>OZ240222.1:0-3186512 GCA_965197695.1 Dehalococcoidia bacterium
AGATAAGGTCGAGGGCGCGCTTCTCGGCGGGTTTGAGAAGGACGGGGAGAGCGCGGTCTGCGTCCGGGCCGTCGTTGCCGGGCAGGTCCGCCTGCGAGGGATCAGCCTCCACGGGCAGCTCTCCCCCGGGAGCCAGCTGCCCCAGGGCGTTGTTCAGGTTCGCGGGGGGACCGGAGGCGGCGGGACGCCACACCTCGTCCTCGGGTCCGGCGAGGGCCGCGTCCCGTTCCAGGGCCAGCAGCGCCTCCACGGTGCGGGGCAGCATCCTGCGGGCGTGCCTCAGCCGCACCTCGTCGGCTACCAGGACGAGGACCGTTCCGGGTCGCGGCCCGTCCCGCAGCTTCCAGAGCCGCCGCGAGAAGCCCGTCCTTTCGGCGGCGTGTCCCTGCCTGGCGATGCCCACGGTCCGCCCTCCGGGGAGGGTCAAGGCGGCGTCGAGGGGACCGGCCCGGTACAGGCGGAGGCCGGCCGGGTGGGCTACGCCGGCCACGGTCGATGCCAGGCGGTATATGACGGCCAGGGCGTCCAGCCGGTCCATCAGGATGCGCAGCCACTGGATGGAGACGGGGAGGGAGCGCAGCAGGTCGTCGACGCTGGCGCCCTCGGCCTCGGCCAGCGCGCCCAGGCCCCTGGCGGTGAGGCGGTAGCGGCGGGTCGGGGGTATCAGGTCCGCCGCGTGGGGCACGTGGGCGACGAGGCCCGCGTCCTCCAGCCCGCCGACCGCCTCGTAGACCGCGCTCCTCGACGCGCCGGACATGGCGGCCAGCTCCAGCCGGTCGGCGAAGGGGCACGACGCGATGACGCCGAGCGTCTCCCGTTCACTGCCGTTGATCTTCATCCGGACGCTCCTTCTTCTGCGCCTTGCGCCTGCTGGTCCTCTTCCACCGCTCGGGGCCGTGGGGAGTCTTCTTCTCATCTGTCTGCGGGCCGCTCTCGTTCAGGGTCTCGACTCCCCTGCGGAACTCCTCCACCTTGCCGTGGCCCTGGGCCTCGGCGTAGGCGAGCTGCTGGGCCGAGACGGTGTAGACGGAGCTGGCCTTGCGGATGCGGTCCGCCCCGTCCCGGTCTCCCGTCTCCGGCTTCCTCACCTCCATCGAGAAGGAGTCCATCCGCTCCGTTCCGACGGTGGCTCGGACGTAGCAGTGGTGCACGGGCAGGGACACGATGTCGTCCTCGGTCACCCGGTCCTTCCCCAGCTCCCAGACCAGCGTCCTGGCGTCGTTCCCCGCCACCTGGAAGACGGCCAGACAGCCGACGTTGGCGAGCAGGGTGTCGCGCATGGTGCGGGAGAGGTCGTCGAGCTTGGCGAGGCTCTGGGTGGCGAGGATGAAGGAGGCGCCGAACTTGCCCAGTTCGCTGAGCATGGACTCGTAGTCCACGCCGGGCATGGTCTGCATCTCGTCCACGACCACCAGCGCCCCCCGCCGCTCCCGGAGCGCCACGCTCCCCTGCTCCCGGATCACGGCGTCCACGAGGTTGAGGAGGGACGCGCCCACCAGGGCGGCCACGTCCCTGCCCACGGTCCCCTGGGAGGTGGAGACCAGCAGGACTCCGCCGTCGAGGATGGTCTCGCGAATGTCGATGGTGGAGCGGCGCTGTCCGAGGATGGCCCGCGCCCTCTTGGAGGATGCGTAGTAGGAGAGGCGAGTCTGCACGGGCGCCAGGGCCTCGGCGCGGTACTGGCGGTGCCAGCTGCCGAAGTCCCTGGCCCACCACTCAAGCAGATAGGGGTCGGAGACCTTCGCCAGGACGGCGTTGCGGTACGGGTCGTTGGACAACAGACGCAGCCCGTCCAGGATGGTGTGCTGCTCGTTCTCGTCGGTCTCGGGGTGCTCGTTGGCCTCGTGGAGGGTCTTGACGGTCTGTTCGAGGATGGACTGCATCCTCGGCCCCCACTGCTCCCACAGGCCCTTGGCCACCCGCACCACCGAGTCGGCGGTGCGGTCCCGGTCTGTGAAGATGCGGGTGTCGAGAAGGTTGATGCCGGGGGAGCGGGAGGCGTCGGACAGGTCGATGAGGCGCACCCGGTCCGTGAGGGAGTCGGGGACGTGTTCGAGGATGCCGTCGACGAGGTCGGTGTGGGGGTCGATCACGACGATGGCGTCGGGGTCCCTGCCCTCGGCCTTCTCGCGCATCTTGTGGACGGCTATGTGGTGCATGAGGGTGGACTTGCCCATGCGGGTGCGTGCGACGTAGAGGTGATGACGTCTGAGCAGGTCTTCGGGGAAGTGGACGGGCATGGGCTTGCCCGCGGTGGTGTCTCCCACCAGCGCCCCTCCCCTGATTCCCCTGGCCGAGGGGATGAGCCCCTTCGCGCCGGAGCGCTCCACCAGGGGCGTCTCGTCGCCCGCGCCGGGCGGGTGCCACAGGGCGGCGACCTCCCGGACTCCGAGGACGCTGCGCCCGCCGAACAGTCCGGGGCCTGCGGGGTGCAGCAGGGCCGGGTCCGGCGCGGCGGGCCGGACCTTGTCCACCTTGAACCGCGCGCCTGCGGGGTTGTCGAAGTGGCGGTATGCGGCGGCCACCGGCCCGAGGAGCTCCCCGGCCCGCTGCCGCCCCGTGTCGGCGGGCAGCACCGCCGTGACCTGTATCTCCGCGTCGAAGGCGATGCGTGACACCTTCTCCTGTATCAGGATCGGGTCTTCGATTCGACTCCGCGCTCGCTTCCACCGCCACCACGCCCAGCCGCCTGCGGCCAGTCCCAGCGCCGTTCCCGTCCCAAGGAGCGCGGCCTTCCACATCTCCCCGTCCTGCACCCACAGGTAGCCCTTCAGCGCGGCGAGAGCGCCCAAGCCCAGGACGGCCATCGTGATGCCGTCCATCTGGAGGGGCTTGGTCTGGAAGGTGTAGGCGGGCTCTCGCGGCTCCATGCCGGGCCGCTTGTGGGCCTTGTCCATGTGGTGCTGCGACCAGTCGGGACCGAGGGAGCGCAGCATCAGCCGCGCCACGACGCGCTCCCCCTCGTTCAGGGCTGAGAGGGCGCCCATGAGGGCGATGAGAGGGTCGGAGCCGGGGTCGAGCAGGTCGTCGTCACGGAAGGTGCGCAGGGGGACGTACTCGGGGCCGTCGGCCCGCAGGGTGACGCTCCACGCCTGCTCGCCCTCTTCGAGGCGCAGGGGGTCGTCGGCGGGGTCCACCTTCCGGATGCGGGCCTGGGGATAGTGGGCTGACATCTGGCCGCGCACCACCTGGTCGTCGAGGCAGCGGGCCATCAGGGTCACGCCGTCCATGTCTCCTGCCAGCTCCAGGGAGAAGGGTTCGGGGACGGCGATGGACTGGAGCAGGTTCTCGACGCCCAGCAGGGTGCGCTCCCCCGTCCTGGGAGGCGTCACCGCCAGCAGGACGGGGTCCTTCCTGTCATCGTCGTTTCCAAAGAGGATTTCCTTGGGGTTCAGCTTCAATGCTCGACTCCTTTCTCTAACGGGGTCTCTCTAATGGCGTCCGGGTCTCCACTCGATGACTGCCGTCTCCTCCGGCGTGGCCTCGATGCGGACGGGGAATCGCTGGCCTCTTGCCAGCAGCAGGCCGTCCCCACGCGGGCATGAGAGGAGCCAGCGTTGGAGGTCCTCGGGCAGGTCGAAGGCGTCGCCGACCGTGCCGATGGCGGCGGCGTCCTGCTGCAAGAGCAGCTTGAAGGCGGCGTTCTGGAGCAGGGCGCGACCGGAGTGGCCGGTGATGGTCCTCGACGTGTCCTCGGAGAGGAGGTCCTGAACGTCCTGGGTGATGAACTGCAGGCCCAGCCGGTGCTTCCTCGCCCGCTTCGCCATCGAGACCATGAACGCCGCGCCCTCGGGGTGCTGCATGATGCTCCACACCTCGTCCACGACCAGCAGCCGGGGCTTGGGGTCCTGGGCGGCGGCCGCCCACACCGTCTCGGTGCAGACCATCGCGGCGGCGGGCCGAAGCTCCGGTTCGAGCAATCGAAGATCGAAGACCGTCACCAGGGCCTCGGTTCCCAGCAGGTCGTCGCCCTCGTCGGAGAGGAGGTGGCGCAGGCTGCCGGTGGCGAAGGGCCTGAGCAGCCTTGCGAGAGCGGGGTCTCCCACCTCGTCCTCTTGCAGATACTTGTAGAAATCGCGGAAGCCGGTGCGCTCGCGGGGCTTGGCGTAGTAGCCCGCAAGGGCGTGGTCGAGGGAGGCCCTGCGCTCCGCGCCGAGGCTCTCCCCCACCATGACCTCGATGAGGCGTCTCAGGCTGCCGATGCGCTGGAGCATCTCCTCGGAGTCTCCCTTGTCGATCACAAAGGGGTTCATGCCCTGGCCCGGCACGCCCGGAGACAGCACCCGTCCTCCCGCCGCCCTCGCCATGTCCGCGTACTCGCCCTCGGGGTCGATGACGTAGGCGGTGATGCCTCTCGTCAATCCCCTGAGCACTCCCAGCTTGGTGGCAAATGACTTGCCGCTGCCCGACCGTGCGAGGACGGCGGTGTTCGCGTTCAGGTGCGTCCCGTCCCAGGGGTCGTAGACCACAGGGGAGCAGGCACGCATGTCGATGCCGTAGAGGGTCCCGGAGCGGGTGTCCAGGTCGGGGGGCGAGAAGGGGAAGAGCCGGGCGATGCTGGAGGTGTCCAGGCTGCGCCACTCGGCCACTGCATTCCGGCCCAGGGGCAGGGTGGACAAGAGACCTTCTCTCTGCCGGAAGGCCAGGTTGTCCAGCTTGCCCAGGGTGGCGGCGAAGTGGGCCTTGGCCCTCTGGGTCATCTCCCTCAGCGACGCCTCGTTCCTGGCATGGAGCGTGACCGACAGGGAGGCGTGGAAGAGCCGCTCCCTGCCCCGCTGCACCTCGTCGCGCAGGCGGGTGATGTCCTCCAGGGCTATCTCCGCCTCGGGAGACATGGTGCGGCCCCGCTTGAAAGAGAGGCTCTGGGCCGACTCGAAGCGCACCTTCTGCCACTCAAGGGTGCGGGCCGCCTGCTCCGCAGGTATCGGGCCGACGTGGACGGAGAGGTCCATCGGCGCTCCCGCCGCCATGAGCCCCTGGAGGAAGCCGGGGGCCAGCGACCGGGGCCAGCGTCCCAGGTGCAGGGAACGAGTGAGCTGGTCGCCCACGCGAACTTCACGCCGGTTGACCTCGACCTCGATGGGCGTCTCCTCGTCGAACTCGGCGGGTGAGCCGCCCAGGGCGGCCGACACGAGGAACATCCGGAGCTGGCGGCCCCGGAGCGGGTGGACGGCGAGTCCGGCCCGTGCCAGCAGGCCGCGCAGGTCGTCGATGCGGGCGGACTCGCACACGGCGTAGAAGCGCCGGTCGAGGATGCCGTCGCGGGCCTCAAGGTCGGTGAGCAGACGACCGAGGGACTCGGCGGCGGCCCTTGTCTGCGGGGGAAGGTCGTCGGGCTGGGCCTCCTTCAGGTTCTCCCTCATCCCTTCCAGGCGTGGCGGGTGCTGCCTTATGAGCAGTTGGGCCGGGAAGTCCAGGGCGTTGAGCGCCCCGGCGAAGGCCCCCAGCTTCGGCTCGTCTATCTCAAGGCCCATCACCTCGCAGACGCCCAGCTTCACCCCGTCCAGGCGCACCGGCCCGTCGTCGTCCAGGTGGGACAGCATGAAGAACAGGGGCAGCTCGGGCGGCGGCTTGGGAGCGGATGGCTCGACCGCGCCTTCGACCGTCTCCTGGGGAGCGCCGGTCTCCTCCGGCGTCGGCCTGGGGGCGTTCTGCACCCCATCCCCCAGCTCGCCTTGCAAGGCGTCGGCCTCCTGTGACGGCCCCTGCGCTCCTCGTCTCGTCAGTCGTCGAATAAGCTCTTTCAACAGGGTGTTCTCCTCTGCTCTAGGGTGTTGGGAAGGATGGGATGATGCCGTGCTTCAGCAGGGCGGCGACGCCCTTGGCCGACAGCACCAGCACCAGGCCGACCACCGCCATGACGACGGCGGTCTTGGCCTTGCCCCCGCCGCGCTCCTCGCCGCCCTCGGCCATCAGGATGAAACCGGCCCAGACGATGGCGAAGACAGCGAGGCCGGAGCCCGCGTAGGCCATCGCCGTGAGTACGCGGTCGAAGGCGTGAAGCATCGCTTCCTTCTCTGCCGGGGCCGCGCCGGTGGTAGCCAGCGCGACCCCGGCCAGAAGGGTTGCCGTCAGCCCGTGCTTCACCAGGGCCACTCCCATCCCAGCCGGTCGAACCACTGGCGCAGCCCATCGGCGGGCTCCTGCTCTGCGGGCGGGTCCTCCGGCTCAGGTTCGGGCAGGGCTAGGACGGCGAATGGGTCGTCCGATCCCACGGCGGACGCCAGAAACAGCGTTTCGCTCCTCGTCCTCGTGACGGGCGACCGCTCCACCGTCTCGGCCTTGACGTGCTCCTTGTGCAGGACCTCCACCGTCACTTCCCTGGCGATGGTGGCGCTGGGGACGTAGGCGTAGGCCGTCGCGGTGGCGGTCGCTGTGGCGCCGTCCTCGCAGGTGGCCGTCGCCGTCTCACTGTCGGAGTCGCTGTCCCCCGGGCGATGGAGGTGCACGGTCCTGGTGACCTGCTCCGTCCGCTCAGGGTGGTGGGTGAGCACGGTCAGCGGGGGGATGGGGATGCGGAGGCTTGCCTCAAGGCTCGCGTCCACGCTCACGGCGTGAATGTCTGCCCCGTCCCCTACGGGCAGGGTGAACCGCGTCTCTCCGTCGGGGACGAAGGCGACGCTGGTCTGCGATGCTCCCGTCGCTGCCGAGACCGTCCCTTCGATTGCCGTCACCCCAGCGTCCATGAGCGCCGTCTCGGTGACGCTCTCGTATCCGGCCACCGTCTGAAGCTCCACCGGGTGCTCGATGCTCGTTACGCACTCCGATTCGACCACACCGCTGACGGCTCCGGGCGTCCAGCCCAGAGAGGTCATACGCAGGTCGCACAGTTCTCCCTCGACGGCTGGCAAGGGATAGGGAAGCTGCGCTTCCTCGACCGTGAGCGCCCCGGCCTGGCCGAGGGTGTCCTCCCACGAGACGGTGAAGGACGGCGCGGGACCGTGGAGAGGGAGCGAGTAGTCGATGCGCTCCCCCTCGGCCAGCGTTGCCGAGCCCCAGAAGCGCAGCCACGTTCCCTGCGGCCCGCCGAATGCCCGGACGCGGATGTCCAGGGCGGTGGCGGCCCGAAGGGTGACGGCGGCGCGTTCGCCGGAGACGGTGAGGGCCTCGACGAATATCCGGCGCCCCTCCACCGGCTCGGTCACCTCGAAGTCGATCTCGTCCCGCCAGGGCTCGTGGTCGTCGGCCAGGGCCGACTGGGGGACGGCCGTGACAGCGGCCATCAGGACGGCCAGGGCCACGACCGGAATCCACCCCATGCGGGGCTTCCTGCGTCTGCTCTCCAGGGTCTCGGCCTGGTGGTCGTGACGCTGGCCCCTCCCTCCGTCCTTCCCCCTGCGCTTGCCGAACCAGCGCATTCGCCCGTTGCGGCGCTCTTTGTTCTTGCGGGTCTTCCTGCTCTTGCGCAGCCTTCCCAGCCCGCGTCCGGCGCGTTTCGCCATCAGGCTCAGCGGGCCGGGGCCGCTCCTGACCGGCTGCGCCGGCGCGGGCGGCTCGGCTCTCACAAGCTGGGACACCGGCCCGGCGTAGACCCGCGCCCCCAGCCGGTACTTCAGAAGGTCGGCGGCCACCAACGGCAGCCGCCGACCGCCTATCTTCCCCACCACCATCGCCACGCCGACCAACCCGAAGACGGCGGCAATCGCCATGCGCACCTCGGACGGGCCGACCGGGGCGTAGCGGTATGCGCCGTATGAGATGGCGCACACCGCCACCACCGCCACGATCTGGGGGAAGGTGAACCCCAATAGCACCCGGTCCTCGGCCTGAACGTGAGTCGGTACCTCGTGTTCTCTCATGTGTCTCTCCTCCTCGCGTCGGGCTTAGCTGGTACCGCCGGCGGTGGTGCTGCTCTCACCGCCGCCGGGGGCTTCCGGTTCGGGTAGGGCGTCATCGATGTCGATTCCCGGGTCCACGACGGCGTTCATCACCAGCTCCACGACGCCGTAGGCGACCAGGGCCAGGACGATGCCCGCCAGGGCGGTCATCATTGCGCTCTTGCCGCGCTCCATCTGGTGGGGCGCTCCCGATGCCGTCAGGTACAGGTACGCGCCGTAGATGAAGAATCCGACGCCCACCGCCCCCACGACGCCCAGCAGGATGCCCACCAGGTTCGATATGGTCTGTGTAAGGTCTTCCATTCCTTGCTCCTCTCTCGTTTCGAGCCTTCCGCTCGTCTCTATCTGTCAGGGTCCGTAAGCTCCGTTAGCTGCACATCGCTTTCCCTCCGTCGTGGTATTGGTCGGCGCTCTGTCGTTCGCGCCTGTGGGTTCCTGAATCGTTACTCTCCGCTGCTCCGGGGCTCGCCTCCGCCGTCTCCGCCTGCCGATGGGGTCGCCATCGAAGCCGCCGAGCTCAGGCCGCTGGCTGCCGCCGACACCCCCGCGCTGGCCGCAATCGCTCCGACGGCCATGCCGCCCGGCCCTCCTGCCGCCCCGCTCATCAGCCCGATGGTCTTCGCCGAGCGCATCATCGAAGCGGGCAGGTTCATGCCGAAGTAGAGCATCGAGAGCCAGGAGTCGAAGGTCCCGGAGTTGCCCATCATTGAGGGCACCCGGGTCGCCATGTAGACGAAGGCCAGGGACATCAAGAGCTTCCAGATCAGGTCCTGCACCGGCTCGAAGGCGGCGACCGACGCGAACTCGTTGAGGAAGCCGATCCCCAGGGCCAGGGCGATGAGCTGCACCGCCTGCTGGAACACCGTCGTCATGAAGAGCCGGAGCCAGTGCCGTCCCCAGCCCGCCGTGTGGGGCAGAATCCACAGCCCCAACGCGATGGGGGCCAGGGCGAGAAGAATGTCGATGAGGGCCAGGCGCAGCACCATCTGCACGATGACGTAGAGGACGAAGAATCCGTAGACCAGGTAGAGCAGGGCCAGGAGTTGCGCCATGCCCACGCTCCCGGCCTGGACGGCTTTGAGGAAGGTGTCGAGGGGGGCCCTGAGCAGGTCTCCGGGGGTGACGTTGAGGGAGACGGCTATGAACCCCGACACGGCGTCGGCCACGTCGAGGACCAGGGCGCACCACCACAGGGACGAGGCGGCGGCCACGAGGCCCAAGACCAAACGGGGCACCATCTCCCGCCACCCCGTCTGCTGGCGGCCCAGGTGCTCGCTCACGATGAGGCTCAGGCCCATCCAGCCGAGGATGACCACCAGGGCGCCGGTTGTTATGGCCCAGACGACCATCCACGCCTGGCGCACCAGGTCGTGGGCGTAGGTGAGGTCCGCAGGGGTGCCGGTGAGGATGTCGCTCATCTGCTACCCGCCTCCGCAGTTGTCGGCGTCCTCGCCCGACGCCCGCTCAACCACGCCGCAGAGGGTGCCGTGAACCCCCTCGATCACCCAGCCGGCGAAGGCCCTCGCCCAGCGCGCCGGGTTGAGGGCGGACAGAATCTTGTCCCAGATGCGTCCGGGTTCGTGTATGGGGACGACGGCGTAGAACTCGCCCCTTTTGCCGTCCTCGGCGACGGCCAGCATCACCAGCAGGTATGCCCGGTCGCGGTCGAGGTCGGGGTGCTCGTCCAGGTCGGGGTACTCCCACGAGTACTCCCAGCCGTCGCGAGCGCTTCTTCTCGCCGCCCCTCACCCGGTACATGGCGCTTATCCAGTCGCCCGTGTCGGCGTCCCGGACGGCGTAGAAGAGGTCCGCGATCTCGCGGTCGAAGACGGGGCGGGCGACGAACTCGCCCTTCTTCTTGCGCTCCACGAAGTCCCGGTCGGCGTTGACCAGGGTCAGCTCGTCGGGCGGGGACTGGGCGCGGGCGATCCCGCTGGAAGGAATCGCCACAAGCGCCGCCAGGAGCAGTGCGGATGCCAGGGGAATAAACCGCCTAAACGACCGGAGTTTCGATTTCAGCGCCAACTCGTTCACCTCTCTGCGATTTGCTGCGACACATCGGAGTCGCAACATTCGCAAGAATTGTGAACAACGGATTTGCGGTTCGGAACCTCCTATGGGGCGGTGCAAACCTGCACCGGGTGCATGAATGCACGGGCCTGCGAGGGCTTACGAAACACCCCCCTTTGGTGCTGTAGTTGGGGTGTACAGGGAATGGACGTTGGTGGCAGAAGGCCAAGCGGGGTCGTGGGCAAGCTGAAACGGGGGCAAATCACCCCCCTACAGGACGTAAACGGGAAGCACTTTTAGGGAAGCCTCCTTCCGCTCGGCGATGGGCAAAACCCTGTCCTGAGTGACTGTTTGCAACCCGGCGGAAAAGGGGGCTGATGACCAAAGACCGCGTGACAGGGACGTTTGGCAATCGGGGAGACGATTCAGCGAGAAAGGGAGGTCGAAACATGGAAAACAGAGGTCCGGTCTTCGAGAAGAGCAACAGCGTCGAGAACGTCTACACCCTGCGGCTGACGGCGCTGCTGCGGGAGCTGGTGCGGGACGGCGGTTTCAAGGGAGCGGCCCAGGCCCTGGACATCGACCAGAGGACGGTGGCCAGGTCGTTCCGGAGCGGGGCGTTGTCCCGGCGGGTCCGAACCGCGCTGGAGCGGGGGCTGCAAGAGGGGGAGGGCTCGGCGGCGGCGGTGCAGCGGGAGCGCAACGACGGTCTGGAGGGACGGCTGAAGGACGCGGAGGACAGGGGCGAGGCGTTGGGGAAGGGCCTTGCAGCCGTCCGGGGCGACGTCAAGGCCCTCAGGGACGAGCAGGCCCAGGGGTTTCGGCAGGTGGAACGGCGGCTCACTCAGGTGGAAGGGCCAGGGGAAGACCGGGGGTCGGCCGCTGACGGTCCTGCCGGAGGGCCGGCGAAGCGGAGGACCGCGCCCTGGCGGGAGTACCCCGACCTGGTGACCCGTGAGCCTGTCGAGGGCGACGAGGAGGTCTTCGGCGAAGCCTGGCCGCTCATCTCAGAGTGGCGGGAGCTGAAGGACGCGCACCCCAACCGGGGCCGTGGCCCTGAGTGGCTGCGGTCCGAGGAGAGTCTGCTGGTGATGGAGCTGACGCTGCTCGAAGAGCACGACATGACGCTTCCGCCGGAGAAGCAGCCGCTGCGGGACTTCGCTCGGAACGGGCAGATCAACTGGCGCAGGACAGCGCTCTCCGACACGCGGAGGGCGCTGCGAAGGTGGGAGCTTCTGCTGAGTGTGGGGCGCTTCGTTACGTTCGGCCGCTGGCGTCGGTAGTGGGTCACTTTCTGCGTCACGGGTTTGAGGCAACTTTTGTGCCACAAAAGAGCCACCAAAGAGCCATCAGAGGCAGTGATTCGTGCGGGGGGTCACGTAAGACCTTTTCACGGGGTCTTGGATGCGGTAATAATTGATGCAGTTTCAGGCTTTTCCAGCGTTTCCCGCCCTAGAAACCTGGGGGCATCTCCCTCAAGCCCGGGCTGCACCACAAAGGTCGCCCAAGAGGGATGCTGCCGATGCGGAGTGATAAAGCCCTTCGCAGGCAGCGCGGGCCGATGGTTGGAGTGATAAGCCCTTCTTCCTCGGCCTCGTCCGGTGGGTTGGAGTGATAAGTCCTTCTCCCCCCGGGCACGTTCGGCGGTCGGAGTGACAAGCCCTTCTGCCGTCGGACACCGTTCAGCGGCTGGGGTTGATCGCCTCGGTCGCTGGACACCCGGCTGACGGTGGGAGTTGATCGCTCCTCCGTTGGTCGACCGGTCCGGCGGATGGGGTCTGATCGCCTCATCCGTGGGACCCAGGGGACGGAGCGTGTTCTGCGCCTCGTCCTCACCCGGTCGGTCGGAGTGCGTTTTCGCCCCGGCCGACTCCACATGCCTGCGGCATGGCTGACACGCAGCCGGGCCGCAGCTTCGACACGCGCCGGTCTGCGACTGAGAAGCAGGCTGGCCGCTTCACGTCTCGCAGCTTTCCCTTCAACCTGGACGGTATCCACCCCCGTATCAAGTACGGGGCAGGCTCTGGGCGAGCTGCGTCTTCATTCACCCCACTCCGTCTTTCGCGTTCGACGTTCGACCGTAGGCGGAGTGCGTCTTCGGCACGGAGTCAACGGGTTCAACGGCATCGGCACATCAATCAGCAAGGAGGTAACACACATGGGCAATCGAGTTGGTCGGCAACAGAAGAGTGAGGTCCAGATCATCGGCGACCGCATGGTCACCAATCCGCGCACCCGTCTCTGTCACCTGCGCGACGCCGGGGGCAACGTCTTCGAGACGTTCCGGTTGTCGCTTGAGGTCTGCGGCTGCGGGTATTCCTTGGCGCGGCCAGGAGTGGGCTACGCCGGGGCTGCTGGCTGGTACTGCAAGCGGTGCGGGCAGCTCCACACGCTTGACGCAAGCAAGGACGGGGGCGCCCCTGACGACTCGGCGCACCTGCAGCCCGACCCGGCGCAGGTGAGGGAGTTCGACGTGGGCATCCGGCTATCACCCGACTGGTCCACCCCGGAGGACCTGTTGAAGAGGCGACATGACTGAACGAACGGCCACAAACGAACAAGGAGGTACACAGGCATGGACGAATCACGGACACAGGAACGGTACACGGGACCGAGCGCGCTCAGGATCGCCAACCTGCTGCCGCACCGGGTCAGCTTCGAGCGAGGCTGGTTCTGGACGACGACGGCGGTCTGTCACGGCGGGAAGTCGGACGGGCTGGCGTTTCGGCAGCGACCGGACGGGAACGGCATCGAGATCAGGTGCCACACCGGGGGCTGCTCGGCGGGCGTGGTGATAACCGAGCTTGAGGTCTTGATCGGGCTGCCCATCTGGACGGCCTACGAGCCGGTGAGCGACGCGGCGGTCAAGGCCCCTGAGAAGCAGCCGTGGTGGAAGCAGCGGCGGGTAATCGTGCCCGCCGTGGTCGCCCTGGTGATTGCGGCGCCGCTGTTGACCCTCGACGTGGAGCTCTTCTTCCTGAACCTCGTCGGGCTGGGCATCGGGGCGCTGCTGCTCCGGCGGTTCATGCCCCGGCGTCCGGTAGGGAGGGTCCGTCGTCGCTGACGGCGGGTCCTCCGAGCCACTCACAACACATCCCAACACGCAAGGGTCGTCTCCCGTCCGGGGGCGGCCCTTCTTCTTTGCCCGCAAGCGGGCGGCAATCGGCAAGGCAACAAAGCACAGGCACTTAGGAGGTGCACGATGACGACGGCAACATTGGCAACTGGAAATCGGACGATGGACGCGGTGGACAGGCCCAGGCGCAGCCTGGAGGAGCTGGTCGACCAGCTCATGGCGGCGATGGGATTCAAGGTGGAGGAGCCGAGAGCCGCAACGCAGACGGCATCGGCGGAGACGGCGGAGCCGAGCGCGGTGCGCTCGATCCACGAGGCCCGGCGGCTCAGGCAGGCCGGGGACGTGGACACGGCGCTGGCGATCCTCGCCGGCGTGGACACGCAGAAGGCGGAGACGCGGCAGGTCCGGTGGGCCTTCGCCGAGTGGAAGCAGCTGGTGAAGCGCAGGTTCGGAGACCGGGACGCGGTGGTATACAGCCAGGGCACGGGGCGCGCCGCCGCGCTGGTGCCCACCGGAGACGGCGGGACGCTGGAGGTGGTCTCCGCCCTGGGGATGCGCTGGCGGCCCGGCAAGGTCGTCTCGGGGCGCAGCCTCCGGGGCCTCCGGCCCCTGACCGGAGGTGCGTGATGGTCACGGCCAATGTGGACATCCCCGCGCTGAAGGCCCGGCACCCCCTGGGCGACACGGTGGAGGCCGCCGGGGTGCGGCTCAGGGGAAGGGGCAGGGTCCGCCAGGGCGTCTGCCCCTTCCACGAAGAGGCGGAGGGCAGCTTCACGGTCTACGCCGACTCGGAGCGGTTCTACTGCTTCGGTTGCGGTCTCGGCGGCGACGTGCTGGACTTCATCCAGCAGGCCGAGGGGCTGTCGCTGCCCGATGCCATCGCGCGGCTGGACGGCAGCCCTGGGCTTGCGCCCAGTGCCGCCATTCGTCCAGCCCCAACGCGGCGTCCCGCGTCCGCCGCGCTACCCCCCAGGGACCCCGCCCTCCTGACGGCGGCGGCGCGCTTCTACGCCGGTAGTCTCCGGCGTTCCTCAGAAGCGCGGGGGTACCTGGCCTCGCGGGGCGTCGGCCCGGTCGCCGCAGCCCGCCTCGGTCTCGGCTATGCGCCGGGCGGCGGGCTACGGCAGGCCCTGGAGTCCCTCGGCTTCTCCGAGAAGCGTCTCAGGGACTCCGGGCTGTTCATGGAGCGGGGTTCGGAGCGCTTCGCTGGCATGGTCGTCGTTCCCGACCCCGTATCGAGTACGGGGCAGGCAGGCGGCCTCGTCCGCTGGCTCGCCGGGCGAGCGGTCGATCCCGGCCGGATACCCCGCTTCCAGGCCCTCCCCGGCCCCAAGCCGGTCTTGGGCCTCGGGCGCCTCGGCCCCGCCCCTGATTGGGCGGTCGTGGCCGAGGGGTTGTTCGACTGGCTCGCCCTTACCGGTTGGGGCATCCCATCCTGCGCCGCTCTCGGCACCCAGGGCATGGAGCGGGTCGCCTCGACCCTCCGGGGCTGCCCCCGCGTCTTCCTCGCCTTCGACGGCGACGACGCGGGCCTTGAGGCGACGGAGCGGCTTCTGACCCTGCTGGGACGCAGGGCCGCCGCCGTCACCCTTCCCCGGGGCGTCGGCGACGTGGGCGAGCTTGCGGCCCTCCCCCAGGGCCGGGCCGCCTTCCTTCGGCTGCTGGCTCAGGCGGCTCGCTCCGCCAGGTAGCTCGCGCTACTCCCCCCTCCCTCCTCCTGCCTTTCCCCTAACGGAGCTTCCCCGCTCCGCCCCTTGCTTGCGGGACTCGCTCTCGCCTCGCACATCCCCACTCTCACCGCCAAGGAGGTCCTATGCCCATTTCACGACGGGCTTCGCCCGCGCACGGATTCCCATAGAGGGAACCCGCCCATCGGCCATTCGCTACAGGACACAACACCACTGACAAGAAGGAGACAGACATGGTGAACAGGAACGGCAACAACAACGGAAACGGGAGCGCGAACGGCGTCCACAAGGACACCGCCGTCGTCACCCGGAACGGCAACGGCCACAAGCCCGACGCCGCAATCGTCAGTGAGCACGAGCTGCTCTGGGACGGGCTCTCGCCCGCCGTCACGCAGGCGCTCGGACAGCCCCTCGACCCCGAGCTGGTCTCCCAGCGCAAGGGTCGCGGCGGCAAGTCCTTCGACTACCTCGAAGGCCACGCCGTCATCGACCAGGCCAACCTCATATTCGGATACGGAGGGTGGGGCTACGAGCTGGCCGGAGACGTGACCCTGCGCCGGATCGAGACAGTCAATCCCCAGACCGGCGAGGTGAAGGTGGACCAGGGCTACAGCGCCCCGGTGCGGGTTACCGTCGCGGGCGCTCTGCCCCGCACCGACCTCGGCGTCCACCCGGTGACCGAGGACAACTTCGACGGGCACGACACGGCGATGAAGGGGGCGGTCACCGACGGATTGAAGCGGGCCTTCCGCAGCTTCGGCGTCCAGTTCGGCAACGGCTTCTACGGCGACCAGCCGCAGGTCGGCAACCAACCGCAACCGCAGCGCGTCCCCGCCCCGTCCAACGGCAGGTCCGGGCAGGCCCAGGCCAACGGCAAGGGCCCCGTTCGGCAGGCTCAGGCGACTGGATCGGGGGACAGGCGCAACGAGTCCCAGGAGGAGATGCTGCGCAGGCGGATCTTCGAGATCGCCGCCGAGCAGGGTTTCGACGATGACGGTGTGCGGACTGCCGTCGTCAACCAGACGGGCAAGAGCATCGACGACCTGACGGCCGCCGAGCTCGGGCCGCTGGTGGAGGCCGCCGCCAACAAGCTCCGGCAGATGCAGCAGGCCCAGGCCGCCTAGCCTGCCGGTCGATTCGGGTTCGGAATGGAGCGGGGTTGTCTCCGATGGGGGCAGCCCCGCTCTCTCATCTACAGGACGACAAGGAGGTCTGAAATGACGACGAACGTTACCTACACACCCTGGGGCTGGACCAAGGACGTCAAGGAGCTTGCCGAGGGCGTCTGGCGGGTCTCGACGCCGAGCCACGGCGGGCTGAAGCTCAGCCGGGAGCGGTGGGACTCGCTTCCCCCCGCATTGCGGGACGCCATGTACACCCAGACCTTCGCCGAGGAGGACTGCGAGGAGCCCATCGTCAGGACGCTCCTGGGCCTCGGCGACGAATGCGAGAGGGAGATGGCGCTGAAGGTGGCGGGCTACTTCGACCGCTACGCTCCGGCGCTCCCCCACCTCCGCGACTGCCCGCCGGGCATCCACCACCACGCCGTCGCCCGCTGGGGCGGCCTCGGCACGGACCCGTTTGAGCGGTTCGACACCTGCATCGAGGCCGAGTCGTTCGTGGGCGACCCGGAGATGGTGCGGAAGTACGGGCGGATGGAGGCCGTCGAGTGCACCGGCACCCGCCCGCTCTGCCGGGCGGAAGGGGGACGGCCATGACCGCGACCACACGGCCAAGGCCACGCAGCCTTCCCAGCACGACGACCAAGCTCCAGACGGAGATGGGGAACCTCTACGTCACCGTCTCGACGGACGAGGACGGAGAGCCCTTCGAGGTGTTCGGCTGGCTGGGTAAGGGCGGATCGTTCCAGCACGGCGTCACCGAGCTTGCCTGCCGGTTGATCTCCCTGCACCTGCGGCGCGGGACTCCCCTCGAAGAGGTGATTGACCAGTGCCAGGGGATTCAGGAGATGCAGCCCTTCTTCAACACGATGCCCGACGGCAAGAGCGTTGCGATCCTCGGACTCGGCGACGGCATCGCCCACATCCTCAAGGCCCACCTGAAGGCCAGGGAGGAGGGAGAGGCGGAGACGGCGCAGGAGGCGGCGATTGAGTTGAAAGCGGCCGCATGAACGGCCAGGACAACGGTATCGAGGCGGGGCTGTCTCCCACGGGGGCGGCCCCGCTTCTCACTTACAGGAAGGAGGCGACGACGATGGTAACGACGACTACTGACAGGGCGGAGGTCTTCTCCCGCCCTGCTGCGCGGTTCGACGCCGACGGCAACATCGAGGTGCGGGCATCGGCGGCCCTGGGCTGCCGCCGCGCCCTCTGGTACGCCGCGACCGGATACGAACCCACGAATCCGCCCAGCGACGACTCGCTGACGGCGATGGAGGCGGGCAACGCCCTGGAGCCGGTGCTGGTCCGGGCGATGGAACGGGCGGGCTGGAAGGTGGACGCGCCCGACCCGCAGGACCCGAAGCAGGTGTCGGTGAGGGTAGGCCCCAACATGATCGTGACCGGCCACCCGGACGGCACGGTGCGGCTGCTGGTGGAACCGGACGAAGCGCCCCCTCAACTCTTCCTCTTCGAGGGAGAGCCGGATGCCTCCGCCTACGGCGACCCGATGGTCGTCGAGATCAAGACGCGGGGACCGGAGGCGTTCAAGCGTTGGCGGACGCTGGGCGCGGAGCGCAGTCACCCGGCGTCGGTGGCCCAGGCCGCCTTCTACTCGCTCGGCGAGTTCGGCGACCTGCGGGACGTGGTCATCGCCACGATGGACACGGGGGCTCGCACCTGGGACTGGGAGCGGATACCGGCCAAGCGGCTGGAGCGGGCTTTGCAGGACGCCTGCGCATGGCTCGGCGAGCTGGCGGCGCACCACGTCCAGAACGGGCCGGACCCCGACGCGCTGCCGGGGCGCGACTTCTCCGCTACAAGCTGGCAGTGCCGAAGCTGCCCCTTCCTGGCGGTCTGCCTGCCGGGAGCGGCTGAAACGAGCGAAGAGACGGAGATAGAGGACAGGGAGGTGAGCGACGAAGAGGCACGGGACGCGGTGGCGGCCTACGCAGAGGCTCAGGAGTCCATCAAAGAGCCGGAGAAGGCCAAGCGCACAGCGCTGGACACCCTGAAGGCGTGGATGCGCCGGCAGGGCGACTCCAAGGCGACGGTGGGGGGCCGGACGGTCACCCTCGTCAGCTCCACCAGGTACTCCGTAAACCACCGCAGGCTCAACGAGGCCCTCGACCCGGAGGTCCGGGCCGAGATCGTCACCGAGAACGAGTCGGAGTACGTGCGGGTGAACACCTAGACGCTTCCCCTGTTGGGAGCGCAGGACGGGGCCGTCTTCCCTCTATCGGGGAGTTGGCCACGCCTCATTCAAGACGGGCGCGGCGAGACCGCGCCACTACACGCACAAGGAGAATCACATGTCACGCACCATCAACAAGGTAGAGCTTCTGGGCAGGGTCGGAACGGACCCGGAGATGCAGTACACCCCCGGCGGCACCGCCGTCACCAAGCTGCGGCTGGCGACCGACCGCTACCGCAAGGACGCTGAGAACGAGACGGATTGGCACAACATCGTGGTCTGGGGCGCCACGGCGGAGGCCGTGAACCAGTACGTCGGGACGGGCCAGCGCGTCTACGTCGCGGGCCGCCTCGTTCAGAACAGCTGGGAGGGCGACGACGGCCAGCGCCGCCACCGCACCGAGATTCACGCCTCCGAGGTCGTGTTCCTCGACTCCCACAACGGCAACGGCAACGGCGACGCCGCGGACATCGAGCAGCCGGTCGGCGCCTCTCCCTTCTAGTCCCACAACCGAATAGCGATGCCCTCCTGAAGGGCGCAACCACGGGGCCGTCTCCCTCTACAGGGGTCGGCCCCGCATTCGTTTCCAACCCCACTACGAAGGAGGCCGACGTGATAACGAGCATAACCATGTGGCTGGCCGTGGGGGAGCGCGGCCTTTCATCGGAGGCCATAGCCCTGACCACCCTCGGCCTGCGGCCCACCGGTCGGCAGGCGTCGTGGCCTCACGACCCCGCCGACCTGCGGCGTTGCTTGCTTCTCTTGGAAAAGGTGCCTGAAACCCGCGAGGACGGACTTCTGGTCCTGGCGGAGCGGTGTCCGAAGTGGGCTGCTCTGGTGAGCGTCTGGGACCGCCTGTCGGAGACGCTGCGCTCCGAGACCGGCGAGAACCTCCCCCCAAGGGGCTCAGCGCCCAGGACGTATGCCCTGATGCGGGAAGCATTGGACTCGACCACCGCGGGGCGTGACACCGGGTAGTCCACAGCAGCCTCGCCTTCCGAGCCGGTCAATCATCACCCGACGCCTCTCCCAGGGGCGCATCACCCACGGGGCCTTTCCCATCTACAGGGAGGCGGCCCCGCCCTTTGTTCTAACCGATAGCAAGGAGGCCGACATGCCCAGGAAGAATAAGCAGACCAAGAACCTCGCGTTCACCTTCGACCCGGCATCTCCGCCCAGCGCGGAGGGTCAGGCGTTGCTGGACGCCCTGCGGAGCAACCTGAGCCTGCTGGGGGAGATCGCCATGCGCTACGAGGTCAACAACAAGCCGGAGCGCCCGGAGGACCCGCCCTCCATCAGCACACCCGGGGACATCCACAGCCTGCTGGGGCCGGAGATGTCCTCCCTGGCCCAGGAGCAGCTGCGGGTGCTGCTGCTCGACACCCACAACAACGTCATCGGCCAGAGGGTCGTCTACCAGGGAAACGTGAGCTCGTCGATAGTCCGCGCTGCGGAGGTGTTCCGGCCCGCCGTGGTCGAGGCCGTTCCCGCGATAGCCATCGCTCACAACCACCCTTCGGGGTCGGCCGACCCCAGCCCCGAGGACGTGCTCATCACGCGAAAGCTGAAGCAGGCGGCGGACCTGCTGGACATCGAGCTGGTCGACCACGTGGTCATCGGCAGGGGGCGGTTCGTGAGCCTCAAGGAGAGGGGCCTGATGGCCGCATAGGGCCTCCAGATTCATCAGGACGGAGGCCAAAGGAGGAAGCCATGACAGACAGAGACATTCAGAACGCGCCCATCAGGTGGAAGGTTCCGGGGGCCGGATTCGTCGGAGCGGGCGGGTTCGTGGCCCTCATCGACAGGGACCCGGACCCCTTCCCCTGCGTCGTCTACGACGGCCCGGAGGAGGGGAGGGAGGCCCACGAGAGGGCGTGCCGGGAGACCTGGGCCACCGCATGGGCACTGGAGGGCGACACTTTGGAGGAGGCAAGGCAGGCCCTGGAGGAGTCCCGATTTCTGGGCGCCGCCTACCACCTGAGCGACTGCGAGCTCCTGGACGACCGTCCTTCATAAGACTCGCACGAGCCCTAGCCGGGCTCATCGACCTACCGGGCTTCACGCGAGGGAAACGCTCCCCCGCGCATCGTTCCCAATCCACACCACGAAAGGAGACTGCTCATGTTCCAGACGCACACCATAGACCCCGAGGACCTGTTCACCATCAGCGCCGGGGGGTTCTCGGCCACCGTGGACGCCTTCGCCCGGGACGAGCGGACCGACGGCCTCTGGTTCGTCTCAATGGTCGGCTCCCAGACCGCGCTCAAGGCGATCTGGGCCTCGCTGCTGAAGCAGCCCCCCGACACCGCCCACATTATCCGGGGCGCGGACGGGATGGCGCTCCACGGCGGCTACCAGCGCTGCATCATCCCCTACGAGACGATAGGAAGCTGGACGACCAAGATCGCCCGCCTGCACGCCACCGGAGGCTGGCACGCCCTCGTCTATACGAAACAGGCGGAGTTCGGGTTCGAGAAGGACTCCTTCCTCCTGCTGGCGCAGTCGGAGGACGAGGCCCCGGACCTTCATCACCGCTTCCTCGACAAGCGCAGCCCGCTGCCGCTCCACGACTCCTGGGCCGGATGGCTCTGGGAGCGGGGCATCGAGGAGGAGGAGATCATTCCCCTCCAGTCGGTCGGCGTCTCCGCCTACCGGTGCTCCCCCAAGGCACAGAAGCTCAGGGAAGACCTGTCCGGCGCCGTAGCGTCGGGCTCACTCACGCTGCCCAGGGAGGCGTCCGATGGATAGGACGCTGAAGAAGGCGAAGCGCAACAGCAAGCGGCGGGGCAAGCGCAACTACGGAGCATGGGAGCGGTTCTCGCCGGACGGCAAGACCTGTCGCTACTGCCCCCACGACAACACCGAGCACCTCATGAGCTCGGGGCAGCCGCACTTCTTCCGCCCCGCGACGGAGGCGGAGCGGCGGGACCACTACCTCATGCTCTACCGGCACACGCTGCCGGAGGGCGGCTCGGCGCTGGTGCGGCGGATGACCGTCGCCAGCCGGGCCGAGCTCATCACCGCCTTCTGCACGGCCTGCGCCGAGAGCATCGGGACCCACCAGGTCCTCTGCTTCCAGCGCAACCTGGCAATCGGAGAGGTGATCGGGCTGGCAAAGAACGGCCACAAGGACATCGGAATCGCCGCCTGACGCGGCGCAAGCAACAAGGAAAGGAGAGACGACATGAGACTGGCTGCACAGGCGAAAGGGGGCTACTACCCGACTCCCGAGCGGGTGGTGGACCTGATCGCCGAACTGATACACACCCCGAACGGCAACTACTACCGGAACGCGGAGACCATCCGCATCCTCGACCCCTGCTGCGGGGCCGGGGACGCGCTCCGGAGGCTGGCTGAGAACCTCGACCGGCCCAACTCGATGACCATCGAGACCTACGGCGTGGAGCTGCACACGGACAGGGCGGAGGAGGCCGAGAAGCGGCTGTACCGCACCCTGGCCGCCGACTTGTTCCAGACCTCGATAGCGAACGGGGCCTTCGGCCTGCTGCTCCTAAACCCCCCCTACGATTGGGACTCGGAGGACAAGCGCGTCGAACACGCCTTCCTGACTCAGACGACGCGCTACCTGGCCGAGAGCGGCCTGCTGGTATTCATAGTCCCCCGCCAGCGCCTCTCGTACTCTGCCCGCTACCTTTCCACCCACTACGGGCGGATGCAGTGCTGGGCCTTCCCCGACCCGGAGCGGGAGGTCTTCGACCAGGTTGTGCTCTTCGGCTACCGGAAGACGGACCCCGTTCCCGACGCCCACGCCGAGGGGATGGTGATGGAGTGGTCGGTGGGGGAGCCGGAGCCTTTGCGCTCCCGGCGCAACTCCTACTCCTACCCGGAGTTCAGCCCGGCCACGTCGCCCAGCGGCGACGTCCTGTTCACCACCCGCACGGTCGATCCGGTGGCGGCGGCTACGGAGGCGCGGCGCTCGGGGCTGTGGACGAACACGGACATCACCGACACCCTCTGGCCCGCCGGGGACGCCCGCACCCGCCCGCTGATGCCCCTCAGACGGGGCCACATAGCGATGCTGGTGGCGGCGGGGTTCCTCAACAACCTCGTCCTCGAAGGCGACGGCAGGCGCATCCTGGTCAAGGGGCGCACGTCGAAGGAGATGGAGCTGGTGGAGGACTCCCCGGAGAAGGAGGTCCACCGCGAGAAGCTCAAGACCACGGTGGTGGCCCTCGACCTCGAAGACGGGGGGATAGAGGACATCGCCGCCTAGCCCGAATCGGACGCCACTCAACACACCCCTCTATAGGGAAAGGAGAAGAAGATGCAGACACAGACCGTCATGGTGCTCGAATCCTGCTCGCGCTGCGGGCAGCCCATAGCGCCCGGCGAGCCCGCCATGCAGACCGCCTCGGTGGACCTGGACGAGTACGGTAGGGCCGTATCCTCGCCGGTGAAGTCCTACCACCTGAGCGGACGCTGCTACGAGGACCACAGGGAGTCCTTGCTCGCCGCTTAGACGGCTCGCACAGAGCCGCACTCACGAGGCCCGCCTCCGGCGCGGCCCCGCGACGTTCAACCACAGCCTGGGGACGTTTCCAGGAACCTGTCGCAGAAGCGTCCCCCACAGGTGGGGGCGTGGTGCGTCTCGGTTCCCGGCGTCCGCCAGAGCCGCAAGGAAAGGAGACGCTGAGATGAATCTCGGAGATTTCATCGACAAGTTCAAGGAGGCCATCGCCCGGCGGGTGGTGGAGTCCTACCCGCCCCTCTACCGGCCCTCGGAGAACGGCGGCATTCTCCCCCGCCTGCTCCGCAGGCCCCTGGGGGCGCAGGCCGATACCATCAAGGGCGCAGCCCTCTCGCTGGAGGCCCACCGGGGCACGACGGTGGTGGGAGAAATGGGCACGGGAAAGACCTTCATCGGGGCGGCCGCAGCACACATGGCGGGCTTCAAGAGGGTGCTGGTGCTCTGCCCGCCCCACCTGGTGCCCAAGTGGAAGCGGGAGGTGGAGATGACGGTGCCCGGCGCAAGGGCCGTCATCGTAACGTCCATCACCGACCTGGAGAGGCTGCGCCTCTCCATCGGCCCCGGCCCGCTGTTCGCGGTGATGAGCCGGGAGCGGGCCAAGCTGTCCTACCGCTGGATGCCCGCCGTCATACACCGGTGGGCCACGTCGAAGGGCAGGCTGATTCGGGAGGAGGAGACGGGAGAGCCGTTCCGGGTCCCCTGCTGCCCCTCCTGCACGGCGCAGATCGTCGACAAGGACGGCGTGCCGCTGACGCACAAGGACCTGAACCGCAGGAAGCACACCTGCGACGCCTGCGGCGAACCCCTGTGGCAGGCGGACAAGACGGGCCCGGCTCGCTATCCGCTGGCCGACTACGTGAAGCATCACATGAAGGGCTTCTTCGACCTGCTGGTCGGGGACGAGGTCCACGAGTACAAGGCTCGCGGCTCGGCCCAGGGCATCGCCGCCGGCACCCTCGCGGAAGCCTGCGGCAAGTCCCTCAGCCTGACGGGGACCATGATGGGCGGGTACTCCTCGACGCTGTTTCACCTGCTCTACCGGTTCTCGCCTGAGATTCGCACGGAGTTCGGGCGCTCCGACGAGCACCGCTGGATTCAGCGGTACGGCTTCGAGGAGGTCTCCATCGGCAAGCCCGACGACGACGCCCTGGAGGACGGGCGCAACAGCCGCCGACGCAGCTACCGCAAGGTGGTCAGGGAGAAGCCGGGCCTGGTGCCCTCGGCCCTCTTCCACATCATTGGGAACACCATCTTCCTCAAGCTGGCCGACGTCGCCTCGGGCCTGCCGGACTACGACGAGCAGATCCTCCTGTCCTCGATGGACTCGGAGGAGGACGCGACGGGCTACTCCCAGCGGTCGGCCTACAACAAGGTCTTCGAGGAGCTGAAGAGGGAGCTGTCCAAGGCCCTCAAGTCCGGTTCCAAGCGGCTGCTGGCGACCTACCTCCAGACGCTCCTCGCCTACCCGGACGGCTGCACCAGGGGGGAGACGGTCTTCGACCCCAGGTCGGGCGACGTCATCGTCGCGGTGCCTCCCCTCTCCGAGGAGAAGCTCTACCCGAAGGAGAAGGCGCTGGTGGACCTGGTGGCGGCGGAGCGGCTCGCCGGACGCCGGGTGCTGGTCTACGTCACCCACACGGGGACGCGGGACATCACCGGTCGGATGGACGACTTCCTCACCCGGCACGGCTTCCGGGTGGCGGTGATGAAGGCGGACGCCGTGGCCCCGGAAAAGCGGGAGGCGTGGGTGGCCGAGAAGGTCAAGCAGGGCATCGACGTGATGGTCTGCCACCCCAGGCTGGTGCAGACCGGCCTCGACCTCATCGACTTCCCAACCATCGTCTGGGATGAGATCGACTACAGCACCTACGTCATGCGGCAGGCTTCCCGCCGCTCCTGGCGCATCGGGCAGACGCGGCCCGTCAAGGTCGTGTTCATGTCCTACCGGAACACCCTCCAGGCCGACGCCCTGAAGCTGGTGGCGAAGAAGCTGCAAAGCTCGCTGGCGGTGGAGGGGGAGCTGCCGGAGGACGGGCTGGCCGCCTACGGTGACGACGGCGACGACCTGATGATGGCCTTGGCCCGCAAGATCGTGAGCGGCGACGAGGAGGAGGCCGGCGACGAGACGGTGGAGGAGGCGTTCGCCCAGGCGCGGGACGCCGAGGCGACCGCCGAGGAGCTGCTGGTGGACGACGGCTGGAAGACCGTCGAGGTCGAGGCTGAGACGGCGGCGGTCAACGGCAATGGCAACGGCCACGGGTCCGACATCTTCGGGCCGACGGTCGAACTGGTCCCGGTCAACGGTCACGCCAACGGCAACGGGGCCAACGGCCACCACGAGGAGGCTGAGGAGCCGCAGCAGTCGCTGTTCTCCTGGGCCGAGTTCATGTCCGAGGAGCCGGTGAAACCGAAGCGCCGCAACGGGAAGCCCCAGCCCGCAAGCCTCTCGATGTTCGAGTGGGCGATGGAGCAGGAAGCAGAGACGGTCGGCGCGGGACGCTAGACCGCAGATGCACGGGGGAGGTCATCGCATTCGGAGCGGCGGCCTCTCCCGAAAACGGCAACGCAGGAAGACAGCAACTCTTACAAAGGAGATTAGTCATGGCAAGAGTGTTCGTATACGACGACAGAGAGTTCCCGGACCCCGACCCCGAGATGAGCGTCGACCAGGTGAAGGCAACGCTCAGCGACTTCTACGGGGAGATCGCCAACGCCTCGGTGAAGGAGACGACCAGGGGCGACGACACCATCTACGAGTTCCAGCGCAGGGTGGGCACCAAGGGCGCCTTCACCCGGTAAGGAGGGCATCCGATGGACACCAGGACCTTCGCGGGCCTGCTGGCGGCGACCCCGCCGGCGGGCCTCAGCATCATCGAGCTCACGGCGGAGCTCACACGGCCCGACGGCTCCCTCGACCTGGACGCCGCGGCCGCACGGCAGAAGGATGTCGAAATGGCCTGCACGCAGGCGCAGGACTACGCCTCTGCCACGGGAAGGCTGAAGGAGGCGCTGCGGTGGCAGCTGCGGCCCCGGCGCTCCTGAGCGGCCTGGCAACACTGCTCCTGCGGCGTCCGCCGTCGCTGCGGGAGCTGGTGACCATCGTCGGCTACGCCGACGACTACGCATGGTTCGCGGAGCTGGTGCGCCGTCTCTTTCCCAGTGAGGCGGAGGCGGCGCTCTCGGCCCCCGACGTGCGCACGAGGGTGGAGCGTTTCGCAAACCTCTTCGGACAGAAGCACTTCCCCCTCTACGCCCCGTTCATCGAATACTGGATGGAATGGGAGGGGGAGGAACCCCCCTGGAGCTGGATGCGCAGAGGCATCCCCTTCGACCTGATGGGCTTCGGCTACGACGGCCTCCACGAGCTGTGGAACGGCTACCGGGACGGCATATCGGCCCTGCTCCTATTGACCAGGCCCCCGGACTCCTTCTACGGGGAGTCCGACGAGATACGGGTGGCCTGGCTTGAGTCGGCCGCCGAACGCATCCCGCAACAGACCCTGGAGAGGATTCCCCAGGGCGGCATACCTGTCGAGGACCTGACGGAGGCGGTGAAGGACACCCGGTTCGAAGGGGCGGCCAAGGCCGCCTCCTGGGTCTTCGCCGAGACCGGCAACTTCTTCCTCGACCACTGCTACGAAGACGGCAACTATGACGGGTTCTGCGACCCCTGGGAGGACGAGATTATCGCCGAGGGGACGGAGGAGTGGCGGAAGGCCAGCCCCCTCATGGACTCGGTGTGCAGGCTGGCCGACTGGCTGGAGGAGGACCTCCCCGGCCGCTTCGCCGAGATGCTGGACACCGTCCTGCCCAGGGTCCCATTGCAAAAACAAGGAAAGGAGGACGACGACCATGACGACTGAAACGGAGAAGACCGAGTGGTCCCTGCCGGGACCGGCGGACATGCCCAGGGACAAGCTGAGCCTCCAGTTGGAGGTGTACGAGGAGACGCTGCTGCTGCGGGGCTTCGACGGCGACTCCACATGGGTCAGGACCGTCTCGGCGGACGAGATCGCCAACGTGTTCATCCAGCACCTGGGGGCCTCCTCGGGGCTGCTGCCACAGGAGGCCCTCTGGTGGAACCAGGGCGAGACCGGGCAGGTGGTGGCCCTCTGGAGGCCGACACAGGTCTGGCCCGTTGCCCTGCAACGGGAGGCGTTCAAGGCCCCCGCACGGCTCCGGCTTCCCATGCCGGGGCTGGTCTTCGTCTGCTCGCCGGGCCGCGCCCCCTGGGTCTACGCGGCCCAGAGCAGGCCGGCCGACCCAGAGCAGATGCTCTACAAGATGCCCGCCTTCAACGTCTTCCGGGACGGGCGGGTCTGCCCCGGAAGCCACCACTTCCCCGAACAGGTGGAGCTGATACCGGAGTCCTTCTTCCAGTCCTACTTCTCCGGCACCGGCGACACCACGGACCGGTCGAGGAAGCACCCCGACAACCTGCACGCGCTATGGGAGGAGATAGATGGAAGGACTGAGTACCCGGTTGAGGACCTTGTTCCCCAGTGCACGGTGGCCCAGGTCATCGCGGCCTCCCAGGGGAGGCGGCTTGGCTACCGCTAGCGCGGGGCCTGCCTCGAACGACCGACCTGCGCCGGTGGGCTACCTCGTAAACCACAGGGACGGACTGACCGGCTCACACGGCATCGGATTCGACTACGTTCTCGGAGCGGGCGGCGTCTACGTCCAGTCCGAGAGCGCCCACCTGACGGCGCGGGTGCTGGTCGCTCCCTGCGAGGTGCGGGGGCTGGCTTCCGTCACCGAGAAGGTGGAGCTTGCCCACGGCCCCATCCCGGCCCGTCTCTTCGAGATCGGGCTGCGCTGGTTCCAGGACGACCCGCACACCGAGCGGTTCTTCGCCGTGCGGTGGGACGGGCGAGCCTACCGGCTGGTGGTGCCCCAACAGGAGGGGACGGCTTCGTCGCTCAAGTACACGCCGCCCCCAGGGGTGGTGGCCGAGTTCCACTCCCACGGAAGTTCCCGCGCCTTCTTCTCGAAGACCGACGACGGCGACGAACAAGGCTTCCGCGTCTACGGCGTCGTGGGACGCCTCGACACGCCCGAACCGGAGCTGAGCCTCCGGGTGGGCGTCTACGGCCACTTCGCCCCGGTGGACTGGCCGCAGGTCTTCGACGGCCCACACCCCGGCGTCCGGCTGGTGGGTGAGGGGCCGGACTCGACCGATGAAATCACAGAGGAGGTGATCGAATGCCTTACCGACTGGACAACGCTTTTCTGCTGGACAACCCCTGGATAACGGTGGTCGGCTGCGGCGGGACCGGCGGCTTCGTCGCCGAGGGCCTCTGCCGCCTCTTTCAAGGGCGGGAGGCCAACATCGTCCTGGTCGACCACGACCGGGTGGAGCCCCACAACCTCCTGCGCCAGAACTTCTACCCGGGGGACGTGGGGCAGTTCAAGAGCAAAGCCCTCGCGGACCGGCTGGCGAAAGCCTACCGGCGTCCGGTCGGCTACTCCGTCTACCCCTTCCGGGAGTACGAAGAACGCCCGAAAGGACCCGTCTACCCCGGCCTCATCGACTTCGGCGAGAGCTTGATCATCGGCTGCGCCGACAACGCCGCCGCAAGACGGGCGATGGCCGAATGCCTGCCGGGACACCCGGCCCGCTGGCTCATCGACGCCGGCAACGACACCAACTGGGGACAGGTGCTGGTGGGCAACGTCTCCGGCCGGGTCGACTGGGAGGAGCCTCCATTCGAGGGCGATACCTGCTACCTGGCCCCCGCGCCCACGCTCCAGCGCCCCGACCTGCTGACCGCCGTGTCCACCCGTCCCCCGGACGTGGACTGCGCGGCGGCCCTCGACCTCACCGACCAGGACCCCACCATCAACCAGATGATGGCGTCCCTGGCGCTACAGGTGGTCCGCCGCATGGTGGCGGGAACCTGCCCCTTCATGGCCCTCTACCTGGACATGGACCTGGGTACGGTCACGCCCACCTACGTCACCCCGGAGGCGGTGGAGCGGACGGTGGGGACCTACGTCGAGTGATCGGCGCAAGCAAATCCACACTCAGCGAAGACAAGGAGAGACCGATGACCGACAAGAACGGAACCACCACGACCACGACCATGTGGCAGGACGCCCACAGCGGGCGCCGCAGGCACAAGCTGATGACGAAGGAGCTCGGGGAGACCATCCCCGCCCTCTACGCCAACGAGAACGCCGCCGACTACGACTCCGTCGTCGCCCACGTCAAGCTGTTCTCGCCCTACGCAAACTGGACCTGGTACATCACGGAGTGGAACGCCGAAACCGGCGAGTGCTTCGGACTCGTCGAGGGGTTCGAGACCGAGCTTGGCTACTTCGATCTCACCGAGATGGCGGAGGCGACCGTGCTCGGGGGCGTGCCCGCCGTGGAGCGCGACCTCTACTGGAAGCCGACCACCCTCGGCGAGATCAAGAGGCAGTCGAGGATGGCGGCCTAGCCAAGAGGGACGAACCATATAAGGAAAGGAGAAGACCATGCCAGACGAGATCGGAACGGAAGCAACGCGCCCGGACGCGCCGAGCGCGGACGACGCTCTCTTCGGCGACTCGGCGGACAAGGCGGACGACACGGCCGCTACGGTCGCGGAAGAACAGGACACCCAAGGCTCCGACGCCACCGGGGAACCTGCGGTTGCCGAGGAGCAGGACGCCGACAAGGAGGGCGCACAGGATGGGCAGGATACCGGCGACGCCGGGGAAGCTGGCGAGGCGGAGGCCGCTCCATCGGATGAGTTGAAGGTCGTCGTCTCCATCAAGGGAGGCCGGGCCGTCATCGGGGTGCAGCAGCCCGCGTCGGACCCGCACATCGAGACCTTCGATGACGTGGACGAGTCCGCGCTGGCCCAGGAGGTCCCGGCGGTGATCGAGCGGGCCAGGGCCAGGTGGGAGGAGTCGCCGAAGCACCCCGCCTACGAGCGGCCCGCTCCCCCGCCCAGACGGCGCAACAGGCGGGGCCAGGAGACGGCCCAGGCCGCGAACGCCGAGACCGAGACGGACCAGGCACAGCAGACGCTGAGGCTCTTCTAGGAAGCCTGAGCGCGAAGCACGGGGGAGGTCGTCGCAGCCATTGCGACGGTCTCCCCCGCCCATCCATATGTGCGGCCTTTTTTGCGTTTCAGGCCGGTTGCGCGTCCATGTATGGGGTCTCTTTTCATTTCGGGGACAGTTGGGAAACATAGAAGGGAGAGTAGGACATGAGAACCAATGGAGATGGGTCATTGACGTGGGCAGTCGAAACCTGTAAGAGGTGCGAAGTCATGGAGATGCACCTGTTCGACGAGAATGCGCGCAGTGAAAGGGCCTTCTGCGGAGCCGACACCTCAGCCGAGGAACGGAGGAACGTGAGCGGTTACCTGGAGGACAGGCTGAACGGGATTGGACTCGGTAGCGTCTGCGAGTCGTGCAAGGCGTTCGCGCCGCCATTCGCCCTGCGCCTCAGCCGCGACCTGGAGGCCGAGGGTGTGCCGGATGAAGGGGAGGAGTATCGGCGGCTCGCCGAGACGCTCCTGAAGGAGACCGGCCAAGACCGGAGCGGCGACTAGGAAACAACGCCTGACACATCCATATGTGGGCGCTTTTTGCGTTTGCGGAGTGTACGGCCGGTGGCGCCGGCCATGTATGCAGCCCTTGTTGCGTTTCAATAGAAGGGCGACGCGACCTCCGGGTCCCCGCGCCAGACGGCATCCAGCGTGTCGGGGATGTGTGCGTTGGTCAGCTCGCCCTGCCAGTAGGCGGCGCGCTCAGTCCTGGCGAGGGTGGCCGGCTGAATCTTCCATCCGGGGTTGGACTCCCGGATCGCGCGGGCGATGTCCGCGAGCGTCGCTCCCCGCGTGCAGAAGTCGTCGACGACTAGCACAAGGCCGGGATCGCCTCCGATGGGGGCAGCCAGGTACACCCCGTCCACGGTGGCGTCCCGCTCGGTCGCGGAGGCGATGCCGCTGATTCTGGGATGCCGATCCTTGGTGATGTGATGCGGAAGCCACTCCCAGCCGCGGGATCGTGCAAGCGCGGACGCCAGTGTCGACGCCGGCGTGTCGTATTGCACAATATTTTGCCCTGAAGAGACCGAGGAGACGACGACGACGCGCGGGTTCCCGGCGGGGTGGAAGCCCTCGAACGCCGCGCAGAACGTGCGGGTGGCCGCCCTGGCGGCGGTAGGTTCGCCGTACTTGAACCGGTTGAAGCGCCGGGTCCACTTCTCGTAGGGCCGGTCCGTGATACGGAACCCGACCGTGAGCAGCCCCAGATCGCCGACCGGGAGGCGGTAGATGCGGATCAACCGGCCATCTACGATGTATTTGCCCGGGGGCTCCTCGCCGAATAGGCGCGCAGCCAGGCGCGCAGCCTCGTCGCCCGCTGCGTTGGGGGACGGCGATTGCGTTGCCGGTCTCGTTTTCTTGTCCATGCGTTCTGCTCCTGCACGGTCCCGTATACGACCCCAGCCGCAATGCGGTCAGCGGTCCCCCACCGGCCATATATGCGGCCTTTTTGCGTTTGCGGCACTGCCGCCGCGCCGCCTCAGTCCGTGAAGATGTAGGCCAGTCCCAGCTCGTCGGCCAGGTCAAGCAGCGCCACCTGATGGGCCAGGTTGGGCCGCACGCCCTTGTACCTCCAACGTCGTATGGTGAGGGGGTAGGTTCTGAGACGGCGGGCGATCTCCGCCCACGACAGGCCGGACTCCACTTTGAACCTCTCCAGACGCTGTGGGAAGTCGTGGGGGAAAACGTGGGTCCTTCGGCTGTAGTATGTGCGCTCTCTCAGCATGGCGCACCGGGCCTCCTGCATGGCGCATCGGGACTGTTTCAAACGCGAGCGCAGGCATCGCCTTTCCCGTCCGCCTCAGACCGAGGTCGTTCCGTATCCCGGTCGGTACGTTTGCCTCCCCCGCTCTATCCATGTGTGCGGGCTTTCTTCGTTGCCCTCTACCGGCTCGGACCGCCTCAGCCGGTGAACAGATTGCCGATTCCGAACGCTGTGCCTGCATTTCCGATGGTCGCGCCGTCCACCGTTGCGTTCGAAGGGTGGTCGGGCGTGGATCAATCCTCAGGCGACGCATCGTCCGGGCCGGGAAACGGCACTATTGCAACCAGGTATGTGTCGGCCTCAGCGGACCCTGAGGGTCTGCTTTCCCCGTGGTCGTTGACCGCTATGATTCGGTAGACGTAGCGCCTGTCATTCTCGACGGTGTGGTCAAGATACTGAACTTGGGCCGAGCCGGTGTCGCTGTCGATGACTATGAAGCGCCCGTTCTCGTGCGTGCCCGCGTCTCGCCGCAGGAGCTGGTAGTGGGTGATGCTTGTGTCGCCTTGGTCGTCCCAATCCAGCCTCACGTAGGGACTCACGATCTCGTGGTCCAGCGCTATGCCCCCGTGGAACCCCATGGCGGTCAGTCCTGTGGGTCTGGCCGGTGCGGAACCGCCATGTGCTGCGACGGGCGCGGCGGCGAGGAGCAGGAGCAGCGCGGCTAAGGCGGCCAACAGGATGGGTAATCCTCGGATCATGGCGTAGGTCCTAGTCATGTTTTCTTGAGCTGCACTCTTCCGGCCTAGTCACGCACGGCAGTCGCCGATGCCGGGCGGAGGCCGCTTCACCGTTGCGGCGGTCCAGTGAACAGGTGGCCGAGGCCCAGGCCTTCGGCCACCTCCAGCGGCGTCATCATGTGCTCTACATTGGGCCGCACCATGCCTTCTGTCCAACGCCATACGGTGTGGCGACAGGTCCCGATGCGGCGGGCGATCTCCGCCCACGTCAGCCCCGACTCCTCCTTGACCGCCCCAGCCGCTCGGGGAAGTCACCGGGGAAGTCGTAGGTCCTTCTCCTGCACTGTGTGCGCTGTCTCGGCATCTGGCCGGTCCTCCCGGTGCACAGCCGGCGCCTCTCTCCGATGCGAGCGCAAGCATCCCCATTCCCCGTCCGCCTCAGACCTTGGGCGTTCCGGTTCCCGGTCTGGACGCTTGCCCACCCGTCCGTCCATATGTGCTCGCTCTACTCGTTATTCTCTACTGGCCTGGACCGCTGACGGCCAGCACCACCTCGTTGGACAATGCCCTGCCGTCCCCCATGCAGATGGCTCCCTCGGCGGCGCAGTCCCCGGCGACCGGCAGGGTGATGACGACCTGGCCGTCGCCGTCCGGCTCGACCGTGATCTGCGAGCGTAGGTTGCTCCCATTTGTGAACCGCTTGGCCCACGTCACCCTTCCTCCATCCACCGTGAAGGCATGGTCCCGAAGGGTCTGAAGCTCATCAGACATTTCTAAGCAACCGTGGTGGCTTCCCTGCGCCGCTAATGGGTAGGTTCAGTTGGTCACCTCGATGCGATATGCGCCCTCGGAATGTCCTCTCCCTTTGACCTCCAGGTAGTACAGCCCGGTGTAGGTCCTGCTCGCGCCGATGGACAAGCTGGCGGGCCTGTCGTAGTAGCTGGTGCTGCCGTACGCCCTTGGAATGCCCCACTGGTCAAACAGCTGAATCCGCACGCCATCCTCCAGCAGATTGTTCGGGTCCACGTCGCCGTGCACCTTCACGGTGTAGCCTGAGCCCGCCTCGAACTGGACCAGCGCCCAGAGATCGCGATCGCCCTCAGAGTTGATGTAGCCCATCACGTCATCATCGATGTCCATGCTGCACGCGGCTTGCAAGCTGGAGGGGAAACTCTCATACGAGGGGCAGACATCGGTCGCGGATGACGTGGATTCAGCGGCGGACGCCACCTCCTGCACCAGGATCGTGTAGTCGCTCGACCAGTGACATTTGTGGTTGTTATGTCCACCACATCTATATCGGCCCTCCGAGTCCACATTCCAATGGAAGCCGCTTATTTGGATAACCCAATCAGCGGAACCCTGTGGTGTGAAGACGTACTCAACCCCTCCCGGGAGCACCACCGGAGAATTAGGATTAACGATGTACCCGAATCCTCCCCAGAATATTTGGTCAATGCTCGCAGAGGCGGAGTTGGGCGAGATCAGGTGAACCGACAGCCGATAGGTGGTCCCGGCTGAGGCATCGAACTTGAACTGGTCCTCGTCCTCGTGCCGCTCGAAGCTCAGTTCGCGGGCCTCGCCGACTTGCAGGGTGATTGTCCCGTCCTGGTCGGTGGACAGCGCCGTGTCCTCTTCCTCCTCTTCCGGCGGAGCCGCCGGGGTCGTGACGGAGACCGGGTTCGACTGCGGGCCCAGCCCGTCGGCGTTGCGGGCCTTGACGGCGTAGACGTACGTCGTCTCCGCCGCCACGTTGCTGTCGGTGTAGCTGGCATTCGCGTCGCCGGTGTCGTCCGCCAGCGCCGCCAGGTTGTCGGCGTCGGGGCCGCGCAGGACCTGGTAGCCCGTGATGGTGTCGTCGCCGGGGTCGGTCCATGACAACAGGACGCTGTCGTAGCTGGCAGCGGTGATCAGGCCCGTGGGTTTGGCCGGCGGGCTGGTCGAGCGCCCCTCATTGGCCGGGGGCTGCGCCGTGGGCGCCGGCGTGACCGACACCGTCACCTCTTGGGCCGCTGACCACGGGCCGCTCTTCTTCACCTTGCCGCTGCTGTTGTGGTAGCGGGCGCGCACCCGCGCCTTGTATGCGGTTCCCTCCTCCAGGCCGGTAACCGTGTGGGACGTGCCGGTCGGGAAGGCGTTGCCGCCGTCGACGGTGTTGTCGTGCTTGTAGGAACGCCACTTGGCCGTGGACTTCTTCCACGTGACCCGGTAGTCGTCCGGCGCGTTGCCGGGAGCGTCCCAGGCGATGACCAGCTCTCCCGGGTTGGGGCTGGTCACGGTGACGCCGCCGACATCCCTGTCGTTCGCCTGGGCCTCTGCGGGCAGGTGAACGACGAGCAGCAGCACAGCGGCGACCAGCAGCGCCGCCGCCGCCACCCTAATGGCGACCTGTCCGGGCCTGTTTCCAACGAGCTTCGCATTCTGCATTTGAAACCTCCATAGTGATTTGCGGCCATAGAGCCACGGCCGATCCGAATCCCAAGCGAGAACTGCCCTGCCAGCAGCAGGCCACCATAAAGTCTACAGCCCTTGTGTGACAATAACGTGTAAATCAACCCCTCTACGGTGACAATTACCGTGCAATTTACTGTCTCCGGCTGGCACGATTGGCTATGCCGGGGCCAGTACAGCTTCCGGCGAAGCGGTGACGCGGGGGCTCTGGCGCTGCCGGATACCGGAGGACTGGTACCGCATCCGGTATCCGGCCTGGGTCCGTCGGAGGTCAGTTGGGACCGGAGACGGTGAAGTCCAGGGAGTTGGACAGCTTCCTGCCATCTTGGGTGCAAATGGCGCCGGGGGAGTCGCATTCGGTGGTGGCGAGCAGGACGATGGTTATCACGGCGCTGGAGTCCGGCCTGACGTGTATCTCCCAGCGGACGTTCTTGCCCTTCTCCAGCCTCCGCGCCTTGAACACCTCGCCGCCTGTTACCGTGAAGGCGTGGTCCCGGAGGGTCTTGTAGCTGAAACCCTGCTTCGGCTCCTCGCTGAACCGCAGCTCGAAGGTGAACGCGTTCTGCCCGTCATGGGACTGCGGCGCATCGTGGATGCTGGCGGTGAACGCGTGCGTCGGAGAAGTGTCGTTCGTCACGCTCTGGCCGGTGAAGGACGCCGCCGCGTTGCCCGCCGAGTCCCGCAGGCGGTCCGCCGATTCTCTTGCGGGAACCGCGTAGCTCACCGTCACCGTGTCCTGCGACATGACCGCAGAGGCCAGCGTCAGAGTGACTGCGCCGCCGGATACATCCACTGACTCAACCCCGCGCTCATTGCCGCTCACCGTCACAGTGAAGGCCGTCGTGGGCGGCGCCGAGCTCTCGTCGAGGTCTTCGTTGAAGGTGAGGGTCAAAGTAGCCCCGTCTACCGACGCCTCGGACAGCTCCGGCGGGACGGTCTCTCGCGGCGTTCCGTTGCCATCCTCCGACGGAAGGCTCTCGCCGACATCGTTGATCGCCAGGACTCGCACCGAGTACTCCGTGCCGTCGGTCAGCCCGGTGATCGTGTGGCTGGTTCCAGTTGCCGCCGCCTCCGACACGTCGGCAGCCGTATCCCAGCTGTCCGCCGCCTCCTTCCACTGCACCCTGTATCCGGTGACTGCCGAACCGCCGTCGGACGCGGGTCTGGTCCAGGACACGGCCAGGGAACCGCTCTCTTGGGGAGACACGTCCGGCGTGCCGGGTGCTCCCGGAACCTGGGCCTCCGGCAATGCGGGGGTGGCAATGACACCGAAGCTGGTCAGGGACTCCTCGTTCCCTGCATCGTCCGTGAAGGTGACCCTCACCCTGATGGCCTTGCCCGCGTCATCGGAGGTCACCGCGTAGCTGGAGCCGGTAGCGCCGGCTATATCCGTCTTGGAGTTGGAGCCCAGCTCCGACCGGACCCACTGGTAGGCGAAGTCCGCATCGGTCAGCCCATCCTCGTCCTGTATCCCGGACGTGGTTGCCGTGAGCGTCTCGCCGACCAGCGGCGTGCCGCTGATGCCCGGCCCGCCCGTCGCCGGGCTGTTCGACCGGAGCTCAGTGGACTGTTGACTGGACGAATCCGGCTCGATCATGCCGGTGGCGACATTGGAGGGTTCGCTGTCTCCCACGGCGTTGGTGGCGATGACGCGGACGTCGTACTCCACGCCGGGCGTCAACCCCTCGATGACGTGGGTGTAGAAGAACCGGGCGCTCATGGGGGTCAAGGTGGCTTCGGTGACGTCAGCCGGCGTTTCCCAATCCCCGGAACCCTCCTTCCACTGGACCCTGTAGCTGTCCACGTACAGGTTGCGGTCGTCGTCGTCCCTTCTCTGGGGCCGTGTCCACGTGGCCCATAACTCGTCGCGGTTCTGGGTCTCGACGGTGAGATGGAGAGGAGGACCGGGCGCCTTGGGCGTTTGCGTGTCCCGCGGCGTCTCTTTGATGCTCAGGTAGAGCGTCGCGCCCGTTCCCAGGTCCCCCGGCGGAAACAGCTCGTGGAACTCGCGGCCGTACCACTTGAAGAGGATTCCCCAGTTCCCGGGAATGTCGTCCCGGACTCTCTTGGCCTGGCCGAACGGCAGCTCTACGCCGTTGACGTACAGCGTCCAGTCGAGATAGTGCTCCGTTTCGTAGAGGGGGCCGCGCACGTCGAGTTTGAACCAGGCCCGCTCCGGTATGCGGACTGTCAGGGGGTAATCTTCCTGGGGATCCGGCCCTCCTCCGTACAGCTTGGGGCGGTCGAGCCGGTAGTCGGTTCCCTTGTACTCGAAGTCGTCGTCCTCCAGGCTGACGGTTCGCAACTCTCTCGTGAACCTGGGGTCCTTCTCCATGATGAGGACGCCGCACCAGATGACGACACAGCCGTCGGTGACGGTCACGTCAACGTTCTTTGCGGTGACCGCGGCGTAGTCTCCCCCGCTCACGGTGTGGGTGACTGTCGCCGTGTCCGTGTCGGTATCGTGGTCCGTAATGGTCGTCACGGTCACGGTCTGCGGCGCGCTCCAGTTGGAGCGCGTGAAGGTCAGGGAAGCCGGGGCGGCGGTCACGTCCGTGTTGTCCGTCGGGTCGTTGATGACCACGGTCACGTCGTCCGAGGGCTGTGTGTCCAGGGCCACCGTGTAGGTGGCTTCCTCACCCTCGGCGATGACCAGGGAGACCGTGCTGAGCGTCACCGCCGGGGTGTCGTTCTCCTCGATGGTGACCGTGATGCCGAAGTTGTCGCCGCTGCCGTAGCCCCCTCCGCTGACGGTATGCCCGATGGTCACCTGCGCGTCTGCTATGCCGTCGTCGTCATCCGCGGCCGACACTCGGACGGCCTGCGGCACGTTCCAGTTATCGGTGGTGAAGGTAAGACTGCTCTTGTCTATGCTCAGGTCGTTGCCTGTGGGCAGGTTGATGGTCACCGTCACGTCGCCGGTGGGAACCGCGCTCAGGATCACCGAGTAGGACCTGCTCTTGTCCTCCGGCACCGTCAGCGCCTGGGGAGAGGCGGTTACGCCGACTTGGAAATCCAGCACCCCCGACGCCTTCACCACGGTTACGGCGACGTCGTCGGCCGTCACGGAGCGGTATTCTCCACCGGCGAGGCCGTGGGCCAGCCTGATGGTTTCCGTTGTCGTAACCGAATCGTCGGCCGACACCTCCACGGTCTTCGGCGTGTCCCAGTCGTCCGCGTCGAAGGTCAGCTGCTCCGGGCTGACCGACAGCACCTTGTCGGCGTGTCCGGTGACGGTCACCGTCACCTGGACCGTGGGTTCGGTGTCGAGGACCACTGTGTACTCGTTGCTTCCGCCCGGCAGGACGGTGATGCCCGTGGGGGCTATGGTCACGTCCGGGGTCTCGTCGTCGACGACGGCGACGCTCACGTCGGATGCGGTCTCCGAGGCGTAGTCCGCCCCACTCACCGTGTGGGTGACGGTGGCCGTTTCGTTCACCCCGTCGGCGTCCTGGACCGCCGATACCGTCACCGTTTGCGGCGTGTCCCAGTCGTTCTCGTCGAAGGTCAATGACGCCGGAGCGGCAGTCACGTCCGTGTTGTCGGTGGGATCGTTGACCCTCACGGTCACGTTGCCGGTGGGCTCGGTCTTCAGCACGACCGTGTACTCGGCGGTCGCGCCCTCGTCCACCGGCAGCGAGGTGGGCGACACCATGACGCCGCGGGCATCGTCGTCCAGGATCGTGACGGTGGCGCTGGGTGTGGTGGTCGAGGCGCTCACCCTGTCCGGCAGGCTAGCCCCGAATCCCAGGAGCACCTTCTCGCCGTCGTCGTCGATGTCGTCCTGGGCGGCGGCGAAGGTGATGTCCTTGGCGGTCTCCCCGCTGTCGAAGGTGACCGTGGCCGGGACCGAGTAGTCGGCGCCGGATGCGCCGCCCTGGCGTGTGGCCGTCAGGGGGACCTCCACGGTCCGCTCCGGGTCGGCGCTCAGGTTCACCGTGATGGTGACGTTTCCGCCCTCGGCGACTTCGTAGTCCGACTGTCCGAAGCTGACCTCCACCTGGGGGTCGTCATCGTCGGTGATGGCGACCGTGCTGGTGGCCGGGATCCCGGGGATCACGCCGGCCGGGAGCGTCGCGCCGAGCCCCAGCAGCACCGTTTCGTCGTCGTCATCCACCGCGTCCTCTGTGGCAGTGAAGGTCACGTCCCTGGAGGTCTGCCCGCTTTCGAATGTGACGCTGGCGGGCGCCGTGTAGTCGGCGCCTGATGCGCCGTCCTGGTCCGTCGCCGTCAGGGGAATCACCACCTGGCGTTTCGGGTCGGCGCTCAGCGTCACCCTGACGGTGACCGAGCTGCCCTCCGCCACGGCGTAGGTCGATTGTCCGAAGCTCACCCTTACCGGGATGTTGTTGTAGGTGAACACCCGGTCGAAGGGCGAGCCGTCTTCGGTGGCGCTGTTCACCACCCACGCGGTGTCATCGTTTGCCCAGATGCCGCCCGCGCCCGCGTTGGACGAGTGCAAGCCGATGTCGTAGCCCCCTACTCGGACGCCGTCCGAGAGGGCGTAGGCGTAGAGCTTGGCGCCGGTGCCGTCGACGACCCAGATGGTCGTGCCGTCAGACCAGATCCCCCGAGGCGACGTGTTGTCTCCATGAAGGGCGATGTCCTTGTCCGAGTCGCGGCTGTCGTCGGCCAGGGTGTAGGCGTAGAGCTCGTCGTCGTTCCAGTCGACGACCCACATGGTCGTTCCGTCCGACCAGACGCCCCAGGACGAGGTGTTGCCGCCGCGAAGGGTGATGTCCTTGTCCGAGTCGCGGGAGCCGTCGGCCAGGGTGTAGGCGTAGACCTTCCTCTCCGTGGGCATCAGATCCGCCACCCAGATGGTCGTGTCGTCCGACCAGATGCCCACGGGGTTGCTGTTGTTGCTGTCCAGGGTGATGTCCTTGTCCGAGTCCCGGGACCCGTCGGCCAGGGTGTAGGCATAGAGCTTGCCGTCACTCGAGTCGGCGATCCACGTGGTGGTGGCGTTGGACCAGGCGCCCGTGGGGCTGGTGTTGCCGGGCGAGCGCAGCGTGTCCAGGTCGTCACCGGCCTTCCACCCGCCCTGGTCGGTCGTGCCCCGTCCGATGTACACCGTGTAGGTGGTCTGCTCCTGGGTAGCGGCGGAGTCGACCACGACCGCGAACGTGTTCAGCCCCACGGAGAGGTCCACCGTGTGATCGCTGCCGCCGGTGACCGTGGTTCCATCGATGGTGACGGTGTCGTCCGACCGGTAGGGTGTGGCCGTAATGGTGGCCTGGGTGACCGTCGAGGCCACGCCCACCATGTAGTCGGTGACCTCCGAATCGAATCCGTCGATGTCCTTGGGAGCGACCGCCAGCGACATCAGGCGGTCGGTGGGCATGTCGTTGTCTGTGATGGTGATCGTGGCCTCGACGTTGGCCCCCGGAACGAGTCCGGTCGGCAGCGTCCCGAACCTCAGCCTCACCTTCTCCCCGTCGTCGTCAACCTCGTCGTCGACGGCGGTGAATCGGATGCTGGTCTCCGTGTCGCTGGACCGGAACGTGATGCTGTCCTGGACCCCGGTGTAGTCGTCGTCCGACGCTCCTCCCTGCTTGTCCGCGTCCAACGGTATGGTGACTTCCCTGGTGGCGGGCGAGCTCAGGGTGACCTTGACGTCGACCGAATCGCCTTCGGTTGTCTCGTACCCCATCCGTTCGAAGCTCACCCCGATGTCGTCGTCGGTGATGGAGACTACCGCCTCGCTGTTTGTCCCCCGGTCCACCCCTTGGGGCAGCGTCCCGAAGGCGAGCAGGACGGACTCGCCATCGTCGTCCCGCGTGTCGTCGATTGCCGTAAAGGTGAAGCTCTTCTCCGTCTCTCCGCTCTCGAAGGTCAGGTTGGCCGGCACGCCGGAGTAGTCGGCGCCCGTGGCGTTGCCCAGGTTGGTGGCGGTGATGCGCACCACCACCTGGCGCTTCGGGTCGGCGCTCAGGGTCACCTTCACCTCGACCGCGTTCTCCGCGACTTCGGTAGTCGAGGTGTCGTCGCTCTCCGCCACGGTGTAGCTCGACTGCCCGAAGGTCACCGTCACGGCGACGTTGTTGTAGGTGAAGACCCGGTTGAACGGCGAGCTGACATCATTGATGTCATTGACCACCCAGAGGGTGTCGTCGTTTCCCCAGATGGCGCCGGCGTCCGCGTTGCGTGAATGCAGATCTATGTCGTGCCCCGTAACCCGTTCGCCCGAGAAGTTGTAGGCGTAGAGCTTGCGGTCGTCCCTATCGGTGACCCAAACGGTAGTCCCGTTGGACCAGACGCCGAGAGGCGCAGAGTTGTCACCGGCTAGGTCGATGTCCTTGTCCGAGTCCCGCGTGCCGTCGGCCAGGGTGTACGCGTACAGCTTGTCGTCGTGCGAGTCGAGAACCCACATGGTGACGCCGTCGGACCACGTGTCCACGGGCAGCATGAGGTCACTGCCGAGGTCGATGTCGCTGTCCGAATCCCGGGCGCCGCTGCTGAGCGTGTAGGCGAACGCCGTCATGTCGACCGGGCCGATGACCCAGATGGTGGTGCTGTCGGACCAGATCCCGGTGGGGGCCATGATGGCCCCGCCGAGGGCAATGTCCTTGTCGCCGTCTCGTCCACCGCCGGCCTGTGAATAGGCGTACAGCTTGGCATTTGAAACGTCGGCGATCCAGACAGTCGTGCCATTGGACCAGATGCCGTTTGGTTCGGTATTGCCGGCTGCCCGCAGCGTGTCCAGGTCGTCGCCGGCCTTCCACCCACCCTGGCCGGTCGTGCCCCGCCCGACGTACACCGTGTAGGTGGTCTCATCGTTGTCCGCGGAGGTCACGACGACCTCGAAGGTGTTGAGCCCTGCGGACAGGTCCACGGCGTGGGCGCTGCCGGCGGTGACCGCGGTCCCATCGATCGTGACGGTGGAGTCCGGTTGTGCGGGAGTGGCCGTTATCGTGGCCCGGGTGACCGTCGAGGCCACGCCCACCATGTAGTCGGTGACCTCCGGATCGAATCCGTCGATGTCCCTGGGAGCGACCACCAGCGACGCCAGGCGGTCGCCGGCGAGGTCGTCGTCGGTGATGGACACCGTGGTCGTGCCCGGCGCGCCTTCCGTTACCCGGTCGGGCAAGATCCCGAAGGTCAGCTTCACGCTCTCCCCGTCGTCGTCCTCGGAGTCGTCGGTGGCGGCGAAGGTGATGTCCTTGGTTGTCTCCCCGGTGTCGAAGGTGACGCTGGTCGGGACCGAATAGTCGGCGCTGGACGCGCCGTCCTGGTTCGTGGCCGTCAGCGGAATCACCACCGTGCGCTCCGGGTCGGCGCTCAGGTTCACAGTGATGGTGCCGTTTCCGCCCTCGGCGACTTCGTAGTCCGACTGTCCGAAGCTGACCTCCACCTCCGGGTCGTCGTTGTCGACGATGGTGACGACGGTCTCCGTGGTCGTGCCGGGGCTTAGGTTGCCGGGCAGGTCCCCGAATTCAATCTGCAGGCTCTCGCCGTCGTCGTCCACGTCGTCGTCCTCAGGGGTGACCACGAAGCTCTTCGAGGTCTCGCCGGCCATGATGGTGACACTTTCAGGCGCGGCGTAGTCATCGTCGGTCGCGCCGTCCTGGTTGACCACGGTGATCGGGACGGTAACATCGCGGCCTAGGTCCGTGCTCAGCATGACCTCAACTTCAACGGCGCCGTCCTCGTCGACCTCGTAGGTTTCGGAGGCGAAGCTGACGTCTACGTTTTCGATCAGCTGCAACAGTGGTTTTTCGCCTGCTGTCCATTCCACTACTGGGCCTGTCCATGCGAACGACGTGTATGGATCTCGTATCCAGCCATCCGTAGTCCTACGATTCCTTGTAGCTTCGCGCAAAGGCAACACCGTGCCGGAAAACACCAGTGCCAAACGGTTGATGACCTTATCTGGAACTCTTTCTGACTCGCTCTCCAGAGTCATTACGCTTGTCCTAACTTGGCCAGGCTCCCGTGTATGAACAAGTGCGGAGATAATGTAGTTTTCGTCTTGGTAGCGAAAGTAGGTACTGGTAATCCTTCCAGCATCGGTAAAATAACCGAAGCGATCATGGTCGCCCGGAACGAATTCCGGGTAAGCGCAAAACACCTGCTCGCAGCCCCAGGTCATTGAGCCGTCGACGGGGTGCGCTGGTTGATTGTCCACCGTTGCGAATTCAAAGCTTGTGCTGACCGGGACACCGGTATCCGCCGCGCTCATCCAAAGGGGAGTACCATCGACCCACAGAAGTTCTTCGCCGAGAGCGACGCCGTCGGTGTCCATATCGCCTTCGAGGACCTTATACACCCCGACCGTGCGCCAATAGCCCGCCCCAAATGAGTGCCGCGTCACTGTCTTGGCGCCGCGATAGTTATCTGCACCGTCTCCGAGCCACAGCGGTACTCGGACATGATCGCCGTTGGTAGTTACCGGCATGGAATACTGCAACGAAACTTCGATGTTCTCGCCCGCATGATATGTGTGCCCGTTGAGGGGGATGCTGGTGATTGAGGCGGCAAGTAGATATGGGACCGCGCCCGGATGACCTCTGACGTCGACTTTGGGGTAAACGTAATCCAATGGGTCTTCTTCGCCTTCAACAAAGTATGGGTCAGGAAGGTAAACCCACCCATCTTCGCCCCCTGCATCTTCTGCGTGGCCGGCGACGGAGCCAAGCTCTACTGTGCCCGTGCCGGAGCCAACGATTATCAAGATGAATTCTTCGTTGGATCTAAGGTTTCCGCCCGGGCCCGGGTCCATCGTGAAGGTCTGCCGGCCGGCGGTCGTAACAGAACCCGTCAACGTAGCCAAGGGTTCATCGGCATTTGGGTCTGAATACAGTGGCGGATAGGAGTAGTGGAGCCGCACTTCGACCTGCAGGGTGTCGGAGGGCGACTTGACGTCCAAGACCACCGAGTCGAGCTGGTAGCCGCCGCTCTTTCCTCCCGTCGTGAATTCGAGAAACCAGTGCTTGGTTGCCGAAACCGTAAACGTAAAGTTCGTCGATTCCGTCTGGCCAAAATTACTGAGCAGCGTGACGACGATGTCCACCTTGTGGGCGGTGGTCGTCAGGGCGGCGTGGTCAAGGGTGGCAGCGGTTGAGTCGTCGGTGGCGACGATGGTCCCGCCATTCAGCGCCAGGCTGTTCTCCACTACCGCAATGCCGTCGTCGTCATCATCCCCGGACAGCACCGTGTATTGGAACTTCAGCTGCGTGGCGCCGGTCCCGCTGTTGTAGTCAGCCCTGCGGTTCGTTCCCCCCACGTCGATGAGGAGATAGGGAGCGCCTGTGACCGTGACCGCCTCGCTGAAGGTCAGGCCGACCTCAATGGTGTCTCCCAGGGCGTAGGTGTCATCCGTGCCCGGGTTGGAGGTGACGGCGACCGTGGAGACGGTCGGAGCGGTGGTCTGCGCATGCGCTACGGACACCGAGGCCAGGAACAAAGCCAGAATCGCCAGCAGGAACAGCAGTGTGGCAGCTATGCCCCTCTGGAAACGCAGCTGGCGAACTGCGCAGCGGAGGGCGTCGCGCTTTGCCGGAGGTCTGGTGGGAGCGGTGATACTCGTCATGGAGTATCACCGTAAGAGTGCGGGATTTCGCCCGGATAGGCGAGGGAGAGGGCCTGACGCGGCTGTGGGGCTATCCGGCCCGGAAAATCGGGGGGGGGGGGGGGGGGGGGGGTAGAACGAATGGTCGCAACCGGGTCGGAGCGGTTGCGACCGCCGAGGTTGTCCTCTATCACCTGTCTACCTCCCCGTCTTCGGGCTACGGCCGATTCGAATGCCAAGCGAAAACAGACCTGACAGCAGCAGGCCACTAGAGAATTATACAGCCCTTGTGTGACAATAACGTGTAAATCAACCCCTCTACGGTGACAATTGCTGTGCAATTTACTGTCTACTGATGGTACAATTGACCAGGCAATAGCCGGTTGCGCTTTATCCCCCAGCCGGCCCGCATTCGATGGCCGGCCGTTCGATGGAGGGCGAAGATGAAGGACCCGGACGAACACGTTAGAAAGACGGAGGCGGGGCGGGAACGCCTGTCGCGCTTGAGCGAGGCCAGCCTGCGCATCAACGAGAGCCTGGACCTCGACTCGGTGCTGCAAGAGGTCGTGGACAGCGCCCGCGCGCTGACGGGCTCAGCCTACGGGATCATCACCACCCTGGACGACTCGGGGCTGCCCAAGGACTTCGTCACCTCAGGGATGAGCCCGGAGACCCACCGGGCCCTGGAGGACTACCTGCCGGAGGGCCTGCTGGTCTACCGGTATCTGAGCGACCTGCGGGAGCCGCTCCGCATCGGCAACTACGGGGAGCACATCGCGTCGCTGGGGCTCTCCGACTTCCTGCCCGTTCCGGTGAGCTCCCTCCTGACGGCGCCGGTCCGCCATGCGGGAAGGACGGAGGGCAACATCTACGTGGGCAAGCAGGAGCCGGGCGACGAGTTCACCCAGGAGGACGAGGAGACCCTGGTGATGTTCGCCTCGCAAGCGGCGCTGGTCATCGCCAACGCCCGCCGTCACCGGAGTGAGCAGCAGGCCAGGGCGAATCTCGAGACCCTGATCGACACCTCACCCGTGGGCGTCGTCGTATTCGACGCCAGGACGGGAGCGCCGGTCTCCTTCAACCGGGAGGCCGGGAGGATCGTGGGCGTCCTGCAACCCCCAGGCCGACCGCCGGAGCAGCTCCTCGAAGTCCTGACCTTCCGGCGCGCCGACGGGAGGGAGATCTCATTGCAGGAGTTCCCGATGGCGCAGGTCCTGACCGGTGAGACGGTGCGGGCCGAAGAGGTCGTCATCCAGGTGCCCGACGGCAGGTCCATCACGACACTGATCAACGCCACTCCCATCTATTCGGAAGGGTTAGGCGAGCTGGAATCCGTGGTCGTGACCATACAGGACATGACGCCTCTGGAGGAGATGGAACGGCTCAGGGCCGAGTTGCTCGGTGTGGTGAGCCACGAGCTGCGCACCCCTCTGGCCGCCATCAGGGGCTCGGCGACTACCATGCTGGACGACGAGTCGGCCCTGGACCCCGCCGAGATGCGCCAGTTCCACCGGATCATCGTCGATCAGGCCGACCGCATGCGCGCGCTGATAAACGACCTGCTCGACGTGGCCCGCATAGAGACTGGCACCCTGTCGATCTCCGCGGAAACCCTGGAGGCGGCCGTCCTCGTCGATGAGGCGAGGAGCACGTTCCTGAGCGCCGGCGGCAGGAACAACGTCCTCATCGAAGTTCCTCCAGAACTGCCCCTCGTGATGGCGGACAGGCGTCGCATCGTTCAGGTGCTGGGTAACCTGCTGACCAATGCGGGGAGGCACTCCTCCGAGTCGTCCGTCATACGGGTGTCCGCCGTCCGCCAGGGCGTCCACGTTGCGATATCCGTGGCCGACGAGGGCAGGGGCATCCCCGCCGACCGCATGGCGCACCTGTTCCGCAAGTTCTCCCGTATCGAGCCTGAGGACCAGGGAGGAGACACGGGCCTCGGACTGGCGGTCTGCAAGGGGATCGTGGAGGCTCACGGGGGACGCATCTGGGCCGAGAGCGAAGGGGTGGGGCTGGGTGCTCGGTTCACCTTCACGCTTCCCGCGGCTGAAGGGGCCGCGACCGCTGGCCCGGAGGCAATCTCCGGTCGCGCCGACCGCACTCCGCGGCCGGGCGGAGACCTACATCGCATCCTGGTGGTGGACGACGACCCTCAGACGCTCAGGTACGTTCGGGACGCTCTCTCCAAGGCGGGGTACTCGCCGACGGTGACCGCCGACCCGGAGGAGGTCCCCCGCCTGATGGAGGAAGAGGAGCCTCAGCTGGTCCTGTTGGACCTGATGCTGCCGGGGACCGATGGGATCATACTCATGAAGTCCATCCGGGAGATGGCGGACGTGCCGGTCATCTTCATCTCCGCGTACGGCCAGGACCAGGTCATAGCCAGGGCGTTCGACATGGGAGCGGCAGACTACGTCGTCAAGCCATTCTCGCCGACAGAGCTTGCGGCGAGAATCCGGGCCGCCCTGCGCAGGCAGGCCGTACCGGCCCTGGACGCGCCCAGCGAACCCTATCTCTTCGGCGACCTGGGCGTCGACTATGCTCAGCGCAGGGTGACCGTCGCCGGCGCTCCGGTCGACCTGACAGACATCGAGTACCGGATGCTCGCTGAGCTTTCGGCCAACGCCGGACGGATCATGACCCATGAGCAGCTGCTTCGACGGGTCTGGGGCCAGGACGCGACAGGAGGCTCTGGCCCGGTGCGCGCCATCGTGAAGAGGCTGCGCCGCAAGCTGGGTGACGACGCGGCCGACCCCACCTACATCTTCAACAAGAGGCGCGTCGGCTACTGGATGGAGCAGGGCGAGACTCCGGGGCAGGGGGAGCCGTGACAGAGCCACCGCGCCGCTCCTTGCGTCCCTCCGCCCTGTCACCCCACAATCCTCAGGCTCCGGCCTCGGTAGGTTCACAGGCCGCCCAGCCAAGTACCTACCACTGGGATAGAACGTGGAGTTTCTATGCACCTTCGGGGGAAGGAGCCTATGGCGGTGCTGAAGGAGTGGCGCGAGACCGGGCTGCGCCAACAGCGACTCTCTTAGGATCGGATGGAACCGATTGGTGGAACAAGACGGGCAAGTGGCAGTGATTCCCAGGTGCCTCCGAGTTGCGCACGGTACGGGTGGACGAGGAACGTCTGCAATCGGATTGGTGGATGGAGAAAGGACGTTGGCAATGAGGAGTTATCTGGAGTGTGTAATTGGCCGCCTCGACGCCGAACTCCACATACTGAGTGTGGGGGCGCAGGAACAGTCTACTAAGTTAGGCGCAGACCTTTCCAGAAAAAGAGGGCGACGTAGAAAGAGTCTCCTGATAGACAGGTACGGACAGCGTTGTCAGGGCTGCGGGCAACCGAAATCCGAGAAGGATCTTGAGGTTGACCACATCAAGCCAAAGTCCGCTGGCGGCCCAGACGCGATCCAGAATCGCACACTTCTCTGTGGACCGTGCAACCGGCTCAAGTCCCACGAGTTGACGCTCGACGAGTTGCACCAGCGCCGCCTCGAGGACGGTCTCATGGATAGTGACTGGTGGAAGGAGAAGGAGCACGACCGTACCTCCCCAAATACCAGCGCATCGGTGGTATTCGGGGATGCCTACCTCGCCGAATGGGGCGGCAAGCTGAGGGTGCGCGCCCTGACCGGGCCAGAGAAGTGCATCCTCTGGAAGTTGCGGCGTGGCTTTGGGCCGCGCATGTATGAATCCGGCGGCGCGGCGGCTACGGCGGTGGCTTTTGCCACGGTGGACGAGGGAGGTCGCCGGGTGTTCACCGACGGCGACATACCGGCCCTAGGCAAAAAGTCCGCTGCACCTTTATATCGACTGTACAACAAGATACTGGGCCTCTCTAGGTCGTAGGCTAATGGCTAAGTACACGACGACCAAGACAGTCACAGTCATTGGTGACGACGGTTATCGCTGCCGTCGGGGTGGCCACTGTCTTGGTCACCACGGAAGACTTGAAGCCAGTATGGTTGCTGGAGCCTCTAGGGATTGTCATTGCCTCAGCCTCATTGGCAGCCTTAACGCTCACGGCCGAGGCAATGTCTACGAATACGACGATCTATGCTTTGTGGAAGAACCGACATCAATACCAAGAGACTCTGAGCTACAAGAAGAGCACCAAGGGGAATGGTCGAGTTCCGAGAGGAAGGAGATGATCCAGCTGCACGTCCACCCGCCGCTTGATCATGGAGTAACTCCCCATCAACGCAGTGTTGGGGGAGACGAACCCCAGGCAAGACGTCACGGGAGTGAATGATTGCGCCTCCTCCATGAGTGCTGCGACCACAGTATCTCGTACACCTCGACGAGTCTGTGCACATGGCGTCTTTTTTTGACACTCCAAAGCTGGAATGTACATAATGAATTCATGAGGGAGCGTGATGCGCAGCAAGCCAGAGCGGCCCAGGTGGGCCAATTGATGAGGTCCTACCGCGAATCCTTTTCTCGATGTAGGTGGGAGCAGGACCATGCCTGTAGGTGATGCGGTCATCAAGTGTCGAGTAAGGCGGGCGGTATCGGACTACATCGCGCATCACCGGGACGACGCGGTCGCCGAGCTGGACTTTTATCGGGCGATGCCGATCCTCCGCCACGTAATCAAGGGGGCAGCTCTTGCGCGCACCGCGGATGGCGGGAAGCACCCGCACCAATGGCGGATCCCCTGCAATGTCCTCCGGGAGTTCGGGACTTGCCTCTCCAGCAGGGAGCGGGACCTACGGGAAGCACCGTCCTTCGATGAACTCCACCGGGTCGTTCGGGAGGTCGGCGACCGGATCCCCGGCATCGGCGTCCTCGCGGTCTATGACACCGCGCTCCGCATCGGCGTGAAGCGCGATCTCCTTCCAGCGCGGGTCTACCTGCACCGCGGCACCATGAGTGGAGCCGGGGCTCTGGGAATCGACCGCAGTTGCCCAGTCATCTCCGTCTCGGAATTGCCAGAGCCCTTCGCGGACCTCAAACCACACGAGATCGAGGACTGCCTCTGCATCTTCAAGGAACTGCTGTCGGGCGAAAAGCTCCTCCGGCCCAGGGGCTGCCTGTGCAGTGGTCGGGGCTGTGCGCGCCGGACCCGCGAGACGACGCGCCCGCGCTGCTAAGCCTCCGTAGTGGGCGATCTCCTCCAGCGAGGCGTAGGCCCTGCGGTGGCATGGAGCGCGGTGGGCGACTTCAGCGGTACTGCCTACCGTCCACCACAGATTCACAACCTTCCCAGCCACAATTCAAAGACGGTTCTGTCTATCGTCAAAATAGGCCCAGTTGACAGGGATCGAACCAGTCATGGGGGAGCCAACTCGTCCGTCCCGGCTCGCTAACTCAAGCTCCAGAAGGCCTGCTGGCCTCGGTGTGCTCACTCGGTCGTGCGCCACGCCCGTTCCCAACGGCCCCACCCTCTCCGGCAGGCTGTTGTGGGGCACACTACTGTCTAACAATCTGCCCTGGCTTGAACGGACCCAAACCGACCAACCACGAGTACTTAAGCTTTCCGTGTCGATTGAGTCCGTCAAATGAACGTTCTAAGTTTTGTACAGATTCTAAAGTTTGTACGGAAACGGAATCTTCCGTAGTGGGCTTACTGTCAATGGGTATAGCCAGCGTGATGTCCACGTTGTCGTTCCTGTGGACGATGACCTCTTCCACGACCATTTGCAGAAACGCCTTTCGCTGCTCGGGGGTCAACTCGTCCAGGCCCTGTGCGACGTCCCTCGCCCATGCAAAGACAGCCTCTGTTAGCTGCAGTTTCTCAGCGCCGCTCGCCGCCCAGGCACGGTAATCGTCCAGCTTCGCCCGGACGTTCTCGAGTCGCTCGGTGATGAACTTGCGCTGATTGTCGAACTGGGCCTCGGTGATCTTCCCAGACACGAACAGCGTGATGGCGCGTTCCTCTCTTGTTTGTGTGGTCCGCAGGTCTCGCTCAGCCCGGGAGATCTGCTCCTTCAACCCACCGCTCTCTCTTGCCGTCATCTCCACAGCCTGGTGGATCTCCATTCTGGCCGGGCAGAGTGGGTCGTTGATCTTGACTACTTCGGTTTCACCACCCTAATCGCTCCTCGCCAAAGGGGTTTTCGTCCGCACTTCTAGGACCGCGCTGAAGCTGAGTATGACCTCGAACTTGCTTGACCCGTCGCGCTCGGCCACCGCACTGGCGAGCGGCGCGGTGAGCCCTCAAGTCCCGCTGATAGCCAACACTCACTTACCCACGCAACAACGACCCTTGGCCTGACATCACCGTCGACTATATTAGGTTATGGATTGACAATGTCAGCTCGCTCTGCTACTCTGTTTAGCGAGGTTGATATGCCGGAGCTAGATCGCTTTGAAAGAACTTTCCAGGCCGGGTGGCGGGCCGCCTACCAGCACGCACGTGAGGGAGTGGCCTCTGATGAGGAGATTGGCGACAAGCTCGTAAAGACTCTAGCCAAGACCCTGAGAGAAAGTGACGGCGTCCCGGGTCTGCCGGCGATGGTTGCAATGGTCGCTGGGATGGATGGCGCTTCAATGTTAGAGCTGTTCGGAGTGTTGGACGGTATCGTGCGCAACCTCAGCGGTCACCGCCACAGCAAGGTTGCAGCGGAGGTTGTGAAGTCCTTCCTCGTTCAGCAGGACCTGTCCGCCGGAGTGCCCGCGTACGAAGAGGCAGCTCGCCAATTGAGCGGCGACGTGTGCACAGCCCTTGTGGAACACTACTTCTTCGCAAATGCACGTCAGCATCTGGTTGCCGAGGGCAAGATCACGTCCCCCGAAGAGGCTCGCCACTGGCAGGACCAGATGGAACAACTCATTCAGCCCGCCATTCAAAAGATTGCCGACCAGATCAGTCGGACTCCTGATGCCATGGGCTTGCGGGCCCCAAGGGGTACGGTGAAGAAGCAATCTACCAAAAGTCTACTTGAAGAAGAGCTACTTCCCTCTCCAGTCGGAGTTCCAGCATGACCCCAAGCCCTGACAGCTTTGACTTCACTGGCATTGTGCAGCCGGTGGAGCTTGAGCCGATCTACTGGTTGGACGGTCAGCGATTGTCCCGGGCGTTCTGTCAAGCGCTTCCCGCAAGCTTGGCGGACCTATTGGACGTAGTGATGGCCGTGTACGCCGCAGACCGGCGTTCGCGTCGCAACTTCAAACGGGTAGCCTCGGGGCAACGGAGCATGCGTGTTCGAGTTGGCGTGAGAAACTCCGACATCTGGGCTACCAGGGAGATGATCCACAAGCTTGAGGAGTTGCTGTACTGGCTGTCCGAAGACGAGTGGTACCTTGAGTTTATAGAATGCCAGACCGCTCCTTCATCTGCGGAGTCCGATCGGTTTCTGTTTCAGCTGCCGCCTGAACCCCCTACGACGGTATCTCTGTTCAGCGGCGGCCTGGACTCCCTCGCCGGGCTGGTGGCGTGCGCTGAGGAAGGTTCGGGAGGGTCAAAGGTCCTAGTCTCCGGCTACACCCATAACCGTTTGGCACATCAACAGAGATTGCAGGTCGACATCATCAGGTCTGCATGGCGGAGTGACGGACTCTTCAAGGTGGCCGCCGGTGTGCGGCACGTGGCCGTGCCTTTCGGCATTCGTAAACCACGCGGATACCGAGAAGAGCCGAGCCAGCGGACGCGTGCCTTGGTGTTCCTTGTTCTAGGAATAGCGACGGCTCTGCAAGCGGGTACGGATACGCTTTGGGTTTATGAGAATGGGATAGGAGCGTTGAATCTGCCCCTGAATGAGACCCAGCTTGGAGTCGACAACTACAGGGGCGTCCATCCTCGGTCCTTGATGTTGGCCCAAGACTTTCTGAGCTTGGCGCTGGATCAACCAGTGCACATCAGGAACCCTTTCCAATTCAGCACCAAGGCGCAAATGTGCAAATCCCTAGTCGGCAGCGGGATCGCTGAGGCGGTGAGCCACACGGTCTCCTGCGACGGCTTTCCGCAGCGGATCCGCAACCAGCCATCTCAATGTGGCCGCTGCACTTCCTGCATACTTCGCCGGCAGTCCCTCCAAGCCAGTGGATTGGAAAAGTACGACCGTGGATACCGCTACGATATGCTCAGGCCCCAAGTGAGGCCGACGGGGAGACATCTCTACGACCTCGAAGCAATGCGTGGTCAGGTCCACAAGATCGGCCGCTGCCTTGATTCGTATGACCCCTGGCGCTCGCTATGTGCCGCGTTTCCTGAACTGGCGAGAACCCACGCTGAACTTGTGGAACGCCACGATCTAGGGAGCCATTCGGAGATTAGCCGCCGTCTTGTTGAGTTGTACCGGACCTACGTGTGGGAGTGGGGGTGGTTTATCGAGGAACCGAGGCGGGCGGCATAGGAGGGCCCATGCAGCAGCACGTAATCGAGACCATTGACCCAAGGGCTCTGGGACGACGCCTCCAGGAGGCCAGGAAAGCCCGTGGCTTTACTCAGCGAGAGGTCGCTGAGTCATTGGCCGTGGCCCGAACGACAATAACTGCGCTAGAAAAAGGGGAGCGACGGCCGCGCCCCGACGAGCTTATAAGGATGGCGCGGCTTTACGGTCGTTCGGTGGGCGACTTCGTTGGGCCGAGAGAGCCTGTGGCAGACTTCACGGTGCAGTTCCGCACGGCGGTCAGCAGTGAGATCGCCCCGGATGCCCAGCAGGAACTGGGACAAGCAATCCAACGGTTCCAGAGTCTCTGTGAGGACTACCTGTACCTTGAGAATCTAACCGGAGCATCACTCCGGCGAAACTACCCATCCCAGTACTCCATCGAGGGTATATCTCCAGAGCATGCCGCGGAGGATGTGGCTTCAGCCGAGCGCAACCGCCTGGGTCTCGGGGATGGTCCTGTCCTGCGCTTGAGAGAGACTCTGGAAAGCGACGTGGGGATGCGCATCTTCGTCATAGATCTGCCCTCTCGGGTGGCGGGCATCTTCTCCTACACAGAGGAGCTCGGCGGCTGCATCGCCGTAAATGCCCGCCATCCCGAAGAGAGGCGGAGGTGGTCGATAGCCCACGAATACGGCCATTTCCTGACGAGACGATTCCAGCCTGAGGTGTCTATATTGGGCGGCTACACCCGGGTTCCTGCCGCTGAGAGGTTTGCCGACGCCTTCGCTTGCTCTAAGCTGATGCCCGCTGTCGGGCTCCGCCGGAGGTTCAATGAGCTATCTCGCTCGGCTGAAGGCAAGATCACCGTTGCGGATATCTGCCGGGTCGCTCACCACTACTTGGTCTCAGTAGAAGCGATGATGCTCCGTTTAGAGGAACTCCGGCTTCTTCCCGGAGGCACCTGGGAGCGACTACGAGATAGGGGCTTCAGGGTCAGGGAGGCACAGGCGGAGTTGGGCCTGGCTCGTCGTTCCCCCAGTGAAAGGTCCCTCCCTCTTCGCTACCAACTGCTGGCGGTCCGGGCCTATGAGGAGGAGAACCTCACCGAGGGTGAGTTGGCCCGACTTCTGCGGGTTGACCGCGTGTCAGCCAGGCGGATTGTTGAGGATTTGACCAATCCAGTACATCTCCTCAACGAAGGCGAGGTCGGGTCGCTCTCCATTGACCTCGCGAGCAGTCTCAGCGAGCAAGTCTCATGACGTGGGCCAATCACCGTGACGGATTCTCCACGCATCCTCCTTCTTGACGCTAGCTGCCTGCTCAATCTCTACGCTACAGGATTTCTGCGAGAGATTGCTGTCACGCTGCCTTACCAGTTCGCGGTGGCTGACTATGTGCTGGAACAGGAAGCACTCTACATCTGGCTTCCAGAATCAGACGAGACTCGCGACGAGCGTGTGCCTGTGACCCTCACGCCGCTCGTGAGTGAGGGCCTGATCCATGTGATGCGCTTGGAACACTTGGAGGAGGAAGTCATCTTTGTGGATCTTGCAGTGTCCATTGACGACGGTGAGGCGATGACAGGCGCACTCGCCTTCCACCGCGGTTGCTCGGTGGCAACGGATGATCGAAAGGCCCGCCGAGTCCTTGGCGAGCGGTTTCCTGCGGTTCCCCTAGTTTCCACTCTGGAACTTCTCAATCAGTGGGCTCAGGAGGAATCCGTCTCAAATGTTGAACTGCAGGCAGCAATGACAAGGATGCGGACGGGAGCGAGCTATGTCCCCGGATACCGTGACCCTCTCTATGCGTGGTGGCAGGAGGTCATCCATGGCGGCACCTAGGCGCGATTGCCGTCGTCGGTTCGAGAGCCAACTCAGATGGATGGGCCTGGCTGAAGTGAGCGGACTTCAGCAGGTCGGGCAACGCGAGACACATCAGTCAAGGGTGCGGAGACTATCAAGGGGCTAAGGCATGACCCTTTGGACTGGGGGCGTACTTTGGAATCGCTGAAGGAAGTTGAGGCCATCCTGCGCTACAGGAAACGCCATGACTTGGCTGGCCTCCTATCACGAGCCCTGGTGGCACCTCGCGAGGTGGAACGTATTACCGACGCCCAGCGGATAGCTGGTATAGTACGTCGTCTCACAGGCGTCGGCCAGCGACGCCGTGTTGTTGTGGCCCAATTCCATCGCTCCTGTGCTTGCTGGCCAAATTCGGGAGAAGAGTTCGAACGAGGACGGCTGCAGCTCAAGTTAACGAGGTTCTGGCAAAAATCCTGTGCCATAATGTGTGTGTATTGATTCAATCGGCGTACGAACTTGGAATTGAACCAATATTCAATGCTCAGACTTCTGGGAGCCGAAACCCTTGACCTGACCACCATATCGGCATTAGCGTGAGCAGGTTCCGTTCTCGTGGTTACCCGTGTCAACGGGGGTATTCCTTGAAAACAAGAGACTACAATCCTGTGCGACTACCCCTTCTAGGTTGAGGCTCTTGCACATTGTCAACACCGTCCGGCTCGGGCTAGGACTGCTGGGTAGTTGACCTTTTCCCGCGCTGCCAGCACCGGTATTCCCACAGGACAATAATTTAGAGCATCAAGGCGACAGGAGGCGAGATCACTAACCGTGCTGAACAGAGTCAGTAGAAGAATCCAGCCCGACACATTCATATGCCATGCTAGTGAGGACAAGGAAGCACTGGCACGCCCACTTCATACGGCCCTTACGGACTTGGGACTACACGCATGGTTAGACGAGTCCGACATTCCGTTCGGAGAAAGCATCCGTCAGAACATAGACATAGGGCTGGCAAACTGCCACTCCGCGACAGTGATCCTATCCAGGCCTTTCTTCGCCAAGTACTGGACCCAGTACGAACTGGACGGGATTTTTCAAAGGATAATGGACGCGGGGATGTCAATCTTTCCAATCCGTCACGGAATCACCATCGAAGAGATAAGAGAACACAGTCCGTCCCTTGTCGGCCTTAACTTGATGAGTTCGTCCGACCAGACTATCGAACAGATGGCCACAATCATCGTGGAGAGGCTAAGGGGTGGTCCCCTTGACAAAGCCCAGCAGACCCTTGAGCAACCCCTGGCATCTCCGGTGGGCAGTACACGAACCTTCGGCGTGTTCTATGTCGCTCCGGCAGGGACACCGGAACTCCAGGAAGGTCAGGAACCTGAACTTCACACGTTTGCTTTCCTGAGGGAACCCACAGGGTGGATGAAAATGGTGGAACACAACGAGGAACTCGAGTACGTCATCGACCAAGATAAGCTCCGAGTCCAGATAGAACGGGGAGGCCAATGGAGCGGAACTGAATATCAGGCCGATCAACTGGTCTTCAGCGGAGACCCGTTCTCCGTCATCATCAGAAGAGGTGAAGGACGCCAGATCTACCTGCCGTCCCTTGTCAGTACATCCAGCAGAGGATTCCTCCTTACATCCAGTAGTGCCTCCGGATGGAGGTCATTCCAGATACAAGGCTAACCCGAATCCAGGGTGCATCAGATGCCCTGACCGTCAGAGGAAGATGCAATGCCGGTTTTCACCCCCCACAGCCCCGTCCACGAAGAGACCGAGTTCTGGTATGACACGAAGGAGAATGCCCTTCTCTACGAGGTCAGCATCACAACAGGACGCGGAGATGCTGAGGCGGACCACCACCGGGCCAGCGAAAGTGGACGCCTCATACACAGAGAACGGATTCATCATGACCATTACGAGCCGCACGGAATCACTTTTGAAGATCACGAGCTTGATGAACCTCAAAGGGTCGCAAACACCGACAACGCCGAGCTAGTAATCCGGCTGTGGTGCCAAGTCGAGACTGGCGAGCAACCTACGCGAGCCAGATTCAAAGAGCCACTTTTGCCAGTCCCCAAACCCTTGGCACTATTCCTTTCAGCCAAACGGTCAGAGATGCACAAGCCGGAGTCACTAACCCAGGCACTGCTCCTTCTACAGTCTCACATTTTGTCGAAGGACAGCCTGAATTGTCCCTAACCGACCTTGACCTGAAACCGGTCTACAACCACAGCAACTGCCCGGACATGATCGCCGGGCTCTACGAGCCTCTCCTACAGGAGGCCATCAGGTACGACCGGCCCACCTACACCTTCACCGCAAAGGGGCTGATAGCCGCCGCAGGAACTGCCGGGCTAATCCGGAACGGTGGAAGAATCCGGCTCATCTGCGACCACACTGTCCGCTCCGACATCCTCCAGGCCCTTCACGACGGGCAGATACAAGCAGAGAGCACCCACAACAGGGAGGACCTGCTCCTCACCCGGACGGACGAACTCAGCAGAGACCACTTGGAACTGGCGACCTGGCTGGTGGAGATGACTCATCTATCCCGGCTCGTCTAGCTCAGCTCCGGACGGCCTAGCCGGGTTCGGTACCTAGGCTGTGCGCCACGCCCTTCCCTACGGCCCCACCCTCTCCGGCAGGCAGGCTACTGTCTAGCAATCTTGAATGGACCCAAATCGACCGCCCAAGAGTACCTGAGTTTTCCGTGTCTATTGAGTCCGTCGAATGAACGTTCTTGTTATTGTACAGTTGGGGAACCCTATCGGAAGAGACTCTGACGCAGCTCGCCGTTGAACGCGGCAAAGAGGCCTCGGTCCACCTGTACGGACAGGAGGTGAACCCCGGAGACCTACGCCATCAGCAAGGCCGACCTCATCCTGAAGGGCGAAGGCGTCGAGGCTGTTAGAAGTCCTTTCGTCTCTCCGTAAGCCAGCTTGGCGGACAACCTTCGCAGCGACTGGTTGTGGGTCATTGCTCCTCGGGCGCTGGCTGGGTGTCGGCGCCCACCACGACGTCATCCACCAGGCCGTTCCGCACGGCCCAAATGACGAGTTCCTGTTTCGTCCCGATACCCAGCTTGTCCTGTATGCGATAGAGGGTATTCCTGACGGTCACCACGCTGCTGCCTCTCACGTTGGCCATCTCGGAGTACGACGTGCCGCTGGCGAACAGAGTCAGGACATCCCGTTCCAGCGCCGTCAACTTGGCCGCGGCCTGGCGAGAGGTGAGCTCACGATCGGCGCGGACCATGGCGAAGACCCTCCTGACCACCTTGTCAGGTATTCGCAGCCTACCCTCAGCCACATCCAGAACGGCCTGCACCAACTCCTCCGGCCGCGAGTACTTATGAAGGTAGCCCGTCGCGCCGGCGGCGATCGCCTCTATCACCGCATCCTCTTCGCTCGAAGCCGTCAGCATCAGCACCCGCGTCTCGGGCAGCAGCTCCATGATCTCCCGGCAGGCATCGATGCCGTCCTTGTTCGGCATGATCACGTCCATGACGATCACCTCCGGTTCCAGCTCCTCGACGGTCCTCACCGCCTCCTCTCCGTCCGCGGCTTGCCCCACCACTTGGAAGCGGCCCGATGCTTCCAGCACATCCCGCAGCCCGCTCCTCATGATAGGGTGGTCGTCGACCACCATCACCCTCGTTCGACCCGCCAATGACATCTCAGCCTCCCTTTCCACCAGCTTGATAGGGAACCTCGCAGGTAATGGTTGTTCCTCCTCCTTCAACGCTCTCCACGATGAGCCTTCCCCCCATCCGCTCGGCGTCCCTCCTCATGCCGTTGAAGCCTCGGCCGCGCTCGTCATAGTCCTCGGGAAGCCCGACGCCGTCGTCCGAGACGGACAGCCTGATCCGGTCGTCTTCGAAGGACAGCCTCACCTCGACCCGGCCGGGCCGGGCATGCAGGAAGGCGTTGGTCAGCGCGTTGTGGGCTATGGAGAAGAGTCGGGCTCGGGTCTCCTTGGCGAACGCGGGCTCGGTACCCGACTGCGATACCTCGGCGGGCACCCCTGTAATCTTCTCAAATGACGCACAGTGCGACCTCAACACTCGTCCCAGTTCCCTGCCCTCGAAGATGTGGCCCGCGTCGATGGGACGTCTCAGCTCCCACATGGCCGACATAGACAGCTCGGCCGTCTCGTTCAGCGCGGCCGCCAGTTCCTCGTTCGACTCGCCGGCCAGCTGCCTGGCCCGGTGAATCCCCAGGCCGATCATGTAGGCGGTCTGCGCGGTCGTGTCGTGAATCTCCTGGGAGAGCTCGATGCGCTCCCGCTGCAGCCGGCGCTCACCTTCCACCGCAGCCTGTCTCCGGACGCGTTCGAACCGGATGATGAGACTGATGCCAAGCACCAGGGCGTACATCGCCGCCAGCCTGGCCGCCAGCGCCTTCTCTTTACCCGCGTCCAGGTCCAGACCGGAACCTACCATCAAGCACACTATGACGTAGGCTACGGCGGCCGTGGTAGTCCAGGCGAAACTGAGCCGAAGGGACGAGAAGACCACGGCAAATACGGCGAGAGCCGGGTAGTAGGCAACGAAGATGAAGCTGTTGAACCCGGTGTGGATGATGATGCCGACCGTGATCAGGACAATGTCCATGGCGCTTAGGAAAAGCATCCAGCGCCATGTCACGGGCCTGTTCGTCAGGAGCCGATGGTGGACAAGGCCGTTGCCCATAAACATCAGGACAGGAATAAGCAGGGATTCGACGTCCTCGGGGTACCAGAAGCCCGGCCGGTAGGCCAGCTCGAACACGGCGACGAGCCAGAGGAACCACCTGCCCCAGACGGAGACTCTCGCCGCATACAGGACCACGTCCGGGTCGCTCAGGACGCCCGGCGTCACCCACTTCCATACGGCTCCAATGCCGACCTTCAGCAAGTCCAGGCTCCCGGTCCAAGGTCACGTACTCTCAAGCGCTTTGACATTCCGGATCGAATCCCCCGGCTGCAACCGCGCAATCTGTTGGAGATGAACACCAACAACTTACATCAAATGCCCAATGGCTACCAGAGCACAATGTACTAACTGGAATAGGCAAAACGCTCACTCAAAAATTGGTAAAAGACAAAGGCCATTTTTTCCTTATTCACCTAGCACAATGCACAAGGAAAATGGCAGACTGCTTGGAGTTTTGACCAGTATGCGGAAAGGGGGCAGGCCTGCTGATGCCGTCTCTTATGAACATCCCGAGAAGGGCGCAAAGACGTAACGCCGGGAGACCGGCGAGCGTTCCGGGCGTCCCCCTGCGCCGCGTCCCCGCAGCGCTCCTCATGCTGGCCGCCGCGCTGGCGCTGCTCCTGTCGGGCGATGGGGGCGTGGCCCAGGCCCAGTCGGCGCGGGAGGTTGTCCTCGTCAGCAACACCGGGCAGATCCCATGGAATGCTGCCTATGCAGCTGGAAACGCATCCGGCCTGTCGGCCACTCAAGGATTCCACACGGGGGACAACCCCGGAGGCTACACACTGAGCACGGTCGGCATTGGCTTGCTGGCTAACCAGTTCAGCGGGGAGGAAACGCTCACCCTCCATATCTACTCATCGAATTCCGACGGCACTGCCAATGCCCTGCTCTACACCCTCAGCCCCCCGGCAACGCCAGGGTCGGCCATATCGGCCCCGGGCATCGTGGACTTTACCGCCCCTGTCGGGAGCGCCCTGGATCCGGACGCCGACTACCACGTGGTCGTCCAGGGATCAGGCGACGATGGCGACGATGCGAGCCTCGGATTGACCGGGTCGAATGAGGAGACGGGGAGTCCCAACTGGACAATTGAAAATTTCGCTCGCCATGACGGAGCGAGGAACGTCGCTAGAAATTCCTTCAGGATACACATCAAGGGCACGATAAATTCGCGCGTGCTTGTGAGCAACGCTGGGCAGACTTCAGCTACTGGATCCGAGTTGGGCGCCACCAATGCCCTTGCCCGATCGGTCCAGGCGCTGGTGGGCAATCTAGGCCGTTTGGAGGCTACCGCTAACATAAACCTCTCAGCCGACGACGCTGCGCAGGAGTTCGAGACCGGCGGCAACGAGACCGGCTACACGCTGTCCAGCATCGACCTCAACTTGGCGGTTACGTCCCAGCTTCCCACGGTGAAGGTCTTCAGCGGGTCCGCAACCGGCACGGAGGTTGCCGCGTTGACGGCCCCGAGCCCAGAGGCAGGACGGAGGAACCACACCTATACGGCGCCTACGGGCATCACGCTGGCGAAGGAGACCAGCTACTGGGTGGTGGCTGAGGGCGGTGATGGTTTTTGGTACCGCGCCCGGACCACAGAGGACGCCAACCCCGCCGCAGGCTGGAGCATCGCTGACAATGCACAAAGCAGGTCCAAGGATTCAGCCGGGAGTTTCGTTTCCGTCGGGAACCCCCTGTCGATCCGCGTCAACGGCACTATCAATCCGCTGCCGCCGGTGCTGGTGAGCAACACCGGGCAGACCTCAGCTAGTGGATCCGAGTTGGGCGCCACCAATGACCTTGCCCAGTCGTTCACGACGGGCGACAACCCTGCCGGCTACTCGCTGGCCGCCATCGAACTCCCGCTCGTGACTTCGACCGGCACCGACGTGCCCACGGTGACGCTGCACAGCGGGTCCGGGACCGGAACCAAGGTGGCCGACTTCACCGGCCCGACGGCCCTGACCGCCAGTGTGACCAAGAACTACGAGTACACGCCGACCACAGACGTCACGCTCGCGGCGTCCACCGAATACTGGGTGGTGGCCAAGGGTGGTTCGGCCGGGGTGAAATGGGCCGATACCGCAGCCGATGAGGAGGACGCCGACCCTGCGGCCGGCTGGAGCATCTCGAACGCAGGCGGTTCCCGGACCGCAGCCTCTACCGGCGCGTTCACTGCTCTTGCGAACGCCCTCAAGCTCAGCGTCAAGGGCTTAATCGTCAACAACCCCGCCGCGGGCGCGCCGAGTATCGCCGCGCCCAACGTGTTCCGCGTGCCGGCGGCGCTGGGCGTCGACTTCAGCAACATCACCGACGGCAACGGCGTGTCGGGCATCGCCGGCACGGCCACCTACAACTGGCAGCGGTTCGCCGCCGGCGGGACCACGCTGGAGGCCGACGGCATCGGGACGGACGCCACCTACGCCCTGACCGGCGCCGACGCGGGCAAGACGTTGAAGGTGGTGGTCAGCTTCACCGACGACGGCGGCTTCAACGAGGGCCCGCTGACCAGCGCCGCGACCTCGACGATCACCGCCGCGGCGACCTGCAACCCGCCCACCTACGTCGGAGGCGCGACGCAGGTCTGGACGGGGAAGGTGGGGATTGGAAGACAGTCGGCCGGGTCGAATGCGGTGAATTACGGGTACTATAATCGGGCGTACTATAACCCCGGTTCGAGTGAAATTGGTTCACTGGTTGGCCCCCAGTTGGTCATCGGTTCCAGCCGCACCATCGACTCGCTCCAGGTAGCAGAAACCAATAGTGTGGTTTCCGATTTGTCGATCGGGTTGAGAGGCGCCGCTACCACTGCCCTTACAGACGCCCAGAAACGACAGCGCGTGCTGCACGTCTGTGGCACGCCTTTCGGTTTCGCTGCCGCGACCCATACCGAAACGGCTCTTACTCAATTCTACAGGTGGAGCACCCCCGGTATCGACTGGTCGGGCCACGCTGAGCGCACGGTCTACATCAGCCAGGACCCCGCCGCGCCGACGGCCGAGTCGGCCACGGTGAACGGCACGGAGCTGGTCATCACCTTCAACGAGCCGCTGGGCGCGGCCGCGAGCCTGGCCAGCAGCGCCTTCTCGGGCAAGAAGACCCCGGACGGCGGCTCGGAGACGGACCTGGCGTTCACCAGCGACGCCCCCTCTATCGTCGGGAACACGCTGATGCTGACGCTGACCTCGGCCTCGTCGGTGGTGGGGACGGATGAGAACGTGAAGGTGACCTACACCAAGCCGACGGGCACGGCCAACAAGCTGGTCGACTTGTTCGGCAACGAGGCGGGAAACTTCACCCTCACGAACGTCGACAACCGGCTCGCCGACAGCACTCCTCCCACGCTGGGGACCGCCGCGTCCGACGCCGTGCTGGCCGCCGACGGCGTCACCCTGACGCTGACCTTCAGCGAGCCGCTGAAGGAGGCGTCCGTGCCGGCCTCGACCGCGTTCACGGTCAAGGCAACGCCCGCCGGGGGCAGCGAGGCTGCGGCGCCCCTGGCCGGAACGGACCCGGTGACCGTGTCAGGCAGCACGGTGAAGCTGAAGCTGGCCGCGCCCATCGCCCACAACGACACCGCGGTCAAGGTGAGCTACGCCAAGCCCACGTCCGGCACGGTGATCGAGGACGTCCTCGGCAACGACCTGGCGACCTTCCCGGACCGTGCCGTGACCAACAACAGCACTGTGCCGCGGGTGAGCATCGTGGCGGTATACCCCGACGTCTCGTCGCTGATCGCATTGCCGGTCGTGCGGGTCACGCGCTCCAACATAGGCGCTGCCCCGCTCTCGGTGAGGCTCGATATCACCCAGGACGACGATTACGCGAGCGATGCGGATACAGGATTCTCGATTCCCGCCGGCGATACGTCGGTCGAGACGGAAATCCCCAACCTCGACTACCCCGGCAATATGGACGGCGCCATGACGTTCACGGTGGCTGCGAGCCAGAACTACGCGCCCGCGCTCGCTCCGAACAACGCGGCCACGATGGAGTTCAAGGCGCCGGCGTCGGGCCTGCCCCTCTCCGTTCGTCACGACCAGCCCAGTTGGACGGTCGATGAGGGCGGTACCGTGAATCCAACGGTGACCTTCACCTGGGCGCCGGGACTGGCGGCGCCCAGGGACCGATTCAGAATTCACCTGACCGCGGAGGCGGAGGGGGCGGACCCGGGCGATGACTTCGTCGCGTTCAGCGGCCCGGAGCCGAAGGCGGACGCTCTGCCTGGGGACTGGGTGACCGCCCCCGGCGGAGGAATGACGCAGACCGTCACGATCTCGGTCGAGACCCTCCAGGACACTGAGGTCGAGTCCAATGAGACGATCTACCTGGACTTCTCAATGGATAACATTAGCCTTGCGCTCGATATCCCACGAACCGGGGCGGACAACCGTACCACGGTCTCCATCCTGGACGACGACCCGCTGGTGGTGACCGGCGTGGCGGTGGCGTCGACGCCGACAGGGGGGTACTACAGCGTCGGCGACACTATCCAGTTCACCGTCACGTTCAACCAGTACGTGACCGCCCAAGGCGGGCCGCAGTTCGAGTTCGAGCTGGGCGGCGCAACCCGCCAGGCGGTGGGCGGGGACTCCGAGGAGGAGATGGGTGTGACGTTCGAGTACACCGTGGCGTCGGGGGACGCAGACGACCGCGACGGCATCTCCTGGGGCGCCAACGCGCTCAGCCTCAATGGCGGCTCTATCACGTTACCTGGCAAGGGGGTCTTGATTCCCCGCGATGCCAACCGGGACCACGCCGCGCAGGCGGCCCTACCGGCCCACAAGGTGGACACGGCGAAACCCAGCCTGGCGTCGGCTGAGGTGGACGGGACCACGCTCACGCTCACCTTCAGCGAGGCGCTGAACACCACCGCCCCGGCCAACACCGCTTTCACGGTGAAGTTGGACGGCGGCGCGGGGGCGAACCCGACAGATGTGTCGATTGCGGACCGCGACGTGACCCTGACGCTCGCCGCGGCGGTGACGCCCGCGCAGACGGCGACGGTGACCTACGCCAAGCCCACGTCGAACCCGATCAAGGACCTGAGCGGGAAGGAGGCCGACGCCTTCACCGACGAGGCCGTGGTCAACCGGCTCGCCGACAGCACTCCTCCCACGCTGAGCGTCGCGGTGCTGGACGCCGACGGCCTGACCCTGACCCTGACGTACAACGAGGCGCTCAAGACATCGTCCGTGCCGGACAAGTCCGTGTTCACGGTGGAGAGGACGCCGGCCGGGGGCAGCGAGGAGACGGTGAACCTGGCCGCCGCGAACGCGGTGGCGGTGAGCGGCAGCGTGGTGACGCTGAAGCTTGCCACACCGATCGCCCACAACGACGGCTCGCTCAAGGTGAGCTACGCCAAGCCCTCGTCCGGCTCGGTGATCGAGGACGCCAACGGCAACGACGCCGCGTCGTTCACGGACCAGGCCGTGACCAACAACAGCACGGTGCCGCGGGTGAGCATCGTGGCGGTATTCCCCGACGCCTCGCCGGGGATCGCCAGCGCGGTGTTCCGGATCACGCGCGACCTGATCTCGCCGAACTCGCTGGATGTGAACATCACGATAACGGAGGAGGACGCTTACCTGGACGCCGCGTCGTTCACCCTTGCCATTGGCGGCAACACGACCACGCTTACGCAAGAATTCAGTCTCTTTGAACCTGGCAACACGAGCGGTGACCTGACGTTCACCGTGGCGGGGGGCGCCGACCACCTGCCGGCGCTTGCGCCGGACGACTCGGCCACCGTCCGGGTGAAGGTCCCGGCCTCGGGCAAGACGGTGAATGTTGCGCACGGGCAGGTCGACGTAACGGTCACCGAGGGCGAGCGCCTCGATCTGGTAGCGGTGTTCACCACCGGGTCGGGCGTGGTGCAGCCGAGGAACACCATCGGTGTCGCTTTCTATTCGGAGGCAACGGGCAATGCCACCATAAACCGAGACTACACCCATTTCTCCCGACAACTCTATGCCAACGCGGGAGATTGGACCGCCATCGGCAGTCGTTACTTGTTTGCTTACACCGTGCCCGTCAACATTGTGGAAGACGATGAGTACGAGGCCGACGAGACGTTCGGCGCGAGATTCGGTGCCATTCCGGGAGCAAGCCCAGTGCTGGCCTTGCCGACGGGCAGCGCGTCAAGAGCAGTGATCACCATCGTCGACAACGACACCCTGGCGGTGCAGAGCGTGGCGGTTAGCTCGACGACCGGTGCGTTCTACCGCGTGGGCAACACGATCTCCTTCACGGTGAACTTCAACGGCGCCGTGACGGTGACGGGCACGCCGCGGTTCGCCTTCAACCTGGGCGGCCGGATCCGCCAGGCAGACTACGCGAGCGGCTCGGACTCGACTGACCTGGTCTTCTCGTACACGGTGGCGACCGGGGACGAGGATCACGACGGCATCTCCTGGGGCGCAAACGCGCTGGGCCTGAACGGCGGCTCCATCAAGTTCATGCACACGGACCCGGCCGAGCAGGTGGACGCCGTTCTGGACCACGCCGCGCAGGGGGCGCTCTCCGCCCAAAAGGTGGACGGGACCAAGCCCACCCTGGTGGAGGCTGTGGTGGACCAGACCACCCTCACGCTCACCTTCCACGAGGAGCTGAACACCACGGCCCCGGCCAACACCGCTTTCACGGTGAAGGTGGACGGCGGCGCGGGGGCGAACCCGACAGATGTGTCCATTAGCGGCCGCGTCGTGACCCTGACCCTGGGCGCGGCGGTGACGCCCGACCAGACGGTGACGGTGACCTACACGGAGCCGTCGAATAATCCGATCAAGGACCTGAGCGGGCTACGGGCCGACAGCTTCACCGACGAGGGCGTCGAACCCGCTTCCGACGTCGTCAACTTCCGCGCCGCGCCCGGCAACCGCAGGGTGACGCTGAGCTGGGACGATCCCAACGACAACACCATCGTCCGGTACCAGTACCGCTACATGAGCACGTCCGACAGCGGCTGGAACCCGGACTGGCGGGACATCTCCGGCAGCGGCGCCGGAACGACGTCGTACACGGCGGCGGGCCTGACCAACGGTATCGAATACACCTTCCAGGTGCGGCCGGTGTACACCCCGGACGCGCCGGGGAAGGAAGGCGAGGTGAAGTCGGTTCCCAGGGGTCCCCTGACGGCGCCCCGGAACCTGGCCGCGGCCTCCGCCGGGGACGGCGAGCTCGTCTTGGTCTGGGATGACCCGAACGACATAACCATCACCGGCTACCAGTACCGCCACCGCAACACCTCGGACACCGGCTGGAACCCTGACTGGACGGACATTCCGGGCAGCGGAGCGAGCACCGCGACGCACACGCTTTCGGGGCTGACCAACAACCTGCTCTACACCGTGGAGGTGCGCGCGGTCCGCGACGCCACGGAGGGACCGTCGGCCCGCGATATGGAATCGCCCCGGGGTCCGCTGGCCGCGCCGGCGAGCTTCGCCGCCGCCTCCGGCGAAGACCGGCAGGTCACGCTGAGCTGGGGCAGTTCCGGCGACGACTCCATCACCGAATACGAGTACCGCTACCGCGTCAGCTCGGAGACCGGCTGGGACCCCGACTGGACGAGCATCCCGGGCAGCCGGTGGACCACGACGTCGTACACGGTGACGGGCCTGGCGAACCGGACGGGCTACACCTTCGAGGTGCGGGCGTTGCGAGGCAGCCGGCGCGGTCCGGAGGCCGCGGCCAGCGCCACGCCCGAAGGCCCGCCCACCGTGCCGCTGGCGCCCGGCAGCCTGGATGCGGACGGGAACGACAAAAGCATTACGGTGTGGTGGCAGCGGCCCGCCGGCGAAGACGCGCGCGCCCCCGTGACCTCGTACAGCGTGCGTTACCGGGAGGCGGGAACGTCGTCTTGGCGCAACGTGTCACGGGCCGGCGACGACCTCAGCCATCGGCAGGTTATTTCGGGGCTGGCGAACCGGACGCACTACGAGGTGCAGGTGGCGGCCGTGAACCGGGTGGGCACTGGCGCGTGGGCTTCCGCCAGGGCGACGCCGCAGGGCCCGACCGCGCCGCCGCCGAATCCTGAAGGCAACGAAACGTTCGACGTGGGCACGCTTTCCACCTATTGGAACAAGTTGTTCCACCCCGATGCCAAGGGCAATCTGCTGCAGGTCGAATCCTGCAGCGGCTCCCTCACTTTCCGGGTCATCTGGGCCGGCCCCGCTCAAAACAGAAGGCAGGCGGACGAATGGGCTGCGCATGTCAACACTCGCGGCGGCGCCGGCAGGGTCAGCTACAGCTTCAGCAGCTCGCCCGGCGTTCACGGTGGAAATTACTTTGAGATGAACGGCACGGTGAGAGTGGAAGGCACATCCAGCCTGACGATACAGGTGCGGGGCCGGTTCGGCTCCAACTGGGGCAGTTGGTCGCCGCGTTCGAGCCTGTATTGCCTTGAAACGCAGTGAGAAGGCGATTGAAGATTAGGACATGCGGCGCCCCTCAAGAAAGCAACAAGGCCTCCGCCCTGTCGTGGAACAGCACGGCGACGTTGCCGGGCTGGGCTTGGCGTTCTGCCGATGGACGACCGCGGCAACCACCTCAGCAAGGCCACACCCCCGTGCAGCTCCAATGCCCGCCTGCAGCAAGTCCAGTCTCCCGGTGTCCAGGAACACGTATCTGAATCTGCCATGACATTCCAGGTCGAAATTGCCGATTCAAAGGCAGAGACTGAAGCGCTGCGAAACCGCTTCTCCAGGCTGAGCGAGGCAAGTCTTCGCATCACTGAAAGTCTCGACCTGGACACCATCCTTCAGGGGGTCATCGACGGCGCACGCTCTCTGACCGGCGCCAGGTACGGCGCGCTACTGGTCCTCGACGACGCAGGGCGGATGCAAGACCTCGTCACCTCCGGGATGACTCCCGAAGAGCGACGGAGACTGGGCGCCTTGCCCAAAGGCCTGGGGCTCCTCGGATACCTGAACGAGGTTGAGGGGCCGCTGAGCGTGGCTGACATCGCCGGCCACTCCAGCTCCGTCGGCTTTCCCGAAGGCCACCCGCCGATGAAGACCTTCCTGGGAGCCCCGGTCCGGCATCGGGGCGAACGTCTCGGCAACATCTACCTCACTGAGAAGGAGGGCGGACAGGAGTTCACTCCCGAAGATGAACAGATCCTCGTCATGTTCGCGTCCCAGGCGGCGTTGACGGTCTCCAACGCCCGCAGGTTCAGGGACGAGCAGCAGGCCAGGGCCGACCTGGAGGCTCTGGTCAACATCTCGCCCGTGGGCATATTGATCTTCGACGCGAAGACGGGGGATTTGGTGTCGCTGAATCAGGAGTCGAGGCGGATTGTCCGCGGGGTGCGCGCACCGGGTCCTAGCCAGTCGGAAATCCTCAGCGTGATGACCTTCCGGCGTCCGGATGGACGTGAGATTCCGCTCACGGACCTCCCGACGGAACGGGCGCTGAAAAGCGGCGAGACCGTGCGCGCCGAGGAGGTCATCATACATCTCCCGGACGGCCAGGCGGTCACCACTCTCATCAACGCCACGCCAATCTTCTCGGAAGCGGGTGAGGTTGTGTCCGTCGTCGCCACCGTGCAGGACATGACGCCGTTGGAAGAGCTGGAGCGGCTGCGCGCCGAGTTCCTCGGCATGGTGAGCCACGAGCTGCGGACTCCGCTTACCACCATCAAAGGCTCCGCCGCCACCGTGCTGAGCGCCTCTTCCCAACTGGACGCCGCCGAGACTCGCCAGTTCTTCCGCATCGTCGACGAGCAGGCCGACCAGATGCGCAGCCTGATCAGCAATCTCCTCGACGTGACCCGGATCGAGGCGGGTATGTTCTCGGTAAATCCCGTGCCCACGGATGCGAAGGACATCGTCCACGAAGCAAGGAGCGCGTTCTTGCAGGGTGGGGCCAGGAACAGCATCGAGATTGACCTCCCTCCGGACCTGCCACGCATCGCGGCGGACAGGCAGCGGATTCTCCAGGTCCTTAACAACCTATTCTCCAACGGGTCCAAACACTCGCCCGACTCGTCCGTCATAAGGGTGACCGCCTTGCAGGAGGACATTTACGTCGCAATCTCGGTCTCGGACGAGGGTGGAGGGATACCCGCTGAGCGACTGCCTCACCTCTTCAGGAAGTTCTCCCGGCTTGACGGCGAGAACTGGGGGCGCGACATCGAGGGATCGGGCCTCGGCCTTGCCATCTGCAAGGGAATTGTGGAGGCACACGGCGGCCGCATATGGGCCGAGAGCGACGGACCGGGCCTCGGCACGAGGTTTACGTTTACGATCCCGGTGGTAGAAGAGGACGCGATTGCCGCAGTGGACGGCCCTGACGAACCCGCAGCCCTCCCGAGGGAGGCGCCAAGGCAGCGGACGCGCATTCTCGCAGTCGACGACGATCCGCAAATGCTGTGGTACGTTCGCCACACGCTCTCAGAAGCAGGCTATACCACCATCATGACCGGCGATCCGGAGCAGGTGAAACGGCTCGTCGAGGTGGAGAAGCCCCACCTCATCCTGTTGGACCTGGCGCTGCCCGGCACCAACGGGTTCGAATTGATGAAGCGTATCCCTGACATGACCGACGCGCCGGTCATGTTCCTGTCCGGGCACGCCAGGGACCAGGATATCTCCCGGGGCCTCGAAATGGGCGCCGCCGACTACGTCGTCAAGCCATTCTCCCCGACCGAGCTGGTGGCGAGAATCAAGGCGGCCCTGCGCAAGGGAGCGGCGTCCGACCGGACCGAGCCGCGCGAACCCTATGTGCTGGGGGACCTGACAATCAACTACGCCGAACGCCGGGTGAGCGTGGCCGGGCGTTCGGTGCACCTGAGCGCCACGGAGTACAAGCTGCTCTTCGAGCTTTCGGTCAACGCCGGACGGGTGTTGACCCACGACCAGCTGCTGCGGCGGGTCTGGGATCAGGACAACTTCGAAGGTTCACAGCTCCTGCGCACCTACGTGACGTATCTCCGCACCAAGCTGGGCGACGACGCGAAGAGCCCAACCTACATCTTCACCGAGCCTCGCGTCGGCTACCGCATGGCAAAGACCTAGCGCGTCGAGGCGCATCGAGGAGGCAGCGGCAAGGAAGGATAGGCGGTGCCATGACCGTCAGGATCTTAACTGACAGTTGTTCGGACTCTGAAGTTGGCCCGGAGTCATGAGTGTATCTGCGCTGAGCAAGCCCCCGATCCCCGATGGCCCGACCTCCATAACAGCCTCCTGGCTTAACCAGGCCCTGTCTGCGGGCGCCGCGTCCGATCTTCCCGCCGTAAAGGAAGTCGACGTGGAGGGGGTCGGGGCGCGGGTTGGCCTCTTGGGGGAGGTCCTTCGCTGCCGCCTCACCTACGAAGACGACGCCCCCTCCGCCCCCGACTCCGTCATCGTTAAGCTGCCAAGCTCCCACCCCAAGAACCTGAAGATGAGCAAACTGCTACAGCTTTACAAGCGGGAATATTCCTTCTACGTCCGCCTCGCACCTCACGTCCCCATTCATGTTGCGGCCCTCTACTACGGAGATTTCGAGGACAAGACTCACCGTTTCGTCCTGGTCCTCGAAGACATGCGCGGCATGGAGACCGGGAACCGGATCGAGGGCGCCACCGAACGCCAGGCGAAGGTCGCCATTCGCGCCATAGCCAGGCTCCACGGCCTATACTGGAATAAAGTGGACCGGCCCCCTGTCGCCGGCCTGCACTACTCCCTCCACCCCAAGTATCGGCCTCTGGTCCAGTTCGCCTATCTGCGCTGCCTTGTCCCCGCCCTCAAGAATTTTGACGACCACTTCTCCGAGGACATGCGCCGCCTTGCCGAGGCCTACGGCCCCAGAATCGCCGACCACATGGCCGATGTCGCCGCCCAGCCCCTCACGTTCGGCCACGGCGACTTCCACCTCGACAACATGTTCTTCGGCCCCGACGGGTCCGATGACTTCGCCGTCATCGACTGGCAGGTCAGCGGCATCAGCTCCGGCCTGTATGACGTCGCCTTCTTCATGAGCGACAGCGTCTCTACTGAGACCCGCCGCAAGATCGAGCGCGAGACCCTCCGGGAATACCACGATGTCCTCTGCAGCGCGGGCGTCAAGGATTTTTCCTTCGAAGCCTGCTGGCGCCTCTACCGACAGAACATGCTCGGCCGCCTCCTCGCCCCCATCTTCGTCTGCGGCGGCCTGGATCTCTCCAACGAACTCGGACGCGCCCTCGCCGAAAACGGTCTCCGCAAGACACTCGCCGCCGTAGAAGACCTCGAGGCCGACGAATTCCTCCCCGCGCCCCGCCCGCTCTACACCCCTGCCAACGCCTTTTCTATCCTCTCCCGCTGCGCCTACAAGCTCTACAAGACCGTGAGATAAATGGATCGAGTTATTGAGAAGCGCTGGGACCTTCCCAAAACTCCTTGCCAAGTAGCAAGTAGAAAGGCATGCGAGGCGTCGGAGCAGATCGAGGTCGTTGACTCACGGCCCGCCGGGGGCGCCAAGCGCTGCTGGCCCTCAGCGCCGCTCGATGGGCAGGTGAGATGTCCGACCATCGCGAGGTGGCTCGGCGGGTTGAACGGTCGATTGAGGAGGAATCACGGCTTCGTGGTGATCGACACCCTGAAATACCTGGCGATGGGCGGGCGCATCGGCAAGGCCCAAGCCCTCCTAGGCGGGGTGCTCCAATTCAAACCCATCGTAGGCATCCGCAACGGCGAGACCCACCCTGTTGACCGGCCCCGCACCCGAAGGCGAGCGCAGAGACGAATCGTCGAGTTGGTGCGCGAGCTGGCTCCCATCCACCAGTTGCACCTGAGCTATAGCACCGGCCCCAATAACGCCCTGGCCGTTCGCGACGAGTTGGCCGGCCTTGTGGAGCCGGAACGCCTCATCGAGTCCCGGTTTGGCCCAGTCCTGGGTACGCACCTAGGTCCCAATACCATCGGCGTGGCGGCAACCCAGGGAAGTATCGAGGAAGATTAGCCGTTCTCAGTTGGGGGTGACGGCTAGACCGATACTATAAGGAGCCGGGATGTTCTGACACCGGGGTTCTGGCGGCAATAGCCGGGGCGAAGGTCTATCGACCCGGCGTCACGCGCGCGACCGTACGATCCAGAACAGGTTCAATGCGACCAGGCCCCCGGCAACGAGCCAGAGAATCGTCCCAAGCGTGGGATTGAACTGCAGTCCCAGCCCCAAGCCGAGGTAGAACACGATCACCGCCAGCACGAACAGCAGCACGTGTGCGGCGACTTTGGCCTTCTTCGCAGCCATGACCTGTGCATTCTGCCGTTTCCGGCGCTGGGGTCGCAAGCGTTCTCACAAGGGTCGAAGGCTGGCTTCCTCCTGAGTACACGAGCTCGGAAACGTGGCCGTTCCCGGCAGGGAACACGCCTCGCTTAACGCCCCTCTCCCGAGTTGTTCCGGGCGGTGAGCAGGCGGCTGAGGCGAACGGCGTCTTCCATTTCAAGCAGGACCATCACTTGCTGTGCGTACCGGCGCACTCCGATATACAACGCCGTACGGTGTGGTGCCTGCCACCAGACGACGGTCACGCTCCAGTCACGGCAGCCCAGAGCAGCCTTTCAAGTTTGGATCCCCTCGGCTAGATGAAAAGGGCAAGAATTGCCTTTGTGTTTTCCTAAATTACAAGACAGCGTTTTGTCTATTTCCATTGGTATATTGCGCCTCAGTAGCCGTTGAGTACTTGATGTAATTGTCCGTGTTAAATGCGGATAGTTCGCCTATAGGTGAGGAATTCTCCTGCATCACACACCCGGGTCGGACTGCGGACGCACTCGGTCCGATTTGTCTCCAATTTCTAACAATACTCTAATGGGAAACCCCCCTTTTCTAACGGCTGTCTAATACCGATGGGGTAATTTATTCCATTGTGAAACAGAGTCATGGGAAAACGCACCACATCGGGCCTGCAGCACACGACCCGGCGGCGGTCGCCGGGCGGCATCGCGAGGCTAGGATGCCCTCAACCGGTCTGGGGGATTACGTGATGGGCCAGGTAACCGCGGTGACCAGGACCATGGCGAAGTTGGCGGCGTCCTACGGGCTCATACCGCTGGACTTCGCCCTGCTCAGACTCTTTCTGGAAAAGGAAGAGTGGACTACTACGCAGCTGGCGGAGGCGCTGCCGGTCAACGCCTCCCGCGTAAGCCGCGTCGTGGCGAAGATGGTGGGCATGGGTCTGATGCGCCGGCGGCGCCGGCGCAGCGACCGGCGCGTCGTGATACTGGCGTTGACCGAAGAGGGGAAGGCGCTGACGTTGGAGCTTCACCGGAGCGTGCAGGCATACGACGCCAGGCTCTCGGACGGCGTCAGCGAGGATGAGATGGCGGTCTTCGCCTCCGTTCTCTCCAGGGTGATGGCCAACTACGCCGCGCTGCAAACCAGAAGGAACGGTAGCCACTAACTATGCAGGTATGCCGAATATGTTCATGTTGAAGGCACGGTCCCGTATTGTCGATGTTCCAGGTGTGGCCTGGGTTCTGACCAGATCGCTCCCTATTGTGGCAGTCATGCTCGCGCTGCCGGTCTCTGCAGGCGTCGTCTACGCACAGGGCACGCCCACCGCGCCGACCATCGAGTCCGTCGCCGTAACGTCCGATCCCGGTGAGGACGGCGGCTACGCCATTGACGACGAAATCCAGGTCAGTCTGACCTTCAGCGAAGCAGTGACGGTCACCGGCGCCCCACAGCTCGAGCTCGACGTGGGAGGCCGGAGACGTACGGCCGAATACTCCGAAGGCGACACCACCACCCGGCTGCTGTTCACCTACACCGTCCGCTCGGGCGATGAGGACACGGCCGGCATCGCCGTGGTTGCCAACAGCCTGGCCCTCAACAGCGGCGCCATCCGCGCGGGCAGCGCGAACGCCGCGTTGACCCACGCAGGCCTCCAGTCCGACGACCACAAGGTGGACGGCATCGCGCCCACGGTGACGGTGGGCGGAGAGACCAGGACCTACGTTCCCCCAGGCCGCCAGTTCAACGTCGTCTTCTACTTCAGCGAGAAGGTCTACGGCATTACCGACGCCGAGATAAAGGTCACCAACGGCCTGGCTGTTGACGTAAAGGCCACCAGCGGCAACGCCGCGTGGCCCAGGTACACTCGCTGGGACGTGATCATCCTGCCCGCAACGGAGGGGCCGGTGGCCGTGACCCTGGAGGCGGGCGCTGCCACTGACGCCTACGGCAACGGGAACACCGCTCCCGAAAGCGCCCTGGAAGTTATAGCCGCCGACCCGGTGATGGTGGAGGTGACCCGGACCACCACCGGCTTTGCCGAGGGCGGCGTAGCGGAGTTCACGGTCACCCGCTCCAGGGACAACGGAGCCATCCCTGTGTTCCTGTCCGTGGCCCAGACCGGAGATCTCCTGTCTGGCGCCGTGGAGGTGTATCCGCCCCCGGACCCGAACAATCCCGGCGAACCGGTGGCGCCCCAGGAACTCACCTTCACGGAAACCCCGTTCAACCTGAGCGTAACCTTCGCGGCCGGCGAGACCAGGAAGCGCATTGCCATCCCCACTGAGGACGACTACAGGGTCGAGGACGACGGCACGGTCACACTGTCGGTTCCAGCCAGGCCCGACCAGTACAAGTACATACCGGGCCTTGCCCCCTCCGCGACCGCCGACGTGCGCGATAACGACGTGCCTGCATCGGCTTCCCTGTACTGGAGTCGATCCTTCAACCCTTTCACCGGTACCACACTGAACACGGCGCTGGAGGGTCACAGCATATTCCTGCAGGTGTACGGGTTCAGGCGCGCCACGGGCCAACCGCTGCGGGTGACCCTCTCGGTCACGGAGGTGGGCAGCTATCTGGACCTCGATGGAGCAGGGGCGTCGGGATACCAGGACCTGGGAAACGGTAAGCTGCGGGTGATTCTGCCGGAGGATCGGGCTTTCCAAAATGTGATCATCCCCCTGATGGAAAACGACGTAGGGGAGGCCGACGGTTCCGTTACCATCACCATCGAGCCGGACCCCGAGAGGAGTTACACCCCCAGCGTAGGATTTAGCGAGCTCAACATCCCCGTCAGGGACAACGATACCCCTTCCACAGTGACCATTTCCGCGCCGGACAGCATCACCGAGGGCGGAACGGTGTCCTACACGCTGACGCGCACCTGGGACCTGGGACAGAGCTGGAAAGAACTATCCGTAAACGTAGCGCTGGAGCAGACCGGTGACTACATCACCTGGCCCACGGCGCGCCAGCCCGACGCTGACGGTCTGGTCACCATACCCGTAACCTTTGCGGTCCGCTCCCTGACCGCCACCCTCACCCTGGAGACCGTGGACGACGATGTGTCGGAGCATAACGGCTCTGTTGCCGCCACCATTCGTGCCGATGCCGGCGGCAGATACGTGACGGGCGCCGACAGCGACCACACCACAAGATTGCTGGACAACGATCCTGTGATTATCTCCGTCTCAGCAGTCTCCGCAGTGGTCACCGAAGGGACCGACGCCCAGTTCCGTTTTACAAGGATAGGCAACACCGGGGTCGCCACCCGCGTCGGCCTCTACGCGGGCGGCCTGTCGAAGATCATGACCGACGCCACCGAGGCCACAGTCCTGACCAGCGAGGACAGGACGGTCCACATTTACGGGGCCTTTGTTGACTACATCCTGGAGTTCGCGGCGGGCGAAACTGAGAAAACCCTCTCCTTCACCACCGAGGCCGACAACGTCAACGAGGGCGACGGCTGGCTCGGCGTCACGATCGTCTCGCGGTTCGGCAACCCCTTCGACATCGGCGCCGGCTATGCGCAGGTGCATGTCCATGACGACGACATACCAACCGTCTCCTTTTCCCAGGTAACCCTGCCAACAGGCGCCGCCACCCTGGAGGGCGACACCTGGGTGGGCGATGTGCCCGAGGCGCAGGATGTCAGTTGGGTGCTGCATTGCACCGGGAACTACGAGTACGCCACACTCCGCGGCTCATCACGGGTCCATCTGAATGTGCAGGTGGAGCACTTGCAGTTGGCTAACCACCCGGCGCACTACTCGGCCAGCCGCCAGCAATTTCTCGGGCTCAACTTTCTCCTTTATCAAGGGGGAGGTCGTTGCGATGGCGCGACCCGAAGCGGCCTTGGTGGCGCTCGCTTTGTCGGCCCGGACGGTGGTACGGAGACGTTCAAGTTGGTACCCAGGGACAACGAGCCGGCCCTCATTGCGGAGTACCACGCAGCATACCGGGAGGCGAAAGCGGCAGCGGACGCGGCGGGTACGCTCGTCACCCAGGCTGACATCATCCATCCGACTCAGGCCAGAGGGACTCACCCTCATGTGTTCCTGTGTGACTACGATCTCCGGTACTGCCCGCAGTACCGGGTAGGCACACCTCACACGATCAGCCTGAACGTGATCAACGAGGACCCGACCGTCCTCATCAAGGCCGAGGCCGCTACGGTTGACGAAGGTCAGCCTGCCCGCTTCATCATTGAGCGTCGATGGGTTGAGCGGTTGCTCATTGCCTTCGGTAGCGTATCCGAGACCGTGGTCGCTCTGCGCGCCTCGCAGAACGGCGAGTACATCACCGATGCGCTGCCCACCGCGATTACCTTCGCACAGAACGAGACCCGCAAGATCATCGAGCTGACAACGGTGGACGATTCGGCCTTTGCCGCAGACGGTTCGGTGACCATCGAACTGCTGCCCGACACTACCGGCGCCGACCTGAACGTCGCCGGCAAGTACACAACCAGTGAACACTGGAGCGGCCACACCCCGGAGGGGGGGAGGTCAGACCGGGCTACCGTCACCATCACCGATAACGACAACAAGCCAGGCGTCAGGATCGGCCCGGCGTTGGGAGATGAGGGCGACTCGGGCAGCAGCGCATGGACCTTCGTGGTTACGCTGGCCAGCGCTACCGACAAGCCGGTAACGGTCAACTATGCCACCTCCGACGGCACGGCCACCGCCGGACAGGACTACACCGCTGTAAGCAACGGCTCGGTGACCATTCTCGCCGGCGACACCACGGCCGAGTTTGACGTGTCCGTGAACGGGGATGAGATCGACGAGGATAACGAGGTCTTCAACGTCACCATATCCCTGCCTTCAGGCACCACCGCGGCAGCCATCATCGGCGGACATAACGCCACCGCCCTCGGCCTCATCGTGGACGACGACCCGGCTGTAATTACCGTCGCCCCCAAGGTTGACATGGTTAAGGAGGGGGAGGAGGCCGTCTTTGTCCTGACCCGGGCCGGGGTGATTGACAACCCCCTGCCAATACAGGTGCGTCTCCGCGCCCCAGGTCGGGTGGAAACGCTGGCCGTCAGGTTCGAGCGCGGCGCCGCGACAGCGGAGCTGGCCGTTGCCACCGAGGATAACAATTTGGTGGACTACCCCGCTGTGAGCGACTACACCATTGAGGTGTTCGGCGACGGGGAACCCCTGGACCGGGATGATCAGGTTTTTACTCCCGGGGATCCCGCCACGGCCACCGTGAGGGTCACCGATGATGAGGTATTGATAAATGTGACCGTTCACGCGGTGGAAGCGGTAACGTCATGGCGTAATGACGTGGCGTATACATTCAAGCGCGATGGGGACATAAGCCAGCCGTTATCATTCCAGTTCTACTATTATCTTCACCAGCCAGGGAGGTACACGGATATTAGTGGCCCGGCCCTTGGTACATTCCAGGCTGGCCAGAATGAAGTTGGGACGAGTCATATCAATTTTTACGATGAAGGACATGACTCGACATCTGTAGCCGCGAATCTCCCATGGACGCTCACGTACCTGGTTTTTGGTGATGGGGGTTGGAATGGGCTGAACCGTATATACCAAGGCGGAGACCCCAACGTGGCAACGGTCAGTGTGAAATACGACGATCACGAGCGTGCACTCGTGCTTGGCGCCGAGGCCCCGTTGTGGGTCAGCGTTGGCCAGACAGTCAGTATTCCCGTGACAATCACCAATACTGGCAGTGTTGACAGCAGTTCACCAATATCCATCACCAGCGTCCATCACAGCGCGGACCGCGATCTCGATGGCACCAACGAGCCACGAATGTCCTGCCAGTTGAATGCGGCCATCGCTGCCGGTCAGTCGGCTGTTTGCGAGGTTTCCTTCCTGGTGCAAGAGAAAGACTTGAACAGCGGAAACTACTCGAGAATTGAGCTTGACGTCACTGCCAGTGATGGTGTGACCACGTCCAACACGCACCGTATATATATGAGGGTAATGAACGGCGTATCCGTCGGCTTCACGGAAACGGGCCCCTTGGCTGTGACCGAGCCAGGATTCGGGGAGGCCAATGCCAAGGCCAGCTTGACGGTTACCAGGGTGGGCCGGTCCGCCGAGGAAGTACAGGTGGCCTACACCCTGCAACCTTCGTCCAACGATAACAGGCCCTATCCGCCCGTGGAGGGCGTGGACTACGCCGACAACTCCGCCACCCCCGGCGTCATCACATTCGGGAAGGGTGAGACCGAACAGACCATCACCATTGACATCCTGGGTGACCAAATTGACGAGGCGAAGGAGCGGTTCCGGGTAACGCTGGTCCCCCCCGAAGGCGTACTGGTGGAGGAGGACAAGAGGACCCGCATCGTCGTCATCGAGGACGCCACTCCTCCATCAGGGGAATCCTATCTGCCCACGGCGAGCCTGCTACTGGTCAGCGCAGACCCCACACCGGAGAACGCGGGCTCTGTGGACTTTGCCATCGTCCTGGACAGAGTGTGGGGCGAGGATGCGCGGTTCGAAGTCGAGCTCGACGCTCACGACAACCTGACCGCCACACCGGCAATTGCGACACTTGGCAAGACGGGGGACTTTGAGGAAAGGCTGATTCATGCGGCCATTCCGGCGGGCCAGACCCGGTTCGAATTCTCCCTCGCCCTCTACGACGACGATGTGCGGGAGGAGGACGAGACCTTCCAGATGCTGTTGAGGAGTTCAATCACCAAGTCTTACAAGCTCGTCGGCGACGATGATACGGTGCTGGTCACCATCGCAGACGACGATCGTGTCCCGCCCACCGAGGTGGTGCTGTCCCTTTCCCACAACGGCGGCGCCCTGGAACCGGCGCCTGAGGGCTCCACCCAGCAGGACATTACGGTCACCGCGTCATTTCCCCAGATACGCTGGCCAGGAGACGCTTCCAACGCCCCCCTGCGCCCGGCAGACCCGCGGGACGTGGACACCACGGTGCGGGTCCGGTTTGACCCCAACTCCGGCGCCACCCACGCTGCCGGCCTTGACGACTTCGCACCGTTAGAGGTGGAGGACGACCAGGGCGCCTTCGGGGAAGTCGAGTCCTTCGACATAGTGATCCCGGCCGGTCAGACCAGCGGTACCGCCACGTTGCGGTTCAGGCCGGTGAATGACGACGTCGACGAGGAGGACGAGACGGTTACCCTGCAGGGCTCGGAGATGGTCGCCGGCGGCTCGGAGAACTCCCTGCCTGTCAGGTCCGCCTCCTTCACCATCATCGACGATGACGCCAGAGGCATAACTGTTTCCCCATCGAGCGCCCTGATCGGCCTTCCCCTGGTGGAAGGCGGAGAGCCGGGAACCTACTCCCTGGTCCCGGACTCCCAGCCCACAGACACGGTGGTCATCACCCTGGCCGGCAATCAGGGCGGCTTCCTCAGGATTGTGCCTGATTCCATCACTTTCACCACCTCCGATTGGGCCACGCCGCAGACGGTATCGGTTATGGCCCTGGATGACGGGATAGCCGGCGGCGTGCCCCCGACAAACTTTGTCACCCATCAGGTTTCGGGAGGCGATTACGGCAGCGAGACGGTGCCAAACATCTCGGCGATCGTCGAAGACACCACCGAGGCTTTCGTATACCTGGAAGGCGGGCAGGCGTCAGAGTCCGATGGCTACGTCGAGTTCACGGTAACCGTCCGGCCAATCCTGCGCACGACTCCCGTCCTGGTCCGGTATACCACCGTGGACGACACAGCCATAGCCGGATCGGACTACACCCGGGAGGTGGAATCCGACCAGATCTACAAGATACTTACCATACCGGCAGGCCGGGGCACCGGCGCCATTCGCATACCTATCACTGATGACCAGGTGTACGAGTCTGCCAACGAGACCTTTACCCTGCATCTGACCAACCACAACAACAAGGCAACGCTGGACGGCGATGCGACATCCCTGACAGCCACAGGCGCCATCACCGACGACGACCCGAAGCCGGTGGTGAGTGTGTCGGGCCCCGCCGGAGAGTTGAGCTACGTTTCCGAGACCGTAAAGGACCCCGTCACCTTCACGCTGACGCTTATGGGTCAGAGCGCGGGTGACGTAACCGTTGATTACGCCACCGGCGAGGCAGGGCTTGTGGGCCTGCTCACATCCAGGCAGGGCCCGGCCGGGGCCACCCAGGATGAGGACTACACCGGTATTTCGGGTACCGTCACTTTCACTTCCGGGCAGACGACCAAGACCGTCACCGTCCAAGTGACCGATGACGACGTGAGCGAGGAGACCGAGTTCTTCGGCTTCAAGATCAGCAAGCCCCAAGGCGCGGACCTCAGGGGACAGCGGTCCGAGGTTGTGGCCGACGTGGGTCTCTTGGACGACGACGCGCGGGGAGTGACCATCGCTCCCACCTCCATTGGCCTGGACGAGCCGGCGTCCGGGGAGACCGCGGTGGTCGGCTCGTATACCGTGAATCTGAAGTCCAGACCCACGGACACCGTCACTGTCACTATCGGCGGCGGTGACCCGGCAGTGTCGTTGTCGGGCGACACGCTGACCAACAACCAGTTGACCTTCACCACCACCAACTGGAACACGGCGCAGACGATCACCGTCACGCCGGTCAAGGACGACAACGCAGTCGGTGAGACGGTCACTCTGACCCACACCCTGTTCGGCGGCGACTACGCCGGGATTGCGGCGGACAGCGTAACGATCAACTTGACCGATAGCGATACAAGGAACGTGGTCTTGTCCAGGCCGGGCCTCTCCCTGACGGAGGGAGACGCCGCGGGGACGAGCTACACGGTGAAGCTGGCCACCAAGCCTTCGGCCAGCGTCACCGTGACCATCTCAGGACACGACGGCACGGACCTGACGCTGGACGAGACAACCCTGACCTTTACGGTGAACGACTGGGACGATGCGCAGACGGTGACCGTTACGGCGGCGGAGGACGATGACGGGGTTACGGACGCACTGGCGACGCTGACCCACACCGCCTCGGGCGGCGACTACGCCAACGTCACCAGGGACCTGCAGGTGAGCGTCACGGAGAACGACAGAGCGGGGGTGACGATAGAGCCGGCGGCGCTGAGCGTTGTGGCGGGCCGGAGCAACGAGTACACCGTCAAGCTGGCCACCGAGCCGACAGGCGAGGTCACCGTCTCCATCTCCGGCCATGCGAGCACGGACGTGAGCCTGTCGGGGGCCACGCTGAGCAGAGACACGCTGACCTTCACCACGGGCAACTGGAGCATGGCGCAGACGGTCACCGTCTCGGCTACTGAGAGCGCCTCCACGGGGAAGGTTACCCTGACCCACGCCGTTGCGGGGGCGGACTACGCTTCCGTCACCGCGGAGCCGGTCGTCGTCTCGGTGGTGGCCGTCGCCGCTCAAAAGCCGACGATTCAGGTCGGGGTGAGCTCATCGACCCAGGCCCTGAGTGTGCCTGAGGGCGGATCCAACTTCTACACCCTCGTCCTGGGCTCCCGGCCAACGGGCGACGTGTCCGTCGGGGTGACCCTTCCCGCGGGCACGGACCTGAGCCTGTCGGGAACCACGCTGACCTTCACCACGGGCAATTGGGACGATGCGCAGACGGTGACCGTTACGGCGGCGGAGGACGATGACGGGGTTACGGACGCAGTGGTGACGCTGCCACACACCGTCTCCGGCGGGGGCTACGGCTCGACGACCGTGCCGAACGTGGAGGTAAGCATAACGGAGAACGACAGTGCGGGGATCGTCATCTCCAAAGATAATCTGACGGTGGGCGAGGGAGCCGTCGCGGGGTCGAGCTACACGGTGAAGCTGGCCACTGAGCCGTCGAGCAGCGTGTCGGTCTCCATTACGGGCCACGACGGCACGGACCTGAGCCTGTCTGGAACCACGCTGAGCAGCGACACGCTGACCTTCACGGTGGACGACTGGGCCACGGCGCAGACCGTGACGGTCAAGGCGGGCCATGACGACGATACCGTTGGCGACACGGCGACCCTGACCCACACCGCCTCCGGCGCCGACTACGTCAACCTAACCAAGGACCTGCCGGTGACGGTCACCGACGCCGGCGACCCACATGTGACGGTGCAGTTTGGGGCCAATGCGTACACAGTCTCAGAAGGCAGTACGACCACCATCACCGTCACTCTGAGCGCAGACCCAAAGCGCACGGTGGTCATTCCCTTTGTCGAAATGCTCCAGGGCGATACGACCTCCGCCGACTACTCCGTGCAGCCCAGCGTCACCTTCAACTCCGGGGAGACCTCGCAGACCTTTGACTTCACAGCAGTGCAGGACGACGTGGACGACGACGACGAGAGCGTGAAGCTCGCCTTCGGGGCCATGGCCGACACACGCGTCGGCGCTGGAACCACAAGCGAGACCACGGTCAGCATTACCGACGACGACCAGGCGTCTATCCTGCTCAGCGAGGCGGACATCGCCGTGGCCGAGGGAGACGCCGCGGGGACGAGCTACACGGTGGCGCTGGCCACACAGCCCTCGGACAGCGTGTCGGTCTCCATTACGGGCCACGACGGCACGGACCTGAGCCTGTCTGGAACCACGCTGAGCAGCGACACGCTGACCTTCACGGTTGACGACTGGGCCACGGCGCAGACCGTGACGGTCAAGGCGGGCCATGACGACGATACCGTTGGCGACACCGCCACCCTGACCCACACCGCCTCCGGCGGCGACTACGCCAACCTGACCGCCGACCTGCCCGTGACGGTCACCGACAACGACACGGCGTCCATCGTGCTCAGCGAGCCGGGCCTCACCGTGACGGAGGGAGACCCCGCGGGGTCGAGCTACACGGTGAAGCTGGCCACCAAGCCGTCGAGCAGCGTGTCGGTCTCCATTACGGGCCACGACGGCACGGACCTGAGCCTGGACAAGACAAGCCTGACCTTCACCACGGGCAATTGGGACGATGCGCAGACCGTGACCGTTACGGCAGAGGAGGACGATGACGGGGTTACGGACGCCGTGGCGACGCTGACCCACACCGCCTCGGGCGGCGACTACGTCAACGTCACCAGGGACCTGACCGTAACGGTCACCGATGACGACACTCCGGCAATCGTGCTCAGCGAGACGGATCTCTCCCTGACGGAGGGAGACGCCGCCGGGACGAGCTACACCGTGAAACTGGCCACCAAGCCTTCGAGCAGCGTGTCGGTCTCCATTACGGGCCACGACGGCACGGACCTGAGCCTGTCGGGACCCACGCTGAGCAGCGACACGCTGACCTTCACGGTGGACGACTGGGCCACGGCGCAGACCGTGACGGTCAAGGCGGGCCATGACGACGATACCGTTGGCGACACCGCCACCCTGACCCACACCGCCTCCGGCGCCGACTACGTCAACCTAACCAAGGACCTGCCGGTGACGGTCACCGACGCCGGCGACCCACATGTGACGGTGCAGTTTGGGGCCAATGCGTACACAGTCTCAGAAGGCAGTACGACCACCATCACCGTCACTCTGAGCGCAGACCCAAAGCGCACGGTGGTCATTCCCTTTGTCGAAATGCTCCAGGGCGATACGACCTCCGCCGACTACTCCGTGCAGCCCAGCGTCACCTTCAACTCCGGGGAGACCTCGCAGACCTTTGACTTCACAGCAGTGCAGGACGACGTGGACGACGACGACGAGAGCGTGAAGCTCGCCTTCGGGGCCATGGCCGACACACGCGTCGGCGCTGGAACCACAAGCGAGACCACGGTCAGCATTACCGACGACGACCAGGCGTCTATCCTGCTCAGCGAGGCGGACATCGCCGTGGCCGAGGGAGACGCCGCGGGGACGAGCTACACGGTGGCGCTGGCCACACAGCCCTCGGACAGCGTGTCGGTCTCCATTACGGGCCACGACGGCACGGACCTGAGCCTGTCTGGAACCACGCTGAGCAGCGACACGCTGACCTTCACGGTTGACGACTGGGCCACGGCGCAGACCGTGACGGTCAAGGCAGGCCAGGACGACGATACCGTTGGCGACACCGCCACCCTGACCCACACCGCCTCGGGCGGCGACTACACCGGCATAACCGCCGACCTGCCCGTGACGGTCACCGACAACGACACGGCGTCCATCGTGCTCAGCGAGCCGGGCCTCACCGTGACGGAGGGAGACCCCGCGGGGTCGAGCTACACGGTGAAGCTGGCCACCAAGCCCTCGGCCGGCGTGTCGGTATCGGTCACGGGCCATACGGGCACGGACTTGAGACTGGACAAGACGGCGCTGACCTTCACCACGGGCAACTGGAACACGGCCCAGACCGTGACCGTCACCGCAGCGGAGGACGATGACGCCGTCACGGACGACGTGGCGACGCTGACCCACACCGCCTCGGGCGGGGACTACACCGGCATAACCGCCGACCTGACCGTAACGGTCACCGACGACGACACTCCGGCAATCGTGCTCAGCGAGACGGATCTCTCCCTGACGGAGGGGGACGCCGCGGGGATGAGCTACACCGTGAAACTGGCCACCAAGCCCTCGGCCGGCGTGTCGGTATCGGTCACGGGCCATACGGGCACGGACTTGAGACTGGACAAGACAACGCTGGGCTTCACCACGGGCAACTGGGCCACGGCGCAGACCGTGACCGTTACGGCGGAGGAGGACGACGACGGGGTTACGGACGACGTGGCGACGCTGACCCACACCGCCTCCGGCGGGGACTACGCCAACCTGACCAGGGACCTGACCGTAACGGTCACCGACGACGACACACCGGCAATCGTGCTCAGCGAGACGGGCCTCGACGTGACGGAGGGAGACGTCGCGGGGACGAGCTACACGGTGGCGCTGGCCACCAAGCCTTCGAGCAGCGTGTCGGTCTCCATTACGGGCCACGACGGCACGGACTTGAGCCTGTCGGGACCCACGCTGAGCAGCGACACGCTGACCTTCACGGTGGACGACTGGGCCACGGCGCAGACCGTGACGGTCAAGGCTGCAGAGGACGATGACGGGGTTACGGACACGGCGACCCTGACCCACACCGCCTCGGGCGGGGACTACGCCAACGTCACCGGGGACCTGACCGTAACGGTCACGGAGAACGACACGCCGGGGGTGACGATAGAGCCGGCGGCGCTCAGCGTTGTGGCGGGCCGGAGCAACGAGTACACCGTCAAGCTGGATACCCAGCCCTCGGGCGACGTGACCGTGACCATCTCCGGTCATGCTAGCACGGACGTGAGCCTGTCGGGAGCCACGCTGAGCAGTGACACACTGACCTTCACCACGGACAACTGGAGCATGGCGCAGACGGTCAGGGTCTCGGCTGCTCCGGACGCCGCCACAGGGAGGGTTACCCTGGCGCACGCCGTTTCGGGGGCGGACTACGGCTCCGTCACCGCTGAGCAGGTGGTCGTCTCGGTGGTGGGCGTCGCCGGTCAGCGGCCGACGATCCAGGTCGGGGTGAGCTCATCGGCGCAGACCCTGACGGTGCCTGAGGGCGGGTCGAACTCGTACATCCTCGTTCTTAGCTCCCGGCCAACGGGCGACGTGTCGGTCTCCATTACGGGCCAGGCCAGCACGGACCTGAGCCTGAGCAGCGACACGCTGACCTTCACCACGGGCGACTGGGACGTTGGACAGACGGTGACCGTCAGCGCTGCGGAGGACGATGACGGGGTAACGGACGCTGTGGTGACGCTGACGCACACCACCTCCGGCGGGGGCTATGGTTCGACGACCGTGCCGGACGTGGAGGTGAGCATAACGGAGAACGACACGGCGGATATCGTCATCTCCAAAGATAATCTGACGGTGGGCGAGGGAGACGCCGGGGGTACGATCTACACGGTGGCGCTGGCCACCAAGCCCTCGGCCAGCGTGTCGGTCTCCATTACCGGTCACGCGGATACCGACCTGAGACTGGACAAGACGACCCTGACCTTCATTGTGAACGACTGGGACACCCCGCAGACGGTGACGGTCGAGGCGGGCCAGGACGACGATACCGTCAACGACATCGCAACCCTGACCCACACCGCCTCCGGCGCCGACTACGGCAACCTAACCAAGGACCTGCCGGTCACGGTCACCGACGCCGGCGACCCGCAGGTAACTGTGAAGTTTGGGGCGGATACGTACACAGTCTCAGAGGGGAATACGGCCACCATCACCGTCACCCTGAGCGCAGACCCGAAGAGCACGGTGATCATTCCCCTGGAAGCCACCGGACAGAACGGGGCGACCTCCGACGACTATCACGTCCCATCCAGCGTCACCATTAACGGCGGCGAGATGTCGAAGACCTTCCAGTTCATGGCGATGGCGGACGACGCTTCCGATGACGGAGAGAGCGTCATGATCGGCTTCGGGACCAACCTGCCGTCCCGGGTGACGAAGGGAATCCCGGAAGAGACCATGGTGTCCATCAGACAGATGAACCCGCAGTTGGGCTCGGGGGTGACGGTGCAGTTCGAGGCGGATGCGTACACGGTCTCAGAGGGCGGTACGGCTACCATCACCGTCACCCTGAGCGCCGATCCGCAGAGCACGGTGGTCATTCCGATCACGGCGACGAACCAGGGCGGAGCGACTTCCGCCGACTACGTCGATGTGCCGGCGAGCGTGACGTTCAACGTAGGGAAGACGTTGACGTCGTTCAACTTTATGGCGACCCAGGACGACGTGGACGAGAACTGCGAGTGCGTCCTGCTCACCTTCGGGGCGCTGCCGAGCGGGGTGACCGCGGGGCCGACGGATGCGGCTAAGGTCAGCATCATCGACAAAACCACGCCCAACGGCCCGCCCAGCATGCCCCCGAGACCCTTCGGCCTGACCGCATACGGGCGGGACCAGGCCCTCTATGTGCAGTGGGAGACACCCGCGGCCGAAGAAGCGCGAGCGCCCGTAACATCGTACCGGTTGCGCTACCGGCAGGTGGGCACATCGTCGTGGCGGAATGTATCCCGCGCCAACGTCGGCCTCAGGCTGTGGGAGGAAATTACGGTGCTGACGAACCGGCGCGCCTACGAGGTGCAGGTGGCGGCGGTGAACCGTGTGGGTACGGGAGCGTGGGCTTCCGTCAAGGGGACGCCGCAGGCGCCGTACGCGCTGCCGCCTGGACCGGAAGGCGACGAAGCGTTAGACCTGGGCAGGCTTGGGGTAAATTGGTTGCATCCCGCTGCTAATGGCAGCAACGTGCTGAAGGTAGAGTCCTGCACCGGTGCAGAGGATTTCAGGGTCATCTGGACCGGCCCGCAGGGCAACAGGAGCGCGGATGAATGGGCTGTGCACATCAACACCAGAGGTGGCGCGGGCGAGGTCAGTTACAGCATCATCCCCCGTGGAGCTTACTTTGAGATGAACGGCACGGCGAACTTCGAGGGGGATGGCGCTCTCTCCCTCAGTGTGCGGGGTCGGTTCGGCTCAGCCTGGGGCACTTGGTGGTCGCCGCCGGTATCGATTTACTGCCATGAACCGGAGGCTCCGGCGGATACATGTGACCTACAGGTGCAGCAGCAAGCTGTGGGGAACACCCTAGCCGAAGGCGAGCCGCGCATCAATGGAATCCCGGAGACGGGACAGACCCTGTCGGCAGACACCACGGGCATCACGGACGACGACGGCCTCAACGACGTCGTATTCCAATACCGGTGGCTGGCCGACGAATCGGAGATCGTCGGGGCCACCGTCTCGACCTACACCCTGACCTCCGACGACGAGGGCAAGGCCATCACGGTCAGGGTGGACTTCACCGACGATGCGGGACACGAGGAGACGCTGACCAGCGCACCCAACGTGGTGACGTCGGCGGGCCCTGAGCTCCGGTCGGCAACCGTGGACGGCGCGATGCTGACACTGACCTATAACGAGGTCTTGGATAATCTCGTCTCGGTGCCGCAGACTGCGTTCGCCGTGAACGTGAACGGAGATCCACGTTCGGTTGGCGGCGTGGGGTTCGGCGAATCCAATGTGCTGCTGTTCCTGTCATCGGCGGTGGAGGCAGGGGACACGGTGACGGTGGGCTACACTGCGCCCGACGACACCGGCTTCATCCAGGACATTCTGGGCCGTAAGGCGGACTCCTTCACCGGGCAGGCAGTGACGAACAACACGGACTTGGCCCCGCTGACGGCCAGCGCCCATGACGTGCCGTCGTCCCACAACGGGCAGGACGCGTTCATCTTCGAGTTGCGGTTAAGCGATGCTCCCAAGCCGAACTTCAGCTACACGACGGTGCGGGACCATGCCTTCACCATCACCGGGGGCTTGGTGACCTATGTGCGCCGTCTGGAGCCGGGCAAGAACATCCGCTGGGAGATCCACGTCACCCCCGGCTCCGGCGTCGACGTGTCCATAGCCCTGAAGTCCACTACCAATTGCTCCGCCGAGGGCGCCATCTGCACCGGGGACGGCAGGATGCTGTCGGGTGGTCCTCTGTTGGTCGTTCCGGGCCCCAACACTCCGCCTCTTCCCAATACCCCGGCCATAGGGTTGCCCACCATCAGTGGGACGGCACAGGTCGGGGAGACCCTCACCGCCAACACCACCGGCATATCCGACGACGACGGCCTACAAAACGCTACCTTCGCCTACCAGTGGCTCGCCGACGACGCTGAGATCGACAGCGCCACCGCCAGCACCTACACCCTTGTTGCCGACGACGAAGGCAACGCGATCAAGGTGAGGGTCTCCTTCACCGACGACGCCGGAAACGACGAGGAGCTCACCAGCGCCGGGACGGCGGCTGTGGCGGCGGCTCGACCTCTTCCCAATACCCCGGCCATCGGGTTGCCCACCATCAGTGGGACGGCACAGGTCGGGGAGACCCTCACCGCCGACACCACCGGCATATCCGACGACGATGGCCTCCACAACGCTACCTTCGCCTACCAGTGGCTCGCCGACGACGCTGAGATCGACAGCGCCACCGCCAGCACCTACACCCTTGTTGCCGACGACGAAGGCAACGCGATCAAGGTGAGGGTCTCCTTCACCGACGACGCCGGAAACGACGAGGAGCTCACCAGCGCCGGGACGGCGGCTGTGGCGGCGGCTCGACCTCTTCCCAATACCCCCGCCATCGGGTTGCCCACCATCAGTGGGACGGCACAGGTCGGGGAGACCCTCACCGCCGACACCACCGGCATATCCGACGACGATGGCCTCCACAACGCTACCTTCGCCTACCAGTGGCTCGCCGACGACGCTGAGATCGACAGCGCCACCGCCAGCACCTACACCCTTGTTGCCGACGACGAAGGCAACGCGATCAAGGTGAGGGTCTCCTTCACCGACGACGCCGGAAACGACGAGGAGCTCACCAGCGCCGGGACGGCGGCTGTGGCGGCGGCTCGACCTCTTCCCAATACCCCCGCCATCGGGTTGCCCACCATCAGTGGGACGGCACAGGTCGGGGAGACCCTCACCGCCGACACCACCGGCATATCCGACGACGATGGCCTCCACAACGCTACCTTCGCCTACCAGTGGCTCGCCGACGACGCCGAGATCAACGGGGCAACCGCCTCCACCTACACCCTTGTTGCTGATGAGGAGGGCAAGGCGATCAAGGTGAGAGTCTCCTTCACCGACGACGCCGGAAACGACGAGGAGCTCACCAGCGCCGGGACAGCGGCTGTGGCGGCGGCTCCGCCTCTTCCCAATACCCCGGCCATCGGGTTGCCCACCATCAGTGGGACGGCACAGGTCGGGGAGACCCTCACCGCCGACACCACCGGCATATCCGACGACGACGGCCTCGGCAACGCTACCTTCGCCTACCAGTGGCTCGCCGACGACGCTGAGATCGACAGCGCCGCCGCCAGCACCCACACCCTTGTTGCCGCCGACGCGGGCAAGGCCATCAAAGTAAGGGTGTCCTTCACCGACGACGCCGGAAACGACGAGGAGCTCACCAGCGCCGGGACGGCGGCTGTGGCGGCGGCTCCGCCTCTTCCCAATACCCCGGCCATCGGGTTGCCCACCATCAGTGGGACGGCACAGGTCGGGGAGACCTTCACCGCCGACACCACCGGCATATCCGACGACGACGGCCTCGGCAACGCTACCTTCGCCTACCAGTGGCTCGCCGACGACGCTGAGATCAACGAGGCAAACGCTTCCACCTACACCCTTGTTGCCACCGACGTGGGCAACGCGATCAAGGTGAGGGTTTCCTTCACCGACGACGCCGGAAACGACGAGGAGCTCACCAGCGCCGGGACGGCGGCTGTGGCGGCGGCCAGCGTTCCGTCCACGCCGCTGACGGCCAGTGCCCACGACGTGCCGTCATCCCACAACGGACAGGACGCATTCATCTTCGAGCTGCGTTTCAGTGAGGACCCCAAGCCAGACTTCAGCTACACAACGGTGCGGGACCATGCCTTCACCGTCACCGGGGGCTTGGTGACCTATGTGCGCCGTCTGGAGCCGGGCAAGAACGTCCGTTGGGAGATCACCGTCACCCCCGGCTCCGGCGCCGACGTGGACATAGCCCTGAACGCCACCACTGACTGCTCCGCCCAGGGCGCCATCTGCACCGAGAACGGCGGGAAGCTGTCCGGTGGACCTCTGTTCGTCGTTCCTGGGCCGAACACCCCGGCCAGGTGAGGGTCTCCTTCACCAACGACGCCGGAAACGACGAGGAGCTCACCAGCGCCGGGACGGCGGCTGTAGCGGCGTCCCGGCGTTCCGTCCACGCCGCTGACGGCCAGTGCCCACGACGTGCCGTCATCCCACAACGGGCAGGACGCATTCATCTTCGAGCTGCGTTTCAGTGAGGACCCCAAGCCAGACTTCAGCTACACGGCGGTGAGGGAGCACGCGTTCACCCGTGACCGGGGCTCGGTGACCTATGTGCGCCGGCTGGAGCCGGGCAAGAACGTCCGCTGGGAGATCACCATCACCCCCGGCTCCGGCGCCGACGTGGACATAGCCCTGAATGCCACCACCGACTGCTCCGTCCAGGGAGCAATCTGCACCATTGCTAGTGTAGGAGTTTACTACTTCCAATGCCGAGTCAACAGTTGGATGGTCGTCCTTCATCTCAAAGCACACTTGGCGTTCTTCCTATCTGTATCCTAAATCCCTTTTCTTCGTGATCGACCGGCTCCGCCTTACTGTAATCAACGGAGCTCTCATGTTCGATGCGATAGTGGAGTGCGACGATGCGGGGGTCATTCATGATTTTTCTCACGTTTCGTCAACCCGCAGGGTTGGCAGGTTCGTCCACCTGAGAAGAATCGAACCGTTCATCGGGCCTAGTGATACGTTCGGGTACGCGGGAACGACGTGACACATCCATTTGTGAGTCCGCTTTACCGACCTGGCTTGAATGGGCCCAAATCAACCGCCCACGCGCACCTCAGGTTTCCGTGTCTATTGTGTCCGTCGAATGAAGGTTCTTGATTTTGTCAAGTTTGGTGGCCTGTACAACACCTGGAACGCCGTCACCAGGTTCTGCGTTGACCCCCAGACCGTGATACTCACCCTGGACGCGGACGACGCCCTGATAGGCGGGCATGTCCTGGAGAGGGTGTGCGCCGAGTATGAAGACGGAGCCGACGCCACGGTCGGCTCGATGCTGAGGCTGGACAAGGAAGCCTCCTACCCCGTCGATTTCGACGATCCGCGATCACGGAGCGGAAACGTGTGGCAGCACCTGCGCACCTTCAGGAAGTACCTCTTTGACGCGATAGACGTCGAAGACCTGAAACTCGACGGCGAATGGATCGATCTGGCCGCCGATTGGGCGTTCATGGTCCCGATCATCGAGATGGCGAGCAGTCCTAGACATATCCCCGAGCCGCTGTACCTGTACGAGCCAGCCTCCCCGAGGCAACAGACCTGCAGACGGGAGAGGAACTCGATCATCGCGCGTATCCTGGCCAAGCCCCGGTACTCCAAGCTGGAGCGATGGAGGAGCATTTCCCGGACGCCATAGGATACGAAGAAGCGGTGGCCCAGTCGCCCACGTTCTGCGCCTACCGGTCCGGACCAGTACGTGGCGTGGAACAGCGTCTGCAAACGGTTTATCCGACGCTGCCCGCAAACGGTTTATCCGACGCTGCCCGCCGGCGCCAACCACTAGGTAGTGTTGACATTTGTATTTATAGCCGATATGCAAAGCCCATTGCATGTAATTCCACACATAGGGAAGTCCCTATGACATTGGATCGCAGTGATAAATTCAGGATTCATCATCGCAATCTCCTCGGAATGACCCACACCGGCGAAATGTCAACACTACCTAGCCACGACGACCAAATTTCCTGCGGATCCGGTCGAGCCACGACCCGTTCGCTTTTTCGATCGACTCTCCACGCCATCGCTTCTCGATGCGGGGTGGACGCGCAAGGACCATTCCGTAGCCGATTATGAAGAGCAGCAGTCCTGCCCACGCTAGGTAGCCGGTGACTCCGGCCACAAACGGCATGATGAGGAGCATTGACAGGAGCAGCACAAACCCGATCAGCATCACGCGACCGGGAGTGATCGACAGCGCCCTCCCGCCGAGCATCTGCTTGAGGTACAGCCAGACCAGTCGTCTGAAGCTGCGACGGTTGGGTGCGCGCCTTTTCTTCCCGGGACTCAGATCCCCGGACTTCTCGAGAATATCTTCGATTTCCCGCTGGTATCTGCTCGACATCCTCAGCCCCTCGAAACTAAGAGCCTGTGAACAGATCAGCCCCCGCCGACCGATCCCTGCCTTCGTCGTTCCAGCCCAAGCCGGAATCCAAGAGCCGCGCGTGGCCGCGGCACCCATGAATGCCACATCGTCACAAGGCCCCAAAGCTCTCGGCCCACTCAATCAGCATCCTAATCAACGCTCAAATGGGTGTCAAGACAGGATGCGTGAAGGCTGATCGTGGTCCGTCAGGGCCACAAGTCCAACTGCGACAAAGCTCCGATGTCTCGGATTGGTTTTGCAATCTGCGATGAAGCTGGATTATGCTATATGTAACGGACTCGAATTTACTCTCAGGAGCCTCTGGTGAAGATAACTCAAGAAGAGATTGTGGACGGCCAAACCACCCTCCATGTCGAGCTTGAGGATTCCGATTTGGGCCCGTATCTGGACCAGGGCTATCAGCGGATGTCTCAGCGGATAGTCATCCCCGGCTTCCGCCAAGGCAAAGCTCCCCGGCGCATCGTCGAGGGCTTCGTGGGACGCGAGAGCCTTCTCAACGAAGTGCTCGATAAGATGGTCTCCGAGGTGATCGGGCAAGCCATCAAGGAACAGGACCTCGACGCGGTGGGAACGCCGCAGATACAGGACCTGGACCTGGACCCCGTACAGTTCAAGGCTACTATCCCGCTTCGTCCCGAGGTCCGGCTGGGTGACTATCGGTCGATTCGGGTCGATTTTCAGGTCGATGAGATCACCGACGATGACGTATCCGACCGGATCGACAGCATTCGTGAGAGCCTGGGCACATGGGAGACGGTCGAACGTTCTCCGGAGTTCAAAGACCTGATATCCCTGGACTTCCGGGGATCGGTCGAGGGAGAGGTGATCTGGGACCGAGAGGACTCCACACTGTATCTGGATGAAGAGGGCCGCATCCCGATTCCCGGGTTCACGGCCGAGATGGTGGGAGCCGAGACAAACGAGGAGATCGAATTCACGCTCCAAGTGCCGGAGGAATACTCAGACGCCTCAATTGCTGGCAAAGAAGCGCACTTTTCCGCCACGGTAAACGATGTCAAGGAGCGCGTTCTGCCCGAGTTGAACGACGAATTCGCCCAGAACCTGCCGGACAACTTTGAAGACCTCAATGCGCTGCGAACCACGGTCGAGGAGTCTCTGAAGGAGAACACCGAGCAGCAGGCTGACCAGAGATATCAGACCGAAGTGATCGAGGCCCTGCTGGATGAGACCACGATCGAATTGCCGCCGGTGCTGCTCGATCGGGAAGCGGACCATATCGAGCATGACCAGGATAGCTTCCTGGAGCGCGCCGGTATCCGCAGGGATGACTACCTGAGGTCCATCGGATCGACAGAAGAGGAGGTCCACCAACAGGCGGTGGACGAGGCCACAAACCGTCTCAAACGCAGCTTTGCAATCAACCGGATCGCTGAGCTGGAAGGCGTGGAGGCAACGGAGCCTGAGATCGACGAGCAATTCAACCAGATCTTCGCGGGCCAGCCACTCCGGAGACAGGAACGAGAGGAGCGTCGCGCATCAATAGAGCGTATGCTCAAGTACGACAAGACCGTCGAGCTGCTGGTCGAGATCGCCAAAGGCGAGCACGCGTCCGGCGACACACAGAATGAACCAAACGACAGCGGTTCCGGAGATCCGGAAGGAGGGCACACAGAAGATGATTCAAAGGCCTGAGAACATCATCCCCATGGTGGTGGAGACCGGATCGCGGGGTGAGCGCGCGTACGATATTTACTCCCTGCTGCTCAAGGAGCGCATCGTTTTCCTCAACTCGCCCATCTACGACCAGGTGGCGAACAACATCATCGCGCAGCTCCTCTACCTGGACCGGGAGGACCCGGAACGCGACATCAGTCTCTACATCAGCTCGCCCGGCGGGGTCATACCGGCTGGTCTGGCTATCTACGACACGATGCAGCTGATTCGTCCGGACGTGTCCACGATCTGCGTGGGCATGGCCGCGAGCATGGCCACCGTTTTGCTGTGCTCGGGCGCGCCGGGCAAACGGTTTACGCTGCCAAACTCGACAGTCCACATGCACCAGGCGCTGGGAGGAGCGCAGGGCCAGGCGTCCGACATTGAGATCACGGCCCGCGAGATCCTGCGCCAACAGGACATCATTCGACGGATCATCTCCGAGCGCACCGGCCAGACATACGACAAGATCGCCACCGACTCCGACCGCGACTTCTACCTGAGCGCGGAGGGCGCCAAGGAGTACGGGCTTGTGGACGACGTTCTGGAGACTCCAACCACCGCTTCCGCCGCCGCGGACTAACAACGCTCTTGGTCAGTCCTTTCCCACCACGGGAGAGGACTGAGAGCTTCCCTGAGCAGAGGCGAATGGACGAGGGGCCAACAATTGCCGCAACCAACCTGTCACATCGGGGCACAAGAGGAAGACTTTGACTAGTCGCGGAGGCTCGACACCGAGGGGTGGAAGGGGCGACTACCAATGCTCCTTCTGCGGCAAGCCGCAGGCGCAGGTCAAGCGTCTGATCGCGGGTCCCGATCGCGTGTTCATATGCAATGAGTGTGTCAACCTCTGCGATCAGATCATCGCGGAGGAAACTTCCGAACCGGGCGGCAGCAGTCCTCGCAGCGAGGTCACGGCGAAGGACCTCAACCCAAAGCTTATCTACAACAAGCTCGAAGAGTACGTGGTCGGACAAGAGCAGGCCAAGAAGGTACTCAGCGTAGCCGTTTACAACCACTACAAGCGGATCTGGTCCGGCCAGCGGCATGAAGACGTGGAGCTGCAGAAGGCCAACATCCTCATGTTGGGTCCTTCCGGTTCGGGCAAGACACACTTGGCCCAGAATCTCGCGCACATCCTGGAAGTGCCGTTTGCAATCGCCGACGCCACCACGCTCACAGAGGCAGGCTATGTCGGCGAAGATGTGGAAAACATCCTGCTCGGGCTGATCCAAGCCGCAGATTTCGACATCTCCAAAGCCGAGTACGGAATCATCTACATCGATGAGGTAGACAAGATCGCCAGAAAGAGCGCGAACCCGTCAATAACTCGAGATGTGTCAGGCGAGGGGGTACAGCAGGCGCTGCTGAAGATAATCGAGGGCTGCGTCGCCAACGTCCCCCCTCAGGGCGGGCGCAAGCATCCGCACCAAGACTTCCTGCAGATCCGCACGGATAACATCCTGTTCATGTGTGGGGGAGCGTTCGAAGGCATCAACGAGATCATCGAAAAGAGGGCCTTCAAGAACCGTAAGCGCATCGGCTTCAATCCCAACGTCGTCACCGACGCCTGGGGGGAAAGAAGCTCGGACAGGGTGAGGCAGCACGTCAACGGAGACGACCTGATGGCCTACGGGTTCATACCCGAGTTTGTAGGACGGCTCCCTGTTGTCGTCAGTCTGAATGCGCTTCACAAGGAAGACCTCGTCCGTGTCCTGACCGAGCCGAAGAACGCGTTCATCCGGCAGTATCAGGCGCTGTTCAGCATGGACGACGTAGAGCTGGTGTTTACGGATGAGGCGATTGTGGCCGCGGCCGAACAGGCCATCCGCCAGAAGACCGGCGCCCGCGGGCTACGCACGATCCTTGAGCAGACGCTTCTCGACGTGATGTACGAGCTGCCCGGCACCAAGGGGATCGACAAGTGCGTGGTGGACGCGGGAGCGATCAACGGGACCGCCCCTGTGCTGCTGGTCACCGGCGACGGCCACCAGATCCCCCTCAAACTGGAGGGCGACCCGGAACAGGAGCGGAAGTCCGCCTAACACGCCGTCCATGCCCTGGCTGAGTTCGTGGAGAGCCTTCCCGCGCTCAATGCGCCGGGCGCGCTGTCAATTCCTGTGGATCCGGATCAGCAGCCGCACCACCGTTGCGCTGTCCGACTCCGACAAGCCCAGGCCGCGGGCCGTTATGAGGTCTGAGGTCGCCGCGGCTTCATTGCCGAGCTCGATCATCACAAGCGCGCGCTCCAGATACGTGGGCCCGTAGGTACGGTCGATCTCAATGGCCCTGTCCAGCTCATCCAGCGCGAGATCGAACTCCCCCTGAAGACGGTACTGCTCGGCCTCCCGCAGATGAGCCAGTGGCGAGTCCCCCACGTTGTGGTTCCCCAGGAGTGTGCCCGAGATCAACACCACACCCGCCGCGGGCGCAACCCACCACCGTCTGAGTATCGAGTTCACGTCCACGAGGCGCGCCGGTGCGCCGAACCGGTCGTACACAGGTCTGTACACCGGGGACAGGGACACGCCAAGCAGAGCCCCGGCAACGAGTCCACCGATGTGGGCGTAGTTATCGACTCCGGATATGACAAACCCGAAGAACAGGTTGACGGCTGCAAGCACGAGCAGACCGTTCAGGCTCTGACGACCCAGCCTACCCAGCTTGTCACGATGGTAGAGGAAGAACGCCGCCAGAGCACCCAGCAGCCCGAAGATCGCGCCGCTCGCGCCTACGCCTATCGAGTGCGGGGCGAGGCTGATGTTGAGGGAGTAGCTGGCGACACTGCCGGCCAGCCCGGAAACGACATAGATCAGCAGGAACCGGCTGCGCCCGTATAGCTGCTCGATCTGCTGCCCGAAGATGAACAGCCCGACACAGTTGAAGCCGAGATGGACCATCCCTGAGTGCAGGAAGATTGCAGTCAACAGGCGCCAGTAGTCCCCGGCAGCGATGTGCCGGGCCTCCATTGCCCCGTAGCGGAGAAGAACGTCAGGATCGGTGGAGCCGCCGCTGAATTGGGTCAGCAGCCACAGCGCCAGGTTGACGCCGAGAATGACCCAGGTCGCAACCGGGAGCGTTCTGTTCCCCGGCAGCGGGACCCTGGCGCCGGTGGAAGTATCCTCCTGATCTTCGGGTCTTGGAAACAAGCTGGGGCGCATCCTGGTGGGGTTTTACGATAGCAGTGTCACGGTCCCGCTTCAATGCCTCGACAGCAGCCCAGATCCGGTCTTCTCGCAGCGTTGGTCGCCCAGCTGTTCGGCGTTTGGATTGGACCTGCGCGCCACCAGCCGGATGGCGTCGGCGAACTCCTGACAGCCGGAGTCTTTCATCAGATAGGCATCGGCGCCCGCATCAAGGGCGGCATCGATCGATCCCGGATGGACGGTCATGTACAACACGCCGACTTCCGGCAGCATCCCCTTGATGTTCCGAGTGACCGCCACACCATCCAACTCCGGCATCTGGGCATCGACCACGACGACATCGGCGGATATCGACGCCACTCGCGTAGCCGCATTCAGGCCATTCGTCAACACACCGACGACCTCGATGTCAGGTACGGACCGGAGAATGCTCGTGATTCCATCCAGAACGACCACGCTGTCGTCGATCAGCACAACCCGGATCGCCTTCGCCTTGCGCAAACTGTCACCACCAACATTTGATGTACTCTCATGATAAGGGCAATCATTCGGGCGGCAAACGGGAATATATGCCGATCGTGTCATCCGTTATGGTGATGACGAGGTAGTCCTTTAGGGTGATGCGGGGATTACGACGAGAGACGTAACTGTCGGGCCAGGCCGGCGGTCCGGATCGAAGCAGCAGCGCCAGCCCGGTGCGATCTCGCGAGACGAGATTCACCACGGCAGCATCGACCCTAAGGACGGTGTGGGCGCTGTCATAGTCGGATTATCCCGCGTTGCAGCGCCTGAGTCACGGCCTCGGTCCTGTGATTGACGTTCATCTTGTGGAAGATGTTGGCGACATGGGTCTTCACGGTGCTCTCGGTAATCATAAGCTCGCCGGCGATTCCCTTGTTTGAAGATCCCCGCGCGATAAGCTGCAACACCTCTATTTCCCGATCTGACAGCGTGTCGGGGCCCTGGCGGGAGAGTTTCTGAAATCTGTTGAGCAGTTTCGCCGCCACGCCCGGCTGTATCTGGGATTCGCCGCGGCATACCGCGCGAACGGCGCTGAACAGCTCTTCGCGGGACGTATCCTTGAGCAGGTATCCCCTGGCTCCCGCCTCGATGGCGTCATAGATGTACTCGTCCGTATCGAAGGTGGTAAGTACAATTATCTTGATATCCGGGGAGTCCTTGCCGATTATTCTCATAGCGTCCACGCCCGACATCACCGGCATTCGGAGGTCCATCAGGATCACGTCCGGCGTGAGGTCCCGGGCCATAACGGTAGCCTCGCGCCCGTTGGTTGCCTCACCCACCACCTCGAAGTCGTCCTGACGACTGAGCATGGTGTTCAAGCCGTCGCGCACCATCGTATGGTCATCGACAATCAGTATCTTAATGGGAGCCATTTCTCGATCCTCCGGTAGATCACTACAATCCTTTATATGGGGATGGACTGGCATGTGTCAAATCGGGACGGCAAGACTACGGTCGTTCGGTCCTGACCCTCAGAGACTCGCCATCTGTCTCGAAAGTGACGGAGCCATTCTCAGCGGTCACGAAGAGGCCGGACGCGGAAACGGCCTCAAGCAGCCTGTCCCTGACCTCCGGCGCCGGATGTCCGAAGCGGTTATCTACGCCGGCTGAAACCACCGCCGCGGATGGCGACACGGCGTCTATGAATTCATCCGTGGAGGACGTCCGGCTTCCATGGTGAGGGACCTTGAGGACACCGCTTTCCAGCCGCTGACCTGACTCGATAAGCCACGCCTCGCCCTCTCCGAACAGGTCGCCGGTGAGCAGAAAGCTGACCCTCCCGTAAACCACCCTGAGAACCACGGAGCCATTGTCGATATCGGAAGATGTGCCCGACAGCAGCTCGGCTGGCGGGCCGAGAACCTGCAACGAAACTCCATCGCCGAACGTGAGCACCATCCCCGGTTGTGCGCTGACCACCTCCGCGCCCTCCAACCCGGTCAACTTCGCCCACGCCGTGTACTCGGTCTGTTCGTAGCTCTGCGTTCGTTCCACGATCGTCCTGACATGGTAGCGACGCAGTATCTCATTCAGGCCGGTGACGTGGTCCAAGTGTGAATGAGTCAGCACGATCATGTCCACCGTCCTGTCCCAGAACGGCAGCTCACCTCCCAGCACCCGCGCCGCAAGGACACCGTCCGGTCCTCCATCGACCACGATCCTGTGACCGTCCGGCGTGGTTATCACCGTCATGTCACCCTGCCCCACGTCGGCAAACACCACCTCCAGCACACCGCTCGGACGGCTGATGACCGCGACCCACACCAGGGCGGCGACCGCGACCGCTATCGCCACTATTCTCCAATCGCCCGATCGCTCCCAGACGATTTGGGCGACGCGGCGTTCACGATCCCCACGGAAAGTGGGACCGTACGACCACGTTGCAAGCGCGGCCATCGCGCCGTAGTAGGTCCAGACGAGAACAGGCCCGATCCGCTCCACGCCGATCGAAGCCGAGGGAACGCGCGCCAGAAGCGACACGACCCCCGTCGCGTACCACGAGATGCCCCATGCCAGCCAACCGAATGGCAGAGCCGCGACCTCGGACGCCACCCCGACGGTCGCGGTGATGCCGTGCGCGATCAGCGCCAGCGGGACAGCGGGCATCGTCAGCAGAGTGGCGGGGAGGCCCATCAGGGACAGGTGTTGGAAGTAGAACCCCACCAGAGGCGCGGTCGCAACCGTCGCGGCCACAGTGACGCCGGTGGCCGTAAGAAGCGCTCGCGCCGCTCGGACGATCGGCCCGTCCCGCTCCGGGCCGAGTCCCAACCTGTCTTGGACCGGCTCTGACAACCGTTCCTGATAGACCGCTATCCCGGTCATGGCCGCGAAGCTGAGCTGGAAGGACACGGTATGCAGGATTCTCGGGTCTACGACCGCCATGAGCGCCGCGGCGAGAGCGAGGGACGGAGTTAGGCTCCGGGGCCGACCGACCGCGATCGCGACAATGTAGGTCGTGCCCATCAGTGCCGCCCGCATCGCCGACGGGGACGATCCGGAAAGCAGCGTGTACAGCCAGATGGCCCCCAGCGGAATCATCAGGTAAAGCTGCCGCCTTCTCCCCGCCACCGCGGCCCCCACACCGACGGCCAAGGTCATCAGAATGCCGACGTGCAACCCGGAGATCGCCAACAGGTGCGACGCACCTGTCCGCCGGAAATCCTCCACCAGGTCTTCGGGAAGATCCTCCCGGATCCCGAGCAGGATCGACTGGCCGAACGCGGCCTGCGGTTCGGGCACCACATTCGTAAGTGAACGGGCCATCTTCCTCCGGGTCGAAGCCAACCAGCGGCGGACGCGATTTCCACCGCCCTCCGAGATCAGCGTGACGTCCGGGAAGCTCATCACGGTCGAAATTCCCTGGCTTCTCAAGTAGGCCGGGAAGTCAAAGTTGTCGAGCTGCGGCGGACTTTCAAGCTGGCCCTTCAGTTCGACCGTGTCGCCGTATCTGAACAGCGGCGGCTCGCGCGTATCGACCTGTTCAGGCGTTGCGTGAGCGGTCACCAAGACGCGGCCCGAGGCATGGGCCCACGGATGGCCGACCCGCGTCTGAATCTGATCCACAGAGACCGTGAACGTGGCCGTAGTTCCGAACCCCGTCGGATCGTCGATTACCATGCCCCTGACCACGGTCCCTGATATGTCACGGTATGGCGTGAGCTCTCCTCCGGGGACGTCGACCGATCCGCCGCGCAGCAGTCCTACGAGAATCGCGGCCAAGACGACGGCGGGCAGGACGGACCTGCGCAGCGACGCGGACAGGACGATCAGCGCCAGTGACGCGAAGATGAAAAGTCCGAGGGCGCCGCCGTCAATATCCCACCTTCCACCGAGCAAGAGGCCGACCACCAGGGTCGCCGCTACGATCGGAAGCAGGATGGCGCGTTCGCCCGCAGTCACTGTCCGGCGCCGGCGCTAAGCCGATCTCTGTCAGAGAGGCCGCTCGGCGGTTTCATCGACGGTCCACAGCCGAGACTGCGCTCCTAAGACCCGGCCACAGACGCGGCGGTGGCCTGACGCTCGGCTGAGTGGACTCGCGGCGCATGTTCCACCTCGATCCACAGCGCCTCGACGCCTCGCAGCACAACCTGGTCCTGGTACTCGGGCTCTGAGACGAGCCTGATCGCAGAGAACCGCTCAATCATGCTGGCAAAGGCGATGCGGCCTTCCAGCAGGGCGAGCGGAGCGCCGAGGCAATGGTGAATGCCGCGTCCAAAGGAGACATGGCTCTTCTCCCGGCGACCGATGTCCAGCCTGTCGGCGTGAGTAAAGGCCGCGGGGTCCCGGTTCGCCGCTCCAATCAGGCAGATGACACGCTGATCCTTGCGGATCATTTTGCCTCGGATCTCCAGGTCCTCAGCGGCGAATCGCCCGTCAAGCTGCACCGGGCTGTCGTACCTGAGAAGCTCGTCTATGGCCGAGTCGAGGAGACCGGGGTCACTCCGAAGCCGCTCAAGCTGGTCCGGATTGCGGAGCAGCGCGAGCATCCCGTTGCCGATCAGGTTGCGCGTGGTCACGTTGCCCGCGACAAGCAGCAGCAGCAACGTGGCCAGGAGCTCATCATGGGTGAGCCGGTCGCCTTCGTCCTCAGCCACCAACAGCGCACTTGTCAGATCGTCGCGGGGCTCGAGCCGACGCTCCTGAATTATTTCTTCAAAGTAGTCGAACAGCTGCTCGCTGCTCTGCTGGATTCGCCGGGCCTGCTCCTCAGTGACCGTCGGCTCGATGCTGAGGGCGACATCATCCGACCAGACCTTGAACCGGTCCATGTCCTCAGCCGGCACGCCCAGCATCTCCGCGATGACGATCACGGGAAGCGGGAACGCCAAGGCCTCCATCAGATCGATTTGGCCAGTGTCGGCGACGGCGTCGAGCAGATCGTCGACGACCTGCTGGACCCTTGACTGAAGCTGGGCGACGGATCTGGGGGTGAACGCCCGGGAGACCAGGCCACGGACCCGGGTATGGTCGGGAGGCTCCATGTCGAGCAGGCTCTTGTACTGGATGTCGCCACCGGAGTCGCGGACGAAACGCCGGTGGTCGCGAAGCACATCGTTGACGTCGTCATACTGCGTGAGCACCCAGGCATTCAGAGTTCGCAGCCGATGCACCGGGTCGCGGCTCCGCAGCCTCTCGTATGTGTGGTAAGGGTCGTCTTTGACAGACCTGGAGGTGGGATTGTAGCTGACCCCGGACTCCAGACGCTCCCACGCGAGGAGCGCCCGGATCACGGCCGGTCGCAGGGCTCGCCGGACAACCTTCGGCAACAGGCGCACCATTCTTCGACTCCTGAGATCCGATGTCTGGTCCGGAGTTGGCGCTAGTCGCCGGCTGCCGCCGGAGTCGCCGCCTCCGACTTCTTGAACTCCGGGATCACGTATTTTCCGAAGAGCTCGATCGACTTCATGACCTTCTCATGTGGGATCGTCTCGGTCTGCATCATAATCATCATCTGGTCGATGCCGGTCGCCTCGTGCTTCTTGAGCGCCTCGATGCAGCTATCGGGGTCGCCCGCGATGACGACGCCGCGGTCGGCCAGCGTGTCGGCGTCCAAGTCCTCCCAGACCTTGTGCGCGATCGCCTGTCCGCCGGAGAAGTCCAGGGTGTCGCTGACCTCCTCCTCGGAACCGTCGTCCTCAACGTACCTCGAAAAGTTCTGCTTGAGGTGGTCGGGAACGCCGCCCCACTGTTCGAGCAGGCGCGCGTAAACGTCCTTCTGTCCCTGGACGTAGGGGCGGTCCGGTCCGAAGAAGTTCTTGAGCGACGCGGCCCCCATCTCTCTCGCTTCACGATTGTCTTCGAGGCAGATGCCGAGCGTTGAGTTGGCCCACTGGTCGTTTATGAAGGCGCCGACCGGGTTGGCGTTCTTGACGTTCTCCTTGTAGGCGCGCACGTAGGGTTCGAGCGACGAAGGAGCGCTGGAGCCAAACGCCAGCACGCCGATCCCCTTGGACGCGGCGATTTCGTAGGTCGATGGCTGGAGCGCGGCGACCCAGATGGGCGGGTGCGGGTCCTGGTACGGCTTGGGCAGCACCTGTCTCGACGGGACCTGCCAGAACTTGCCCTCGTACTCGAACCAGTCCGATTCCCAGATCTTCGGCACCATGGCGAGGGATTCCTCCCACATGTCCCGGCTGTCCCTGGGGTCGATTCCCATCCCGGTCAACTCGTATGGCGCGGACCGTCCGGTGCCGAAGTCCACCCTGCCCTCGGACAGGTGGTCCAGCATGGCGACGCGCTCAGCCACACGGTTCGGGTGGTGGTACGGAAGGATGACGACTCCGAGTCCGAGTCGAATCCGCCTTGTGCGCTGGCTGAGAGCCGCGTACACGAGATCGGGACATGGAGACGCGGAAAACCCCGTCAGGAAGTGGTGTTCCACGAACCACAGGTAATCGAAACCGACCTCGTCAGCCAGGATGCACTGCTCCATCGTCTCCTGTAGGACGAGGCGGTCGTCAAGCGATGGTCTCTGCATTTCGTATTGAAGCGCCAGTTTCATGGTCTGATCCTTAGGTTCAGGGCGCGGACGCCAAGTTTGGAGCGTATTCTACTTTGGCCTACGGCCTTGTACAACAGTGTGAGGCTTCGTTCCAGCGCACATGCGCCACAGACCCTGCTCGTTGACACTCTGCCAACCGCCGCATAGACTTTGGGCGCGAAATTGGCCGTCTCGTCAGCAAGGAGGGCGACAGTGGGCAAACTAGACGGAAAAGTGGCTGTGATCACCGGCTCCAGCCGCGGCATCGGCAGGGACATGGCGGTGGTGTTCTCGCGGGAGGGGGCGCGGGTGGTCGTCTCGGCGCGGACCCAGAACGAGGGCGACTTCCGTATTCCCGGAAGCATTCAGACCGCGGTCGATCGGATCAAGTCCGAAGGCGGCGAGGCGGTCGGCATTCGCTGCGACGTCACGCAGGAAGATGACGTGCAGAACCTGTTCGAGCACACGGTCGAGGCGTTCGGTCGAATAGACATCCTCGTGAACAACGCCGCGATTCTGATTCCCGGCACGGTGGCGGACATTCAGGTCCGGCATTGGGATCTGCTGTACCGGGTCAACATCCGCGGGCCGTTCCTGGGGTGCAAGTTCGTAATCCCGTACATGAAGGAGCAGGGCTCCGGGCACATCATCAACGTCAGCTCGGAAGGCGCGATAGGTCCGGGCGAGGGTCCGTATGAGACGTCGCGGCCCGACGGCACCGCATACGGTTCCGGCAAGGCCCACCTGGAGAGGTTTACCCAGGGTCTGGCCAGCGAGCTGTACCAGCTCAACATCGCGGTGAACGCGCTCTCACCGAGGGGAGCGATTGCATCGGAAGGACAGCGGTGGTTCAGGGGTGACCGCCCCTACGCCGGCGCGCGGGAGGACGGCATAATCATGGGCGACGCCGGCGCCATCATATGCGAGAAGGACCCGAAATCCTACACCGGCCGGATCCTCTACGACGAGGACGTGCTCGCGGAGGCGGGAATAACCGACCTGTCAGCGTACCCGATCATCGGAGAGTAACACCCACGTCGATCAATGAGCACCAAGGTTCTCAGTTTGAGCCTGTGTCAGTTTGGTCGGAGCCATCCGGTGAGGGCGCTCCCCGCCCCTACCCCGTGGATTCCCGCGCGTGCGGGAATGACGGTGTCGCCGGTGGCGCGACACACCTACTAAACTGACACAGGTTTCTCAGTTTTCACACATAGACACACAGTATTCTGGAAGTATTCATGCAGAAGCCCCTCTATGGAGCGCAAATTTGCTTGCGGACCTCGTCGAAGTAACCACTTCTGACGGTGTTCTGCTGGGCGGCGCGTATTTCGCGCCGACGGTACAGCGGCGGTCCTCCCCGGTAGAAGCCGTGTGTTTCTTCCACGGCGATACCGTTCACTTCTATCGCAGGCTCTATCTGGAACTCGGCGCACGCTTGGCCGCGCGCGGCGTGGCGTTTCTAGCAGCGAACCGACGAGGGCATGACATCATAGCAAATGGCATCCCAGGCGGACCGGCCGCCGGATACGCGAATGAATCGGTGGACGACTCCCGTGCTGACTATGCCGCCTGGCTTGATCTTCTCTGGGAACGGGGCAACTCCACCGTGGCAATAGGCGGACACAGTGGCGGTGCTGTCAGAGCGGTGTACGCACAGGCAAGGGAGCAGTATCCACAAGTGGCCGGGGTGATCGCCATGTCGCCGGGGGAGTACGATCATGATGGGCTTATCGACCTCCACGGAGATGAATTCAACGACGCTTACTCATGGTGCCTTGACCAGCTGAGCGCTGGCAATCCGGACGGATACATCCCTCCGGGGATGCCGTGGGGGGCTATGTGTACAGCCGCAGCTTTCGTAGACAGCTACAACGTCGACAATAGGTACAGCGTCACGCGCCGCGCGGGTGAACTCACCTGCCCTGCGCTGTTCGTCTTCGGATCAGAGGAGTGCGGAGACGGCCCCAACAGGCTCCCGGTGTGCGGCGCGGCGATGCACAAGCTCAGACGGGCGGACTATCCTCACGTTACTGTCGAAGCGATAGACGGCGCCAACCACATGTACGTGGGCAGGGATTTTCGACTGTTCGAGATTGTGCTCAGGTGGCTGTCGACGCTGTAGTCGCCTTCGCTAGAGGATCCCCCGACTACACTTCAGGCGGTGGTACCGTGCCCGTATCCAGACCGCCGTCAGCCGGTGACCCGGCTACATGCACAGCACCGTTGGCAGGCGGCATCACGAGCCTGCGCACAGGGTAGTTGATCTCGATCCCCTCCTGGTTGAACCGCGAATGCAGGCGCTTTATCATCTCGTGCCTGACGACGAATGATCCCGCGCGGTCGTTGGCCTGCAGCAGCAGGACGAAGTCGATGTTCGAGTCTCCGAAGGCCGTGAAGTAGATCAGAGGCTCGTAGTCGTCCACGGCCTCCTCAACGTCCCGTTTGACCGATCCGGCGACGTCGAGCGACACTTCCTCGACATGCTTGAGGTTGGAGTCGTAGCTGACCCCACACGCGACAAAGACGGTCATCGCCTTCGAGTGGCTATAGTAGTTGATCATGATGCTGTCTATCATCTTGGAGTTGGGGATCAGGATGAGGTTGTTGAACCTGTCCCGGACCTTGGTGCTGCGCCAGCCGACGTCGACTACGAATCCGCTCGGACCTTTGTCCAGCTCGACAAAGTCTCCCTCGTTCAGCTCCCCTTCCGTGATCAGATATGTGCCGGAGAAGAAGTTGCTGAGGGTCGGCTGCAGGGCCAGCGCGACGGCCAGGCCGCCGATACCGAGGCCGGCGACCAGTGGAGTGATCGAGACCCCCATGAGGTCGAGCGCCATCAGAATGCCCAGCGTGTAAATGACGATCGGTGTGACGCGGCGCACCTGTGGCAGGAGCTTATCGTCCAGGTTGGTCGACGTGCGCTGCGCGACGTTCTCCAGGTACCAGAGTGTCAGCGCCTGAAGCAGGTGTGACACGAGGTAGCTGACTTCGATGGCGACGACTACCATCCAGACCCTGAACGCCCAGTGGTTCTGCCGGGCAAGGAATTCCGAAACGGGGTGCGGTAGGCTGGCAACCGCCAGGTAGGCCATCAAAAGTCCCAGGATCACGATAAAGAGGACGAGCGGTCCTTTGATCGTGTTCAATATGCGGGCGTCCAGGGAGTGCTGATTCGCCCGACGGCGATGATTCACGGCAGCGGACAGAACGACGTTCGCCACACCCGCAGCCACGATGAATATGAGTAGGACTCCGAAGGCGTACCCAAAACCGAGGGCCGCCGATTCATTGGCAAATTCGGGAAGCATTTCAACCTCCACAAGTCCGGTGGTGGCCGGATGCTAGCACGGGGCCGAGCGGATTTCTTGCGTGCGGCGACCCTGAAAACCGGCGGATTCACAGCAGGTGTCTGAGTCCCTTGCTCAGTCCAGACGCAGGCTGTTGGAGTGCGGTCCTCTCGCCCGCAGAACCGCACACTGAATTGAAACAGACTCAGCGGGTATCGACGAGGTGCCTGATCGATCCCAGAATTCCTTCGCCGATTCCGCTGACCTGGACCAGATCGTCGATCCGGTCGAACGGCCCGTTCTTCCGGCGATACTCGACAATGGCGGTGGCCTTGCCGCTGCCGATCCCAGGCAGCGACTGCAACTCCTCAGACGTGGCGGTGTTGATGTTCAGCTTGCCGGCCGGCCTCTGCCCGGCAGTCGGTGGGGGCTGCGCAACCTCCAGCGTCGTCTCAGATTTCCGGGGGATGTGCAGCTGCTCTTCGTCGGACAGTCGCCTGGCCAGGTTGACCCTGACCAGGTCGGCCTCGGCGGTCGGCCCTCCGGCCGCGGCAACCGCGTTCTCCGCGCGAGACCCTTCTGGCAGCACGTACACGCCCGGGCGACTCACTTCACCGGAGACGTACACCTTCATCGCCGCGGGCGTCATCGCAGGTGAGGCGATCGCAGGCTGAGATGGGACACCGGTGCGGTCTGGGAGAGTGATCTCAATCGCGTCCGAGCCGCCTCGACCCGTGAACAGCAGCGCCACACCACCCGCTAGGGCCGCTACGACCGCAGCAGCCAACAGGATGTTCAGCCCCACCTTGAAACCGGAGGACATGCCTAGCACCGCTTTCGGATGACCCTGTTTCAATTCAGTTGGTTGAAGCGCCGGCGTCCCACCCGTAGAGTCGTCTACCAAATTGAAACAGACTCATTGGATTACATGAAGTCGCTCATAAGCTGGATGTTGTCGGCCTCCGACTTCAGCTCGCCGGTCTCCACCTGCTTGAGCAGTGCGGTTATCCGGTCACAGGCCGGTGTCGCGACGCCGACCTCACGTCCCCTGCGGGCGACGTACCCGTCCAGGTACTCGATCTCCGTCCGGCGGCCCTTCATCACATCCTGGAGCATAGAAGGCCGACCGGCGCCCAGCTCCCGCGCGCCCTCGGCGAGCTGAGACTTGAGGTCCTCGAGCGCGGTCACGTCCTCTGTCGCATCGACATACTGCCGGGCCGGGACATTGTTGATCGGCTCCACCTCCACACCCAGCGCCGTGCCCACACGCACGACTTCCGCGCCAATGTTGATCGTCACGTCCACCACGCCCGGAGTCTCGCGAGAGGCCGCGGACGACAGCCCGGTAAGCGCGCAGATCGGGTTGGCCATCGAGTTGGTCGCCAGCTTGGCCCACCGCTGTCCCCACAGATTCGGCGTGACCTTGGTAGGTCCCACCACGCTAAGCATGTCCGATACCGCGTGGGCGCGGCTCGACTCCACCCCGCTGGGCTCGCCGATCGTAAACGCCAACCTGTCCGCCACGCTCGTGCGTATCGGGTTGGCGGGTTCGTACATCCCCGCGCCCAGGGTGATGACACAGCCGAGCACCCTGCTCCATCCCGCGATGGGGCCGATACGCTCGTCGTTGATCCCGTTCTGGGCCGATACGATCACGCCATTGCCGGCCAGATGGGGCAGGATGAAGTGCGTAGCCCACTCGGTGTCGTAGGACTTCATCGCAAGGAAGACCAGATCGAACGGCTCCGCAATGTTGCAGACCTCGCCCAGGTGGACCGCGTCGGCGGCCACGGTGAAGTCTCCCTCCTGCGTGGATACGGTCAGTCCCCGCTCCCTGATCGCATCCACGTTCTCTCCCCACTGGTCAATCAACGTCACGTCGTGGCCCGCTCTGGTCAGGTAGCCGCTGATAATCCCTCCGATCGCCCCAACGCCGAGAACCGCGATTCTGTCACTCATTTCACTCATCCTCCGGTCAGTATTGGTTGATACGGCTGCGATTATACCAAGACCGAGTTGCCAATTACCGGCGGCGCCCGTAATGTATGGCGATGGTCTCGCTCATCGCCAAAGCACCGCGCGCCCGGCGGACGCTGATATTCGGCTCCGCAATGCACATATGGAGCGACCTGTTCTTCGCGCTGCTCGTGCCGCTTCTTCCGCTCATCAAGAGTGATCTGGGTCTGTCGTTCACTCAGGTCGGCCTGCTGCGCTCGGTATTCAGCGGCGCCTCCGCCGTGCTGCAGGTGCCGGCCGGGTTCCTCGCGGAGTCGTTCGGAGAGTTCTGGCTGCTCATCGCGGGCAATATCTGGGTATCGGCGGGCCTGATAGCGATGGCCGTGTCCCCGGTATTTGCGATCCTGGTAGCTGCCGCGGGGATCGGCGGACTGGGCGGCGGCACACAACACCCGCTGGCCTCGAGTATGGTCTCGCGCGCCTACGACGACAGTGGAAGGGCGACGGCCGTCGGCGCCGTCAACTTCGCCGGGGACATCGGTAAGATGATAGCCCCGTTGTTGGTGCTCGGCCTGATCACCGTGTCGCTTGGCTGGAGGAGCGCATTCTTCGTCGTGGGCGTCGCCGGACTCCTGTTCATGTCCGCTTCGATGCTGACCAGGCGCACCGTGGACATCGGCAGACCTGCGCTTCCAACACCTTCCACAACCGATGTGAACAGTGAGTCCGACTCGCGGGCCCGCACGGGCGGATTCATCACCCTGAGCGGCGTGGGAGTCCTGGACTCCGCTACCCGGACGTCAGCCCTGGTCTTTCTGCCTTTCGTCATGGAAGCCAAGGGGATGGGGCTGGGTCAGATCAGCGCAATGCTCTTCGTGCTATTAGGGGGCGGCGCGATCGGCAAGTACGTTTGCGGCTGGCTCGGAGATCGGATGGGCGCGGTGAGTCTCATATGGGCGACGAAGGGACTTACGGCCCTGCTTCTGGTCGCCGCGCTCGGCACGCCCGTGATTCTACTCGCCCCACTCATGGCGCTGATAGGGATCGGGCTGAACGGCACTTCGTCAGTCCTGTACGCGACGGTAGCGACATTCGTCCCGTCCGACCGTCGGGCCAGGTTCTACGGCTTCTTCTACACCACCAACGAAATCGGGACCGTAGTTGCCCCTCTCGCATACGGTCTGATAGCCGACCTGTTCAGCCTGAGAACCACGATGATCGTCATGGGGATGGCCACCGCCGCCATTCTTCCGGCCAGCTTGACCCTCAGGAGACACCTGGCCAGGAATCGATTCTGAGGATCGGACGGCTTGGCCTTCCCGCCGATTGCAATTTACCATCCACATGAAGCATCCTAGTATCCGACTCTGCCCTCAACCTGGCTGAGCGACCATGAGCCTAGACCAAGACCTCTCGCATCTCTCTCAGGACCGCGACTCTGCAATCACGATAGGCGTGTTCGACGGCGTCCATCGCGGCCACCGTCACCTCATACGCCAACTGGTGGACGAGGCTCGCCAGTCCGGCTTGTCAGCGGGCGTGGTAACCTTCAAGAATCACCCGATCACGGTCGTGCGGCCCGGAACGCGGGTCCGCCTCCTCACCGACCTGCTCGACAGGATGCGCCTGCTAAGGGAGCTGGGTGTGGACTTCGTCGTCGCGGTGACGTTTGACGAGGAAGTCGCCCGGCTGTCGTCCAGCGAATTTCTCAAGACGCTCTACAAGAGGCTGCGTATGCGGAAACTGGTGGTTGGGCCGGACTTCGCGATGGGCCGCGATCGGGACGGCACCCTGGAGACCCTTCCGGGTATCGCGGCGGACCAGGGTCTCGATTTCAAGTCGGTCGATCTCATGACCGACCCGGCCGCAGTGGTCAAAAGTACCACAATACGCAGTCAGATATCAGAGGGCGACATCGCGGGCGCGGCGCGGCTTCTCGGACGCAACTACTCGGTCCGTGGCGTCGTTTGGCGTGGGGAGGAGCGGGGGCGCGCGTTGGGGTTCCCCACCGCCAACCTCGAGGTCTCCACCGACTTTGTCACGCCCGCCAACGGCATCTACGCTACGTGGGCGCATCTCGAATCAGGGACACACATGGCTGCCACGAGCATAGGGACCCGCCCAACGTTCGACGATGTCCGCAACCGAACGATCGAGGCGTTCCTTCTCGACTTCTCCGACGACATCTACGGCCAGCAACTCAGACTGGAATTCGTCCAGCGCCTGCGCGGCGAGGAGAAATACGACACCGTCGAAGCCCTAATCTATCAGATCGACGAGGATGTACGGCAGACCCGGACCGTGCTGACATCCCCCACCGCCCAATCCACCCAGGACTGAGGTGAGGATAGTCCAGCAGATTTCAACGCCTGACTTACGGCGGAGCGTAGGCAGCCCCGCACAAGGCGCTCCCCTTTATTTCCTTATTCCCGCCTGGTCCTAATTCAGTCCGTGACCGGATCGCCGCCGGGGCAGGCTCCGGCCTGAATTTGCGTGAATTTTGGAACAAGTCTAAAAAGATTGTAACTTCTCTGATTCTATGATAAGAATATACTCCCCAAGTATATTGCACTACTGAGATGCGCGGGCATCTGGCCCAGACCAATCCCGGAGCAGCGCCTCCCGCTGTCGGTTCCGGGCAGGGCCTGATATACGGGGCTTTCATACCGCTGAACGGTTATCTACTATCACTCACTCATCTCATCATGCTGTTCATGGAGGAACGACTATGCAAGCCTACTGCCTGAAGTGCCGCGATCACCGCGACATCAACAACGCCGAACAGGTCACACTTAAGAACGGTCGCCCGGCTACCAGGGGAAGTTGCTCCGTGTGCAACTCCACGGTCTTCCGAATCGGGAAGGCGAGCTAGTACAACCTTATACGGCGTTTTCCAGCCAGTCGTCCCGCGTCCTGCCGCATCGGGGGGTTCATGGCAGGACTCGGGTCGAGGCCGTTGGTAAACAGGTCCACCGGCTGAAGTCGATAGTCTGACAGATTGTTGTAAATTGGGAGCGCGAAACGCGCTCCCCTTTTCTATCTCCCCTGAAGAGGCAGCATAGGGACCTAACCCGGAGGTCGCAGCCACAATGCCCAAACCGAGAATCGACGAGCTGGTCATTCTCATGGATCGTGCCTTCGCCGACAGCGAGCACTCGCTGCTCAAGAACCTTCTGACCGTACACCCCGACTCGTGGGGCACAGTCCCGCTGGGAGGCAGACGCTCGATTCTGGAAATCACGCTGCACGTCGGGCTGTTCAAGTTCATGTACGCCAACCACGGGTTCCGCTCCGGAGACCTGGACTACTCAGATCCACCGGCTACCCCCACGTCCGAGCGGTTGGCGTCGATCGGCTCGGCGGTCGAGTGGCTGCGAGATGGACATGCGTACCTGACGGGCTGCGTCAACGAGCTGCCCGACGACTCTGAGCTGGATGTCGATCGCAAGGCGCACTGGGGCGAGCCTGTCCCACCGCGGCACATCATCGTGACCATGATCGAGCACGACCTCTACCACGCCGGCGAGATAAACCGGACCCGCGCACTGCTTCAGGATGACGACGGGTGGTTCACGCCGGACCGCCGGGTGATTTGACTCGAATCCTCGACACTGCTAATCTCGCGCTGACCGTGGAAACCAGCAGGATCGGGCGCGTCCGGTCCTCACTAACCGAAACCGATCAGGCGCAGACAGCGCCTCACCAGGGAGGAAGCCGCATGTGGAACCAGTTCAACACCGCCGATTACGAGGGGATGATCGCCGAAACGATCACCGTCTCAGGCTATAACGGCGACCGTATCAACGCCTACTTCGCCCGTCCGCTGGGCGACGGTCCGTACCCATCCATCGTGCTCATTCACCACCTGCCGGGTTGGGACGAGCTGTACCGCGAGTTCGCCCGGCGGTTCGCGCACCACGGCTACGTGGTCTGCTCCCCCGACCTGTTCGCCCGCTTCGGCCAGGGGACTCCTGACGACATCGCATCAGCGGCCCGGGCGCAGGGAGGCGTCTCGGACGACAGCGTTCTGGGCGACGCGGAGGGGGTGGCAGCGTTCCTCAACTCGCTGCCCTACACGAATGGGAAGGTCGGGATCATCGGAAGCTGCTCCGGAGGACGCCACTCTGTCATGGTCGCGGGCCGGTCGGAGTCGTTTAACGCGGTGGTGGACCTGTGGGGCGGCCGGGTGGTAATGGCCCCCGACACGCTCACGCAGCAGCAGCCCGTCGCGCCCATAGACCTGACGCCGGGCCTGTCCATCCCCATGCTCGGCATCTTCGGCAACGATGACCAAGCCCCTTCGCCGGAGGAGGTCAACCAGCACGAGGAGGCCCTCAAGGCCAACGGCAAAGAGTACGAGTTCCACCGCTACGACGGAGCGGGCCACGGCTTCTGGTACCACGACCGGGCGATCTACCGTCCGGAGCAGGCCATGGATTCATGGCAGAAGGTGTTCGACTTCTTCGGGAGGACGCTGGGATAACCGAGCGTCGGCGCCCCTACTGAGACGCGGCGCCAGTCGTACCGGCCGGCATAGCGCGATGAGGTTGCGCGGGCGCGGGTGTGGACACGGTAAGCAGGGCCGCGAAGACCATCAGCCCGACTCCTGCCCACCAGGCGGGGTCGTATGACCCGGTAATGTCGCGGACGTATCCTGCCGCGGGGGCGCCCATCCCGCCCACGACGAGGTTTATCGGGTTCACCAGCCCGCGGATGCTGCCGACATTCTCGCGCCCGAAGTAGTCGGCCCAGATGAAGTTCTGCAGGAACATCATCCCACCGATGCCAAGTCCGAAGATCGCCATGGATATAAACATGATCGGCAGGTTGGTGGCGTAGATCGTCATCACGCTCGCGGCGGCAAGCATCAAGAAGCCGAAGCCGCCCAGGAAACGCGCCGGAATGCGCCGCACCAGCAGGCCGAATACGAACGTCGCCACGCCCGCGCAGACGGCGTCGAACGCGGTGGCGAAACTTATGAGCGTCGCGTCGAGACCCCGGTCCATGAAGGCCGCGATGCGGTGGACCGCGACCGTTCCGACCGCCAGCGATACGACGCTGAACACCACCACGAGCCGCCACAACTCCGGCGTCCGCACCGCGTCGGAAACGGTCCACGAGACCTCGCCTGCGAAGTTTCCGGTCGCCGCGGCGGCGAGACCGCTGTCCCCACTGTCGAGCGCCGACTCGCCGTCGGGGAGCAGGCCCATATCCTCCGGCTGTCTGCGGACGAAGATCGCTGAGAGCGGGACGATCACACCGGCGCCGATGACCGCCAGGACGATCCAGGCAGTCCGCCAAGTGGCCGCGTCTATGAGGACCTGGGTCAATGGTATGAACACCAGTGCGCCTACGGGTATTCCGAGGCCGACGAACGATATTGCCCTGCCCCGGTCCTTGACGAACCACTTCAGCACCGGCACCGAGGTCACCAACGCGCCGGGACCGCTCATACCCACGAGACCCATGACCGCGAAAAGCGTGACCAGGTGCCACGCCTGGGTCATATGGGCCAGCCCTATCATCGAGGCGCCGGTGATGAGCGCCGAGGCCGGTAGCATAACACGGGAGCCGAACCGGTCGATAAGCCAGCCGACCGGCGGGCTTGTCAGGGAGCTGGCGCTCTGACGCGCGGTATGCGCCCAGCCGAACCAGGAGCGACCGATGCCGAGATCGTCGCCCATCGGCTTGATGAACAGGCCGAAGTTGAGCGAGCCCATAGCCATGCTGACCGCGCCCGACGCGGCCATCACCCCGACGATTACCCAGCCGTAGAAGAATCGAGTCTCGGGTTGTGAGGGAGCCTGTTTCAATTTAGTCGGTGCAGGCTGTTGGAGCGCAGACGTCTCCGCCCGCAATCGCTCGTCCCCGGATCAAGCCCGGGGCAGGCTCTGAGCAACGCTATGCCCCGAGACAGGTCGGGGCCGTACAAATGGAAGTAACCGCGGGCCTGCGTATTCGCAGAGCATGGTCTGGGAGTCTCGGACGGCCTCATTGGTGAAATTCCCAAAACAGCAGTGATTTAAGATCCAAAACCCGCGGGTTACTCGATAGCTCATCGAAGGACGATTACCCGCGGCCTATGAACGGCATCTGCGTAGCCATGACACTCATGAACTGGACATTCGCGTCCAGCGGAAGATTGGCGATGTACACGATGGCGTCAGCCACATGCTGCACGTTCATCGTGGGCTCCACCCGGACCTCGCCGTTCGCCTGCGGAACGCCCCGGTGCATCCGCTGGGTCATGGGCGTCTCCGCGTTGCCGACGTCCACCTGGCTGCACGCGATGTTGTACTTTCGACCGTCAAGGGCTGTCGCGCGCGTCATTCCGGTGACCGCGTGCTTGGTGGAAGTGTACGGAATCGAGTTGGGACGCGGAACGTGCGCGGATAGCGACCCGTTGTTGATGATGCGTCCTCCCATGGGGTCCTGACTCTTCATGATGTGGAACGCCTGCTGCGTACACAGAAACGTCCCGGTCAGGTTCGCGTTCACGACCGTCATCCACTGGTCGTAGGTCAGGTCTTCGAGCAGCACGGGCGGCGCGCCTGTCCCAGCGTTATTGAACAAGACGTCGAGCCGTCCGAAGCTCTCCCTAGTCTTTTCGAAGAGAGCCTTCACGGAGTTCGGGTCGCCGACGTCGGTCGAGACGACAATGGTGCGCGATCCGTCCTCCGCGGCCTCCTCCACCGTCTCCTCAAGAGGCGCGATCCGACGCCCGGCGAGCGCCACGGAGTATCCGTCTCTGAGCAGCGCCAACGCCGACGCCTTGCCTATGCCTGTTCCCGCGCCTGTGACAACGGCGACCTTTCCATTTGAAGTCATACGTCATTTCTCCTATCTACTCAATGCTGTCCGGGGCCGTGTCCACTGGCATGGCAGGGCCCGTCCGATCATCCGTACTTAAGCGTCCAGCGCCGCGGCCTTCTGATTGTAGTGGGTCTCCATCAGCATGTGGGTCTCGGAAACCCGTTCCAACGCCTCAGCCAGCGGAGCGAGACGCTTCTGGGGAACTGCCATCAGCATATACTCGTCCGATATGCCCGAGTTGATGCGCATACCCACGCATCCCAAAGACTGGGACACTGTGCCACCAGCGATCGCGACAGGTATCGCGGCGCAGCCGGGTCGTCCATAGACACCCGCGGGGCCGGCCGCCCAGTTGATGAGACCGGCGCTCTCGCCCACCACCATCGCCTGCATGGGATTGACCCACAGCAGCACGACATCCGGGTTCACCGGAAGCCGCGAGAGCGGACCATACACGATCCCACTGGAGGGTTTGTCCACCTTGGGTACGTTCGGGACTTCCTCCTCCCGAACGTAGGACGACTCGCACATCATCCCCACTTCCTGCATGAGCTGGCGCATCTGGTCTTCCCCAAGCGGGAATCCCATCACCATTGCGCCGAGCGGGCAGTTGTAGTGGTCCTCCGCGGCGGCGTAGAACACGTCTGTCTCGGCCTCGTACCAAAACGCGCAGCTCGACGGGACCACTGTGCCGGTCCTTTCGATCTCATCCGGGCGATCTTCGACGAAGGCCAAGCCGATGGCCGGCTTATCCAGCGGTATCTGATCTTCGAGCGTCTTCGAGATGTCATCGAGCTGCATCGTGTATTAAGCCTTTCTTTCTCAGAGCCGGTCTGTGCAGGATGGGGCGGCTGCCAGTTGATCCTAAGGACAGACGCGAATCAGGTCGAGAGGCAACCGCATCGGACATGTTATGCGAATGTGCAGAGATTGGCGAGAGCCACAACGGGAATTCACCGCTGGTGTTCCCCGTAGAATGACTCGGGAACCTCATCCAACACCGGTCAGTAGATGGTAAATCCGTGCCGGGGACTGCTCCGCAGGTCCCGGATTACACGGGGAATCACGGCCAGCAGGTCACCGGCGATCATCCCGGTATCCCCAACCTCGTTGCGGACTATCTCGCCCGCGGCGCCGTGGATGTAGACACCGAGCGCGGCGGAAGCTCCAAGAGGCCCGCCCTGCGACACAAGCCCAGCGATCACACCGGCAAGAACGTCTCCGGTGCCTGCGGTCGCGAGTCCCGGATTAGCGTAAGGCGACACCATCGCGCTACCGTCCGGATGGGCAACCACCGTGTGCGCCCCCTTGAGAACGACGGTCTTGTTCCAGTCCACGGCGGCCTCGCGGGCCACGTCGATACGTCTCTTGTTGACAGCGACCCCTGTCAGCCGCGCCATCTCGCCCGGATGGGGTGTCAGGACCGCATCTGTCCGCCAGAGTGCGGACCAGCTCGGCTCCTGCGCCAGCGTATTGAGACCGTCGGCGTCCACGACCGTCGGCGGAAGGTTGTATCCCGACAGCAGGATTCGTCTGACCATCGACCGGGTCTGCGGGGCCTGACCCAGTCCGCAGCCTACAAGCAGCGCGCTGTAGCCTCGGAGGGATTCGAGGACGACACCGGCGGCCTCTGGCGAGGAGACTCCGGGTTCGGACTCGGGCAGCGGCACGAATGTCGGCTCAATCGCTTTGGATGCCACCGCAGGGACCAACGACTCGGGTATCGCGATCGTCACCAGTCCCGCGCCGACACGGGTCGCCGCCGTTGCCGCGAGGTATGCCGCGCCGAGGAAGTTACGTGACCCGGCCACGACCATCGCCCGTCCATAGGTCCCCTTGTGCGAGTCACGCGGACGCTCCGGAAGCTGCGACCAGGCCCAGTCGTCGGTTATGACGGAGATGTCCAGGTGGGTGTCCAGACCTGCGGGTATGCCGATACCGACCACCTCCAGTGACCCGACGTAGTCGGCGCCTGGAAACCCCAGGTGACCCCGCTTGGGGTAAGCGAGCGAGACCGTAACGTCCGCGGCAACACAGGACGGGTCAACTTCAGCCGTGTCGCAGCTCAACCCAGTCGGGAGGTCCATCGCCAGCAGGCGCGGGCGGGGTCCGCCGACCCTGGCGTCAGACAGCCGGCCGAGAATTGCCTCCAGAGTCCCCTCGATGGGTCGAGACCGCCCTGTACCCAGGATGGCGTCGATGACGAGGTGGCAAGATCCGAGCAGGCTCTCCAGACTCGACAGTCCGCGGTCGTCGGATGCGCGGACGATATCGATGCCGACCCGCCGGGCGGACTCCAGCTTGGGGTCAGGGTTTGGACGATTGCCACAGATGTAGGCGCTCACCCGCGCCCCCCAGCGTTGCAGATGCCGGGCCGTAACCAGCCCGTCGCCGCCGTTGTTGCCGGGTCCAACCAGGACCGTGATCGCTACTCCGGGCAGGTGTCCGATGAGCGCCGAAGCGCGCCGCGCTACCGCAAGACCGGCGTTTTCCATGAGCGTATCGGTCGAAACTCCGACTTGCTCTGACCGGGCCTCGATGTCCCTCATCTGATCGGCGGTAACGACTTTCATCAGGCGGACGGCGTCATACCTTTCCGCCCAGGTCTTTCAGCAGCATCCGAGTTCTGGCCACGGATGCGGCGGCATCCGCACCTGCCGGGAATATGGACGCCAGGAAGTCGGTTGCGCCCGAGGACGACAGCGCTCTGAGCTGCGCCTCAACCCCGGCCTCGTCGCCGATGATTGCGACCTCCGCCGGGCTCTCCACGCCCTCGATATCCAGCATTCTCCTGTAGCTCGGAAGGTCGCCGTACCGTCGGAAGTAGCCGGACGCCGCCTCGAACGCGGCCGGCGCGTCGTCCGTAACGCAGATCGGCAGACCGACGCAGACCCTCGGCGAGTCGCGTCCCGCCTCCTCCGCTGCGGACGCAATCCGGGGCACGATGTGCGTATCCAGCGTTCGGGGGCCCACCATCCAGGTGATCGTGCCGTTCGTCTCCCGTCCGGTGATACTCAGCATCCGGGGGCCAAGCGCGGCTACGCAGACTTCCGGCGGCGTTTCGGTAATGCGCTGAATCTCGCCGGTGACCGAATAGTGACGGCCGCGGATCTCGACAGTGCCGGTCTCCATCAGCGACATTATTATCTTCAGATACTCCTCCATGTGCTGTGCGGGAGCATGGAAGCTCAGACCCCAGCGGCCTTCGACCACCGGCCTGTGCGAAAGCCCAATTCCAAGAATCAGGCGTCCGTCCGTGGCGGCCTGCGTCGTCAGCGCCTGCTGGGCCAGCGCCATCGGATGCCTAGGATACGTGGGAACGACCGCAGTGCCAAGCTTGATCTTCTCCGTCTTATCTCCGGCGAGCGCGAGCAGCGTCAGCGCATCGACACCGGCCACCTGCGCGGTCCAGAAGCTATCGAAGCCATCCGCCTCCGCCTCCACCGCCTGCTGGACCTGTCCCTGGAGCGTATCTGCGGCGCCCATCGTTCCGATGAATAGTCCGATTCGCACGTCAGCCTCCTGATTCCTGCTCGACAACCCAGGCGCGCGCGCGGGCCCGCGCCGAGTCCCGATTCGGCGCGGGCATCCCGCGTGTCCTCAGATCGACTGCCGACTCCACACTCGCGACACCTGTGGATCTCGCCCTTTCAAGACGGGATCGCCACCGGTCTATGTCCTTGGCAAACGCGTCCTGCCAGCCGAGTGTCCGGTCAAATGCCGGGTAGGTCTCCAGGACACCTATTTCATTGAACCGGTCCATGAACTGGGTATCGGCTACGGTCTCGCCCTCCCAGATGAAGATGCGCTTGTCGTTGCCCAGGTTATAGACACCGATGAGGTTGATGCTGGGCAGCGGGCTGCCCTGCCATATGGTCGCCCACAATTCCGGGTCCCGGCTCCGGTCCGATGTCAGTATTGATACGAACAGCATTGCTTATCCTCTTGAGTCGTGTGGTTGGAAGTCGTGTTAGTTTCTGATTACGTGGGTCCACCTCAATACCCACGGATTCCAGGGCGGTCACTCCGAGGAGCGGTTCAGCATCCGCCTCGCCAAAGATTATCGTCCCCCCAACGATCTCCCCCATGAATTCGATGTCTCCAGTCGTGATATCCAACCTGACTTCACTGCCATCAGCTAGTCCGTACACTCGTTGTCCCTTCGGCTCAAGGCCGATGGCCTCCAGGTGTGGTCTGGGTACAAGAGAGTCGATCGCACCCGTATCAACCAGGAAAAGCCCTTCCCATGTCCTATCCGGCTGGGCCGGATTTCGTATAGCTACAGTGACGTGCGTGACGCCCATTTTATCTCACCTTCTTCAAGTCACTCGCGATTATCTTCTCACAGCAAGGTCGGCTTCACGACACCCCTACCGCGGAGACAAGATGTTCCCCTTTTCGCTGTCCCCGATCACGGAGGCGACCGCAAACTCCCGCGAGTGGCTAAGCGACAGCGCAATCTGGGTCAGCCCGAGCCGGTCGGCCCTCCTGCGCGCCGTACCGTGAAGCTCGATCCTGGGGGCCTGTCCCCTGCCCCGCACGACCTCGATGTCCCGCCAGCGAATACCGCGCACACCCGTTCCCAGCGCTTTCATGGTCGCCTCTTTCGCAGCGAAGCGGCTGGCGAGCTGGGGCGCTCTCCCTCTACAGTAGGCGATCTCGCGGTCCGTATAGATTCGACGGAGAAACCGGTCCCCATACCGATCGTAGACTCGCTTCACCCGCGGTATTTCGATAATGTCCACTCCAGCGATCAGCACATCGCGGCCTCGGTCTGTGGTTGCGCGGCCATTATACACAGCCCCCAGAAGCCCCGTTATAATTGAGACGACCCCGAAACATTCCCACTGGAGGCCGGCATCTTGACAGCAGAGGTAATAAGCGGAACGCGAATGGCAGAAGAGGTGCGCGCTGAAGTCACGGCGGGCGTAGCCGAAATGCGCTCCAAACACGGCATCGCGCCCGGCCTGGCCGTGGTCCTGGTCGGAGATGATCCGGCGTCCGGAATTTACGTACGCCGCAAACAGCAGGCGGCCACCGAAGTCGGCATGGAATCCGAGGTGGTCAGGCTACCCGCCGACACGACCGAGCGCGACGTCCTGTCCAACGTCCGCAGACTCAATGGCGACGCCCGGATTCACGGAATCCTCGTTCAGCTTCCGCTGCCCGACCAGATCGACGAGAACACCGTGATCGAGTCGATAGACCCCAACAAGGACGTGGACGGCCTCCACCCGCTGAACATGGGCAAGTTGATGGGCGGACGTCCCAGCTTCGTGCCCGCAACGCCGGCGGCGGTCCAGGAGATTCTGGTGCGCTCCGGGTTCGACCCATCAGGAAAGCAGATCGTAGTATTGGGACGGTCGAACATCGTGGGCAAACCCGTCGCAAACCTGCTGATGCAGCGGGCCGACGGCGCCAACGCCACCGTTACGGTGTGTCACACGCGGACGAACAACCTCGCGGCCATCACGTCCCAGGCGGACATCATCGTTGCCGCAATCGGTCAGCCACGCTACCTGACCGCGGACATGGTGAAGGACGGGGTAGTGGTCATCGACGTCGGCATCAATCAGATCGACGCGCCGGAGAGGAGGAGAGGCTATCGGCTGGTGGGAGACGTGGACTACGATGGAGTCAGCAAGAAGGCAGCGGCAATCACGCCAGTGCCAGGCGGTGTGGGTCCAATGACCATCGCCATGCTGCTGCAGAGCACCCTGAAGGCGACGCGGCTCTTCATCCATCCAGAGCTCAGGGCATCCCAAACTCAGGGACAGCCACAATTGAGCTGAGGTCCCTGACGTGAGCGCAGTCCGAAGACAGTCACCGCCCAGGGTGAGGCCGTTCACGGTCCGTCCCATGGCGGAGCGTGACCTCTACCAGGCCGCCGAGGTCGAGAAGGACGCCTTTCCGACGCTCTTTCCCCTGACGTCATTCCGCCGGGAGATGCGTAACAAACTTGCGCGATACCTCGTGCTGGCGCGGCGTGACGTCCACGGTCGGGCCGACCCCGATCTGCCGCCGCTTCCCGAAACGACCGACCGGCCCGGCGGCGGTCCGCTGCTGAACCGGCTGGTATCCGGCGCTCGCCAGATGTGGGCACGCCGCAGCACGTCGTGGCAGCCGGGCCAGGACCTGATCGCGGGGTTTGTGGGGCTGTGGTACATGGTGGACGAGGCCCATGTCGTCTCCATTGGCGTGCGGACCGAGTACCGGGGCCTCGGACTCGGCGAGCTGCTGCTGATCTCAGCAATCGAGCAGGCGGTGGAACTGAAATCGCGGATGGTAACGCTCGAAGTGAGGGTCTCGAACCACGTCGCCCAAAACCTGTACAAGAAGTACGGGTTCACCGAGCGCGGCGCCCGCAAGGGTTACTACACCGACAATCGCGAGGACGCGCTGATTATGACCACGAGCTCAATTGGAACGGAGGAGTACAGGGAGACGCTGAGTGGGCTGATCGCCTCCCACGAGACGCGCTGGGGACAGTTCCAGCGAACGGTTCTCTGATAGCCTGTACTCATTTCGGCACTGCGTCGCTTGGTCATTCCGGCGAAGGCCGGAATCCAGAGACGATGTACTCATGACAATTCACACCGCCTTTCCGAATCGCTGCGGCGCAAGCCTCATCTAACTGTTAACTGTGCAGATCACACCGCCTGGGACGACGCGCATATGACAATTCGACGGCTATCGATCGTTGGGGCCACCGGCCTGCTGCTGCTGGCTGTGGTCTGGTCGGCCTGCGGGAGCGACCCTGACCCCGCGCAGCCTCCGGCAGACGCGACAGCAGGCACGCAGACCCCTGCGCAGCCCATCGCAGACTCCGCTCCGAGCCCGGCGTCCGTCTCAAGCCAGTCGTCGGGTTCCGATCCACTTCCCAAACCGACGGAGACCAGTATGCCCTCGGCGTCCGCGCTCCCCACCGAGACCCCCATATCCACTGCGTCAAAGCAGCCCACGGACGCTGCCCAACCCCCGGCATCGACGGTGACCGCGCCCGTTGCATCAGCGCCGCTCGCGCTGCCCCCAGCGCCTGTCGCATCACCGCCCCCTACACCACCCGCTCCGCCCGTTGCATCAGTCCCACCCAAACCGACCCCGGCGCCTCAGACTGCTTCCAGGGCGAATGTCCCCACGCCGGTCTCTCCCCCGGACGCCGGCGACAGAGACATGACAGAGTACATTGAAAGCCTCGACATCAAGACTCTCCTGCCGTTCGACGCAATCCCGGCCATCCTCGATCCGGTCTTCGTCGATGCCGAGGAGGCGGACACGTGGTTCTCTCCGGACTCGCTTGTGCTCGGCCTGTCGATCAACGGGGACCACCGCGCGTACTCAATACCGCTGCTCAGCCGTCATGAGATCGTCAACGACACCGTCGGAGGAAAGCCGGTCGCCGTAACATGGTGACCGCTCTGCTACTCGGCTATCGTGTATAGCCGCACCATCAACGGCGAGGACCACACCTTCGGCGTCTCCGGCAAGCTGATAATGAACGCGCTGGTCATGTACGACCATCAGACCGGGACGCTCTGGAGCCAGTTCCTGAGAAGGGGTGTTAGCGGCGAGCTGTCCGGGACGGAGCTGGACGTGGTCCCGGTAACGCAGACGAACTGGTCAACGTGGAGGGACCTGCACCCGGACACCAAAGTCCTGGACACGGGGGGCGGGTACCGCTCGGACAGCTACACGAATTACTACAGCGGTCCGGCCGCAGGCGTGATCGGCGAGGCAAACAGAGACGAGCGACTGTCCACCAAGTCCCTCGTCATCGGGGTTGACTTCGACGGCCACACCAAGGCGTACCCGTTAACCGGGCTTGAGCTCCAACCCGTCCTGAACGATACCGTCGCCGAGCAGGATGTGCTGGTGTATCTGGACGAACCGAGCGGGACGGCGCTTGTGTTCGACAGAGTCGTCGATGGTCGCACGCTCACCTTCGAGATCGAGGGCGAGCCGGCCGGTATCCAGACGATTCTCGTCGACGGAGAGACGGGCACCCGCTGGATGGCGTTCACAGGGCTCGCGGTGGAGGGCGAGCTCAAAGGACGGCGTATGAACAGGGTCCCGTCACACCTGTCGTTCTGGTTCGCCTGGACCGACTGGAATCCCGATACCGAGCTGTTCACGGGGTGAGCGAACGGACTCTTCTTGACACTTCTTTCGTCGTCGGTCATTCAAGAATCTTCCGGGTTCACTCAAGCGGCGGACGGCGAGTATGCCAGTCAGTTTCTTGCTGGTATGTGTGACCCACCCGGAGCACCAGAGCATCATCAAATGGCTTTCCTGCTATCTGGAGGCCAACGGGAAGGCCCTCCTCAGTGAAACCGCAGGGGATGGAGAGTGCCGGGGTACCCGCATGACTGAACGCGCCGGTGCATACCACTGTGCTACTGGTGAGCGCGGCCCGAGCATACTCCTTAGTGATTTCAGGGTAGGTCTCAGCCCATTCCTCTGCAGTCGTGATTGTCGTCGGGGTTACCAGGACGTCAAAGCGCTTTAGCGCGTCCAGCACCTCCCGACGAATCAAGTCTCGCATCCATGTAGCCTTGTAATAAGCTTGGGCTGGGAGCAAGGCTCCGGCTAGAGTAGCTATTTTCACGAGCTTGGTAAGATCCTCAGCTCGGTCTCGCATTCGTTTCTGGTGAATGGCAGCGAACTCCGTGAAGCAGATCGCCCAGTGAACGGCGCCCACATACCTAATGCTGGGAAGGGATACCTCTTCTACGGAAGCGCCAAGGCGCTCCAGCCGGCCCAGCGCCCCCCGAACCGTCTTCACGACCTCTGCGTCACTCACGGAGGTGTCCATGACTTCCCGGATCACCCCCACCCTTAGTCCGCTTATCCCACCATCCATCGCGCCTTGGTAATCGGGCACCTGCCAGTCGCGCGTGTGGGGGTCTCTCGGATCACGCCCGGCGATGGCCTGAAGCACTATCGCACAATCCTCTACAGTCCTTGCCATTGGGCCTGTGGTGTCCATCGACCAGGCGATGGACGGAATGCCGTAGCGGCTCACCAGCCCCCAGGTAGGGCGCAGACCGGAGATACCACAATAAGAAGCTGGTATGCGGATCGAGCCCCCGGTGTCTCCTCCCAGAGACGCAGCGCAGAGGCTCGCGCACGTAGCAGCCCCAGGCCCAGCGCTGGACGTGCCCGGTGTTCGCTTCAGATCCCAAGGGTTGTTCGTGCGTCCGAATGGCCAGTCGATCGTGTACCCAATCCCCAGTTCAGACATGTTGAGCTTACCGAGCAGGATCGCACCGCGCTCTTTGAGCCGCGCTACCACGGTGGAGTCATGGTCAGCGGTCCAGTCCCTAAACCACTCGGACCCTTCCGTTGTTGGTAGCCCTGCGGCATGGCAGTGGTCCTTCACTCCCATCGGCACCCCATGAAGAGGCCCACGGATCCGGTTGCGCGACTGCTCTTTCTCCAAGGCTCGAGCCTGCTCCAAGGCTCCGTCCTCGTCAAGAGTAATGAAAGAATGGAGTCTGCCATCCAGCCGTCGCACTCTATCCAAGTACGCCTGCGTGACTTCCACGGGGGAAACTTCGCCCCCGGAGATGAGTTTGGAAAGCGCGGAAACGGAAAGGGAAGTTACGTCGGTAGTATCCATCACACTGGCTCCTTTGGAAGCGGCAGGGCAGCCAGCGGCTCCACCTGTTCCAGCCCCGGCGCTTCTATGTCCTCCACAACCTCCAAAAGCGCGTTCAGGTGGTGCGCCACGGCGTCAAGGTCGGAGATTGATATCTCCAGTCCGGCGGCCTTGGCCATCGGCTGAATCTCTTCGTGCGACAGTTCTATCATAGGGTACTCCTCAGTGGAGACTTCTCTGAATTGTTTGCAAGAAGATTGTTAGGGCTGGCTACAGAGCTATCTGTGCTCCGGCCTGGCTACTCGGGAAGTCCTCGGATCGGCTGCGTCCCTTAACCCATCTCCAACTAGGTTGACTGCCAGCACCGTTACGGCCAAGAAGAATCCGGGGAACATAATAGTCCAGACGGCCTGCTGCATGACATCTTTGGATTCGGCCATGATGTTCCCCCAGCTGGGAGTTGAGGGTGGAGTGCCTGCGCCCAAGAAGCTCAGGGTTGCCTCAAGCAGGATTGCTTGCGCCGTGATGAACGTTCCCATAACCAACATCGGCGCGACGAGATTGGGCACTATGTGGAGTGCCATTATTCTCGGAGGACTGGCCCCTATCGACTCCGCCGCTTCCACGAAGACTTGCTCTCTGAGGCTCAGGACAGAAGCGCGCGCAACCCGGACCATTCTTGGCGACTCGGTAAGGATGAGCGCAATCAGTACGTTCTGAAGGCTTGCTCCGAGTAGGGCGACTAGGGATATCCCTATGAGAATGTTGGGGATCGACATGAGTCCGTCAACTATCCTCATTATGACAGCGTCCACTTTCCGGAAATACCCCGAGAGGGTTCCTACGGAAACCCCGACCACACCCGAGACTATGGCGGTAATGATCCCAACGGCCAGGGAAATTCTCCCGCCGAAAACTGTCCGAGTGTAAACATCCCGTCCGAATCCATCGGTTCCAAACCATTGGGTGACAGAAGGCGGCTCCAAGCGCTCGCCCATGGAAAGTGCTTGAGGGTCCTTACTCGTCAATAGCGGCGCAAAAATGCTTGCTAGGGCAAGCAACAGAAGCAGGATAACTCCTGCGGCCATCGGCTTGTCGCTACGAAGCTCCCGGAAGATTCTTGTGACAACCGGCGGAGGCCGTCTCCGGGGAGCTACTGTAGCGACGGAACGTGTGCCCTCGGGCTGTCCCCCTGGCCTCATCGCTCAGTACCTTATCCGGGGGTCGAGATACGCGTAGGAAATGTCGACGAGCAAGTTCACCCCGACATATGTACCGGCAGTCACAATCATGACACCTTGAATGACTGTAAAGTCCCGCGCCGATATCGCCTCAACAACCAGGCGCCCTATACCGGGCACAGCAAAAACGCTCTCGACCACGACGGCGCCCGCGATAAGCACCGCGATTTGCAGCCCGATTATCGTGACGATGGGGACCGATGCATTACGAAGAGCATGGCGCACTAGTACAGACCTTTCGGCGAGGCCTTTAGCGCGCGCTGTTCTGATGTAGTCTTCTTCCAGCGTCTCGATCATGCTGGATCTGGTGACTCGGGAGACCAGGGCGGTCGAGACAAAAGCGAGGGTCAGGGAGGGCAAAACTAAATATCTGAGATAGGTGAAGAATCCAAACTCGAAGAAATTTCGGTATCCCGCCACCGGCAACAGTGGCTCGCTCAAGCCAAATGACCAGATTCCAAAAAGTGTCATCAGAATAAAGCCGAGCCAAAAGATAGGCATCGAGAATCCCAGCACTGCAAACACCATTACACCGCGGTCGATCCATGTATGCGCTTTAAAGGCAGCCAACACCCCCAGTGGGACGGCCACGACTATGGTGGCCAGCTGCGCTAGGATCGATATCGAAAGAGTGGGTTCAATCCTCCTTCCGATCAGGTTCAGGACAGGGTCTCCGGACCGGTAAGAATTCCCGAACTCTCCACGCAGTAGCTGCCCCATCCATTTCACGAACTGGACAGGGATTGGTTGGTCCACCCCAAGAGCTTCTCGCATCTTTGCCACCTGGTCGGCCGGAGCCTCAGGACCGGCCATCACCGCAGCCGGATCGCCAGGAGCCAACCGTAGCAATAGAAACGCGAATATCCCCACAACAAGTAGGACTGGGATGCTTGCAAGGACTCTACGAAGAATATATCCAAGCATGTTCAGGCGACTCGCCGCCAACGGGTAGCCAACGATTCACAATGCAATGGCTCTCACATACCAGTTGAGCTTGCGCCCCGAGCGGCACTGGCCGGGATGCAAGCTCAATTAGATCCGCCTCTGCTGAGTGTTCTGGGCTGCTATCTGTTCCAGTATGTGCCGATGAAATATGGAGCGTTGTTGAAATCCGAGACGATGAATCCTTCCAGGTCCCTGTTGGCCCCATAAACTGTTCTGAATTGCCCAAAGGTCATGAAAGGGACTTCGTCATAGAGCACCGCTGCCATATCATCCATAAGCTTCTTTTGCTCAGCCTCCGAGCTTGCCTCGGCAAGCTGACCCTTCAGTTCTTGGATCACCGGGAACTCTGAGTGTGACACATTGCCTTGGTCGACAAGGAAGAAGTGGGTAAGAGGGTCCAGGTTCATAAAGCCCCAGGTAGTCATGATGTGCCAGCTGCGCTTGTCGGGCCCTTCATTCTGGTACTCGATCTCTGTTGCCCAGTCCGTCACCTGGTAGTCCACGTTGAAGCCTATCCGTTCCAGCTGGGCTTTCATAACGACGGCGATTGGGTGGATCGTCGCGAAGTCAGCCGGATCCACCAACGTTATCGGTTCTCCATCGTAGCCCGCTTCCTTCATGAGCGCCTTCGCCCGTTCGATGTCATTCTGAGGGTGCTGCTGATAAAGCTCCGGGTTCGCCCCTGGCGTGTCGCACCCCCACCAGTACGAGCAGACCTTCCACAGCTGTTCCGGACCATATCCCTGCATTACCTCTTTGGGATTCGCACCGACAAACACAGCCTGACGGAGCAGCTTCCCACTCTCAGTTTGATCAAAAGGTGGGTTCTTCAGGTGAAAGAACGCGACTGGCTGTGGACCCGCGCCCAGGATAGGTTTCGACGTACCGCTGCTCTCTAGTCGATCATAGAAGTCCAGGGGGACCTGGTCTACGAAATCGACCTCACCGGTCAGGACCGCTGCCATTCTCGTTTCGACCTCGGGGATCTCTACAGCTTGCAGCACATCAAGATACGCTATTTTCCCTCCGGCCCAGAACGAAGGGGGTTCGTCGCGTGCTGCGTAGTCTTCAAACTTATCCAGCACCAGTTCATTGCCTGGGTCCCAGCTCGCGAGCCTGTAGGGCCCCGACCCTATGGTATCTTCTTTTGAGATAGACTCGAACGCCGTGTATTTGTCGGCTATTCCCTTGGGCGATATCTGGGCCATGGGGCCCTTGAACGATGCAAGGTCGGATACGAAGGCACCGTTCGCACTGTCGAACGTCATCACCACCGTTTTGTTGTCTGTGGCCTCCATACCTTGAAGGGAATCCCTCCAGAAGGTGGCTATTCTTGCCTTCTCCTTCCACCGATCTATCGAGGCGATGACATCGTCGGGTTCCAAGGCTGTCCCATCGTGGAATTTCAGTCCGTCCCGGAGAGTCATAACAAATTGTGCGCCACCGTCTTTGCTCTCCCAACTCCAACTCTCAAGGGCCTGGTTCCTGATCTCTCCCACGCTGTCGCGCGTTAGCGGCGCGTCGTAAAGGTGGAGAGCGATCGCGATCGCGATGATATTCACTCCGAATACATTATCGATCGTCTTGATACTTCCTTGGGGGACCCACCGCAAGGTGCCGCCAAACTTGGGCTGCCCGCTGGGCTCCTCCATTACCGTCCGCGCCTTTGGAACCTGTGGAGCCGGTACCGCGGGAGCCGGTGCCGGCGCGGGGGTTGCTGCCGGCACTGCCGGCGCTGCCGGCGCCGCCGGCGCCGGCGCCGCGGGAGCCGTGGTTGCGACGGCTCCCGACGCGGGGGCTCCCTGAGCCGGCGCTGCCGGCGCCGGCGCTTCTGGCTCGGCCGCCTTCTCAGCGCCGCCACATGCCACGAGAACCATCGCAGCAATAGCGCCAACCAATACGCCGCTAATTAGCCTTGGATTCTTGAGCAGGAATGCCATCTCTGCCTCCCCTGGAGTGACTTGTGGCCGTGCGAGCGATCCGTTCTGACGGTCGCTCTCACCGTGTCGGAGACGCCCACTCTTTGTTGGGATCGTCGTAACGCTATGCACTATATAAGTGCCCCTGAATGCTGTCAATGGCTTGGTGTCGGCCCAAATCCACCGCCCGGAGAAGATACCAGGACAATCGCATATTAAGTATTGAGCACCGTGAGCAGTAATCCTCTGAGTTTCTGGGCATGGTGTCCAGCGCGCACATCCTGGAGCTAATCACCCTGGAAGCACGAGGCGAGCACTGAGTCTCCTCCTTGACACTTCGTTGCCCCGAAATTAGACTCCACGCCGCCGTACATTCCGCAACGGACGGAGAGGTCAAGGGTGTCACAAGAAGAAACGCAGCGACCGAACATCATCGTCATCCTCGCTGACGACATGGGCTACTCGGACATCGGATGCTTCGGGTCCGAGATCAGCACGCCGAATCTGGACTCGCTGGCCGCCGCCGGTCTCCGGTTCTCCCAGATGTACAACTCGGCGCGGTGCTGCCCATCCAGGGCGGCGCTGCTGACCGGCCTCAACCCGCACCAGGCGGGCGTGGGCCACATGGTCGCCAACCTTAGGGTTGCCGAGTACCAGGGATTCCTACGTGACAACGCCGTCACGATAGCCGAAGCGCTGGGAGAGAGCGGTTATGCGACCTACATGTCCGGCAAGTGGCACGTGGGCGGCGACTACGATGTCGCCGATCCCGGGAGCTGGCCCCCATCCGCGCCGTCCCATCCCACGCCGACGCAGCGGGGATTCGACCGGTACTTCGGGATTCTGACCGGCGGGGGCAACTACTTCTTCCCCAAGACGCTCACTGATCAGGAAACACTGGTCCCGCTAGACATGGACGACTTCTACCTTACCGACGGAATCAGCGATAACGCGGTGAGTATGATCGACGAGGCGGCTACCGGCGATGCGCCGTTCTTTCTGTATGTCGCGTACACCGCGCCGCACTGGCCGCTGCACGCGCTCGAAGAGGACATCGCGCGGTACGAGGGCAGGTACACAGGGGGTTGGGAAGCGCTGCGAACGAGCCGGCACGAGCAACTCAAGGGCATGGGGGTGGTTGATCCGCGGTGGGAGATATCTCCCCGCGACGCAGACAGTCCGCCATGGGACGATGTCGAAGACACCGATTGGGAAGACATCCGTATGGCGGTGTACGCCGCGCAGATCGACCGCTTGGACCAGGGAGTCGGTCGGATTCTGGCCGCGCTGCGGGCCGACGGCATGGACCGGAACACGCTCATCATGTTCCTCTCCGATAATGGTGGATGCGCCGAGTTTCTGGCCGAAGACAGCAACAGCCCGCAGCCCGCGCGGTACAGCGGCACAAACCCCGACGGAACCCAGGTTCATGTGGGCAACACGCCCGGACTGCGTCCCGGCAGCGCCCAGACTTTCATGAGCTACGACCTGCCGTGGGCAAACGCGTCCAATACGCCGTTCAGACGGTTCAAGCGCTGGACACACGAGGGCGGAATCTCAACGCCGTTCATCCTGAGCTGGCCGGCCAGAATCCAGACTCCCGGTATCGTACACTCGCCGGTCCACCTGATCGACATCATGCCCACCTGCTTGGACGCCGCCTCGGCGGCACACCCAGACGAGTGGGCCGAGCAGCCCACGCTTCCGATCGAGGGTGAGAGTCTGCTGCAGGTCGTGGACAACACCGAGTGGACGCGCGAGCGGCCGATATTCTGGGAACACGAAGGCAGCAGGGCCGTCAGGCAGGGGCCGTGGAAGCTCGTCTCAGCCATCGGCGGCAGCTGGGAACTCTACGACATGGAGCGTGACCGGACCGAGCTCCACGACCTGTACGAACGGAACCGTCCAAAGGCGCGGGAGCTGGAAAGGATGTACGATGAGTGGGCCAAGCACTGCGGCGTGCTGCCTTGGAGCGTCATCAACCCGGACTGGAATCCCCGGATGCGCGGCAGCAGCATCCACGAATCGGGATAGGTCTATCAGGACAGCGGGCCGCAGCCGGAGAAGATCAAATGTCGCTAGTCATCATGAGACGAAACAGGATCGCCGTGGTCGAAGTCCACGGCACGATCGGCGGCAGCGTCAGGTCGCCTGATATGGAGCGGCTGCTGACGCGGGTGCGGGAAGATCACGCGATCCGCGCGGTCGTGCTGGACATCGACTCCCGCGGCGGCGGCGCGGCGGACTCGGACTACATATACCGGTCCGCCAAACGCCTGGCCGGGCGCAAACCCATGATCGCCAACGTCAGGGGCATAGGCGCGTCGGGTGGATACATGATCGCCTGCGCCGCCCACAGAATCGTCGCCGCACCGGGGTCGATCATCGGCTCCATCGGGGTCATTTCGGTCCGGCCTGCGCTGGAACAGCTTCTGGAACGCGCCGGAATCGGGGTGAACGTCAACAAGAGCGGCCGTTTCAAAGACCTCGGCGCGCCCTGGCGCGAGATAACTCCGGAGGAGAACGTGAAGCTCCAAGACCTGGTGGATGAGACCTACGATTCCTTCGTTAGCGTCGTGTCCGAAAGCCGCGGCCTCGAACCGTATCGTGTGCGAGAGTTGGCCACCGGTGAGATCTACCTTGCGCCGCGCGCGCTGGAGATCGGCCTCGTGGACGAGCTGGGAGATCTGGACCACTCACTCGACCTCGCCGCCCGGGCGGCTGGAATACCCACCAAGCGTCCTGTTTACCTTCGTCCGCAGCGTAGATTGCGGGAGCGGCTGCTGGGCCCGTTTGCGGACGCGCTGGTCGAGTCAGTCGCCGACCAGATCGAGCGGCGTCTCTGGCACGGGCGGTACGGTCTGTAGGGACAGCCACCACCGTACACTACCGCACTTTGGGCAGGACGACCAGTCATCCTGAACACGGCGGGCTAGTTCTTCAGGAAGCCCACCCTTTCGTATTCGGACTTCACGACAGGCCTGGCATCGACCTCCAGCCAGTCTTCGAGTATCTCGGTGTAGAGGCTTCGGAAGTCGAGGTTGAACGCCAGGTCGCCTTCGACCAGATCGTCCGGTTTCATCGAAGGGTACTCGCTGTAGTGGCCTCCCTGGACACCGTCGCCAATGACGAATGCTACGCCTCCCGACCCGTGGTCCGTACCGTCGCCGTTGTCTGTCACGCGACGCCCGAACTCAGAGAAGGCGAAGATGAGAACGTCGTCGCTCTTGTTATGCTCTTTCATGTCAGTGTAGAAGTCGTATATGCCGCCGGATACATCGCGCAGCAGCCCTTCCTGGAGATTCAGCCCGTTGGTGTGGGCGTCGAAGCTGCCGTGCTGGGTATAGCAGATACGAGTGCCGATGTCAGCCTGCAACACCTGCGCAGCACCCTTCATAGCTTTGGCGAATGAGTTTGAGCCGTATTCGACGTTGGACGAGTAGTTCGACGCCACAGTATTGAGAATGTCGCCGCTCCTGAGAGCGTCCAACCCCGTCTGGGTGAGGTAGTCCATCACCGGACCGCTGCCAATGGCCTGAGTGTACATATTCCTGAACACCTCCAGGGCCTGGTTGCGCCGGTCTTCGACCTGCATGTGGGTCATCAGGCCGTAGGAGTCCAAGTTAGTCACGCAGGCGACCGGAGCTCCTTTTGCCACCATTGCCCTGGGCAGACCCGCTCCGAAGTTGACCGCCGCCACCACGTTTTCGCCGTCCGGGTGCATCTGTCTGATTGCATTGCCGAGCCAGCCCTCCAGCCCCACTGTGGTGGGTTCCGCAGTATGCCAGATATCCATCGAGCGGAAGTGCGACCGGTTGGGGACCGGATAACCGACACCGTGAATAATGGCCACTTTGCCCTGATCGTACAACTCTTTGATGGGCTGCATAGCCGGATTCAAGCCATACCCCTGGTCCAGAGGGATAACTCTGTCCTCAGAGATGTGGACTCGCGGCCGGCTATCGTAGTAGAGCGGGTCGGTGTAAGGGACTATACAATTCAGGTAGTCATTTCCGCCGGACATCTGGGCAACGACGATCTTGCGGTTCTTCTTGTCTCCCACGATATCTTCCTCCTAGCGCGCGCCTACAACTTTGTCGGCGGCAGTCGTCAACACTCTACGCCCGTTCGTAAATCTGAAAGCGGTGCCTGCCTGTTTCCAACACGTAGGCCCGATCTTCATCGTCCACAGCTACGGCGACCGGGTCCCAGAAGTACGGCTCGATGCGCGCCGAGACCTCGTTGGGGTCATCGGTATCCACGTCAAAGACCGGCACGTACGTGGATCGGGCCCTCTCTTCGTCTTTTTGTGCGGTAATGTACTCTTGGGCCCACAGACCAAGGTCCGCCTCACCGCGGTGTTGTTCCAGGAAATTGCCCTCTGGGTCCAGGACCTGCAACCGTTGGTTTCCCCAGTCGGTCACGTAGATGTTCCCCTCTGAATCAACCGCGACGCCCGAGGGCCTGTTGAACCGGCCATCACCGACGCCGGAGGCTCCATACTTGGCCAGAAATTCGCCATCCGCAGTGAACTTCTGGATGCGGTCGTTTCGCCAATCGGCGACGTAAAGGTTTCTGTCACTGTCCTGCGCTATGCCCCACGGGAGGTTGAGCTGGCCATCGCCGTCGCCAAAGGAACCCCACTTGGAGATGTACTCGCCTTCCTTGGTAAGTCGCTGGATCCTGTGATTCTTGTGATCGACGAGGACCATCGTATTGTCTGTGGCGTCGAATACCATACCCGAGGGTCCGTCGAATTCGCCATCGCCACTTCCCACCGTGCCCCACATGGTACGGAGTCCACCCTCCCTATCGTACACGGTTATCCGCTGGAGGAAGTCGTCGGCCAGATACAGGTTGTCTTCATCATCCAGCGCGAGAGCTGTGGGCCCGATCATCTGACCCGGCTCCCTGCCGTAACCTCCGATCTGACCAAAGAAGTCATGATCCCGGGTTACCATCTGGATTCCAACGATTCTGATCGCATTGGCATTGCTGCGACTGGCGACAAATATGCGCCCATCGCTTCTGATAACCATGGCGGTCGGCAGATGGAAGCCCCGTCCCCCATTATCGGCATTGAAGCCGACGTTGGTGACGTATCTCAACTTGAACGCTGTTGTCGTCATGCGGCCCGTCTCCTGCGGTGGCCAGCCTGGGGCCCTAAGCGATCTGGTATTCCTGGGTGGACACGATCATCTGGATTAGGGCAACCGACGCCTCCTCGGCCGCGGAAGTTGACCGATCATCGTTGAAGCTCAGCGGCCCGAACGTGCTCGCGTATTCCACAAGGTTAGCGCGGGTGGTGTCCAGTATCTCCAACGGTCCCAGAACATCGAGGCAAAGACCTACAAGGTCATCAGGTGAGACCTCCGAATCGCCGGCTGACCGGGCGATGCGATCTACTATAGACCTGACTCCGGGTTTGCCGGGGTCGCCCAGTACGCCGCCCACGAAATTGACCCGCTCAACGTACGTTCCGGTATTGATCCACTCGTTGCCCCCCTGCCAACCCTCGACACTGGGTGGCGCCAGCAGCGTCTGGCCCATGACACCGCTGGCGCGGGCTGCGGCATATGTGTCGTAGCAAGGAAGCTCGAGCCCGCCGGCGAGCCTCAAGGTCCCAACCACCATCTCCGCCGGACTCTTGATCCTCGAAAAGCGGGATTCCTCCGACTTGAAGAATTCAGCATTGAACAAGGTCATCAGCATGTGCCTGATGCTGTGACCGGAGTCGAAGTAGGCGGCGGTCAGCACGTCGATGGCCTCTAGGTCCTGGGGCGGAGTATGCGGCCACTGGGGTACTGGCGGCTCGTCAGCTACAAAGAAGTGATAGAGATGTCGGGCGATGAAGCGAGCCGTAGCTTCCTGTCTGCATATTATCTCCACTACGTCTTCACCATTGAAGTGACCAGTCTCACCCAGCAGGGTCTTCTGGCCGTGATCGTGGTCATCGTCGTCGTACTCGAACTGCCAGGACATGTAGCCATACGGCCGGGCGGTATTGTTGCGCATCTTGATCGACATGTAGTCCGGGTTCACGACACGCCAGCCGGTGAACGCCCTGGCGCACTCCTTGATGTCGTCTTCAGTGTAGTTTCCGACCCCCATTGAGAAGAGCTCAAGCAGCTCTCTCCCGTAGTTTTCATTGATCGAATCTTTATGATTATCCTGGTTGTCCAGCCACATGAGCATGGCCGGATCACGTGAGAGCTGAACAAGCAGATTGTCGAAGCTGCCCATACCGTGCTCTCTGAACATGTCGATCTGGTTGAGCACCACACGGCCCTGAATGAGCTTGGTTGCCGCGGTGGCGAACACGCGATGCCAGAATAGGCACATCTTTTCGCGCAGGGGAGCGTCGGTCATAGCCATTCGGTAGACCCAGTTGGCCGTGGCTCCCCCACGGAGGTCCGACTGATCGACATGATACCTGCGTATCAGGTCGTTCGGCAGCATGTCCGGTTGGCTGGGATTCAGCATCTCTTCCAGCACTGCGTCGTAGCCTTGCTCCATCGCACGGTCGAGCTCGTCAGGTGTCGCGCCAAATCCCGCACGCCTGAGAAGATGGGCCATAAGCCTCAAGTCTCGCCTGCTATCGACGGCGACCATAGCGTCTCTCCTTAGTTTTCAAGGGTATTCAAGGGTTTATCGGATTATAGACCACATTGCACGATTACAGTCAAGTATATTGGGAACAGATAGGCAACCGCATCTTATTCGGAATCAGCTTTGGCAGACTCCTCGCCGGAATGACGATTGGCGGGGGTGTTACGATTGATCTGTACGCCCAGAGATTTAGATACGATTGCCCGGGGACTTGGACGGTCTCATGCGACCTGGGCAGGCTGACCGAGGTGGGACTGGCAGGTTTCGGCCAACCAGAACGCACAGCCCGCCTCCGCTGACTCGATCACGGTCTATCGTGTATGCTGATATCATCCGTCTCCACCGCCCGAGTGGGGTATGTCTCTATTACTCGCTTACTCCCGATCCACGAGTAGATATGTCAACCACGCTAAGCAACCAGCTGCGATTACCAGCGCAGGCCTATGGGCTGACTGCGGCTAGGATCCGACTCGTCATCTGCCTGTCCCTGTACGGCGGGACGTTGGGCGGCGCCGCGCTCCTCGTCCACTTCCTCGCGTTCACCGAGTACCCGAAAGACCCGGAACACCTGACCTTTATAGCGACCGTGTTCCTGTCTGGCGGCGCTGCCCTGATCTGCGCGATCTTCGTCAGCGTGTTTGCCTTGTGGCTTACCGCCTTGCGCGATCGGGAAGACTCACACGGCGTTCTGACGTGGCTGGCCATCGGATTCGGGTTTGGCGTCCTGTCCCCTGTCGTCACCGGTTTGGGTCTGACGATCAGCACCCTGTTTCTGCACTTGTCAATCAACGTCATCAGAGCGGGAGAGCTGCCAATGGCAATGCTGTCCGCAGTCATGCGCGCGCCGTCCATCGCAGTCACGCACGCCGTGTTCAGTCTGTACACCGGTCTGCTTGCCGGAGCTCTCTTTGGCTGCGGGGCCTGGGTGCTTGACAGAGCCAACTACTCGACCAACCCACGAATCTCCGCGTACGCACCGTACCTATTGGCGCTGCTGCTGTCAATACTGTTCTACTCGATAGCCGCATTCGGCCCGCCGGACTCTCTCGCGAAACTCGGGTGATTCGGCTCTTTCCCGTCTTCGGTCGCATCGACACCGTGCAGAGTAGCTCCTGGTCTCCCCTACCGCCCTCGGAGTCATCGACTCCTACGGCGTAGAGGTGATACGTCCCGCACGGGAAGGGAGACGAACAGGATGGACAGGCATGAAGATGTCCTCCCACGCCCTGCCCACACTCAGAAACCGGGGCTATCGGTCTGCCCCCAAGCCGAGTCCCTTGGCGACGACATCGGCGAGCGTCGAGAAATCCCGCAGTCCCTCACCGGCGACGAAACCGGTATCCATAGGCGTAATCGACACCCAGCCATTGCGAGTCGCCCACAGGTCGCAGCCTACTGGAACCTCGCTGTCGGTCGGCATGTTGTGCCGGATCCAGTAGTGCGTCCGACGCCCATCGTGGCTGCGCACTACGCTCTCCAGGAACGCCTTGGGGCCCAGGAATGTTGCCTTGACACCCTTCAGCTGATCTCCGGGCAGATTGGGGACATTGACGTTGTACATCACCGGGCGGCTTCCGGCTCCATCGACGACCTCGGCGGCCAGGACTCTGGCCACCCGGGCAGCGGATTCGTACCTGACACCCGTGACCGACGTTACTGATACGGCGATCGAAGGAATCTTGCGGAAGAACCCTCTGAGAGCGCCGCCGACCGTACCTGAGTCCAGCACGTCCATCCCCAGGTTGGCGCCCTCGTTTATACCGGACACCACAAGGTCGAACGCGTGGCTGAACAGCACCTCGGCGCCGAGGATGACACAGTCTCCCGGAGTGCCGCTGACCGAGTACGCCGGAACGCCATCCACCCGCGACTCCACCTCGTTGACACGAAGGACGTTGAGCAGGGTTCGGGCGGTGCCCATGCCGCTCTGATCTCGGTCAGGCGCAACGATGGCGACCTCTCCCAGGTCAGACAATTCCCTTACGACAGCCCACAAACCGGGAGCGTCCACGCCGTCGTCGTTGGTAACCAGAATCTTCAAACCGCTAGAGCTCTTTCGTCACATACCAGCGCATGTACTTCGGGCTGTCCATAGACACCCCTCGATCGTAGTAGATCTCGAACCGGCGCCCCTCTGAGGTCCACACTCTATAGTAGTTCCTGTGATGGCGCTGCCACCACTTGTGCCTCCGTCCGTCGCTGGGAAAGTCGAAGTCCTGCCACGAAGTCATGATCCGAGCGACCTCGTAGCTCTCTTCTCTAAACGAAAACGCGACCGGGTCGCGCGTTTCCGGGTCCCGGTCCACCGATATCTGCTGTCCGAAGAACCGCCTCGGCATCTACAGTTCTCATCATTCTCAAATGGTATAAGCACCGACGCGCGGCGCTCTGCCGGCTCACGCTCTGAGATCCCGGCGCGTCCGACTCCGGCACTCTGCACTCTTCGGACGATTACGCTACGATCAGCGACGGGCTCCGTTGCTCGGGAGATATCTGGTCGGGCCCCAAGGCGTAGGCCTCTTTCTGGTAGATCTGGATGCGATGCCGGCCATAGTCGGCTATGAATAGCCGGCCCTCGGCGTCCACCTTGGCGGACTGCGGCGCCTTCAGAAGCTTCTGCGTCTCAAGGCACATCATCTCACGCTGGCGCAATGACTTGGCGTTGGCCATCAGGTAGTTCCGTCCTATCTTGCTGATGGTCCCGTCGCCGGTGAACTTGTACAGGTACCGACCCGTGGCGTCGAACTGCTGCACGCGATTGTTGCCCCAGTCGACCACGTAGACATCACCGTCCAGATCGACGGTAACGCCTGTCGGACGGTTGAACTGCCCGTTTTCCGTGCCTGAACTCCCGAACGTGAACGTGAACTCTCCGTCGGAGGAGAACTTCTGGATCCTGTCGTTTCGCCAGTCGGCCACGTAGACATCACCCAGCTCATCGACTGTGATGCCCCAGGGCATGTTTAGCTGGCCCTCACCGTCTCCGAACTGACCCCAGGAGGCCAGGTACTCGCCGTTCTTGGTGAACTTCTGGACCCGATGGTTCAGCGCGTCGGCCACGTAGACGTTCTCGTCAGCGTCGAAGGAGATTCCAGAAGGGCGGTTGAGCTGGCCTTCACCATCGCCAAACTCCCCCCACTTTCCCAGGAAGTTACCCTCCCTGTCGAAGATGACTATACGGTGCAGTGCTTCGTCGGAGATGTAGAGGTTCTCGTCACGGTCGAGGATCAGGTTCACGGGCCAGGTGAGCTGCCCATCTCCTGACCCGTAGCTCCCGATCTTGCCAAGGTCGTCGTCGTCCCAGTTGAACCGCCAGACGCTGACGTTGCCCTCAGCCCGGTTCAGGGAGTACAGGCGGCCCTCAGCACCCATAGCCACATCGACCGGATACCAGGAGAAGCGCCGCATACCCAGCGTCGTCAGGTATGGAAAGCCAGCCCTCAGCAGGGCGTACGGTCTGCTCATGTCACGACTCCACGCTTTGTGGTTAGTGGTCAGTGGCTAGCGGTTGGCGGTCAGTGATTAGTGGTGAGGATACAGCGAGCTTCCCGCAACTTGGCTGGAACATCGGGCTCTGACTCCTGATACTTGAAGCCTGATTCCTGACACCTAATTGAACGGATTGATCTGCTCGTAGGCGCCTCCGACGATCGGCGCGGCCTCCACACTCAACCACTGCTCGAGGATGGTGCCGTACAGCCCTCGAAAGTCGAAGGTGTGCCACAGGTCTTCACCGTCTTTCCACTGAGCGGGGTCCAGGGACGGGTACTCAGCGTAGAGTCCACCGGCCACGCGGTCGCCGATGATGAAGGCTCCACCGCCCGCGCCGTGATCGGTGCCGCTCCGGTTGTCTCTGATGCGCCGGCCGAACTCGGTGAACGCAAGTATAACCACCTCTTCGGCGGAGTTATGATCCTTGAGGTCCTGTTGGAAGTCCGCGAGGGCCCCGGTGAGTTCGCTCAACAGTCTGGGGTGGACTTCCGGCTCGTTGGCGTGGGTGTCGTATCCGCCGTGGATCGTGTAGAACACGCGCGTGCCCAGTCCCGCCAGGTGAATCCTGGCCACGTCTTTCAGGCTCTTGGCAATCGGATTGTCGGCGTACTCCACGTCGGACGTGTACCGCTGCGGTGCGACCTTGATGGCGTCGGCGCCCGCCAACAGGTCGGACCCGGTCTGCGCCAGGTAGTCCATCACCGGGCCGGCACCAATCGCGGGACCGTACATATCCTTGAACATATCGAGGGCCTCGGCTCGCTGGCTCTCATCGACGTCGGACATGACGCCGTAGTTGTCCAGGTCGCCGACCGATGTGACCGGCACTCCGGGGGTGGCCACGGCGCGGGGCAAGCCTCGTCCGATGTTGACGCCTGTCAGCGGGTTCTCCTTGTTCGGGTCAAGCTCACGAATGGCCTTCCCGAGCCACCCCGAGCTCCCGACATTGACCGCGTCGCAGGTATGCCAGGTGTCCATGTTCCGGAAGTGGGACCGGGTGGCTTCCGGATAGCCAACGCCCTGGACGATTGCTACATCTCCCTGGTCGTACAGTTCCTTGAGTGGGCCAGCGCTGGGGTGAAATCCCAGCGTGCCGTCCATGGCGAGTACGTCCTGTTGTGCGATGCCGACCACGGGTCTGGCATCATGGTAGACGGGGTCGGTGTAGGGGATCAGCGTATTCATGAAGTCGTTGCCGCCGCTGAGCTGCACGACTACCAGAACAGAGTCTTTTCGTCTCTGAGTCAATTTGCAGAACCCCCTTATACGCTAGGCGAACTGGTACTCGCGGGAAGCGACGATGTACTGAAGCAGGCGCCGTACTCTCGCGGCACTTTCCTCGCGTTCTTCCTCGGTATCGAAACAGAGGTCGCCGCCCGCCTGAGTGCGCTTGAGCAATGCCTCTCGTGTCTCGCCGCCCACTTCGATTGGCCCCACCCGGTCAAGACAGTGGTCGACGAGCTCTTCCGGCGGTACAGGACCACCGTCCGCGGCTACGCTGTCGATGATCTCCTGAACACCGGGACGGTGGGCGGCTCCGACTTGGCCGACGGCGAAGTTGACCCGCTCGTTGAGTGTGCCGCCGTCGATCCACTCCGGGCCGGTGTGCCACCCCTCCACCGTGGGCGGATTCAGCAGCGCTTGACCCATGACCTCCGTTGCCGTGGCGAGGCTGAGCATACCCGGTTCCGGGTAACGGAATGCGCCCACCAGCTTGATCGTGCCGGCTACAAGCTCCGCCGGACTCTTCACCTTTCTGAACCGGGCCTCTTTAAAGAAGTCCGAGTTGAACAGCACACACAGCACCGACCGGATATCACCACCGGACTCGGTGAATTCTGTCGCGAGGGTGTTTACTGCATCAGAGTCCTGCGGCGGGGTATCGGGCCACGCCGGCACCGGGGGCTCGTCGGCGACGAAGAAGTTGTAGAGGTGTCGGCAGAGGAACCGCGCAGTGGCAGGCTGCTTGACAATGATATCTATGATGTCGCCACCGTCGAACCGTCCCGTCTCGCCCAAAAAACTCTTGACACCGTCGTCGTGATCGTCGTCCCTATACTCGAATCCCGTGACTTCCGTGCTGTATGGGTATATTGGCAGTGGCTGCGTGAACGTCCAGCCGGTAAAGGAGCGAGCGGCGCTCTTGATGTCGGCTTCGGTGTAGTTGCCAACGCCCATGGAGAACAGTTCAAGGAGCTCGCGCCCGTAGTTTTCGTTGGGCTCGCCGTTGTGGTTCTCGTTGTTGTCCAGCCAGAAGATCATCGCTGGGTCCCGGGAAAGCTCCGTCAGGATCGTCCGTATGTCCGCCATCCCGTACCGCCGAAACCCCTCTATCTGCGTAACTATCGAAGGAGTATGCTCTCCCTTGCCCCAGCCAGTGGCGAACACATGGTGCCAGAAGAGGGCCATCTTCTCCTCGAGCGGCCGCCTCGTGTTGACCATCATGTATATCCAACGCGAAGCCCAGAGGGGAAAGGCAGCATCGTCCAAGCTTGTGTAGTTGGGGATGTACCTGCGCAGGACATCATGCTCGATGTCGGGGAACCGGTCGGGGTGAAGCAGGTCTTCTACGACCTCTTCGTAGCTTTTCGAGGCGCGCTCATCCAGTTCGCTCCGCGTGGCGCCGAACCCCGCGCGGCGCATCAGATGAGCGATTAGAGACGGGTCTGGTTCAGGCATGGCTTCCCTAACTCTGGTTGCCTTCTCACGCGTTGACGAAGAACGTATCATCCCATCGCCATCGTACACCAGCTTCAGCGCTCGAACAATACCCTGTAGACCGCAAGTGGGTTATCCCCACGCCGGGGTGTGGCCGTGGTAGGGTATGTAGGGTAAGTCACTTGGCTTTTGACCAGCGGCGCGGCCGAGTCGTCATGCCGGCGAAGGCCGGGACCCAGGGGTTGGAATCACCGCCCTTCGACAGGCTCCCGCCGTAGCGAATCTTCGACAGGACGAACAATTAGGATGCTCCTGTGACGGTTCAGTAATCCTGTAGCTACATCTGTTGACACTGTCTCGTGGACGCCTCGGGGCATGACGCTGCTCGGGACATACAAACTGTGCCAGTGAGGGCTCGACTCCAGACGAATCATATCGATACAGGAATAAAGTTGATACAGAACTGAAGAGGTGTTGTATGAAGATCACATCAGTCACAGCGATTCCCAGCGCTCCTGACAAGATCCCCGATTCCTACGGGATCATGGCTACGAGGAACTACGTATACGTCAAGGTAGAGACTGACGAGGGCGTAGTTGGCTGGGGGGACGCAACCTGTGGGCCGCTCACCGTTGCCTCGATGGTGAAAGAGTTTGGTCAGCTCGTTGTCGGCAAGGACCCAAGTCGAATAGAAGAGCACTGGCAGACGCTCTATCACCACTTCTTCGTCAGGGGCGGTCCGATCCAGCTATCCGCCATCAGCGGTATAGAGATGGCCCTCTGGGACATAAAGGGCAAGTCTCTCGGAGCGCCGGTGTACGAATTGCTCGGCGGGATGATGAGAGACCGCATTTGGGCGTACGGCAGGTGGGATGGACTGACCCCGGAGGCCGCGGTGGAACAGGCATTGAGCTATACATCACAAGGGGTGACCGCTCTCAAGGGCGACCCTTTCGATCATAAGGGGTTGTTCATCACGTACGAAGCCGAAAAGAAGGCCATAGAAACTCTCGAAGCTGTGCGAGAGGCGGTCGGCGACGCGGTTGAGCTGCTTGTCGAGGTGCATGGACGTCTGACACCTTCGGCCGCCATAAGGGTGGGCAACGAAATAGAGCAGTACCGACCCTTCGTGTACGAAGAGCCCGTGCCATTCCAGAATCTCGATGCAATGCAGAGGGTCGCGGAGTCTGTCAACATACCCATAGCGACCGGTGAGAGGTTGTATACCAAGTGGGACTACTCTGAGCTTCTGAAGAGGCAGATAGTCGCGATGATTCAACCTGACCTCATACAGGGCGGTGGGATACTGGAGCTCAAGAAGATCGCGGCCATGGCCGAAGCCGAGTATGTCGGATTCCAAGGCCATGCGATCCACGGGCCGATGGACGTCCTAGCCGTCCTGCATCTCGACGCATGTACCCCGAACTTCATGATCCACGAGGGAGGAATGAAGCCCTGGTTCCAGGACGCGTTTATCGGGGACTTCCCGATACAGAAGGATGGCTATTTGCCTGTGCCGACAGCGCCCGGACTCGGTGGCGAGATGAATGAGGACTGGCTCCGCTCGCATCCGCCTCAGGATGATGCTCAAGGCTGGGCGTCACCGATAGGGCAACTGCCTTCCAAACAGTTCAACAACTGGGGATAGAACGCGCTTCGCGTCGGAGCATACTGCCTGAGAGAGGGCCGATCAACCGTGCCGTATGTTGACTAGGGCCCCATGGCTATGATGCCGGCAAGAAGACCAATGGTCGAAAGCGCCAGGTCATAGTGGATGCCATGGGGTTGCTGTTTGGCCGTGGCGGTGCATCCTGCTGATACTCAGGCCGAGATCGAGCGAAGCCGGTCATCAACAAACTGATGGGACGGTTCCCGCGTCTCCGGTTGATTTGGGCTGATGCTGGTTACGCTATAGCCCAACTTTGCAGCCGGCTCCAACGAGGTCTTCTCTTGCAACTAGGCTGTGGATCCGGGAGATAGGCCGCAACATTAGTCACGCGTGAACCCTGACGGCTTAGGGCGTCGGACCAGTAGGGGAATAGAGTAAAGTGCTGAGGGCCGGGTTAGGAGGCTGTCTTCCACTCAAGCAGTCGGGCGACTTCCTCAGTCTGGACCTCTGGGTAGGTAACGTGTCCACAGGCCAGGCAGGCGACGTAGAAGCCCTCAAAGTCGCGGCGGATCTGGCGATCGCCCCTGCAGCGGACGCAGGACTTGAAGAGCACGGAGTGCTCCCGGAGGGCACTCTGGGCTGTAACTACCTCTCTCATTTGATCACGTACTCCTTTGCTGAATCTAAACTACTCTACCCTATGAAAACCGCAATTGCATTAACGTATGATTAACAATATATTAACGACCAATTGGAAAACGTAATAGTAAGTATTTCATTACGTGAATTCCCCACTCGTCAAGCATAGATGCCTTCCTGATTCAGGATAAACCCACGCTCCAGGCTCGGATTGTACCGGTGTTTCCGGGATCAGAGTTTCGGACTCTCCATAAACACCGTAACCCCCATCTCACGGTAGTGGTCCCGCAACCTGTAGTCGTAGTTGCGGAAGCTGATTCGGACGCCTGTGCCGTCAAGCTGCCGCAGCGCGTGCCGTACACAGTCATCGACCGTCTGGAGTGGATGATGCGGATGTGCCTCGATATCATACGTGAGGTCTGCGGGCCCCCAGGTCAGACAGGTGATTCCCGGCTTGGCGAGTTGGCGCGCGTTGGTCACGGCGCGCAGCGTCTCCATCTGGATGCACAGTATTCCGTTGTCATTCCACCACTCGGCGTATTCCAGCCGGTTCTCCCGTCCTTCGATCCCGTACCTAGCCGCCCCGCCCCAGCTCCGTTTTGCCACCTGAGGATAGTAGAACCAGTTGATGGCCTCATCGACGACCGCCTCGTCCTCGACCAGTGGGACCTCGATCCCAAGCGGCCCTAGGTCCAGGATATTCCCCACGAGGTAGGCGTGACGCGGATGCTTTATCCTGAACTGCACGGGAATGCCGACCTCCTTCGCAATCTCGCAGTATGCGACCAGCCTCTCCTCGTTGTACGGGGAGTGCTGGGAGTCGGCGTTGATGAAGTCGTAGTCATCCTTGCTGAGGATGTCCTCCATCTGGGCGCGGGTCGCGTCGATTGGCACGGATACGCCAAGCACGATGTCGCCTCTTACGATCTTGTCTTTCAGTGAGGTCATGTGTCGTCTCCTCTTCGGCCTGTCTGCTGTCTACGCAAGTGGTTGGAGCTTGTCCCTCAACATATGTTCAAAGCCTGCCCATCTAATTGTAGAGGCCGTCAAGAGCTTCTCGCTTGACTCTTCCAGAGTCAGAACCTCCCAATGCCAGCGTACCAGGTGATGATCACTGTCAAGCTGCGGAACCATCCAGATGACACATCCCCATCGTCCAGATCATGGCTCGGATGTGAACTTGGTCCGCCAATGGATTCAAAGAACGGTCGGTCGACAGCGACCGCCATCTTAGAATGCCATCTACGCACCGTTGGGACTTTGATCTGCAACTGAGGCATCAGTCGTTTCGTGCTGGATGATCGCCAGTCGGGACGACGGATCGAGTCTGGAAATCTAGGTGTCGAGGAGTTATCCAGCGTAAGAGACTCAAACTCGGATCGCATCCACAGCCAGCAAGTCGAGCCTCTCTGTTCCTGTCGAAGCCGCTGAACTCCTTGCCGACTATCAACAGGTCGTCGCCCAGGATTCCAGGGTTGGCGGCTATCCACTCCTGGATGTCCCGCCGCTCCCGTAATCCCAGACGGACGAAGTCCACTTCTTCCACCCTGTTAGACTCTCGGCTTTCGCCGTTGACGTTGATTCTGAACAGTTATGGGCCGGCGGTCATGCGCTCTCCTGCTACATACTCAGACTTACTTGCAGAGGCCAGAGATTGTAACTCTCCAAGCTCTATGTTCAAATCCGCTCATAATTATCACTCCGCGGCATGAAGAACTCGAATCGGTCTGGGTCGTCGTAACCGGATATGCTTGCGGGAACTATCCCAGGGTTGTGAAGCGCCGCTCTGACGATGCTCTTGTTGAATTCGTGAATGCCGGACTCCTCCGACAGGAACTCGGCGACCGGCATCCAGCGGCACTCGGCGATCTCCTCCTCCTGCATCGTGATCTCCGTAGAGAGCGCAGACAGTCGGCATACGAAGTAGATGTCGGACTTCTCGTACCGGTATCCATGCCAGTGGCGGAAGCAGGCCAGCGACTCGAACTTGGCGTGGACTCCGGTCTCCTCGCGCACTTCTCGAACGGCGCCATCGACGAGATGTTCTCCAGGGTGCAGTGCCCCACCCGGCAGCTTGTAGCCAGGACCACGGCTGGGGCCCATCCGGTAGCGTTCGACGACTACCAGTATCTCGTCTCTCTCGTTCAGCACGACCGCTCCCGCACCAATGTAGTGCGTGGCGTAGGGCGGAATGTACGACCCCGGGACGATCTGAAGCGTCATCAGCACGTATTCTGACTCGGCGTGGTGGTACTCGAACCCGGCAGCGGCGGCAACGGGAACGAGGAGAGCGTTGCCGATGGGCAGCTCCAGCCAGACGACCTTGTAACCTTTCGTCGCCCAGGTGTCCAGAGACAGGCGGAGCAGCCTCTTGAACTCACGCGGATCGTCCGGCAGCGCCTCGGCGTCGGTGACCACTCCGCCGAACTGGTTGGGAGAGAACTCCAGAGTCTCCATCGTTACCCGTGCCTCACCACCATCTGGACCTCGTTTGACGGGTTGCACAGCGCCTCGAACGCGCCCTGAATCTCGTCGAGGGGCAGGAAGCTGGCCTCTGAGACCAGTGGCTCCATCGTCACCTTGCCGGCCCTGATGAGGTCGAGCGCGATTCGCCAGTCCTCCGGTTGAGTGCCGAAAGACGTCTTGAGGCTGATCTCACGCGCCATCCAGTCAGGCGGGAGTACGGGCGTCTCTCTCCAGACTATGGCCACCAGCACGACCTGTCCGTTGCGACGGACCATGTTCAACGCCTGATCCAGTGTACCGGGCGCCGCGGCGCACTCGAAGACCACGTCCGGGCCAGTACCGCCGGTCAGCTCCACCACACGCTCAACGGCGTCCTCTTCGAGCGGGTTGATGACAGCGTCGGCGCCCAACCGCCGGGCGGCCTCGGCCCTGGCGGGAGCCGGCTCGGATACGATGACCGTGCTCGCGCCGGCGGCCCGCGCCACCTGCATACATAGCAGGCCGATCGGGCCTGCGCCAAGTACGACGACGGAATCGCCTAGCTTGAGCTGTGATAGTCGGACCGCGTGGACGGTGACCGCGCAGGGCTCGCACATCGCGGCCTCTTCGTCGGTCACACCCTCGGGGACCGGGACAGGCTCCCACTCCTCCAGCACCACCTTTTCAGCGTATGCGCGGACCCGTTCGGAAGCTCCGGAGAAGCCCTCGAGCCGGTAGTTGAACCTTTCTCCACGGTTGGGGCCAGCGGCGCGGACCGCGGGCGGCGGCTCGCCACCTCCTCCGACGACCCGGTCGCCTACGTTCCAGCGGGTGACTCCCTCCCCCACACTGTTGACAACACCTGAGTATTCGTGACCCATCACGCTGCCCGGAGGGGCGATATCATATAGGAAGTGGTGGACGTCGGTACCACAGATGGCGCAGTAGTTGACGTCAATGACTACCTGACCCGGACCGGGCGACGGGTCCGGCATGTCCTCGATGGAGAACCTCTGTCCGCCCTGATATACCGCAGCACGCATGATTGACACCTCCCAAGATAGCTGCGCGCCTAGGTTATCATGAGGTATTGGCGGGTGTCAGGTGTCAGGCATCAGTATATTGAGAGGATTGGCGGGCGATTGAAATTGGAGCCGGGTTCGGGCAATATAGTGAACCATCGCAGTCGGTGAATGGAGAAGATGCCGTGACCAATCGTGACAACTCGGCCCACCTGACCCGGATCGTCGAGAACGCGATTCAGGAACACGGCTTCAGCAGGTTCGCGCAGTATTGGAAGTTGTACCGGGACACCGCGGATATATCAACGGTCCAGAGGTTCTTCGTCAGGACTGAGTCCGATTCGTTCTACCCTGGTGGATACTGCAACGTTGCGGTCATCGGTGATGGCCTGCTGGTAGATATCGAGGGTGATGACCGTCAGAGTAAGGGCGGCTTGGCTATCCAGTCATTGGATTCGATTACGAAGGTCTCGATTCATGCAGGATCATTGCCAGGTCTTCGCAACTCTCAGAATGCGACGCTGATAGTTATAGCCAGGCGCGCAGAAGATACGGAAGTCGGACCTCACTGGATTGCGACCAATGAAGAGGAAGAAGGACACCTTCTGCAATTCGCTCACACTTTGGTGCGCGTAGTTTCCCAGCCATAAGAACCTGGAGGATTCCAATGGCGCAGCCAATGCCGAACAAGGCAGAGGATGGGTACCAAGAGGCTCCCAGCGGACTGTCAAATACTCAACCGGATCGAGACGGTGTTAGTCTTTACTTTCCCTCTGAGGCCATTGCGATGCGCACACCGTTCAGAGACGCTGCTCTCAACTTCATCTACCGAGCAGCGTTGGAGTTGTCAGATGGTCGTCTGGAGTCAGCTGAGGTTTCGGTGTGGAGCCATCCTGACGAAGAAGACTCGGAGACGCTCGATCTGATCCTAGTCGTGGACGCCGACTGGGAGTTCATATCCAAATTAAGGTACGAGATTCTGGTCAAGCTCGGCGAGTGGTCAAGCGAGTGGTCTGAGGAGCGAAAGAGAGACTACGGGCGACATATCTACTTCGGATTCTTGCCTTCGACTCTGTGAGACCACTCGAGTTCTACCGATTGGGTATCGCCTCTGCTACGAACGCGGTGTCGGAGTCATTACAGCGTACGGTTGTGAACCGACTGTACTATGGACTTCACCATGAAGCCTGCTATCGATACTTCCGAGAGAACCCGGGGCGCGACCGCTCAGCATCAACGGCAGGCACACTCAACTTAGAAACAGGTACAGCGAGTCCGACGATCCGGCATCCAAGAATGTAGGGACACTCCTGAACGATCTGATCCAACTGCGCACTGAGGCTGATTATCAACTCGTCCTGCCGCTCAGATTCAAGCGCCGATTTCTCGACGCCAAACAGCTGCTGAGTCTGGCGATTGATATCTCACAACAGCTATTGGACGCATTGGAGCGATACTCGCCGGGAGAGGCACCAGACGGGTGCGACTGTCCTACGGTATATTCTAGTGGCTGAAGGAGTGCCCTCACCACCGTGAACAAGATCATTCAGACTTTTGCCGAGGCGGTCGCTGACATCCCCAATGGCGCGACGCTGATGATCGACGGGTTCGCGGGTCCGGGCGGGACTCCGCAGAACCTGATACGCGCCCTCCGTGAACAGGGGGCGCGTGACCTTACCATAATCTCCAATACAGCCGGGCTTGCTTCTGTGATCGGATTCGGGACGATCCCCGGAGACACCCCGACCGACATCGGCGTGCTCGTAGAGAACGAGCAGGCCAGGAAGGTGATCGCGTCGTTTCCTGTGTCGCCTTCCCCGTCACGTCCCACCGCGTTCGAGACCGCATACCGCGAGGGGAAAGTCGATCTCGAAGTGGTGCCCCAGGGGACGCTGGCCGAGCGTATCAGGGCCGGCGGAGCAGGGATCCCGGCATTCTACACACCGACTGGCGTGGGAACGCTCATGGCCGAGGGCAGAGAGGTACGGGAGTTCGACGGTCGATCGTACCTGCTGGAGACCGCGCTCAAGGCGGACTTTGCCCTGCTCCGCGCTCACAGGTCGGACACGCTCGGCAATACCCAGTACCGGGGCACATCCAGGAACTTCAACGGGGTCATGGCGACCTCAGCCGACGTTGTGGTGATGGAGGTCGACGAGATTGTGGAGCAGGGCGAGATCGATCCAGGCGCCGTCCACACACCTGGACTGTACGTGGACCGGATTGTGAAGATCGGTTAGCGCACGTTGGAGTTCATAACCGATGCTCAAGCGTCCACGGGCGACACGCCGTCCGGATCGTCGCCTGAAGACAGACTCAGAAGACAGACTCATATGAGGAACACTGATGCAGAAAGAGAGACTTGATCGAGAGATCGTGGCGATGCGTGTTGCGCGAGAGCTTCAGGACGGCGACGTCGTGAACCTCGGAATCGGCATTCCCACCCTGTGTTCGCAGTTCATCCCCGAGGGTCGCAGCGTCGTTTACCATAGTGAAAGCGGAGTGCTGGGTTACGGCCCAATGGCCGAGCCCGGCGAAGAGGACATCGACCTCATCAACGCAGGCGGGCAGTTCCTGACCATGAATCCGGGCATGGCCTTCTTCAACTCGGTCGAAGGGTTCGCCATGATCCGCGGAGGACACATCGACGTCGCGGTGCTGGGGGCTATGCAGGTGTCGGAGTGCGGCGACCTCGCCAACTGGATGCTCCCCCAGCGGGGTATAGGCAACGTCGGCGGAGCCATGGACCTCGCAGTCGGCGCAAAGCGGATAATCGCCGCGCTGGAGCACACGGATCGAGGGGGCAATCCCAAGATCGTTCGAGAGTGCTCCTTCCCGCTGACGGCGCCCGGGTGCGTCAGCCTTATAGTGACTGACATCGCGGTGATGAGCGTCGAGTCCGACGGGCTGCTCCTGACCGAAGTCGCGCCAGGCTGGACCGCGGACGACGTTCAGGCAATCACAGAACCCACGCTCACTATCGCACCCGACCTCGGCGATTTTCGTCTGTGACCTCTACCCTACCTGTAGTGCCGGTTGAGCTCTGAGGCGTAGGACGTGCCGAGGCGGTGCGCGTTCTCGGCCAGCCAGTCGGAGAGACGGGTGGCGCCCAGAGGCGGCTCGCCGAACCCGGATACGAGTAGGTCAGACGTCAGGCCCTCCACCTCGTCCCTGGTCAGTACGACGTCTTGGACGAACAGGCCCATGAGCCTTGCGCCCAGCATCGCCACCGAGTTGGGAACGTGGACCAACTTGCTTGACGACCCTATGGAACGTCCGATGAGCCTGACCATGTCCTCATAGGTATAGATTTCTGGCCCTACGGCGTCCAGCTCGATGTTGTCGTCACTGCTGCCGGAGTCGACGGCGAGGTCGGCCAGGTCTTCGACGTATATCGGATGCACCCTGTAGTCGCCTGAGCCGAATATCGGGTGGACCGGAAACTTACGCAACAGCCATGCGATGTTGTTGATCAGAATGTCCTCGCGGCCAAAGATCACGGTTGGTTTGAGGATGATGTATGAGAGGCCGGACTCCCTGAGCGCCATCTCGACGAGAGCCTTGCCCCTGAAGTATGGCAGCGGAGAATCGGCCCTGGCGTTCGTGATGCTGACGTGTACGACGCGTCGTACGCCTGCCGCGCTCGCCGCGGCGAACAGAGTGCGCAAGTTCTCGGTTGCGCGTTCGTGGGTGAACTCGCCGCGCGCGAACCGTATCCAGTAGGTGTTGAAGACGGTGTCCACACCCTCCAGACTACGGGCCAGTGAGTCCGGTCGGTCGAAGTTGTACGGTAGCGCGGCGACCCGATCTCCGAACGGACTAGGCCGGTCTGGATGCCCGGTAAGGGAGCGCACGTCGTGTCCGAGGTCCAGCAGCCGGCGGGCGATGTACCTGCCGGTGTAGCCGGTTGCTCCTGTGACGACGTGGGTTGCTGACATTATCCACTCCAACTCTGATTTCGACGTTCAGCGCCGGCGAAGGGGTGAGACCATATCTGTGACGACGACAGTAGGGAGCCAGCGAGCTGACGCGGGGTCAGGTCAGGTTCCATCGAGGATACTTATCGGTTTCGGATCGCAGCTTGTCCACAAGCCAGTCCCTGACTTCCTCGGCTATGTAGAAGGTCGGCCAGACCAGGTCGGACTCGGAATCTATCTGTCCTTCGTCAATCGCGGCCTGCGCCACTGCCGTTCCCGGGAGCGCCCTCCTGCCAACACGTAGGACCGCAAACGCCGGCTCCACCCTGCGGAGGAACGCCAGCTTCCGTTCCACGGTATCGGTACGCTCCCCCGGCTCGCCAAAGCTGATGTTCATCGTAAAGGGAAGACCAACCTCCCGGAACAGCTCCGCCATCATCTCCAGACCCGACAGGCGCTCAGACAACCCATCCGAGTCTCCACCGGATTCTGCCAGTAGAGCCAGCGAGCAGCCGGACTCTTTCATCAGATGAGCCAGCTCGGAGTCGCCCTCGCCCGGACGAACGTAGCTGTTCCACCTGATCTTCAGCCCGGAGTCGATGATCGCCTGGCATAGCGTCTTGGCGCTATCCAGGGGCCTGTTGAAGCCGGAGTCGATGAAGAATATCTTGTTGATCCCGAAGCCCTGGTTGAGCTCCCGGACCTCGCCGATGACCTCATCAGCGGGGCGGACCCTCCACTCCTCAGAATTGAACTGACCGTTGGAAGTCGGATAGTACGCCTGCGCCAACTTGGTGACAACTCCCACTCCGAAGCCGGACCCGTTGTACTTACGCATGTTCAGCATGTCCAGCCTGGGGGCATTATGGAAGCTGGACGTGAATCGTCCCTCGCTGACCACCTCCTCACCCCTGTCGCGGTACACCATGCCGGGGATGTCCGCGTAGCCGCTCTCGGATTCCAGCCGGTCCACCAAGGTGGCGAACGCCTCGGCGGCATCACCGGCGATGCCGAAGTCGGCTCCGAGGTACCGAAGGCACTCGGCGGGCAGTATGCTGAACGCCGGACCTCCGCAGAGTAGGCGAGCGTCGCAGAGTTCTCGTATCCGCGCGACGACGTCCCGAACGCCGGGCAGGTTCGAGACAGGGTTGAAGAAGCTCTGATTATCGAGGTTGCGAATCGACAGGCCGACCAGGTCGGGTCGGAAGTCTCGCACCACCTCCTCAACGTCGGCAAGCGCGTCGTCGGAGAACATCAGGTCAAGCACCCGGAGTTGATGCCGCCGTTCATCGACGGCGGCGGCCAGATAGGCAAGTCCGATAGGAACGGGACGCACGACCATGCGGTCCATGAACCGATCGGTCTGGTTGGTGGCTACGAGTAGTATTCTCATGGTTCGCCCTGCCCCTTTCTATCGTCCTATCGTCTGACCGATGGGAGTGCCCACGCAGAGGACTCATGCCTATGTTCAGTCAGGGCGCTCACCGTAAGAATGTTATCCTCTGAATCGGAGCGCAGACTCGGACCAGGACCAGAAGCGCAGTGCCCGGTTGGTGTCCGTGGCTCGACTTGTGGCATCATGGGTGTCCTCAGTCTACTTCATTTGAGTAGCGCCGCGGCGGCAATTTTCAATTCGACCCGGCTCGTTTGACCTGCCGTGGGCTATGGTGTACAACCACGTTGAACGTCGACGTTCGACCAGTCTCTCAACCTTCAAGGAGCGCCGCGTGGCCATGCACTCGTCAGTCATTGGCAAAGTCCAGACGGTCCTTGGACCAATAGATCCTTCCGATCTCGGCGCCACGCTGACACACGAACACCTGCTGATCGATCTATCGACTCTGCTCGGCCCTCCGGCGGAGGCCAGCGCGCGTGAGCTTTACCATGCGCCGTTGACGCTGGAGACGCTGGGTCGGCCGCTACTATCACGGAACGAACGCGGAGAACATGCGGCTGCTCGACGTGGAGACAGCAATCGACGAAGCGTCTCTCTACAGGCAGTACGGAGGCGTGTCCATGGTGGACGCGACAAGCATCGGCATCGCCCGGGACCCGACAGGACTCGCGCGGATTTCCCGCACGACCGGCGTCAACATCATTATGGGCGCCGCGTTCTACGTAGCCGACGCGCATCCGGCATATGTGCGAGAACGCAGCGTGGAGCAGCTATCCGAGCAGATCGTCCGGGACGTGGTCGAAGGGGTGGATGGCACCGGCATCCGCTCGGGAATCATAGGCGAGGTCGGGTGTTCATGGCCGCTGGCTCCTGATGAACGGAAAGTTCTGAGGGCTGCCGCCGCGGCTCAGCGGGCCACGGGCGCGCCGATACTCATCCACCCTGGCCGAGATGAGAAGTCTCCACTTCAGATTATCGACGTACTCTCCGAAGCTGGGGCCGATCTGGGACGCACCATCATCGGCCATCTCGACCGGACGGTATTCGAGCGTGAAACCCTGTCCCGGATCGGCGAGGCTGGCTGCTACTTCGAGTGGGACCTGTTCGGCAGTGAGAGCTCATACTACCGTCTGAACCCGACGATCCAGCATCCGAACGATGGGACAAAGCTGTCGGCCATCGCGTGGCTCATCTCTGAGGGCTGCGGCGACAAGATCGTGATCGCGCACGACATCTGCTCGAAGCACCGTCTGCTCAAGTACGGCGGGCACGGGTACTTCTACATCCTGGCGCAGATCGTTCCGCTCATGCGGAGCCGAGGCTTTACCGAAGAGTCGATTCAGAAGATACTTGTACACAACCCCGCGGTGATTCTCACCTTCGTCGAGCCAAAATGAGGGAAGGTACACCGACTATAGTCATCAAACAGTCAAGGAGAGTTGAATGACCACCACGCATGATGAAAACTGGGAATACGGCTTACGCACCGAAGGACACGAGGCCGGTACAGACGGCCCGGTTGTGCTAGGAGAGGGGGACTTCAAGTACGAGGTGTCCGGGACCAACTGGGGGAACCTGCCGGAGGGGTGGGTGTACAAGGAAGGCACGGCCGTCGACGTCAACTCCAAAGACCATGTCTATGTCTTCAATCGCGGCACGTGCCCGATGATTATCTTCGACACCGAGGGCAACATTCTGGACACCTGGGGCGAGGGCGTATTCGCCAACCCGCACGGCGTGACGATCGCTCCGGACGACACCGTCTTCTGCGTGGACAACGGAGACAGCACGGTGCGCAAGTTCACCGCGGACGGCAAGCTGCTCATGACCCTGGGCACCGCCCATCAGCCATCGCCCAAGATGAGCGGTAAGCCGTTCAGCGTTCCGGCGCACGTCGCAATCGACGCTCGCACGGGCGAGTTCTACGTCGCCGACGGCTACTCCAACGCCCGCGTACACAAGTACACGCCCGACGGAGAATACCAGTTCTCGTGGGGAGAGTCGGGCACGGGCGAGGGTCAGTTCAACATCGTCCACAACATCACCACGGACAGCGAAGGCTGGGTGTACGTCGCCGACCGGGAAAACCACCGCATTCAGATATTCAGCCCAGAGGGCAAGTTCGAGAAGCAGTGGGTCAACCTTTCGCGAGCCGCTACGATCTGCATCGACGACGGCACGGGCGAGGAGATCATCTACATCGGCGAGTACTTCGGCGGGATCGGCACCAACGACATCGGCACAGATCTCGGTCCTCGCGTCACGATCATGAACACCAACGGCGAGGTGCTGGCCCGCGTCGGACGCGAGAGCTACGGCGCCCAGAGTGGCCGGTTCTACTCCCCGCACGGCATCGCGGTGGACTCCAGGGGCGACATCTACGTGGCTGAGGTCTCGTGGAGTGACTACGGCAGCAAGATGGACCCGCCCCGCGAGCTTCGGTCCATGCAGAAGTTGGTGCGCGTGGGCGATCAGACATAAGGTGTCAGATTTCAGACTTGGGCGTCAGCCGACCGGGCCTGGGCGACTTCACGGGAGGCAGCACGCCTATGGCGACGCAGCATGAGACGAGACAGCCGCTGAACGCGGAGGACATCAGCCAATTCGCTGACGACTTCAGATCGGACCCGCGCAATCGGCTCGTCCGCAACGCCGTTACACAGCGCGACGTTGATGAGGTTGCGCTCGACCGTGACATCGTCACCGGGGCGACGCACACTTTCTCAACGCTTCTGGATGACTGGTCGCCAACCCACCAGGGAGCATCCGGCAGGTGCTGGCTCTTCTCCGGCCTCAACCTGTTCCGCGTCGATACCATGAAGAAGCTCGACGTCGGCCAGTTCGAGTTCAGCCAGAGCTACATGATGTTCTGGGACAAGATCGAGCGGGCGAACTTCGTCCTGGAGGCCGTTATCGAGACGGCGGACCGTCCCATCGACGATCGCGTGGTGCAGCACCTGATGCAGGCTCCGGTCGAGGACGCCGGCCAGTGGGACATGTTCATCAACCTAGTCGATAAGTACGGGGTGGCGCCGAAGAGCGCAATGCCGGAGACGGAGAGCTCGGCCAACACCCGCCAGATGAACTCGATGCTCTACTACCAGGTCCGGCAGGGCGCCGTCAGGATCCGCAGTCTGTACAAGCAGGAAGCCGGACTACACACGATGCGCCAGGCAAAGCTGGACACGCTGAAAACAGTCTATCGTATCCTGTGCATCCACCTGGGAAGTCCACCCTCTACCATTGATTGGCAGTGGCGAGACCGCGATGGCGAGTTCCACCGCGACGGAGACCTGACGCCTATTGAGTTTGCCCAACGTTACCTCGTGACCGACTACGCCGATATCGTATGCCTCGTCAACGACCCGCGTCCCGACCACCCTTACTTTCAGACGTACACGATCGGCTACCTCGGCAACGTCGTCGGCTCCCGTTCGGTGCGCTACCTGAACGTCCCCATCCAGGTCATGAAGGACATCACCGCCCGGCAGCTGCAGGATGGACGTCCGGTCTGGATGGGATGCGACACGGGAAAACAGAACCACCGTAAACTGGGCCTATGGGACGCCGCCCTTTTCGACTACGAAGGGGTCTATGGATCTGAGTTCGGGATGGACAAAGCGTCGAGGCTAGAATACGGTCAAAGCCAGATGACCCACGCGATGCTGTTCACCGGCGTGGACGTGGTGGACGGTAGTCCGCGCCGGTGGAGGGTCGAGAACAGCTACGGTGACGCTGTTGGCGACAAGGGTTTCTTCCTGATGAACGACTCCTGGTTCGACGAGTACATGTTCGAGATCGCGGCCGCGCGCAAGTACCTGTCATCCGACCTGCTGGACGCGCTGAATACCGTGCCGATCGTACTGCCGCCGTGGGATCCGATGGGGGCCCTCGCGGAGTAAGCGCTCATCGTTAAGGTGGAGGCCGGAACCCGAGAATGGGGGTATTTCTGCGAATCCGAGTGACGGTTGCCGGACAGACACCCTAGCCTGGATGGCAGACCATCACCGATCCCGGACATTCAACACAATCGAAGAACGGAGCGACATCATGACCATCGGTATCTCCACCCCCCTGCCCGCCTACAAGCTCAACGCCGCGTTCATGGCATCGAAAGCCGAGGAGCTCGGTTTCGAATCGATCTGGTACGCGGAGCACCCGGTGCTGCCCGTCCACTCGACCAGCCCGTTCCCCAGTGCGGAGGATGGCGTCATACCCTGGACATACGCCCACTTCGCCGATCCGTACATCGCGCTCGCGCAGGCGTCCGGAGCCACCAGCAAGATCAAGCTGGGCACCGGCATCACGCTGATCCCGGAACGCAATCCGCTCGTGCTCGCCAAGACAGTGTCAACTCTCGACCTGTTCAGCGGCGGTCGCTTCATCCTCGGCATCGGCACCGGCTGGCACCGCGAGGAGACCACGATAATGGGCGGCGATTTCGACCACAGGTGGACGCAGGCGAAAGAGTCGCTGCTGGCCCTGAAGGAGTTGTGGACGAAGGACGAAGCCGAGTTCCACGGCCACTACTACGACTTCCCTCCGGTGCAGATGTATCCCAAGCCCGCACAGAAGCCGCACCCGCCGATTCTGATCGGCGGAATGGCGCGTAGGGTGCTGCGGCGCGTCGTCGAGGTCGGGGACGGCTGGCTCCCCAACCGCGTCACGCCGGAGATAATCGAGGACAGCCGACGGCAACTCGACGCTCTCGCTGCGGAGCGGGGACGAGACCCGTCTTCTATCAACATCTCCGTTTACGGCCAACCTGCCGATCGGCAGAACGCGCAGGACTTCCTGAATGCGGGCGCAGACCGTATCGTGGTGCGCCCCGATCTGTGCGAGACGGAGGACGAGATGTCAGACCAGCTTGAGCGCATCGCCGAAGCTGTGCTGTAAGCGTCCGGATCCCGGAAGCATCGTGGACCAGCTCGAAGGGCCGGTTGTTGATCGACTCATCTCCGACTTCCACGCCGAGATGCGCCGTGGGCTGGCAGGAGAACCCAACTCGATCGCGATGCACCCGGCGTTCGTTGCGAGGCCAGCGGGAAAAGAGCGGGGCCGCTTTGTCGCCCTCGACCTCGGTGGGACCAATGTCCGGGCCACGATTGTAGACCTGCCCGGCGACGGCGCGATCCGTGTCCTGCGCAACGAGTCATTCCGACTACCGACCACATCGGGCAAAGTGTCCGACCTCTTCGATCCCATCGCACGTTTCCTCGGTGCAATCCTAGACGGCGAACGGAGTCACACCCTCGGATTCATATTCGCATTCCCGATGGATCAGACTGGTTTGCGCACGGGACGGCTGTCCAAGTGGACCAAGGAGTTCGCGTTCGAGGGTGTCGAGGGCCATGAGGTAGTTGGACTCCTTGAGGAGGCAGTAAGACGCGAGTCGTCCCATCACCCCGCCCTGCGCGGTCTGAGCATCGGCGCGCTGGCCAACGATACGGTCGGAGTCCTGGCCGCGGGCGCGTACCTGGACCCCCGGTGCGACATGGGGCTGATAGTAGGCACCGGAACCAACCTAGCGGTCGCGGTCCCAACTGACCGGATCGCAAAGAACCTCCCCCCGGCCGGCCGCAACCCGAACGAGATGCTGTTCAACATGGAGTGCGGCAACTTCGACGGCGTCCGCTCCATACAGACCGCCTACGACGTTCAACTGGACGCGGAATCGGACACGCAGGGCCAGCTTCTCGAAAAGATGGTCTCGGGTCGCTACCTCGGCGAGATCGTCCGGCTGCAGGTTGCCGACCTCGCCGGTCGTGGCGAAGCCTTCGACGGCTGGATCTCCGATGGGAATGCGTTCGGGACACCCTACACGCTCACCTCGGAGCATTTGGCGGACATCGCTCACGACACGTCCGCCGACCTCACCGCCGTCGGCATGACACTCAGCCGGCTGGGGGCACCGGGAGCCACGCCATCCGATCGCCGTCTGTTGTACGACGTCTGCACGTCGATCGCCCGTCGTTCCGCGCAACTCGTTGCGATGGCTATCGTCGCCACAGCGACCTACATCGACCCCGGCCTCGAACGGCAGCACGTGGTCACCGTGGATGGCAGCGTCTTCAGAGGCATCACTGGCTACCAGGTCGAAGTCGAGCGCGGAATCGCGGAAATCCTCGAAGACCGGGCAGGACAGGTCACCGTCGCCTACCTGCGTGACGGCTCAGGGCTGGGCGCTGCGGTGGTGGCAACGGCGGGATGAATTGCGGAGAGTGCGCACCATCAATGCCGATGTCCATAATCGGAACGCGCTGTTAGTTCCGGAAGCTATCGAGCATACCAAGCCTGACGGAGTCGTATTGATCCAGACTGCGTTCGCACACATCGGATATCACAAGGTATCCATACGGACGTTCAGGGAAGGACGAGGACAGTACGATCAACTGCTCGACACTCGACACGCAGAACTCGGTCGTACTCTGCCATCTATACGACATCCTGTAGTATTCGCGGCCATCGGCCTCGACCTGTTCAAAGGAGGTTAGCTCGAACACCAACCATGAACCTTCACGGGCTGTCTGCTCAATATCGTCTCTTATCCATTCAGCGAACTCTGGGACGGAATCGTAGGGAGACGGATCGTACACATAAACCTCGACCACGGCTCTACGGTCGGGTGCCCAGAACGTGCTATCGCGATCTGTTGACTCATCTTCATCCTTGGTCCAGCCGGGCGGGATGTCAATCTGGTAACCGTACACGTCATTACTGTATGGTCGCCACTCAGTGAAGCTGTCGATTATCGCGGCGAGGTTGTGTATATACGTGTCAGGGCTGTCCTCGCATAGCCAGATGCTGTTAGAAAACCCCCGTGGTTTATCAAGGTACCAGTCCGACAAGAAGATCAAATCAACATTGACCTGAACGCAGTGCTCCGGTGTCGACTGCCAGCGGTAGGTCAGCGAGTAGAACTCGCCACTTTCATTTTGACTCTTCTGCAATGACAGTATCTCGAACTGTGGGAGAGAGCTCTCGGCCGCCCACTGCTCCAGTTCCGCCCTCCGATACTCTGCGAACTCTTTTAGGGAATACGGGACTGGAAGTTCATAGCCAACGACTTCAAGTCCCCCTGTTCCATCCTGATTCGAGAACCACACATAGCTGCCATCGTCATTTTCTTCATTCAGAGTCCAGCCGGGTGCGATGTCTATGCTGTAGCCGTATTTGCCGTTGTGGTAGGTCTCGCTCACAGCAGGAGTGGGGACCGGAGTTGGCGTAGGAGTATTCAGAAGGACACTGTGTCCCTGTACCAGAGAGTCGAGACGCGCCTTGACCTCGTTGATCGCGACGGCCAGCCCGATGCCATCGATAACCTCGCCATCAACCTCACTGTACCTGGACGTGTTAACGCCAATTGCCTCGCCCGCTCGATTGAACAGCGGGCCACCACTGTTCCCAGGGTTGATGGCAGCGTCGGTCTGCAGGAACTCGACGTCGTTGAATCTTCTCTTGGACGAGATCACGCCTCTGGTTATTGTCACGGAACTGCCTAACTCATAGGCTAATGGGAATCCCATTGCGACGACTTCATCTCCAAGCTCAACCAGACTGGAGTCGCCAAGCATCACGCGCTTGAATTCTCGAGTTCCTCGAATGTCGATGATCGCCAGATCGGAGATTTCGTCCACTCCGAGCACTTTTCCTTGAAGTGTCTGATCATCAGATAGTCGGACGAGTGCAGTCTCGAACCCTTCGACCACATGGGCATTGGTGACAACCAACCCATGCTCATCGACGATAAACCCTGAGCCACTTCCATCGCCGGCGATGATACGGACGACGCCCGGCGTGACATCGCTGACCATGTTGGAGAGCGTCGGAGTGTTGGTTGGGGCTGGCGTGAAAGTTGCAGTCGGCTCGGGGGTCGGCGTAGCGGTGGGTTCCGGCGTTGGCGTGTCAGTTGGCTCCGGGGTCGGCGTAGCGGTCGGCTCCGGGGTTAGGGTGGCAGTCGGCTCGGGGGTCGGCGTAGCGATCGGCTCAGGCGTCGGAGTGAGGGTTGCAGTTGCGGTATAGGTAGGCGTTGGGGTAGCGGTCGGTTCAGGCGTTGGGGTAGCGGTCGGCTCAGGCATTGGGGTGAGGGTTGCAGTTGCGGTATAGGTAGGCGTTGGTGTCAGTGTGGCGGTCGGGGTCGCGGTTGGTTTCGGAGTCGGGGTCTCCGTGGGCCGCGCGATCGTGGTTGCCGTTATCTCTGCCACCACCGTCGCGCGGATGTCTGGTGTGGGTGGCGGCGTGGCCGTAGGTCCGGGAGTAACCGTAGGAGTCGGCTGATCCAATACGGCTGCAACCGGACTCGGCGCCGACGGGGGAGTCTGTCCAGACTGGCCGCACGCGAGTCCGAAAGCCGCGATGCATACGGCTATAGCGAGTATCAGACGCAGACGCAATCCGACCCGCCTTATCAGTTGCCATGCCAAGCTACACAGGGATTTGCCCTGCGGACCGCGCAGAGTCATAATCGACGGGGCAGGCGACCAAACTCGTCCGTCAGGATGATCCGCCGGACCTCTTCCTTGATCTTGGTATCCTCCCGCAGCAGTCGGAGGAAATCTTCGCGTGTGATTGTGGTTGACATCTATGTATTCCCGTCCCGACATTGTACTCTATTCGAGCAATCGGGCGGCAGAGCGCAGCTTCGAATGTGCAGAGCGGCCAACTAACAGGGCCGGCAACGCCTGACATACTACATCCCCACGGTGGTAGAATCTGGCATGTCAGACTCGTCCCCCTGTGCCGTGTCTGCCGTCTCAGATCCTGGTGTGGAGGACACCCACAGACCATGCCTCTTGAGAACATCGTCGTTCGCGGCGCGCGTGAGCATAACCTCAAGAACATCAACGTTACGATCCCGCGCAACAAGCTGGTGGTCATCACCGGCGTGTCCGGTTCGGGCAAGAGTTCCCTCGCCTTCGACACGATCTACGCCGAGGGGCAGCGCCGGTACGTCGAATCGCTCTCCGCGTACGCGCGGCAGTTCCTGGGCCGCATGGACAAGCCGGACGTCGAGTACATCGAGGGGCTGTCCCCCGCGATCTCGATCGACCAGAAGGGCGTGTCCCACAACCCACGGTCAACCGTCGGAACCGTCACCGAGATCTACGATTACCTCCGGCTGCTGTTTGCCAGGGTCGGTCGGCCGCACTGCTACAAGTGCGGCCGACCGGTTGAGCGACAGACAGTTCAGCAGATCGTGGACTCCGTGCTGGGGCTGCCGGAGCGGACCAGGCTTCAGATACTTGCCCCCATGGTCCGGCGACGCAAAGGAGAGCACAAGGACGTATTCGAGAACGCCCGCAGGTCCGGTTTCGTACGCGTCCGGGTCAACGGCGAGGTCCACGACCTCAGCGAAGAGTTCGATCTGGACAAGCAGAAATGGCACACGATCGAGATCGTGGTGGACAGGCTAGTCTCCGGTACCGGCGCCGACGCCTCCCGCGTCACAGACTCGGTGGAGACCGCGCTGCGCATGGCGGGGGGGATCGTCCTCATCGACGTAGCAGACGGCGACGAAATGCTATTTTCGGAGCACTTCGCCTGTGTCCACTGTAGCATCAGTCTCGGCGAGCTTGAGCCGCGGACGTTCAGCTTCAACAACCCTCACGGGGCATGCTCGACCTGTACCGGGCTCGGATACAAGCTCGAGGTTGACCCCGACCTCGCCATCCCGGATAAGACCAGGAGCATCGGCGGCGGCGCGATCGAGCCCTGGTCGCGCACGGGCGCCGTGGCGTCGTGGAACCTGAGCCAGCTCGAGTCGCTTGGACGCGAGTTCGGGTTTACCGTGGACGATCCGATTGAGACGCTCGACAAGCGCCAGCTGAGCGCGGTCCTGCGGGGGACCGGACGGAAGCGGATACGCATTTTGCACAAGACCCGGCGGGGTCGGACCTATAGCTGGAACACCCGATTCGAGGGCGTCCTGAACAACCTGGAGCGCCGGTACGTAGAGACGGAGTCGGACCATGTACGGCAGGAGATCGAGCGGTACATGTCCGCGCGTCCGTGCGCGGAGTGTGGAGGGCAAAAGCTCAGGCCGGAGGCGCTCGCGGTCACGATCGGCGGCTCCAACATCACCGACATGACGGACCGGTCGATCTCGCAGGCGCTTGAGTGGATCAGGGTCATATCCAGCGATGCGCCGTCGAAGAACGGCGCCAGTCCGGAAGACCTGTTGACGGACCGCGAAAAGGCCATTGGCGCCCAGATACTGAAGGAGATCGAGGCCCGGCTGAACTTCTTGCTGAACATCGGCCTGGACTACCTGACTCTCTCGCGGACAGCATCCACCCTCAGCGGCGGCGAGGCGCAGCGTATCCGGCTGGCGACACAGATCGGCTCCGGGCTGATGGGTGTGCTGTACGTCTGCGATGAGCCGTCGATCGGCCTGCATCCCGCGGACGACCACCGGCTGATCCAGACGCTGAAGAACCTGCGCGACCTGGGCAACACGGTGATGATAGTCGAGCACGACGAAGCAATAATGCGGGCCGCGGACCACATCGTGGACCTCGGCCCCGGCGCCGGAGAGCACGGCGGTCACATCGTCGCCTCCGGACCGGTGGACGCGATCATCGACACGCCAGAATCGCTGACCGGCCAGTACCTCGGAGGAGTGAAGCGGATCCCCATCCCAGAGGAGCGGAGACCTGGCAGCGGCGAGCACATCACCATCAGGGGCGCGAGACAGAACAACCTCCGGGACATTGACGTCAAGATCCCGCTGGGCCGTCTTGTGTGCATCACCGGCGTGTCCGGTTCCGGCAAGAGCACGCTGATATACGAGATCCTTTACAAGAAGCTGGCGCAGAGCTTCTACCGGTCGCGGGAGCGTCCTGGGGAGTGCGACTCGATAGACGGGGTCGACAATATCGACAAGGTCGTGAACATCGATCAGTCCCCGATAGGTCGCACGCCGAGGTCGAATCCGGCGACCTACACCGGCACGTTCACGCCCATACGAGAGCTGTTCGCCACGGTGCCGGAAGCTCGGACACGCGGCTACAAGCCGGGACGGTTCTCGTTCAACGTCAAGGGCGGCAGGTGCGAGGCGTGTACCGGCGACGGTTACATCAACATCGAGATGCAGTTCCTGCCCGACGTGACCGTGCCCTGCGAGGTGTGCGGCGGAGCGCGCTACAATCGCGAGGCGCTGGAGATCGAGTGGAAGGGCGCCAACATCGCCGAGGTCCTGAACATGACGGTGACGGAGGCGCTGGAGCACTTCGAGAACATCCCGCGTGTCAAGCGCAAGCTCCAGACGATGTACGACGTCGGTCTTGGCTACATCCGGCTCGGACAGCCCGCCACCCAGCTCAGCGGAGGCGAGGCGCAGCGGGTGAAGCTATCGACGGAGCTGTCCAAGCGGGCGACCGGCCAGACGCTGTACATCCTCGACGAGCCGACGACCGGTCTGTCGTTCGAAGACTGCTCCCACCTGATGAGGGTACTCCACAGGCTGGTCGATGCCGGCAACAGCGTCGTACTGATCGAACACCACCTCGACCTCATCAAGAGCGCCGACTGGCTGATCGACCTTGGCCCAGGGGCCGGGGACAGGGGCGGGGAAGTAGTCGCCGAAGGCATCCCGGAGGACCTCGCGGATATGGGCCACTCACAGACAGGCCAGTACCTGCGAGGCGTGCTGCCGAGTCTGGCTCTGGAGCCGGTGAGGGCGGCGGACTAGTACCGTGTCCAGATAGTTTTGTCCATGTCCCAGACTGCCGCACGAAAGCGAGGTCGTACAAGCCCATGACTACAGTCGAACCCCATATCCACGAGTTCCTTGGCCAGACCCTGGTGGCGGTCATCAGCACCGTCGATGCCGGTGGAGGACCCCGGTCGGCGCCGATCTGGTATCAGTGGGAGGACGGAGCCGCGTACTTCTTCACGGGTCGAGGAACGCTCAAGTGGCGCAACCTGCGGCGCGATCCGCGCGCGTCGGTGTGTGTCGATTGGCGGGAGCCTCCGTACAGGTCCGTGATCCTGGACGGCGCGGTGGAGGAGGTCGACCGCCCCCTGTACGACCTCGTGCTCTCGATGGCGCTGCGGTACTACGGGGAGGATGAGGGCCGCGCCTTCGCGGAGGAGTACCGGGGCGATCAGCCGGACGTGGTCATCTTCAAGCTGACACCCACGCGGGTGGCGGACTACACGGAAGGCGAGTAGCGGCCGGACCATACAAACCCGGCCTGCCGGTGTTATACCGCGACTGTCCTCACTTCCTCTCCGAATAGGACGGCTCCGGCCGAGCCACTCCAAAGCGCCACTACGGATCTCTCCCGGAGGAATTCTTGGACGTCTGCTGGAAGATTGCGAAGTGTCGTGTTGGGGGTGGCGGGAGTGGAGGTCTCAGGGTAGCGGAGCGATCTTGTGTGGGACCTCGTGGCGACTCACGCTGTTCCAAGCGTCTCGCAACTCTCCCTGATGTATGGAAGCCCACCGCAATACCAGCCGCCATGCGCGTGGTGGGATCGTACCGTTGGCTATGCCGAGGTCTTCAATAGTTATCGCAGCGTCATGACCTCCATACTTCGCGTGAAAGTGAGGTGGGGCATGATCCTGCGAGTACATGTGAACTGTGATTCCGTAGAATCGCGAGAGTTCAGGCACCTAGGGAAAGTGACTTTAGCGCAGGCATAAGTTCTTCGACTGACTTGCCCGTTACCCTGATGTATAGCGAGTCAGGGCAGAGGTCTAGGTCATCTGACCAAGCTACGGATTCGAACTCTGAAATGTACACCTTCTCGAAGAATGACCTGTCGTTCCAGACTTCGAATATGCCGTCACGCTCAATGTCGGACAGATCGACCTCTCCCTCGACACCGTCCTCATATCGCAGCCAGATCCGGTATCCTTCCCTCGGCTCTACAGCTATGGGGCGAGATATCATTGGCTTCTCCACTCTCCGCCTGACTTTCGAATACGTCTTTTTTATTGTAGCACAATTGTACTGATTCGATCACGCTGAATCAAGTCATCGAGGGAACCTGGGTGCTCCGTCCCTAGTGGACTCTACCTACGCACCACCGGAAGCTCCAGCGCCGACGGGTGGTCGGCGTCGTGCAGGACAGTCTGGGTCGCGGGGGTCAGATCAGCCGACTGTTGGTGCGGGGAGCCGGTGTACCGCGCGTAGGCGGGGAAGTTGGAGGACGACACCTCCAGCCGGATGCTGTGGTCCTTGCGGAACAGCATGGAAGTCGGCCCGACGTCGATCCGGTAGCGGTACGCCTCGCCGGGCTGGATGGGTGACGGCGACTCCAGCGAGTCGCGGCAGCTGGCCCGCAGTATGCCGTCGCAAACGTTGAGCGCCTGTCCGTCGGGATGCACGTCCACGAGCTTCCCGGTCCAGTCGGCGTCGTCCGCCGTGGTCGCCGATGGCCCGAAGTACCCCCTGCCGGCGGATGGATCGGGGAGGGGCTGGTGGAGCCACGGTCCGACCAGGAGGTGCTGCTGCGTCCTTGACAGCTCGGTCGCGCCGCGTTCGCGCATACCCTCGTAGTTGCGGAGCGTGGCGCGGATGAATCCGTCGTACCAGCCTCCCTGGTTCAGGGCGGGGACGGTTATCCTGTCGAACTTCTCGCGGGGCGGAAAGGACTTCCAGTAGTCGTCGTAAGTCGGGTGATTCAGCCAGTCGTAGTAGTAGTCGCTCACCTGTCTGAGGGCGGGCATGTCGCCCAGCGGAAGGTGATTGGCGATCGCGTAGGGGTCGCGTCGCCACTCACGCAGCGTCGCCAGAGCGTCGGGGAATGCGTTGGCCCTTCCTCCGAGGTCGTCGAGGACGAAACCGCAGGCCCAACCGCTGATCCAGTAGAGCTGGAACACCCCGTCCTAGATCTGTCTCAGCCTCGGGTCCAGCCGGTCGCGAAGCCAGTCGCCGAAGAAGTTCATGGAGAAGACGATCAGCAGGATGGCAACCCCAGGGAAGAAGGACATCCACCAGGCCGTGGATATGTATTGACGCCCCTCTGACACCATCGTGCCCCACGACGGGTCCGGCGGGGGAATCCCAATCCCTAGGAAGCTCAGAACCGACTCGGTCAGGATGAGCGAGCCGACCTGGAGGGACGAAAGAACCATGACGGTGTTGAACAGCCCGGGGAGTATGTGTAGAAAAGCGATGCGAAAGCCCGAGGCGCCTGCCACCCGCGCAAGCGCCACGTAGTCAGTCGTCTTGAGCTGAAGCGTCTCTGCGCGCACCTGGCGGGCAAACGGAGCCCACGTAAAGAGGACTAGCAGAATAATGACGAGCCCGAGGCTCGGTCCCCAGACCACCGACGCCACCAGCGCCACCACGATGAACGGCATGGCGAAGATGAAGTCCACCAGTCTCATGAGAGCCTCGTCCACGAGCCCGCCCATGTAGCCTGCGGCGAGACCTATGACAGTCCCTACAAGAGCGCCGGCCACCAGTACGGTGACGGCAATCTGCAGCGAGATGCGGGCGCCGAAGATTACCCGGCTGAGTATGTCCCTCCCTATGTAGTCCGTTCCCAGGAGAAACTGCGACCTCCCTTCCGCGCTCCAAGCCGGTGGAACGTTCCTGTCGCTGAGCTCTCCGTCCAGTGGGTGGTTAGGGGCAACAAAGGGCGCGAAGATTGCAGCGAAAACCAGTATCAGAACGACACCGACTGGAATGACGGGCCAACGCCTGAAGGAACGCCACGCTTGAACGAAGGAGTTCGGCTGAATACCTAGCTCTGCGGTGATCGAGCTCACGCTCTGTCTACTCGTAGCGAATTCGCGGGTCCAGGATGCCGTAAAGGACATCCGCTATGAAACTGGCAACCAAGAACATTACCCCGAAGACCAACGCCAACCCCGTGACGAGCGGGAAATCGGTGTTGAGGGCCGCCGTCACCGCAAGCCTGCCGATGCCCGGCCATGCGAATACGGTTTCGATCACCACGGCGCCGGTCATAAAGCTTGCCAGTATTATCATCGTGTACGTCAGGGGGGCTATCAGAGCGTTCCTGAAGGCATGCTTCCAGATTATCTTCCCGGCGCCGACGCCCTTTGCTCTGGCAAGCTTTACATACTCGCTGTCCAGGACCTCGAGCATCGAGGAACGCGTCAGTCGAAGCAGGCCGGCGGCCGGCAACCAGCCGAGCGTGACTACCGGCATAACATAGTGTGTCCAGTCTCCTCTGCGGGAGGTGGGCAGCCAGTTCAGGCTTACAGCGAACACGAAAATCAATACTATAGCGAACCAGAAGGGGGGCACAGACTGACCCAGGAGGGCAAAGCTCCGACCGATGTAGTCCCATATCGAGGTCCTCTTCACCGCCGAGAGCACGCCGAGAGGCACGCCGAGCACGATGGAGAACGCGAATGCGATCCCTGATAGCTGCAAGGTGGCCGGCAGACCCTCCAGGATTATGTCCAGGGAGTTTCTGTGGAACTGGGTGGAGTCGCCGAATTCGCCCCTTGCCGCGTTACCCAACCAGATCCCGTACTGGACAACCAGTGGTTTGTCCAGCCCCATTTTCCTGCCCTGCGCCTCCCACTCCTCCGAGGTAACCCTGGTGTATTGGGTCATGTACGCGTACCGTGGGTCTCCTGTCGCATGCGACAAGGCGAACACGATCATCGTGAGCGCTACTATCACCAAAAGAGTGGCGGACAGTCTACGCGCGATGAGTCTACGCATGTGTCTACTCGGGTATGCTGTATACCGGTGTGGGGGTGCTGGATTGGCCAGTACCCCCACACGTTGGAGCCGTGTGATAGATCAGATCACCTGCTCGCTAGGCGTGATGTTGGTTACTTTCGGAGCAGACGAAGGTCGGTCTACCTGCTGATACCTACGCTCACTGGGTTGCTGAAGAGCTTCCCCCAGTATGGCTCCCATTCCGTGACGGTTGGAAGGTGCACCCAATAGGTCGGAATTACCACAACAGTGGGCATCAAGGTCCAGTATGAAAGGTAGTCGTTCATCTCGGCATTGAGCAGAATGCGTTTTTCCAAATCGGGCTCGGTATCTACCGCGTAGCCAATGTCGCAGATGTCGTCTGGTAGCTCGAACCCCTCCACGATTCCTGGGTTCGCGCACATGGCAATCGCCTTTCCTGAACCTGGCGGCAGGCCCCACCCCTGCACCCATGGGATGTTTATGTCCTTTGTCACCATCGAAGGCCGCCGAGTTGCGTATGCGGATCTATCTATCGTGACATCGAGGTTGAGTTCCTTGCGCCACATTTCTGCGACCGCAGCGGAAACCTCAGGGTCCCAAAAGGTGGGGGTGTCAACGTAGGCATAGAACTCTACCGGGAAGCCGTTTGGATAACCGGCGTCTGCCAGCATTTGCCTCCCCAACTCAGGGTCGTACGGCGTCGTCCACTCATCTCTGTAGTATTTGGTGCCCGGCGGGAACTGCGTATGCATTGGACTGTAGCCAACTTCACCAAAGCCCCCCAGGACGTTTTCGAGGATCGACTCACGATCGATGACGATGTTCATGGCAGTGCGCACCAAACGGGCGTTCTCCATACTTTCGTCGTCGCCGTACCTACCGATCCACGGATGCTCGGCATCCGGTGTATAACCCCTCCGGGGATTGGCCATCAGATCCTGTTCGCCTTCGGGACAGGCAGGACAGGTTGCCCCCCAGTAGTTGCCCGAGAAGATTATGGAATTGGGCCAAGGCATACCCATCTTTATCGCGGTGCCGTTGGTGGCCGGGATGATCTCCTGAAGCCTCCTGGCGACTATCGGCGCGAAGTCGATCTCGCCGGTGATCAGGGCTGACTCCATAGTGGCTTGCTCCAGCAACTCGAAGACGCGGACCGTCTTGACATTCGCGGTCCGTTGCCAGTGGTCTGGCACCGCCTCGAGCACCAACTCGTCGTGACCAGCCCACCTTACGACCTCGAAGGCGCCGGTGCCGATGGGAGTGGTCAGGAACTTATCCTCGCCCATCTCATCGTAGCAGTGCTTGCATACCATGCCAAAGGTGCCGTCCAGGTGCCCCATACCACCCTGCCAGACGCCCCACGTCGGGGAGAACTTGCCTTCCTCGACGTTTTGAATGGCGGTGTATTCGTCAGAGAGATCCCAGCCGGCTTTGTGGCCGGGGGGCACCGACTCGGCGCCGTTGTTGAGCGAGCCCACCTCGAAGGCGTTATTGTACGTCCAGACGACGTCTTCCGCCGTGAGCTCCCCCCAGCCGTCGTGCCATGGAATTCCCTGGCGGATGGCGAAGGTGATCTTGCTGAGATCCTGTGCGACGTTCCAGGATTCCGCAATCTCCGGCGCATATATGTCGGGCGGCGGTGGCACGTCCGAGGGTTTCAGCAGGGACCTGAACACGCCCTCGTAGATCTGAAAGTCTATTCCGTGGCCGCCGATGGAACCAGCAGAATCTAGTGATGGCAGTTGGACCGGGGGCTTGAGCAGCGAGATGCCTACGCGCAACTCTCCCTCTGGCTCCTGTCTGACAAGCACCTCTTTCACCACCTCTTTCACCACCACCCTGTCAACCGGCACCTCTTTCACCACCTCTTTGACGACCTCGACTTCCCTGATCACCTCTCTGTCGACCGGTACCTGTTTCACCACCTCCTTCACCACCTCCCTCTCGACCGGCACCTCCTTCACCACCTCCTTCTCCACCACCCTCTCGACCGGCACCTCCTTCACCACCTCCTTCTCCACCACCCTCTCGACCGGCACCTCCTTCACCACCTCCACCACCGTTGGCTCGGCTCCACCGCAGGCCACCGCCAGCAGACCCGCGATGATCATGAACAGTCCAAGGACGCCAACCCTAATTGAAGGAACCATCATCCATCCTCACTTCCTCGTACCAGGATAGCCTGGTACTGGAACTCTCGTTCTTTTCCCGTATCGGAAGCCTACATCTTCACTCCTGAGGTGTCAAGTCTATACCTGAACCCCAAATCCACCGCCTAAAGCGCACGTCTGATCTGTTTCTGTAGCTAATTCAGCCTTGAACACGGGTACTTTACCTTCACCCCAGTAGGTGAAAGGACGAGTTGTCGAAAATGACCAATTTAGCTACGAAACTCAACCGCATCATCAATTAGGTGGTGGATTTGGGCGAATCCCAAATCTACCGGCTAAATGAGTGGGAGACCTCGTTGGAGCCCGCCGCGAAGGGGGCTAAGATGGTTGTTGAAAGGACAAAGCCATCACCAACGAGGTGCACCCATTATGCGGCAAGGAGTTCTGCCGTTCCAGTACGTCGAGGAGAGAAGTTCAACAGGTATGACGGCCATGGCGGGTCTGGGAGTCTACCTGGACCTGTTCGAGGCAGTTGGCCTGAGAGAGTCGGTGGACCGTCACGTGGGCGTGAGGAGGGAGGCACAGGGCTGGACGGACAGCCAGGTGGTGACCTCGTTGATAGTGCTGAACCTGGTGGGCGGGGAGTCGGTGGGCGACCTTCGGATACTGGAGAAGGATGCTGGGTTGGGTAGGATGTTGAGTATGGCCGAGCGTCACGGGATGCAAGGTAGAGAGCGAAGGGCGCTTCGGAGGAGGTGGCGCACCGAGCGTCGTCGGAATGTCCCGTCGCCTTCGTCGGTGTTCCGCTACCTGTCTAGCTTCCATGACGAACAGGAGGAGGCCAAGCGTGAGCCCCACAAGGCGTTCATACCCGCTGCGACCGATGCTCTGGTTGGTCTGAGGAGGGTGAATGCGGAGACGATGGGCTTCGTTCAGAGCCATGCTGGGCATAAGCAAGCAACGTTGGATATGGACGCGACGCTGATCGAGACCCACAAGAGACAGGCGAGCTATTGCTACGACAAGTATAGGGCGTATCAGCCTCTGACGACGTACTGGGCCGAAGCCGACCAGATTGTGCACTCGGAGTTTCGAGACGGCAACGTACCTGCGGGCCACCAGCAGCTTCGGGTGCTGCGGGAGTCATTGGAGTATCTGCCCAGAGGGGTCGAAGAGGTGCTGCTGAGGTCGGACACGGCGGGTTACCAGCGGGAGTTGCTGCGGTACTGCGCCGAAGGCAGAGACGAACGCTTCGGGGTGATCGAGTTCGCCGTCGGCGCCGATGTTACGCCGGAGTTGAAGCGGGCGATCGACTCTGTGCCTGAGGGCGATTGGCATGAGCTCAAACAGAGTGCGGTGGGCCACGAGTTGGAAACGGGACAACAGTGGGCGGAGGTGAACTTCGTACCCAACTGGATAGGTCACAAAAAGAGTAGTCCTGAGTACCGTTTCATAGCGATCAGAAAGTTGCTGCGCAAGCCGCCTATGCCGGGGATGGAGGCTCACCTGCAGTTGTCGGTCCCCGTCATGGAGATGTCGGGGCGAGGGTGGTACAAGGTCACAGCATTGGTGACCAACCGTGGTCTCCCAGGGGACAAGCTGATCGGGTGGTACAGGCAGAGGTGTGGGAAGGGTGAGGAGGTGCACGGGGTGCTCAAGGAAGACCTCGCTGGCGGTCGGCTGCCGTCGGGTCTGTTCGGGGCCAATGCCGCGTGGTGGGCGATAGCGGTACTGGCGTTCAACCTCAACTCGGCGCTGAAGCGCTTGGCGTTGGGCCCCGAGTGGCTAAGCAGACGGCTCAAGGCCGTGCGATTCGGGCTGATCGGGCCTGCCGGACGAGTCGTGCATCATGCCAGGAGGCTGATCATCCGCCTGCCCAGGGGACACCCTTCATACAACCTGCTACTCAAAGCACGCGCCAGGATGCTGGCACTACCAGCCCCACCGTAGTTCGACCTTCCCACAACCAAATCATCTCGACCCGAAGCAACCGGAACCCGTCCGGTGGATGCGCCTCGCCATCCTTCTACCGCAGAAAGGCCGCAGACGCCCTGAACATCCCCAAACGGCCTCCCAGACCACCTCGACACGCATCTTCGAACGCCCAGACGGTCCCCTAACCGCCCCGTCATCCGTCGAAGTGCCACCAACAACCGCACACTTCAATCTGCCGGTGGATTTGGGTGAGGTGAATTAGGGTGTGGTCAGAAGTGGGCGGAGAGGAGGTCGTTCCTTCGACAGGCTCAGGACAGGTCTGAGCGGCACCGTTCCATCCACCGGTGGACCCACTCGCGCAGGGTCGACGGCCCACCGCACGCGCATCGGCGCGGCGGGCCATCGGCGAGGCTACACCCGCCTGTCCCAACTACCCCCGGGCAAACCGGAGCGCCTGATCGACGATATCCATGCCCACGGCCTCGCTCCAGGCGGCCAGAAGCTGCTGTGTCATAGGGCCGGGCTTTCCGTCACCTATCTGGCGCCCATCTACCCTGGTCACAGGCTCGATGCAACGGCTGGTGGTCGAGAAGAAAGCCTCGTCGGCCGTGTAAAGGTCATAGGGCTGCAGGTCCTCCTCGACGACGGGGATCTCCAATTGCCGGGCGAGATCGAACACCATCCCTCTGGATACGCCCTGGAGGATGCTGCGGTCGTCTGGACTGCGGATCACCCCGTCGGTGACCATCAACACGTTGTACCCGATCCCCTCTGTGAGGTTCCCGTCGTTGTCCGTAAGAATCGGCTTGGCATTGGGATCCACGGCGGCAGCCTCAAGCTCGGCTATGTTGAAGCTCATCCGGCTGTGGTGCTTGACTTTCGGGTCCAACATCTCCGGGGAGTAGCTGCGGGTGCGCACGATCACCCCATCGACCCCCTCGGTGTAGTGTCGAGCGAACCCAGCGAAATGAAGCGGCCATAACAACACGCCTACAGTGGGCACCGCCGCCATTTGGGCCCTTTCCCTGATTCCTCTGAAGGGCCCACGAGTCACGAAGGGATGGATCATGTAGTCGCCTACCTCCCCACGCAGGGACTCGTTGCGCTGGACCAACTCTCCGCAGATGTTCAGCATCTCTTCTGCGGAGAAGCCGGGATCGATGCCGACGTACTTGAGGGACCGGTACAGCCGGTCTATGTGCTCCCGCATCCGGAAGATCTTGCCGTTGAAGGTCCTGGCCGCATCGTAGACGACGTCGCCTAGCAGAAATCCCCTGTCCAAAGGGTCTATCTTCACCTGACTGGAAGGTGTCCACTCGCCGTTGAAGTACCAAGTGTATTCTGCCATGAAGCCCTCTCTTACAGAACCATCGCCCGGATCATGCTTCGGCAACGGTCTTGACGCCAGGATCTGGAACCTCGCCACGCCGCAGCCGGGGCTTCAACGCTTCGCTCCGGTTGCGTACGCATCGGATACCACACGTCTGTCTATGCCCGGGAGTTCCGCGTGTACGCTTATTCAGTCCTGGGGCTCATCACGAACCTCAGGACTTCTGATGTCGACTGCTGGCGACGCGCGATGTCGGATGTCTTCGGAGCTCGCGCTGGCCCGCTCTAGTCGGCGAGAACTACGCTCACCAGGTTATTCCAGATCGGCCCCCAGTATGGTGCCCATCCTACAACTTCACCCCTCCCGTGTCAAGCCTAGCGCAGCTCCCCAAATCCACCGCCTAAAGCGCACGTCTGATCTGTTTCTGTAGCTAATTCAGCCTTGAACACGGGTACTTTACCTTCACCCCAGTAGGTGAAAGGACGAGTTGTCGAAAATGACCAATTTAGCTACGAAACTCAACCGCATCATCAATTAGGTGGTGGATTTGGGGTAACCTGGCAGGGTCTTTTCATTATTTGACGTAGCGCGAATGAAACGTCGTCAGTTATCCCACACCTCGCAATCTTCCATCGAGAGAGTGGGGGATGTTGCTTTGTCGGCAAGCCCACTCCCTTGAAAATGAAAAGACCCTGGGTAACCTGGGTGCTCCGTCCATGGCGGACTCTACCTACGCACCACCGGAAGCTCCAGCGCCGACGGGTGATCGGCGTCGTGCAGGACGGTCTGGGTCGCGGGGGTCAGATCAGCCGACTGTTGGTGCGGGGAGCCGGTGTACCGCGCGTAGGCGGGGAAGTTGGAGGACGACACCTCCAGCCGGATGCTGTGTCCCTTGCGGAACAGCATGGAAGTTGGCCCGACGTCGATCCGGTACCGGTACGCCTCGCCGGGCTGGATGGGTGACGGCGACTCCAGCGAGTCGCGGCAGCTGGCCCGCAGTATGCCGTCGCAAACGTTGAGCGCCCGGCCGTCGGGATGCACGTCCACGAGCTTCCCGGTCCAGTCGGCGTCGTCCGCCGAGGTCGCCGCCCACAGGTCGAGCGTGACGTAGCCCGTGACCTCGGTATCCCGTTCGAGCGGCTCGGACGTGTACACCAGCACGTCTTCACGGGCCTCGACCGACCGCTGGTCCTGGACTCCGACTTCGAATATGGTCGGAGTGCCGCTGAGATGCGCGCCTCCGTAGGTCGGGGTCGGATTGGCGGGGTCGTACCGGAAGCGGTCCGGGGACTCGGCGGGCGCGGGCGAGTCCTGAGACAGCGTTCCGTCGCCGTTGAGGGTGTTGGCGCCGCCCCCGCTTCGGAGGAACAGCGTCATGGTCTCCGCATCGCTGGGAGGCCAGACCTCTTCGGCCCGCCACTCGTTGGCCCCCATCACGAAGATGTACGTGTTGGGGTCGGTATCGACTCCGTTGTCCTCGTCCCTGAGCCAACGGTCGAACCATGCGATCTGCATCCCGTGCCAGTCGATGGCGGCCCCGGACGCCGATGGCCCGAAGTACTCCCTGCCGGCGGATGGATCGGGGAGGGGCTGGTGGAGCCACGGTCCGACCAAGAGGTGCTGCTGCGTCCGCGACAGCTCGGTCGCTCCGCGTTCGCGCATACCCTCGTAGTTGCGGAGCGTGGCGCGGATGAATCCGTCGTACCAGCCTCCCTGGTTCAGCGCGGGTACGGTTATCTTGTCGAACTTCTCCCGGGGCGCGAAGGACTTCCAGTAGTCGTCGTAAGTCGGGTGGCTCAGCCAGTCGTAGTAGTAGTCGCCCACCTGTCTGAGGGCGGGCATGTCGCCCAGCGGAAGGTGATTGGCGATCGCGTAGGGGTCGCGTCGCCACTCACGCAGCGTCGCCAGAGCGTCGGGGAATGCGTTGGCCCTTCCTCCGAGGTCGTCGAGGGCGAAACCGCAGGCCCAACCGCTGATCCAGTAGAGCTGGAACACCCCGCCCAGGTATGTCCAGCTGTCGTAGTAGGAGTCCGCCGTAACGCCGGGGACGATCGCTCTGAGCGCCGGATGCGGTTCCATGGCCGCCAGCCACTGCGTCGCGCCGTGATACGAGATGCCGTACATCCCGACCGTGCCGTCAGACCACGGCTGCGAGGCGATCCAGTCGATGGTGTCGTATCCATCCCTGGGCTCGTTGACGTAGGGATACCAGTCGCCGTCGGAGGCGTGGCGTCCGCGCACGTCCTGGATGACGACGGCGTAGCCGCGGTCGAGCGCGCGCATCGGATCGAGGTAGAGGCTCCGGTACCGGGGCGTGTGCTTGCCGTATGGCAGCCGGTGGAGCAGCGTCGGATGACGACCGCCGCCGGCGGGCCGGTACACGTCCGCCCTCAGCGTCGTGCCGTCCCTCATCGGCGTCTCCACGTTGGTCTGCGACGACACCGCGGTGGACCGTCTGAACTCGTCCTTGATGGGCTTCGGAAGCATGACATCCTCCACAAATTGCGCTAATGACCGGCAGCCGGCTGGAAACATCGAGCGTTGCAGCCGCATCACAGTTTCCAGCGCACCCCATACTATAGTGAATGGTGAATAGTGACCAGTAGTGAATGGTGAATAGTGACCAGTGAGCAAGGGCCACAGGCCACCAACCCGGCCTGTGATACAATCCCGGCGCTTCTCAACATCACTCATGGAGGCAGGCGTGGCAGATCCGAGACCCGTCGTCCGCGACGCGAGGCCCGGCGACGCCGGCCGGATAGTCCGTTTCCAGCAGGCGATGGCGCTAGAGACCGAGGCCAAGACACTGGACGCCGCCCAGCAGACCTACCGCAGACTCGGCATGGACCATTCGCACTACGACCTGTACGAGACCGACTTTCAGCTATAGACGGAGTTATCAGCCATGTTGCCAGATGATGTCGCACAGTTCGCTTCCACAAATCACCAGGCCGTGCTGACCACGTTCCGGCGGAACGGTTCGGCCCAGATGAGCATCGTCACCGTGGGGCCATACGGAGACGGGGTCGGGTTCACCACCACGGAGGACCGCGCCAAGCTCCACAACCTCGCCCGCAACCCCAGGTGCTCGCTGCTCGTCTCCAAGGCCGACTGGTGGGGCTACGTGGTGCTAGAGGGACAGGCCCGTCTGCTGCGACGCGGCAAGTCGGACGAGACCGAGCTCCGGGACGCGCTGCGCGGCATCTACCGCTCCGCGTCCGGGCAAGAGCACCCGGACTGGAACGAGTACGACCAGGCGATGATCGACGACCGGCGGGCCGCGGTGATAGTCGTCCCCGAGCACATATACGGGACCGCTCCGTGAAGCGCCAGCCGGACTTCCCGGTCGTCATATCCGAACAGCTCCCGGTCCGATGATCTGGGTCCTCCTGTCACTCGGCAGCACGATCATGTTTGCGGTCGTATCGGCCCTGGACAAGATCGTCATTCAGCGATACGTTCCGAACCCGCGCACCTTCATCATCCTCGTCGGATTCACGCAATTCCTGTTGTCCGTCAGCATAGCGCCCTGGGCCTCTTGGTCCGGGTACTCGGTCGCCGACGCCATGGAGGGATACCTCTCCGGACTGGCTTCGGGAGGCTACCTGGTGCTGATGTTCTGGGTCATGGGTTCCCAGGACGTCTCCAGGGTCATACCGGTTACGTCAACATACCCGATATTCGTGGGGATTCTCGCGCAGGTGTTCCTCGGAGAGATACTAGGACCACTCGCCTGGACCGGCATCCTGATCACCGTGGCAGGCGCGTCGCTGATGTCTCTTGGACCTACGGCTCGGCTCACGCACAGGGGAAGCGGGGAGGTGAAGGCGTTCGCGCTGCTGGTCCTGGCAAGTGTCGGATTCGGCTTCAGCCAGTTCCTCAGCAAGATCGTCGCGGACGATATGGACGTTTGGACGCTCTTCCTGTGGCGATCGATTGGCGCCGGGACCGTGTGCTCAGCGCTCATCGTTATGCCCAGCGCCGTCGGGGACGTGCTGAGCACGGTCCGGAGTCCGGTCTCGGTGGGGCTGATCCTGTTCACGGAAGGGGCACTCGTGTTTGTTGCGCTTGCGTTGATGCTGTGGGCGATCTACCTGGGGCCGGTCTCGTTGGCATCGACGGTAATGGCGACTCGTCCGCTGTTCGTGTTCGCGCTTGGGATCATTCTGAGCCTCGGAGTGTCGAACGTCCTCAACGAGCCGCTCGAAGGGAAGATTCTGGCCACCAAGATCGTGTCGATCACGCTGACGGTGGGTGGAGTGCTGGCGGTGACGCTGGTGTGAGGGAGGATATCTTGTCAGGCGGAGCGCGGAGCGTCCGGCTCGATGGGCGGCTTGCACTGTTATTCCCGATATTCCCCTATTATTTCCGCGAACGCGGGAATCACCATGGCCTTGCGAAGGCCACATAAGGGGAATGAAAATTTGGTTGAGCCCCAGCCTCTCCCCGTGGATTCCCGCCCCGTATCGTAGTACGGGGCAGGCCGTGCGCGGGAATGACGGATGGGTGGTGTTGGGTCGGGTCGGGTCGGGTCATTTTCATAGCAATCCACTCCACACACACAACTCCGCCATTCCCTGATCACTGACACCTATCAGTAAAGCATCGGCCCCGGTCTGCGCACCGAAAGCTGGATGATCGCCCACACCAGCGCGTCCGACCTGTCCGGCGACACCCCGGACCCCGGCTCCCACGTACACATCTGGTCCTCCAGCTTCGGAAACGTCCCCACGTGATGCACCCGGCCCTGCTCGTACAGCGCCGCCACAGGCTCAGCGCGCGTGTACTTCCCACGCGACGCGCTCACCTTCCTGAACGGCAGATAGTCGTCATCCAGAGCCGCCCGCAGCGTCTCCTCGACCATGTCACCGCCGTTGTTCGTCTCCGCGATCACCATGTCCGCACGGTAACGCTCGTACAGCGACCGGGCGAGAGCGGCCCACCCAGCCGGTGTGTGACGACCCGACTCGTCCGCCAGAACGTATAAATGTCCGTCCTCGTCACGTCCGGCCACCACGATCCCCGTCTCAGAGCTGCCCGGACGAGACGTCACCGCCGGGTCGATCGCCACGTACACACGCTCCAGCTCCGGCGCCTCGCGGACCCTGGCGCCCTCTATCCAGTCACGACGCCACAGCGCGCCCTCCGCCTCGTCCAGAAGCTCCGCATGTATCTCCTGGCGTCCTGTCCGCGTGCCCTCGTACCGGCGACGGATGTCCTCCAGGAACGTGCCCGCCAGGTTTGCCCGGTTCTCGTAGCTCGACCCGCGACTCACCCGCACGTCGTCGCGCTCCAGAAGCTCGCGCAGCACGGGGAGCGGCCTCGGAGTCGTGGTCACAACGCATCTCGGATCGTCTCCGAGTCGCAGGCTCAGCGTCAGGTTGTCCCAGGTCGCGCGCGGGTACTCCCACGCGGCGAGCTCGTCGCACCACGCCGAGTCGAACTGCGGACCGCGAAGCTGGTCCGGCTCGTGGCTGGAGAACGCGAGCGCTATCGCGCCGTTCTTCCAGGTCAGCCGTCGCTTCGACACCTCGTACCTGGGCCGGTCCCACTCCGGACTGACGTTGAGGATGCCGGACTCGCCCTCGATCATGACGTCGCGGACGTCCGCCGGTGTCCGCGCCACGAGCGCGATCCTGCGCGCGCGGCCCGACGCGACACGGTGGCGGACCCACTCGGCCCCGGAGCGGGTCTTCCCGAACCCGCGACCCGCCAGCATCAGCCACACGGCCCACCGGCCCGGAGGTGGAGCCTGGGTCGATCTCGCCCACCTCAGCCACAGCTTCAGGGTATAGTCCGCGGTATTGTCTGGGAGGCCGTTTACCATCTCCGAGAAGAATTTCGCACGCAGCTCATCGGGTAAGGCAAGACCGCCCGGTGATGTGGGTGAGGCTGTGTGACCGGTGGTCACCGTCCAGCCCTGCGTTGCGGATGCTGCAACAAGTGGATTCATACGATTCTCCAATAGCACTGTTGTTCTGTATGTGCTCATCATAGCACCATCCAACAGTTGCGTAAAGAGAAACGACGCGGGGGATTCTTCTCACAGTGTCAGCATGGGCTGAGAATACCCACATTCACATAGATGGACAGGATGGAGAAGGGTTTATATCGAGGCGTTATCATCACACGCCAAGTCTTCAATCAACATCCTCAGCGCGTGTTGAGAATACCCGATGTGGTGAATTGTGAATGTGGAATGGCGGATGAGAGCCACCGACCACCATCCAGGTGAATAGTTAATGGTGAACGGTGGTTGGTGGGTAGGGACCTGGGCAGGTTTGAAACCTGCCCCTACCGCAGGGGCGGCCGGGGGCTGGGCAGAGGCGGCCGGAACCTGGGCAGGGTGGCCAGAACCTGGGCAGAGTGGCCAGAACCTGGGCAGAGTGGCCAGAACCTGGGCAGAGTGGCCGGGACCTGGGCAGGTCTGAAACCTGCCCCTACCGAATATCCGCATGGAGGGTCAGGGGTCGTCGAATTTGCCGGTGTAGCCGCCGGAGTAGGCGCGCGGGTCGCCGACCTGGGCAAGCAGCGCCCTGTATGCCCTGGCTTTGACCTCTTCGACCTCTTCCTCGGTCATTTCCGCGCCCCTGCGCCAGTCCTCTTCAGTGGCGGTGTCGATGGTATGCTGGATAACTGCGTCTATATCGCGCTGGCGCTCCGCTATCCACTCAGGAGTGCCGGGGATGTCCTCCGGGGGAATCTCGTCGGCGGGGTCGGCGGGGGGATCACAGTCCACGCCGAGGGTGCGGTCGAGGATGATCTGCGCGGCGTCCACCCGGTGGCAGGCGCTCACGGTCTCGTCGTCGGGGTCGGCGTCAAGGATGCCCACGAGAACGGTCACGAGGGTGTTGCCGTCGTCGGTGACGGTGTGGATGTATTCCTGGGTGTAGGAGACCAGCTCCGACCTGAGGGAGTCGTGGTCGTGGTCATCGGTGAAATACGGTGGGTCATCGAAGGTCGGGGGTGGGCCGAGGGTGTCGTGCAGCGAATCGTCGAGCCGCGTGACGGTCCCGGACACGGTGGAGCCGCCACTGCGTGAGGGTCCGACGGGTGTGGGGTTGTCCCTGGCCGGTGTTGGCCGGTGGGTGTTGGTGGATGGCGCGGAGTTGGAGCAGGTGCGCCTGGGGGCTTTGCCGAATCCCCTGTCGAGTAGGATGCGTGTGGCCCTGATGCGGCTGCGCGTGCTGGTGCGTGGTGCGTTGCCCTGGGCGATGTCGTGCAGTCTGTCGACGACGCCCCGGATGTCCGTGGTCGCGTCGCGCATGGCGACGGCGAGGGTGCTTGGCTTGTTGTGTTGGGTGTGTGAGCACATGGGATTTTCAGGTATCAGGGATTAGGTATCAGGTGTTGGTCTCTGAGTACGTATGTTCTATGGTAGAATGTGAGGACGGGGTTGTCAAGGGTGAATTACGGGTCGTCTCCAATCGGAGTCGCGGGCCGTCCGATGACAGCCGGCCCCAGTCAACGTAAACTGGTGTGAGTCCAAATCCGCGGAGGAACCCAATGTCCACACATTCCGCCCACTCCGATCTCTACGGGCAGTCCGTCGTGTTCGATGGGCTGAACGTCAGCAACTGGGACAGTCCCGACGTGTACCGGAGCCTCCACGCAGGCAGGGTGACGGGGATCAACGCAACCGTCGCGATCTGGGAGAACTTCCGCGAGACGATGGACAACCTCGCGGGGTGGGTCCACAGGTTCGAGTCCTACGAGGACACGCTGATTCAGGCGCGGACTGCGAGCGACATACTACGCGCCAAGGAGGATGGAAAGGTCGGCGTTGTGCTCGGGTGGCAGAACGCGTCGCCGATCGAAAACGACCTCAACCGGCTTGCGCTGTTCCACACGCTCGGAGTGAGGATCATCCAGATCACGTACAACGAGCGGAACCTGGTCGGCAACGGCTGCTACGAGCGTACCGATGAGGGGCTGAGCAGGTTCGGACAGGACGTGGTCAGGGAGATGGACCGGCTCGGCATTCTGGTCGATCTGTCGCACGTGGGCGATCAGACAACGCTCGACGCCGCTGAGCTGTCCGATCAGCCCGTAGCTTGTACTCACGCCAACGCGCGCGCGTTCTTCAATCATCCCAGGAACAAGACGGACGATGCGCTGCGGTTGATCGCCGAGCGCGGTGGAGTGATCGGCGCGAACGCGTTTCCGCCGTTCCTTCGCAACGGCTTCGAGTCAACGATCCGGGACTACGTCGATGCCATAGACGACCTGGTCGAGCGGGTGGGAATCGACCACGTAGGTGTCGGGACCGACTACACTCAGAGCCAACCCAAGGCGTTCTTCGACTGGATCTTCTCGCAGCAGGGGACCAAGCTGATGGATGTCTCGGATGCCTATCCGGAGAACCTGCTGCATCCCGCCGGAATGGAGACGCCGGACAGCCTGTCCAACGTGGCGACCGAGCTGCAAGGCCGTGGATACGGACCGGAAGACGTCGCCAAGGTGCTTGGCGGAAACTGGCTGCGGCTGTTCGGACAGGTGTGGGGTGAATAGGCAATGTGGCCTGGGCGATGGGGGTGTTCATGGGAAGGGAGAGGTTGGAGGGCAGCGCCTTGAGATACGCAGCCAGAGGCACACCATCACCATCCTCAGCCCTATTATCTCTTAATTCCAAAGCCTGCGCCCAGACTTTTTACGAACGAATCATCCCTGGAATATGCGCTCTCTGTGGTAAGCAAGGAACTCTTGGTCGGGTCGAAACTTCTCCGGAAGATGTATCTGCCGCCCGTTGTATGCCTCGACGGACATCGAAAAGAACTCGTCATCGCTTGCCGTATGTTCACTGGAAACCCGGACGGTCATGTCGTCATCGATCGTAAGCAGTCCATTATCGAACGCTTTGTCATGCAATGCGGACAGCAACAGCCCATTCCTGGGATTTACTCTATTGGAATCATCGTGACTCCACGGGACAATATGGCTTGCCACCAGTAGAGCCGGAATCGACAGTCCTGTGATACAGCACCGCTCGTTGTAGGCGCTCAACACGGCCGCGCGGAAGAAGCTCTGGCCGATACGCGCCGTAGTCCACACTTCACGATCCCTTCCGACGTAGCCATTATCTTGATCGTGATCCGTGCGATCACGGGTCTCGGCTATGGCGCCGGCTTCCCTCATCGCTCGCCCGGACTCGACCGCGAACCGCTCCCAGTCGCTATGCATTTCGTCCCACATCGCGCGGTCATTTGCGGAAGTCCCCCTCAGCCCAGCGCGGCCCGTAGATGTAATCGCAGGATCAAGGCTGGCGATATTGCCGAGCTTCATTGCCAGAGCCGACGGTGATCGTCCAATAGCTTCCGCAAACTTTATGACCTCGGGGTTCCTATAGTGGAACCTGCCAAACGGCAGGCGACAGTACAACGCGAATGCGACAAGTAGTTGTTGGCGTGTCCAGCGGGAGCCGTAAGTCACGACCAGACACCTACCCCTCCGTTCTGCGCAGCCATAGCTCGTCGCGTACCGACGTGCGGCGCTTGAGGCGGGTGGTGAGCAGGTTCTGGGCTTTGTCGAACCGGCCGGCGCGGATGTAGGACTCCAGGATGGTGTCCTCGAAAACCTCGCGCTGGGCGTGGCTGCCTCCGATCCGGGGCAGCTGCTCGACCAGGCCGTCGAGGTTGTCCGCGGCGTCTTGGTAGGCGCCGTGGGCGAAGGCTTCGATCCCCTTCACCAGTGGCAACGTGACCTCGGTGGCAAGCGCATCGCCTCCGTCAGCGGCCTCTCCGAGTCCGGAGAGCATCCTGCCAAGCTCTTCGCTGAATCCGCCCGCGGCGAAGGCAAGCGCGGCGTGCGCGTCTCTGAAGGCCGGCCCCGGCTTTTCGGCGGCCGGCAGAGCGATCTCCCGGACCTCCTCCCACGGGGCGGGCTGGCCGTCGCCGTAGATCTTCATCCGCCACATCAGCGACGCGCTGTCCGCCAGCGAGCCGAGGTTCTTCTTGACCACCGACGGCCGGATGTGGCTCTCGTACAACGACACGGCGTTGTCGGGCTTTCCGGTGGCGAGCTGGAACAGCGCCTGGTGCCAGGAGAGGTGGACGTTGAACGGCCCGCGCTTGTCGTAGCCGTCGAGCCAGTCTCCGAGGAAGTCGGCGCCGCCGTCGGGGTCGCCGGTCTCGAAGAAGACGTGGGCGACGGAGTGGGAAGCGGTGCCGCTGTCGGGCCGGGCGTCGAGGGCGCGCTGGGCGTACTTCAGCGAGTCGTCGAAGTAGCCGGTCTCGTGGTGAGCGAAGGAGTACTGTCCGAGGAAGGCCCAGTCGTCGCCGTACTCGGACTTGAGCGGCTTGAGCATCGCGAGCAATTCTTCCGGGAAGTTGGGGATGCCCGCGCCGCTGCATCCGAGGATCAGAACGCGGCTGGCGAGCCGGACCATGAGCATGTCGCGGGGGAAGTCGTCGAGGTGCTCGCGGATGAGCCTGAGCATCTTTCGATTGTCGCCTTCGATCATCAGCCCGATCGCGTCGACCTGCTGGCGCTCGCGCCGCGTGGCGTTGACCGCGAGCTTCCTGGCGCGCGCCACGGTCTCCCTGGCCCTGGCCATCTCGTTGCGGTACATCTGCAGCAGGGCGTGGGCGGCGTGGGCGACGGCGAGCCCGTCGTCGGCCTCGATGGCCCGATCGAGCTCCAGCTCCGGTCCGTAGATCTGGGCCAAGAACCGATCAATAGCTTCGACGTAGTGGTCGGCGGCCTTCGGTGACTCTGTGGTCAACGGAAGCTCGTATCGGTCCTTGATTGCAGTCCCGTTCCGCATGGCTCTCCTCCTCGCTGCATGTGTCTGTCAAGCTGGGCGGTCAACCCGCTCGTATGCGCCTTCCAGCCGGGCAGTCCTGCCAACCATCTCAGGTAAACCCTCTATCTGTGTGGTCGTGGAGACTTCCCAACTCTGCTTGCCGCCCATATTAGCACAACCGGCAATGTCTTCTGACACGAACTCTCACCGGCTGGGATACAATGTGGCGGACCAGAAATCAGGGAGGTCCCACAGTTGCCAAAGTTTATATTCATGCCCCCGCAGGACGATCTGAAGGCGATGTTCGCCGCACGGCTGGCGGACACGGTCCCGGAGTACGATGTCGCATCCCCCGAGACGGACGAAGAGGCCCTGGAGGCGATCCGCGATGCTGACGCGGCGTTCGGCTGGGTGCCTCCGGCGGCGCTGCGAGTGGCCGAGCGTCTCAGGTGGGTGCAGAACCCGGACGCGGGCTCGTTCTACGGCTACTACTACGATGAGCTGATCGAACACCCGCTGACGATCACGAATCCCAGGGGAATATACTTCGACCACATCTCCCACCACATACTCATGTTCATGTTCGCGCTATCGCGAGGTCTGCCGTGGTTCATGGACGCGCAGCGCAGGCGAGTCTGGGACAAGGACGCCCGGCAGACACCTTACGTCTTCCTGGGCGATGCCACCGCGCTCATCAACGGCGTGGGCGGCATCGGACACGAAACCGCGCGGCTGTGCAACGAGCTGGGGATGGAGGTCATCGGAATCGAGCCCAGGCCGGAGTACGATCTCCGATACGTCGAGTTCCACACCCCGGATGAGCTGGATGACGCGCTGCCGCGGGCGGACTTCGTGATATCGACGGTCCCGCACACCCCGGAGACCGAGTTCACCTTCAACGCCGACCGGTTCAGGCTGATGAAGTCCACGGCGTACTTCATCAATATAGGTCGAGGCATGGTCTGCAAGATCGACGACCTCGCGGACGCGGTCGAGAGCGGAGAGATCGCGGGCTGCGGACTCGACGTGTTCGAGGAGGAGCCTCTGCCGTCCGACCACAAGCTGTGGGGACTGCCGAACGTGCTGATGACGCCGCACGTCGCGGTCGCCGACGCCGAAAACATCCCGGAGCGCAGGTTCCAGATCATACTCGACAACGCCCGCCGATTTCTCAACGACGAGCCGCTGACGAACGTGGTGGACAAGACGAAGTGGTATTAGTGGTCCGAGTGGTTGGTGGTTAGCGGAATTGATGAAAGAGGAGTACAGGCATGGTCACTCAGAAGCCAAGAATCAAACTCACCTACGAAGACTACCGGACCACACCGGAAGACAAGCGCTACGAGCTGCTGGACGGAGAGTTAACTTTGGCCCCTGCACCGAGGACATCGCATCAGTCGGTTCAGATCGCGCTAGGATCACGAATGTACCGGTTTGTCGAGGCAGAAGGCTTAGGTCAAGTCTTCTTAGCTCCGACCGACGTGGTGCTGTCAGACACCGACGTAGTTCAGCCTGACATTCTGTTCGTATCCAGCGAGCGCACGCACATCATCACCGAGGACAATATCCAGGACGCGCCGGATCTGGTCATTGAGATACTGTCGCCCGGCACCGCAGAGCGAGACCGGGGATTCAAGCGCACGCTGTACGCCCAGCACGGAGTCAGGGAGTACTGGCTGGTGGGGCCGGACTCGGCGACTGTGACAGTGTTGGCGTTGGAGGAGGAGGGGTTCGAGGTCGTCGGCACTTACGGAGAAGGGGAGACATTCGCGTCGCCGACGCTGGGCGGGCTTGAGATTTCGATCGACGAGGTGTTTGGGTTGGCGGTAGAGTAACGGAGGTAATTATCGGAACACCTACTGAACCATCAGGAGTAGAGGTATGGTAACCGTAGCGAGCTTTGACAGTACCAAGCACCTAGTACAGAACATGCTCAATGACGTAGGCAGTGGGAAGATCCAGCTCCCTGACTTCCAGCGCGGTTGGGTCTGGGACGATCATCATATCCGCAGCCTAATAGCCAGTGTGTCGCTGTCGTTTCCGATTGGAGCGGTCATGACCTTGGAGACCGGAGGCGAGGATGTCAGCTTCAAGCCACGCCCTATAGAGGGCGCTGACGAATCCCTCCGACAGGTCGAGCCTGACACTCTTGTTCTGGATGGTCAGCAGCGGTTGACCTCGCTGTTTCAATCCTTGAAAGCAGGGAAAGCTGTAGCCACAAGAGATACTCGGGGTAGAACGACCCACCGCTGGTATTACCTTGACATGAAGCAATGTATCGCAGACGACTCTGACCGCGAGGATGCCATTCTATCGCTTCCAGAAGACCGTATTGCGAAAACGTTCCGCGGTGAAGAAACTCTCAATCTTTCTTCACCTGACGGGGAATACGCCGAGGACATGTTCCCTCTGAGCCGGATTTTCGACTCTGCTGAGTGGAGGCGAGGCTACTATAGGTATTGGGGATACGATCAATCCGATAAGATGGAGTTGTTCGATAACTTCGAAGAGCAGGTGATCAAACGGTTCGAGCAATACCAGGTGCCCGTGATTGGGCTTGATAAGGAAACGCCAAAAGAGGCTGTTTGTATTGTCTTCGAGAAGGTGAACACAGGCGGCGTAACTCTCACGGTCTTCGAGCTGCTCACAGCCTCTTTCGCGGCTGACAACTTACAACTCCGTGAAGACTGGGCTGCCAGAGAAGACCGCCTCAAAAATGGACATCCCGTATTGCGCCGAATGGAAAACACACTCTTCCTGCAGGCGCTCACTCTGCTTGCAACTAAAGCGAAGGGCGGGGCCGTCAGTTGCAGACGAAGGGACATCCTGAGGTTGAGGACGGAGGAATACGAGGCTTGGGCAGATCGAACGGAGGAAGGGTTTGTCAAGGCTGCGAGATTCCTGCATGACGAGAAGATATTCAATGCTCCGGACTTGCCGTATCAGACCCAACTGATCCCACTTGCCGCGATTTTGGCAGACTTGGGCAGCACAGCAGACACGGAAGGGGCGCGCCAGAAGATTGCTCGCTGGTACTGGTGCGGTGTTCTCGGCGAAATCTATGGTGGGGCTAGCGAGACTCTGTTCGCCAGAGACCTTCCCGAAGTTGTGGGATGGGTACAGAACGAAACGGCAGAAGTGCCTTCTACTATTCAGGATGCTAATTTCCAGGCGAGCCGTCTGCTTACGCTGCGGACGCGCAACAGCGCAGCGTACAAAGGAATTCATGCCCTGCTAATGCGGGACGGCAGCCGAGATCTTCGCTCCGGTGTCTCTATTCAGGCACAGACACTCTTTGACGACAACATTGACATACATCATATCTTTCCCCAGTCATGGTGCATTAATCAGGGCATAGATCGCAACATCTTCAACAGTATCATCAACAAGACAGCGATTTCAGCAAGTACGAATCGAAGTATTGGCGGGAGGGCGCCTTCTAGGTATCTACCCACTCTGGAGCGGAATGCAAATATGTCCGTTGAAGATATGGACGAAATACTAGCTTCGCACAGAATTCCCACTGGACCGCTCCGAGCCGACAATTTCAACGAGTTTTTCGCCAGGCGCGCTGAAGGTCTTCTTCAGAGCATTGAGGCAGTTATCCGAAAGGACGTAACCCGTGAAGAAGATTTGTTCTGGCTAGGCATGCCAACTGATGATTACGACGACGGTCCCATAGACTGGAACGAGAATTATACCAATTGCGTGTGACGCCGCCATATAGTCGTTGACTGGCCTATTCGGAACGCCGAACACCGACGGAATGGAGTCAAGTACCCTGCGCTACATTAACATAGAATGGTTTGTGGCGCTATTACAGCCAATTGGTAGAGCCTGTATCAGTTTAGTCGGTGTGTATGTCGGATGAGGTTTCTGAGGGAGCGCGTCCATGGTCGAGAGTTATGCGGTCCGCTCAACGCGGGTACAGACGCATCAGCCCAATCGCTCACTCGTGTCTTGCGCATAGTTTGACGGCGCCGGGCTGAGGGTGGGTCAGGTCCAGATCGCTCCGAACGCCGATGAGACCGACTGCGACAGAACTCTGCCAACTCACCGTTCCGATTCAACTCAATCACCTTGACCATCCGGTGCGCTCCCCGTATCGTCCAGGTCATACCCCGCTTCTTCATTCGGTTCGCCGTGGTCTTGTCCCCATTACTCTCCATGGTTCCCAGACTCCGAGCCTCCGACGGAGCATTGGGGACCCGGTTGCGCCAGTCCATACCTGTTATCACGTTGGACTCGACATACTCTCTGTCCCGGATGGCCGTTGTGGTCTCGGCGGGCAAAGCCGCAGACATCAACGCACCAGCGAACGATTCCGATCCTGAGCGTATAGCATCGTAGATCGCCTTTCCGAGCTTCCTGCCGTAGCCACGGCCACAGGCACGAGACAGGTGGAAGCCGTCCAACTGGAAGATGGCGTTGCCGAACTCCTCTGCGCCCCGACGTATCCAGTTGGCTCCGTCGCCACCCACCACGAACAGCTTCACCCGATCCAGTGCGTACTGCTTGGCCCACTCCAGGCTCGCTCCCTCCCAGAACGGCATCTGTTCTGATGCATGTCCATACACACGCTTGTCCACCAGTTCATACCTGTCATCACCCACACACCGCCACCCTCGATACGCTATGCCGCTCTTGACCTCGTAGCGCGTGCGCTCTTCGCGTTGCAGATGCACCCATACACCGTCCGCTTCTGTGTAGAGAACGTCCGTCTGCTGCTGACCATCACACACATCCTCTCCACGCTCGAAGCACGCTTCCCATCGACTGCGCTCATCATCCATCGCGCTCTGTGCAACACCGCTCAGTAGCCGATGCACCGTCATCGGTGACAACACCCCGGCCGTCAGGTCGCTCACCATCTCGACCACCATCCGAAAGGGCGCCACACTTGCCATGGCCACAACGCTCTCTGTCAGCGACGGAGTTGCCTGCTGGCGAGGCTTCCACCCCAGGTGTTCGTCCAGCGCGAATAGCGTGTTCCCTTCATCGTCACGGTACATTCGGCGTCTGACCACCACATCACCAAACCGAGTCACCACAGTCCGCTCACGAAATCCCTCCACTCTCAAGCCCTTCGGCCTCAAGCACAGCAACTCATCGTCCAGAGCTTGGAGTCTGAGCCTTGCCTGCTCGCAAGCATAGGCGCATCCCTCACGGTAACTCTCCTCTTCCCAATCGACACTCCGGGAGGTCTGGTCTTCATTGTCCCGCTGCGCCACGCTGTGTTCCGCCATCAGTCTCGACCCATCCTTTTGGTTGTACTTCCCTCTAGGATAAGTCTATGACTGGTGGCTACCGACTAAACTGATACAGGCTCCAATTGGTATTAGACTGAACCCCACCCAAAGGAGAGGAGTGCAGCATGAAAATCACATCGGTAACACCCGTTCCCGTATCGGCTGGAACCGCGTTTGGGGCGCGGAACTATATGTTCGTCAAGATCGAGACCGACGAGGGCATTACCGGATGGGGAGAGGCCACCTCCGGACCAATGGCCGTCGCAACGATGGTCGAGGAGTTCGGCGGGCTGCTGATCGGGAAGGACCCAGGCCGGATCGAGCAGCACTGGCAGACGCTCTACCACCACTTCCACGTCAGGGGCGGCGTGGTACAGATGTCGGCCATCAGCGGCATCGAGATCGCCCTGTGGGACATCAAGGGCAAGGCGCTCGGCGCACCGGTGTACGAGCTGCTCGGCGGGCCAATGCGCGATCGTATCTGGTGCTACGGACGCTGGGACGGCCTGACTCCGGAGGCCGCAGTCGAGCGCGCGCTCAGCTTCACGGAGCAGGGAATCACCGCGCTCAAAGGCGACCCGTTCGACCATCGGGGGCTGTTCATTCCGATCGAGGCGGAGCGCGGGGCGATCAAGAAGCTGGAGGCCGTGCGTGAGGCGGTCGGAGACGATGTCGCGCTGCTCGTCGAGGTCCACGGCCGGCTTGCGCCGTCCGACGCCATCAGGATCGGCAACGCGATGGAGCCGTATCGCCCGTTCGTGTACGAGGAGCCGGTCCCGCCCCAGAACATCGACGCGCTCCAGCGTGTGGCCGAGTCGGTCTCCATCCCAATCGCGACCGGCGAGCGCCTGTACACCAAGTGGGACTATACTGACCTGCTCAGCAGGCAGATCGTCGCGATGATCCAGCCGGACATCGTCCAGGGCGGCGGGATTCTGGAGCTCAAGAAGATCGCGGCCATGGCCGAGGCCCACTACGTCGGCTTCCAGCCGCACAATCCGTATGGACCGCTCTGCACTATCGCGTCGCTGCACCTCGACGCGTGCGTGCCCAATTTCATGATCCAGGAGGGCGGACTGCATCCGTGGTTCCAGGACGTCTGTTTCGGAAACTTCCCCAAGCAGAAGGACGGATTCCTGCCGCTGCCGGAAGGTCCCGGACTGGGGATCGAAGTGGACGAGGACTGGGTCAAGGCCAATCCGTGGCGTGAGGACGCGGCGGTCTGGCGACCGGCAGACGGGTACATCGCCTCCATGCAGGACACAAACTGGTCATAACTGTACTCTGCTTCGACTGTACGCTCAGCCTGATCATGTCGAAGGGACCGCCCCGACTGTGATACCGTATATACGTTGAATGACTCTGAATTTCGTAATCTTGTCGAGAACTATCTTGATCCACCGTACGGGACCAACGTCGAGATGGCCGGAGTCGTTGTTACACGGGAAAGGGACAGCCCAGAGTTCGGTTCCCAACACATCTGGGATAAGCACGCTGTCACTGAACAGGAAGTAGAGCAGGTGTTGATGGAGGTTCCGCCGTACGTGGAAGCCAGGCGGCATCCACAATATCCCAACCGGACAGTCTTCTGGGGAGCAACACGGCACGATCGTTGGCTTGTCGTCGTATGTGAAGATTGGACGAGCCGGGGCGTTCGTCATCTCACGCCAATAACCACTTTCGAGCCAACTGATGGTGTCGACTACTGGGAGCGATTCACATGAATTCAGACAATTATGTACCAGCTTCCAAAGAGCAGCTCGCCAGGGAAGCTTTGTTGTGGGACAGTGGCAGCCTACGGCCAGACGACTGGATAGATGCGCCGGAGGCTGTACCACGGAGCGGCGCCGCGACTCCGATCAGCATACGCGTTCCGACGCAGATGTTGGCGGTTCTCAAAGCCTTTGCGAAGCGGGAAGGCATTGGATACCAAGTACTCATGAAGCGGTGGCTCGACGAGAGGATTCGGGAGGAACACTCGAAGCTCTCAACGTTGGAAGAAGAGGGCGCAGTGCATACTGCCGTACACTCAGAAGACACCACGCGTTGTCAGTGAGTGACCCGACTCAGACCCAGGAACGAACCCACATGCCCTACAAACCTCACATCTTCGCAGACAATCCCCTGGACCGCGGCGACCGCGAGCGCCGGGATGAGCAGTGGCTGGCGGATAGCGCCATGGACCCGGACACGCGAATCCTCGTGATGCCCGAGCTCGACGTTCCCCTGACCGATGATCCCGATGTCGCGCTCAACTGGCTGGGGCCGAGGGACGTCCGGTGGTTCGGGATCGATGGCGAGCCGGTCTTCCTCGGGCTCGAGGACGGCGTCGCGCACTTCGCCATCCATGTCCCCGCGTCGAGCGGCGCGGCCGCCCGTCTGAGAAACGACCCGTCCATCAGGTTCGTAGATGCGCGGTCTGCCGCTCCAATCGTCAGCGGACACGAGTCCGGCATCATCGCGCAGGCGCGCGCGCAACTCGACTGGCACGGTCGGCACGGGTTCTGCTCGGTGTGCGGCGAACGGACCAGAATGGGCCGCGGCGGCCATGTCCGCCGGTGCGTGAGCTGCAAGGCCGAGCACTTTCCCCGCACAGACCCCGTCGCCATCATGCTGGTACACGACGGCGACCGCTGTCTGCTGGGTCAGTCGCGGGGACGACTATCCCGCATGAGGATGTACTCGGCGCTCGCGGGGTTCATGGACCAGGGAGAATCAATCGAAGAGGCCGTCGCAAGGGAGGTCCGGGAGGAAGCCGGGATCGAGGTGAAGAACGTCAAGTACCACTCATCGCAGCCGTGGCCGTTCCCCTCGTCGCTGATGATCGGGTGCCACGCGGAGGCGGCGACGACCGACATCTCCATAGACGACGAGGAGATGACCGACGTTCAATGGTTCGATCGCGATGAGGTGATGCTCGCGCTCGACGGTCGCAGCGCCAAACTGGCGGTCCCACAGCCGCTCGCCATCGCCCACCACCTGGTCAAGACATGGGCGACCGGGGCTATCTAACGGGCGATGAATCCACCGTCGATGACAAGCTCCGTGCCGGTGACGAACGACGCCTCGTCCGAGGCCAGGAACAGGACGCCGTAGGCGACCTCTATTGTCTCACCTGTACGTCGAAGCGGCGTTATCTCTATCAGGTCGTCCCGGTCCGAAGGCGTCCTGACGCCGGACGACCTCATCGGGGGCATGAAGCCGGGGTGTACCGAGTTTGCCCTGATGCCGGCCGGCCCATACCGCACGGCGGTGGCCTTGGTGAATATCCTCACCGAACCCTTCGAGGCGTGGTACGCGGGGTGACCACCTTCACCGGCCACAAAGCCCATGATCGACGATATGTTGACGATGCTCCCGCCGCCGGCCCCCTGCATCACGGGAATTACGGCCCGCGTACCGAGAAAGACGCCCGTGGAGTTGACAGCCATGATCCGCGTCCACCCTTCAATGTCCAGGGGGTCGGCGTACGATCCGCTGCTGATCCCGGCGTTGTTGACCAGGATGTCAACCGAGCCGTACTTGTCCACGGCCGTATCGACAAGCGACTGCCACGACTCCGCGCTGGTGACATCGGTGTGAACGTAGATCGCCTCGCCGCCTGAGTCCTCGATCTGCCTGACCACGGCCTCGCCGTCGTCGTCCGTGATGTCCGCCACGACGACGTTGGCCCCTTCGCGCGCGAAGAGCCGGGCCTCTTCGGCGCCCATGCCGCTCGCGGCCCCGGTGATAATGGCGGTCTTTCCCTCTAAGCGCATTGTTCTCTCCTCAGCTTGGATTCAATTAGCGGTCATTTGGAAACCGGCTCGTCAAGACACGGCAGCGACAGCGGCCCTGGCACAGTCTTCGTCCTCCTGCGCGGCGCCGCCGCCAACTCCGCAGGCGCCGATCGGGATGCCGTCTCTCATCAGCGGGACGCCGCCCTGGCTGGCGATCAGGTGATCTCCCTCGGCGGCGCGTACCCCTGTAACGATCGGGCTGCCCGCGCGTTCCTGCATCTCGCCGCTGGGCCTGCCGAAGGCAACCGATGTAACCGCCTTGCCCTGACTTCCGTAAACGCCGGCAAAGATCGCGCCGTCCATTCTGCCGAATGCGACCAGCCGTCCGCCCGCGTCGCACACGGCAACGCTGATCCTGATGTCGATCTCCTCCGCCTTGGCGATGGCAGCAGCCACCATTGTCTGCGCTTCCTGGAGTGTGACGCTCATATCTATTCTCCTTCTACAAAGGCTTGGCCGGCTCCAACAGGTGCATGGACTGACGTACCGAGGTCTGCACCGCCTTCAGATAACGGCGAGCGGTCTCCAATGTGTCGATCAGATCCTCCACCGGCGTCCACTGGCACAGGTCGATGTCCTCTGAAAGGTCAGGAGTGAGAGGATCGGACAGATCCCCTCCATAGTCGAGCAGGAACCAGTCAACGGTCTTGTTGAAGGGCTTGCCCGAGTAGTACGAGATGTAACTCGAACGACACAGGAGCGCCCGGATCGCCAACAGGCCAAGAGCCAGCCCGGTCTCCTCGGCGATCTCGCGTACCGCGCAGTGTTCAGGGGGTTCCTTCTTCTTTACCTTGCCTTTCGGTATGTCCCACAAGCCGTGCTTGCGTATCAACAGTACATGGCCGCCGCAGAGGACAAGCCCCCCGGCGGCCGCCATCTGCGGGATGTCACCGTTATTCATGCACAAGAATCCGTTCCAGAACCGCGACCTGTTCAGTGTCGAGGTCTCTGAACAACACGCCGTCCACAGTCATGTTGGTCAGCCGATGCGCGTCTGATTTTGCTTGAAGGGCTTCGAGACTCAGGTCTTTACCCTCGTAGTCGAAGTGGCCGAGTATGTAGTGAATCGCATTCAGCCGGGCCTGTTGCTTATTGTCGGAGTCGATAATCACCCACGGAGCGTAGTCGGTGGACGTGACCGCGAACATGCGGTCTTTGAAGTAGGTCAGCATATGCCACCGTTCGGCGGCCTTCCGATCGGTGGACGAGTACTTCCAATACTGAAGCTCGCTGTTCCGGCGCAGTCTGAAGCGGAGGTCCTGGGCCTCTTGAGAGACCGAGAGGTAGATCTTGAGGAGGGCCACTCCTTCATCAATCACACTCCTCTCCCAGTCGTTTACCCGGTTCATAAAGTAGCCGTACTGCCTCATCGAGCAGAACCCCATCACCGGCTGTACCAGGGCACGCGAGTACCAGGAGCGGTCGAAAACAACAATATTTCCCGGAGCCGGAAGCATCTCATAGTGGGTCCCGAGCCAGTTTCGCATCTGCTTCGGTGTCGGTATTCCCTGGCTGATTATCCGCGCCGACTTGGGGTTGAGATAGTGCGTGATTCCAGACGCCGTCGTCCCCTTCCCGGCAGCGTCTCTGCCTTCGAGCACAATGGCTACGCGGGCACCCTGTTCGGTGACCCATTCCTGAAGCAGCAACAGCTGCAGCCTCAGCTCCCGCAGCTCGGCGCGATACGCGGCGTAGGAGATGTCATGAAAGGCCGTGACCTCATGCTTGATTGCCGCCGTCTGAGGCAGAATGCCAGAGTCATGTCGGACGCGCTGTTTCAACGTACCGCCCCGCTCAATCCACACACATATCAACTCAACGACATACTAAGAACCGGCTGCCATCGTGTCAATATCACGGAAGACCCCAAATCCACCGCCTGGATGTGGAGAGAGGCTTGATTTGGTCGGCTTGGGTGGGTGGATTCGGTTTGACAGGGGAGGGTGTCTATGATAACGGTAACAAGGAGACGCTCCGCGCGGGGTATATTCCGCGCCTTGGCCGTTCGTGTCTTGGCTTTGAGCGTAAGGAGACGAGGAAATGCGTAAGGATTTTGGACTTCGCTGGGCCGTGGTCGCGGCAGGAGCGGTCATGTTGCTGGTTCTAGCCGCAGCCTGTGGTTCGGAACGGGTAATTGAGAAAGAGGTTATTAAGGAAGTAGAGGTGCCCGGCGAGACGGTGGTGGTGGAGAAGGAGGTCGTAAAGGAAGTAGAGGTGCCCGGCGAGACGGTGGTGGTGGAGAAGATTGTGGTAGCGACGTCGGTGCCCGAGCCGCAGCAGTCAGGAGAGCTTGTCGTTGGGATGACCGTGGTAAACCCACCTATTTTCCTCCCATCCGAAGAGCACTTCGCCGCCGGGGCATTCCTGGCTGACGTCGGCGTGTTCGAGAGCCTGTTCCGGTACACCTGGGCAGATCCACCGGACCTGGGGGAGCAGAGCGCAGAGGGTATCGGCACTTCCTGGACGATTGGGCCGGACCAGAGCTACGTCGACATCAAGATCCGTGATGGCGTCATGTTCAACGACGGTTATGGCGAGCTTACCGTTGAAGACGTTGTTCACAGCTACAGCGATGCCATCAGAGAGGGTAGCCAGTTCCAGCGGGCCGACTTTCTGAAGAGGTACTTGAAATCGGCGGAGGTAATCGACCAGAACACGATGAGGCTCAACACCAGGACAACAGACGAAGGGGGCATAGGGGGCTTGGACCCCACCTGGTGGAGACAGGCGGCCAACATCACAGGCGACTTTGTGTTCATGGTCAGCAAGAAGGTATATGACGAGAAAGGCGCAGAAGAGGCCCTTACGACCATGGTCGCCACAGGCCCGTTCAACCCAGTGTCCTGGGTGGCAGGCGAGGAGCTAATAACAGAGCCCAAGCCCGATCACTGGAGGGGCGTGACCCCGAGAATAGAGAGAGGACGGTTCGTCGAGCTACCTGAGATCTCCACCCAGATAGCGGCCTGGCAGGTCGGCGAGATACATATGTTCAAGCCGCCGATCAGGTTCATCCGAGATACTATTGATTCCCTGCCCCGCTCTTGGAGAAAAGAGCTCGACCGCGGCACCGGACAGTCCATCGTTTTCGGTGGCAACTATTGGGCTGAAAAATGGCTGGAAAGGGACGAAGTGGTCTTCCCGAGACCGGGCCTCAACGCCGACGACGAGCATCCGTGGATCGGCGACCCAAGAGACGACGCGACGATGGAGAGGGCACGCAACGTCCGCAGGGCGCTGTCCATGGCTATAGACAGGGAGCTGATAAACAGCGTGGCACTCGACGGATTGGGGCGCGTATCCTATACGAATTCCGGGTTCAAGGACACCGACAAGGGATGGAACCCCGACTGGGTCATACCCTATGACCCCGATGGGGCGAAGGCGCTCCTGACCGAGGCAGGGTTCCCTGACTGCTTCACCATACCCTTCCAGATCGCTCCGGACCTCGGCGTGGTGGTCATAGTGGACGTGGGCAAGGCCGTCGCGCAGATGTGGACGCAGCTGGGCTGCAAGGTGGAAATCGAGCAGACCGCTTACTCGGCCAGACGCCCGACGTTGGTCGAGCGCTCAATCGACATTCCCTGGCTCATGCAGAGCGAGGCATACTCGTTCCTCGATCAGTCGAAGTTCCACTCGATGATACCCAATGCGGGCTTCAACTATGGCGTCGAGCTGCCCAACGACATCTCTCAACCGTGGTATGACAACCTCAAGATCGACGACCCGGCCGATCGCATAGCCAACAACGCCAAGATGGAAGAGTTCGTTTCCCACTGGATGCTGTTCGCGCCCATGGTCGAAAGGACTCAGTCATGGTTGATACGACCGGAGGTCGTGGAGTGGCAGCCCTACTTTGGCGGCGGCCTGAACTCAGTTGAGACCGTAGTGTTGGAGAGATAGCGACGCAGCGAGCTTCATCGAACGCGCGGAAAGGTCTCAAAACTCGGCGATTGCAACCTGGGCGATCGGGGACGTTTAGGACCCATATTTGTGGGTCCGATGACATCCCCGCGTCGTCGCCCAGGTTGGTAGATGGAGGGTTTCACGCTTGCTGAGATTCGCCGTCCGGCGGTTTTTCTACACGATCGTGGTGTTGATCGCGACCACGATGCTGGTGTTCGGTCTGTCCAGGGCTGCCGGTGACCCGCGGTTCCTTTACATGGACGAATACACCAGCACGGAGTCGTGGGAAGCCTGGGGCGAAGAGATGGGACTGGACCGCCCCCTGGTAGTCCAATACGTCATCTGGCTGTCCAAAGCGGTGCGTGGGGACTTCGGCGTTTCACTGAATCAGCGGAGAGACGTGATGGATGTCATCGTCCAGCGTGTGCCCGCTACCTTTCAGTTGTCTCTGGGGTCATACATATTCGCTTTGTTGGTAGGTGTGCCTCTGGGTGTGCTTTCCGCGGTAAAGAGAGGGGCCATACTCGACTACGTAGGAAGAACCTTCGCCCTGTTTGGCCAGGCGCTGCCGGCCTTCTGGCTGGGGATCATGCTGATTCTCATTTTCGCCGTGGAGCTACAGTGGCTACCCACATCCCGAAGGGGTGGCATCGAGCATTACATCCTCCCTACCATCACATTGGGGTGGGTGGCCGCGTCAGGTTTTCTCCGGCTCATACGGTCGTCGATGCTGGAAGTGCTGGACTCGGAGTTCGTGAAGCTGGCCAGGGCCAAGGGCATTAGCGGCAACAGAGTAGTCTGGAAGCACGCATTTCGCAACGCTGTTCTTGCCCCACTGACCTACGCCGGACTCCTGCTGGCCGGCTTCATGACGGGTACCGTGGTCACCGAAACGGTTTTTGCATGGCCCGGTCTGGGTAGGCTGGCGGTACAATCGGTTTACGACAACGATTTCCCATTGATGACGGGCGTGGTGCTGGTCTTCGCAGGTATGTACGTAGCAGTGAACTTCATCGTGGACGTGGCATACGCTTACTTCGACCCAAGGATTCGCTACCAGTAGCGCAGATGGTGTTCAAGCTGTGAACGGAGAATCATCGAGTCTCATTGGATCCGGGCATAGTATTCCGGTCAGCGCCTACCGGTTCATACGCACTTGGCCAGTGATACCATTTCTCATAATGGCCGTGCTGGTGGTGTGCGCTATCTTCGCACCGCTGATCGCGCCTCACGATCCTCTTATTGGTGACCTACGCGCGCCCAACACCCCTCCGATCTGGTACAGCGAGGGCAGCTCGAAGTACATCCTTGGCACCGATACGCTGGGGAGGGACGTGCTGAGTCGGGCGATTTTCGGCGCTCGAATATCGCTGATTATCGTATCCATAGTCTTGAGCACCGGAGCTGTGTTTGGGACCACCATAGGGCTCTTGGCGGGTTACTACGGTGGGCACGTGGATGAGATACTGATGAGATTTGTCGATCTAACGCTGGCTGTCCCGTTCATTCTTGTGGCACTGGTGGTTGTTATCGTGTTGGGGCAGAGCCTCACGATCATCATAGTCCTGATATCGATACTTACCTGGAGCGGCTTCTCACGACAGGTCCGCGCGGAGGTGCTGTCCCTGAGGACTCGAGACTATGTGGCTCTCGCGAAGGTTGCCGGGGCTTCTGACGTGATGATCCTGTACAAGCACATTCTTCCAGGGGTCTTGAACACCGTCATAGTGATTGCCACGCTCAACGTGGCCAACGTCATACTCGCGGAGGCCGTCCTCAGCTTCCTGGGCGTGGGCGTTCCGCCACCCACTCCGGCGTGGGGCGCGATGATATCCGATGGCCGGGACTTTCTCGGCACGGCCTGGTGGTTGGCCTTCTTCCCAGGCATAGCCATCTTCCTGACGGTTGTGGCCTTCAACTTCACGGGCGACTGGCTGAGAGACAAGCTCGATCCCAGGCTCAGACAGCTCTAACAGGTCCCCGCACTTGGCGTGGATGGGCTGCGCAAGACCACGCCGACGGTATCCTGAACGACTGCGCCGGTGAATGTGGCCGCCGATATCGACGGCAGCGCGGTATCGGGACGCCCTACTGGAGCGGCGAGTAGTCCGTGGGCGACAGCAGCGTGTTGAACACCCTGGAGGTCAGGGCCCCATCGGCTTCGGACTCCGCCCTCACGCGGTTCCACTCCTCGTCGGCCCTGAATGCCGCCCAGGCGCGCTCGCGATGGCCTTCGTCCTCGAACGCGATGATGTAGATCAGCCTGTCGGAGTAGTCCCCGACCGCAGACGTCCAGTATCCGATGTTCTTGATGCCGTGGCGCTCGAATATCCCCAACGTGTGGTCCCTGAACCGGGAGTTCAGGGCTTCGAGCTTTCCGGGTGCGGCTTCATATACGCGGTACTCGTAGATCACGGCGCTCCTCCTGAGATCAGCTATCTGACTGTCGTGACACCGATATTAACAACCAGGTGTCCGGAGTTCAATCACGGACGGACTTGGAAGCCCACAGCCTGCGATACTCCTCGAAGTACCGCTCGGCGACCACCCTGTCATCGTACTCGCTCTCCGCCTTCCGGCGGCCGGCGGCGCCGTACTCGCGTCGCATCCGGGGGTTGTCCAGGAGCTCTTCGATCGCGGCTGCGAGCGATGGTACATCGCGTGGTGGTACAAGAGAGCCGTTAACGCCGTCCTCGACTATCTCCGCGACGCCGGGGATCGTGGTCGCCACGATGGGTTTCCCCATCGCCGCGGCCTCTATGAGCGCCCGCGGTATCCCCTCCGGATAGTATGTCGGGAGGACCACGATGTCCGAGACCGCCAGCAGCGCGGGCATGTCGCTGACGTGTCCGGCGACCAGCACGTCGCCCGCCTCGGTCCATTCTTCCAGGTCCGCGCGGCTGACCGACCCTGGGTTGTCCGGATCCCTCGCTCCTGCCAGTACGAAGATGGTGTCCACCCGCCTCTCCCCGACCGTCCGCGCGGCTTCCACGTACTCCGCGACACCCTTGTCATATAGGAGACGGGAAGCCATCGTGACGACCGGGGTGTCCGTCCCTATGCCCATCGATGCCCGCATATCTTCGCGGTCTTTCCGGTTGACGGATTCCTGACTGAAGGCCGCGAGATCGACGGAAGACCCGCCGGGAATTACAAGCGCCTTGCTCCTCGACGCGCCCGACGATCCGAACAGCATATCAACATCGTGCGCGGTCTGAAACACCAGGCGATCGCTCAGCGCCACCGACAGACGATACAGGAATCTCACAAGCGAACGCAGGAAGCCGCGAACAGGTCCGCCGGGAATGAACAGGTAGCCCAGACCTGTCACTCCGCCCACGACAACCGGGATCCCGGCGATCCTGGCGGCTACGGCGCCGTACACGTTGGGCTTGACCGTGAAGTGCTGCACGACGTCCGGTTTCAGCCGCCGGTAAATCCCCACGAGATCAGCCAGGGACCTGACCGCGGACACTGGGCTGTAGCTCCCGCGTTCGAGTCGCCACGGAACGAACTCCGCGCCCAGAGCCTCGATCTCGGATACGCGCTCGCCCGGAGGCGCAACCGCATACACCCGGATGTTCGACTCCAGAAGCCTTCGCACGATAGGGGCGCGAAACCGGTACAGCCGGTCATCCGAGTTAGCTACGATTGCGACTGACTTGGGTAGGTCGCTCAACTAGTTCACACACCCCGGCGCCCGGCTTTGCTTTCCAACAGCCGGTTGAACAGCTCTTCCCACTTGTCAATAACGCGCTCAAGCGAGAATTCGGACCTCACCCGGTCGTATCCCGCCTCTCCGAACGCCAGTCGCGTTTCGTCTGGAAGGGCCATCATTCGCTCCATGGCATCCGCGAGCGCGGTATGGTCTCCCGGTGGGACCACGAACCCGGACTCGCCGTCCGTGACCAGCTCGGACACGGCCCCGACCGCGGTCGCCACGACCGGCCTCTGACACGCCATCGCCTCCAGCACGACGTTCGGCATTCCCTCCCAGGCTGACGACAAGACCAGCGCGTCGCTCGCACGATACAGGTCCGGCATGTCGTCGCGCAGCCCGAGCAGCCGGACACGGTCGGACAGGCCGAGATCGCGGATCTGTCGAGCGAGCTCATCCCTCATAGGCCCTTCTCCCGCGATAGCAACTTCGGCATTCCGCCGGCGTTGGGCCAGCTCAGAGATAGCGCGAATCAGGTTGGGATAGTCCTTCGCGGGAGACAGTCTGCCCGCGGCCAGCCACAGGAACTCCTTCTCGGACACGCCCAGGTCTTCGCGAGTCCGGCTGCGGCAGACACCTGTATCGAGACCGCCGGGGTCCACGGCGTTGGGGATTACGAACGTGTGGGAGCGCCTCGCCACTCCCGTTTCGGTAAGCTCCGAAGCCAAGTGGTCGGACATGATCGTGACCGCGTCGGAAAGCCGGTCGGTTGCAGCCACTATCCGCTCCCTTACTGATCCGTCACGTTCGTTGCGCACCGAGGACAGGATCACAGGCACGCGGGTAAGCCGACCGACGATTCGGGCCGTCATTATCCCATGGAACATGAACCCGACCAGGATATCCGGACGGATTCGCCTGATGACACTGGCCGCCCTGACGAGGCCGGCATACCTCCCGATGCCCGCTGAGGAGTTCAGGCTGATTACCTTCACTGCGGAATCGTCCAACTCACATCGCAGCGAGGTACTCGAGAACGGCAGATACGACACCACGGTGACGTTCCATCCTCTGGCAGCCAGCGCGTTGGCGATGCCGACGAGCTGCCGCTCCGCGCCTCCCCGCTCTAGGCCGCTTATCACGAAGGTCACGCGTCGGGTCATCGTGCCGACATCTCCTGTAAGTAACTCAACCAGTATCACCCAACCGCTATTCTCGCGGACGCGGGAACCCACAGGGTGGGGCCGGGACACGACCCGATCTTCATATCGAGCTTCCGGTCAGGACTTCCACGTAACGGTCTACCGAAGCCTCCGCGGAGTAAGCCGAAGCTCTGGAAATGAGGCAGTCCGCGGAGATCGGGTTATCCAGTGTCTCCAGTATCGCCCTCGCCATGCCGTGCGAGTCGCCTACCGGCACGAGACGGCCCCACTTCCCATCTTCAAGTATCTCTCTCGGCCCGCTCCGGCAGTCCGTGCTCACGACCGGCGTCCCGCACGCCATCGCCTGCACCAGCACGTTCGGGAAGCCTTCATACCGGGACGAGAGAACGAACACCTTGGACCTCGACATATACGCGAACGGGTTGATCTCGAATCCAGGAAGGTCCACATGTTGAGATACCTTGAGACGCTCCGCCGTCTCCGACAGGTTTTCTCGTTCCGGTCCCACTCCGAGAATCACGAGGCGCGCCGGTCGTGAGCGGATGACCTCCGCGAAGGCTCTCAGCAGTGTGGCATGGTCTTTCACGGTCGTCAGGCGCCCTGCGGAGAGCACGACAGGGGCGCTCTCATCGTTGAACCATGGATGTTCGACCGGAGCCGCCGCCTTCTCAGCATGGTCCGGCCACACCACGGGATTCCAGATCGTTGTGACCTCGTACGAAGCAGCCGGAACCAGTGCGCGGAGATCGTCGGATACCCCCCGCGATACAGCCACGATCCCGTCGGCAGCGGGAAGCAGAAGTTTCAGGAGCCGCAACGTCTGCCGCTGTTTGAACGTGCCGTTGTCGAACATCTCGCTGAACGTATTCTCCATGCGAGCTACGACACGGAGACTCCCCCCGATTAGGAGCTTAGCCATCAGCGCGACCACGTTCGCATGAGCAAGTGTGGACAGCATCGCGACAGGCCGTTCCCGCCGTAGGTAGCGGACGAGTTTCAGGAAGCTCGTAGCGGTCCTGTGCGAATTCAGGTCGATCAGTCGTACATCTTCCGGTACCTGGCTGAGGTACTCACCCTCCGCCCTGACCAGCACTAGATCCACGGTCATCCCCCGGTCCACGAGTCCTGCCGCTATGTTTAGCATGGCGCGCTCCGCGCCGCCGCCTCTGAGAGATGGCACGTACATTGCTATGTGCTCGCTGGTCATGCGCCTTGGTCATCCAATTTACGGGCAACAAAAATCATGCCGCAAAGTTTTGTTACAACGAGTCGCTGTATCGATGCCAGGAAACTGATATCAACCAGTGTCTTGCCGGTCCTTTTCTGAATCCAGTAATCCTCGATATGCTGAATATCACAGAAGTATTTGTTGTATGAGTAATCAATCTCTCGTCGCGTTCTGTAATGAGTCCACTTGTCGAGGTATTCGCAATAGTGCTGGCTCCAGCACATCACCCCCACGTACTTGTCTTTATTGTATCCGAAACCAAGCATTCGCAATGCTGCCGCATAGTATAATCTAGTGCGCCCTTTGGGGAATCGGTGTAAAAAGGGAATTCCACAATGTCCTTCATGCCAAACTTCCTTACTTGGAAATAGGCTTAGCACCACGCCGCCAGGCTTCAGAACACGGTGGATCTCGGCGAGAGCTGTATCGAGGTTTTCGACATGCTCCATTACCTGATTATTGATGACAAAATCGAACGAACCAGTACCAAACGGAATGGCGCTTCCATCCATTTTTCTAATTACGCCATTACCAAGGAGCGCAGTGGGAACAGATGACAGTCTATGCGCTCCACCATAGAATATGTCGCACCCAAACGCATTGACGTCATGCTTCAGTAGCTCTTGTACTATTCCCCCAGCGCCACAACCGTAGTCGAGGACATATGGAAGGGTTTCCGTGTTTTGACTAGAAATCCATTGAGTACAGAATTGATAATTGCTTATCACTGATAGTCTTTTTCTAACCATTACTGTCCCCTCCGCTCACCGTGCTCGCGTCCAGCCAAGGACAGAAGTGTCTCCAGGTACCGATCGGGTGCATGCTCTGAGATTACAAGCTGGTAGCCGCGTTCTCCCATCTCAACCAGCCTGTCGCGGTCACTGATGACGCGCTCCATGCACTCCTCCAGGTCATCAACGTCGTCCGATCTGAACACGTACCCGTTCTCGCCCGGCCGGATGTAGCACCGCGTCCCGTTCGAGTCGCTGCAAATGACCGGAAGCGAATGTGCCATCGCTTCAAGTGGAGACACCGCGGCCAGCTCGTTGCGGCTTGGCAGCACGAACAGGTCGTGCCTCGCGTACTCCCGCTGAACATCCCAGTATGACAGGTTGGTCTTGAAGCAGACCCTGTCGTCCAGTCCGGCGGATGTCTGGAACTCTCTGAGCTCCGCGAACTCGCGCCGATGTCCCGCCGTCGTGCATTCGCCTATGACCGTAGCACGGACCGGATAGCGTTCGGACAGACCGGCGACGGCCCGCAGAAACAGGCGGTGGTTCTTACGCTCCCGGAACTTGCCCACGCTGAGCACGTTGATCGCGCCGCCCCGGAACCACTGTCTTTGCTCCGGGGCGGTCTGCGGCTCCATCACGAACGGAACATACCGCAGCGCACCAAAGGCGGGGGGATACGCGTCGGGCGAGCCGAGTACGGGAGTGATCCACCCGGCCCGCGCCGCCCACGTCGGAAACGACCGCATGAACCTCTTCCACCTTCCGAGCCGCCGATGCACCGGAGTCTGCGTATAGAAGATCACAGTGCATCCCATGAGTCTCGCCGCCACAACAGACAGCAGCCCGTAAGCGGAATTCGGACTCCGAACTATTACAACGTCCGGCCTCAGCCTCCGCATCAGCCTCCAGAAATCGGACAGCGGGGGCACGCTCATACCAATCGCTCGCATGGCGGCTGACTCGCCGATAATCGTCGGGGTCAGCGCGTCGTACACCTCGCTGTGCTGTCTCCTCAACGCCAATAAGGATACCTGATGTCCCGCGTCCAGCAACGCCTTTACCGCGAAGTGCTGGTTGGTGTGGTAGCGGGGAGCGGTAAAGAGGAAGTGCATGCTTATTCGCTCATCATGGCGAGTCTTGTCTCTAGGATCCGCGACTTCCTCTATCGATCGTCCACGGCAGAAGTAGGAAATACTCCCTTCTTATTCAACATGCGGTTGAACAGGTCTTCCCACATGCCGACAATACGATCACGAGACAGCTCTTCACATATCCAGTTATAGCCGGACTCTCCCATTATCCTTCGAGCTGACTCAGACAGACTCATCATTTTGTCCATGGCGTTTTCAAGAGCCAGATGATCTTGTATAGGGACCACAAACCCACGCACGCCGTCATCGACGATCTCAGACATGCCCCCCGCCGTCGTCGTTACGACAGGTCTCTTGGAAGCCATTGCTTCCAGCACCACATTAGCTACGCCCTCCCAGGCAGACGAGAGCACGAAGGCATCGCACGCTGGATAAATCCTAGGCATATCCGTTCGCAAACCAAGTAACTGAACACGGTCGCCTAGCTGGAGTTGCTGAATCAGCGTTGTTATCGCGCTCCTCTCGTCTCCTTCGCCTGCTATCGCCAATCGAGCATCGGGCCATCGCTTCAACAGGATAGAGAAAGCATGGAGCAGATTGGGATAGTCCTTCTGCCTACCCAAGCTGGCCGCTGCAAGCCAAAGGAAGTGTTGGTCTTCGATTCCGAGTTCCCTGCGGGATTCAGCCCGGCAGGCTTGTGTATCGAACTTTCTTACATCCACACAGTTGGGTATAACATATGTGTGGGAAGCCGCTGTCACACCTCTGCTTGAGAACTCACAAGCTAGGCGCTTCGACACGGTCGTCACCGCATCAGTAAGCCGATCAGTCAATCGAAAAAGCAAGTCTGGTAGTACATTGGCAACCAAGTCTTGTCGCGTATTATGAGATATGCTGCGCTGGTTTCGTATCGACGAAATAACGACTGGTACACCGGTCAGACGCCCTACAATACGAGCGGTCATGATTCCCTGATGCAGAAATCCGACAATTACGTGAGGTTTGTAACGCCTGATAATTGGAAAGATTCTTTTTGAACAAATGACGGAGCTCCAGCGCCTTCCGAGCGGGAAATGTAAGGACAGCACGGTTACTCCATAGTCTTCGAGTTCAGTCCGATGAATACTATCTATACTGTACGAGAATGAAACAACTGTTACATCCCAACCTCTCTGTGCAAGACTGGTGGCTATATTGACGACCTGGGCTTGCGCTCCACCTCGTCTCAGATTGGTTATTGCGAACACTACGCGGAGTGTTGAAGACATCATACGTAACTATCAGCTTCCCTTCAGATCATTATTGAGTGCCTGCTGATCGACCATTTCGGTAAACCTGACGCCATCGCCTCTACTATGGCATTTGAGCAGGGCTCTTCCCACGCAGCGTGGACCATCGCATGGGAAGAGCGCAGAATCTCGGATACGCCAGCAGAGTCACGCACTCCAGCCAGTTTTACATTAGCAGGATCAACCTCAGGACACCAGTTGCCCACAAACGTCAACTCCACACCGGGTAGACGCGAGACGTCGGCCAAGGTGTCGAACCCCTTACGTCTGTTGGGTGACCAGGACACGGCTACCAAACGGAGTGTACCAACAGGCGCATCTACAGCCATATCTGGAAAGAAAATCCCCGGATCGACGACGTTGTTGATGGTACGCCAGCTTGCTGGGTCGATTCCGCAGTGTTGGGTGAAGCTCGTCCTGCAATACTCGGTCTGGAAAACTGTATGATCCGTGAGCCGGTCCACGGCGGTCTGTATCTCGTCCGCCCTGCCCTTGTGTCCACGTACCAGCTCAGGAACTCCGTCCACTCGGTGGATGAGAACGGGACCTTTTCTTACGCGCCGCAGATGCATCCGAACCGGGACAAGCTCCCCCAGCAGAGTCATCCTTCCGGTCTGTCTTAGCTGTGCGATCTGTCGAACGCGCAGGTGTTTACCCGAAGCATAGTTGAACCCATTCAGCAGGACTGCTTGAGTATCTGGAGTGGGCCTACTGGTGACTTGATGACCCAGCGCTTTGAGTTCGAGAGCCATTGCCTTGAGAAACTGGTTCCCACCGCCTGTGGGAGAATCGATCATGTCGAAGAGAACGCACAGATAGAGACTAGAGTCGTTTCGAGAGTCAGTCATTTTCGGTTTGCAGTAGACCAGGCTTCAACGGACAGCTCAGAGAACCTGTTGAGACGGTTCTTCTAGCAGACCTTCGAGAACGAACCGTTCGTTAATAGAGCCAAGTGTATATAGGCTATCTTCCAAGCTTTCGACTCATCATGTTCAGAATTCCAACCGTCATCCTCTTGAAAGGCTTCGGAGTGGCTTTCAAGAGTGGGGCCGGCAGACGTGCCCTTAGGTAACGAACAGCATATACATCTGTTCTGTTAGCCGTTCGATAATGTTTGGCGGCCGAATCATCGAGCCCGACAAATCGACAGAGAGCCAGCGGCGAATCCGATTCGATGTCGAACACGAGCAGGCGGTCCGCCGGTATTGCGTCCTGGACCGAGGCGATGTGCATGTCCCATTCCGCTCTCATGTGAGCGGCAACCTCGTTGACATCGGAGAGTCCGTGGCATGCCTTGTACCTCTCATAATAGTTGCCGGGCAGGATCTTCTTGCCTCGGTAGATGAGCTTCTCCGATAGATGGGGATGTTTCAGGCGATGAATCAGGCGACTCATGATCCATTTGTCTGGGTCCCTTACATTTAGGATAAATTTCGCGTCCGGAACCTGTACCATGATCGGGCGGTAGAGCTTGTAGGCTTCAAGGTATCTGTCGTGTGCGAGTAGCTCCATGTCAGTGAAGGCACTGTATGCTTCATATCCATGCAGGATATATTGCCCCTGGGCAAGATTGTCAAACATGGTGGTCGCGAGCCGTCCTCTGTCAAAGTGGACGCTCGGTATGCCATTCGCCTCAAAGAATTTGTGGATGGATGTAGTACCGCACCTGTGAAATCCAATCTGGAAAAACTTCGTCATTGCCCTTTTGTTCCCGCGGTTGCTTGTTGATCGACCATCTCGGTGAATCTGCCTCCAATAGCATACAAGTAGTCGTAGGTGCCCTGCTCAACCACACGGCCGTCCTCCAGCACGAATATCATGTCGCTGTTCTTCACCGTGGACAGCCGGTGCGCAATCAGGATGATGGTGGTGTTGTCTCGCAGCTCGTCGATGTTTTCTTGTATGACCCTCTCCGACTCCGTGTCGAGAGCGCTGGTCCCTTCATCGAATATCAGAATCCTTGCGTCCTTGTACAGCTCTCGCGCTATCGAGACCCTCTGGCGCTGTCCCCCGGATATCTTCATTCCGTGGTCGCCGAGCATGGTGTCGTAACCGTCGGGGAGGTCTTCGATGAATTCGGAGGCATGGGCTGTCCTGGCGGCGGGTTTGACCCTCTCCCGGGACCTCCCGTTCTCATCCCACAGGCTCACGTTGTTGTGGACCGTATCGTTGAATATCACGCTCTCCTGGGTGACGTACCCTATCCCCTCTCGCAGCTTGCCCTGATCGATCCGGCTGTAGGGGACGCCTCCGATCGAAATCTCCCCCGACGTGGGACGGAGTACCCCGGTAATCAGGGTAGCAAGGGTCGATTTCCCCACTCCCGACGCACCCACGAACGCCAGCTTGCGCTTGGGCGGTATGACCAGGCTGATGCCGTCAAGAACGGGCCGCGATCCGTCATATCCGAAGGATACGTTATCAAGTCGTATGGGCTGATCGAAATCCGGAGCGACTGACTCGGCTTCGAACACTTCCTCGTTCTCGGACAGCTCATCGCCCAGATGCCTGAACAGCCGGACGCTCCCGGAGAAGTCCAGGAATCGCTGGAAGGACCTCTGGGTATTCTGTGCGAATGTGACAGTGCGGCGCAGGATGAGCAGCACGAACACCATCTCCACGAATGCGGTGCCTACGATTTCGACGTAGTACATAAGCAGCGCGACGATGAGCAGCACGGTCAGTAAATCCAATGTGTTTCGCACCAACGAGGACAGACGGCGCTGAGCGTAGAACAGGCGGCCCTGCTCGCCGATCGCGGATGATACCGCCCGCGATATTCCCTGTGTCGAAGCCGTGGACTTGAAATACTTGAAGCCGTTGAGCGTCTGGATCAGGTGGGACTGGAGAAGGGCGTTGTTGTCCGTGTTCAGTATCGAGACCCGTTGGACCAGCCGGAAGACCGCGTTCAACAGGAAGTATGCGGGCACCGAGAAGATGATGAGCGCGACAGCTAGAACCGGATTGATGACCAGCGCCAGCAGGATGTACGTAACGGTGAATCCGGCTGCCACTATCGTTTGTGTGCAGTAGTTGAACGCGTTGGTGAGGTTGGTGAACTCGACGGTGACGGCGTTGTTGAAGTACCCAATGCCCCGCTTGGTAAAGTACTGGTAGTCGGCCTTGAGAAGCTGGTCAACCATCCTGGCCTTTATCTTGACCATGAGACCGGCAATCACCTTAGCCACGTAGAGCTCTTGGAGGACGACCAGGGCCGTCCTGAGAGCATAGAACGAAGCCATGGTTACGAGAGCGAGCGACAGGGTGTACCGGATGCCGAGGTAGTCGAATACGGAGGTGAACAACTGTTGCAGAGGCGAATCGGAGCCGGCGCCGGCGATTATGGGCAGGAACAGCCCGAGTGTGACGCCCTCCAGGACCGACGCCAGAACGATCAGCGTGAGCCAAACAAACAGACGCCACCGCAGGGAGGAGTGAAGATATCGAATCAGGTATGCGAAGTCGCTCATGTTGAGTAGTAGGACACTCTACGAGGCGGTAACCTTTTAGCTAGTTGATGACTGTTAGAGGCTGGTAAATTTCTTCGTGATATCGATTCGCTATGATGCTCCAATCATAACATTGGGCCGTCAGGTAGGCGTTCTCACTCACCATTTGATGAAGCTCACCATTGTCCCTTAATCCGGCAACACTGTCGGCAAGGCTCTCAACATCCTCCACCTCAGCCAGAAAGCCGTTAGCTCCATCTCGCACAAGGTCAATGCACATCCCGACTCGCGTAGAGACCAAGGGTACCCCACTGGCCATTGACTCCAGCAACGCCATCGGGCCTCCCTCATCCCGCGAGGCGATAAGGTAGAGATCAAGTGCCCAGTAGTGCCGGGCTACTTCACGGTATTCCTTCAGGTAAACATGCCGGTAGGGCACTCCCATTCTCTCCAAACCGGATTTGACGTAACCGCGAGCGGGGCCGGTCAGCAATACGTACAACTCATAATGCCGTTGGAGCTTCTTGATTACTTGAAGGAAAGTGTCCGGTCCCTTGACCAATTTGGGCGACAGACCCTTGGCCCACCCGTTCCCGTCCTTTTGGAAAGAGCCGATGCAATAGGCGGACTGGGGTATGTCTAACTCCTCCCGAATGCGGGCACGCTCATCAGGAGTGGGCGGATGGAAAAGTTGAGTATCAACGCCCAGTGGGATATGAACTAACTTATTTTGGTCAACACCTTCTTGGAGCAAGGTCTCCAGGCCAATCAGGCTTTGGACTATAATCTTGTCGACATAGTCGCTGGCTCCCCGGACGTTATCCAACCTCTTTGCAAATGTTGGATCTGGATTAGATCGTTGTCCGTGTGTCCAATTTACCACCTGCTTGTTAGAAGGGTGTATCCGAAGGTATATCCTTTCACCGAAGTAGGATGGTGGCGATCCAAAATGCACAAGAGAGCGTCGGATTCCGCGCCAAGAGAAAGATGGTCCGAAATTATAGTGTTCATCCAAGTGTCGACGAATAGAACGGCCGATGGTCGAGAGCACCCAGCCGGAGTCTCCTACGTATATGATTGAAGGCTTGAACCATTTATGTCTCCCAGCAAGCTGAGAGGCGCCTAAATAGCATAGAGATGCTAACTCCAGTGTCCTGTTTCGTAATCTGTCCCGCATCAGTGATGCTTTCTGTTGTAATACCAATTCGTTCTGACTACGCCGTAAAGCGGTCATAGCCTGTTTCCGAAGTGCGACCTTGCCATCAGTCATTCCGGCGAAGTCCGAAATCCAGTGGGATCATCGTCGATATATGGTCACATCACAGCGAATTGGTATAATACCGGCGATCCGACGATACCTGCCGGGCCGCCACCAATGGCTCAACTCCACTCGACAGACATCAAGCGGATGGAATCAAGAGTGGCGCGCATTCCCGTTGATTGCCGATATAATAGCATGAACACCGCCTACGGCATCTGTGCCGTCACGCGTGTGTGCGACAGATAACGATAGCAGGGAGAGCATATTCGGAATGTCAGGAGCGGCGCGCATACGGTGGGGCCTCCCTCGCCCCGGCCCTGTCCCGTGGTGGGAGCGGGGACCGTATCCTGTCTCGGCCTTCGAGCCATGAAACACGTTGTCACAGGAGGATGCGGATTCATCGGCTCCCATCTCGTCGATCGGCTCCTAGAGCTGGGTCATGAAGTGGTGGCGCTGGACGACCTCTCGACCAGCGATGGAGTCTATCTCAACCCGGCGGCAGCCCTGATCGAAGGCTCGGTGACGGATGCCGATCTCGTCGCCTCTGCCACGGAGGGCGCAGACTCGGTGTTCCACACGGCGGCCTGGGCACGGATTCCGCGCTCCATCGACGACCCCATCGGCACCCACGACGTCAACGTGAACGGCACGCTGAATGTGCTGCAGGCGGCTCGGCTCAACGGCGTCCGCAGGGTGGTGTACTCCTCCTCTTCGAGTGTGTACGGAGACCAGCCCACTCACGTCATGCGAGAGGACATGCGCCCGGAGCCAAAGTCGCCGTACGCTCTCCAGAAACTCGTCGGTGAACAGTACGCGAGCATGTTCGCGCGGCTGTTCGACATGCAGGTTGTATCACTGCGGTACTTCAACGTTTACGGCCCCCGGCAGGCGACCGAGGGCGCGTATGTGCTCGTCATACCGCACTTTCTGAAGCTGCGGGATGAGGGGAGTCCGCTGACGGTGTACGGAGACGGCCGCCAGACCCGCGGCTACACCCACGTATCCGACGTGGTCCGGGCCAACGTGCTGGCGGCGACCGCCGACCTCCCCCCATCCGAGAATACCGTGCTCAACATCGGTCCCAACGAGGAGACCTCGGTCAACGACATCGCCGAGATGATCGGCGGCGAGACCGAGCACGTCTTCCCAAATCCCAGGGGCGAGTTCGAAGAGCTACGCAAGTCCGCGGACAACTCGAAGGCCCGGGCGATGATCGGCTGGGAGCCTCAAATCCCGCTCTCCGAGGGAATCAAGACCGTTCTGTGAACCGGGACAGTAATTGGTGGTCAGTGGTCAGCGCCACTCACCCCCAATTCACTATTCCACATTCCCCATTACTGGGGTCACCGCAACGGCGCGCCCGCGGTATAGACCTTGTGGGATGGCGCGACTATCGACGGATCGGATCTGTGGGCGACGGAGCTGTCCTTCCCATTGTAGTCCATCACGTGCAGAACGTGGCGCATGGCGTTGATCCTGGCCCGCATCTTGTCGTCGGACTTGATGATCGTCCATGGGGCGGTGTCAGTGTGGGTCAGGAGGAACATGGCCTCCTTGGCCTCGGTGTACTCCCGCCACTTGTCCTTAGACTGTACGTCGATCGGACTGATCTTCCACTGTTTAAGCGGATCGGTGGAGCGCCGTTCAAAGCGCCTCAGCTGCTCTGAGCGGCTCACGGAGAAGTAGAGCTTGATCAGACGGATGCCGCTGTCGACGATCATCTTCTCCAGTTGGGGCACCTGCTGAATGAAGAGTCGATACTCCGGGTCCGACGAGAACCCCATCACCCGCTCGACGCCGGCGCGGTTGTACCAGGACCGGTCAAAGAGGACAATCTCGCCAGCGGACGGGAAGTGGCTGATGTAGCGTTGAAAGTACCACTGGCCGCCCTCGACGTCGGAGGGCTTGTCGAGGGCGACGACACGGGCCCACCTGGGATTCCAGTGCTCCATGAACCGTCTGATCGTGCCGCCCTTTCCGGCGGCGTCGCGGCCTTCGAACAGGATGATCACACGCTCTCCTGATCCTTTCATCCAGTTCTGGAGCTTAATCAACTCCACCTGGAGCGAGAGCTTGTGCTGGTTGTACTCTTTGGTCGTCATCCGGTGGGCGTACGGATAGATGTTCTCCCTGAAGTACCTGGCGCGGACCTCCGGACTGATGTTCAGCGGGTCGTCGAGCGGCTCGGCATCCAGTATCAGCTTGCGCCGCTTCTTGACTCGGGACTCGTCTCCGTTGAAGGATAGTGGGTAGCCGCCCAGGCGGTCTTGATCTGTCTGTATCTTTTGTGTCATTGGTCCATCCAACAGTCCGCTTGGAAGGTGATACCGCTATGCTCGCCATATTAAAACGAGTCTGGTCTAAATGCAATTGGCAGCGCAAGTATAATGAGGGATGCTGACCGGCCCAAGCCTGCGCCGGTAATCGAGGAACAGACTGGATAGGAAAGGCTGCGGACCATGGATCTGTACGTAATGCGGCACGGTCTGGCCGGACGCCGCGATGCCGGGAGATTCCCCAACGACGACGATCGCCCGCTTACGGGCAAGGGGAGACGGCAAATCGTCCGGCAAGCCAAGGGCCTCAACGCGATCAATCTGACGTTGGACGTGATTGTCACAAGTCCGCTGGCGCGATCGGCGCAGACCGCAGAACGGGTACATCGACGTCTGCTGTCACCCGGCCGACTGATCACGTCCGCGGCCCTGAAGCCATCGGCGCATCCTTCGGAGCTCATGGATGAGCTTGCGACCGAATATTCATCGGCAAGCAGCGTGATGATCGTCGGTCACGAGCCATACCTGAGTCAACTCATCTCGGTGCTCGTTGCCGGAGAGCCGTCGCCGTTGGTCCGGATGAGGAAGGGCGCGCTGTGCAAGCTGCGCATACCTTCCCCCAGGTACGGGCGTTGTGGCTGGATCGAGTGGTCCATGACCGCCGCGCAGATGGTGAAGCTCGCGTGACTGCCACAGCCCGCTCAGGACCGGCGGACACCGCCACATGCGTCTGACTCTACGACCCGCGATGCCGCGGATCTACCGGGGCTGGTGGGTTGTGTCGGCTCCGTTTCTCGGCGCCGCCCTCGCGACCGGCGCCGGTCAATATGGATTCGGGGTCTTCATCGAGCCCCTGGAAGACACCTTCGGCTGGAGCCGGTCGCAGATCAGCGCGTCTCTCTCGTTCACCGCGGTCGGCAGCCTCGTCGCTCCGTTCCTGGGAAGGGTCATGGACCAGTACGGAGCGAAGAGGATCATGGCAGTTTCGCTGGCGATGCTGGCCTTGAGCTACGTGCTGAGACCGTTGATGACCGATCTCTGGCACTGGTACGCGCTGAGCCTGCTCCAGTACGCGGGGTACTCCGGCGCGTCGATGCTGTCCGCCGGCAAGCTGGTCGGAATGTGGTTTCAGCGGACCCGGGGACGCGCCATGGGAGTCACCGCCATGGGCAACAACTTCGGCGGGCTGCTGATCCCTCCCCTCCTCGGCGGGCTGCTGCCGCTCGTTTCATGGGAGGGTTCGTACGCGGTGCTGGGGGTGATGTCGGCGGTCCTGGCCGTGTACACCGTGGTCGTGGTCCGGGACTTCCCCCTGGCCAAAGAACTGGGCGACGAGCTGGTGGGAAGACAGGAAGCCGGATCGCCCGTGCTGACCGGGTGGACCCTGGCGCAGGCGATCAGATCGCGCGCGTTCTACGCGATCACGCTCGCTGTCGCGCTCGGGACCTTCACTTACGCGGCCATCCTCCCGCACATCATCACCCACCTGACCGATCTTGGCTTCTCGCTGGGCGTGGCGTCTCTCGCACTGAGCGTATTCGCGGTATTCGGGATGGTCGGGAAGTACGTCATGGGATACGCGGCAGAGCGGCTGACTTCCAGGGTGGCGCTGATGATTAACTTCGTCGGGCAGGCGGTATTCCTGATCAGCATGATCTGGGCCGGTTCGCCGTGGGTCATGTGGATATCGACGCCACTGTTCGGATTCTTCAATGGCGCGTTCGGCGCGCTGTTCCAGCTTGTGGTGCAGGACACCTTCGGAGTGCGCAACTACGGCGGGATCATGGGGCTTATCAACATGACCACGATGATCTCTTTCGGAGTCGGGCCGATACTCGCCGGCGCATCGTTCGACATTACCGGAAGCTACCAGTTCGTGTTCTTCACAGTCGCGGCCATGTTCATCACCGGGGCGCTGGCGCTAACACAGGCAACGACAGGCGCCTCACCCGAGCCGGCTGCCAAACCGGCCTGACCATTGTACCGCCAGAAGTCCACGACATTGCCGCGGACCCGCAGCAGGAGCGGAGGAATTGCCAACAGGCCAGGCGTGGACTACCAGGGTCTGCGGTCGTCGAATCAGGAGTAGAACCGGCCGTCGCGTCCCAGAGCGATGTCGGCTTCCGGCCGGGTTTCGATCCCGACCGTCGCGTCCACATGCCTGAGGCTGACCGCGCTTCGCGGTCTGAGGTCGGTCGCCTGCTTTGTCAGAGCGGCCCCGTACAGGAAGATCATTCCAGCGACATGGGACCATATCAACAGGAGTATCACCGACGACAACGACCCATACAGGATATTTCGCTGGCTGGCCAGGTTGGCGGACCACAAGAAGATATACTTGGCAATCTCAAACAAGATCACGGTCACTATGCCGCCGAACGTCGCGTCGCTCCATCCGACGGGCTGGTTGGGCAAGTGCCTGTAGGCGACTACGAACACGAGTCCGGCGAAAAAGAACGGCGTCAGCGCCGAACCAACCGCAGTGACAACAACCAGTGCGTGATTCAGCGGGGCGCCGACGGCCGGCATCTGTTCGATTGCGCCCAATACAACCTGCACCACCAGCGTCATACTGACTGACAACAGGAACAGGGTCATGGCCAAGAGAATGGTGGCCAAGGTGGATATCGCCGCCCACAGGATCTTCTTCGGGGCGCGACCGAAGACCTGGTTCACTCCGCGGTTGGCTGCCATGAACAGACCATATGCACCCAGGAACATGGCGCCAAGTGCGATCAAACCGACCCAGGTACGCGCGCCATACAGATGGTCGATGGCGTTCCCCAGGAACTCCTTCGAGCTTGGGAAGTAGAAGGTCACGGCTTCTGCCACGGTATTTCGAATAACGTCATGATCTATGAAGCTGGAAAACCCCAGGATGATCAGGGCAACAAGCGGGAACAGCGCCAACAACATGTAATACGCCAGGCCAGCCCCCACATCCAGCCCGTTTATCTTGACCAGCAGCGTCCCGGCTCTCCACAGCGCCATGCCTCGCCATGCGTGGGGTCGGGACCTGAGATCGGCAGACAACTCGCCAAGGGCATCTGTGACGGAACCGCGAATCGACGGCGTGAGCCAGTTCAACGGCGCATCCACGACCGCCATCACCATCAGCCGAACGTCGTCACCGATGGATACATCCATCTCGTAGGCCGCTTCAACACAGCCCTGCGCGGACCCCATGATGACATCGGTAGTGCCGAGGCGATGAAGCCTGGAGGCCCGGATGGCCTCCTCAACTATCAGCCGCGCGACCTCGGGGACGTCTTCTCCCGCATTGGCGCCGTCCTTCAACAGCGAAGCTGCCGTGTCACGCGAGGCTTCGAACAGGTCGCCGGACGTCTCCATGACCCCAACGATCACGCCCTGAATGGCCGGAGCGACGACGTCTTCGAATCTGCCGCCAAGCTCACGTATGGCCTCGACAAGGCCGGCGGACGCCTGCGCGCCCGTCCGTTCGCCCTCGGCCCCGGCCGCGACCGCCCCAACGATCGCGCCTTCGACCGCCTGTTGGCTGGCAACCGGAATGCTGCCGCCGAGCTCTGAGGAGCTCCTCACCGCCGCGGATACTACGTCGCGCACCACAGGTCTGCTGATCTTCGCGACCTGCCCGGTCCCCTCCATAACACCGATTACGGCATCGCGGACGAAGTCGGACGCCTCGCCCTTAATCTCGTCGGCGGCCCTGACGGCCCCGGTTACCGCGGCGACCGCGGCGGACCTGGCGCCAAGCCCGAACCGGCGCGTCCGACTCATCGCCGACGTCGAGGCGTTTTGGGCCACGTCAGACATCGCCGGCGGGTTCATCGGCGCCGACTTCCGTCGTCGAACCCTGTCTCGTATCTTACCTGGCTCCAACAACTACCCCGCTTCACTATCCGCGTTGAAGTATGACATTGTGAACCGAATCACGCAACGCGGCTAAGGGGATGGGGAGTCGCTGGACTAACGGACCAGGATTGAGTCCTCGTAAAGCTCGAAACGCTGCCGGATCATGTCACATGCCAGGCGAAGCCCTTCGAGGACCTGCTCGGCGGTCAGGTCTGCCGCGAACGTCCCGGTTATCGAGTCATCGGCGTATTGGGCCGCAACGCCGGCGCGGTACAGCCAGCGAGAATATCCCCTCACCCAGTCCGCCAGTACGATCGACTCGTGGGACGCGAACGGAACACGGTCGCCAGACTCCAGATCCAGCACCGTCAGCGAGAACCCGGGGCCGCGACCATCATCCGAACCCGTCTCGTTGACCTCGATGTTGAATTCGACGCCAGCGCTATCAAACGGCAGGCGCAGGCACAGATTGAGCTTTGTCTGGGAAGTCATTGTCAGTCCCTACTCCAGTAGTGATCGCTGGCGCTCAGTGGGCCGGACGGGCAGGTTCTTTTCGGGGTCGATGGGCCGACGCTCGATGAACGCCAGACGCCGCTCCTCGGCCTCGTCGCTCTCGATGTAGTCATCGGCGTACCGGGATGTCGCGCTTTCGATGGCGTCGAGGTATTCCGCGGACTCGTTGAAGGTGATCTTCTGGAGCTGAAGGATCAGCGGGCTGTTGTTCTTGACCAGGTTGCAGTACCTGATCGTCTCATCTCTCAGCCGGTCGTGCGGGACCACCGAGTTGACCAGCCCCATCTCCTTGCCCTGCTGCGCCGAGTACTGCTGGGTCAACATCCAGATCTCGCGGGCCCGCTTCTGCCCGACCACGTGCGCGAGATAGCCCACTCCGGCGCCTGAAGCCGGACTGCCGACGCGCGGCCCGGTCTGTCCGAACGTGCTTCTGGTTGACGCGACCGTGAAGTCACACGTATAGGCCAAGATGTTCCCAGACCCGATCGCGAAGCCGTCAACCATGGCTATCACCGGTTTGGTGAGGTGCTGTACGAGGTCCATGAATGAGGACTCACTGGTCCCCGAGTACTCGGGGCTGGTCCTGTCCTCACCCTGATCTCTCCCCGAGCAGAAGGCGTTGGGCCCAGACCCGGATATCACCACGACGCGGATGCTGTCGTCACCGCCGGCATCCTTCAACGCCACCGCCATCTCGTCGGTTGTACGGCCTCGGATAGCGTTGTAAACTTCCGGCCGGTTGATCGTGAGCCACGCGATGCCATCGTCCTTCTTGTGGATGATGTCACTGAACTGCAATCGGCACTCCTCCCTGTGATCAGCTCGGGGGCTATGTTAGCCCATATCGCGCGGTGTGAGAACGGCCCGGGCAGAGACGGTCAGGTTGAGCCGCCGGTTCGCCCAAACTATAATGCGGCCATGCTGGTCAGAGACATCGGAGAGTTCGAGTTGATCGAGCTCCTGGAATCCACGGTTCGCGAGCGAAACGGGTCGCAGATTTCGAGACTTCGGAAGTCCGGTATTGACGTTTCGCTCGGCATCGGCGACGACGCGGCAGTATGGACCTATCCGGCGTGCAGCGTGGCCGCCACCACGGACACTATGGTTGACGGCGTCCACTTCATGTCCGGGCTGATACCGTGGCGAGACCTGGGATGGAAGTCTCTGGCCTCGAACCTCAGCGACATAGGGGCGATGGGGTGCGAGCCAACCTTCGCCCTGGTGACATTGGGACTCAGCGGCGATTTACCTGTCGAGGGCCTGACCGAGATGTACACGGGCATGATCGACGCGTGTCAGTACGCCGGCGGGGCGCTGATCGGCGGAGACATCGTAAGGTCTGAGACATTTTTCGTAACGGTCGCTCTGGAGGGGGTGGCAGAGGTCGGCGCGACCGTTCTGGCCCGAAACGCCGCACAGCCGGGTGACGCGATCGCGGTTACGGGGACCCTCGGATCGGCGGCCGGCGGCCTACGACTTCTGCTCGATCCGTCAATTGGCGAACGCGTTCCGGACGAGACTCGCCAGAGTCTCATCACCGCACACAACCGACCAACGCCGCGCGTCTCCGAAGGCCTGGCCCTCAGACGGCTCGGCGTCAGATGCGCAATGGACATAAGCGATGGACTGGTTGCGGACCTTGGCAAGCTGTGCGACTCCAGCCGCCTGTCCGGACGGATCAACGCGGAGGATATTCCCGTAAGTGAACTCCTCCACTCGACCTTTCCCGAAGACTGGCTCGATCTCGCACTTGGTGGAGGCGAGGACTACGAGCTAGTGTTCACGGCGAGCGACCGGACGATGGCTTCGGTCGTGGACCGACTGGGTGATCTGGTAACGGTTATCGGCAGGGTGGAATCCGGGGTTCCGGGGGTTACCGTGGTAAACAGCGCGGGTCGGAGAATCCGACCCGAAGCGACCGGCTGGGACCACTTCGCAGGCTGACATGCAGACGGTTACAATCCGTATTGAGACAGAATCCGCGTTTCGGCCCTCCGAGATCATGGGAGATCTCCGGATCGTAGCCGAGACGTTGTACTACCCGATGCGGCTGGTCGGCTTCTGGGATGAGGCTTCGGATACACACATGTGTCCCGAGACCGAATTGGGGCAGTCGTGTCCGCACAATCTGCCAGCGGAACATCCCGACGGGGTGCAGTACAGCCGGTCCATGGAGCGGCTCAAGCAGGCAGGTGTCGAGGTGGTGTTCCCCCACGCCCAAGTCCGTATGTTTCTCAGCTGACCCACCCCATGGCCCTGAACTTACCGGAACCAGGAGACCCTCAATGGTTACCGCTCATTACCTCAGACGATCTCTGGCGCCCTACGACTCGTTCCCGCTGCAGGACCTGTTATCCCGCGCCGCGCTGCGATACGGCGATAAGAATGCAGTGATCGATGGTGAAAGAAACTACTCCTACAAAGAGCTGGAGGATTACTCGGACCGTTTCGCGTCCGCGCTGCCCGGCATAGGCGTCCGACCCGGCGATCGTGTGGGCATACTGGCCCCGAACTGCGTTGAGTTCGTGGTAGCCTTCTTCGGAATTCTGAAGGCCGGCGCCATCGTGACGACCGTCAACTCCGGTTACCGGGAGCGTGAAATAGCGCACCAGCTGAACGACAGCGGCGCCGAGACGATCGTTGTTCACGAGGCCCTGCTGCCGGTGGCCGACTCCGCACGGACAGAGGCGCGCGGGCTGAAACGAAGTATCGTGGTAACGAGGGACTCATCCACTCCCGGCTCGTTCTGGGACCTGATCGAGCGGGCGTCCCCGTCCATTCCTGCAGTGTGCATCGATCCGGTGGAAGATGTCGCGGTCCTCCCCTACTCGTCCGGGACAACCGGACTGTCAAAAGGAGTGATGCTCACCCACCACAACCTCGTCTCCAACGTGCAGCAGTTCCTGAACCGGAAGGAAGAGCTGTCAGTCATCCGCTCGAACGACGTTATACTCACGCATCTGCCGCTCTTTCACATCTATGGGATGAACGTGCTGATGAACGGGGCGATAGGCGCCGGCGCAACCCAGGTCATGATGGGCCGATTCGACATCGACGAGTTCCTGGGACTCATGTCATGCCACAGGGTTTCGATGATGTTCACTGTACCGCCCGTGGGCCTTGGCCTGACGCAGTACCCCCTAGTCTCAGACCACGACCTCTCGGCCATTCGCGTCGGGTTCTTCGGCGCGGCGCCGCTGTCTTCGGACATGCAAGTACGTATTCAGGAGGTCATGGGCTTTCCGATAATCCAGGGATACGGCATGACGGAAGCGTCGCCCGTAACGCACTCCGACTTCATGGAGCCTCACCTGACTCGTCCGGGGTCAATAGGACCGTCGCTCCCGGACACGGAGCAGAAAGTCGTGGACGTGGAGACCGGCACACATGAAGTCGATCCGGGCGAGACGGGGGAGCTGATGGTCCGCGGCTCGCAGGTCATGAAGGGGTACTACCAGAATTCGGAGGCGACCTCAGAGACGCTGACCGAGGACGGCTGGCTGCACACCGGCGACATCGTGCGGATGGACCCTGATGGCTACGTCTGGGTGCTCGACCGCAAAAAGGAGCTAATCAAGTACAAGGGTTTCCAGGTCCCGCCGGCCGAGCTCGAAGGTGTCCTGCTGGAGCATCCCGGAATCACCGACGCCGCGGTAATCGGCAAGGACGATGTCGAATCGGGTGAGATCCCCAAGGCGTTCGTCGTCCAGAAGCCCGGCACCGAGCTGACCGGTGAAGACGTGATGAGCTTCGTCGCCTCAAACGTGGCGACATTCAAGCGCATCCGCGAGGTCGAGTTCATTGCCGAGGTGCCCAAGAACCCGTCGGGCAAGATCCTGAGAAGGTTGTTGATCGAGCAGGAGCGACGCCGGTCATAGCGCCACGATGCCGGAGTGGACGACGTGCTGGGCAGCCGGTCGATTGCAGCCGGCTCGACAGTGCAGAGGACTTGTGTGGGACGGTCATCCACCAATGGCCGCGATCTGCTTCAAGACCTCGTCGACCGGTGGCCGATCACTGGCGCCACGGCCCACATACTTCCAGCGGATCACGCCTGCCGAGTCGATAATGAACGTGGATGGGATCGCCAACCCAGCGCCCAACACCCCGTACTCCCCGATAACCTCGGCAGCCGGATCGTACAGTATAGGAAATGCCGTATTAACCTCGTCGGCAATCAGCGGCGCCTTGCTCAGATCGTCCTTGCTGATCGCGACAACCTGCGCTCCGAGAGAGTCAAGCTCGCTCTGTCTTGATGCCAGCTCGCCGAGCTGGCGCTTGCAGAACGGTCACCAGTATGCCCGATAGAAAACTACGACCGTTGGCCCCGCGGTCGTTTCTCCGAGCTCAAACGACTCCCCGGAGATCGAGGGCAGCGTGAATCGTGGCGCCGTGTCTCCAACCTCAGTGCCGAACGCCACGGCGGCTGGCACGGTCGCGGTTGGTTCGACGGTGGGCTCCACCGTCGCGGTAGGTTGGGGACGAGGTGTATCTGTAGGTTCCGGCTCCGGCGTGGGTGTCGGCTCCGGCTTGGGTGTCGGCACGGGTGCGGATGTCGCCGCCGCGAGTATCGGCACGGGTGCGAGTGTCGCCACGGGTGCGGGTGTTGGCATGGGTGCGGGTGTTGGCATGGGGCTTGCGGTGGCCGTCGGTTCCGCTGCCGGGACGGGCGTTGAAGTGGGATTCTTCGGACCCGTGGTCGCTGTCGCTGTTGATTCAGGAGTCGGCGTGTCCATCGGCTGCGGTACGGTCGTAGCCGTAGGGTCGGCAGCTCGCGTGGTCTGCACGACCGGAGTGGGGGAATCGGTTGTCCGTGCCAAAACGGGCGCACCTGTTGGGGACGGTCGAACGATCTCCTGTGGAGCCGGAGTCACGGTCGAGCTTGGCTCGGGCCGGGAGGTGGCGGTAGCGGCTGGCGGCTGAGCCGCAGTCACCGGCTGAGCATCCGCTCCAGGCTCAGGAGCCGGCTCCGAAGTCCCGGAACATCCCAGTAAGATGGCGAATGCGACCAGCGCCAGCCAGATACCCGGCCAGCGGCAGCCCGTGATCTTCAACCTGCGTCCGCTCATCATGTCCATCTGCATTACATAATTACATACGAGAATCCGGGGTCAGCGGATCGCTCCAATGCCTGACTGCCACCTGTATTATCGCACAGCTTACACCCCGTCACACCACCGGACATCCGACGATTCCGCCCATTCCAGCCCGGCGCGAGCTGCCATGATTAGGACTGCCGGGGATTCCGGCGCCCTACGACCAGTCCTTGACCCTCCGGCGGGCCAATTCTACACTCTGATCAGAACTCGAACCGCACCGGCGCACGAGGATGTTCGAACCAGCCCAGTCCAATGCCCTGTTTACAGACCTGTACCAACTCACGATGGCGCAAGCATATCACCAGAGCGGGCAATCAGGCCACGCCACGTTCAGCCTTTACTTCCGAAATTTCCCACCCAACCGCTCGTTCTACGTGTTCTGCGGGCTGGAGGCGGTCCTGGATAGCCTGGAGCGTCTGTCTTTCTCTGGTGAAGACCTGGAAGCGCTCCACGCGCTCGATGTATTTGACACGGACTTTCTGGACCACCTGAGCACGGTCAGGTTCACCGGCGCTGTCCGCGCAATGGCAGATGGGGAGATATTCTTCCCCAACGAGCCGGTACTCGAAGTGACCGGCCCTCTGATCGAGTGCCAGCTGGCCGAAACTCTCCTTGTCAATCTGGTCAACCTCGAGTCGATGCTGGCGACAAAGGCGGCGCGAGTCGTCGACGCAGCCCGGGGTCGGCCCGTGTTCGACTTCGCGGCCCGGCGCACGCACGGTCTGGATGCGGCGATGAAGCTGGCGCGGGCATCGTACATCGCGGGCTTCGCCGGGACCAGCAACGTAGCCGCCGCGGCCCGCTACGGTATCCCAGCGGTCGGCACCATGGCCCACTCGTTCATATCGTCGTTTGACAGCGAGCGCGAGGCGTTCAGGAGTTACGCCAGATCATTCCCGGATTCCAGCACATTCCTGGTCGATACTTACGACACTATCGGCGGCGTCAGAGAAGCTATTATCGTGGCCCAGGAGATGGCGGCCAATGAGCACAGATTGCGCGCGATCAGGCTGGACAGCGGAGACCTCCTGGCGCTGTCCCGGCAGGCAAGGCGTCTGCTGGACGATGCCGGATTCGATTTCGTGAGCATCGTCGCGAGCGGCGGTCTGGATGAGTACGCGGTCCACGAACTGGTAAGCTCCGGGGCGCCCATAGACGGCTTTGGCGTGGGTACACGGGTCGGGACGTCATCGGACGCGCCGTACACCGACTTCGTTTACAAGCTGGTCGAGTACGACGACAGACCTGTAATGAAAATCAGCGAGGACAAGCAGACACTTCCGGGACCCAAGCAGGTCCACAGGACGGTCAACGCCGACGGCAAATTCGAGCGCGACTCGATCACCCCACAATACCAGCCAATTGACGCAGTCGAATCGAAGCCGCTCCTCAGACCTGTTATGGAGAACGGTCACAGCATTGTGGATCTACCGGACATCGAGACCGTCAGTCAGTATCATTGTGAACAGATACAAAATCTCCCACCGGAGCTCAGTGGCACAAACCCCACGGGCACCTATCGAGTTGAAGTATCGGAGGAGCTGAGACGGCTGGCAGATCGGGTCAGAGGTCGGCTGCGCCCCCAATCGGACTGAAGCTAACGACACCACGGACTCTCTGCACCTGAAGAAAGGAAATCCGTTCCATGGCAAGGCTGACGTACATAGACAGGGATCAACTGGACAACGATGGCAAGGCCATATACGACCGGATTGCGGAGACGCGCGGATCGGTCGAGCCTGACACACCGATGCCCAACTCTTTCAGGACGCTGTTAAACAACCCCAATGCCGCAGCCGCAGTGGGCCAGCTGGGCGAGTACCTGAGATTCAACTCGTCGCTGGACCCGGTTGTCAGGGAGATCGCAGTCCTAACGGTCGCACGACAGACTGACAGCTACTACGAGTGGGCGCATCACGAGCCGATCGCAAGGGCGGTTGGCGTAAGGCCGGCGGTAATCGAGAGCATCCACACCGGACGCGCTCCAATGGGCCTGCCCGCGAAGGAGGGTGTGTTCGCACAGGCGGCAAAGGAGCTTGTAAGCAAGGGGGACCTCAACGACCGGACCTTCCAGGCCATCGAGCACCTGCTCGGCCCAGCCGGCGTCGTGGACTTCATCGTCCTCGTCGGCTACTACACCATGCTGGCAACCGCACTCCGGGCGCTCAGAGTGGAAATCGAGGACGGATTGGCGGACGATCCGGAGCGTCCCTCAGAACTAGGACCGTGGGAACCTTGTTAAGACTGCTACTCGACCGCGCCGCGGGAACGGAGCTCTTCGATGCTCGCTTGCGAGTAGCCCAGGTCCGCGAGGATATCGTCGGTGTGCTGGCCTACCGTAGCGCCCAGCGACTTTACCGCGCCGGGGGTAGCTGACAGCTTGGGGCCAATTCCCACCTGGCGAACGGGTTGTCCGTCCAGATTACCCGCCTCGATGACCATCCGGCGATGGATGTTCTGCGGATCGCGCGTCACCTCGTCTATACTCGACACCCTGGCAACAGCGATGTTGTTGCGGCCCGACAGGAGCTGCCACCACTCTTCCCGGTCCTTCGTCGCGAATATCCTTTCCAGATCACACTTTGTGGACTCAGCCAAGTCGATGTCGAACTGACCAGGGATCAGGTCTTCCCGACCAAGCGCTATGCACAGCTCAGACCAGAACCAAGGCTCGATGCACCCGATACTCAGGTATCTCCCGTCGCGGCAACGGTACACGTTGTAGTATGGCGCGCCGCCGTTCAGCCCCATCCGTCCTCTGGACGGGACCGTCCCGGCGGCAAAGTACTCCGACATTACTGAAGCAAGCATGTACGCGACGCCGTCGGACATCGCAACATCGACGTACTGCCCTTCTCCGGTGTGGCTCCGAGCGATCACGGCGGCGAGTATCGCGGTGGCGGCATGAAGACCGCCGCCGGCGAAGTCCGCAATGATGTTGTACGGGATGACGGGCGCTCCCCCCGAATGACCTATTACTCCCAGCGCCCCGCTGACAGAGATGTAGTTGATGTCATGGCCGACCAGTCCTGAGTACGGCCCGTCTTGGCCATATCCTGATAAGGAACAGTAAACGATTCGCGGGTTGATGGCCCTGAGCGTCTGGTAGTCGCACCCCAGCCGGGACACCACTCCGGGTCTGAAACCTTCTACAAACACGTCAGCGTCTTCGACCAGCCTGTGGAGCGCCTCCCGCGCTCCAGGGTCCTTGAGATTCATGGCAATGCTGCGCTTGTTGCGGTTCAGCGCGTTGAACGCCGCTCGCCGTCGCGTCGCTCCCGGATCCTCGGTGCGGTTCCGCTCGCGCGCCATCCGACCTCCCCCAGGCTCTTCCACCCGAACCACGTCCGCGCCCAGGTCCCCGAGCACCATTGTGCAGAACGGGCCCGGAGCCATGCGCGACAGGTCGATGACTCTGATTCCCTCTAACGCCATCGGCATTGCGCTATCCTCCAGTCCGTCACGAGTATTCCAGAACGCCTCGCTCGATCAGACCCGTCACGTCCATATCACCCAGGCCGAGTATCTCGCCGAGTATCTCGCCGTTGTGCTGGCCCACCAACGCCTGGGGCATTCTGAGCGCGCCAGGCGTCCTGGATAGATGGTACGTCAGTCCATCGTAGGGCATCGGGCCGCACTCGGCATGGTCGAGCCACTGAAAGAATCCACGATGGGCCACCTGTGGGTCCTCCCACAGGTCCGCCTGGCTCTGGACAACACCGGCGGGAACTCCCGCCTGTTGAAGGTCATCCATCAGGGTCTGAGAGTCCTTGTTTCGCGTCCACGCGGCAATGGCGGCATCGATCTCGGAGCTGTGTGCCCGCCGGCCAGCCTCGGTCGCGAACCTGTCGTCCAGGGCCAGGACCTGGCTTGCCATCCGATCACAGAGGGATTTCCACTGCCTGCCGGTACTGATCGATATGGCGATCCACGACGGGCCCGGTCCCGTGTACTCCCGATCCCGATCGGCACATCTGTAAACGTTATGCGGAGCCGCATTGTCGTCCGCGTTGCCAAGGCGTCCAAGCACCCTGCCACCGGTGAGATAGTCCATGATCGCCGGGGCCAAAAAGTGGGTCGCACCCTCGTACTGCGACTGGTCCAAGTGCTGTCCCCTGCCAGTCCTGCGCCGGTACTCGAGTGCCGCGACGATCGCCGCAGCGCCACTGGGCGGATTGACGAAGTCCGAATACGCCCCGTAGGGACCAGCCGGCTCACGGTCAGGCCAGCCTGTGATGTGGTAGAACCCCGCCATCGCGCCTGCCAGCTGCCCGAAACCCGCGTAACCGGAGTGAGGCCCTGTCTGACCTTGTTGGCACGTACTGAAGTAGATCACGTTGGGCGCCAGCGTCCGCACGTCGGAGTACGCCAATCCCCAGCCCGCCATGACCCTCGGTGTGAAGCTCTCCGCAATGACGTCCGGCTGCCACTCCCGGATCAGCCCGCGGACCAGGTCCCGTCCCTCCGACAACGCGAGATTGAGGCCAAGCCCTCGTTTGCTGGAGTTGTAGTTGGCTGAGAACTGACTTCGGTTGATTCCTGGCTGAGCATCTTTGAATGGCGCGCCGTTCCTGAGAACGTCCGGGCGTGTGACCGACTCGATCCGGATCACGTCCGCGCCAAAGTCGGCCAGATGCTTGACGGTGATGGGGCCAACCCCAACCCAGGTGAAGTCCAGAATCCTGATCCCGTCGAACGGCATGGAGCGCCGTCCACATGTCATCGGGACCGCCCCTTGCGGCGGTCTGATCGACTCCTGCCGATCTTCGGCCAGTATCTCGTGGTTGTGCTGGCCGACACTTGGAGCCGGCCGGCCAACCCTTATCGGAGTCTCGCTCAGCTTCGTAAACGGTCCAAGGTGCGTCAGACCGCGCCCCAATGATGGGTACTGCTCCTCGATCCAGAAGTCCCGCGCGGCCAGCTGATCGCTCCGGGCTATATCCTCGACGGTCTGACATGGCGCCAACAACATCCCATGTTCCAGCGCGCGAAGGAACAGCTCCGACTTGGTCCGAGTCTCGAAGAACCGCTCGGCCTCGCGCTGGACGGCGTAGAAATCGTCGATCGCCGCCTGATCGCCGTGGGCGACGGCGGGGAGCAAGTCCCACGTATCCCAATCGATCTCAAGCAGCCACGTCTCGCCCAGGCCCTCCTCCAACATCCAGTCGGTGACTCCGCGCAGCGTTCTCGGCGACATCAGCGCGCTAACGTAACCATCTCCGCACCTGAAGACCTGCCGGACAGCGAGCGGCCCTCTCGATCTGAAAGCGCCGTCACGTTCGAGATTAGTCCCGTGCAGTGGCGGAAACGGAGTCGCGTTCATCAGCGTCCACATCACGGCCGTTTGCATAGAAACATCGACGTGCTGTCCTTCGCCGGTCATCTGGCGATGCCAGAACGCGGCCATGGTACCCGCGGCGGCCTGGCCCGCGGCATGGAGCTCGGCCTGCGGCACGCTGACCCGCACCGGAGGACGGTCAGCGTCACCACAGATGTACTGCATTCCGCCCATCGACCACGCAACGAGGTCCGGAGCCAGATACGCCGCATATGGACCGGTCTGACCGAACGGAGTGATCGACGTGTACACCAGCCCCTGATTCAGGGCGCCCAACTCGTCGTAGCCAAGCCCCAGCAAGCTCATGTGACCGGGCTTGAACGACTCGATAAGGATGTCCGCATTCTTGGCCAGCGATCGAAGCTGCCGCGCCCCGGCGGAGGAATCGAGGTCCACCGTGACGCTACGCTTGTTGACGCAGTAGGCAGCCCAAAACAGACTTCGGTCCGGCCCAGGCACTCCGCCCAGAAACGGTCCTCTCGATCGTGTCGGACTGCCTCCGGGAGGCTCGACCTTGATAACATCCGCCCCGAGGTCGCCCAGCACCTTGCCGCACCAGTTGAATCCGCCTTCAGTGAGGTCGAGAACGGTAAATGGCGACAGGGCTTGGGGTTCGCGGTCTGCTGACGGCATAGGGGGGAGTTCAGGGGCATGGCCGTTCCGTGGCGTGGGTCAGCGTATGTGAGCCAGGGATTGCTGTCAACCGGCTTGCTAGTCGGCGCCCTGCCTGACCGGATCTCGGCGGTCCGCCGTGTAGTCAGCCCCGTCTCCCTCTTCCTGATCCAACCGGAAGGTCCTGCCCTTGAACGCGGAAGCGACGACACCTATCAGGACCACGACCACCATGGCGCGATACGCCACACGCAGACCCGACGTAAACGCGCCCAGAACGCCCTCCGCTCCATCGGCCGCTACAGACGCCAGCGTTGGTTCGTAGCCCAGCGCGCCCATCGTCGCGGTAACGATCGCCGTAGCGACCGCGAGGCTGCACAGGTTCCCGGCGTTCCGGACCAGATTGAGAAATCCGGAGATCACGCCATACTTCCCCGGCTCCACCGCGCTCAGAATGGAGCTGTTGTTGGGAGCGTTGAATATCCCGATCCCCACGCTCTGCAAGATCATTCCGAACACTGCGATCGCCAGATGTGAGCCAGGCTCCAGGGTGGACAGGATCAAAAGTCCGACGACTGACGTGAGCAGACCGCCCATGGTGAACCAACGCCAGCCGAATCGGTCGGACAGACGCCCGCTCAGCGGCCCGGTTATCATCATGCCCACCGCTCCCGGCACGATGACAAGCCCAACCTGTGTGGGTGTGAGACCCAGAACAGCCTGCAAGTAGAACGGCATCAGGAATCGGACCGACTGCATACCCAAGAAATTCAGATAGCTGGCCAGAACTCCGAGCGTGAACAGCCTGCGCTTGAACAGTCGAACGTCCATCATCGGGGACGGGGTTCTCAGCTCATGCACTACGAATGCCGCCAGGAACGCCGCGAATGCGGCGAATGCGGCAACGATCAGAGGACTGCCATACCCGAGCGCCGGCGCCCATGTCATCGCTTGCAGAAATACCACCAGGGCCGCGGTGGACATGATGGCCCCGGCCCAGTCGAATCGCACTCGTGTTCCCGCAGCCTGACCAATTCGTTTCGGGTCGATTATCACCAGCGCGGCCGCAATCGCCACGGCGGCCATGATGGCCGTTCCGAAGAAGACCCAGCGCCATCCCAGCTCGCCGACCAACAGCCCGCCGATTGCAGGCCCGGCGACGCCTCCCGCTCCGACGATGCTCATCTGCAAACCAAGCGCCTTGCCCCGCTCCGCGCTCGGGAAGCTGGCGATTATCATCGCCATGGACGTGCCCTGCGTCATGGCGGCCCCGATCCCCTGCAAGACCTTGGCAATGATCAGGACCATGATGTTCGGGGACACTCCGGCCAGCAGCGCGCCGGCCACGAAGACCAAGAATCCCAGGATGTATATCGTCTTGCGGCCCGCAATGTCCGCCAGGCGACCCATAGGCAGCAGAAATGCGCTGATGGTGAGCGTATATCCGATTACCACCCACTGCGTTGTTGGGAGATCGGTCTGGAACTGGTTGGCGATCGTCGGCAGGGCGACTGTGACGCTGCCCAGGTCGGCTACGGAAGTAAACAGTCCGATCGCAAGCGCGACGAACGCCCAGTAACTGTAGTGGTGTCCCCGGAACAGGCTCATGGGAGTTGTCTCCCCATGACCTCCGTGTCACGGCAGGTCGTTCTACCCACGACCGGACGGGAGAGTAGCTCAGGCGGCACCACCAGAGCCTCGACTCTGTGACACGAACCATCGGACGAACCCGAATGGGTGTCGCAAGTCGAGAAGCCGTGACAATGAGGGCGAAATCGCGCGGACGGGAGGGTGAAGGCCAGCACTAGACCGGCCACTTCTCCATGTTCCACGCCGCGTCCCAGAACATGTACTCGTACTGGCTACTCAGCATGAAAGCGCGTTCCATCGCATCCAGCTCTGCCTGGGCGGCGCCGGTGGCGCACCGGTCGATGAACTCACGGAGCCAGGCCGCCAACGCCTCGAATTCGGGCGAGTTGTACGTCTCGATCCACTGTGCGTACAGGGGCTGGTTCTCAGGGAGGCCCTGCGCGTAGAGCCGCTGACCGATTTCGCAGTAACCCCACGCACACGGCAGGATTACCGCCGCGACCTCTCCCACAGTTCCCTGGTGGGCGGTATTCATCATGTGTCTGGTATATGCCCAGGTCGTCGGCGATGGCTCCGTCGCCAGCAGCTCCCGCTCACTGATGCCGAAGTCTTCACAGAAGCCCACGTGCAGGGCCATCTCCGTGTTGAGCGTTTCGTGGATCAGCCTGGCAAACCAGCCCATATCCTCTACTGACCGGGCCTTGGTCACCGCCAGGGAGATAGCGCGGCAGTAGTCGATCAGGAACACGTAGTCCTGGCGCATGTAGTACCGGAAGTTGTCCAAAGGAAGACTTCCGTCACCGATTCCGGTAACGAATGAGTGGTTCTGCTCCCGGTCCCAAATGTGCGCGCCCCTGCTGCGGAGCTCGTCGGAAAATCCCATTCTCTCACCCGCCTGACTGCGGCCTACGCTCTCTCGATTGTTACGGATGCGCCGGATGGCGCCGAGGCAAGTCTGCCCAAGTCGCCTTCCATACTGCCGATGACGTTCACGGGACTGGCCGGACGAATCTCGTCGCCCACGCTCAGCGGCGTCGGGCCGAAGAAGAGGCATATCGCCCGGCCCGGCGGCCAGTATGCGACCGCGCCCATCTCGACCGTGGCAACCGCGTCCTCCTCGCCGGTCCGGATCGGGGTGCTGAAATAGATCTCGTCTCCCCAGGTGCTGGCAGTCGCGGATATCGGGAGGAGGTCCCAGACCAGGTCCGCGGTCCGCGACCGGTTCAACTCGGCTTCCAGGACAACGTCCGCCGCCGTGATCTTGATTCTACGCTCGCTCATTGGTCGGTCCTAGTCGCCCCCATCTTCACGTCATGACATTATCATTGATGCCGGGTCTTGACACAACACATCTCCGCGTGGCTAAGTATCCTTCTGAGGTCAAGATGCCTGAATCGGGCTACATCCTGGCGCTGGACCAGGGAACAACCGGAACCACGGCGATGCTGATCGACGAGACCGGCGCGCCGCTGTGGACGGTCAGCAGGGAGATAGAACAGGTCTACCCCCGGCCGGGCTGGGTCGAGCATGATCCCATCGAGCTGTTCGAGTCGTGCCTCGAGGCGACGGAGGAGCTGCTCGAAATCGCCGAGGCACACCCCCGGTCCATTGTCGCTATCGGGATCACGAACCAGCGCGAGACGCTGGTGATGTGGGACCGTCGAACGGGACAGCCGGTATCCAACGCCATCGTATGGCAGTGTCGCAGAACGGCATCGCTGTGCGATGATCTCAAGGACCAGGGGATGGAGGAGGCGATCCGTCAGAAGACTGGCCTTCCGATCGACGCCTACTTCACGGGAACCAAGATCAGGTGGCTACTCGATAGCATCCCCGATGGTCAGCGCAGGGCCGTAAGAGGGGATCTGGCCTGTGGGACGGTCGATTCGTGGCTGATATGGAACTTCACCAACAAGCTCGTCCACGCGACAGACACCACGAACGCCAGCCGGACCATGTTGTTCAATACCGAGTCGATGGACTGGGACCCGGACCTGCTCGCCGCCCTTGATATTCCCCGTGCGATACTGCCGGAGGTCCGTTCGTCCAGTGAAGTGTATGGATATGTCGCCGGTGACCTGTCGGCCGGGCATCCGGTCCCCATAGCGGGCGTTGCCGGAGACCAGCACGCTTCACTTTTCGGTCAGTCGTGCGTCCGGCCCGGAGCCGTGAAGAACACCTATGGGACCGGATGCTTCGTTCTTGTGAACACCGGGCGCCACCGCGCCAGCGCTGAGTCGGGGCTGATTTCGACGGTTGCATGGACGATCGGCGGAGTTACCGACTACGCGCTCGAGGGGAGCATCTTCTCCGCGGGGGCAACGATTCAGTGGCTCAGGGACGGTCTGGGTCTCATCCCTACCGCCGCCGACTCCGAGGCGCTCGCAAGTCAGGCGCCTGACAACGGAGGAGTTTACCTCGTCCCGGCATTTGCCGGCCTGGGAGCGCCTTACTGGGACATGTATGCGCGTGGAACCATGCTCGGACTGACGCGAAGCTCAACCGGAGCACACATCGCCCGAGCGGCGCTGGAGTCCATCGCATACCAGACCCGCGACGTATTGGACGCCATGCAATCGGAAGCCGGACTCTCGCTGTCGTCGTTGAGAGTCGATGGCGGCGCGACGGACAACGGACTGCTGATGCAGTTCCAGGCGGACATCCTCGGTATCCAGGTGCATCGATCGGCCATCAAGGAGACGACGGCAGTCGGGGCCGGATACCTGGCAGGGCTGGCGACAGGCTTCTGGGGCGACCGTGACGATCTGGCAAGCCTGTGGCAGTCGGACCGCGATTTTCAGCCCGTGATGCCGGCGGCAGAGCGCGACCGTCTGTACGCCGGGTGGCAGAGGGCCGTCGAACGGTCGAGAGGATGGGCCGAGTAGTGACCGAAGACCGAATTATGCTGAGCGGCATGATATTCTACGGCTACCACGGAGCGCACCCGGCGGAGAAGGAGATCGGCCAGAGATTCATTGTGGACGTCGAGTTGTGGCGCGACCTCTCGACACCGGGTTCCACCGACAGCCTTGCCGACACGGTGAGCTATTCCAGCGTATTCCGCACGGTCAAGGCGGTCGTGGAAGGCCCACCCCGCAACTTGCTGGAAGCCGTGGCGCAGTCCGTGGCCTCACGCATCCTGGCAGAGTACGATGTCGAGGCCGTCAAGATAACCCTGAAGAAACCGGCAGCGCCAATCGGGGGTTCCATCCTGGACTACGCGGCGGTCCAAGTGATGCGCCGCAGACAGCTCTAGGGTCACGCGATATCCGAGATGTGTTCGACATATCGGGCGGCCGAGCGCCGGACCGCGTCCTGAGCCCCGGTCACCACGTTTCGTCCCCACCATCCACCGTAAATCCGGTCAAACCGATACGGGGCGATCGCATCCACAATCCCGCGGACTTTCGCCGCGGACATCGGGATTAGATTCGGGTAACTGGTCATGAAGCTGACATACCGCCGGTCAGGAACGACCGTGATGCTGTCGCCAACCAGCAGCGCGCCGCGTCCGTCCGCGCCATCCCGCCAGTGAAGCACGGAGCTGCCGTCGAAGTGTCCGCCGCACTGGATCAGTGTCACGCCGGGAACCAGCTCCAAAGGCTGTCCGTCCCAGTACCGGACCGACTCAGCCGGGCGCATCACATGCTCGCGGTCGGCCTCCGGGACCACTATCACGGCATCGTCGAACGCGCGGCTGAACTCCACCATACTGTCGTAGAAATGGGGATGCGAGAAGCAGATATAGTCTATCCCGCCCAGACCTCGGATCTCGGCAGTCGCCGACTCATCCAACAGGCTCACGCAATCGTAGAGCACATTCCCGCCCGGCGTCTGGACCAGCAGCGCGCGCTGGCCGATTGAGAAGGACGGCGTAATCCCGATGCCGAGCAGCCGGTCCTCCTCAGATCGCAGCTCATTCCGGTAACCGTCGCCGATCAAACCGTCCATAGTGGTCCACTGTTGGCCCTCCCAGCCGACATACTGGCGTGGGTCCAGGCAGATCGGGCAGTCCGGCGGCGGGGTATCGGACTCCGAGAATTGGACGCCACACGTGCGGCAGATGTAGTTGGACATTCACTGCTCCTCCGCTGAGGTCGGTTCGAGGTCACGTCTGAGCCCAGCTTACCTCAATCCGGACCGCGGCGCTGGCCCATGGCGATTAACTCAAAAGTCCCTTCTCCCGCTGGAAAGAAGGTCGGCGGAAGATGTCTTGAGACACCCTCTAAGTTGCAAGTTGAGGTGCTGTATGCCAGACTGATTCAATACTCCCCTATCCTGAATACACATAAATGGCTAGCGCGTGTCCATCAGTGCGCGACTACCTGATCTACTCCAGGAGCAAGTACCCAGCATGGCGGCATCGTCACGACCAGATACTATCGGAGCGCTGCGGGAGTCCGGTTACAAAGTGCAGCCGGTCAGGGAGGAAGTCAGACGCAACCTGATCTTCAAGATCCGAAATGGAGATGACCTGTTCCCCGGCATAGTCGGTTTTGAAGAGTCGGTAATTCCTCAATTGGAAAACGCTCTTCTTGCGGGTCAAGACGTCATCCTGCTCGGAGAGCGAGGGCAAGCCAAGTCCCGGCTGATTCGGAACATGGCCGCACTTTTGGACGAGTCGATCCCCATCATCGACGGGTGTGAAATCAACGATAACCCGTTTGCGCCGGTGTGCCTGCGGTGCAGGCAGGAGGTAGCGGGGACCGGAGACGACGTGTCGGTCCGGTGGATTGGGCGAGACGAACGGTACGGAGAGAAGCTGGCGACTCCGGACATCACGGTCGCCGACCTGATCGGTGAGATCGATCCCATCAAGATCGCTGAAGGTCGATACCTGTCAGACGAGCTGGCGATCCACTACGGTCTGATACCGCGCACCAACCGCGGGATATTCTGCATCAACGAGCTGCCCGACCTCTCCGAGAGGATTCAGGTAAGCCTCTTCAACCTAATGCAGGAGCGCGACGTTCAGATCAAGGGATACCGCATAATGCTCCCCATCGACGTCATGCTCGTGGCCAGCGCCAATCCGGAGGACTACACCAACCGCGGTCGAATAATCACGCCTCTGAAGGACCGGTACGGGGCGCAAATCCGCACACATTACCCGCGCGATCTCGAGGAGGAGATCGAGATCATGGAGCAGGAGCATAGGCGATTCGTCGATACGAACGAGGTCGTGATGGTCCCGCAGTACATGAAGGAAGTGGTGGCGGAAATCACCAGCCTCGCGAGACGCAGCCCGGAGATCAACCAGAGATCGGGCGTAAGCCTGCGGGTGTCGATCGCGAATTACGAGACAGTCATCGGAAGCGCCTTCAAGCGAAGTCTCAGGTTGGATGAGACCTCCAGCCCCAGGGTCAGCGACTTGCCCGCAGTCGTTGCCTCGACCAACGGCAAGGTCGAGATGGAGAGCGTGGAAGAGGGCCGCGAGTTCAAAGTCGTGGACAGTCTTATCAAGAAGGCGGTGCAGAACACCTTCGGTCGATACTTCAGCCCGCGCGAGTTCGACGCGGTCCTGATGAGATTCGAAGAGGGGCTGACAGTGGAAACAGGTTCCGACGTCCCTTCCGCCGGCTATCTGGACAAGCTTCCTCAGATGGCCAACATGCGGGAGATGGTCGGCCGGATCGAGTCGTCGAGCGACCCTTCGGCCGTCGCGTCGGCGATCGAGTTCATTCTGGAGGGCCTCTACCTGAACCGGCGACTGAACCGGCAGCAGACGGCGGGGCACATCATATTCACGGGATAGACTCAGCCTGTTGGTTACGCCGTCTTTCGCGCCCGTGACGATGAAGCGCCGGTTCCGGCACGTTTACGCCGGGCCGGGCCGCGATTAATTCTTCCCTTGGAGGGGCACCCCCACGCCAGCACGCAGTCGTCACACAGCGGACGCTGCGCCTTGCAGATCTGCCGCCCGTGCCGTATCAGGTACAGGTGGAATGCGAAGACTTCTTCAGGGGGAACCATCGGTTCGAGGATGTCGTGGGCTTTGTCCGCCGAGATCTTCGGCCCGATCAGCCGCAGCCGCCGCGAGACCCTGTGGATGTGAGTATCGACCGGCATCGCGGGCATTCCCAGCGAAAAGCAGAGAATGATCGCCGCAGTCTTAGGCCCGACGCCCGGCAGGTCTTTAAGCCAGTCTTTGGCTTCGTCCAGCGGCATCTCGGCCAGGAATGACAGATCAAAAGACCCGATCTCATCGCGAACGATGTTCAGGACTTCCTTGATCCGCACGGACTTCTGCTTCGCCAGTCCTCCCGACCTTATCGCCGCTTCGATCTCATCGGATGAAGCATCGGCGATCGCGTCCAGACTGCTGAACGTCGCCATCAGGCTGCCGAATGCGCGCTCGGAATTGATGTCCGACGTGTGCTGCGACAGGATCGTATAGACAAGCTCTTCGGCTGGATTGTATCTGGGCTCCCACTCGACCGGACCATAGAGCGACCCCAGGAGGCTCATCACGTCGCCTGCACTGATCCTCTTGCGCTTTGTACTCATCGGCCCCTCCAATCCGATTCCCCGCAAACCGCCGCGTCGGGGGAATTATACTGTAACCATCATTCGAACGCCTTCACACTGCGGAAAGCCGCCGCCGAACGCGCGGCAACCGTGTCAGTGAGAGAGTCGCCGGCGGTATCAGGCCCCATTCAGAAACACGCTCGCGTCAGACCGTCCCACTTGACACGGCGCAAATCCCTGAAATACCGTCAACGTCGGAAGTCCAGCCGGGTCTTCCCGTCCGGTCTGACCACCAAGTGTCCGGGCGCGGACTCCGCGACATACCGCGAGGCGAGGTAATGCCCATCCTGATGACGTTCCGGACAGACTGTAAGCTGCCATCTGTACGACGGGTCAAGATCACCTTCGGTCAAATCGGATCTTCGGAGAAAGTCGCATGACGCTTGAAAAGGTTTTGGTGGAGCTGGGGAACGCGTCGAGGCCAGTAAGGCATACAGAGCTGGCGCAGCTCTCCGGGCTCTCCAGAGGCGACGTCCCCGGGGTCATGTCATCCTGGGTACGGATCGCGGCCGACCGCAGACGCGAGCTGCTGGACCGTATGACGGACCTGGCGGCGGACAACATCGAGCTGGACTTCACCGCCGTATTGAGGGCGAGCCTACGCGACGCTGACCCCGGGGTCCGGGAGAGAGCGGCCAGGGGACTATGGGACTCGGACGACCGGACGATTGTTCGCCCGCTCATCCAGGTCTTGACCCAGGATCCTTCGTCACAGGTGCGGGCCGCGGCCGCGACTACGCTGGCCAAGTTTGCCGAGATGGCCGCGGATGGCAGGCTAATCAGGCGGGATGGCCACAGGATCAGCGAGGCCCTGATGGCGGTGATAGACAGCGACGACGAGGAGACTGAAACGCGACGCCGAGCGATTGAGGCGGTCGCGCCTCTGAACTCCGAGCGTGTGCGCGCAATCATCGATGAAGCGTACGGCGACGATGACATCAGGATGAGACAGAGCGCGATCTACGCCATGGGCCGCAGCTCCGATCCGCGCTGGATTCCGACCGTATTGCGGGAGACTCGAAGCGGGGACCCCGGGGTCCGGTATGAAGCGGCAGTGGCTTGCGGCTTCCTTGGCGACGAGGGGACCGTCCCACACCTAATCAGTATGTTCAACGATGACGACAGCCAGGTCCAACTGGCCGTTGTCAGGTCTCTCGGCGCGATCGGTGGAGACCTGGCCAAGCGGGCGCTCACGCAGGCCATGAAGCGTGGAGACGACGCCATAGAAGAGGCCGCGGAGGAGGCTCTGGCCTCCATTGAATTCGACGACGACCCTCTCGGATTTCGGGTCGAAGGGTAGCGCGGCGCCGAATGACCCAGAAACATCGCGCACCCGGAGTCGAAACTTGACGAGCGTCGGCATCATCGCCAACCCGGCCGCCGGGAAGGATATAAGGAGAATCGTCGCCCAGGGACGGTTTGTCCCCAACCACGAGAAGGTGAACATCTTGAAGCGTGTTCTCGCCGGCCTCGATGCAGTCGGTGTCGAGAGCGTTCTGATGATGCCGGACAGCGGAGGGTTGGGTCGGAGCGCGCTCGCAGGCATGGAGACGGGGTTCTCGGCTACATTCGTACAGATGCCGGTGTTTCATGATGAACTCGATTCGACACGAGCCGCCGGGCTTATGCGAGAGGCCGGCGTCGGGTGCATTATCACACTGGGCGGCGACGGAACGAACAGGGCCGTGGCCAAGGCGTGCGGAGATGTCCCGATCGTCCCCATCTCCACCGGCACCAACAACGTCTTTCCGATGATGCTGGAAGGGACCATCGCCGGACTGGCCGCGGCGGTGGTGGCGACCAGAGTGCGAGATCTGGACCGGATGGTTTCGAGACACACGAAACTGGAGATCGCAGTGGACGGGGAGCCGCGGGACATCGCGCTGGTCGATCTCGCAGTTTCAACAGACCGATTCGTCGGCGCGCGGGCCATCTGGGACATGTCCACCATCCATGAGCTGTTCCTGACGAGAGCCGAACCTGCCAGCATCGGACTGTCGGCCATAGGTGCCCAGCTGCGAATAACGGCTCCGGATGAACCTGTCGGTCTTCACATTGGATTGGGGCACGGCGCCACAGAAGTGCTGGCTCCGGTTGCGCCAGGCCTTGTTCGCACCATCTCCATCGCTGAGTGGCATACCATCGAAGTCGGAGGCGCCGGCGTTGCCATCAAGCTCCGGCCCGCGACCATCGCGCTCGATGGGGAGCGGTCATTCAACCTGAGACCCGGCGCGCAGGCACTGGTGAGGTTGGGCGAGGACGGACCGCGGGTAGTGGACCCCGACCGCGCGCTTGCCCTAGCGGCGGAGTCCGGCCTGATGGCATCGGCATCTCAAGGCGGCGGCTGACAGGTCCGCGCCTCCGGCCTCTTCAGGGTGGTGGCGCCAGTCGATTCGGAGCGGTGTGAATGGAATTCATCTCCCGTCGATCGAATGTCCGCGCTACCAACGGGATGGTGGCGACCACGCAGCCACTGGCGGCGATGGCCGGGCTGAGGGTGCTCATCGAGGGCGGCAATGCCATCGATGCCTCGGTGGCGACCGCCGCGGCGCTGAATGTCGTGGAGCCCCACTCCACGGGAGTCGGCGGAGACCTGTTCGCTCTGGTCCGTATGTCGGATGAGAAGCGCGTCCAAGCGCTCAACGCCAGTGGCAGATCGCCCCAAGGGTCGTCGATAGAGCTCCTGTCCGGAATGGGCCTCTCCGAGATCCCGGACCAGAGTCCGTTTTCGGTGACCGTCCCCGGCACAGTGAGCGGCTGGGAGGCCCTGACAAGTCGATACGGCACGATGCCGCTGTCCGCATTGCTGAAGCCCGCCATCCGCTACGCGGAGGACGGCTTCCCGGTTTCTGAAGTCATCAGCGAACACTGGCGGGCCGGAGCGCCGAGACTGAACGCGGGCCCCGCCGGTGGCGAGCTGCTGCATCACGGCGCCGCGCCGCGCCCCGGTTCGCTGATGAGGCTGCCAACTCTCGCAAGGACGCTCCGGACCGTGGCAGAGGGCGGATCAGAAGCGTTCTACCAGGGGCCGCTTGCCGGAAGAATATCCCGGTTCGTACAGGCGCTTGGCGGATGGCTGTCCGAGGAGGACTTTGCTTCACATCGGCCACAGTGGGTCCAACCGATCCACACCTCCTACAGAGGATACCAGTGCTGGCAGTGTCCTCCACCGTCTCAAGGCGTGAATGCGCTCATGGCGCTCAACATAGCCGAGGGATTCGACCTGAAGGGGATGGGATTCCAGAGCGCGGACACCTTCCATCACCTGATCGAAGGGATACGCCTGTCATTCGCGGATGCGCTCCACTACGTGACAGACCCCGCTCTAATGACCACGCCAGCCAAGGATCTGCTGTCCAAGGAGTACGCCGCCTCCCGGCGTTCATCCATCATGCCCGACCGTGCAATGGACATCGCGCCGGCAGGCCGGCCTCCACCACAACACAGCACCGTGTACCTGACCGCAATCGACAGCGAAGGCAATGCCTGCTCGCTTATCAACAGCGTGTTCATGTCGTTTGGCAGCGGACTGGTGGCGCCGGGCACCGGGATCGCGCTGCACAACCGCGGCGCATCCTTTTCCCTAGACTACCGTCACTCCAACCGACTCGAGCCCGGAAAGCTGCCTTTCCACACGCTCATACCCGGTGTGGTAACGCGAAACGGCGAGCTTGTGGCCAGCTACGGTGTAATGGGGGCAATGCAGCAGGCCCAGGGACACCTGCAGGTGTTGACCAACATGATTGACTTCGGCCTGGAGCCGCAGCAGGCGCTGGACGCGCCCCGGTTCAGCGTGAGGCTGGGACAAGGCATCGCGATCGAGAGTACCGTCCCCCGGAATATCGTCGAAGAGCTGTCTTCCCGAGGCCACCGCATGATGGTATTCGAGCCGCATGGCACGCTTTTCGGGAGCGGCCAGATGATCGTCCGAAACCCTGAGACCGGCGTCCTGACCGGCGGCAGCGAGCCCCGGGCCGACGGCTGCGCGGTGGGTTGGTAGGGCGCTACGGCGAGATGGTCAGCCCCTCTGTTCGAGCCGCGCCTTCAGCAGCACCAGCTCCTTGTGAAGCTGCTTACGCATCATCATGCGGAGCAGGGGACCGAGCACGGCAAACCATACGCTCAGGAATGGATTGGTTGCCTTGGCGTCGATCGTGTTGATGAAGTGCGTGCTCTCGTCCTCCTCGCGAAGCTCGACCGACCCTTCGAAGGGAAACGGCCCCGAGACCGAACGCATCGACATGTGCGACGGGGCGTCGAGCCGGGTGATCTCATAGTTGATCGTGTAAGTCTTGCCGGAGTAAGTGTACTTGCTCTCGAACGTCGAACCCAGACCCCACGGTTCATCTGAAGTCGGCCTGGGGTCGCTGACGCCGTCAACCCACTTGTCCATGTTGCTGATGTCGGCTATGAAATCCCAGACTTCCGAGATTGGTCTGTCGATGGTGATACTGGTCGACGCCCTCATGTGAGCCACCCTCCTATTGTCCTGAGAAGAACGGCCCACTTCTCCCCGGGGGGCGGAAGAGAGGCAGGCCGTACACTTGGGAGGAGGAGTTGACTTGGCCCCCTCGTCCGATTGGGCTGGCTTGCAGCTTGTTCTAATTTTAGAACAGCATATTTGTACTAGTCAATACAAAACCGAACGAATATTCGACGATTTTTGACACATGCTTCCAGTGAGGTCGGTCGCCTAGGACTGGAGACTGCGGACCATGGCGTAGTCAGCTTCGGCCTCGGCGCGCAGTCCGAGGCCCCATCGCGCCAAGCCTCTCTGGGAGTAAGCGAACCAGAACTCAGGGTCCAGGACGATTGCCCGATCGAAGTCCTGTATCGCAAGTTCGAGGTCTCCCCTGTCCGCGTATGCGATCCCGCGGTTGGTCAGCGCGTCACGGTATCTCGGGTCGATGGATAGCGCTCTGTCATAGTCCTCGATGGCGGACTCGAACCGCTCCATGTATCGAAGGGCGATGCCTCGGTTGTTATAGAGGACGGGGTCTGATGGATCGAGGTCTATGGCGTCCGAGTAGTCCTGGATCGCCTCGTTGAACTGCCCGGAGTCCAGATAGGCGTTGCCCCTCTGGAAGTAGGAACGCGCGCAGTCAGGGCGGTTGTTGATCTCCGTCGTGAGGTGCAGGATGACCTGGCTGAGGTAGTCCCGATCGCTATGAATGCTCAGATTCGGATCACCCCGCCACGGGTACACGGGTCAGCCGTTCATTCCCAGGGTCAGTATGATCTTCCACTGGCGATTGGTCACCGGCTGAACCGAGAGACGGGAGTTATTGACCAGCACCATGTCGGTCAAGTCGCGGTGCTCCCTGATCTCCTGAAGGGTCACCGGCGTTCTGAACTTGGTCTCCGCCCGGATATCGACCATGTACCACACCGGCTTATCCGGTGTACTCCTCGCATCGGGGTGTTCGGAGTCCGGGTCCCACGCCGTGTGATCCGGATAGCCGGCCTTGACCACGGTCGCGTGTCCAACCACCGAATTGGGCTTGGAGTTCGAGTGATAGAACAGGACCCCGTCACCAACCTGCATGTCGTCACGCATAGTATTTCGTGCCGCATAGTTGCGAACGCCGTCCCACTCCGCAGTTCGATCCTCTTCGTTCATGAGGTCGTCGAATGAGTAGCTGGTCGGCTCTGACTTCATCAGCCAGAATTTTCGTTCCGCCATGAGTACACCACCTCACCCTCAGTCAGGGACTACTAGGTAGTGTTGACATTTGTATTTATAGCCGATATGCAAGCCCATTGCATGTAATTCCACACACAGGGAAGTCCCTATGACATTGGATCGCAGTGATAAATTCAGGATTCATCATCGCAATCTCCTCGGAATGACCCACACCGGCGAAATGTCAACACTACCTAGGAATGCTCTGAATAAGTCCGTGGAATGTGGCAAATTATGGGTCAGCCAGACACGATTCCGGCAGAGAATAACCGTCAACCCTAACTTGTTCAGAGGTTCCCTAGTACAGCGTCCATGTGGTTTTGCCAATGTTCGTGACCGCTCCCAGACTTGGATTCCCGCGTTCGCGGGAATGACGGATGGGCACTGGCGATTTCCCGCATATGTCATCATTATCTGGACACGGCACTAGCTGCTCGGGAGAGTCGAGACGTTGATCCAGTAGTCCAGCACACTCTTTATCATGTCGTTGAATCGAACCCTGTCAATGGGTTTGTTGACGTAGCTGTTGGCCTGTAGGCCATATGAATAGAGCAGGTCCTGCTGCGCGGTGGAAGTTGTCAGGACCACCACGGGGATCATGCTTAACTCACGGTCAGCCTTGACCTCCGCCAGCACCTCCCTGCCGTCCATACCCGGCAGATTCAGATCGAGCAGGATCAGGTCGGGCCTCGGTAAGTCTGAATGCTCACCCTCCTGCCGGAGAAAGTCCATCGCCTCTTCACCATCTTCGGCAAGGTGCATCTGATAGCGGAAATCGGTCTCGCTGATCGCCTCCTGCGTAAGCCGGGCGTCCGCAGGGTTGTCTTCGACTAGTAGAATCTGAACAGGTCTGCCGTCGCTCCCCAACGTCATCTGTAGGCCTCCTCCGGTGTGGAAATCGTAAAGTGGAATGTCGAACCCTGGTCGACCTCGGACTCAACCCACATGCGCCCACCATGCCGCTCGACTATCTTGGTGCATAGGGCAAGTCCGATCCCTGTTCCGGAGTACTTGCTCCGTTTATGGGCACGCTTGAACATACCAAAGATGCGTTCCTGATATCGGGCTCTGATCCCAATTCCATTGTCCGACACCGAGAACTCCCACGCGGCTTCCGCGCGAGTGCATGATACGTGAATCCGGGGAGATACGTCATCCCGCCGGAACTTGATAGCGTTCGCAATCAGGTTTTCGAGCAGGTGGGCAATCTGGACCGGGTCGCCGTCGATTTCGGGGAGCGGATCAGACGTTATTGTGGCGTCGGCTTCGGTGATCGAAACTTCCAGATCGGCCATCGCCTCGACCAAAGCCCGGTTACAGTCAGTCGACTCGAACGGACTACCCTGGGACTCGACTCTGGAGTATTCGAGAAGGTCATTGATAAGTACCCGCATCCGATGAGTGGCATCCACGGCAAACCCAATGAAGTCGTGCGCGTCCTGGTCCAGCTGCGGCCCGTACCGATCCTCGAGCAGCTGCACGTATCCGGCTATAACTCTGAGCGGTTCCTGGAGATCGTGGGATGCCACGTAGGCGAACTGCTCGAGCTCGGCATTGGACCTGACGAGCTCTTGAGCCTGCCTCTGAAGAGCCAAATCCGCAGCGACTGTCCCCGCATGAAGCTGGGAATTGGCGATCGCCCCGGCAACCTGCGCGCCAATGAGCTCCGCGATTTCCGCATCCTGCGGGGTGAACGCGTGCGTGTCCAGCGAGCGAAAATTCAAGACCCCGATCACCTCGTCGCTATATATCAGAGGTACACTGAGAAACGATTTGAGTCCGCAGCTATACTCGAGGGTCAGCCCCGGAAACTGGGCCAGCAAGTGTTCCCTTGACTCGGCATGGAAAACCATCGCCCGGCGCATCCACCGGACCTCCTCGCTGAATGTTCCCGCAAGCAGACTCACGTCTCCGGTGCGCCGTCCGGGAACGGGCGTCCCGAAAACGTATGCCGTCATGAATTCGTCAGATTCAGGTCGGATCAAATTGATGGAAACACGATGAAATGGGATCAGATTACGGGTCTGTTCAGCGAAGCCCGCGTACACCTCCTCGATCTCAAGAGACGACGAGATTATTCTGCCGATTTCGGCTATCGCGGCGCTCTGGGACGCGAGCCGTTTGGCCTCCGCCTCTGCCGCGGTGTGTTGAGCGTAGAGCTGCGAGTTGGCGATCGCCGGCGCCATCTGGGCCGCTACTTTCCTTACAAGGTCCAGATGGTGCGAACTATAGGCATCCGGCTCCAGTGAGCGGAGATGCAGGACTCCGACGATCTCGTTCTTGAACAGGATCGGGGCCGCAAGGACAGACTTGAGCCCCGAGCCCACCATCATCGGGAAACGCCGCGATAGCTCCTCTAAGTCGCCCTGCAATATCACGGCGTCTCGCCGCTCGATGGCGTGACCGATCATCGTTCCGGGTATCAGGACACTGCTGCCGCGCTCCCGGCCCGCGGCATACACACCCAACACATACTCGTTGGTGAATGTCCCCGTTTCGAAGTCAACCATACTGATCGCGATGCGGTCGAACGGAATCAGCTGTCTGACCTGCCGCGCAAAGCCTTCATACACGTCGTCGATATCGAGGGAGGAGGTGATGATCCGACCAATCTCTGCCAGCAGCGCGTTCTCGTCCGCCAGCAGCTTCGCCTCACCGGATGCGACCTCAAGCGCGTGCTGGGCCAGCCGCTCCTCGGTAATGTCATCGGAGTAAACGCTGATCTGGGGACTATCCGCGGTCAGCAGGACCTTCTGGCTGAAGGTGCGGTCTCCAACCTGGACTTCACGTGTGGACGACTCCAGGACCGAGAATCGCATGTATTCCGCCACCTTGTGTACACCTTCCAGCAGCGGATGATCCGTGCCCAGGGAGCCGAGCTCAGGGAACAGGTCCCGGGCCGTGTGGTTGCGGTAAGTGACAGCGCCATCCAGCCCGACCTCTACGACCGCACTGGGGTTGTGGTCGGACAGCGCGGCGAGCCGCGTGAGAACGCTGCTGACCCGCTTGTACGTCCGTTCAGTTGACTCCAGCTCCGCTATGCGCTGCCGGGCGGACTTCAAGGCTTCGGCGGCTGCGTGTGACTCAACATCTCTACTGCTCAAGGCTGTCTCTCCCGAACCAGGTTACAGATTGGCAGGGGCTGTGGGTTGCAGTCAGCTCAGGGATGCGCGACTGTTGACACACAACGGAACAGGTCGATAAACTCTGCACGCCTCATTGCTGTGCCCGGACCGGAATTCCGTATGAGTCCTGGCCGGAATCGGTACCTGGGTCCGTTGAGCATTATGACTATTCGGCGATAGCGGCGCAAGCTGAGATAGACCGAAGTTGCGTTAGATCGCACAGCGAGGTCTCAAATGGCAGTTATTGTTACTGGTGGACTTGCAGGAGGCGGTGGACGCTTCCTGGGACCGGAGCTTTCCAGACGGATCGACGCCGACTACGTTGACCGGCTGATCCTGTCGAACGTCGCTCGTGAGCTCCAGGCTACGGTCGAAGCGCTCGACCAGCGGGAGCAGAGACCGCCGACCCGAGCGGAGAGGTTTGCCCGCATTGTCCAGCGCATAATGGAACGGACTGCCTACACCGGCGGAGGACCCGATCCGTACTTCGGTACAGTCTATCCCGAATTCCTGGTGTCCGAATACGACGAGCTGCCAACTCTGGTCGCCACGCGGGGCCATGAGATCGACGACGAAGCGTACATAACCGCGATTCGCAATGTTATCGAAGAGCTGGCGGCGGGTGATAATGTAGTGATCGTTGGACGAGGCGCGCACATAATACTGAAAGACAATCCGGCCGTCCTCCGGGTTGGGCTGGTCGCGACGTTCGATGACCGGGTGGAGCGGATCATGGTGCGCGAGCGTCTGGAGCGCTCCGACGCGGAAGCCGCGATCCGGGCCCGGGACGAGGCGCGCCTACAGTATTTTCAGCGGTTCTTCGGGATTGACGATCCGGATGGCGCCGATCACTTCCACCTCGTCATCAACACCAGTGAGATGAATCTCGACGCCGCGACGGACATCATCATCCGGTCGTCTGAGGAGCTGGAGCTGGGCCGGCTGTCTCGACATGCGTTCAGGGTCGAGCCGTAAACCCGGCCCACGGACCGGCAGCCGCGCAGTAGTGAAGACAGCCATTGCCGGAGTCCGCGCGGTCACACGCGGCCAATAGTCACACCCTGCTACTCCTGTCTCCCGGCATTGACCACGATCGGCTTACCCGTATCAGGATGGTCGATTACCCTCACCTCAGCGCCGTAGGCCTGACGAATGTTCTCCGGCGTCAACACCTCCGCCGGCGCGCCCACCGACAGAAGTCTGCCGTTGGCCATGATCGCCACTCTATCGCAGAACTCCGCCGCCAACGTCAGATCGTGGACCGCGGTCAGGATGGTCTTGCCGCTGCGCGCCAATCGACGCAGGAGTCCCATGATTCGCGGCTGATAGGCGAGGTCGAGGTTGGCAGTTGGTTCATCGAGCAGCATGACAGGCGTCTGTTGCGCCAATGCCAAGGCGATAGTGACCCGCTGCCTCTCGCCACCGGAAAGATTATCCACGGGTCTGTTCGCAAGATCCAAAGTATCCGTGGCAGCCAGGGCGTTAACCGCAATTGCCAGGTCGCCCTCCGACTCCCACGAAAACAGACCCAGGTGCGGGTTACGTCCCATCATCACGACCTCAACCGCTGTCGTCCCCGGCGGGAGCTCCGGGTCCTGCGGGACGACTGCCACCAAGCGGGCCCTGGCCCTGGCCGAAATGGTCGAAACGTCCACACCTCCGATCGTGACTGACCCGCCCGTCGGCCTGATCGCCCCGGCGATCAGCCTGAGCAGCGTTGACTTCCCCACCCCGTTTGGGCCGGTCACGGCGATCATGCTGCCCGGTTCCACCCCCAGATCAACCCCGGTAAGCACCTTGCGGTCTCCGTAGGATGCCCACACATCCGAAACCCTGATCTCGGAGGCCTGCCATTGCCGCGGGGCTTCGAGGGACATGATCTTGTCTGTCGCGGGAGGCTTCATACTACCGAGCTTCGTCTCCGGACCAGTACGTACAGGAAGAACGGCGCTCCGCAGAAAGCGGTGACTATTCCGACCGGCAGCTCGCCCGGACTGACAACTGTCCTCGCGACGAGATCGGCCAGAACCAGAAAGGTGGCGCCCACCAGTCCCGACATTGGTAGAACGAATCTGTAGTCCACACCCCACAAGAGGCGCACGACGTGGGGAGCGACCAACCCGACGAAACCTATGAGTCCGCTGACTGAGACCGCAGCAGCAGTGGCGAGCGTCGCCGCGCCGATGAGCAGGAGCTTGGCCTTCTCCACATCCACTCCGAGCATGGAGGCATGCTCCTCGCTGAGTTGGAGCACGTTGAGCACTCTCGCAAATCCCAAGATTACGCCAATGCTGGGCATCAGGTACAGGATCACGACGCCGCTGTCCCGCCATTCGGCGGCGATAAAGCTGCCAAGCAGCCAAGTAATGACGGGTCTGAGGTCGGGATCGCTCCGGATCATCAACAGACTGGTCACCGCGCCCGCGAGCGAGGAGATCGCGACACCGGCCAGGATCAACGTCGTGAGCGGCGTTCCGTGCGAGCTTCTTGCGATCGTGTATGCCGCCGCGACCGCCGCAATCCCTCCGCCGAAGGCCGCAATGGGCAGGATCCCGATTCCGGCAAAGAACAGCGGCACTCCGGTCAGCAGCACTACCGTTGCGCCGAGGCCGGCGCCCGACGCGACTCCCACGAGATACGGGTCGGCGAGCGGGTTTTTGAAGAGACCCTGATATGCCGCGCCAGCGATCGCCAGACCGCCCCCGACCACGACGGCGAGGACTACCCTGGGAAGGCGGAGCTGCCAGAGAATCATATCCCATGACCTGGGTACATCGGGCTGCAGGGCGAGGCCCGTGAGCCTTGCGACTACGATGTCCACGAGCGCGGTAAACGGGATGTCAACCGCCCCATGGCTGACTGCCAGCGCCGACGCGGCCACCACCACGACAGCGCCGACGAGCACCCGCCACCAAGGGTAACGAAGGCCCACCATGCGCGCGGCGATCCCGGTCAAGCGCATCGACTCGATTCCGGAACCCGGCTTCGGCTGGCTGGTACGTTCGGCCATCGGCGCTTACCTGAACAACGGGGGATACGCCCACCGGGCCAGCTCTTCGACACCGTCCAGGAAGCGGGGACCCGCAACTGACAGGGCCTCCGTGGTCGGAGTGTATATCGCTCCGTTCCTGACTGCGCGGACGCCGGAGAGCGCCTGATCTCCCATGATCCCTTCGGGATCGGATGAGATAATCAGTGCAGGGTCTCTCTCGACAATGACCTCCGGGCTGATCTGTGCGTAACCCTGTATCTCGGCAGCGACGTTTTCCAGCTTCAGCAGATCGAAGACTTCCTGCATGAGCGTTCCCTGGCCCGGCGTCCAGTATCCGCCAACGTCCTGGAACACCAGGGGTCCGGCGCCGATTGGCGACATGACGTCTCTGATCCGCTCGACTCTGGATTCGAAGTCGAGCGCCACCCGCTCCGCGGCGTTCGGGTTCCCGACAATTCGGCCCCACATCCGAACGTTGTCGGCGATTCGGGTAAAGTCGTCCGAGAGAGAGGGGATATAAAGCACCTTGAGACCGGCCCTCTCCATGTCCTGCACGAACGGATCGAAGAACACGTAAACGAGGTCCGGCTCCAGCGCGACAGTGGCCTCGAGGTCCATGTTGAACGCGTCGCCCACGCGCGGGATCGATTCCGTCTCCGGCGGATAGCTGACATAGTCGTGGGTGGCGATTATCCGAGCGCCTTCACCGATGGCAAACAGGATCTCGACGACAGCGGAGTCGAACGCGACAATCTTTTCCGGGGGTCTGTCGAACGTAATCTCCCGTCCGTCGCCCGATTGAATCCTGACTGGGAATATCGCGGGTATCGGCGTCGGCTCAACGGGAGTGGGACGGGGACGGGGCACCCTGACCTCCGGAGGAGCGGCCGGGGGGCTGACAGCCGTGACCGCCGGCGCCGATGGCGCAGCCGGCTCTGCCGGGAGGGGCGGCTGTGGCTGGGCAGGCTGGGCAGCCTCTGACGGAGGGCCGGGCTCTGCCGGGCGCGCTGCCTCCGGCTGCCGCGGCTCTGCCGGCGGCGTGGGACTGTCGGTGGCGCATCCGATCAAAAAAGCCAGAGCTGCCGCAAGTATCGCGATAACTTGGTATCTGATTATGGTCACCCGTGCCTCCTGAATACGCTGCAAGTTTCGAAGAGGCGGAATCGTGGCCCGAAACGGTTTTCCTGACAACAAGAGACCCTGCTTCCAGGATGGAGCAGGGTCGGATACGCCGTTACAGGCCACACCCGTACCTTTCCTCGAAGGCCAAAGCATCGACGGGAGTTGTGGACCGGGCTTACTCCGCTGAGCGCGGAGCGTACCGTTGCGGGACAGCGCTGGAGTTCAACCAGCTTCCTCGATCAAGCCCCTTACGGGGCACTCCCACCGTATGATATTGGGTTGGTAAGCTTCATGGCGCCGATGCGCCGATGACAATGATGGACTTGCGAGGGGGCTACTGTCAAGAGTGAATGGTGGGAGAGGAATCATTGGAAGGCGCCGGCTCCCCCCTCATTGAGATGCAGACCGGCAGCAGGGAGCGGGCAAGACCTGAAATGAAGCTAAAACAAGGCTGAAAAACGTGGAGTATTTTGCTTGGAAATGGTACAATTTACTGGTCGAATCAAGTGCCGCGCCAAGTCTGGATCTCAGTAGTCCAGCAACCCGGAGCCGGCCCCTCACACCCAACCTCCGTCGACCCCCGTACTCTCGCGGAAGTGGGCCAACGCGCAGGTTTGTGGACGCCCCGGAGCATTGGTTCGAGTAAGCCGTAAACCAATCTGCCAGTGCAAGTCCAGTCACAGGAGCTTTGAATGGCATCAAGGGACGACCAGTACACAGCAACCGACATTCAGGTTCTCGAGGGTATGCAGGCAGTCCGGCGGCGTCCTGGTATGTACATCGGCAGTACAGACCAGCGTGGCCTTCACCACCTGATTATAGAGATCGTCGATAATGCGGTGGACGAGTTCATGGCAGGGTACTGCTCCGCCGTCGAGATCACACTCAATGAGAATGGCTCCGTCAGGGTCGTCGATAATGGCCGGGGCATTCCGGTTGACAAGCACCCAACAACCGGGCTATCCGGCGTCGAGACGGTCATGACTACGCTGCACGCGGGAGGAAAATTCGGAGGCAAGGCGTACACGGTTTCCGGCGGTCTCCACGGTGTGGGGGCCTCCGTGGTCAACGCGCTGTCGGAGTACCTGGGGATTGAGATACACCGGTCCAACCGGGTGTACTACCAGGACTTCTCCCGGGGCATTCGGCAGAACGATCTCAAGTACAGGCGGGCCCGGGATTCAGAGCGGGAAAGCACCGGCACTGTCGTCACGTTCCTCCCCGACAAGGAGGTATTCCACGAGTACGAGTACGACTTCAACGTCTTGGCCCAGCGCTTCAAGGAGATGGCCTACCTGAACAAGGGTCTACAGATACGCTTCCACAGCGATTACCATTCAGACCTTTGGCCAAACAACGAAGTGACCTACTACTTCGACGGCGGTATATCGAGCTTCGTCGCCAACCTGAACCAGGCCCGTGAGGTGGTGCATCAGAGGCCGATCTACGTAGAAAAGCAGCTGGAGAGCGGCACGATCGTCGAAGCGGCGCTCCAGTACAACGACAGCTTCAACGAGTTCGTGTACTCCTTCGCAAACTGCGTCAATACGCATGACGGCGGCACACACATCACCGGCTTCAGGTCCGCGCTTACCAGGGTGCTGAACGACTACGGGCGCAGGCAGAACATCATCAAGGAGGCTGACGCCAATCTGGCGGGCGAAGAGACCAGGGAAGGTCTGACCGCCGTCGTAAGCGTCAAGCTGACCGATCCGCAGTTCGAGGGGCAGACCAAGGGCAAGCTCGGTAACCCCGAGGTCCGCAACCAGGTTGAAGGCGTGGTCGCGGAGGCGGTCCAATACTACCTCGAAGACAACCCGACCGACGCAAAGCGGATCATCGAGAAGTGCCTGACCGCGCAGCGCGCCCGTGAAGCCGCCCGCAAGGCCCGCGACCTCATCATTCGCAAGAACGCCATGGACGGCGGCGGACTTCCCGGCAAGCTGGCCGACTGCGCAGAAAAGAATCCAGCTCTCTGTGAGCTGTACCTAGTCGAGGGCGACTCGGCAGGCGGGACCGCCAAGGGAGGCAGGGACCGGCGCACGCAGGCGATCCTGCCGCTGTGGGGCAAGATACTCAATGTCGAGAAGGCCCGCGCGGACAAGATGCTCGGCCACGACGGCATACGGTCCATGATTACAGCTATCGGCGCCGGCCTGGACGAGGAGCTGGACATATCGAGACTTCGCTACCACCGCATCATCATCATGACGGACGCGGATGTCGACGGGTCGCACATCCGAACCCTGATCCTGACCTTCTTCTTCCGCCACATGCGAGACCTCATAGAGCACGGTCACGTCTATATCGCGCAACCGCCGCTGTACAAGATATCAGCCGGACGAGACTCCCACTATGCCTACAGCGAAGGCGAACGTGAAGGCGTCATGATTCAGCTCAAGGGACGCCGGAACATCCACGTCCAGCGGTACAAGGGCCTGGGAGAGATGAACGCCGAACAGCTCTGGGAAACGACTATGGACCCGGACCGGAGAACGCTGCTCCAGGTCACGATCGAAGACGCTGTGGGCGCGGATGAGACCTTTTCCATGCTGATGGGCGATGTGGTTGCTCCGCGCCGCAACTTCATACAGACCAACGCGCTCGAGGTCAAGAACCTGGATATCTAGGCCGCGCGTCGCCCGAGGCATCGGGCGCCTGCGCTCGCCTAGTCCCTGCCCCACATCCCGGTGCTGAAGTACCGTTCCCCGATGTCGTTGAATATGGTCACGACTCGACCGGCCCGATTCTTTCGAGCGGTCTTCAGCGCCCCCAGCATATATGCCCCGGAGCTCTGACCGGCGAACAGGCCCTTGGACGCAAGGGCAATCGAAACGTCTCTGGATTGGTCAACATCGATGTCCAGCATCTCGTCCACAACGGACCGGTCCAGGGTCGCCGGAATGATGTGACCCTCTCCCAAAGGCTTGAGTCCCTCCACGCCGGGCCACTCCGGGGGGTTTACTCCGATGACCCTGATGGACGGATCGTGCTCCTTGAGGCGGCGTCCCACCCCGCTGATCGTCCCGCCGGTCCCGACTCCGGCCACGAAGTGCGTGACGTCGGGTACCTGTCTGAGTATCTCCTCGCCGGTCGTGTCATAGTGCGCCTGGGGGTTGTTCATATTGGAGTACTGGTCACACCAGAAATACCTGTCAGGGTCGGACTCAAAGCGTCGCCTGACCTCGTGGAGAGTCTCGTCGTATCCGAGCATCGGGTCTGTGAATATGATCTGGGCCCCGTGCGCCAGAAGCCGCTTCTTTCGCTCCTCGCTCGCGTTCTCGGGCATTACCAGCGCGACGCGGTACCCAAGAACGGCCCCGATCATTGCGTAAGCGATGCCCGCGTTGCCGGATGTCGCGTCCAGGATCGTCTTATCTGTGGTCAGATCGCCCGCCAGGATAGCTTCCACGAGCATCCTCAGTACAGGTCTATCCTTGATGGAGCCGCCCGGATTCAGGTGCTCGAACTTGACGATCACTTCCGCGTCGCCTGTATCCCAGTCGAGCTCGACCCGCGCGACCGGTGTATTCCCAATCGCCTTGAGCGGCGGGTACCGCTCGATGAATTCCAGAAACTCCTTCGAAGGAGCCAAGGTGATACCTCTCAATTCACGTCAGGGGTCCTCATCCAGCGCAAAGGGCCTGCCGAGAACGCATCGAGTATAGCCAGTTCGAGAATCTCCGTCCAGCAAACACCCCAGAAATCGCCTAGAATCCAGAGTGGGGGGATACTATCGTGTAGGTATGCGCGCCAGCCGCTGAGTTTCGACAGGAGCGAACATGACAACCGTCAGCAGTGATGCTCAGACCAGAGTCGAGGAGCTTCGGACGCAGATCAGACACCACGACTATCTGTATCACATCAAGGACAGCCCTGAGATTTCGGATGCCGAGTTCGACGCGCTTATGAGAGAGCTTCGGACGCTGGAGACCGAGCGCCCCGAGCTGGTCACACCGGACTCGCCCACACAGCGCGTCGGCGGCGCTCCGGCGGCCGGGTTCTCAGAAGTGACCCACCACCGGCCGATGCTCAGCCTGTCGAACGCTTTCGACGACGACGAACTCCGCGCCTGGCACACGCGAGTCTCAGACCTGCTGGAGACAGACGAGTTCGACATGGTCTGCGAGCTCAAGTTCGATGGCCTGGCGGTCGCCCTGACCTACGTTGACGGACAGCTACAACGGGGGGCCACCCGCGGGAACGGCGTCATCGGCGAAGACGTGACCGCAAATCTCCGGACCATCAAGAGCATTCCCCTGCGTCTCCGGGGCGAGAAGATTCCTGATTTGCTCGAAGTGCGGGGTGAGGTGTACTTTCCGAATTCGGAGTTTCACAAGTTCAACGCGGCCCGCGAGGCAGAGGGTCTGACGACATACGTGAACCCCCGCAACACCGCCGCCGGCTCGCTCCGGCAGCTGGACCCGAATGCGACCGCGGAACGACCGCTGGATATTTTCGTCTATAGCATCGGGCACGCAGAAGGTCAAGACACCCCGGACGACCAGTGGGCTACGCTGGAATATCTGCGCGAGCTTGGCTTCAAGGTCAACTCTCACAACCGGAGCTGTTCCGCAGTATCTGAGGTGATCGACTTGTATCGACACTGGCTTCATGCCGTGCATGACCTCGATTACGGATGCGACGGTCTGGTCGTGAAGGTGAACAGGTTCGACTTCCAGCAACATCTTGGTGAGGTGGGCCGTGAGCCGAGATGGGCTACTGCCTACAAGTTCCCAGCGGAGCAGGCGACCACCTGGCTTCTCGATGTCGGATTCAACGTCGGACGCACGGGAACGATCAATCCCTATGCGGTACTGGAACCGGTGTACGTGGGCGGCGCGATGGTCAAGCAGGCAACCCTTCACAACGAGGACTACATGAGGTCGAAGAACCTCCGAATCGGCGACCGCGTTGTCGTCGAGCGAGCGGGCGAGGTCATTCCCCAGGTTGTCAGGCCGCTGGTGGAGAAGCGCGGATGCTCCGATGAAGAGGTCCACATGCCCCGCGCATGTCCGAGCTGCTCCGAACCTGTGGGACGACGCGATGGAGAGGCGATGTCCTACTGCACCAACGCGTCGTGCCCGGCGCAGCTGGTACGCAGGATCGAACACTTCGTCAGCAGGGGCGCAATGGACATCGAGGGACTTGGCATCAAGCAGGCCCAAGCACTGATCGACGAGAAGCTGCCGGAGGACAAGAAGCTGCTGGAGGACGTTGCAGACATCTACACGCTTCGCCGACACCGTGACAAGTTGATCGAGATGGAACGGATGGGAGAGAAGAGCGTCAGCAATCTCCTAGCCGCGATCGACAAGAGCAAGTCCCAGCCGTTGAGCCGAGTGCTGGTCGCGCTGGGCATTCCATTTGTAGGCGGGGAGGTCGCAGGAGCGCTCGCGCGTCGATTCGGTTCGATGGAAGTGTTGAAAAAGGCAACCGAAGATGAGCTGGTAGCAGTGAACGCCATCGGACCGAAAATCGCCGAGTCTGTCCACAGCTTCTTCAAACAAGACTCCAACCTGGATTTGGTGAAGGATCTGGAGGACAACGGGGTGAAAATGATCGAGGAAGTCCCCTCGACCGCAGGCGAGAAACCGTTTAAGGGACTGAGGTTCGTGGTTACGGGCAGGGTGACGAACGCATCTCGCTCCGAGATTCGGGACTGGATCAAGGATCGGGGAGGCGTGGTATCCGGATCGCTGAGCAAACAAACAGACTGTCTCGTTGCCGGAGAGGGAGCCGGTTCCAAGCTGGAGGATGCGGAGAAGTTGGAGAAGTCAGAGAGTGTCAAGATCAAGATATTCAGGGTATCAACATGGAGTGATTTGGAGCGACAGCTAAATGAGTGGATCAAGGAACCGGACTCCATTCGGAGGCGCGCCGGGCACTGGTCCCGGCAGCCGAAGATACCGGGCCGGCGGGGAGTACCTCGAGCACGGTGGCGGAGGCAGCCACCTCGCTAGGCGAAGTATGTGGCGACTTCTTCCAGGAATCTGTGCAGTTGCCGCTCCTGGTCGAATGAGGCGAATCTGACAATCACCGTCTCCGCACCGGCTTCTTCGTATCGCCGAATTCGGTCAACGGTCAACTCCGGCGGACCATACGGTCCCCAGCGATCTCCCCACATGTTCATCCCGTAGTACGTCTTCAGAAATCGGTCGCTCTCGGCGGCGGAGTCGGACTCGTCGGAACCGAGGTTGACGGTCATGTAGAAAGTTCGCTCCAAGGGCTTGGCATCCGGTAAGAGGGTCTGTGCGTGGTGTTGGACCCGCTCGACAACCCGTGCGTACTCTTCGGGATAGTCCGAGATCGAAATGATGCCCGCACCGAGCCTGGCCGCGCGCTCGAACTGCCGATCACGGCGGGCGCGCCAGTGCGCGGCGATCAGAAACGGGACGCCTCCGACCTGCGGCGAAGTCGGCGCGATCCGCACGTCGTCAAGCCTGAAGTGCCGCCCGTGGTGGTTGACGGCCTCTCCCGCTGTCAACGATCTTACGATCGTCACCACCTCCTCGAACCGGCTGGCCCTGCTGTGCGCGTCCACACCGGCGTCCATCCACTCCCGGCGCTGCGCCTCGTTGAACGCGCCTCCGACTCCGGCGCCCAGTATCAGCCTGCCACCGGAGATGAAGTCGAGTGTGGCGGCCTGGTGCGCGAGATGCACCGGATGTCTCAGCGCAGCCAGCAGCACAGCGGTCCCCAACCTGATTCTGCGGGTATGGGACGCGACCGCAGTCAAGGTCGTGAGCGGTTCCAGACGAGGCTTGGCTGTCAGGCTGTCTCCAACCCAGACCGAGTCCAGTCCGGCGTCTTCAGCCTTCCGAGCCAGCCGCATGATCTCGTCGAATCCGGCGGTATCCCCGCCCTCCATGACGATGCGGCGCGTCGGCAGCAGAATCCCGAACTTCACTGCGCCCACTCCGAAACGGTGGCGGCAATTCCGTCCAGGCACTGCGCCTTCAGACCGATACAGGCCCGAAGATCGGCGATCGTATCGACATCTTGCTCGAATCCAGGTGACCGGAACTCCCTCAGGTCCAGACCCGACTCAAGGGCGACCCGTTTATGCCGCGCGAAGCTGTCGGGGCCCAGCCTCGTATTGAATGACATCGACGGCGGCACGACAAGACCGTTGGTGCCGCCATCATGCGCCGGGCAGGCTGTTACGCAGTCTCCTGTTGTTGATGACGTTAGAATAGCTTCGTTTACCTCTGAGACCTTCAGGAGGGGCAGATCGCCCGGAATGTAGGCCGCAGACTCCCCTCCGGCCCAGATACGCCGGAAGGCATTGGTCAACGCCTTGTTCAAGTCGAGGTAAACATCCGGGTCCCAGGCCGCCCCTTCAGCCGACGCGACCGCCCTGACGGGTCCATCCCCACCCACGACGACGGTGCGCGCCACCCTCGATTCACGGAGTACGCCGAGGACCCATGACAGCATTGCCAGGGTGAGCTCGGCGCGGTGTGTCGCGCCCAGATGCGCGCCGAGCCTCGTCTTGGCCTGCGTCACCGGCTTCATCGGCACTACCGCCACTACCGGTCGGCTAACCGGCGGCGGCATTCAGGACACCACGCGCCAGGGCTACTTTGTCCGCGTCCGTATTCATGACGGTGTTCAGCACCAGCGGAGTCATACCGAGGTCCCGGACCTCGTCGGATAGATGGCGGTCCACTTCATCGATCACGAAGATGTCGCACAGGCCGGCATACTGGCGAGCGACTCCAGTACAGGAAACGTCTTCACCCAACTCCGCCAGGATCTTGGCGGCGGGCCCCTTTATCGCCTGTCCTCCGACAATCGGACTGACCGCGATCCTGGGACCCTCAAATCGTTCGATCCTGGATCGCACGTCCCGGACCGACATGATCGGGGCAATGCTGAGATACGGGTTGGACGGGCAGACGACAAGTGCGTCAGCCACGATGAGACCCTTCCGGAACGTCGCTGACATTGCAGCGGCATCGCAGCCAACGAATTTGAGACCCTCGATCGTCGGCTCGCACCGGAGTTTAACGAAGTAGGTCTGAAAGGTCAGCCAGCCTGTCTCCGTTTTTACCATAGTCCGAACACGATCGTCGGTCATCGGTGAAACCGGGTGCTCGACGCCGAGCTGTCTGCACAAGAATCGAGTCACATCGGAAAGTGATACGTCACGACGTAACATTTCAGTCCGTACTATGTGCGTCGCCATGTCTTGATCGCCGAGGCCGAACCAGGTGGCCTGCCCGAGCCTGTCGAGCGACCCCAGAGTAGCGTAGGACTCACCCGCGATTCCCCACCCGGTTTCGGGATTGGACATCCCGGCGAGCGTGTACATCACGGTATCGAGATCGGGCGAGACGTGGAGGCCGTAGAACTCCTCGTCATCCCCGGTATTGACAACGATCCGCAGCTCATCCGGTGCCAAGACCCTAGCCAAGCCGAAGCAGAGTTTCGCGCCCCCCACACCACCGGCGAGGGCCAGTATTTTCATCGATTGCCTCTGTGGACTGCCTTCAGGAACTTCGTAACTGTATCACGCTGGCAGTAATGGAACCAACACGCCGACAAGTCATTGAGCAGCCGTCGGCTATGCTAGAATCGGCCCGATCCCAACATCCACGGCAGGAGGAAGACCAATCCGCGTCCTGCGACTCCGGCTAACCAATTTCCGAAACTACGCTTCGCTCGACCTCAGACTGGGCCGTGGAACAACGCTGATCGAAGGGCCGAATGGAAACGGAAAGACCAACTTGCTCGAGTCCATCTACATGCTGTCGATCGGCCGTTCACCCCGGACTTCATCAGACCGGGATGTGGTAAGAACAGATGCGTTCCAGGAGGTCCCTCTGCACGCACAGGTGGCAGGCGAGGTGGTTGGACGCTCCGGGGAGACCCGGCTGCAGATCGACTTCACCGGGGGACCGGACAGAACTCCGGCCAAGGGCCGGGCGACTGACGGCTCCCCACCGCGAGTCCGACGGATTCAGAAGAGCTTTCGAGTCAATGGCCTGCCCAGGCGGTCATCCACGTTCGTAGGGGTCCTGAAAGCAGTCCTCTTCGCTGCCGAGGATATCCGTCTGACCGACGGCCCGCCGTCTGGCCGCCGCCGCTTCCTGGACATCCTGGCGTCACAGCTAGATCAGGCCTACCTCAGCGACGCCCAGGAGTACAACCGGATCGTGACGCAGCGGAACCATCTGCTGAGGTCGATTCGATTCGGCAAGGGTACGGAAGCGGAGCTGGAGTTCTGGGACATCCAGCAGGCCACTCACGCGGCCCGGATTATGGATGCCAGGTCGAAGGTCATTGGGGCCCTGTGCGACGCCGCGGGGCCGATCCATCATCAGCTGAGCAGCTCGGACCACCGGCTGACGTTGACGTATCGCCCGTCGGTGAACATCACGGATTACTCGGACGCGCATGATCTGTCGCGGAAGATGCTGGATGCGGTCCAGAGCCGCCGTGAACGCGAAATCAGAGTCGGCCATAGCCTCACCGGGCCACACCTCGACGATCTTCTCATGTCGATTGGCGACATGGACGTCGGCACATTCGGGTCCCGCGGCCAGTCGCGGACCGCCGTGCTGGCGTTGAAGCTGGCTGAGGCGCAGATGCTTTCCGAAATGTCCGGGGACCAGCCGGTGATCCTGCTGGATGATGTCATGTCGGAGCTCGACGCGACACGGAGGGCCCGTGTGCTGGACCGTATATCGTCCTACGAACAGGTGATGGTGACGACCGCCGATCCGGGGTTGACCGAGACATTCGGCGAGCGCGACAAGCATCGCATCGGGATCGATTCAGGGCGGGCGGTCCCTATCTCATAGAGCCTGGAGGGACAGTACAGTGTCAAGATGGTTTTGACAGTGCCAGATACCGTTGAATCCGTGGATTCCCGCGTGCGCGGGAATGACGGTTGGGCGGCATTGGTCGAGTTATTTTCAGATGAATAACGGGGAAATATCAACACTACCCAGACACGGAGGCCCACTTTGGATCGTCCCAACCCGGATGTCGCACGAGCGGCGGACATCATCAGGTCATCAAGGCGCGTCGTCGCGCTGGTCGGAGCGGGCCTGTCGGCGGAGAGCGGCATACCGACGTTCCGCGGCTCCGGCGGCTTGTGGACGAGGTTCGGCGAGCCGAGCATGAACGGATACCAGCAGTTCCTGTCCGACCCGGTGAAGTGGTGGCAACACCAGCTCGATCCTGACGCCGATCCAGCGCGGACCGAGTTCAGGGAGGCGATCGACACCGCCAAACCCAATCCCGGCCACCTCGCGCTCGTGGAGCTCGAGCGCATGGGAATACTGGACCTGACTATCACGCAGAATGTGGACAACCTGCACGTAAGGGCCGGTTCCGAACGGTTGGTGGAGATCCACGGCAACCGGACCAAGGTACGCTGCATCAACTGCGAAAGCCGGTGGCCGAGGGACGCGTTCAGCTACGATCAACTCCCTCCGACCTGCCCGGAGTGCGGCGGCCTCGTGAAAGGCGACACGGTAATGTTCGGCGAGCCGATACCACGATCTGTCATCGACAGGTGCCTGCGGGCAACCGCGGTGTGCGACTGCATGATGGTGTGCGGCACGTCGGCGACGGTGTACCCCGCCGCGGCGTTTCCACGGGAGGTCAAGCAGAACGGAGGGTTCGTCGTCGAGATCAACCCCAACCCAACCCCACTGTCCGCGCTCGCGGACATCACGCTCCAGGGGCCTTCCGGAGTGCTGCTGCCGGAGCTGATCGAGCATCTGACCCTGTAGTCCGGGGTCTCGGCCCCGATCCCGGCCACGCCGTCGGACGTTGACACATCCGTCTGAATTCAGCCCACCAACGGATTGGCCGAGAGCCGATCACGCAGCCTGTTTCCGCGCATTGGGACGTCTGTTAGCTCGCCAACGTCCAGATCCTACATCTGCCATCCGCGCTGACGGCAGCCAACAGATCGCCGTCCGGGGAGGCCCCCACGCCATACATGCCCTTAATGCCGGTATCCACCCGGGCTACCTGGCCGAGCGTCCGCAGATCGATCACCCTGACACCGCCCTGCACTGAGCACAGCAGCGACTCCGATCCCGAGATCGGGGCCATAGAGTTTACGGTCACGTCAGGAATGACACCGGCCGTCAACAGCTCGAATGACTGTCCGTCGAAGGTTGCGATCCGGCCGTCGTAGGAAACCGTACACAGCCGTCCATCGTCCAAGAACCTACAACTCACCGCCGACTCGCCCGGCGCGTCGAAAGCATGACGGAGCTCGCCATCCGCAACTTCCCATATTTTGACGGTCACGCCAATACCTGCCGATGCCAATAACCGTCCATCCGGTGAAAAGCTGACGGACGTGACATGCCTGGGGTGTGACTGGAAGATGCGGAGCTCATCGGCCCCCCGTTCCCATAGTCCCACCCTGCCATCGTAAGACGACACAGCGGCCATCCGACCCGTCGGAGAGAATGCCGCGGACGCGACCGTGTTTCGATATCCCTTCATCTGATGAATCGGGTCACCGGACCTCCAGTCCCAGACGATGGCCGACCGGTCGGTCGAGCCGGTGACCGCGAGCGCGCCGTCCGGAGCGATGGCCACGGCGTTCACGCTCTTTTGGTGGCCCTCGAACGACCTGACATTGTCGAATTCACGAACCGACCATACCTGGGCGAGCGCGTCCATCCCGGTGGTTATCATCTCCCGGCCATCCGGCGAGAATGCGACTGCCTGGGCATGACGCGGATGCGCCCTGAATTCCCGCAGAAGTTCGAGCTCCAATGTACAACTCCTCGACGGCTCGTTGACGATCCAATGCCGCAAATCTACAATCGGCGTGCGGTGACCATCTATATTCATGTTACACAACAAAAGCGAGCGTGCAAGAGATATGAAGAATCGAGTCAAAGAGAAGATGCGACGAGGCGAGCTGGCCCTCGGCACCTACGTCAGCTTCAGCGACCCTCAGATTGTAGAGATCATCGGGCTGGCGGGGTTCGACGCGGCATTCATCGATATGGAACATACGGCGTTCGAGCTGCCGCTGGTCCAGGCCATGATCGTGGCTGCCGATCTCGTCGGCATCACGCCGATCGTTCGTGTGCCTGACAACGATGCCAAGCTGATCCTGCGAATCCTGGACATGGGGGCGCAGGGGATCGTAGTCCCGCACATCGCAGGCGTCGCAGGCGCCAGGGAGGCCGTGGCAGCGGTCAGGTATCCTCCGCTGGGCGAACGCGGCGGGGCGGGTGGAACCAGGGCAGCCAGGTTCGGCACCGTGTCCTGGCCCGAGCACGTCGAGGTTTCCAATACCGAGATTCTGCTCTCCGTGATGACCGAGGACCAGAAGGGAATCGGCGAGGTGGACCAGATCGCGGCAGTTGAGGGCATCGACCTCGTGGCTATCGGGCCGACCGATCTGTCACAGGCAATCGGAGCGACAGGGCCATCCGATCCGGCCCTGATTAACAAGGTCCGGGAGATTGCCGAAATCGTGAAGTCGATCGGCAAGGCCAAGCTCCAGATACCGATGAATCACGGCGCTCTTCCGCTGGGGCCACGGGACTTGCTGGAGCTCGGAGTAGGCTACACACACGTCGCGCCGCCTCCGCCCGCAGTGCTCCTTGCCGACATGCAGCGCCGGCTATCGGAGATCAGAGGCGAGCTTGCGACGTAGGTGACGCGACGGAGCGCCCACTTCAGCGACCAGTACCGCGTCCAGATGGTTTTGCCAATGTTCGTGACCGCTTCCAGACCTGGATTCCCGCGTGCGCGGGAATGACGAGTAGTGGCTGCGGGAATGACGGATGGGTGCTGGCGATTTGCCGCATATGTCAGAAGTATGTGGACACTGTACCAGGGGGACAAGCACTGCAATCCGACCGCGCCGGGTACGACCCTACCAGGTCCGCGGTTAAGTTCAGATCGGCTTCGTAAAGATTGCGACGTTCTGCGGCTGCGGCTCCAACTCCCAGCCCAGCCATTCGGCGACCCAGCGCAAGGTCCGCCAGGAGTAGAACGCGATGTGCGTGGGGTCCCTCTGGTAGTGCCAGGCGCTGAATTCAGCTCTGTCCTCGAGGATACCGGTCATAATCCCAATCTTCCCACCCGGCCGGATCAGGTCGTTCAGCTGCCTGAATACCTCGCGCGGGCCTCGCAGGTGCTCGATAGTTTCGGTACACGTTATGAAGTCGTAGGTCCGATCCAGTACCGCGGTGTCGGGGAAGAAGTAGATGTCGTAGAGCGCGATGTCGAAGCCGTCTTCGCGGATCATCTCCGCGAGGGCCGGGCCGGGGCCACAGCCAAAGTCCAGTCCACAATCCCGTTCCCGGAGACGCGGTCTGAGAGCGTTCCAAAGTCTGCCCAGGAACGCGCGGTAACGAGCATCGGCCGGATCGTTGTCGTGCATCAGATACCGGTCCTGCTCGATCCGTCGTGGCAGGTGATGCTTCGGAGGAACGAAAGCGAGGTCGCAGACAGCGCACTCGTAGAATTCTCTGACTCCATGCCTGTCGTCGGACCTGTGCAGAAACCGGGTGTCGCCGGCAAGACAGAGTGGACAGACTGATTCAGACATCAGGCGGCGGGTAATCCGGCCGGCTGTGACCGGACCGCCCGAACTAGTGTCATTTCCAGATGGTTTTACCAGTGCCAGACGCCACTGAATCCGTGGATTCCCGCGTTCGTGGGAATGACGATTGGGTATTCATGATGAGTCGTATGCATCAAAATCAAATGGACAGGGTACTAGAAGACGTCCAGTGTGAAGGCGGGGCCTTGGGGAGTGTCCTTGTAGTCCAGGACAGATGTCGAAAGCTGGGGCGCGAGGTCTTGCTTCAGCAGGAGTATCTTGGACCCACGAAGCGTCACCGTCATGTCGTCGCTCTTTTCGTCGTCGATGACGATACCAAAGTCTCCCGGCCCAGGCCAGGCCGGCGGAATAGCAAGCCTGAGACATCTCCCCGCTCCGAGCCTGCGCTGGTCGAGAATACGCTTCAGCTCATGTTTGGCAACCCCGGTGACAGTCAGCATGATAAATCAGACGTCGGCGCCATCCCGTCGCCACAGCGTGTGGTAGTTGTTCCCCGTGATCGCCGCGATCAGCTCGTCCCGCTCGAGTTGTCGCAGCTCGATCAGCGCATCGTCGCATGCGGCAACGGCCTTGTGGTCTCCCGACTCGTTGACCCGACCGACAATACGGTCCCAGACCCCTGACTCCACGAGGCTGGCGACGTACCGCTGCCAGGGGATCAGGGTCAGGCTGGCAGGTCTGGGAAACTGTGGCCTCATTCGACGGATAGACCGCATCCTGTCTTGCGGGGACCTCGCCATCGGCATGAGCTTGACGAATGGGCCCACAGAGTCGTTGTAGCGTGTATCAATTATGAGGGACTGCCGGAATGTGGGGAAGAAGACCGACATCACCTCGGCGTCACCAATGTTCTCGATCACCTCGTCGATATCGAAGAGGAAGTTCCCTTCCATACCTGAACCTCAACTCCGGATAGCGCTAGCTATCCCTTAACTCCCTGACCGTCTCAATGAACGACGGAAGAACCCTGTTCCAGTCTCCGACCACGCCAAACGTCGCGGACTTGAAGATGTTGGCGTCCTCATCTCGATTGATTGCCACGATGTTCTTGGATGCGGAACACCCCGCCATGTGCTGGCTCGCGCCCGATATCCCAACAGTAATGTATAGGTCCGGGGTTATGGTCTTGCCCGTCAGGCCGACCTGGTGCCCGTGGTCAATCCAGCCGGCATCGCAAGCGGCGCGGGACGCGCCCAATGCCCCACCCAGCAGATGGCTGAGCGCTTCGAGCTGGTCGAAAGGTTCAGGGCCCCCAAGCCCGCGTCCACCGCTGACGACGATGCTGGCATCTTCCAATCGGACACCCTCCGCCCTCTGCGTGACAGTCTCGACGAGCCGGGCCCTGACGGCTGACTCATCGAGGTCAGCCTCGAACTGTTGAACATCCCCACCACGAGCGGGGTCCGGCTCCAGAGCCTCGAACGTCTTGGGTCTGACGATGACAACCTGAACGCCATCGCCTGAGAACGAAACCCTGGACATCGCGTTGCCACCGTACACCGGGCGTGTCGCGACGACTCGTCCTGTGCCGGAATCGACCGAAACTTCCACACAGTCCTGCGCGACAGCCGCGCCGAGCCGGAACGCCAGTCTTGGACCGACGTCTCTGCCGAGGGGAGTCCGGCCGATCAGGATAATCGATGGGTCCACATGCCGCACGACCTGCTCGAACGCGGCAAGGTGCGCGTCTATCTGAGGTCCGGCCAGAAGCCCGTTCTCCACCTCGAAGACGGTGTCCGCGCCGAGCGCGATGGCTTGACCCGGCTCGTCCGCCACCGACTCCGCCTGGAGCGACACGGCAACCGCGTCGCTCGTCACTCCGGCAAGAGACCGCGCAACCGCGAGCAACTCACCGGTAACGCCTCCCAGGCCGTTCTGATCCATCTCTCCAAAAACCAGAATACCGGGCATTCTCAAGCTCCAAGAACAGTGTGCAGTGAAAGCGTCAGATCAGCCGGGCCTCGCGCAGCTTCAGGGCGAGGTTTCTTCCGGCATCCGCATCGTCCTCACCGTCGATGAACTCGCAGCGTCTGTCGCTCACAGGAACATACAGATCGTCAAGAACCAGCTTGGGCTCCAGCGCAGCGCCTTCGAGGCCCAGGTCTGACGCAGCCCAGACAGTCGGGGACTTCCGACCGGCGGCCATGATCCCACGCAGCGTCGGATAGCGGGGTTCACCAAGCTCGTTACTGACGGTGACCACGGCGGGCAGCGGCGCTCTGACCACTTCGTAACCGTCGGTCAGCGCTCGTTGGACCACCAGTCCTCCATCGTCGTCGATTTCGATTTTCTGGGCCAATGTCACGGCCGGGAGACCCAGAAGCTCCGCGACACCGAGAGGGACCATCGCGTTGTCCCAGTCCGAGGCCTGTCGCCCACAGAGAACGAGGTCGTATTCACCGACTTTCTTGATCGCCTCGGCAAGCGCCAGAGCGGTCGCGAACGCATCCAGGTCAGTGACAGTCGGATCGTCGATGAGGACTAACTCGTCCGCTCCCATCGACAGCGGTTTCTTCATCACGTCCATGACGAATCCACTCCCGACCGAAAGTACCGTTACCCTGGCGCCCACACTCTCTTTCAACCGCAACGCAGCCTCAACCGCATTCTCGTCAAAGCCATTCACCACGGGCGGGATGCCGGCGGCCGGGAGCACGCGCTTGGCGTCTGTATCGATTCTGAACGCCGACGCGGGAGTCTCAGGATCGACGACCTGCTTGGCGCACACGACTATGTTTAGGGACACGTAGAGAGAACCTCACCCGAGATCGAGAATCAGCGATAAAGGGGCCAGTTCGGACTATAGCATCGGCCATTCAGCAGCGTCAACAAACACGGGACCAGAGACGCGACGCAGCCCTCTGAGCGTCCTCGTGAACTGAGAGAAACCCATCTGATTCATAGTCGTAAGTGTCGTGATTGGCCCACCAGATCATTTTGAACGAACTCTCTAACCTAAGATATTATTTTTCTAAGAAAATTATCTGATTTTGGCTATCCCGATCCCTTGCGCATGTACAGGACTCGCGGATTATAATATCCCTGACTTGGCCATCTCGTCTTAGGGTCTCAAGACTCCGGCGGGTATCCCGAATAGACGGTGCGATAGAGCGTCGGATCAGCGGATCCCAGCTCCTCCGGATTGCTCCCTGCGCGCCGTCAAAGGGTCCCTGACCTGACTGGCCGAATCAAATCGGCAAACAGACAGACAACCCGACCTTAATATAAGTGCGCCCTGCGCCCTGGCGTCCGTTACTCTCACCGGGACATCCGGACTCCGATGAATCGACATAAGCCCCGGCACCGCTGACAGGATAAGGAGTCAAGCAATATGGTGATCGCCTCCGCACCGACCATAGCCCCGAAGACACGCCAAGGGCGGGTTTGCCCTCGCTGCACCGCAAGCCTCGTCATGACATACGACGAGCCGGAGTGCCTCCAATGTGGGTTCGCCGACTACACCTACACTCCGCCCACTCCCATTACCAAAAAGAGCCTGATCAGCGCCGGAACGAGGTACGTCTTCAGATACATCGGCGACTCTCCCAACCTTGCGGAGACGCTGGCGTACATCCATCTTCGCAAGATCCGCAACAGGGTCATATACGGCGTTACATGTCCGTTCTGCCAACTACAGATGGACCAGTCGTCTCTGAGCGGCAAACGGCGGGAACTGCGCGAAGAGCGTTACAGGTGCCCCGACGGACACCGGGTCTCGCTGATTCCCAGCAAGAATGGGAACATGGGCTGGAAGTAGGCCCGCAACAGATCACCGCAGCTTTGGGCCGGGGGCTTTACGCAGCCTCCGGCCTTCCTTTTGTAACCGGAGTCATATTCCGCCACACCGGCCTCGGAGTCTCGTTGTCATGATGGGCCGCGTTGATGACGCAGTACGGGCCGCCCGCGGCGACCCCGTCATAATTTGCGACATCTCGCCTCCACGCGGCGGCGCGCCAGACCAGCTTCGGGAAGCAGCCCGGATCGACGCGGACTTTCTCTACGTCGCGTACAACCCCGGGCAATCGGTTCGCGCGAATTCCATGGTAACCGCGGCTATCGTCAAGAACCGGCTGGACCGGCGGACTGTGTTCGGCCTGGCAACCCGAGATATGAACCGGATCGCAATTCAGAGTCTGCTGTTGGGGGCGGCGTGGTTCGACCTCGAAAACCTAGTCGTACTGCGGGGCGACAGGCTTCGCGTCCGAGATCGGAGTGTCGTTCAAGAGGTCAATGACTACACGACCACGGGACTACTCGCCGACATCTCGCGACTCAATGAGGGCTACGACTTCCGGGGTCTGCCGCTCCAGGCCCCGACGTCGCTCTGCGCGGGCGCGACAGCCGACCCCGCCAAGCCGCTGGATGATGAAGTAGCTCTCGCCGTCCGCAAGATACAGGCGGGAGCCCGGTTCATAGTCTGCCAGCCTCATTTCCGTACAGCGGCTGCCCTGGAATTCGGTGTCCGGCTGCGGAGGCACATCCGGGACGATCCGCGGCCGGCTCTGTTTACGGGAGTACAGATCCTGGCAGTGGACGGCATCGACTTCGGAAACGTCCCCGAATCGGTCAGGCGGGAGCTGAGGGCCGGACGTCCAGCGTTGGACATCGCGAAAGAATTTACACAAACGCTGTGGGAGGCGGGCTGCCGCGCCTTCTACGTGGTCCCGCCCATCCTCACCGGCGGCAGGCGCGACTATGCGAGGGCGAGCGACCTGATCGACTTCATGAGAGGACTGTCGAGCTAAGCGGCGCTTCACTTTATTGACGCGTTTGGGCAGCGTGGATATAATCCATTGAATGCAACAATAGCCGAGGTATCTCAGGTGGCCACCGAAACCGGAAAGCGGTACTTCTGCGCAAAGTGCGGCGCCGAGTTCGTCGTGACGCGCGGTTCTGACGAGGGCAGCATCCACTGCTGCGGAGAACAGATGACGAAGAAGTAGCAGGTCAGGCGCAGCCGCCGCAATCAGGACCGGATCCCGGGAATCATCCGCCGGCACAGAGACCAGACGGGGAAGAGCGATATGCCGAACCAGCTAGGAAGACGATATCAGTGTGAGACGTGCGGAACGATGGTGCTGTGTACCAAGCCCGGTACAGGGGCTATCCTATGCTGCCAAGCCGAGATGCCTGTCCAGCAACCCAGAAAGCTCCCGTCGTCCGACTGATCCACAGTCGCCACCAAGCGCATCCAACCCCCTCCGTAAACCCTCCGCGGAGGGTTTTCTGTGTGCGGCAGAGACAGCCGCGGCCGCGCAGCTTGTCAGCCAACCGGCTGAGCGGCCGCGGCGGCGTGCTGCTCATCCGCATGGTACGAACTCCTGACCAGCGGTCCGGACGCGACGTGACGGAATCCCAACGCCTCCCCCTCTCGCCGCAATTCGTCGAACTCGTCCGGCGTGTACCACTTGATGACAGGCGCGTGCTTGACCGACGGTCTCAGATACTGTCCGATTGTGAGCAGGTCGCAGTCAACTGATCTGAGGTCTCGCATGGTCTCGGCGATCTCTTCCCAGGTCTCCCCCAGTCCCACCATCATGCCGGACTTGGTAACCGCGCTCGGGTCGTAGTCTTTCGCCCGACTGATAAGCTCCAGCGACTGATCGTAGTCTCCCCTGGGGCGGACGCGCCGAAACACCCTCCGAACGGTCTCGATATTGTGGTTCAGCGTGTCGGGGCCGGCATCCATCACAGTCGCCAACGCGTTCCAGCTGCCTTCAAAATCAGGGATCAACACCTCTATCTTGCAGCCGGGAGTCCGCCGGCGAATCTGCCTGATACACTGCGCGAATATGAATGAACCGCCATCCGGCAGGTCGTCCCGATTGACGGAGGTGATTACCGCGTACTTCAGACCAAGCCGTTCGACGGTTTGTGCCAAACGAATCGGCTCTTCCAGATCGAGTCCCTGGGGAACGCCGGACGTTACGGCGCAGTAGGCGCACGCACGAGTGCAGATGTCGCCCAGGATCATGAAAGTAGCTGTACCAAGCTCCCAACACTCGCCAATGTTCGGGCAGTGAGCCTCCTCACATACCGTGTGCAGCCGCTCGGTCCTCATCTGATCACGCAGATGAAGGTAGTTCGGCCCGCCCGGCATCCGGACTTTGAACCACTCCGGCAAACGGCGATGTACAGTCATACGCTCCTCCAATCGCGGCTAAGGAACCTCCGAACAAGTTAGGGTTGACGGTTATTCTCTGCCGGAATCGTGTCTGGCTGACCCATAATTTGCCACATTCCACGGACTTATTCAGAGCATTCCTAAGTGGATCATACCAGATTCCAACCAGAGGTCATCAGCCTCGATCGGGCTGTGCTATATTGGTCTGAAACCGCCCGGAAGGGCTGGAGGCCACCACTCCAGATGGTCGCAGAGCTAACGAAGACCAACGGAGACCGCCGGGCTCAGGAGACCGCAGACGACGCTCCCGATCTGGTCGAAGTCGAGCTGGGATCGATGAACGATCTGGGCGACACGACCGCCGAATTCGAGGGACGGACTATCAACGTGGCCGGCGGGATCCCGGGGGAGCGTGTGGTCGTCCGAGTTCACCGCTACCGGCGCAGAAGAAGAGATCACGTATCAGCCATCGTGTATCGGGTCCTGGAGGCGTCGCTGGACCGTGTGACCCCGAAGTGCGGATACTACGGGACATGCTCCGGGTGCCAGTGGCAGCACATCAACTACTCTGCCCAGCTGACCCTGAAGCGCAAGGTCGTGGAGCGGCATCTACGCCGATTCCCCAGCCTCTCACATCTCAGCGTCGCCCCCACCATCCCGGCTGACAGGACGTACTACTATCGGAACCATGCCCGCTTCACTGTTCGGCGGGACGGACAGCTTGGATTCTCGAACCGGATCACACGCAGATTTGTAAGAATCGAACACTGTATGCTCATGGACCAGGCTATCAATGACGCGGTCACGGAGTTTCAGGACAGGGCAGCCGAGACCACAAACATGTCCATCAGGGTCGGCGCGAACACGGGAGACGTGTTGATCCAGCCCACGTTTCAGCGTCCGGACATACGGCTGCAATCAGGTCAGACCCACTACAGGGAGCGGCTCCACGGGCGAGAGTTCAGGGTCGCGTCGCCGTCCTTCTTCCAAGTCAACACGGCCCAGGCGGAGAGGTTGATCGAAGTCGTAAGGAGTGGACTCGATCTTGCTGAGGACGACGTGCTGGTCGACGCCTACGCGGGAGTCGGTGTCTTCGCGATACTGCTGGCCCCCCACGTAGCGCGGTCGATTGCAATAGAAGAGTCGGCGTCGGCAGTTCACGACGGAATGCTGAACGCGGATGGTCTGGACAATGTCGAATTCATCCAGCTCAAGACTGAAGAGGCGCTTAATACGCTGAGCGAGGTTTCCGATCTCGACAGCCCCCCGGACGTGGTGATCCTCGATCCTCCCCGGGTAGGCTGCCACCCCGAGGCTCTGGATGCCCTTCTTGGACTCGCACCGCACCGGATCGCATACGTCTCCTGCGATCCCCCGTCGTTGGCGCGCGACCTGGACATCCTGGGAACCGGAGGATATGAGATCACTCATGTCCAACCCATCGACATGTTCCCTCAGACTTACCACGTAGAGTCGGTCTCGATTCTGCGGCGTCGGGATGCACTTCCGCCTCCGGGTGAACGACCTCACGGGAGGTAGGCGAAGCAGACCGTGGACTCATCCGGCCGGATAACACTGCTGTCAACATCGCCGCGCCGGCGCGAAATTATCTCTGCCCTGTTGACTCCGACCACGATCTCGGACGCGCGGGGGGAGGAGCCCCGCCCGGAACGGGGCGAATCGGCGGAGTCGTTCGTGGTCCGGTCGGCAGTCGCGAAGCTCGGAGTCGTCAGGCGAACGCAGACAGCCGGATGGCTGATAACAGCGGATACGGTGGTCGTCAGGGACTCCGAGATCCTGGGAAAGCCAACGACAGACGATGAAGCCAGACAGATGCTGACGAGCCTGCGTAACAGGTGGCACGAGGTCACGACAGGTGTGGCGGTGGCCGATACGGACAGCGGCAGGGTGCGCACCGGCGTCGAAACGTCCCAGATCCTGACCCGCGACTACTCAGACTACGAGATCGAAGCCTACGTCGGCAGTCGCGAGCCGTTCGACAAAGCGGGGGCCTACGCGGTGCAGGACCGATTCTTCAAGCCCGTTATCGACGTCGAAGGGTGTTACCTGAACGTCGTCGGCCTGCCCCTGTGCGTCGCGGTCGATCTGCTTTCGTCATCGGGGGCGCGACCTCAATTGCGGCCCCTCAATCACATCCCGTACTATGGCATGTGTACCCGCTGCAAGCTGAGCGAACATCCGGAGGACACGATTTGAGCTTCTTTGGCATGGGTCCCATGGAGATCATCATCGTTCTGGTCGTGGCCTTCATCTTCCTCGGACCGGAGCGGATGATCGACGCCGCGAGGCTGCTGGGGAAGGCGGTCAGAGAGGGTAGGAACCTGGCCGGAGAGATACCCAGGCTGGTTGTCGAAGATGACGACGTCAAGCTGGTCAGCGCAGGCAAATCAACGAGCATGACCGGCCAGCCGGAGACACGCAAGGCCGGGTCCGCGGACGCGCGGTCCGACGGGAGACCGGACGACGATGACGGGCCGGTCGCCTTCTCTCGCCGGTCAAGCCAGGCGCCGCAGCCAGACCAGCGTGAGCGCGCCGGTCCCAACGTACCACAATGACCGACGAGCCTCTCCCACTGCGATCGCACCTGCTGGAGCTGCGGAGGCGGATGACCTACGCGGCCGTCGCGGTACTGGTGACGACCGTTACGGCGTTCGTATTTCACCAGGAGATTCTGAGACTCCTGATGGAACCGGCAGAGCAGTTCGTGGACCTTCCGCTGGGCAAGCCTGTCTACACCGAATTGACGGAGTTCATCGGAATCGCCGCCAAGACCTCCCTGCTAGTAGGCGTATTCGCATCACTGCCGTTCGTCCTGTACCAGATCATTATGTTTGTCGCTCCCGGCCTCAATCGGAAGGAACGTCGTTACCTTTACGTACTGATGCCCGTCAGCCTGCTCGTATTCATAGCGGGAGCGGCATTCGGGTACAGGGTCTTGTTCCCACCGATGATCAAGTTCCTGACCAGCTTCGGAAGCGATGTCGCGGTGCCCATGATCCGAATCGGGAACTACGTCAACCTGATGTTGACCCTGCTGTTCTGGATGGGGCTGATCTTCGAGATGCCTGTGGTTATATTCTTTCTGGCAAAGATAGGCGTGGTCTCATCAAGATTCCTGGCAAGGCAGCGGAGATACGCGATCGTCATAGCGTTCATCCTGGGCGCAATAATCACGCCGACATTCGATCCGCTGAACCAGACGCTGGTCGCGGCGCCAATACTGGTGCTGTACGAGGCGAGCATCTGGCTGGCCAAGCTGGCCGCGAGAGGGCGGCGTGATCCCGCGCTCAATACGGAGTAAACATCACCAAAATCAAAACGCCGCCCAGTGTGGGCGACGTTCGATCAAATGTACCGTGGCCGATTGCGGAGGCTCAGGTGGTTTTGCTGCCCGCTTTGTCCTGAGAGTCCTCGGCTGCGTCACGGACATCGTCGGTGGACGCCTTTCTGAACTCCCTTATCGACCTGCCAAGCGCGCCGCCGACCTCGGTGAGCCGGCCCACGCCGAATATGATCATCACGATCACAAGGATGATAATCAGTTCCATGGGACCAATGCCGCGCGCAAATGGCATAATCGCACTCCCCTTTCCGTAGAAACCGATCGCACCCCAATGATAGCGACGCGACGCGATGCGGTCAACGTCGCCGGGGCGCATGTAACTTGCAGAACCCCGGGGTTCAGAGGTCCCGGGATCATAATCTCGCGGACCAAGCCGCGTCCGGCAGACGGCTGCGCGCAGCCACACCAACCTGATCAGCGCACCATCGTTATAGACTATAGCATCACCCGCAGCCAGCCAGGAGCAATGGGACCATCGTAGAACCGGACCACGATCACACTGCTGAATCCAGCTTCCACCGCCCGGGTCCAAGGCGGACTAACGGCGTCGCGATCCTGATTGCCATCCTGATTATCGGTCTGGCCGTCGGCTTCGCGCTTGGGATTGTACTGGCATCGCCCATGGGTTTGGTGACCAACCGATCCGGGCTGTTCGACGAGGACGAAATTACACGTATCTTCGAGGACGTGAGCCCGGCTGTTGTCGAGATCGAGGTAATGCGACAGCTCGGCAACCTGCCGTTCAGCAGCCCGTCCTGGGGCTCGGGATTCCTGGTCGACAAGAACGGCCACATTGTCACCAATCATCATGTTGTCGCTACAGGCTCCGAATTCGTGGTCCGCTTCGCTGACGGGCGTGAGACGGAGGCTGAGAGGCTCGGTTTCAGTGAGGCGGACGATCTAGCCGTGGTCCGGGTCGATCCCGGCACGGTTAGCGAGATCACTCCGCTCAAGCTGGCAGACTCTTCGAAGGTCGAACCCGGTCAGATGGCAATCGCGGTAGGGAGTCCGTTCCGAGAGTTCAACTCGATAGGGGTCGGGGTGGTCAGCGGAACCGGACGCGGACAGACCAGCGTCCTCAGCCGGCCGATCCCGGACATGATCCAGACCGACGTACCGCTCAATTCCGGCAACTCCGGCGGTCCCCTATTGAACTCGGAGGGTGAGGTGATAGGCATCAACTCATCTGTCAGAGTCCCGTCGAGCGGGACTCGCGTCGGAGAGTTCCGGATCGGTTTCGCGGTGCCCAGCAACACGGCGCGCGACATACTCCCTCAGCTCATCGAATCGGTAAACGTCAGACGTCCTTGGATCGGCATACAGGGAACGGCAGTGACCCGGGATATGGTCGATGACCGCGGCTTTCCGAAAGGAGTGTTCGTCACGGGAGTCTTCGCCAACAGTCCGGCGCGGCGCGCGGGTCTCAATCCGTTCCGGAACTTCCGCTCTGACAACCAGGGAGACATTATCACCAGTGTTGACGGGCGCTCGGTCAATTCAATCGACGAAATGGTAGGCTACCTGAACACCAGACAGCCCGGGGACGAGGTGACGCTGACGGTGTATCGAGCCGGCTCAGAGCGGACGATTGCGGTCACGCTCGACCCGTGGCCGGGCGGAGCATAGCCGCCAGGCGCGCTACAGTCGAACTCGAAGGAGCGACGCAAGGTCGGTCTCGATTGTCAATCGCCCCCAGATGGCGCACCGAGGGAGATCGCCCGGACGGGACCGACCCGGGTCGGCGGCGAAAGCCGAGATTGGCGCTACTGCAATGGTGAGAAGCTCATCGGCAGCAGGATCTTGTTCTCTTGCTTGAGAGGCGCGATACCACCGGGAGGCGGCCAGACACCCTTCGCGCGGGTTTCGGCTCGTATCTGAGAGCGCTGTTCGAAGCTCTCGTATGCCCACATGTGTACCCAGGTGTTCAGTCCGCCAAGCTCGGAGTGCCAGGCGCCAACCAGGGGAGAATACTTGACTCGCTCCCCGATATGCTCGCTCCACTTTTCGATCACACCCTGGATGTCTCCCGGTTCGTATGTATAGATTCGCATCTCATAGACGGGGCCCAAGTTCGCCGCTCCCCTGTTTTCCATGAACGGCGCAGGCAGGAAAATCTCCGACTGCATGTTAACGATGAACTCGGAGTTGTTCGGGGGCCAGATCCCCTTTTCCGTCACCTCGGCGCGAACATCCCTGCGCTGGTTGAGGTCATCATAAGGCCAGATATGAACGACCTGATTCAAAGGACCGGCTTCCGTGTACCAGAATCCGAACAGCTGCGAGTAGTCCTGCCTGCCCTCCTCGATCTTTTCCGCCGCGCGCTTTTCGAATTCCGGCACGGACCGTGGTTTGAGGTCGTAAGTTCTGAACTCATATATCATGGCTGGCTCCTCCGTCGGGATAGTCGGCAGTATAAGCGCGCCACCGATCAATTGGCACGCTGATCCGGACCGACCGGACCCCCGGTTCTTTGGCCCGGATCGATGCGAAGCCTAACACGATACCGTGAGATTTGTGAACCGCCGCCCACCCGGACGGATATCCCGCCACCGGCATTCGGTTCACACGCCCGTTGAGGTATGCGTCCGACATCCAGTACGATTGACCGACGGCAGGATAGGGCTCCGGGGTTCATGCAAATGTCCAAAGAAGTTCTGGTCACGGGTGGCGCCGGGTACATCGGCAGCACGGTCTGCTCAGCGCTGGAGAACGCCGGGCATCAGCCCATTGTCCTTGATTCGCTGGTTAACGGTAAGGCGTCCTTCGCGAGCAGGTATCCGTTCTATCGGGGGGACATCGCTGATCGCGACCTCATCGACGAGGTTTTCGCGGACCATCCCGACATTAGCTGTACCATCCACTGCGCCGCGCTTGCCGTCGTCCCGGACTCGGTGGCCCGCCCATTCGATTACTACATGAACAACGTCACAGGGTCGCTGAAGCTGGCCAGCATGGTCGCCGAGAGTGGGTGCCGCGACTTCGTCTTCAGCTCCTCCGCCTCCGTTTACGACACCGTGCCCGGCTTCATGGTCACGGAGGAGTCGCCAGTGCGGCCTGTAAGCCCCTACGCGCGCAGCAAGCTGATCACGGAGATGATGCTGGAAGACCTCGCGGGCGCCCTGGGACTGCGAACGCTGTCGCTGCGGTACTTCAATCCGATCGGCGCCGACCCTCAAATGAGGACGGGGCAAGTGCAGCAAGATCCGTCGCAGATTCTCAACGTCCTGGTGGACGTGGCACGGGGAAATCGCTCGGTGTTTCGCGTCACCGGAACCGACTGGCCAACCCGCGATGGCACCGGCATACGCGACTACGTTCACGTCTGGGATCTGGCTCTGGCACACGTAAAGGCAGTTGAGAGGATCGGGGACGTCTTTCCGGAGAGTCCGGGTTTGCGTATTGTCAATCTGGGAACAGGGACCGGAGTGACCGTCAGAGAGATCGTAGCGGCGTTCGAGCGCGTCCACGGGTCCCCGATCCCGCAGGAAGACGCGCCTCCCAGGCCGGGTGACGTGGCCGGCGCTTTCGCCAATGCGGACAAGGCGGCCGAGCTGCTGGGCTGGCGGCCGACTCTGACACTGGACGATGGCATCAGGCACGCCCTCGAGTGGGCCACAGTACGAGATTCGATTCCGTAGGGCCAGTCGGGTGGTCACGTGGAGTCTGTTTCAATCCGGTACCGTTTCCAGAATGTTTTGCCAATGTTCGTGAGCGCTCCCAGACCTGGATTCCCGCGCGTGCGGGAATGACGAGAGTGGCACAGTATCTATCATATTCACGTGGACACTGTACTAGGGCAGCTCTACAGGCAACCGTCCTTCGACAAGCTCAGGACGAACGGTTGCAGGCGAGATGCCCTCGCTCCCACAGCCTGCTCCCGCTAAACTGAAACAGGTTCGACGCGGCGTGATTCCCTGTCACATCAACTATGCCCTATGCTATACTGCCGTCGGTACGGAACGTACCGCCGATGCTGATTGCCCAAGGAACCGGGCCAAGAGTTCACCACCAGTCAAGGCGAGGGTATATGGTTCAGACCGCACCGGCAGCTCCGGTAATACAGCCGACCCCAACACCGCACCCATTCACCACCCCGGATGGGCCGGTGACGATGAAGTCCCTGCTAGAGGCGGGAGTCCACTTCGGTCACCAGAAACGCCGATGGAACCCGAAGATGAAGCAATACATCTTCACTCATCGTAACGGCATCCACATAATCGACCTGCAGAAGACACTGCGTATGCTGGACACGGCTACGGACTTCATGAGGGAGATGGCGGCGCAGGGAAGCCGAGTGCTGATGGTCGGGACCAAGAAGCAGGCCCAGGACACCATCATCTACGAAGCCTCCCGGGCCGGCGCCTTCCACATCACCACCAGATGGCTGGGCGGAACTCTGACAAACTTCAAGACCATACAGTCGCGCATCGACTATCTTGTACATCTCGAGACGGAGAGGGCGAAAGGCGAATTCACTCGACTTACCAAGCGGGAGTCGCTGAAGCTCGAGGACACCATCACCCGACTCAATCGGCACCTATCCGGAATCAAAGAGATGACGGAGATGCCGGGGGTGTTGTTCCTCATCGACATCGGCAAGGAGCACATCGCGGTTGCGGAGGCCCGCAAGGTGGGCGTCCCGATCGTCGCGTTGGTTGACTCGGACTGCGACCCTGATCTGATCGACTACCCTATCCCGGGCAACGATGACGCCATACGGTCCATCCGTCTGGTGACCGCCAAGATCGCCGAGGCCGTGATCGAAGGGCAGAACCAGGGCATGACGCTGGAGACCGAGGAGATCGATGCACAGGACGGCGAGTACACAGACCCGTCGCTCGAGGCAGCGATGACCGGGGCTGACACGTCTCCCCAGGCCGTCCCGGTCGGGGAACCCGTTCCGGCACAGCCGGCAAACACGCAAGAATAGCAATCGTAGAACCAAGCAACCCACGGGAGAATTCTCAAACAATAATGGCAGTCACAGTAGCCGACATCAGGGCCTTGCGCGCGATTACGGGCGCAGGCGTCATGGATAGCAAACGGGCGCTCGAGGAAGCCAGCGGCGACCTCAAGAAGGCCGAAGATATACTTCGCCAACAGGGGATCGCATCCGCCGCCAAGAAGGCAAACCGCGCAACCAACCAGGGTGTCATCGACTCCTACATACACAGCGGGGGGCGCATCGGCGCGATCGTGGAGGTCAACTGCGAGACTGACTTTGTGGCGCGCACCGGCGACTTCCGGGATCTCGCGCACAGCCTCGCTATGCAGGTGGCGGCAATGTCGCCCAAGTACGTTGACGAGTCCCAGATTCCGGATGACGATGAAGCAGACTTCGCCCAGGACTGTCTGCTCCACCAACCGTTCATCCGCGACCCTTCCAAGACCGTTCAGGACCTGGTGAACGAGACGGTCGGCAAACTGGGCGAAAACGTCCGGGTTCGCCGTTTCACTCGATTCTCGCTCGGGGAATAACGATACCCACTTTCAATGACTCTCGATACTCCCGGATACTCCTTAAACTCAGCGGAGAGTCGCTGAGGGGAGACCGAGTGTTCGGCGTCGATCCAGCAGCCGTAGAGTTCATGGCGGGCGAAATCAAGTCCGTCCTCGATCTGGGCGTGGAAATGGGGATCGTAGTTGGTGGGGGCAATATCTGGCGCGGCACACAGGCCGAGCTGGAAGGAATGGACCGAGCCACCGCCGACTACGCCGGTATGTTGGCGACGATCATAAGCGCGCTCGCCTTGCAGGACACGCTGGAGCGGAAATTCGGAGTGGTTACCCGGACCCAGAGCGCAATCAACGTCTCACAAGTAGCCGAGCCGTACATCCGCCGCAGGGCTATCCGTCACCTCGAAAAGGGCCGCGTCGTCCTGTTTGCGGCGGGCACGGGAAACCCGTTCGTGACGACTGATACGGGCGCGGCGCTGAGGGCCGTGGAGATAGGCGCCGATGTTCTACTAATGGCGAAGAACAACGTGGACGGAGTGTATGAGGACGATCCACAGGTCAACCCGCACGCCCGCAAGATCGAACACCTGACATACTTCCAAGTATTGGAAAAGCGACTTGGAATCATGGATACCACCGCCCTGTCTCTTTGCATGGACAACGATGTCCCGATCATAGTATTCGACCTCTTCAGGGCCGGTAACTTGCAGCGCATCGTTCTAGGTGAGACCCTGGGTTCAACGGTCTCTGCGGACACTCCGCCAGGTGTAGCCTGACCGTTCGACCGTGATCAGCGACGAACTCCCTCACTTTCGTGTCGTAAGCCCCATTACCATGTTGGAGGTTACCTGCGATGGCAGACGTAGATGAAGTCCTTGAGGACGTCAGCACACGCATGGAGAAGTCGGTCGGAGCCCTGGACAGAGAATTGGGAGGCATTCGGACCGGTCGCGCCTCGCCGAGGCTGGTCCAAAACCTGCTGGTGGACTACTACGGCGTGCCGACGCCGCTCAACCAGATCGCGTCGATCGGGGTCCCCGAGGCGCGCCTGCTCATGATCCAGCCCTGGGACAAGTCGGCCGTTAAGGAGATCGAAAAGTCGATCATGCGGTCCGATCTCGGCCTGATGCCCAACAGCGATGGCAACGTGATCCGGATCAACATCCCACAATTGACCGAGGACCGGCGGCGCGATCTCGTTAGACTGGTCGGGCGCAAGGTGGAAGACGGGCACGTTGCCGTCCGGAACATTCGCCGGTCGGGCGTCGAGAGTTTCCGATCGATGCAGCGGAACAAGGATCTGTCCGAGGACGAGTCCAGGCGCGCTCAGGGCGATCTGCAGGAGCTCACCGACCTCTATATCGGCCAGATGGCCGATATGAAGAGGGACAAAGAGTACGAGGTAATGGAAGTTTGACCGTCCACGCATCGAGCCCCGCAGCCCGGTCACACACCCTCTCTGACATCCGTCCCGATCGCGTTCCGCAGCATGTTGCCATCATCATGGACGGCAACGGCCGCTGGGCGACGGACCGGGGACTCTCCAGATCGGACGGCCATCGCGCGGGTACTGAGAATGTCAGGCGCACGATAGAGTCGTTCGCGCAGGCGGGCGTAAGGTATCTGACTCTATACGCCTTTTCTACCGAGAACTGGGAACGTCCCTCCGACGAAGTGGATACGCTGATATCGATCATTCAGGAAGTCATCGGACCGGAATCTGAGAATCTCCACAACATGGGTGTGCGAATTCGTCACATCGGAAGTCTGAGCCGGCTGTCCGACGAGATGCGCGGGGCTATCGAATACAGCACCGCGCTGACCCAGGACAACGAACGTCTCACTCTTTGCGTTGCGTTCAACTACGGCGCGCGGGCGGAGATCCTGGAGGCTGTGAGGCGCATCCTTCGTGAGGGAGTTGACCCGGAAACCGTCACGGAGCGGTCCTTCGCCGACTACCTCGACACCGCGGGAATCCCCGACCCGGATCTGGTAATACGCACGGCCGGAGAGATGCGCCTGTCCAACTTCCTTCTCTGGCAGTCCGCCTATGCGGAGTTCTACAGCACCTCGGCATTGTGGCCCGACTTCGACGCCGCAGAGGTCGATAAGGCAATAGATGCCTACCGGCAACGCAGGCGAAAGTTCGGACGTATCGAGGACTGACGCTCCTACGGTATGTACGGTCGAAGGTCGGCATAACGACGTTGGTACAGCGGACCCTCACGACAATCATCGGTCTTCCGATCCTGTTGTTGGTTGTTTGGGTCGGCGGTTACTGGTTCAAGGGCCTAGTCGCCGTGGTTGCCGCCGTTGCAGCATGGGAGCTGGCGCGGATGGCCAGGGCGTGGGGGCAAAATCCGGTGCCGCCGATAGTTGCGGTCCTGGCCGCCCTGGCGACGGCTCCGTGGACAACGTCCGACCTGTTCTACGACTCCGCCACGGTAATTTTTCTCGCGGGCCTGTTGTCAGTCATTGCCACAGTCACGTTGCTGCCGGTCCGGAAGGAGGATGGCTCGCAGGCGGCCACCCTCCCCACCATTGCAATCGCCCTGTACGTCGGACTAACGCTGTTCCACGCCACCGCGCTCTCTGTACTGGACGAAGGCCGCGATTGGATATTCCTGCTGCTTGGGATCACGTTCGCGACTGACGTAGCGGCGTACGCCGTCGGCAGGGCTGTGGGTTCACACAGGCTCGCGCCCTCGATCAGCCCACGAAAGACCTGGGAGGGGGCGGCCGGGGGCGTCATCGGCGCGATTGCCGCGGGGGTCGGAATCAGCTCCTTGCTGGACCTCCACATCGGACTGCCGGAGGCGGTCATCGTCGCCGGCGCATTGGCCTTAGTGGGCCAACTTGGTGACCTGTACATGTCACGATTGAAGAGGGCGGCGGACGTTGATGACAGCGGAAGCATACTGCCAGGTCACGGGGGGATCCTGGACAGGGTGGACTCGATCATGTGGGTCGCGGTCGGAGTCTTCTGGTGGTCGTGGATGACCTAGCTGGTGGAATGGACGGAACCTGTGTCAGTTTGGTCGGAGCCATCCTGTGAGGGCGCTCCCCGCCCCTACCCCGTGGATTCCCGCGCGTGCGGGAATGACGGTGTTGCCTGCTGTGGCGCGACACACCGACTAAACTGACACAGGTTCGGATGGACGTTTAGAAATTGTTACAGCGGATGTTGTTGTGTATGATTGAAAATCATGAGTGGACGCAAGAGGGGCCTTGCCATACTAGGCTCGACGGGCTCGATAGGGACCCAAACTCTCGATGTCGTGAGGACCTTTCCAGACAGGTTCGACATCGTGGGCCTCACCTGTAACCGGAGCCTCAAGCTGCTTGGCGAGCAGATTCGAGAGTTTTGCCCAAAGTTCATCAACTGCGGCGGAACAAGGGCCGAGAAGGCCCCACTTCTCGCCGGCGGATGCAGGGAGCGCAGTCTCACAGACCTGGTATGCGATGATGACGTGGACATAGTGGTCACCGCCACGCTGGGGGATGTCGCGATCGCTCCTACGCTGGCGGCCATATCGGCGGGTAAGCAGATCGCCGTGGCGAACAAAGAGACTATCGTAATGGCCGGGGAGATGGTCACTCGAAGGGCGGCGTCGCAGGGCGTGGACCTGTTGCCGCTCGATAGTGAGCCAAGCGCAATATGGCAGTGTATCCGAGGCGAGGACTCATCGGTGTCCAAGCTCATCATCACGGGGTCCGGTGGAGCTTTCAGGGACACGCCTGTCAAGGATCTGGCCTCGGTCACACCCGAACAGGCCCTCCGCCACCCGACCTGGTCGATGGGCAAAAAGATCACCGTTGACTCCGCCACGCTGATGAACAAGGCATTCGAGGTGGTCGAGGCCCACTGGCTGTTCGGGGTCCCGTGGGACGATATCGAGATAGTCATCCACCCACAGAGCATCATCCATTCCATGGTGGAATTCGTAGATGGGTCCGTGAAGGCCCAACTCAGCCCGCCCGACATGCGACTTCCGATCCAGTACGCGCTTGCATACCCTGATCGCATACCGAATCCTCAAATCAACCGATTCAGACCTGCGGCTACCGGAGCTCTGACCTTCCTCGACTGGGACCCGGAGCGGTACCCATGCTTCGAGATGGCTATCGACTTCGCCAAACGGGGGGGAACGTGGCCTGCGGCCCTCAGCGGAGCCAACGACGCCGCCGTCGAGGAGTTCCTCGATGGCCGAATCGGGTTCCTTGAGATCGAGCAGGTAATCCGGGCGGCCCTCGACCGGCACCAGAGCGTCGACAACCCGGATCTGGCAGACATCATCGAGGCCGGAAGGGCGGGCCGCGACAGGGTCGCCGAGCTGGCGGGGGCCTGACTTGTTCGGTCTGCCGACCTGGCTGCTCATCATTCCCGTGCTGGCGTTCCTTGTGTTTGTTCACGAGCTCGGCCACTTCCTGGCCGCCAAACGTTTCGGCATCAAGGTCCTCGAATTCGGCTTCGGCTTCCCTCCCCGACTGTTCGGCATCCGGTACGGCGAGACCATCTACTCGATCAACGCCATTCCGCTCGGCGGTTTCGTGCGGATGCTCGGAGAGGAAGACCCCACTGACGAACGGAGCTTCGCCAGGCAGTCTGCGCTGAAGCGCGCCGTAGTGCTGTGCGCCGGCTCCTTCATGAACTTCGTCATTCCCCTGGTGATATTCACAGCGCTGTTCGCAATGCCGCAGGACGTGCCCGTCGGAACGGTGAACGTCACAGGAGTCGCGCCCGGATCCCCCGCGCAGCAGGCCGGAGTCAGGGCCGGAGACCAAGTCATCGCGGTCAACGGCGAGCGTGTGAGACACCACGCAGACCTGATCGGTCGCGTCATGGTGAACCTGGGTTCGAAGGTCGATCTGACACTGCGCCGCGGGTCGATCGTCACCGGGCTGCGCAGCTCGCCGGACTCATCGGTCGTCGAAACGGTCACGGTAGTACCCCGCCTCAACCCGCCGGAGCTGGAGGTTGTGGAAACCGTTACCGACCCGGAGACACAGGTGAGTCTGCGCGCGGCGCGGCGATACAACGTTCGACTGAATCCGGGCGACACAATGAGCCAGGGCGCCGTCGGCGTGATGATCGGCACGTCGAACGTCCGATTCGTCAAAGAGCGCCAGCCGGTGCTGGAGTCCGTGCCAAGCGCCGTTGAGAGAATGTGGGACGTCATGGTGCTGACCAAGAACGGGTTCCACCGGTGGGCCGCGGGAGGCCCTGACCCCGGGCTTGCCGGTCCCATCGGCATCGCGCAGGTAACGGGACAGGTGGCTCGGATCGGCATTTCGCCCTTCTTCGAGCTAGTCGCGCTCATCAGCATCAGCCTGGGCATACTGAACATACTGCCTATACCCGCTCTCGACGGCGGCAGGCTGATGTTCGTCATTATCGAGTGGGTACGTCGCGGCAAACGCATCTCGCCCAGGCGCGAGGGGCTTGTTCACTTTATTGGATTCGGCCTCCTCATCGGACTTGTGGTGGTCATCAGCTTCTTCGACATCACCCGTATCTTGTCCGGCGAAGGCCTTATACGCTAAGATCACAGCCACCAGACCGCATGATCCAACGGCGGTCCCGGACCGAGTCAGAAAGAGCATCGAAACGATGATCAGACGCCGCGTCACAAAGCCCCTGTTCGTCGGAGACGTCAAAGTGGGCGGCGATGCTCCGGTGACTGTCCAGTCGATGACCAAGACCGACACCAGGGATGTCGCGGCGACCGTCCGGCAGGTGCATGAGCTCGAAGAGGCCGGCTGCGAGATCATCCGATCGGCGGTCCCGGACATGGAGGCGGCGGAGGCGCTGGCCGACATCAAGCGGCAGATCAACATGCCCCTGGTCGCCGACATCCATTTCCACTACCAGTTGGCGCTCAAGGCTCTCGAAAGCGGCGTTGACTGCCTCCGACTGAATCCTGGGAACATTCGAGACCGGGAGAAGGTCGAGCTCGTCGTCCGGGAGGCGAAGGCGCGGAACGTGCCGATCCGAATCGGCGTCAACTTCGGCAGTCTCCCGCCGGTTGGTGGAATAGGAAAGACGAGAGGCCTTTCCAGACACCGGGACGGCGTGAACAAGCTGGCAAAAGGACAGGGCGACGGCGACGAATACTCGGTGGTCGACCACATGGTCGCGACAGGACTCTGGGAGATCGGCATCCTGGAGGACTTGGACTTCGATCTGATCAAGATCTCGCTGAAAGCATTCGATATCGAAACGACCGTAGAGGCTTATCGTCGTATGGCGAAGCTGGTCCCCTACCCGCTTCACCTCGGCATCACCGAGGCCGGCACAGCCAAGTCGGGCAGCATCCGCAGCGCGATCGGACTCGGCGCGCTTCTGTACGAAGGCATCGGAGACACCATCAGAGTCTCGCTCAGCGACGATCCGGTCGAAGAGGTCTACACCGGTTTCGAGATACTGAAGGCGCTCGAGCTCCGAAAAGAGGGCGCGGTACTCGTCGCCTGCCCCAGCTGCGGCAGAGCGGACGTCGATGTCGTCAGCCTCGCGAATACCGTGGATGAGCTGCTGAAGAAGACGAAGTCCCCGATCAAGGTCGCGGTTATGGGTTGCGAGGTCAACGGTCCGGGCGAGGCCAAGGACGCCGACGTGGGGATTGCCGCCGGCGCCGGTCGGGCGATCATCTTTCGCAAAGGACAGAAGGCGCGCATCGTCCCGGAGGCCGACATGCTCGGCTCTCTGATGGAGGAGGTGAGCAAAGTCGAGGCAGAAATCCAGGGCAATCCCACATAAATCTCCGGGCGCACTGATCCAATCGCAGCTTTCTCACCAATCGTCGTCCTCCTGAAGATGGGACGCCGGGCGGGACTCCTCCCTTATGCGCCGTGGGCGTTCGCAGATTGCCCCTACAGAGTAATTGTCACCCCCCACGGCGCGGGGTCTGGTCAAAGTTGATTCCGAGTAAGATGCGACTGTCCTGCTGTGAGACCAGCCCTCCTTTGGTGAGTCAACATGGCCACTGCACCGGCTGTTGGAATCATCCGGAATCGCTACTAACGTCCACCCGCAGCACCAGCGAGCAGTAACAATGCGGTTTTCGCAGGCATTTGGAAAGACACTACGTGACACACCGACCGAGGCGGAGCTGGTCAGCCACCAGCTCATGCTTCGCGCCGGGATGATCCACCAGACAGTGGCGGGTGTGTACAGTTACATGCCCCTGGCATGGCGGTCCATCCGCAAGATAGAGGCCATCATACGTGACGAGATGGACGCCGCGGGTGGGCAGGAAGTCCATCTGTCCAAGCTCCAGCCCAGAGAGCTCTGGGAACAGTCCGGACGCAACGAGAGCTACGGTCCTGACATGCTCCGTCTGTCCGACCGCCGCGACCGGCTGCTGGTGCTGGCCCCAACCTGCGAGGAGCTGCTCACGACGATCGTGAAGGCGAACGTTCACAGCTACCGGGACCTTCCGGTCATGCTGTACCAGATTCAGACGAAGTTTCGAGACGAACCCAGACCCCGCGGCGGCCTGATCCGGGTCCGGGAATTCGACATGAAGGATGCGTACAGTTTCGATGCCGATCAGGATGGTCTCGACCGAAATTACGACGCCATGGTCACGGCTTACGAGAATATCTTCCACCGGTGCGGCCTCAACACAATTATCGTCGAGGCCGACTCAGGCGCAATTGGCGGCAAGGACTCGCAGGAGTTCATCCTGATTGCCGACGCCGGCGAGGACACTGTGATCATGTGCCCCGAGTGCGATTACGCAGCCAACGCCGAAAAGGCCGAGTTCCGCAAGTCGTTCCTTCCAGCGGAGGACCCATTGCCGGTGGAGGAGGCTCATACACCCGGTATTCGCACAATCGAGGAGCTGGCCGGGTTCCTCGACATCCCCGCGTCCAAGACGCTCAAGGCCGTGTTCTACATCGCCGACGGCGGGCTGCTGTTCGTCGTCATTCGCGGTGATCTCGAAGTCAACGAGATCAAGCTCAGCAACGCGCTGGGGAACCCTCCCGATCTGCGAATCGCCACCTACGCTGAGGTCGCCGCGGCCGGGGTCATCGCCGGGTCGGCCTCTCCGGTCGGACTGGACGTACGGACCATCGCGGATGACTCGGTCAGGCTGGGAACAAATTTCGTCGCCGGAGCCAACAGGGACGACTACCATCTCCGGCAGGTCAACTTCCCGCGAGACTTCGAGGCTGAAGCCGTGGTTGACATCGCCTTGGCCCAAGCTGGGTATAGATGCAATTCTTGCAAGGGCATTCTGACGCAGAGCCGCGGAATAGAAGTCGGACACGTCTTCAAGCTGGGCACTCGCTACAGTGACGTTCTCGATGCGCAGTATCTGGACCAGGGTGGAGAACGTCACTCGATAATCATGGGGTGCTATGGAATCGGGGTCGAGCGACTGCTGGCGGCGGCCATCGAGCAGAATCACGATGACGTTGGCATTGTGTTCCCGGCTCCAATAGCGCCCTACGACATTCACATCGTCGCGCTGAATACCGATGTCGCGGAGGTTGTGGAAGCGGGCGATGAACTCTACGACCTCCTCCAACAGGCCGGACTCTCAGTCTTGTACGACGACCGGGCGGAATCCGCCGGGGTCAAGTTCAACGACGCGGACCTGATCGGCCTTCCGGTACGGATCGTAGTCAGCCGGCGAAACATGCGCAGCGGTGTGGTCGAGGTCAAACGCCGGAGCCTGCCCGATGCGCTGGCGATCCCGATGGCCCAAGTCGTGGAGGCCGCGCAAGAGCTGTTGCGATCCTAAAAGGCGCTTCGGAAGCTCTTTCCCCGGCCTCTCCCTCACTCGGGGAGATGACTGGGTGAAGGGGAGCCAGCACTCGATGTGTCAAATAAGACGTTCGAGGAAGTAGGCCGCGACCATCTCCGAATACTCCGACTTATGTTCGGTAGAGGCCTCGTTGTGGCCCGTATCGTCCACCAGCCACAACGCGCTGTCTGCCGGGGCAGCCCTGTGGACCCTGCGGCCATGATCGGGGGGAATCCGATCATCGGCGCCCCCGTGAATAACGAGAATCGGATAATCAAGGCGGCGGACAGCCTTCTCCGGAACCAGCGCGGAGACCTCAATATCGAACACCAGTCTGGCCATCAGCTCGGCGCCGGGTCGCAGCGCCGCAGCCAACCAGACTGGCAGACGCATCCTGCGGACCGTCTCCCGGGAGAGCAGATCCGACGCCCTGGCGTAAGGACTGTCCAACACGACGGCCCGAATGCCCGCGTGACTCGTCGCCGCGAGCGCGACTGCGGCGGCTCCCATGGACAGCCCCAGCAGGCCGATCTTCCCCGGCTCGACTCCTCTCGATCGAAGGTAGTCGCACGCGCCGAGCACATCGAGCCGCTCGTGCCACCCACCTGAGATCCGGTCCCCTCCTGACAGCCCACACCCGCGCAGGTCGAACAGCAGCGCGCCGAAGCCGCGCCTGTTCAAATCCGACGCTATCGCCGTCATTCCACAGGAGCTGCGCGTCGCGCTAATACCGTGGACATAGACGACCATGGGCATCCCGACTCGCCCTGGCATGTACCAGCCATCCAGCATGACATCGCGACGCCGCGACCAGAATCTAACACTCTCAAAGTCGGCGCCGTAGTCAGCCGGGTTGTCTTCCAACTCCATGCGCTCGGCCGAGGACATGCCCGCCGCAATCCGGTACGAGGCCGCGATATACAGCGCGGACAGAGCTGCCCCGGCAACCATAGCCCATGAACGTTGGCGCACTCTGAGATACTCCCGATTCCATGCTGAGACCGATTGCAGTCCGCCGACCACTCCACCGCACTTCAACCCGCTCACAGTCTGGGATACCATGGTCAGGAAATCAAGCTCAGCTCAGCCGAGTCCGACCGGAGGTACGATATGAGCGGAATCTGGCCCGGTGACACCCGATGTACGGTAATGCTCGGATTCGACATCGACGGCGTATCGAGCGCCATCAATCGGAGGCCGAGCTCGGCGCACCTGCCGAGCCTGATGTCGATGCGCGAGTACGGTCCCTCGGTCGCGACACCCCGGATCCTCGACCTGCTGGACCGATACGACATCCGGGCGAGCTTCTACATCCCCGGATTCGTCGCCGAGACACACCCGGACCTTGTCAAGGAGATCGACGGTCGCGCGCACGAGATCGGCCACCACGGGTACATGCACGAACCACCCGCTACACTCAGCCGCGAAGAAGAGGCGGAGGTCTTGGATAGAGGGATCGACATTCTGTCGGGACTGACGGGCAGGCCTCCGGCGGGGTACCGGTCTCCGAGCTGGGAGCTCAGCCAGCACTCGCTGGAGCTGCTTGCGGACCGTGATTTCATCTACGACTCCAGCCTTATGGGGGATGACATCCCGTACCTCGTCGCCGTAGATGACCGGTCGATTGTCGAGATCCCCGTACACTGGGAGTTGGATGACGCGCCTTACTTCAACTATGCCCCTGCGCTCGACGCGCGCCCCGTCATGGCAAGTCCCCAGCAGGTGTATGACGTCTGGTCAGCGGGATTTGAGGGCGCATACCACCATGGACGGGCGTTCACACTCACAATGCACCCCTACGTTATCGGCCGGCCGGGCCGTCTCAGAATGTTGGAACGGCTCATCGAGTACATCCGGGGGTTCCCGGGTGTCGAGTTCGCCAAGGCGGTGGACGTCGCCAACCGGTGGAAGGCCGGCGACTGACACCGATCAACCCCCCATGCTAGAATCTCTGCGGTGCCCCGGCATATCCGGACCCGCGCGTATCACCACAGACGAAAGCGAGGACTCTCGGCATGGCTCTTCCAGACCGGATGAAGTTCGGGATTTTCATGGCTCCGTTCCACTGGCAGAATGAGAATCCGACTGTCGCCTACCAGCGCGACTTCGAGTTGATAGAGTGGCTCGACTACCTCGACTTTGACGAGGCGTGGATAGGAGAACACCATAGCGCCGGGTGGGAGACGATCGCCTCACCGGAGCTATTCATGGCGGCGGCGGCCGAGCGCACGAAGCACATCAAGCTCGGCACGGGCGTCATCAGCCTGCCCTATCACCACCCGATGATGGTGGCCAATCGCATGGTGCAATTGGACCACATGACCCGAGGCCGGACGATGTTGGGCGTCGGACCCGGGGCGCTAATGACGGATGCCTACATGCTGGGAATCGATCCGGTAGATCAGCGTCGTCGCATGGACGAGTCGATGGGTATTATCAAACGCCTGTTGACCGAGAAGGAGCCCATAACCTACGAAGGCTCATGGTTCACGCTCCGCGAGGCCATGCTGCACCTGCGACCGTACACTGTGCCGCACTTCCCGATCGCAGTCGCAGCCGCGCAGTCGCCGTCCGGAATGGTGCTCGCCGGAAAGTACGGGCTCGGGGTCCTCTCGGTAAGCGTCGTCCGCGGCGGGTCGCACTCTCGAGACCTCAAGGAGTTCTGGAATATCGCCGAGCAGACTGCCGAGCAGTATGGGAATGTCGTTGACCGCAACGAATGGCGGCTCGTCCTGGCTGTATTCCTGGCGGAATCCAGGAAAGAGGCGATCGAACAGGCTCGCGTTGGAGCGGGCAGGTTCCAGCGAGAGTATTTCGAGCAGACACTCGGCGCCGACGCTACCGACTGTCCGCAGGACAAGATCGTAGATCTGATGGTCGAGCGCGGCGCATGGTGCGTTGGCACCCCGGACGACCTGATAGACACCATTCACAGGCTGGACGACTCGACAGGAGGGTTCGGAGGTCTGCTGGTCCAGGCGACCGAGTTCGGTACACGTCAACAGGTCCTTCACAGTTACGAGTTGATGTCTCGGTACGTAATGCCTCACTTCCAGGGTTCGATCGCCAGCCTGAATCAATCTCAGGCGCGGGCGACGGCCATCAAGGGCGACCTCGCTGACATCAAAGCGCGCGCGATGGACCGAGCTACTGCCGACTACAGCGCGCAGCGGTCATCTCGCAGCTGACGCAGCGCTCCCCCCAACACGTTACCTCCTCTCCTCTCAGTACTGAACGTCCCACTGCGACTCACCAGCCCATGAGGAAACAAACATGCCAGTAATGACAGGGGGGCAGGCACTTGCCCGCTCACTTTACCGTGAAGGGGTCCGTGTCATTTTCGGACTACCCGGCGTCCAGCTCTACCACGCCCTCGACGGGCTGGCGCAGGAGCCGGGGATCCGCTTCATCAACACGAGACACGAGCAGGCGACAGCCTACATGGCCGACGGCTACGCCAGGGCAGGCGGCGGAATCGGAACGGCGCTCGTCGTCCCAGGACCGGGACTTCAGAATGCCAGCGCAGCCATCGGCACCGCGTACTCGGCATCGTCTCCGGTGCTTGTTGTGGCCGGCCAGATCCAACGGGAATTCATTGGCGTGGACCGGGGTATGCTGCACGAGATCAACGACCAGCTCGATACGATCAGACCGGTGACCAAGTGGGCGCATCGGATTATCGATCCCGCTGAGATTCCAGCCGCCGTCCACGAGGCATTCCACCAGCTCAAGACCGGCCGACCCAGGCCGGTAGAGATTGAGATACCGCCTGAGACCCTTGAAGACGAGACCAACGTCGAACTCTTCGAGCCAGGCATCTATCCTCCTCAAGTACCATCAGACTCAGAGATCGCCTCAGCAGCACGTCTGGTCGCAGACGCCAGGGACCCAATTCTGCTGGTTGGGGGAGGGGCGATCGCCTCGAACGCCTCGGAGTCGCTGCAAGCATTTGCGGAGCTCATGCAGGCGCCGGTCATGATGACCGCAGAGGGCAGAGGAGCGCTGTCCGATCACCACTACCTGTCACTGGGAGGCCTGAATCTGCGGGGCGACCCCTACATGAAGCGTTGGGACGGACACGATCTGGTAGTGGCTATCGGCACACGCAACGCGTACCCGGGTTTCCTGACACAGACAGTCCTTCAGATCGACATCGATCCTGATGAGATAGGCAGGAACTACGAGGACACGATCGGGCTGGTGGGCGACGCCGCACACACACTTGAGAAGCTGACAGCCGCACTGGCCGAACTCACGCGTCCGCGTGACAGCCGAGAAGATGAGATGCGTGCAACACGGAAAGAGAGGACGGCGGCGCTGCCGAAGATCGAGCCTCAACACTCGTTCACGCAGGCCATCAGGAGCGCCGTCCCCGACGACGGAATCGTTATCTCGGGGATGACGCAGGTCGGATACTATAGTCGAGTGAACTACCCCGTGTATGAGCCGAGAACTTACCTCACCAGCTCCTACTACGGAAACCTGGGCTACGCCTACCCGGTCGCGCTCGGCGCGAAGGTAGCGCAGCCGGACAAGGCAGTCGTCGCGATCTCAGGCGACGGCGGGTTCATGTTCGCCTCTCAGGAGATGTCAACCGCGGTCAATCATGGCATCAACGCAGTCGTCGTGGTCTTCAACGACAACGCTTACGGGAACGTCCTCCGGGACCAGACCACCCGGTTCGAGGGGCGCACGATCGGCGCAAAACTCCACAACCCCGACTTCATGAAGCTGGCCGACGCCTACGGTGTTCATGGTGTCCGGGCTAACGGCCCCGACGAGCTGGAGTCGGCCCTCAGAGAGTCCCTGACTATCGAGAAGCCCACTCTCATCGAGGTGCCCGTCGGGATGATGCCGAATCCGTTTGGGTAATCCGGGGCGTCACGGGTCGCGCAAGCAGCGCGGCGGCTTCTACGGCTGGTGGATAGTCATCTCAGGCTCCATCAGCCAGGGGTACACATCCGGGACCTTCTGGCAAGGTTTCGGGGCCTTCTTCGACCCAATCGTGGACCAGTTCGGCTGGGGCCGTGCAACCACGTCCGCGGCGGTCTCGATCCAGCGTACCGAGTCAGGGATGATCTCCCCCTTCGTCGGATGGTTCATCGACCGACTCGGCCCCAAGCGCGTCATGCGGTCCGGAGTGCGACGTGTTGATCATCCTGATAGGACAGGACACTCACAATGCCCAGGGTGTCAGGGTAAAAGTCGTTCGGGCTTGTAGTCGTTATGGAAATTGGCATGCAAGCTGTCTGCTACAGAAAATGCGCTGTGAATTCCTCTGCTTGTCTTGGCATCTCCCAGAGGATCAAGACAGTATCGGCTCGACAATGAAACCCGCCTGGATGAAGTTTCTATCGAAGGCATATGCAGTTTGGATTTCAGATTCCCTCATAACGACAAATGAGATGCAATCGGTCAAAGAGTATCGCTTGTCGCGATGTCTAGCGAAGTAGCTCCACCCTTCCAATAGGAGCGACTCATCAACGTGAACCAGATCGACAGAGGGACTCTCAAGGAGAACGTTCCCGACCGATACTGCCTTGGAGTGATAGCCTCTGGAGTTGAAGAAAGTAACAGTCTCATTCAGCACGTAGGAGGTAGTCACAAGATCAGGGTGGTTTTGTGACACTCTGCGCCAGTGGCTCAAAGCAGTGGCGTGGTGCTGGTCATTCGCCAGTTCCAGCGCCAGAATGTATCCTGTATCGAGAAATACAGGGGGCAAGCTCAGAAACTCCTAGTAGATGTATCTGTCATGATGAACCGACGCATCTTCGATCTCCGAGCGGATTGGAGCGCTGCCCAGGTCAAGGACAGGATCTCTGGGATTGACCGGGGCCACCACAATGATCCCGTCTCGCTTCTGGATGTCCACCTCGTCCACACCCTGAAGAAGGCGCTTCGGAATCAGCAGCCCCTGTTCTGTTACCTTGCCTCTCATCTTCATATCCTCACTGCTGTGTCCACAGCTCAGTTTAGCATCATTGAACATAAGCGGAGATACTCCTGAAATCTTTAGTGATCCGTCGGGTAGGCCATGAACGGCATGGTCCTGACAGGGCTTGGGCGCACCCGTGATCCGGCCGGGAGCGTCGAGAAGGACCGTCGGCGCGACCTCACAGTCGATCCCGAATCCAGTCTGACTTTCAGGATAACCTCGTCCCCCCGGAACTCCCGCGAAACGACGACCCCCTGACCGTCACGGTCCGGTATCAATTCGAGATCGTCCGGGTGAATCAGAACCGTCGCCGCCTGTCCAGGCGACATCAGACCGCTCGGTGACGTGCAACTGAGAGCGCCAAGCTCGGTTTCCAGGCTGCCGTCGGCCCTGACCGATGCGGCAATAAAGTCACACGTTCCGGTCAGATCAGCAATGACCGGACTCTCGGGGAAATGGTAAACGGTCTCCGGCGTGTCGATCTGTAGAAGCCGTCCGTCGATCATCACCCCTACCCTGTCGGCAATCGCGAACGCCTCCTCCCGGTCGTGGGTAACGAAGACCGCGGCGGTCTGCTGAGATCGGAGGATTGCCTCCACCTCAAGCCGCAGGTACTGGCGCATCGTGGAGTCCAGGTTGCTGAACGGCTCGTCGAAAAGGACCGATACCGGGCTGGGAGCGAGCGTCCTCGCCAGGGCCACCCTCTGCTGCTGCCCACCGGACAACTCGTATGGGTAGCGGTCGCCCATACCATTGAGCTGGACGAGCTCCAACACTTCATCGACCCGTGATCTGCGTTCCGTGCCGCGCATGGTCTGGAGCCCAAAGGCTATATTGGAGGAGACCGTCATGTGGGGGAATAGCGCGTACTCCTGCACCACCATCCCGATGCCTCGCCGGTCCGGGGGCCGCACACGGCTAGGGGCCGAGACCTCGGCTCCCTGGATCTCGACGGTTCCCGCAGACGGAATCTCAAACCCGGCAATCAGCCTGAGCAGAGTAGTTTTGCCGCAGCCGCTCTGGCCCAGAATGGCGATAACCTCACCCGGCCAAACATCAAGGTCGAGCGCATCTACGGCCAGAACCGGGCCGAATCGCTTGGTCAGCTGGCTGCACCGGATGACCGGAGCACTCATCTCTGCGACTTCCGCTCCCGGAGCACCAGAACTGCCATCGGGACAGAAGACACCAGAATGAGCATCAGCGCCGGCGCCGCGGCCCGCGCGAAGAACGCCTCCTCAGACGCGGACCACACAGCGGTAGCCAAGGTCTTGAAACCGAGAGGTCCGAGGATCAACGTCGAAGGAAGCTCTTTCATGGTCACCAAGAACACCAGCGCTCCTCCCATCAGCAGACCGGGCCTCATCAGGGGCCCGGTTACCGACAGCATAACACGGAGCGGCCCGCTGCCGAGAAGCCTCCCCGACTCCTCGAGACTCGGGCTGATCTGGACCAGGGCCGATCTGACTGCGCCCAGCGCGGCGGGGAGGAACAGAATCACGTAGCCGAATACCAGCAGCCAGACCGTCTGGTACACGGGGGTCGCGATCCGGCTTCCGAAGAAGACGAGCGCAAGCGCGACCACAACGCCCGGCATCGCGTAGCCGGTGTGGGTAACACGATACACGATCGAAGACGCAGCGCCCGGATGTCTGACAGCCAGGACAGCAACCGGTACAGCTAGAAGCGTCGCAGCGACCGCGGCGAGCAGCGAGACGCTGACCGCGTTCCACGTGGCTGTCCACAGCAGAAGCAGAGGCTCACCAGAGGTCACGCCATTGACCAACCAGTAGCCGAGTACCGCCGTCGGAAGGCCCAGCGCGGCGAGTACCACGAGCCAGACAAAGGCAGCCGCGGGCCATCTGAACGCGCCCATTTCAACGACCGGCTGAGATCTCGCCGAACCCGATGAGATCCGGTAGTAGCGGCTCCGCCCTCGCGCCAAGCTCTCCACCAGCAGGATAGCGGCGGCGAATCCCACCAGCCCGAGCGCGAGGACGGCAGCGACAGTCCGGGCGAACGCCGCCTGATACTGTTGGTAGATGGCCCAGGTGAACGACTCGTATCGCATCAGCGACACCGCTCCGAAGTCGCTCAGCGTGTAGAGCGCGACCAGCAGCGACCCCGAGATCATCGCGGGACGTATCTGTGGCAGCGTCAGTCGGAAGAAGGCGCTCACCGTCCCGTGACCGAGGAGACGCGATGCCTCGTCCAGACCCGGGTCCATTCTGAGCAGCGCAGCTCTGACAGTCAGGTAAACGTATGGGTAACTGAGCAGGACCAGCGTGATGGCAGCGCCAGGCAGACCGTATATTTCGGGCAGCCGGGACACTCCCAGTGGTTCCAGCAGGCCCTGGAGAAGTCCCCTGGGACCCAGTGCCGAGATCGCGAGAAAGGCTCCGACGTAGGTCGGCACGACGAGCGGGAGCGCGCACAACACAGACAGCAGACGCCGCATCGGAATGTCGGTACGCGCCGTCAGCCATGCGAGCGGGACGCCGATGAGCAGCGTTCCTGCCGTTACAACCACCACCAGCAGCACGGAACGCCCCAGTATCTGTGCGGTCCGAATCCGAAAGAAGAGCTCCCAAGCCTCCGCGGGCGCATCCAGGCTTCTGATCAGCAGGTACACCAGCGGGAGCGCCATAGCGGCGCAGATCAGCAGCGCCGGCCCTGTGAGCAGGGCCGGTGGGCGGGGCCGATCGCCAGCCCATGCCAGACTTGGGAGCGGGGTTTCGCGCAGCACGAGGTTCCTCGTACCTAAGGTATGACGCCAGTGTCTCTCAGCAGCGCCTCTGTGCCGGCGAGGTCATTCAGAAGAGAGAAGTCGATGTCCGGACCGTTCAGTTCCCCGATGGGCGGCAGAAGTCGATGTGTCTTCACACCGTCGACCAGAGGATATTCATACGTCGAGGCCGCGAAGTACTGTTGCGCAACTTTCGACAGCAGGAACCTGACGAACGTGTCCGCATTGTCGGAGTTGGAGCCAGTGTTGAGGATACCGGCCCCGGCGACCATGACCAGACTGGCGGGACCGCCGTCGTTCAGGAACAGGTTGCGCGCTCCGAAGTCGTCACCGTCCTCCGCGATGAACCTGTGTAGATAGTAGTGGTTAACGAGGCCGACATCCACTTCGCCGGCGGCGGCGGCGGCCACGATCGGCGTGTTCTTGGGATAGACTTTGGTGTCGTTGGCCAGCATGCCTTCAAGCCAGTCTCGGGTCTCATCCTCGCCCCACAACTGGCGCATCGCGGTGACCATAACACGGAAAGATGCGTTCGTAGGGGGCCAACCAACACGGCCCTTCCACTTGGGGTCCGTCAGCTCGCTGACTGAACGCGGGAGCTCATCCTCGCTCAGCTCCTTGTTGTAAACAATCACCCTGGCCCTGCCTGAAACGCCGACCCACCTGCCGTCGGTCGCCCGTGCCCACTCCGGCACTGCCAGCGTGACGTCGGAGGGCAGCGGTCTGAACATCGCCGACAGCGCTCCCAGCGCTCCGGGGTCCTGAGCCCAGAAGACGTCCGCCGGGGAGTTGGAACCCTCTTCCTGCAGGGTCGCGGCCATTTCAGACGTACTGCCATACTTGACCTGCACGTCGATTCCCGTCGTTTCCGTGAACTGCTCGATGACGGGGCCTACCAGCGACTCGCTTCGGCCCGAGTACAGCACGAGACGTCCCGGGTCGTCCACTTCGCGGTATCCTTCGGAAGCCATGTCGCGTATAACCGCACTCGCTGTCTCCGCGGCAGCGCTGGCCGCCTCCGCGGCGGCGGCAGCCGTTTCCGCAGCAGTGGCGGCATCCTTGGCCGCCTGTAGCACGGCGTTCGAGTCACCGTTGGAACCCTGGGATTCGGCAGCAGCTACGGCAGCAGCGCTTGCCTCCTGAGCGGCGACGGCGGCAGCCTGCGCTGATACGGCGGCCTGCTCGGCCGCGGCAAGAGCCTGTTGACTGGTATCATCTGAGGCACATGCCGCTCCAACGAGCGCGGTAAGCACCACGGCCATCAATAGTGAACGGAATACAAGTGGAGCGCCCCTGAGTCCGAACTTATTCAACGTCAGCCTCCTGAATCGACCAGTGTTATGTATATCATTATCGCGGTAGTAAGTATGTACTAAGTAATATCATGTGTCAACACTAATTGATACACGTAGTGAATACTCACCATCGCGCTTAGGAAATACTAAACCGCACCCCCAACGCCGTTGAGTCCAGGGTCTTTCCACTGTCCACCACACCGTACGCCAGCATTCCGGCGAAGAGCCTCTCCTGGCGAAGGCCCGGGGCGTGTTGCACAATCGTCCTTTTGACGAATAGAATCCAGTTGTCAATCAAATGTGATGAAACTGATAGGAGACAGTCGTGCTAGAGCACTTCAAGGTTCCCAAAGATCAGGCAGTTCTCGTCCGAGAGGAGCCTCTTCGTGAGACGGTAACCGCCATATTCAAGAAGATGGGCGTCAACGAAGCCGACAGCGACCTCGCGACGGACGTGCTGGTCCTGGCGGACATGAGAGGAGTCGAGACCCACGGGGTCTCCAACATGCTGCGGGCCTACGTCGCGGGATACGGAAGCGGCGAGTTGAACAACGACCCAAACTGGCGCATTACGCGTGAGACCCCGGCTACGGCGAATATAGACTCGGACCGCGGCCTCGGAATCATCGTCGTTCCCAAGGCAATGGATATTGCCATCGAGAAAGCCAGGAACGTGGGCGTCGGCATGGTGACGATACACAACTCGCGGCATCTTGGGATGGCCTCGTACCACGCGATGATGGCGCTAGAGCATGACCAGATCGGGATGTGCATGACGTCGTGTCCGCCCAGTGTGCTGCCCACCTTCGGGGCCGAGCCGAGGTTAGGGACTAATCCTATCGCGGTTGCCGCCCCGGCCGACAAGGAGCCGCCGTTCGTATTCGACGCCGCGACCAGCACGGTTGCCGGAAACAAGCTGGGCCTCGCGCGCAGGCTCGGAAACAGTCTCCTCCCCGGTTGGGTTGCTGACGCTGACGGAGTCCCCATCATGGACGAAGTCGATCCTCCGACGCCCGGCTACGAAGGCCGCGCGTCGTCGTATCTTCTGCCGGTCGGAGGGACACGCGAATCCGGCTCCCATAAAGGTTACGGACTTGCGTGCATCGTGGACATCCTAGGCGGCGTTCTGTCCGGCGGCGGTTTCGGCGCGGTACCGGGTCGGCCCAATTTCGGGCATGTCGTGGCCGCCTATAACATCGAAGCCTTCATGGACACTGCCGAGTTCAAGAGGACTATGGATGACTTCCTGAGAATGCTGCGGGAGACCCCGCCGGCGCCGGGTCACGATCGGGTGCTGTTCCCCGGCCTGCCAGAGTCCGAAGAGGAAGTGACTCGCACGGAGCGGGGTATCCCATTCCATCCCGAAGTCATCGAATGGTTCCAGGACATCACGAGTGAGCTGGATATCCCCTATACGCTGACCTGATCGACTCTCCGCCTAGCGCATGAGAGGGAATCGTCCCTGATCCTACTCATTCAGGGGGTGAGGCCGGATCAGGACGGACCAACGGTGCATAGATCGGTCAGCCGGTCAACGTCTGACGCGCTGGTCATGTTCATGCAGATGTCGAACAGATCCGCGGGAACCCGGTCATCGACGATGCCCTCCAGCAGCCAGGACATCTTTGTAATCAACTCATCGTCGCTCATGGGGTCGTCCGGATGCCCCTTTGGTTGGCGCACCTCGATAGTCTCAGAACGGCCTCCGCTTAGCTCCGCCTCCAGCAGGACACCGAAGAGGCCCTCATCGACGAACGACCTATCCCGCTCCGTATCGACGATGAGGCGTATCCGGTCCATAACTGAGCGGACGTCGGCGCGGAGCCACGGCTCCCCCTCGAATGCCCTGAGTGTCACTTCCCCGTTCATCAGCGCCATCGCCATTACGAACGGCGTCGAGTGGTCGGCCGCTTCCCTGCTCAGGGGCCGGAAGGCCGGAGGCGACCCCTGGACGCACACACACACGTTCCGGTGGCCGAATAGCGTGATCGAGTCGATCTCGTCAACGGAATCGACTCTCCCCCGCAGTCCGAGCGCGGCCTGGACAGCGGCCTGCGTGTAAATCTGGGATGGATACGACTTGATCACGTGGCGGTGCGTCGTCCAGCAGGAGCCCAGCCGCGCGATGGCAGGCAATTCGGCATCCTGATCGTGACTCCGGTCGAGTGTGGACATTGCAACTTCGAGGGCGTCGTCCGAGGCCGTGATTCCAAGCGCGGCCAGCTCCGCGCACTCTACAGCGCGCTGTCCAGCCGCTCCAACCGCGACTCCCTTGATAGAAGGGATCGAGTCGGTGGGTTTGAGCCAAGTGTTCAACACCATTGTCCGACATCTGTCGCAGAATGGTCATTGCGAATCGCCGCCGCCCAGCGCATTAGCCAGTCCGTTGCGATATGCCGAGGCGACATGAGCCACGGGTACGGAGAGCAAGTCATCGATCGATACTGCGTCTCCGGCCACGATGCCGATCTCGACCCAGGGAACGGCCTCGGCAACGCACAGATCTTCCAGGTCCGCACGGCGATCTGGGCTGAGCGATACGACAATCCGCGACTGCCCCTCGCCGAACAGCGCGGCATCCCACCGGCCGGCGATCGGTCCGGGGATATCAGCCCCAATATCCCCGGCGATGGCGCACTCGGCAATCGAGACCGCCAGCCCGCCGTCCGAGCAGTCGTGCGCCGAGTTCGCAATGCCTGCCGTCACCAGCAGCCGGCACGTCCGCTGAACCGCAGCCTCTAGGTCAAGGTCTATCACAGGCTGGCCCTCAACGCGGCCATGCACAGTCTCGAGAAACTCGCTGCCGGACAGGTCTGCCGCTTCGGCCTCGAGAGAATCTCGACCGAGCAGTACGATCAAGTCACCCTCGTGCTTGAATCCAACGGTGGCGTGGACCGCGACGTCATCGGTCACTCCCAGCGCGCCCACGACGGGAGTTGGGTAGATCCCGACACCTTGCGTCTCGTTGTACAGGCTGACATTGCCGCTGATGACCGGAGCATCGAGCCGGCGACTCGCCTCCGCCATACCTGCTATCGCGTTTTCGAGCTGGTAGTAGATTTCCGGCCGTTCCGGGTTCCCGAAGTTCAGGCAGTCGGTGAGCGCAATCGGAGTCGCGCCCGTGCATGAGACATTCCGGCACGCTTCCGCAACCGCAATCATCCCGCCAACGAACGGGTCAAGATAGCAACACCTTCCGTTTCCATCGGTCGCTACGGCAAGTCCCTTTCGCGATCCCTTGATCCTGAGCAGGGCTCCGTCGCCGCCCGGAGACACAACTGTGTTGGTCTGGACCTGGTGGTCGTACCGGCGGAATATCGACTCCCGGCTGGCGATGTTAGGCGATCCGAGGAGCCGCGCCAGGATGTCCGATGGGGAGCTGTCCGGCAGCGGCAGCTCAGATAAGTCGGACTGCTGCAGGCGATCCAACCACGGTGGCTTGACGCCATCGATCCGGTAGAGCGGAGGATCGGTGAGCAGGTCAACCGGCGCCTCGCCGGCCGGATCGCCGCCATCCGTGATCCGGGCGTACCCATCGGCAGTCACCTCGCCGATGACGTCGGACCGCAAGTCCCACCGGTCGAAAACCGACTTGACCTCGCTCTCCCGTCCGCGTTCCACCACGATCAACATACGCTCCTGCGATTCACTGAGCATAATTTCGTAGGGGACCATACCGGACTCACGCCGCGACACTCGTCGGACGTCGATCTCGATCCCCACTCCCGCGTTGCTCGCGGATTCCACGCTCGCGCTGGCCAGCCCGGCGGCTCCAAGGTCCTGGATACCGATTACCGCGTCAGACGCTGCCGCCTCAAGGCAAGCCTCGATCAGGACCTTTTCGAGGAACGGGTTTCCCACCTGTACCGTCGGCCTAAGCTCGCGGTCGTCCTCGAATGTCCTGGAAGCCAGGCCGGAGGCCCCGTGGATGCCGTCACGTCCGGTGTCGGCGCCGACCAGCATCAGACTGTTGCCGGGGCCGCCCGCGGTGGCCCGCCTGAGCTGGTCGTGCCGCAGTATTCCGACACACATGGCGTTGACCAGCGGGTTGCCGGAATAGGTCGATGAGAAGTAAACCTCGCCGCCGACGTTCGGTACGCCGATACAGTTTCCGTAACCGGAAATGCCTGAGACCACCCCGTCGAACAGATACCTGTTTCGGCCCTCGGCTAGGGGGCCAAACCTGAGCGAGTTGAGCAGCGCTATCGGACGGGCGCCCATTGCGAAGATGTCCCTGACAATCCCGCCAACTCCGGTCGCGGCCCCCTCATACGGTTCGATCGCAGACGGATGGTTGTGCGATTCGATCTTCATGACGACGGCCCAGCCGTCGCCGACATCGACGACGCCCGCGTTTTCACGACCCGGCTCCACCAGCAGCCTGGCGCTATCCGTTCTGAACATTCCGAGCAACGGCCGGGAGTGTTTGTACCCGCAGTGCTCGCTCCACAGCGAACCGAACAGACCGAGCTCCAGCGAATTAGGCTCGCGTCCGAGTCGTTCGACGATCGCCTCGTACTCGGCGGATGTCAGCGCCAATTCGTCAAGGGTACTCTGAGAAACGGACATGTCTAACTTCCTCGAACCTAACCCACCGGTCCATCAGACCTGATTTCCGATCGTCACCAGCGCGACGCCGCCCACCACCAGGAACGCGCCCGCCACAGTGCGCCAGGTCACCCGCTCGATCTTCCGCAGGAAGATATGAGTGAGCAGGATCGAGATGAGCGGACTGGTGCCAACTAGAGGAGCGACCAGAACCACCGGAGCTTCGTTGAGCGCCAGGTACCAGAACGAGACCCCCCAGGCAGACGCCAACCCCGCCAACCCTACGAACAGCAGCGATTTTCCCGAGATTCCGGAGCGGATATCGGCAGCGACGTTCCGGTGGAACAGCGCCGCGACCATGATTGTACCGAAAATCATGGAGAACGAGGTCGCCACCATGGGAGGAGCGTAATCGCTGACGATCTTGCGCCCTACCAGCGCGACGGAGCCGTAGCAGAGCGCGGCGCCAAACGACGCCAGGTAGCCCAGAAGCAGGCGGCGGCGGTCCGCGACTTCGGTGTCGACCAATCTGCTCACTGGCTCAGGATCATGGCAAGCCCGGAGATGATCGCAACAGTTCCCAGCGCAATCGGCAGGTTGATCGACTCCCCGCCTATCCCTACGGCGAGTATCGTCGCCCACAGCGGCGATGATCCGACGATGGGAGCCGATCTCGATACGCCGACTATGCTGACGCCGGTGAAGTTGAACAGCCGGCCCAGGGGAAAATTGATCAGACCGGAGAGCATGAACCAGAGGAACGCCACGCCGGCCAGCGCGACGATCTGTTCCCAGTGCAGGGACACGGCGATCGCGGTCGTCACCAGGGACCCAACGACCAGTGAGACCAACGTCCCGGTCGTGGCGCGGATGTCCCTCAGACCCAACCGGGCGAACACGGCGCCTGCGCCGAACCCAGCGCCAGCCAACAGACCGAGAACGACCCCCTGCATTACGAGACCGCGACCGATGGACGCTGGACAGATTCCACGATCGACCGAAATATCTTCAGTCCATCGGTCCCGCCCATCAATGGATCGCAGCAGCGTTCCGGGTGAGGCATCATTCCAAGGACGTTTCCGAGGTCGTTGGCAATACCCGCGATGTTCCTGCTCGAACCGTTCGGGTTTGACTCTCCCGTGATGCGTCCCGTGGGGTCACAGTACCTGAATACCACTTGACCATTCGATTCGAGTGAGTCGAGGACGCCGGGGTCCGCGTAGTAGTTCCCCTCGCCGTGGGAGATCGGGACGCGTATCACTTCGCCGGACACGCACCGGCTGGTGAACCGGGAATCTGATGTCTCTACCCGCAGGTCTACCCACTGGCAACGGAACTGGAGATGGTCGTTCCGCATCAGGACGCCTGGCAGCAATCCCGCCTCACACAGAATCTGGAAGCCGTTGCAGATGCCGATGACCACACCTCCCCTGTTGGCGAAGGCTTCTACCGACTTCATAACGGGCGAGAATCTGGCGATCGCGCCCGCGCGCAGGTAGTCCCCGTAGGAGAAGCCGCCGGGGATTATCAGGCAGTCGCATCCCGAGACATCCGTATCCTTGTGCCAGATGTACCGGGCACGTTCGCCCAGATTGTCCGTTACGGCATTGAAGCAGTCGGCATCGCTCCACGTACCCGGAAAGACGACAACGCCGAATTCCATATGCGCCCCCAATCTCGGATTCTCAACACGCGCGTCATCAGCAGAGATGCCGGCTCACAGGTTACGCAGGGTCTCGGAGACGATTGCACTCACTTCTCGCCCTTCGGCCCGGCCCCTGACCCGTGGCATGATCCTGCTCATCACAGGTCCCATGTCACCCGGCCCGCCGGCTCCCACCTCGGCAACGACCTCGCTGACCAGGGTCTGGATTTCGTCCCTAGTCATCTGCCGGGGCAGGTACTCGAGGATCAGCGCGAGCTCCGACCGCTCTTTCGCAACGAGGTCCTGGCGATCGGCGTCCGCAAACGCTTCGATACTATCGCGGCGCTGCTGCGCCTGCCTGGCCAGGACCTGGAGCACTCCTTGGTCGTCAAGGTCCTTCCGAACCCTGATCTCCTGATTCCGTATCTCTGACCTCACGTAGCGAATTACGTCTCTACGCAGCGCGTCCCTGTTGCGCATTGCCTGTTTCAGATCGTCGTCCAATCTAGCCTTCATTGTCATGTTCTGCATCCCGATCTCAACTATCGGAGCCTTGCGACCGCGTCCTGAATCGACGACAGCACCCTTTCGCGGCCCAACACCTCCATCGACTCGAATATGGGTGGAGACACTTTCTGACCGGTGGTTGCGACTCGCAGCGAACCCAGCAGCTGCCCGACCTTGACGCCAAGGTCCAAAGCCATCGGCCTCAAGAGAGCTTCAATGGACTCCGTGTCGAACACGTCCAGCTCAGACAGTCCCCGATGCGCGGCTGCAAGCGCGGTCCTGGTAGTCTCGACGTCCATGCCTCTCTGGACAAGCTGATCAGGATCGACCGAGACGCTCTTCGAGAACACAAACCTCACGAGCGGCGCGGCATCCCGCAGGGTCTTCAGCCGCTCCCGGACCAGTGGGACGATCTCCGCAATCTCATCGGCATCGGGTAGCACGTCGAAGTCAGGGGGAGACGCCTCCCAACACTGTCCGACTGCCTCGGCGAGGCGAGCGTCGGAGGATCGGCGCATGTGCTGGCCGTTCAGCCACATGAGCTTGTCCAGATCGAACACCCCGTCCGACTTGCTGACCCGTTCCAGCTCGAAGCTCTCGATTAGCTCAGCTGGGGTGAAGAATTCGGACTTGTCGTCCAAAGACCAGCCCAAGAGGCTCAGGTAGTTCATCAGCGCCTCTGGGAGCACGCCCATGTCACGGTAGTCCATCACCGACGCGGCCCCGTGCCGCTTGCTCAGCTTGGTCTTATCGGGCGCCAGAATCACGGGCAGGTGGGCAAACCGTGGTAGGTCCCACTCAAACGCGGCATAGAGCTGGACATGTCGGGGCACACTAGACAGCCATTCCTTAGCCCGGGTCACGTGACTGATTTCCATATGGTGGTCGTCGACTACCGATGCCAGGTGGTATGTAGGAAAGCCGTCCGACTTGAGCGCCACAAAGTCGTCGTACAGGCGGTTCTCGAACTCGATATGGCCGAAGACGATGTCATCCAGGGTCGATACGCCGGAGTCCGGCATACGGAACCGGACAACCGGCTGGACTCCGGGCGACTCCGCGCTCACCGCGTCAGCGGTGGACAGATCGCGGCAGTGGCCGTCATACCCGATCGAATCGGCTCCCCGATCCTGCTGCGCTTGTCTCAGCTTATGCAGTCTCTCAGGTGGACAGTAGCACCTGTATGCGTGCCCGGAAGCGACTAAGTCATCGGCTGCCCGCCTGTACACATCGAGACGGTCGGACTGAACGTAGGGACCCTTTGGCCCGCCGATGTCCGGTCCTTCATCCCAATCGAGGCCGACCCATCTCAGCGACTCCAGCATGGACTCGACCGCGCCCTCGGTCCGCCGATTCCGGTCGGTGTCCTCAACACGGATCATGAACGAACCGCCGTGCTTCCGCGCAAACAACCAGGCAAAAATAGCGGTCCTGACATTGCCGATGTGCGGGTTGCCGGTGGGGCTGGGGGCGAATCTGACCCTTACGTTCTCAGTCACGTTGCTTCAGCGCTTCCCTGGGATAACGCGCCCGGAGACCAGGCGGCTCAGAGGGATTCTAGCACTAACCGAGTTGCGGCTTAAACCGCGACGAGGCAGTAGCAGGGCTTTTTCGTTTTCACGTAGATTCGTTTTCACGTAGATAGGATATAGCGGTTAGCGGTCAGGAAGCAGTGAGGGTCCATGCGGGGGCATGGGGGGGTTTCCGGAGAACTGCGTCACTTGCGTCACTGTTTCATAAGCGTGTCTGGCGTCCACAGTCCGCGACGTTCCTGACGGTCTCCATGCCTGCCCTCGGTCTCGGCATATCCGTATGTCTCACCAACCTCAGGTCGATCAAAACACAACTCCGCGATAATGAATAGACCCTGGACGCGAACTGAGCCTGTATCAGTTTAGTCGGTGGTCAGTTTGAGAGGACGGCGTTGCACCCCTCTCGTCACTCCCGCGAAAGCGGGAGTCCATAGGCTGGGGCGTGAGCATGGCTTCGACCCAACCACCAGACCGACTAAACTGATACAGGTTCACGCGAACTGAACCAGATTGACAACTCGGAGCTTCCTCAGCTATTCTGAACGCCACAGATGGGTAAACGGGAGCTTGGGTAAACTGGGCTGAGAGGGCGAATCCGAGTCTTCGCCGACCGCGATCACCTGATCTGGGTAATGCCAGCGCAGGGACATGAATTGGACAATCACGCGCCGCTGGTATTTGGATGAGCGGCGCTTTTTGTTGTGATGGAGGTTACCATGGATGACAAGTTGGTCATCGCCGGGAAAGAGTTCGATTCCAGATTGATGGTTGGGACCGGCAGACACCGCTCGAACGAAGAGATGGTGGAGTCGGTCGAGGCGTCCGGGGCAGAGATCATTACTGTCGCAATCCGCAGGCTGGACCTGGACAACCTCGAAGAGAAGAACATCCTAGACTTCTTTGACTGGGACCAGTACACAATCCTCCCGAACACCGCTGGCTGTAAGACCGCAGAGGAGGCGATCTTCACGGCGCATCTCGCCCGCGAGGTGACCGGCTCAGACTGGATCAAGCTCGAAGTGATCCCTTACTCCGAGTATCTGCTTCCCGACCCACGCGGCACCTATGAGGCCGCCAAGCAGCTCCTCAGCGAGGGCTTCGTCGTTCTCCCTTACATACATGCCGACCCGGTACTCGCGAAGCAGCTCGACGATCTTGGCTGCGCCACGGTCATGCCGCTAGGCTCGGCGATTGGCTCCGGCCAGGGCGTTCAGACGCTTGAAGAGATCAACCTGATAATCCGGCAATCGACCGTACCTGTCGTTGTGGACGCGGGTCTGGCCGTCCCTTCCGACGCGTCGGTCGCGCTGGAGGCGGGCGCGGACGCAGTGCTGGTGAATACCGCCATCGCCCAGGCAGAGGACCCGGCCGCAATGGGTGAGGCGTTCAAGCTCGGAGTTCAGGCAGGCAGAATGGCGTACAACGCCGGGCGCATTGCCCCAAGGGAGACCGGCGTTCCGTCGAGCCCTGAAGAAGGGGTCGCGGCTGCAACGACCTGATGATGCGTTCAGGACTCGATCGACCGTGCCTGTGCCTGGTTACGGATCGGGACAGGACGGCTTCGGGAGACATCGTTGCGACAGTCTGCGCCGCGCTCAGCGGCGGTGTCGGGATGGTGCAGCTTCGGGAGAAAGACCTGCCGGCAAGCCATCTGCTGAACCTGGCGCGCCGACTCCGTAAAGCGACCGCCGGAAAAGCGCTGCTGGTCGTCAATGACCGTGTGGACATTGCCATGATGGCCGCCGCGGACGGTGTCCAGCTGGGAGAGAATGCGCTGGACGTCACCTCGGTGCGTAGGCTGGTCGGTCCGGATATGCTGATCGGTCGCTCTGTACACTCGGCAGTCGGCGCGGTCCAAGCCGAGAGTGCGGGCGCCGACTTCCTGGTCCTCGGCACGCTGTTCGAGACCGCATCCCATCCGGGAGCCCGCACCGGCGGTCTAGGGTTGGTCCGCGAAGTAACGGGATCAGTCCGGATCCCGGTGTTGGGAATCGGCGGGGTTACGTCAGAAAATGCGGGTGAAGTGATCGCGGCGGGCGCGGACGGAGCAGCCGCGATCACCGCCATAACAATGGCACCCAACCCAGCCGCCGCAGTTCGAGATTTTATGTCTCCAATGAGACATGCGTACATGGGACGAGAGGGCATGACGCTAAACGATGTCTGAGATTGTCGCTAAGTGAGACTTTACGTCGGCGACTATGAGAGGTGTCCCTATGACGGACTGGAATAAGTGCTCAGCTGTCGAACGATGTCCGAGTAAAGTCAGCGGGGCTTGGGTGTTTCGCGGAACCCGGGTGCCAGTGTCCGCACTCTTCGAGAATCTCAAGGACGGCGCAACTGTGGAACAGTTCCTCAACTGGTTCCCAGGCGTCGATAGCTGGAAGGTTGAAGCAGTTCTAGACCACGAAGCTCTGCGAGTTGAGAGATGATTACTCTGACAGTTAACGGAAAGCCTCGCGAGGCCAACGGTCCGGTGAACCTGGAGTCCTACCTCGTCGACATCGGAATCACGCAGACGGCGATTGCGGTGGCGCACAATGGTGTAGTCATTCGGAAGACTGAGATCGGCACCGTAACGCTGCGCGACGGTGACCAGCTGGAGATCGTGAGGGCGGTCGGGGGCGGCTAGACGGCCGCGACCCGGTTCAGGTAGCGCCGTCCTCGTTCAGAGAGGCAAAGTCCACAAACTTCCGGGCGGAGATTACGACCGCAAAGGGAACGTGCGTCAGCCTGCCCCAGTGATCGGACCAGTACGAACCCGCGTATGGTGACTGCTCATCGCCCGTCAGGTCGGCAGGGTATGGTTCCAGAAGTCTTTCGATCACCAACCCCGCGTCCGTGACCGCCGCGACGAGCTCTTCGAGCGTGCGGAAGAACGTCAGTCCCGGCGAATGACCATCCGGAACGGGGTCGTCCCACACCTCCACCGGCGGGTTGAAGTAGTCGGTCACGCGCAGAGTTCTATCAGCGCTGCTCCAGTCGAACGCGCTCAGCGGGTGGACCGTAGCCATCACCAGCTGGCCGCCCGGCCGCAGAAGACCCGCGCAGGACGCCAGGCACTCCGCCAGATCGGGGATGAACTCCCACCCGAACGACGACAGCACGATGTCGAAAGACCCGTCCCGGAACATGGCTGGACACTCCATGTCTCCGAGAACAAGCTCGAAGTCCTGTCCCGTCCGGGCTCTGAGTGATCGAGCGTGCGCCAACTGCCTTTCAGAGAAGTCGAGAGCGACCACATGCGCCCCCCAACTCGACAGCGCGATTGAGTTCTGAGCAGCGCCGCAGGCCAGCTCCAGCACCCGTTTCCCCGAGACATCGCCCAGCAAGCGATAGTGTCGCTCTCCGGGAGCGAACGGCGCGTAGTGGATGTCGGACGTCGAGATCTCGCTGTCGAGCTGATATGAAACCGACATGGCATCCCAGCCGGCACGGTTCGCGACCTTGATGTCGTCGTCCTGCATGATGATATGGGATCAGGCCACTTCGACTGCCGCCCTCAGCGCGGCGATGGCTTCGGACACGGTGACTGAGTCGTTATAGACCGCAGAACCGGCTACCAGCTGATCGGCGCCCGCGGTTACCACCAGGCCCGCGTTGTCGGCCTTGATGCCACCGTCCACTTCCAAGAGGGCCTCGCGGTTTCCCCGGGCGAGCATAGCCCTGGCGCGTCCGATCTTTTCCGCCATCGCCGATATGAACGGCTGTCCGCCCCATCCCGGATTCACGGTCATAACCAGCAACAGATCAATCTCGGTCACCACCTCCTGGACGGCATAGACGTTCGTTCCGGGATTCACCGCCACGCCCGCCTCCATACCCATCTCGCGCACCTGGCCGACCGCCAGGTGGAGGTGAGGAGAAGCCTCCTGATGAATGATGATCCGGTTGGCGCCGGCGTCGCGGAGCTGCTCGAAATGGCGCTCGGGCCGTTCGACCATCATGTGGACTTCGATCGGCAGGCTGGTGTGAGGCCGTATCGCCTCGACAACGATCGGCCCGAATGTGATCGGCTGAACGAAGTGACCGTCCATGACGTCGACGTGCAGACAGTCCGCGCCCGCGTCCTCGGCCTCCGCGACCTGGGCTCCCAGCCGCGCGAAGTCGGCGGAGAGGATCGACGGCGCAATCTTTATCGGTCTAGGCTCGCTCATCTCACTTCACTCCTCCATCCGCTGCTTGGCCCGTTGGATTGCGACTTGCACCCGGGACTGGGCGGTCCCGCCGGGGACATCCCGGGCCGCGATCGATGAGGCCACCGTGATCTCGTATATGTCCGAATCGAAGACTCCGGAGTGTTGCCGGTACTGGTCGAGCGACAGGTCTTCAAAAGGCAGACCCTGTTCGGCTGCATATTCGGACAGCCTGGCGACGACCCTGTAAGCCTCTCTGAACGGCACGCCTTTCGCAACCATGTAATCGGCGATGTCGGTGGCCAGAACGTAGCTGCCGCCGGCAACGTCTTCCAGTCGCTCCGGGCGCACCTCCAACTCTGACAGCATTCCGGAAAACACGTCCAGTGTCGCCAGCAAGGTGTCGTATGAGTCGAAGAAACCCTCTTTGTCTTCCTGCATGTCCCGGTTGTAAGTCAGCGGCAGGCCCTTCAGCATGGTCAGGAGTCCCGTCAGGTTGCCGTAAACGCGACCGGTCTTGCCGCGGGCGATCTCGGCAAAGTCGGGGTTCCGCTTCTGCGGCATGATGCTGCTGCCGGTTGTGTAGGCGTCCGACATCCGAATGAAGCCAAACTCGTCAGACGACCACAGTACCAGCTCCTCCGCCAGCCGTGACAGGTGCATGGCGCAGATCGCGGCTGCGGCGTGGAAGTCAAGCAGGAAATCTCGGTCGGAAACCGCGTCCATGCTGTTGTCGGAAATCCGGCTGAATCCGAGCTCGTCAGCGACGAACTGCCGGTCGATAGGATAGGGGACACCAGCAAGCGCGCCGCTGCCGAGAGGCAAGACGTCCGTCCGATCGAACGCCTGACCGAACCGCTCGGCATCACGGCTGAACATCTCGTAGTACGCCAGCATGTGGTGTGCGAACAGCACCGGCTGCGCTCTCTGCAGGTGTGTGTATCCCGGCATCGGCAGGTACGGATGCCGCTCGGCCAGCGCCACCAGGGCGGAGCGCACGCGGCCGAGCGCGGCGATGACGTCGGCGATGGCCCCCTTGACGTACATTCGCATGTCGAGCGCGACCTGGTCGTTCCGTGATCGAGCGGTGTGCAGTCTGAGCGCCGGATCGCCAATCAACTCGAACAGCCGCCGCTCTATGTTCATGTGGATGTCTTCGAGCTCAGGGCGCCACGGGAATTGATTACGCAGGATCTCTCCGAGCACCATATCCAACCCATTGACTATCGAGTCCCGGTGCTCGGAAGAGATGATGCCCTGCTTGCACAGCATTCGCGCGTGGACGATCGATCCGGCGATGTCCTGCTCGAACAGCCGCCGATCGTATTGCAGCGAGACGGTGTAGGCGGAGGTGACTTCCTTCAGACCCACGATGCGCCTCAGTCAGGACGCTTCGGTACGAGGAAGCGGCGGCGCATGGTCAGGATCTGCTCTTCACGCTGGTTGCGCCCGCGGGTCTCGATATAGACGATGCCGCGATCGGGGCGCGATCGGGTCTCCCTGACGTCCAGTATCTCGCTTTCAGCGTAGATCGTGTCGCCGTGAAACGTCGGGCCCGTGTGAACTATGTTCTCGTACTCCAGATTGGCGATCGCCTTGCCGGACATCTCCGGAACGCTCATGCCAACGACGAGGCTCAGGACCAGTGCGCCGTTGACCAGAATCCGGCCGTGCTGGTGCTTGGACATGTGGTGCGCGTCGATATGAAGAGGGTTGTGGTTCATCGTCAGCAGGGAGAAGAGATGGTTGTCCATCTCGGTGATCGTCTTCCCCGGCCAATGTTTGTAGATGTCGCCCGGGGTGAAGTCTTCCAGGTAGCCTCCGAATGTGTCCTGTCGGTCGTGGATCATCTTTCCTTCTCAGCTTGAGTTATGTCTTTGCCATCAACTTCAAGTGACTGTAGAAGCTGATTTGTGGTCTCGATCAGGCCCTGTACTTGTAGCTCACCGGCGCTTTCTTCGATTCTGAATCCATGTACAACTGCGTTTCTATACTTCATCGACTCGTTCAAATAGTTGTAGTCATCCCATGAGATTACACCCTCACTCACGGCGCGACCAAGTGTGTATGCGGAATTAGTGATACGGTCAATCAGCATTCCTTCTTCCTTGAGCAGCATCCTCACTGTCGCTTCTGAAGCAGACCACGCAAGCAAAAATGCGGCGTCGATAACGCCCGACTTGAGGATCGTTTCGGCTTCTGCTATTCGCCGTAGAACATCTTCCCTCTCAAATGGGCAAGCGCTTTCAAAGGAATCCAGTTTCTCTCGTTCAGCTACTAGATCCAGTTCAAAACTCCATCCTGGCTTCGAATATAGTATCTCAGCCAATTCGTTTATCTTCGGGTCTCTTGCGAGTGAAGTCGAGGACTTGACCTCTACTACTTTCAGTTCGTCACCCTTTCGGACGAGCATATCTACTCGGAAGTCAGGAAAGAAGTCCAGAGAGACCTCTTTGGAGACCTCGTAACCCTTGCTGAGATACTCATAGGCTATGGCATCGGCTCGTTGTCTTTCAGCGATGACTATGTCTTCAATCAATAGATCACCTCCTGATCCGGCGCTTCCTCCACTAGTATGTGGACAAAGTGTTCGCGACGAAGGAACGCTCGGGCTAGAATCGGCGAAGGGTCTTGAATTCGCAAATCATAGTTTAGATTTCGCTTACGGCAGAGAAGATCAGATACCTGATTGTCGTCTTTATAGGCCAGTTCGTTCAATGCGTCCGAAATTGGCTTAGGTATATTATCAACATCCATATCTACTTCGTCGTAGAAGTAGGTTATGCTCAGCATGACTGGCCCACTATCTGGCAAGTCTCCTGCCTCCCAGTGCTGTTCAGCCTCCTTTCGCACCCGCTGAGTCCACTCGCGAAGACGGTGTCCGCGCTTGGTTTGCTGTGATACAGGTCTATCCTCTATTACGAATTCAAACGGCAATGCCACTTTGGAGACTCCGCATCTTCCCAAATATCATACCCCTATATCTGGTATCGCTCCAAGAGTCGACGGGCGATCAGCAGCTGTTGTATCTCGTTGGTGCCTTCTCCGATAATCATGAGTGGGGCGTCGCGATAGTACCGTTCGACGTTGAAGTCTTTGATGTAGCCGTAGCCGCCATGGATGCGCATGGCTTCCATCGCAACCTCTCCGCAGGTCTCGGACGCGAACAGCTTGGCCATGCCTACTTCGAGGTCGATTCGCTCCCCGGCGTCCTTCTTGGCGGCCGCGTCATAGGTAAGCAGTCTCGCGGCCTGGATCTTGGTGGCCATGTTGGCCAGCTTGATCTGAATCGCCTGATGCTGGGAGATCGGCTGTCCGAACGCTTCGCGCTGCTGCGAGTATCGAATCGCCGCCTCGAACGCCGCGGTCGCGACTCCGACCGCCCTGGCGGCCACGTTGATACGGCCGCCTTCGAGACCGGACATGACATGCTTGAATCCCTGACCCTCGACTTCGCCCACCAGATTCTCCGCACCCACGCGGCAGTCGTCGAAGATCAGCTCGGATGAGTCGAGCCCCCTGTAGCCCAGCTTGTCCAGATGCTGGCCGACGCGAACTCCCGGATTTGGCTTCTCAACGACGAAGCAGCTCATCCCGCGATGTCGGGGTTGCGCATCCGGGTCGGTCTTGGTCAACACTGCGAACACATTTCCGTGTTCGGCGTTGGTGATGAACATCTTCGTGCCGCGAATGACGTACTCCTCGCCGTCGCGGGTGGCTGTGGTGCTGATGTTTTGAACGTCGCTGCCAGCCTCGGGCTCGGTCAGGGCGAGTCCTCCGCGGATCTCTCCGCTCGCCAGCCTCGGCAGGAACCTCGCCTTCTGATCGTCAGTGCCGAAGTTCGTGACCACATGCGCCAGTACGTGATGCGTGCCCACGATCCCGCTGACGCTCATCCAACCTTTGCTAAGCTCCTCGAAGATCACCGCAAACGTGGTGTGGTCGAGGCCCAGCCCGCCGTACTCCTCCGGGATCGTGATGCCGAACAGGCCCATCTCTCGCATCGGCTGGATCAATTCTTGAGGATATATGTCCTCGTTGTCGTACCGCTGCGCAATCGGCTCCACCTCGCGCCGGACAAAATCCCTGACGAGGTTTACTATCTGGTTTCTGACCTCGGTGGCCGCAGTGGTTGTCATTCGAGTCTCCGTTGGAAGTTCATCATTCCGGGCCCTCTGGCATCAGACGGTCCAGAACCTCGAGGGCGTCGTTGTCCTCAATTGCGGCGGACAGCCGTGACATGATGACTCTCGATAACTCTAAGCCTCTCGGAGACCCAAAGTCCAGTGTGGTGGCGATGATGCCAACGAAAGTGACGACGTCCAGCAGCGCAATTCGGAAGTCCAGCATGAATTCCGCCGGTGTGCGGCGGTCGACTCCTGCGGCGGACAGCGCTTCGAGGTATTCTGTGATCAAAGCATCCTGCTCCTGAACCCTCGTCCGGGTCGTGACGGATGTCGTCAGAAAGTAAGCGACATCGTAAGCGCATCTGCCCATTCTGGCGGCCTGCCAGTCGATAAGCCGAACTGCGCCGGTGGGCCTTGGACCGAAGAACAGGTTGTCGGACCGCGCGTCTCCGTGGAGCAGCGTCACAGGAGGCCGGGATAGGTGGGTCTTGATCGCAGCGACGTGCGGCGCGATCCGCTCCGCGGCCTCAACCAGCTCCGATGGCGCAACGCCAGAAGCCGTGAGGCGGTCCCACGACCTGGTGTGCAGGCGTTGGAACAGACGCGCCCCGCTTTCGTACCAAGGAATAGTCCGCAGCTGGTGTTTGTCGCACGCTGTCCAAAACGTCGAGTGCAGGCCTGCCAACGCGACCATCACGTCACGCGAATCCCTGGGGGTGCAGCCGGAGATCTGGTCTCCGGCGCGCAACCGGCCCAAGTCCTCCTGAATGATGCAGGTCGCCCCTGAATCGGGATCGTACTCCGCGTAGTACGGCCTGGGAGCCAACGGTGTATGAGGTGCGAGAGACCTGAAGAACTCGGTCTCGGTCGCGTATGCTCCCAATCTCTTGAGCAGCCTGTGAGTTGGCCGGTGGCCGGAATGGGCCTTCCAGATGACACTCTCAGGGAGAACTCGATGCGCCGCGGACGACTCCAAGTGTACCCGGAAAACGGACCCAGCGAATCCGGTGTCGCTGCCGATCTGCTCGATCTCGATCCTGGTTACATCTTGGTCGAGTACCGAGCCAAGCCATTGGGCCGAAATCTCGTTCCTGCACATCGGGAACCGATCTACGCCCATGCCAGTTATTAGGCCTCGCGCTCGAACGTGGAGCCCTGCTTCCGACCGAGGTTTTTGGCGGAAATGCCCAACACCTTCAGGAAGCCTTCGGCGTCGGAGTGGTCGTAAGTCCCCATCGCTTCCATGGAGCTGTCGTCTGTGTATAGGGAGTGCGGCATGGCGTCGGGAGTGTCCTCCGCAGTGTCGAAGTAGATGCTGCCGCGATGCAGCCGGACCGTTATCGTCCCGGTCGCCAACCTGGTGATGGGATCCAGGGCGGCCAGGGCTGATGTCGTAGCCAAGTCGAGCCAATAACCCTGATAGATCTGGATGCTGACGACACGCGAAATGTGGTCGAACAACTCCCGGGCCCGGCGATCGAGGACGAATTGGAGCAGGTATTCGTAGGTCTGTCCGAGCAGCTCCATACCCGGTGACTCATATATGCCCCTGGACTTGACTCCAACGAAGCGGTTCTCGACGACATGGGTACCGATGCCTACACCATGTCGTCCCGCGATCCGGTTAGCGGTCACGAAGATCTGCTCGATGTCCAGATCCTTGCCATCGATTGTGACCGGCGATCCGGACTCCCAGCGCACCGTAACCAGCTCGGTTTGGTCCGGTGCGTCCCACGGCCAAACGCCCATGCCGGGCTCGACGAAAGTCGGAGAGATGGTCACGTCCTCGAGGTCGCCGGCTTCGTGGGTCAGTCCCAGGAAGTTGGCGTCTGTCGAGTAGCGGGACTCCCGGGCAGGCCGTATCGGCAGGCGGTTAGCCTCGCAGTACTCGATCATCTGCTGGCGGCCGGGAAACCGTTCTATGAACTCCGGGTCCCGCCACGGCGCGTACACTTCCGTGTTCGGGTCCATCATGTTGGACGCAAGTTGAAACCGCACCTGGTCGTTGCCCCGGCCGGTGGCGCCGTGGAACAGGACACCGATCCCCCGTTCCGCCATCTCCGGCAGTATTGCCGCGACTGTAACCGGACGGGCGATGCCCGTGGTGTTCCAGTAGCCGCCTTCGTATCTGGCCTGCGCCTGGACCACCTTCAGACCAGCTTGCGCCAGCGCAGCCGTACCGGGAATGAGCGCGGCTTCAGTAGCGCCACAGGCGATCATCCGGTCCCTGATCGCGTCGAGGTTCTCTTCGTCCGGCTGTCCCAGATCGACGGTGAACGCCTGGACCTCGAAGCCGCGCTCCCTGAGCCAGTGCGTTACGGTGCAGCTATCGAGGCCTCCGGAGACCGCTCCCCCGACAACTGTCACATCCTTGTTTTTCAGTTCGCTCCAGTTCATATTCGCCTATGCGTCTCTTGAGGTGAGATTGTCATACAAGAGCTCAGGAGCAAAGTCCGCCCCGCTTTCCCATCGAACTGTGTTGAGCTCACGGTCAAGTTGGACCTGCTTGAATTTCCTCAACTCTCTTAGCGGTTCGAAGACCTCTCCCCACAACTCGCCACTCAGGTCGATCTCGCCTTCTCTCCCGTCCTCGAACCTCAGCCAGATTCTGAAGTCTTCAATATATCTCATATCTGCGATGCGTGGGGTCATCGTAGTCACTCCAGAGGCTCAATACGTTTGAGCGGTCGCCTTTGCTGAGCCAGCGTCCAGTTCTCTTCTAGTTCCGATCTATGCAACTCGTACCATTCCAGAACCAACCGGAGCGCTCGTCTAGGGAATCGTCCCTCGACCACGCCGTCGTTAATCCCCACCGTAGCATCGTATTCACCATATCGGGCATGAAAGTGAGGCGGCGCATGGTCACCATAGTAAATGGCGATGACGATACCGAGGAATCTGCATATCTCTGGCAGCTCTCACTCTATCTTCAGTTATATTCGGCCTGACTGACCCGCAACTGATACCTTTTGGTAAGAGAAGCTCTCTACCTCCACGTGGTTCCCGGCATGTTCAATCGTCATGCTAACCAGTCAACCATCCCTATCGAGCTCAACCAAGATGTTCTCGTTGATATCTTTCGTCTCTGTGGTCTCTTGGTCGACGAAGTTGATGAGGATGGTATCCGTATCTAGGGCAGAGTCTGCGGTGTATCACCATGATGAGGCACGGTGATACACCGCATCTGGCACGACCGATCTGTTGCTCACGCCACAGCTTGTCGAATTGCCGACTCCAGCCGCTCCATCGCCTGATCGATCTCCTCCTTGGATACCGTCAGGGGCGGCATGAGCCTCACCGCGTTAGGGCGTAGGGGATTTGTCAGAAGGCCCGCGTTGTTGCAGTTCGCGACGACGTCAGGGCCGATGTCGGAGTCGAACACGACCGCCCAGAGCAGACCCATTCCCCGAATTTCGGAGACTTGGCTGTGGCTCTCCTTGATGCTGTTCAGTCCGGTGGACATGTGCTCGCCCATCTGAGCCGCGTGCTGAGGCAAATCATTGTCGATGATGTACTTGGTCGACGCGTAGCCTGCCGCGCAGGTCAGGGCGTTCCCACCGAATGTGGAGCCGTGGTCTCCCGGTTCGAAAGCGGAGGCGTCGTCCTTGGCCATGAATGCTCCGATGGGCACACCGCCGCCCAGACCCTTGGCCAGCGTCATGACGTCCGGCTCGACGCCGAAATGCTGGTAGCCGAACAGCGTGCCGAGACGGCCGAGCCCGGTCTGCACCTCGTCGAATATGAGGAGCAGGCCCTCGTCGTCGCAGAACTCCCTGACGTTCTCCAGGTAACCCTCCGGAGGGATGTTCACACCGCCCTCCGCCTGTACCGGTTCTATCATTACGGCGACCGTTCTATCGGTAACCACTCCCTTGAGCTCCTCGATGTCCCCAAACTCCACATGGGTGTACCCCGGCGGAATGGGCTGGAAAAGCTCCTGATAGTGGGGTTGGCCCGTCGCGGAGACGTTGGCCATCGTCCGTCCGTGGAACGAGTTGAGCGCGGTGATGATCTCAAAGGCGCCATTGCGATTCTTGGCGCCGTACCGACGGGCCAGTTTCATCGCCCCTTCGTTCGCCTCGGCGCCACTGTTGCAGAAGAAGACCTTGTCCAGCGCCGAGTTCTCGACGAGCAGCTCGGCCAGCTGCAATTGCGGGATCGTGTAGAACTGGTTGGATGTCTGGAGCAGCGTCCGCGCCTGTTCCGAGATAGCGTCGGCGATCGCCTCATTCGCGTGCCCGGCGTTGTTGACCGCCCAGCCTGAGGTGAAATCCAGGTACTCCTTGCCATCCACGTCCCACACCTTCGTACCGTCGCCCTTCACGATCACCACGGGCTGCCGGCGAACGACGAACATGTAATACTTGCTCTCTATGTCTTTCCAATCGGTGGTCAATTTACTCACCTCCGGTGATTTCCTTCAATTTGTCCAGAGCCTCTTCCAGCGATGCGAGGTCATCCCTGATTTCGACTATGGTGTCTGACAGGATGATGATCTGCCGCTGGAGCTCGTTACCGACCTGCTCAACGGCGGTCGGCGCTTCGGGTCGTGCCGTTGCGGACTCGCCGATCGTGATCAACGACTGTTCGCCGGTCAAGGCGGCAAGGGCCAGCCCCAATGAATTCTCCATCACCACGCGGTTGGCAGTAGCCAGAATCACGCGCTTCAACTCCGGGAACTCTACACCCTGGGCCTGTATGTAAACCGGTTCGGCGTAGAGCAGCGAATCGCCTATTGGGATGACGAGTAGATTGCCCCTGAGGCAGATCGATCCCTCGGCGCATCTCAGCGTGAACCACGCAGAGATGTCCTGATCGTTGTCGATCCTTGCTTCGACCTGTTCGGGGCCGTCGATCTGGCGGTCCTTGGGAAAGTTGAACGCTACCAGCTTTCCATAGTTCTCACCGTCACTGCGCGCTGCCAGCCAGCCTATCAGGTTCTGCCGCTGGTTCGGAGTGTACGGCAGCAGCTGTACGAACTCCTCGGTCTCTTCGCCCGGCAGCTTCATGATTACGTAGTACGGCTCGACCTCCTGTAGATCGTCTCCCTGCCCGAACTTCTCATTGGGCCGCGCCCACAGGTCCTCGTCGTTGTAGAAGTTCTGCGGGTCCTGCATGTGATAGCGGATGTACTTCTCCGCCTGAACGGAGAAGAAGTCCTGCGGATATCGGACGTGCGACCTCAGCCCCTCCGGCATCTCATCCGCTCCCCTGAACAGGTCAGGGAATATCCGCTCGTAGGTCCGGACTATCGGATCGTCCTCATCCCATATGTAGAAAGCGAGGCTGCCATCGTATGCGTCTATGGCCACCTTGACGCTGTTACGCATGTAGTTGATCCGTCCCGAGGCCGGATCGCCCAACGGGTCTGAGTATGGATACTGGTCGGTAGCGGTGTAGGCATCCTGGACCCAGAACAGCCCACCTTCGGCCGCAACGATGTACGGGTCGTGGTCGAGCAGCAGGAACGGCGCGACCGTTGCCACGCGTTCCTGGATCGCGCGGCGGTACTGTAGCCGGCTTTCACCCTTGATCTCGCCGCTGATCAGGATATTGACGTCCCCGAATTGCCAAGCGTACGCGATCCGTCGAAGAATCGACGACAGCTGGACGCCGCCGGCGCCGGCGTACCGCGTTCGGATCAGGTCACCCTGCTCCGTCTGGTAGTCGAGCTCGTCTGTGTTCGAGTTGACGATCACAGAATCGAGCGTATTCTCTCCGTAGTAGATACGAGGATTGTCGACAGTCAGATCAGGTGGCGTTTCGCCGTCATGGATTCCGATCGGAATCGCGCCGTCGGCGGGGATGTCCTTGGCATAGAACTCCGGACGACCCTCCGGCGTGAATTCAGTCACCGGACTCATCGCGATCCCAATCCCGTGCGTGTACACGAGCTTGTTGTTGACCCAGGTCTGAGAATCCGGACTGAGCTTCTCGGGAGCGACTTCGCGCGCCGAGAGCAAGACCTGCTTGTACTGTCCGTCAATGTAGTATCGGTCGACGTCGGCGTCCTTGAAGTCGTAGTACGGTCGGATGAGCTGGATCTGCTTATAGACGCTGGACAACGGGCGGTAGTCCCACAGCCGTATGTTGTTGATAGTCTGAAGATTCTGTTCGACCAGATCCGATCCGACTCCCGATGAGACCGCCGGGTAGAATGCCTCCTCGATTCGATCGAGCGCGAACGCCTGCCGCGTCATTTCGATGTTCCTGTTGATGTATGGGGTCTCGCGGGCAAGCTGCTGCGGATCGACTCGCACGCGCTGAGTAATCCCCGGCCAGGCGGTCCCAAGTACGATGCCAAGCACAATCCACAGCACCACGGCGCCTACAACAATGCGCATCTGTCTGACGTATGTGTTCGCAAGAATCAGGACGCTTGCGGCAACAGCGACTATCGTCATTATCAGGAGGGCGGGTTTCCTGGCGTTGAGGTCTGTGTAGAACGCTCCGAACCCGTAGCCGTCTTCCGAGTGGACCAAGGCCCAACGGTCCAGCCAATGCCCTGCCGCGAGGGTCAGCATGATGATGGCGGCTATGACCGACAGGTGGACCAGCCTGGCTCCCGTCAGCTCATAGCTGCCTCCCCGCAAGCTGTAGTTGATGAAGTGTACGGCGACGGTCGCGAGCAGCGTCACGATGCCTATGCCGAGTACCCAGCCCTGCAGGAACGAGTACAGAGGCAAGCTGAATATGTAGAAGCCGAGGTCGCGCCCGTAAACCGGGTCCATCTGACCGAATGGGACCGAGTTGGTGAATTTGAGGAACAGCTCCCATTGCCCTGAGATGACCGATCCGAAGATGATGCTGAGGACGATTATGGCAATTACCGCGCCCCACGTGACCACACGGGACAGGACCGAGGTTACCTCCGACGGCAGGGGAAGCTCGATCGCGCCAGCGCTGTAATGGTGCGCCACACGCAGACTCGCCGCGAGTATAATCGCGACTGATAGTGAGCCGACGCCGAATAACACGATCTTGGTGATCGTCACCTTCAGGAATATGCTGCGCAGACCGAGGGAGTCGAACCAGAGCAGGTCCGTGTACACACCTCGACCGAACGAGAACACCCCGAACAGGATGATCAGGCCAAGAATCACAGCGCCCCACTTGAGATAGGGGCCCAGGCTACCGGGGTCTATAGATATCGACTCTGGGAGGGTGTCGCCGCCGTTGCGTGGAAATCCTTCAGCCATCCTCTTGCCTTTACACTGCTATCGTTTCCATTTAGTTCTAATAGTGATAGCCGAACGTTCCGATGGCTCACTCTCACCCTGGCCTTCTCCCGTCAAGGGAGTGGGGATCTGATCGGAAGACTTCAAGTGAACCATCAAAACTAAGTTGAAGCGGTACTAACCTATTCGCGTGCCCGAGTCCTCTCCGGCCAGCGACTGGCGAAGCGCCCCGGGCTGTCTGCCGTCGATGATGTGAGAGGCGCTGCCGCCACTGAGCGCGCGCAGGCAGGCCTCTATCTTGGGAATCATACCACCGGAGATCATGCCCGAATTCGCCAATCCCTTAGCCTGGCGCGCGGTGATTCGTGGAATTACGCGACGACCCCTGTCCAGAACTCCTTCCACGTCGGTCAGGAAGACCAGCCGGTCCGCCCGTAACGCGCTTGCGATCTCTCCGGCGGCCGTGTCCGCATTGATGTTCAGCAACGAGTTGGGGTATATGGGATCGTCCGCCGAGCAGGTCGCGACCGGAGCGATGACCGGAATGTAGCCCGCGTCGGTCGCGGCCCGGATCGGCACAGGGTCGACCGATGTAATCTCGCCGACATATCCGAGGTCCGGGTTCTTCACGCGGGCGGTGAGCATTCCACCGTCGGCACCGCTGATTCCAAACGCCCTCGCGCCCGACGCAGTCAACTCAGCCACCAGCTCCTTGTTGATAAGACCGGCCAGAACGGCGACCACTATCCGCAGACTGTTTTCGTCGGTTACTCGCAGACCGTCTTTGAATACAGGTCTGACATTCTGAGCTGCCATCCAATCGGTGATGATCTTCCCGCCGCCGTGAACGACAACCGGATTCAGGCCTTCGCTCTGTAGCGACACGAGGTCACGCAGCGTCGTGTCGTGCTCACCGAGCGTGCTGCCGCCGATCTTGACTACAATCGTCCCATCAGGGGGGTGCTCCTTGGTCAAGTCCGTCTTATGTGGAGTAGGCCGAGTTGAAGGTCACGTACTCTTCGGTGAGATCGGATCCCCACGCGGTCGCCTGGGCGTCGCCGATATTCAGCCCGACCCGGAATCCGATCTCGTGGGCGACCATGCCGCCGATGACGGCGTCGGCGTAGTAGGGAATCGCTTTGCCCTCGTGGACGATGTGAATGCCGTTGATGTAGATGTCTATCTTCGACTCGTCGAGATCGATGCCGCTCTTTCCGAGCGCCATCATGATGCGGCCCCAGTTGGGGTCCCTGCCATGCACCATGGCCTTGACCAAGTTGGACGACGAAATCTCGCGCGCGGCGGCCCGCGCGGCGGCCTCGGATGTGGCTCCGGCAACCGTTACGGCCATAATGTGCCCGGCGCCCTCGCCATCCGTCACCAACTCCTTGGCCAGATGGGTTGCGACGGCGGTCAACGTTTCCTGAAACGCGGCCGATGCCGGACCGGTCCCGTCGATCTTCGGACCGCCTGCCGCACCATTGGCGAACAGCAGGACTGTGTCGTTGGTCGACTGGTCTCCGTCGATATCGATCATGTTGAAGCTGAGATCAACGGCGGCGCTCAGCGCGCTCCGCAGAAATGTCCCTTCAACATCCGCGTCGCAGGTGATGAACGCCAGCATAGTCGCCATGTCCGGGTGGATCATGCCCACGCCCTTGGCAACACCGCCAACGGTGTACGTCTGGTCGTCCGCCGCGAAGCTGGCGGCGACGAACTTTGGACGCGTGTCGGTTGTCATTATGGAACGCGCGAACGCCTCGCCGCCGTCCTCTGTCAGCTCGATCCGCCCTATTGACTGGCGGATCAGCGCCATCGGAAGCTCTACACCGATCATGCCAGTTGACGCGACGCAGAGGTCTTCAACTCCGAGGCCCACGTGGCGGGCCGCTAGCTGCGTCATCTCGTCCGCGTCGGTCAGACCTTGTTCTCCGACCGAACAGTTCGCGCAGCCGCTGTTGGCGATAACTCCCATCGCCGTGCCACTGGTGATCCGCTGCTTGCTCAGGGTAACTGATGGAGACAGGATCCGGTTGGTGCTGAATGTCCCGGCCACTGCAGCGAGCCTGTCCGAAACCAGTATTCCAAGGTCGAGCACGCCCTCTCCGGGAGACTTCAGACCGGCGAAAACACCGCCCGCCAAGAATCCCCTGGGCGAAGTTACCGATCCGCCGTCAATCAACTCGAAGCCTTTAGCCATGCGGTGGTCCTCTGGGAGTTGTGCTACCGAGGGATCGACCAGCTCGTGAGTACCGGCAGACGCCCTCGGATAGCTACGGCAGTATATCATACCGGCCCGAACGCGAAAAGAATGAGCGTGACCCTTCCAGGGCAATCGCATTTTAGCTCTAGCCCGCCTCCGTCAATCGTCACTCCGACGAATGCCGGAACTCAGCTGGGTGGACGGAGGGTTCTGTCAAGGCTGATGCCGATGAACTGACGAAGGGCGTCATAATCTCAGAACCACCACAGGGTGCTTTGACAGGGGTAAAGCTCACGACTATGCTTCGGGTAATCGCAGGATCTGCTCGATCGAAAGAGACCGGACCCGAGAAGGGTCTCCTCGGAGGTGTGTGAGAACGATGCTGAGACGGTGGGCAGCCCCTGGTGTGTTCGTGATGCTGGTCGTGATCGGCGTTGCCTGCGGAAGCTCATCAACCGCCACGGTGAGTCCAAGTCCAGTGGAGGATTCCCAGGCGCAGGAGGCAGACGCTCTCAGGCAGCTCGCGTTCGCCTATTGGGAGGCATTCAACGCCTATGATGCTGATAGGGCGTTGGGGTATCTGGAGGAAAACTACCGCCAGCAGCGGGATGAAGAAGTTCGTGGCGAGATAGAACTGGTCAAGCTCTTTGGCGTAAAGCTGGGGGTGAGCGAGGATACCCCTCCGCAGATAGTCAGCCAAGACGAAAGGGAAATGTATTTGACCATGAAGGAGCCCCTAGGCACGCGACGCGTTCGCATGGCCTTCCGGGAGGTAGCGGGAGAGTGGAGGATCACATTTGCCGAGGAGCCAAGGTAACTTACTCAATGCCCAATAGACATTGTAGGCTCCGGTACTCTTGGGCAGTGGACCTGAGCAGTGTTGCTTAAACAGTGACGCTGAAGCTCCACCCAGCTAGCTTGGAAGGCCGAGGTTCGTGGATAGAAGGTCGGCCCCTCGAACAGTTGTTGACGGCGGATGCCTTACGTCTATCTCGTCTCCGGAGAATCGTTCGATGTTTCCGGCTCCTAGGTAGTGTTGACATTTGTATTTATAGCCGATATGCAAAGCCCATTGCATGTAATTCCACACATAGGGAAGTCCCTATGACATTGGATCGCAGTGATAAATTCAGGATTCATCATCGCAATCTCCTCGGAATGACCCACACCGGCGAAATGTCAACACTACCTAGTATAGTGTCCACATATCCTGACATTTGCGGAAAGTCGCCAGCACACATTCGTCATTCCCGCACACGCGGGAATCCAGGTCTGGAGCGGCAGGGCAATCGCATTTTGACGGCACCCACGTTCGGAAACAGGTGAATCTGCGCCGTAAGACTTGCATCGCCGGCGCTACGTGGGTCCGAAAGCGCCGGAAGTAGCACTCGAGTATTCGAACCCTGTGGTAATTTCAGGCCATTTCAGGGTGAAGACACCTCCGAACAAGTCCGAAAATCAAAATGCGATTGCCCTGGTGACCCTTCAGTATGCGAGTCGGGGAGCGTCCGCAACCGGGTAGTCGAAATAGGCGTCAGTCACGAGCTGATGGAGGTCCCGGCAGTCCCGGTCCACCTGCCGCAGCAGGCATTCCCGATCCGGCCATTCGTAGTGGACGAGGGCGCACAGGCGGCCAGCTCCGCCGCCGCGGAGTCCAGGGATCGGGAGATCGAGCCGGGCAGCAGAGGGTCGGTGACGAGCAAGTCCAGCACCTGATCCGGGCGCACTTCGACGCTGTACCTGCGGTTGTACGCATCGAAGGCGTGGCAGACACGCAGCAGGCTGGTCCAGTCCGCGTCGGAGTCATCCCCGGCGGACTTTTCCGCTGCTAGCTGGGCCAAGAGTAGCGCGGCGGCTAGCTGTGCCCGCTCTATGAAGCGTCCGAGCTGCGTGAAACTCCAGCCCTCGTCGCGGTACATGGTGGACTCGGCCACGCCCGCGAAGGTGTTCATCTCAGCCGCCGTCTCCGCGTAGAAGCTCTCCGGCGATGTACTCCAGATGTCCTGGATGCCCATCTCCCGTATCTTCAGGTAGGCCAAATTCAGGCTCGTCCACATTTCGGCGCTGATGCAGTGGCGCATCTGCCGGGCGTTCTCGCGACCGAGGGCAAAGCAACTCCACACCGAATCAGGGTTGGAACGCTCGAACGTAAGGTCGTCGGCCAGCGTGTATGAGTCGGCCAGGGTATAGTCGTCGCTACCCATCTGAAGACCGTCGACGGGATGCTGCCGATTCATGCTGCCGTAGATGCGAGTCCAGCCGAAATGGATCTCCCGGACCGGGCGGTCCACCAAGGCCTCCGTCTGCAGTTGAAGCAGACGGCACAGGCGCTCCGCCCGCTCCAGGTATCGGCCCATCCAGTAGAGTCCCTGTGCGCTGCGCGCGAGCATTACGATTTACTCTTCTTCGTAATCTTCTTCCGGCATGAGTACGAATTCGGGGTAGGCTTCGATTCTCAACTCACCGACGTCCTGGCCTAGGCGGTCGAGGCGCTGTGCGCTGCGTGGGTGCATTTGGTTCAGTCCTCCAGCACCCAGAAATCCTTGCCGCCACCGCCCTGGCTGGAATTGACGACCAAGCTTCCCCGGCGCAGGGCGACGCGGCAGAAGGCGCCGGGTACGATGCGGGTCTCGCGTCCGTGGAGCACGAACGGGCGCAGGTCAACGTGGCGCGGCTCGAAACGGCCTTCGATCAGGCAGCGCGAGCGTGGGCTGCAAGATGTAGTTGTCCGGGTCAGCACGCACCTCCTCGGCGTACTGCTCACGTTCCCGGGGCGTGGGGTGGGGGCCGATGAGCATTCCGTATCCTCCGGATCCCCCCACCTGCTTGACCACCAAGTCTTGCAGGTTGTCCAGCGTGTACTCCAGGTCTTTGGGACGCCGGCAGAGGTAGGTCTCGACGTTCACCAGCAGCGGCTCTTCGCTCAGGTAGTAGCGAATCATGTCAGGTACGTAGACATAGACGCTCTTGTCATCCGCGACGCCCGTCCCGGGAGCGTTCACCAGGGTTACATTGCCTAGGTTATAGGCATCCATCAGCTCGGCTACTCCGAGCAGGGAATCCGGCCGGAAGACCAGCGGGTCGATGAAGCCGTCATCGACGCGCCTGTAGATGACGTCGACACGTCGCAGACCGGCGGTGGTGCGCATATAGACGAAGCCGTTGCTGACCAGCAGATCCTGCCCCTCCACCAGTTCTGCGCCAAGCTCGCGTGCAAGGAACATATGCTCGTAGAAGGCCGAGTTGTACACCCCCGGGGTCAGCAACGCGATAGATGGGTCGGAGAGTCCGCTCGGCGCAAGCTCCCGCAGAGTCTCCAGCAGCGCACGCCCGTAGTGCTCCACTTCCCGAACGCGGGAGCTTCGATATAGGCGGCGCAAGCTCGACTTGGCCGACTTCCGGTTTGCGAGCATGTAGGATACTCCGGAAGGCACCCGAAGGTTGTCTTCGAGCACCCGGAAGCCGTCGTTGGTACGCACGAGATCGGTGCCGCAGATGGCGACCCATGTGCCGTGGGGCGGTGAGAAGCCGCGCATCTCCAATCGGTACTGCGGACAGCCGTACACCATGTCTTCCGGAATCACAGCGTCCTCGATGATGTGGGCTTCGCCGTAAACATCATCCAGAAAAGCGTTCAGGGCCTTCAGGCGCTGGGTCAGGCCGTCCTCGATCTGTCGCCAGTCAGCGCCCGACATGACACGGGGTACGCAATCGATGGGAATGATCCGCTCGTCGGCTTCGTCGTCGCCGTAAACCGTGAAGGTGATGCCCTCGTTCGAGAACGAGCGGATAACCTGCTCCTCGATGCTGCCGAGCTCCTCGGCGGAGAAACGGCCCAGCGCCTCGTAGAGCGGCCGGCAGTGCTCACGGGGTGCGCCGTCCGTCAGGAACATCTCGTCGAAGATGGACGGGTCAAGATCGTAGTTGTCGAAGTCCACGGCAGACCGGACACTTTCACGTGATTCACGGCGTTGGACCTGAAACCGGTCCTATCCGCGCCTCATATTCGGATTGGGCTGCCACGTTAGTGTACAGGAACATAGACAGCTCAAATAGCATCGACGTTCCGGTAACAGTTGGAATCGAGCGCCTGTGTTACAATTGCGGCATATTCCAGCACTTATTCTGGACCGGAGGTTAAACAACCAATGACCACGACCGAATCGAGGAGCTACACGGCGGTCGGAAAGCGGCCGATCAGGCATGACGGATTCGATAAAGTTACCGGAAAGGCCGCCTATGGTGCGGACGTGAACCTTCCGGGTATGTTGCACGCGAAGCTGCTCAGGAGCCCTCACGCCCATGCGATCGTCAAGTCGATCGACACGTCGAAGGCCGAAGCGGCCCCTGGCGTCAGGGCGGTCTTAACGTCCGGGGACTTCCCGGAATACGAAAACAAGGCGGTCACCAGCCCTGCCGGCGGTCCTCCCCAGAACATGCACCACGTGAGCAGCAAGATCCTTGCCCGTGACAAGGTGCTGTTCACGGGCCACCCCGTGGCAGCGGTCGCCGCGGACAGCGCCCATGACGCTGAGGAGGCGCTCGACCTGATCGAGGTGGAGTATGAGGTCCTGCCCGCCGTCACGACCGTCGAAGAGGCGATGGCTGATGGAGCGCCTCTGCTCCATCCGGAGTTCGCCAACAACGTCGCGAGCCACTCCCGGCTGGAGATCGGCAACATCGACGAAGGATTCGAGCAGGCCGACATCGTCATCGAGCGCGAGTTCCGCACCAAGACGGTACACCAGGGATACATCGAACCCCACTCCGCGACGGCGTGGTGGACCCCGCAGGACCGGATCACGGTCTGGGGCAGCTCCCAGGGGCACTTCCAGATCCGCGACCTGACGGCCGCGGTAGTCGGTGTGCCGCTGTCGTCGGTCAAGGTTGTCCCAATGGAGATCGGAGGCGGATTCGGCGGGAAGACCACCATCTACCTGGAGCCGATTGCAGTCGCCCTCTCTAAGAAGACGGGCCAGGCGGTCAAGGTAACGATGAACAGGGCCGAGGTCATGGAGGCTTCCGGCCCGACCTCCGGATCTTACATGAAGGTCAAGATGGGAATCACGAATGATGGCAGGATGACAGCCGCGCACGCCGACCTGCGGTTCGAGGCCGGCGGTTTCCCGGGATCGCCTGTTGGGGCTGCCGCCAACTGCATATTCTCGCCATATGACATAGCCAATATCGTCATCGACGCCTACGACGTCGTTGACAACAAGCCTAAGACCACCGCGTACCGGGCGCCCGGCGCCCCCATCGGATCATTTGCGGCTGAGACTATCATCGACGAGTTCTGCGAGAAGCTAGGCATGGACCCGCTGGACTTCCGGATCCTGAATGGAGCCAGGGAGGGAACCCGCCGGGCCACCGGTGTCATCAACCCGCCGATTGGCGCGATCGAAACGGCTCAGGCCGCCATGGACCACGCGCACTATGCCGAGCCACTCGACGGCAAGTGGCGTGGCAGGGGAGTCGCGTCCGGCTTCTGGATCAACGGCACAGGCCCCGCCTGCGCGACGGCTAACCTGAACTACGACGGCACCGTCAACCTGACCATCGGCTCGATGGACATCGGTGGGATACGCCCCGCGGCCGCGCAGCAGTTCGCGGAGGTGCTTGGCATCCCGGTCGAAGATGTCAACCCACAAGTGGGCGATACTGAAGCCATAGGCTACACCTCGATGACCGGCGGCTCCGGAGCCGCGTTCAAGACCGGGTGGGCCAGCTATGAGGCCGCTCAGGACGTCAAGCGCCAGATGATCGATCGCGCCGCGATGCTCTGGGACACCGACGCGGACGAGATAGAACTGGCGGAAGGCGTATTCCGCCACAAGTCCGATCCCGAACTCAGCATCGGCTTCGTTGACCTGGCAGGCCGCGCGGCCGAGACGGGCGGGCCTATAGTTGGCAGCGCCAACATGGACCCCGGAGGAGCCGGCAGCGCGTTCGCCACGCACGTAGTGGACATCGAGGTCGATCCCGAGACGGGGAAGGTCGAGATACTCCGCTACACCGCCGCGCAGGACTCGGGCACTTCGATCCACCCAAGCTACGTCGAGGGACAGATCCAGGGCGGCGTCGTTCAGGGCATCGGCTGGGCGCTCAATGAAGAGTATTACATGAGCGATGATGGCCAGATGATGAACAACAGTCTGCTCGATTACCGGATGCCCACGTCGCTGGACCTGCCGATGATCGACACAGTTGTCGTGGAAGTCCCGAATCCCAATCACCCATACGGTGTCAGGGGCGTCGGAGAGGTGCCGATCGTTCCACCGCTGGCAGCCCTCGCCAACGCGATCTACGACGCTACCGGCATCCGTATGCGCGAGCTCCCGATGAATCCCGTGGCCGTCAGCAAGGCTATCGAGGAGGCTAACGGGGCGTAATCCCGCGGCAACTTGATCTTAATAGTCCCCTCTCACGATGTTCGGAGAGGGGACTTTCTTGCCTATGTGATATTCGGTTGAGGCACAGTCGAGGAGTTGAAGATATGACAACCTCGGTGGTCGATCCCCATGTCGAGACCCAGCCCAGACGTCGGCTGTTCACTGTGGACGAATACTACGCCATGGCCGACGCCGGAATCCTGACTGAAAATGATCGCGTCGAACTGATCGATGGAGAGATTATAGTCATGTCGCCTATCGGGGACGAGCACGCGGCGAGCGTTGATACTGGGACCGATCTTTTTGCGCCCCTGATGGTTGCAGAACGTGTCACTGTAAGGGTTCAAGCGCACCTGCGCCTTGGCGCGCGCAACCAGCCGGAGCCTGATCTGATGCTTCTGAAGCGACGTGACGACTTCTACCGATACCAGGCGCCCGGTGCCGACGATGTCCTTCTGCTGATCGAGGTGTCCGACACGTCGCTCTCCTACGACCGCAACGTGAAACTCGCCCTCTACGCGCGTTTCAACATCCCCGAGGTCTGGATCGCCAACATCCCGGCCCGAGTCATCGATGTCTATACCAATCCGGTCGATGGTGAGTACACTGCCTCGCGCATCTACCGCCCAGGAGAGACTGTCTCGCCAACCACGTTCGACGACGTGAAGATTCCGGTAAGCCGGATCATCGGTACCCTGTCGGATGACGAGGGAGCAGAGGCGGGTGAGTAGGCGATTCCCCTCCGGGTCATTCTTTTGGGCCCGTCACCCCTCCGGTCCCACCCTCACAAGCAGCTTGCCGAAGTTCTCGCCGTTCATCATTCCGATGAATGCGGTGGGCGCGTTCTCCAAGCCCTCGACAACGTCTTCCTTGTAGCGCAGATCGCCGTTTCTGATCCAGCCCGCCATGCGCTGACGCGCGTGTTCGTGTCTGTGCGCGAAGTTGAAGACCAGGAACCCCTCCATCTTGGCCTGTTTCTGAATCAGCAGGCCCATGTTGCGCGGCGCGAGCTCCGGCTCCGGGAGGTTGTACTGTGAGATCTGGCCGCAGACCGAGATTCGCGCGTGGACGTTGATCTGCTGAAGTACGGAGTCGGTCACGTGACCGCCAACGTTGTCGAAGTACACGTCGATACCGTCCGGACAGGCGGCCGCGAGCGCTTCGTCGACCTTTTCGGTCTTGTAGTTGATCCCGGCGTCGAAACCGAGCTCGTTGACGATAAAATCGACCTTTTCGTCGCTGCCGGCCGTCCCGACCACTCGACATCCCATGATCTTCCCGATCTGTCCGACGACCTGTCCAACCGCTCCTGACGCGGCGGACACGACAACGGTGTCTCCGACCGCGGGTTCACAGACATCCAGGAATCCGAAGTAGGCTGTCATTCCCGGCATACCGAGAACGCCCACCGCCGTTGAGATCGGCGCCAGGGTGGGGTCCACTTTTCTCAGCTGCCCCGACCTTGCGACCGCATACTCCTGCCAGCCCAGGGAGCCGTCAACGATCTCACCGACCGCCACCTCAGGCGTCCGAGACTCCACGACGCGGCCCACGACGCCACCGGTCATCACTCCGCCAATTGCGACGGGCGTCGCGTATGACGGACCCTCCCGCATCCGACCGCGCATGTACGGGTCGAGTGAAAGCCAGATGGTCCTGACCAGCGCTTCGCCTTCTCCGGGTATCGGTATCGGAACTTCTTCGAGGCGGAAGTGGCTTGGCTCAGGGTATGCGGTGGGTCTCGACGCGAGCACGATCCTGTGGTTAGACTCGGTTGACATGTCTGGCAGCTCCCTCGGCTGTTGTTGCGCCCAACAATGCTAGCACGGTCGTGGAGTCCGCGCCGTCCGTCACCCGGACAGCTCTTCCAGCATCGATTGAAGATCGTCCGGCAACGCCGACTCGAATGTCACCCGCGCCCCTGTCACCGGATGGTCGAATTCGAGGCCGGCCGCGTGCAGGAAGTGACGCCCGATTCGCGGATCGGCCCGTCCATACGTCACGTCTCCGGCTACCGGATGACCGATCGACGCAAAATGCACCCTGATCTGGTGCGTCCTCCCGGTCTGCGGACGGACATCGACGTGGGTGAAACCGGGATAGTTAGCGATTGTGCGATAGACGGTCGAAGCCTCTCGTCCATCCTCTGAGATCGCCATCTTCTTGCGGTCTCCGGGGTCTCGTCCTACTGGGGCGTCGATGATCGCGGCCACCGGGACCAGTCTGCCGCAGACCAGCGCCGCGTACCTCTTCTTTACGAGTCGCTCCTTGAACTGTCGCGTCAAGCCACTGTGGGCAGCGTCGGTCTTCGCGACGAGCAGCAGGCCGGACGTGTCCTTGTCCAAGCGGTGGACCAGCCCCGGTCGAAGCGTCCCGCCAACGGCTGCGACATTTGGCCTCATGCCCAGGATTGCGTTTAGCAGAGTGGAGTGGGGATGGCCGATACCGGGATGGACGGCCATGCCCGCGGGCTTGTCGACGACGATCAGGTCGTCGTCTTCATAGACCACGTCGATCGGGATAGACTGCGGCAACATGTGCGTCGGAGCCGGTTCCGGTACCTGGATTGAGACCGCTTGGCCGGACCGAAGTCTGAACCCCGCGTTGGGTGTGCGTCCATCTACGGTGACCTGGCCATCCACAATTAGCCGCTTGATCCTGCTCCTGGACAGATCAGGACACCGGTCCACCAGGAACTTGTCCAGCCTGTCGCCCGGCTCCTCACACTCGAAGATGCGGAGCGTGGTCAACGCTCTGGTGTATCGGCCAACGTGTGACCCTCTGGATCGTCAGCCTCTTGCGGCCGATCGTTCCAGAGGACAAACCTGGCGATCAATAGCGTTATACCGACCACGATCGACGAGTCGGCGAGGTTGAAGATCGGCCACGGTCCTACGTCTATGAAGTCGGTGACACTGCCGGCGAAAACGCGGTCGAACAGGTTTCCAAAGGCTCCTCCGAGCAATAGTCCAATGGTCAAACGGGACAGCCACGTCTGACCACCGTGGGTCCTGTGGAAGTAGATGATGAAACCTATCGCGATGACGGACGCTATGGTGAGTATTAACGTCTGCTGTGGGAATAGTCCGAATGCCGTGCCTGTGTTGGCGCCGTGGGTCAGGCGAAAGAATCCCTCCCGTGGCCAGGATTCGCCGAGTAGCAGGCTGTCCCGGATCAGGTACTTTGTGAGCTGGTCAGCGGCGAACGTAATAAGCGCCGTCACGGCGACGATCCATTCCTGAGTGATACCCCCGAGATTGCCGTCGGATGCCAGCGTGTGACGCTGTTCGCTGCCGGATTCCATATCTGCCCTGTTGCTCATTTCGTCTTTTCCAGAATAGCACAGGAACGATTCCTGCTCCTCATGCGCCGGCTGACTTACCCTGCTGTGTCGCGTGCGGGAGCCGTCCCGCCTGACACCCCATTTTCAGGAGAACGACGATTGGTGACCGGCCAAACCTCACATCATACCTGGGCGAAGCCAGCTGCCTCGTATGAAGTACACGCCGAATGCGATGGCCCGGATCGTCATGCCGGTCACGATCGCCCAGGGTACTCCGAACTCCTGAAGGCTCGTGTACTGCGCCAACGCGTACGCCAGTGGCAGCTCCACCAGCCACATCGTTGACAGCATGACCACCATCGGCGCAAATGTGTCTCCGGACGTGTTGAAGCCCTGTGTGAACACCTGCACGGCGTTCATCGAGAGGTATCCGATAGCGAGCACCATCAGCCACTTTGACGCCTGGGCCACAAAGCCGGGATCCGGATTGAAGAAGGAGGCAACGCGGTCGGGAATGGCGAGGAGTATCGCCGTCATCACCAAGCTGGCGACGCCTGCGAATATCAGCGCCCATAACAGAGACTGCCTAGCCCTCTCCGTGTGTCCCGCGCCCAGATTCTGGCCGGCGAGCGCCCCCGCCGCGCGTCCCAGGCCTCTGCTGGCGTGATTGACGGTGTTCTCGGTCCTGCGGGAAAGAGCGAAAGCGGCCAGTGCTCCGTCCCCGAAGGGCGCGACGATAAATACGACGATGAGCTGCGACACCGCCCGCTGCGCACCGGTCACCGAGGCTGGGATTCCGATCTTCAGTATCCGCCATATCATCGGGAAGTCGACGTAGTACCCGTCAAAGCTCAGCTTCAGCCTGGAAGTCCCCCGGATCAGGGCGCTCATGTTTATTGAGAGACCGAACGTCTGCGCGATCAGGTTTGCCGCCCCGGCTCCAGCCAGGTCCAGGGAAGGAAACCACCACCATCCGAAGATGAGGAACGGGCTGAGCACGAGGTGCCCGACTCTCGAAACACCAGCCGCCTTCAGCGGGGTCAAGCTGTCCCCTGAGGCCTGCAGGGCCCCGGCCGTCAGGCGCTGAAGCCCCATCATCGACATCGCGAAGAGCTGAAACCGCATGTAGCCCGCCGCCTGCGTGACTACCTCATCGCTCAGGCCCATTACGCGCAGTAACGGTCCTGTGAGCGCCAGACCCACTCCGACGAGAACCAAGGAGTACACCGTGGTCAGCGTCAGCGCCTGCAGCATCACGTGGTTGGCGTAGGCGATCTGCCGAGCTCCGACAGCCCGGGAGATCATCGACCGCATACCCGCGTCCAGACCCATCCGCGCGGTCATAACCAGCATCAGATAGGTCTGCGCGATTCCGAGGCCGGCGATCGCCTGGAATCCGAGGCGCCCTGCCCAGATCAGGTCGGCAAGCTGATCGACCACGCTGAGAAAGCTCTCCGTGATCTGCGGCCAGGACAGGTACCAAAGGTTGCCGGGAATGCTGCCCTTCGTAAGGTCTTTAGAGGTACGGGCGGACCTCCCACGGCCCCTGCCGGGACTCAAGCGGGTGGTCTTTGAGGACGCTGACTGCTGGTGTCGCAGGCGATTCTCTGTTTCGCGCGGGGCTTGGGCCATGAATGTGGCATCCGGACTCGGCAAGGTACGCTGCGAGTCGGAGCAGCCTAACCGTATCCAGTTCGTTCAGCCGCGTCAAACACAGGTTCCGTTTGCTTCGGCGGCATAGGGGCTTCGCCATGTACCTGGCCCACAATATCCAAGCCGGCGGAGCAAACGGAACCCAAACACGATCCGTGTTGCGCATGACGTTCCAACGGTATATAATTACATGTAATTCAGAATATCAGTAAGGAGTAATGTTATGACTCAGAATGGGAGTAACGAGCAAGAGGTCCGTGAAGAGCAAGAGACCGAAACCAAAACACGGTCGAGGTCGATCACGATATCTTTGGACGACCTCGATGACGTGGACAAGGCAGTCCGCGACGCGTTCGGCAAGGGCAGGGATGTCGCGAGCAGCGTCGGCGGATCTATACGCGACTCCATCAGGGCAGTCCGCACGACCCGTGACAGCGTCGTGATGATCAGGGTCAGCAAGGACAGCTTGGAGAAGTTGGACGAGCTGGTTGACTCCGGTGTCACCAACAGCCGCTCCGAAGCGGCGGCCTTCCTGATCGGTGAAGGCATCAGAGCGAGAGCCGACCTGTTCGACAAGATCGCCAAAGAGACACGCGTGATCCGAGAGGCCAGGGAGAAGCTCAGGCAGCTCCTGGACGAGGGGGACCTGCCCGAGACAGGCGGCGGAATCTGACCAGGAAACCGGGCGCTAACGCCTAGACGATCTTCGAGAGCATCTGTCGCAGATCGTGTTCAGACATTGGCCTGGGAAGCTGAGCCAGCCGGTCCCACCGCGAGAGCTCGACGATCCGGTCGATGTCGTCCGGCTGTATCCCCAGCCCAGACAGCCGGGTCTGCAACCCGCAGTCTTTTATGATCCGATCGATCTTCGCGCACGCCCCGTCCAGGCTGTCCACGCCAAGCGCGGACAGCAGCGCCGGAATCCGGTGTGAGATAGCCGGGGCGCACCACCGTAGGAAAGACGACAGAGTGATAGAGACGGACTGACCGTGCTCGACACGCCAGTACAGGGTCAGCGGGCTCCCCACGCCGTGGCAGGCGTTTGGCGTGCTGTTGCTGTATCCAACTCCGGACATCGTTAGCCGCCAGCGCGCACGCCGCGCGCGACTCGAGGTCGCCCTGAATGGCTGACCGCACGAGGTTCTCCGAGTATGTCCGTATCACCTCAAGCGCGATCGCGTCCGACAGCGGCTCAGCCTCAACGCTCCAGTAGCTCTCGAACGCGCTGGTCAATGCGTCCATGCCGGTGTTGGCCGCAAGCGTTTGCGACATGGACATCGACAGGCGTGGGTCCACGATCGCGACGGTTGGGAACATCCGGGCGTCGCCGAGTCCAAACTGTGAGTTAGAGTCCCAGTCCCATAGCGCGGAGCCGGACGTGACCTCGCTGCTGCTGCCCGACGTGGTCGGCACCGTGATGAACGGGAGACTTGGGCGATCGAAGCTCGCAGCTTGGGTCGCGTAGTCCTTTGCGGGTCTGTCGTGCAGGGCCAGAACAGCCGCCGCCTTCGCTAGGTCGAGCGCGCTTCCGCCACCGATCCCGATCACCAGGTCCGCCCCGGACTCGCGACAGACAGCGGCCGCCTCATCAGCGTCAGCCGGCGTCGGGAACGGCGAGGCGCGGTCGTGGACCACCACCTCGAAGTTCGCGAGCAGCTCGGTGACCCGCGTCAGGATCCCCCTAGACCGCAGGAAGATCCGACCGGTGACGAGTAATACACTGGCCTCGTCCCCGGCAATCCGACGCGCTTCGTCAGGAAGCCGCTCCAGAGTGTCCAGTCCGTACACGATCCGCGTCGGACTGCTCCAGACAAAAGAAGGTACGAAGTGATTGACCATCGCCAGCCTCCTCGGCTGAGAGTGAGATGCCGGCACATTCTATCACCGGCGCCCGGCTTGACACTGCCCGACCCAAAGATACAATTGCCACATCGCTAGAACTGAAGCTGAAGGAGGCGAACCCGATGGCAACTGTGACCGGTGCGGAGCTCGTGGTGGACGCGCTGAAGAGAGAGGGGATTGACACCGTCTATACGCTGCCGGGTGACCCGATTGGGCCTATTGTCAACGGGTGCGCGGAGGCTGGTATGCGCGTCATATCGGTGCGACACGAGCAGGCCGCCGCGATGGCCGCCCAGGCACACTCTTACTTTACCCGCGGTGTCGGTGTCTGCATCGCGGCATCGGGCGTCGGGCAGACCAATACGCTGACTGCGGTTGCCAACGCCCAAGTCAACTGCTGGCCGCTGTTGCTGATCGGGGGATCGGCGGAGCTTCGACGGCGGAATATGGGCGACTTCCAAGAGCTCGCACAGGTGGAGTCCACCGGCCCCTTGTGCAAGTGGGCCTACGCGGCCGAGTCGATCGAGCGCATTCCGACCCTCATCAACATCGCGCTGAGAAAAGCCGTGGCAGGTCGTCCGGGCCCGGTCTATCTGGACCTGCCTGCCGAGATGATCTCCGGGTCGGTGGACGACGATTCGGTCCCCATACCCACACCGGCGCCCGAGCCCTCACGACCTCTGGCAGAGCCCGACAGGATCGCGCAGGCCCTCGAAGTCCTGCAACAGGCCGAACGCCCACTCCTCATTGTAGGGAAGGGCGCCGCATGGTCTTGGGCCGAGGATGAGCTGCTCCAATTTGTCGAACGTACGCAGATCCCATTCCTCACCTCCCCAATGGGCGCCGGGATGCTGCCGCCGGACCACCCGCTGAATGTCTCTGCCGCCAGAACGCAGGCGCTCCAGGGCGCGGACACCGTTCTTCTGGTCGGAGCGCGCCTGAACTGGATATTCCACTTCGGCCAGACGCCCAGGTTCGCTGAGGACTACAAGCTGATCCAGGTGGACATCGATCCCGAGGAGATCGGCACGAATCACCCGGCTGAGGTGGGCCTGGTGGGGGACGCGAAGATGGTCATGGGACAACTGGTTGACGCGCTGGACGACACGCCCGTGGAGTTTGGAGAGACCCCGTGGCTCGGCGGGTTGAACGAAAAGGCCGCGGAGAACGCGGCCTCGATCGAGCCAATGCTGAATGCCGACATCATGCCGCTCGGGTACTACAGAATCCTCAAAGAGATTCGCGACTATCTTCCGAAGGACTCGATCCTGGTGGCGGACGGCGCCTCAACAATGGACATATCCCGGCAGGTCGTTCCGGTCTGGAATCCCAGGCAGAGGGTGGACTCGGGGGTGGCGGGCTGCGTTGGCGTGGGGGTCCCGTTCTCGATCGCCGCCAAAGTTGTCCATCCGGACAAGCCGGTCATCTGCCTTCAGGGAGACTGGGCATTCGGGTTCAACGGCATGGACATCGAGACTGCCGTGCGGTTCAAGCTGCCGATCGTCTGGGTAGTATTCCAGAACGCCAACATCGATAAGTGGGTGCGTCAGTATGTCGATGATGAGGAAGATCCCAACGACTTCACGCCGAGCATGAGGTTCGACAAGATGATGGAGGCGTTTGGCGGACATGGCGAATACGTGGAACGGCCCGACGAGATTCGTCCTGCGCTTGAGCGAGCCTTCAACTCAGGGAAGGCGTCCCTGGTGAACGTCATCATGGACCCTGGGGCAAGCCGCCGACCCCAGCAGTTTGCATGGTTGGCCCGCGAGGGTAGGATGGGTTACTGAGTAATAGAGGGAAGGAGGTCGGGATGGCGTCTGTTCAGACGTCGCGGTACGCCTGCCCCCGACGCCGAACGGCTTCGAGCGAGCTGAAGTCGCCGAATTCCACTTGGTTGCCCCTGGGCTGCGGGGCCGTCGGGTCTAGTCCCAACGCCTCAACCACCTTCGGGTTGGAGTAGTAGCCGTTATAAGTGTAGACCACCAGGGCCTCGAAGAACTCGCTTTCTTCGGACTCCACCCTGTGCAGGACCGCGTCCTGTCGGTTCTCGGAGAGGAGATCGAATTTCAACCCTCCCACGCGCGTGGCCGTGGACTCTATTGCACGGAGGCCGTGGCTAAATAGCCGGGGCAGCCCGCTGGAGCTCGCAATCTCACCGTCGACGTAATCAACCGTGCCGACCTCGGCGGCACTCGGAAGATCGTCTTGGCGTGGGATCAGCCGGCCGAGTACCGTTGTCATAAGAGATCGTTGCTGAGCGCTGAAGTATTTCGACATCGTTCATCCCCGTATCTGTGTTGCCGAGGTGTACGTCGCGGGCCGCCTGCTATCGTGTGACGCCCGACTCTCTAGGCAAGCATGAGCCGTGCATTCCGTTTGAACTCATCCGCCATGTGCAGCGCGATCGCCTGGATTGTAGACGTCGGATTGACCGCGCCCGCGGTCACGAACACGCTGCCGTCAATGACGAACAGGTTGGGCACATCGTGCGCCTGACCGGACTTCTTGACCACGCTGCTGCCTGGATCGTCGCCCATCCGTGCCGTGCCGAGAAGGTGCCACCCGGCTGGCCTGAGAAGCGGGTTCGCGGTCACTCTGTGCGCCCCGGCAGCCTGCAGCGCGTCCTTCGCCGTGCGGATTCCATGATCCAGCATCCTCCGGCTGTTATCGCTCAGCGTGTAGCTGATCTTAGGCGCCGGAATCCCGTCACTATCAGCGAGAACCGGGTCCAGCATGACGGTATTGTGAGACTCCGGCAGGTCTTCGCCGATGACCGCGATTGTAATGGTACGCCCCAGTCGCTCCTTCATCGCCGCGTGATGACGCGATCCCCAGGGGATTGGCTGACCTCCGACCCCGCCGCGAGACGTGCCCACCGGGCCGGAGCTGCGAACGACCTGGAAAGCATATCCCCTGACGAAACCGCGCGACAGGTCGGTCTCATAGAACTGCTGGCTGATGATACTGGCGCCCATAGGGCCCTTGTACCCTTCGAGCAGCTCGTCAAACACTCCGGTCACCATGGCGTAGGGATGGAACATCAGGTTCTTGCCGACCAGCCCGGTTGAGTTGGCCAGTCCATCCGGGAACTTCGACGACTGCGAATTCAGCAGCAAACGAGGTGTGCCGATGCCGTTGCAGGCCACGACGACGACACTCGCCTTCTGTTCCCGGACTTCACCATCAGAATCGTAGTAGATCACGCCGTCCGCCAGTCCCCGGTCATTCAGTGTGATCTCGCGGACCCGGCAGCGGGTCTTCAGCTGCGCGCCCAAGGTCAACGCCTTGGGCCAGTACGTAACATCTGTCGAAGCCTTCGCTCGCCGGCTGCATCCAATGTCGCATGGGCCGCAGTTGTTGCAGGCGGACCGGCCGTCATAGGCCGAAGTTAGAATCGCCGAATCGGAAGGCCACCAGTGCCAGCGCATTCGATCGAACCCGCGCGCCATCGTCTGTCCGACGCCACCCAGTGGAATCGGGGGCGTCTGTCGATCGGACTTGGGAGGATAGGCTGTGTCGCCCGCCATACCTGCGACTCCCATCATCCGGTCGTTCGTGTCGAAGTATGGTTCGAGGTCGTCGTAAGTGATCGGCCAATCGTCGCCGACGCCGTCCAGCGTCCGTGTTCGGAAATCCGACGGGTGGAACCTGGGGAAATGCGCGCTCCAATGGATCGTGCTCCCCCCTACGGCGTTGTACATGAGCGGAGCGATTGGTGAGTCCGAATCGTTGACGGGATAGTCCTCGGGCATCCCTCTGAAGTTCGGATCGGGGTTGAAATCCGTCTGCCGGTGGATCTCCCAGTCGCGCTCGGTGGACGGGTACCGGGATGGATTGGTCCAGCCGCCCTGTTCGAGGCAGAGGACGCTGAACCCCTCTTTGGCAAGGGACCACGTGAACGCCGCTCCCGAAGCCCCGGCTCCTACTACAATGACGTCAACCCGATCGTCAGATGCTAACATTGCACACTTCCCCTTGACTCATGTGCTCGGCAACAGATTATACCACTTACCGCCGGTTCGTTTACCGCAATTTACATAGTGGACATGTCGCTGTAGAATGTTGGCGCCAGACTGAGAGAGACCTCGGACTATGTCGGCTCTCAGTCTTTTTGCTTGTTTGCGGAGCACGACTATGACCCAGCGCCAGAGATTCCTCACTCCTGCGGGACGGGAGCAACTTCAGGCCGAGCTGGATGAGCTTCGCGCCGTGCGCCGTCCTGATGTGGCCGCGCGTATCCATCTGGCGACTGAAGGCGGCGGGACCGTAGATAACGCCGAGTATGAAGAAGTAAAGAACGAGCAGGCATTCGTGGAGGGGCGCATCAGGGACCTGGAACAGATTCTATCAGACGCCATCGTCGCGGAGCGGAGCCCGGATGCTGAGGACACTGTCCAGTTCGGATCATCCGTAACCGTTGAGGCCGCAGACGGCAGGCGCAGACACTACCTGCTTGTCGGAAGCGCAGAGGCCAAACCGCTCGAAGGCAAGATCTCCAACGAATCACCTGTTGGGCAGGCGCTGTTGACCCGACGCGTCGGTGATATAGTCGAGGTCACCACTCCGGCCGGAGTACAGAAGCTGACCATTGTGGAGTTGGCTTAGCAGCCCGATGCTTGATAGCGGCCCTGGCGAATCAGATCGACGGATGCTCCCGATATACGGAGCCCTTGTTCCCGCAAAGGAGGACAGTTCGAAATGCCCCTTGGGTCCGATGACCTAATTCGCGTAAGGCTGGAGAAAGTTCAGAATCTCCGGAATCGCGGCATCGATCCGTATCCTCGTAACTACGACCGGTCTCATACCGCTGCGGAAGCGGTCCGGCAGTTTGAGTCGGCCGAGATCTCGGGCGAGGGCGAAGCCGAGACCGACGAGGTCTCGATTGGCGGGCGGATTGTCGGGATGCGCGGCATGGGTCGTGTGACTTTCTGCGATGTCCTGGATGGTAGCGGCAAGATCCAGGTGATGTTTCGGAGCAATGTCCTCGGAGTCGAGTACCAGACTCTGGAGGACATCGACATTGGCGACTGGATCGGTGTCACCGGGCAGCTGATCCGCACTCGCACCGGAGAGGTCACGGTTCAGGCCAGCGCTTTCATCATCCTGTGCAAGTCCCTCCGTCCTCTGCCGGAGAAGTGGCACGGGTTGACGGACACAGAGGTCCGATACAGGCAGCGCTACATTGATCTGATCGCCAATCCGGAGGCTCGACGCATAGCGGTTTTTCGGAGTCGCATGGTCAGCGCAATCCGTCGCTTCATGGACCGGCGAGGTTTCATGGAAGTGGAGACGCCTGTACTCGTTCCGGTCGCGGCCGGAGGTATGGCGCACCCATTCGAGACGCACCACAACGCGCTCGACAGGGACCTGTTTCTCAGAATCGCCACCGAGCTGCATCTCAAGCGGCTCATTGTGGGCGGTCTTGAAAAGGTGTACGAGATCGGGCGTATATTCCGTAACGAGGGGATCGATACCAACCACAACCCTGAATTCACGACGATGGAGTCTTACGAGTCCTTCGCCGACTACAACGACGTGATGCGGCTGGTTGAAGAGCTGGTCAGCACCGTTTCTATCGAGGTTACCGGCGGCACGATAGTCGAGTACGACGGGAGCGCAATCGACTTCGCCCCTCCCTGGCCCCGTCTGAGCCTGGTCGGGCAGATAGCGGAGCACAGCGGAATCGATATCCTGGGCCACCAGGACGTCGAAGGCTTGAAGTTGGAGATGCAGCGCGTCGGCATCGATGTGGAGAACCAGGTGAGCTGGGCGGGGCTGGTTGACAAGCTGATCTCGACCCGGGTGGAGCCCAAAATCGTACAGCCAACCTTCCTCGTCGACTACCCTGTCCAGGTCTCTCCGCTGGCCAAGCGGACGCCCGGCGATCCGAGACTCGTTGAACGATTCGAGGCTTTCGCGGCGGGGATGGAAATCGCAAACGCCTTTACCGAGCTGAACGACCCGATCGATCAGCGGGCCCGGTTCGAGGAGCAAGAGAAGTTCCGCGCGGCGCTCCCGGAGGAGGAGTGGGACCGTCTGGATGAGGACTTCCTGACCGCTATCGAATTCGGAATGCCTCCGACGGGTGGTTTGGGCATGGGAATGGACCGTTTGGCGATGCTCCTGTCAGGGCAGCGGACCATCCGGGAGGTTGTCCTGTTCCCCCAACTCCGGACCTAGGCGCCTTACAATGCCCCCTCGCCCTTGGCAGGCTGACAGGGGTAGGTATCAGGTTCAAGGTGAAGATGGAGCAGTCTATCAGCCGGTGTCTGAGTCCCGAGGCTGGTGATGGCGTATCGCACCTGCCAAGTGGTCTTTCTTTGACCCTGCGCCAACTCTCCACCTTCATCACCCGCCCGTGTCCGGGCCGGTCCAGAGCTGGCCATCGCGCATACAGATAGCGCTGAGACCACACTCAGAGGATGGCGAAGACCATGATCGGATGGGGGATCAGGGGCCTGCTCCAGCGCTCTGAGTAGGCTTTCCCCCAGTCCTTCCGTATTCATGCCCCAAGTCTAAATGACGTGGAACTATTTGGAGTCCACATGCGTCTATAATAGTACACAGCCGCGGAGACCGCAGGGAGGCTAGGCATATGAGCAGGCTCAAGAACCCGGTACTGATGGTGGTAATCGGAGTATTACTTTCCGGACTGGTCGTCGGATGCGGCGGCTCAGATGAAAGTAACTTTGCGACCGACGATAGTGACCACCTAAGGCAAGCTCTGGGTATGAGCAGGCCAGGTTTTCCGGGCTTACCGGCGGCGCCCGCCCCGGCGATGCAGGCCGCGGTCAAGGTCGTCGAGGTGCCCGGTGAAACCGTCGTCGTGGAGAAGGAAGTAGTCAGGGAAGTGGCGGTTGAAGTACTCAAGGAGGTGGTGGTTGAGAGGCCAGTAGCGGCGGCCGCGCAACCGGCGATGCTGACAGAAGCTGGCTCGGGCTCCCAGCACACGCGGGCCCAGCTTGTCACTCAACGCCGCATCATCATCAGAGAGGTCGACATGGGCCTCGTGGTAGAAGATATCCAGTCCACCATAGACCGGATCGCCGACATGGCCGCCGACGCAGGTGGCTGGGTCGTGGACAGCGGCCGCTCCTCGCTGCACAGAGGCGACATCAGCATCCGGGTGCCGGCAGACCGGCTGGATTCCACGATTGCGGATCTGAGGCGGATCGCCAAAAAGGTCGATGCTGAGCTGACGACGAGTCGAGACGTCACCGATGAGTACGTCGATCTCGGCGCGCGACTGAAGAACCAACAGGCCACTGAGCAGGCGTTGCTCGCCCTCCTGGAGCGCGCCCAGTCGGTGGAGGCTGCTCTCGCGGTTCAACGCGACCTTATGAATGTTCAGCAGGAGATCGAGCGCCTCTCGGGACGGATCAAGTTCCTGGAGGAGACATCAGCCTTTTCGCTTATCAGAGTGATACTGAGACTCTCAGCGATGGAGATGCCGGTCGACGCTGGACCGGACCAAGCGGCAGCGGTCAACGATCCGGTGAGATTCAGATCAACGTTCTATCCTCCGGACGGTATCGAGGACTTTGAGATCACCTGGGACTTCGGGGACGGCTCCAATCCTGTCACGATACACAGGACGGCGCCGACCACTGAGCCCGGACAGCTCATATCCGCGACGGTCGCGCACCCTTACGGCGACCAGAAGGACTCGCCGTTCATCGCCCAGGTGAACATCACCGGGACGGGTGACAGCGGCCTGGTAGAGGGCAAAGACACGCTGACCGTATCGGTGTCGGAGGTGCCTGCCATCGAGGTATACGCGGGAGACGCAAAACGAGTCAGCCAAGGGGAGGAGACCGGGTTTTCAGGTTCGTTCACCCGGCCCCCGGGACTGACCAATGTGAGGTTCGCCTGGGACTTCGGAGACGGTTCGGTCCCTGTGCCGATAGCCGTGGCTGAAGGGGTCACTACCGCCATAGCGATTCATGCTTACTCGAACTACCGCCGAGAACCTTACACAGCCAGGCTAACCGTTACCGCGGACAGCTCGGTCGGCGAGGTGGAAGCATCTGACCACCTGCCTGTATTCGTCAAGGAGGAACTCGGTTTCGTTGTCGGCGGGTACGAGCTCGGCGAAAACTTAAAGACCGCCGTCAGGGGGCTGACCGCGTTCGTACAGGGCCTGTCTGTCGTCCTGATCTGGCTGGCGATATTCAGCCCAATCTGGGCGGCAATCGCCGTAGTGGTCTGGCTGGTGGTCCGCACAGTGAAGCGGCGCAACGCGACGCGCGTCCAGGAGACGACGGAACGAGAACCAACCGCTGAGCAGGAAGCGAGTACAGCCAATTGACCTCCGACGACGGGACTGTACGCCACTTCACGGCAACCGGCTTCGTCGTCCACCGGGGGAACGTCGCACTCCACTGGCACCGGAAGCTGAGGGAATGGCTGCCAGCCGGCGGCCACGTCGAACCCAACGAGGACCCTGTCCAGGCCGCGGTCCGCGAGGTACAGGAAGAGACAGGGCTGGACGTCCAGGTCGTGAGCGCATCTTCCAAGCTGGGACTCGACTACCCGGAGGAGGTCACTCCGCCCTACACCATCATGGTGGAGGACATAGATGATCCGGTCGATGGGTTCCACAAGCACATCGACATGATCTATTTTTGCCGGCCCATCATATCCCCCACCGACCTGGCGCCGGGGTGGCAGTGGGTATCCCGCCGCACCCTGGAACGTGGAGACGGGCTGGTTGGTGGCGGAGATGCGGTCCAACCTCCCCCTGATGACGTCCGGCTGCTGGGCATCCGAGCAATCGACCTGGTGGAGTCTATCGATCGGTGAAGAGGCGGCGTCTGATGTTGATTGGACGAATCGTCGAATTCCTGTAAACTGTGGACGCCTCGGAATCTGTCAATTGGCGCGTTTGACGTGCTTATTGGCTGCCTCGGGTCAAGCCGGATAAACCGCGAAATCGGGAGATATAGATAGATGGTAGATACTTTGACGGATAAGGCAGCTATCGTCACGGGCGCCGGTCGCGGCATCGGGCGCGGAATCGCGCTGGCCCTAGCCGCGGAAGGCGCCAGGGTCGTGGTCAACGATCTGGGCGGCGCCGTTGACGGCACCGGCGCGTCCAGCAGCCCCGCGGACGAGGTGGTCGCCGAGATCAAGGCGAATGGCGGCGAGGCTGTCGCTAACTACGAGTCGGTAGCCACTATGGAGGGTGGCGAGGCCATCGTCCAGTCGGCCCTCGACAACTTCGGCCAGCTCGACATCGTGGTTACGGTCGCCGGAATCCTGCGCGACAGGATGATCTTCAACATGACGGAAGAGGAGTGGGACGACGTAATCGACGTACACCTCAAGGGGACGTTCACCGTCGTCAAGCACGCGGCTATTCTGTTCAGGCAGCAGAGGTCGGGGCGGATAGTCACCTTCGCGTCGGAATCGGGCCTGTTCGGGAATACGGGCCAGGGAAACTACGCGGCGGCGAAGTCCGGAATCGCCGGATTCACGAAGGTCGTAGCGCGAGACCTCGGTCGTTACGGGGTAACGGCCAATTCGATCTGCCCACGCGCCGCTTCCCGCATGACCGCCACGGTGCCGGACGTCGCCAGACAGATGAGATCGTCTCGCACCGAGACCGACCGGGCGCCGGCGCCCCAGGGGCCCATGGACCCCGACGACATCGCCCCGTTCATCTGCTACCTCGCCAGCGACCTGGCGTCGGAAGTGAACGGTCAGACGTTCCTCGTGTACGGTGGCAACATCACGTTGCTTTCGCTCCCCAGGCGCGTCCGGACGATCTTCAAGAACGACCAGTGGACGCTCGATGAGCTGAAGGAGCTGGTGCCGCAGCACATCACCCATGGGCTGTCCAATCCATCACCTCCGCAGCCGCCGCGTCAGTAGCATTTCACACTCCAATTTGACTCAGAATCCCAGAACGTGATTCGACAGGAGACCTGCACATGGGAGACCTGCTCAAGGACAAAGTCGCCATCGTTACCGGATCGGGACGAGGCATCGGCCGGGGGATAGCCAATCTGTTCGGCGCTGAAGGAGCCAAGGTGGTGGTCAACGACCTCGGCGGAGCGGTGGACGGGACCGGTACGTCGCTCGCGCCCGCAGACCAGGTCGTGGCGGAGATCCGCGACGGCGGCGGCGAAGCGGTCGCCAACTACGACTCGGTCGTGACGATGGAGGGCGGCGAGAACATCGTCAAGACCGCCCTAGACAACTTCGGCAAGCTGGACATCGTGGTCACCCCGGCGGGCATCCTGCGCGACAGGATGGTGTTCAACATGACGGAATCGGAGTGGGACGACGTAATCGCAGTCCACCTCAAGGGGACGTTCACCGTATCCAAGTTCGCCAGCATACTCTTCCGGCAGCAGCGCAGCGGCTGCATCATTACGTTCTCGTCAACGTCGGGTCTGTACGGGAACTCAGGGCAGTCCAACTACGGCGCGGCCAAGGACGGGATAGCCGGATTCACCAGGGCGGTCGCCAGGGACATGGGTCGCTACGGCGCCCGTGTGAATGGGATCTCCCCAGGCGCCAACTCACGCATGACGGCGACGGTGCCGGACTCGGCGCGCCAGATCCGCGCCGCCTCCGGGATTCAGGGAGCATCCGCCGCAAGGGCCCTCGAGTTACGAAGGGAACCGGAGGACATCGCGCTGTTCGTAACGTGGCTTGCGTCCGACGAAGCCAAGGATGTCAACGGGTACATCTTCCACGTGACCGGCGGTGAGATCTCCCTGATGAACAACCCCGAGCAGGTCCGCACACTTCAGAAGAACGGGCGATGGACGGTCGAGGAGATCGCGGCCATGTTCCCGGGTACGCTGGGGATGGACATGGTCAACCCGGCTCCGCGCCAAGCTCCGAGACAGTAATCGAGCAGCGTCCAGCACAGCGAGGGTCGCCGGCACACGCATCCGGCGGCCCTCGTTCTGTTTCGGATTGACGCGTTCGGCAACGCTTCATATAATTGCGCCGTCTCTCGAATCGGTTTACCAACTCAGGGAATGTGACCATGGACCCGCTGGAACTCAAGCAAATCGGCTCCACGGACCTCCGAGTAACCCGGCTCGGACTGGGCGGGGCGCCGCTGGGTGAACTGTTCACCCCCGTAGGGGTTCAGAACGCGATCGACTCGGTCAGGCGGAGCTACGAGCTCGGCATTCGGTTCTTCGACACCGCTCCACTGTACGGGCGCGGCAAGAGCGAGCGGTTCTACGGCGAGGCGCTGCGCGACTTCGATCGAAACAGCTTTGTGCTTTCGTCAAAGGTTGGCAGGGTGCTCAACCCGAACGACTCAGCCTCGGATGAAGACGACATCTACGCAGAGCTCCCACCGTACGACGTCGTGTTCGACTTCAGCCGGGATGGTGTCCTCCGGTCCATAGAGGAGAGCCTCGAACGACTTGGCCTCGACCGTCTGGACATCGCGCTGATACACGACCCGGACGATCACTGGGAGCAGGCGATCAACGAGGCGTACCCGGCGCTGGCCGAGCTCCGCTCGCAGGGCGTGGTCGGCGCAATCGGCGCGGGGATGAACCAGTGGGAGATGCCAGCCCGGTTCGCTCAGGAGGGCGACTTCGACTGTTTCCTGCTGGCCGGGCGATACACGCTGCTGGACCACTCCGGGCTAGAGGCGCTGCTTCCGCTGTGCGAGCGGAAACAGGTAAGCATCATCCTGGGCGGACCGTATAACAGCGGTGTCCTGGCGTCCGACCTCGGTCCGGACACAACCTACTTCTACCAGCGCACGCCTCCTGAGGTGCTGGAGACTGCCAGGCGAATCAAGGCGGTTTGCGACCGGCACGAAGCGCCGCTCAAGGCCGCGGCGCTCCAATTCGGACTGGCGCATCCCGCGGTCGCGGCAACCATACCGGGCCCCCGCACCCCGGAGGAAGTCGAAGAAAACATCGCCATGGCAGGCTTCGAGATTCCGACGGACTTGTGGGCGGAGCTGAGGGCCGAAGAGCTTATCCCCACGGACGCGCCCACCCCAACGTAGGTAGGACACTGGCAAACATTCGGAGATTACGGTGAAATCGTTCGCGATGACCCTCGAACTGAGGGATGACCAGAATACCATCGATGAGTACCGTCGCTATCACCGCGAGGTCTGGCCCGAGGTGATCTCTGGTCTGCGGTCCATCGGCATCCAAAAGATGAAGATCTTTCTGCTGGGCACCCGGATGTTCATGTACATCGAGACTCCGGACGACTTCGATCTCGCCACAGACTTCCAGCGCTACACGGACTCCTCCCCCAGGGCCGCGGAGTGGGACGTGATGATGCGCGAGTTCCAGGTCAGAGTTGCCGTCGCCGGTGACGACGAGTGGTGGGCAGGCATGGAAGAGGTCTTCGACATCGACTGGTTCCAGGCTCATGACCAAAGTTAGCCCAACAGTTGACAGTCACCACCACTTCTGGGACATCACCAAACTCGACTACCCGTGGATGCCACCGGGTCAGAGCGTGATCCGCAGGAACTACCTGCCCGAGCACCTCAGACCACTCCTCGCATCCGCCGGAATCCAGAAGACCGTGCTGGTCCAGGCGCACCAGTCCGTGGAAGAAGCGGAGTTCCTGCTCGACATCGCCCAGTCCACCGAGTTTGTCGCCGGTGTCGTAGCATGGGCGGATATCCGTTCGCCCAGCTTTGGCAACGACCTGGACAGTTTGACGAGCAGACCGGGACTTGTCGGCATCAGACACCAAGTCGAGGATGACCCCGACGACGACTGGCTCATCCGAGAGCAGTCCATCCGCGGTCTGAAAGAGATCGCGGCTCGTGGCCTGGCATACGACATGTTGGTCAAACCCAGGCACATGAAGCACGTAACCACGGTGGCTGATCGTGTGCCCGACTTGCGGATGGTGATCGACCATATCGCCAAGCCACTTATCAAAGACCACGTAGTCGAGCCGTGGGCCACGGACATGGCGTCCATTGCGAGCATACCGGGAGTTTACTGCAAGGTCTCCGGCATGGTGACAGAGGCGGATCACGCTGGCTGGACCGTGGACGACCTGGTCCCATATGTCTCGCACGTCCGGGAGCGCTTCGGGCTGGACCGCCTGATGTTCGGCAGCGACTGGCCGGTGTGTCTGCTGGCGGCAACCTACGACCGCGTGTACGAGGCCGCGCTCGGTGCGCTCGGACCCGTAACGGAGGAGGAGCGCGCCGGCTTTCTTGGCGGAAACGCGGCCCGGTTCTACAGATTAGGGAGTGATGAATAGTGCCCACTATACAGGCCGACCGGCTGACGACAATAGCATTGGAGCTTCTCAAGGGTTCGGGGGCCAGCGAAGACGAGTCCGAGATCATAGCCCGGCACTCCATCGGGGCCAACCTCGCCGGGCACGACTCGCACGGCATCATCCAGATACCCACGTACATCGACCGGGTCAAGCGGGGACACATCGTACCCGGCGCTGAGTTCGAGGTCATCAAGGACACGCCGACCACCACCGTCGTCGATGGGCATTGGGGTTTTGGCTACGTCGCCTCCGAGCGCCTGATGAAGATGACTATCGAAAAGGCCCGGACCAGCAACGTCGCAGCGGCGACCGTGTTCAGGCAGAGCCACGTTGGGCGCGTTGCCGACTACCCGATCATGGCCGCTGAGAACGGAATGATCGGAATGATGACCGCGGACTCCGGACGGTCGTCCAAGTCGGTTGTTCCATTCGGAGGACGCGAACCCCGGCTCGGCACCAACCCGATCTGCATCGCCATGCCGTCGAATCTCGAAGGCACGATGTTCATAGACATGGCTACGAGCGCGGTCGCAGCCGGCAAGCTCGGCGTTGCGGTCGCGCGCGGTTCGGAAGTCCCGTTGGGCTGGATACTGGACAAAGACGGCAATCCGTCAACCGATCCGTCCGACCTCCGCAACGGGGGCGCGGTGCTGCCCCTCGGCGGCCCGGAGGGACACAAGGGCTACGGCCTTTCGGTCATGGTCGAGATTCTTTCGGGTATTCTGACGGGCCTTGGATTCGGCCACGATCCCTCGGGCCGCCACAATGACGGCTGTTTCATGGCCGCGTTCAACGTCGATGCCTTCCGGGACGTAGAGGAGTTCAAGGCCGAGGTCACGGAATTCGCCCACTATCTGAAGAGCTCGCCCACAGCCGCCGGGTTCGATGAGGTGTTCTACCCCGGCGAGCTGGAACACCGACGCACTCAACAACTTCTGGCCGAGGGCATATTCGTAGAGAACTCCACCTGGGAGCGCCTGCGCGAGCTTGCCGCGGAATTCGGAGTCGCCGAGCGCCTCGGACTGTAGGGACCTAGGCAGGTCTGAAACTGCCCATACCTACGTCGCTAGGCTATTCCCGCCTCGGCGCTGGTGTCTCTGAGCCAAGTCGGACGGATGATGAGCTCCGGGATTGCCGCCCTCTGCGGGAGACGCGCTATCAGGGTGATGGCCTCGGCGGTGTCTTCGGCGGTGACCATTGTCTCCCTCGCTTCGGCGGATGGCACGACAGGTCGGCCGTCCAGAATCGGTGTATCGACCTCACCGGGAATCACTACACTGGCGCGGATGCCGGTGTTACGGTACTCGGCGTTGAGGAACGCGGTAAAGTTTATGACGGCGGCCTTGGCGGCGCTGTAGCTCATCCCGGCGAGCGGGCTGGCGTTGACACCGGCCATCGACGAGACGTTGATTATCGTACCCCGACCTGCGTCCACCATTGCGGGGACGACTGACTGGGTACAGAACACCGATCCGACGAGGTTGCTGTCGTACACGCTGCGCAGATCGTCGAGCGTGGTGGTAAGCAGCATCCGGTGCGGCGAGCTGTGGCCCGCGTTGTTTACAAGGACATCGACGCGACCGTGCTTGGTCAGGACCTCGTTCACCATGTCCGTCACGCCGTCCTTATCGGCGACGTCGACTCCGTAGGCCTCCGCAGTCCCGCCATTCGACACAATCTCGTCCCTGACCTGCTCGACCTTCGACGCGGTCCTCCCCACCGCGACGACAACCGCGCCCTCCTCAGCCATCATGAGTCCGGACGACCGCCCTATCCCACTGCCGCCGCCCGTGATGATGCAGACCTTGTTCTTCAGCCCCATGTTCAGTCCTCCTTCAAGACGTCACTCCAAATTTCAACCGTTCTATGGTAACAGGGCAAGACCCATCAACCCCACTACAGCCACGAACAGTCCAGAGAATTGCAGCACGGACAGTCGCTCCCTGAACAGCAGGATGCCTCCGACGATGGGCACCACCGGGTACGCGGTGGACGCCGCCGCAACTATCGACACGATTCCAATTTCGGCGCCCCTGGTGAACGCGAATAAGGAGAGGGTCTCCAGCAGGGCCACCGCAACGACCATCGCGGCAAGGCCGCGGCCCAGATTTCGCCACGGCCATTCCCTGCGAACCACAACTGCCGGCATAAGCAGTCCGACCATGAACACGCGAGTGAGGTAAACCGGGACGAACCAACCGAGCTCCTTTGAGAGCACGCTGATACCGAATTGCCAGAATCCCGCCATCAGTGACACGACAACTGCCAGCGCGACTCCGGCGCTCATGATGGCCGTCCCGGAGCGAATCGTCCTCCAGTCCACGGCGGCAATGGCGACACCGGCGATGGTGGCGGCGATCGCGCCGAGCTGCAGACCACTGATCGATTCGTCCAGAAACGTTATCGCAAGGACTACGACTACGATACTGTGCGCAGCGACAATCGGACTGACCAGCGCAATCGGGCCCAACTGCAGCGCGCGATAGAATGCGACGTAGAAGAATACGACCACCGTCGTCAGGCCGCCCAGAGTCACCAGGTCGAGGACGCGCAACGCGCTCAGCTGCGCCGTCATGACGGCGAAAGCGGTCGTGCCGACGACCGCGATCAACTGTATCAGGAAGACGGTACGCAGCACGCCCAGCCGCCGAGTAAGAACTGCGGAGGCAACGTCCGCTACGCCGAGGCCGATGGCGGACGCCAGTCCGAACAGTACGCTCTCCACTACCATTCAGACTCTCGCATCACCTCCCGCCAGACCAGCCACAAGTTATGTCAACGTTGAAACAGGCGACAGTCATCCCGCGATCACGACGCCTACCAGACGGCCGATCCCAAACGTCACCGCCGCGGCGAGGCTTCCGAAACAAAGCATCTTCACACTGCCCCAGACAACACTCCGGCCCGATCCCGCCGCCACGGCGCCGCCGACCACCGCGAGAGCCGCCGCGCTAAGGGCTGCGCTGCCGGTTAAAGCGAATGACCCGGCGCCGAGCAGATACGGCAGGATCGGAACAACCGCCCCCAGAACGAATGCGATAAACGAGCTGGCCGCCGCTCCCAGGGGAGAGCCCAGCAAACGCAGATCGAGGGCAAGCTCCTCCCGGACCATGGTTTCTAGCGCGACTTCCGGGTCGCCCATGATCCGTTGGGCGACTATCTGCGCTTCATCCGGTGTAAGCCCCTTGGAGACATAGACCACGGCCAACTCCCGCTCCGCGCTGTTCGGGGAGTCTCGCATCTGAACCGACTCTGCCGCAATCCGGGACCGGTAAACATCCCGTTGACTGCCGACGGATACATACTCGCCGACAGCCATGGAGAACGCCCCGGCCAACAGCCCCGCGATTCCCGCCAGCAGGACTATCGTGGGGTCGTTAGTGCCGCCCGCGACGCCCACGACGAGTATGAAGTTGGAAACGAGGCCGTCGTTGACGCCAAGGATCGCGGCTCGGAGATTGCCTCCACTCAGCAATCCACCAGTCAGGAATCTCCACCCCCGGCCGTTGTAGGGTTCACTCACGGACGTTAACTCGAACGCAACGCGGCAGCGGCGCTCAGGATGATGACGGCGTGGCGAGCCGTTCCCTGATGCTCTTCAGTCTGTCCACGTTGTCCTTATCGGGTCCCTTCTTGTCCGGACCCGGCACCTCCAGAACAAAGGGCACGTCCTCAAACGCCGGGTGATCCATGATGACCTCGAATCCTTTGATGCCGATGTACCCCTCACCGATGTTGTCATGGCGATCAACACCCGATCCCAGCTCCACCTTGGCATCATTGGCATGAACCACGACGAGGCGGTCCAGGCCGATGTGCCTGTCGAACTCCTCCATCGCGCCGTCGATGTCGTCCTGGCCGGCGATGTTGTAGCCGGCGGCGAAGCAGTGCTCGGTATCCAGACAGACCTTCAGCCGTTCACTGTCGACCGCAGAGATCATACGTCCGATCTCCTCGAACGACGCTCCGAGATGAGCGCCCATGCCCGCGCTGTTTTCGAGTATCAGCCACGGCTCGTCTGGGCTAGCCTCCAGAACACGCTTCAGCGCTTGGGCCGCGGAGCCGATGACTGCCTCGAATCCCCTGCCCTTGTGACTGCCGGCGTGGAACACGACTCCGGCGGCGCCGATGTCGGCGGCGACCTCCATGTTCCTGACCAGGCAGCCTATGGACTTTTCCACCAGCTCGGGGCTGCCGCCGATGTTGACCAGGTAGCTCCCGTGGATGAAGACAGGACCGATACCGGTATCGTCCGCCGATTGATGAAACTTGGCTACGACATCCGGCTTGAGGTCTCGGAACTTCCACGCCCTGGGGGACGAGGCGAATATCTGGATCGTCTCAGCGCCCATGTCGCCAGCTCGTTGGAAAGCTGTATGGAGGCCGCCGGCAGTGGAAACATGAGCGCCAATCTTCATATGACTTTCTCCCTTCGGATTGCCTCATGTAATTCTAGTCCGACCCGCGCGTCGATTCCAGCGAACCAGAGGGCTGAAAAGTGCCGGGATCGCCGGGGTCCGTTGCCGGATTGCCCGGCTTCCAGCGCTGACCTATAATGCGGGCACGATCAGGCCGTTGGAGAATACTTACTTTGGGAGACTGCCATTGAGCCTCAAGACCATCGCGATCCTCAGTCCGGGCGACATGGGCCACGGTGTCGGCCAGGCGCTGTCGAGCTCCGGTTACAACGTGATCACCTGCCTTGCCGGAAGAAGCCAACGAACGAGGGAGCTTGCGCGCGTGGCAGGCTTCAGAGACATGCCGACGCTTGCGGACATGGTCGCTGAGGCCGACTTGGTCTTGTCGATCCTGGTGCCCTCGGAGGCTATCGGGGTCGCGAGCTCGGTCGCGGGCGCAATGCGCGAGGCCGGCGTCTCGAGACCATTCGCAGATTGCAACGCGGTATCGCCGGCGTCGGCTAATCAAATGGCGTCGATTGTCAACGGAGCGGGAGGAGACTACATCGACGGCGGAATCATCGGCGGATCGCCCGCCCGCGGCGCGGTACCGAGGATATACACGTCAGGCCCCAGCGCCGGCCTGATGGACGAGCTGGACGGCAGTGGAATCGCGGTCCGAAACCTGGGTCCGGAGATCGGAAGGGCCTCCGGGATCAAGATGTGCTACGCATCCATGACCAAGGGAACATCGGCGCTGCGCGTGGCGATGCTGACCGCGGCACAGTCACTGGGACTCTTCGACGAATTGGTAGCAGAGCTGTCGCACAGCCAGCAGGGGCCGCTGTCAGATATGGAATCCGGCATTCCCGGTCTTCCGGCCAACGCGGGCCGGTGGATCGGCGAGATGGAGGAGATAGCGGCCACGTTCGACGCCGCAGGTGTGACCCCGCACTTCCACCAGGGAGCCGCGGAGATGTTCAGGCTGCTGTCATCGACGCCGTTCGCAAGTGAGAGTCCTGAGACGATCGACCGGGGCAGAACTCTGGAAGAGACGATCAGGGTCGCCGCCACGCACCTTCCCGTCGCCGATCGGGCCGCGGATTGAGGGCGCTGTATGTCGCCCGGCCCGGCCCGGCCCCCGAGCTGGAAGTCCGGGACGTCGAGCGTCCCGAAGCCGTCCGGGGCGAGGTCGTCGTCGAGGTCGAATTCGCGGGGCTGTGCGGCCACGACATAGCGATCATGACCGGCCTGCTCAGGCGCGGGGTCGATCACAACGTAATCCTCGGGCACGAGATCTCCGGGGTCGTCGCCGAGCTGGGGGACAGCGTTGCCGATATGGCTGTCGGCGACAGGGTGGTCGCGTCACTGACAACGTTCTGCGGCGAGTGCGATCGCTGTCTGTCGGGCCTCGACTACCGTTGCAGAAACGGCCAGGGTGTCGGGCACGCCGTCAATGGCGGCTTTGCGGAGCTCGTCAGGCTGCCGGCCAGATGTCTAAGCCGGGTCCCCGACGGATTCGACATGGCGCAGGCTGCTCTGCTGGCGTGTCCCGTAGGCGTGTGTGTCCGCGCGATCCGTTCGGTCGCAAACGTGTCGTCCGGGGAGACGGCGCTGGTCACGGGAGCGGGCGGAGGGCTGGGAGTCCACGCGGTCCAGGTGGCCGGGGCGCTGGGAGCGCAGGTCTTCGCGGCCACTTCCTCACCGGCGAAGCTCGACCTCCTGGAGCGGTTCGCCCCCGGAGGCGTGATCCTGGGAGGTGAGCTCGACTTCTCAGAGCTCGTACTTGCCTTCACCGACGATGCCGGAGCGGACGTCGTGATCGACACCGTAGGTTCAGCGGTATTCAACTCCGCGATCCGGAGCCTGGGTCAGTACGGGCGCATGGTCGTACTGGGAGAGGTCACAGGCGGACGCGCGACAATCAATCTCACGAACCTGATGTTCAGGGACGCGGCACTGTACGGCTCCACCGGAGCGAGCCTCGGGGACATCCGCGCGGCGATCGAGCTGGTCGAAAGCGGAGCGGTTGAACCCGTCGTACACCAGCGGTTGCCGCTCGAATCGGCCGCGGAGGCGGTCGATGTCGTAACCAGTTTGCAGGCGACGGGCCGTGTAGTTCTGGTCCCATAGAGGACGTTTCCGAAGCCCTCCCGCCAGTTGGTTGCCTCTTCTCCTCAGGTAGCCGCCGGAGAAGTACGCTGACCGCGACGCAGCAGTCGTCGGATGTCGCCGCTTTCCCAGGAAACCAGCACCTGGCTCGCAATCCCAATAGAGCTGTAGGTCCCGGCAACGACTCCGATCAGGAGGACGAGCAGGAACTCCCGTATCGTCGATCCGCCAAACAGGAACAGCGCCATCAGAGTAATGAGCAGGGTCAGGCTCGTATTGAGCGACCGTGCAATGGTCTCCGAGATGCTCAGGTTCACCACCTCGGAAAAGCCGCGATTCGGGTAGATTGTGACGTTCTCCCTAATCCGGTCGAAGACCACGATGGTGTCGTTGACGCTGTACCCGATCACGGTCAAGATCGCGATGAGGAACATGGTCCCAACCTCCATGTCGATCAGCTCCCCGAGAATCGCGAAGATGCCAATGACGATCACCGTATCGTGCAGAAGCGCGACGATGGCCGCGGCGCCGTAACGGAACGGGCTGGGTACGTTTCTGAACGCCCACCACACGTAGATGAAGATGCCGACCGCCGCCGCCAAGACCGCGTACAACGCGTTGAGCACAGTTTCGGACGCGACGATAGGCGACACCAGATCGAATGAAAGCTCGGTGACGTCGTCGGGTGACAGCCTCGCCTTCAGGGTTTCGACCAGCTCGGTCTTCGAGTCGGCGTCAAGCTCCCTGGTCCTGATGAAGAACGTGCGGTCGCCCAGCTTCTGGACTGTTGCGTCCGGATGCCCGGACACGGTCAGCTGCTGCCTGATGTCTCCTTGGCTGACATCGGCGGCGAACTCCAGCGAGAGCGTAGAACCGCCGGTGAAGTCGATTCCGGGATTCAAGCCGGGAGCGAGGATCAGGAACACCACACCGGGCAGAATGACCGCCAAGGATATCAGGTAGAACCAGCCCCTCTTTCCTACAAAGTTCAATTCATTCCCCCGGATCCATTCTGTCAGTCACCGGCCGGCTGTCCGACTCCGGTCCCGGCGTATGGCAGCCACAGTCGATTTGATCGGGTGATCCTGGTCGTAGCGATGACGCGCAGCAGCGTCCTGCTGATGGTGATGGCGGTAAACATGCTAATTGCGACGCCGATGGCGAGCGTCACCGCAAAACCCTGGACGATGCTCGCGGCCAGCTGGTCCGCAAACCAGAACAGGATCGCGCAAGTTATCAGAGTCGATACGTTGCCGTCGCGGATCGCAGGCCAGGCCCGGTCGAAGCCTATATTGATGGACATCAACAGCGTGCGACCCGCGCGTAGCTCATCCTTCATTCGCTCGAATATCAGTATGTTCGCGTCAACCGCCATGCCGATCGACAGTATGACCGCGGCCACACCGCTCAGCGTCAGGGTGACGGGAAGTATCTTGAACACCGCGAGAACCAGTGAGGCGTAGATGATAAGCGCAATCGACGCGATGAGACCGGGCAGGCGATAGTAGAATGTCATGAACAACAGGACGAGACCCAGCCCGACAAGACCCGCGACGACGCTTTTGGCGAGCGAGTCGGCGCCGAGGATGGCATCGACTTCCCTCTCTTGGATCAGCTCGATCGGCACGGGCAGTCGTCCAGACTCGAGAAGCAGCGCGATCTCCCTCACCCTCTCTATAGTGAAGTCGGCTCCCTGAATGAAACCAGTCCCGGTTGTAATCGGAGACTCGACCCGCGGTGACACCAGCTCATTGCCGTCAAGGAAGACTGCAATCTCATCTGGCACTCCGGCCAACTGGTTCCTCGCGTAAATGTTCGTCGTCAGCTCACCGAATATCCTGGTTCCCCGATCGTTGAATTCGAGATTGACGATCGGGCGCTGTGAAGCAGCATGCTGCCCTGGGAACGCCCTGGCAAGGTCGTCGCCGGTCAGACCGGTGTCCTCATCAACGAACCAGAGGATCTGAGAGAACTTGACCGTAGCAGCCGTTCCAACGCGGTCGCGGAGCACATCTATGGGCGGCTGCTCGGTGTCTGCTCCCTCGACCGGAAATACCAGGCCGTACGACGTGCTTGTCGCAATCTGCGTGATGTTGCCCGGTAGGATGCTCAAACGCTGCTGTTCGACGCCCTCGACTACGACTTCGACTGAACCGGGGATTGTAGTCCCGGTAACACCGGCTTGATAGGCCTGCTGTCCAACGAGAAAGTCGAACGCGGCCTGGGCAAGCATGGTCTGGAACTCAGCAGCGCCTTCATCCGTAAACTCCACAATCAGCGCGGCAACCTGGTCCGTATTCTGAGCGTCGGGTTCCGCCTCCGCTTCCTCGACTTCCTCGGGAGCCGGCCCGGTGTCAGCTTCAGACTCGCCTTCAGCCTCAGCCTGTGCCTCACTTTCCGTAACCTGGGGTCCGGGAAGGTAGTCAACGGTTACCGATACGATGTCGGCCGTGGTGATCTCGTCGGCTTCTCGCGGCGCCAGATACTCGCGGCGCTTGAATTCCAGCCGGGCCGTCTCACCGATAATATCGACCGCTTCCGCACAGCTGCCGACATCGGGAAGCTGGATCAGGAGCCTGTCAGAGCCGAGCAGCTGGATAATCGGCTCCCCGAGTCCTGAGTTGTTCACGCGACGGTCAATAGTCCGCTGCAGGGCCTCCATCTGGTCCTCGGACACCTCGACACGTTCGCCGGTCTCGGGATCGGTGAGGTTGGCCTGGAACACCAGGTGACACCCGCCCTGCAGATCGAGCCCAAGACTCAACCCAAGCGGTGTATCTCCTCCACGCTGAAACTCGCCAAGAGAGATCTTCTGGAATCCAAGTATCAGCGCCACCAGAACGACGATGACCGCGATGAGCGCCAGCGTCCGGCCGTATCTACCCACCTTGGCCTCCGGTTTCCAGGTGTGTCCTGGCCAATTCCAATGCCTCTTGTCTCGTCTTCACAGCGCCGTCAGCCTCTGCGGACGACACGGCGCGGAGCAGCCTGCCAACGATCGGGCCGGGGGAAATCTGAAATTCACTCATGATGTCGTGGCCGGTGAGTAGCCGCGCCGCCGAAAGACCGGGACGGGGCCTCTGGGGGCCCACCGTGAGTATGTGATTGATGACAGTCGCATGACGCTCCAACTCGACGGGCGTCAACAAAGGCCCGCGCGCCGCAAGAAAGTCTGCCATGTTCAGGTACAGTGTGTCCAGCGCAACATCGCCCAAGTCTCGATAGTATCTGTGGATTGCGCGGTCAGTGGGCATTTGGCTCCGGTCGGACATCTGGAGCGGTCGCAGGTGGTGTCGCACCATTGACCTTACCGCCCGTACCCCTCGTCGGCCCACGCGAAGACGACGGAGAATCACGCCGGCAATCTCGTCCCCCTTCTCCGAATGACCAAAGAACCGGACCCGTCCGGTCGGCTCCACGGTCCTGGTATCCGGCTTGGCGATGTCGTGGAGCAGCGCGGTCAGCTTGAGGAAAGTGCCCCTTGTGTGACCGTCGGCGAGCTCCTGAAGGAAGTAAGCGTCCAGCCCTTCGAACCGGGGCATCATGTCTCTGACGAAGTCCAGCCGGAACCCTCCGGTTAATATCTGGTCCGCGTGATCGACCGCGGATGTCAGGTGTCCGAATACGTCGTAGTAGTGTTCTCGAGGCTGTTCGACGCCCCGGGCCCGGTCCAACTCGGGGATCAGCGCCGACAGGACCCCAAGGTCGTCCATCATCTCAACCCAGCAGCCCGCCCCGGGCGTGGAAAGCACCCTGAGTAGCTCCTCTCTGGCCCGCTCAGGCGACGTCATAGTCAGGAGAGGCGCATCCCGACGGATCATGGACTCCGTCTCCGGTTCGATCCGGAAACCGGTCTCCGCCACCAGTCGGACGGCCCTCAGAAGTCTGAGCGGGTCATCGCTGAATACCGACGGTGAGACGGCCCTTAGCGTCCTGGCCCCGATGTCATCAAGTCCGCCCAGAGGGTCGATCAGGTCCCACTTGCCGCACAGCGCGGCATCGAGGTCGACGGCCATTGCGTCAGCGGTGAAATCTCGCCGCCGGAGATCGGACTGAATCGAATCGTCGATTCTCGACAGGTCTATGTAGATCCGTGACGATCCGGTGCCTACAACGATACGCGCGATGTCGCGGCAGGCGTCAAGAGAGACGAACTGCCCGTTGAGGCAGGCCGAGAGTGACGGACCCAGGTCGTGCGGCGACGCTTCTACCGCGATGTCGAAGTCGTTTGTGGCGACGCCCAAGGTCCTGTCCCGGACCGCGCCTCCGACAAGATAGGCCGTCGCTCCGCGCTCCGCGAGGAACTCCGCCGCACGCGACACCAGAGGCCGGCTATTTTCATCGAATATGTCCATTGGAGGCTTCAATCTGTCTCAATACGCAACGCGCCACCCCTGGGGGTGGCCCGATCATGCCTTCGAGTTCGGGTCCGGCTCACTACCGGACCGTCTCCGAAGCGGGGAAATCTTCCGGCTCAGACGGTCCACCTTCATCAGTGTGATCGGTTGGGTCTTGGTCGTCTATGGGCTGCCCCTGATCGTCCACGCGGTACAGCTTGGTGTGGTCGGTCAAATGGTCGAGGTACAGGATTCCGTTGAGGTGATCGACCTCGTGTTCCATCGCCTGGGCGAGCAGGCCGTCAGTCTTGACCTTGATCGCTTTCTCGGTATGATCGAGCGCACCGAACCGCACCCACATGGAGCGGTTGATGACGGCACGATATCCCACATGGCTCAAGCAACCCTCCTCAACTTCACGTTCGCCCTCACGGCGCAGAATCTCCGGATTGATGTAGATGCGCGCCTCCTCCTCTTCCGGAATCTGGATGACGATCAGCCGTCTGAGCTCACCGACCTGGTTCGCCGCCAGCCCTATTCCGCCGGCTTCTCGCATCGTGTCCACCATGTCATAAGCGAGGCCCAGGAGCTTCTTGTCGATACGACGCACTTTCCTGGCCCGCTGCCTGAGAATGGGATGTGGGATCTTCAGGATCTCTCTGACCGCCAATGGTCTGCCTCGTGTGACTGCGCGATCGATCTGTGTAACTATGTCCCCCGCAATGAAGTTGGGGCACTGACTATGGATTATATCCAGCAGGCCCGTGGTGTGCAAAACTATACACAGGACATCAGAAGCCCAAGTGAAAGGTGACGACCGGCATGAGAACGCTCATTTCAGGCTCCACAGGGCTGATCGGCACGGCGTTGACGCGAAACCTCGAGAGCTTGGGACACCAGGTTACACGCCTTACCCGTCCGGGTTCCAGCGTGCCGGGCGTCGCCTGGGACCCTCAGTCGGGAACGATCGATCATAGCGGTCTGGACGGGTTCGACGCCGTGGTGCATCTGGCGGGCGAGAACATTCTCAACCGGCGATGGACACCGGCGCAGAAGGCCAGAATCAGGGACAGCAGGGTCCGGGGAACTACTCTGCTGGCCCAAGCGCTCGCGGACGTGGACCGGAAACCGGCGGTCATGGTGTGCGCCTCCGCCGCCGGGTACTACGGCGATCGGGGGGACGAGCTTCTGACGGATGACTCCCCGGCCGGGTCCGGATTCCTCGCGACCGCGACAAGGGAGTGGGAGGAGTCGGCAGGTCCGGCGAAGTCGGCAGGCATCCGGGTTGTCAATATGAGAATTGGAATCGTCCTGTCGGCGGCGGGAGGCATGTTGAAACGGGTGTTGCCGATATTCAGGCTGGGACTGGGAGGCAGACTCGGCCCGGGAACGCAGTACATGAGCTGGATAACGCGCGCGGACCTGATCGACGCGTTCGTCTGGGTACTGGAACATGAGCAGATTTCGGACGGGTTGAACGTAGTTTCACCCAACGCGGTTACCAATGCGGAGTTCACCCGGACGCTGGCGCGCGTCCTGAAGAGGCCCGCGCCGTTCGCGGTGCCGTCGATCGCGCTCCGAATCACGCAGGGCGAAGTGTCCGAAGTGATCCTGGCGAGCGTCAGAATGGACTCGCGGAGGCTCAGGGAGAGTGGATTCCGGTTCCGGCACTCCGAGCTGGACACCGCCCTGAGATGGGCGCTCACGGATACCGTCGCCTAGAGCTCGGTCAGGGGTTTCGTATCCCGTGAGTAGGGAAGATCAGCCGATGTACCGAACCCACACTTGCCTCGGCGAAGGTACGGGAGTCCCTCAGGAGCTGGTCGCTCAGGGCCGGACCGCCCGTGTCTCTGAGCGACTCGACTCCGTGAGTCTGGCGATACGTCAACGGTATCTGGTTGGCAAATTCCTGATCTGACAGGACTCCGTAGGCCAGAGTCCACGCCCGGGCGACTGCCTGCAAGTCGTAGCCCCCACCGCCCAACGCCAGCCACCTGTCGGGAGCAGCCTCGGAAAGGTCCGCCACAGCCTGTGCAAATCCCTGTACGGTCAGACCGAGGTGAGTGATCGGGTCCAGGTAGTGAGAGTCGATCCCAAGCTGTGTTACCAGAACGTCGGGACGAAACGCGTCGAGTAGGGGCAGTACAGTCTGCCGAAACGCCCACAAGTAAACTTCGTCAGACGTGTACGGATACAGCGGCAGATTCACCGAGTATCCACGTCCGACGCCGGACCCCGTCTCCTGCACGTACCCGGTGCCAGGGAATAAGAATGCTCCGGACTCGTGGACAGAGATCGTGATCACCTTGTCAGTGGCGTAGAAGGCATGTTGTACGCCGTCGCCATGGTGGCAGTCTATGTCGACATACGCGACGCGCATTCCCTCCCGCAAGAACCTGTGAATGGCGATCACCGGATCGTTGAAGACGCAAAAGCCGTAGGCATGGTCGGGCATCGCATGGTGGAGACCGCCGGCGATGTTAAAGGCCCTGTTCGCACGCCCCTCGATGAGCAGGTCCGCGGCGGCGACTGACGCTCCGGTCGACAGGAGGGCGGCGTCATACATGCCGGGATACGCGGGATTGTCGCCCGGACCAAAGTTGAAGGCGGCGTGATCAACGTCCGAACGTCCGGCGCCGATGGCCTCAACGGAATCGACATAGTCAACAGAGTGGAACCAGCCAAGCTCTTCCCTGGTTGCTTCTCTGGGAGTCTCGACGAAAGCAGAGCCGCCGTCGAACGCGCCGTAGCTTTCGAGCAGCTGCCGCGTGTAGCGCAGGCGGACCGGCTTCATCGGGTGGGTCTCGCTCAAGAGGTGACCCGACATCCGGTCGTCGTAAACGAAAGCCGAACGCCTAGGCATATACGGGTCTCAGCATGTCAGACGGCGCTCCGGAAGAAGGTGGGACTTCGAGTCGCGCCATTGTAGCACAGGTATGTCAGGGCGCAGCCTTACGGCCAAGATTCTGCCTCAGCCACGCGACGCCCAACACGGTCGCGGTCGCAAGAATGGCGCCCGCTATGATGACCGATGTTCCCAGCGTTCCCGGGTCGACGCTTGGACTGATGGACCGGCGTCCTGAGATTGCGTCCCGCCATGCGGCATCTATATCGTCAACACGGGCCTCATACGACTGTCGTAGCGCATCATCAATTCCGCGTCCTTGGTTGATCTCCGAAAGCAGGCGCTGCATTCCGGCCTCTCCGAATCGATCGAGCAGAAATCGGACGACACTCGCCGACTGGGCGTAGAATATGTGGACGTCTTCCGGCCTGCCGGGGACGGCGCCCATGTGACGCAGACGAAGCAGGTCTCCCCGGCTGAGGCCGTGTCTGACCTCCCGTTCGCGAGACTGTCCGTTCCGTTCAAAGTACATCGCGAGGCCCTCGTTGAGCCATGCGGGGATTCTGGCGCGCGGGGAGTTGACCGCCCGATCCAACATCAGGTGAGTCAGCTCGTGGGTCAGACCATCCGCATTCAGGCCCGATAGCACCAGTGTGCCGTAGTCTCCGAATGCAAAGCCACCGTAGAGGTATGTGTCACGCGATGTCTGGCTTACCGCGGGGAAGCTCCGGTTGGCTTCCCGGCGACCGTTGACCAGCACTGCCTTGAGACGGTGGTGGTCGGTCACCCCGAACAGCCGCTTCACCCGCACCAATCGACTGGAAACATCCTCTGCCACCGCGCGGACTCTGGCGGCGGATCTGTCGTGCCACAGCAGAACGTAGTCGTCAAGTTCGAGTCGCTGCCAGCGGTACCGGGGATCCAGGTACTCAAACGTGTAGTGGTTGGACTCGATTTCCGTGCCTTCCGAGTCGGTGAACACGTAGAAGTACTCGATATCCACACCCTGCGGAATGAAACTGTCTCCTGTGGTCCGAATCGTAAACTGAGCGTCGAGTGTCTCTGACACCCTGATGACACTGGGGTACGTGTATATCTGCGTCGGCTGCGGTCCGATGGTGTAGAAGAGGCGGACGGATTGTACGTCCGCAGGGGCGTCTGCCTCGAGTGTGACCCGAATCCCGTTTGGGAAGTCGATTCGATGACTGGATTCGACGACCGTAATCGACCGGGCATCCGGCACGCTGAGCTGGACGTCGGCGCCCGCGCCGGCGCCGCCCAACATTACCACTGCCATAATCGTCAGAAAGATCAAGAAACGTCCTCCAGACCGACGATCCTGATGGACGAGTGCGCCCGGTAAATACGATTGATGTTGATTAGCAGAGCCGTCAGATCTTCGACATACCGTGAGTTCCGCAGCCCTCCACCGTCCACCGCCCTGACACCTGAAATCAGCTCAGCAAGCTCCATTACCCGCCTCTTGGAGTCTCTATCATCCCCGCAGACTATGACGTCCGAATCGACCGACACGTCTGGCTTGAGCAGCTCCTCAGCGCTCAGATTATGAAACGCTCCGACAACGATTGAGTTAGGGAGTATGGCCTGCGCCTGCTGGGCCGCGCATCCCTCTTCGACGTCAACGGCTATGGCGACGCCTTTGCTGAAGCGGAGCGGCGCAACCACGTCGACAACCAGCTTGTCCCGCAGCTCGGAGCGCAGCGCTTCGAGGGTTGGCCGGTGGCCCGCGAACGGCACAGCTATGAATACCACGTCGGACTCCGCGGCGACCTCGTGGTTCAGCCCACCGTTCACAGTCACGCCGGGCGCCAGGTCGGAAACTGACGCCGCGGCGTCAGCCGCCCTCTGCGGGTCACGGGACCCTATGAGCACAGACCGCCCCGCCAAGCCAAACCGCAGCGCCAAGCCCCTGCCCTCCGGCCCGGTACCGCCAACGAATCCGATCATTCTGAAGTCCTCTCTAGATTCCTGGCCCGCAGCCAGCTACTTCGCGGATAGCCTAACCGCTCTTGAGAGACCTGTAAACGAGCCTGTATCAGTTTAGTCGGTGTGTATGTCGGATGAGGTTTCTGAGGGAGCGCGTCCATGGTCGAGAGTTATGCGGTCCGCTCAACGCGGGTACAGACGCATCAGCCCAATCGCTCACTCGTGTCTTGCGCATAGTTTGACGGCGCTGGGCTGAGGGTGGGTCAGGTCCAGATCGCTCCGAACGCCGATGAGACCGACTGCGACAGAACTCTGCCAACTCACCGTTCCGATTCAACTCAATCACCTTGACCATCCGGTGCGCTCCCCGTATCGTCCAGCTCATACCCCGCTTCTTCATTCGGTTCGCCGTGGTCTTGTCCCCATTGCTCTCCATGGTTCCCAGACTCCGAGACTCCGACGGAGCATTGGGGACCCGGTTGCGTCAGTCCATACCTGTTATCACGTTGGACTCGACATACTCTCTGTCCCGGATGGCCGTTGTGGTCTCGGCAGCCAAAGCCGCAGACATCAACGCACCAGCGAACGATTCCGATCCTGAGCGTATAGCATCGTAGATCGCCTTTCCGAGCTTCCTGCCGTAGCCACGGCCACAGGCACGAGACAGGTGGAAGCCGTCCAACTGGAAGATGGCGTTGCCGAACTCCTCTGCGCCCGACGTATCCAGTTGGCTCCGTCGCCACCCACCACGAACAGCTTCACCCGATCCAGTGCGTACTGCTTGGCCCACTCCAGGCTCGCTCCCTCCCAGAACGGCATCTGTTCTGATGCATGTCCATACACACGCTTGTCCACCAGTTCATACCTGTCATCACCCACACACCGCCATCCTCGATACGCTATGGCACTCTTGACCTCGTAGCGCGTGCGCTCTTCGCGTTGCAGATGCATCCATGTCCGCTTCTGTGTAGAGAACGTCCGTCTGCTGCTGACCATCACACATATCCTCTCCCCGCTCGAAGCACGCTTCCCATCGACTGCGCTCATCATCCATCGCGCTCTGTGCAACACCGCTCAGTAGCCGATGCACCGTCATCGGTGACAACACCCCGGCCGTCAGGTCGCTCACCATCTCGACCACCATCCGAAAGGGCGCCACACTTGCAAGTGGCCACGACGCTCTCTGTCAGCGACGGAGTTGCCTGCTGGCGAGGCTTCCACCCCAGGTGTTCGTCCAGCGCGAATAGCGTGTTCCCTTCATCGTCACGGTACATTCGGCGTCTGACCACCACATCACCAAACCGAGTCACCACAGTCCGCTCACGAAATCCCTCCACTCTCAAGCCCTTCGGCCTCAAGCACAGCAACTCATCGTCCAGTGCTTGGAGTCTGAGCCTTGCCTGCTCGCAAGCATAGGCGCATCCCTCACGGTAACTCTCCTCTTCCCAATCGACACTCCGGGAAGTCTGGTCTTCATTGTCCCGCTGCGCTACGCTGTGTTCCGCCATCAGTCTCGACCCATCCTTTTGGTTGTACTTCCCTCTAGGATAAGTCTATGACTGGTGGCTACCGACTAAACTGATACAGGCTCCCTGTAAACGGTCGCCGTTGCGTACCCATTACTCATTCAATACAATGGTTTCTACGCATACCTCGTTACAGGAGCAGTCGCATATGCCCACCGTCCCCACCGAGCGCATCAGAAATATAGTTCTTCTGTCGCACAGTGGTGCGGGCAAGACCATACTGTCCGAAGCCATGCTGCACCTTGCCGGAGCCACCACCCGGCTCGGCACGGTCGAGGACGGAACGACTGCATCGGACTTTGAAGCCGAGGAGCAGAAACGCGGGACGAGTGTCAGCACCGCGATCGTTAACGTGCCGTGGAACGATCACAAGATCAACGTCGTCGACACGCCCGGGTATGCGGACTACCGGGGCGAGGTTATGTCGGGGGTCAGAGTCGCCGACGCGGCGGTCTTGCTGGTCGCGGCGCAGGCCGGAATCGAGGTCGGCACCGGCCAGATGTGGCGGCTTGCAGAGGACCAGGGACTGCCTCGGATCGTGTACGTGTCGAAGATTGACCGCGAAAATTCGGACTTCGACGGCGTGGTCATCGCGCTGCAGGACCGCTTTGGCCGGCACCTGGTCCCGGTACACGTCCCTGTCGGCTCCGAGTCGTCGTTCTCCGGCGTGGTCAACCTGCTAGATCCGACAGCCGAAATCCCTGAAGAGGCAGCCGACCCAGTCGAAGATGCCCGTGAACGGCTGATCGAGGCAGTCGCCGAGATCGACGACGACCTCGCCACCAAGTACCTGGAAGGCGAGGAGATAACCAGCGACGAGATGGTCGCCGGTGTCAAGCAGGGTCTCATGGAAGGGACCCTGGTCCCGATACTGGCTGGCTCCCCTCTGAACGAGCTGGGCGTCGGCGAGTTCATGGACTTCGTCGCCGAGTACCTCCCATCCCCGCTGGAGACGTCTGCGGTGAACGGCCGGACGCCCGGAACGGACGACATCACAGAGTTGGCGTGCGACGGCGACGGTCCGCTGGCCGCCCTGGTGTTCAAGACCGCCGCGGACCCGTTCGTCGGCAAGCTCTCCTACTTCCGCGTGTACAGCGGAACATTCAAGGGAGATTCTCAGCTCTACAATCCCAACAAAGGCGAGGCCGAGCGAATCGGACAGGTCTTCGAAGTGCGCGGCAGACAGCAGGAAGGCGTGCCGGAGTTGTCGGCGGGCGATATCGGCGCGGTGACCAAGTTGAACTCGGTGCTGACCGGCGACACGATAGGCTCCAGAGACCAGCCGTTGATTCTGGACGGCCTCAGTTTCCCGTCCCCGGCTTACCAGATGGCAGTCTATCCCAAGTCCAAGGCGGACGTTGACAAGATGACGAGCTCCTTGTCCAGGATCGTCGAGGAGGATCCTTCGATCGTCGTTTCGCGGGACCCGAATACCAACGAGATGCTCATAGGCGGACTCGGAGACACACATCTTGGCGTGGCGCTGGAGAAGATGCATCGGAAATTCGGGGCTGAGATGGTGCTCGAAGTACCCAGAGTGCCCTACAAGGAGACTATCAGCAGGCGGGCGCGTGTCGAGTACCGCCACAAGAAGCAGACCGGAGGACACGGCCAGTTCGGCCACGTATGGATCGAGGTCGAGCCGTTGCCACGAGGCTCGGGGTTCGAGTTCGCTCAAACGATAGTGGGCGGAGTGGTGCCCCGAGAGTACATCCCCTCAGTGGAAAAGGGCGTCAGAAACGCGCTGAGCGATGGGGTAGTCGCCGGGTATCCGGTCATCGACATGAAGGCGACGCTGGTGGATGGCAGCTTCCACCCGGTGGACTCGTCCGGGGTTTCGTTCGAGATCGCCGGCGGACACGCGGCAACCAAGGGCCTCCAGCAAGCCAATCCGATCATCCTCGAACCTATCATGAAGGTCGAGATTACAGTCCCGGACACCTTCACGGGTGACATAATAGGCGACCTCAACAGCCGCCGTGGCCGCATTCAGGGAATGGTCCCGGATGGGGACGGCACGACCGCCGTTCAGGTCGAGGCTCCGCAGTCCGAAATGCTGACTTACGCAACCGAGCTCCGAAGTCAGACCCAGGGGCAGGGCAACTTCACGATGCTGTTCGACCACTTCGAACAGGTCCCGAACCATCTCGTGGACCGGGTCGTGCAGGTCACCCAAGAGCATAAGGAGAAGGCTGAGTCCAGAGTGTAGGCCATGTGTCTCCAGGTGGTAGTAGCGCAGCCATCCGTTCCCACACCCGTTGCGTGCATCGATCCGTCAGCGCCCAGAAGCAAAGAGAAGCCGACCTTTGGGTGGTCGGCTTCTCTTTGCGTAACGCCTTCTGAGACGGGCTTTAAGACACCTACAGGTTGAACTGAGGGTCCAGGTAGTCCTTTTCCTTGGCGTAAACCTGTAGCCGGCCACGGGTGGAATCGGCAATGATGATCCGGTCCTCGGAGTCGACGGTCAGGCCAACCGGACGCTCGAACAGACCCATCGGGGTACGGTCCTTGACACGCCTGTAGGCCTTCTGCGCGTCGGGGTTGGAGTTGATGACCTCCGCCGCCCACTTGCTGAACTCGACGGCATCACCGTATAGCGCGGTGATGACAGAGCCATCGGGCTCGTAGATCTGGATGCGCTTGTTGCCCCAGTCGGAGACGTACACGTCGCCCTGACTGTCAACCGCGACATCCGCGGGATGGTCCAACTCACCGCCATCCGGGACCTCGGAACCGCCGAACGTCACTGCCAGCTCGCCATCCGGCGAGAACTTCACGGCACGGTCATTGCCCCAGTCGGCTACGTACACGTTGTCGTCGCAGTCAACGGCGATGCCCCAAGGAGAGCTCAACAAGCCCTCACCAATGACACCGTTAAAGCCCCCATCCTTGGTAAAGCTCTGGACCCGGTTGTTCCCGGAGTCCACAACAAGGAGGTTGCCGCGGCTGTCGAACTCGATACCCGAGGGACCGTTGAGCTGCCCCTCTGCGGAACCGGGCTCGCCCCAGTCTCCTATATGCTCGCCGTCCTCGTTGTAGATGAATATCTTGTGAAGGAACTCCTCTGAGCAGTATAGGTTGCCGTCGCAGTCGAGCGCGATCCCTGCGGGCCAGGTCAACTGGCCGCGGGCGAAATCTCCGATGAACTGCTCATCGATGGTGATCTTGCCAATTCGCTTGTTCTCAGCCTGGACACCTCCTGCGCCCTCCGAGCCCCGGTTCAGGACATACAGAGTCCCGTCGGATCCGGCAGCTACGGCCACCGGCTGCGTGAAGCCATTGCCGGCAGCGGCATTCCTTCCAATGGCATGACTAAAGTTCCATGTCCGGCCGGCCACGGTTGTAGTGAGCATGATTCGCTACCCCCTCGTTACTATCAATATCGGAACAGAACATGAACAGATGGCGGCCCGTCGCCGGATTCGCCGTTCCGCTCAATCCCATACCTCCACAGGGTCCGAATGGACGCATGGGTGACGCCGTAGTATGTTGAGTCCCCTCCCCGGAGGCCGGGGAGGGGACTCTCTTTGACCCTTTGGCGCGGGGCTAGGCCCCGTTGGTCTTCAGGAAGGCTGGCGCGTCGAACGTGCCGTTGACGATCGGGGCCGCCTCGAGGTGGAGATGGTCCTCCAGAATCGCCGAGTACACACCGCGATAGTCCTGGTTCGGGACGAGGTCGCCCTGCTCCAGAGCCTCGGGCCTGGTCTCCGGGTACTGGGAGTACATCCCGCCCCTGATGCTAGGACCGATCGAGAAGCCGACGCCGGCCGCGCCGTGGTCAGTGCCGGAGCCGTTGTCACGAACTCTGCGTCCGAACTCGCTGAACATGAACATGATGACGTTGTCATCGGCGTCATGCTCGCGGAGGTCGTCCCAGAAGTCCTGCACGGCCTCGGATACGTCCTGCCACAGCTTGGCATGCGTGGTCGACTGTGCGGCGTGGGTGTCGAACGAACCGTAGTCGCAGTAGAAGACGCGCGTCCCCACATCGGCTATGTGAATCTGCGCGATGTCCCGGAGCTTCCTCGCGACCGGGGTCGCTCCGTACTCGACGCTGGACTCATAGAGGTCCGGGGCGGCCTTGAGAATATCGGCTCCCTTCAGAGCGTCGAGCCCGGTCTGGCCCAGGTAGTCCATCACAGGTCCGGTACCCACAGCGGGGCCGTACATGTTGGCGAACCGGTCCAGCATCTTGTCCCGCTGCTCCTGTTGCTCGATGCTGGTCAGCAGGCCGTATGTGGACAGGTCAGCGACGGAGGCGACGGACACGCCCGGCACCACGAGGGCCCGGGGCAGCGCCTGGCCGATGTTGACGCCTGTAACCGGGTTCTCGGCGTTGGGGTCCAACTCCCGGAGCGCGCGGCCAAGCCAGCCTTCGGTCCCGACCTTATCCGGCTCGCAGGTGTGCCAGATATCCATTGAGCGGAAGTGCGACCTGGGTGAGTTGGCATAGCCAATCCCATGAATGAGCGCCATGTCCCCTTTGTCGTAGATGTCCTTCATCGGACCCATCGCGGGGTGGAGCCCGATTTCATCGTCGAGCTTCAGCACCCGATCCTGCGAGATCTGCAGCGACGGCCTGCTGTCGAAGTAGTGCTCATCGTTATACGGAATAACCGTGTTGAAGTAGTCGTTCCCTCCGGTGAGCTGGAGCACAACCAGGACCGGGGGCTTTCCATTTCCGTTACCAGCCATTGCATCCTCTCCTGTCGCTTCAAGGCCGATCCGGGCACGCCCCCGCCGAAGCGGGGGCTACTCCCGGTTCTGAGATTACGTCTAGCCGAACTGGTATTCCCTGGTTGAGGCGATCAGCGCGAAGGTCTCGGAGGTCCGTCCGGCGAAGTCGTCGGACTCGACAGCCACGTCGCCGCCGGTCGCTACGTGCGCGACCAGCTCTCCGTGTGTCCGCTCATCGACCGCCATCGGCCCCATGATGTCGAGGCAGCGATCCACCAGCTCTTCCGGAGTCATCGTCGACCCGTTGGACCCAACGTAGTCCACCATCTCCTGGACTCCGGACAGCTCGGGATTGCTCACCCGGTCCGCCACGAAGTTTACGCGCTTGACGAGCGAACCGCTGTTGATCCACTCACGGCCAGTGTGCCAACCCTCGACGCTGGGTGGATCGAGAATGTCCTGACCCATGTATCCCGGTTCTTTGCCCAGCGCCTCGAGGCGCGGGTCCGGTCCGGTCATATCCTTGGTGAGACGCAGCGTACTCACAACCACTTCAGTCGGGCTCTTGACCTTCTGGTACTGGGCCTCCTTGAAGTAGTCGGAGTTGAATAGCTGCCGGAGCACCGGCTTGATCTCGTAATTGCCGTCCACCAAGGTCTTCGCCAAGGACTCGATCGCCTCGGGATTCCGGGGCTCTTCAATGTTCCACGCCGGTACCTGCGGCTCATCCGCGACGAAGAAGTTGTACATGTGACGGGTGATGAACCTGGAGCACGCCTCTTGCTCCAGGATTATGTCGATGATGTCCTCGCCATCCAAGTTGCCAGTGCGTCCGAGGAACGTCTTTTCCGTGTGGTCGTGGTCCTCCGGTCTGAAGGTGAACTTCCAGGGATGGCGTCCATACGGATACCTGGGCATCTTGGCATCGATCGTCCAGCCGGTGAATGCGCGGGAGCACTCAAACACGTCAGTCTCGGTATAGTGACCGACGCCCAGGCTGAACAGCTCCAGGAGCTCGCGTCCCCAATTCTCGTTAGGCGCGTGCTTGTGGTTCTCGTTGTTGTCCAGCCAGTAGATCATGGCTGGGTCCTTCGCGAGTCCGACGAGCAGATCGCGGTAGTTCGCCATGCCGTACTCGCGGAACATGTCGATCTGGTCCAGCAGGTGATTGCAGTTATCCACCTTACTGTTTCCGGTCGCGAAAACATGGTGCCAGAACAACGCCACCTTCTCCTGAAGGGGTCGCTCCGTGGTCACCATCCAGTACAGCCAGTTGGCCTGGCCGGGCGCCGCCGCGCCACCCGGTATCTCAACTATCGGGTGATAGCGGTACAGCGCGTACTCATCGACGGGCGGCTGGTCTTCCGGGTTGAGGAGCATCTCAACGACACCCTCGTACCCAATCTCGCAGTAAGCCTCGATCTCCTGCCTGGTCGCGCCGAATCCAGTGCGACGCATCAGGTGAGACATCAGCGCTATGTCTTCTCTACTGGGCATCTATCTCCTCCTCTCCTCTCTGTGTGAGCGGGTGCGGTGTTTCCTCAAACGGGTTGGTTAACTGGTCATGGGGGTTTGGATGTGGCACGGGAGTAGTCGTTCTGCTGGCAATTCGGGCAGATGCCATAATAGTCGGTGCGCTCTCGCACCAATCTGTACCCCGTGGCACCGGACAGGAGGTCGAGACGATCGGCGCCAGGCTCCGGCAAGTCCATGTCCTCGATGGACTCGCAGTGCAGGCAGATGAGGTGGGGGTGCGAAGCTGGCCGGCGTCCATCGTATCGGTTGGCCGAGCCGCTGAATTCCAGCTCCAGGATCTGACCGGCATCTTTGAGAATGTCGATGGTGTTGTATATGGTGGCCAGACTGGTAGAGGGGTACCAGCGGCGGACCTCCGCGTGGAGGTCATTGACACTGGGGTGGCGGTCGGTTGACGCGAGAACTTCAAGCATCTTTGCGCGTCGACGCGTTATCGACACGCCCAACTTGGAGAGCGAAGACCGCATCTCCTCTACGCGATGCTGAACCTCGTGGTCCAATGTCGTCCCCTGACCGCTGATCGGTGGCGCTGGGTAGTCCGTGGGACGCCCAAGCAATTAGAACGGTTCTAAATCCACCACCGAGGGTTACGATAAACCAGTAAGTCCACCTTGTCAACCGGATGGCTGTGCAAGTTCCGTTTGCTTTAGGGGGATGGTGAGCTTTGTCATGACCATACCCTACCACCTGCCGCCCCAAAGCAAACGGAACCGAGGTGACCGCGTTGACCCAGCCTGCACAGAGGTGCAAGCGTCGTCTATTCCGCCTGAAACAGCAGGAGGGCCATGCCATCGTCAGTATGGATGGACAGGCGATCGCCGTAGATCCGGAACCGTGTCATGCGTGGCAGAAGGTCGAGATAGCGTCGCTCCTGGTCCATCAGGCGAGTCCGGTCCGCGCACGACTTCTCCATCGCCGACAGGGCGCCAATCGTGATCGATGCATCCTCGACGCTCAAGGGCGCCTCGTAAGAGTTGCACCCCGCCGATCCCAACACGCCGGCCTTCCGGAACGAGATCATCACCTCCGTTCCCGCAAGCACGTCGGTGGTCCGCGGGAACCACATCCCGGGACCGTATTCGTGGGGTTCCACAAACGTTCTCAGAGACCATCCCCCGTCGAAGATGCCGTCGACGGCCGGGGGCAGTGGCTCGAAGGTCAGGGTCCTGCCCCGGCTCGTCCGGATTCTCAGCCGACTCGTCCCCGCGTCCTCATGCACCGAGTATTCGTTCGCCCGCGACAGGTCCGTCGTGAACCGGCCCTCGATCTGGATTAACTCATCCGGGCACGACTCTGTGGGCCCGGTCATGGACAGTGACGGAAAGCCCACGCGCCCCTCGGACGCGCCGTAGCCCGCCACGTAGCCACGACAGGCGGTCACGCCGGCGGCCAGGCGGTCGTCCAGAAAGGCCAGGGTGGCCGCATGCGCACCGCCGTCCCCATCTCCCTCGGTCAGGAGTCGCCACCCGGTGCCCACCAGATCGACGGGACGCCCCGGCAGCGCCGCCTGCTTGACCAAGACCAGCCTGGTCTCGCCGGCGCCGTCGAGAATCTCCAGCCGATCACCAGTGACACGGAATCTCTCCCCCTGCATCAGGGCGCGCGTATAAGCGTCGGCCTGGTCCAGGATGCCCGCAGGATTGACGCATCCCTCAAGCGTCCTACTGAAGAGTGGAGCAGAGAACGTCCCGTCGGCATCGGCGACTGGCGTTCCATCCTCGGACCGGCCCCCGAAGGAGTTGCAGCCGTCGACTCCGCCATACGAGTCCCCGTTCAGCTTGAGTGTGGCGAAGGTCCCCTCGATGAGCGGACGGCCGTCCAACGATTCCAGGACCCACGTCGCGCCATCGGGTGGTGCAGAGCCGGGAACCGATGACGCGGCCGGTGTCGGGGCCGCTGAGCAAGAAGCCAGTGCAAGGACCGTGAGTGCAGGGGCGATTGCCTTCATAAGTGACATGATGCCTACCTCGCCGAGTGTTGAGATTTGGTTGGGTTCATATAGAAGACGCTATAGTACGGGAAAAAGTTCCCCGCGCCTTCAGGACATCTCCCTTATGAAGTAATCGCCTGCACTCACGCATTTGAGATGCGGCCGCACCCGTGCATATGCCGAACCAAAACCGGCCGATGTGGCAGGCCCGCTCCATAGTTGATATGCGGGTCTGGGAGGTCAACCCAGGTCATTTCGGACGCACCGCGCCCCAGACGGGTCACGCTGGCTGAACGCTCCGGGTCTCCTCAGAAGGCAGCAGCCTGGACATCCTCATCCTGTGTATCCTGCTTATCTATGTCGGTTGTGGGATACGCAAATGCCCTGACTAACCACCATAGGCGGCTGGCTGGTTAAAACATTGAGACCAACCAACCACCGGCCACTACTGAATCACGCCGAAATACCCCAAAGGCCAGTAGCTGGCCCATGCTCTGCCAATGACGTTTTCGTCGGGAACCATGCCCCAGTTGCGCGAGTCGTTGGAGGCCCGCCGGTTGTCGCCGAGAACGTAGAATGAGTTTTCTGTGACCTCGACCGGATCGTAGCTCCGCCTGTCCGGGTTGGTAACATACGGCTCGTCCAGCTCGACACCGTTGCGGATCACAATGCCCCATTTTATCTCGATCCAGTCTCCGGGGACTCCGATTACACGCTTGACGAAGTCGCGCGACGGGTCGTTCGGAAAGTGGAATATCAGGATGTCGCCATGTTCAGGAGGATGGAAGGCGTAAAACGGGGCAGATGCGTCGTCGCCCGCCGCATGGACGAAAGGCACGGCCGATGACAGGCCTCCAGGGTCGAACCGCCAGTACACCAGCTTGTTTACCAGCAGGTATTGGCCCTCAGACAGCGTCGTGCGCATACTCGACCCTTCCACACGGAAGTTCTGAACGGAGAATTCCAGCGCCACGAATATCAGCAGCGCCATCAGAACGGTCTCGATCAGTTCTCGAATCAGCCTACGCAAGACACATGCCGGATGAAATCAAAGAGGGATCATCAGATATTATACGGTATGAACCTTGGGAGATGGCGCGGTCCGTGGTTTAGGATTGGCAGTGTGTCACGCCGGCTCGGCGCATCTCAAGCCCACCACGGCGAACCCGCGGACAGCCTGCTCCCACCGTCGGACCGTCCGGGTATCCGATCAGGGCCATTTGAAAGCGACACCGAACATCCAAGACCGTAGCACAATCCAAACGGATGCAGACCTAGTATCCCGAACGCAATCGGGAGACCTGTGTGCGTTCAACCGCATCGTCCGCCGATACCAGGGCCAGGTGGTCAACCTGGCGGCGCGGATGCTCGGAAACCGCGCGCATGCGGAGGATGTCGCACAGGAGACCTTCATCTCAGCCTACCGGGGACTTGGGCGGTTCCGAGGGGGGAACCTTCGGGCCTGGCTCTTGCGCATCGCCGCGAATGCGAGCCGCGACGTCATGCGCAGGGGGCAACGCAGACCGGAGACGTCGCTGGATGAATCGCTGGAAAACCCGTCATTTCAGCCAGCGTCCGAAGGCGAGTCCCCGGATGAATTCGCGTCGCGTCGCGAGCTGAACGCGGAGCTGCAGCGCGCGATTCTGGCCCTTTCCGAAAACCACAGGATCGTTCTGGTGCTGATAGACGTCCAGGGCCTCAGCTACGAGGAGGCCGCCGATGTCATCGGAGCATCGGTCGGGACGGTGAAGTCCAGGCTCAGCCGCGCCCGGGCTCGCGTCAGAGACGCTCTCATGCGGCGAACGGAACTTATACCCGACATTCTGCGTCTTGATAGATGAAGGGGCGCGCTCAATTGGTCAACTTCTTCGCAAACAGAAAACACGCCAGGCTTCGGGACCTCCTGTCGCCGTACATCAACGGACAGGTCACGCCCGCAGAGAAGCGGCGAATCGAAGACCATCTGGAGCAGTGCGCCGAGTGCCGGGAGGAGCTAGCCTCGCTGCAGCTGACAGTTTCGTTGCTGGGAGAGCTGCCGGAGGTCCGTACCTCGCGTTCGTTCGCGCTGACAGCGCATCCGGAGCCGCCGGTATCCAGATTCAACTTCACCACTGCCGCCAGGATTGGGGCATCGGCAGCGGTTGTGCTGCTGATTGCGCTGGTCGTGACCGACATGACCGGGCTCCTAACGCGGCCCGTAGGACCTAGCGAGACGACTGTGGAGGTCATCAAGGAAGTTGAGGTTATTAAAGAGGTCATCAAAGAGGTTCCGGTCGAAAAGATAGTCACCAAAGAGGTCGTCAAAGAGGTTCAAGTCCCCGGCGAGACCATTGTGGTCGAGAAAGAGGTTGTGAAAGAGGTGCCTGTAGAAAAGGTGGTGATACGGGAGGTCGTCAAGCAAGTGGAGCCGGTCGTAATTATCAAAGAGGTCGTCAAGGAGGTCCCGGTCGAAAGGGTAGTCGTCAAGGAGGTCGAGGTTATCAAGGAGATCATCAAAGAGGTTCAAGTCGAAAAAGTGGTCACCGAAGAGGTCGTCAAGGAAGTCGAGGTTGCCGCAGCTCAGCCTCAATCCGCTCAGCCGGCGGCGCCGGTCCCAACTCCCGCGCCTACGGTGGCGTCAGCAGCAGCGCCATTGACAGTCGAACGGGAGGTCGTCAAAGAGGTTCCGTCCGAAAAGGTCAGCGAAATCGAGATAATTGCGGCGCCGACTGCGTCCCCCGCCCCGGCAGCGATTGAACGTCAGGTCGACCGGACACCCGCGCCTGCGCCAACGGGACCCACGGCCACGGCCGAAGCAGCCACACCAGCCCCGGCAGCTACCCCGACGGAGCAGCCCGTCTCCCCCACTGTGACGCCCAGTCCAGTCCCTCCAACCGCAACCCTGACTGCATCGCCGACACCCGCCGCGATTCAAGTCGCCAGACCGTCACCGTCATCCACACCCGAGCAGCCCACGGCTCTTACAACAGCCGGACCGTCACCGTCACCCACACCTGAACAGCCTCCGGCTCCTCCAACAGCCAGACCGTCACCTGCCAGGACGTCCACCCCAACCCCGGAACCTCAACCGACACCCACGCCCACGTCCCGTCCGCTGGCCGCCGCCGTAGAACCAACCGCGACACCGGCTGAGAGTCAGACAGAGTCCGTGATGCCGGTCGAGGAGGAGACGAAGCAAGGGACAGGTCTGCCGCTGCTGCAGTTGTCGGTCGTGTTGGGCATCATAGTGGTCACGCTGACGCTGGCGTCCGTCTGGATATCACGCCGCCGTTCCAACAGGCAGCGGTCCGAGCCGCCGCGGAGTCATGAGTCATGAAGCTCCGTCCCAAGCCGGTATGAGAGTCCGATGGAACTCCGGACTGACCTGGAGCGTCTATACTATAAGGGGAAATGGTTTCCCGGAAACCAGGATCGAACAAGCTCAGGAGTACCATCATGAGATTATCCAAGAGAGTAGCGGCGATTGTGGGCATCTCTGCCCTTGTACTAGTTACGATCGCGTGCGTCACCGATGGGGAGGCCGCAGAGCCGCAATCGCCAGACGGAGGTGGCGCGGCAGTCCAGGGCGCGGGTCTGGCCGCCGGGATCCCGTTCTCGCAGTCCGGCGCGCCGAAGATGAGCGCCGCGCTGAGCGACGAGGGCACCATCTGGGTAACGGGAGAAGGAAAAATCTCGGTCGAGCCCGACCTTGCGGTGCTGAACCTTGGGGTCGAGGCAATGGCGGATACTGTCAGCGAAAGCCGGACCTCGGCTTCAGCGGCGCTCGACGCGATCAAGGAGGTGCTCGCCACAAATGGGATCGAGGACCGCGACATCCAGACGCGCCGGTTCTCAATCCGGCCCGAGTACGACTGGCAGGAAATCACCGAGAATGGACTGAAATCGAGTAAGCAGGTCCTAATCGGCTACAGGGTCAACAATAGTCTGACGGTCAGGGTACGTGACCTCGACTCCGTGGGAACGCTGATCGACGATGTCATCACCGCCGGCGGCGACGCAACCCGCTTCAACGGTATTGAGTTCAGGGTGGAGGACACGTCGCCTCTCTTGAGCCAGCTTCGCGAGGAGGCGGTGAACGATGCCCTGGCAAAGGCGCGACACTTCGCTGAGCTCGGCGAAGTCGAACTGGGACGGCTGATATTCATATCAGAGCCCGGCGCGGTCGCTCCCGGATTCGACGCCTACGGGTTCCAAACGGCGGCGTTGGTGGAATCGGCGTACGGGTACGACCGGTCAACTCCCATCAGCGGCGGCGACATCGAAGTCAGCTTGAGAGTGCAGGTCGGCTACGCCATCCAATGAACTCGTATCTCGTATATGGAGCGGGACCATTCCGGCCACGTGTGGACTTTGGGCAGATTTGAAACCTGCCCAAGTCCCCGGTCGTCACGCACCCACACAGAGGTAAATGGCGTCGGCCAAGGAACCGCATGACCGCGCGCCGGCGGGGTCGCGCCTTTCGCGGCGCGCCTGACTCCGCTAGAATCTCCGGTATCCACATCCGGCCAGAGCCGACCGAGGAGAGCCGCCGATGATTCTGAGCGACCGGTCCATCAGAGAAGAGATGGAGCGCGGACGCATAGTCGTGGACCCACTGGGACCGAACGCGGTCCAGCCGGCCAGCGTCGATATCCGGCTCGATCGCGAGATACTCGTCTTCAGGAACAACTGGCGGACGCATATCGACGTGATGAGGCCCGCGGACGACGTGGTCGAGCGCGTGCTGATCGAGGAGGGACAGCCGTTTCTGCTGCATCCGGGCCAGTTTGCGCTCGGCAGCACGCTCGAAACCGTCACGATCCCCGACGACATCGTTGCCAGGATAGAGGGCAAGAGCTCGCTGGCGAGATACGGGTTGCTGATCCACTCGACGGCGGGATTCGTGGACCCGGGCTGGACAGGCAAGCTCACGCTCGAGTTCTCGAACGTCGGGATTCTCGGCATAACGCTCCACCAGTGCATGAAGATAGGCCACATCTCGTTTACCCGGCTCTCGACACCCGCGGACAACCCGTATGGCTCCGGACAGCTCGGAAGCAAGTACCAGGGCCAGGGCGGTCCCGCCACGTCCAAGTACTACCTCGACTACCAGCTCCCGATGAATGGACCGGAGTCTGGCGCCCAGTCGTAGGCACGGTCCAATACGAGCCAGGCGGTAGGACGGAGTCGCATACCAGCAGGCGCGGCCCAGCCGAGCCAACCGACAGGCGGACGGACCGGAAGCAGTCTCGCATGACCCGACCAGTCAATCCACATATGGCAAGGGCGCTGGAATTGGCGCGCTCCGCCATCGGCAGCACCAGTCCAAACCCGCCGGTGGGCGCGGTCGTCGTGCAGGATGGGGAGGTTGTCGGCGAGGGATCGACGAGGCCGGCCGGGCAGGCGCACGCCGAGGTTGTAGCCCTCCGTCAGGCGGGAGAGCTGGCCCGGGGTTCGACGCTGTACGTTACCCTGGAACCCTGCTCGCACTACGGGCGCACCCCGCCATGCGCCGAGGCGGTCATCGGCGCGGGAATCTCCGAGATCCACGTGTCACTCATCGATCCCAATCCGATTGTGATGGGGAGGGGACTCGAACAGCTCCGTCAGGCCGGCATCCACGTGGAGGTCGGAGAGGGCCGGGAACAGGCCCAGGATATCATCGCGCCGCACACGAAGTTCGTCACGACCGGGACTCCTCTGGTGACAGCCAAATTTGCGATGAGCCTCGACGGCAAGATCGCGACCCGGACCGGGGACTCTAAGTGGATCTCATCGGCCGAGTCCCGCCGATACGCCCACCGGCTCAGAGCGCAGTCCGACGCGATCATGGTAGGGATCGGGACCGTCCTCGCGGACGATCCCCGGCTCACGGCGCGTGGGGACGAAGGCGGCGCTCCCCTGCCCCGTCAGCCGCTGCGAGTGATCGTCGACAGCAACGGCCGGCTGCCATTGAGCTCAGCGCTCCTTCATCAGCCCGGGAGTACGCTTGTCGCGGTCTCGGATGACGCTGAGGAAACCAGAGCGAGGCTGAAATCATGCGGAGCCGATGTCGTCGGAGCTCCTAGCGCCAATGGGAGGGTTGACCTCAACACGCTCATGACGGAGCTCGGACGCCGGGAGATAACCAGCGTGTTCGTCGAGGGGGGAGGTACGCTGCTGGGATCGCTCTTCGACGCGCGGTTGGTGGACAGGGTCGTCGGGTTTATCGCGCCGGTGGTGATCGGGGGGGAGTCCGCGCCTTCACCCGTAGCGGGCGCCGGAATCGAGCGGATGTCTGACGCGCTCAGGCTGGCGAACGTTCGGATCGAGCAGTTTGCGGACGACGTAGCAGTGATTGGCGACGTAGTGGAGGGGCGGAGGGGCACTTGATTCGGTGAATCCGGGTGCTATTCTCCGCAAATGATGCGGCGAATACACACCCATACCCTGGACCCTGCCATCATGGTTGCTAAGAGGACGATCTCGGATTCCCCCAATCTACTTGTCAAGAGTCGATCCTGCGGAGAATACAGCGACATGCGAAAGAGCTTCGCAGCCCGGAGACCCAAAGTGAGGAGCGAGAGTTCATAGGATGACACCCCTGTCTTGGAGGCGGATGATGTCGTCCCAGTCGTAGCCGAGGGCCAGGATGATCTCTTCAGTGTGCTGACCGAGTTCCGGAGCGACGGAACGGATCGAGTGGGGAGTGGCACTGTAGCTGACCGGGTGATTGGCGAGTTTGACGGCGCCGAGGTCGGGGTGTTCGACTTCGGTGATGTAGTCGTTTGCGATTACCTGTGAGTCGTCGGCCAGCTCTAACAGGTTCTGGACCGGGGAGAATATGAAATCTCCAGAACTATCCAGGATGTCTGCCCACTCAGCATACGTCTTCTTGGCGAATATCTGGTCCAAGACCTCGATCAGCTCGTGCCGGTTTTCGCCGCGTGAAAGCGTGTCGCGGAACTTGGGGTCGTCGACCAGATGCTCGAGTCCGACCGCCGGCGCGAATGAGGGCCAGTACCTGTCGGCCTGGAAGTTGGCGAACATAATCCACCTGCCGTCGAGACACCGGTAGTAGTTCGCCAGCGGGTTGTAGGCGTCTGTCCGCGGTGGATTGTAGGTCAGGTTGATCTCGGAATCGGGCTTGTGTCGCGTCAGTAGGCCCATGCTGACTGCCAGCCCCTGGAGCCAGATCGAGCTGGACAGGTGAGATACGTCCACACGCTGCCCGACGCCGTGTATGGAGCGGGAGACGAGCGCGGCGAGTATTCCACACGCCAGCGTAATCCCGCCGATCTGATCGCCCACGACGCCCTGCACCGGATAGGGGTCTGCCCCGTCGGGGCCGGTGGCGAACATCAGCCCGCTCCGTGCCTGGGCCGCGGAGTCGAGCGCTGGACTGGCGGAGTCGGGGCCGAGTGGCCCGTAGCCGGACCCAGACGCGTAGATCAGCCCCGGGTTGACCTCCCGCAGAGCGTCGCAGCCAAGTCCGAGCCGCTCGGCGACGCCTTTGCGAAAATTCTGGATGAACACGTCGGCGTCCGCAGCCAGCTTATGAACGATCTCGACGCCCTCGGGTTGCTTCAGGTCCAGGGCGATCGAGCGCTTGTTGCGCTGGTTGGCCTCGAAGTAGGCGTTGCGACCTGCCGGCAGACTGCGGTCCACACCGCTCGTGTAGAAGACCGACCTGCCGGGGTCGCCGTCGAGCGACTCGACTTTTATCACGTCGGCCCCAAGATCGCCGAGCATTGTGGCGGCGACCGGACCGAACTGCCAGATGGTCCAGTCAATGACCTTGATGCCCTCCAAGGCCTGCGGCTTCTCATGCATCAGGACGACTCCTACGTGTCAGCTATGTTATATGTTAGCGGACGCGGGCGCGAATATCTGGGCCTCCTCCGGCATTCCGAACGCTTGTGTACGGCCCAGGGTGTGCAGGTAGGCAGTTTGGGCCGCCACAAGCGCGTCGAGCATGTCGTGATCCAGCCTATGGTCTGCGTCCTCAAGACCAGGTATCAGGGCGTTCAGCTTCTGCGTCAGGAACTCCCTCCCTTCAGGCGTGGTCTTCTTGGGAATGGGCTTGCCGAACAGGAACACCTTAGACGCGTGAGGATAGACTTCTATCACATCGGCTCCAAGCCTGCGGACCTCTTCGGCGAGCGCGATGGCACGATAGATCATGCTCTTGATGATAGACCTTTTGGTGGTCACGTAGAGACTAATGCCACGCAAAACAAGCTCGCGCTCGCACAGACGACCCTTGAAAGGGTGGACGGAGCGGCAGTCATGCCTATCTTCGAGACAGTCCATTCCCTTTGGAAACCCCAGAGGGGAATCTATGGCCACGACACATGGGGCGCACTCGCGCACCATGTCCAGGATGTCCGCGTCGGTCGTCTTTTTTGCGACCGACACCAGAGCGCCGCCCGAATCCAGGACGGCGCACGCCGTGGGCTTCCGGTCGGACGCCGTGAGGTCTATGCCCACCACACATCCGGGGCGGATGGCTGAAGGGCCGTCCACCCCGGAGCGCAGGGCGTTCAGGGTGTCTGTAACAAGCCCGCTGTCCAGAATCTGCTGGGCGGCCGAGTACGGGTCGAGAGCGCCGGACGCGACCCTGGAAATCATGTCCACTGCTCGATCGTCGCCCTCCATCACGGCGTCCACCGCGCTGGTGACTGCCACCTTCAGGAGGCGCGCAACCTCCTGGTGGGCCTGGCGGGAGCGGCGGTCGTCGAGCCGGCCAGAGCAGCGCATGGCGTCGAGCCGGTCCATGATCTGTCGGTGGAGCTCCGGCACCCCTTCACCGTGGTGGGCCTGGGTCATCAGCACCGGCGGCTTCTGCTCTGCCGGTCTGGGATCCAGTGCGATCATTGACTTGATAGCGGACGCGAGCTGGCCCGCGCCGTCGCGGTCTGCCTTGTTAATCACAAACACGTCGGCGATCTCCAATAGACCGGCCTTCATCGCCTGGACCGAGTCCCCGGTCTCCGGAACGACCACGACCACGACGATATCAGCAAGACCCATTACGTCGAGCTCCGTCTGGCCCACGCCGACCGTCTCCACGAGGATCAGGTCCTTGCCGGCAGCATCGAGCAACGACACCGCAGCACGCGATACCACCGCCAGTCCTCCGGGCACTCCCCTTGTCGCCATGCTGCGGATGAATACATGACGGTCCAGATGGTGGCCTTGCATACGGATCCGGTCGCCCAAGACGGCTCCGCCGGTGATCGGGCTGGTCGGATCTACGGCCAGCACGCCAACGGTCTTGTCCTCGGAACGCGCCTGACCAGCAAGTAGGTCAACGATGGTGCTCTTGCCCGCTCCGGGCGGACCCGTGATGCCAATGACCAGCGCGCTCCCGGTCAGCGGGTGTGCCAGCCGCATGACGTCACGGAGGACTGACTGACTGCGCTCCATCCGGGTGAAGAGGCGGGCCAGCGCGCGTCTATCTCCGTTTACGACACGGTCGAACAACTCGCCAGCGGAGAGGAGAGCAGATTGGAAATACACAGAATGCGGCTCACGCCTCTAATATGATCATCACCAGTGCGTCAGTCATCTTAGTCCACATCCCAGAAGTGAGCACGAGTTGGACTCAGGCCGTGTCGATGGCACGCACGAGGTTTGCCATCTCGATTGCGGCGACGCCGGCGCTATATCCATTGTTGCCCTGCTTACCACCAGAGCGGTTTATCGCCTGCTCGACCGTGTTGGTGGTCAGAACGCCGAATATCACTGGTATCCCGGTCTCTGCCGACGCACCGGCAATTCCCTTGGCCGCTTCACCGGCGACGAAGTTGTAGTGATCCGTCTCGCCTTTGATGACCGCGCCCAGGCAGATAACCGCATCATGTCGTCCGGACCCGGCCATCTTCCTGGCAACGAGCGGGATCTCGAACGAGCCGGGAACTGTGGCAACAGTAACGTCGTCATCGCGCACGCCGTGGCGCGCCAGCGCCGCCTTGGCGCCGTCCAAGAGGCGGGACGTGATGAAGTCATTGAAGGATGCGACGACGATTCCTACTCGGAGGCCATCCCCATTCAAAGATCCCTGCAATTCCTGAGTCACTCAGCCGCCTCCGCAAGTGAATCGAGGACCGGGCCTAGGTCGTGCCCCATCCGCGTATGCTTGGTCTCGAGGTAACGCCGATTCTCGTCGGTGATAGCGCCCATGATCGGGATCTGCTCCACGATTTCAAGACCGAATCCTTCAAGACCGACGCGCTTCTGAGGGTTATTGGTCAGGAGGCGCATTTTCTTGACCCCCAGATCAATGAGGATCTGAGCGCCAACGCCATACTGCCTCGGATCGGGCGCAAAGCCCAAGGCGATATTCGCCTCGACCGTATCCATGCCCTCATCCTGAAGCTTGTAAGCCTTGATCTTATTGTGGATGCCTATTCCCCGACCCTCTTGGCGCATGTACAAAAACACGCCGGAGCCTTCGCGCTCGATGGCTTGAAGCGCCGACTCCATCTGATCACCGCAGTCGCACCGGGTGCTGCCGAACACGTCGCCGGTCATACACTCGGAGTGGACTCTGACCAGTGCGGGCTTGTCACTCAAGTTGCCCTTGACCAGTGCGATGTGGTCGTTGGGATCGACAATGCTGCGATAGGACACAGCCAGAAACTCGCCGTGGACGGTCGGGACTCGTGCCTCGGCTACCCTCTCGACCAGCTTCTCGTGCTCACGCCGGTACGTGATGATGTCAGCGACCGTAACAACTTTCATGTCATGTGTGGACGCGAACTTCTCCAACTGAGGCATACGCGCCATGTTGCCATCATCCGCCATGACTTCGCAGATGACCCCGGCCGGGTAGAGGCCGGCGAGCCGCGCCAAGTCGACCGAAGCCTCTGTCTGGCCTGCACGCTTGAGCACTCCGCCCTCCATGTAGCGCAGCGGGAATATGTGGCCCGGCTTGCCCAAGTCTTCCGGCAGCGTGTCCGGGCTGATAAGCGCGCGGACCGTTGCCGCGCGGTCATAAGCTGAAATCCCGGTGGTCGCGCCGGTGAGCACGTCCACCGACACAGTGAACGCGGTGCCCAGACGGGCGGTATTTTCCTGTGTCATCAAAGGGAGTCTGAGCTGCTCCAACCGCTGACCCAGCATCGGGACGCAGATAAGCCCGCGTCCATGTGTGGCCATGAAGTTGATGGCTTCGGGCGAGATGCACTCCGCCGCCATCGCAAGGTCGCCCTCGTTCTCCCGGTCTTCATCGTCAACGATGATGACCATCCGGCCCGACCTGATGTCGGCTATCGCTTCCTCAACGGTTGCTAGAGGCATTGGAGTCCCTTTGAAACCTAGTCACAACTCATCTGCGGTGTCGATCGGCAGCCGAGGGCCGGAAGCGAGGCGTTCGACATATTTGGCCATGATGTCCGCTTCCAGATTCACGGCGTCTCCCACCCTGCGGCTGGCGAACACCGTGTGGTCCCGGGTGTACGGTATGATCGTCACCGAGAACGTGCGATGATCACAGTCTACAACCGTGAGGCTCGCACCGTCCACGGCCACGAAGCCCTTCTCAACGACGTAACGCAAGACATTGTCAGGCCCCTCGAACTTGACCATCTGCGCGTCGCCATCCGGGTCGATCGACAGAACCTTGCCGGTCCCGTCGATATGCCCCTGCACAACATGGCCGCCAAACCTGCCATCGGCCTTCATGGGACGCTCGAGGTTGACCGGATCGCCCGGGCTCAGCAGGCCCAGGCTGGTCCTTCGCCTAGTCTCAGGCACCGTATCGACTGTAAACGTCCTACCGTCTATCCCGATAACTGTCAGGCACACGCCGTTGACGGAGATGCTGTCCGACACTTTGAGGTCGTCCATGACGACCAAGGCGTCGATCTCGAGACCGGACTCGGAGGCCCGTCCGACTGTCCCGACCTCCTCGACAATGCCTGTGAACATCAGCCACTCCTACGGGTGTTCGCTTGCTGCCCAATATTAGACCAGTCCAGACAAAAATGGAACAATTCGGAACACGCCCGGACGTGAGAGAACCAATCGGAAGTTCGCGCGTGTAGTACGCTATCAGCTAGACGGCGTTTCCAGACTATACAAATCTAGAATCGAGGGCATTCATGCGCATCACCGACGTTACGACGACCTTGCTCCGGCATCCCCATGGAAGACCCATCCAGGACGCCACGATTCCACCTCCCCCTCCGGGCGCGGGAGGCCGCGCTCAGCTATTCGTCCACATCCACACCGACGAGGGCTTCGAAGGGTTTGGCCTCGGACAGGCAAATCCGGGCGTTCGTGAGGTGATCGAAAACGACCTCAAAGACTTGCTTATCAACCAGGACCCATTCAACATCGAGAAGCTGTGGGACGATATGTTCTGGAGGGTGCGTGGCTACGGGCGCAAAGGCGTGGCGTTCTGCGCACTCTCTGCGGTGGATATCGGTCTGTGGGACCTCAAGGCCAAAGCTCTGGGTCTGCCGCTGTACAGGTTGCTCGGACCCTACCGCGACTCGGTACCGATCTACGGCTCAGGCGGATGGACGAATTTCACCGTCGACGAGCTGATTGCAGAGACGACGGAGTGGGTGGAACAGGGTATCAACCGCGTCAAGATCAAGGTTGGCAAGGACTTCGGCCAGTCCGAGCGCGAAGACATCCAGCGTGTAGCCGCCGTGAGAAGGTCGCTGGGAGACGACGTTGCGATCTACATCGACGCCAACAACGGCTACTACCCCAAGCAGGCAATCTATATGGCCAAAGAGTTCGAACAGTTACAGGTAGGCTGGTTCGAGGAGCCGGTTCTGGCCGATGACATAGAAGGCTTGGCAAGGATCGCTCACGCTACAAGCATTCCGGTGGCAACCGGGGAGCACGAGTACACCAAGTTCGGTTTCAGGGAGCTGATCGCGCGGGGCGGCGCCGACATCGTACAGCCGGACGTGGGTCGAGTCGGCGGAGTTACCGAGTGGATGAAGGTGGCCCACATGGCTCACGGGTTCAACCTGCCTGTAGCGCCCCACGGCGTCCAGCTCGTCCATCTGCACCTGACTTGCGCGACGCCGAATCTGAAGGTCGTCGAATACCTGAAGACCGCCCATGAATCGGACCTCATCTGGTACAAGGAATTCCCTGAGCACAAGAACGGGATGTGGGCACCCTATCCCGACCGGCCGGGCCTCGGTCTGGAACTGAGCGCGGAGGCGGTGGAGAAGTACAGAGTTTAGTCGGCGTCAGCTAAGTGATGGCATCGGGTTGATTGACCAACTCGTCTAGGGTCGAGTCGGAATCGTACGGGGAGCGTCTGGCGAGCTCGAACAGGCGCTCCATCGCCGGACCTCTGTTACCCTCATCTCCATTCACCAACGAGTTGCGCGGCAACAGCACCCTGACGAAAGTTCGTCAGGGGCTTGTGGAGACGGTACAAATTACAGGTTGAACTGTGGCTCGAGGTACTCTTTGTCCTTGACGTATACCTGGAGCCGGCATCTGATACCGTCCGTGATTATGATCCGGTCTTGGTCATCTATCGCGATACCGCCTGGCCGCTGGAAGTGGCCCAAGGTGACCAACTCCGTTGAGTCGACCCTCTGGATCGCTTTGACGTAGTCCGGATTCGAGTCCATGAAGTCCTGGGCCCATTGCGAATACGCTTGGGCATCCCCGTAAAGACCGGCAATGATGTCACCATCTGGGTAGTAGATCTGGACGCGGTTGTTACCCCAATCAGTGACATACACGTCGCCTTCGCTGTCTACGGCAACATCAGATGGACGATTGAGCTGGCCTCCGTCATCGAAGGTAGAGCCGAACTTTGTCAGAAGCTCTCCATCGGGGGAAAGCTTCTGGACACGATCGTTGCCCCAGTCGGCGACGTAGATGTCATCATTCTGGTCAATCGTGATTCCCCAGGGTCGATCGAATTGGCCATCCTCGCTCCCGGGTGTGCCCCAGGCTGAGAGGAACTGCCCGTCCTTGGTGAACCGCTGGACTCTGCCATTCTGCCGATCCACGATCCACAGATTGTCATCGGAGTCGAAGGCCAGCCCGGAAGGCCCCATGAACTGGCCCTTCTGAGTGCCGGCTTCTCCCCACTTCGCAATCTGTTCACCATCTGGGCTATAGACGGCGACGAAGTGATTGAATCCATCCGCGCAGTAAATGTTCCCATCGCCATCGAGCGCAAGACCTTCCGGCCAGGTGAAACAGTCTTCAGCAATCTCGCTGATAAACTCTTCTTCAATTGTCACCGTGGAGATTGAAGCCCCAGCCCTGTCCCCACTGTTCAATACATAGATGACGTCATCGCCAGCCGCGACTACCGATGTCGGGTGCCAGAAGCCGCGCCCCCTAACAGACAGTGAACCAATGGGATGACTGAAATGCCAGGTGCGCCCGCCGACTGTCTTAGTTTGCATGATTCGAACTCCAACCTGATGTCAACAGATCACTCGCCGTCTCCGTCCGTCACCTTGTCCCATGAGCGAACAGGCTTGGGTCGAGGGCGAACTATTCTAAAGTATGCTCCGCAGACAAGGTCGTCTCCGGTTCACATCTCGGTCGTGTGCCAACAGACCCACTAGGCAGCGCTTCCGTTTGTCTCCACAAACCTTGGCTGCTCGAAGTGACCGTTGACTATGGGAACAGGGTCCAACTCGAGCCAGTCCTCCAAGAGGTTGGAGTAAACGCCACGGAAGTCTTGGTTCGGCACCAGATCGCCCTGTTCCAGCGCCTCCGGCCGGGTCTCGGGATACTCACCATGCATTCCGCCCTTGACCTGCGGGCCGATCGCGATGCAGGCTCCCGCGGCGCCGTGGTCGGTGCCTGACCCATTGTCCCGGACACGGCGACCGAATTCGGAGAAGAGGAACATGATGACGTTTTCATCCGCACCGTGCTCTCGAAGGTCGTCCCAGAAGTCGGCGACCGCGCCGGACACCTCGGTCCAGAGCTTGTCGAATGTTGGCGCCTGGGACGCGTGCGTATCGAAGCTCCCGTGCTGTGTGTAGAACACGCGCGTACCGACATCGGCGGTGTGTATCATGGCGACGTCGCGAAGGCTCTTGGCGATTGGATCGGTGGCGTACTCTACGCTGGATGAGTACCGACCGAGTCCGTCCTTCAGTATGTCGGCGCCCTTGAGGGCGTCCAGCCCTGTCTGGCCAAGATAGTCCTGGACGGGACCGGTCCCGATGGCCTGGCCATACATGTTGACGAACTTTTCCAGCATCTTGTTGCGGCGGTCCTGCTGCTCGATTCCGGTCAATAGTCCATAGGTGGACAGATCGGCGACCGACGCGACCGATACGCCTGGCACCAGCATGGCCCGCGGCATTCCCTGGCCGATGTTGACTCCGGCCACTGGGTTCTCGCTATTCGGATCGAGTTCTCGGAGTGCGCGTCCGAGCCATCCCTCCGTGCCGATTATGTCGGGTTCGCAGGTGTGCCAGATGTCCATCGAACGGAAGTGGGACCTCGGCGAGTTGGCGTAGCCGACGCCGTGGATGATCGCCATGTCTCCCCTGTCGTAGATGTCCTTCATCGGGCCCATCAGTGGGTGAAATCCAAGCTCGTCATCCACCTTGAGTACACTATCCTGGTCGATGCTCAGCGTCGTCCGGCTGTCGTAGTAGTTGGAGTCCGTGTATGGAATCACGGTATTCATGTAGTCGTTGCCGCCGGTCATCTGGAGCACAACCACCACTGGGGGTTTTTCTGTGGACGCCATTGTCTTCTCTCCTGTCAAGGAACCTGACTTGGTCTGGCCTTAGCCGAATTGGTACTCCGTAGTCGCAGCAATCAGGGAAAGCATATCTCCGACGCGTCGCGAAGAGGTCTCGTACTCCTCATCGGAGGCCCAGGAAACCGGTCCCTCGTCCTCGGCGTGAGAGATTAGCTCCTCCCGGGTCTGATCCGAGACCTCGACTGGGCCAATGAACTCCAAGCACCGATCGACAAATGCCGCAGGTGTCATCGCCTCGTCACCGGAGGACACCCTGCTAACTATGCTCTGGACGCCGGGTAGCTCAGTGTCGCTCACGCGGTCGACGACGAAGTTGATCCGTTTCACGACCGAGCCGCTGTTGATCCACTCCCTGCCGGTGTGCCAGCCTTCGACGCTCGGCGGGTCATGCAGGCTCTGGCCCATGTAGGCCGGCTCCTGTCCCATCGCCGCCAGTCGCGGGTTCGGTCCCTGGAGGTCACCCGTCAATTTGAGCGTCCCGACCACGACCTCCACTGGGCTCTTCACTTTCTGGTACATCGATTCCTTGAAGAAGTCCGAGTTGAATATTGTCCGCAGTACGGGTCGTATCTCATATCCGGATTCGACGAATGTCTCAGCAAGCAGGTCGATCGCTTCCGGATCCCGGGGGGGCTCAACCGACCAAGCCGGAACCTGCGGCTCGTCACCGACGAAGAAGTTGTACAAGTGACGAGCGATGAATCTCGGGCAGGCTGGCTGATGAAGGATGATGTCGATTATGTCCCCGCCGTCGAAGTTGCCAGTATGTCCGAGGAAGGTCTTCTGACCGTAGTCGTGCTCCTCCGAGCGGAACTCGAAGTGCCAGTTAAAGCGGTGAAGAGGGGCCCTGGGAATCTTGGCGGTTATCGTCCAGCCGGTGAACGCGCGGGCGCATTCGAAGACATCTGTCTCGGTGTAGTGGCCGACGCCCAGCGAGAACAGTTCGAGCAGCTCGCGACCCCAGTTCTCGTTTGGCGTGCGTTTGTGGTTCTCGTTGTTGTCCAGCCAGAAGATCATGGCGGGGTTCTGAGCCACCTGCACCAACAGGTCCCTGTAGTTGCCCAGCCCATGATTACGGAACAGGTGCGTCTGGGCAGTCAGGTGGTTGTCGTTGTCCACCTTGGAGTTCCCAGTCGCGAATATCTGATGCCAAAAGAGCGCCATTTTCTCTTCGAGTGAGCGCTGGGTGTTGATCATGTGGTATAGCCACTGCGCCGCACCCGGAACCGGATTAGGCCCGCCGGTCTCGGTGGACGGGATGAATCGAAACAGCAAGTCCTGATCGGCGCGCGGAACATCGTCAGGAGGGTCGATCAACTGCTCGACAGTCTCCTCATACCCCTGCTCAACCAGTCTTTCCAACTCGTCCCGAGTGGCGCCAAACCCTGCCCGACGCATCAGATGGGCCATCAAGGCGATGTCCTCTCTATTGGACATTGAATACCTCCTATGCCGGGTTGGACCGGCCTCCGCTACCAGACTGACATCGTTCCTAGCTGTGCTGATGTTCGAAACCGATTCGCCCGGAACAGTTCCCAAGCCACAATCGCCAAATTGTTTGGCTTAGGCACTAGTCTAAACAGCGAACCTGAGATCGTCAAGAAGCCTTTCCACATATGAGTTGGCGTTCCTTCGACCTTCCACGCGTTCTGTATTGTACACTGGGTGGCACTCACACATGAGTCGGGCCTCACGTGCGGCATACCAGCCAGTGGGAGTCAACCGAGCTTGACAAGGGTAGTCGCTGGGGCCAGATAGGCGAATGCGACGACTCCGGTGGACATGGCGATCGTCATTCCATAAGCCCCGTACCGTGAAAGATGGAGGCCGGAGTATGTATTGATCCGGTCTATGACCCAAGTTCCGGCTACAAATAGAACAGCGGCGAGTGCGGTAGGGCCGAGGCTAAGCGCTCCGTACTCGAATGCGACTTTGGGCGCTCGGAAGACCGAGTCGGCCAATCCCGGCAACATTTCGGGCGTCGCCATGACTCCCACGACCGTGTTCAGGAAGACCAGGCTGACCGGCGCAAGGGCCCCCGTCAGGAACGGTACGATGATTGCGTATCCCAGGCCGACTCCCAGCCACACCAGGGGATGTTGGGGGTGTTCGGCTCGCTGTACCAGCCATGTCGTCAGTGTCCAGGCTACCAGCCCGCCTGCGACGATTCCGGCCCCCGATAGGAAGAGCGCGACTATAGGGTCGAGGTGTTGCGGCTCGAAATCGGGCGGTCTGAGTTTGGCACGGGCGACCAGTGAGACGAGAAGGGCGAAGATCCCCAAGGCCGCACCGTACACGGCGACGCAGGTCAACAGTCTCATGCGCTGACCGGCACGTCTGGCGTTACGGTGAGGATATGTCCTGGCTGGTTGTTTCATCTCCGTCATCTGAGGTCTTCAGTCTGAAATCGTGCCGCAGGGGTTGTCAGAGCTTCAATCTTCGAGAGGCCGACATTAGGCCTGTCGAGTTTGGTGACCATCTCAAGAGTACAAAACCATGATCGTCATTCGAGGAAGCAAAGCGTGTTTCCAGTCCCTGCCCTTCGACAACGCCTGTGCTGAGATCGCCGAAGACCTGAGTTGAGCGGGAGGAACCGCTCAGATCGAACGATTCAATTCTTTCAGACTCTGAGGCAGTCGCTTAGGATGGCACCCCTGGGAGATCCAACTCTCCGGCGAAGTGGCACTTTGCGAATTGACCCTCAGATATCTCCGTCAGCGGAGGCTCGTCGGTCTGGCAGACATCCTTGGCAAACGGGCAACGTGGGTGGAAGTAACAGCCACTTGGGGGATTGGCAGGGTTTGCGACCTCGCCGGCTAACGCCTGTCCGCGCGCGCGAATCGCAGGGTTCGGCACCGGCACGGAGGATAACAGGGCCTGGGTATAAGGATGCTTGGGTTCGGTGAACAGCTTTTCCGTTGTCGCGATTTCGACTATCTTGCCGACGTACATCACCACGACACGGTGCGCGATGTACTGGACGACGCTGAGGTCGTGGCTGATGAACAGGTAGGTAAGATTGAGCTCGTCCTGAAGGTCCTGCATTAGATTAAGGATCTGCGCCTGCACTGAGACGTCCAGGGCGGACACCGGCTCATCGGCAATCACGAGGCGGGGGTTCATGACCAGCGCGCGAGCGATACCGACACGCTGGCGCTGACCACCACTGAAGGCGTGTGGATAGCGTCGCATATACGCCGGCGACAGACCAACGCGCATGAGCATCTCGCTGACCTGATCTTCAAGTTCGGTTCCGCGGGCCAGATGGTTGACACGGAGCGGATCGGCGACGACGTCGAAAACCGTCATCCGAGGATTCAGCGACGCGAACGGGTCCTGGAAGATGAGCTGCATCTCTTGGCGGAGCAGTGTCAACTCGTCGTCGTCAGCCTCCGTCGTGCTTACGAGGTTATCGTCGCGCATCCGGAACACTATCTCGCCGGACGTAGGCTCCACCGCCCTGAGGATGGCCCGCCCAGCCGTGGTCTTGCCGCAGCCGCTCTCGCCCACCAGTCCGAGTGTCTCACCTTCGTGGAGTTCGAAGCTGAGGTCGTCGACCGCGCGAACGTAACCTCGGGTCTTGCGCCATATCCCTGAGACGATGGGGAAGTAAACCTTCAGGTTCTTGACCGCGAGGAGCGGGGAAACGTCGTTCGGGTTGGTCACTGCGACGGCTCCTGATCAGGAGCCGCGGCATCCGAGTACAGCAGGCAGCTCGCCGTGTGGTTCACTCCGACTGACACCTGCTGTGGCTCGACGACGTCACAAACTCCGGACATGAACTGCGGACAGCGTGGGTGGAACGGGCAGCCGGAGGGACGCACGAACGGTGAAGGGACATTACCGCTGATCGCCGCCAACCGTGCAGTCTGCCTGGTTCGGCTGAGCTGAGGGATGGACTTGAGAAGCTCCTGCGTGTAGGGGTGTTTCGGGTCGCTGAACAAGGTCTGGATGTCGGCGCGTTCGACGATCTTGCCCAGATACATGACGATCATCTCTTCCGCCATCTGGGCAACAACACCGAGGTTGTGGGTAATCAGCATCATGGCCATGCCGAAGTCCTGTTGGAGCTCGGCCATCAACTCCAGGATCTGCGCCTGCGTCGTGACGTCAAGCGCGGTGGTGGGCTCGTCGGCGATGAGCAGCGTAGGGTTGCAGGACAGGGCCATAGCGATCATGCAGCGTTGCCTCATACCGCCGCTGAGGTTGAACGGGTACTCGTCCACGATCCGTTCGGGGTCAGGAATCCCGACCCGTCTCAGGATATCGATCGCTCGATCCCTGGCTTCCTCCTTAGTGACCTCCTGGTGGAGCAGGATTCCTTCGATGATCTGCGCACCGACCGTATGCACCGGGCTGAACGAGACCATCGGCTCCTGGAACACCATTGTGATCTCGCTGCCCCGGATGTCGCGCATCTCGGCGCCATCAGGGGCCAGGTCCAGCAGGTCGATGCTGTCTTTACCACCTTCGGATGCGCCGTTTCCGGCGCCCCGCTTATAGATGATCTCGCCTTCCAGCGACCTGCCCGGCGGTCTGACGATCCGCATGATCGAACGCGCTAACACGCTCTTACCGCACCCGCTCTCTCCAACAACTCCGAGTACGCGGCCGCGGTTCAACTCGAACGTGACGTCGTCCACCGCTCGGACAACTCCTTCGTCGAGGAAGAAGTAGGTCTTGAGGTTCCTTATCTCCAAGAGAGAAGAGTCCGGTTGCAATTGACTACCTCAGGATGAGTTCACAGGCGCTAATGGCTCGAATAGGGGTCAGCCGCGTCACGCAGCCCGTCGCCCATGAAGTTTAAGGCCAGTATGGCGAAAATAACAAAGGGCGCGGGTATCATCACCCACGATGCATTTGCGATGGCGTTCAAGTTCTGGGCCTCAAAGAGAAGAGTGCCCCAGCTGATTGCAGGGGGCCGGAGGCCAAGACCCAGGAAGCTCAGCGCGGTTTCAGCAATAATGATCGCCGGTACCGCAAGTGTGGTCGTCGCGATGATGTGACTGGTAAAAGAAGGGATCATGTGGCGGAAGATGATCCTGAGCTCTGAGGTGCCGTACAGCCGCGCGGCGACGACGAAGTCCTCGGACCTCAGTGCCAGGAACTTGCTCCTGACTTCTCTTGCCAGAGTAGTCCAACCCAGCAGAGATATGATGATGGTGATAGCGAAGTATATCTGTAAGATCGTCCATTCCTTGGGTACCGCCGCCGCCAGTCCGAGCCACAGCGGGATTGTCGGAATGGATCGAACGAACTCGATGAACCTCTGGATGAGTACGTCTGTTACACCACCTCGGTACCCGGAAATTCCTCCAAGTAGCACTCCGAGAAACAGGCTCAACCCGACTCCGACGAGGCCAATGGACATGGAAATCCGAGTAGCGTACATCAGCCTCGAGAACAGATCTCGCCCCAGTCGGTCGCTTCCCAGCAGATACAGAGGTATCGGATCCTCTTCTGTGTCCAAACCCAGCAAGTGAACATTCGTTTTCAGCAAGCTCAAGAACTTGTACTCGTGTCCCCTCGCGAATAGCGTGATCGAATATCGTTGGGACTCGTCAGGTTTGTACAGTGGTTGAAGTGTCTCAGGGTCCCGTTCGCGCTTGAGCCCGTATACATACGGCCAACTCGGCTTGAAACCATCAAAGAAGTGTACGCGCTGGGGGGGCACGAAGGCCCTGGTAGCTTCATGTGCCATAGGATCATGTACCGCCAGAAACTCGGCGATAGCGGATATCAGATAGAACCCCAGAACGATCACCGTAGCTGCCACGGCCAACCGATGTCTGAGGAATCGCCTCCACACCAGCTTCCACTGCGAGGCGATGTACTCCCGCTCTTCAGGGGTGAGTGAAGGGGCGACTTCAACTCCAGATGCCACTGGCTATCCCCTCATCCTTCCACCCGTATGCGTGGGTCCACCAGCGCCAGAGCAATGTCCGAGATGAGTGTGCCGATGATGGTCAGCACTGTCAGAATCAGGATTATGGAACCCGCCATGAACATGTCCTGGGCGATCAGCGCTGCCAGCAACAACGGCCCGATGGTGGGGAGACTTAGGACTGTGGCAACGATCAAGCTTCCTGAAAAGAGTTGAGGTAGCTGCCAACCCATGGTGCTGATGAACGGATTGATGGCAATCCGCGTGGGATACTTGAGGATCACCTGCCACTCCGGCAGCCCCTTGGCGCGAGCCGTCTCCACATAGGGCTTACTGAGCTCGTCCAGCAGGTTGGCGCGTATGATCCGTGTGAACCGTGCCGTGCCGTCGGTGCCAAGAATAATCATGGGCACCCAGATGTGCTTCAGAAGGTCGATGCCCTTGGCGATGCTCCACTCCGCGTCATGATATTCCGGCGAAAACAGGCTGGTGATCTTCAGCCCGAACCACGCCCACACGAACCACATGATGACCAGGGCTAAGAGGAAGTTAGGTGTCCCAACGCCGATGTATGACAGGAACGTAAACACGTAGTCTATGAACGAGTACTGCTTGACCGCGGAAATGATTCCGATAGGAATAGCGAGGGTCCACGTGAACATCACTGTGAACAGCGCTAGCAGCACCGTTAGCCCGAGTCGCTCGCCTATCAGCTCGTTTACCGGAAGCTGGTACTCCAAGGAGAAACCGAGGTCGCCGCGCAACAGGTTGCTGATCCACTTGAGGTACTGGATATAGATGGGCTTATCCAGACCATATTGATTCCTGAGGGTCTCTTCCTCCGCGGCGTCTACGTAGTCTCCAGTCGCTGAAAGCTCGGCTATGTAGGTCTGCAGGTAGTCGCCGGGCGGCGCCTGTATGATCCCAAAAGCGACAACCGACATCAGTACCATCATGGGGATCATAATGGCGAATCGCCGTATCAGGAATTGGAGCATAGCTAGAGTACCTGACTGCTAATCGCGCATACTCCTTGACGACTGTGTGTTGTGATCTGACACACAGTCGTCAAGGAAACTTTAGGGATTAGTGTGACCCCCTGGGACACTGGTCGTCTTCGGACACATCTGCCCAGGGGGACGGGATTGGGCGGGCAGCTATCTCAGAAGCCCCCCTGTCTACGTTCCTCACTCCTGTACCAGAACTGGTCAGGGAAGGCGTTGAACGGCCGGTTGTACGCCCAGCCTGCGAACCAGTCGGGCACGTTGACCAGGTCATTCTTTGCCAAGAATATCCCGTGCAGTCCGCTCGCACCGATAATACCTGTCTCGACCATGTTGTCGATGAGCCAGCGGTATATTTCCTGTGCGATCTCGGCCTGTTCGTCGAGCGGGACAGTCGGCGCTATGGCCATCTGGTCGTACAGGTGCAGGACCTCAGGAGGAGGCTCTGTTCCTTCGGACTGCTCGCTCGAGTACCAACGCCCGTACTCCGTCGCCCATCCCCAGTTCGTGTTGACCGGGAGGATGTGCTGCGGGTTGAGGAACAGGATCGGTGTCTCCCACATGACGTTCATGCGTAGCATCAACTCGTTGGCGGATGCGCGTGAGAGCATTAAGCTTCTCTCAAGCACGTCCAGCCGGCATCTGACGCCGACCGCCTGGAAGTTGTTGCAGATCTGTTCGCCCCCATCCACGTCCGACCCCAGCGAGTCGGCCACGGTGAGAGAGACTTCGAACCTACTGCCATCCGGCATCGTCCGGAAGCCCTCGTCATCCTTGGCGCCCATCACCCTATCCAGTATTTCGTTGGACATGTCCGGCTCATAGGTGGCGTACTTGGTATCCCACTCGTCTCCAGGATAGTACGGATGGTCCTTAGCGGGAAGTGCGTTGCGAGCTGTCCCCTTGCCTCCGAAACTGATCTCCTTGATCGATTCCCTGTCAACGGCCATTGACACGGCCTGGCGCCATTCCTTATTCGTCAGGTACACCTTCTCCGGCCCTTCGTAGGTCACGTTGAACAACATGGCCATGTCAGACCCGTGAGGGTCGACTATGGACTTCAGGTGGTAGTCTCCCTTTTCTTCGCCCTGCCTCAACACGGTGAAATTCTCGAAGTTGAGGTGTCGACCCTGGAAGTCGACCTCGCCTTGGGCCGCCCTCAAGTTGAGGACGTCAGTACCGGCGGCCGTCTCGAACCGCAGTCGGTCGATGTACGGGAGCTGGTTCCCTTCTTGGTCGACGATAGGGTAGTAAGGGTTCCTTACCAGTCTGATGATGGGTTCGGCACCGCTGGTTTCCCAGAGCCATGGCGATGTGGAAGGTCGCTCCGGGTTGTCGCGCGGATGATACCGATTCTGGAAGTATGCCTGCCAGTTATCAAATCCCGCGTCCTTGGCGATTGTTTCGGCGTCCGGGTTGTACTTGGCGTGGAACTGCTTCAAGTAGTGCGCCGGCATATATGGCTGGTTTGTGCCTGTACAGCCATGCACCATGAAGGACAACCACAGGTAGTTGGGGTCGGCGTACTTGAACTGGACGGTGTAGTCGTCTACTTTGACGACTTGGACCCGCGGATCACCGCTCGAATTGATCCACAGAGGCGGATTTCTGATGTCGGTATCTGTGAGGATTTCGTACCCAAAGACGAAGTCGTCGGCGGTCAACGGCTCACCGTCTGACCACTTCATCCCTTCAAGCAGGTGAACGGTCCACACGTCGCCTGCATCATTCTGCTCCCAGGACTTGACCGCGGCGGGTACCGCGAAGTCGCCGTTACCGGCCGCTCTGGCGATGCCCCGACCGTTAACACGGCCGACGTTGCAGCTCGCGTCTGCGGGGCCGAGGTGTGCTCGTCGAAGCGTTCCGCCATACTGGCCGACTTCCTGGACTTGGATGACCAGCGGCTCATCGGGCAACCGTTCTTCCACCGGGGGGAGGTCGCCACTTGCCACCATCTCCGCGAGCATCGGAGCCTCGTTGTACTCCATCGGGGCCGGAACCATCGAAACCGCCGTGTCGACGATGGTCATGCCCACAAGTTCTTTGTCGGACATCATCGAGGTCGCGGGCGTGGCCGGCGCGGGTGCGGCTGGAGGAGTTGTCGGCTGGGGAACCGGGGCAGCCGGTGGGGTGGTAGGCTGCGGCGCGGGCGCAGCGGGCGCTGCTGTCGGCGCGGGTGCGGTCTCCGTTGGCCCTTCATCACCGCTACACGCGGCCAGGGCGACCGCGAACGATACTAGTAGAACAACAATCAACAAAGCTTTCTTCATCACTCTCTCCTAATACGTAACTCGGCACCTACTGTATGAAAACAGACCCCCCAATTGCTGACTCGCCAATCGACGGGACAGCTACTGAGGCTGGCATTCCAGCCGGGATATATCAAGATGATGCACTGAAAATATGGTCTGGCTCTCAGAAATTAGACTCGATGACTGGCCGGTGATCTTCCTATAACGCATCCTTTGTGGTATAGCCTAAACTGTCTGTAGGATTCCGGCGAAATACCATGTATTTCATACCGCAATATGGCACGGAGTATATGCGGCGGCTCTACTGGTGTCAACAGGGATCAGCTACGGACACAGGTCGATTACATCCAAGTCCAACGTCGCCTCAGTCGTCATCAAGACGAAGGCATGTCTCGCTTGGCGGCTGTGCCTTCGCGTCATGGGCTACTCAATTCAAACGGGGCAAATAGACCGTGTCCACAAATGATAGAATCCGCGACGAGCCTTTGTCATGCCCGTAGAAGCGATACTTTCATTGACCGTTTTCGGGAGCCTGCTGGTCCTGTGGGTCTTACTGCCCGATCGATTCCGGAAGAGTAACGGCGCCTTTCGTTACTTGTGCCATCCAGGTAAACCGGTCAATTCGAGATCACAGGCCCTATCCGCACCTTGGACACCATGTATCGGACGTCGATCAGGAGTAGAGAGTATTCAGAGTGCTCTAGGTGAAGTTACCCTATGCACAACAGGCCCGGGTCGAAAGTACGAAGGTCTTGGACTACCTGCTCTCGGGGAGTCACCCGGACGGGCGCAGCAAGGCTGAATTCTTCATGAGATTCGGCTTTCGAATCGAAGAGTGGCAGGAGTTCGCGGCGGCACTGAAAAGTCATGCTGCAAGTAATGAGGTTACCAGGATCGTGGAAACTGCCTACGGCACCCGATACAGCGTAGACGGGGAAGTCGAAACGCCTGATGGACGCAACCCTTTGATTCGAACCGTCTGGCAAGTAGATTCAGGACATAACATTCCTAGGCTCATATCAGCACACCCGACCAGGAGGTGATGATGCTCGAAGAACATGACCGCATTGTGCTGACAGCCGATATTTCGGAGGAAAGACTGGAGACGGGCGATGTCGGTACGATTGTGCATGTCCATACAGGGCAAGCAGCCTACGTGGTGGAGTTCATGACTCTGGATGGCGACACGGCCGCGATAGCAACCTTGTTGCCCTCGCAGGTGCGTCCTGTAACGAATGAAGACATCACCCACGCCCGCAAGATGGCAATGACCACTTGATCTCGATGCGCCGCATACCTGAATTCATGTGCAACCGCATAGAATTGGCGCAGATCTACTTCACAGTCGCCCGTGTTCTGTGATGTTGTCGGTAGTGCCTGCCCGGGCAAGGTGGACGCGGCCAACCTCTGTGTCTATCCAGCAGAATTAAAGTGAGGCGGCGCTGGTCAGCATGCCCGTAGAAGCGATACTTTCATTGACCGTTTTCGGGAGCCTGCTGGTCCTGTGGGTCTTACTGCCCGATCGCGCCGGGGACGACGACTTCGGAGCCAAGCTCAGGCGCTTCCTGCTCGGCCGGAGGCGCGATTGATGATTGGACAAGCCCAGGGATCGATCAGCAGTCCGACCGGTCTGGAATTGCCCGGCCATGTTTAGCAGCCCAGTCAGGAAGAAACGGGCGGTGGGGCTCATCCTGTTGGCCGTGATCCTTGCCCTCTTCTTCACATTCAACCGTTTTCCCAAGTTGGACGTCGTGGGCGAGGACCTGGATGCCGTCACCGCTCCCCAGGTCCAATGCTTCCAGGGGTTCTGTATCGAGCGCGAGGCTGGGCGATCTTTCCTGACAAGCTGGTTCACGTTCTCGGTCACCTATCTTCGCCTGGTCACCATCGGGATGACATTCGCATTCGTGGTCGCGGGACTGGCGGAGAGTATGCTGTTCCCGCCGGGAAGTGGCCCGACATTCGCATCGGGGGGAGTGTTCAGGCGCACGCTGAGCGGCGCTCTTACAGGGCCGGTAATGAACCTGTGCTCGGCGTGTATTGTGCCGGTCTCCTCGGCCTTCCGCAGGAGGGGGGCGGGCGTTGAGGGCGCAATCGCGATGGTCCAGGGCTCGGCCACGATGAACATTCCGGCGCTGGCCATGGTGTTCTTCGTATTCACGCCGCTACTGGGTACCAGCCGGCTCGTGCTGGCGGTGATCGGAGCGCTGCTGATCGGCCCGCTGGTGGTGAAGACTGTCCGTGGTCCCGTCGAAGAAGAAGATTTCGCACCGGCACCAAGCGTCGACATTTCAGATCCCCAACCCTGGCGCGACGTTCTCGTAGAGGCCATCCGAGACTGGGCAAAGTACAGCCTGGGATACCTGGCGCGCCTGGGTCCGATCATGGTCGTCGCCGGGTTTGCCAGCGGGCTCGCGCTCCAGTGGATCAGCCCAGACGTGGTCGCCACGTATCTGGGGAACGACCTGACAGGCGTGGCGATCGCGGCGACATTCGGCATCCTGATCAATGTTCCACTGCTATTCGAGATACCGCTGGTTGCGCTGCTCCTGCTGTTGGGGATGGGAACAGCCCCCGCGGCCACCCTGCTGTTCACCGCCGCGGCCGGCGGGCCGGTCACCTTCTGGGGTCTCGCCAAGCTGATGCCGAAGCGCGCGATCGCCACGTTCGCCGGGGCGACCTGGACGTTGGGAGCTTTGGGGGGTGTCGCGATCCTCGTTATCGGCGCCTTCATCTGGAAGGCCGAGGCGTCGGACCTCCGGGCGAGGTACGGCTTGCAGAGACAGACATATGCCGACGTCGTCCACGCCGAGACAGAGTCGTTGCCCAGTCCCGTCTTCGTCGATGTTACGGCGGATGCGGGCATCGACTTCCTCCACACGCGGCTGAGGATAGACGCCGTCGACGTCGGAGCGGGGTCCGTCGTGTTCGACTTCAACTCGGACGGTCTTCACGACATCTACGTCACCAGCAACAACGGGCCGAACGCGCTGTACCGCAACAATGGCGACGGGACATTCGTCGATGTCGCCGCCGCTGCCAACGTGGACGACAAGGGTGGGGGGACGGCCAACGGCGCATGCGCCGCCGACTACGATAACGACGGCGACCCGGACCTCTACGTGGCCCACTTCGGGCCCAGCAGGTTCTACCGCAACAATGGCGACGGGACATTCTCGAACGTCACCAGTCGCGCCCTGGGCAACGTCAAGCGGCTGGAGCGCACCACCGGCTGCGCCTGGGGGGACTACGACCGCGACGGCTTCCTGGACCTGGTCGTGGTGAACCACACGCGGCTCAGCGCCAACGTGGATATATTCGGCGTTCCGGTCGATCTTGTCCGGCAGCACCCGGACTTCCTGAAGCTGCATGACCCGCTGATCCTCTACCACAACAGCGGTGACGGAACGTTCGACGACGTGAGCCCGCTGCTCGGCGACTCCACCGCTCCGACGATGTCCGGGCCGTTGGGCAACATGTGGGGGTCCGGATTTCAGCCCGGATGGGTAGACTACGATAACGACGGTGACGCGGACCTGTACGTGGTCAACGATTTAGGAGACCAGCTACACCCCAACGTCCTGTGGCGGAACGACGGTCTCGGGGCAGATGGCAAGTGGACATTTACCGATATCTCTGAGAGTTCCAGAGCTGGAATCGAAATGTTCGGCATGGGCCTGGCGGTCGGAGACTACGACTTGGATGGTATGCTCGACCTGTTTGTAACCAACATCGGGCAGAACATACTCCTCAATAACAGGGGCGCTGATCTCGGATTTGAGATCGCGTCCGTCGAGGCGAGGACGGGCGCCGCCGCGACTCCCGACGGTCAGCGCGTTGCCTGGGGCACGTTCTTCTTCGACTACGACAACGACCTCGACGAAGACCTCTACCTGGTCAGCGGGTTCCTCAACGCGGAAAACATCGAAAACCCGGTCGAGCAGCCGAACGTCCTGCTCAGGAATAACGGCGACGGGACTTTCACTGACGTCTCCGGCGGCAGCGGCACTGACGATCCGAGTGTCGGTCGGGGTGGAGTTTATCTGGACTACGACAACGACGGCTGCCTGGACATCTTCGTCTCAAACTTGAGAGAGAAAGCCAAGCTGTTGAGGAACGTCTGCGATACGGGACGCAACTGGCTGGAAGTTGACCTGGTCGGCGCCGGCAGCAACCGGGATGGGATCGGAGCCAGGGTGACAGCAATGACGCGGAACGCAACACTGATCCGAGAGGTGGCCGCCGGGTCCAGCCAGATCGGGCAGAACATGTTGACGGTCCACTTCGGACTCGGTTGGGCACGGCGGGCCGATTCTCTGAAAGTCCAATGGCCCGGCGGCAAGGTGCAGGTATTCGAGAATGTCGCGGCCAACCAGCGGCTGACCGTCACCGAGCCGGAGTAGTGGACTTCCACACGGTTGGCCCCGCTAGAGATACACTTGGCTTGCTGGGCGTCCGATAGTCGCAGCGCGTAGAGAGGGCAGTCCCGATCGATTTGGATGACAGTACAGGAGGCAGCTGATCGTGAATGTGATTTGGATAGTCGCCGATACATTCAGAAGGGACCATCTGGGGGCCTATGGGCATCCGGTAATTCAGACGCCGGCGCTGGACGGACTGGCCGCGCGCGGCACCCGGTTCGACGCCCACTACGGAGGCGGCTTCCCGACGATGCCGACACGGGCCGACCACGCAACCGGGCGGTGGACGATGTCGTTCATGGGCTGGGAGCCGCTTCCCGACGACGTCACGACCCTGGCGCAGTTGCTGGCGAACGGCGGTTTCCACACCTGCGCGGTCGTGGATACGCCGTTCTACTGGCGTCACGGCATGAATTACGACCGCGGATTCCAGACCTACTTCACGATCCAGGCGCAGGAGGGGTCAGCTACAAGGGTGGCCGCCATCGGACACCACGAGTCCAGAGACGAGCGGGCCTGGTGGAGGATGGAGTCGGACAGGAACACGCCACGCACGATCACCAAGGCGATGGACTGGCTGGAGCTTCACTATAAGGAGGACTTCTTCCTATACATCGACACCTGGGACCCGCATGAACCGTGGGACGCCCCTCCGTACTACACCGAGCTGTACATGCCCGACTACGATGGCGAGGTCGTTCAACCGCTCTACGCTTTCTGGCAGGATGCGCCCGGATTCACCGAGGGTCGTGTCGACAAGGCCCGCGCCACCTACATGGGCGAGATCACCATGGTGGACACCTGGGTCGGGTACCTGCTGCGAAAGGTCGAGAACATGAGGCTGAAGGAGAAGACAGCCGTCATATTCACGACAGACCACGGATTCTACTTTGGCGAGCACGGCGGCCTGTTCGGCAAGATGACGTTCGACAAGCGCCAGGACGGCACCCTGTACCAACACGGCGACCCCGACTCGAAGTGGACGCACTCCCCGCTATATGAGGAGCTGGTCGCATTGCCCCTGCTGATCTCTGTCCCGGGTGTTCCGTCCGGCGCATACGGCGGTCACTCATCGGCCATCGACGTGATGCCCACGGTCCTCGACATTCTGGGCCAGGATATCCCCGACGGCCTGGACGGAAGGTCCCTCTATCCGGCGATGAAGGACCCGTCTGTGAATGGTCGCGACTTTGTCATCAGCACCATACCGTTCGCCAATCCGGGAGACAGGGTGCGGTCGGTGGACAACGTGAGCCGTCCGCTCACGGCCGGCCTGATGACCACGATCACGGCGGGAGAGTGGTCGTTCCTGTTCAGCGTGGAACCGGGTGTTTCGGAGCTCTATCATCTGCCGACTGACCCGAAGCAGACCAACAACCTGCTGCATCAGCGGCCTGAGATCGCGCGTGAAATGCACCAGCACCTGATGAAGTTCATGCGCGAGACCAACGTGGCCGACAGTCTGATTCGACCCCGCCGGGATCTGCTGATTTAACGCCTACTGTCGGGCGTTGTGAAGCAGATAGCGGAGACGTGGGTCCATAGCGTCTCGCAGTGCATCGCCGAGGAGGTTGAACGCCAAGACGGCGCCGAAGATCGCAAGGCCCGGGAATATGGGTATCCACCATGCCGCTTGTACGTACTGGCGACCACCGGAGACCAGAGCGCCCCATTCGGGAAGCGGTGGCTGTGCGCCTGCTCCGATGAAGCTGAGACCCGCGGCCAGGAGGATCGCCAGACCGAAGTCGAGCGTCGCCTGGACCAGCACCGGGGCATAACTGTTCGGCAGGATGTGGCGCCAGATCAGCCGGGTCGGGTGCGTCCCGAGCGCGGTGCCCGCAAGCACGTAGTCCTTGCCCTTTTCCGTGAGAACGCTGCTCCGCATCAACCGTGCGTAGGATGTCCACCGGACGATCGCGATTCCGATGATCGCCGACTCGATACTGGTGCCCAGCGCTGTCGCGACCACCAGTGCCATGACGAGGTCCGGAAACGCGAGAAAGATGTCGGCGATCCGCATGGTGACTTCGTCGAGCCATCCGCCAAAGAAGCCGCTGATCAGACCGACGGTGACGCCAACGCTCCCGGCAATGGCAACCACCAGTACGCCGATGCGGAGGCTGATGCGTCCGCCATACAGCACTCTACTGAAGACGTCGCGCCCGAACTCGTCCGTTCCGAAGATATGGTCGGAGCTCGGCGGGGACAGCGTCGAGCCGACTGCGAACTTGTCGAACGGATGTGGTGCAACCCATGGCCCCGCCAACGCTATGAATACGTACACCAGCACCAGCACCAGCCCGAACGCGGCCGGCGGGTTGTTCCGCAGAATGCGGTACCCGGTCCGCAGCTTTATCCGAACCAAGGCGCCGAGGCTCTGCTGTTCGGGGATCGAAGCCAAATCCTACTCTACTGATACGTGATGCGCGGATCGATGACCGCGACGATGACGTCCACCACCAGGTTGGCCGTGGAGTACACGATGCCGATGATCAGAGCGACAGAGGTGACCGCCGCACGATCGAGAAAGAAGATCGACTGGACAGCGAACCGCCCCAATCCCGGCCACGCAAATATCGTCTCGGTCAGGACAGCGCCGGATAGAAGTCCACCTACCAGAAGCCCCAGGACCGTCACCGTCGGAATCAGCGCGTTCCTGAGCGCGTGCCGATAGATTACGACTCCGTTGTTGAGACCCTTGGCGCGCGCCATGCGGATGTAGTCCTCGCCGAGCACCTCCAGCATACTGGTGCGGGTTACACGTGCGAGGAGTCCGACAACGGAGAATGCAAGTACGAACGCGGGCAGTGCGAGATGGTGCATGGAAGAGACGAAGCCCCTGAAGTCACCCGCAATGAGGGTATCCACAGTATAGAACCCCGTTACTGTTTCTGGAACGTCGAGCGTGATGCCGATTCGCTGAGACGAAGGCACCCATCCGAGATAGTAGAAAAACACCAGCAGAAGTATTATCGCAAACCAGAAAATGGGTACAGACGCCCCGAAGAGGGATACGATCCGGACGACGTGGTCTGGCAGGCTGTTCCGCCTGACGGCGGCGAGGATTCCGGCCGGGATCGCCATTATCACCGCCATGATGAACGCCACGATGGACAGCTCCGCGGTCGCCGGAAGGAAGCTGGCCAACTCCGTGCGTATCTCTCTGCGGGTCACAAACGACTCACCGAAGTCGCCGCGTAGAAGGTTCCCCATGAAGGTGAGGTACTGCATGTGCGGTGGCCTGTCGAAGCCCCACCGCTCCCTGAATTTTTCGATGGCCTCGGTACTGATCCCTCCCGTTGTTTCCAGAAGAATCGTCGCCGGGTCGCCGGGCATGATAATCATCATGAAGAATGTCAGAGAAGAGACGCCGACAAGTACAAACACCTGAAGGAGCAGCCGACGGATTATGTATCTTGTCAGTGACAACTGAGTCCCGTCTAATGTTCAGTAGGGACAGATTCCCTCCCACTGGAAGTGAATGTGTCCCTACATCTGAAGCCTATATCGCCCTGCGCCGGCGACCGAGGGTCTCCTCGGTCGCCGGTACGCTGGTCATGTCTGGGGAGAAGGGCTGGTATTACTGCGATTTCCTCATGTAGCGGAATTCCGGCGTGAACGCGTGGGCCGCCGGTACGATGTTGCTTATGTTCGACCGGTGCGCCACGGTATCCCGAACCTGCAGCACGGTGATCTCGCCGCAATTGTCCACCATGAGTTCTGACATCTCTCGGTAAATCACATGGCGCTTTTGGGGATCTGTTTCAACGCGCCCCATGTTGGTCAATTCTTCTAGTCTGGCGGCGATTTCGGGTTCAACGTCGTCCAGACCGAGGAGATTGCACTCTCTCAGCGCCCGCCAAGTCGCAGGCTGATCGGCGTCGAAGTACGTGGCGCCAAGACCGGAGATCCCGAAGTCACGCATCTTCTCGTCGCTGATTTCGCCCCAGAACCTGGAGCTGGTTGACTGTACAATCTCCGCGTTGACGCCGATAGCCTTCAGGTCGTTCTGGAAGAACTCCAGAGCCTTCTGGTAAACGACGGAACCGCAGGCCCCGGTTCGAAGCTGGATCTGGACGTCGAAACCGTCCGGGAATCCGGCCGCGGACAGGAGCTGTCTGGCCAGTTCAGGATTGTGGTAGTACTTTGTGGCGATCGCCGGATCGTGGCCGCTCATTCCCGGCAGGATCAGGCTCTGATGGACGTCTGCGAGCCCCAGCGCAACGACATCGCGCAGGCCCTGATAGTTGATCGCGTGTCTTATCGCCTGGAATCCCCTTGGGTCCGAGATCGGCGGGATGCGTCTGTCGACCAGGAAGTTGCAGGTGATAAGCGATGGGTAGGTGAATACCTCGACGTCGTCATTGCCTTCGAACGACTGGAGTGAGATGGGGTCGAGCTGAAGCGCGACGTCGACCTCACCGGCGGAGAGTTGCAGCGCACCCACCGCAGGCTCAGGGACGTGAACGTCAATCACCCGCTCCACCGACGGACTCACGCCGTCGTGGCCTCCCCAATAGTCAGGGTTTTTGGCCATGACCAGTCGCTGCTCTGCCGTGAAGCTCTCGACCATGAACGGGCCTGTCCCGATCGACCTCTCGGTCGCCCACTTGACGCCGTAGTCACGACCTTTTTCGTCGGTCTCCTCGTGGGCGAGGGCTTCTTCCGCATCCACGATCAGTAGGTCCTTGGACGTGAGCAGCGGCAAGAGCGGCGCGTAAGGGTCCGTGAGCGTCCACTTGAACGTCATGTCATCGACCGCTTCGATGCTATCCGTTAGCGTGAACCACGCTTGCGTAGAGGACAGCCCCTCCCGTTCGAAGACGTCGAATGCGCGTTGGAACGACGCCTGAACCGCATTGGCATTTAAGGGTCGACCGGTTGTGAAGTTCACGCCAGGCCTGATTTTGAACGTGTATGCCATGCCGTCTTCCGAGACTTCCCAGGACTCGGCCAAGTTCGGTACCAGGTCCTTGTTGGCCGACGTGTTGTCGATGGCAACAAGCCCGTCGAACATATTGAACGACACCCGGCATCCCCAGAACGAGCACCCCGTAGGAGGAGTCAGGGTCGCGAAGAAGAACACGTCCCGGACAAGCAGGTCGGGAAACTCCTCCATCATCATCGGCTCTTCCATCATCGGCGCAGGCGTGGGCATCGCCATCGCGACCGCGTCCGCTACTGCTTTCTGGATGTCCTCCTGAGTCAGACCCGGACGGTCCGCCAGCGCCTTGGCGATGGCCTCTGACACTTCTGCCTCAGTCAGTCCTGGAGTCTGAGCACGCAAGGCTTGCGCAATGGCGCCCGCGACCTGCGCCTCTGTCACACCGGGTTTCTCCGCCAGTGCCTTGGCAATGGCATCCCCGACCTGCGCCTCTGTTACGCCGGGTCTCTCTGACAGTGCCTTGGCAATAGTGCCCGCGACCTGCGCCTCTGTGAGTCCCGGAGTCTGAGCACGCAAAGCTTGCGCAATAGCATCTCCGACCTGCGCCTCTGTTACGCCGGGTCTCTCTGACAGTGCCTTGGCAATAGTGTCAGCGACCTGCGCCTCTGTGAGTCCCGGAGTCTGAGCGCGCAAAGCTTGCGCAATGGCATCTCCGATCTGCGCCTCTGTTACGTCGGGTCTCTCCGCCAAGGCCTTGGCAATGGCATCTCCGACCTGCGCTTCAGTTACGCCTGGCTGCATGGACATTGCCTGCTGGACTGCTTGGGCAACGTCTGCCGCGGTTACGCCGGGTGGCTGAGCCTGGAGCGCCTCTTGAATTATTGCGGACATATTGATCGGGGTCGGCTCAACCATGGCTGCCGGTGGCGCCTCATCATCCCGTGAACAGGCAATCGCCAACCCAATAACTAGCGCGATCGAAACTATGAGAATGGTCGCTCGTGATGTTTTCAATGTTACGCTCCTATGCTTTCCAATGCTCTTCGATATCCTAGACATCCTACTCCGAACCTTCGAAATCTGCGGAAATTCTGATATGTCTGGCTGAAGATGTCAACCTCACTGACGCCACGGTTCTGTTTGCATGGGCGGCGTTCCTGTTAATTATTACTCTCGCGCCACCCCGAATCAAACGGTACTGATGCCACGATCATGCGCTGTAGAATTGGGCGTGGCCACTGAATTCGATCGACCGCCATAACTGTGCGCAGCGTTGACGCCCACAAGTGAACGTGACAGAATCCCACGGTCAAGTTCAACGGTCTGCGATACTGCGGAGGTCCATGCGTTGGGGATACTGGAAACCGATCATCAAGCGACCGCGGAGGGTGGCCTGAGCGCATCTCAGGTCGTTTCATTCATTCCCAATTCCCTCGAATGGCGATGCATAGGCCCTTTTCGAGGAGGAAGGGCAGTCGCCGTTGCGGGGAACCCTTCAAATCCGATGGTCTTTTACTTCGGGTGTGCCGGAGGTGTGTGGAAGACCAACGACGGGGGGACCTACTGGGAGAACGTGTCGGACGGCTATTTCAAGACGTCAGCGGTAGGCGCAATCGCAGTCGCCGAGTCTGACCCAAACGTGATTTATGCCGGAATGGGTGAGTCTTGCGTCGCAGTCCCGCGACTCCACTGGACGTCGCGCGCCGACGGAGTGTACAGATCGACGGACGCCGGCAGATCCTGGCTGAACGTGGGCCTCGATAACACACGATACATAGCTCGCCTTCGCATACACCCGCAGAACCCGGACCTTGTCTATGCCGCGGTTCTGGGACATCTGGAAGGGCCGGACGCTGAGAAAGGCGTGTTCAGGTCGGACAACGGCGGAGATACCTGGGAGAGGGTCCTGTTTCGCAGCGAGAACGCAGGAGCCAGCGATCTCTGGATGGACCCAACCAATCCCCGTGTGTTGTACGCGACGACCTGGGACGTCCGGCGCAGTTACTGGAATTCGTACAGCGGCGGTCCGGACAGCCGTATCTATAGGACTACGGACGGCGGCGAGACGTGGGCCGACCTGACAGACAACCCCGGGCTGCCGGACGTGACCAAAGGGCGCATCGGCGTAACCGGAACCGCCGCGAGGCCGGGTCGGGTTTGGGCGCTGTTCGACGTGGGTGGAGCGGCCGGTGTCGCGGCTCTCGCGGACATTGGAAGCAGAGCCGGCGGCCTCTACCGTTCCGAAGATTGGGGTGAAACGTGGGAACAGGTGAACAATGACCCTGAGATGACAGTGCGACCCCACTACTACAACCACATTTTCGGCGACCCTCAGAATCCGGAGGTCATCTACAACCTCAACCAGCCATTCTGGAAGTCGATTGACGGCGGACGTACTTTCGGCTCCGTGGAGCTGCCGCACTACGATAACCACGATCTGTGGATTGACCCGAATGACTCCGGCCGGATGATTAACGGCAACGACGGAGGGGCCTGCGTTACGTTCAATGGCGGTGAGTCCTGGTCCTCGATCTACAATCAGCCGACCGGGGAGTTCTACCACCTGACCACGGACGGCGAGTTTCCATATCGTGTGTACGCCACACAACAGGACAACAGCTCTATCAGCGTCCCAAGTCGTTCGAGCAGGGGAGCGATCAGATGGTCGGACTGCTATTCCGTAGGCAGCTCCGAGAGCGGGCACATCGCGGTCCGGCAAGACAATCCGAACATATCCTACTCCGGCGCGCTCGGAAGCTCGCCGGGCGCCGGGGCCATCATGCTTCGGTACAACCACTCGAACGAGCAGGTGCGCGTCGTCACCGTGTGGCCGGACCTCACCGGACTCACCGTGACGGGAAGAAAATACCGGTTCGAATGGGACAGTCCAATCGTGTTCTCCCCCCACGATCCAAACGTCCTGTACTCGGCGGCAAACGTCGTGTTCAGATCTGTGGATGACGGATCGAGCTGGGAGGTGATCAGCCCCGATCTCACTAGGGACGATGTCTCGGACAGGGAGGAGTTCGATCCGAATACGAACATCGCGCCCTTCGAACGGTGTGCAATCGCCAGATTCGCCGAGTCGCCGGTTCAGCCGGGCGTATTCTGGGCAGGATCGAGCGACGGACTCATCCATGTGTCTCAGGACGGCGGGGTGAGCTGGACGGACGTGACGCCAGACGGCCTGCCCGAATGGTCCCCGGTCTATGGAATCGATGCCTCAAGCCACGACGCCGGGTCGGCCTGCATCGCCGCTGCCAGATACCAGCACGGCGACTATCAGCCATATCTCTTTCGAACCAGCGACTACGGAGCGACATGGAAGAAGATCGATCGAGGAATCGCCGAGGGGGACTACACTCGGGTTATCCGGGAAGACCCGGAACGTCGAGGTCTGCTGTATGCCGGAACTGAGGGTGGAGTGTACGTGTCCTTCGACGATGGGGAGTCATGGAATCCCCTCCAGTTCAACCTGCCACCGGTACCGATTCACGACATGGTGATAAGGGATGGCGATCTTGTCGTGGCGACCCACGGGCGTTCCCTGTGGATCCTCGATGATCTCTCGGTCCTGCACCAGTTGGGGGAGGTCGAAGCCGGGGCTTTGGCCCACCTCTTACGGCCCAGGAGGACATACCGCGTTCTCTCCGAACCTTACGGATACTGGCGGCAGACATCGGGCCGCACCAAGCATTACCAGCTCAGTCTCGGCATACCGGCCACTTATCGAGTCTCCGAAACGGAACACGGTGTCCGCTCTATGGCGCCGATCGACGCCGGCCAGAACCCGCCCAACGGCGTGGTCGTGACCTACTTCCTCAACGACGAATCCGACGGCGAAGCCACGCTCACCTTCACCGACTCGGCAGGCTCGGTCATCAAGCGTCTCTTCAGCCGTGACGGGACCCCTCGGATCCCCGCGCGGCCGGGAATGAACCGATTTGTTTGGGACATGAAGCACGACGGCGCCCGACGCATCGAGGGCGAGTCGCAGGTGGGTCGACCAATGTACGTTCCCATCATTACTCCGGGAAGTTACCGCGTCCGGCTCGAAGTCGGAGACGAAGCATGTGAGGAGTCATTCGAGGTCCTCGCAGACCCGCGGGTTGCGGTGACGCCAGAAGACCTGAAACGCCAGCACGAGCTGCTCATCGCCATCCGCGACAAGGTGTCCGAGTCTTCCGATGCGGTGGGGACGGTCCGCAGTATTCTCGGTCAGACCGAGCAATGGACGGATCGTTCTACAGACGGGACAAGTAGGGAAGTGTTGATGGAAGCGGCGGCGGGTCTGAGGGGCAAACTGTCGGCGATCGAGGATGAGCTGTTGCTGGGCGCCGGCGGATCGGATACGCCCATGCGAGGGGCGTTCTACGCCCGCGGCCTACGCTCGAGACTCGCTTCCCTCGGAGACACCGTTGGAATGGCCGATGGCGCGCCAACGCAGCAATCGTATGAGGTATTCGATGACCTCAGATCCCAGATCGACGGTCAACTCGATGCGCTGCGACAGGTCATTAACGACGATCTCGAAGCCTTCGACAGCATAGTCCGCGAGCTGGATCTTCCGCCAATAAGAATGAGGGATGAGGGATGATTGGCCTCCGGCACCGGCCCGGCGATTAGTGGTTAGGAATGCTCTGAATAAGTCCGTGGAATGTGGCAAATTATGGGTCAGCCAGACACGATTCCGGCAGAGAATAACCGTCAACCCTAACTTTGTTCAGAGGTTCCTTAGTACCCACTACCAAGTCCTCATTCCACCATTCCTAAATCCTAATTCCTCATCTCCAAGGTGTCGCGAAGTGCGCAGCCTGGTCGACGATGTCCAAGCCAACGATTTCACTGTACGCAGACAGGAGCTGCTTGGTCACAGGTCCCGGAACTTCATCATCCATGGATCTGTTGTCAACCTTTGCGACCGGAACTATGCCCGGTGTGGTCCGTGTGAAGAACACCTCGTCCGCGGTGTAAAGGTCGTATGGCTGGACGTCTTCCTCTACCAGTGGAATGTCGAGTTGCTCCGCTAGGTCCATGACCACGCCTCTTGAGATTCCCTGGAGTATCGCCCTGTCCGTTGGGGTCCGTATCACGCCGTCCTTAACCAGCATGACGTTGAAGCCGCCACCTTCGGAGATGTTGCCGTCAATGTCCATGAAAACTGGCAAGGCGTCGGGGTCGACGTCCCGAACCTCTTGGTGTCCGAGGACCATGTTGAGTCGGCTGTGGTGCTTGGCCTTGGGGTCGAGGAACTGGCTGGAGTAGCTTCGGCTCTTGGCAATCACGCCGTGAGCCCCTTCGAAGAAGAACCTGGTGAACGTGTCCCACGGCACCGGCTTCACTCTGACGTATACGCGGGCCGGTCCATCCATGGACGGTCCCATCGTCACCGAGGGCCAGAGATTGAAGTCGCCGACTTCATGCCTGACATCTTCGTTACGTGCGACGGCCTCGGTCAGTATGTCGATGACGTCGTCCTTGGTCAGTCCGGGATCAATACGGACGTACTTGAGTGATCTAAACAACCTGTCGACGTGCTCCTGCCAGGTGAACGGCCGGCCGTCAAACGTCCTCAGAGTCTCGAAGACTACTACGCCGAGCATGTAGCCGAGATCGTCGGGATCTATGCTGAACTGGCTGTCAGGAATCCACTCGCCATTCGAGTAGCCGATGTAGTCGCGCATCTATTCACCTCGGGATGATCGGGTTGGATAATGGTAACACGAACGTGAGACGGAACCCCTGCGAATCGACTACGACTTCAGGACCTTTTGGCTGCCGCCCCAAGCGGAGCGAATGGCCCCTCCCGGCGGAGCGAATTCGCACTCGGCGTCGCCCCTGTGGAATACCGAGCTATCCTCACTGATCTCGACGGTCCAGGTACGGTCTCCGCTGGGATGACGTCCATCTTCCCTTCATGCGTGGAGGCCGCCCTGATGTAGGTCCATTGCCAAGTCTCGGAAGTTTCGGACCCGATGGATGGTGCATAGATCCGCGTCGTGCTGGTCCTCGGCGTCCCGACTCGTCCTCGATAGGACTACCATGTCGTCTCCATCGATTACCGCGCTAGGATACATGAAGCTGCGGTGAACGCGGTCCGGCCAACGGGCTACGCAGCCCGCCGGAAACCAGTTGAGACAGTCAATGCTGTAGTGGAGGAAGAGCCATCTGCGCTCGTTGCCCGGACCGCCGGAGTACTTCGTATCCCGCATACGCTCACCCCACCCGAGCAGGTCCTGCGAGTTGGTCACGAGGTTGGAGAACATCCAGTACATGGCGTGGGGTTGGTCGTGGACGATGAAGAACTTGCACTGTCCGCCGGGCCAGGACGCGAACTGGGTAAAGCTCAGCTCGTTCGCGTCCGGGTCGTAGTCCAGTACGGCTGCCATGTTCGCCGTGGAGTTTTCGTCAATGACTGGCCGTACGAACACGCGAATGCGGCCGGCCACTTCCACGGTATTTGGCTCGAGCCACACAAGTGGACTACGCCAACCACCGAAAACCTGTGGCCGGTTATCTACCGGGAACAGGCTGCGGGTGAGCGAATCCGGGACTTCCGGAGCTCCTACGACGTTGGAGGTGCTCCAAGCTTCGGGGTCCAACGGAGACATATCACTGTCCAGGCGGACCATTACTTTGCCTTTGTAGTCGATCCCGGTGGAGTCATAGTCCATCGCCCAGTAGAGCGCGTCGGACCGTATCACCTGGGACGTTGATATGTTCCAGATCGGACCCTCGAGGACGGTCTGGGGGTCAGTCCAGGTGAGTCCGCGGTCGTCGCTCGACACAATCTGGAAGTCCTTATGGGTGCGCTCCTGTACGAACATCAGCAGACGACCAGAGACGACGAACGGCCGACCCTCTTCGTACGGCAGAGTTGGCATTTCCTGCCAAGTCCGGCCCGAGTCGTCGCTGCGCAGGATTCTCAGAGACCGACCTACGTCCTTATCTCGACGGCCCCACTGCGGAGCGGCAATCAGGAGAGTCCCGTCGTCCAGGCGTGTGAGATTCGGGTCGTGGAAGAAGTACAGCTTGGGATCGGGGACCTGGGCGGCGACGACGAAATCCTGGGCAAGTGGCTGGACGTTAGGGTTGTTCATTGGGTTCTCCTATGCTTCACCAATAGGCCGTGTCGGGGGCATCCGCGACCCATCGCGGGAGAGTGAGCGTAATCAGAATCTTCCGGGTGGCCAATTACTAAAGCTGTCTGAGTCGGGGATCGAACTTATCGCGTAGCCAGTCGCCCAAGAAGTTGAACGACATCACCACCAGGAAAATGGCGATCCCGGGGAAGAAGGATATCCACCACGACGAGTTGATGAACTGCCGTCCCTCAGAGACCATGAGTCCCCAGGTGGGTATGTTCGGAGGCATCCCTGCGCCGAGGAAGCTGAGCGATGCCTCGACCAGGATGACCAGCCCAACCCGGAGCGTCGCGATGACAATGATCGTGTTGATCGTACCGGGCAAGATGTGCTTGTACATGATCCGGATACTAGATGCCCCGGCCACTCTCGCCAGCTTGACGTAGTCCATCTCCTTCAACTGAAGCGCTTCGGCACGCACCTGCCGTGCGAAGGAAGTCCAGACCCATGCGACGAGTATGATAATCAGCAGGTTGAAGCTCTGTCCGAAGACCGCTGCCAGCGCCAACGCGAGCAGTATCAGCGGGAAGGCCATGCCGATGTCTGTGAATCGCATGATGACCTCGTCGACCCAGCCACCCGCGTATCCGGCGACCAACCCCAACGATACGCCCAGCATGATGCCTATCACGATCGTCACCGCGGCCACGGTCAGGGACACCCTCGCTCCGAACAGGATCCGGCTATAGATGTCCCTGCCCAGGTTATCTGTCCCCAGCAGGAACTTCCCAGACCCATCTTCAGCCCATGCCGGCGGGGTGAAGTTCTCACTGAGATCGCCCACTCTTGGGTTGTGTGGAGACAGTTGGGAGGCGAAGATTGCCGCCACGCCGAAGACGACCAGAATCAGGACAGGAAGCCACGGCCAGCCTCCCAGAGCTCGCTGAAGAACTTTGACTCCGAGCTTCTGGTTGCTAAAGCTGGCTGGTAGCTCTGTTGAGGTATTCGCCATCAGCCTCTCTACTCCCCGTAACGGATCCTGGGGTCGACCAGAGCGTACAGAACATCTACGACAAAGGCGATGACGACGTAAACCGTAGTAAACACCAATACGATGCCTTGTGTAAGCGGATAGTCGGAGTTATAGACCGAGCTGACCGCCAGAAGACCGATGCCAGGCCACGCGAAGACTGTCTCCACCACAATGGAGCCCGTAATGAGACCGGCGATTACAAGCGCGCCGAAGGTGAGTGGGGGGATGAGCGCGTTGCGGAAGGCGTGTTTCCAGACCACGGCGCTGCTCGTCACTCCCTTGGCTTTCGCGAGCTTGACAAACTCGGAATCCAAGACATCCAGCATACTGGATCGCACCAAGCGAAGCAGGCCGGCTCCCGCAAACCATCCGATGGTCACGGAGGGGAGAACAAAGCTGGTTAAGTCCCCCTTCCGAGCCGTGGGGAACCATCCAAGCTGTACTCCGAAGAAGAAGATCAGCATGATGCCGATCCAAAAACTGGGGACAGCCTGGCCCACCAGAGCGAAGAAACGGCCCGCGTAGTCCCAGACCGTCCCTCGCTTGACTGCAGACAGCACCCCCAGGGGTATGCCCATTACCAGACCGAACACGAGACCACTGAAGCCCAGCTGGAGCGTAGCCGGAAGCTTGTCGCGGATAACCTTGACGACGGGCTTTCGCTGGAAAATCGACCTGCCCAGGTCTCCTGTAGCGAGCTGTCCGAGGAAGACGCCGTACTGGTAGATCAGGGGCTTGTCGAGCCCAAGCTTCCTGCCCATGTTCTCCCACTGCTCCTCGGATATCGAGGCCATCGGGTCCATAAGCAGGAATCGGGGGTCTCCCTGGAGGCGCACCAAGCTGAAGACCAAGGCCGATATCGCCAAAAGCGTCAGCAGCATCAGCAGCAATCTTCTAAGGAGAAAACGCCCCATGGCCCTCCTTCCCGTTGCGGGAGTTTAGTCGCGTACCTCTGCCTTTCAGCGCCTACTGTCCGTGAGAGACGTGCTCATAGCTGTTCGACATGCCGGAAGGGCCGGGTATCAGCGGCCACTCGCTGGCCACCCTGGGGCCGGACACAAACCACCTTTCCACTTCCACCACTGCGATGCTCCACTGGTTCTCAAATATCCAGTCCGCCCACTTGGTGGAGTTCTCCCAAACGGCTATCGGGTCGAGAATGCGCATGGTCTCGGCGACCATCTCCTCTGACTGGGGCAGCCACAGGTTACCCCTTGAGGACTGCGGAGTGAACTGCCACAGCAGCGGCCACGGCTCTCGACTACCAGCCGCCATCTGCAGAGTGTCGTTACGACGGTCAGGGTACCGGGCACGGATTGCGGAGAAGTCGAGACGCTGAACGTCCAGACTGATCCCTACCGCCTCCAACATGGGCACCATTGCCATGCCGTTCTCTTCAGACAGAGGCCGGGCTCCGGAGGGCACTATGAAGGTGGCGCTGAACCCGTCGGGCAGGCCAGCCTCCGCCAGCAACGCCTTGGCTCGATCAGGGCTGCCATCGACTGGCATGGCCGCTTCCCACTTCTCGTAGGTGCCGGCCGGGAACTCGCTGTCCCTGGTGAATCGCCACGAGAACAGCGTCTTACAGTGGCCCAGGCACACGTTGTCTACCAGTCCCTGCTTGTCAATGGCATACGCCATAGCCTGGCGAACTTTCTTGGCCCGCTCTACGTCCGCTGAATCGTCGAAGTCGCAGACGACCCACGGGTGCTCGGCGCACCACTTGGGATCGGTGTGGTTGTCTGCCCACGAGCTATCGGTGAGAGGGTCCCCACTCCATGGGTCCTCCGTGATGTAGTTCTGTCCGCCGAGCGCAATGCCCTGGAACGATCCGGCCGCTCCCATCTCGTGCAGCTTCACGCCGGATGCCTGGACATCCTCAAAGCTTGTAAACGGGACCTCGGTGATGTCAGCCTCCCCCGCCTTGATCATGGCCACTCTTGTAGCCGGCTCCCTGACCTCGATCACACGTAGCTTTGCGAACTCCGGAGTCTTTCTCCAGTGGTCCTGCACCGCCTCGTACTCGGCTTCATCTTCGGCCTCGAACCTCAGCATTCGGAAAGGTCCGGTGCCTATGTCGCGATCGACGTTGTCCGCTCCGGTTTCGGTGATGAACTTCTTGGAGAACTGGCCGATGGCGACGGGAGCCGCGGGGGTGAGGTTCTTGTACCAGATGAAGTTTGGCGATCGCCACTCGGTCCTGACCGTGTGCGAATCCACCGCTTCCCAGTCCTCCCAGGCGGCGCGTGCCACTGCCCGGTCGGCGTACGCGCTGTCATCGGCAATGTTTCCATTGACGGAGAAGGCCACGTCTTCAGCCGTCAAATCCCCCCAATCTTCATGAAACGGTATGCCCTTGCGCAGCTTGATGACCAGCGCCTCATCGGTGACTTCCCAACTCTCCGCAAGGCGTGGCTGCAACTCCGAAAGGCTTGGCCCCTTGTCAAAGACGAACAGCGTCTCCACGCTGCCCAGCCCCCACCGCTTGTCGTCATTGGGCCAGGTAATCACCCCGGGGACGAACTGGGGTAGTCCGATCCGCTCAAGTGCAACAGTCAGAGTCCCCTGAGGTTCCGCTGCCATCTTGGTCATTGCTGGTTGGGTTGGCGCCGGCATTGCGGTAGCCTGTGACACTGCGGGCGCCGTCGGTTGGGGCGCTGCCGCAGGCTGTGTGGGCACGGGCGCGGGCTCTTCATCACCCTCGCAAGCAAGCGAAACTGCGATAACCAACGTCACGACTAGTAAAAGCCAGCTATTCAAACGCAGTAGGTCTTTCATGGCCCCGCCTTTCGTATATCATTACCCGTTCTTTATCAGTATGAATTCCCGCTATGTTGCATATTCAAGTTGGGCTGACTCTAGCACCGCCTATTTATACAGTCAAGTCCGTCATCATAATATGTTATTCACATGAATATACCTAATATAATAGGTGAAACATCGATACTTGACTGGCTAGTGGAGCATCATATTTCTAGTGATGGATGGAGCGACTTCAGCCTGATGCGCGCATGGGTCTGCGCATGGGTCTGTTTGTACGCCGCGGTCCAACCACGGGAGACGAGTGTCTTGAGTTCGTGTTGTTGATGTGTTGTCAGTCTGATACGGTACTTCTTGTTAGCCATGGTGATTCCTCCTCGATCCAATCATGTGATTGAACCCCCCGAAGAAATACACCTATCGAACCTTCATTTCAATGATGCTAGACCCTAGACCACTGGTGAACCTTCCCGATGTCGTCGTATCTCCCAGCGACAGGTGACAGGTGGACGCTCTACGGGAAACCTGTACGGGGGAATGGCTCATGGGACACTATACCCGCCAGGGAAGTGGCCCTCAGTAACCCAAACGGTCTCGTGTCTCATTCGGTCCAACAGCAACTTCAGACCGGTCCCGTTTGCTTCAGGGGCCTGTTCAGTACAGGGACAGGCTCAGCACGAAGGGCGGGTATGGCTCCACCGTGTGTCTATCCTAAGGAACCTCTGAACAAGTTAGGGTTGACGGTTATTCTCTGCCGGAATCGTGTCTGGCTGACCCATAATTTGCCACATTCCACGGACTTATTCAGAGCATTCCTAAAACCGTCGAGTCCCTAAAGCAAAAGGAACCTTCCGGCCTTCGCAGGAACGACCGTGGGTAGAGTGTCGGTTGCAGCCCCGGATATGAACGCGGTGGACTCAGGAGCGCAGGAGGGCAGGCAGGCGTCTGAGATGTTCGACCCGGCTGGCGGGTACGAAGTGATCGACGTATGGCGTGGCCGCTTGGAGACCTCGTGCCAGCGGCTCAAAGTCTGCGGTCCCAGCCAGTGGATTCAGCCAGATCAAATTGCGAACTCTCAGCCTCATTCGGGAGAGCTCACGCGTAAGCTCTCTCGGCTCTCCGGTTTCCCAACCGTCGCTGAGCAGGAACACTGTTGTGAACCTGTCCTCAAGATGCTCGTATGCGGAGTTGATCCACTTCAGACTCTCACCGATGCGTGTGCCTCCGGACCAGTGGTTGACCGTCCGGCTAATCCTGTACAGCGCCTCTCCGAAGTTCGGGACCGACAGCTCCCGCGTGACCCGTGTGACCGCCGTGCTGAATACGAACGTCTCCACTCTCTTGGTGTTCTGACCAACGGCAAACGCAAGTTGAAGCATCAGCCGCGCATACCGGTCCATCGATCCGCTGACGTCCAACAGCAACAGCAGCCTCGGCACCCTGTGGACTCTGCGGAGCCTCGGCACTCTGATCAGGTCGCCGCCTGTGCTGAGGCTGAGCCGCATCGCACCGCGAAGGTCGGGAATCCCCTTTCTGCGATGCCGCTTCCGTCGCCGTCCGGGTCTTGAGGCGAGCGCGCGGACCATCCGCGCGGCGATTCGGCTGAGCTCCGACAGATCCTCGCCCGCCAGCGCTGAAAGGTCTCGCTCCGAGGTCAGGTGCCGCGCGCTTGCGCCGGTGCGGAGAAGCTGGATTACCGTGTCCTTCGACTCAGGGTCATCTTCGGGTACGCCGAGTCCTCGCGGGAGGCGGCCGACCGTCCGCGTCTGGCCGAAGTTCGCGCTGGTGTCCACTTTCGACTGTGGCGGTACATTCAGGGGAAGAAAATTCCAGAACTGGGCGAATAGCCGGTCGAAGATCGGCAGATGTTCATGCCTTGCCACAAGCAGCGACCGGAGCGACCAGTAAACGCGGCCCTCAACCATCAGATCGACGTGGCTGACGGCACGGATGGCGTCGGAAGTCTCCTGGGGACCCACCAACAGCCCATGCCGCCTCAGCACCCTGCAGAATCTGGTCAGGTGAGCGATGAAATCGTAGTCTGCACGCATCTCTTGAGTATTCTAAGCACCGGAACCCGATGGAGCAGCTCCGGAACCGTCCCCACTGGATTCTAACGGTTCTTCGCTCTACAGCAATGATCCGGACTGCTCCCCTTCGCCCTGTGCAGCCCACCTCCCGTGCTCAACCGCGGTCAGAAACTCCATGACCAGCCGGTTGAACAGCTCAGGTTCTTCAAGGTTGATCGCGTGGCCGGATTGCGGAATGACCGCGAGGCCCGACTTCGGGATGCAGCGCTTCATGAACGTGCTCGGCTCGATACAGGGTTCGTCCTCGTCGCCGGTCATTATCAGCGTCGGGACATCGAGGGCTTTCATCTGTTCCTCCAGCTCGAAGATCGTGGGCCTGCGTCCCTGGACTCCTGCAAAGGTCAGCGCGGAACCAAGAGCGGAATGTTCCATCAACCCCCGCCTGAACTCCTCATATCCAAGAGGGTCTTTTCTGAGTAGCTGGACCCGTGTCGGGCTGTTGGAGTAGTCACCCATCGCCTCCATGCCGCCGGAACGCATGACTTCGGCTCGCGCGTTGACGTTCTTCCTGAACGTTTCGGGGTCCGTCGAGCCGGAGCCGGTCCCGGCCACGACCAGAGAGCTCGCCATGGACGGATAGGTCAGCCCGAAGTTAAGCGCGACGCTGCCGCCCATCGAAAGTCCGCCTATATGCGCCTGCCCGATCCCGAGGAACTCAAGGAGCCCCTTCAGATCATCGACCGACTGTCGCTGAGTGTAGTCATCGATGCAGTCCGGCACGTCGGAAGGCGGATAGCCCCTCGCATTGTACGTTACCACCCTGTAGTGCCTGCTGAAGTAGTGGACCTGCGGATTCCAGGACCGGTAGTCGCCGGCAAACTCGTGACTCCAGACCAGCGGATATCCGGTCCCGTGTTCCTGGTAATAGAGACTGATACCGTTAACCTGTGCGAAAGGCATTCTCGGGCTCCTCTACTCACCAGCCTGGATCGTAGCCAGACGGCGGGAACAACAGTCAATCACACCGCCGCGGGATCTGCAATCGGCATGACATGTTTGTTGGGTTCCGGCCTCCGCCAGAATGATGATGGACGCGACACCTGACTTTAGCAAGGGCCGGCTGCGCTATAATGTACTTCACACTCAGATTGTCGGGAGTTCCGCGAGTTGGCCAAGGTGCGAATCATGTACTGGAAGGAGATTCCTGTCCAGGTCCAGGCGCGCGACGAGTCTGGCACGATATCTCGTCCGCTGGACCCGAGATTCCAAGAAGGCGTCGATGCTATTGCGATGTTCGACGGTTCCGCGGGCACGGACGACTATCTCATGGCCTGGGAGTGGGGCAGAGAGGTCGAAGTTGAAGGGGACGCAGACGCCGCGGCAGACCGCGTCACCGGACGCTTCAATAGTAGATTTCCGACAGACTTCGTGGCCCGGATCCGCGACAAGCATCGAAGCGGCGCTCGCAACCCAGTGCCAGGCGCGCTGGATCATTGGGTCGATCAATAGGGCAAGATCGAATCCACAACTTTCAGAAAGGCGTTAATCATATGGCCTCAGACAACTCCTCAATCCTCGATAGGCTAGCGTCCGGGGAGATACTCATCTCGGATGGCGCTACCGGCACCTACCTGCAGCAGCACGGTCTTGAGGCTGGCGGTTGCCCGGAGGAGTTCAACGCGAGTCACGCGGAAGTGGTCAGAGGGATGGCGCGGGAATACTTCGACTCCGGATCGGACATGGTCCTGACCAACTCCTTCGGCGGCTCCCGATTCATGCAGAAGAAGTACGGCTTTGAAGGACATATCCGCGAGTTCAACCGGCTCGCCGCTGAGCACGCCGCCAGTCAGAAGCCGTCGGATGGGCATTTCGTGGTCGGCTCGGTCGGCCCGACAGGGGAGATGATGGAGCCGCTGCCGGACGGCGTCAGCGAGTCCGAGATATACGACGCGCTGGCCGAGCAGATAACCGCGCTGGCGGATGGCGGCGCGGACGCCATCCTTGTCGAGACCCAGATGGCCTTGGAGGAAGCAATCACAGGGGTCCGCGCGGCCAGGGAGAACACCGACCTCCCCGTGTTCGCAACGATGATCTTCGACCTCGGCCCCCGCGGCTTCTTCACCATGATGGGCGTGACCCCGGAGAAGGCTGTCACCAACCTGAGAGCGGCCGGCGCGGATGTCGTCGGAACGAACTGCGGCAACGGCATTGACAGGATGCTAGACCTCGCAGAGCAGATGCGCGCGGTTGACGACGGCCCGATGCTCATCCATTCCAACGCCGGAATCCCGGACATGAAGGACGGCAAGATCATATACAGGGAGTCCCCGGAGTACATGGCCGAACGGTTCAAGCGTCTCGCTGACATGGGGATCAACATAATCGGTGGCTGCTGTGGTACTGGACCCGCACACATCAGGGCGTTGCGACAGGCAGTCAAGCAAGGCTGAGCCTCGACCCGTATTCAGTTTCAACACGGAGTGGGGCGGATAAGACTGACGAGGATGACACAATGACCCAATCTACAGCTGCCAAACGCGGACAGGTGGCCGAGCGACTTGCCAGAATCGGCAGTTGCCTCGAGCTGGTGCCGACGGATCCGCACTTCGACGGAATCTCCGTCGGTCTGTACATCAAGGACGGGGTATTAACGGTATGGAGTTTCAGCCACGCTGAGGGCGCGCGTGAGCGACTCGGTGCAATCAGAGACCAGATGGTCAAGCTCGGTGGACTGGAACCGGTCGGTGGCTCGGACAATCAGCTCGTGTTCCCATGCGGAGTCATCCACATGAGACCGGTCAAGTTTCTTCTCACCCAGGCCGTAACCAAGAGTCCGGACTTCTCGCACGCTGACGGACCGATGACAATCAAGGACACAAAGTCCAACCTCATGCTCACGCTGGCCGGCGCGCAGCACAGCGGCGGCCACATCTACAGTCTTACCGGGGAAGGTCAGGCCAGAAACCCCGCTCTGCGACTGCGCATGGTGGTGGCGGGCTTCATACGCTACGGGGAGATGGAGAAGGTCGGCGACACGGAGGTCAGGTTCCCCTGCGGCTGGCGTCATGACGAGCTGGCCCGTCTGCTCATGCCATATTCACGGAACATCAGCGCAGTCGAGTCGATGCTGGACGCCGAAGCGATGCGTGGACAGATGACGACTAGCACGCTGGGGTTCTCGCCGCTGTAGGGTCGCGGAGGTCTTCAATGGGGTTGACGTTCACGATAGAGACGGAACGGGAAGCCGACGGTCGCTGGATCGCCGAGGTGATGGAGATACCGGGCTTCATCGTGTACGACCACTACCAGTGAGGCCATCGTCAAGGCGCAGGCCCTAGCGTTCCGCGTGATCGTGGAGCGGACCGAGCGCGGCGGATTGTAGCGATTGTACACAACTGCCCGGACAGGGAATGCCATGACGACAGCACAACCACTTTCCATCAGTGACCTACGTGGAGGCATTGGAGGGTAAACTACTGGCGGATGCAAACAGCGTCATCCATAGCGACAGGAAGATCATGAGCGGTTCGCCTGTATTCAGGGGACCACGCCTACCCGTGAAGAACCTTTTTGACTATATGGCGGGAGGATCCAATCTGGATGAATTTCTGGATAGTTTTCCATCTGCAAACCGAGAACAGGTGATAAATGTGCTTGGAATAACCAGAGAGGCGCTTGAGAAGTACGCTTATGACGCTGCTGCTCAATGAGTCGATCCCACAGTTCGGATCAAAGCCTCAGAGTAAGAGGAGCATAAATGCCATTCACAGAGACCATGACACCAAGAGAACGCACCCTTGCGGCTCTGAACCGCGAGCCCGTGGACCGGCCGCCGGTCGCGAACCCGACCAACGTCGCGACCGTTGAGCTGATGGACCTGGTCGACGCGCCCTTCCCAGACGCCTGTCGCGATCCTGAGCTCGCCGCACGGCTCGCCGCGACCGGATATACCGAGCTCGGCTTCGACGCCGTCGCGCCGTACTTCTCGATCATTCAGGAGTCATCGGCGCTGGGCTGCGAGATGCAGTGGGAGGAGAAGGACAACTGGCCGACGGTCCGCATGTACCGCCCGATCTGGAAGGACTCCCGTGACATCCACATTCCGTCCGGGTTCCTTGAACACCCGGACAACATCACGATCACCAAGTCGATCGAGATTCTCAAGCAGGAGATCGGCGACGAGGTGGCGGTCATCGGCAAGACGATGGGGCCGTGGACGCTTGCCTACCACGTCTTCGGAGTCGAGAACTTTCTGCTCATGACCATCGACGACCCGGACGAGACGATGCGCTGCCTGCATAAGTTGAAGGAGCTGTCCGTGCTGTTCGGCGAGGCGCAGATCGCGGCCGGCGCCGACGCGCTGACGTTCCCCGACCACGCCACCGGAGATCTGGTGAGCGGCGAATACTATCGCCGATTCCTCCAGGACATCCACATAGAGATGGTGGAACGACTCGACGTGCCGCTCATCCTCCACATCTGCGGAAACACGCTCGACCGGATGCCGTACATCGCGGACACGGGTATGGCGTACTTCCACTTCGACTCGAAGAACGACCCACAGGCCGCGATGGACACCGTACAGGGTAAGATCGGCTTGGTGGGCAACATCAACAACCCGACCACCCTCTACGCCCGCGGCCCGGCGGAGGTGCGGGACGAGGTCTTCGCCTGCATGGACGCCGGGGTGCAGATGATCGCGCCAGAGTGTGCCATCCCGCTTGCTACCAAGCTGGAGAACCTGATGGCGATTCCGGAGTCGGTGCGGGAGTGGTGCGAGATGAATGGTGGTTAGTTGCTAATGGCGCAAGGGACGGACGAAACGGCATGTCGGCTAGATGGGACAAGGGACCGGCGTCAGAGAGTGTTTTGGTATGATACCTAGCGGCTTCAATCCGTGCGGTGCGTGCAGTTGGTCCTTTGAGAGGTAGATAACATGCCGATAGTTCACGATGGTCTCGAACAGGAGCTTGGTTACGTCACCAGGAAGTTCGAGCAAGAGCACATCCGCGGCCAGTGGGACCATGCCGATCCGCTGATGCAGGACATCAGCTACCAGTTGATAGTCGGCAACCACATCGAGGTCGATCAGCTGACGGTGCAGGCCCTACAGAGCGGATTCTCGGCCAACACGATACTGGACGACGGGCTGATCGCAGGCATGTCCATCGTTGGGGTCAAGTTCCGGGACAACATCATCTTCGTCCCGGAGGTCCTGGTCGCTGCGCGCGCAATGAAGGCTGGGATGGCCCACGTCGAGCCGATTCTGTCTGCCTCCGGAATCGAACCTGTCGGCACCGTGATAATGGGCACAGTGAAGGGCGACCTCCACGATATCGGCAAGAACCTGTGCATCATGATGCTGCGTGGGGCCGGGTTCGTCGTCGAAGACCTCGGAGTCGATACGTCGCCTGACGAGTTCATCGATGCTGTAGTTGAACACGAAGCCGACGTCCTCGGCATGTCCGCCTTGCTCACCACAACGATGCCCAACATGGGAAAGACGATTGATGCGTTTGAAGAGAACGGCCTGCGCGACATCGTCAGGATCATGGTCGGGGGCGCGCCATTGACCCAGGAGTTCGCCGACGACTTCGGCGCCGATGGCTACGGCAAGGACGCCATGGAGTGCGTGGACCTTGCGAAGCAGTTCCTCGGCCTCCTGGAGGCGGAGGAGCCAATTCAGGTTGGATCGTAAATTAAATAGAGATAGGTCCTGTTCCCCGAAAGATGACCCCAGACCACAAGACCCCTCCCGACTCCGGCGTAACACCACCCGTCGACCGGGAGCGGTATCGGCGTAGTCTCACGCGCCTCCAGGCCATCCTCAGCGACATCAACGAGACGGCGAACGAGGTCTCGACTTACAGGTGTCCGTACAAGAACGCCCTTGACCGGTGTACCGCCAAGTTCGGCTGCCGCAACCAGAACCGCGCGGTTCCCAGCGGTGAGTTGTTCGTATGCACGGGCGACGACAAGCTAGATTACCGGTCCGCCTGGGAGCTGTGAAGCCGCCGAGCTCCACTCACACAGGCGGGCTGGAATCCTGCGCGCGACTTCGGGCCTCGGTTGGTCGCATTCTTTGCAGGATGGGACAGCATCGCCATTCCGGAACCATCCGGAGGCTTCTGGGTTTACATTCTCAGCCCAATGATCGGTGGACCGGTCGGCACGGCGGTCCACGAGTTCCTGATCAGGCCCGGATTGGGTCGTTCATCGGGAGCTGGCGACAGTTGACTCGGGGTGCGCAGTTGATGCCGAGGCGTGTCCGGCAATCCTGCTTAGCAGCGTGGTTGACTGGGGATTGCCTGACTCCAAAGGTCTGAACCTGGAAGATACGCGGGAGATACGGGACAAATCGCGCGCAAAGTCCTGAGACTGATTCACCAGATGCTGGAAGTTTCGACTCAGGCGTCGGCAACCGAGTAGTCGTCCGTCATCGGATATGCTGTGGCTCCCACCGCACACACGATCCGGTGTCCGGATTTCAGAAGTCGAGATGCCCGATTTCGTCGTCATCGAGCGACACTTCGAGTATCACGAGATCCTGCAGGCTGCCGTACATGTCCCGAACGCGACCCTTCAGAACGGCGACCTCCTCGAAACCCGCCGCGGCCGCCGCGCGGATCGCCTGCTGCTCTCTGCGGTCGACGAGCTCGAACACCAGACGATCAAGTTCGAGGTCTCGGCCCACCTGAATGAGTTCGTGAATGAGCCGGGAGCCGAGTCCCTGCCCCCGGAACTCCGGATCGACCACGAGTCTCAGCTCACCGATGTGGCGTCTTGCGGCGCGCCTGCTGCGGTGCAGGGTCGAGTCGGCGACGATCCGATCCCCGTCCGCCGCTATCAGCGCCACGGTCTGATCCACGTCAATTCCGTCGGTGAACTCCCGGATGACCTCGGGCGCGGTCACGTCGTTATTCAGGTATAAGCGGTCCTCAGCAGGCACCCGCAGAAAGAACCGGCGGAGCTCCACGTTGTCATCTCGACTCAGCGGACGGATCGTGACCTTGCTGCCATCGTACAGCGTCGCGCTGTGCGGAAATCTGCGTAGAAAGGCAGGCGTACTCATAGCGGCGCCATCATATCTACTCTGCTCACTCTGCAAACCGCTCCGGTCCGAACCCTTCGACCGGCAGGTCCGTCTTACCATCGGTGATGAGGTCGGCGACAGCTTGGCCGATCCCCGGACTCAGCAGTATCCCTTTCTTGCCTGCACCCGTTGCGAGGTATGCGTTGTGCCAGCCCACCGCCCTGCCGACAATTGGCATCCAATCCGGCGAGAACGGTCTGAGGCACGCCGTATGGAGCGCCAGCTTAGCATCCGCCATTGCGGGCATCAGCTTGAGCGCGCCCTTCATCAACGTCGCCCGCGCAGTTTCGGTGGGACTTGCATCAAAACCCCGCTTCTCCTCGGTCGCGCCCACCCAAGTCTGGTCGCCTTCCCGGTGGTTGAGCGAGACGCCTGCGCCCTGGAAGTCCCGATCGATCGACCCGGAGCCGAGTCGCATCCTGAGTATCTCACCCTTGTACGGTTCGACCGGCACCGGCGCCCCAAGCCAGCGCTCAACTTCGGAGGCCCACGGCCCCGTCGCGAAGATGGCCGCGCCACACGGAACGTCACCATCCGCGGTCCGTATGGCGGTGATGCTCGAACCGTCCCGAGTGATCCCCGTCGCCTCCAGCCGCTCTATGGTCGCCCCAAGCGACACGGCGCTGCACGCAAGCGCTTGCGTAAAGCGAAGGCTGCTGAGTACCGCGTTACCCCGCGTATTGAGCCCGCCGATCGACTCCGCCGAGATTCGCGGTTCCAGCTCCCGGAGCTGGGCGGCGTCCAGCCATTCGGCGCTGAACGATTCGTCCGCCGACTCGAAGTAACGACGCGTCGTCTCCATCTCGGCGATGTCACTGTCATCAAAGCCGACTCGGACCGAGGAGATGACTTTGGGCCCAAAGTCGATTCCCGACCGCTCCGTCAGATCCTCCCACATGTCGAGGTGCATTCTGAATGATGCGATTGCCAACGGTCCGAGCGCACCCGGAATCCCGGCTCCTTCCAGCGGATTCAGTCCACCGGCTGAGAAGCCGGACGCGTTGGCGGCGATACCGTCTCGCTCGATGATCGTTGACGGGATGCCGGCCTTGGCGAGGTAGTAAGCCACCGCGCAGCCGGCCGCTCCCCCGCCGACGATAACCACATCGTTGCTCTTACTTCCCATGGTTGTGACCTCTGTCAACCGAGAGTGACACGGGCAATCATCATACATCGGATCGTATCGTGTTTCGACCAGCCGGCCCCGACGAGCAGGGCATTTTCTTTTCACATAGATATACAAGATGGACAGGATATTTTAGAGATCTCATCCTGTGTATCCTGTTTATCTATATCGGTTGTGGGATAGGCAAATGCACTTTGAAAAGACCCTGCCCGACAGGGCTGCACCGGTCAAGCTGTTGAGCTGATTCGGCGAGAGGGTCGCCTTGCTCTGAAAATCAGAATGGCCGCGACCGCATACGTGCCGAGCGCGTAGAACCAGATTGTCGCGTAGTCGTCCGTAAACCTGAACAGCAGCGCGCCGAGCGTGGGGCCGAGGCCGAGGAACGCCATCTGAAACGGGCCTGTGAGACCGGTTATGGTCCCGTAGGAGCCTCGACCGAAGTACTGAGCCAACATCATACTGCCGAGGACGTTCAATCCTCCGGACGTGATGCCCCACGCGATAGCGATGAAGAATCCCGCGAGCCCGCCGCCGGTCACCACAAACAGGAAGGCCGTACCGAGTGTGAGCATATTGGCGAACGTGGCCAGCAGCCTCGGCTGGAACCTGTCGGCAAGGAGGCCCCAGCCGGGATTGACCAGCGCCCCCAACAGCGAGCTTAGGCTGAGCGCCACGACCGCGACGGGCTGAGACATCCCCGAGTCGACCAGGAACGGCACGATCTGATATCCAACTGTCCCCGCGGTCAGGATGGTCAACATCTCCGCTACGACAATCAGCCAGAAAGCGGGGGTTGCCAGCGCCTCTCGAGCGGACCAACTCACTTCGGATGTCGGTCCCCCGACAGCGGAGTCCGTTCGGGTGTCGCCGTCGGAACCCGGAATGGGCAACGGGACGTCACCATCGGGGCGCAGTCCAATGTCCTCCGGACGGCGGCGCATCAGCAAGAAAAGCGGGACCACCAGGAGTATCGAGAACGCCCCAAGCATCCGGTACGCCACGCGCCAGCTCGACAGGGCGGCTACCAACGAGATTATCTGGATATTGATCGCTCCGCTGACAGGCCTGAACGTGGACACCAAGCCTATCGCCAGATTGCGCCTCCTGTGGAAGAAGTTGACTGCGACAGTCCTCGGTACGACCCCGACAAGATTGGGATTGGCTATCGCCCGGCCCACCATGTACGCGGCGTAGAATTGCCATACCTCGCGGACCCCGGCCAAAGCGAAGAACGAGACGCCGGCGATCAGCGCTGCCGGCGGCATGAGACGTCTGGGTCCATGGCGGTCCGCCAGCCTGCCTATAAAGGGCGTCAACAGACCCGAGGCCCATGTACCGGCGGTCACGCCAAACGCGATCGTGCTCCGGTCCCAGCCGAGGTCCTCGAAAATGAGGCTCTGAATACCTCCGATCACGACCTGGGCCACTCCGGTTGCGGCGTAGGTGCCCAGCGCCGCCATTCCAAGCACCACCCAGCCGTAGAAGAAGGGTGTCCGAGGAGTCCAGTCAGAGATGGACCTGAGAATCAAGATGCGGAAATCGGCAATGAAAAGACCTTAACCCCCAGCGCAATCATATCTAAACTTCAGGGCGCTTTGCATAAGCAACATACGCTGTGTTTTTTGCTTTATGGAAACTCAGAATGCGCCGGTTCAGTGAGCGCGCGGGTTTTTGGTCCGTATTGGGTCACTGTTTCATAGCTGGCCCAGCTTTGGAGCCGCTCGCCGTATGGGTCACTGCCGTATGGGTCACTATTGAGTCACTGAGGAGTCACTGGAACAAGGTGACTCTGTGGCCAGTGGTGTTCAGGCCAAGTGTGTGGGCAGGATGTGTGGATGATCCATATCGAGCCGTTCTTATAGTAACGCATATGCGAACAGATGCGTTAAATAGGCGGCTCTATAGACACCGGAAAGGCAGGCCTAGATTCCAAGCGAGACCGCTGGACAAAGTTCTTCCCTTTGCCCAGCTTGGCGGGCTATGAGAAGGTAAGGCCGGGACAGAGTGAGTATGAGTGCGCTTCAATACAGCCGGTGGCGGTTGGCCTCGTCCTCGGAGGCATCTATCTCCTTGGCATCCGCGTTCTTGATCTGGTCTGCCAGCACCTGGCCATAGGTTGGAAAACTGGAGCGGTCGATCTGGACCTCCGGGTCCCAGAGCCGGGAGCGGATCAGGGATCTGCCGCAGTGCAGGAACGCCTCCTCGACGGTGACTCGCAGGCCGGAGAGCGGAGGCCTTCTTCCCACGGATAGGGGCTCCAGCAGCTCCACGTCGGTTACGATTTCCGCCGTGTCGCTCACTCGCAGCGTCTCGTTCATGCCCGGCACCATGAACAGCAGGCCCACTTGCGGATGCTCAACGATGTTCCGCATCGAGTCGATCTGATTATTCCCCGGGCGGTCGGGAATGAGCAGGGTCCGTTCGTCCAGCACCGCCACGAACCCCGGGGGGTCGCCCCTGGGGGAGGTATCTGCCCGGCCGTCAGCGCCGAAGGAGCTGATCACGCAAAAGGGCGATATGGCAATGAACTTCCGGGAGTGATTGTCCAGCCATCCGAGCACCTTCTGTTCCGCTCGCTCGTTCGGTTTGCGATAGGCCGTGCGCAACTCGGATTCGCTTGCTATGACCATCCTCCTCCTCCTGTTCGAGGGCCTTCTTCCTGATTGCACACGAAAGGCAACCGAGCCAGAGGCGTCCGGTTCCGCCTGATCCTACAGGGGCGCATGCGGTGGATGAGACATACGCCGCGAACCGCGTCGTCACGCTTCCACCTCGTCCCCGGTGTTGACCCTGCCGAGGAAGACTTGGGTCAGTATGTCCGTCTCTCTCACCGATTAGGGCGTTCCGTCGTGTACCACGCAGCCCTTGTCCAAGACGTACGCCCTGTCCACTATGTCCAGCACAACCTAAAACGGTTGCGGGCGAGAAGCACTCGCTCCACGGCCTGCATCTACTGAACCGAAACGGGTTCCCCGTTGAGGGAAGTGCAAAACGCCCCAGATCGGTTCAGACACTTCTACATCGGTTGGGAATCACACTCACCACGATCCATCAATCACCGGAATCGCTTGGAATCACAACTGTCTCAATGGCACATGGTTCCACCATCGGAGTTTTGCACTTCCCTCCCCGTTGAACAGGGATTTGCGCTGCGGTACAATGTTCTCCGGTTAAGTATGCGCGCCTGCGCGAAGTATTATGAAGTATGAAGTTGCACGCGCTGTTGGTGACGAGTTCAGATTCAGCCGATTGGGGGATGAACAATGTCGGAAAGAGACCTCGCTCTCAAAGCCCACCTGATGCGACGCGCCGGATTCGGCGCCACTATGGGCGAGCTCGAAAAGCTGTCGGACAGATCATATGAGGACGTGGTCGAAGACCTGCTTCATCCGGAACAGCAGGAGGACCTCGAAGAGGACGTGCTAAAGCGTTACAACCTCGAACTCTCTTACCATGACGCAGTCCAACTTTGGGCTGGCCGCTGGGTGTGGCGCATGATCAACTCCAAGCGTCCGCTGGAAGAGAAGATGGCGCTGTTTTGGCACCATGTCTTCGCGACGGCATGGTACAAGAGCGAGCACAGCCCGACCATGATCACTCAGATCCAGACCTTCCGAGAGGCAGGCATGACTGATCTTCGGACGATTCTAGTGAGGCTCGCCAAAGACCCCGCGATGAACTACTGGCTGGACAACTGTGAAAATCACGCGGGCCAGCCCAATGAAAACTGGGGGCGTGAGCTGCTCGAGTTGTTCAGCATGGGCGTGGGAAACTACTCCGAGGACGACATCAAGAACGCCGCGCGCGCCTTCACTGGCTGGACCTTCAAGCAGCCTATTCCGTTGTACCCATTCGGGCACTACGCGTCCGGTTTCGAGTATGTGCCGGACGACCACGACGACACCGAGAAGACATTCCTGGGGCACACCGGGAACTTCAACGGGGAAGACATCATCGACATCGTCGTACAGCAGGACGCGACCTACAGGTTCATTTCACGACACCTGTACAACTTCTTCGTCGCTGATGAGCCACAGGTACCGTCGTGGGACATCGAGCCTCCAAACGATCCGGACGCTATTGATGCCCTGATGAAGGCGTTCAAGGACCACGACGGGCAGATCAAGCCTGTGTTGAGGACCTTGTTCACCTCCGACTTCTTCAAGAACGCACAATTCAGAAAGGTGAAGAATCCCGCAGAGCTGGTCGCAGGGACGATGAAGTTGGTCGGGACCTACAGCTGGCTGCCCACCGAGGGGCAGTCCGTCGGCGCGCTCAGCGGTGCGACAACACTGATGGGACAGACGCTCATGAATCCCCCGACGGTGGAGGGCTGGCACACCGGCCACGAGTGGATTGACGGAGGTACGCTCAACGAGCGCGTCAACTTCGCGGTCAACCAGTTCAACGATCTATCGGCGCCCGGCGTGCGGGACATAATCTCGAGGCTCGCGCTGACGGGCACGCTGTCGCCGGAGGCGCTTGTCGACCAGTGTCTCGAACTCGTTGGTCCGCTGGAGGTTGGCGATCAGACTCGGACCGCGCTGTCGGCATATGCCGACAGCGTCGGGGACATCGATCTCAGCAGCGATCAGGCCCGCACCGACAACGCCGGCAAAGTTGCCCGCATGCTCCAACTCATAGTCGCTTCGCGTGAATATCAGTTCGCGTAAGTCCACCAGGAGGTACAGTTCAGTATGACAGCTAATGGCAACGGCAAGGATCCCGTCTTAATCGTCGTGCAGTTGAGCGGCGGCAACGACTTCATGAATACGGTGGTCCCCTACACCAGCCCGGTGTACTACGATAACCGGCCGCTGGTGAACGTACCCCAAGACCAGGTTTTACCGATCGACGATACGATCGGCTTCCACCCGGAGATGGGTCCATTCAAGGACCTGTATGACCGCGGAATGGTCGGGATCGTGCAGGGAATCGGATACCCTAATTCCATCCGGTCCCACTTCAGAGCCATGGATGTCTGGCATACTTGTGAGCCTCATGAGGTGTCCACAATCGGCTGGCTGGGACGGACGCTGCGAGAGCTTGATCCCGCGGGCGGAAACCCGCTTACCGGGGTCAACTTGGGGGTCGGCCTCCCTCGTGCAATGGCCATGCCCGGAGTTCCTGTAACTAGCGTGTCCAACCTGGACAACTACGGGCTGATGACCGGGATTGAGGCTGAAAGCCAGCGAGATCAGGCACTTGAAATCTTCAAGCAGATGTACGGGCCGGCGATCGGCACAGGCCCGACAATGGAGTATCTATCAAGGACAGGCCAGGACGTACTCACAGGCGCCGACCTGATCAAGGTCGCGCCGGAACGGTACGAGTCCACGGTAGAGTATGCCGACAATCCGATTGCCAAGAGTCTGAGGGACGTGGCGCGTGTTCACACCGCGGACCTGGGCACCAGGATCTTCTACACGTCCCACGGCGGCTACGACACGCACGCCAACGAGCTGCCAACCCACCCGAAGCTGATCGGTGACCTCTCAGGCGCCATTCACGACTTCTTCGCAGACCTGGAGGACCATGACGCGGACGACAACGTCGTCATGCTGGTGTTCACCGAGTTCGGACGACGGATGTACGACAACGGTTCCGGCACCGATCACGGCTCAGGAGGAGGCGCGTTCGTCATTGGCAAGCCTGTGGCCGGGGGCCTCTACTCAGAGTATCCCTCACTGGAGCGCAGCCAGTGGGCGAAGGGTGAGGACCTCGCCCATACGATAGACTACCGCGGTATCTACGGCACCATTCTCGAGCAGTGGCTCGGAGTGGAAGCCCAGCCGATAGTCAACGGCCAGTACGAACAGATCAATCCGTTCAAGTAGTATCAGTGGTTAGCACTCAGTCAACTTGAAGGAAGATAGACATGTACAGACTACAACCCGTCACTCCCACACCCCCAACCGTCTTTCCCGCGAAAGCGGGAATCCAGGGAGGGGTATAGGCTTTCGGCCCACTGAATACGTCAAATCTAAGTTGACTGAGTACTAGCTGAGCGAGTCGGAGGTTTCAATGACCAGGCCATACGCGCTATTGAGGGCCGGTTTCCCCTACTACCATACCATCGGACAACGCCGGGTAACGACCACTCCAGTGGACATCGGATTCGGTGTCGAGAACATCTACGCCCTGACCAGAGCAGGCGTCCGCGTAACCAACTGGGACGACGAGAACCTTGGTCTGCTCGGCACAGGAAACTTCACCTGGCCCGCGGCGCTCTTGGTTGACGAGGACGAGAACCTGTATGTCTCGGACGAGGCCAAGCATTCGGTCACGGTGATGGACAAAGATGGCGAGGTCCTGGACACATGGGGTGAACATGGCGACGGCGACGGACAGCTCGACAGGCCATCGTCGATGGACTTCGACCCGGATGGGAACATCGTGCTTTCCGACACGATCAATCACCGGATTCAGCGGTTCACACGCGACGGGACCCACCTGCAGACCATCGGCGGACAGCGGGGCGACGGTGACGGGCAGTTCAACATGCCCTGGGGCGTCGCGGTTGACGAGCTCGGCGACGTTTACGTGGCCGACTGGCGGAACGACCGGGTGCAGAAGCTGTCCGCGGACGGGGACTTCCTGATGAAATTCGGAAGCTCGGGCGACGCAAAAGGGGAGTTCAACCGGCCGTCGTCGGTAACGGTTGACGCGCACGGCGACATCTACGTGGCCGACTGGCTCAACGACCGCGTCCAGATGTTCAACTCGGAGGGCAGGTACGTCGATCAGTTCATCGGAGATGCCAACCTGTCCAAGTCGGGACGCCAGTACATCCTCGCCAATACGGTGGTGCTGAGGCTGAGGGAGATGACCGATCTCGAACCGACCAAACGGCTCAGCGCGCCGAACTGCGTCCGGGTCGACTCCGACTTCCGGCTGTTCATCTGCGATGTCGGCCAGCACCGGATCCAGGTGTACAAGAAAGAGGCCTACGAGTTGTCCGAAGACGAGATCGCGCCTCCCATGCGCAACCCGATCCTGTACACGGTGTAGGGACAGGACTACATAAGGCTGAATGCTGAGGGCGGGCCGGTTGGCCCGCCCTTTATCTTACAGTACGTTATTGTGTCTATCATTAAGACGAAAGTCCACGCCCTGAGTCCGAGCCACACGATCAGTACGATGGGGACCGCGATGAAGACAGTGTGCCATGGTGACGAGCTGCTCGTCGATGCGTAGGTTACAGGGCGTCAGCGCGGCGGCGTCGTAATCTGCGCCCTCGCTAGGAATTAGTGTTACGACGGCAGTAAACCAGACTCGACAGCAGCAGCAGGCGACATGAGACGTGGAGACATGTACCGTTCCATCGGTTACAGACCCTTGAGAAAGTCCTGCACGGTGAAGAGGCGCTATTCACGAACCGAAGCGATGACGGCGGCATGTGAGCACAATCGGCGATTCGTATGCGGAGACATGCAGGCATACCCCTGCCGACACCATAGAGTCTGGCACATCGGGCATGACAACCGACACCGGCTGTCAGACGCATGGCTGTTGGTGCATATCATCTGGTTTGAGGATTGGGGAAGGCAAAGCCAGGCCGCGTAACCCCAACCGTCCACCGGAAGTGAGGCCCCATCCATGTCACAGGGAGAATAAGGAAGATTCACATGGTCCAGCAAGATACACAAACCGAGATAGCGAAGCGCTCGTTCGACGAAGAGCAGAACAAGCTGGATGACATGGTGAGATACATGACCGCACGTATCCAGCGGCTGGAAGGGCGAGGACCCGCGACCGCCGCTTACCAAGAAACAGCCAACGCACTCCAAGCGATGTTCCAAGAAGAGATCGAAGCCCTCCGCGCGGCATTAGACAAGCCGTACTTCGGTCGTGTCGACTACTTGCGCCAACATACTGAGGACTCAGATATAGACTTGGACACCACCAATCTTGACGAGTCTCAGGATCGCACATATACGGTCTACATCGGCGACGCTCAGATCATGAACACGGATGTCGTCAGTTGGACAGCACCCGTCGCGAAACTGTGGTACTCCCAAAGTTCAGAAGATGGTTACACCGCACCTCGGGGACATATCCCCACGATAGTAGATCTCAAGCGGTATCTCAGGATACGTGAACGGCGTATTGAATACCTGCAGAACACTTTCCAGAGAATGCTCCCCGCCTCATCCGCGACTAGGCACACTGTTCTAACAGAAGCTCTCAGCGGCACCGGCGGCGATGATGGACACCTGCAGGTAATCATAGAGACGATTGAGCCAGACCAGTATGAGAACATCGCAAACGTCAGTGATAAGGTACTGATCGTCCAAGGGGCGGCCGGGAGCGGCAAGAGTGAGATCGGGCTGCACCGAATCGCGTATCTACTATCGCCACACAACGACATACCCGAACGTGAGCGTCCCACACCTAGCACCACACTCTTCGTCGGGCCATCACAGGCGTTCCTAGAGTACGCCGCGGACATTTTGCCGAGTCTCGGTATCCAAGAGAAGGTTGACCAGGTCAAATTCAGCGATTGGCTCAGCAGCCAATTGTCAGAGCGTGTGCGCGTGACACCCAGGATCTGGAACGACCTACTCAACGGAGGTGAAATGAGGCGGTTCAGCCGCTTGGCCGAGACCTTCAAGGGATCTCTCATCATGGCGGATACTATTGAACGGCACTTAAGTGCGATAGTGAGGGAAGCTAGGAGTAGGTGTCTCGAACTCCCCGCAATACTGGGTCCAATCGGTGAAGTGAGAGTATCAAAGGGACAAATCAGGTCTGTGGTGAATGACGTGTTCGACAGTGGCGTCGGCGGTCGTTACTTGAACTATATGCGGGAGCGGTTTGTCAGCCGAATTACAGGAATTGCGTGGTCTAAAGCTCAGTCTCGGCGTAACCTGGGACGGGCGGAACTGGAGAAACAACGATCTCACTTACGGGATTCCATAGTAACACCCTGGTGTGATGAAGCCTGGCCACATATCGATTTCAGGACCGAATATGTCTCCCTCCTGAAGAATTCGTTTACCATGAAACGATTGTCTAAGAACCAGTTGAGTGATGAAGACGCCGAGGCCCTCGCCGAGTCAGTGCGCGGGCTGGAGAATCACGGATTCGATGACTCAGACATCGGGGCGCTGGCCTACCTTGACCATCTGCTGAATGGGACGATCCAGAACACGTACCGGCACATCGTCGTAGACGAAGCTCAGGACATCTCGCCCATTGAGTTCATGGCGCTTGCCGCCAGCTCCACGAACAACTGGTTCACCGTACTGGGCGACACGGCGCAGAGGCTGACCCCCTACCGCGGCATTAGGAGGTGGAGAGACTTGGAGCGGGTGTTTGGCCGGTCGGAGATCGCGGTCCAGCGCGCCCGCAGGTCGTACAGGTCGAACGTCCACATCACCAGGTTCAACAACCGGATTCTCAGGACGTTCGACACGAATATCGACGCTCCCATACCGTTCGAGCGGGACGGTCACCGGGTGGAGTTCAGCCGACATCAAACCGCTGCCGACATGTATGCAAGCGTGATCAGTGACATCGGACGCATCCGCTTGATGGATGAGTTGGAGAACGCCGTGCTCGCCATTCTGGTCCGGGATCGGGCCAACTTGAACCGATTCAACCGGCTATGTGAGCAGCGGGGAATCAGTGGGATAGACCTGATCGCACAAGAGCATCACAGCAACGCGAAGACTGTCCTCGGAAGGATTCCCGATGTGAAAGGACTGGAGTACGACGCGGTAATCGTGATGGGCGTCAACGAGTCGTTCAGTGATACTGTCTTCAACAAGAAACTGCTATATCTTGCGACGACACGGGCGAAGCACTATCTCGGCATCCACTGGTCCGGACGGCAGTCGCCGATTTTGAGATCCATATCCGACCGCGGTGTCGTGCGGCGGCGGTAGTCGCCGTTGTGGGTCCGCGTCGGGGGAGTAGTAAAATCAACCCTGTCGTGAGCGCCAAGTTCGCCTGGGAAACACCGACCTCCGCAGTGGGTCATCTACGTTAACGTGGAGGATGTGGACAGAAGCGCGCAGCGATGTATTGAGCTCAGCGGCAAGGTGTTGGACGGTCCACGCGGCCAATGGGGAGCGCTAGGTTCTGTGTCATCCAGGACCCTGCGGGAGCAGTGTGCACCTTGGTCAGTCAGTAGGCCAGCGGTGCAGACCGCAGACCTGACCTCCTCACCACTCCAGACCGACCGCAGAGGTCAGGAACTCTGACAATGGCCCCGCTGTCGCGCATACATCCGCGTAGGTGTCGATGAAGTCCGGCGCGCACGCGTCGTCCTCGGTGAAGGAGATCGTGGCCACGAATGACTTCCTCTTCAAATACTCGATCATCGGATGGTCCGGATCGAACCCCTTGGGCGGTCGCTTCAGGGAGTCTCCTTCCAACGTGTACACGGACTGGAAGCTCTCGTCATTGACGATTCCCTCCCACCTGGCCGGATTTGCGACGATCGCGCCGCGGACCTTCCTGAGCGTGTCGGAGTCGGGCCGCCACATCCCGGCGCCGGCGAACACCATGCCCGGCTGGAGGTGCAGGTAGAAGCCCGGTCCGTGGACCTTGCGGCCAACTTCATGACGAAAGTGGATACCGGCATTCGTCTTGTAAGGGCTCTTGTCCTTGGAGAATCGCACGTCCCGATAAATCCGGAAGACCGATCCGCCGGACGGACGGGGATCGGCAACCATGTGGGGACTGATTGCGGTCAGCCTCTCATCGAAATCGGCCACGAATTGTACGAGGCGATCACGCACGTCCCTCTCGTAGCGGTCTTTGTTGGCCTGAAACCACTCGCGATTGTTGTTCATCGACAGCTCAGACAGGAACTCGAAGAGAGCCGGCGTGAAGTGGGCTGATGAGTTCATTGACTCCTCCTGGGCAACGGGACCAATCTCCGGTTTAGAAAGTCCCACACTGTAATGTTACCATTCATACCCGTCGTGACATATGACACGTTGGCAGCCACCATGTAGAATTACGCGGACGCAACTGCCCCTAATGCCGACCGCAAGGCAATGTCAAGGAGGAGACCGTATGCCGGAAGAGAACAAGTTCAGCTTCGACGGCCTGTATTCGCAGCGCGCGCCCGCAGCGGGGCCACGGGCCGGTGCGGTAAAGCGCGGCAAGTACGACTTCGCGGTCGCGTACCCGGACCCCAAGTCGGTCCCATTCGACGGGCTGGTAGACGGACTTCAGCAGGCCCTGCGGGACGAGGGCGGAGACCTCGCGATTTATGCCCACCAGCAAGGATATCTGCCGCTGAGGGAGTTCGTGTCCGGCAAGCTGGCCCGCGATCGGAACATCAACGTCTCCGCGGACGACATCATTCTGGGAGACGGCTCCGGGCAGCCGATCCACATGGTCCTCGAAGTCCTGTTGGACCCCGGAGACGTGGCGCTGACGGAGGACTTCGTTTATACCGGCACACTGGCGCAGATGCGCCGATTCGGGGCGGATATCCACGGGGTCGAGACCGACCAGGACGGAATGGTGCCCGACGCGCTGGAGTCCGCGATCGAGAGAGCGACGGCGCAGGGCAGAAAGCCCAAAGTGATCTACACGATTCCGACGTACCAGAATCCGCAGGGCTGGACCATGACGCTCGAGCGCCGACAGGCGATGGTCCGGATCGCCAATCGTCACGGCGTGCCGATTCTGGAAGACGACTGCTACGTCGATCTGCGGCTGGACGGGCCGGAGTCGCCGACATCGATCTACTCGCTCGACGAGACCGGCAGCACGATGTACGTCGCGTCGTTCTCCAAGATCATCGCTCCGGGAATGAGGATCGGCTATCTGACCGGTCCGTCAGAGTTCCTCGACAGGGCGCTGGCTGCGAAGAGCGGAGGCTCCGTGAACACGTTCGCCTCCTACGCGGTTCACAGGTACTCAACCGGACAGCTTGACGCTCACATCGAGGAGATCAACGACATCCAGCGGGCGAAACGCGACGCAATGGTGTCGGCGCTGGGTGAGAACTTCGGCGACCGCGCGGAGTGGAGCAATCCGCACGGCGGGTTGTTCGTCTGGCTCAAGATGCCGGACGGCAGCGACCTGACCTCTATCCGCAACGACGTGCTGGACAAGTACGACGTCGGCTACCAGGCCGGAGTCAACTTCTCACCGGATGGCAACACCGGCCACAACTACGCCCGGCTGTGCTTCGGTTTCAACTCCCCAGGTGAAGTCCACGAGGGCATTGCCCGGCTGGCGGAAGCGTTCGAGGCGGAGGGAGCGTTTTAGGAAAGTTGGGAGCGGTGGGGTGATTTCAGATGACAGCAACCGATCTGATTGAGTTCGATGAGATCGAATCGGTCAATGTCCGCAGCCGGAACCAAATACTGGAACAAGACCTTCCGGTGCATCAATGGTACAGATTTGTGCTGTCATTCCCACCCCATTTGGTCCGACACTACCTACGGAAATTCGACATCAGCGATGGGCAGACCGTTCTTGACCCCTTCTGTGGAACAGGTACTACCCTTGTAGAGTGCAAGAAGCTCGGAGTCCACAGCGTGGGGATAGAACCCAACCCCATAGCACACTTCGCAAGCTCCGTTAAGACTTCCTGGAATGCCTGTCCAGCCGACCTCGTGGATCACGCGTCCTCCGTGGCTCAGGCTGCGAACGCTGTTCTTCGAGAAGAAGGACTGGAGCCTGCCCCCGGACACTTCAACGGCGCTGACCTGACGGACTCGCTCACATCGTTACGCAAGCTCTCAGAATCCCAGACCAAGCTGCTGATCCGAAACTCCATAAGCCCCTTGCCGCTTCACAGGACGATTCGCCTGCTGGATGCCATCGAGCGGCAGCAACATCCAGTCTTCTCCGATTATGAGCGACTTGCTTTGGCCTCGGCGCTCGTCACCGGCATCGGAAACCTTCGATTCGGACCGGAGGTGGGTGTGGGACCAGCGAAGACGGATGCGCCGGTTGTTGACTGCTGGCTCGACATTGTTCGTACCATGGCATCCGACCTGACAGCAATGCGAGATTGTACCTTAGCCAAGTCGCAAGTCATCAAGGCGGATGCCCGGTCCATCCGGGAATCAGTTGCCGAAGAATCGGTCGATGCCGTAATTACATCGCCCCCTTACCCTAATGAGAAAGACTATACGCGGACAACCAGGCTGGAGTCGGTGCTGCTAGGATTCCTGAAGAACAGGCAGGAATTGCAAGCTCTCAAGAGAGATCTGGTCAAGTCAAACACGCGCGGAGTGTACAAAGATGACGACGACGACCAGGTGGTCTCCGCGCTCCCTGGAATTCAGGCTTTGGCAGACCGCATCGAAGAGGAACGGCGGCGCTTGTGCAAGACGTCCGGGTTTGAACGTCTGTATTCACGAGTTGCGAAACTTTACTTCGGCGGCATGGTTCGTCACCTCGACCAGCTCAGACACGTTTTGAGGCCCGGCGCGCATCTAGCTTATGTGGTTGGCGACCAGGCTTCATACCTGAGAGTCATGATCCGAACTGGCGAACAGCTAGCCGAGATTGCCCGACCGCTCGGCTATCAAGTAATAGGCCGCGATCTGTTCAGGACACGATTTTCGACCGCAACCAGGCAGCATATGCGTGAGGAGGTATTGGTCCTGAAATGGCCGGGGTGGGACTGCTCATGACAACCCCTCCAGGCAGACGAAGCCCCAACAGGTACACTGCAATCATTCTGAAAATCTTTCAGGATAGGTATAAATCGGGTGACAGTGTAGTCCCATTCAGACGCGAAGACATTCAGGAAGCTGCCGTCGCGCTGAATATCGAACCACCTAAGAACCTGGGCGATGTAGTGTACACTTTCCGATATCGGGTTCCGTTGCCATCGGAAATCCAGTCGCTGGCAGGCGGTGACAGCATGTGGATCATAAGACCCACCGGGTCAGGTAGATATCAGTTTGACTTGGTTCCTACTGTCGATTTGAAACCAAGCCGAAATCTGGCTGTGACCAAAGTCCCCGATTCGACGCCGGGAATTATCGACCTCTATTCCCTCGGCGATGAACAATCACTACTCGCCCGGCTGCGTTATAACAGATTGATTGACCTCGCGACAGGGTTAACCTGTTACTCCCTTCAGAACCACTTCCGCACGCATGTGCCTACAATGGGCCAGATCGAAACCGACGAAATATATGTAGGCATTGATCGAGTGGGACGCCACTACATTGTACCCGTGCAAGCCAAGAGCAGGGGGGATTCTCTCAACATTGTCCAGATAGAACAGGACTATGCCATGTGTGCGTCGAGATTTCCCTTACTCATAGCAAAACCTCTGGGAACGCAATTCATAGACGATCAAACTGTGGCCATATTTGAATTTGAACGATCCGAGAGAGTGGTGAAGGTCGCCTCCGAGCGTCACTACCGCCTCGTAGATCCAGACGAACTCACTGAAGACGACATCCTTACCTACCGACAGCGATTGCTCCGTTAGATCTCCCATGCGTATCTGCTCATTTCTACCCAGCGCCACCGAAATCGTTTACCTGCTCGGATTGGGGGAGTCACTTCACGGCGTCAGCCACGAGTGCGATTTCCCGCCCGCCGCCGCAGAAAAGCCGAAGGTGGTCCGCAGCCGCATTGATCCCTCCGCACTGACCAGCCAGGAGATCGACTCCGCGGTCACTGCGATGATGATGCGCGGCGAGAACATCTACCAGGTGGACGCCGATGTCCTGGCCGCCGCGCATCCCGACCTCGTCATAACCCAGCAGCTATGCGAGGTATGCGCGGTATCGTTCGAGGACGTCCAGCAGGCGGTCTCCGTACTCGACCCTCCTCCAACGGTGCTGTCGCTCGATCCCCACGGAGTCGATGACGTGCTCGACGACATACTGCGCGTGGGCAGGCACACCGGGACCGAATCGATGGCCCACCACGCCGTCTTCAACCTTCGGGCCAGAATTGACGCACTCCGCCGGACGGTCGGGCGCGCCGCAGACACCCCGAGTGTCGCGTGCATCGAGTGGATGGACCCGGTCATCGCCGCCGGACACTGGGTGCCTGAGATGGTTGAGATCGCCGGAGGCGTAGATTCTCTGGTAGAACCGGGCGCGCCGTCACCGCGAATCGACTTCGACCGAGTAGCCGATACAGACCCAGATGTCGTGGCGCTGATGCCATGCGGGATGGACGTGGTACAGGCGCGCGCCGAGTTCGACTCCCTGCCCGACCGCGCCCGATGGCAGGATCTGGCTGCGTTCAAGAACGGCCGGGCCTACGTCGTGGACTCCGGAGCGCTGTTCAGTCGCAGCGGCCCAAGGCTGGTGGACGGCCTGGAGGCACTCGCGCGCATCCTACACCCGAACCTGTTCAGCGAACCACCGGCCGAGGAGTACGCCCAGCCGTTGTAGGTTCTCGATACCGGATTCCGGTACATTCTTCCACTTCACGAATGTATGCTGTTGCTATAATGTTGTGTAGCACAACAAGATCGGCGGTGTTCGCATGGTAGATTCGGCAACCGGAATGCTGACAGTCAAAGACGTTGCAGTCGAACTCGACCGTTCCATAGAGCAGGTCCGGCGTTACATACGAGAAGGCAGGCTCCCGGCTCGCAAGATTGGGATGCAATGGTTCGTTGCATCGGATAGCCTGGCCGGCTTCGATTCGAGGCGATCAAGCAGAGGCCAAGCGATGACAGATTGGCTCGGGCGTGTCGCTGAAGTACGTGAAACGATTAGGGCGGGCAGTGGTCTCCTGACAGAGGACGAGTTTGTTGAGTTGATAGGACTCCGGTAGGCAGGACTTACTGTAGTGGCCACCGCCTGCGTGGACGCCAACATAGTAGTCTCGCTATGCATTCGTGAGGACTTCAGCGTTCCCGCGAATGAATTGTGGACAGCGTGGTCTATATCAGATACGACTGTTGTCGGCCCGCCTCTGCTGATCGCTGAAGTGGCTTCCGTGTTGCGCAAATCGGTCTACTTCGGCAGGATCACCGCTGATGAAGGAGACTTGGCATTCGAGGCCCTCTCACAACTGCCTATTAGCATCAATCGAAATCCGGAGCTGCCCAGGGTCGCCTGGGAGTTGGCTCGTCGATTCAACCGGCCGAACGTGTACGACGCTTTCTACGTGGCGGCGGCTCAGATAGAAGGCTGCGACTTGTGGACGGCGGACCGGCGGATGGTCAACTCGTTCCGACTGCCGAACGTCCGCTTGCTTGGCGAGGCGCCTACTGCCGGCTGAACCGGCTGGTCATCTCCCATATCATCCGGCGACGGAGAGACTCGTAACCGCGCCGCATCATCTCCAGCTCTGCCTCGAGCCTGGCTGCGGCCGTATCCTTCTCCAACAGGGACTGCTGGTCGCCAAGGTCCATCTGGACCGTCCTGGCAATGTGATATGACAGGGCCGCGGCGTTCGATGGGACCCTCGTGTTGCTCACCCAGCCTCCCGAGGCTCCGACCGAAACTTGGGCGTAGTCGGAAAACGCCTCAGTCGCCCGTGCGATCAGGTCTTCGGACGCTGGCGCCGTCCCCTCCTCTTGCAGGAGCTCGACACGCGCCGCGACAAAGGGCACGTGTTGCGTAATCTCAAGTATGCGGAATCGCTGCTGGCCGACAGCGGAGACGAAGTACCTGTCGCCATCAATCTGATTCACCTGAACGATGTGCGCGATGGTCCCGACGTCATGGGGGACGGCCGGGCCGCCGACCTCAGGGCCTTCCCGGATCAGGGTAACTCCGAACTTGGAGTCGGACTCCATGCACTCGCGGAGCATCAGCTTGTAGCGCTCCTCGAATATCTGTAGAGGAAGCGTCCCATTCGGGAACAGGACTGTGTTGAGGGGAAACAGCGGCAGGCTCCGCTGGCTGGTCGTCATTCCATCCGGGACCTACTTTTCGAAGTCCAGGTGCGCGTACCGCATGAAGATGCCGCCGCCGGGACGGGCGAGCGGACCGTTGACCGCCAGGCAGGCTATCACGTGCGTCGATCCGGCCCTGGCGTCATCAGTCACCTTCACCCGGTTGGTGACGTTGAAGCCGTTGATCGCTCCCGCGTCCCGGTCCCACTCGCCGTCAACCCAGACCTCGCCGTAATCGTCGATGTTGGTCTCGAACCATACCGAGCAGCCTTCCACATCCAGATCATCGACACGCTCCGGAAAGGTTACGCTAATTCGATACCATCCAAACGTGAAGCCTTCCGAGCGTCCCTTCCGTATGCCCGGGCTTTCCGGCCGACCCGACGGCTGTCCTTGTCCACCGGCCTCATTATCGTCGATGACCTCCCAGCCGGAGTCGTCATAGTCGGGAAGGCGGGCCGGGCTATCCGTCGTCTGTGAGACCAGACCCTCGTTCGAGCTCCCCGGATTCCAACCCGCGCCGAATCGCCACTCCGCACCGATACGGTCCAGAACTGCGGGATCTTCGAGGTCCAGCGTCGCCTTGGACATTTCGGTACTCCTTCCAAGTCTCGGTTACGGTTGCGTCTTTGTGAAGGGTCGCAGTCCTCACGCCCGGTGTCAACTGCGGTATCATGGCAAGTGGGACGCGTCCCAGTTTCCCTTGCAGTCACGTAACCGCCAACACACCGGAGCAGAGTCTCACAATGGGCAGACCGAATTGGTACTACGATCATCCGCCTGCTTGCAGCTGCGCGCGGTGCGCCGCCGATCGAACCGGCTCCAAGAAGCGGCTTCCGTTCACCAAACGTCGCGACTCGATGGATGGACCCCTGAGCTGGCTGCAACGACTGTGGCGCCGTCTGACCGCAAGCTGACCGCCCCCACGACCTGACCTGAGTGAACTTCTCCTAACCAGTCGCTGTCCCCGCGCGTTATAGATTTCCGAATATGGTCACCGACCATTACCGGTATCCATGAAAGTCGCAGCAGCCGACTGTTAGGAGGAAACACACATGCAGGTCAAAAAGATAGCCGGCGCCGCGCTTGCCGCCTTGGCGGTGCTCGTATTAGTCGCGGTCGTCGTCTCCAATCCGTTCTCTACACAGGCGTCGACAGGCGACACGCCGAGCGCAGCTCAATCACAGCCCGTCAGTCAATCACGGGCGGACACGATCACCCCGTCCCAAGTCGGACAGCCCGAAGGACTGCGCGGCCTTCAGGCGACGGAGGGAGAAGAGGAGACCAAGCCCTTTATCGGCGTGGCCATCACCCCGCTGGCCGACGGATCGATCAAAGTCGTCCACGTTCTTGAGGATGGACCCTCAGATGGTGTGCTGCGCGCGGGCGACATCATCACCTCGGTTGACGGCGAAGCTATCACTGAAATCGGCGATCTGACCGGCGCGATCGCAGATGCCGGAGTCGGAGTTGTCATCACGCTTACGATCACCCGAGACGGCGGCAGCCAAGACGTGGACGTAACCGTAGGTGAGACGGAGATAGCAGACGACGATTCCCTGAAGCGGGCTGGCCGGTGGCCGTTCGGATACTACAAGGGTCTATGGTCATCCCAGTCGGCCTTGCAGGACCGATTCGCCCGCGCGGAGATCGTACTCGCCGACGAGGACGGCAACTATCAGACCCACCGCGTTGTGGTTGGGACTGCCACTAACATCGACGCCGACGCGGGGACATTCACGCTAGAACCCAGGGACGGCTCGGAGTCGATCGACTACACGATAGACGATGAAACCCATGTCAAGATGGACCGTCGGGGAGACATCGGCGCGCTGAACTCGTTGGACGACACGATGGTGGTGGACATAGACGGAAAAGTCGTGCTCGTACACCAGGGCGACATGGCCCCGAGATTCCGGTGGAGCATCGGCCAGAATCAACGGGGCGGACACAAGTGGCCTGCCCGGGGATTCCGAGGCATGATGCGCGGTTTCCACTCCGGGCCCGGCATGGCGGACCCGGATGGGGTCATCGGCAGCATCCTGGAGCGCATCGAGCGAGACCATGACGGTCAGACATTCAGATTTCACCGCACGGTTCCCAGCCCTTCGAGTGGCAACGGCGACTCAATGTAGCGCCACTACCGGCTGAAAAGCCGCTATCCTCCAGTGAGGGACTGGGACGGCGCCGCGGTGGGCCCATCGCGGCGCCGTCTCGCGTCTTGCCACTCTGCCCCGAATCCGCATTGACGGTCAGCATACCCATACCTACACTGACCAGATAGGGCCCACCCAATTCGGACAGGGGTAACGGGAATGACTTTTCTCAGGAATCTCCAAGTCAAAGTTCTGCTTTCGGCTCTGATACCAGGGTCGGCTATTCTGATCGTGGTTGCGTTGATAGCGCTCTCCGCATACGGCGCGACCGTATTGGATGTGGTCACGCAGCGCGACGCGGAGCTTGCACGATTAACGGCCGACCGTCTCAGCGACGGACTCGATCGCCATACGAGGATTCTGGAGACCGCGGCCACAGACGCTCGGATTGCAACGCTGGACGCCCTAGCTCCGGAGATGGACGCCTTCGACGGCGGGGTGTCCGTCTACGATCGAGACGGGACGCTGATCTGGACAACTCAGGACCGCGCGCCATCGGAAACTACGGAGTTCCCGATACCCACTGAGTTTCAGAACGTCAAGCAGTCGGGAGAGCGCTCGTATTCGGACGTCTTCGTCCATCCTGCCTCCGGCGTAGAGTTCGTCATGATCACCTTCCCGATAGTAGATGATGCCGGCGTATTCGGAGGCGCGGTGACAGGACTTTCGAGTCTCAGAGGTCCGCTGATGAGCGAGATGTTGTCCGAGTGGCTGGACGTGGCGCCGGGAGAGCAGGGCCTCGCCTACCTCGTTGACGGTTCCGGGAGGTCGATATTCCATGAGCGGCCTGACCTCGTGGCCGCGGATCTTACCGGATATCCACCGGTGGCCGAGCTGGCCGCGGGTCTGAGCGGCGCCAAGCTGTCCAACGCGCCGACCGGAGAGCGGGTCATATCCGGCTTCGCGCCAGTGCCCGGCACCGGCTGGGGCGTGGTCACACAGCAACTCTGGTCGGATGTGGAGGGACCCATCCACGATTCGAGCTGGATGGTGCTTGGGCTGCTGGTGCTGGGCGCGATCCTGGCGAGCGGCGGCATCTGGTACTTCATCGGGAGGGCGCTCAGGCCCATCAGGGAGCTGAACGCGGGAGCGCAGCGCATTGCCGGCGGCGATTACGACCACAGGATTCAAGCCGACACCGGAGACGAGGTCGAGGAGCTGGCCCAACAGTTCAACGTCATGGCGGAAGCGATAGCCGCTTCCCACTCCGAGCTCACCGGCCGCGTTGAGCTCCGAGGTCAGGAGCTCGCGGAATCAGAGGCCCGTATGCGGGCGGTGATTACCGGCGCGCCAGTGATGATATTCGCCCTGGACCCTGAAGGGCAATTCACTCTTGCGGAAGGACGCCCGCACAGCAGCATTGGTTTTGATTCGGACGCCTGGATCGGACGTTGCATCTCTGACCTGAGCGACGATTTCCCGGACATCGAAGCACAGTTCAGGCGGGCCCTCAATGGACAGGAGCTGGCGTCGACGGTGGGCTGGGGAGGGATGACTTTTGAGGTACTCTCCTCGCCCATGTACAGGTCAGACGGCAGTGTCGAAGGCGTGATCATAGTCGCCACCGACATCACCGAACAGCGCGCTCAGGCGCTCGCGCTGGCAAGGAGCGAGGAGTCCGCGATGGCCGTGGCCCACGAGAACGCCGTAATGGCCGAGATTGGGCGAGTTGTCGGGTCTTCCCTGGACATCAGCCTCGTGTACGACCGCTTTGCCGAGCAGACCAAACGACTGATCGAGTTCGATGCGATAGCGGTCCTGAGCGTTCTCCCGGACCGGCGGACTATTCGCGTCGCCTACACGGCCGGCATGTCGATTCCCGAGCGAAGGCGAGGCATCCAGTACCCACTGGCAGGCACGGCGACGGAAGAAGCCTACAAGTCCCGGAAGCTGGTGCTGTTCCAGCCCGAGTCCGAGAACGAGCTGATCGATGCCTATCCAGGGCTGCTCGCCCGTTGGCAGCAGGGACTTCGATCATTCATTGCGGTGCCGCTGCTATCCCACAACGAAGTGATCGGAGTTCTGTGGATCACGTCCAAATCCAGCGGCGCCTACCAAAGCCGGGATACCGAGCTCGCCGAGCGTGTGGCTTCTCAGATCGCGGGCGCGGTTGCCAATTCACAGCTCTACGAAGAGATCCAGGAGTTCTACGCGCAGGAGCAGCGACGCACGGAGCAGTTCCGCGCGATCGGAGAGATGGGACGACACTTCACCTCGATCCTCGATCCGGGGAAGCTGCTCTCGAACATCGGGGAATTGGGGGCCAAGTCGCTGGGATATGAGATGACCACAATCGGAATCGTCGAGGGAAACGAGCTGGTCTTCCGCCCCGAAGCCAATCCAAATCTCGACACCTCGGTCCGCAGGTCGCTCGGCGACGGCGACCTGGATCAAGGAATCACCGGACTGGTCGCATCTACCGGAACGCCTGTCATTATCCCCGACGTGGACTGTGAGTCGCGGTACATACCGCTCGGGGACGCGCGTTCATCGGTCACGGTGCCGATATCAGCGGGCGGGCACGTGCTCGGCGTCCTGCACTCGGCGAGCCGCCACGTCCGCGCCTTCGACGAAGCCGACCAAGTCGTGCTGCAGGCCCTGGCGCAGGAGATCGGCATAGCCATAGAGAATGCGCGGCTGTTCGAGGCCGAACGGCGCCGGAATGAGCGCATGGCCGCAATAAACGCCGTCGCGCTCAATGTCAGCTCGGTGCTCACGCTCGGCGAGCTGCTCCCGCACGTTGTCCAGCTGGTCAGGGAAACTTTTGGCTACCACACTGTCGGTGTTTTCCTGATAGACGAGCAGTCCGATGAGGTCGTGCTGCAGGCCGTGGACAGCAGCGATGATGATCTTCCGGTGCGCGGAACCCGGATGAAGGTCAACACCGAGGGCATAGTCGGTCATGTCGCCGGCACCGGCCTGCCGTGGATCGCGGGAGATGTCTCCAGGGACCCATACTACACGGACCTGTCCTTCAGGCCGGAAACCAGATCGGAGCTTGCGATGCCGATCAAACAGGGCGATCTGGTGGTTGGAGTCCTCGACCTACACGCCGCCGCGCCGCACGCCTTCGGGGAATCCGACACGCTGATCGCCCAGACATTGGCGAACCAGCTGGCCGTCGCGATCGAGAACGCGCGTATATTCGACGAGACGCGAGACCTGGCCGTCCTCGAGGAGCGCAACCGGATGGCGAGGGAGATTCACGATACCCTTGCTCAAGGGTTCACCGGAATCGTCATCCAGCTCGAAGCCGGTGAACAGGCGATGGAGCGAGACCCCGCGGAGCTTGGCATACACATCGCACAGGCCAAGAAACTGGCGCGCGAGTGTCTGGCAGAAGCGCGCCGATCTGTTTGGAACCTGCTGCCGGAAGCGCTGGAAGAGAACCCCCTCGATGTCATCATCGCCTCCGAAGTAGAAGGATTCAACCGGACTGTGGACAGCTCCGCAAGTTTCAGTCTGCTGGGTGTTCGCCGCCAACTCCCCGCGCTTGTCCAGGCCGCAATGTTGAGAATCTGCCAAGAGTCCCTGACAAACATTAGAAAGTACGCCGGCGCCAGTACCGTCAAGGTTACGCTGGACTTCGCACTCGATGCCGTAGCTTTGACGGTCGAAGACGATGGAGTCGGCTTCGATCCGGAAATGGTACGAATCGAAGAAGGCCGGGGCGGATTCGGTCTTACCGGGATGCGCCAGAGGGCGCGGCTCCTGAGAGGCGACGTGGAAATCGACAGCGCCCATGGACGTGGCACCAGGGTCGCGGCCCGGATCCCGACCGGGTAGCCGCGCCGCGCCGGATCGATAGCCCGGATTTGGCGGGGCCATCACCCGCTGCGAGAGCAGGCAGAGACGCCCGCCCTTGAGAAGGGACCGAAGTCGGCGAATCAGACGCCCACGAACCACTCTCCGAACGATTCAGCCAAGTCGGCGTCCCCTTCCAGACCGATCCGGCCACGGCGAACTGAGCGCCGCACCGGGAGCCGTCCCATCAGGAACAAGATATATGAGCTGGTGTCCAGAGAGAGGACGACATCCGGCTGAGGGGAGCCGGCGGCTTCCAGGCTGAACCCAGTGTTCTCGACCAGGAGATCGCGCGCCTCTCCATCGGTGTCCGTCAAGCTGAACCGGAGCCTGACGCTCGTATCGAGTCCCGTGGGAGGACGGAACCCGGCCCGCAGCCAGTTTCGGACCCAGCCCTTGAGAAACGGGACCGCTTGCGGGTTGATCGACGCGACGCGGTCGATCCCGTAGCGGACATCCCAGCCGTGGACCGCCAACTCCATTGCCCGGAGCTCGATCAGCCTAGAGACGTCCAGCACGGCGTTGGGCCGCCAGGCGGGCAAGAAGTAGGTGTCCGGCTCCAGCCCGACGAGGAGCCGATTGATCCTGAGACATGAGGCGTTGAACTCCGGGAACAGGTCCTCGTCAAACGCCTCCCTGAGACTGACGACAGACTCAACCCGTTCGTCGCTCGTCTGCCGCCGGTAACCCATGGGCGGCGCAACGCTTCCCTTCACGGCGCGCTCGACACTCATCGCCAGGGTGTGCGCCACGGATATTAGGTGGGCCACCACGTCCGCCATGTTCCAGCGGTCACACGCGCTCGCGTAGGTCTCAGCGTCACGCCACACATCGTCGGGAAGGCTGTGGAGGAACGACGCGAGATCGTTGGACAGCACCCGGACCAGGCGGATATTCTCCTCGACTTTTCCAACTTCGGTCATATTTGACTCACGCTGACTCGCTGCTCGATGGCCTCGCGGCACGCTACAGCCCCTTGTCGACCAGGAACGCAGCCAGGTCGGCGGTGCGACAGGAGTATCCCCACTCGTTGTCGTACCAGCCGACGACCTTGACCATGTCTCCGCCCATCGACATTGTGGAGGCGCCGTCTATGATGGAGCTGTGCGGGTCCTGCCTGAAGTCGGAGCTGACCAGAGGTTCGTCAGTGTAGTCGAGGATTCCCTTCAAGCTGCCGGCGGCGGCATCGCGGTAGGCGTCGTTCACCTCATCGACCGACGCATGCCTGCCGAGATTCGCCACGAAGTCTGTCACGGATACGGTTGGGGTAGGCACTCTCATCGCCATCCCGTGGATCTTTCCGTTGAGCTCCGGCAACACGACGCCGACGGCGCGGGCGGCCCCGGTGGACGTAGGGATGATGTTCTGCGCGGCGGCTCTCGCCCGTCGAGGGTCGGAGTGGACCTGGTCGAGGATGCTCTGGTCGTTCGTGTAGGCGTGAACAGTGGTCATCAGTCCGCGCTCGACCCCGAAGTTGTCGTGCAGGACCTTGACCATAGTGGCAATGCAGTTTGTCGTGCATGACGCGTTGCTGAGAATGTTGTGACGCTCGGGATCGTACTTGTCCTCGTTGACACCCAGGACCACGGTCAGGTCCTCGCCGCTGGCCGGGGCCGAGATTATCACCTTCCTGGCGCCGGCGGCGATGTGCCCGCCCGCCTGATCGGCATCCGTGAAGAAACCCGTGGACTCGACCACGATCTCCGCGCCCAGGTCTCCCCAGGGGAGATTGGCCGGACTACGCTCGGCCAGCACCTTGATCTCAGAGCCGTCGATGCTGATGCTGTCGTCCGTCGCTTCGACCTCACCGGGGTAGCGCCCATAGGTCGAGTCGTACTTGAAAAGGCGCGCGTTGTCCGCCGCCTTGCCGAGATCGTTCACCGCGACCACTTCGAGCTTCTCGGGATGGCGCTCCAAGATAGCGCGCAGCACCTGCCTGCCGATGCGCCCGAAACCGTTGATTCCGATACGGGTTGCCATGGATAGCTTCCTCCTCGCGTGGGCCGAGAATCGGATTCTCGGCGATAGAGTTGTCCAGTGACAATGTTAGCGGAGACAGCGCCGCTGGTACAGCGCCAGGGTCTTTCGACTATTGGATAAGGCATGAATGGAGCGGCGCCAATCACCCTCACCCCAGCCCTCTCCCATCGAGGGAGATGGGGAAGATCCAGGTGCGAGCTGCGTGCTGAATCGCCGTTACACGCGACGCGCCAGGAACTTCTCGTAGGCCGCGGCTCCGGCATACGTGGCGTCCGATCCCAACTCCTCTTCGATCAGCAGCAATCTGTTGTACTTCGCTGTTCTCTCGCCTCTCACCGGCGCGCCGGCCTTGATCTGTCCCGCGCCGGCGCCGACGGCGAGGTCGGCGATCGTCGAGTCTTCAGTCTCCCCGGAACGGTGGCTCACAACTGTTCCCCACTCCGCGTCCTGCGCCATGCGAATCGCGTCCAGCGTCTCGGTGACGGTGCCGATCTGGTTCAACTTGACCAGCACCGCGTTCGAGGTCCTGCGCTCAATTCCCATCTTGATCAGACGCGGGTTGGTCGTGTAGATGTCATCGCCGACGAGCTGGACCCTCGATCCGAGTCGCTGATTCATGGTTTCCCACGAGCTCCAGTCGTCCTCGGCCAGGCCGTCCTCGATCGAGATGATCGGGTAGTCGCTTATCCAGGCGTCGTATATGTCAACGAGGTTATCAGCGCGGTAGGAGGTTTCCTGGTGGGGAAGCGTGTATCGACCCGGACGCCGGCTCAGCTCGGACGCCGCCACGTCCATAGCGATGAAGCAATGCTCGCCTGGCGTGTAGCCCGCGTTCTCGATCGCCTCGATTATCAGCTCGACCGCCTGCCGGTTGGTGGCCACCGGAGGTGCGAACCCGCCTTCGTCACCGACATTAGTGCCCAGCGCGCGGTTTCGCAGGCTGTCCATCAGCGAGTGATAGACCTCGACCCCAGCCTGCATCGCTCTCTTGAAAGTGTCGAACCCCACCGGGAGGACCATGAACTCCTGGAAGTCGGTGGAGTTCTCAGCGTGGCGCCCTCCGTTGATGATGTTGAACATGGGGACGGGCATGGTGAGCGGCCTGCCCTGGTTGAAGCAGAGGTGCAAAGGTTTGCCGGTACTCTCCGACGCCGCGCGCACGGCTGCCAATGACACGCCGAGGATCGCGTTAGCGCCCAGTCTGCCCTTGTTCTCCGTCCCGTCCAGCTCGATCAACGCCTGATCGAGAGAGCGCTGATCCAACGCCGACCTTCCCTCCAGCGCCGGAGCTATCTGCTCCTGCACGTTGCGGACCGCCTTCAGAACGCCCAGGCCCCGGTATCGGTTGGGGTCCCCGTCACGAAGCTCGACGGCTTCGCTGGCGCCGGTGGAGGCGCCTGAAGGCACCAGCGCCCTACCCCATGCGCCATCTTCCAGCATCATGTTCACCTCGACCGTAGGATTGCCCCTAGAGTCGAGGACCTCCCTGGCCCTGATGTCAGTAATCTTGCTCACGAGGCTGCGCCTCCATCCGCGTGGTTGAGAATCGTCACATGCTTCTATTCTGCCTAGTCCACAGTGCGATCATCAAGGAGCTGGCGCGGATGGGTGGGGAATAGGGAATGGGGAATGAGGAATAGGGAATGTAGAATTTGGAATGGTGGATGAGAGTCGGTGACCGCCATTCACTAACTACTACACCATCTATATGGGTTTGCCAATGTTAGTGACCGCTCCCAGTCGTGGATTCCCGCCCCGTATCGTAGTACGGGGCAGGCCGTGCGTGGGAATGACGGATGGGAAACCGGGAATGACGAGGGCGCCGCGGGAGTGGCGGTTGGGCGCTGGTGATTTCCCGCATATGTCAGAAGTATCTGGACACGGTACTAATCACCATTCACTAACTACTGACTACTCACTAACCACTAATCACTGACCGCTGACCACTCTCCACTTGGAGAGGTTGGGAGCAGGGAGCGGTCACGGGTCGTAGTCGTCGAGCCTGCCGGTGTAGCCGGTGTAGCCGGGTCCGGCGTGCCTGGCCTTTAGCTCTTTGTAGATCTCACCCAGCCTGTATTCGCGCTCCTCTGCCGTCAGGTGGGTGTACTTCGGCGGACTCGCCATAACCCTGCGGGTGATCTCGTTGAGCTGGCGGTAGCCGTCTTCCAGCCACTCCTGGGTGTACGGAACATCCTCGGGAGGGACGGAGTCTTTGGGAGGCTCACAGTCCGAGCCGAGGGTGCGGTCCAGGAGGATCCTGGCGACCGCGATCTGGTGGCATGGCCTGACGGCCGGGTCATCGTCGTCGGCCCTGAGAATGTCGGTGAGAACGGTCACCAGAGTGTGACCGTTGTCGGTGACCATGAGGATGTAGTCCTGGGTGTCGATGACGTCGACGATGTGGCTGTCCGTGGCGGACTGTGCGTCCGGCTCGAACGATGGCGCCGGGTCCGGCTCGAAGGATGGAGCGGGGCCGAGGGAGTCGTGCAGGGACTCGTCGAGCTGCGCCACGGTTCCGGGTGTGGTCGGTGTGGGACTGTGTGAGGGTTCTACGGGTCCGTCGTCGTCGGGGACGGGTGTCTGGTGTCGATCGGGGTTGTAGTCTGCGCGCCTGGGGACTTTGCCGAAGCCTCTGTCTAGGAGGATACGTGTGGCGGCGATGCGATCGCGGGTGTTGGCGCGTGGGGTGCGTCCCCGCGCGATGTCGTGTAGTTTGTCGATGACGTCGCGGACATCGGTGGTCGTGTTGCGGATGTCATCGGCGAGGGTCTTGAGTGCGTATATGTTGGTGATGTAGTACATGGTGGTTCTCGGGTGTGGTATGTGCGTCTGCAAGTACGCATGTTCTACGATAGAGTATGGAGACGGGGGTTGTCAAGAGGGAGTTAGCGGCGGTGGTTAGCGCGCAGTGGTCCTGCCGCCGGTGAGAATCGAAAGACCCTGGGTGAATCGGAGACTGTGTTGCCTGACCCGCACCCCTGTGTTAGATTTCCGTAACTCCAGCTAAGGGCCAGGGAACTCGATGACGGTCGCAGCGTCAGCTCTCGATATGGACAGTTACGGACTGATCGGTGACATGTCCTCCGCCGCGTTGGTTGGGACCGATGGGTCGATCGACTGGTGCTGCCTGCCCAGATTCGACTCGCCGAGCGTGTTCGCGGCAATCCTGGACCGTGACGTGGGCGGCCGGTTTCAGATCGCGCCCGCTGAGTCGGGCGCCTCAGCCCGTCAGATGTACCTTCGGAACACCAACATACTGGAGACTTCGTTCTCGTCGCCCTCCGGCAACGTGACTGTTACCGACTTCATGCCGGTCGGACTGGATGGATCACTTGCCGGGTCCCGGCCCGAGATACACCGTGTGGTCAGGTGCGAGACCGGCGAGATGGAGGTGCAGTGCGTTTTCCAACCCAGACTGAATTACGCGCGGGGCGCCACGGAGCTGCGTCCTCTTCGCGAAGGCGTGCAGGCCCGCGGCGGCAGGCAGGTGGTAACCCTGCTGACCAGCGTTCCCCTCGACGTGCGTGAGGGGGAGGCCGTATCCAGTTTCAGATTAGGCCAGGGGCAGACCGCAGTTTTCGTGCTGGCCTACGGTCACGGCAGACCCCAAAGGCTGAGTGGATACGACACCGCGACGCGGTTCGAGCAGACGAGGCGGTACTGGCAGCAGCTCGTCTCCGGGATCCGATACGACGGCTACTGGGCCGAGGCGGTGGTCCGCTCTCTCCTGGCGCTGCACCTCATGATGTACAGGCGCACCGGCGCCATAGTGGCCGCGCCCACCACCAGCCTGCCGGAAACGCTGGGCGGAACCCGGAACTGGGACTACCGGTACGCCTGGCTGAGGGACTCCGCCTTCACCGTGGACATTCTGTACCGCCTGGGCGAGGCGGAGGCAGGCGACCGCTACATCGCCTGGCTTCTGGACAGGTGCAAGCTAGACCGCCGCAAGACCCGGATCGTCTATGGGATCAGCGCCAACTCGTCGCTCAAAGAGCGCACCCTCGATCATCTGGAAGGATACGCAGGATCGCGTCCGGTGCGAATCGGGAATATGGCTTCGAGGCATCTCCAGCTCGACGTGTTCGGCGAGGTCATCCTTGCCATCCACTCGCTCTACAAGCTCAAAGGGGACATCCCACAGGGGACGTGGTCGCTGGTCACGACACTTGCCGAAGCCGTCATGCGCAACTGGCAGAGAAAGGACCGCGGCGTGTGGGAGGTCAGAGGCGAGCAGCGCCACTTCGTGTACTCCAAGATCATGTGCTGGGCGGCGCTCGACCGTTCCGCGGACATCGCCCGCGTGATCGGGAACAACCGTATGGCGGACCGCTGGTCGCGCACCGCCAGGAGGATCAGATACGAGATCCTGCACTCCGGCTGGAGCTCCAAGAAGCAGGCGTTCCGACAGCGGTACGACGACGACTCTCTCGACGCCAGCAACCTGGTGATCCCGTTCCTGGGGTTTCTCCCAGCCGACGACCCCCGCATTCTGCTCAACCTGGAGGCCATCGAGCGCGAGCTGGCTGACGGCCCGTTCGTGTGGCGATACGCCCCTGACGAAACAGACGATGGGCTTGAGGGCCAACGGGAGGGCGCGTTCACACTGCTGAGCTTTTGGCTGATCGGCAATCTGCTGTACACCGGCCAGATCGACAGGGCCGAGGCATACTTCGAGCAGATCATGGCCCACGCGAATCACCTGGGCCTGTTCGCGGAGATGATCGACCCATACACCGGCAACTCTCTTGGCAACTTTCCGCAGGCATACAGCCACGTCGGCCTGATTCACACGGCCCGCAACCTCACCCGGTCCATGTTGGGACAACCCCTGAGCGATGTCGGCACATGATAGGCCGATCGCATATGGCCGTTTCAAACGACATCCGAACAGTCCTGGTCACCGGAGCGTCTTCGGGCATCGGCATGGTGACGAGCCTGCATCTCGCCGGCAAGGGATACACCGTCATCGGGACCAGCAGAGCGCTGGACCGCCTCGGCGAGCTCTTCGACCGGGCCGAAGCGCGGGGGCTGAGAGTCTTCGGCGCCGAGCTGGACGTGAACTCGGACGAGTCTGTAAACACGGTTGTCCCCGGCCTTGAGTCACAGTTCGGCACGATCGACGCGCTGGTCAACAACGCCGGATTCGGAATGTGGGGACCTGTAGAAGCGCTGTCGATCGATGATCTCAGGTCCCAGTTCGAGACCAACTTCTTCGGCGCGGTCCGGATGATGCAGGCCGTCATGCCCGGCATGATCGAGAGAGGACGCGGCAGAATCGTGAACATCAGCTCTGTGCTTGGACGGGTGGGCACGCCGTTCAATGGCGCTTACGTGTCCAGCAAGTACGCGCTGGAAGGCATCAGCGAGTCGCTCAGGACGGAATTGCGCCCGTTCGGGGTCCACGTGTCCCTCATCGAGCCGGGCCTGTTTGCGACCGACTTCCAGAAGAACCAGGTCAGGGCCTCGCGGTCGGACGACCCGGACCTGCCATACGCGCCATACATTCGCAGCTACAACCGCAGACACGAACAGTTCGAGCGCATGGCAGCGGACCCGATCCGAGTGGCGAAGGTGATCGAGAGAGCGCTCCGGTCCAGGCGTCCGTCATTCAGGTACCCGGTCGGAGCCGATGCGTGGGCCGGGATATTCAGCGCCCGTCTGCTGCCGGAGCGGTTGTTCCACGCGCTGCTGTCCAGGGCGACGATGAGGTGACCCACCCGACTCCGCTTCCGCCTGCGGTGGCTTGCGGTCAGCGCCCGGGGTGTGCGGGACGGCACGAGCTCCAGCGCGATTTGCCGATCTCATGTTGATATGCTCCAGGACTTCTACCATCTCAGGACTGAGCCCGCTCAGGTCCAGCTCAGGCTCCCTTGCCGGAAGCCTAGCCCGAGCCCTGGCCCGCTTATCTGCCGTGAGCTGCGGTCCTGCGGATTGAGCCACTGCCGTCAATCCCGTCGCCGGAACCCGCAGCACATCCGGTCCGAGTTCTGACCGGCGATCATGTGCGGGGAGGTCCACGGGGACGTCCGGGCGGTCGGGTCCAGCCACGTCGTCTTTCGAGCCGGTCGATTCCACTTGAGGCTCCGCCTTCCTGGCAACCATTCTCCTGAGAAGTCCCCAGACACCGGACGCTATCCGGAGTACGAACTCCAACGTCACCACAGCGCCCAGGTAGTAGATCATCGTCTCCCATCGCAGGGCAGCCTCTCGAATGCCGTCGGTTGTTTGCGGGAGCCGGAGCAGGGAGTTGTCGATCAACATAATGCCAAGAAGCGCGAATGGCAGGATCTTGGCGATGTCCGTCGAGAGTACACTGTTATAGTACGAGCATATCCGAATCGCGGCCACGACTCCCATCGCGGCGAGCATGACGTTGTCGATAGACTGATTCCTTCCCATCAGGAAGAGCAATCCCGCCATCACCAGGAACCAAAAGAATACGAACAGCGGGAACAGCAACAGACTCTTGAATACGTAGAAGACCACCGTGATGGTCTTTCTGAGAGCGGGACGCCTGGCTTGGTTGTGTTTGCTGAGATCGAGCTCGAATATGTCCTTCCGCGCCAGAAATCTGTAGAAGTGGAACACGAAGACCCCGTAGAAGGTCGTGCCTATGACGAACAGTCCCAAAGGCTTCAGGGCAGTGTAGGCTTCCATAATGTCAATGCTTATCTGCGGCAGCACCATAGCAAGACTCCGGCACGGAGAATGGTATTCGAGCGTAGTTTCCGGTCAGGTCCCACGTCTAGCTAAATGAGGTCGTTTACAGGAGCATTCTGGCAGGCCGGCGCCGGCGCATATACAATGTTGTGTGCAAGGTGGCCGGGCGGTCGCTGCCTCGATGTCGAATCGGGGTAGAGGAAAGTCCGAGCTCCACCGGACAGGATGCCCGCTAACGGCGGGGCGGGGCGACCCGACGGAAAGTGCTACAGAAACATACCGCCCGCCGCGGCGGGTAAGGGTGAAACGGCGAGGTAAGAGCTCACCGCTTCGCTGGTAACAGCGGAGGCCAGGCAAACCCCATCCGGAGCAAGGCCAAATAGGGGGACCAAGGGTGTCCGGACCGTCCCCGGGTTGGCCGCTCGAGCCCGCCGGCAACGCCGGGCCCAGATAGATGGCCGCCGTTCGCGTCAGCGAATACAGAACTCGGCTTACAGGCCACCTTGCAACGAACGGAATCGCTCCTGCGGAAGACGCGGTTCCGAGACTACGTCCGGCTGTAAGCGCAGACTCACTGGCGACGCCGATGCGTCGGGATGATCTGAAACTGGTACTAGACAGCCGCCAGTCTTCCCTCGGTGTTCAGAGATCGGATGAAGCCGCGCTCGGCCAGATGCTCCACGATCCCCCAGGCATTCGATTCGGGCGTGTGTGTCAACGTGTTCAGCGTTATCTCAGGACTGAACGGGGCTTCATACGGGTCGTCGATCCCCGTGAATCCGGTGATCTCCCCCGCCCTGGCCCTCGCGTACATGCCCTTGGAGTCACGCTCCTCGCACACCTCGATCGGGGTGTCGACGAACACTTCGACGAACTGGTCGTCCCCGACCATGCTGCGGATCGCGTCGCGGGTGGCGCGGTACGGGCTGATCGCCGCGCAGATCGCAATTCCACCGTGCCTGACGATCTCGGCAGCGACGAATCCGATCCTCATGATATTGGTGTCGCGGTCCTCCTTGCTGAATCCGAGTCCCTTGGACAGATGGGTGCGGACCACGTCGCCGTCGAGCACCGTGATCTGCCGTCCGTGCTCCATGAGCAGCATGGACAGGACGTCCGCGGTAGTCGATTTGCCGGAGCCGCTCAGGCCCGTGAACCAGATGCACACGCCCTGCCGGTGTCTCGGCGGATAGGTGTCGGCGAGTATCTCGGCGACCTCGGATCTCGTGAACCAGGGCGGGAGCGGCTTGCCCGCGTTCAGGTAGTCGTCCCTGATCTGGGTGCCGGAGATGGACGCAGTCTCTTCGTCGCCGTCCAGATTCGAGACCTCCTCGTAGCGGTCCTGCGAAGGAACGTACACGAGCTCGGTGAACGTCAGGACGTTTACGCCGACCTCATCGGCGTGCGCCTGGACCAAGTCCTGCGCATCGTAGGGGCCGTAGAACGGGTTCCCGTTCGAGTCCACTCCGGGACCCGCATGGTCACGGCCCACGATCAGGTGGTTCGCGCCAAAGTTGCGCCTGATGATGGCGTGCCACAGCGCTTCACGCGGGCCGCCCATCCGCATCGCCAGCGGCAGCAGGGACAGGAGAACCCGGTCGCGATCGTAGTATCGCTCCGTCAGCGCCTTGTAGGTGCGCACCCTGGTGTAGTGGTCCACGTCGCCGGGCCGAGTCAGCCCGACCACGGGATGGAGCAGCAGCACGCCATCGACGCTGGACGCGGCTCGCTTCGTCAGCTCCTCGTGGACCCGGTGAAGCGGATTGCGGGTCTGGAACGCGACCACGTTCTGCCTTCCGGTCTGCGCCAGCGCCTCTCGGGTCTGGATAGGCGTCATCCGAAGCTCACGAAAGTCGTGGCGCCGCGGCAGGTCCAGTACCTGGAGGCGTCCGGACAAGTTGTATCCGCCCCACCGGTGCATCTCCGCAACCAGTGGGTGACGAACGTCGAGGGTTCCGAACACCCTCTGCGCAGTGTCTTCGAGGTCCCACTCGTAGATATCCTCAACATCCATAACCGCGAGCAGGTTGTTCCGGGAGTCCCGAAGGGCGACCCGGCCGTCGAGGACCGCTCCCGCGTCCGCGCCAACCGGCAGGGTTACCGGAATGGGGAAGAGCGTCCCACTGGCCAGACGCATGTCGTTGACGACCGATCGGAAGTCTTCCCTGTTCATGAACCGGTCGAGAGGGGAGAAACCTCCGGTAGCGATCAGCTCAAGATCACACACGGCCCTCTCTGAGATCTGTATCGACGGGAGACCGCTGGACTCTGCCCACAACTCTTCGGCCTGCTCGCCGCCCGCAATAACGTTGACCAGCTCGCCACCGTATGGCGAAATCAGGTTGGATTCGGACACTTTATACTCCTGAAAGAATTCATAAGGTGATTCACTCTAACGATCGTCGAACTCGGGACAGTCCACAATCGATCAGTCGAGAGCGCCGCGCTCACAGGGCGATGGCGCTACCCACCGGCCGCGGTCGACCCGGAGACCGGGCTCATGTGAATGCCGCACTCCTTGGCGACGCCGCGCTCCCACCACCAGCGCCCATCTCTGGCATCCTCACTGGGACCGATCGCGCGGGTGCAGGGCGCGCATCCGATGCTGGTGTAACCCATGTCGTAGAGCCGGTTGTACGGAAGGCCCCCATCTTTGACGTAAGCCCAGACGGCGTCATCGGTCCAGTCAACCAGCGGGTTGACCTTGACAATCCCTCCGTGCCGAACGTCGATTTCGATCTTCTGCGCTCCCCCTCGAGATGACGCATGGTCCCGCCGAACTCCGGTAATCCAAGCGTCGAGGTCAGACAGAACACTGTTGAGAGGACCGACTTTGCGGACCTCGCAGCACATCATCCGAAGTGACACTGCCTTGTAGAACGGGTTCACGCCGAACGATGTCGTCATTCGCGCAAGCTCAGCCTGATCCGGATGATAGACCTCTACCTCGATGCCGTAATGGTCTCGGACCCGGTCGATTAGCTCGTGGGTCTCCTGGGGCAGGCGTCCGGTGTCTATGGTCATCACCCTCAGCCCCAGACCCAACTGCTGGGCCATGTCCAGGATGACCATGCCGTCCACCTGAAAGCTCGTGCTCAGCGCAATGCGGTCCCCGAAGGTTTCCGCCGCCCACGCCAGAACCTGTTGCGGGGTCCAACTCTCAGCAGCGGGCAGCCGAGGGTTGGACTCGATAGATGACTTTGCAAGAACTGCCTCCACTTGTTCCTCCGAATCTCCATGTTCCAGACAAACGAAAACCCCCGACATTGGACGGTCGGGGGTTTGACTGTGGTCTTCTTGGACCGGTTGTCTAAGCGTTTCGCACCGCTAGACAAACATGCAACACATGCCTAGTCGAACACCCCCCAGCGGGGGATACAACATGTGCAACAGGGGTTTGTTACGGACATCACGAACACGACGACGCCATGTTACCGATGTGTTGACGGTCCTGTCAAATGATCTGCTAAGCCAGGAGCCTGTCTCAATTTAGTAGGCGCCATCGGGTGAGGGTGCTCCCCGGCCTCCTCCCCGTGGATTCCCGCGTGCGCGGGAATGACGGTGTTGACTGCTGTGGCGCGACACACCGACTAAACTGACACGGGTTCCGCCTTGAGAGCCTGTATCAGTTTAGTCGGTCTGGTGGTTGGATCGAAGCCATGCCCACACCCCGGCCTGTGGACTCCCGCTCTCGCGGGAGTGACGAGAGGGGTGCAACGCCGTCCTCTCAAACTGACCACCGACTAAACTGATACAGCTTCCCGCCTTGACGTCGAGGTTCCCGCCGCACCGCGCAGGTGCTAGAATAAGCTTGTGGGGACGCGTGGGTTCGACAGGGGATGCCTTCGCGGGACTGCAAGCCGAGGCGCCATCAACCTCGCTAATCAGGTGGCAAAAAAGTAACTGACGACAAGCAGTTCGCACTAGCCGCCTAAACGGGCGGCTACGTTCCCCGGTCTCTTACCCTGAGGGGGCCGACGGAGCGCCGTAATTCGGGGCGCTGTTCCGGCGACGCCGATGCCCGGGACCTAAGACTATCGGCTAGCTTCGAGCGTGATCTCCGCCGGTACGGGCGCGCCGGAGTGATTCAAAGTACCGGCTATGCTTGTAGATGTCCCGGCCGGAGAGTCTTCTGGACGGGGAGTTCGACCCTCCCCCGTCTCCACCATTCCCTCTAAAATGCTACCTTTTGTATCCGCGACAGCCACGTCCGGTCGCCCTCTTTGCCATCGCCGAGATCGGTGCGGAGAAAGCCTCCTTGCCAGTATGCGGTGGGCGCATTAACGATGACAAAGTTTTCCCGCAGCCTGTTACAATCGCACTCAAGTATCTGTCAGCAGTGGCTGTTCTTGAAAGTGGAGGATAAACGTGGCCGAGTTCATCGCGTACTTCAATGGTGATTGGGTCCCCAACAGCGAGGTGGTTATCAGCCCATTTGATCGAGGCTTCACGATGGGCGACACCGTGTTCGACGTGGAGCGGACCTTTGACGGCAGGCTCTTTCGCCTGAGAGAACACATGGACCGGCTCTATCGCTCTCTCCAGTATGCCCGCATAGACCCGGGACTGACTCAGGACGAGATGACCGAGTTGACGAGAGAGGTTGTCCGCCGCAACGAGGCAATGCGTCCCGCGGGAGGCGACTTCTCCGTAAGGCAGGTCGTGACCAGGGGGACCACCGGCTCAGGGGCGCAAGGCAACGTCACGGACGACCTTACGCCGACTGTGATCAACATGGTTACCGTTATGGACTTCAGCATACACGCAAGATACTATGAAGCTGGCGCGTCGGTTGTGATTCCGGGGGCGAGGAGCTACTCGAGCGACTCCATGGACCCCAAGGCGAAACACTACAGCAGGGCTAACTTCGTTCAGGCGCAGCTACAGGTCGCGGACGTGGACCCGTATGCCTTCCCCGTGCTGTTGGACAAAAACGGCAACATCACCGAGAACGTGGCCGGCAACTTCTTCATCGTCACCGACGACGTGTTGAGGACTTCCAGGGATCAGAGCATTCTGCAAGGAATCTCCCGGATGGTAGCTATTGAGCTGGCGGAGCAGCTTGGTATCCCGGTCGTCGAAGAAGACATTCAGCCATACGATGCTTATACAGCGGACGAGGCTTTCCTGACGACTTCCAGCTATCAGCTTCTACCTGTGAGCAGGATAGACAACCGCCAGGTCGGCGACGAGATTCCTGGCCCGATCAGCAAGCAGCTGCTGGCGGCGTGGAGTGAGATTGCCGGGCTGGACATCGTTGACCAGGCCTTGAGGTGGGCCAAGAACAACCCCTGACGGTGGCGCCAGCGGCAACCTGCATGGGTGATTCTCTCAGAACTCTTCTCCCCGGCAAGCTGGAATGCAACACCCATATGGATTAGGGTTGATGTCGCAGCCTTGACGAGGGACACGCTGAAGCGTCGGAATGACGCCCGCGCAGTCAAGAATTCCCGGAAGTATGACACCATCGCCGACTTACATCGGGAGCAATCCCAGGATATTGGAGATCCTGAAGGAGCGCTTTGAGCACGATGGCTTCCTGCCGTTGCAGGAGGAGATCATCATGAACGTGCTCGCCGGGTCCGACTCGCTCGTGTTGATGCCAACGGGCAGCGGAAAGTCGATGTGTTACCAGCTTCCGGCGTTGCTGCTCGATGGGTTGACGCTTGTGGTATCACCACTGATCGCGCTGATGAAGGACCAGGTTGACGCTCTGAAGTCCAAGGGGATCAGAGCGGCCTTTATCAACAGCACGATGACGTACACGGACGTGCGACACGTGCAGATGGAGGCGTACCACGGGCGACTCGACATCCTGTACGTCGCGCCCGAGCGGCTGGTGCTGCCGCGATTTCGCAACTTCCTACACGCCCTGAAGCTGAGCCTGATCGCCATCGACGAGGCCCACTGCATCTCGGAGTGGGGCCACGACTTCAGGCCCGACTACCGCAACCTCCAGGCTCTGCGAGACGACTTCCCGGACGCGCCGATGATCGCGCTCACGGCGACGGCGACTGAGAAGGTCCGCCAGGACATCGTCGACCAGCTCCGAATGCCCGATGCCGCGCGGTTCGTCGCCAGCTTCAACAGGCCAAACCTGACCTATCACGTGAAGCCCAAGCGACAGAGCTTCGACACGCTGCTCGATCTGCTGCGTAGGCAGAGGGACGGCTCGGCCATTGTCTATCGGTTCTCACGGCAGGATACGGAGGATCTCGCGTCGAAGCTGTCGAGTCACGGGTTCAAGGCGCTGCCCTATCACGCCGGGCTGGACGACGACGTGCGACGGGAGACTCAGGAGCGGTTCATCCATGATGACATTCCGATCATCGTGGCGACGATAGCGTTCGGGATGGGCGTGGACAAGCCAAACATCCGGCTGGTCGTCCACTACGACTTGCCGAAGGCCATCGAGGGCTACTACCAGGAGACCGGGCGGGCCGGGCGCGACGGCCTGCTCAGCGGGTGCGTCCTCTTCTATTCGCACAGCGACAAGATGAAGCAGGAGTTCTTCATCCGGCAGATCGAAGACGACTCAGAGCGCGACAGCGCCAAGGCGAAGCTCGCGAAGATGGTAGAGTACGGCAGTGTGAAGTCCTGCCGCAGGGAGTTCCTTCTGGACTACTTCGGCGAGAAATGGGGGGAGGAAAACTGCGGCGCCTGTGATGTTTGCCTCGCAGAAGCGGGGCAGCAGGGCCCCGAAAGCACGTTCGATGGCACAGAAGTCGCACAGAAGGCGCTGTCCGCCGTGATACGGACTGGGGAGAGGTTCGGGGCCAATCACATCGTCGAAGTGCTTCGCGGCAGTCGCGCGAAGCGCGTGTTGGACCTCCGGCACGACGAGCTCTCCGTTCACGGCGTGGCGCGTGAGATGCTTACGGACGATCTCAAGGACATCGTGGACCAACTCGTCGACAAGGGGCTGGCGGCACGATCGACCGGAGATTATCCCACACTATCCGTAACCCCTCTGGGCAGGGCATTTCTCAAAAACCGCGAAACGGTGACCCTCGTGGGGCGAGTCAGCAGCCCACCTCGACAGGATAGTACAGAGACTGCGGGCGACGCCAAGCTGTTCGAGAAGCTCCGTGTACTACGAAAGAAGCTGGCCGATGAGCTGAACGCACCCGCATTCGTCGTGTTCAGTGACGCAGCCCTTCGTCAGATGGCGTCAAGTATGCCGCGAAGCCACGACTCCCTGCGGAAGATCAAGGGCGTCGGCGAGGCGAAGCTGCAGCAGTTCGGCGATCAGTTCATCTCCGTTATCGCGGATCATGTAGCTAACGGTGAAAGCCGAGGAGCGGGTCCGGCGTCGCCCGAAGAAGACTCCTCCGAACCGGACCACGAACCAGCGCCAGCGCAGCTGCACGCTGAAAGACTCTCACATGGATTGTCGGCTCCCACTGCACGCGACACTGGCCATGTTACCCAAACCGAGATTAGCCAGACTCATATCGACACAAGGGACCTGGTGCGCGACGGAATGAGTGTGGCAGAGATTGCGACACGCCGCGGTCTGGCGGAGACAACCATACTCGGCCATATCGAGCGTCTGGTCGATGCGGGCGAGACGATCGATCTCGCACACTTGATGCCGGAACCCGGGCGTTACCGGCGGATAGCGCAAGCCTTCATAGAAGCAAGCAGCGAATACCTCAAGCCCGTCAAGGAATTGCTGGGCGACGATTACTCATACGAAGAACTGAGACTCGTGCGAATACACATCCGCCAATCTTTCCAAGCATCACACGCCGGAGGACCCGTTACGTTGATGGACACAAGCTCCTCCACCGCCGAAGGGACTGTGTAATCATGAGGCCCAACTGTTCCGGGGACGATCCCCGCTGGCGCGCGGCAAACCTTGAGTATGATTGACAGCCCAACACCTCTCTGCTAGCATGGCTCAAAGTGGACGACTTACCTGATAGACGTATCAGCAGCGGCGCGTCTGGTCTGGGCCGACCCGGCCCTTCGGCCGGGCGTGTTTTTGATTTACGGCCCATGAACACCTTCGCCGCGGTAATTCTTGCTGCCGGTAAGGGCACACGGATGAAGTCGCGGATCCCGAAGGCCCTTCACACCGTCTGCGGGAAGCCAATGGCATCCATTGTCGCTGACGCGGCAGGCTCGGCGGGACTGGACCCGGTCATATTCGTCGTCCCGTCACCTCAGACCCCGATTCGAGCGGAGCTGGGGGATCAGTACATCTACACATTCCAGGACCAGCCACTCGGAACCGGGCACGCGCTCGCCACGGCAAAGTCGGAGGCGTCCGGATTTGATAATCTCATCGTTCTGAACGGCGATATACCGCTGATCACGAGCTCGACCCTGATGTCGCTGACCGAGCGCCATTTCAACTCCGAAGCGCCTGTCACCATTCTTACCTCCAAGGTCGCAGACCCTGACGGTCTGGGCAGGGTCGTCCGGGACGACACAGGGAGGGTCGTCGCGATCGTCGAACACGCTGAGGCAGACGACAGGACACAGGAGATTAACGAGATCAATGCGGGCGTCTATTGCTTTCAGACCAATTGGCTTTGGCGTAACCTTCCTCAACTACCCAGATCGGCGAACGGCGAAGTGTACTTGACCGGCCTTGTCGAGCTGGCCGCTCACGGGGGCGACGACGTGGAGGCGGTGTCGGTCAGTTGTCCGGAAGAAGCTTGGGGCGTCAATTCCAGATTGGAGCTGTCCAGGGCAGAGTCGGTAATGCGCAACCGCATTCGACGACACTGGATGATGGAAGGGGTCACCATTACCGACCCTGCCTCGGCATATATCGACTACGGCGTCACCATCGGGGCCGACACAGTCGTGCTGCCGAATACGCACGTTACCGGATCGACCGTCGTCGGAGAGTCATGCGAGATCGGGCCGAATTCGGTCGTGCAAGATTCCACAATCGGCGACAACTGCCAGATTCTCGCATCCGTGGTTACCGAGGCGACCCTGGAGCGGGGTGTTCACGTCGGGCCGTTCAGCCACATCAGGCCCGGCGCCCATCTCGAGACAGACGTCCACATCGGCAACTTCGGCGAGGTCAAGAACAGCAGGATAGGTCATGGCACCCGGTCGGGACACTTCAGCTATATCGGTGACGCGGTAGTGGGGTCCAACGTCAATGTCGGCGCGGGGTCCATCACCTGCAATTTCGATGGCGACAAGAAGAACGTAACGGTCATTGGAGACGATGTTTTCATTGGCTGCGACACAATGATGGTCGCGCCGGTGCGGATCGGCGACCGGTCATACACCGGAACCGGGTCCGTCATCAACAGAGACGTCCCGCCCGATTCGGGCGCGATCGGCGCCCCGGCGCGAATACGATCGAAGAAAACTCGCAAAGACGGGTCGTAGCTCCACGATATGGTGAGTCACCCGAGGGCGGAGCCCTGAATTGGAGAGTGATAGTACGTTATCGGCGCTGGCGCTGGCGATTTCCCTTCTGGTCCTCGTGGTCTCCGAGTTGGGCGTCGCCGCGATATCCTCTGTGTTGCAGGGCCGGACGCACCAGCTCCCAAACGGCCCTTCCACCCGACCCGGTTCGCTGAGTCTCGTTACGTCTCTGCCCGGCGGCCCAACGGCCACGCTGAGACTGGTGAGCCGCATGGCATTCGCCGCGGCAATGATTTCGGTGGCGGCGATCGTCGTGGAAGGATGGGGACTTCGCTGGGACCTCGTTTCCATAGGCGCAGTCGTTGGGCTGCTATGCCTCGTCACGCTCAGCCTTGTCGCCCGATCCGCCGGAATGCGTTACGCTGAGGGGATTTGCACGGTGATGCCCAGAATCGCCTGGCTGCTGTCGTTCCCGCTCAGGCCGTTGTTGATCGTACAGTCGCTGGTCATGAAAACGCGCCCCGGCGGCTTCCGGTCGCAGTCAAACCCCCCGCTGGACTTCGCGTTTGCCGTGGACGAGCACGACGAGCCTCTGGACGAGCACGAGATGAGGATGATAAGGGGAATCGTCCAGCTGGACAAGACAGTGGCCCGGGAAATCATGGTGCCACGGGTCGACATCGTCGCCGTCGAAGCCAAAGTGACGCTCGATGAGCTGGTTGAAGAGATGAACTCAGCGGGACATAGCCGAGTTCCGGTCTTCGCTGGCGACCTGGACCACGTGGAAGGTGTCGCACATGCTCGCGACGTGCTGCAACAACTCGCCTCGGGCCAGGATATCTCGACTACGACCGCCGGAGAGGTGTGCCGGGAGCCTCTGTTCATACCCGAGTCCAAGACCCTGGAGGGGCTTCTGGAGGAGTTCCAGGAGAGGCAACTGCATCTTGCCGTGGTGGTCGATGAGTACGGCGGAGTCTCGGGGATAGTAACCATCGAGGACCTGCTTGAGGAGATCGTTGGCGAGATCCGGGACGAATTCGACTCGGAGGAGCCCGAGATTCAGAGGGTCAACGAATCGGAGTTCGTGGTGGACGCAAGAACACAGATCGACGAGCTCAACAGGGCCCTGGGTGTCGAGGTGGTTGGCGACGGATTTGACACGATTGGGGGCTTCGTTTTCGACCGGCTGGGCAAGATCCCGGTGCCCGGAGATACGGTCCGCCACGACGGACTAATCATCGAGGTCCTGAACACGATTGGCCGCCGACCCACCACGCTGAGGATTATCCGTGTCCCGGTAACCGGAGCCGACGCACCATCTCGGGAGCGGGACCGGTCTTCGAAGGCCTGACACTCACGAAGCGCCAACCGCCCCAGCACTCGACATCGAGCCGGTCGGCGTTCCGTCCACCGACTTGGTGGACGCCCATCATCCATCCGACTTTGATTGGCCGACTGACCTCGGAAGAGGAAACCACGGCGCAGCAAAGCAGCCGTCAGGGAGTATCGGCGCTCGGCGCGGTCCACCACAGGCGGTCCGCTGCAACAGAGAGTCCCCATTCGCTCCGCGTCGCCTCGTCCGTCCAGCATGAGAATTGGACTCCGCCTCGGCTCATGCTTCACGCCCCGCGCTGAGCGCCTGTTGACTCATGTCTTCCGACGTCGTGAAGCAGCGGCCCCTATCAACTCCTATCGGCAGGCGGGCCGCCGGTCCGGATACGCTCCGAGGGTATCGGGGAGCCAAATTAAGAGAGGGCGTCTCCATTACAGGAGGCGCCCTCTCTACTAAGTTCGTGACTACTTTTGTCTGTATACCCTACTTCTCTTCCACGATTTCCAACGGCGCGGTTGCGGTGGAACCTTGATTGCCGCTCGCATGAATCGTGTAGATTCCTGCGCCAATCGGATTAGCAGCTTCGAAGGAGTACGCGCCCGAACGGTTGGCTTCTGTCCCGGCAAGGATACGGTCATCACCAGCATCAGCGCCGGCGACCACTACGAACAGGACGGCTTCGCCGGGTTTGAAACCGGACCCCCAAATGGGGATGGGATCGCCGACTACAGTTGCCGCAGCAAGCACAGTCGAGTCAACCGAGGTTTCAGGTGTCGCAGAGGCTACGATTACTACCGTCGCACTGGCCATGCTGCCGTCTGCACCGGTAGCCATTAGCGTCCTTGGGCCACTGGCTTGGGCCTGTACGGAGCTGGAGCCGCCAATCTCGGACAGCGACACCATGAATGCCCCTGATGCGTTGGCCTGGGCCTGTTCGGTCCGGCCGCCGCCGACGATGATCGAGGTTTCCTGATCTACCATCAACTCCAACAGGACCGGCTCGCCGGGCAGGAATCCAGCGCCCATCACCATGAACGGGTCGCCTCCAGCGGCCAACACAGACTTGCTTACAGAGATTGCCGCTGCGGGCGAGACACCAGCAGCGCCTTGAGGACCGGCGGGGCCTGGAGGCCCTGGAGGTCCGGGATTTCCGGAATTACCCGGGCTACCTGGATTACCTGGAAGTCCGGGGTCACCAGGAGGTCCCTGGCCACCCGGCAAGCCAGAACTGCCAGGATTACCCGGAAGACCGGGCTTTCCTGGTTCACCTGGCGGTCCTTGACAGGCCATCAATACGAATACTAGAACGGAAGAAAGCAGGGCAAAACCTATGCCCTTGATGGGGAAACGCCTTCTCAATCTGACCCCCTCTCGATGATGATTCCCTTGGCTGAAGTTCCAGACAACTCGTCCCGTATTTCGGGATATTCGCGTCTGGACATACATGAGTTTCGCCGGGTAAACCGGCACTGCACAAACGCGGCATAATCATATGCACCCCACACTTGTATGTCAAGTGCTTACAAGTCCTCTTACCACGCCCTTATTCGCCGTTGCCCGCCGCCTTGTCCGCCCGCCCGCGGATTGCTATATTTGTGACACACTGCGCACCCCTGTAGCTCAGTGGATAGAGCGCTGGCCTCCGGAGCCAGGTGCGTGGGTTCGAGTCCCGCCAGGGGTGCCACTCACCACCTGCTTCAGGGACCCCTCCTTGCCACACCGATCCCTGATTACTGCCACCTGACCGGGGCGGATTTCAGACGTTCGAGGCCAAGGCGATCACACAGGGCCAGGTAGTCACTCCGACGAACGCCCTTCCAGCGGAGGTCGTCGAGGTCCTCGGAGATGGGGACGTCGGTCCTGAGAGTCGCAAGCTCCTTGTACAGCCGCGCATCAGCGCGGGAGTCCACCAGGTTCCGCGCCAGCGTCTGCCCGCCTCTCACTTTGAGCGTCCAGTCGTCGTATGACTCCGGCACAGCTTCCAGGCGGTCGTACTCGGAGAGGACTGCCGCCGTTCCCCTAGCGCCCCACCTCCTCACCCCCGGAATCCCGTCCGCAGAGTCTCCGACGAGGGCCAGGTAGTCAGGGATCGAAGCTGGGGAGACCCCAAATCGGTCGTGAACAGCGGCCTCGGAGTAGGTGATGTCACGCCGGCGGTCCCAGACCACGACGCGTTCGCCGTTGACCAGGGCCATCAGGTCCTTGTCCACGGAGCAGATGACGGTCTGGTCAACGGACACATCGCCGCTCCACCGTGCGGCTGCGGTCGCGATAGCATCGTCGGCCTCGAATTCGACCATAGGCCATGTGACGATACCGAGCGCTCGCGACGCATCTTCCGCCAGCTCGAACTGGGTCATGAGCTCATCGGGAACGTCTTCTCCCGTCTTGTAACCCGCGAAGAGGTCGTTCCTGAACGACTCTACAACGTGATCGAACGCGCACGCGATGAAATCGGGCCTCTGCTCCCTCAACAACATGAGCAGCGACTGGATGAGAGCGGCCACGGCGCCGATGGACCGGCCATCAGGCGCCGATCTGGGAGGCGCTCCGAAGTGGGCCCGAAACAGCTCATAGGTCCCATCGATCAGAAACAGCTTCATCGTCTAGTACCGTGTCCATATGGTATTGACAGTATCGGACACCGTTGAGTCTGTGGATTCCCGCGTGCGCGGGAATGACGGTTGGGTGACGTTGGTCGGGTCATTTTCACAGCAATGACGGTTGGGCGCTGACGATTTCCCGCATATATTAGAATTGAATGGATACGGCACTAGAACCAGCTCCCCTTGTCGACGACATTCTGCAGCTCGCTACCCTCATTGAATCGGACACAGTTGTCCAGGAACAGCTCAGTGCGGCGATTGTCCAGATAGGGACCTGTTCCCGCGCAATGGGGCGTGACGATCACGTTTGGCATGGTCCACAGGGGATGATCAGACGGCAGAGGCTCGATCTCGAACACATCGAGCGCGGCGCCCCTGATCTCCCGCGCTTCCAGAGCCTGGACCAGATCGTCAAGGATCACAGTCGCTCCCCGGCCGATGTTAATGAAGTGCGCGCCGGGTTTCATCATCCTGAACTTCTCAATTCCGAACAGACCCTGGGTCTGGGGGGTCTCCGGCACAGTAACTACCACGAAGTCGCCACGCGGCAGGACCTCGTCAAGTCGGTCCGAGGGCACAATCTCGGCAACGCCCGGCGGCGCGGCGCGGACCCTGGGATCGACCCCGATCACAGTCATTCCGAACTCGGAGCACAGACGCGCCGTCTCGCCGCCAATGCCGCCGACCCCGACAATCACGGCTGTGGCGTCAGGCAGGTTGACAATGTCGTAGCCGGGGCTCCAGTCTGAATTCACCTGATTGCGGACGTATGTGTGAAGTCCTCTGGCAAAGGCCAGAACGTACGCCATGATGTGGTTCGAAATGTGGTCGTTGTAGATGTCGCGCGTATTGGTGACAACCACGTCGCTTTCGATCAGGTCCCGGTGGTAGTATCCAGCGGGAGGGCCGGCCTGCGGACAGGCGATCCAACGGAGCTTGGTCTGCTTCTCGAAGACTTCGGGAACGATGTTCCCAAACGCGGCATCAGCTTCGCCGATCATCTCCATAGCCTCGCCATTCGACCTGGCCACGTTTACTTCGATATCCGGGACCGCCTCGGCGAGCAGCTCCGGCCATCTGTCCACATGACTGCTTTCGGCTTGACCGCCCGTCCTCAGAATCAACAGGTTGAATCCCATAGTCGTCTCCTAGAATTGGGTTCGGCAGATGGCTCATAGAGTGAGTGGGAATCATCTGCCACGTGTCGTTTGACGGTTCCGGGCGACTGCCCACGGACCATCCCCGTGACGATCCTCATCATCGAGTTCGGGGATTGAGGACATCGTTCAGCGCGTCTCCCAGCAGGTTCCAGGACAAGACCATTGTCCAAGCAACGATGCCGGGGGCCGCCAGCATCCAGGGCACCTCGCGGAGCGCGCTGAGACTGCCGGCTTCCAAAAGCATGACGCCCAGGCTCGGCCTTGGGGGCTGGATGCCCAGTCCGAGCCAACTGAGGATGATCTCGGTGCCGATCATCGAGCCCATTCCCATCGACACCAACACGACGATAGGACTGATGGCGTTCGGCAGCAGGTGGCTGAACAGAATCCTCGGCGTGCTCGCTCCGATCGATCTGGCCGCATCCACGAACTGTGTCTGCTTGAGCGCGAGCACCTGGCCGCGCACCACCCTGGCCATACTAAACCAGCTAAACGAAAGAAGCGCAATCATGATGACCAGATAGTCAACAACGCCGGCCTGCACGAGACCGTCGATGAACGTCTCGTCCTCCACTCTCCTGACGAAGTCCCGGATTCTGGGTCCGAGCGTCGCGGCGAGAATGATTACGAGCAGGATGTCGGGGAAAGATGCGAACACCTCCCCGACGCGCATGATAAGCGAGTCTATCCACCGGCCAAAGTACCCAGAGATAAGTCCGAGTGTGACCCCGATCACCAAGCTCCCTGTCGCCATTGCGATGAAGGTGATGATTACCGTGTTCTGGATGCCCCACATGACCCGGCTCAGCAGGTCGCGGCCCTTGAGATCGGTTCCGGCCCAGTGTTCCAGGCTCGGCGGTTTGCGTATAGCCGTGTAGTCCTGCGCCGTGTACTCGTACGGGGCGATCAGCGGCGCGAGTATGCCGACCGAGTACACTACGATCAGCATGACTACGCTGACCATCGCGAGCTTCTTTCTGACGAGCCTCGACCAGGCCCTTCTCAGATGGCCCCGGCCTCCCTGGTCTTCAGCGGGAGAATCGAGATCGGAGATCGCGATTCGGGCGCGTTCCTGGCTCACTGGTACCTTATCCTAGGATCGACGATGGAGTACGAGATGTCAGCGAGAAGGTTTGCCAGAACGAACGCCGCCGATACGATCAGCGTGATGGCCATGATGATCGGGTAGTCGCGGTTGAAGATCGAGTCGATGGCGAGGCTGCCCATTCCCGGGATGCCGAGAATGCGCTCGGTGATGAACCCCGTGCTCAACATTCCCGCGAGCGTGAAGGACAGCACCGTGATGATGGGGATCACTGCGTTCTTCAGGATATGCCTGTAATCGACCGAGAACGGGGACAGCCCCTTCGCGTACGCGGTCCTGATGAAGTCCTGTCCCATGACATCGAGCGTGCTGGCGCGCATCAGCCTCAGCAGTCCGGCGATCCCCGGAATCCCCATCGTGACCGCCGGGGTGATGATCCTCACATCCCAGAATCCGCCCCATCCCGAGCACGGCAGCAGGTCCGTCTTCAGACACGTGACCCACAGGAACGCGGGAATGCTTACCATGATCGGAATCGACATCAGGATAAGCGCCGTGGCGACCGCGCTCGGGTCCTGCCAGCCGCCCTGCTTGTGGGCGATGTAGAAGCCGAGCGGCAGTCCCACCGCCAGGCTTACTATCAGCGCCGCCACGTTGACCTGGAAGGACACCCATATCTTCGACGCCAACAGCTCCCTGACAGGGCGTCCCCTGAAGCGGTAGCTCTCGCCGAAGTCACCGCGGATGAAGCCCTGCATGTAATCGACATACTGGACTGCGACCGGCCGGTCGAGGCCGAACTCCTTGCGCAAGTTCTTCGTGACCGCAGAGTCAGGGTCATAACGAGGGCCGAGCATGACCTGGACGGGGTCCCCGGGGCCGAATCTTCCCAGGGTGAAGGTGACAAGCGAAGCCGCAATCAGCAGTATGGGCAGCCACAGCACCCTGCGTGTGATATACAGCCACATCAGTCGGTCTTGGCCCTCACCCTAACTCACTCCGGCAAGTGGGGAGTGTAATCCGGAAACGTGTATCTCTCTTCGATCAGTAGGCAGTGGCGGTCACCGCTCATTTGGTGAGGCGAACGTTCTTCAGCTTGGGAATGATCATCGGGGTAACCCGGTAGTCCTTCACATGGTTCTTGATCAGCACGTACCGCTCGCCGGTGTACCAGAGGGGCAGCCAGGCGGCGTCCTTCACGATCAGGTCTTCGGCCTGCTGATACAGCTCCACCCTGCGGTTGATATCCGGCTCCGTTCTTGCCTCTTCCAGAATGGCGTCGGCTTCGAGGTTGGAGTATCTGCCGTGATTCAGCGAGCTTTCCGTGTGGAACAGGATGTCGAGGAAGTCCTGGGGATCGGGGTAGTCCGCCTCCCAGCCGAGGCCGGCAAACGCCTGGAACCGATGCTGGTTGAGGTCCTGCAAGTACGTGGCCCACTCGACCTGTTGGATTTCGATCTCCACACCCAGCTCCTGGTACCACATCTCAATCACAACCTCGAGATCGAGTCCGATCGTCCCGCCGGTGCCCGGGACGGTCACGACGATCCGCGGCCCGGCATAGTAGGGCATCTCGACGAGGTCGTTGACCTGTTCCAACAGCGAAGAAGAAAGCTGTTCACACAGTTGGTCGTCGCGTAACGCGGCTATCAGGTCAGATGGGAGCTCGCCGCATATATCTTCAACCTGCGGTGTCAGATCGGCTTCTATCGCGCACGTTGCCTGATCGCCATAAGATGAGCCACAGACCAGGTCCCTGGCCAATCCGGCGTCGTAGACCAGCCCCGTGAGATCGGGGTTGAAACCGGGGAATCCCGGAGGAAGGATTCCGAAGGCGGGCTCGACAAGCTCGGACAACACCTCGGTCGCGATCAGCTCCTTGTCAACGGCGTGGTTCAGGGCCTGCCTGAACTTGGGATCATCGAACGGAGCCATGCTGGTGTTGAAGCCGACGTAGGAGACGCTGAAGTCCGGAGGGGCGACAACCAGCTCCTTGTTCAGATCTTCACTAGGGTCGAGTACCCGATCCAGGTCGAACAGGCCGACACCCGTGATGTCGATCTCGTCGTTCTCGTACATCGCCATCGACTGGCCGCCCGCGAGGTTCATGGAGATCGAGTCCAGGTACGCGGGCTCACGATAGTAGTGTTCGTTGCGCTCCAGGATGATGCGCTCGCCGATCTTGTACTCCTTCAGCCTGAACGGTCCCGTGCCGTTTGGACTGTCGGTCCAGGTCCTGCCGCCTGCCTCAACGTTTTCCCTGTCCAGGACATATGCTGTCGGATAGGTCAGCTTGGCGAGGAAGTATGCCTTGGGCGCGTCGATCCGGATTTGGAGCGTGGACTCGTCAATAACCTTAATGCCACTGATATCGGAGGACTCGCCCTCGAGGACCGCCTCCACTCCGATAATGTCGTTCAGGTAGGTGTCGGCGACGGGGGACGCGGTATCAGGGCTGGCAGCCCGCTCTATCGACCACTTGAAATCACTGGCCGTCACCCGACTGCCGTCATGGAACTTGGCATTCTCTCGCAGGTAGAAAGTGTACGTCTTGCCGTCATCGCTGATGTCCCAGCGGTCGGCGATGTCGGGTACGAGCTGCAGGTCCGTATTCAGCGCAACCAAGCCGCTGTATATCTCGACGACGAGACCGGCAGAGGTTGTATCAGAGGTGAGGTGAGGGTCGAGCGTCGGGGGATCGGCCCACAGACGCCGGAAGGTTCCTCCGGACTCGGACTCACCCGGGTCGGGCTCACCGGGGTCGGACTCCTTCTCCTGAGTCGTGGCCGCCGCCGCGACGGGCGCCGGTGTCGCGGGCGCTTCGGTAGGCGCAGGCTCGGCCGTTGGGGACTCGGCCACAGGCGCCACGGCCGCGGAGGGCGCGGATTCGGCATCGGCATCCGGTGTGTCTTCACTGTCGCCACATGCCACGGCGGCGAACGTCGTAACTGCTATCAGGAAAAGCGCTATTCTGACCATTTCAATCCCCATAGTACCGTATTGTACCGATTCTTATGTTGTTGGATGCAGCAGAATCCGATTCGGTAACTCGACGGACGCCGCCACAAGCGCTCACGCGGGTATCGCTGGTTTCCCCAGTCAAACAGAAAGGGCCAGCGCCAGCGACGGCACCATATCACTACCCGTCCCCGTGTTGGTGTCCGTCACTTCCTACTGTCGATTTCAGATACGAGACGATGAAGTCTTCCAGATCGCCATCCAATACGGCTTCGGTGTCAGACACCGAGTGATTGGTCCGATGGTCCTTGACCATCTGGTAGGGGTGGAGAACGTAGCTTCTGATCTGGTTGCCCCACTCCGGTGAAATATGCTCACCCTTGAGCCGCGCCATCTCCTCCGCTCTCCGCTGCATTTCGACCTCTACGAGCCGCGCCATCAGGATCCTCATGGCGATTGCACGGTTCTGATGTTGTGAGCGTTCATTCTGGCAGTTGACCCGGATACCGGTCGGCAGGTGTGTTATGCGGACTGCCGTCGAGTTCTTCTGGACATTCTGGCCACCGTGACCGCCGGCCCGGAACGTATCTATACGGAGATCGTCCGCGTCGATGGTGACGTCCGTGCCTTCCTCCACCTCCGGCATGATTTCGGCCAGCGCAAATGAAGTGTGGCGGGCATGGTTCCCGTCGAATGGGGAGATTCTTACCAGGCGATGCACACCCTTCTCAGCTTTGAGATACCCATACGCATTTTGGCCGGATACCTGAATCACCACGCTTTTGATACCGGCCTCGTCTCCGGGAGACAAGTCGAGAACTTCCGTATCGTATCCCCTGCGCTCGGACCATCTGAGATACATCCTCATGAGTATCTGGACCCAGTCCTGCGAGTCGACTCCCCCGGCCCCCGCATGCAAAGCGAGAATTGCGTTGTGGTCGTCGTACTCGCCTGATAGCATCAGTTTGAATTCGAGATCTTCGAGCAGGGAGGTGAGTTCTACGAGTTCGCTCCCCATCGAATCGGTCAGCGACTCGTCGCCTTCCGCCATGGCGAGATCGAGCAGCTCGTCGAGGTCGCGCGCGCGGGCATCCAGTCCGGTCCACAGTTCGAGCTCTTCCTTGAGCGCCGACATCCTGCGCATCACGCGCTGCGCTCTTAGGTTGTCCTCCCAAATCGAGGGGTCCGAAGCCTGCTTTTCCAGACCGGCAATCTCGTTCTGCTTCGCGCCGAGGTCAAAGACGCACCATCAGGTCGGATATCCTGAAACGTACTTTGGAGAGGCGACCACCTATGTCTATCATGAATTACGACCTCTGATTTGACAGCGGGTTCTGTAAATGTAACGAAGTAGGGCCGGGGAAAGTTGCCAAAGCGTCGGAAACGCGTCCAGATTATATCAGCCCAAAGTTTCCGCCATCCAGACCGTTGCATCCTATCTTCCGGGTCCGATGCCAACAGTCTAATGAATTCTACGGATACAGACGCTGGCCCGGGACTGCCGCCCAACCCTGCCGGGTTGCCCTGACGGCGAGCTATTTCACGGTTTCCGGCCCCGGACGGAGTGGCCCCTGGGTGTACAATCGGCTTGAGTATCAGCATCCGGAGGAGTTGACAGTGCTTGATCTGATGATCGAAAACGGCATGATAATCGATGGGACGGGCAACCCTGGATACTACGGTTCCATCGGGGTTGAGGACGGTCGCCTGACCGTGTTCAGGGGGACTGTCCGGGACGTTGACGCGACGCGGACCATCGACGCTGCCGGTCTGGTGATCTGTCCGGGCTTTATCGACATGCACGCCCACTCGGGCCTGGTGCTGCTCGCCGATCCACTGCACGAACCGAAAGTGCGCCAGGGGGTCACCACCGAGCTTATCGGAGTAGATGGGAACTCCTACGCGCCGTTCCGGTCCCAGGAGGACTTCAGGCATTTCGTAGAGCTGAATTCGGGCCTCGACGGCAATCCGGCTCTGCCGGGGTCGTGGTCCACGGTCGAGCAGTATCTCAGCATGTTCGACCGGAAGTCCTCCGTCAACATCACGTACATTCTCGGGAATTCGCCGGTCAGAATCGATGCCATAGGGTGGGAGTCCACCCCGGCTACGGACCGCGACATCCAGAACATGAAGTCCATGATCCGAGAAGCGATGCAGGAGGGCGCGGTCGGGCTATCCACCGGTCTGGACTATCCACCGGGCGGATATGCGTCGACGGATGAGCTGGTCAGCCTATCGGAGCAGGTGGCGGAGCTCGGAGGCATCTACCACACCCACGTCCGGTACAAGTCCGGCGACATGTTCCTCGACCCGTTCCGGGAGGCCATTGAGATCGGACAGCGGAGCGGGGTCCCCGTCCACATCACGCACTTCTATCAGAAGGCCCCGGCCCCCGGCGGAGCGCCGGAGCTGCTGGGACTGGTTGAAGATGCCGCCGGATCGGGCCAGGACGTCACATTCGACAGCTATCCGTACAGCCTCGGTAGTACGCGGATCCTCATCGTCTTTCCCGACTGGGTACACGAGGGAGGTCCCGAACGGCTGAAACAGGCGCTGGCTGACGAGGACGCCCGCGCGCGTCTGCGGACCGAGGTCGTGCCGAGGGCGCCAACGTGGCACGACATGTGGCTCACGTACTTCAAGCAGCCCGCAAACCACGTCTATGAGGGGCGATCGGTTGCCGAGATTGCGGAGATGCGAAAGCAGGACCCGGTGGACGCGCTGTGCGACCTCCTGATCGAAGAGGACTTGCAGACGTGTTACGTAGCGGAGGGCTTGAATCCCAGAACTCTGCCGACGTTCGTCGCGCACCCGCTCTCGATGGTTGGCAGTGACGCAGTGCTTCTGGGCGACTTCCCAAGCCCCAGGACGTATGGATGCTTCCCGGTCATCCTCGCGGAGTATGTCCGCAAAGAGCGGCAGATATCGCTGCCGAACGCCATACGAAAGATGACGTCATTCCCGGCCCAGCGCCTTGGCCTGCAGGACCGCGGCGTACTGCGTGACGGCATGGTAGCAGACGTTACGGTGTTCAACGCAAACTCGGTCAGCGCGCCGGCCACTCGGACCGATCCCAAGCAGTTCCCTGTTGGAATCGAGTACGTGATCGTCAACGGCACAGTCGTAATCGACGGTGGCCGGCACACCGGCGCGCTGCCCGGACGGGCGATTCGCTGAGGCCCGCGCTCAGAACCGCTGGGAGCTACTATCGATTCTCGGGGCGACTCCCTGGGACCGGAAGCACGACGTGGGACGCCCTGTTGGGAGCGTGGTAGATCGTCTGTCGGGCGGACTGGTACGTCCTGTCCGTCCCAAGCGGGCCGCCCGTGTTGTGGTTGACGTCGAATCGGGGCCAGTTGCTGGAGCTGATGTCCACGCGTATCCGGTGTCCCGCGCCGAAGACGTTAGACGTGGGATACAGTTCAAACTCGAACTCGTACGCCTGGCCCGGCTCCATCAGGCGGGGTTCGTCAAAGCCGTTCCGATACCGGGCGCGTATGATGGAGTCGGTTATGTTGATCGCGAGTCCTTCAGGGTATTCCGATGCCGGCGGGTACACGTCAATCAGCTTGGCGGTGAAGTCGGTGTCCCGCGCTGATGACGAAGCCCACAGCCTGACGGCGATTGGACCGGTGACCTCGACGTCATCCCCCAGCTCAGGGGTCTGGAATGTCACGACATCGCCGCGCGCATTGAGCGGCAACGTGTTTTCGGAGCCGTAGAACCGGGACGGGTCTCCCCGTTGATCGTAGGCGCCCGGCTGCATGATCGGGTCCGCGGCGGAGATTCCGCCCCCGATGGTCGGCACGGGGTCGGACGGGTCGAACACGTATGATGTCGATGGCTGATCGTCCTCCGCGGGACGCTCCCGAGAGAGGCTCCCATCCGCGTGAAAGTAGTGGGGAACGAAACGGGTCCCAGGTACGGGCCAGTCGTCTGCCTGGCGCCAGCCGCCGCCGTGGTCCAGCCGGCCCTCGTCGTTGACCCCTCCGTGCCCGCCGCCCATGGTAAAGAACCTGACTGGGCTCCAATCCGAAACTTCTGTCCGCATTCCCTTGAGATGGCGATCGAACCAGGACAGCTTCAGGTCGTTGTAGTCGATGTGCGACTCCAACCCGAAGTCGATGTCTCCGGAGTGCGTGACCTCATACTGCCCGTGCGTCCACGGTCCCATCAGCAGATGCTGAGGGGAACGCTTGAGCCTGCTCAGCTTCATGTAGCTCTCGGTAGTGTTGCGGGCGTATGAGTCGTACCAGCCTCCGAGGTACAGCGTGGGCACGTCGGCATGATCCTCGTAGTATTCGACGGGCGCGTAGCCGCGCTGCTTCCAGTAGTCGGTGTACTCGCCCGTGGTCTGTATGTCGGCAACCCACCGTTCGACTGCGGGAATACGCCGGAGTATCGACGTCCCCTTCAGGATTGGAAAGTTATCCACGACCTCGGGCATCCCGGACTCGAAGATGCTCGAAAGCGCCGCGCCGAGAGCGGGGTCCGCGAAAGCCTCGTGACTCGTCGCCGCCATGCGGTAAGCGTAGATGAGGAATCGCTGCTCCAGTGCGCCGTTCTGCCTCATCGAGCTGGAGAAGTAGTTGGACGCTCCCACGGCCACGATCATTGTGGAGAGGTGCGGCGGGTTGAGGGTCGCCAGCGCCGCCTGGTCGGACCCCGCGTAAGAGTCCCCCATCGTCCCGACCTGTCCCGTGCTCCACGGCTGCGCCGCGAGCCACTCGACGGTGTCGTAGCCATCCTCGGCCTCTTCAGCAAACGGGTACCAGACACCCTCAGAGGCGAACCGGCCGCGCACATCCTGGACCGCGACCACGTATCCGCGTCTCGCAAAGAACTTTCCCTTGCTCGCCTGCCGCGCGGCAGCCTTGTTGTAGGGAGTGCGTTCCAGGATGACCGGGAACTCGCCCAGCGCGACCTCGCCATCTTCGGCGGGGAAGTACAGGTCCGTTGCGAGCATGGTCCCGTCTCGCGCCTCGACCGCCACGTCTCGTCTGACGACCACGCCGTACTCAGCGGATGAACCCTCGTAGGGCCTACCTGAAGCAGTCATGTTATCCCTCGAGGGCTGAGCGTCTGAACGGATTCGGTGTTATGCCGAATCGAGTCGCGCGAGTACAGCGCCGGAACAAGATCGACATCCGCCCAGATCGGCCCCTGGTCAGCATAGTGTGGACTGGCGGCGTGACCTGAAGCGCCGAGCGGAACGATCCAGCGAGAGTTGTCCCAGTCAGCCGTGTCCCACACGTAGCGCGCGACGGACGTTCCGGTGATCTCGAAGGGGCGCGGCATCTCAGCCGGGGAGAGTCGGGCGCCGGAGTAACTTCCCGCCTGCGGAGTGTCGCCGTCGCCGCTCATCGGGAAGCCGGGTGGATCGAGCATTCCCGCCACTTCCGAGAAGGCTGCGGAAAGCGGGTGCCGCGGTCTCGTGCGGTGGACTCGGCCCCACTTCCACGACTCGACCTCGTCTCCGAGGCCAACATCGCTTCTGAAGATGAACGCCATTTTGAGGAGAAACACAGCGTTATCAATTCCCTCGGAGAGTTCATACTCCCAGTCCCAATCTTCGTCTGAAAGCTCTACGACGCTGAATCCGCTCTGTAGGTCAGCTACGAGTATAGACGCCAGCTGCCGGAGATGTCCGGGCGCTCCCCTGCCCTCTGCCCCCAGCGCGTCATCGGTCAGTTCGAGGAACAGCCCAGCGAAGTACCGATTGTGGATCACCGCCCTGGCCATGCTGTAGATGGTAGGAGCGACCAAGTCCTTGTCCATGCTGCCGTCCCAGGACTTGAGGTGAGCGATGCACGTCTTCTCGAGTTCGGACATGCCATCGGTCGGCAGATTCGCGAGGTACTTCGAGTACACCTGGGCAGGGATCGACACAAATTCGGAGTGAATCGCCGCCATGTCCTCAACGGTCGCCTTGTGGAGTCCTCTCAGCCGGTCGAGAATCCGCCTGGCCCTGTGGTCGGGCGCGAAGCTCAACGCGATGTAGTATGGATAGTCCTCGCCGACGATCCGGTTGTTCGCGGTGACTATCAGGCCGTCCTTGGGATTCCTGATCCGCGCCAGGTCCTCGAATGGAATCATCCCATCCCACTCGTGCTCGCCAGTCCAGCCGGGAACGGGCAGCCATGCGTTGGCTATCGACCGGATCGGGACCTGTCCTCGGTTGAGGTATCCAATGTCGCCATCGACATCCGCGAACACGAAGTTGTTGCACGGGTCAACCCAGTCGCGCATCGACTCGTCTAGCTCGTCCGCGTTCTGCGCGTAGAGCATTCGTCGCAGGCACTCGAATCCTAGATTGGGGGCCGCGGTGGCCGTGTACTTGAACGCCAGGCCCTTCGCGCCATCCTCACTCCGCGCGATCACCGGCCCGTGCCCGGTTGCCACGACATCGAGCGGCACGTCGGCGCCGTTCCTGACCGCGATGGACTCCGCGCTAACTGCCGCCTGGCACCACTCGCCGCGAAACTCGTAGTCCAGACCGTCTTCACCGTCGCGGAAGTTCTCGACGTACAGGTCCTGGTAGTCGGCTCCGGCATGGGTGACGCACCACGCGACGCGGGCGTTGTGCCCGAAGTGAGGGAAGCCAGGACAGCCGGGAAATGAAAGCCCGATCACGTCGAAGTCCGGGCATGAGACGTGATTCTGGTAGTACACGTTCGGCGTGTCGAGACCGCGGTGTGGGTCGCCCGCCACCAAAGGCTTGCCCGACGCGGTCCGGGAGCCGTGGACGGCCCAGCTGTTGGAGCCGCCGTCGTCGTCCTTGAGCCACTCGATCGCGTCGAGTCCGGTTTCCAGCTGCTCGATGCCGTCAACTATGTCGGCGTCTGACTCCGCGCCCGGAGGCGCTATCACGAGTTGACTGGAAAAGCGCGCGGCGCGCTCCTGACCCCAGAAGTCCTTGACGCCATCGCGCCAATTCTGGCCGTAGCCCCTCAGAAGGCTGGCCGCCCTCTCGGAACCAAAGGTGTTGACCAGCTTCGCGCGCCATGTCTTGCCCTCGAACACACCCATCATGATGTGCCTCACCTTGAACACAGCGAGGCTGTCCATCGGGTCCCACCGGGCGGGAGCCGTGCCGGTCAGGCTGTACTCGATCGGCGGCGCATTGGACGATTCGATGAAGGCATTTACGCCATCCGCGTATGCCTCGAACATCGCACGGGCGTCGCCGGACAGCACTGCCCAGTCCCGCTCGACAGAGGCGCGTATCTGGAACCGGCGCATCATGACGTCGTGTTCGATCCCGTCCTCTCCCACGAGCTCGGCCCACCGTCCGTACGCCCGCGCGCGATCGTAGTCCATGTGCCACAACCGGTCCTGGGCGGTAGCGAAACCCTGGCCGAAGAACGCATCGTATGCCGTCCTCGCCTGGACATGCGGAATCCCGTACTCGTCGCGAACAATCGTTATCTGGGATTTGATACCGGGTAGTGATAGATTCGAGGTCAGATCAGGCAGCGCCGCCTTCAGATCATCAGCGAATGTGGGTATAGCATCGGGCATGTTCGGACTTGCCTCCTCGGACGAGCGTGGTGCTGCGACAATGGTATATGACACGGCACGCCCATGCAGCGCGCCGTACCGTCGGAAGACTTGTCTATCCCACAGGAGCGTCGATGATAGCTCGCAAGAGCGCCGCCATTTGGGCTTCGTGAGTCTCGGCGAAACGCTCGAACTCGCGCAGATTCCGAGCGGCCTCCTCCGCGGGATCGAACTGGCTGCCCATCAACAGGTAGTCGGAGGACAGCTCTAGGTTCCAGACCTTAAGCTCATCCAGCGTGAGCTGAGGTTCGAACTGTAGTCCGTAGGCGTTGTTGAACCGGAACGCCATGTTGATTCGCCTGTACGCGCCGTCCCGGCGCAGCATGAAACCCTCGGCCAGCTTGATCGCCCCAGCGGGTATCGAGAAGCACTCGCCGTGAAGAGTCGGGACGAGCGGGACCGCGATCTTCGAGAATGCGCGGTCCCCGTGACCGGCCTCCGTGACCCACAGCTTCCTCAGACCGAACTGGTATCCCCCGGTCGTCTCGACGCTGCCCAGCAGGGCGCGAGCCAACAGCTGAGCGCCGAGACAGATGCCGACGATCGGGGTGCCGCGCTCTGCCGCGCTCTTGAGGTACTCCATCTCGCCCAGCAGGGCCGGTAGGTCGTCGTTGGCCGATATCGGCCCTCCGAGGGAGATCAGCAAATCCACAGCATCTATCCCCGGCGGGTCGAAGGTCCGGAAGGCCGGCGCGTCCTCGAACATGGGCATAGTGACGGTCTCGAATCCGCAGTCTTCGAGCACGGCCCGGAAGTTGTGGCCCAGTGTCTCGAACCTGTGATGCTGCACTACGAGGGCGGTCTTCATGTCCGCGCCCCATTCCCGTGTCCCCGGTCGTTGGCGGCCTGAACGTCTGGAGTCACAGGAATCTGAACAGGGACTGCGCGGTCTTGCCGAGAATCCAGGCCAACGTGTCAGGGTCTCGGAATGCGGGGTGACCCTTCACCCCCTCCAGGGCATTGCGATATCCCTCGCGTCCACTGACCGGCGGATAGTCGCTGCCCCACATCATCCGACGCGGGCCGAACGCGTCCAGCGCCATTTCGTACAGAGGCGGAGTGTACTCGAAGCCGAACGCGCGGCCCAGCGCCGCGGGTCGCTCGCTGACCTCGCCCAGACCGGGAACCTTGACGTAGGTATTCGGATACCTGGACAGCGCCAACGCCTTCTTGTAAGTCGAGTACGGCGGCTGCGCGTCTCCACCGCCGCCGGCCAGGTGCTCGATGATGATTGGCATATCCGGGAAACCGGCGACGGCGTTCTCGAACTCGGCGGATGCGAACTCCTCCACGGAGCCGAGACTGCTGACGAGCAAGCCGAGCTCGGACGCCTTTCTCCAGATTGCCAGCTGGTCGCTCCCCGGAGATCTCTCCAACGGCGCCAGCCTGACCCCGCAGGCCCCGCGCGCAGTCCAGCGCTCCAGGTCGGACTCCGCGGACTCGCTGGCGGTGTCCACTATCGCGACGACGGCGAATCGACCCGGAAATCGCTCGGTACACTCGAACAGGTAGCCGTTGTCGTATGTGCCCCGGTGCTGGATCAGGGCCCCCTTGTCAACGCCGTTCAGGTTCATCTGGGTCATCAGAAGCTCAACCGGCTCGAACCAGTTGACTCCGGCATGGCAGTGCGTATCGACGATCGTCATAATTCCAACCCCCACTTGCAAACTCGAAAAGCTGTCAAAAACCGGCCGTATCCCACAACCGACATAGACAAACAGGATGCACGGGATGAAGACTTCAAATATCCTGTCTATCCATGTGAAAAAGAGAAGGCCCTGACCGACCCGGCGCGCATCTTGGCACATCGGCCCACCACGCCTACAATCACAAGACATTCCGACAGGAGGCATGACACCGTGCCAAGGATACCGCAGATTCAGCAGCGCGGCGATGTTCCGGCCGACCTCGCCCACCATTTCGATTCGATCGCCAGCAGCCGCGGACGGGTGAGCGGTCCGTTTGCGGTACTTCTCAACAGTCCCGAGGTCGCCGGCCGGGCCGCGCACCTGGGCGCTTACATCAGGTTCGAGTCCACCCTCGATCCAGACGTCAAGGAGCTGGCGATCATTACAACTTCACGCGAATTCGACTGCGACTACGAGTGGTCGGCGCACGTCGTACTGGCGCGCGACTCCGGGGTTCGCAACGAGGCCATCGAGGCGGTGGCCCACAGGGGCGCACTGGACGGCCTGACCGACGACGAGGCGCTGATTATCCAGTACGGGAGAGAGATGTTCCGTGACAAGCGGGTATCCGACGCCACGTTCAACAGCGCCAGGCAGCGATTCGGAGTGCAGGGCGTGACGGAGCTCACGGCAACGATGGGGTACTACGGTATGCTGGCGTGCGCCCTCAACACGTTCGAGGTGGAGCCTGCGCCCGACGCGGAGCGTTTACCGTGACATCCTGCGGATGACCCGATCGGCGAACGCCTCCTGAATCCTCCGGATCCTGTCGGTGTCGTCGGTGCCGACCCCGAGTACAAGCTCCGAGACACCAAGCTCTTCGAACGCGGCGATGCGCCGGAGAAGCTGGGTTTCCGTGCCGATCATCGGGGTGGACGGATCATCCGAGGCCGTGTCCAGGACATCCATCTCACACCGCACCACCAGTTGGAGGTCAGCGGGGTCGCGTCCCTCGTCCCCCCACATCCGGCGGAGGGTCTGGACACTGCCGGCCAGCTCTTCGATAGTTCCGCCGTTGGGGTGCCAGCCATCCCCGAGTCTGGCGCACCGCCGCAGCGCGGCACGGCTCGTCCCGCCAATGAGGATGGGGACTGACGGCTGCTGCGCCGGCTTCGGCGAGAACTTGAAGCCGCCGAAGTCGAAGAACCTGCCGCGGTACTCCGGATCGTCGGCGGTCCACAGCTCGCGCATGACCTCGATCGACTCGTCCGCATACGCCCCCCTGGTCGAGAAGTCGCTGCCGAGCGCCTCGTTCTCCTCACGGAGCATCCCGACTCCCACTCCCAGGGTGACCCGTCCACGGGACATCACATCCAGCGTGGCGACCGTCTTGGCCAGTACGAGCGGATTCAAGTATGGCAGGACGAGCACCGTCGTTCCCAGCCGGACGCGCTCGGTCCTCGCCGCAATCCAGGTCAGCGTGGTCAGCGCGTCGTAGTAGGGGCGATCTTGCAGTCGATCGTAGATGTACCCCACATTGAGGACGTGGTGATTCACCCATACGGAGTCGTACCCCAGCTGTTCTGCCCGAACAGCCAGTCCTATGACATCATCTGGGTCTGGGACTCCCCAGTTCTGCGGTGTGACGTATCCGAACTTCATGGCGCCTCCAGAATCCCATTGACTTGCGCGAGCTCCTCGGGAGTCAGTGACCAGCTGGCGGACCCGGCGTTCGCCCGCACCTGGTCCGGTCGAGTGGCTCCGGCGATCACAGAGCTGACGACGGGGTTCGCCAGCAGCCATGAGAACGCCAATTCGAGCACCGTGCGGCCACGCTCTTCGCAGAAGGACTCCAGCCGCTCCAGTATGTCGAAGTTGCGATCCGTGAAGACACCCCTGTCGTTCGCCGCGAGCCGTGTTCCGTCCGGCGCCGGTTGGCCGCGACGATACTTGCCCGTAAGGAACCCGTTCTCCAGTGGATAGTAAGGCAATATGCCAAAGTTGTACTTCTCGCAGAACGGGATCATCTCCGTTTCGGGAGCACGGTACAGCATGGAGTAACGTGGCTGAATGCTAATGAATCCGCTAATACCCAGGGTCCTGGCGGTCCAGTACGACTCGCAGACCTGCCACGCGGCGAAATTCGAGCAGCCCCCGTAGCGGACTTTGCCCGCCCGGATGAGATCGTCCAACGCACGCAGCGTCTCGTCTATCGGCGTTCCCGGATCCCACCAGTGGATCTGGTACAGGTCCATGTAGTCAGTGCCCAGCTTTCTCAGGCTGACGTCAACCTGGTCGAAGATATGCTTTCGTGAGTTGCCGGCGTTGTTTGGGCCGTCGGCGACGCGACTGGAGACCTTTGTAGCGATGACCGCCCTGTCCCGGCGGCCTCGCAACGCCCTGCCGATGAACTCTTCGGACAGCCCGTTGCCGTAGCTGTTAGAAGTGTCAATCAGGTTAACGCCGGCGTCGAGAGCGGCGTGTACGACCGCCTCGGTCCGGTGGTAGTCCATACGCCCGCCGAAGTTGTTCGCGCCCAAGCCGACCGCGGAGACTTGCAGGCCGGATTTTCCGAGTTGTCTGTATTGCAAAGTGGTGTCCCCCTAGCTGGTGGCGAGTGGTGAAAGTTCCCTCAGCATTTTTTCGCGGATGCCGACGATTGTGAGTCCAACTACTTTACCGTGTACTTCGTCGTACCGCACGACCACACCCTCTCCGATATCGACGCCTACTGCGGACCTGGATGGTGTAACAGAGATGTACAGGACATCCGCCTCCACATCGTAATCCCAATCCAGATGGCTCTTATTTTCGAGAATTTTCAACGCTTCCATAGGGTTCTCCTCCTTGACGATGGCCGGCTACTCAAGTATGCAGTCAACACGAATGCATCCGTATCGCCAAGTTCTCGATACCGCAATCCGCATCAAGCCGAAACGAAATCCTGACGGGCGACGAGCAGACCGTTCTCCCGGTCCACACGTATCGCGAAACCGTGGGAGTCGATCTCCAGTGCCATGTCCCGGTCCTCGATGGGGAAGTGCGGCCTGGATGGATCACCGTACTTCTGCGCTTCCGCGCCAACCTTCACCAAACCAACCACGCTCGCGTGGTCCGGTCGGCGACCTTCGAACAGGTTCTTGAGGAACAGCGCGCACTGCTCATCTTCATCGGCGCGGACCCGACCCTCTGACCCCATTGCAACTACGGTGACCGTCGAGGGTTGATGTTGACGGACCGCCGCGACTGTGGCGGACGCGACCGCGAACGAACCTCCATACAGGCGATCAGCGAGGCTCGCGGCAGCCATACCCACGGTACCCGCGCGAGTTGACTGAATGATCGTTTTACCTTCGACATCCGCGCGGCTCAAATCGAACGGCGAGTTGCCGAAATCGAAGCCGGTCGGCCTCATGCCTCCCACCTCGCCCATGCAGACCGATCCGATGCCACGGTCCCGCATAGCCAGCGCGTCTTCCACCTCGGCTACCAGCACAATCTTCTCGGCGCCCCCGGACAAGGCGACCGCAGCGGTCGTGAACGCTCGAAACACGTCGACAATCACAACCGTGCCCTTCGCTCTCCTGGCGCCCTCGAGAAGGCTGTCTACTATCACTTCCATCCAGTGCGGAGTCCTCTTGAACGCTGCGGTCTATCTGGCCGCATGTTTGACGAAGAATCGCTGCGGCGGCGCCGGGTCTCTGAGACCTGACTTCCGCTGAAGCATCGGGGTGACACGAACGAGGTCGGAAAGAAAGTCGATCCCCATGGCGGTTGCGGGGTGTCTGAGCATCACGTTCACGTAGGTCTGGTCCCCGCGAAGGATGCGGCGGGCCAGATTCCATAGAATCGAGGTCCTGCGTTCGGTCCACAGGTAGAGTTTCGGCGTCAGATGAAACAGGTCATGGAATCTGCGGGATACTTTCAGCTCGGGCACGAGTCCCGACTCCACCTCACGGGCGTACCTGCTGAGGTCCGGGGCCCGACCATCGACATACTCCGCGAGATGGCGGGCGGCTGCCCGGCCGCTCCACAGAGCCGAGTAGATCCCCTCGTCCGTCATCGGGTCCACAAGACCTGCCGCGTCCCCGACGAGCAGCACATTTCCGTCCACCAATGGCGAGTCAGGCTGCCTGATCGTAAGATAGTGGCCTCGCGTGCCCCAGAGATCTGCGGGATCGAATCCGTAGTACCGGACCAGTCTCGAAAGGCGATCGCGGAGTGTGGGTCCAACGTGCTTCCACCCACCGACCCCGATATTCAGGTGGTCTCTCTTCGGAAATACCCATCCGTATCCGCCGGGCATCTCCCCGATATCCAGTCCAAACGCGGTCCGCCATCTGTCGGGAAGACCGCGAGGTAACGATATGTTTCCCTCAATGGCGACTTGCCGCCACAACAGCTGTGGAACGCCTGCGAGAAGCGCCGTCCTGCCGTTCGCTCCATCCGCGGCCACCAGAGCCCGGCCACTGTAAGTCCCCCCACCGGTCCGGACGCTTACACCGGTAGAGGTCCGGTCCACGTGTGTCACAGAGGCACGCTCCCGCAGAGTCACTCCCGCGTCCAGGGCCATGTCGAGCAGCAGAGAATCGAATTCGCGGCGCTGGGTCATGTACACGAGATCGAGGTCCGATCCTCGCGTGAAGCCGATATCCTGCCGATAGGTCAGATGGACGTCCGTGGTCACACGCTCGACGATCGGACTGATGTCGAACGGCAGCAGCTTCCTCGCCCGAACGGTGACACCACCGCCGCACGGCTTGTCCCTGGGAAACTCGGCCCTGTCCAGCAGCAGGACACGCATCCCGCGGGCGGCGCACTCTCTGGCGACCGTCGATCCGGAAGGACCAGCGCCAACGATTACAACGTCGTACATCACTCTCACCAATAGAGGCCACACGGATGTGGCCTCCCGGGCGTTGACCATGTTCACTCACCAGGGCGAACCCGGTCAGCTGAACTACCCTCTGAATTCGCGTGGCAGGACGAAGCTGACGTCCTCGTCAACTCCGTCTATGGTGGTTACTTCGTCCGGCGCCAGCGCGTCTATGACCGCCAGAACGAGCTGCTCGGGGGTCGACGCGCCCGACGTTATTCCAACGTTGTCCACTCCGTCGAGCCAGTCGAGGTCCAGCTCCTCGGGACCATTGATCAAGTATGCGGTCACGCCGTTCGACTCAGCGACCTCCCGCAGTCTGTTGCAGTTGGAGCTGTTCTGCGCGCCGATGACCAGCACAAGGTCCACTATCTTGGAGAGCTCCTTGACCGCGGCCTGCCGGTTCGTTGTCGCGTAGCACAGATCGTTACGTACAACAACGTTTGAGAACTGATCCTCGATCTGCGAGATCGACCTCCGGGTGTCGTCGACGGACAGCGTGGTCTGGGTCAGAACGGTTACCGGAGCGTCTTGCTCCCAGCCGGGAAAGTGGGCAGGCTCACGGTCGTCGACGAGGTGCATCTCCATCTGACCCATCGTGCCCTTGACCTCCTGGTGACCCCTGTGGCCCACCAGAATCAGCTTGCGTCCATCCCGTGCATACCGCTTGGCCTCGTTGTGGACCTTGGTAACGAGCGGGCACGTCGCGTCTATCACGTGCAGCCCCCGCTCCTCGGCCTTGGCAAAGTCCTCCGGGGGAGACCCATGAGCGGAGAAGACGACTGTCGCGCCTGTCGGAACTTCGTCAACGTCTTCGACTGTCCTGGCGCCCTTATTCTCCAGCGACCTTACGACGTAGGGGTTGTGGACGATCTGGTGCTTTACGTACACGGGGTGCGGGTACTTGTCCAGGGCCAGCTCGACGACGTCGATTGCGCGGACAACGCCCGCGCAGAACCCTCGTGGAATGCCAAGAAAGACTTTCAATCCTTCAATCCTCGGGATAGTGTCTGGGTGCGAGGATTGTACCACATGCCCTATGCGCTGCGCCCACGGTGTATACTGACCCGAACGAATCACCAGATGCGCCGGACAGACAGAGGTTGACTGCATGAAACTTGCCCAGAGAATGACGCGGCTCGGCACCGAGACCGCATTCGAGGTCCTCGCCAAGGCCCGGCGATTGGAAGCCGAAGGGGTCGATGTAATTCACCTGGAAATCGGCGAGCCGGATTTCAGCTCTCCATCCAACGTCGTTGAGGCGGGCCAGCAGGCCCTCGCAGACGGTTACACCGGATACAGTCCATCTCCTGGATTCAACCCCCTGAGAGATCGGATCGCAGACGAGATCAGCAGGACGCGCAGCATATCCGTCACGGGTGACAATGTCGTTGTCACGCCGGGCGGCAAGCCGATCATGTTCTTCCTGATCATGGCGATCGTCGACCCTGGTGACGAGGTGCTCTACCCCAACCCCGGTTTTCCGATCTACGAGTCCATGATTAACTTCATGGGCGGCGTGCCTGTGCCGATGCAGCTGCACGAGTCAAAGGGATTCAACGTCGACGTGGACGAGATACGGCGCAGGATTACAAGCCGCACCAAGCTCATGATCTTGAACTCCCCCAACAATCCCTGTGGATCAATCATCCCAGAGGAGGATCTGGAGGAGTTGGCCGAGCTTGCCAGGCGCAACGACATCGTTGTCCTCTCCGACGAGATATACAGCCGGTTCTTGTACGAGGGAAAGCACTCGTCGATATCCAGCTTCCCGGAGATGCGCGAGCGAACGGTGATACTGGACGGATTCTCCAAGACATACGCCATGACCGGATGGCGGATCGGATACGGAGTGATGCCGCTGGAGCTGGTGGAGCCGGTGTCGAGACTCGTGACCAACAGCGTCTCCTGCACCGCGAGCTTCACCCAGATGGCAGCCCTGGAGGCCCTGAACGGTCCGCAGGACGATTCGTATGACATGGTCAGCGAGTTCAGGCGGCGGCGTGACATAATCGTCGAAGGGCTGAATTCCATCAAGGGAATCCGCTGCCCCGTTCCAAAAGGCGCATTCTACGTGTTCCCCAATGTCTCGGAGACCGGAATGTCCAGCCAGAAGTTCGCGGACGACCTCTTGACCGAGGCCGGCGTCGCGTGCCTGGCTGGCGAGTCTTTCGGAGAGTACGGAGCGGGGTTCGCCCGATTCTCGTTCGCCAATTCGACCGAGCAGATAGAAACGGCTCTCGATCGGATAGAGGATTTCGTGAAAGCGTCAGGGGCTTAGCAGGGAAGAGCCGCCTGCGGCAATCAGGAGAGTGAGAAGTGAGAGCCCGGGGCCACCAACCGCTAGCCACTAACCACCCACCACTAACCGCTAATGCGTAACTTCAGAATCGCGCTGGCCCAGATCGACGTGACAGTCGGTGATCTGTGCGGAAACTCCGCCATGATCCTGGACGGCATCGACCGTGCCCGGGACGCCGACGCCGACCTCGTAGCATTCCCCGAGCTCGCGATCCCGGGCTACCCGCCGGAGGACCTGCTTCTCAAGCCACAGTTCCTCGCCGAGAATCTCAGTTGTATGGAGACGATCGCGCGGAAGTCACACGGGATCGCGGCTGTGATCGGATTCGCCGACTCGCGCGACACCGAAGTGTACAACGCCGCAGCGGTCGCCTTCGACGGCGAGCTGGTAGGCGTTTACCATAAGCTGTTCCTGCCCAACTACGGCGTCTTCGACGAGGACCGGTACTTTCGACCCGGCAACTCGTGTCCGGTGTACGTGATCGACGGAACGCGCGTGGGCGTCAACATTTGTGAGGACATCTGGTACCCGGTTGGGCCGACCGTCGTCCAGAGATCCATCGGCGCCGAGGTGATCGTCAACATCAACGGCTCCCCGTTCCATGCCGGTAAACGCAGCTTCCGGGAGAAGATGCTCGCGACGAGGTCCGCGGACAACGAGGTGTTCCTGGCTTACGTCAACATGGTCGGGGGCCAGGACGAACTGGTCTTCGACGGCGCTAGCATTGTGTTCGATCCCACCGGCGACGTGGTTGCCTCCGCGAGCCAATTCGAAGAGGAGCTGCTGGTCGTCGATCTCGACGTGGAAGCCGTATTGCGGTCGAGGCTTCGCGAGCCGCGTCCCAGGAAGGAAGACCCATCCACATTCGCCGATGTCGGCCGTCCCAGCCTGGTCCCGGTATCTACCTGGGATAACAGTCGTAGCAGATCAGAGAGATGCCGACCGCGGTCCGACGACGTTTACGACGGCCCTGAAGAGGTGTACAAGGCGCTTGCGCTCGGCACCCGGGACTACGTCCGCAAGTGCGGATTCGATCGCGTGCTGATCGCGCTGTCCGGTGGGATAGATTCGAGCCTCGTCGCGGCTGTCGCCGTGGACGCACTGGGAAGCAGCCAGGTCGTCGGCGTATCTATGCCGTCCACGTTCTCATCCGAGGGGAGCGTCGTTGACGCCAAGCTGCTCGCCGAAAATCTGGGCATAGAGCTGTGGACGCTGCCGATTGGGAGGCCATTCGACGCGTTGATGGAGACGCTCGATCCGCAGTTCGAGGGTACCGACTGGGGAGTGGCGGAGGAGAACCTCCAGTCCCGGATCAGGGGCAACCTCATAATGGCCCTGTCCAACAAGCTCGGATGGCTGGTGCTGACCACGGGGAACAAGAGCGAAATGGCGACCGGATACGCGACCATATACGGCGACATGTCGGGCGGATTCGCGGTAATCAAAGACGTGCCGAAGGTCATGTGCTACGACCTCGCGCGTTACCGGAACTCGGTGGACGGCGCCCCCGTGATACCGCAGTCGGTGATTGACAAGCCTCCCAGCGCGGAGCTCAGACCGGGGCAACTGGACGAGGATAGCCTGCCCGCCTATGAAGTCCTCGACCCCATACTCAAGGCATACGTGGAAGACGATCTAAGCTTCGACGAGATCGTTGCGATGAACAATGACCCGGAGGTCGTCAGACAGTCGATCAGCCTTGTGGACCGGTCCGAGTACAAGCGGAGACAGGCGGCGCCGGGGATCAAGATCACGCCTCGAAACTTCGGGCGAGACCGCCGGATGCCGATCGCGAACAGGTGGCGTCCGTTCTGACGACAGGAGTGAGGTCTCAGGAATCAGGAGAGGCTCACGCCACCAACACTAGCCACCGGCCACGGCTCGATGCGCCAGTATGCGCAGTCTGTCCGAATCGGTCAGGTGCGGCTCGACCTTCCGCGCGAACTCTGCGACCGTGTCCTCAACTGAGGAATCGCTGGTATCGAGCGCGATCTTGTGACGCACCGTCGAACGCGCGAAAGCATCGTCAAACCTGTCCAGGACCGTCTGGACGTCCCCGGCCTTCAGTGGCCCGTTGGGATGCGGGTTGGCCCGTATCCTGTCGGCGATCACTTCTGCCGATGCGGTGACCTGCACCAGTACGATATCCGGCGCGAAGCGCAGGATCGATCCCTCGACCTGCTGAGAAACGACCTTGCGATCGTGCGGCTTCCCGTCCCCGCCGTACCCGAAGTACAGCGGCGCGTACACGGAATCGTCGATATGCAGTCCGATCGACAGCCAATCGGGACCGTTCCAGGAGTTGGCCTGAATATGGTAGTAGAGGCTATGCCGCTGAGTCATCTCCTTGAGGACCGGGCTGAGCGCCAGCACCTGGCCCCGCTCATCATCGGTCATGTCGGCCTGCGGGTGACCCGAGGTGTCGGGCAGCTTCCAGTGGTCGTGGATCAGTGGGAACCTGGCCCCCATCGTCTCTTCGAGCCAGTCATCGAGCGCAAATGCCAGTGTCGTCGTACCCGAATATTCGCATCCCGCGATAATCAACCTCATGTCCGTACCTCCGAGTCGTGTCTGACCTCTACCGTGATTCTCTACGCTGGCCGCCCACCTTGCAAGTGGGACGCCTGAGCTGAACCTACGTATGGCCGTCCCAGCCGCGGACTATCGCGTCGGTCATCTTGGCCACCCGGGCCATCTCCTTGACGTCGTGTACCCGGACGATGTCGGCGCCGCTCACGATCGAGACCGCGACTGTGGCGGCGGTGCCTTCCACCCTGTCTTCGACCGGCAGATCGAGGACATAGCCTATTGTGGACTTGCGAGAGGCTCCGACGAGCAGAGGTCTGCCCAGCGCCGAGAACTCGTCCAAGCGTCTCAGCACCTCAAGGTTGTGATGGGCGGTCTTCCCGAACCCGATACCGGGATCCAGAATGATCTGCTCCGGCGAAACCCCCGCGGACAGCGCCGCGTCTCTGAGCTGACCCAGCCGGGCCAGGACATCGTTGACGACGTCCCGGTAGCGGGTATGCCCCTGGTTGTGCATCAAGACTACGGGAACCCCGGACTCTGCGGCGACCCTGGCCATGTCGGGATCGCGTGTGAATCCCCACACGTCGTTAATCATACCGGCGCCGGACTCGATGGCGGCGGCGGCGACCGATGCCTTGTACGTGTCCACGCTAATCGGAATGCTCAGGGTCGCGGTCAGCCGTCTGATGACGGGGACTACCCTCGCTTTCTCTTCGTCCGCCGACACGGGATGTGAGCCGGGGTAGATGCCCGGCGGCCTCGTGGACTCTCCCCCAACGTCGATGATGTCAGCGCCGTCTCGCTCGAACTCCAACGCCTTCGCCACCGCCGCATCGACATCTCCCCGTGTTCCGTCGCCTGAGAATGAGTCGGGCGTGACGTTCAGGACGCCCATCACGTAGGTGCGCCGACCCCAGACGAACTCGCTGCGTCCGATGTTAGTTGATCCCTTCAGGGTAGCTGCCACGGCTGTCGATCTCCTTGCCCGTAGTAGTGAATGTCGGTAAACTGTGCTAGATATTGTAGGGCAGTTTCAGGTACTCAGAAAATGGTAATCAGACGTAAAATCGACAAGCGCGCCCAGCTCCGCCAAATGCGCGAGCAGTCGTTGCTTGGCGGCGGTCAGCGGCGCATCGACGCTCAGCACGGCCGGGGCAAGCTGACCGCGCGAGAACGCATCGACCTGCTGCTGGATACAGGGTCGTTCCAGGAGCTCGACACGTTCGTCACCCACCGCGCCTCTGAGTTCGGCCTCGCGGACCAGCGATATCTGGGTGACGCGGTGGTGACCGGGCACGGCAAGATAGACGGCCGGCTCGTGTTCGTGTACTCACAGGACTTCACGGTCTTCGGCGGATCGCTATCGGAAGCCGTGGCTCAGAAGATATGCAAGGTCATGGACCTTGCGACGACCTCCGGCGCGCCGGTCGTTGGGCTGATCGACTCCGGCGGCGCACGGATCCAGGAGGGCGTTGACAGCCTCGGCGGGTACAGCTCCATATTCCATAAGAACGTGTGGGCCTCCGGGGTGGTGCCCCAGATCTCGGTGATCCTCGGGCCCGCGGCCGGAGGAGCGACGTACTCCCCCGCCCTCACCGATTTCATCTTCATGGTGTCGGGTGTCGGCCAGATGTACATCACCGGCCCTGACGTCATCAGATCGGTAACAGGGGAAGACGTGAGCCACGAGGACCTGGGAGGGGCGACCGCGCACTCGATGCGGAGCGGCGTTGCCCACTTCGCGATTGATGGCGAAGAAGCCTGCCTGGCGCAGGTCAGGACCCTGATCGGGTTCCTTCCTCTGAACAACATGCAGGACCCGCCGCGCGCCTACACCGACGACGATCCGGCCAGGCAGGACCCGGAGCTCGCGCACGTGATACCGGACAACCCCAATCAGCCGTACAACATGCTCGACGTCATCCACCCGATCGTGGATCACAGAGAGTTCATGCAGGTGCATGAAGGGTTCGCCCGGAACATCATGGTGGGGTTCGCCCGTCTCGACGGTCGGCCCGTGGGCATAGTGGCGAACCAGCCGGACCAGATGGCCGGAGTTCTGGACATCGACGCATCGGTCAAGTCGGCCAGGTTCGTCCGCTTCTGCGACGCGTTCAACATTCCGATCCTGACGTTCATCGACGTGCCCGGTTTCATGCCGGGGACGATCCAGGAGTACGGCGGAATCATAAGGCACGGCGCGAAGCTGATATTCGCATACGCGGAGGCAACGGTCCCTAAGATCAGCCTGCTTACGCGCAAGGCTTACGGGGGCGCGTACATCGTAATGAGCAGCAAGAACCTGACCGGCGACATCAACTTCGCCTGGCCGACCGGCGAGGTCGCGGTCATGGGCGCCGCCGGAGCGGTCAACATAGTCCATCGCGGCGAGATCAGGTCGTCAGAAGACCCGGACGCGACCCGCGCGGACCTCATCGCCGACTATGAAGACCGGCTCATGAACCCCTACGCCGCGGCCGCGCGCGGCATGATCGACGACGTGATCGACCCGGTTGAGACACGTCCGAAAATCATCAGATCACTGGAGATGCTCCAGAACAAGCGTGAACAGCTCCCGCCCAAAAAGCACGGGAGCATTCCTCTGTGAACACAGCCTCCTTCGGGTTCGGAGATGCTCCCAGCCCCAATATCGCAGCCGCCGTGATAGCCGCGGTCGAGGCATTCCTGGAAGACGAGGCTGCGCGCGCGCAATCGCAAGCCCCTTCCGACGGCGTCTCCGCATGGCGCATGGCGCTGGCCGGTCGAGGCGCGAGGCGTGGATTCGGAGCTAACTTCTCGTGGCGCGGCCGAGACTAACCCGCAGACGATCGAGACATGAGACGATGACCGCCAACCCGCTCAAACTCAGCGACACGACGTTCCGGGACGCGCACCAGAGCCTGATGGCAACGCGGCTGCGGACCGAGGACATGGCGCCGCTGCCAGTGAGCTGGAACGTTGCTAACCTGGTCCCGGCAGGCCATTCCGCAGGTTCGATATGCTGACCCGCCGGTAGGTATCGCAGTCCGTTCGTAAGGAGCTTCGGATTCAGAGAATGGAACAAGGTGACGACCATGACAACCGCCAGGACTAAGCTGCTGACTGCGGATGGCCTGCTGCGTCTGTACAGCAAAGGCGTTCGCGGCGAACTGATCCAGGGAGTGCTTCACGAGACCATGTCAACAGGAGTGAACCATGGCACGATTGTAGCAAAACTGGTTATTCTGCTCGGAGCTTTCATTATGCCCCGGCGGTTGGGAAGGCTGATGGCTTCAGACGTCGGCATCTGGCTTGAGCGCGACCCGGACACGGTGCGTGAGCCCGATATAGCATACATCTCAGTCGAGAGAATGCCCTTGGAATCAGACATACCTGGCTACTCGGAGGTCGTCCCCGATCTGGTGGTAGAGGTGGCATCCTCAAGCGACAACCTGCGAGAGATCAGGGAAAAGGCGCTCATGTGGCTGAGTTACGGTGTCCTCCTGGTATGGGTCGCGCACCCGAGCGCCTGCACGGTGGACGTGTACCACGCGGACGGCACGATACTGACGCTCACAGGAAGTGACACGCTCGATGGTGGTAACGTACTGCTCGGCTTTACCTGCAAGGTGAGCGATATTTTCGCCGCCTAGCTCATGATTGTTAGACTCATTGAACTGCCTGATTCCATATTGAGACACTGAAGATTGAAACCATGACCGCCACCCCCCTCAAACTCAGCGACACTACCTTCAGGGACGCGCACCAGAGCCTGATGGCAACGCGGCTGCGGACCGAGGACATGACGCCGCTGGCGGAGGCGATGGACTCGGTTGGGTTCTACTCGATGGAGGTCTGGGGCGGCGCCACGTTCGACGCCGCCACCCGGTTCCTGGCCGAAGACCCCTGGGAGCGGCTGCGCACTTTCAAGTCGCTGATGCCCAACACTCCGCTGTCCATGCTGCTAAGGGGGCAGTCGCTCGTAGGATACCGGACGTATGCGGACGACGTGGTCGATGCGTTCGTGGAACGCTCGGCGGTGAACGGTATCGACGTATTCCGGGTATTCGACGCGCTCAACTACGAACCGAACCTCGAACGGGCCGCCAACGCGGTCAGGAAATTCGGCAAGCACCTCCAGCTGGCGATGTGCTACACCGTCGCCGGTGAGGGACGGATGGGCGGCGACATCTACAATCTCGACTACTACTTGTCAAAGGCGCGAAGCCTGCGGGACATGGGCGCCGACAGCATCTGCATCAAGGACATGGGCGGCCTGTTGGCCCCGTATGACGCCTACAGGCTGGTATCCGCGATCAAGTCTGAGATGGACCTGCCGTTGCAGCTGCACTCGCACTATACGAGCGGGATGGCGTCCATGACCGCGCTGAAGGCCATCGAGGCGGGCGTGGACATCCTGGACGTCTGCCTGGCCCCCCTTGCACTGCGGACGTCCCAGCCTGCCGTGGAGCCTATCGTCGTGACGCTCCAGGGAACTGATAGGGACCCCGGGGTTGACCTCGACGCGATCCTCGACCTAGGCGACCGGCTAGAAACGGTGCTGCCCAAGTACCAGGCGCACATGGAGGCTACGCGAGCCGCGGTCATAGACACGCGGGTGCTGGATCACCAGATACCCGGCGGGATGGCCTCGAACATGGTCTCGCAGCTCAGGGAGGCGGGAGCGGTGGATCGGCTGGCCGAGGTTCTGGCCGAGGTCCAGAGAACCCGCGCGGACCTGGGTTTCCCACCGATGGTCACTCCGATGAGCCAGATGGTTGGAGCGCAGGCAGTCAGCAACGTCCTGTTCGGCCGGTACACCGCTATGTCGGAGCCGGTCAAGGAGTACCTCAGAGGCGGATACGGCAAGCCCGTCTCGCCTGTTCAGGACGAGCTCATGGATCAGATTGCCGCGGTTGACGGCAGAGCGCCGGAACATCCCCCCGACCGTCCAGGCGCAGTCGTCGAACCGGAGCTCGACTCCGCGAAAGAGGCCCTGGCAGACCTGACCTCCGACATCGACGACGTGCTGATATACGCGCTCTACCCACAGACCGGGGAGCGCTTCCTGCGCATCAAGCACGGTCTGGAGCCGGTCCCGGACGAGATGAAGAGCGAGCCGCAGATACGAGCCGCAGACACGCCGGCCGCCGCGGGTTCACAAGAAGTACAGACAGCGCCGCCGAAGAGCACGAGGGCGCGTCGTTTCAACGTGTACGTCGGTGACCAGTTCTACGAGATCGACGTCGACCCGGTCGGGGGCCCCGCGCAGGCGATGACATCCACAACATCCCCAGTCCCGCCTCGAACCGGTCCCGCCGGTCCAGCGCCCCAAGGCCAACCGCAGGTTGCCGAAGGTGAAGTCGCCATCACTGCGCCGATGCCGGGGATCCTGGTCAGTCTCGCGGTCGAGGTGGGATCGGACGTAAAAGCCGGCGACCCCGTGCTCGTCCTGGAAGCGATGAAGATGCAGAACACCATACCCTCGCCTGCCGACGGAACGGTCAAGGAACTCCCCGTCGCTCCGGGAACACAGGTAACACGCGAGCAGATCCTAGCCGTCCTGCGGGTGAGCGGATAACTCTTGAAACTCAATCAATCCAGCGATAGCAATCTGAGAACCGCGAAGGGGAAAGGAGCCAGACGTGGCTGACAGTCATATTATCGATGCGGCCAAGGAGCACTTCGGCGAGGTCGTCGCCCAGCAGCTGGAGCGCGTGGATCGGCTGAAGAACGAGCCGGACTGGGTGGACTACTCGTCCGTCTCCCCTATCGTCGTGGGGATGCTCGGCGGTGATGGAATAGGGCCGACGATCAGCGCCGAGACGCAGACCGTGCTGGAGCATCTTCTCAAGAGCGAGGTAGATTCCGGCAAAGTCGATTTCAGGGTAATCGACGGCCTGACCATCGAGAACCGCGCCGAGAAAATGCAGTCGATCCCGGATGATGTCCTAGAAGAGATCAAGCAGTGCCACGTCACGCTCAAGGGTCCAACCCACACACCGGAGCGAGGCGACGGCTGGCCCAACCTGGAGAGCGCAAACGTAGGGATGCGCAAGGAGCTCGACCTGTTTGCCAACATCCGGCCGGTCAGGATTCCGGCGGAGGGTATCGACTGGACGTTCTTCCGGGAGAATACGGAGGATATGTACGCGGTCGGCAGCCAGGGGATCAACGTTTCGGACGACCTCGCGATCGACTTCCGTGTGATCACGTCGCAGGGGTCGCGGCGGATCATCGACGCCGCTTTCGCGCACGCTCAGCGGACCGGCAGGGACCGGGTGACGATCGTCACGAAGGCGAACATCGTCAAGACCACGGATGGCAAGTTCCTGGACATTGCCCGCGAGGTCTCGGAGAACTATCCGGGGATCGAATGGGACGGATGGTACATTGACATCATGACCGCCGCGCTCATCAATCCCGCCCGCCAGAAGGACTTCCAGGTGCTCGCTCTGCCCAACCTGTACGGCGACATCCTCACCGATGAGGCCGCGCAGATTCAGGGCGGCGTGGGGACCGCGGGCAGCGCGAACGTGGGCAAACGGTACGCCATGTTCGAGGCGATCCACGGCAGCGCCCCGCGCATGGTCAGAGAGAACCGGGCCCAGTATGCGGACCCGAGCTCCCTGCTGCGAGCCGGGGCCATGATGCTCGAGCACATTGGCTACACCGACATCGGATCGAGGCTCCACAAGGCCATCGACGTCTGCGGCCAATACGAGCGCAAGATTGTGATGACGGGCCGTTCCACCGGCGCGACCAGCGCCGAGTTCGGCCAGTATCTGATGGACACGGTCGCGGACTCCACACTTGAAGACCGCTGGCAGGAGTACGTTGACGCCACGGGATAGATCGCGACATGCGCAGCACGTCGCCGGAGGACTGAATTGGCAAGAAGCAAGGTAACTGTCGTTGGCGCGGGAAATGTCGGCGCGACCGCCGCCCAGCGGATATTCGACAAAGGCTACGCCGACATTGTGCTTGTTGACATCGTGGAAGGACTGCCGCAGGGCAAGGGGCTGGACATGCTGGAATCGGGGCCGGTCACCGGATCCGACGCCACCGTGATCGGGACCAACGACTACGACGAGACGGCAGACTCGGACGTGGTGGTAGTAACGTCGGGAATCGCCCGGAGGCCCGGAATGAGCCGGGACGACCTGCTACTGACCAACATGAACATCGTGACGTCGGTGACTCAGGAGGTCGTCAGCCAGTCCCCGGACGCCATCCTCGTGATCGTCACCAACCCGCTGGACGCCATGGCGCAGCGAGCGTTTCAGGTCAGCGGTTTCCCGAAGGAGCGCGTCGTTGGCATGGCCGGGATTCTGGACACGGCCCGGTTCAGGACATTCCTGGCCGAGGAGTTGAACGTCTCGGTAAACTCGGTGGAGGCTTACGTCCTGGGGGGCCACGGCGACACCATGGTGCCCGTCACGGCCAGCACGACCGTTGGCGGGCGTCCAATAGAGCAGGTTTTGTCCCAAGACCGCATCGACTCGATCGTCAAGAGGACGCAGGACGGCGGCGCGGAGATCGTCAATCTTCTTAAGACGGGCAGCGCCTACTATGCGCCGTCTGCGGCCATCGCCCAGATGGTCGAGGCGATCCTTATGGACAAGCAGGAGATTCTCCCCTGCACCGCGCTCCTCGAGGGCGAGTACGGAATCGACGGACTCTATGTGGGAGTGCCGATCCGGCTCGGAGGAAACGGCATCGAGGAGATCATCGAATTCGACCTGACGGAAGATGAGCAAGCCGCGCTCCGACACTCCGCGGACGCTGTGCGCGAGATGGTCGAGGTGATGGCGCAGAACTCGTGAGCAGACTGGCCGCAGCTTGGCAGCCGCATATTCGGGTGCGATAATCAGGGCGTGAACGGCAGAGAGTTCGTCAGGAGGGCCCGGCGCTACGTCCGGAAGACGGATCTGGCCTTTTACCTCGATACTCGTCGAGGTAAGGGCAGCCATGTTACGGTCTATGTCGGCAGCAGGCATACAATTGTCAAGCACGGAGAGATTTCGAGGCCTATGCTGTCCGCCATGCTCCGCCAGCTCGGTATCGTTGCAGAGGAGTTCTGAATCATGCGATACGCTTACCCGTGCAACCTGGTCTCACATGAAGATGAAGGGGAGGGATTCGTGGTTACCTTCCCTGACGTGCCAGCAGCTATAACCGGGGCGCAAACGAAGGAAGAGTCGCTTTTCCTCGCTGAAGACGCCCTCGTCGCTGCCCTCTCCGTGTACGTTCAAAAGCGGTGGGATACTCCAGTCCCAAGCCAGGCTGTCGACGGCCAGGATCTGGTCGCCATCCCGCCCGTACCTGCCGCCAAGCTGGCCCTCTATACGGCCATGCGCAAGCAGGGAATCACCGAGTCTGCGCTCGCCGATCGCCTGAGCCTGAGCGAGTCCGCAATCCGCAAGCTGCTGGACCCGGACCGCTATTCCCACATCAGCACGATTATGAAAGCCCTCCGAGCCGTCGGCCGCAGTCTGGTAATCGAAGACTGCGCAGCATAGCCACTGCAAACGGCAGCGTGGGGAATCCCATCCGGGCCCAAGCTCCGTTCGTATAAGATAGCAGGGGCCGCAGCGCGTTCCGGCGCGCCGGTTTGGGCGGCCCATTACAGACCTTGCGACAGTGTTCATTGCGCTTCCCCTGGGCTAACACGCTTCTGCTTCTGTTCTTGTCTCTGGAGTTGCTCTCCGGCTTCTTCGGGCTGATCTCCGGCTCGGAGAACCGTGCGATCCACATGCAGCTTCACCGCATTGCGGGTTACGGCATCATCGCCGCGCTCGGCTGGAAAACCGTTGTCGTCGCCCGTTCGCTGAGCAGACCCAGATCAGGGGGTGTCCGCGTCGCGTCGTTGGCGTTGGCCATCCTACTGTTGGCCACCCTCGCGCTCGGTCTCGCGTGGTCTGTCGTTGGACCGTACGACTGGTGGCTCTTCAGCGGGGTGAGCTGGCACATATACGCCGGCGCGGGCCTCATCCCGTTACTGGCGTGGCACGCCTGGCACATGGTCAGTGGATTCCCGATCGGCTTCTGGGCGGAACGTCGGCTGTTCCTCAGGGCCGCCGGAATCGCGGCTGCCGGACTCGTGGCGTGGCAAATGACTGAGGGAGTTGCAAGGGCAGCGGACCTGAGCGGTTCCGAGCGCAGATTCACCGGGTCCTACGATGGCCGGAGCTTCTCAGGCAACGACTTCCCACGAGTATCCTGGCTCAACGACGACCCTGACAGAATCGACGCGCGTTCATGGACACTCCACGTAACAGGCGCGGTCGACCGCGAGGTAGTCATGACCTATGACGAGCTTGGCAATTCCAGGGAGTTGACCGCAACGATTGACTGCACCGGCGGTTGGTACTCTACTCAGCGGTGGAGCGGTGTATCGCTGGAATCCGTTCTGAGCCGGGCCGGACCTGCGAGCTCCGCGAGGAGCGTCGTGGTGAGGTCAGTCACCGGGTATTACAGAAGGTTCTCGCTCGACGCCGCTCGGGAGTTCGCGCTCGCCACGCACGTGACAGGTGAGGCGCTGTCCCACGGCCACGGCTTCCCGGTCCGCTTGGTGGCGCCGGGCAGACGAGGGTTCGAGTGGGTCAAGTGGGTCACGGAGATCGAGATCAGCGAGGCTTCACCCTGGTGGCAGCCCCCGCTTCCCGTTCAATAGACCGGCAGCCGGTCTCGCAAGATGAAGCGGATTGGCCCACCGGTGCCGGCACAGCGATCAGGGTGAAAGCGCCAACTCCGTCAGCAGGTTCGTCGTTGAGATTATGTGGCGATTCAGCCGCATCGCCTTGGGGTCGATCCCGAGCGCCAGACCGACAAGCTGCGGCAGGTGGAGGATCGGCACGTCGATCGGGGCCATCGGGCTATTGGCCCTGGCCGCCTGTGGCTGGTAGCCATCCAAGTTGAGGTGGCACAGCGGACACGGGGTGACCATCGCATCCGCGCCCCTCCCCTTGGCGTCCATCGTGTGGTTCGCGACCATCTTGAGCGAGTTGGTCTCGTTGATGGTGAGAATCGGGAAGCCGCAGCACAGGGTCTTGCCGGGAAAGTCCACAACCTGCGCTCCCACCGCTTCGATGACCCGTTCGAGCGCGTCCTCCCGTTCCGGGTGCTCGGCGAACTTGAGATCCGACGATGGCCTGACGATGTAGCATCCGTAGAACGGGGCGATCCGGAGCCCGGGCAGCCGCTGCACGACCATCGACCTCAACTTGTCGATGCCCACCTCTTCGACCATCACCCACAGCAGGTGCCTAGGGTCGGCGGCGCCGCTGTACCGCAGGCCCTCATCGGCGAGGTCCTCGTTGATCGACGCCCGATACTCGTCGTCCTGAAGCCGCGCGTTGGCCTGCGACATGACGCCCTGGCACGTGGAGCAGATTGTCATAATCTGCAGGCCGGCTCGTTCAGCCATCGCGAACGTCCGCGCGTTCAGCGTGTCTCCCAACCGCAGATTCTTTTCCTGAAGGACGCCCGCGCCTGTGCATGACGCGCTCAGCATCGTTTGGAGATCGAGTTCGATGCCAAGGCGTCGGCACACCTCCAAAGTCGCGGCATAGAGCTCGGGGCACGCTCCTCGCGATACACAGCCTGGATAGAGGGCATATCTCATTGTCTGTTCTCTACCTTGTCGAAGATTTTTTGTACCCGCTCAGGCGACAGTTTAATCCTGGGACCCTTAGCTATTTTCTTCTCGACTCTGCACCTTGTCGAAGACACGCTGAACGTTCTCGACACCCGGTATGCTCTTGTGGATCAGCGGTGGCCGTTTGCCCGCCATCTGCGCTCTCAAGGCAACCGGAATCAGCTTGAGCATCTCCCTGACGTTTGTGACGCCGTGGCTCTTGACGACGAGCTTCGTTTCGTCCAGCCATCCGCTGTGCTCGACCGAGTCTGTGAACGCGTTGGCGTGGCGCGCGCCGGTGGTGTTCGTGTAGCCAGCCTCCATCGCGCGGTCCCTGAGCGCCATGATCCGGCCCATGGGATCGACATCCTTGGGGCAGACCTCGACGCACTGCATACAGCGTGTGCAATCCCAGACGCCGCCGTACTCGTTCAGCGCGCCAAGCCTGGAATTGTCGGCGTCGTCTCTCGGATCGCGGACGAATCGGTACGACTTGGCCAACGCGGCCGGACCGAGGAAGTTTTCGTCAACCTCCAACACCGTGCAGTCGGAGACGCAGGCGCCGCACATGATGCACGCCATGACGCCGGTCAGATGCTGCATGTCCTCCGCGGGCGCGATGTACTCGGTCTCAGGCTCCGGCCCCTCGGGTTGCAGCCAAGGTTGGACCGCCCTGACCTTGCTCCAGAACGGCCCGAAGTCCACGATCAGGTCCTTCTGCACCTCGAGGTTGCCCGCAGGCTCAACGACGATGGGTCCGCCGTCCTTCGGGATGGCGTTTATCAGGAGGGTGTTGCAAGCCAGCCCCGCCTGCCCGTTGATTCTCATTGCGCACGATCCGCAGATAGCGCTGCGACAGGAGCAGCGCAGCGCCAGCGTGCCGTCGATCTCTTCGCGAATCCGGATCAGACCGTCAAGAATGGTGTTGGACCCAGCCATCTCCAGCTCGTACTCCTGGAAGTGGGGTACGGGACGGTCGGAGTCTGGATCGAAGCGCCTGACTTTGAACGTAACTTGCATGTGTGTTCCTTCTAATTAGTGATGGCGATGACTTGCCGGAATCAGGTCGGAGGCTATTCGCCGGTCCCAGTCAGTGTCCGTATTCGGGCGATGATTGTATTGACAGTGTAGGTTACGGCTGAGAGCAACCCGAACCGGTCTTCCATGTGGAGCCGTGCCCCTTCGTAGCGGTATGTCACGGCATAACTGCTCAGCCATGTCAGTTGTTCACCAGCCGGAGTATCGTCCTCTTCGGGATGCGTGCGGATTATTGCTATTAGGTCTCCAATATCATGGGTGTTTCCGTAGTCGGTATCGAGGGCAGAAATCCAACCCTTCAGAACGTTCTCGACAGCCTGTTGAGCGTGAAACCCGATTGCCTCTTGGGGACCTTCTCCGGCAATCAGCACGTCCAAGGCATTGACCTCGCGCTCGGCGTTGACGATGCGTTGTCGTATGTCAGGCCAGTTTGTGGGTTCCTGATCATCGGGGAGCAAGTTTTCTCCGTTCATATCGACACCGTATCTGGCGGCCTGCCCCGCAACGTGGTTTCTGGCGCGGCGGCAGTCGCTGAATTCACCCTCGGTCATGTGGACCACGTCCACGCTCACCGGGTGACCGTAGAGTTCATCAGCTTTGGCATGGGCGGCCGCGCTGCTCAACGTATATTCATTATGATTCATGCGGCGGTTGCGGGTGATTACCAGCAGGTCTATGTCAGAATCAGGCGTGAAGTCACCGCGAGCGCGGGAGCCGAACAGAATGACGGCACTCGGGTGAAGCTCGTCATAGACAGCCTTGGCTACCGTGCAGGCCCTGGAGTCGGGAAGCAGACGGGTTGCGGTGTCTGGCATGTTTGCCGCATTTATCATTTGTATCGCTACGCTGGGCCGGTTCCAGGATATGGAGCCGGTATCAGTAGCTCCTCACCTGCGGCTCCCACTGTGTGATCACGACGGGCAGGTACTCCAGCGATGGGCCGTCCTCAGTCTGTTTGACGAGGATGTGCCTGAGCCAGTTTTCGTCGTCTCGTTCCGGGAAGTCCTCGCGAGTGTGCGCGCCTCGGCTCTCATTGCGCTCGATCGCCGCGAGCGTGACGGCCTCCGCGCAGTCCAGCATGAAGCCGAGCTCAAGGGTGAAGATCAGGTTGGTATTCCAGGTCCTGCCCTTGTCCTGGACATAGACGGACCGGTAACGCTCACGCAGCTGTCGCACGGTGTCGATCGCAGACTCCATTCCGGCCTGGTTTCGGTACACCGCGAGGTGGTCATTCATAGTCTGGCCCATGTCCAGCCGAATCTGCCCGAACATGTCGCCGTTCATTTCGTTGTCCAGAAGGCGCCTGATATGGGCCACCTGACCGTCGGCCGATGAGTCGTCTATATTCCTGTGCGCCCTGCTCCTGGCGAGCTCGGCTGCGTGTTCGCCCGACCGCCGGCCGAATACCAGGGTATCGAGCAGAGAGTTGGCCCCGAGCCGGTTTCCGCCATGCACGCTTACGCAAGCGGCCTCACCCGCGGCGTAGAGTCCGGGCAATTGCGTCTGCCCATCCACGTCGGTCTTTACACCACCCATCTGGTAGTGCATACCCGGTCGAATCGGCACCGGCTCCCGCAGCAGATCGACATTTGCGAAATCGCGCGCGATATCCAGGATCTGCGTAAGCCGTTCGCGGATAACGCGCTCTCCCAAGTGACGCATGTCCAGCAGGACGCATCCGTCAACTCCCCTGCCCTCGTTTATCTCGGTCTGCTCGGCCCTGGATACAACATCGCGTGAGGCGAGCTCCATCATGTTGGGCGCGTAGCGCTCCATGAATCGATTTCCTTCTGAGTTCAGCAGGTGAGCGCCCTCTCCGCGTGCGCCCTCGGTGATCAGGACCCCGCTGCCCTTCAGAGTAGTCGGATGGTACTGCACCATCTCCATGTCCATCAGGGAAACTCCGGCGCGGTAGGCAAGTCCCATTCCGTCGCCCGTGCATATCAGCGCGTTGGTGGATGGCTCGAACACCCTGCCCAGACCTCCGGCGGCCACTATGACCGCCTTGGACCTGATCACATGTATCTCGCCCGACTTGATCTCCATCACCACGGCGCCGGCGCACTCGTCGTCCTCGACGATGAGTTCCAGCACGAACCACTCTTCGTACACGCGAACGCCGGCCCGCATGATCTGCTCGTACAGAACGTGGAGCAGCGCCTGGCCCGTGAAATCGGCCACGAAGAACGTGCGGGCCTTGCCCTGGCCTCCGAAAGCACGGGTGCCCAAGCGTCCCTCCTCGTCCCGGCTGAAAGTGACCCCATAGTGCTCCATCTGGATCACCTCGGAGCCCGCCTCACGGCACATGACTTCGATCGCGTCCTGATCTCCGAGGTAGTCCGAGCCTTTGACGGTGTCGTAGGCATGGTCGCGCCAATCGTCGCCGGCGTGTTCGAGAGCGGCGTTGATGCCTCCCTGGGCGGCGTTGGAATGGCTGCGGACTGGATGGACCTTGGATATGACGGCCACATCCGCGCCGTTCTGACGGGCAGACAGCGCGGCTCTCATCCCTGCCAGGCCAGCGCCTATAATGAGTACGTCATGGGAGTACATTCAAGCCCACCTCTGTGGTCGAAAATTCCGAAAATGAACATAGCACACGGGTCGGGGCGAGTCCAGTTGTGCAGGCGATGCGCCTGTCCGTCGGCATATAATCCCATCGGACCCCACACCAATCACGGTATTACGAAGGCTCACTTGTCTCCGTCCTCATGGCGTTTCCGGAGCTGGAATACGTGGCTGCGCGCGGCCCTGGCCTCTGATGCTTCCTTCACGACGGTGAAGTGATTGCGGATGACGCGATAGTACATGGGCCTCGTGTAGATGATGCCTCCAAACCACCCGAAGAACGGGAACCGGCTCCAGATGAAACTCCCGCTGTGTGTCAGAAGGGTCCCGCCATCGGGCGTCTCTTCCAGCATGAACTCCTCCTCAGAGAAGTGGAGCGGGCCTTCGAGGTGTCTGAACGCGATCCTCCCAGGCTTGAAGAGTGTGACTTCCTCGACCGTGGTGTAGGTGAGCAGACCGGCCTTGGTCTTGAACTCGACGATCTTTGTATCGCCATCTTCGGAAATAAGCCGGGTGGACTCGGTGTTGTCTCCGGCGACCCTGCCGCGTCGGAACGCGGTCAGAAGCTGGAAGACGAGCTCGCGCGGCGCGGTGATAACAACCGACTGGGGACCGAGCTTGATCGCGGACACGGGCCTATCCTGCGGTATGGACCGCCGCGGCGAAGGCCCTGATCTTGGCCGGGTCCTTCTGCCCGTCGGTCTCCACTCCCGTGGAAACGTCAACACCCCACGGGCGCGCGGTGTTGATCGCCTCGCGGACGTTGTCCGGGGTGAGGCCTCCGGCCAGCAGGACGCGGCGGTCTCTGGCGATGTCGCGCGCCAGATGCCAGTCGAACGCTGTCCCCGTTCCGCCGAGCGTGCCCGACTGGTGTTTGTCCAGCACCACGTGGTGTCCGGCGTCCAGCGCCTCGGCCGCCTGTCTGAGCGCAAGGTCGAGCGACACGTCTCGGGGCAGGTCCTCCCTGACCTTGATCTGGCGTATCACTTGAACGTCGAGCCGGTCCCACATCTCCGGGGGTTCGTCACCGCAGAGCTGCGCATAGTCGAGACCACACTCCCCGGCAACCCGGTTGACGAAGTCAGCGGACTGATTGGCGAACAGGCCAACGATTCCGGGGGTGTTGCCATCGGTGGAGGCGCGAAAGTCGGAGATGATCCGCGCTCCCCGCTCCGGAAGAAGCTGTCGTCGAACGCCCTCGACGAAGGCGAATCCCAGGAAGCTGGCCCCACACTCGGCCGCGACGAGCGCGCTGGCCGAGTCCCGGAGACCGCAGATCTTGAACAGTGTCACAGAAGCCCTCGGAGCTTGACACCCGGGTCCGGCGCGGTCACGAGGGCATCACCAATCAGCACGGCCCTGGCACCCGCGTCCCGAACGCGACCGATGTCCTCACGCTCCTTGATGCCGCTTTCGCTGACCAGAATGCACTCGCGGGGCGCCATGTGGCCGAGCCTGTCGGTGGTCGCCAGAGTCGTGTGGAACGTACGAAGGTCTCGGTTGTTGATTCCGATAATATTGGCCCCTACCTCTTCGGCAGTGGCCAGCTCGGATTCGTCGTGGACTTCAACGAGGCACTGCATCCCGTGGTCTTCCGCCAGCCCTTTCAAGCGGGCCAACTGGTCTCGGTTCAGCATCGTGGCGATCAGCAGTATCGCGTCGGCCCCATATGCGCGCGCCTCGTGGACCTGGTATGGGTCGTAGATGAACTCCTTGCGGAGAACGGGGAGGTTGTGCCGGTGAGCGATCGCTCCAACGACCTCCATATCGTGCAGGCTGCCCTGGAAATGGGCGGTGTTGGTGAGAACGGAGATCGCGGCCGCGCCGTTCTCGACATACTGAGTCGCGAGCCACTCAGGGTCCAGGCCTTCGCGCAGCACTCCGCGTGACGGCGAAGCCCGCTTGACCTCCGCGATGATTCTGACCCGTCTTCCGACCAGAGCCGCGCCGAAGTCGATGGGGTTGGCCTGACCCTCGATCCTGGCCTGCAGGTCTTCGAGAGGGGCCTCGATCTTGAGACGCTCCACCTCGCGGTTTTTCACCTCAACGATCTTCTTGAGGATGTCAGGGGAGTCTGTCTTGACAGTCATGACGACCGGACTACCTTCCCAGCCCAAGCGATACGCGATTCCGATATTCTATCAGAAAGCGGCGTAGATCAGGTGACCCACATCCGGCAGGACACAAAGGTTTGGGTAGCGAGACAAGTCCTTGGCGCGAGTCGTACCGGTCGTCACGGCGACAAATGGCATCCCGGCGCAGCAGGCTGCCCGGGCATCGACCTCGCTGTCACCCACATAGACGCAACGGTCGACCGGGACGCCCAGTCGTCGCGCCGCCGTGAACAGGCCCTCAGGGTCCGGCTTGTGGCTGGTGACATCCTCACCTCCCACAATCACGTCCACACAGTCCAGGAGGCCGTCCCGGCTCAGAATCGCCTCAATCCTGTACCGGTACTTTGTCGAGACGATGGCAATCGGAACATCGATGCTATCCACTGCCCGGAGCACAGCCGGTGTGACCGGAAAGAAGTAGGTCCCATCAGTCATCACCTCATCTGCCCTCTCGGTGAACAGAGCGAGAAACTCCTGGCCCCTCTGCCGGACCTCCTCGCCGTGGAGCGCGACGAGCGCCTCGGGCAGGTACAGGCCGACGGTCTTGAGGATCCGGTCGTTGGGCGACTTGGGAAGGCCCATCCGATCCAGGGCGTAGCCGATACACTCGATGATTCCGACGGACGAGTCGGCGAGCGTGAAGTCAAAGTCGAACAGGACCGCGTTCGCGTCGGCGAGCGCCGGATGGAGCTGGGTCATCACTCCAGCGTCCGGCTCAGCTTGACCAGTGAGGACAGCCTGGCGGCCGCGCCGCCGCTGTCGATCGAGTCGGCGGCCAGCTCGATTCCGGCGGCCAACGTGTCCGCTCTGTCCGCGGCCACAAGCGCCGCGGAGGCATTGAGCAGCACCACGTCGCGCGCGGGACCAGCGTCTCCGGACAGCACCGACTCGGCGATTCGGGCGCTGTCCTCCGGGCCGGAGGCCTGAATCGCCGTGGCGTCGGACCTCACGAGCCCCAGTCCTTCAGGCGTTACCTCAAATGTCTCAACACTGCCTTCCTCCATCTGCCACACGGTCGAAGGGCCCGTAACGGTCAACTCATCCATTCCGTCTGAGCCATGAACAACCAGCGCTTTTCGGCTGCCTAGACGTCCCAGAACATAGGCCATCCGTTCAGCCATGCCGGGGTCCGCGACTCCTATCACCTGCCGCTCCGCCCCGGCGGGGTTGGTCAACGGGCCGAGTATGTTGAAGACCGTCCGAATTCCGATCTCTCGCCTTGGCCCTGCGGCGAATCGCATGGACGGGTGGAATCCCTGCGCGAACATGAAACCGAACCCCACTTCATCCAGACAGCGCGCCACCGACTCAGGTGACAGGGCGATATTGACGCCCAGAGATTCGAGCAAGTCAGCCGAGCCGGTCGATCCCGACATCGCCCGGTTCCCGTGCTTGGCGACCTTGACCCCGGCGCCGGCGACCACAAAAGCGGCGGTCGTCGAAATGTTGAAGCTCCGCGAGCCGTCGCCACCGGTCCCGCAGGTATCCACCAGCGTTCCGTCAACGGTGACGTGGAGAGAGCGGTCGCGCATCACCTGCGCCATACCGGCGATCTCGTCCACCGTCTCGCCTTTGATGCGGAGCGCGGTGACGAACGCGCCGAACTGAGCGGGAGTGGCCTCCCCGGACATTATCTGCTCCATAACCTGCGCCGCCTGATCACTGCTGAGCGACTCTCCGGCGACTACCATCCCGATCGCGTCCTGAATCACGGCTGCTGCCCTCCTTGCTGTTCGGCCTGTGTCGGCATGTTCAGAAAATTCCGAAGCAGGTCCTTGCCCACCTTCGTCATAATCGACTCAGGATGGAACTGAATCCCTTCTATAGGGTGCCGCTTGTGGCGGACGCCCATCACCAGACCCTTGTCGGTCCACGCGGTAACCTCCAGCTCATCGGGCAGGTCATCTTGATACACCGCCAGGGAGTGATACCGGATAGCCTCGAACGGGTTTGGCAGACCCTCAAACACGCCCCGGCCATCATGGTGGATCAGCGACATCTTGCCGTGCATGATCTCGCCCGCGCCGCCGACGGTCCCGCCGAACGCGTACCCGACGCACTGGTGGCCCAGACAGACGCCGAGTGTCGGCATCCTCGGACCAAAATGCCGGATGACGTCGTTCGAGATCCCGGCTTCCTGGGGCGTGCATGGGCCGGGAGATATTACTATGCCCTCGGGGTCCATCGCGTCGATGTCCTCAAGCGTAATCCGGTCGTTTCGGGCGACCCGCACGTCGGCTCCAAGCTCGCACAGGTACTGATAGAGGTTATACGTGAAGCTGTCGTAGTTGTCGATTAGGAGAATCAAGCTAAACCTCCTGGGGAGAGCGGAGCGCCGCAGCCCTGTTGCCGCGGCGGATTACACGTCGATTTCCCGCTCGGCCTCGTCTATGGCTTTGAACACTGCGGACGCCTTGTGGATCGTTTCGGCGTACTCGAATTCGGGGGTCGAATCGTACACGATACCGCCGCCCGCCTGGACGTGCGCGACGCCGTCCTTGACCACCAGCGTTCGAATCGCGATGGCGGTATCCATATTCCCGGAGAAGTCGAAGTACCCAACCGCTCCGGCGTACACGCTCCGGCGGTCGGGTTCGAGCTCCGCGATGATCTCCATCGCCCGGATCTTGGGCGCCCCGGAGACCGTGCCTGCCGGGAAGCACGCTCTGAAAGCGTCGTAGTTAGTGTAGCTTTCCTCAAGCTTTCCGGTCACGTGCGACACCAGATGGATGACATGGGAGTACCGTTCGATGTCGAGGGTCTGTGTCACCCTGACAGTGCCGGGTTTCGAGACTCTGCCCACGTCGTTCCGACCCAGGTCCAGGAGCATGATGTGCTCGGCGCGCTCCTTCTCGTCGTTTCGGAGGTCATCCTCGAGCTTCAGGTCTTCCGCCTCGTCCCTGCCCCTTGGACGGGTGCCGGCTATTGGATGCACCGCTACGTTCCCGTCCACCACCTGGACGAGCAGCTCCGGCGAAGCGCCGACGATCTGGAAGCCATCCAAGTCGAGGTAGTACATGTACGGCGACGGATTGATGGCCCTGAGCGACCTGTAGATCTGGAATGGGTGCGCGGAGGTCTTTCGCGACATGCGCTGGGCCACGACGGTCTGGATTACGTCGCCCGCGATGATGTACTCCCTAGTCCTGGCGACCATCCCTTCGTAGTATTCCAGGGGCATGTTGAACTCGGTGTCGGCGTCCGAAGGGTTCTCGGTATTGGGCTCAGGCATGGTAGGACTCTGCCTGAGTCTCCGGATCACCTGATCAATACGATCGACAGCATCCGAGTACGCCTGGCTGATATCGCCGTCCAGATACGCGTGGCTGACGACCTTGATCTTGTGGCGCAGGTGGTCGAACACGAGGTATGTCGTCGATAGCATGAAGATGGATTCGGGCAGGTCCAGAGGGTCCGATTCGGGCGTCGGAAGCTGCTCGAAGTAGCGGACCGCATCGTAGGATATGTAGCCCACCGCACCGCCGTTGAACTTGTCGAGGTAGTCGACGTCGGCCAGCCGGTATTTCGACAGCATCTCTTCGACGGGCTTGAGCGGATCGATCTCTCCGAGGTTCTGGCCTCGGCCGGTCTTGAGCACCTCCTGCGGGTCAGCGCCGATAAAACTATACCTCGCAATCCTCTCACCGCCCTCAACGCTCTCCAGCAGGTACGAATAGGGACCGTTGGCGACCTTCAGGTACGCCGAAACCGGGGTCTCGAGGTCCGCGTTTATCTCCCGGTAGATGGGCGCCAGGTTCGCGGCGCCCGCGTATGACTTTATCTGTTCAAGCGATGGGTAGTACATTGGAGGTTCCCTTTGTGGGCAGGACGAATCCCACCCGTTCTTTCATCTCGGTCAGCTTGGGTTCCGACACCCGCCGCGCGTAGTCCGCTCCGGCCGTGAGCAGCCTGTCGAGCTCGGCCACATCGTCCATAAACTCGTAGTAACGCTGTCGGATGGGCGTCAGCTCATCGATGACGACCTCGGCGACACGACGCTTGAGATCGCCGTATCCCCGCGCGTCGACAAAATCATGCTCGACCTCCGGGTTGGTCCTGTCGGTAATTGCCTTGTATATCCCCAGCAGGTTGTTGACGCCGGCCTTGTAGGGATCGTCGCTGAAGACGATTTCGTTGCCGGAGTCGGTGACCGCGCGCATCATCGCTCGCTCGATCTCCTTCGGCTCGTCCAGCAGCCTGACGGCGTGGCCCCTGATGTGCGAGAAGCTCTTGGACATCTTGACGTGAGGATCGTTCAGACCCATGACACGGCCTCCGATCTCGGGAATCACGGCTTCCGGCACGACGAATATCTCTCCGTAGAGCCGGTTGAAGCGGGCCCCGATGTCGCGGGTCAGCTCGACATGCTGCCGCTGGTCGTCGCCGACCGGCACTTCATGGGCGCTGTACAGCAGGATGTCCCCCGCCATCAGCACCGGATAGTCGAGCAGGCCGGTGGACACGCTCTCCAAGCCGGAGGACTTGTCCTTGAACTGCGTCATGCGCTCCAGCCAGCCGACAGGAGTGACGCAGTTGAGTATCCAACATGCCTCGGCGTGGGCCGCGACGTGGCTCTGGACGAACAGCGTGCTCTTTGCGGGATCGATCCCGCACGAGAACAGGACGGCGGCCACCTCGCGTGTCTGCCGTCGGAGCTCCTCGGGATCGACGTCCGCGGTGATGGCATGGAGGTCAACGATGCAGAAGAAGTTCTCCTTTTCGTCCTGCCGCGCGACCCACTGCTTGAACGCGCCGATGTAGTTGCCGAGCTGCGGGTCGCCGCTGGGCTGAACGCCGCTGAAGACGCGTCGGCGCGTCGGGGCCGACGATGGCCTGTCCAGTGCGACTGATGTCTGGGTCATTTCATTCTCCTCTGCGTTCTCCTGGGCCGGAACGAAAGTCCGGCAAAACAAAAAACCCGTCCCACATAGGGACGGGTATGGCGTATCCGTGGTACCACCCTAATTCATCGTCCATCGCGGTGAACGATCTCATTATCAAGCACGGAGGACGGGGCCTCGATGCCCTGGGCCCTGGTAACGGCGCCCTTTCCGGCCAAGCCTACAGCCGGGATATCCGGTTTCGGTTGGCGGCTCCCAGATCCATTCAGCCCTCTCGCAGACACCGGCTCTCAGCTTGCCCGGCTCTCTGAGGTCCCGTCGGGGGGCGTACTAGTCCTGATCTCAGCCTTTGCGTCTATGGCGTGAGTATAGCGGATGGGCGACGGGGAGTGTCAAGGCTTGTCTATTGACCACCAAGGCCTTTCGACGATTATTGGATAAGGCATAAATGAAGTGACGCCAATCACCCTCACCCATCGAGGCATAGGAGGCGGTTGTCTGGTTGACCAGCCTGTTTCTCGAAAACCGAAAGACCCTGGGAGATTGCAGCGCGTGTTGAGAATACCGGGTATTTTGGTGCGTATTAGGCAGTTGTTGTATATTTAGACAGTGGACATCGCGTCCATAGGGAGGACAAGCGTCATGCTGAGATTTGCCGAGGAAATCATTCTGCTCCTGCTCAACGACGATGATGGGGGATTCGTGTATGTGCCCAACTGGTCGCTGAAGTATGCCCTCGCCGGCGGTGTGCTGATGGACCTAGCGCTGGAGAACCGCATCGACACCGACTTAGAAAAGCTGGTCCTGGTCGATGCCACGCCCGTCGGCGACACCCTACTCGACCCGACTCTGGCCGACATCGAAGCTGGGGAGGAGCGCAACGCCCGTTTCTGGGTGGAACGCACGGGGGAACGCGCCGGCGCGATCCGGGAGGAAGCGCTTTCCCGACTGGTCTCCCTAGGCATCCTGGAACGTCGGGACGACCGCTTCCTATGGGTGTTCCGGTCCAGACGCTACCCGGCCATCGACGGTGAGGCCGAGCGCGAGGTGAAGCTGCGCATTATGGGGGTGCTGTTCAGCGACGATATCCCGCACCCGCGTGATGTGGTGATTATCTGTCTAGCCGACGCATGCGGTATCTTCAAGGGACTGCTGTCCCAACGGGAGCTGGACAGGGTATCCGCTCGCATTGAGCAGGTGCGCAAGCTGGACCTCATCGGTCAAGCTATGTCGCAGGCGATCCACGACATCGAACTAACGATCGCCACATCGATAGGCCCGTATATCCACTGACTCACCCGCTGGCCGTCAGCCCGCCGGGGCATCGAAGGGGGTGCGCCGATGGTGGTGAAGTGGAATCCAGAATAGCCATCTAAGGAGAGGGGATCAATGGAAGCTAACGATCAGGGAGGCGGGGCGATCACCAGTTGGGAGGTTGCCGATACCAAGAATTTGACGATACGAGGCGAACAAAAGGGCGTGACTCTGGTCGCAAAGGCCGCGGGCCGCATCGACGGCGCCAATGCCCGTGAGGTCCAGGATGCGCTGGAAACCCTATTGGACGAGAACGTCACCGCCTTCGTCCTGGACTTAGAGCATCTCTCCTATATCAGCAGCGCCGGTCTCAGGGTCATGCTGCTTGTCTTCAATCAACTACAGAGAAGAACTACGAAGTTTGGGGTCTGCTCGCTCTCGAGCTCGGTCAGTGAGGTATTCCAGGTTAGTGGTTTCGACAAGATCATCCCAACTTACACCACTCAGGCCGACGCGCTTTCCGCATTCAACGAATAACTGGAGCCCGGAAGGGTTGTTCGAATAGGGGTGTTCGTCGCGCGTGCTCTCGAAGTGCTGGACTGGGGCTGAGCCCCGGTCCGGCGGCCTACTCGTCGGATGCGAGTGTTCCGGCCTGCGCCCAATTCTCCTTTGGAACGTCCTCGAAGATCACGAAGGTCGCCTCAGCGGGGGCTTTCCCGATTTCGACCACGGCGTCGGTGATCGCCTTGGCGAGCTGCCGCTTCTGCTCGTGGCTGCGTCCGGGCCACATCTCTACTCTTACGATAGGCATGATTCACTCCTTGGCTGATGATTATGGTCTGGTCTCACCGGAGCTGCGGCGACGGTCTGCTGCCGGGCTCACGGAACCCCGTGGCGTCACGTCCGGCTCTGGGCCGGGGCGCGAAACAGCGGCGTTATTCTATCGAGGATCTCGTTGCCGACATCGTACTTGGACATGAGCGGAAGGCGGTCGGCGGCGCCTCCACGGTCCAGGATGATCACTCGGTTGTTGTCGGAGGCGAAACCGGAATCCTCGGCAGACACATCGTTGGCGACAATGAAGTCCAGCGCCTTGGACGTCAGCTTGGCGAGCGCGTTTTCGACCAGATCCCGGGTCTCAGCTGCGAACCCAACCTTCACGAGTCTGTCTGCGGATATTCCCGCAATCAGGTCCGGGTTCTTGACGAGGTCGATCGACCACGTTTCGGCGCCGCCCTTCTTGACCTTCTGACCGGCGATCTCAGCGACGCGCCAATCGGCGACAGCCGCCGCCATGACCACGGCGTCCGCGTCGGCGCACTCATCGTATAGCGCATCGCGCATCGACAGCGCCGATGTAACAGGGACAACCCTGACGCCGGTCGGGCTGGGAAGCGCTGTCGGCGAGGAGATCAGAACGGTCTCGCCGCCTCTGTCACGCGCCGCTTCGGCGATTGCGTAGCCCATCTTGCCGGACGAGTGGTTGGTGATTACCCTGACGGGATCGATAGCCTCCTGAGTGCCGCCGGCGGTCACGACCACCTTACGCCCGGCCAGGTCGCCGCCCCTGCCCAGCAGAATACGGATATGCCCGATCAGGTCCGGCGTTTCCAGCAGACGTCCTTTGCCGATGAGGCCCGAAGCCAACCGGCCCTCGGCAGGTCCGGCTATGTAAACTCCGCGATCCTCCAGCGTCCGGAGGTTTGCCTGCGTCGCGGGACTGTCAAACATGTTGGCATCCATGGCCGGCGCGACTAGGACCGGGGCGCGAGTCGCCAGAACCGTGGCGGAGACCGGGTCACCGGCCATTCCGTGGGCCAGTCTGGCGAGCATGTCAGCAGTCGCCGGGACGACGGCTACGATGTCCGCGCGCTCAGCCAGCGCAACGTGGTTGATGCTCAGCTCCGAGCCCGGATCGAACATGCTTGTAACCACCGGCCGGTGGGTGATCGACCGGAATGTCAGAGGGGTTACGAACTGCCGGGCCGCTTCGGTCATCACCACGTCGACAACGGCGCCCAGCTGGACCAGTTTGCTGGCCAGATCGACCGCTTTGTAACACGCGATGGACCCTGTGATCCCCAGGACGACATTCTTGCCGGTCAAGTTGAATGGCATGGTCAGCGCCTGTCCAGGTTCATCTCGTACACGATACGGAGGCCAGTCAGCGTCAGATTCGGATCTACGGCATCGAAAATGGCTACTTCGCCAGCGACCACATCCACCAGGCCGCCTGTCGCAACGACCCTGGAATGCTCTCCCAGCTCCTGTCGGAATCGTCCAACCATTCCCCTCACGAGCTCCGAGTAGCCCAGCACAAGGCCGGACTGGAGCGCATGCACAGTGTTCTTGCCGATTGCGGCGGGAGGCCTCGACAACTCCACTCTGCGCAGCATAGCGGTCGCGTGAAAGAGCGAGTCCGCGGCTATCGCGATTCCGGGCGCGATCGCGCCTCCCAGGTAATCGCCCTGATCGTTGACCGCGTCGAATACTGTCGCGGTGCCGATATCGACCACGATGACCGGTCCACCGTACATCCTGAATGCCGCGGCCGCATCGACGATCCGGTCCGCGCCCACGTCACGGGGCGGGTCGTACCTGACACGGATGCCGGTGCGTGTACCCGAACCGACCTCCAGCGGCTCGACGCCGAAGTAAGTCTTCGCAAGGTGGGTGAAGCTCGGGGTCAGCGGTGGAACGACGCTGCACATGGCGACGGCGTCTATGTCGTCGATCGCGACTCCCTGCAAGGGCAGAAGCTGATTGACGGCGATCACGTATTCGTCGGGCATTTTCCGCGTGTCGGTAGACAGCCTGAAAGTCACCCTCAGGTCGTCACCGTCAAACACGCCGAACGTGACGTTGGTGTTGCCGATGTCTATTGCCAGTAGCATGGGAGCGGTCCACCTTCAGCCGATTCCCACCGAACGACGCAGCCCGGGCCGTGCCCTTCCATCAGGACTTCCGCCGCTGCCATTCTTTTGCGGGGAATCGGGCGTTGGACGATCTAGTTGAGCGCGGGCATAACCTCTTCACAGAAGAGCTTCAGTGAGGAAGCGATCCTGTCCTGGGGTATCTCCTCTCCGGCGTTGAACTCAGCGACGATGCCTGACAGACTGAGCGTATCACGCATTGCCGATAGCTGCTCGACGACCATGTCCGGAGTTCCGACGGCCACTTTCTCCTTCTTCACATCGTCCCAGTTGATCTCGGCAAGCTGCGCGCTGCGCTGCGCCCGGTCCTCTCTCGGACTTGTTCCGGCGCGCGAGACCGACGCGGCGAGCTGGGTCCCAAGTCGTCGGAACTGCTTCATGAAGCTGTCTTCAGGCAAGGTCACGGCTTCGGCCTCGGTTGCGCCAACGTACACCGGAACACGGAGGGAGACATCCAGAGATCCCTGGTGGCCGGCATCACTCCAGGCCTGCTTGTACTCTGCAACCTGCTCGGCGACCTGCGAAACACCGAGTCCGCGGACTCCTATGAAAATAGGGTATCCCATCGCTCCAAGCACGGAGAATGTGTCGGTGGTAGAGGCGGCGACCCTGAACGGCGGAGTGGGCTGCTGGAAGGGCTTGGGAGTCAGGCACACGTCTTCGTATGAGTAGAACTGACCATCGTAGCTGAACCTCTCGGATGTCCAGGCGGTCCTGATGATGTCCAGGTACTCGTAGAACCGTTCACGACTCTCACCGTAGGCCATCCCGTATCCCTCATACGAGCCGGGGAATCCGCTGCGACCGACTCCGTACTCGAACCTCCCGCTGCTGACCTGATCGAGTGTCGCCGCCTCCTCCGCCATTCGTATCGGATTGCCCAGCGGGATAACGTGGACGGCGGTCCCAATCTTGATCGTCTCGGTACGGCCGGCAATCGCCGCCCCGATTATCAGTGGAGCCGACAGAACGGACCGTTGAGGATTGAAATGAGACTCCGCAAGCCAAACGGAGTCCAAGCCGAGCGACTCGGACAGCTCAACGTGTCTGAAGCCCTCGGCGAAGGCGTCGGACTGCGACTGACCCGACCGCGTATGAAACTCCATGAACGAGCCGAACTCCATCGTACCCTCCGTGTCAGGCTGGTGTGACATTTTGGCTCGCCCAAGCCTACGCCCTTCCCCAATTGCCGGTCAAGTGAAGCGCGCCGGCGATGCCGCTTCACTTGCACTTCCACTGCGTCCGGGAACTGCTACAATTTATACACGCCGCTATGGTCGAGCATTATAGAAGCGTGGTCGTCAGGCCGCGATATCGAGGTCAACCAGTCTCCGCCTTTACCCACAAAAGCGCTACACAAGCACGCTCGCAGCCGGACATAAATCCGTGCGCAGCCCACCCATAGGAGTCCAGAATACATGACCGAGTCAGACCGCGAACCGATAGTCGTCGCGACCAGCGTCCACAAGACATACAACAGCGGCAAGGGCGTGATGGTACATGCGTTGAGGGGTGTTGATCTGGCCGTCGCCAAGGCGGAGGTGGTCGGGATCATGGGACCCAGCGGCTGCGGCAAGACCACACTGCTGAACTGTCTGTCCGGCATCGACGACGTTGACGAGGGCGAGATCGAGATCGGCGGCGTTTCGCTGCGCAGCATGGACGACGACAGTCGCACCGACTACCGGGCCCGGGAGATGGGGTTCATATTCCAGCTATACAACCTGCTCCCGGTGCTGAGCGCGGTGGAAAACGTCGAGCTGCCGATGCTGGTCAGCGGCGTAAACTCGGGCCAGGCTCGTGAGCGCGCGATTCAGGCCCTCGAGATGGTCCGGCTCGGCGACTGGGCCGGCCACAAGCCCGCAGAGCTGTCCGGCGGTCAGCGACAGCGCGTTACAGTTGCCAGGGCCCTGGTCAACGACCCTGAGATCATCTGGGCGGACGAGCCAACAGGCGACCTCGACTCAGAGACGGCCCAGGAGATCATGGACCTGATACTGGACCTCAACAGCCGCAACGATCAGACCTTCATCATCGTGACACACTCCCAAGAGATCGGGGATCAGTGCCACCGGATAGTCCGGATGCGCGACGGCCAGATCGAAGATGGCAGCGAAGCGCCCTAGACGAATCCCCTGAGCTGCGCCACCTCGGCCACGCGACCCACGCCGATCAGGAACGCGGCATCTCTGTAGCCGATCTTCTCCTTCTGAGCGGTTTCCCTTACTTCCAGATAGGCCCTGGTGATAATGGAGTCCAGCTCCTCGTTGACCTCATCCAACGTCCACCTGTGCTGGTACAGGTTCTGGGTCCACTCAAAATAGGACACGATGACGCCGCCCGCGTTCACCAGGATGTCCGGGACGATCGTCACCCCGCGATCTTCTAGCATTGCGTCGGCTTCAGGTGTCACGGGGTGATTGGCCGCTTCGACAACCACCCCGGCACGGATGCGGTGGGCATTGCGATCGTGAATCACCCCGCCGACTGCCGCCGGGACGAGTACCTCGCACTCCAGCTCAAGCAGCTCGTCGTTGCCGACTGCGTCTCCACCGGGGAAACCCACTACGCTTCCGGCCTCGGAGACATGGTCCACCAGCGCGTCGACGTCGAGACCCCGGTCGTTGTGGACGCCGCCGTTGACGTCGGATACCCCAACTACGCGGCATCCCATCTCTTCGGCGATCCTCGCCGTCCATGAGCCGACGTTGCCGAATCCCTGAACGACAATCCTGGCCCCGTCCGGGTCCATTCCCAGATCGGCAGCCACGCTGCGGATGACGAATACGACTCCCCGGCCGGTGGCCTGCTCTCTACCGACGGAGCCGCCAAGCTCGACGGGTTTACCCGTGACGATCCCCGGAGTGTACCCGTGGATCTGCCCGTAGGCGTCCATCATCCAGGCCATCGTTTGCGCGTTGGTGCCGAGGTCCGGAGCCGGGATGTCCCGGTTGACCGCGATGAGGTGCTGAATACTGGACGTGTACCTTCGCGTCAGACGGTTGAGCTCGCCCGTGCTCAGCGTGCCGGGGTCGCACTGGACGCCGCCCTTGGCGCCGCCGAAAGGGATGTCCACCAGCGCGGTCTTCCAGGTCATGAGCGACGCGAGGGCGCGGACCTCTTCCTGATCGGCCTCCGGGTGGTACCGCACGCCTCCCTTATACGGTCCACGCACGCCGTTGTGCTGGATCCGGTAGCCATTGAACACTTCGAGCGATCCGTCGTCCATCCGGACCGGGACCGAGACGTGCAGCTCCCGCCACGGGCGTCTGAGCAGGCTGCGGACGCCGTCAGCCAGTCCCAGACGCTCGGCGGCCCGATCGAAGAATACGTTTACCCCGTCGAATGCGGATTGAGGTGAGTTGTCTTTCATACTTGATATAGATCCCCTGAGATTGATCTCAGTCCTGGCGCCCGTCTCCAACGGCAGACCGCTGGAAGAGCTACACTTCAACCAACGTGACGGAAGGTTGTCATTGTGGTCGTCATGGGAATGTCAGCCTGTCAACTGTACCCGGTCCAAATCTCTCGTAAAGGCGCCGCTCCACCAGGACGCGGTACCGCGTTCGACGATGTCGTTCATGCGTCTCCACCTGGACTCGCGTTCATCCCTCGGCATCGACAGGGCACTGTACAGCTTTTGCGCCATGCCGTCGATATCGAATGGGTTCACAATAACCGCGTCGGTGAGCTCCGCGGCGGCTCCCGCGAGGCTGGAGAGCATGAGAACGCCGGGCTCACGCACCTGCGAAACCACGAACTCCTTTGCTATTAGATTCATGCCGTCTCGCAGCGGTGTAACCATGTTTACGTCAGCGTCCCTGTAGAAGGCCGCGAGGGTCTCCTGGCTGTAGTGCCGGTAGAGGTATCTCACGGGGACCCACCCACCCTCCGAGTATATTCCGTTGATCTCACCCGTGAGCTGCTCGACAATCTCACGCTCCCTTGCGTACTCCGGAACCCTTGTCCGGGACGGATTCGAGATCTGGACGAATGTGACGTCGCCGTGGAGGTCGCGATGATGGTCCAACAGGGATGCGAACGCCCGGAGCCGGTTGGGTATTCCCTTGGTGTAGTCCAGCCTGTCAACACCTATGATTACCCTGGTATCGTCGGGAAGCCCCATCGTCCGAGTGAGCGACTCCCCGGACGTTCGGGCAGCGGTCTGGAACATCGATGGATCTATGCCGATCGGATAGACGCCGAGCCGTGACGCCTCACCCCGATAGCTGAAGATCAGTCCATTCCAGTCCCCTCCGAGCTCCGTCCGAAACGCGTCGACGAGATTGAGCAGATAGCGCCGAGTATGGACGCCGATCAGATCGAATGCCAACATGCCCGCGAGCAGCTCGCTCGACCAGGGCAGGACTGAGAACACATCCGCTCCGGGGAAGGGTGTGTGGAGAAAGAAACCCAGCTTGCCCCGCCAGCCGAGTTTCCTGAGCTCCTCCCCGACCGGGAACAGGTGATAGTCGTGTACCCAGACCTGATCGCCGTCCCGCAGCACGGACATCAGCGCCTGGGCATACCGGCGATTGACCCGACGATACGCGCGGTAGGTGTCGTGACGTATCTGGACTCTTTCAATGAAGCTGTGTAGCAGCGGCCACAGGGTCCGATTGGAGAACCCGGTGTAGAAGAGGTTGGACTCGTCGGGGGTCAGGTCGATCGTGGCCAGCTCGACCGACCCCGGAGTGACGGACACTGCCGGCCCGCCCTGAGCGCGTCGTGGGCTGGTGCGTCCGCTCCATCCCATCCAGGCGCCGCCGGTCTCAATCAGTGAGGAACGGACGGCGCTCACCAGTCCGCCAACCGCGCCCACTCCCCTGCTCGACGGGGCGAGATCCGCGGCAGACGGAACACGATTGGAAACCATCACGAGCCGGCTCATGTACGAATGTTAATCTCCACCCGGCCTCCGGTCAACGCTCTCAGCCCGAGCCTGTATCAGTTTAGTCGGTCTGATGGTTGGGTCGAAGCCATACTCACACCCTGTCTTATGGACTCCCGTATCCGTTTTCACGGGCACAGGCTTTTCGGAGGAGTGACGAGAGGGACGCAGCGCCATCCTCTCAAACTGACCGCCGACTAAACTGATACAGGCTCCTCAGGCCCGCAGACGTTGAAGCAGATATCTGACCATGCTATACTCCGAATGAGTTTGCCAACCAGTCTTGCAGGACTTCACAAAGTTGTCTTTTACAATCCCCGCTGCGGGATGCACGTGTACCAGCCTCCCTCTCGCTCGGCGCTAGGCAGAGTGGTCGGAGACCCGTAGCAGTCCGGCGGCAAGGGCCATCCAAGAGTGGCCCCCACCGAGAAGAAGGCTCCATCCCAACGTTTGGCGATGGGGCTTTTTGTTTGTCCCTCGAGACGGAGAGCGGATACAGCCAAGTGAATTCAGCGCCAACCGTAAGCCAACTATAAGCGGAGGAACGCAATGACATTAACCCAGGTGAGACCTCTCACGCCATACCAGGTGAGAAGGTACAGCCGCCACATCATCATGCCGCAGGTAGGGAGCGCGGGACAGCGCAAGCTGATCGACGCCAAGGTGCTGATCGTAGGCGCGGGCGGGCTGGGGTCTCCCATCGCCATCTACCTGACGTTGGCCGGTGTCGGGACGATCGGAATCGTCGATTTCGACACGGTGGACGTAACCAATCTCCAGCGTCAGGTCCTGCATTATGACGATGACATCGGGAAGCCCAAGGTCCAGTCGGCCGTCGAGACGCTTAACGCATACAATCCGGAGACGACGGTCATCACGCACGAGGCGCCGCTCACGTCAGATAACGCGATGGAGATCGTCCAGGACTACGACATAGTGGTGAACGGCGCGGACAACTTCCCGGCGCGGTATCTCGTAAACGATGTCACCTATCTGGCTGACAAGCCCCTGGTGGACGGAAGCATCCTGCTGTTCGATGGAATGGCTACAGTCTTTCTCCCGGGACAGGGCTGCTACCGCTGCCTGTTTCCAACCCCGCCTCCTCCAGGTGAGGTCCCAAGCTGCGCCGAAGCGGGGGTTCTCGGTATGCTCCCCGGAATGGTCGGCACGATACAGGCGACCGAGACTGTAAAACTCATCCTCGGCATTGGGGAGTCGCTCTCGGGCCGGCTGCTGCTGATCGACGCTCTGGAGATGGACTTCCGGTCCGTCAAGCTGCGGCGCAACCCCGAATGCCCGCTCTGCGGCGACAACCCGACCGTGACCGAACTGATCGACTACGTCGCGTTCTGCGGCGGCGCGCCGATGACAGGCTGACGACCGGATACAACCTGACTGTACAACCCCATCGCCCGATACATGCACAGAGATGGCAGTAGGCACACCGTCATCAACAGGACAGAAGGAGACTTCTCTATGTCAGCCCAAGCAGCGCATCCCGAATCAATAGTTACGACCGAATGGGTCGGGGAAAACCTCGACAACTCGAATGTCCGGCTGGTTGAAGTGGATGTCGACACCGCCGCTTATGACCAGGGTCACATTCCCGGCGCGGTGGGCTGGAACTGGACGTCACAGCTCAACGACGATCTTACTCGCGACATCCTGTCCGGTGACCAGATGGCGCAACTCCTCGGCGAGTCCGGTATCAACCCGTCCACGACAGTCGTGCTCTACGGAGACAACAACAACTGGTTTGCCACATACGCGTTCTGGCAAATGAGAATGTACGGCCACCAGAATCTGAAGATCATGGACGGAGGACGCCAGAAGTGGATCGACGAGGGTCGCGAGCTGACTACCGATTCCCCGTCAGTGGCCGCGGAGACCTACGAGGCGTCCGCTCCCGACACTTCGATCCGAGCCACGCGGGACTACGTGCTCAGCGTCGCATCGACTGCGAACAACACCGGGCTTGTGGACGTGCGGGCGCCGGACGAATTCGACGGTACGCTGCTGGCCCCCGCCCATCTGCCGCAGGAGGGGTCTCAGCGCGGCGGCCACATACCGGGCGCCGCCAACATCCCGTGGGCGTCGGCGGTCGCCGAAAACGGTACGTTCAAGTCGGTCGAAGAGCTCCTGGAGATCTACGGCGGCAAGGGCATCAGCGGAGACGCCGAGACTATCACCTACTGCCGGATCGGCGAAAGAAGCTCGCACACCTGGTTCGTGCTTACCCAGATACTCGGGCACAGCAAAGTCCGGAATTACGACGGTTCCTGGACGGAGTACGGCTCGATCGTCGGCGCGCCGATAGAGAAGTAGTCAAGAGACCGCCGGAAGCTGACTAAGCCCCGCCCGATCGAACCTGGGCGGGGCTTCTTGATTCGCAGCCCCGAAGTCAGTCGCTAAACGAGGTTGGCGCGATCCACTCTGGCGCCGGCCAGGAAGATATCGGCCACGTCACGCAGGCGGCTGATCTCCTGGACCGGGTCTCCCCGCACAACCAGAATGTCGGCCTGCTTGCCTATTTCCAGAGTTCCCACCGAGTCATCGATCCAGCATGATCTGGCGGCGTCACGAGTGGCCGATACGATAGCCTCCATGTTCGACATCCCCGCCATGACGTGGGCCTCGATCTCGGTCTGGAAGTCCCCCATTTGATAGTATCCCCAGGCGGAATCCGAGCCAGCGGCCATCACGACTCCATCTTCGCGCATACGGGCAAACTGGTCCATCCGCACTTCGGATGCGGAGCGTGAAGTCTCCAGATCCACCTGTTCGTCTGTTGTCAGGGACCCCCGGGCCTCCAGCGACCGTACGCGGGCAACCGACGCGCCGATCGTGGCGTTGACGAACACGTCCTGCGCGGCGATCCGTTGGGAGATCTCCGAACGGAACACGTCCGAACCGTCCGGCTCCTTGTGGACTCCGTGGATGATGGTGTCGATTCCGGCGTCGAGCGCATTGGCCATTCCCTGAGACGAGGCGCAGTGAGCGGCGGCGTGTTTGCCAAACTTGTGGGCCTCGTCACAGATTGCCCTGAGCTCATCGACGTCGAACGACGGTCTCAGTGGATGACTTGTGCGAGTGCTTCCCCCGGTGGCGGTTATCTTGATGAAGTCCGCGCCTTCCTTGATGAGCTGACGGGTCGCGGCGCGGCACTGGTCCGGACCCGTGGCCTGGATTCCGAAGTAGGACAGATGGCCGCCGATTATCGCGACGGGCCTGCCGGACAGCACAAGCCGGGGCGAGGGGAGGATTCCCATGTCCACGGCGTCCCGAAGGAGGAAGGTCGTCCGGTTCTTCGCCCCGCAATCTCTCACGGTGGTTACGCCGGAGTACAGATGCCGCCTGGCGTTCTGCGCGGCCTGGACCGTGAGCACCTCGTCAGGCAGCGTGACCAGCTCGTCGCCGGCGCGTCCGTCACCGATCCCGATCAGATGTACATGACAGTCCACCAGACCGGGGAGGATCGTGGCGTCGCCGTAGTCAAGCTCCCGGACGGTCGCGCCTTCCGGCGCTCGAACCGTCTCGTGGGTGCCGATCCGGCTGATGGTATCGCCGTGGAGCAGCACCGCCGGCTGGTCGGCGACGGGTCCTCCGTGTCCATCGATCAGCCTGGCGGCCTTCAGGATCGTGAATTCAGAACTGTCTGGCATGAGTAATTCTCCCTTGTAGATCGGCGTTGAAACATGTCCAGAGTCGATAGGCAACTAGGCATCTTTCCATCGCACTTTCTTCTGTCTGTCCACTGCCTCGACACTCTCTTCGGACCGCTTTCTGCCTGCCGACAGACCCTTCGTTGCTATCGCAATATCATCGATCACGACCTGCACGACCTGTTCGTCGACATCTATTCCACGTTCACGCAGCGCACTCATCACCATCTGCTCCACCGCCTCAGTCACAGCCTCGGGTTCAGAACCTGGGTCATCTCCAGCCACGCTAAAGTGTAACTGGGAGATCAAGTCCGCTCCAATGAAACGGTCACCACTTTCCAACGCCTCCAAGTAAAAGTCCAGGTATGTCTTGGTAGCGTCGTTCATCCTGCCCTCGAGCATGAGGTCCACTGGGTCATGCTTCCTGCGGTCCACGTCACACCTCCTCCAGTACCAGACTCGAGAGCTCCACATCGGTACGCTCAGCCACTTGAACCATTATCAGGGCTACGTAGTATGGTCTGGGGCGAAGTTGCTTCGTAGACGCCAGTATCCTGAGAAGCTTAATCATCTCCGCAGTTAGTTTACTGCGTACACTTCCCCGTCTGCCCGTCGATTTTACTTCGACCAGTGCCCAGCGGCCACTCTGGCTGTCACGAAACACCATATCAGGGGACACTCTCTGTGGGCGAGTAACCAGGTCCCAGTTGTAGTGGGTCTCGCAAAACCAGCCGGCGAGAGCCTCGGCGGAGCTAGCCATGGCGGCGGTGTTCAGCAATGGATAGCGACCAGGGTAGAAAAGAGGACCACCCTGAGCCGACCCACGACCAACTGCGGCAAGTCGTTGAAAGAAAAGGTCAACGTCGTTCCACGGTTCGCTCGTGGTGACCTCCGCATACTTATCAACGTACCACTGGAATCCTGGGCTCGCCGTTAGGTCGGCGCTCCACTGCCGTTGGGCTGGTGCTGAGAACCACGATGGGACGTACCGTTCCCGTAACCTTGAAACGGTGTAAGTGTCTCGGGTCAGCCCAACTTCGTGGGCTGTCACCTGGTGGCGATACTCGGTTACCGAGACGTCCAGGATCATTCAGATCACTCCAATAGGATTACAGCTGCACCGGCGACTGGCGCACCGCGGCCAATGACTCTTCGGAGCCGCGATCCAGCCTTCGACCGGCGAAGAAGACGTCCGACACGTTCCAGAGATCGTTGATGTCCGCCGAAGGGTCTCCTCCGACCACCAGCACGTCAGCCTCCTTGCCTGGTTCCAGCGTCCCCACCCTGTCATCCATCCCCAACGCGGCCGCGGCCCAGCTCGTTACCGACAGTACACCTTGCATCGGCGTGTATCCGGCGTGGACCAGGAGCTCCGCCTCATAGACCGTATTCCCCAGGCGGTAGTCTCCCCACGACGAGTCGGATCCGGTTATGACCTTCAGTCCCATTTCGATCATGCGCCGGGTGTCGTTGAGGTGGACCTCCAGATTGATCAGCGCCTGATCCAACCGCTCACGCTCCGAGGGAGTCAAACCTTCATCGTCCCGCTTGTGGGCCAGGGTCCAGGCGGCTGACCGGCCCACGTGGAGGGTCGGATTGACGTATGCGCCCTGCTCTCCTATCCGCTCGGCGATGTCCTCCCGGAAGTAGTTGGCGCCGACGGGGTCCCTGAAGTTGCAGTGGATGATCATGTCCACGTCGGCGTCGAGTGAGTTGGCAATGCCCTGGGAAGACACGCAGTGAGCGGCGGTCAATTTGCCAAACTTGTGGGCTTCGTGCGTAATCGCCCTCAACTCGTCGACAGCGAAAGACGGCCTCAGGGGGAACGATGTCCGCGTGCTTCCTCCGGTGGCGGTAATCTTGATGTAGTCCGCCCCCTCCTTGATTAGCTGCCGCGTGAGCGCCCGCGTCTCGACCGCGCCGGTAGCTTCCCCGCCGAAGTAGCCCATGTGTCCACCGATGATGGCGACGGGCCGACCGCACAGGACCATCCGTGGCCCGACCGCCAGCCCCGCGTTGATCGCGTCCCGCAGCCGGAACATGGTGAGGTTCTTCGGACCGTTCTCTCGAATGGTCGTCACGCCGGAGTAGAGACTGGCGCGCGCATTTCGAGCGGATTGCAGCGTCAAGATCTCGTCATCAAGCAGCGCAAGGTCGTCGCCGGAGCGCCCGTCGCCAAACCCGTTGTGATGGGTGTGACAATCGACCATTCCGGGCAGCGCCGTCCCGCCGGGATATGCGTACACATCGACCGACGCGCCATCTGGCGCCCTGATATCGGACGCCGGTCCGACGGCGACGATCCGCGATCCCTGGATCAGGACAGCGCCCACCTCGATGGGCGGACGGCCGGTCGAATCGATAACCCGATCTGCGGTGATCAGCGTGAACATATCGAGGGATGGCATATCGGAAGACCTCATGAGCTACTGCACACCGAAACTAGCACGACGGCCAGCGGAGCGCAACGTGTCTCCACACCGCAGAACCTGTATCAGTTTAGTCGGTCTGGTGGTTGGGTCGAAGCCATGCTCACGCCCCGTCTTATGGACTCCCGCTTTCGCGGGAGTGACGAGAGGGGTGCAACGCCGTCCTCTCAAACTGACCACCGACTAAACTGATACAGGCTCCACACCGCATATGCGCTACGATTCGCGAGAGTGCTATGATTACGTGGTCAGCCGTCTGCCCATTGGCGACGGTCTCCAGTAGGGGCCAACGTAGCTCAGAGGTAGAGCAGCGGTTTCGTAAACCGCAGGTCGGCGGTTCGAATCCGCCCGTTGGCTCCACTCCCCAACCCTGGACATGCTCTCTGGCAGAATATGGGCTGCGCAATAGCTCCGCCACCCACATTGGCGACCACCCACAGCGCCGCTGCCGTCCCGGTCCCGTACTGACTACCGCAGCTTCCAGTCGGTGCCGTCGGGCTTATCTTCGAGGATGACTCCCAGGTCAGCCAGCCGATCACGGACACGGTCGGCGACTTCGAACTGTCTCGCCGTCCTGAGATCGGCTCGAAGATCGACGAGCAGTTGGATGAACGGTGTCACCTCGACCTGCGAAGGCAGCTCGGGCGACGCGAGATCGAGGCCCAGCACCCCTGCCAGCTCGGTCAGTGCAGCCTGCGCGCCGGTGATATCGCTGCCCTGCTCCCTCGCCCGGTTGATCTCCCTCGCCAGGTCGAACAGCGCCGCCAGCGCCCTGGGCGTGTTGAGGTCGTCGTCCATGGCTTCCACAAAGCGTTGCTCGAACCTGCCGGGGTCCAGGGCGGGACCGTCGGAGGACTCGGCGCTCGCGGCATGTCGGAGACGGCGGATTGCGCGCTCCTGGCTACCCACGCTCTCCTCGCTGTAGAAGAGTGGCGACCGGTAGTGGGAGCTGAGGAAGAACAGACGAAGCGCCTGAGAATCGTAACGATCGAGCGCGTCGGGCAGCGAAATGATGTTGCCAAGTGACTTGCTCATCTTTTCGGCGCCCAGGCGGAGCATTCCGTTATGAAGCCAGAACCTGGAAAACGGGGTCTGGTCGGTGAATGATTCGGACTGTGCGATCTCGTTTTCGTGGTGCGGAAAGACGAGGTCTTCTCCTCCCCCGTGGATGTCTATGGTATCGCCCAGGTACTTAATGGACATCGCGCTGCACTCGATGTGCCAACCCGGCCTGCCCTCCCCCCAGGGGCTGGCCCAGGCGGGCTCCCCAGGCTTCCTGGATTTCCAGAGCGCAAAGTCGAGGACATCCTCTTTTCGTTCGTCGATCTCGACCCTGGCGCCCGCGTGCAGGTCGTCAATACTCCGATGGCTCAGCTTACCGTAGTCTTCGTTCCGTCGAACACGGAAGTAGACGTCACCGTCAACGTCGTATGCATATCCCGTATCAATCAGGCTCTGAATTATCTCGACTATCTTGTCGATCTCCTGGGTAGCCCTCGGGTACTCGTGCGCGGACAGCACGTTCAACACTGCCATCGCATCTATGTACTCCTGGATGTTGGCAGAAGCGAGGTCGGTCACCTTCACATTCTGTTCATTGGCCGCGGCGATCATCTTGTCGTCGATGTCGGTGAAGTTCTGGACGTGACGGACATCGTAGCCGCGGAATTCCAGGTACCGCCTCACGACGTCGAAGGTCACGGCGGACATGGCATGACCGATATGCGACGAAGAGTATGGCGTGATTCCGCAAACGTACATGCGGACCTGGCCATTTGGCGCGTCGAAGTCTCGGACCTCGCCGGTGAGGGTATCGTAGAGTCTCATTCTTTCGAGATTGTAACGACGGCGATGCAGCAGATCCCTTCCTGCCGACCCACGAATCCGAGGTGGTCCGTGGTCGTCGCCTTCAGGCTGACCGAGTCCAGGTCGAGCCCCAAGACGCTGGCGAGTTCAACTCGCATGTCGCCGATATGAGGTCTGAGGGTGGGACATTCGGCGAGTATTGTAGCATCAAGGTATTCGAGCCGCCAACGACGCGCTGCGATGATACGGCCCGTCTCGGTCAGCAGCTCAGTACTGCGAACTCCCCTATAGCCGGGATCCGTTGACGGGAAGTGAGTGCCAATGTCACCTGCGTTGACCGCGCCCAGACAGGCATCAATAACGGCGTGAACCAGTGCGTCACCGTCGCTATGTCCGTCGAGGCCTCGGTCGAATGGTATCGTGACCCCTCCAAGGACCAACGCCCGTCCGGGGACGAGCGGATGAACATCCACGCCAATGCCGGTCCGGAAGGTCAACCCCTGCCGTCCTGAGACCTGACGCGCGCAATGGATTCGGCGATGAGAAGGTCCTCTGGAGTGGTCACCTTGATATTGTCGTACGAGCCCATGAAAATCTTCACCGGCCGGCCCATCGCCTCGACCATTGCAGCGTCGTCTGTGACGTTGCGGCAGATCTCAAGGTGCGCCCGCTGCAACAGGTCAATTGCGAACGACTGCGGTGTTTGAGCGGCCCATAGTGATGTCCTGACAGGTGTGCCGGACACTGTCATATCAGGCCCCGCAATCTTGATCGTGTCCTTGACGGGGACCGCCGCGGTCGCAGCGCCCCACTCGCGCGCTTCCTCGACAGCGGACCGGATCATACGTTCGTCGACGAACGGCCGGGCTCCATCGTGGACGAGTACAATGTCGATGTCTTTGAGCGCCGCCAGCGCCAGCGCCACCGAGTCCTGCCTGCGCGCGCCACCCTCAACTACCTGTGTTGGCTTGGTGGGCCCAAAGTCGTCCAGGAGTTTGTGGACGCCCGACAGGTTTGTCGCCGAAGTAGCGACGGATACGGCGCGTACCAGCTCCGAGTTGTTGAAGGTCTCCAGACAGTGGGCCAGCAACGGCCGGCCGGATATAGGCGCGAACAACTTGTCCGTACCTCTCATTCGGCGGCTTTCGCCGGCAGCGACAATCACGACTCCCACCGATATATGAGGGTTGATCTGCGCCGCCTGGCTCGGGGTTGTCAATACAGGCCCGGATCAGCTTGGGTTGGCGAAGATGATACATCCCGCAGACGTCTGAAGGACGCGGGCTACCGTTACGTCGAGTTCGCTGTCTATATGTCTGGCGCCGGAATCTACGACGACCATAGTCCCGTCATCGAGGAACCCAACGCCCTGCCCGAGCTCCTTCCCTTCATGGAGAATCTTGAGTCTCATGCTCTCGCCGGGGACCACGACCGGGCGCAGGGAGTTCGCCAGCTCATTGACATTGAGCACGGTAATCCCGTCGATCTGGGCCACCCTGTTGAGGTTGAAGTCGGTCGTCAAGATGGCCGCATCCATCTCTTTGGCGAGTCCGACCAGCTTGGCGTCGACTTCCTCCGCCTGGGGGTAGTCTATCTCCAGAACTTCGGTGTGGACATTACCATCCTGGCGGATCTCATTCAGCATTTCCAGACCTCGCCGACCTCGAGTTCTGCGAAGGGTGTCCCTGGAGTCGGCAACGTGGCGCAGCTCGTCGAGAATGAAGCGTGGGATCACCAGGGTTCCCTGGAGGAAGCCCGTCTTTGAGACCTCGACAATGCGGCCGTCAATGATCGCGCTGGTATCCAATAGCATGGGGCTCCCATAACCGTTTGAAGACGTTGCCGCAACACCGTCAATCCCAGTTGGGGACCTGCTTCCAGGTATGAATTTGTGAAAGATGTCCCTGGACGGCGAAAACAGAAGTGTGGCGCCAAGGTATGCCAACAGCAGGCTTATGGCGATGGGAATGACCGGACCGATCAGACCCGGGAGGCGCGCTATCGGAATTGAGACGAGCAGAGCGACGACGAGGCCAACCACCATACCGATCACGCCGGACAATAGCCTCGAGGTGGGTATGTTCCGTGTCTGCTCAGCGACGCTCCGGGACAGCTTGACAGTGACGAACGGTGTCGCAACCAGACCGATAATTGCGCCGGCTGCGGTCAGACCAAAGACCCAGATCACATAGTGCTCTGGTCCCCATACGTCGGCTATGTACTCGCCAAGGCCCCAACCGACAGTAGCCAAGATGGCGCCGCCAGCGATCCGCGACAGTATATCCGCGACCATGCCTCAGCACCTTCGCAATTGCTCCGGGAAGCCCCCACCACATCAATGGGCGGAACCGTATCGAATCAATCGAACATGCGCAGAACGGCTTCGTGTATCAATAGCTATCTTTAGCTATCTTTCCGTTACTGAATTGGCGGGCCGCTCCACAGCATGTGGTTCGCCACTTTTAGAATAGCACTGGGCCATAATCGTGTCAAAATCTATGGTAGAAGAACCTGGGCCTTTTCGTTTTCACCGCACCGCGCGTCGTCGTTCCGGAAAGGCCGGAACCCGGGCGGGATGCGACGCCTTCCCTGACCAGACCGACCTTGGAAAAGACCCGGGTAGGAGAACCTGGGGAATTGACGTACAATGTCTGTCATTGACGATCCTACTTTCGTGCCCCAGGTTCCCGACCGGTTGTCGATACTATGAGTCCCGGTTTTCCGGCTCGAGCCTGTCACGCAACAATCACCGAGAGCGCCGCCAGTTGCCGCGATCCGGGAGTTAGACCATGCGAGTATGGTTCAGGCGAGTGCGATTGGGGGCCGGCGTGGTGGCGCTGGTCGGCGTGTTCCTCGCCGTGGCGACATCCCAGGGTCACACAGCAGTCAAGACGGCGCTCTTTCTGCCCCAAGTCGTTCCGACCGTTCCGGTCAAGCCACAAACCTGGGTCACACGGGCCCCCTCACGAACCGAGGTCCGATTCCCAATCGCCATGGGCGAGAGAACAGCCGACCTGTACACGCCCGCCGGTGGACATACCCACAGCGCGGTGCTTCTGTTCCTGGGAGTGAACCCAGCCGGCTCGAATGATCCGCGGGTCGTCGGGCTGGCGGAAGGCCTGGCGCGCTCCGGCGTTGTCGTGATGATACCGTGGTCGGACGATATGACGCGGAAACAGGTGAAGCCAAGCGAGGTGGACAACCTCGTGAGAGCGTACGAATTCCTGCTGGGCCACGACCGGGTGGACCGAGAGAGAGCGGGCATGGCCGGCTTCTGCGTCGGCGCGTCATTCGTGACCATCGCGGCAGCGGACGAACGGATTCGGGATGACGTCAGATTCGTCAACTTCTTCGGAGGATACTTTGACGCCCAAGACCTTGTCGTCTCCGTGACGTCAAAGAGCCGGTTCAGCGGCGATGTCATCGAGCCGTGGTCTCCCGACAGGCTCAGCCGGGAGGTCGTTACGGTACATCTGATCGACGGGATGTATTACCCGGAAGAAGCCGCGCTTCTCCGGAGGGTTTTCATCACGAAAGACGCGGTGCTGGACAACAGCGCAATCGAGTCGTTGTCCGTAGAGGCCCGATCTGTACACCGGATGTTGTCCGGTGTCGACCTGACCGAGGCCCGCAATCTGATATCGCGCCTGCCGGACTCAGTCAAATCGGAACTCGACGCCATTTCGCCCAGCTCGGCAGTCGCCAACCTGTCGGCCCGCGTGCTGATCATGCACGATCGGGAAGACCGGCTCGTGCCTTCCGAGGAGTCCCAGCGGTTGGCTGAAGCACTGTCGGAGCGTGGGAACGTGTACCATACCGAGTTCTCCCTGTTCGACCATCTCGATCCTACGCGGCCCGTCAGTCCGCCCGTGTACGCAAAGGAGCTATTCAAGCTATACATGCACATGTACAACGTCCTCCGTGATCTGCGCTGATCCGCGTCGCGGCGGGTTGGCTGCGGCAGACGATTTCGATAGACTCTTATTCACAACACAGGAGGGATTCGTCTCTATGACCTATGAGTTCAACCACGTTCACCTGAAGGCGCCCGACCCGAGGAAGACGGCCGAGTGGTACGAAGCGGCTTTCAACTTCACCATCGTAAGCGACGCGGTGAGGCCATACGGTGACCAGTTCGTCGTGACCAGGACCTCCGACGGCGTAACCGTTAACATTTCGAGCGCGCGCACCGGCGAAGATCTGGACGATGGCAATGCCGACGTGCATTGGGGCCTGGAACACATCGGGATCACCATCGACGACCTGGACTCGGAGATCGAACGGCTCAGCGGAATGGGGGCGGTCCTCAAAGAAGGCCCGATTGACGTACCCAACGGTCCCAGAATCGCATTCATTGCGGGACCCGACGACACCAGAATCGAGCTGCTCCAGCTACCCGGTTAGAGCTCGCTGATCGACTCGCCAGGAGTCAACGGTCCAGCCTCCATATTCGCCCGGTTGTGACTGGTGACTCTGTGGGACCCTTCTCTCATTGCGAGAGAAGGAATGTCAAGATCAACGGCTGTAGTCCATCATATCTAGATTGAACATCTGATAACCGCGCACTGAAGGAGGTTTCACAATGCCCAGAAGAGCCCTGTTCCCCAACCCGGACAACAGACCCTCCGGCTTTTCGCCGGTCGTGAGATCGGGAAACCTGGTATTCGTGTCAGGTCAGGTCTCCGTGGACGAAGCCGGCAATCTGGTCGGCGAAGGGGATGCCTCGGCGCAGTCCGTCCAGTGCCTCAAGAATATCGAGGCCGCACTGATCGCCGCCGGCGCCACTCGCGCCGACGTGACGAAAATCACCGCGTTCCTCGTCAACGCCGATGACTACGCCGCATATGCCGCCGCCCGATTGGAATTCTTCGGAGAGCCGGGCCCAGCGTCCAGCACGGTGTTCATCAAGGGCCTAGTCAACCCGGCTTGCATAATCGAAATCGAGGCTACCGCGGTTGTGTGACATGCGGATCTCTACGCGACACGCGATACGTGTCCCCCAAGCACTCCGGCGCGGCGCGGCGGGCTGACCAGCGGTGTCCGGTCTCCCCGACCCGATCGAAGCCCGCCTGCGAGAGTTGCCCCAAGGCTTGCGGGACCACATAGAACGTACACGGGAAGTGGCCCACGAGCTGGCCCTCCGTCACAGGGTAGACGTCACTACAGCGGACATCGGCGCAGCGGCCCACGATCTCGCCCGGGCAGTCCCGCGACAGGAGCTGCTGGTGGAAGCCGACAGACTGCGCCTGGACATTGGGATTGTAGAACGGCACGAACCCAAACTGCTGCACGGCCCGATCGCCGCTGCGTGGCTCCGTGAAAGCTGCGCCCATATCGACACGACGATACTCGAGTCCGTCGCATGGCATACCACCGGCCGATCCGGGATGACCGATACCGCCAAGGTCGTGTTTCTGGCCGACAAGCTGGACCCACACAAGGTCCGGCGGTTCCCGTTTTTGGAGCGCGTCGCCTTGGAAGCATGGCACGACCTGGACACGGCCATCCTGGAATACTTGAATAGGACCATCGAGCACATCATGTCCCAAAACCTGCTGATCCACACCGCGTCACTGGAGCTTAGAAACGAGCTGATCGTGCGAACGGCCCCGTCTGGTAGGTGACGGGTAGCCGGCGGATGTCCGGGCTGCCCCAGAAGACCGGGTTCAGGTTTTTCCCACGGTGACCCGGGTTCCGACTCCAGCGTCCAAAAGGCTGGCCGCACTACCCCGACCGACCGATATCTCCATCGTACCGTTGCTCCCGATAATCGCGAGCAGCCCGCCAACGTTCTCTTCGTACGAGGCGCTCAGACCCGTTATTGCTCGACCGTGTACGTTTACCACGGAGGCCACCCCCACTGCGGAGGCAGGTATGTTGGTGACGAGGTTTCCATACCGGTCCACGTGGACCACAACCCCATCGACCCTGCCGCCCGTCGTTAGGGAGGGAATTTTCAGGCAGGCGACCGACTCAACGGGCGAACCCAGGTCCGAAATCGGTGTGCCGTTTGCCAGGTGCGCCGCGCATGGAGCGAATACGTCGCGCCCGTGGAACGTATGGCTGATCTCAGGCAGCCAGTAGGCCGGATTGTCCAACACGTAGGCGCGGCAGCCACTCGGCACCGGGCAGTAACTCACTTCCGCCGCATCAGCACCTTTTCCCGCGGTTGTGGATCCGAGTGGGACGGTGGACCCGTTCGCGGCCAGGACATAGGTCAACGTGCCGTTATCGGGGGCCAGGAACACTCCATGTGGACTTCGCAGCGCGAGCGCCCGGCGAGATGAGCCGACACCGGGGTCCACGACCGCGACGTGGACGGTGTCCGGAGGGTAGTACGGCGCGGCGGCGGCTAGAGTGTATGCCGCTTCCGCAACAGCGTATCTGCCCACTTCATGGGAAATATCTACAACATTCGCGGAGGGGCACAGGGTAAAGATGACGCCCTTCATCGCGCCTACGTATGCGTCCCTCGTCCCGAAATCGGTCGTGAGCGTGATGATCGACATAGTCGCGCTGCCCCCGACTACACCAGGCGCGCGCTCACCATTGACAGAGCGAGGAACACCACAATCAGGCCGATGGTGAACCGGAATAGCTGGAGCTCCAACCCTCTTCGAGTGCGGAAGGAGTTATCCGCCGATCCGAACAGCCCGGTACCCTGGCCCTTGACCTGCATGAGAACCACGACAACCAGTAGAATCGAGACCGCTATGTGAATGATGTTGAGGATAGTCATCGGCCGTGGATTGCTCCTACACGCTTGATCTGATTCGCCGCCAGGTCACGTCCCTACAATACTACTGCGCTACGACAGGCTGGTCGCTACGGCTGCCGTGGAGATTCATCAACGCATCCGCGAGTTTCTCAGAATCGTGCCGGACCGGATGCGTCGGATCGACCAAGTCGGACAGCACAACAGTTGCGTAATCTATGGGTTCGCCATCATGCACGACCGCCGAGACCGCGGACGCGCCGTCGAAGTCCCGCGATTCCTCGTTACACAGAACGAAGTCCGCCACTTCGTCGAACGTATGACTTTGGAGCGTGGCCAGGTGCCGGGCAACGGTGTACCCTTCGGTCTCTCCGGGCTGGGTCGCAACGTTGCAGACGTACACAACCGTCGCGCCACTGCGCTTGAGCGCGTCGGCGATTCCAGGCACCAGCAAGTTCGGAAGAATGCTGGTGTACAGACTCCCGGGGCCGATTACCACCAGGTCGGCCCGTTCGATGGCCTGCACCGCCAGAGGGTGGGCGGGGGCCGAGGCGGGTTCGATCATCAGCCTGTCGATCTGACCTCTGTGCGCGGGGATGCTCGATTCCCCCTGGACCAGCCGGCCATCCGCGAATCGTGCCGATAGCTGTAGGCCGACAGATGTAGCCGGAATCACGCTGCCCCGGACCGCGAGTACGCGGCTGGACTCAACCAGCGCCTGGTCGAAGCTGTTGGTAACGCTGGTCATGGCGACGATGAACAGATTTCCAAAGCTGTGCCCCTTGAGGCCGTTGCCGCTGTCAAATCTGTACTGAAACAGATCAGCCAGCAGCGACTCGTCGTCCGACATCGCAACCAGACAGTTTCGGAAGTCCCCCGGAGGAAGGACGCCCAGCTCACGCCGCAGCCTCCCGGAGCTGCCTCCATCATCAGCGACGGTGATAATTGCCGTCAGGTCGTCCGTGCGAGCGGTCAGGCCTCGCAGGAGCACAGAAAGCCCCGTCCCACCACCGATCGCGACGACCCTTGGCCCCCTGCTCCTCAGCCATCGGTTATAGACAGAGTCGGCCAACAGATCTAACGACTGAGGCCGCAGCACGAGCGATCCCAACGAACGGTAGAAGCCGTAGAGCGCCAGTAGCATTGCGGCTCCACCTACTACCAGCAGCAGGAAGCCCTCAAAATACCACGGAAGGAAGTCCGGGAACCCCAAAGCGAGGAACTTGCGGAGCAGGTACGCGACGCCGATCGAGCAGACCGCAACGCCCAGAGCGCCCAGAATAACCCATCGCTTCAGACCTATCCCAGGATGCAAGAGACGAAGGAGCCGCAGGGTACGATCCCTGCCGCCGCCGGAGTCAGCCGGCCCAGACCCATTCAGGCGACCGGCCATCAGCGCAATGCCTCCAATTTTTCCCTCATTAACGCGGTGGTGAGGCGCGGATTGGCCTGGCCGCGAGTCGCTTTCATCACCTGGCCGATGAGAAATCCGATGGCCTGCTGTCTTCCGGCCAGGTAGTCCTGGACCGGGGCCGGATTCGCCGCGATCGCGTCATCTATCGCGACCACAACGGCGCCGGTGTCGGATATCTGAGCCAACCCCTCGGCTTCAGCAATCGTTTTGGGCGGCTGGCCGGTCTCGAACATCTTTTCGAAGACAGTCTTTGCCATGGTGGAGCTCAGGCTTCCGCCGTCCACCATCCCCTGCAATTCGGCGAGCTGTGACGCCTCGATCCGAACATCGGATATGTGCTGTCCGTTCTGGTTGAGCAGCCTGGACATTTCGCCCAGCATCCAGTTGCTGATCGCCTTGGCCGAACCCGCGGAACGGGATCCCGTGGCATCAAGCGCGGCCTCGAAGTAGTCGGCCGTGGCCCGGCTCCCGGTCAGCAATCCAGCGTCATACTCCGACAGTCCGAGCTCCTGCACGAATCGGTGTCTGCGATCGTGCGGCAACTCCGGAAGCGTACCCTGGATTTCGGACACCCATGTGCGGGATATTTCGACCGGCGGCAGGTCAGGCTCCGGGAAGTAACGGTAGTCCGATGCGCCCTCTTTGGTGCGTTGGGAGACGGTCACGCCGTCCGTTTCGACCCATCCCCGCGTCTCCTGAACGACACGACCTCCGCCTTCTATAAGCTCCACCTGCCGTTCCGCCTCGTACTCGAGGGCCCCGACAACGGACCGGAAGCTGTTCATGTTCTTGATTTCGACCTTGGTCCCCAGCTCGGAGTCCCCAACGGGGCGGACGCTGATGTTGGCGTCGCACCTGAAGTTGCCCTCTTCCATGTTGGCTGTGCTGACCTGGATGTACTGGAGGATCGAGTGCAACCGGGTCAGGTAGGCCCGGGCTTCATCGGGACTCCGGAGGTCCGGCTCACCGACAATCTCCATGAGAGGGACCCCTGCCCTGTTGATGTCCAACATGGAGTACGACTCGCCGAAGTCTTCCGTCCTGTGAAGGAGTTTGGCGACGTCCTCTTCGAGATGGACCCGCGTAACACCCACGGTCCGCTCCTCGCCATCCACCTCGATCGGCAGCTTGCCATTTGAGGCGACCGGCAGATCGTACTGCGAGATCTGGTACCCCTTCATCAGGTCGGGGTATGGGTAGTTCTTCCGGTCGAACTTCGTGTATTCAGCGATTTCACATCCGAGGGCGAGGCCTGTCCTGATAACGTGCTCGACGGCCTTCCTGTTAATCACGGGGAGTACGCCGGGCATACCCATACAGACGGGACATACGACAGTGTTCGGAGCAGACTCCTGGTACTCTGCGCTGCACGAGCAGAACATCTTGCTCTCAGTCAGCAACTGGGCGTGGACCTCCAGCCCAATTACAATCTCATAGCTCATGACGGCGGTCCCTCCGGTGAGCCGGTCCCAATCAAGCCAGTCTCGATCACTCAGTATATGGAACCGACTTGGCCTTTACAACGTCGCTACGACCTGCGTATCTCCTCTTCAGACCACGCGCCGTCGCCTATCAGTGGGACAAATCTGCAAGCGCCCAGCGAGCGGGTGGATATCCCGTCAGGGGTCTTGATGGTCTTCATCAGATTCTGTTCGGAGAGGCTCCCGACCGGCACGACCAGTCTCCCGCCGATCTCAAGCTGGTCAACAAGGTCCGACGGCAGGCGGGGCGCGGCGGCCGACACTACGATAGCGTTGTACGGGCCGTCGGCGCTCCTGCCGAGCGTCCGGCCGGCAAGTCGTACTCGAATGTTGGTGTATCCCAGCGATCTGAGACGGGAACGCGCGGTATCCGCGAGGACCGGGATCCGTTCCACGGTCGTCACCTCCCTAGCTAATCGGGCAAGAATCGCGGCCTGGTAGCCGCTGCCCGTCCCTATCTCCAACACCCTGTCGAAACGACGCAATTCGAGCGAGTGGACCATGATCGCGACCATTGTAGGCTGCGAGATCGTTTGACCCGCGTCGATTGACAGGGCGACGTCGTCATAGGCCGCGCTTCTGTGTGAATCAGGCACAAAGCGCTCTCGCGGCACGGCACGGATAGCGTCCAAGACCCGCTGATCGGATACCTCCCTGGCAAGGCTGTCGATCAGTTTGGCCTTCTTCTCCTCAAGTGTCGCGCGACGAAACATTCATCCCATCCCCGTTCGTCGAGTCCACTCACAAGTTAAGCTGTGCCCAACAGCCAGTCAACCGCAACCGCATGAAGTTCCCGGCACGGTAGGTTAAACTGTGACATGCCCTTTCAATTACCCGTCCGGAGGACATGAGTGCCTAGATACTATCCCGCGTTCATCGACGTCCGCCACCGAAACTGCGTCGTAATCGGAGGCGGCCCGCTCGGTGAGGAAAAGGTGACGAAGCTGTTGGAGTGCGATGCGCAGGTGACTGTCATAAGTCCCGATGTCACCGGACCCGTGAGGGACCTGTACTCGTCCGGGAAGATCAGGTGGGTCCAACGCATGTACCGACCCGGAGACTTGGAACCCGCATTCATCGCGATCGCGGCCACCGACGACGACGCTCTGAACCGACAGATCGCTCGTGAGGCAGGCAGCCGGAACGTCCTTCTCAACGTCGTGGACGTAACCCATCTATGCACCTTCATCGCGCCGTCGGTCGCCCGCCGGGGGGAGGTCACCATTGCGACTTCCACTGGCGGCGCGAGCCCCGCATTGGCGCGCACTTTCAGGGAGAAGCTGGAGAGAAGCCGAATTATCGAGTACGCGGACCTGGCTCCCCTTCTAGCCAGGGCGAGGTCTGAGCTGAAGCGTCGCGGGATGAAGGTCAACCCGGATCATTGGCAGACCTGCATCACGGAAGACCTGCTGGACACGGCGCAGTCGGGAAACGACGAGGCCGCCTATGCGTCGCTCATCGATGGTCTGATGGCGGGAGCGAAGGGAATCGAGACGCCATGACCCCCGGAGTTGTCAGGGTCGGAACTCGGACGAGCGTACTCGCCCGCAAACAGACCGACGAGGTGGTCAAAACCCTCAGCGCCGCATGGCCGGAGACCCGATTCGAGATCGTGCCGATAGAATCGGCGGGAGACCGGCGCAAGAGCGCGCCGCTTCTGAGCCTCGGGCGTGGGACCTTCGTCAAAGGCCTCGAAGACGCGCTGCTGCAAGACAACATCGACATTGCCGTCCACTCGGCCAAGGACATGCCGTCAACCCTTCCGGAAGGCCTGGCCATCCCTGCGTTCGCCGAGCGCAAAGACGCCCGCGACGTTACCGTCAACAAGTGGGACGCCGGTCTGTCGGACTTGCCGCCCGGCAGCAGGCTCGGAACGAGCAGTCCCAGACGATCGGGGCAGCTTCTGACGGCGAGGCCGGACATCGAGCTGGTCCCAATCCGTGGGAATGTCGATACCCGTTTGCTCAAAGTGGGCACGGACGAGTATGACGGGGTGGTGCTCGCGGCGGCCGGACTCGAACGGCTCGACCGACTGGATGTGGTCTCGGAGTTTTTGGAACCGGACATCTGCGTCCCAGACGCCGGCCAGGGCGCGTTGGCCGTCGAAGCGCGAGACGGAGACTCGGAGATCGAGGGCATCCTGGCTCCCATAAACCACGTCGAGACCTGGGCCGCCGTCACCACAGAAAGGGCGTTCGTCGAAGCCATCGGCGGCGGCTGTCGCGTACCTGTCGGAGTGTATGCGGTCTTCGAGGGGCCGGGGCTGGAGATTCGCGCGATGTCGTGCCTGCCGGACGGCTCGCGAATCTTCCGCACCCTCACTCATGCCCCTGCCGACGACCCGACCGAGGCGGGCCGATCCGCGGCTCAGAAGCTAATGTCCACAGGCGCCCGGGCCATTATGTACTAGGCCGTGTCGATATTTCCGTTTCATGTCATTCTGAACGCAGCGAGAGGCGCCAACTGTGGTTAAAGGCAAGGTCTATCTGGTCGGGGCAGGTCCGGGCGACCCGGACCTGCTGACCATTAAGGGACTGCGCCTGCTCCGGACTGCCGATGTCGTGGCGCACGATCGACTCGTGGATGATCGGATTGTGTCGCTGGCGCGCGCCGATGCCGAAGTGGTGGATGTCGGCAAGATTCCCGGCAGCCGAGGGCGGGCTCAGGCCAACATCAACGACCTGCTCATCGACCGGGCCCGCAGGTTCCGGCGCGTGGTCCGTCTCAAGGGGGGCGACCCTTTCGTGTTCGGCAGGGGAGGTGAGGAGGCCGAGGCGCTTATCGACGCGGGTGTGCCTTTCGAGGTCGTTCCGGGTGTGACGTCGGCAACCGCCGCGCCTGCCTACGCGGGGATACCGGTGACACATCGAGATTACGCTTCGACGTTTACGGTCGTGACGGGCAGCATGGCGTCCACCACAGACGGCAGCGCGATCAACTGGGAGTCGCTGGCCAAGCTGACCGGTACGCTGGTCGTCCTGATGGGCTGGCGCAGCCTCCACGATGTCGTGGCCCGTCTGATCGAGGGCGGGAAACCGGGTGATACTCCGGCCGCAGCCGTCAGCTGGGGAACCGAGCCGTGGCAAAGGACTGTCGCCGGAACGCTGCGGTCAATCGTGGAGACGGCCAGAGCCGAGGGCCTTGACGCTCCGGCAGCCGTCGTCATCGGCGATGTTGTCCGTCTCAGAGACCGTCTCAACTGGTTCGAGACCCTGCCGCTGTTCGGAAGGCGGGTGCTCGTGACCCGCACGACGAGCGGGGCGGGACTCCTGTCAAGACGGTTGGCCGAGCTCGGCGCGCAGCCGATAGAGATTCCGACCATACAGATCAGGCCCCTGGCCGACTACTCTCATCTCGACGCCCAACTGGCCGCGATTGCGGACTTTGACTGGGTTGCTTTCACCAGCGCAAACGCGGTCCGATCTGTACAGGACAGGCTGAAAGCAGCCGGAAAAGACATGCGTTCCCTGCACGGGGTCAGGGTGGCCTCGATCGGCCCGGCTACCAGCGCGGTCCTGGAGAAGGCCGGCATCATACCGGACCTGGAGCCGGATACCGCCTCATCCACGGCGCTGGCGTCCACTCTGGAAGAGGTTGGAATCTCGGGAACTCGAATCCTGCTGCCGAGGGCCGACATCGCGACATCAGCGCTGCCGGAGCGCCTCTCGGACTCCGGAGCGACGGTGGAGGAGACGGAAGCGTACTGCACCGTTGTGCCGGCGTCGTCACGGTCAAAACTCCGCAAGGTAGTTGAGACCGGAATCGACGCGGCCACGTTTACAAGCGCGTCTTCAGTCAGGAACCTCGCGGCGTTGCTCGACAACGACCTCCGGTCATTACGGAAAACGTCCATCGCGTGCATCGGGCCATTGACCGCGGCGGCCGTTAGCGACGTTGGATTGAAAGCTGATATAGTTGCAGCAACTCAGAGTATCGACTGTCTGGTCCATGATTTGGCGGAATTCTTTGCCAATGAAACGACGAGGTGATGATGATGGGGTTCCCAACAACACGGCTCCGAAGGCTGCGGTCCAATCCAGGATTGAGACGAATGGTCCGGGAGACCACGCTCACCGGTTCGGACTTCATATACCCTCTGTTCGTGACTCATGGACGCGATACCAGGACCGAGATCCCGCCCATGCCCGGGATCTACCAGTTGTCACTCGACCACCTGATCCACGAGGTCGGAGAGGCCGCGCATCTGGGGATCAGGAGCGTTCTGCTGTTTGGAATCCCGGCCTACAAGGACGCCCGCGGCACCGACGCTTATGCCCCCGGCGGGATCATCCAGGAAGCGATCGCGGCTATCAAGCAGACGGTCCCGGAAATGACTGTAATCACGGATGTCTGTCTGTGTGAGTTCACTGACCATGGGCATTGTGGTGTGCTGAATGGTGACAGCGTCGATAACGACGCGACACTGGACCTGCTTGGCCGGATGGCGGTGGCCCAGGCGCAGGCCGGCGCGGACATGGTTGCTCCATCTGCGATGATGGATGGGCAGGTGGGCGCGGTCCGAGAAGCCCTGGACGCGGAACGTATGCCGGACATCCCGATCATGGCGTACTCGGCCAAGTATGCATCGGGCTTCTACGGTCCCTTCCGAGTTGCCGCCGATTCCGCTCCACAGTTCGGTGACAGGACCGGCTATCAGATGGACCCTCCCAACATCAGAGAAGCGATGCGGGAGATTGCGCTCGACATCAGGGAGGGCGCGGACATGGTCATGGTCAAGCCCGCGCTGGCCTACCTTGACGTGCTGGCTGCGGCAAAGCGGCAGTTCGATACACCCGTGGCGGCGTACAACGTCAGCGGCGAGTACTCCATGGTGAAGGCCGCGGCGGAGAATGAGTGGATCGACGGGCGAAGGATCACCCTGGAGATCCTGACGTCGATCAAGCGAGCCGGGGCGGACGCCATTCTCTCCTATCATGCAAAAGAAGTGGCGGGATGGCTCGCGTCCGAGCGGCCATGACAGGAGAGGAGCCGGACGATGGCGACCTACATCATGCTGTTGTCTCTGACGCCCGAAGGTCGTCGCAATATGATTGCGAACCCCGACAGTCTGCTGTCCGCTGGGCAGGACATCGATCTGCCCGAAACCCAGGTAATGGGCCTGTACGGCGTGCTCGGGAACTATGATTTCGTCAGCATCGTTGCCGCGCCGGACAACGAATCGGCCGCCAGGTTCTCAATGGAATTGGGAGTGCGCGCAGGCGTCCATGTGACAACCATGCCGGCAATCCCGATCGGGCGGCTGGAAGAGGCGTTGGGCCGGAACGACCCGTCCTTTGAGGAGACCGGAGCGACAACGCCGGGAGATGAAGTCTTCCGGGCCAGACACTAGCGCGTTCGGTCGCGTCGCCGCTGACCCGGAGGCCACAACCTCAGCGCCAGGGTCCCGATCACCCAATCTTGGGGAATCGGACCGAAATGTCGACTATCTGTGCTGTGCGCCCGATTGTCTCCCATGACAAACAGGCCCTCGGGTCCCACCTCCCACGACTGGTTGACCGGACCGAGGGCCGCCGGCAGACCTCCCAGATAAGGCTCCGAGTAATGTGTTCCGTTGATGAACAGCAGGCCGTCTTTCAGAGCGACCCTCTCACGGGGCAGGCCAATGATTCGCTTGACGTGCCAGCGGGGACCGGTAGCAGCCGGCATCGAGATCACCACTATCCGGCCTCTGGCCGGCGCGCTCCGCCGCCGTGGCGCCAGAATCACGTCGCCGTCACGGAGTGAAGGCGTCATACTGGCGCCCCTGACGACGTATAGAGGAGGACGTGACAGCAGGTATAGCAAGAGGCGATGTCCTTGACGATATCCAACGCAGACGATAGCACACCGGCCGGTGGCCGCATCGTCGAACAGTGGACCGAAGTCAACGGGGACCGGATACCGTACCTCACGGCTGGGGAGTCGGGCTCGGCACTGGTCCTGATACATGGCGGCGCCGCGTCGCGAATGGACTGGGTGGACAACATCGCCGCGCTCGCGGCGAGTTACAGGGTCTTCGCGCCTGACCTCGCTGGCTTCGGAGACGCTCCCAGGCGCGAAATCCCTCATACCATCAGGTACCTGGCAGACTTCGTAACCGAGTTCGTCACCAGCGTCGGTCTCCGGCAGGCCGTGATGGTCGGCCACTCTCTCGGCGCTCGTGTGTGCCTCGAGGCAGCGCGGACGCATCCTGAATTGGTAACCGGGATGGTGTTGTTAGCGCCAATGGGGTTCGGGAGGATATCTATGATCGGGCGGGCGTTGTCCACCGCGGCGTGGGGAGTGAGCCGCGCCCTCCGACGAAGGCTCCCATACCCTAATCTCGAAGTGGACCTCGTTGAGCCGGACCCCAACACATTCGCTTCGATGCGATGCCCCACGCTGATCCTGTGGGGATCGCGCGATCCGTACTTTCCACTGGCGCACGCAGCCGTGGCCGTTAACATGATCCCGGACGCGCGGCTCAAGGTGTACCGGGGCGCCGGTCACGGGTTTCACCGCACCAACCGGGAAGAGCTCGCGGCGGACGCGCTGTCGTTCCTGGCCGAGCAGGGTCGGCGGTAGCAAGCCAGGGTTGCGCGCCACAGGCTATTTCTGTATCTTCATAGCCGTGCGATATTGCGGATCCCACGAGTCAAGAAAGGAGCCATGCAGGCCATGACATTTACGTCTGCTTTGAAGAAACTACTACCCATCCGGGAGGCTGGCGCGCATTGCGACATCCCGTGCGGAATCTACGACCCGATCTCGGCCAAGATAGCGGCCCAGACAGTGCAGAAGATGGTGCTGCGGATAGAGGCGCTGGACGGTGACGACCTTGCCGCCCAGAACTCGCTGTCCCGCTACATCACTGTGAAGGAAGAGCACGCCGAGCTGTGCAAGCACGAGCTGCGCGTGCTCTGGGCTGACTACACCTGGCCCGGCACCGACGCCAACGAGATCGGGGCCAAGTTCAACGCCGCCCTGAAGCTGGCGGGCCAGTGCAAGCAGACCGTCAGCATGGAGAACGCCGAGGCTCTGGTTGCCGCCGTGGACGACATCGCAACCGTTTTCTGGGGCACCAAGGGTGTGGAGTACAGCGACCCCATCGCCGAGGCGCGCTACGGCGTCTAACCTCGGTCCGACGCAGGTACGCAGCAACAACGTCAATGGGCGGGTATTCTACCCGCCCATTGTTGGTTGGCCCGGCCCCAAGCGTCCACCCATTCAGTCCATGTAGTCCTCGCGCGGCGGGCTGAAGATGTCGAGCGCGGTGGACGGCTGGTCGGTCGCCTGCACAGAGTGAGAGACTCCGCCGGGGATGATGTAGGTGTCGCCCCGCTTGACCCTAGTTGTGACACCACCGATCGTGAAGTCGAACTCCCCTTCGAGCACCATTCCGGCCTGCTCATGCGGGTGCTCGTGCAGGGGCACCTCGGAGTTGGCGGCGATCTCCACGACACTCAGCATTATCTTCTCGCCCCACATTGTCCGTAGAAACACGCCGGGGGCAAGCTCTCTGCGTTTCACGTCGTCCGGGTCGTAGGTGTAAGTCAAGCCGGCTCCTCCGGGGCTCCCTGGGAAACAGAAATTGGTCGGACTGATTCAGACTACCAAGCCGGACAGGGCGCGTCTGTGCGCCGGCGCGAGGCAGGCGGCGATCAGATCGTTGGCCGGAGTCCGAACCCCGTACTCGCGGCCCAGCTCCGATACCTTGCCGTTCAGATTGCCGACCTCCAGCGGTCGGCCCGCCGTGAGGTCGGCGTGCATGGACGAGATCAGGTGGTCCTTGTCCTTGCGGAACATCTCCATTGTGGTCTCGACTATGTCCGTCGGCAGGGCGACGCCCGCCGCTCTACCAACGGCAGCAGCCTCACCGACAACCGTCATGGTCAGCTCGGCGGTCTCAGGCGTATCCATGACCTCGGCGAAGGGCGAACGGGTGATGCAGGTCATACCGCTGAGGCCGCAGATATAGACCAGCTTGCCCCACAGCGCGAGATCGATATCCTCAGCGATCTCGGAGTCGATCCCCGCGGCCGAGAAGACGGATTGCAGGCTGCCGCCGCGCTCGGAATGTGCGTCGGCGCGCTCGGAGAATACGATTCGGCAAACGCCCCCAAGCTCCTGGAACACTCCCGGCGCCGGATGCGCTGCCTCGACATACGCCGCGCCGGGCATTACCACGCCCGTGCCTAATCCGGCTGACAGCTCGTCTTCGCTGCCAAGACCATTCTGGAGGGTCAAGACTACGGTTTCGTCCCCGACTGCGGGACGGATCGTCTCTATCGCAACCTCGTTGTGGTAGCTCTTAACACAGAACAGCACCATCTCAGCGGTCCATGAGCCGTCCAGATGTTCAACGGCTCGGGCCTCGACGGTAAAGTCTCCGGAGGTGACACTCTCAATATTCAGTCCACGGTCTCGGATCACCGCCAAGTTGTCGCCCCTGGCGACAAAGACCACATCATTGTCCGCTCTGACCAGCAGCCCGCCGAAGTAACCGCCGACGGCTCCGGCGGCCATAACCAGTATCCGCATGTCCGCTCCCGCGTCCTACGACTTCAATTCGACCAGCACGTTGACGTACCGCTTACTTGTATGGTTGACGACACGATGCGCCTTGTGGTCGCCGTGGAACCGCCAGGTGCCGGGCTGCGATGGGCTATCCTCCGCGGTCCCGTCATCATACTCGACCGTAAGCCCCGCACCCTCGATCACAATCGTCACGTAGTCCCGCTCATGGAGGTGCCAGTCGCTGGACTCTCCGGGATCTACGATCAGGTTCCATATCTTGACCTGGTCGTTTTCGAACAGTACATCGGTGGCAATGTCGCCCAACGGGGCATCATTTCTAGGCATATCATCTCCCCTGCCGGCTGTTGGATGCCGGTCTAACCCTGCTTGATCTCGACGATGGAGTTGCTATACAGTGCGTCTCCCACGTTCGTCACCCGGTGAATCGACCCGTGTCGGCCCTGGACCACATCGCCGAGCGCAAGCTCCGATACGGCTGAAGATCCGTCGTCGTACTCGGTCTTCAGTGTCCCCGCCCTGGTAACCGTGAACACATAGGGCATGGTGTGATAGTGCCAGGCGCTCGACTGGCCTGGTCCCAGTACCAAGCTCCACGTCCTGACGTGCTCGTCCTCCCAAAGTAGATCAGTTCCGACGTCTCCGAGTTCGCGGTTCATGACACTCTCCTATAGCTGATCAGAAGCCGAGATTACGAGACTTCATGCTGACAAATCCACGCTGTCCAATAACGATATGATCAAGGAGATCGATGTCCATCATCTCTGCGCTCTGGCGCAGGCGCCTGGTAACGAGGATATCTTCGGGGCTCGGAGTCGGGTCGCCCGAAGGGTGGTTGTGGACAATTATGATCGAGGGGCAGTTTCCCCTGATCGCGGGCCGGAGAATCTCGGAGACCCGGATGGACGCCGAGTTGACAGTGCCCCTGTACACCATCTCCCTTCGCATGACCGCATGCTTGTTGTTCAGCAGAAGCACCCTCAGCTCCTCCTGCTCCAGCTCAGCCATTTCACCGCCCAAAATCATCTTCACGTCGTCTGCGGATCTGATAACCGGCAGATCGTCGGGACTCAGAGCCGCCTTACGACGACCAAGCTCGAAGGCAGCGATCAGCTGGCACGCCTTCGCCTCTCCAACGCCGCGGAGTTGACATATCTCGTCGATGGTAGTCTTGGCAAGTCCACCGATTCCGCCGAGCTCGTACAGCATCCGGCGAGACAGGTCCAGCACGTTTTCGCCCGTGGCTCCTGAACGAAGCAGGATGGCGATCAACTCGGCGTCTGACAGGCTGCCGGGGCCGATGTCGCGGAGACGCTCCCGCGGCCTCTGGCTGGTGGGCATGTCATGGATCGTCGGGGTGTAGTGAGGCTTGCTCTGTTCCATCGTGCGTCCGTGCGGGCCCGTTTGCAGGTCTGATCGTGCGGTAGTGTACATTGGAGTATGGATCAAGTCCAACACGGCCCGCCGCTTGACAGAGACCCACAGGCCAATACAATTGACGTGGTACGGTGGATGCCGCGCCCCTGTGGAGGGTTCCCAATGATCAGACGCGATCGGATAGTAGAGACTTTCTGCGAGCTGGCCCGAATCGACAGCCCATCCGGAGAAGAGGAGGCTGTCGCGCAGTACCTTGCGCCCCGCCTCGAGGCGATGGGTCTCAGTGTGGTCCGGGATGACTACGGCAACGTGGTCGGTACCGAAGGCGGAGACGATCCGATCATCCTGTCCGCGCACATGGACACCGTCGAGCCGGGCCGTGGCGTCAACCCGTCTGTTGACGGAGAGCGGATCGTCTCAGACGGTTCGACCATCCTAGGCGGCGACTGCAAGGCTGGAATTGCCGCCATCATGGAAGCGCTGGAGTCGATTTTCGAGGACGGCATCCCGCACAGGCCGTTGGAGGTCGTGTTCACGCGAGAGGAGGAGATCGGACTCGTTGGGGCACGCAACCTAGATTTCTCGCTGCTGACCGGCAAGGAGGCTGTCGTATTTGACGGTGAAGGGCCTCCCAGTCAGATCACCTCATCGAGCCCCGAGTACATCGGGGTGGACATCGAGATTACCGGCCGGGCGGCGCACGCCGGGGTGGAGCCGGAGAAGGGCATCTCCGCAATTCGCATAGCGGCCGAGATAATCACCAGGCTGCCCCAGGGCCGGCTGGATGACGAAACGACTTTCAACGTCGGCACTATAGAGGGAGGGTCCGTGCGAAACGCTGTCCCGGAGGTGACCACCGTCCGCGGCGAGTTTCGGAGTCGCAACATAGAAACCCTCGACGGCATCCGGATTCAGGTGGATCAGGCCATCGACGAGGTCCGGGCCATGTACCCCGAAGCCGCCATCGACTGCCACCTGCATACGGAGTTCGTCGCCTACAACCTGTCACAGGATGATCCCGCGCTCAGACTTGTGAAGGACGCGCTCGAATCGCTCGGGCTCACGCCGACTATGCGACCTTCCGGCGGCGGGACGGACGGCAACGTGTTCCGGCTCAATGACATCAGCGCGGTCGTCGTGGGGATGGCCGACCACGGGATGCACACTGTGAGGGAGTTTGTCACCGTCCCGGACCTGGTGGACGCGGCGCATCTGTGCGAGGCGCTGCTCAGGCTGGAACAGTAAGTCGTGTCGTTACGCTACTTTGGACACAGCGCTTTTCTGTTCGAGGAGGAGTCGGGCGAACGGCTGCTGATAGACCCATTCGGCAACTCGGACACACGAAAGTGGTTCCTGAAACCGTTCCCTCCCCTAGACGTCGATCTGGTCGCCGTAACCCACGACCACTTCGATCATAACGCGGTGGAAGTTCTCCCATCCGGGACAGAGGTCATGAAAGGCGCGGGGACCGCGACGGTGGGACAGACCACCATCAACGGGATCGTGGACCTCCACTCAGGGCCGTCCGGCGCATCCGGTATGCCAAACACTATCTACGTTATCGAACATCGGGGCGTGCGCTTCTGCCATTTCGGCGACAATCGGCCCAACATCCCGGATGACGTCCACGCCGCCCTGGGGAAAATAGACGTCCTGATGGCGCCGGTCGACGACTCTAACCAACTATTCTCGTACTACGAGCTCGATCGACTCGTGGACATCATGGCGCCGAGCGTCGTAATCCCGATGCACTACTACATCGAGGGCCTGACAACGGTCGAGCCCGGGCTTACAGGCCCCGAGGGCTGGGTCAGGAGGCAGTCACCCCGGCGGCCACTGAGACGCCCTTCGATCAGAATCGACCGCCGGGGGCTGCCATACGAGCGAGAGGTGTGGTCCGTACCGGCTGAGCTGGCGGGCTGACTCGTTTAGACGGACGCCCTTGGTCTCCGATCCCCTATCGCGGAGAATCGTCAATGAAAATCAATCTCGCATACGGCAAGACAGGAATGACAATCGAGGCGCCCGACGATCGGACGACGGTGGTCCAACCCCGATTCCTGCCGGGGCTGCCTGATGAAGAAGGCGCCATCCGGACCGCTGCCCGGGACCCGGTCGGCGGAGCGCAGCCACTCCGGAAGTTGGCGCATCCCGCCGACCTCGTGGCAATATCGGTCTGCGACGTCACTCGTCCGATGCCCAGCTCCCTGGTTCTTCCGGCCGTCCTCCGCGAGCTCTCCCACGTCCCGGACGAGAACATTGCAGTCCTTGTGGCGACCGGGACCCATCGTGGGAACTCGGAGGAGGAGCTGCGGGAGATGCTGGGTGACCGGATCGTGGACCGCTACACGGTCTTGAATCACAGCGCGTTCGACGACGGTGTACTCGTCTATGTCGGAGACACTCCCGGTGGGATTCCGATCCACCTGAACAGGACCTGGGCCAAAGCGGATATCCGGATCACGATCGGACTGGTCGAGCCGCACTTTTTCGCCGGGTTCTCGGGCGGCCCGAAGATGGTCGCGCCGGGACTGGCGGGGTTCAACACCATCATGAGGCTGCACGACGCCGACATGATCGCGCATCCCAGCTCGACGTGGGGGGTTACAGAGGGCAACCCAATCCACGACGCGATCAGGGATATTGCCAAACAGACCGGCGTGGACTTCGCGGTTGACGTGACCATCAACAGGGACCACCGGATCACGAGTGTCTATGCGGGTGAACCTGCCACGGTACACCGTGCGGCCTGCAGGTTCGCCAAAGTGATGGCAATGCAGCCTGTAGAACGACAATTCGACGTGGTGGTGACGACGAATAGCGGATACCCGCTCGACCAGAACCTGTACCAGGCGGTCAAGGGCATGTCCGCCGCCGCGCAGGTTGTCCGGCCCGAAGGCTCCATCATCTGCGTCGCTGAGTGCTCAGAGGGCATCCCCGACCACGGTCAGTACGGAAAGCTGCTGCGGTCAGCCGACAGTCCAGCCAATCTCTTGCGGATGATAATGAGGCCGGGACACAACATCCATGACCAGTGGCAGGTCCAGATACAGGCGCAGATCCAGATGAAAGCGCAGGTCGCCGTCAAAGCGGACGGGCTGAGCGATGAGCAGGTGCGGAGCGCACACCTCCAGCCGGTGGACGATGTGGAAGCCGCGGTCGCATCCGCGCTAGTGGGAGCAGGCGCAGACAGCCGGCTCTGTGTCATTCCGGAGGGGCCGCAGACGATCCCATACCTGCGGTGACGCCGCGTCCAAGCCGAGAGTTGGCTGGCGGGAGTAGTATCGCCAGCAATTGGCGCCGACCGTTGCTGGCGACGCCGACTTGAGTACGGAGGATCCCGTCATCGGGCTGATCTGTTCACAGCTTGGCCGCAGGAGCTAACCAGCTTGTCCCGTTCTCGGCTTGCGCGGAGGACACCGGTTGCGGTGTCCTCCGAGTTACATTGCGAGATTGAGGTTAAGAGACCTCGACGGTCGCGCCGGCGCCCTCGAGCTTGTCCTTGAGGGAGTCGGCCTCGTCCTTTGGAATCGCTTCCTTGACCTCGGTCGGCGCGCTCTCGACGAGCTCTTTGGCTTCCTTCAGACCGAGCGTCGTGACCTCTCGAACGGCCTTGATGACGTTGATCTTGTTGGGGCCGATCTCTTTCAGTGTTACGTTGAACTCGGTCTGCTCCTCGGCTTCGGCAGCGGCGGCTTCGGCAGTTCCGGCCACACCCTGCACAGTCGCCATGGCGACCGGAGCGGCTGCGCTCACACCGAACTCCTCTTCCAGCGCCTTCACCAGGTCGGAGAGCTCCAGCACCGATAGTCCTTTAATCTCTTCGATAAGCTCATCCTTGGTCAGAGCCATGACGAATCTCCTCCTGTTGCTGCGTTCTGTACGTTCCCACCGGCGCCAGGACCTCTGTACACCGGACAATGATCGGATGATCGAGACTATGATTCCTGTTGCTGAAGGTTGTCCACGTGACCCTGGAGTACCCGGGCCAACCCCGCTATGGGGCCGTTCAGTACGTTGACGAGCCCACCGATCGGGCCATTCATGCGCATCAGGAGTATCGCTATCAACTCCTCTCGATTCGGCATGGTGGCCAGTCTGCCGACATCCTCAGTCGACAGCACCCGCCCGTCCAGCTCTCCGCCTCGTATCTTCAGGGACGACCGGGACGACCGGATGAAGCCGCTCAGCGCCTTGGCCGGCTCGGTCGGCTCGCCGTAGCCGAACGCGACTCCGGTCGTGCCTTCGATCACATCCTTGATAGCCGGCCGGCCAACCTTGTCAGCGGCCAGGTACGCCAGGGTGTTCTTGATGATCCTGTACTCGACGCCGGCTTCGCGCAGCGCGCGTCGGAGCGCGGTCATCTCTCCGACCGGCAGACCGGAATAGTCGGTGGTGATGAGAATGGTGCTTCGCTCGAACTTATCGGCGAGCAGGTCCACGGCCTCAACTTTGGCTTGGGTCGGCACTGGATACATTCTCCTGTCTAAAAATAAAGCCCTGAGCCGCAGACCCAGGGCGCATGTCCACCGGCAATCGAATCGATAATCGATTCCGGCATGTTCGGCCTCGGTGGGCTGGTAGCTTAGTCCCCCGGAAGGGAACCCACTGTCTCCGGCAATTTCGTCTATTCTAACCGCAGCGCGGACAGTCTATCAACATCAATCGAGACGCTGGGGCCCATGGTCGCGGTCAGGTACGCGGCCCTGATGTACTGGCCCTTGATTCCACCGGGCCTAGCCCGAACGATATTGTCCACCAGGGTTGTGAGGTTGTCCATCAGCATCTCGTTATCGAAGCTGGCCTTTCCTATCGGAGTATGTATGAGGCCGGTACGGTCAAGTCGGAATTCCACTCGTCCCTTCTTTGCGTCTCCGACCGCGCGGGGAATATCCTCAGCCTGGACGACCGTACCCGTCCGGGGGTTGGGCATCAGACCGCGGCGTCCCAGAATCCGGCCCAGCCTACCGATTCGGCCCATCAGGTCCGGAGTGGCGATTGAGACGTCGAAGCCGAGAAAACCGCCCTCGATCTCTTTGATCATGTCGTCACCGCCTACGAAGTCGGCTCCGGCATCCCGCGCTATAGACTCGGCCTCACCCTGACAGAACACGAGAACCCTGACTGGCTTGCCGACACCGTGTGGCAGGACGGCAACGCCACGGACCATCTGATCGGCGTACCTCGGATCGGCACCTGTCCGGATGTGGAGTTCGATGGTCTCATCGAACTTCGCGCTGGCGGTCTTCTTGGACAGATCGACCGCCTCCTCTGGGCTGTAGGACGAGTCCCGTTCCAGCAGTCCGACTGCGTCGTTGTATCGCTTTCCCCTAGTAGCCATGTGTGATGGTTCCCTCTGATAATCGGTTAGAATCTCGGCCGTGTCAGCGGACCCTGATCCCCATGCTTCGAGCCGTGCCCTGGATGATGCGCATCGCGCCTTCGATGTCAGCGGCGTTGAGGTCGGAGAGCTTCGTCTGGGCTATCTCCCTCACCTGGTTCAGGGACACCGTCGCGACCTGTTCAGCCTTGGGGTTCCCGCTGCCCTTTTCGACCCCGGCCGCCTGCCGGAGCAGCTCCGAAGCCGGCGGGCTCTTGACGATGAAGGTGAAAGATCGGTCCTCGAATATGGTCAACTCCACCGGGACGATAGTCCCGGCGTTCTGTGACGTGCGTTCGTTGTACTCCTTCACGAACGCCATGATGTTGACGCCGTGCTGACCGAGCGCAGGCCCGACCGGGGGCGCGGGCGTCGCTTTGCCGCCTTCTATCTGGAGTTTGATTAGCGCGCGTACCTTCTTTGCCAATTTTCGTTCCTATTCGGTCTGGGCCTATTCGGTCTGCGATTACGGGCTCGGCTTCAAGCCCGTTCGATCTGGAGGAAGTCTAGCTCCACCGGTGTCTCACGTCCGAAGAATGAGACCAGCACCTTGACTTTGGCCCGCTCTTGAGAGACATCGTCCACCGTTCCCATGAAATCCATGAACGGTCCGTCAACGATCCGGACGCTCTGCCCCTTTTCAAGTCCGATACGCGGTCTGGGGGCGTCTGTCTCGATCTGTCTGAGAATAGTCTCGACCTCGCTATCCTCCAAGGGCACCGGCTTTGGCCGGTTCTCGCTCTCGTCTTCGGCTGAAATGAAACCCGTGACACCCGGCGTGTTGCGGACTACGAACCAGCTCTGGTCGTCCATGCGCATCTGGACCAGGATGTACCCTGGGAAGACCGTTCGAGAGACGGCCTTGCGCTGCCCGCCCCTGATCTCCATCTCGTCTTCAGTAGGCACGACCACCTGGTGGATCTTGTCCTGCATGTCCATGGTCTTGATGCGCTGTTCGAGGTTGTCCTTGACGCGCTTCTCCTGACCTGAGTATGCGTGGATGATATACCAGCGGACATCCGGATCTGCGTGTGTGATCTGTGTCTGTGTCTGTGTCATATGTTGCTCTCAACACTCCCGCCGGCGTTCAAGATCAAGTCCATGATCCTGGCAAATCCCAGATCGACCAATCCCAGGAATACGCCGACCGCGGCGGCCACGGCAATGACCATCAAGGTAAGGCGGAAGGTTTCCTCTTTGGTCGGCCAGGTTACGCGGCGCAGCTCGCCTACAACCTCGCCAATTATCCTGACGCTAAAAGCTCGCCTGGCGACCTGGGCGCCAACTCTCCGGGTTACTCCCGGGTCGCGCGCCACGGCTACCTTACCTCACGGTGCAGGACATGCTTTCGGCACCGCGGGCAGAACTTCTTGAGCTCCAGCCGTTGTGGGTCGTTCCGGCGGTTCTTGCTCGAGTTGTACGTCCGCTCTCGGCAGTCCGTACATCCGAGCGTCACGAGAATTCTGGCTTCTCCCCGGCGGGCCATGTTTACATCTGCTCCTGCGCCGAAACTCTAGTCACCGCGCCGTCTGTACGGCTCGGGACGGTGTGGGTCGTATATCAAAGTTCGTCGCTGTATCCGTAGGTCAATGCCCTCCGTACACCAGCCAAGATAACGGTAACGGGAGGGCATGATTACTCGTTGTGCCTGAGAGCCCGTACTAATCGAGAATCCTGGTGATTACACCGGACCCAACGGTTCGGCCACCCTCTCGGACCGCGAACCGGAGCTGTTCGTCGATCGCCACGGGCATTATCAGCTTGATGTTCATCTCGATGTTGTCACCGGGCATGACCATCTCGACCCCTGTTGGAAGCTGGATCTCGCCGGTAACGTCGGTGGTACGTATGTAGAATTGGGGTTTGTAGCCGTTGAAGAACGGGGTGTGGCGTCCGCCCTCTTCCTTGCTGAGAACGTAAACCTGCGCCTCGTACTCCTTGTGCGGCGTGATACTGCCCGGCGAAGCGAGGACCTGTCCTCGCTCGATGGCGTCACGGTCGACCCCCCGGAGCAAGACTCCCACAGCGTCACCCGGCTCACCCTCATCCAGGATCTTGTGGAACATCTCCACTCCGGTCACGACCGTCGTGGACGTATCCTTGATCCCGACGATCTCGATATTGTCACCCATCTTGACAATGCCCCGCTCTACCCGTCCCGTTACGACGGTCCCGCGGCCCTTGATCCCGAAAACGTCCTCGATCGGCATCAAGAAATCTCGGTCTCGCGGTCGATCGGGGACCGGGATATAGGAATCGACGGCATCCATGAGATCCCAAATTCCGCTGGCCCACTCGCCGTCACGGGAGTTGTCGTCAGTCTCCAGCGCGTTGAGCGCGCTGACCCGAACGAAAGGAATGTCGTCTCCCGGGAAACCATACTCGGAGAGCAGCTCGCGCATTTCGAGCTCGACAAGCTCAAGGAGCTCCTCGTCGTCCATAGCATCGACCTTGTTCAGGGCGACCACCATGGCGGGAACCTCAACCTGCCGGGCCAGCAGGATGTGCTCGCGGGTCTGAGGCATGGGGCCGTCGGGCGCGCTGACCACCAGAACAGCGCCGTCCATCTGGGCCGCTCCGGTAATCATGTTCTTGATGTAGTCGGCGTGTCCGGGGCAGTCCACATGCGCGTAATGGCGCGCATCCGTCTCGTACTCAACGTGCTGGATCGCGATGGTGACGCCGCGCTCCCGCTCTTCGGGCGCATTGTCGATCGAGTCGAAAGGACGGAAGTTTGCCAAACCGGTGGATGCCAAAACCTTGGTTATGGCAGCCGTCAACGTCGTCTTTCCATGGTCAACGTGGCCGATCGTGCCGACGTTTACATGGGGCTTGGTTCTCTCAAACCTCTGCTTAGCCATTAATCCCTTATCCTCCGTGACTTGGAGCCCACAAGCAGACTCGAACTGCTGACCTCGTTCTTACCAAGAACGCGCTCTACCTTCTGAGCTATGTGGGCCCGATGCTATTAAGGTTTTTTGTGTACTGGGAGTGGTGGACGGGGAGGGATTCGAACCCCCGTAGCCCTTCCGAGCGCCAGATTTACAGTCTGGTGGTATTAACCACTCACCCACCCGTCCGCGAATATCATCAAATAGTTTAGCATAGCAATCTTGGGCAATCCAAGACTGTTGGGCGGAGCGAGCCATACGTTCAGACCGCATCGGGTCTGGCGCCGATCTTGTATCTGAAGGACGCCGGCCACGCAGGTCCGGGACCCCGGAACAAGTACCCCATGTCGAGGCCCACAGTCCACGGCAGGACAACTGCGACCGGACCTCGACCGAAGCCCACTGCTGCGCTGTCTCCATGTGGAGCCCCAGGGGGGATTCGAACCCACCAACCTCCCGATTACAAGTCGGGTGCGCTGCCGATTGCGCCACTGGGGCTAACGTATGCTCGACTCCGACGAAGGCACCTCAGGCACGGGGTGGACGCCCAGGCAAGTCCACCTGTCAACGCCTACCTTCAAATAGTAGGGCACCGCCCACGGTCGGTCAACCGCGCTCGAAGCCGGGAACCTGTGTCAGTTTGGTCGGAGCCATCCGGTGAGGGCACTCCCCGCCCCTACCCCGTGGATTCCCGCGTGCGCGGGAATGACGGTGTTGCCTGCTGTGGCGCGACACACCGACTAAACTGACACAGGTTCCGAAGCCAGCGTCATACCAAGCTGATACAGGTCCATCGTGTGGGAAGCATCACGTCAATGTTGTATGGGTAGGCCCGGACAGTCCCAACTGGTCCTCGGCATCCCGCTGGACGGTCCGCAGTACCGTCTGGAGAGCCAGACCGGTCTCAGACGCGATGCGGCGGCAGTCATCGAATTCGGGACTGGCGGCCACCGCGACCCCATCGAGTACCTTCAGCTTGACGTCCGCAGTGCCCAAGGATGTGGACATGGACCGTATCTCGCGGCCGGCCTCGTAGCGGGAGACGGGCCTCACGCGGACTCCGAGCGTCGTCGTTTCGCGCATGATCAGGTCCACGGCGGACCGTTCATCACGTTGAGAGACGATGGCCGAGAGCATGACTGCGGGCCGGTTCTTCTTCATCTGAATCGGAGTGAACCATACGTCCCTTGCCCCTGCATCCAGGAGTTGCTCTTGGACGTAACCCATGACCTCCCCGGTGGTGTCATCCAAGTTGGTCTCGACCATGGTAAGGCCGCCGGTGGAAGACGGCTCTTCGACTTCGCCCAGCCAGAGACCCAACACGTTTGGGTACTCCTCAGGATCCCTCGATCCCAGCCCGTATCCATGCGCCCGGACGCTCAGCGCCGGCTGGCGGAACTCAGCCAGGACGGTGATGATCGCGGCCCCGGTCGGGGTGACCATTTCGCCGGTCCACGTCGCGCCTCCCGGCGCCGGAATCAGTGGGGCGCCGGCCATGGAAAACAGCTCCGCCGTCGCCGGCGACGGCACCGGCAGCACACCGTGCGCGCTCCTGAACACCCCGGCGCCCATGGGAAACGGAGACGAGAAGACCCTATCGACACCGAGCTCTTCCAGACCGGCAACACTGCCGACGACGTCCACCAGAGTGTCCAACGTTCCGAGCTCATGCAGATGGAGGTGTTCGGACTCCACACGGTGGACCCGGCTCTCGGCCTCAGCCATCCGACTGAATATCCGAGTGGACTCCTGCTTTACGCTATCCGAGAGACCAGACCGCTGAACGATGGCGATGAAATCGTCGAATCGATAGGACTGCTCACCCTTCTGGTCGATCACCACGCGGAGGTACGTGCCAGTCACCCCACCCCGGACCGCATTCTCGCGCTCGAGCCGGACGCCCGTGACTTCCATCTCGGCGAGCGCTTTATCCACAAAGTCCAAGGACAGTCCAGCGTCGACCAGCGCACCCAGAATCATGTCGCCGCTGGCCCCGCCGATGCACTGGAAGTAGATTGCGTTCAGCTGATCACCTCCGCTGTGCCTAGACACGTCCGAACTCTGCCGGCCTGGGACCTGACCTCGGCAGGGCCACGCCAACGGCCTGCCTGAGAGACGCGACAGGCGCCACTTCCACATCAGCGCCACTTACCGCAGCTTGGCTTCGATTCGGCCCACCCGGAACCAGGCAACTCCGGAATCCGAGCCTTCCGACCTCTCCGACGCGCCTGTCTAGCTGTGACACGGATCGCACCTCTCCGCTCAGCCCGACCTCTCCGACGGCCGCCGTCCCCGCGCTGATCGGGATATCGCGGACCGACGACATAATGGCCAAGGCAACAGCCAGATCGGCTGCCGGTTCGGTGACTCGAACTCCCCCGGCGACATTCACGATTACGTCCTGGCTGGACAGCGACAGCCCTGCCCTGCGAGTCAGGACGGCGCAGACCAGCAGCAAACGATTGTAGTCCACCCCGGAGGCCACCCGACGCGGCGACGGCAGCAACGACGGATTGGTGAGCGCCTGGACCTCGACGAGCAGAGGGCGCGTGCCCTCGATCGCCGGAACAATGATGGACCCAACCGAGCCAGCCGCGTACTGCGACAGCAGATGGGCGGAAGGGTCCTCGACGTCCACCATTCCATGTCCGGTCATTTCGAATACCCCCACCTCATTGGTGGACCCAAAACGGTTCTTGACCGACCTGAGCAGTCTGAATGCGTTGACCGGATCGCCCTCCATGTACAGGACCACGTCAACAACGTGTTCCAGGATCCTAGGCCCAGCAATATCACCGCCCTTGGTTACGTGACCGGCGAGAACGACCGAGCCTCCGGATGTCTTCGCCCACTGTGTCAGCCGCCTGGCGCATCCCCTGATCTGGGCCGGACTGCCTGCTTCGGAGGGCAGGTCTTCGTCGTACACGGTCTGGATGGAGTCGACCACGACAAGTGACGGCCTCAGTGACTCCAACTGAGCCAGGATCTGGTCGAGGCCGGTGGCCGCCAGTATGTAGAGATCATCGGCACGGATACGCAGCCGGTCTCCGCGCAGCTTGATCTGGCTTGTGGACTCCTCGCCGGTTACGTAGAGCGCAGACTTCCCGGCAGCGGCGTCGGCCGCAACGTCCAAAAGCAGCGTGGACTTGCCGATTCCGGGATCGCCCGCCACCAGCGTAACGGACCCCGGCGCCATACCGCCGCCGAGGACCCGGTTAAGCTCCGACGATCGGAACACATGTCTGGGCTGGTCCTCTGTGCTGACATCCACGAGTCTGACCGGTTTGGCCGTCGCAGCGCCGGCCCACGTGCCAACGCTGCGCCCGGAAGTCGGTACGCGCAACTCGGAGAGGGTATTCCACTCCCCACACTGCGGACAGCGGCCCTCCCACCGAGGCGACTCGGCGCCGCACGTCTCACAGACAAATACTGTTCTGGGTTTTCTGGCCACTATCCCCTGAATAGAGCGAAGGTCTGGGCACTGCGAACGCGCCCAGACCTTCGTGTTACGTCGGAATCTTGCGGACCTACGTAGAGGCCACGGTAAACGGCGACTCGGTCTTCACATACAACTGGTCGTCATCCACATCGACGATCGCCGTATCCGCAGGACCAAGCTCACCGGCCAGGATCGCGTCGGACAACTTATCCTCAACATGGTCCTGAATGACCCTGCGCAGGGGCCTAGCTCCGAAGAGGGGATCGTAACCCTTCTCGACCAGCCAGTCCTTTGTGGCGTCGGTGACAACCAAGTCTATTCCTTTTTCGATCAGGTTGGAGGTGACGTCCTTCAACTCGATTGGGATGATCTGGTGCATATGCTCACGGTTTAGCGCATGGAAGACGACCGAGCCGTCGATCCGGTTCAGGAACTCGGGGCGGAAGAAACGCTTGACCTCATCCAGGACGGTCGTCTTCATCCGTTCGTAGGCTTCAGACTCGGACTGGCCCTGATCTGAGCGAGCCGCGAATCCGATGGACCGGTCCTGTCTGATGAGGTCAGAGCCGATGTTGGATGTCATCACCACAATGGTGTTGCGGAAGTCAACCTGCCGTCCCTTGGCGTCGGTCAGGTGGCCGTCGTCGAAGATCTGCAACAGTATGTTGAATACCTCCGGATGCGCCTTTTCGATCTCATCCAAGAGGATCACACAGTACGACTTACGTCTGACGGCCTCAGTCAGCTGACCGCCGTCATCGTACCCGATGTAACCCGGAGGCGCGCCGACGAGTCGGGCTACCGAGTGCCGCTCCATGAACTCCGACATGTCGATGCGGATCAGGGCGTCCTCGGACCCGAACAGGAATTCCGCCAGCTTACGCACCAAGAGCGTCTTGCCAACGCCGGTGGGTCCGAGGAACATGAAGATCCCTGTCGGGCGTCTTGGATTCTTCAGTCCTGCGCGGGCTCGACGGACGGCCTTCGAGACCATGGTTATCGGCTCGTCCTGGCCGATCACCTTCTCGTGGAGGACCTCTTCCATGTTGATGAGGCGCTCCGTCTCGGTCGCGGCCAGCCGCGTCACGGGGATCGAAGTCCACATGCTGACGACTTCAGCGATGTCCTCTTCGGTGACGACCGGCTGCTCGCTGTTCTGCTCATCCTTCCAGTCCCGCTCCAACTGGCTGAGCTTCTCTGAAATGCTCGCCTCGCGGTCTCTCAGCTCCGCCGCATACTCGTACTCTCGACGGGCGATCGCTTCGTCTTTGTCACTGCGAACGCTCTCAAGCATCCTGGTCACTTCCTGAACGGAGAGCGGCGCCGTGCTGAAGTTGATTCTCACTCTGGAGGCGGCTTCGTCGATGAGGTCAATGGCTTTGTCGGGCATGAAGCGGTCCGAGATGTACCTGGAGGCTAGAGTCGCGGCCTGTTGGAGGGCCTCGTCGGTAATCTCCAGCTCATGGTGTTCTTCGTAGTGCTTCTTGACCCCTCGGAGGATTTCGATCGTCTCTTCTACGGTCGGCTCCTCGACCCTGACCGGCTGGAACCTGCGCTCTAGGGCAGGATCACGTTCGACGTACTTGCGGTAGTCATCCAGAGTTGTCGCGCCGATGGTCTGCAATTCGCCTCTCGCCAGGGACGGTTTGAGGATATTCGCGGCATCGACCGCGCCCTCGGCGGCTCCGGCGCCAACCATGGTATGCACTTCGTCGATGAAGAGAACGCAGTTGCCTGAGTTCTTGATCTCCGCGACGACCTTCTTGAGCCGTTCCTCGAATTCACCGCGATACTTAGTTCCGGCAACCAGGGCACCCATGTCCAGAGTGACGAGGCGTTTTCCTTGCAGCGTTCCGGGGACATCTCCGTTAGATATCCTCTGCGCCAGCCCTTCGACGATTGCCGTCTTTCCGACACCGGGTTCTCCGACCAGGACCGGATTGTTCTTGGTGCGCCGGCTCAGTATCTGGGTAACACGTTGGATTTCCTGCTCACGCCCAACCGTGTCGTCGAGCTTGCCTCTGCGCGCCGCGTCGGTGAGGTCGATACCGAGCTGATCAAGGGTGGGAGTCTTGGACGAAGACCGTCCTTTACCGCTGCCCTGCGACTGTTGGGTGTCCTGACTGAGGATCCGGCTGGTTTCGGCGCGGATCTTGTCCAGTGTAACGCCGAGGCTTTCAAGGACTCCGGCCGGAACACCCTCACCTTCGCGCATCAGCCCAATCAGCAGGTGTTCGGTGCCGATGTAGTTGTGGTTGAGTCGGCGGGCCTCGTCGACGGCCAACTCAATGACCTTCTTGGCCCTCGGGGTCAGACCGATCTCCCCGGTGGAAGCACGCTCCCCCCTGCCGATGATGAACTCGACGGCGGACCGGACCTTTGGCAACTCGACACCGAGGTTCGTAAGAACCTTGGCGGCTACGCCCTCCGCTTCGCGAACCAAGCCAAGAAGTATATGCTCGGTTCCGATATAGGTATGGTTGAACCGTTGAGCTTCTTCTTGCGCCAGGGAAAGAACTCTGCGCGCCCTCTCCGAGAATCTCTCAAACCTACTGGCCATTGGAAGCGTCTCCTCGTCGGAAAGTCGTTCAGCGGGTCACCACACGATCAGAAGTAGCGTTCTTCGCCAGCCTGTTTCAGGCTCAGTCCCAATCTCCTGCGTTCGGGTTCGATACGCAGGATCTTGACTTCGACCTGGTCGCCCTCTCTTACCACTTCCCGAGGGTGATTGATCATTCGCGATGACAGTTCCGAAATATGAATCAGGCCCTCGATCGAGTCTTCTACCCGGGCGAAAGCGCCAAAGTTGGTGAGCTTGGTTACGGTGGCGTTCACGATGTCACCGGTGTTGTGACGTTCGTTGATGGTCTCCCAGGGTTCGGGCTGTAGCCTCCGCAGGCTCAGCGCGATCTTCTTGTTCTCAGCGTCAACCCTGAGCACGAACACATCAACCTTCTGACCAACCCTGACGACTTCTTCGGGTGTATTGACCATGCTCCATGACAACTCTGAGATATGGATCAGGCCATCCGCGCCTCCGAGGTCCACGAACGCGCCAAAGCTGCTGATACCGGTCACGACTCCGCTGCGTACCTCACCCTCTTCGAGCTCCTGGATCAGCTTCGCCTTCTGGGCGTCCCGGGACTCCTGGACCGCCTGCCGCTCCGAGAAGATAGCCCGGTTACGACTCCGGTTGACTTCCAAGACCTTCATCTTGATGTCTCGACCCAGCTCATCGTTTTGAGCGTTCTCGATCGACTCCTGCTCTTCCTGTGACAAGCTGGCGCCCTCTTCCTGGTAGAGCCGGAACCGTTCCCTGGGCACCGAAACCAGTTGTGACATGGGGACAAAGCCCTGGACGCCCTCCACCTCGACTATCGAGCCGCCCCGGTTGAATCCAGCGATCTTGCCCTCGATGACCTCGCCAGCCTCCATCGCCTTTTCCAGATACCGCCAGCCCTGTTCACCTATGGCGCGATCGACTGACAGGACCGCCGGGTTATCGCCGGTCTCGGGCCGCACCACCATAGCTATTATCGAGCCGCCAACGAGGGTGTCGAGGTCATCAACCTCAACGGTTCTCATCTCGTTGGCCGGGACGTGAGCCTCGGACTTCTGACCGATGTTCACGAATAGTCCGTCGGTGGCATCAGCCCGCATCACGACGCCTTCCACGACATCGCCTCTGCGAACGTTCTTGATCTCACCCATCATCTCATCAAGCAGCTGCCCCATGTCCTCTTCGGCGGGCACTTGCTCTCGCTGTTGTTCAGTAGTCATCCTTGCAACTTTCCGGCATAGTATCAGGCAGGTTCATTATATGTAATGATTTACCGCTGGTAAAGCGACACTCACTCCGTCGGAAGCCCAACCGAGGGCTCTTCCGGAGTGGCTGATCGACCAAACTCTCCGACCCGACCATCCCTAACGATATATGAAGTGGGAAGATTGTAACACGGGACGTATTGGCTGAAAACCCGTTATCCTCCCCTCAAGATCGCGCACGGCACCCAAGGCGGAAGGTCAGGACGTGCGAGCGCCAACTGAGTTGTCGGTCCACGGCTGGGAAGTCACCCAGCCAGGAGCCGGATGGAGAACCTTGGCAGTGGCTTATTTTCCCACACCCTTGCAGGTGCAGTATCGTCGGCGCTGAGGCGTTTCACTTCCGTGTTCGGGATGGGAACGGGTGGTGCCACCTCGCTCGAACCACCAAGGATACTCTGAACGCAGTATAGCGGCGCGTGGAAACGAGTGTCAACGAGATTGAAGGGCCGGACGGGTTCCGGATTTCTTGACTGGCCCTCGCACCGGTGCTAGCATGACGGCTAGCTTACACTCAAGTCGTCGGTGTCTTAAACCAAATCGGCTGCGGAGGTAATTCACATGGCAACTACCAAGCTACTCGAAGTCAGTGATCTGGCCGCACAGAAGTTCCAGGAAATCCTCAACGATCAGGACGAAGCCGATGGCCTGCTCCGGGTCATGGTGATGCCCGGCGAGCACGGCGGGGTCCAGTACATGCTGAGCGTTGAGCAGGAAGCTGGCATAGACGACTTTGTCGTGGATACCGATACGATCCAGGTCCTCGTGGACGCCGACAGCGCTCCGTTGCTGGACGGATCGACGATCGACTACATGGAAGGCTTGATGCGCAGCGGGTTCGTCATCAGTAATCCCAACTTGCAGGGGCATGGGGGATGCGGTTGCGGTGGAGGTGGTGGAGGCTGCGGCTGCGGTGGTGGTGGCGGCGGTGGCTGTGGCTGCGGCGGAGGAGGAGGTGGTGGTGGCTGCGGATGTGGCGGCCACTAGACCGATAGGACAATGACTGGCCGAAAGGCCGAAACGGAGCGGCAATGCCGCTCCGTTTTTTCTTTTTCTTCCATCAGCCTGGCGGGACACCGGACCGCGTTCTCCGGATAGGCCACGGAAATTGATCTTCTCGACAATCGATCTGTTTCTGACAGACCCTCTGCTGGCGGTGATCACAGTGGGAACGCTGTGCGGGGCGCTGCTGATTTGCATAACTTTCCACGAGTTCAGCCATGCTTACGTGGCCACATCGCTGGGCGACTACACGGCCAGAGCTCAAGGTCGTCTGTCGCTGAATCCCGTGAGACATCTCGATCCGATTGGGACTGCCCTGATTGTCTTCGCCGGGTTCGGCTGGGGCAAGCCGGTCCCGGTAAACCCATTCTCCCTGCGCATCAGCCCACGACACGGTATGGCCCTGGTGTCGCTGGCCGGTCCCGCCGCGAACATACTCGCGGCGGTCCTGTTTGCGCTTCCGCTCAGGTTCGGTATCGTGAAATCCGGGGCCTTGGGCCTGAGCGTTCTGGGTGAGACGGGCGCGGGACTGTTAGGATACGTACTTGTGTCGCTGGTGTTCTGGAACCTGCTTCTCGCGGTGTTCAACCTGCTACCGATAGCCCCGCTGGACGGATTCAAAGTAGTAGTAGGACTGCTGCCCAGAGAAGCCTCGAACGCGTTCGCACGGTTGGAGCGGTACGGACCCGGCATATTGATTGCAATCATCCTTCTTGGCATCATATCGCCCAACCTGAGGATACTCAGCGGCGTCATCGGGCCGGCGGTCAATCTGCTGGGCATTGTGATCCTTGGTAGAGACCTTCTGTGATAATCTGTTGTTGGCTGTCGCCGGAATGAATAACGACTACGGACGGAGGTGTGAGGTTGGAGCGAATTACAATCATAGGTGGAGGTCCAATCGGAGTATCGATTGGCCAATCACTCATGCGACGAAACCTGAGCAATACCGAAGTCGTCATAACTTCAGGGGACCGCAGCGTCCTGTCCACCGTGTCAAAGATGGACGCCGCCCACAGGACGGTCAGCGGTCTGGGCACGGCGATCGACGGTGCGCAACTCATAATCCTGGATACCCCGATTGGGGAACTGCGAGAGATGATGGAGTCTATCGGACCGTCGGTGGACCCTGGCGCTGTCGTGACCGACACGGCGAACATCAAGGGGCCCGTAATGCGGTGGGCGGGTGAGTTCCTGCCAAAGGACGCCACTTTCATAGGCGGCCACCCACTGTTGAAGGCGCCTCCTGAGTCACTTCAGGAAGCGGACCCCTCCGTTTTCGCAGGAGCCAAGTACACCGTGACCCCGTCAGAGGCGGCGGACGATCAATCGATCCGAACAGTCGTCGGTCTGGTGGAGGCCCTGGGAGCGCGTCCCGTCTTCCTGGACCCCTCCGAGCACGACTCATACGCGGCGGCGATGCACCACCTCCCGGTTGTCATGTCCTCGGCGTTCGTCACGGCTACGGCAGGTAGCGCGGGATGGCGCGAAATGCACCAGCTCGCCGAGTCCCAGTTCAACTCATTCGGAAAGCATGCGTCGAATCATCCCCTGGACAATGAGGCTATGTGCATGGCCAACCCCGAGGCGCTCGTCCACTGGGTCGATCAGCTGATACTCGAGCTGTACAACTACCGAAACGAGATCAGCGAAGATGGAGACGCGCTGTTGGAGCGGTTCAGCAAGGCGTGGGAGCTGAGAGCGAAGTGGGAAGCGGATGCCGTCGTCCCAAGGGACGGCCCCAAGCTTCCGTCCGCAGGGGAGTCGATGATGAGCGCGATGCTGGGATCAAAGCTCGCCGACCGGCTCAGCAGCTCCAAAAATGACGACGATGACAAGGGTCGAAGCTGGGGACTCCGCAGAAGGGACCGATAGCCGTGAACCGGACGATCCATCACAGCCAACGTCTCGAAGGCACGGTCGTCCCGCCCGGAGACAAGTCGATCTCCCACAGGGCGGCGCTCCTCAACGCCATCGCTGACGGCGTGGCGACGGTCTCCAACTTCTGCGTCGGTGACGACCGTACCTCGATGTTGGGTTGTCTCCGCGGCCTGGGCGTGGAGATCGAGGAGCGCCACGAGACGGCGGAAACCGGCCCCGGAGAGTATTTCGTGATCCACGGCAGAGGCAAGGACGGACTTGCCGAGCCCGGAAATGTCCTGTACTCGGGCAACAGCGGGACCACAATGAGGCTGGTATCCGGACTGCTGGCCGCGCAGAGATTCTTCAGCGTCATCACGGGGGATGCGTCCCTCCGGCGCAGGCCGATGAAACGGATACTGCTCCCTCTCGGGCTGATGGGCGCGGAGGTAATGGGACGGGGCGGCGGCTCGCTAGCGCCGCTAGCGTTTCATGGTGGGGACCTGCACGGAATCGAATACCAAATGCCGGTCGCCAGCGCCCAACTCAAATCGTCCATCCTGATTGCGGGGCTGTTCGCCGACGGTGAAACGACTGTAATCCAGCCGGCGGAGTCGCGAGACCACACCGAGCGAATGATGGGCGCGATGGGCGCAGACATCGACAAAGAGGGCCTGAGAGTCACGGTGCGACCCTCGAATCTGGAGTCGCTGGACATACAGGTGCCGTCAGACATCAGCGGGGCCGCGTTCTGGCTGGTGGCCGGGGCCGCGCACCCGGACGCCAGGGTCACAGTCAAGGGCGTCGGGATCAACCCTTCCCGGACCGGCGTGCTTGACGTTCTCCGTGAAATGGGCGCCAACATCAAAGTTGAGAACGTCCGGGAGGACGGCAACGAGCCGGCTGCCGATCTGATCGCGGAGTCGAGCGACCTGCGGGGAGTCGAGATCGGCGGAGACATCATACCGCGTGTGATCGACGAGCTTCCGGTGCTGGCGATGGCGGCATCTCAGGCGTCGGGCCGGACAACCATCCGGGACGCCGCCGAGCTGCGCGTCAAGGAATCGGACCGCATCACTGCCACGGCGGAAGGTCTGGCCGCGCTGGGCGCGACGATACGCGAGACTGACGATGGCATGTTGATCGAGGGCGGCTCCCGACTGCGCGGCGGCGAAGTCGAGAGTCACGGCGATCACAGGATCGCCATGACGATGGCGGTCGCGGGCCTTGTCGCGGAGGGACGGACGTCGATCGGCAGCTCCGATGCGGCAGACGTTTCGTATCCGGCGTTCTGGGACGCGCTCGCCAACATCAGCTCGCGAGGGTAACTTGGCCGCCTGCTCGGATCGCCGGTCCGGACGTGGCCGCCTGTTTGTGGTATCCGGGCCGTCCGGTGTCGGGAAAGATGCCGTGCTGTCCCGGTTGAAGGAAGTCGGCCAGCCTTATCACTTCACCGTCACGGCCACCACCCGCCGGATGAGGCCTGGCGAGCGGGACGGCGTGGACTACTTGTTCACGGACCCCGCGCGCTTCCGAGGCATGATCGATTCAGGTCAGATGCTAGAGTGGGCGGAAGTTTACGGCAACTTCTATGGAATACCGAAAGCGCAGGTGACTAAGGCCCTGGAGCGGGGCCAGGATGTCATTGTCAAGATTGACGTGCAGGGAGCGGCAACCGTGCGCCGCCTGATGCCGGACGCGGTGCTTATATTTCTGGAGCCTCCGGACCTTGCCGCGCTCGACAGGAGGCTCAGGCTCCGCAACACCGAATCAGCCGAAGATCTGCGAGTCAAGATGGCAACGGCGCGGGACGAGATCGAGGATGCCGGCTGGTTCGACTATAGGGTGGTAAATCACGACGAGCGATTGGATGAGGCCGCAGCGGCAATCGAACGGATTATTTCAGCGGTCAGTGGGTAGTGCCCAGTGGTCGGTGTGTTCTCACTCCCGGCCAGTCACTAATCACTGACCCACCGGAGAGGTGTTGAATATGGACCAGTCGTTGTCTGGAGTCAAGGTGCTCGACCTGACACACGTACAAGCGGGGCCGTCGTGCGCGCAGATGCTCGGATTCCTGGGCGCGGACGTGATCAAAGTCGAAGACACCCGCGGAGGCGACAGCACCAGGGTCGATCTCGCCCATCGGGAAGATTCGGACAGCGTGTACTTTCTGATCTTCAACAACAACAAGCGGGCGATCACCCTCGACTTGAAGACCGCCAAAGGCAAGGAGATGTTCGTTGGCCTCGTCCGCTGGGCGGACATCCTGGTAGAGAACTTCTCGCCAGGGATGCTCGACAGGCGAGGACTCGGCTGGGAAGAGCTCCACCGGCTGAACCCGGGGCTCATCTACGCGACGATCAAGGGATTCGGCACCTACGGACCATACGCGGGCTACAAAGGCTTCGAGTTCGTGGCGCAGGCGGTCGGGGGAGCAATGGCGACAACCGGTTTCGACGACCGTCCCCCCGTAACGGTCGCGCCCGGCGTCGGAGACTCCGGAAGCGGCCTGCACGCGGCCATCGGCATTCTGGCCGCGCTCCACAAGCGTGAACGTACCGGGCGAGGCCAGATGGTTGAAGTCTCGATGCAGGACTCGGTGGTCAACCTGATGCGCATGTCGCTGACGCGAACCCTTGCGGACGGCACCGTCCACACGCGACCGGGCTACATGGGATTCAGGGGACTTCCAATGATCTTCCCATGCGCTCCGGGCGGGCCGGACGACTACGTGATGATCCATCCGCGCGGGGATGCGTGGGAGATGATGCTAGCCGCGATCGACCGGACAGACCTGATAGGAGACCCACGGTTCGACGACGAGGAAGAGCGGATCAGGAACGTAGAAGATGCCTCCGCGATCATAACCGACTGGACCTCCAAACGGACCAAGTGGGAGGCGATGGAGACCTTGGCTACGTCAGGCGTCCTGGCCGGGGCGACGATCGGCGCCACAGAGGTCCTGGAAAACGACCATCTGATTGCCCGCGAGATGATCGTTAGCGTCGAGGACCCGGTGCGAGGCGACTACCGGATGATAGGTATCCCGATCAAGCTGTCCGAAGATGCGAATCAAGTCATGAGGGCGCCCCGATACTCCGAGCATACGGACGAAGTGCTGACCTCGGTCCTGGGCTGTTCAGTCGATGAGGTCGCCAACATGCGCCAGCAGGGCGTGATCGTCTGACGGGCTAGACTGTCCGCGCTTCCAGCCAGTCCAGGTCGATCTCGATTCCAAAGCCGGGCGCGTCGCTGGGCGTCAGGTATCCGTCTTCGATCACAGGCGTGCCGGGCAGCAAGACCATCTCCTCCAGCGGAACGCCGGGCGGGGACACTCCCTCCGACCGCTCACCCCACGGGATGACGGGCATCGCGTACGCCAGGTGCTGACCGTAGGGATAGTTCATGCCCCCGTGCCCGATGACGGTGACGCCGTGCGCTTCGGCGATATGGCAGATCCGCACGCTCGCGGTCACACCGCCAACCCAGGCGATGTCAGGCTGTAGGATGTCCACAAGTCCCTGGCCTGCGGCGAGCGCGAACTGGTGAATCGTGTACCAGTGCTCCCCGGTCGCCAGAGTCTGGCCGGGAACGCGCTGCCGCACCTTGATGTAGCTGTCCATGTCTTCCGGGAGCAGGTAGTCCTCCAACCACTTGATGCGGTACGGCTTGAGGGCCTCGACCAGCCGGACAATGTACTCGACGTTCAACGACATCCATGAGTCCACGGCGATCTCTACGTCGGGGCCAACCTGCTCTCGGGTCCTCGCCACAAGCTCCTCGTTGCGGCGCAGACCCTCGATGCCGTCTTCCGGTCCATATCGAACGAACAGCTTGACCGCCTTGAATCCAAGCTCCAGAAACCAGTCGATGTAATTCTCGGTGCCGTAGGTGAGCATGGTGTTGGATGCGTAGCAGAATATCCGGTCTTTGACCGGGCCGCCGAGCAGCTCGTACACTGGCCTGCCAAGCAGCTTCCCCTTCAGGTCCCACAGCGCGTTGTCCACCGCGCTGATCGCGTAGCTCGCGAGGCCGTGGGCACCATATGGTGACGCGGCGCGGCGCATCAGGTCCCAGTGCTTCTCGATGGCCATCACGTCCTGACCTTCGAGCAGCGGGGCGAAGTGATCGTTGATGATCGACATGACAGGCCCGCTCATCGCGGCCAAGCCCAGGCCCCATGTGCCGTCCTCGGCGGTGACGACGCACGCAGCCCGACCCCAGTCGGCGGACCAGGACCGGTCCGGGAACTCTCCCTCGTACCGCGCCATCGGGCTTGTGAAGTGGCCCGCATTCGGGATCGGCGGCACCCGCGGTTCGGTCTTCATCGGAGGTCTCAGGTTGACGCCGACAGCTCGGATTTCTTTGATCTTCAAGGGTTATCCTCCGGGTCCGGTCTCGGACTGTTCTTCAGGATATAGATCGTCTTCCGTTCACTTCTGAAGCTGCCTGACGATTGCGGACAGCCGGTCCTCGTCCTCCGATGTCGGAGTGGGCATGTCAAAGCTGATGGAAGTAGCATAATCTCCGTGGGCGGCCCTGAGCCGGGCGGCTATCTCATCGTGAGTGCCGATCACCGCGAACGTCTCAAGCATGTCGTCTGTTACCTGCCCCGGCATCTCTCCCCACCTGTTATCCACAGACATCCTGTAGAGCCGAGCGGCTGTGTCCTCCCAGCCGTGCGTACTCATGACCGACTCGTAACTCCTGGTCGAAGCGTAGAAAGATATCTGGCCCTTGACCCGCGCCTTCTTCGACTCGACCTCCTCCTCGGTCGCGCCGGTGATGACAAACCCGCCGGCGTTTATCTCGATGCCGTCTATAGAGCGCCCTGCCCTGTCCGCGCCGACCTTCAGATTTGGGATTATCACCTCTCTGGTGTACTGGGGAGTACAGAAGCCATGCAGCAGGACGCCGTCCGCGACTTCACCGGCGACTCTCAGCATGTACGGGTTGACGGCGGAGATGAAGACTTTGACGTCGGGACTCTCGATCGGCCCCGGATTGAAGAACGGCGGCATCAGGTTGAAGTCGTAATGGTCACCGTGGAATTGAATACGATCACCGGACTGCCAGGCTCCCCAGATGTGCCTCAAAGCCTGGATGTACTCCCGCATCCTGGGAGCCGGCGCAGTCCAGTTCATGCTGAACCTCCGAACGATGTGACCTCGGACCTGGCTGCCGAGTCCCAGGACGAACCGGCCCCCGGACATCGCCTGCAGGTCCCAACCGAGGTAGGCGACGTCCATCGGGCTCCGGGCGAACGCCAAGGCGATCGACGTGCGCAGCGAGACCGTGTTCGTGTGTTCGGCGGCGATGGCCAAAGGCAGGAACGGGTTGTGCTGGGTCTCCGACGAGCTGAACGCGTCGAACCCGATCCGTTCAGCGCGCTCAGCGGCCTCCCTGATGTCCTGCGGGTTCCACCCCGACAGTCCGGTCCCGACTTTCATCGGCGCTCCTCCTAGTAGTATCACTGGGGAATTGGCGGCCACATGATAGCAGACGGGTTGACCTGCCGCACCGCGGATTGCCCAGAATCGACCGTCGTCGTAAACTGGCCACAGACACTCCAGGAGACGATTCATGCCAGACGAAATCGGACTGTTCGAGGCTCTGTACACTCAGCGCGCGATTCGCTACTTCAAGCCCGACCCGGTGCCTGACGAGATGGTCCACAAGCTGATCGAGGCTGGCACCAAAGCGCCCAGCGGCGGGAACCGCCAGGGCTGGAAGTTCCTGGTGATCCGCGATCAGGAGACCAGGAACGCGATCGCCGGGTACTACGAGCAAGGCTGGGAACATGCCTATGGTTCGGCGAACCCCAATCCGCCGGACATCCAATCACACGTTCGCAGGTCGGCGGACCATCTGGCGCGAACGATGGCCGAGGTGCCCGTCCTGATAATGGCGTGCATCGAGCACGATGGCGGCCCTTCGACGTTGGGCCGGGGCGGGTCCATATTCCCATCCGTACAGAACATCCTGCTCGCCGCCCGTGCGCTCGGCCTGGGAAGCTGCCTGACGAGCCTCCACAAACGATACGAGGATGAGATCAAAGAACTGCTGAACATCCCCGACAATGTGGAGACCGTCGCCCTGCTGCCTATCGGGTTCCCGGCAGACAACGCCAGATATGGACCTACCCGTCGCGCGCCGGTCGAGGAAGTCGCCTTCCGCGAGAGGTGGGGAGCGGCCTGGTAGCCGCGGTCTTTGATATACTCTGGCCGTCCCGAAACGGACCCGTCAGAGGGCCGCTCGCCACTCACTGCCGAGTGCGGACTTCACAGCTGCCTTCGAGCGCCGTCGGGTCCTGAGCGCGGGCGCTGCCGAAGCGCCGGTCAGGAGTCCGCGGGCGTCTTACACAGGTCAATGAGAGGAATCTCCGAATGTCTTACGAGTTCATCACCTACGAGCAGAAAGGCCGGATCACCTACGTGACGATCAACAGACCTGAGCGGCTCAATGCACTCCACCCTCCGGCCAACGCCGAGTTGTACCATGCCTTCACGAGGTTCAATGACGACCCTGACGCCTGGATCGCCATCCTGACCGGGACCGGCGAGCGGGCATTCAGCGCGGGTAACGACCTGAGATATACGGCGGAACGCGACCAGCGGCGTGACGAGCCAGGGGCCAGAGCGGACCGGGCCCCGTTCGGCGGCATAACGTCCGACTTTGAATGTTGGAAGCCGATCATCGCGGCGGTCAATGGGTACGCGCTCGGCGGCGGCCTCGAGGTGGCGATGTCGTGCGACATCATCATTGCCGCGGACCACGCCGAGGTCGGCCTCCCGGAGCCGCGAGTCGGCCTGTACGCGGGCGCAGGCGGCGTCTTCCGACTGCCGAGGCACGTCCCGACCAAGGTCGCGCTCGGCATGATGCTCACCGCCAGGAGAATCAGCGCGGATGAAGCCTACCGCATCGGCCTCGTGAACGAGGTCGTGCCTCTTGCAGACCTGATGCCGACCGCCGAGCGTTGGGCGAACGAGATCCTCGAATGCGCCCCGCTATCGGTTCGCGCCAGCAAGCAGATGGCGTACCAGGGCCTGGACTGGCCTCTGGAGATCGCGCTGAGCAGGAATTACAGCGAACAGCAGAAGCAGGTCGCGTCCGCGGACCGCATCGAAGGGCCCAAGGCCTTCTCCGAGAAGCGCAAACCCAACTGGACGGCGTCGTAACCCAACCACAGCTTGAATCCGACAACCAGACCGGCAGGGACATAAAATGACATCTTCCGACGAGTGGCATCTGCCCACCGACGTCAAGCCAATCTCCTACAGGTTAACCCTGACGCCTGATATAGAAGCGTTTACGTTCGACGGACGTGAGCAGGTGTCCATCGAGATCGTCCGACCAACATCTGAAGTCGTGCTGAACTCCGCGGAGCTAGAAATCCACTCCGCGAGCATCAGCCTGTCAGACGGCCAGGCGCAGACGGCCGTGGAGGTCGCTCTCGACCCGGATGCGGAGACGGCCACGCTCAGGTTTGCTGAGGAGCTGCGGCAGGGTCCCGCGGAGCTCGCCATCGAGTTCACGGGCGAGCTCAATGACAAGCTTCGTGGATTCTACCGGTCGTCCTACAGAAACGCAGACGGCAACCAGCGGTGGATGGCCGCCACGCAGTTCGAGTCCACCGATGCCCGAAGGGCGTTTCCCTGCTGGGACGAGCCGGCGATCAAGGCTTCATTCGACGTTACACTGGTGGTCCCGAGCGATCTGGTCGCGATCTCCAACACCGAGCCGGCATCCACGGCGGACAACGGCGACGGGACCACGACGGTGCGATTCGCCGAGACCCCGATCATGTCAACGTATCTGCTGGCGTTCATCGTCGGCGACCTGGCCTGCGTCGAAGACCGTACAGAAGATGGCGTTCTGATGCGCGTGTGGGCCACGAGGGGAAACGAGGACAAAGGGCGCTTCGCCCTGGAGACATCGATCGCGCTGCTGGACTACTTCCACGACTACTTCGGCGTCCCATACCCGCTGTCCAAGCTCGATCACATAGCCATCCCCGACTTTGCGGCCGGCGCAATGGAGAACTGGGGAGCGATCACGTACCGGGAGGTCGCGCTGCTCGTCGATGAGGAGAACAGCTCGGCGGGAACCCGGGAGATCGTCGCGGCGATCGTCGCGCACGAGATGGCCCACCAGTGGTTCGGCGACCTGGTCACGATGGAGTGGTGGGACGACCTCTGGCTCAATGAGAGCTTCGCCTCGTGGATGGGAGACAAAGCGGTGGACTACCTGCATCCCGAGTGGGAGATGTGGACACAGTTCCTGACCCATGACACGAACTCCGCGCTCAACCTCGATGGTCTCCGCAGCTCACATCCCATTGAGCAGGCGGTTGACAACCCGGCCGAGATCGGCCAGCTCTTCGACGCCATCAGCTACTCGAAGGGCGGTTCGATACTGCGAATGCTGGAGCACTACCTCGGCGAAGACGCATTTCGACAGGGGCTGCGGATCTATATCAAACGGCACGAGTATGCCAACGCCCGCACCCGCGACCTGTGGAACGCGCTGGGCGAAGCGTCCGGGCAGCCGGTGGCTGAGATCATGGATAGCTGGACATCCCAGACCGGATACCCCGTGCTGGATACGGCGGTATCCCGTCCCGGAGATGGAATTGAAGTCACGCTCGCCCAATCCAGATTCCTGTACGACGACATTCTCGATACGGGGGATGCCGACACGACGCTGTGGAAGGCGCCGGTCACGGCGCGGACCGCGTCCAACGCTCAGCCTGAACAGGCGCTGATGGAGTCCGCCGAGCTGAGTCTCACACTCCATCCGGCCCCATACGGATCGGGTGACGAGTGGGTCAAGGTCAACCCCGGTCAATCGGGCTTCTACAGGGTCAAGTACACCGAGGCGGAGCTGGAACGACTCAAGGCGCCGGTGCGGAGCCTCACGCTGCCTGCGCAGGACCGTCTGGGCCTACAGTCCGACGCATACGCGCTGGCGAAGGCGGGGCACATATCGGCCGCGGCGTACCTGAATCTCGCTGAGGCATACTCCAACGAAACGGACCCGTCGGTCGTCTGGGACCTATCTTCCGCGCTCAACGCCTTGAACAACCTACTATCCGACGAACCCTGCTATCCGGCGTTCCAAGCGTTCGGGAGGAGTGTCTTCAAACCCATCGGAGACCGCGTCGGTTGGGAAGCGCGCCCGGGTGAGGGCCATCGGCAGGCGCTTCTGCGCTCGACGACCCTGGGACAGCTCGGCCACTTCGACGACGACGAGACGCTCGTCGAGGCGCGTCGCCGGTTCGACGCTTACGTGGACAACCCATCGGACCTGCCCGCGGACCTGCGCGTCGCCACCTTCGCTATGGCGGCGCAGCGAGGAGACCGGTCGCTGTACGACTCCATGTGGGAGATGGAAAAGTCAGCGACGCTGCAAGAAGAAAAGATGCGCTTCCTGAACGCGCTGTCCAGCTTCGACGACCCGGCGCTGCTGCAGGAGACACTGGACCGCTCTCTGGTTAAGGATCATGTCCGCAGCCAGGATACCATTCGCGTACTGGTCTCAGTGGCCTCAAATCGCCGGGGCCGAGACCTGGCGTGGGAGTTCATGAAGGACAACTGGGCCGAGCTGGACCGCCGTTACGGCGAAGGGGGCTTCGCCATCATGAGGCTGGTCAGCATCTCATCGCTGTTCACAACCGAGCAGAAGAAGCAGGAAGTGATTGAGTTCTTCGACTCTCACCCGGTCCCGGCGGCGGAGCGGACCATTCGTCAGGGCCTCGAACGCGTGTCAAACAACATCGCCTGGCTCACCAAGAACCAGGATGAGCTCAGCGAATGGCTTGTCGGCTAGAGTCGATACGCCGCCTGCACCGCCAATGACCATGTCGCAGCCACTCGTCCACCGGACGGCGCCAGTCGAGTGAACTTCACCGCATCTCTCTGGAGAACGGCGCTCGACATAGCGTTCCCGATCCGATGTCTGGGATGCGGACGGGCAGGCCGGTTCATCTGCGCCGGGTGCGTCGATCTCCTCCCGAAGCTATCAGACCCGTTCTGCCGGATCTGCGCCAACCCTGGCGTCCGCGGCGTCTGCTCGTGGTGCAGAGACAAGAACCCGGCTGTTGACGAGATCCGCGCTCCATACCTGTACGTCCGGCGAAGCCCCATCTACAGAGCAATCACGATGCTCAAGTACGGCGGCATCCGCTCCCTGGCGCCTGAGCTGGCTGACCTCCTGGCGGCTTTCCTGAACACACATCGCATCGGATTCGACGTCATCATTCCCGTGCCCAGTCATCCGTCGCGTGTACGCCGGCGCGGCTACAGCCAGGCGACATTGATAGCCTCGGCGCTCGGAGACCGGATGTGTACGCCGGTGGACGACAAATCGCTGACCCGCGTGCGAAGCGCGCCGTCCCAGTTGGCAACCGGATCACGAGAAGACAGGTGGACCAACGTGGAAGGCGGATTTGAGGCGTCGGCTCTACATCCGGGACTGAGGGTCCTGCTCGTAGATGACCTCGTGACAACAGGCTCGACGGCGTCGGCCTGCGCCCACTCCCTGAAGCAAGCGGATGCGGCCAAGGTGGTCGGTCTTTCCGTCGCGCGGAGCCCGCAGTCGTACAAAGACACACTGGCCGATCGTGGGAACAGATAGTCGGCCTGTCCGTCGCACGGAGTTCACAGTGGAACGCGGGCGGCCCGGATGCTCCGGTCAATCGTAGGAACGGGAACAGCGGACCTACCCGCGCCGGTCGAGTACCTGACCCTAGACCCTGACGAACTTTGAGACCCGATCCCCCTGACCAATCTCGGTGACGTAGATGCTGCCCTGGGAGTCCACGCAGATGCCATGTCCGCCGATCAGCGTACCCAGCCCCGCGCCTTCGTTTCCTCGCCACCGGGTGATGAGCTCACCGTCGAGGGTCCATATGCTGACGCCGTTTCCGCCGCCCTGTTCGATGACGTAGATGATGTCGTCCTGAATCCACAAGTCTCCGGGCGAGACCATGTCGGTCCACTCCTCGATGAAGTCTCCCTCGTCGGTGAAGAGCTGCATCCGGTGATTCTCGCGATCCGCGATGTAAACGCGACTGTTCCTGTCCACCCAGATATTGTGGAGCAGTGCGAACTCGCCGGGACCCGTCCCCTGTTTACCCCACGACTTGATAAGCTCGCCGTCAGCCGAGAACTTGTGAACTCTGTGCCCACCGTAGCCGTCTGAAACGAACAGACTGCCGTCCGGCGCAATCGCCAGACCTGAGGGCATGTTGAACGGCATCCCCGAAAACGACGGCGACGGCGCCAGCTTGCTGCCCAGAGTCCTGAGCGCCTCCCCGCCCGGCGTGTATTCTGTGGCGATATGGTAGTCACGATCTACCAGCCACACGTTGTCGTTGGGAGCTATGTAGATGCCGTGGGGATTATCTGAGAACGTGCCTTCACCCCAAGAGCTGATGAAATTGCCATCAGTGTCCCATATTGTCAGGGGGTGATCCCCACGGCTGAATATGTACACCTCGTCGTTGGAGTTGACCGCGCCGTCGGACGCCAATCCGAACGACCAGTATTTGGGCATGTTGGGCCACTCCGGGACCCGCTCGTACTGAAAGTCTCCTGATCCTACAACTGCCACAGCGTTCACCTCGTGGATTGGATGGTTTCCGGCAGCGCGATTGTATTTTGCCCTTCTGTGCCAGGTCAACCCGACACTCGTCATTTCTGGATAGACCACCTGACACTTGAAACCTTGGATGTTACAATTCGTCGGAATGGCGGCAGACAATCTGGGGCTGATTGCAGCCTTGCGTAGCCGTCAGCCAGGAAACATCATCACACATTCATACGAGGAGGATTCTGAATGGCAGAGACAAGAACGGCGAACTCCACCTGGGAGGGCGACCTCACGAGCGGCGGCGGGCGGGTGTCCGCGGCCACTTCGGGGGCGTTTTCGGACATGGCGGTGACTCAGCCGACACGTTTCGGGGGATCGGAAGGCAACACGAGCCCTGAGGAGCTGATCGCGGCGGCTCACGCGTCGTGCTACAGCATGGCGCTGTCCGCAGGACTCACCCGCGCAGGAACGCCCCCTGGCAAGCTGGAGGTGAGCGCGAGCGTTACGCTGGACTTCGTGGACGGCGCGCCGACCGTCGTATCGAGCGCGTTGACCGTGCAGGGCTCAGTCGAGGGCATCAGCGAAGAAGACTTCGTTCAGGCCGCGGAGGCAGCCAAGGACGGCTGCCCGATCTCACGCGCGCTGGTCGGCAACGTGGCGTTGAGCGTCTCCGCATCGCTCACGTAGCGGCTTTGACACTGGCCGGGCCTGTTGCTAAGCTGAAAACATTCGAAAACATCAGAGGCTGAGACGGAGACGAGTAGGAAGACCACTGCCGGTCAAGCGAGCCTGGGATTGATGAGAGCAGGCGCCGGACTACCTTCCGAATATCCCTCCTGAGCTTCGGACCGAAACCCGCCAACGGGCGGCGAGTAGGCTCCGACGGAATCGCCCACCGTTACACGGGCGACCCGGTCGCGGACACGCCGCCGGGAGCCGAGCGCCCGCCGACGGCGGGAAACTGGGTGGTAACGCGGAAGTCGGTCATTCTGAAAACCTGCTCCCGTCCCTGATTTGAGAAATTCAGGGACGGGAGTTTTGCTTTCCGAGCTTCCGCAACAGCGGGAACACTGTCATGTCAGGAACCGAACAGACTCATTGGACACACCGGCTGTTCGTAGATAACGCTCACCTCTATCTGCCTTTTCTGGAGCAGGCCAAGGGACGCGCGGAACAGGAGGTCAACGCGCTCTCTGCGCTGTTCGCGGAGTGTGGCGTGCCGAACAACGGACGGCCTCGGCGCCGCGCTTCTCGCTGGAGATAGACCACCGGGTGTACAGCCTCCACGAGTTGAAGGCGCTGCTGGCGGAGGCTGGCTGGAAGTATCGCGACGGCCTCGGATCCGTAATCGAGGACGAGATCGAGCTGGTCCCGCTGGAAGTGGACTCGTTCCTAATGTGGGTCGTAGCGCAACGGTGAAGTCGTATCGGTATCGAGGGCGGACAGTGGTTTCCGCAGTTCAGGAGTAAAGTGGGATGTTTGAACCGGTCACCGCAAGGGTGGACTTTCCAGCGATGGAGCGCGACACCATCGATTGGTGGAACGCCAACGATATTCCCCTGAAGTATCGGCTGCGCAACGAGTCGTCCAACCGCCGGTACTCCTTCATCGACGGACCCATCACCGCGAACAACCCGATGGGCGTGCATCACGCTTGGGGTCGCAGCTACAAGGACCTGTTCCTACGGTTCCGGAACATGCAGGGCTACAGACAGCGGTTCCAGAACGGGTACGACGGCCAGGGCTTGTGGATTGAGGTCGAGGTCGAGAAGGAACTTGGATTTCGGTCCAAACGCGATATCGAAGACTACGGCGTCGGCGAGTTCGTCGAGCTGTGCAAGGCGCGCGTCGATCGATTCGCCGATGTCATCACGGAGCAGTCCAAACGCCTCGGATACTGGATGGACTGGGACAACTCTTACCACACCAAGGCGGACGAGAATAACTACACGATATGGCACTTCCTGAAGACGTGCCACGAAAAGGGCCTGGTTTACGAAGGCACCGACGTAATGCCCTGGTGCCCGAGGTGCTCGACAGGTCTGTCCGAACACGAGATCGTCACCGAGGGGTACGTTGAGATCGTTCACCCCGGCCTGTTCGTAAAGTTTCCCATCCTCGATCGGGATGGCGAATCTCTGCTGGTCTGGACCACTACTCCCTGGACGCTGTCTTCGAATATCGCCGCTGCGGTCCACCCCGATCTGACGTATCTGAGAGTTCGCAACGGAGACGATACGCTGTATCTCGTGAAGGGTCGCGAGTCTATCTTGCGAGGAGATTACGAGATACTGGACGAGATGCCAGGGTCGGACCTGGTCGGTCTCCGGTATCGAGGACCTTTCGATGAGCTTCCCGCGCAGCAGGGGGTCCAACATGCGGTGCTCGCGTGGGATGAGGTGTCTGCGACTGAGGGCACAGGGATTGTCCATACCGCTACTGGAGCGGGCAAGGAGGACTTCGCTCTGGGCAGGGAGCACGGCCTGCCGGTTATCGCGCCGCTGAACGACGTGGGCGAGTTCGTTGAAGGCTTCGACTGGCTGACCGGAATGAGCGTGGCCGAGGTCAACGAACCGATCTACGACAGCCTCAAGCGGAAGGGCGCGTTCTACCACCTCGAACCCTACTCGCACCGTTACCCGGTCTGCTGGAGATGTGGGACGGAGCTGGTCTTCAGGCTCGTGGACGAGTGGTTCATCCGCATGGACCCGGTCCGCGACCTGCTGATGGAAATCACAGAAGCCATTGAGTGGGTGCCATCTTTCGGCAAGGCGCGCGAGCTTGACTGGCTGCGCAATATGGACGACTGGATGATCTCCAAGAAGCGCTACTACGGTCTGGCGCTGCCGATATACAAGTGCGACGAGTGCGACACATTTGAGGTCATCGGCTCCGAGGACGAGCTTCGGGAGCGCGCAGTCGAAGGCTGGGAGAAGTTCGAGGGGCACTCACCCCACCGGCCGTGGATCGACGCGGTCAGGATCGCGTGCGGAGGCTGCGGCGCGCGGGTGTCCCGAATCCAGGATGTCGGCAACCCGTGGCTGGATGCCGGAATCGTCTCGTTTTCTACTCTCGGCTTCAGGAGCGACCCCAAATACTGGCGGGAGTGGTTTCCGGCGGACTGGATATCCGAGAGCTTTCCGGGCCAGTTCAGAAACTGGTTCTACAGCCTGCTCACCATGGGCGCAGTGATCAAGGAGACCGAGCCCTTCAAGCTGGTATTCAGCTACGCGGCCATGCGTGACGAAAACGGCGACGAGATGCACAAGTCAAAGGGAAACGCGATCTGGTTCGAGGACGCGGCGGAGAGCATGGGCGTCGATGCGATGCGCTGGACGTTCGCGCGGCACCACCCGGAGAACAACATCAACTTCGGTTTCGGCTCGGCGGACGAGGTCCGGCGGCGGTTCATCATACCGTTGTGGAACGTGTACAGCTTCTTCGTCACCTACGCGAACATCGACCGCTTCGACCCAGCTGTCGAGTTTCCACCCGTGGCGGAACGACCCGATCTGGACCGGTGGGTCCTGTCGGAGCTGCATCAGCTCACGGCAGACATGACTCAGAGCCTTCAGTCCTTCGAGCCGGAGTCGGCCGCCCGGCGCGCGGAGGAGTTCGTCGAGTCGCTATCTAACTGGTACGTCCGCAGGACCCGGCGCCGGTTCTGGAAGAGCGGACTTCTGAACGGAGACAACGGGGCATCAGCCGTTACGCAGGACGCCACCGACCTAGTCGACAAGCTCTCGGCATATGCGACGCTGTATGAGGTACTGATCACCCTGACGAAGCTGCTCGCGCCGATTATCCCATTCGTCACGGAAGCGATCTACCTAAACCTGGCGCCCCGTGGCGCCGGGGAGAGTGTTCACCTCGAAAACTACCCTGTCGCCGACATGACACTGGTGGAAGACAGGTTGAACGATGTTACGCGACTGGCCCAGAGGGTATCGTCACTCGGACGAGCGGCCCGAAGCAAAGCGGGCATCAAGGTCCGCCAGCCTCTCGAAACGGTGCTAGTCAAGACGCGGTCGCCCGAGGAGCGAGACTTGTTGTCTGACGCGATGCCTCAGATACTGGACGAGCTCAATGTCCGCGGCCTGCGCTATGCGGAGAGCGAGAGCGACTTCGTGGAGTTCCTGGTCCAACCAAACCTGCCGCTGCTTGGCCCCAAATACGGCAGGCGGGTATCCGACGTCCGAAGCGCGCTTGACAGAGAAGACCCGTCCGGCGTGGCCGCGGCCAAAGCCGAAGGACGGACCATTGTGGTGGACGGATTCGAGCTCGAACCCGACGAGGTTCTGGTCTCGACTATTGACCGCGATGGGATCTCCGTCACGTCCGACTCCGGCTACGCAGTCGCCGTTTCCACCGACGTCACACCGGAACTTCTGCTGGAAGGACAGGCCCGTGAGCTGGTCCATCGCATACAGAACATGCGACGAGACGCGGGATTTGAAATCGCCGATCACATCACAGCGTATTACACCGGCGACGATCTGGACCGGCTGATAGACCTCCACGGTGAGTATGTCAAGCAGGAGACCCTCAGCTTGAGCCTGGTAAAGGGTAACGCCCCCAGCGGATCGCACACGGCTGAACACGCGTTTGACGGCCTGACATCTCGCATAGGACTTGTGAAGTCCGACTCGTAGAGCCACATAATTCCTGAAATTCGTCTCTACACTGGACCGGTCTCGTGCTATTCAGGAGGCCGGTTCTGTATTTATGTTTCCAGAATTCACTCTCATATTGCAGCCTTTTTCGTGAATTATTTCTGGTGTATTTTGTACTTTTACGCACAATGTTGACAGTCGATCAATTCGTTTCTATCCTCAAACAAAACCCGTTCCCATTAAACATCTAAACATCGGAAAGGGGATCGCCATGCTGCCCATCGTTCAACTCAGACATGTGATGAGGAGTGACGTACATCGAATCGCCCGGTGGCTCTCGGACGATGAAGTTTCATCGAGGTGGTTTGGGCACTACGCCTGTGGGGACCCGGTCCACCGCGGTTACGAGCCCGGATTGATGATGAACGCATCGACCGAGGACTGGGTACGGATCTTCGACCGCGACCGAACAAGGCTGATCTTCTCGATCTACTGCGGCGATGAAGGTCATATCGGCGAGTGCCAGGCGGTATTCGACGGGGATGGTGACGTTGAGATGTCGCTTCTGATCGGTCGCAAGGACCTCTGGCATAGAGGTTATGGCGCGGCGGCGGCGCTCCAACTCCTGGACCGCATCTTCTACGACTACCCGGTCGAACAGGCCTGGGTCAGTGTTCCACAGGACAACGTTCCCGCACTGCGCCTGTTCAGCAGACTGGGCTTCTCGGTGGTCAGCGACCGGACACTGTGCCAAGCTCCCGACGGGGGCGCGCTCAAGGCCGCCATCATGGCGCTGCCCGCGTCCGACTACCGAGTCCGGAAGCTCCAGTTCCAGTCCGATGCTCCCCACCGTTCGCCGGTCGTAACCGTAACCGGGCTGCCCGGCAGCGGCTCGGAGCACGTCGCGGCGGAGACCGCCCGGCTGATGAAGGCTGCCGTTGTTGATCGTCAGATAATAAATGAGGAACTTGCACTCCGCCTGGACCGAACTGTAGGGGAGATCGAAGCCCTCGAGGCCAGCTACTCGTCGATCTGGGCGAGGCTGCTCAGAGCGACGCTGGAGCCGTGGGAACGCTACGGCGCCATCGACCCATACTCCGACTTCATGGCGACATCGACGCGCATTGATTACGCGGAAATGCCCGACTACCTGGACAAGACGGAGTACCTGCGCGGTCTGAAAGACGTCGTTGGCTCACAGATACGGAGCGGCTCGGCCGTCGTTCACAGCCACGGCGCGCTGTCGCATGTCCCTGACGACCGCCCGGCGTTCCACGTCTTCGTCGAAATGGATCTCGACCGTCGCGTACGCAAGGCCCAACTGGAGGAAAAGCTCCAGCCTGAATCGGCCCGCAGGCTCCTCAGACGAGCCGATAAGGCTTTCGTGACCATGCACAAGGGTCTCTATGGATTCAATCCCCTGGACCCGCGCCGGTACGACATCGGCATAAATATGGACCGCCTGACCGTAGAGGAGGCTGCTCGGATCGTGTCCGGAGCGGTGGTCAGATCCGTGGCGCAGCACAGATCGCCCAGAAGAACCCTTTCGTCCGGAAGAACTCTTCAACCGGCCTGAGCCTGTGGAATGTGGATTAAGCAAGCTGGTCGTAACCCCGCATTGGTCATCTTACTCCGCTGAGTATAGAGCGCCATGCAGTTCGACTTTCCAACTCTCGACCGCATACTGGAAACACATTTGGGACGCTGACATCGAGCTGCCCCCGCGCTGTCAGCGTCCCTCCGGCTCCGACGTCGCGAAGTCATTCAGATACCATCTGACTACGGCCTCGAACGCGCCGGGAAAGTCCTGGTAGAACCAGTGACCTCCGCCCTCGAGCTCGGCCAGGCGGACGCGACTTTCGGGCAGTGCCTGCCGCATCCTGACGGCGGTCTCGTGCGTCAGGAGTGGGCTCTGGCGTCCGCGCACCAACAGCACTGGGCAAGTGATCCGGCCCCACGACTCCCACAAGGCCGGACGCTCGTACTCCATTATGATCCTGATGTCTGCCTTCCAGGTAAATCCACCTCCTGACGCCTTCCTGGACAACACCCTGGCGTGTCGCCGAATCTCCTCCTCCCCCGTATAGACCTGACGTGACTTGACACGCTGGACGAACTCATCGAAAGTGCTCCAGGAATCCGGCTCGGCATCGATATCAGCGAAGTCTCTGACAGTCTGCGGGTTGTGGCGGTCAGGGTCGATGTCGACGACGACCAACGACCTGACACGGTCCGGGTTGGCGACCGCGTAATTCCACGCATACCTGCCCCCTGCGGAGTGCCCGACCAGGACCATGTCGCTGAGGCCGCAGTGTTCGACCAGCGCCTCGATATCTGAAATGTAGTCCTGGAAGCGGTAGCCGCCCGGTCCTGCCCAGGCGCTGTCGCCATGTCCCCGGCTGTCCAGCGCGATCACCCTGTACTCGGAAGACAGGGATCGCGCAAAGATGTCCCAGCTCCGGGCGCAATCCCGCAGGCCGTGCAGCAAGACCATTGGCGGCAGGTCCCCGCCCCCCCAATCCACGTAGTGGAGCCGGACCGGACCGTTATCCACGTATCTATCTACAGGGGTTGATTCGTCCATTTACCCACCCTGGATTCAGAACAGGAATGTAGCAGGCACGCCTTTCAACTTCAAGCTGTGCCAAGCGCGGACAGGCGTCTGCCTTGCCCCTCGGTGAGGTTACGAAATAGACTACTCGGCAGAAAGATACCCGGCAGGAGCGGATTCGACAGATATGACCAGTATCGACCAGATAACCCTCAGTGTCGTCGACCAGTCTCCGATGCGAAAAGGAGGCAGACCATCGGAGGCACTCCGCGAGACCGTTGCGCTGGCACAGCACGCGGAACGGTTCGGGTACCAACGATATTGGGTCGCCGAGCACCATAACTCGACCTCGTTCACGGGCACCAGCCCCGAACTCCTGATCGGACAGATAGCGGCAAACACCGAACGCATTAGAGTCGGGAGCGGCGGGGTAATGCTGAGTCACTACTCCGCGCTGAAGGTGGCTGAACAGTTCAGGATCCTTGATGCGTTCTACCCGGACCGGATCGATCTTGGAGTAGGCCGGGCACCGGGCAGCGACCGGCTTACTGCGGCTGCGCTCAGCCATCCGCGGCCTCCCGTGGACGTTATCCGAGAGTTTCCGCAGATGGTCGGCGACCTCATCGGTTTTCTGAACGGGAACATGCCGGAGGGCCATCCTCTCCACGAGATCAAGGCCCAGCCCGGTGGCGCGCCCGAAACCGTGCCGGAGGTGTGGCTGCTGGGATCTTCAGACTACAGCGCACAGCTCGCGGCGCACATGGGGTTGCCGTTCAGCTTCGCGGACTTCTTCGGAAACACCAGTGAGTACGGGCCTCGCGTGGCCGATCTGTACAGGCAGATGTTCCAGCCCTCCGAGTACCTCTCCGAGCCAAAGGTCAATGTCGGTCTGCAAGTGATCTGCGCACCCACTAAAGTGGATGCCAACTTCATTGGATCATCCCGCAGTCTCAACAAGATCGTCTCCGCACTCGGTCTGACGACCGGTGGCCTACTGCCTCCGGAGGAGGCCGTGGACTGGCCGCTGGACGACAACGCCCGCGACTACATGGCCCAATCCACCCAGAGCTACATCGAGGGAGACCCCACCGAGGTGAGGGAGGGGATACTGGCGTCCGCGGAGCGTTACCAGACATCAGACATCGGGATCGTGACCAACTGCTACTACTTCAAAGACCGGGTGCGGTCGTATGAACTCGTTGCGGAGGCAATGGGAGTGGGGCAGGCCCAGCCTGTCTCCGGCTCGTAGGTATGCTTCAGTCTCTGTTGTTCGAGAATTCAGTACACCATGCGAGGTATTTGGTCGGATCGAGGATTCCAGACTGCCATCGGCGGATCAGTTCGTCGAAATGGCTTCTGACCTCGGTGGTGAACTCGTCTTCTGTTCCGTTGTTGAAGATGACGAGGTCTGCGGCCGGCGCTCTGTCCTCCCAGGGACGCTGGCTGGCCAGGCGCTGTTCGACTTCTTCTTTTGTGAACTGGTTGCGGGCCACCAGCCGGCTGCGGGCGGCTTCCTGGTCACAGGCGAACAGCCAGACCCGGCTGCACCACCTTCCATAGCCGGCCTCCACCAAGTTGACCGCCTCGATCAGGGCGATATCGTTGGCGCCGAGCGTCTCGTTCCAGTCGTCGATAACCCGCTTGACGGCGTCAGCGATGCTGCCGATAGCCGACGTCAACTTGCTCATCTCCTCAGGCTTCCCGAACACTTTGCCGCCCAGAATGCGGCGGTCGATGTACCCGTCTTCCCCAACGACATCTTTACCGAATATCTCAGCGATACGGTCGAACGCGGCGGTCCCCGGATCGTACATCCTGTGTACCAGCCGGTCGGCGTCACAGTGAACCGCGCCCTGATCGGCCATGATCTGACATGCGGTGGACTTGCCGGTGGCTATGGAGCCTGTAACACCGATTATGAGGGGCACCGATCGGTCCCTGAGCGAGTTGACTGAGCATGCCAAGGGCGGACCCGTGACCCTCCCCTGGCATTATATCCACATGAATATGATAGATGCTGCGTCCTACTCGCCATTGGCGCAAAAGCTGGAATCCACAGATTCAACGGCACCGGGCACTGTCAAAACCTTCTGGACACGGCACCAGCTTGGCTGATGAGTCGGATGAAGCGCTAGGGTCCGTTAGTCGTCCGCGGGCACAGCCTCCAGCTCACGAGCGCGGCTCTTGAAGTGCGGCATCACCTCTTTGCCGAACACTTCAAGCTGCTCGAGCAGGACACTCTGCGGAGTGCCGACCGGCAGGCCCATGTTGACGTGATCCAGACCGGGCCACCGGTCCTCGATCTCCTCCATCTTCTCTCTGATCTGTTCAGGCCTCCCTACGAGCCATGATCCGGACTCGACAGCCTCCTCGAGGGTTGGCAGGTTGGCGTGGGGCGCCCGTGCCGGGTCGGCCAGCGCGGCAAGCTGATCGTCGGTCAGGCCGCGGACGAAACCCAGAGGGGCGAACATCTTCATGTTCTCTTCGTAGTAGGGCTTGGCGAGCCGGATTGCCTCTTCCTCGGAGTCCGCAACGAAGAAGGAGATCCCCAGGATCAGGTCGCCGCCGAGCTCAGTCTCGTTTCCGTGGGCGGCCTGGATATCCTGCCATCTCCTCACAACCTGTTCGGACGCGCCGCCGGGAGCAGCGCCGCCGCCGATTATTCCTTTGATACCGTGCTTCGCCATGAAATTCAGCCCGCGGTTCCCGGCGCTGACGATGGGCTGCCAGCACTCTACCGGAAGATTGACCGGGCGCGGCACCAGCGATATCTCCTTGAGCGTGTATCCCCTGTACGGGACCTCGGGCGGGATCGTGTAGTGCTTGCCCTGGTGCGAGAACGACTCGTTGTTAAAGGACTTGAAGAGGATTTCGATCTGTTCTTCAAAGTACTCGCGGTTCTCGTCCTGGTCCATCATGGGCGCGCCGAATGCCTCGACCTCGCGCGTGTGGTAGCCTCGACCGACGCCGAAAATGACCCTGCCGCCGGTCAGGATGTCGGCGGTCGCGTAGTCTTCGGCGAGGCGCAGCGGGTGCCACATCGGCGCAATGTTGAAGCCGCATCCGAACTTGATCTGCCTGGTCAGGTGCGCCAGATGCACACTGAGCTGAAGAATGTTCGGAATGCACTCGTAGCCCTCTGGCTGGAAGTGGTGCTCAGCCATCCAGAATACGTCGTAGCCGAGGTCGTCCATCAGGGTACACATCGCCTCGGTCTTGTCGAATACGGTCGCGAGCCGCTCGTTCGAGTAGAAGCGATCATTGGCGGCGGTAGCCGAGAACCCAACATCCTCCAAGTCTATGTGACCGGCAAACAGACTTCCGAATTTGTCAATCATGTCAGCATCTCCATTCGGGTATTGATGCCCATTGTAATTGAGAGGCGGGCGCTGTCAAGGATTTCAGCGGAAAACGGGCCATCAAAGACGTTGACCGGTCAGCATGTCAGGGTGTGATAATCGATTCGCAGCCCCGCTGGCGCCACCGGCCTTTCGACCACGCGCTGCAGATGCGATTCAGCATACTACAGCGCCGACCCGCTCGCCGGGTCAGTAGATGTCGAGAGGCAGCTGCCCCAACACCAGCGGGGCTGCTTCTATTCAAGCTCTGGACGTACTCATTGCCGAAGGTAGTCAATCAGCCTGGCGAAGTTGGGGCAGGACCTGTACACGACAGCAGGATCGAGGGCCGCTAAGAGTCTAGGCGCGTGTTTGCCCTTGTGATAAGTCCCCTTGCCACATTGTCGAGTCGCATTCCGAAATCCGTTTAGGACGTCCTGCGGGGGAATAGACTCAACATCGGGATTACCTGGTAGTAGTGCTGGGCGGAAGCCCTGACCATAGTAGCCAGCCAGTGCATCGCGGTCTGCAAGGAACCATGCTTCCATCAATGTGACCATGAAAAAGATACTTTCCGAACCACCTGCCAAGCTAGCCGAAGACATCACCGATGAGGTCAGGATACCCAGATTCTCACCTTCGGAGTCGATCAGAAGGAGTGAAGCAGGGTCTGTACCGATGGCTCTGGCAAAAGCCCTTATCGCCTGCAAACGTGGCCCACAGGTCACAATCTTTGGTGCTGGTCTGCCTCTAACCTCTCGTTGAATAAGCTGGCCCATTGGTACTCGGAGTTGGTTACCACCCTCTATATACAACCTCATACGGCTACCATCGCGTACCACCAGTTGCGCCAGACATCCAGACTTCTCCAAGTCGATATTCGCCCATCCACGACTCGAGGTCGTCACGCGATAGGCGACGGAACTGTGTTCCCCCATCGGGGCCACGTTCGCAGACAACAACAACCTCTGGTTCATCAGTAAAATGGTTGATCAATTCGGGAGAGTGTGTAGTTACGATCACCTGTGTCCGCTGGGATGCCGCTCTAAGGAGTTCTGCTAGTAGCGACAGAGCATCTGGGTGAAGTGCCAGCTCGGGCTCCTCAATGCAGATCAACTCAGGAGGATTCGGATGCCCTAAGATGGTTAGGAGTGCAATGAACCTAATCGTGCCATCAGATAGTCGCGTTGCTGGGATAGAACCTGACATACCAACCTCATTGGCTGCCAACTGGATGGTGCCACCAAACACCCGCGCATGTAGACCATCATACGCTTCATAGAACCTATTGAGGTAATTGTCAATGGGTGGGTCCAGTCGACGACCCTGAAGGTCGTTGACAACGAGAGCTAGGTTGCTGAAATCCTCTTCGAGGAAGTCGATTGCACCATCAGTCGCCTGGGGACGTCGAGCTGGGCTGTCCCTGCCGACGTTCCAAGTTCGATATAGCCTCATAGACGAAAATCTACGCGCAGTCTGCGTTGGTACAGGGAAGTTAACCGGATCCCGTCGTTCGCTCATGATCGACTTCCCCGGGTCGATGTCATCAGGCGTAAGGTTCGTTTGAGGTGTATCGGCACCGTCAGCCTCGTCACTATGGCGAGTAGTACTATCGGCAGCTCTCTGGGCAGAGATACGACCATAACCGTTGTCTAATTCGAAGTAATAATATGGTCGTGGATGAGGCCAGTGGGGTCGTTCGTTTTCGAGTCTCTCCCTGACTACCTGCAACCGCTCATTATTGGCTGCCAATTGCAAAGTGTAACGCAGAGACATCGAAAGATTCATGGGATTTCGAATTAATGCCTCAACATGCGCAGTGGAGGAGATCTCGCCATCTTGATTAGCTCCCCTCCAGATCCAATCAAGTATCGGGCCGTTGCGACGGAAGAACCCGGCAAGGTCTCCAGGAATCGACTGTAGCAACGCTACCGTCTCGATCACGTTAGATTTGCCGGAAGCATTGGGACCGATGAAAATGTTGAGAGGCTTAAGATCTACCTCTGCCTCACTAAAGGACAGGATGTTCTTCAGGTGCAGTGACTTAAGAAGCATTTCAACCCCGCTATATTTTAGTAGATCGGATATACGGATAGAGTCTGCCTGCGACCACGCCTATAGTACATGATACACTTGGCTCATATTGAACGCCACGCCCTCGCACGTCGCTGACGCCCGCAAGCGTCGGCTGATTCTCCTCACTATTGCGGCGGGCACATTTGTGTCCGTGCTCGACCAGACCGGGGTGACCTTGGCATTACCCCTGATGGCGACCGACTTCGGAGCCACCATACCTTTCGTCCAGTGGGTCGCGCTCGGGTACATGCTTGCCACCGGCTCGCTCCTGCTCCCCGCTGGGCGACTCTCGGACATGATCGGACGCAAAGTCGTTTACTGCACCGGCTTCGTGGTCTTCACCGCGGGCGCCGCGATGGCGGCTCTGTCACCTAGCCTGATGACGGTGATCCTGTTCCGGATCGTCCAGGGGGTGGGGGCCGCGATGATCCAGGCCAACGCGATGGCAATCCTTACAACCACCTTCCCGGCCAGCGATCGAGGCAAGATTATCGGACTGTTCATGACGATGGTCGGTATGGGCGCCATCATGGGCCCGGTACTGGCGGGTCTGATCGTGGACACTTTCGGGTGGCGCGCGGTGTTCATGGCCAGCCTTCCGCTCGGAGTCTTGTCACTAGCGACCGCGTGGGTCGTGCTCATCTCGGACCGGTCTCGAGTGGCCGGCGCGCGCCAATTGGCTTCCGGATTCGACTGGGCCGGCGCGTTGCTGTCGGCGGGCGCGCTGTTGACCTTCCTCCTGGTGATGACGAACGCTTACCGGATCGGCTGGACATCTCTGTGGGTAGCAGGAGGCACTGCGCTGAGCGTCGGCCTCCTCGCGGGATTCATCTACTGGGAGAGACGCGCCTCCCAGCCGATGCTGGACCTGGAGCTCTTCCGCAGGAAAGTGTTTGCGCTTGGATCGTCGGCGAGTTTCTGCGGATTCCTGGCTGGGACCGCGGTTTTCAGCATGATGCCCTTCTACCTGCAGGATGTGATCAACCTGTCACCCGGCGCGGCCGGGCTGGTCATCGCGCCCGCCGCACTTGGCTTCGCCGCCGCGGGACCGCTTTCCGGGATGCTCTCAGACCGTGTCGGACCCCGGAAGATCGAGTTCATCGGACTGGCAATGCTCGTGGCGTCGCTGACCATTCTGGGCAGATTGACCGTGGACACTACGGCGTGGACGGTGGCGGCTGCGATGGCGATGCAGGGCCTTGGAATGGGCATCTTCTACACTCCCAACACGTCCTCGGTTCTCAGCGTGGTGGAGCTTACGAGATACGGTGTGGCCACCGCTTTCCTGAATATGACGAGGAACACCGCCAACGTTGCCGGACTGGGCACCGCGACGACCATTGTGACGATGACCATGGCAGCCAGGGGCTTCGAGCCGAGTTTGGACGCCGTCGCGGCAGGCGGGGCCGGTGTCGAAGCGGCGTTCACCCAGGGACTGAGGATCGCGTTCCTGTTCTTAGGATGTTTCATCTTCCTTGCGATTCTGTTGACGTTCATCAAGCCGGCAGCGCAGCCCGAGGTTGCGGACGAGGGCGTAAGCGCGCGTGGCTCCGAGCTACAGACTGGTGGTGACTGACGTTGGCCGCAATCGGCATCAGGCCCGTCCGCGCGATCACCGCAAGCGCGAAATACCATTGGTGGGCCTATGGCGCAATAGCTATCGGCATGTTCATCAATGTCATGGACCAGTCGGGCATCAACATTGTGCTGCCGGCAATCGCGGACGACTTCGCCGCGGACATACCCACGGTACAGTGGGTCTCACTGGGGTACAGCCTGGCCACCAGCGCGATGCTGATGCCGATGGGCCGCCTCTCAGACATGATTGGACGTAAGCGTGTCTATCTAACCGGGTTCTCGATATTCGTTGCGTTGGCATTTGTAGGGGGCATGTCCCAGAACCTCGCTGTACTCGTTGCGGCCAAGATCGTCCAGGGGATGGGATCATCGGGCGTCCAGGCCAACAGCATGGCATTCATAACCGAGGTCTTCCCTGACAACGAGCGTGGCAAGGCGATGGGCCTGTACATGGCCATAATCGGCATCGGGGCTATCTCCGGCCCGATCGTGGGCGGGCTTCTCGTTTCGGAGCTGGGCTGGCGATCGATCTTTTTCGCGGGCATCCCGATCTCGCTGCTCGCGATGACCGCCGCCGCGCTGGTCCTCAAGGGCCGGACGCAGCAGCAGGCGTCGCGGCGTCGCGACTCCTCGTTCGACTGGGTCGGCGCCGCGCTCTCAGCCGGGGCGCTGGTAGCCTTCCTGCTGGCGATGACCAACGCCTGGAAGTTGGGATGGACATCATGGCCAATTGTGGCCGGATTTGGGTCATCGGTCCTTCTCCTTGCGGGGTTCATCTTCTGGGAGCTCCGATGCCCGCAACCCATGTTGGACCTCGCTCTGTTCCGCAACCGGGTGTTCTCGTATGCGATAGGCGCAAGGTTCGCCTCCTTCCTCGGCGGCTCGGCGGTCTTCTTCCTCATGCCGTTCTACCTGATACAGGGACTCGAGTACGAGGCGCGCGAGGCCGCTTTCATCCTGGTTCCCGGAGCGCTGGGCATGGCTATTCTGGGCCCACTTGCCGGCCGGCTCTCAGACCGATTCGGGACCCGATGGCCCGCCGCCGCGGGGATGATTGTCCTCGGCAGCCGCCATGTTCGTCCTGTCTTCACTCGATACCAGCTCCCCCGCATGGCATGTCATCGTCGGGATGATCCTGTCGGGGGTAGGCATGGGCACATTCAGCTCTCCGAACACCAGCGCGATCATGGGGTCACTGCCGCGGGACAAGTATGGCGTCGTATCCGGCTTCGTCAATCTCACACGCACATCGGCGAACGTCTCCGGCGTGGCGCTGTCCACTACGCTGGTAACGATAACCATGGCGTCTTATGGATTCGAGCCGAACCTGTCGGCGCTGGCGGAGGGCGGCGGAGCGGAGATAAGGTCCGCGTTCGTCGTGGGCCTCAGCCGAGCGCTCAAGATATCGGGAACGCTGATGATCCTAGCGCTCGCTCTGACCCTCATCCGGGGTGAGGCGCAGGATTCCCGACGGTCCGGGCAGGCATAGGCCAGACTCAGCCGCGGACGGTAAGTGACAGCTAGTACGGTGTCCAGATATATTTCTGCCCATAATCCAGACTGCTACATCCTGGATTCCCGCATTCGCGGGAATGGCAGATAGAAGTTGGGGGTTAACGGCACCCGTCAACATCAAGTAGGCACAGCACTAGCGGCCGATGCCGCGCTTGGTTCTCGCAAAATGCCGGACCAACTGTTCAGCCTCCGGGTTATCCCATTCAGGGTACGAGGCAATGATGTCCTCTCCCTCGAGGACCGGAAAGATCACCGTCGTGTTCGGCGGGTTCCTGAACAGGCTGTTCAGGACTAGGTACATGCCCACGGTGGCTGAGAGGGCGCCTACCAGGAAGAGCACCGCTTCCACCGTCTGGGGGATCCCGATCGAGGACTTGGCCAGGGAGCTGACGACCACAACGGCCACACCCCCCAGAAGCAGCCTCAGTCCGATCGGTCTCTTACTCTGGTAGCCGCCGTTGAACTTGTTCGGGGGGCCGATGTCACGCAGCTCGGACGCGTCGAAATCTCCGCCACGTTCGGACGCGAAGTTGCCGATGAGTCGTCTGTTCGTCAGGACGGCTCTCTCATTCTCGAAGATGACTTCCTCGTCCGGCTGAAATCTGATGTTGGGTCGCATTCCTCAAGCACCTCTGGCTGACAGCATCCCGCGTATTATATATCGTCCGACGTGATTCGGAGAGCTTCGAAAGGTGTCAGGAATCAGGTTTAGGGACCCGGGCAGGTTTAGGAGACCTGGGCAGGTTTGAAACCTGCCCCTACCGCATGGGGCGACCGGGATATGGGCAGGGGTGGCCGGGGTCTGGGCAGGTTTGAAACCTGCCCCTACCGACTATCCGCATTGGGTGTCAGGGGTCGTCGAGGAATTTGGGGGTGTACCTGGTGTGGGCGCGGGGGTCGCCGTTCGCGGCGAGCAGCGCCCTGTAGGCCTTGGCTTTGACCTCTTCGATCTCCTCGACGGTCGCTTCTCTGCCCCTACGTCTGTCCTCTTCGGTGGCGCTGTCCATGATCTTCTGGATGTGTTCGTTCAGCTCGCGCTGGGCCGATTCCAGCCACTCGGGAGTGCCGGGGATGTCCTCCGGGGGGATCTCGTCGGCGGGGTCGGCGGGAGGGTCACAGTCCACGCCGAGGGCGCGGTCGAGAAGTATCTGCGCGGCGTCTATGCGGTGACAGGGCTTTACGGCCAGGTCGTCGAGGTCGGCGTCAAGGATGCCGGTGAGGACGGTTATCAGGGTGCGGCCGTCGTCTGTGACGGTGTGGATGTATTCCTGGGTGTAGGAGACCAGCTCCGACCTGAGGTCGTCGTGGTCGTTGTCCTCGGTGAAATGCGGTGGGTCATCGAAGGTCGGGGGAGGGCCGAGGGAGTCGTGCAGGGAGTCGTCGATCTGCGTGACGGTCCCGGACACGGTCGAGCCGCTGTGGTGTGATGGTCCGACGGGTGTCGTGGAGTCCCTGGCCGGTGTTGGCCGGTGGTTGTGGTTGGAGGGCGCGGAGTCGGGGCAGGGGCGCCTGGGGGCTTTGCCGAACCCTCTGTCGAGGAGGATGCGTGTGGCCCTGATGCGGTTGGATGTGTTGGCGCGTGGGAAGTCGCCCTGCGCGATGTCGTGCAGTCTGTCGATGACGTTGCGGATTTCGCCGGTGGCGTCTCGGATGTCACCGGCGAGGTTGTCTGGCTTGTTGTGTTGGTTGTGTGAGCACATGGGGTTGTTCAGGTATCAGGTATTGGTCTCTGAGTACGCATGTTCTATGGTAGAGTGTGTGGACGGGGTTGTCAAGGGTGAATTGTGGGTAGGGGCTCTCTCACAGGTCCGTTCCCAGAGACTTTGGCATATGGGCAGGTTTCAAACCTGCCCCTACAGGGTGTTCGGATCAGGTTTCAATGCCCCACAGGGCGTTCGGATATGGGCTGACTACCGCAGTGTAATAGGATTGAGATGAGGGTGACCAGAATATATACTTGTGATTGGATTGCGTGGAGCGCATCCGGGAGACCATAAGCGCCGCGGACAGATCGATCGTCTCAGGCACGGGCGTCATCAGACACAGGGAGGCACACTCGCCATGACCAGCAGCATTCCCACTGAAGCGGAGGTACTCGGCTATTTTGACTCTCTGTCCAACTGGGGCAGGTGGGGTGAGGACGACCAGATGGGCACGCTGAACTTCCTTGGCCCTGAGCGGGTCAAGCGGGCTGTCTCCCTGGTCGAGGAAGGGACCACCGTTTCCTGCGCTCGGACGGTTATGTTCGAGCCTGCCCCGGACATCCCGATACCGCCGATCCACTTCATGACCGAGAGCGGCGAGGGCTGGGCCAGCGGTGAAAAAGTCACGTCACGCACCGCCCAGGGTTCGACCGACTTCTTCGGGATGATCTTCCACGGATACGCCATCACTCACGTCGACAGCCTCGCCCACTTCTTCTGGAACGGCAAGATGTACAACAACCAGCCCGCTCACCTCGTATCCACGGGCCTCGGCGCGACGGTCGAGTCGATCGAGCTGGCCAAGGAAGGGATCGTGACCCGGGGCGTCCTGGTTGACGCGCCCATGATCCGGGGCATTGACTGGCTGGAACGCGGCGAAGGGGTGATGCCCGACGACATTCTTGCCGCGGAGGAGCGGTGCGGATTCAAGATCGAGGAGGGCGACGTCCTGCTGGTGCGGACCGGCAACCTGAATCGCAGAAATGTCGAGGGACCCTGGAATCCGAGGGAGCTCGGGTCGTCAGCGTGCCAGGCGGCCTGCCTGCCGCTGTTCCACGAACGCGGGATCGCCATGCTGGGCAGCGACACCGGCAACGACGTAATGCCCACGGGATATCCCAGCATGACCAATCCAATTCACCAGGTGGGGATCGTGGCCATGGGTCTATGGATACTCGACAACGCGAATCTCGAGGAGCTTGCCCAGGCGTGCAGAGAGCGCAACCGCTGGGAGTTCATGCTGTCGATCGGCCCGCTGCGCCTGCACAACACGACGGGTTCTCCGGTGAACCCGATCGCGATATTCTGATGCGCGCGCTGCTGCCGGAAACGCAACGTCCCGAAGAGGTGCAGGAGTTCCTGGGTCACGACGAGCGCCTGGTTTCCAGCTTCGGCCCGTACCACGCCACGTCACGACGGGTGATTCTCGTGTCCAAGCGCCGTAACGGACTGAAGACTCACGAGCTGCCGTACACGGTCCTCGAAAGCATCACGGCAGTCAAGGCGTCGGACCATCGAAAGATGGCAATCGGGGCCGTGCTCGCGGTCTCCGGGCTGGCGACGATGCTGTTCTGGTACTTCGTAGTCCCGATCGTCGCGTTGGTATTCGGCATGGTCGTCCTGTTCCAGGGAAGTGTCGGGCGGCCTGCGTACTACCAGCTCAAGGGCAGAGGCATGGAGGGCAAGGAGCTGTACCGGTGGCAGATCAAGTACTACGGCGCGGGCAGCTTCATCAACTCGATAAGCGCGATTACCGGAGTCGAGGCGGCGAGGCCAGAGGGCCAGACCGGCGGAGTCGTCTAACCTGCCGGCCTGAAGCGGCGCAACATGCGAAGCAGCTCGCCCACCTCCTCGACGCCGTTCAATGAGTAGTCGGCGGCATCGAGAACCGCCTGGGGAGTCTCTTCCGACAGCACGGCAACGGCTACGCCCGCGAGTTCAGGGAGATTCTTCAGTCTGGTCATGGCGTCCACATCCGTGGTGTCATCGCCAACGAACAGCGCCGAGTCGAGGGAATACTCATCCGCGAGCGCGGCAACCGCGTCGCCCTTGTTCGGCGCATTCACCGGGCGCAGCTCGAGGACCATCCTGCCCCAGAAAGGGTCGATCCCGGTCATACCCGGCGCGCTGCCGAGAGCGACTTCAAGCGCCCGCACTGCCTCTGTCGGATCGTGCGCCAATCTAAAGTGAACTGACGCGCTGAACACCTTGTCTTCGAACACCAGCCCCGGGAGCGCGACGGTCTTCTGCTCGATGTGGTCCAGCACGCGCGCCACAGTCGATCGGATTACCGCCGCTCCGGGAGCAAGCCTTACCTGCCGGTGGATCATGTACTCCGCGCCGTGATTGCCGACATAGACGATCCCATCAACTCCCACCTTTTGGGCCACGTCTCGCACGGCGCGGCCCGACACCACCGCCACGAGCGGGAAACGCGCTGCCAGGGAAGTCAGCGCCCCCCTGTTGGCCGGCAGGATCACCGCGGCATCCGGGGTCGGAGCGATCCGAGACAGTGTTCCGTCGAAGTCGAGCACCACGCCCGGACGGGCCGCACCCGCGAACCGGCGCACCGCGGCCCGGTCGTGGAGGAGATTCCCCGGGGTCAACTCCGCGTCTTCGGCTGGGATCTGGCGTTCAGCCGCGACCTGCTCGCCACCTACAATGCCCCGCCGAGCAGCGCGCGGACGGCCCGCGCCACGAGGTTCGCCGCCAGCCGGACCTTGTAGCCGTTATCGGCCATCGGCCTGGCGTCCCGGACGGCGAGATGGCCGAGCGACACCGGATCGACCTCTTCCAGGTCGGCGCCCTCCACCGCGTCCGAGACTTGCGGCAACGGATACGGGACCGGGGCGACGCCTCCGAGGACGAATCGGGCGCGGCTGACCGTTTCGCCGTCGATTTCGAGGTACGCGCCGACGCTCGCGAGCGCGAAGTCATACGCCTGTCGCTCTTTGACCTTCAGGTAGATGCTGCGCGCGCCGACGGGGGGCGACGGTATCAGTACCCTCGTGACGATCTCGCCGTGACCGAGCACAGTCTCGGAGAGCATATTCTGGTCGGGCCGCACAAAGAAGTCCAGGACGGGCATCCTGCGGGTTCCCGCGCCGCTGGATATTTCAACGGAGGCACCCAGCGCGGCCAACGCGACCGCGGTATCGGACGGATGGACGATGTGGCACCCGTCCGCGCCCAGAATGGCGTGGTACTTGTTGTTTCCCGCGATCGCGTGGCAGATGTCGCCGCCTTTTTTGAGACAGTTGAAACGCGGACTGCGGTAGTACCAGCACCTCGGTCTCTGGCAGAGGTTTCCGCCCAGCGTCGCCGCGTTCCTGATCTGCGGGGTAGCGACCGACGCAGCGGCCTGAGCCAGGGCCGGATAGCGTCCGGAGATTTCCCGCCTGCGCTCGATCTCCGCGAGCGTGACCATGCCGCCAATGGCCAGCCCGGCGTCACTCAGCTCGATCGACCTCAACCCCGGCAGCCGGGCCAGACTGACGAGGACCGAAGGAGATGATGTCCCCTCTTTGATCTCCCCCATCAGGTCTGTGCCTCCGGCGTAGATAACCGCCGCGGCTCCCCGGTCCTCGAGAATGTCGCGCGTCTCGGCAAGGGACGCCGGGGTGACCAGCTCGAACGACTTCATGTTTCAGCGGCTCCGGCCTGATCGGCCAGCGCGTTCAGGATCCGGTCAGGAGTCGCCGGGAGATCGGTCAGGTCGACTCCCGCGGCGTCCCGGATCGCGTTGACCACAGCGGGCGCGACGCCGATGCTCGGCGGCTCGCCCAGCGATTTGGCTCCATACGGCCCGACCGGGTCCACGACATCGGCGAAGACCACCCGTATGTCCGGGTATTCGAGGATGGTCGGGCTCTTGTGTTCGAGGAAGCTGGCGTTGAGTGTAGCGCCGTTCTGAATGTCTGTAATCATCTGCTCGCTCAGAGTGAAACCAAGCATCTGGGACACGCCGCCTTCGACCTGATTGGTCGCAAGACGCGGGTTCAGAATCCGCCCGGAATCGTGAGCGGCAACGTAGCGCAGCACGCGGACCTGTCCCGTATCGGTATCCACCTCGACCTCGGCGAAGTGAGCGCCGAAGGAGTTGACTATGTAGTCCGTGCTCCCAGGGGAGACAGTGGCCTCGACCTCGATCGGCCCGATCGCTGAGGCCAGCTCGGCGAGCGTGATCCCGGACCCGGATGCGCCGTTCACGCCATCGTCGCCAAGCTCAAGCTCTGTGTCCGGACGCCCCAACACTTCGGAGGCGGCGGCCACAATCCGGTCTCGCAGATCGGAGGCAGCCTGTTTGACGGCGAGCCCGGCGGAGAAGGTGACAGTGGAGCCGGCCGTGATCGGCGACTCGGGAGTCCCATCGGTATCGCCGAAGTCGCCGCCAACCCGGTCGTATCCCACTCCGAGCGATTCGGCGGCGATCTGGGTCAATACGGTGATGCTTCCCTCTCCGACGTCCACGACGCCCGATACCAGACGGAGCGCGCCATCGGCCTCGAGGCGCATTCTAGCGGTTGATCGTCCTCCCGCGCCGCCGCGGTATATGAAGACGGCCATCCCCTTGCCGCGTCTCAGCGGCCCATCGGAAGTTGTCGCCGTCGTGTTCCATCCGAACTCGGTGGCCCCTCGTTCGATACACTCGCGGAGACCGTTGCTCGAGAACGGTATTCCGCCCTCCAGAGGCTGGGTGTCTATGATCTCCGTTCGCGGGGTGACGCGCTCTCCGGGCTGACCTTCGGGTCCGACGTGGTTCTTGAGCCTGAACTCCACCGGATCGAGACCAACCGCGCGCGCGGCCCGGTCGGAGATCACCTCCAGCGCGAAGTGTCCCTGCGGGGCGCCCAGCGCACGGTACGACCCGCCGGCGGGCGTGTTCGTGTAGGCGAGATAGCCGTCGTAGCGGACGTTTGGACAGCGATACAGGTAGAGCGCGCCCTGTCCGGCGCGGCGGACGACACCCGGTCCGGACGACAGGTACGCTCCCGTATCCATGATCGTCGTGGCGTGGACCGCCGTCACCGTACCGTCGCGTTTCACGCCCATTCTGACCGTAGTTACAGTCGCGTGTCTGTGACGACCCGCGATGAACTCCTCCTCGCGTGTCGCCTCGATCTTCACCGGGCGACCAGCCCGCCGGGCGAGTATCGCCGCGAGCACAGACAGGCGGGTCTCATCCTTGTTGCCGTATCCCGCGCCCATATTCTGGCCGATCACCCGGACGCTGTCGCGCGGCACTCCCAGCGACAGGGACAGCAGCAGCCGGTCCGCATGGACTCCCCGGCTGGACTTCCACACCGTGAGCCGATCGCCGTCCCATGCGGCGACCGCGGCCCTGGGTTCGAGGGCAGCGCCGGAGTGGGAGGGCGTGCTGAACATATCCTCAATTACAACGTCGGCCTCAGCGAACCCTTCCTCCACGCTGCCGCGGCTCAGGACGATCGGTTCGCCTCCGACCAGATTCCCTCCGGGGTGTACGGCGGGCGCGCCCGGTTCGAGGGCCGCCCTGGCATCGGTGACGAACGGCAGCGGCGCGTACTCGACCTCGATCAGCCGGAGCGCCTGTTCCGCGATGAATTCGTCATCCGCCGCCACCGCGGCGACCTCGTCACCCACGAACCGGACAACGGTGTCGAGGATCGGAACGTCCGGAGCGATTCTGCCGTCCGGGACGTCGAATGGGGTCACGGCTGCGTGAACTCCCTCCATCCGCGGAACGCCTATCGAGACCACGTTGGCGTGCGCGTGCGGGCTGCGCAGGATCTTGCCGATCAACATTCCGGGAAGCCGGACATCGGCGGCGTAGGCGGCGTCGCCGGTGAGCTTCGGAGGAAGGTCTCTACGGAGGACTGAACGTCCGATGACGCCGGTCATTGCGGCTGTCCCGCCTGGCGAACTGAGGCGATGATCCGGCCGTACGCGTTACACCGGCATATGTTCCCGGCGAGCGCCTCCCTGATCTCTTGGCCGGTCGGATGGGGTTTTGCCTCCAGAAGCGCTGTCGCGCTCATCAGAATGCCCGGAGTGCAGAATCCGCACTGCGCGCCGTCGTTGTCGAGGAACGCCTGCTGGAGCGGGTTGAGCGAGCTGGACGATCCCAGTCCTTCGATGGTACGGACTCTGCTGCCGTCGCAGGTCGCGGCCAGCGTCATACACGCGTTTACCGGAGCGTCATCGACCAGTACGGTACACGCGCCGCACTCCCCGCGATCGCATCCGCGCTTCGCGCCCGTGAGACCGAGGACATCACGCAACACGTGGAGCAGCGTCCACCGCGTGTCAGCGTCAATATCGTGCGGCGCGCCGTTGACGTCTATGTGTATCGGTATCGTGAATGGGTTCATGAGCATATGGTTTCACCCGCTCCACCCGGATATATTTTCCCACTCGACCCACCTGCCGTGGGCGTGCCGGTTCGCGGACAGGATGTTGTACGACCGGCCGCTCTCGATCCTGTCCACGGACATTCGCGCTCCCTCCGACGGAATGTGGTACACGGTCCGCCGGTACGATTCGTCCAAGAGTATATCCAAAAACGCGGACCTCCTGTCGGGGGGAAGCTGGTTCAGCGCGTGGCAGTGGAATACGCACAGCGTCGCATTCGACGGGACCGACCGGAGAACGCCGGGAAGCATCTCAACGGCGTCGCCGGACAGCACGGCCGGGCGTTCCACAAGCCAGATTCGCCGGGCCGCCGACAACATCTCCGCGCGGTCGGCGTGGTCAGGCCACACCAGCGCCTGCATCCAAGCGTACTCCATATCGTCGGACAGATCGACCGGGTCCAGGTCTATGCCGGTCCTGAATGCTACGGGCGGGAGATCGTCCGGAACGTCGGGAGCGAAAGTCGAACGAACTTCGCACCTGATCGTCACGGGGGATTCCGGTGGACCGTGAACCGAGCCGTTGGAGTAGCGGTAGCGGTATCGGTCCCACAGCAGGTTCAGCCCCGCGCTCGCGCCAACGTCCACCAGCGCGAGCGGCTCGCCGCGGGCGTCTGCGGCCACGACGCCGAACGCCGGCATCAGGTAAGAGCAGCGACCGACCTCGTTGGTCTGGACACCCTGTGTCCGCACGGTACGCATAATCTCGGCCCGATGGTCCCGGCAGAACCCGGCGAACACCTTGCCCAGGTCCGCGGTTGGCGGCTCACCTCCCGCGATCAGCCGATAGAGGAGGCCGAGCTCCGAATCCGGGCGATCCGCGACAGCGCGCTTTACAGCGGCAAAGAAGAGGTTAGGTATGGGCGGTCCGACTTTACATTCGAGCGCGATATCCAGCAGCTCCGGGTCGGATGCCACTGCCCTCGACAACAGCGCGTATGTCGGGGACGTCACCCCCATCGGGGAGCCGTGGGAGCACTCCTCGCGCGCGAATGTTTCAAAGCGGTCGGCCATCGCCGATAGCGACCTGCGCTCAGGAGGCGCCAGATCGACTCGCTCGCGGCCCTGGTGCCGGTCGATCTGGTTAAGGACCACCGCGCTCGTACCTGTTCAAGCTGGATATGATGGACACTCTAGCGCGCCGTAACGCCGCCGTCGATGACCAGCTCGGCGCCGGTCATGTAGGACGAGTCGTCGGAGGCCAGGAACAGCGCGCCGTACGCCACGTCCATGACAGTCCCTATGCGCAGGAGCGGGACCCTCGACTCCGACTCGGCTCTGCCGTCCGGCGTTGACAGATTCTCGGCTATCATCTCGGTGTCGATGGGGCCGGGGTGAATCGAGTTCGCCCTGATGCCGTCGGCGGCGTGCTGTAAGGCGGTGTACTTGGTGAACAGGCGGACGCTGCCCTTGGACGCGCCATAGGCGCTGCCGCGGATGCTGCCCACCAGCCCGGCAGTGGACGAGATGTTGATTATCGACCCGCCGCCCGAGCGCTGCATCGCCGGCACCGCATGCTTGGTGCCGAGGAATACCCCAGTGCTGTTGATCTCCATGATTCGGCGCCACTCCTCGAGGTCGGTATCGACGATGGGAGTCCGGCTGTAGATGGCGGCGTTGTTGATGAGGATGTCCAGCCTGCCGTAGGTCTCGAGTGTGTAGTCGATCGCGGCGCGCCAGTCGTCTTCGCTGGCAACGTCGAGCCGGACGAAGGACGCGTCGCCGCCACCTTCCCGAATGTCCGCGGCCGCGGCCTCCCCCTCGACTTCCAAAATGTCCCCAAGGACCACTTTGGCGCCCTCGGCGACGAACAGACGGCCTTCGGCCTCGCCCTGTCCGCGCGCGCCACCGGAGATCAGCGCGACCTTGCCTTCTAGTCTCATGACAGCACCTCTAATCCGGCTCGCTCAGGCCAGCCTCATTCAGTAGTCGTGATTGTAACACCGCAGGCAGCCTAAGCAACCGCGTTCCCATTGACAATCCCGTCAGATCGTCCCCGGCCGGGTACGGGCGCCGTACTCGGAGTAGTACGATCCGACAGTCGGGACACCTTCCAGCCCTTCGCAACTCTTAACCTTCCATCCATTCTCAATTCCGGGCCCGTCGGATATAATCGAGCCAACATCCCGACTGCAACACGAGGATTTCAGATGCTGCTCCCCCCGATATCCGATCTCGCCCTCAAAGAGTGGGCCGTCGCCGTCAAAACCCTTGGACGAGGGGATCAGATCGTCATCCTTCGGAAGGGCGGGATTCACCGGGAGGACAGGGACTTTCGCCTGGTCCATCCGGAGTTCCTGCTGTACCCGACCTACGAGCACCAGCGCGTGGAGCTTATCAAGTCCGACCATCATCCGACGCTCGACCAGACTCTGCGCGAAAATGATATCGACGGTCTCGTCGATCTGACCTACTTCTGCCAGGTCACAGACCGATTCGAGATCCGGGAAGAGGCGGCGCTGGACACCATCTCCGAGTTCCATATGTGGACGGAGGACTACGCCAACAAGCGACTGCACTGGCGTCCCAGTCAGCCGCTCACAGTAGCGCTGCTCCGGGTGTACGAGCTCCAGCAGCCACAGGCCCTGCCGGTTCTGCCTGAGTACTCAGGATGCAAGTCGTGGGTCGAGCTGGGACAGGACGTACCGCTCGGCCAGATGACGCCGGCGCTCGACGCCGCCGAGTACGCGCGCCGGTCCGAACTGGTCAGATCGGCGCTGGGCGCGACGCCGACAGCGGTCTGATATCCGGACGGTCACGGCCCGCCGGACTGAGGAATCCTCGGCCAATATCATGCGGTCGAAGTCCTGACCGCGCAGCGCCGGCCGGCCTCCTTGACGAATGAACTACCGACAGCTCGGCAACACCGAGCTAACCGTATCCGAGATAGGCATTCCGCTTCGTCCCCTGGCGACGAGCGACTACGGTCACGTCACCGAGCAGGACGCCCTCAACCTGCTCACCAGGGCGTTCGACATGGGCTTCACATACTTCGACACGGCAGACTCGTACTCGGAGGGCTATGGGGAGCGCGTACTCGCGCGGGCGCTTGGGCGGCGACGTCATGACATCGTCATCTCAACCAAGGCCGGGTACGACTTCTACAGACCTCAGATCGACCCGGACCTGCGCGGGCGGTCTAAAGTCTGGACGCCCGGCTTCATCAGGTACGCCTGCGAGCAGAGCCTGCGCCGGCTGGACACCGACTACATCGACCTGTTTCAGCTTCACCACCCCGACCCGGACGCGATCGGGGATGACGAGCTGTTCGGGAGCCTGGACGATCTCGTTCAGACAGGGAAGATCCGATACTACGGCGTGGCGTTGAGCGCGGACCCCGAGTCGGAAGAGACCGGCGAGGGGGCGATAGACGTGCGAGAAGTATCGTCTGTCCAGACGCGATTCAGCCTCATGGACCAGCAGCCCGGCAGGAACCTGATAGCCAGGGCGCAGGATACGACGACCGCGGTGCTGGCCTACGACCCGAGCGCGTCCGGCGCGCTGGAGGAGGCACCGACATCTTCCACGGGGGCCAATCCGAGCGATCGACTCAAACAGGCCGCGTTCGAGTCCAGGGCAGGTGAGCGGCGTGTGCTGGTCGAAGCGCTCCGGGAGTTCGGGGGCGATATCGGCGCATGGGCGGTCCGGTTCGCCCTGGCGTCTCCGGTCGTGGCCGCGACGCTGCCAATCGTCGCGTCTTACGCATACCTGCTAAAGCTGGCCGACATCTCCGAGTCGGCAGAGCTTCCGAGAGAGTTCGTCGAACGAGCCTTCGAGGTCTATGATGACGAACTCAGCAACACGCGGGTCTGGCGGGAGTAGTATCCATCGCGGCCCGATGCAGGCGGGGCTAATCGGAAGCGGCTTCGTCCCGAGGCTTGGATATAGCGGTCTCCCGCTCGATCTCATCCGGCTCCGGCGCTACCGCCTAGGCGGGCCGCGGTTTGCGCGGTCCCGTTTGGCGATCCGTTCCATCTCCGTCTCGATGAGACGGAAGTCCTTCTGCGGCAGCAGATGAAGCCGGTCGAAGAACGCCAGGGGCCAGTTCTCCGGCGCCCATCGGCGGACGTAATCGAGCCTCGGCGCCAGCAGGAGCGCGTCGATGTAGTCCGGTTCATCCAGCACGATGTCAGGGTTCAGTTTCACCCTGAACGGGAACCGCTCCCCGGCCGCCGTGGACGCGAACACCGGAGAGTCGTCTTCGAAACAAGGTGACGCGATGGTCGCGGTGGCCGGCCACTTGCGGATCCCCTTGACGTAGAACAGGACACGGTCTTCAGGCGACATGCGTTCGGCGCGTCGTCGGAACCTTCGTCCCATCCCGAAGAGTGTGACTCCCATCTCCCGGATGATTTCAAAGTTCTCCGGCGACTCGACGAACATCCAGTAGTTGCGTCCGACGCCTTTTCTGTTGTGGCTGCCGCGGTTTTGTGTCATGGTCACATTCTATCACGAGACCAGACACCGGGCAGGGCTGACGTTTTTCCATGAGGGCCATTCTCGAACTGCCCCAAATATATCTGTGAATACCGGAGCTGCCGACGCTACGGCTCGATGGTGACTATCTCCGGGATCATCCGTCCCCGGTCGATCGTCAGCATCGCCATTGTGGCGGGCACCATGAAAGACTTGTACGCTTGGCCCGGATTCAGGAACAGCACGCCGTTACGGACTTCGTTGATGGTCTCGTGGAAGTGGCCGAACAGGACCGCGTCGACAGGTTCCGGGAAGTCCGGCAGCAGCTCTTCGAGCGGGAACTCCGGCCCTCCCCAGGCGGGATGGGTGACGCCGATCCGGAGGCCGTCGACCTCGATCACCTCGGTGTACGGCAGCGATTCGCGGAGATCGGGCGGGTCGGAGTTGCCGTGGACGATCACCGCGCTGCGGGCTTCGCTCCTCATTCCGTCCACCACGTCCTGCCGGACGATGTCTCCGCAGTGGACCGCGATATCCGCGTCACGGACCGCCCGCCTGATGTCAGGATGGACCTCGTCCCACCGGGACAGGTGGGTGTCGGATATGATTGCGATTCGCGTGGGCGCTGAGGGCATGATTCTGTGGTCGTTTGCGGTTGGGCGGCTCATCGGGAGCGTCGCGGATTGTATCACAGGAGTATGCGCGTGATGTCCGCGGGAGTGTCGAGTCGTACAGGAGGTCCTCCGTCGGGGTCTGGTCTCCTCGTGGCGCCGTGGAAAAGTTACAGGCCGACAGGATGAACGCTATCCCACATTCTCAATTCTTTCGCTGTGCTACAATCGCGCCAATCTTCTGATGCGGCTGTCAGCCGAACGAGGGGGTGGGCAGTGTTCGACAACGGCTCAAACGGAGTTACCGGGCCTCTGAAGGGCGTTAGAGTCCTGGACTGGACGATGTGGCAGTTCGGGCCGATGGCCGGGGCGATGATGGGCGACATGGGCGCCGACGTCGTCAAGATCGAGGCCCTGGACGGGGACGCCGGTCGGGCCCTATCCCGCGCATCCACACTGTCCCCAACGCTTCCGGGCGGGCGCAACGCCTACTTCGAGGCCAACAACCGGAACAAGCGCGGGATCGCCGTCAACCTGAAGACGGACGAGGGCAAGGAGATCGTCTATAAACTGGTCGGGACCGCCGACGTGTTCATCGAGAATTTTCGGCAGGGCGTCGCCGAACGGCTCGACATCGGCTATGAGACGCTTCGAGAGATCAACCCGATGCTCGTATACGGCTCCGCCACCGGCTACGGACCCAACGGGCCGGACTCCGCGCTCCCATCTTTCGACGGATGCGGGCAGGCCAGAGGCGGGCTTATGATCTCCGCCACCCCCTCGGGGGTGGACGAGCCGGTCCGCGTCTCGCAGGGCGTATCCGACCAGATGGGAGCGATAATGCTCTGCCAGGGAGTGCTGGCCGCGCTCGTCGCCAGGCACCTCCAGGGTGTCGGCCAGAAGGTCGATGCGTCACACCTCAGCGCGAATATGTGGCTCCAGGGGATGGGTCTGAGCATGAGCCTGATACTGGGCGGCAGCCGCTTCGGGGCGTACGACCGCAAGTCTGCCTGGAACGTGCTGGCGAACCTGTACAAGTGCAAGGATGACAGGTGGATCCAACTCATGCACCTGCAGCCCGACCGGTACTGGGAGTCGTTCATGACCTCCCTGGGGCTGTCCGAGCTGGTCGATGATCCCAAGTACGCGACGAACCAGACAAGGACCGAGAACCGGGAGGAGCTGGTTGAGATCATGGACAGGCAGTTCCTGACCCGGACTTCGGAAGAGTGGGACCAGCACTTCCGCGCGACCGGCGACTTCATCTACGCGCGGGTGCAGTCTCCCGACGAGCTCGAGCACGACCCGCAGGTCATCGCCAACGAATACATCACGACTTTCGACCACCCCGTTATAGGGCCGATCAAGATGTGCAATCATCCGAACATCTACAGCGAGACGCCTTCCGGCATTTTCAAGGAGGCCCCTGAGCTGGGCCAGCACACGGAGGAGATCCTCGTCGACGAGCTGGGCTACTCCTGGGATGACATAACCGCGTTGCAGGACAAGGGCGTGATATTGTAGATATCAGTGGTCAGGAGTCAGGAATTTGTCGAACAAGTATGGGGTCGTAATTAACTGGAGCCACGAAGACGAGGCATTCATCGCTGAAGTCCCCGAGCTGCCCGGCTGCGCCGCTGATGGCCCCACGTACGAGGATGCGATTCGAGAGGTACAGGAGATCATGGACATCTGGATCGAAACTGCCAAGGAGAAGGGCTGGCCAATTCCGGAGCCAAAGGGCAGGCTGATGTTCGCGTAGCCGCCGGGGATGTGCAGGCGACCACCAGTGATCTGCGATAGTTGACGTTACTGTTCGATACGACAGAACCAGGAGGAACAATGGCGGAGATCGATGGCGGACGGCTGTTCGCCAAAGCGCTAAGGAGAGAGGGCGTCGAGTACATCTTCACCCTCAACGGCGGCCACATATACCACGAGGATGAGTCACAATGAGCAACGACCCGTTGGAGCAAGCCTACGAGGATATGAAGGGCGGTAATCTGCTCTTCATTCATGCTCTGGCTGGCGCTCTGCTTGAACTGGACCGCCGGCCTCGCCGTAGATGGACGACAGCATCTCTTCGTACCGTTTTCGAGAACGTGCTGTGAGATATGGGTACAAACCAGGATGTTCCTGATAAACACTACGTCCATGCTCAACTTCTGCTTGTGATTCTTCAGGATGCGTTGGATGCTCTTCAGACTGAGAGACTGCTGAATTCATTCGATCCTCCCGATGTAGAGGTTGACCCATAAGCTTGGAGGCCCACATCAATCAGGTTGCGAGTGGGGTTTCGCTCTTCGTGATTGCTCTGGCGATGACGATTGCTGCTGTCGAAGACGTTCCGCCCGAAGAACGGACGAGAACTGCTCTGTTAGAGATGCTAGACACCGCTCATAGAATGGTGCTAGACGCGAGGCGCGAGTCTGTAACCGCTGAAGCTGTCGCTCATTCATTGACAATCCTCCAGATGGTGAAAGAAGGCGTCGAACAGGGAGGCTGACTCATGAGTCTTGACGACCTACCCGCAGAACTAGCGCGGCGAATAGCTGCCGAGACTAAGACTCGCTCCGACTATGTGACGGCGACCCATCTCTTTCATCTCGCAATCGTTGTTGTTCTGCAAGTATTTGCCGAAGACCCGGAAATGGAAGGAGTCCAGGATCGTTTCGCTGCCGCTCTAGAAGTGGCTGTACTCGATCTAGAGTCTCGTTTATCCAACGATGAAAGAGATCAGTACCACAGGCTTCACAAACAGTTCCTGGAGCTATTGGACGAGACATCTTCCCCTCCTGGAGGTGACTCATGAGATTCAGACACCGTACAGCCATCATCATATCAGTCTTGGCCGTCTTCGCACTGGGCGCCGTCGGCGCGTCCATGCTGTTCGCGGCAGGACCGACCCCTCAGTATGACACCGACGCCAACGGCATGATCGAGGGCGCCGAGGCTTATGGCGCTCTCAGGGCCTACTTTGACGGCGCCATCACACAGGAGCAGGCCCTTGACGTTCTGCTCCACTACTGGGGCAGACAGCCGGTCAGCCAGCCAGCCCCGGCCGCGGCAACGTTCACGCCTACGCCGACCGTCACGAATACGCCAACGCCAACGTTCACACCGCGGCCCACAGTGACGCCCCTGTCCACGCCTACGTCCGTACCGGCATCCACTCCCACGCCACAGCCCACTCCCACGCCGATACCGACCGTTACACCTACACCGGAGCCGACCGCGACGCCGGTTCCTGCACCGACTCCAATCCCCGTCCTTGCCGGTTGCCGTCAAAGGGAATCGGGAACGTTTAGCCTCTATTCGAGGACCGTTGTGCGCCAGACCTCGAAGCATGTGGATGTCCAGTTCGTCAACCCCGACCCCGAACGCCACTGGGAGTACGGGTTCGGAATCAGGGAGGAGCTCGGCCCCTACATCGTGCTCCACATCGACCGCTATGGCGAGTGGGTGTACACGAAGGACTGGACCGCCTCGGCCGACGAGATTATCGACTCTGGCTACCTGCCTGACGACGTTCCTTGGCATACCGCTGCTGGGGAGCGGAACCAAATGACGTTCTTCACCAGGTCTGCGAACGGTCGGGACGCCAATAGGGTGTTCAGCAGATACGAGGATGGCTACAGGGTGAAGATCAACGGCGTGGACATGGGAGAAGAGTTCGTCCAGGCGTTTAACTCCAACCTGCCCCAAGAGTACGACAGGCACAGGCTGGACAGGAGATATCTTCTCGACGCGTACAGACCGCAGCAGTACGAGAACCTATGCACGGTGAACTCGTGGTGAGGGGGGGCTATGCTAGAATGAAAATCGCGGTGCGTTAACACCGCGACTACATTAGTTCCCGGACGCTGGCCCGGTACGATGGGACCTGAACATTCCCATCATACCGCCTCAGCCGAGGTGCGTCAACCGACCGGGGAAAGGTCGGTTGATGGTTGCCTGTCTTCTATCCGGTATCTTCGTGGCTCGGTGCAATCCCAATTTCTCACTTGGCTCAGGGTGTGGAGCGACCCCGGTGCCGTGTAAGTGCGGCGTCTATGACCACTGGGAGTTGAAGACGGTATTGGTTTGGGGATACCACCGGCACGACTAGACTACGAAGACCTGTGCACGGTGAACTCATGGTGAAGCTCGATGACGTTTGACCAGACGGACTTCAGCGGCCTCCTGGTGGATCGGACGGAGGTTCGCTGGGGGTATGATCCTGCATCCGGAGACGTAGTGTATGTAGTTTCATTTCATGCCCGCACAGCCGACACGCCGTCACGTAGATGTGTTCGCACGTACTTTCTTGGGGCTGAGGGGGTCCGCCGGCTGCGCGATCAGCTTGAGGATGCATTGTAGTCATACTACCTGTTCATTGTCTTCGGCGTCACGGTTCTCCGTCGTAGATAGACGGGCAACCAAGTCCTGCCTCTCCGCGCAAATCCGTCTCACATCCTCGTAGCGCCCTCTCTTGGTGAAGACACGGAGAGTGTGCTCATAGACCTCTTGGACTACACCTGGGACGATATTGCAAGCCTGCAAGAGGAGCGGGTGATACTCTGACCTAGGTCCGCGGACAGACCCGCCGAAGGCTCGGTCGGCGGCGACTCTGACTCATGTCGGAGCGCTGCCACGACGCATCGACCAAGAAGGGCCGCATCCTGAAACGGTACTCAACAGCAACAGAGCAACGGGAGGAAGACTATGTCCAACGTATCCAACGACCCCGACGAGGCCCGGATCGGCAAGGATCTGGGATCGAGGGACTTCATCGCCGACGATACCATCCTCGATGACTACTACGACGGTTTGGAAGTCGATGCAGAGTGGTACTCGACCCATCCATACGGGACGCCGGTCGCGCCGTCCATGACGCTGTCGGCAGTGGACGGGGGCTTCACGGGCGGAGGATTCAAGAACAGCTTCGGCAACCTGTGGATGCGGCAGCAGTGGAAGATCAACGCGCCAATCGTCCCCGGACAGGGCTACACCGCGTCGTCCAAAGTCGTCGACATCTACGAGCACCGCAACCGCACACTGGTCAACTCCGAGGTGACGCTCTGGTCGCCTGAGGGCGAGGCGACGGCGGTTGGTCACCACCACCAGAGCTATCTTCTCAGCCAGTCCAGCGGCAAGGTGGCGCTCAGGGACCCCAAAGCCAAGGGCGGCGCGAGGCGATTCCACGTCCCGGAGGGAGACCTGATTGAGGGCGATCCGCACACCATCAGCCTGGAGATGTGCGGGATCTTCTTCCACGGCAACGCCAACTACCATACCGACAAGCGGGCCGCCGAGGAGCTCGGCTTCGAGGAGGTCGTGGTCGGCGGCAGGATGACGATGTCCTACATCGGCGACCTGATGGACCGGCACTTCGGCAAGGGCTGGTTCGAAGGCGGCGAGCTAGACATCAAGTTCACCAACATCGTCTGGCCGGACGACATCGTGACCGCCAAAGCCGTGATAACCGACGAGGCTGCCGAGAACGGGTCCAGGCGCGCCAACGCCGCGGTCTGGATGGAGAAGGAAGACGGCACCGTGGCGATCGTAGGCACGGCGAGCGCACTAGTGTAGCCGGGCCGCATGTACGGTCTTGCCCGGTATGAATTGAGTGGTCGAATGAGAATCAAAAGACCTCATAACATGACGAAACAGGAGGCCAAGGACTGGGTCGGGAGCGAGTTGTCGGATCTGCTGAAACAGTTCGGCGACTCTGTCTCGGACGTGTCCCATGCGTGGCAGGGCGATTCGATGAGGTTCCGGTTCAGGGTGAGCCGGATAGCCAGTTTCAAGGGCGCTTTGACGGTGACGGACGCCGACCTGAACCTAGACCTCCCGTTTCCACTCCTCGCCAGAGGGTTCGAGGGAAAGGCGAAGGCTCAGGCGGAGCGGTGGCTGGATAAGAACCTGCCAAGCAACATCGACTGAACTTGCGCCATCGAGTAGTTGGAGTGTCATAAGGCTCCGGACTGTGGCTCTGGCGGGGCCTCCAACGCCCCCCTCCGACTCAGGTTATACCATTTCGCCTTGACTACGCCGTGAATCGTTCAGTGCGCATATAAGGCACTGGGCATTGAAGGCCCTCCGGGAGAATTAGGCATCTGTGAGAAGCCCGCCAGCAACTATATGTCGGCCTCACACCAAATTGATGTAATCAGATCGTCCCCTGTCTTGGTTGACCAGCCGCTACTCAGGCATCCTACATGTTGACCGCCCCGTCGCGTCTCTAGTCGTCTCCAGAGAGGAAGCCGAGCAGGTTGAGAATGATGAGGACTCGGAGACCGCAGGGCAATCGCATCTTAAATCCTGCGTACCGGGTCCAAAGCTAATGCCAACGGGTCGGTACTCCGAACCGTTCAGAGTCCGGTAGGCGTAGGGCCTAGCCAAAGCTAATGCCGAATAAGATGCGATTGCCCTGTTGGAGACCGGCGTTGCGGTACGCCTCGTTGCCGGTTTCGGGTATAATGCCGGCATGACTCAGACGGCCGAACAGCTCAATCCTGAATCGCTGGTTGCACGGATCGTCGCTGAGCTTCAGGCCAATCCCGTCGCTCAGCAGATGCTTCTGCGCGCGTTGTTGACCAACGAGTTCCTTGGGATGCCCGCTGGTCTCGACGCAGTCAGGGCTGATGTCGCGGAGATCACCCGTAAGCTCACAACTGTTGAAAGTAAGGTCACGAATCTTGAAAGGGATGTGTCAACCCTCAAAGGAGACAGCCTAGAGTTCAAGATTCCCAGGAGTATCAGGCCGTACCTCAGCCAGAAGCTGGCACTGCGCAGACCTCATATTATGCAGAGCGCCACGGCCCTCGAACCTGATCGCGAAATGCAAGAGGCCGTTTATCACGCTGTCGATTCGGACGTGATCACAATAGACCAGGAAGAGCGCATCGCAAGCACAGACCTTATTATGCGGGCACAGCGCCAGAGGGACCTCGCCACCGTATGGATCGCGGTCGAGGCGTCGAACACCATCAACAGTTACGACGTCGAGCGGGCGCGGGAGTCGGCGGACGCGCTTCTGGCCGTACATGAGGAGGACCGCTCGATTGCAGCAGTCATGGGCTACGCGATCCGTGATGAAGACCGCCGCTTGGCCAATGCACGCGGAGTCGAGGTGTTCATACTGGAAGAGAACCGCTAAAGGCTTTCTTAGGACTCCATTGGTCCGGACTGTGGCTCCGGCGGGGCCTCCAACGCTCCCATCCGACTCAGGTTACGAAAGAACATGGCGCCGTTCCTCAGCTTCTTCGTGCTTTCGTGATCCAGACCGTCGGGATTGAAGTGCATGACGTCGTTCCGAATCTCTCTCACCGTGTCCAGGTACTTCACAAACACTCCGCGGTCGATGCTCAGTTTGAGCTTCTTCCAGCGGTCCGGGTTTCCCAGCAGCTGACAGTAGCCGCCGAAGGTGAGGTCTGCGGATCCCTCGATGGGGTGTCCGCCTTCCGAGCCGGATGACGCTTCTTCCATCTCCGCGCGCGTAAACTTCCTGTGGACGATGTTGCGCAAGTAGCCCTAGATCTCGCCAATGAGCAAGAAAGGGGCGGCAAGCTCACTAAACTGTCCCGCAAAGTCGCTGGCCGTTACGATACCCGTAATCTCCCGGTTACGTCCCTTCACCAAAACGTAACCATGCTGCGAAATGTCCCCAACAGCATCGAACAAAGGGGCGTCAATGCTGATTTCTCTAGCAGGTTCCATGCAGTGTCTAACCAATTCGCACTCACCTCCCAATGAAAATCTGGTGCCAATGGACTTCCAGCTGATGATGCCCTTTACGTCGTGCTCGTTTGTCATTACCGGCAGTTGGGAGAAGTCGTTCAGCTGCATTAGCGTTATAGCAACTTTGAGTGGATTGTCGGGTTTCACCGAGGTAGGTCTCCGATTCGCTGTGTCGAGCCTACCGATCCGTACGGTAGGATCAACTGGCTCCCCTGAAGACTCAATGCCGGCGACAGCGTCTGGGTCGAGTTCAATGGAAATCGTTGCGCCAAACCATCCGGATTCAAAATCAGGGACGGTTCGGAGGTCTAACTCCTCCATTTTGTTCCTGATGTGACGGTTGATCCTCGATCCTCGCATGGCATATCCAAACCAAACCAGAAACTCGCGGATCGTTACCCGCTCGGGCGTGTGCTTCGCTCCGCCATCGATCTCACGCTTCATCCTTTCGGATAGTGTTTTGAGTCTGTCATCGCCCTGCATTGTAATCAGATTGCCTCCTGTCTTGGTTGGCTGGTCTCAACTTAGGCCCATTATGCTGCCCGTCTCGTCGTGGTCTAGTCGTCTCCAGAGAGGAAGCCGAGCAGGTTGAGAATGATGAGGAAGATGTTCAGGACGTTCAGGTAGAGTCCGATGCTTCCGATGACGGCCACCTGGGTCGCGGCGTGTTCGTCTCCACGCATTGCGGCCTCTTGGGCAAGCTCTTTCATCTGCTTGGTCTCCCAAACGGTGAGGGCTAGGAACAGCGGAAGCAGCAGGATGTTGATCAACAGAAACAGGCCGCTCGACTGTAACAGGAGCGTGTTTATCAAGCTGACGATGATGATACCGACAAGGCCGATCATAAGCATCGGGCCGAGCTTGGACAGGTCTTTCTTGGTGGTCATGCCGACGGCGCTCATGGCGATGAATAGCCCTGCCGTCAGCAGGAACGCGATGCCGATCTGCTCATTGGTGAATCTTGTCAGGATCGGAGACAGGAACAGCCCCCACATGCCGGTGAATGCGAGGTAGAGGGCGGTTCCAAGCGCGATGTTGCCCTTACTGACCACGGCGTTGGCGGCGAACAGGGTTCCGAAGATGATCCCGAACGCGGCCAGCATTCCTATCCAGCCGAACCCGGATATGATGCTGCCGACGCCAAGCATGTCGCCGATCCATATGGTGGCGGCGGTGGTGACGACCCCAAGCGCGACCAGCCCGTACATGCGGGACATCGCGTCGGTGTAGATTGCGGTAGCTCTATCTCTCCCAAAAGGGATGCTGTACTGTCCGGTGGCCATGTCTGAGCTGCTCCTCCGCTGCGGTGTGTTCCTGAGAATAGTGTACGCGATTTGCAGACCATCAGAAAACCGCCTTCGATGCCTTCGATCATTCGAGATAGCGAGGGTTACGACGGTCTCCGTGAGTGATCGCGCTGCCGTATGCGCTATTAGACCGCGCCGTCCCATATTCTGGAGAACGCGAGCGCCCTCGGACAGTGGCCGTAGGACTCCTCCACCCGCACCATAACCCCCTGGAGGACCTTGGCGTTCTCGTCAGGCTCGAATACCTCAAGCTCGATCTGTAGCGCGTCCAGCGCCGATCGGTCCACGATCTCCACGCTCCCGTTCACCCGTACCGTCTCCCTAACGCCGGGGATGAAGAAGATCAGGGCCACGTGCGGGTTGTCGGCCATGTTCAGGTAGGACTGGAACAGCCGGTTGCCCGCGACGTCGGGGATCAGCAGCCGTCTGTCGTCTATGACCTTCACCCACCCCGGTCTGCCGCCTTTCGGCGAGGCGTCGCACGATCCGTCCAATCCGCTGGTCGCCATCACCAGGAACGGGGACTGGCCAATGAAGTCGCGCACCCGCTCGTCGAGGGTCTCCGAGACCTTGATGGTGGACCTCCCTTTCGGAAACCCAAACTCCCGGGTGAACTTATTATCAAACCGTGTCTCGATATCTACGACGTTGACCAATTCCGGGCCTCCCGACCTGCTGCTGAGCCGTCTCGTTTCAATCACATCCCATCGTGACCAGACCGGGTACGGCTATTCTGGAACGCATCCAGCCTTTGCCGGATTCTACGTCAACCCGTGGTACGATTCAATTACAGCCCAGTCCGGACCATAGCGACATTCGACCATGCCGACCTTGTACATTGTCCCAACACCCATCGGAAACCTGGAGGACGTCACCCTCAGAGCGCTCCGTGTTCTCGACGAGGTGGGCCTGATCGCCGCCGAGGACACCCGCGTTACGCGCAGACTGTTGGACCGTTACGAGATCTCCACACCGATGACGTCGTTCCACGAACACAACAGGGCGCAGAAGCTCTCGTTCCTGCTGCGGACCCTCGCGGAGTCCGACGTGGCCCTGGTATCAGACGCGGGAACCCCGACGATCAACGATCCCGGACAAGAGCTGGTCCATGCGGCGGCGGCGGCGGGCGTCGCAGTCGTCGGACTGCCGGGGGCGTCCGCGGTCACGACCGCAGTCGCTGTTTCCGGCATCTCGCACGACGGGTTCGTGTATCTCGGTTTCCTGCCTCGAAGGCGGACCGATCGGGTCCGGTCGATGTGCGCGGTGGCGTGTGAGATCAGAGCCCTGGTCGCGTTCGAGACCCCTCACCGCCTCACGGCATCGCTGCGCGACCTGCTCGATACCCTCGGCGATAGGCAGATCGCAGTCTGCCGCGAGTTGACGAAGGTGCATGAGGAGGTCTTCAGGGGGTCGATCTCAGAAGCGATCGCGCACTTCGACGCCCCGCGCGGCGAGTTCACGCTGGTTGTCAGCGGCGCGTCGGATGATGACTCGGAGGACAGCCGACCGGACGCCAGCGGGCTGCTGGCGTCCGCCAAGCGCGACGGCATGTCGGCGCGTGACGCGGTCAAGGCGGTCAGCGAAGCCACCGGGGTCTCCAGAAGACGGCTGTACTCCCAGTGGCTCAAGCTGGACTGACTGCTCCCCTGCGAACCTGTGTCAGTTTAGTCGGTGTGTCACGCCACAGCAGGCAACAACGTCATTCCCGCGCACGCGGGAATCCACGGGGTAGGGGCGGGGAGCGCCCTCACCGGATGGCTCCGACCAAACTGACACAGGTTCCTCCCCTGCCGCGTACTCTCAATTCACGGCCTCCCTGTGCTACCATTTAGCACGGCTTCCAAATTGCGAAATCAGAGGGTTTTCAGTGCCTGATCGAGTATTGGTCTGCGTCGCCTGGCCATATGCCAACGGGTCCATCCACGTCGGCGGCGCGGCCGGCGTGTATCTGCCGGCCGACATCTTCGCCCGATACCACAGGATGATCGGCAACGAAGTGGCGATGGTCTCCGGCAGCGATTCGCATGGGACGCCCGTGACGATCGCAGCCGACCAGCAGGGAGTCTCTCCGGAGGACATAATCTCGAAGTTTCAGGCGGAGTTCCTCGAGACCTGGGACAGGTTGGGCATCAGCTTCGACCTGTTCACTTCGACCCATACGCAGAATCACACAGAGGTCACCCAGGACATGTTCCTCCGTATGCTGGAGAAGGGCTACCTCTACAAGGACACGATGCAGCAGCCGTACTGCCCGTCCGACGAGCGGTTCCTGCCGGACCGGTACGTCGAAGGCAGCTGTCCCCACTGTGGCTACGAGGGAGCGCGGGGCGATCAGTGCGACGGCTGCGGACATACGCTGGACCCGGAGGAGCTGATCGGTCCTAAGTGTCGCATTTGCGGCAACACACCCGAAATCCGTGACACCGAGCACTTCTTCATAAAGCTCAGCGCGTTTGAGGACCGGCTCCTCGAATGGGTGCGCGCCCAGGATCACATGAAGCCCAACGTCAAGAACTTCACGGTCGGATTCCTGGAGGGCGGTCTGAAGGACAGGGCCATCACCCGCGACCTCGAATGGGGAGTCCCGGTCCCGCTCGAAGGCTACGACGACAAGCGAATCTACGTCTGGTTCGAGGCGGTTATCGGATACCTCTCCGCCACCAAGGAGTGGGCGCAGCGGACAGGAGAGCCGGACCGGTGGAAAGAGTTCTGGCAGTCGGACTCCCGCGCGTACTACTTCATGGGCAAGGACAACATTCCGTTCCATACGGTCATCTGGCCCGCGATGCTGATGGCGTATGGAGGTCTCAATCTGCCATACGACGTTCCCGCCAACGAGTACGTCAACCTGGAAGGCCAGAAAGTGTCAACCAGCAGGAACTGGGCGGTCTGGATGCCGGATTACCTGGACCGGTACGACCCGGACCCGATTCGATACACGCTGACCGCCATCATGCCCGAGACGAGCGACTCGGACTTCAACTGGGCCGAGTACCTGCGCCGCAACAACGACGAGCTGGTCGCAACCTACGGTAACTTGGTCCACCGGGTGCTGACCATGGTCGGTCGGAACTTCGACCGGTCCATCCCGGACCCCGGCGATCTGGACGAAGATGCCGTCGCGCTGCTCGATGAGGCAAAGCAACGGCTGGACCAGACCGCGGAACACCTTGCAGGATGCAGATTCAGAAACGCGCTACAGTCCGCGATGAGCCTCGCCCGGTCGGCCAACCGGTATCTCGACGCGCATTCCCCTTGGCGGCAGGTCAAGACCGAACCCGCTGAGGCCGCGCGCACGCTCTGGACGGCGATGACCGTCATCAACTGCCTCAAGACCGCGCTCTACCCGTTCATCCCCGGTAGCTCGGAGAAGTTGCACAGCCTTCTCGGACAGCCTGGCGCCGTTGCCGAGGCGGGATGGGCTTGGGACCCCTGTGCTCTGAAGCCTGGGACCGCGCTGCCGGTGCCGAAGCCCCTGTTCCGCAAGCTCGACGATTCGGTGATCGAGGAGGAGAGGGCGCGGATTGGCACATAGTCCACACGGGGCCGACAGCGACCGCGTCGCCGAGATATACGCGCCCATTCAAGACCGCCTGGACAAGGTGGAAACCCGGCTGGAATCCCTTGCCGACGTCCGGTTCCCATTTCTGTCCAAGCTGCTCTCGCACGTGTACGGCTCCACCGGCAAGCGCACACGGCCCGCTATCACCCTGCTCGCCGCCAGCTTCCACTCCCACGACGAGTATAAGTCCGAGGTCATGGCGACCGCGGTGGAGCTCCTGCACATCGCGACCCTGATCCACGACGACACGGTGGACGACTCCGACGTCCGCCGCGGTCGGGCCACGATTTCAAGCCTGTTCGGCGGGGATATAGCAGTCCTCGTGGGAGACTACGTATTCGCCTCGTCGGCGACGTTCGTGTGCGACACAGAGCACGTGGGCGTGATCAGGCGGTTCTCAGAGACGATCATGGAGCTGTCCAGCGGCGAGCTCAACGAACGAATCAGCGCCCACCGGCCCACTCAGACTCTGGACGACTACTACAGCCGCATCTACAAGAAGACGGCGTCGCTGTTCCGGACGGCGGGCGAGACTGGCGCCATCCTGAGCGGCGCCCCTGACGATCACGTCGCCGCGCTGCGCAATTACTCCCGCGAGCTTGGGATGGCATTCCAGATCGTGGACGACATCTTGGACTTTCAGGCCGAGGAGGAGGAGATCGGTAAGCCGGTCGGCAACGACCTGGCCAACGGAATCATGACGCTGCCAGCGTTCATCGCCCAGGACAGGTATCCCATCGACAATCCCGTTACGGCCTACCTACGCGACGAGGACAGGAGCCAGTCGCTGCTGTCCGACGCGCTGAAGCTGGTCCGACAACCGGAGATCATCGCCGCCGCTTACGACGAGGCGGCGGCCCGCTGCGAGTCGGCCAAAAACGCGCTCGCCACACTCCCCGCAACACCGTCACGAGACTCGCTCGATCACCTGCTGGACTACGTGGTGCGGCGTAGAACGTAGTGGATGGTGGATGATGGCTAGGAGTGTGGAGTGAGAGCGCCTGCCTCCAACAGCCAACCACTAACCAGCGTTGGCGTTGTAGAATGTCCCTGATCCCGCTGACTAAGGAGTGGTGCGATGGGCCATCCTTGGGCGGTCTCCCGAGTGGCGCACTCTAGGGTTGTAGTGGTGTCTCCAAGTATGTTTCCAGAGGTGGACAGGAAGCTGGTGCTAGAGATGGTGGAGTGAATGGAGATTCCAGGAGGCTGAGTGATGAGTGATGATTTGAGAGGTATGGTCCTAGCCTCGCGTGTTGGGAAGGATCCTGTCAACAGCCGGGTATTAGCCGTGATTGAACGGAGCATCTCAAGTGGCGAGTCCATTACAGGTGTGATGCCGTGTAATGGTGATGAAGGACTGGTAGCCACCGATAGGCGCATGTTCGTCGTGACGAAGAAGGACATCGAATTCGAGTGTCGGTATGACGAGATAAAGAAGCTTGATGTCTCAACGAACTGGTTCACCCGCGGCGTGACGATAGAGACCGGGTCCGGCATTCAGAACTGCTCTACGGGAGACGAAGCGGCTGCTGCTGCGATGGGCAACATCATCAAATCTGCTATGCCTGGCTCCAAAGAAGGTGTGCTCGGTGGTGAGACCCCGTCGGACGTGGTGTTCGGAGTGATCAAGGGGGCGGTTCGCAGTAACGAGCCCATTGTGGGAGTCATGGTCACGATATACGGCAACGCCTTGGTCGCTACGGAACAAAGGCTCCTTATAGTGACAGAAGAGGGTCTGGAGTGTGACTGCGCTTACGCGGACATCACCGCATTCGAGGTTCGGACAGGGTGGTGGACAAGGGGCATATCCTTTAGTTCTTCGAGTGATGACTTCGAGTGTGAGACCGAAGACCGCGACGCGGTGGTCGCAATGGGCAACATCATCCGGGACCGGACTCCGCACATAGATTCGCCCGACGTGGGTGATGACGAGGGCGGACTGAAGAGCAGGGTGAAGGGTGTGTTCGACACCGCCACGGGCGGCGACATTCGCAAGTACGAGGAGTTCGTTGATGCGTCGACCACTGTGCTGGTCGGGCTTCACCGCGACCAGGCGGCAGTGGTGGACAGGTTGACTAAGTTGGAGAATGCAACAGAAGCAATCCGCCGGTCTCAGGGTGAGACTGATACGCGGCTGTCCACCGTGGATACGGCAGTTGCGGAGTTGCGGTCTGCCAGCGATGAAGTAGGTACGCGACTCTCCGGTGTTGAGACAGGGATATCAGAGTTGCGGGCGTCCCAGGCTGAAGTGGTCGAAGAACTGGACAGGATAGAGCGGACGCCGCCCGTCTCCGAATCTAGAGACGAACGCAACTCTCAGGCTGTGTCGATAAACCGGACCGCGTTGGTTGTGAGTGTCGTTGCGATCGTGGTCTCCATTCTGAGTCTAGTTCTGAGGTTTGTGTGATGGCCTTCGACGAGATAAGGGAGATAGCTTCGTCGTACCGGCGCTCCGGTCGCAGGTCGTTGCTCGATATCGTGGAGCAGTACAGGCGTCGTGACGAGCGGGAGGTGCTTGAACTGGCCGCAATCGCCGCTGACGTGGGGATCGACGATCTTACGAATCTGGGGCTCGAGCCCGACGAGAATCCGCTCCTTCGAGAGGCGTTCGAGAAGCAGTATCCCAACATGAGTCTGGATACACTGGTCGGTCGAAGTGCTGAGTCCCTCAGTGGTGATGTCAACAGCCTGAAAGGGAAATACTTCGAGATTCTTGTGCGTGACCGGCTGAACAGCGGTGAGAGCGTCGGCGGAATAGGTCTGGGTGAGGGAGATACCGCATCTCTCGCGGAGTTTCGGAATCAGCCTGGTTGGGACCTGTCGATACGTGATCGCTTTGACGAACCAGTGGACGCTCTCCAGACGAAGGCGACCGCGTCAATGAGCTATGTCAAAGGCCATCTGGAGAGGTATCCCAACATCAAGGTCGTCGTCCCTGAAGAGTTGGGCCAGTTCGCATCAAACACACCCGGCGTTCATTCTGCGGAGGGTATATCTCTCGGTGAAATGACTGATGACACGAGGTCACAGGTCCAAGAGTGGAGCGAATCTGCTCTGACCGACGCCATGCACCACGGCGCCGAGTTCGCGCTCGACGCAGTCCCTGTCGTATCCATCGGCGTCACGATGATGATAGAGGGCCAGAGGGTCCTGACAGGCCGTTCCACCATGAACGAGGCGCTCAGGCGCGGCGGCAGGAAGGTGGCTGAGGCTTCTATGTGGACCTCTGCCGGCGCTGCGCTCACACATGTTGGTGTTGGAGAACCCATCTCTGCAGCTACGGTAGTCGGCGCTCGGATGTATGCGGGTCGCTTGAGCAAGTACGGGAAGCTGGCTAATACGGTCGAGGCGCGTACGGAGGAGCTCAGGCGGCTCTTGCCCAGTGGCGTCGCGGTCTCTGGTGCATGACCTTAGCCGCCAGCCACCACCCGACCGCCGAGTATGGTCAGGGTGGGCGCCAGACCGGGCAGCCGGTCGGGATCGACGGACTCAAGGTCGGCGTCGAAGACTGCGATGTCCGCCAGATGACCGGGCGCGAGCCGGCCCAGTGAGTCGCCTACTCCGGTCAGTTGCGCGGGAACTGTTGTACAGGCGCGCAGTGCGCCGATTAGGTCAATCTCTTCCCCGTCTCCCAAGATGTCGCCCGACGCAGTGAGCCGTGTCAGCGCGGAGTACACGCCGCACATCGGATCGGGGTCCACAACCGGCGCATCCGACCCGAACGCGACGGGCAGCCCCAAGTCCACCAGCGACCGTACCCGGTACAGCCAGGGCAGCATCGAAGGATCAACCGTCTTCCTGTAGCGATCCCCGCCGTGGTAGATGAATCCGGGCTGCGTCACCACCGCGGCCCCACACTCCACGATCGACTCCAGCGCGTCAGGTGGGGTTTCTGAGCAGTGCTCGATCCGGTGTGGGACTCCGAACCCGGGAATGACACTGGCCGAGAGTCCGGTCGCAACACTGCGGACAACCTCGGCTTCCACCGCGTGGACCGCGACCGGAAATACACGCTCTACGCAGTCGGCAACAATCCGCCGGAAGTCAGCGCTGCCGGGAGTCTGGCGGCCTGACGAAGCCGTGACCATGATTTTGGCGTGCCCAACACGGAGCCAGTCGTCCCCGCTTCCGAAACCCAGGCCGGCATCGACGAAATCGGCTACGTGGCCGTCTCCGGGCATAACGGTCAACCGGGGCAGGTGTTCGATCGACTCCCGCAGCCTAGCCAAGAGCCGAAACCTCTCCACCGAGTTGTGGTGGGTCGCATCCTGCAGCGACGTGACTCCAAGTGACAGAAGCCTCGCCGACGCTTTGTCGACCGCGCTCACCAGGTCTGGGCGTGAAAGTGGCGGAATCCTGGATTCGAGATATCCGTCCATCTCCAGCAGCAGGCCGTTGGGGGAGCCGGTATCGAGACTGCGGGCTATCGTGCTGCCAGGCGGCTCCGGCGTGGACTCGCCAATTCCGACCCTCCGCAACGCAACCGAGTTGAGCACGCTGGCGTGTCCCGACCGGTGATCGAGCCGCACGGGGCGATCTGGCGCGATCTCGTCCAGGTCCCAGCGCGTCGGGTGACGGCCATCCACCAGGGCCGTGTCGTCGTATCCGGAGCCGCGAATCCAGTCACTCACGGGAGTCTTGGAAACCGCCGAAGCTAGGATACGCTGGATGTCCGCGATCGAAGCCGCGGCGTCCGGCCCACAGTCCACCGACACGAGCGAGACGGCATACGCCAGCAGGTGGATATGCGCGTCGTGGAATCCCGGCATCACGGAGCCGCCGGCGCAGTCGATGGTCTGTGTGTTCGAGCCGCTGATCGACCGCGCGTCCGAGGCGGACCCAACCCATACTATCCGGTCGCCGGTGATAGCAACCGCGCCGGCCCTGGGACGCCCGGCGTCCATCGTCAACGCGCGCGCATTGGTCAGAATGAGGTCCGGAGCGCGGCGGTCCAATCTCTCGGCTCCTCGGCAGCGCTTTGCGGCCCGATCAGGGGTCACCTCGCGACAGGTGCGACGGCCCGGCTAGTGGATGATCGCCCTACCGGATGATCGAATGGGGCGTGGCCTCGATTCGTCGGACGACTATCTTGGAACGTTCGAGCATTTCGGGGACCTTCGGGGCTATGTCGTTGACCCAGCGGTCGCTCTCGTACACCGCCTGGTACAGGCGCTCACGCTCAGCTTCGCTGTCGAAGCGTCGTATCCAGATGTACAGATCGTCCTCTTCCTCGCCGACGAAGCTGCCAAGTATCGTCATTCCCTGGGAAGCCTGGAACGGGATTATCTCTTCTTCCATGAACCTGACCCAGTTGTCGCGTTGGCCTGGAAGCGTCCTGTACTCTCGAAGCTCAAAGAACATGATTCCACCTCTGGTGTGATGCGATTTGGATTCCCGCTGACAACTCTATGAGCCGTTCGCGGCTGTGTCAAATCAGGCGAGGTAGAAAACGAGCACGCTGACCGCAATGTACAGCAGAATCATCGACGCACCTTCCACGGTGATGAGCGGCCGCTGATCCGATTGCCGGCTGCGGATCTGGATTCCGACGACCACGATCGCACTCATGATTACGGCTACCACCGCAGTCATAACATGGATGTCGGCAATCCCTCGCCAGAGGACCCCTTCGGTAAACGCCACGTCATCCAGGAACAGGACAAACCCCATGTTGAACAGGTTGCTGCCCAGCACGTTTGTGATGGCGAGCTCGGGCGCGCCCAGCCTGAGCGCGGCGAACGACGCCGCGAGTTCGGGGAGCGACGTGCTCAGCGCGAGGAACTGCGTTCCCATGAAGCTGGCTTCCCAACCCATCGCGTCAGCGACACGGTCCCCGGTGTGGGCGAGCCAGATCGCGGCCCCGACGACGATCGCGGCCGTCACCAGGTAGATGACGAACGCGCGCGGGAGACTCTCGTCAGCGTAGTGGGGGGCTTCGTCCGGCGTTTGGTCATCGGGCGTGGCCGAGGCTTCGCCATGCTCCGCCCTGTAGATGAGGTACATCGCGACCAGGAACGTGCCGAACATCAGGAAAGACACCGGGCTGACATACCAGTCTGAAGCAGCAGTGGTCAGGCTGTGGACTATCATAGCGATGACAGCGGTGGAGATGACCAATACGCCGAGCACGCCGACAAGTCCGGACGTCGCGGTGACATAGGCCAACACCGGGCCCCTGCGCCAGTAGATGTCCAGCAGCCCGATAATCAACAGGTTGAACAGGTTGCTGCCGAAAGCGTCTCCCGCGGCCAGATCGACCTCTCCAACCAGAAGAATGGAGCTGATGCCTGTCCCCAGCTCGGGGAGCGAAGTCGCGGTCGCGAGCATGACTACCCCGACGAACGATCTGCCCAGTCCCGTCTTCTCAGCGATTATGTCCGCCGCCCTGGCCATGAAATGCGCGGTGACCAGGATCACCGCGGCGGCGGCGGCCAGCTGGAGCCAGAGCAGGGTCAGTTCCACAACGCCTCCCGGAGCATTAGAAAGCGGCCCCAGTTGCTTGAGGCCGCATGAGAATCAAGGGTAATTATTGGGATCCAGGCGCCGGGACCATGCTGACACGATCCACGGTTTGGTAGATCACTCTCTCCCATCATGATTATAGGGGAGGGTGAAAGCTCGTTGTGTGCGAGTCTGTCCGTCATATTCAGGTTGAACACGCATTGGTCAACTCAACCACTGCTCACCAGAAGGTCTGCGCGGTCGCCCCACTTTTCCAGGAACCGGCGGTAGTTCTTGAGGCTCAGCTCGTCACGCTCACCTTCGGCCAGCTCATTCCACACGCGATGCTCGTGCTGGATCACCGGCATCGAGCTGTCGGCGACGATTCGCTTGCCGGCGTCCTTGAAGTGAAAACTATAGTCGATATCGAGGTTGCGGTAAAAGCGGAAGCTCTCCCGCATCAATCCGACCTGTTTGAGGTCTTCGCGCCGGAACGCGAAGCAGTACGCCTGCATCGCATCCATATCTCCGGACTCGCCCTCGCCGTCGTGGAAGTGGTGCAGGTTGTCGGTCCGCAGGCCGAACGGGCCCACGACGCCCACGTTGTCGTTGTCCAAGGTGGCGTCGATCGTTCCGAAGATGTCGCCCGTGACCTCGACACTGGTATCGAGCATTACGACAGTCCGGCCCAGGCTCTGCTTCAGTACGATGTTCTTGGCCGCAGCCTCGCCGAGCTTGTGGTCTGCGTGAATGACCCTGACCCTCGAATCGGAGTCCGCCAGCTCGTCAAGCCAGTCAGATGTCGGGTCCGTCGAGCCGTTGTCCAAGATGACTGCTTCAACGTCGTGATCGCCCGCCCAGCGGAGCGCACTCTTGACGATACGCTTCACATCGTCCACAAAGTTGCACGCCACGACGCCGATGGTGACATCATAGAAGTCCTCCTGTTCGAGGAGAGACGGGACCTCGGCAGAGGACGAGATTACGTCGCGGTCCTGCGTCAGCTTCTCCCATGCCGCCTTTGGCCTGATTCTCGATCCGCGATGGTGGTCTTCGACCACATAGCCGACTTCCTCCAGGGCAGCGCGGATCTCGTCCGCCGCCTCGAATTCGGCCATGTCCCGCAGATGTGCTCTGCGCAGAAGCTGTTGAAGCGCCTCGGGATCGGTCTCATACTCATCGCCAACTTCCAACAGCCCCAGACCGAGGACCACGTCGAAGTCTTCGATGATGACCAGTTTCGTCTGGGCTGGCAGGTCCGAGCCGGCCAGCTCCCATGTCAGCGCGAGCGCGCCCGGCATATCCAAGTTGGAGTTAACGGTCTCGAAGAACCTCGACCGCCAGTCCTCGACTGCCGCGCCGTTGACAGAGGAGTCCCCGGTCACAGCCGCCTCTTCCGCCTCGATCATCCACTGCCAGACCCGGTTCTTGAGCCGCTGCAGTCCACGCTGCGCCGCCCGCAGCGAGGTGAAAGTGAAATTCAGACGTGTCTTGTACCGGGCGGTCATGCACAGGTAACGGAAGGCCATCGGGTCGATGCCCTGCGCTTCGATGTCGGACAGAATGAACGAGTTGCCCGCGGACTTGGCCATCTTCACGCCGTCGGCGAGCAGGTGTTGTCCGTGAATCCAGGAGTTGACCACCGGCTCTCCGGTGAACCCCTCGCTCTGCGCGATCTCACCCTCGTGATGGGGGAAGATATTGTCCACGCCGCCGGTATGGATGTCGAACGTCTGACCGAGGTACTTGATCGACATGGCCGAGCACTCGATGTGCCAGCCAGGGAACCCGTCGCCCCACGGGCTGGGCCACTTGACCATTCTGCCCGGCTCGGCGGCCTTCCACAGCGTAAAGTCCCTGGGATCGCGCTTGAGCGGGTCCGCGTCCACTCTGACGGCCTCGAGCAACTCCTCCTCGTGGATGTTCCCCGACAGCTGGCCGTAGGAAGGGAACTTCGAGACCTCGAAGTACACGTTCCCGTCCACCTCATACGCGTAGCCCCTGTCGATGAGGCGCTCTACGATTTCGATCATCTCGATTATGTGATCGGTAGCCTTGGGAAACTCGTGGGCCGGCTGTATTCGGAGCTTGAGCTCGTCCGCTTGGAACCTATCGGTATAGAATTGCGCGATCTCGGCGGGGGTCTTCCCTTCCTCCAGCGCCGCCGCGATGATCTTGTCTTCTCCCCGCTCCAGCATCTCCTGGCGCATGTGACCGACGTCGGTGATGTTCTTGATGTGGACCACGTCGAGCCCCTGCGCAACCAGGACTCGGCGAATCCAGTCCGCCATCAGATAGGACCTCAAGTTACCGATGTGAGCATCCCTGTACACCGTGGGCCCACAGGTGTACATCTTGACCATCCCAACTTCGATGGGGGTCACTTCGTCAAAGTCTTTGCTGAGGGTGTTATATATCTTCAGCACAGCTCGCTACTCCTGCGCGCCCGCTCCGTTACGCGACTCGTTCGGTCGTCTGTCGGGGATATCCATCACATGCAGAAAATTCGTGCTTCCGGCCACGCCAAACGGGATACCCGCGGTTATCACGAGCTTTCCGCCGCCCTCGAGTCGACCGGAGAACACGGCATGACTTTCGGAGACCGCAAACAGCTCTTCAACGTCTCTCAGATTAGGCCCGATAACAGGATGGACGCCCCAGCTCATCGTCAACATACGGCGGACCGTGTCGTGCGGAGTCAGCGCAAGTATCGGGGGTCTTGGCCTGTACTTCGACACACGGCGAGCGGTGCTGCCCGATTCGGTGAAGGCGATGATGACGTCGGCGTTGAGCTGGTTGGCTATCCGGGACGCATCGTAACTTATCGCGTCATCGGTCTGCTGCTCTACGTGACTGGCTTTGTCCCGGAGCATCCGATCATATGGCAGGTCAGCTTCAGCGTTCATTGCGACCTTCCGCATCACCTCTACGGCTCGGTCCGGGAATCTTCCGACGGACGTCTCACCGGACAGCATTACGGCGTCGCTTCCGTCGTAAACGGCGTTTGCGACATCGGTGACTTCGGCCCGGGTTGGCGACGGCGTTTCCACCATCGACTCCAGCATCTGCGTGGCCGTGATCACGGGCTTGCCGGCGCGGTTGCACTTGCCGATCAGCCGCTTCTGAACGACCGGAATGAACTCGAGGTCGATCTCGACGCCCAAGTCTCCCCTGGCGACCATTATACCGTCACTGGCATCCAGGAGGTCGTCAAAATTCGCGATCGCCTCGGCTGTTTCGATCTTGGATATAATGAAAGCGTTGCTGCCGTCCATCGCCAGCAGCCTGCGAGCGATCGCCACGTCACTCGGCGCGGTCACGTTGGACAGCGCCACAAAGTCGGCCCCCGCGACAGCGGCAAAGCTGAGACCCTCCCGAGCGCGGTCATTCAGGAATGGCAGGGCCGGAGCGCGGCCGGGAGTGGTTACTCCCCTGCGCTCGGTGACCTTGCCACCGTCGACGACTTCGCACATGACTTCGGTGCCCGTGACGGACAGCGTGCGGAGGGCCACCGCCCCGTCGTCCACCAGGATGCGCTCCCCCACCTCGACGTCGCCATGAATGCCGGGCGGATACACGCCGAGCATGTCCGGGCTTCCGGTCACCGTTCTGCTGGTCAGGACGACCCTGTCGCCCGACTTCAGGTAGATGTCTCCCGGTGACTGCGGACCCGTCCTGTACTTGGGTCCGGGCACGTCCACCATGATCCCCACGGGGATCCCCAGATCCTCAGAGACCTGCCGGACGCGCCGGAATATGCTCTCGTGCTGCGCGAGACTTCCGTGGGACAGGTTGAGCCGCGCGACCGACAGACCGGCCCGAACGAGCTTGGAGATCATCTCATACGACTCGGTCATCGGGCCGAGAGTGCAGACGATCTTGGTCTTGGGCCTCTGGTAAATTGTAGCCGTCTGGGTCACTGGCCAGGCTCCGGAACTTTCGACAGGCTGTGACGTTACGTGAAGATGTTACTAGAAAACGCCCACCTATACCATACGGACAACTGCGCCGTCATGGGCAACTATGGCAATCTTGGAACCGTCGGGCGATCGGGATGCATGGTCCCCTTCCGCAACTTTACGAACAGGCGGCCAAGATGCGGGGCCCCTGCCAGTAGCCGTCCGCTGCGCTTGGCGGCGAGCAAAAGCTTCGCCGGGTCAGATTTGCCGTAGTCTAGGAATCCGACGGATGAGTGTCAGTCTTAGTGCCAGCGTGTGCCCTGCCTGTGTACGTTCTGTATGCCACGAACGCCGCGACAAGGAGTACCAGTCCGGCCCCAGCGACGATGGTCAGCAGCTCGAAGTTGTTCTCGATGAACTCCTGGATAGACTCCCCGAATATGAAGATGAGGACGCCGATACTTATGAACCGCGCGCCGCGGCCGATCAGCGACGCCAGCAGGAAGGTCTTGAGTCGGAGGTCGAGAATCCCCGCGAGAATCGTGAAGACCTTGTAGGGGATCGGGGTGAATGCTGCGACCAGGATAGCCCACGCCCCGTACCTGTTGAACAGGGCCTCGGCCCGATCTACCTTGCTCTCCGACACCAGCCGGTGGAGCAGCGGCCTGCCGAGCTTTCGGCCCAGTAAGTGGCCGAAGAACGCTCCGATGACCGAGGCCGCGGTGACGAGCGCCGCAATCCAGATCGCAGAGCCTGGACTGGCCACTCCGACCGCGATCAGCAGCGGGTCCGGAGGAATTGGGAATACCACCGACTCGCTGAACGCGACCAGCGTCAGCAGACCGATTGCCCAATCACTGTCCGCGAACGCCAACATCCAGTCGGTCAGCGCGTGAAACAGATCACGCATCGACTGCCGGACAGCCTGTGCGGGCAGCGATTAAGGCATACGGTAGGGCAGGGTCGCTTCGGGACGACGACACGCCCTTCAGACGTGAACGACCCGTCTCGGGTCTGTGCGGCGTCTGAGGTCCCGAGGCGGGACGTCGCTCAGATGCCTGATTCATGCGAGACCGGCGAGGCTCAACACCCGGTGGACGTTGGCCGGACCGGGCCGGCGCTGTCCGGACTCGACCTCGTTGACGACCTGCACTATCGCGGCGTTGACGGGTGTCGGGATCCCCGACCTGCGCCCCTGTTCGACGATGTAGCCGTTCATGAAGTCCACCTCGGTATGGCGGCCTTTCTCCATGTCCTGGCCCATCGAAGACTTCCAGTCGGCGCCGCCACTGGACGGTTGGAACTTGGCGTCCAGCTCCTCGTAGATCTCACCATCGTCGGCGCCGGCGTAGGTCTCGGCTGAGACTCCCTTGATTGGTTCGACCTGGTAGTTCTGCGCAAGGGCAACCTGGCAGGACTCCTTGCAGATGTTGATCTGGACCCGGCGGGCCTCCGGCATGGACGCGACGCCCTCTGCGCCGAGTCCGGTCATCGCGCCGACCGGGTTGCCGGAGGAGTTGGTGGTGAGCTTCGACCACCGCTCCCCCCACAGGTTCGTGGTCGCCTTGGCGTCATCGACGCACATCAGGATGTCAACCAGCTCCTCGACCCTGGGCGTGATCCGTCCGTGGAGCTCTCCGACCCTGAACACGACGTGTCCGCGACCACGCCCCGGAGGGCCGCCCCGGGTCACGTGGCCGGGCTCCCACAGCGCGACGGTGATGCTGGACATGATGCACCCGACGGCCCGATCGTATCCGGCTATCGACGCGACGAGCCGGTCGTTCATGCAGTTCTGCGACGACACGACCACGCCGTCGTCCCGAACGAGCCGCTTGAGGAAGTGCGCGGCCCACTCTGTATCGTAGCTCTTCATCGCCAGGAAGCCGATGTCGAACCCGCCGTCAAGCTGCATTGCGTCGGAGAGATGGTAAGCCTTGACTGGTACCGTGAAATCGTCCTGGGTCCCGGACGCGCGCAGCCCGCGTTCACGCATGGTCTCGACGTGTTCGCCCCACATGTCGATCAGCGTTACGTCGTACCCTTCCCGGGTCATGTACGCGCCGAGATAGCTGCCGGCCGCGCCGGCGCCCATTATCACAATCCGCTTGTCGGTCATTGGAAACCCCCGTGGTCTGAGTCGCAATCTTAGAATCCGTAAGCTGATGTTGGAGTGAAGTCCCCGGCGTGCGGCGTCCTGGGAAGTCGGGCTATGGAGCGGACACCTCTATCTCGACTTCGAATGTCTGTCCATCGATTGTCGCGGTCACGGTGCGCGTGGATTTCCTCGACGCCTGCGCGCCGGGCAGCGCGATTGGACTGCCGTCCGCGGCCCGCACCGGGACATCGGTCCCGTCCGACAGAATGGAGATCGTCCCGGTCAGGTCGATGTCCACATGGGTCTTGATCTCCCGGATCATCTGCTCCTGTTCGAGCAGGATGTCGTGAGCCTCTTGCACCGATACCGAGACGAACCGGACCCTGGCTCCCGGCATCGCCTGTGCAAGCAGACCGATGTCCGGCCCGATCACCGTGGCGATCTTGGAGTAGCCGCCGGTGGTTCCACGGTCCGAGAGAAGCACTATCGGAGTGCCTGTACCCGGCACTTGAATGGACCCCAGAGCGGAGCCGTCGGAGACGATGTCAGGTCCGCTCACGTGCTCTATTTCCGGCCCATCCAGCCTGCATCCCATACGGTCCGTGTCTGCCGAGACCGTGTACTCCGAGGTCAACATGACCGCGGTCCCGGTCTCGGTGAACAACCGCTCCTGTGGACCGAGCACGACCCTGATCTGGAACGCCTGGTCTCGGGTCGGCTCAGGGCTTATGCCCATCGGCAGTCTCCTGGGCGACCGGCTCTCCGGATGCGCGGATGCGCCGGTCCGCACTGCGTCGCCGGCCCTCAGCGGACGTCCGTCCAACCCTCCGAACGCGCCCTTGAGGTCGGTCGATCTGCTGTTCATCACAGGCGGGACGTCGATGCCGCCCGCGACGGCCAGGTAGGCGCGGAGGCCGTCCGACGGACTGTCGAATCTCAGCTCGGACCCGGCCGGAACCCGCACCGACTCCCACTGTTGTATGGGTTCGCCGTCGAGCGTGGGGCGGAAGTCGGCGCCGGTCACGGCGATCACAGACTCTGCCTCGAAACCGACCGTCGGGCCGAACACGGTCATCTCCAGGCCCGCGTGGCCTTCCGGGTTGCCGACCAGGATGTTCGCTATTCTCAGCGACACCGGGTCGAGCGCCCCGCAGACGGGTATCCCGTACCTCTGGAATCCCCGGCGACCCAGGTCCTGGACCGTGGTCAGCAGTCCCGGTTCGACGATATGCAGGACGGTGGCGGTCATCTGGCGATACTGGTCACGACCGAGAAAGACCCATCCCGAACGCCGCGGTCTATGGTCTCGTACTCAGCCGCATCGTCGATCGGAACGAATCGGACGCGGTCGCCCGCGTCGATAACGGTCGGGGGATGGACGTCCGGGTCGAACAGCCGGACGGGAGTCCTTCCGATCAGCCTCCATCCGCCGGGACTGGCCACAGGGTACACTCCCGTCTGCGCCTCCGCGATTCCGACGGATCCGCCGGGTATCAGCGTCCTCGGCGACTGGAGTCGCGGTGTGGCCAACGCCGCGTCCAGCCCGCCCAGGTACGGAAATCCGGGACTGAAACCCATTGTATAGACGAGGTAATCTGTGCCGGAGTGCAGCCTGATGACCTCTGCCTCGGACATGCCGGCATTCTCAGCGACGAATTCGAGGTCCGGTCCGTGCTCCCCGCCGTACAGCGTTGGGATCTCGACGATTCTGTGACCGCGCGTCGCTTCCGAATCTTCGACATTCAGTCCGCGGATTGAAGATTCGAGCTCGTCCGGCGTCGTTTGCAGCGGATCGTAGTATATGAGAATCGATCTGTAGGTCGGCACCATCTCAAGAATCCCGTCGATCTCCGCCTCGCTCAGCGCGGCGACAGTTCCGTGGACCAGCGCGTTGACGTCAGGGTCGATCCGGTTGCCGAACTCGACGACGACCGCCTGATCTCCCGCCGGGAAGAAGAGGGGTTCCGGGTAAGCTGTTCCACCTGCCGGATCGGGACCAGCCATCAGACCAGCTCTCCGAGCGGCACGATCTCTACCCGTTCGACCTCCAGGGCCTCTTTCAGGGCTCGGGCCATATCCACCGCGCCGGGCGTGTCGCCGTGGAGGCAGAGGCTGTCGGCCTCGACCTCGATCAGGTCGCCTGTTATCGCCTTCGCCCGCCCCTCCGTGACCATCTGAAGGCTCCGGTCCACAACCTCGCCGGTGTCGTGAATCACCGAGCCGTGCTGCGATCGCGCGACAAGCGTCCCGTCAGGATTCAGGGCGCGGTCCGCGAAAATCTCGCGGCCAACTCTCAGACCCATATCCTGCGCAATTTCGATCCACCGGGACCCGGCCAGGGCGAGCAGCGCGACGGACTCGTCAACGGAGAGCACGGCCTCGCAGATGGCCCTGGCAAGGTCTTCGTCGTTGACGGCCATGTTGTACATCGCGCCATGCGGCTTGACGTGCTGCAGCTTGCCGTTCCCGGTGAAGGCCTGCAATGCGCCCATCTGATAGATAACGTCGTTTCGAGCCTCATCGGGTGATACGACCATGTTCCGCCGACCGAAGCCGGCGAGGTCAGGGAAACTCGGGTGTGCCCCGATCGCCACCCCATGTTCCTCGGCCAGCGCCACGGTCTGTCGCATCCAGCTTGGGTCTCCGGCGTGGAACCCACACGCGATGTTGGCCGAAGTGATGTACTTGATGACCTCTTCGTCGAGGCCCATTTTGTACATCCCGAAGCTCTCGCCCATGTCGCAGTTGAAGTCGATCCGGGTACTCATTGCGTCCCTCGCAGTATGTGGTTGGGTCAATTATATCCAGCGGCCCGTGACATTCCAACAGCGCCGCCCTGCGCTCCCCTGACATCGATCCTCACCACCCGCCAATCATTAGCCACGGGATCGTGTGCAGGGGATGGAACTCTGACCCGGATGGGGTATAATGCCCAGTGTCTGATGACCTAATCTCTCATAATTCCCAATTATGGCTGCCATCAACTTCCACCGGCTGTTCATATTTCATACGGTAGCGCAATTCCGCAGCTTCACCAGGGCCGCCGGAGCGCTGAACATCAGCCAGCCAGCCGTCTCCATACAGGTCAAGGAGCTCGAGCGCAGCCTCGAGACCACGCTGCTGAGCAGGATGCGCACGGGTGTCGTTCTGACCGACACCGGAGCGGTGGTTTTCGAGTACACAAAGCGGATATTCTCACTCGCTGAGGAGATGACCTTCGCGGTCCAGGACATTGCCGGGCTCCGTGCGGGTAGGCTCACCATCGGGTCCTCGTCCACGCCGGGCGAGTACATTCTCCCGTTGGCGATTGGGATATTTCGACAGCGCTATCCCAATGTCGAGGTGTCGTTGTCCATTTCCAATACTCAGGCGGTGGTTGAGCAGATACTCAGTCGGGACCTCGATCTCGGTATGGCGGGCGCGCCCGTGGACGCCCAGGGGCTGGTCTCTTTTCCCTACGTCAAGGACGAGGTTGTGATCGTGGCGTCCGCCGCGCACCCCCTCGCACGCAAGAGACGAGTCGGACTTACCGACATCTCCGATGAGCCGGTCATAATGAGAGAGCCCGGCTCGGCGACCAGGCAGGCGGCGGAAGACGCGCTGGGCGCGCTTGGAATTCGCGTGAGGGTGGTGATGGATCTGGGCAGCAACGAGGCGGTGAAGCGCGCGGCGGCGGCGGGCCTCGGCCTCGGCCTTCTGTCCAAGTTCTCAGTCAGCCCGGATGTGGCCGCGGGATACCTGAAGGTGCTGCGGGTGAGCGGCTGGAAGTGTGAGCGCCCTTTGATCGTCTTCTACCGCGACGACACCCACATAACAACCGTCCAGCGCGCGTTTCTTGGCCTACTGCAAGACGAGCGGCCGCTGCCCGCGGTTCCCACATTCTGACATCCCGCCGTAGAATCGGCCCCGGCGCACGATCAGCACACTCTTCATTTCCAGGCGGATTCTCGGAGACAGGAACATGTTGCCCAGCCCCCTCCGAGCGATTACTACGCTCACCTTCGATATTTTCGGCACCGTGCTTGACCTCGCCGGCAGCCTCGAGGGGCCGACCGAGACCTTCCTGAAGGAGCGGGGATCGGACATGATCGGGGCCGAGTTCTACGCACAGTGGCGAGCGCGCCAGCGGATCGAGCAGTTCCAGGACACGCTGGTCATGCTCGGTCACAGCGGATACCTCGAAACGTGCAGGCGGGCGCTCGTCTATACCCTGCGCGCCAATGGCATAGACAGCGAACCGGACTGGGTCGCGGAGTTCATGAAAGTGTGGCAGGACCTCAGCCCATATCCGGACGCGCTCGAAGGTCTGCGCCGTCTCCGAAATCACTTCAGACTGGTCGCGCTGTCCAATGGGGAACCGCTTTACCTGGCGCACCTAGCGCGCAATCGGATCGGCTTCGACTTCGACCGGATCATCTCGGTGGAGGAGGCCGGTGTATTCAAGCCGCACCCGGCGGTTTACCGGACCGCGGCCAGGCTCTTAGACGTGAGTCCACCCGAAGTCCTGATGGTCGCGGCTCACTCATTCGACATCATGGGCGCCAGGGCCTGCGGCTTTCGGGGCGCGTACGTAAACCGCTACGGGCTTCCCTACGAAGATACGGATCAATACCTGCCGGACGTTGTCGTTGGCGATTTTGACGAGCTCGCTGACGTATTGCTCGCTGAGGTGGACTAGTGGCTGACAGTATGGATGTGGCGATCGTTGGCGGTGGGGTCGTGGGGACCGCCGTCGCATATCTGGCCGCGCGAGCGGGAATCTCATCGATGGTCCTCGATCGCGGGGTTGTGGGGGGTGGGGCGTCCAATGCGGCGTCCGGCGTCTTGTCGCCCACACCTGGGGACAGCCCGTATGCGCTATTGAGCCGCCGCAGCCTGGAGCTGTTCCACGAGCTCGGCCCCGAGATAAGAGAGGAGTCCGGGATCGACATAGAGCTTGCCCAATGCGGCGAGCTGGTTCTCGCCTTCGATGAGAGAGACGTCATCGCGCTCAAGTCCCTCGCCGATCAGCTAAACGCTCTAGGAGGTGACGCGAGCTGGGTTGACGGCCAGGACCTCCGACGGATGGAGCCGCAGCTGAACCCCGGTGTCTTGGGCGCGGTCTATGAACCCGGTGTCTGTCGGGTCAACAATCAGCGGCTCTCCGAAGCTTTCGCCGTCAGCGCCGCCTCCTACGGCGCGGAAGTCAGGCAGGGGACGGAGGTTACCGGACTGCTGTTCGAGGGGGACAGGGTTATGGGAGTGGCGACGAGCGGCGGACCCGTGCTGGCCGATCACGTGGTGTTGGCCGCGGGGGCCTGGACCGGGTCGATGGACCGGTGGCTGTTTGGCGATCGGAGTCCCAGCGTCGCCGGAGCGCCTATGGTCAAGCCTGTCAGGGGCGTAAATCTCAATCTGAGACCCCGCCACGGCACGGTCGGCAGCGCCGTTCACGGCTCATGGGGTATTCTCGTTCCCAGAAACGACGGATCGATCATCGCCGGCGCCACCGTTGAAGAGGCTGGCTTCGATTCGAGGGTCACGGCGGGGGACGTTCATGATATCCTCGGCGTGGTTGCGGCCATCATGCCGTCGCTGCGGGATGCCGACCTTAACTGGGCCGTAGCGGGTCTTCGCCCCGGCTCCCGCGACGACGCGCCGGTCATCGGACGGCTGCCGGGGTACGAGAATGTTATAGTGGCCTCCGGACACTTCAGAAATGGGATCCTGCTGAGCCTGGCGACCGGTGAAGTGGTTGTGGATATCCTGAGCGACATCGAGGATGACTCGATGTCCGCGTTCGGTCCGGCGCGATTCTTTTAGGTCAAACGGACATTGGCGAGCCGCTGGTTTCGGCGAGCCGACCGAGGAGGGACCGATGTCGGTCAAGATAGGAATTGGGTTCGGCGGTTGGCCTTTTCCGTCAGCCGATCCAGACCATTTGTGGCAGTACACCGACGAGTGCGAACGGCTGGGTGTGGACTCGCTCTGGCTCAGCGACAGGATCGTCTCCGAAGCCATCAGCATGGAGCCGATGGTTGCGCTGTCGTTCATAGCCGCGCGCACCACCAACCTGAAGTTCGGCACCAACGTAATCGCGCTCCCGCTAAGAAACCCCACGGTGCTCGCCAAGGAGATCGCCACGCTCGACTTCCTGTCGGGCGGCCGGTCGCTCCCCGCGGTCGGGCTGGGCACGGGAGTGGAGAACGAGTACGAAGCGTGCGGGACCATCAAGCGTCAGCGCGGCGGCAGGACCGACGAAGCGATCGAGGTGATGCGGATGCTCTGGTCCGGGGACGACGTGACCTACCACGGGCGTTACTTCACTCTCAACAACGTCACAGTGCAGCCGAAGCCCGTTCAGAAAGACCTGCCGCCCATCTGGATCGGCGGGCGCAGCGAGTTCGCCATCAGGCGCACCGCCCGGATCGGGGATGGATGGCTCGTCTCCCAGGCCACTCCGCAAGAGGTGGACACCGGCGTATCGCAGATCAAGTCGATGGCCGCCGAGTTTGGCAATGAGATAGAAGACGACCACTACGGAGCGCTGTTCAGCTTCTGCATCGCGGATACTTACGACGAGGCCCGACGAATTGCCGAGCCGTACATGCTGCGACGCAGGACGGACGTTGACTACGACGGGTTTTCTGCATTCGGAACCGCCGAGCGGCTCCGGGCGCTGATCGATGAGTACATCGACGCCGGCGCGACGAAGTTCGTCGCCCGTCCGGCCTGTCCCCCGGAAATGATGGCGGACCAGCTCGCCGCGCTCGGTGCTGAAGTCCTGCCGGTCTATCACTGATCAGAGTCACGCCCCTCTGTCATTCTGAGGTCCAGCCGAAGAATCTCCGGTTCCGGGACAGCGCGGGCGGCGTGAGCTAAAGCCGCAGTCCATTGAAAGGATCGGATCAATGCAAAAAACTTCGGTCAGAGTGGGCGACGCCGAGATCGTCTCGGTCACTGACGGCCACATCCACTTCACACCGTCGGACTTCTTTCCATCCATCGACGCCTCGGAGTGGGAGCGTTACCGCGATCAGCTGACCGGAGACGGACTCATCAAGATGAACGTCGGGTCGTTCGTCGTGAGGGCCGGGGAGTCCACGGCGCTGATAGATACCGGACTCGGTGAGGGTGACCACCCGTTTGAGAACTCGGAATGGGGCCTGCTGGCAGCAGACATGGCGAGTAAGGGTATCGGCAGGGAAGACATCGACACCGTTGTCATCACGCATCTCCACCGCGACCATGTCGGATGGAACACAGTTGACTCGGACGGCGACCAGGTCCCGTACTTCCCAAACGCGAGATACTGGGTCCCGAGGGCCGATTGGAACAGGTTCACGCGGCGCGCGGGCATGAGCATGTTCGCGTACATCCGGACCCGGGTGATGCCGCTGATGGACATGGGCGTGTTGGAGTTGGTGGACGGGGAGCAGTCGATCACGGACCACCTGACCGCGCTGCCCACGCCGGGTCACACGCCCGGACACACGAGTGTGCTGATCTCGTCGGGCGATGAGAGCGCCGTGGTCCTCGGAGACGCGGCGCACATTCCCGTCCAAGCTCATCATACGGAATGGAGCCCCAGGCCCGATACCGACCCGGACCTCTCCGCGCGCAATCGCGCTGAGCTGTTCGATCGCATGGAGCGTGACCACTCGCTGGTGGTGTCCGGGCACTTCCCTCTGCCCGGTTTCGGGCGTCTGGTCCGGGTAGAAGGACGCAGGTACTGGCGCGCGTTGTAACCCGCGCTCGCAGCTCTCGGATTTGCCTTATAATATACTTGTGGAGGAGGTTCGTGATGACGCAAGCTCACAGACTTTACAAGACCCCCGATGACAAGATCTTGTTCGGCGTGGCTGGTGGTCTGGCCGAGTACTTCGACATCGATCCGGTGCTCGTTCGAGTGGGATGGGTTGTGCTGGCGGTAGTGACCGGAGGCATCGCTGCCCTGGTCTATATCCTGATGGCGCTTGTAATGCCCAACCATCGGCGACAGGCGTCGCGGCCCTCGTCAGAGGACGACCCGGCGAGAGATGACCCGGGAAGTGATGAACGGGTAGTTGAAGAGGTCCACACCGCAAGAAACACGACCCGAATTGTTATAGCGGCCAGCCTGATCTTTATCGGCGTGGTCATACTTCTTGCTAATCTCGACATCTTCGGCCGGATAAGGTGGGACATCATCTGGCCTGTCGCCATCATCGCTCTGGGGTTGACTATCCTCATACCGTCGTTCAGGCGCTGAAGAGTCATGGCGCGGAGTCACTCGACCGGCACACGACGAAAGCGGCGAGGGTTCTCCCTCGGCGGCCTCCTACTGGTGGCGCTCGGCACGCTTCTGCTGCTGAACACGACCGGCGTGGTCCGGCCGGGCATCTGGTTTGAGCTATTATTCACCTACTGGCCCGTGCTCCTGGTCCTGATCGGCCTGAGAATTATTCTCGCGCCGCGCGCGCCGCTGGTCTGCGCCGGCGTGGTCGTCCTGATTCTGGCCGGGACTGTCGGCGCGGCGTTCCTCACGATGTCCGCTGAACAGTCCGACGACATGCGGCGTATAACGTATTCGGCGCCTCTGAACAACACCGAGACGCTTCAGCTCGGTATGGGGTTCGCCGCTGGCAAGATTACGTTGAGCGCGGAACCATATCGAAGTTCTTCACGGTCCAGGCTGTTGGCGGCGGACTTCGGCGGTCACTCTCCCACGGTGATTCATGAGCGGTCCGGGAGGTTCACCGAGATATACCTCTCTACTGAGGGATCGGTCATTCAGTTCTCCTCCGGTAGTGATGGTTACGCTATCAGTAGCGGCTACGCCAACGGCTCACCGCGCGAGATCGTGTCCGAGCATGGCAAGAGCTTTTCCCTGCGTGGGATGGTGGATTGGGACCTGCGGGTCTCCTCCGACGTGGCCGTCGATATCGAAATCAGGGCGGGCGCCGCCGACCTCGACCTCGATCTGCGCGCTCTCGACGTTCAGAGACTCGACATCGGCGCGGCTGCCTCCGACATCAGGATTCTGCTCCCCGATAACGCAGGTCAGACCCACGTTGAAATCGCCGCCGGAGCGGCGGATATTGAGATTGTCGTTCCCCGGGGAGTCGCCGCCCGGATTGCCAACGACACGTTCCTCAGCTCTACTCGGATCGACTCGGATCGATTCCCGGAAACAGGCTACGGCCATCAGTCGCCGGGGTACTCTACGGCTGAGAACCGGGTCGATATCGAGATAGACGGAGCCGCTGTCGACGTCACGGTCAGCTGACCTTGCCGCGATAGAGTCGCCTGCGTACAATGCGTAGCGGCAAGGGCGAACCGATCGCCCCGGAGGTCCCGATTGTACGCCATAGATCTTCAAGGAAAGAATGCGCTTGTATTCGGCGTCGCCAACCAGCGCAGCATCGCCTGGCACATCGCCAGAGCGCTCGACAAGGCGGGCGCCCGGATAGCGTTGTCGTACCTGAACGAGCGGATCCTGTCCGGTGTGGAGCGGCTGGGCGGCCAGTTATCCACCGAGCCTGTCATGGTCGAGTGCGACGTAAGCTCCGACGACAACGTCGAGCGGGCCTTCGATTCACTGAAGGCCGAGTTGGGACGGGTTGACATCATCGTCCACTCGATCGCATTCGCCAATAGGGAAGACCTTGGAGGCCCGTTCGTAGATACGCCGCGGGAAGGATTCCGGACAGCGCTGGACATCAGCGCGTACTCCCTGGTGTCGGTGGCGCGATACGGCAGGCCGCTGATGACCGAGGGGGGGAGCATCGTCACTATGACCTTCCAAGCGTCCGACAGGGTGTTTCCCGGATACAACGTCATGGGCACCGCGAAGGCCGCGCTGGAAAATGAAGTCAGACAGCTCGCGTGGGACCTCGGACGGGACGACATCCGCGTCAACGCAATCAGCGCCGGACCAGTGGATACGCTTTCGTCCAGGGTTATCAGCGGCTACCGCGACATGAAGCGGGCCCATGCCGAGCGGTCCCCGATGGGCCGGAACATCACCCACGAGGAGGTGGCGAACACCGCGCTGTTCCTCTCCAGCGACATGGCGTCCGGAATCACCGGCGAGGTGGTCCACGTCGATACCGGCTACCACGTGATGGGGATATGATCGGCGCCGCTCCCTTCTGGACATTCCTGTCCGTCCTCTCTTTCCAGCCAGGCTGTGCGGAAGACGCGCTATTGTTCTCCGGGCAGGAACCCACAGGGACCACCCGGTCCGGTTCACGGCGCGGCCAGCGCAGGGCCAACCGATAGTCGGAGCATGTGAGACATGAACTGGGCGGAGACCATAGTCGCATCCCTCAAAGAGGCCGAAGTCTCGTTGATCGCGTACGTCCCGGACGTCAGCATTCATCAGGTAACCAGCCTGATGGAGGAGGACGACTACTTTCACGTCGTCTCCGCCACTCGTGAGGAGGAGGCTATCGGGATAGCGACCGGCGCGTACGCGACCGGGCGCAACGCGGCGGTGTTCATGCAGTCGAGCGGATTCGGCAACTGCGTGAACGCGCTGGCCAGTCTCTGTCTCCCGGCGCGTGTTCCGCTACCGATGTTCATAAATCTCCGTGGAGAGGTCGGCGAGTTCAACATCGCGCAAGTTACGATGGGCCGGGCTACCCGCCCGATTCTCGACGTCCTCGGAATCCAGCACTACACACTCGACTCCACTGACCGGCTGGACCTTCGCGTATCGGGCGCGCTGAAGCTATGCTACGCGGCCAGACAGCCCCTCGCGCTGTGCTTGACGCCCATGCTGCACGGAGGCAAGCTTGCATAGATTCTCCGCCACCAGACGCCTGCTCGAACGGATCGGCGACCGCGCTGTGGTCTCCAACTTGGGGCCGACCACCGACGAGCTGTGGCACGCGGGACACCGGGACCGGAACTTCTACACCTACGGCTCGATGGGCCTGTGCTCGTCGATCGCGCTGGGAATAGCCCTGTCCACCGACGAGAAGGTAATCTCGCTGGACGGTGACGGGTCGCTGCTGATGAACATGGGGACGATTGCCACCATAGGCCGCGAGCGTCCAACGAACCTCATCGTGGTGGTGTGGGACAACGAGCAGTGGGCGCAGACCGGGTATCAGGCCAGCCACACCGCATACGGGACTGACCTGGCGGAGGTGGCGCGGTCCTGCGGTATCGACAGTACGGCGACAGTCCGCGACGAAGAGGAGCTCGAATCCGCGCTGATGCAGGCGTTGGAGGAAGACGGCCCCTGGTTCATAGTCGCCAAGATCCAGGAAGAAGAGTACCTGCCGGTAGCTCCGATCGAGCCGGAGCTGACACTGCATAGATTCCGGGAGTCGTTCAGAGACCGCCGGCCGGCGACCGGGCCGACTCCGTAGTCATGATCTTTGTACCGCGGGCTGCCCCAGGTCGCGCTGCGTCGAGTCGGGCCGCTGCCCCATGGGTCCACGGATTTCGGACATAATCACGCTGATCGCACTAAGCGACAGCAGTCCCAGACTTGCGAAGACCATGATGGCGGTGGCGGGTGAGGTCTGCTCGGCCAGAGCGCCGATCATCAGCGCGCCGACCGGGCCAGCGCCGATTGCGAGTGAGATCACACCGAGCGCGCGTCCTCGCATCTCCTCCGAGGCCGAGATTACCACTATTGTCGCCTGCATCGTGCCGAATCCGGCAGTGCCCAGCCCGAGCAGGACCAGGATCGGAAGCGACACCGCGAACCACTCCGACCACGCGAACAGCAGCACCATGACCAGACCGATCAGCGACCCGCCGACGTACACGCGCCCGTGGTATCTGAGCTGGCCCGCGGATGCTATGAAAACCGACCCGACGATAGCTCCAAGTCCGTCTGCGCCCATCAGAACGCCCATCAGTCCAGGCCCCACGTTGAGCGTTTCCCTGGCGATTACCGGGACCATCTGCATGTATGGGAACAGCAGCAAGTTCATCAACACCGTGATGATTATGGTCGCCAGGATTACCCTGTTCGTTCGGACGTAGATGAAGCCCTCGATAAGATTCCTTATGACGCTCGTACTCGCGGTGGACAACCTCGTGCGGGTTGTCGGCGAGAGCATCAACAAGAACGTGACGGAAATGACGTACATCACCACGATTGTGAAGAAGCCCGCGGTCACGTTTATCAACGCGATGATGCCGCCGGCCAGCACCGGTCCGGCCATGCGGCTCGCGTGCATCCCGACCGAATCCAGCGCCATCGCGTTTGTCACGCCTGTGCGCCCGATCAGATCAAGAACGATGGACCTCCGGGATGGCATATCGATCGCCCACCCCATCCCGCTTACCAACGCCGCGATGTAGCCATGCCAGAACAGGAATGTATCGGACAGAAGGAGGGCGATGATGAATACAGCGGCGGACAGATTCATGAGCTGGGAGAGTATCAGCAGCTTGCGTCGGTCGACGCGGTCCGCCAGCACACCGCCGAACACGCCGAATAGCAGCAGGGGAATCATGTTGCAGAACCCCACCAGCGCGACGAAGAACGGCGATTCCGTCAATTCCAACACAAGCCAGATCAGCAGGGTCATCTGCATCCATCTGGAAATGTAGGCGAAGAAGTTGGCCGGCCACAGCAGCCGGAACCCGTGATGACGGAACGCGTCGAAGGTAGGGGGCAGCCGCGTGTGACTGGGTCTCAAATGTGGAATGCCAGCCATGAATCACTACTGAGAGATTGTACCGCCCAACTCCGACCCGAGAAAGGGGAATACGGATGCAGTTATCCGGTTCGCGCCGACGGCGTCTCAGCGCCGGGCGCTCCCTGAACACATGGGGGTCCTGTTCAAGGGCTGTGTTCGGCGACTGTCTCGACATACGCGGCCGGAATCCATCCCTGCATTTCGGTGGTTGGAATGGAGATTCTGGCCCATCCTCCGCGCGACTCGGCGAGCCGGACTTCGTGACCCGCGTTCAGCTTGAACCTCGTGGGATATCGACTGCCGGGTCCGGCCTGGACTTCGGCAGGCCCGACTGTGATCACGGCAACCGACTCCCAGTGCTGGCGGCTGAGCTGGTGCCCGACGGCCAGACAGCCGAACGCCACGAGGCCGATGACAGCCGCGACTGCAACTCGCCTGACCGGTATCGACGCCCGGGTCCGGGCGCTCCAAATGCAGGCGACGCCGAAGGCCGCGAGAACGATCCAGCAGGTCAGCGCCAACCCGGCCGCGAGGTTGTACGAGACCCACGGCAGGAGCTCCGCGAACTCTACAATTACGGGTATCGGCGCCTCCCGCGCGACGGCGCTTTCGACCGCCTGTCTCGCCAGCGCGAGGTTGGTCTGTATATCCCGGTCGTATGGGGCCAGACGGCGGGCCCGCATGTAACTGAGCACCGCCCGCCCGATTTCGTCCATTTTGTAGTATGCGTTGCCCAGGTTGTAGTACAGCGTCGCGTCTTCGTAACCGAGTCCAACCAGGTGTTGGTAGCTTCTTGCGGCTTCCTCGTAGCTCCCTGCTTCGTACAGGCTGTTGGCCGCGCTGAAGGCGGCCAAGTCGGTGGACTCGTCGGCGTACACGACCGACCGTGCAGACAGTGCGACCACCAGGATGAGTCCGGCCACCAGCGACAGCCTCATCTCGATAGCTCCCTGGTGAGCTGCTGAACGATCTCGGCAACATCGTGAATCGCGTTCTCTCCTTCGATGACGCCGGACGGCGAGAAACGCATCCGGTCGAGCGTGGTCAGCGTCGCCTCCAGTCGTTGCGCCGTCGCGGAGTCCGAGCCACGCGCCTCCACCATCGCCGAGACGTCACTGGCGGGGACCGTCGCGGTCTGACGTCCCAACACCGCGGTCAGGTATCCGTGCAGCGCCGCATGAGCGGCGTCGGCTGACGAAGCGCCGGCGCCCAGGTCAGATAGCCGGGACAGCGCAAGCGCCCCCGCGGTCTCCGATCTGCCGGCCTCGGAGATCGCGGTCCGCTTCCGTTTTCGCGCCGCCGCAATCCACGTCGCGGCAGCCAGGACCCCCAGGACAGGCGCCAGCCAGCCGGCCCAGTACAGCCGGTTGGATGTGACTGAGCCGCTCGTCGCGGCTATCGCGCCGGGTGGCGGCTTGATGTGCGCAATGTCGAAAACGATCGTGGAGTCGCCGCTGTCGCTGGCATCGACCAGGCCGCGCTGAGAGGTACTTCCGCCTGCGTCAGGAACTACCTCCAGCCGAATGGGTTCCGACCGGGCGGTTGCATACCGTTCCAGCTCCGGATCGAAGTACGCGTACTCGATCGACGGCAGCTCGAACGTGCCGGCCACGTCGGGGACAAGCACACGCTCGAAGGTCTTCATGCCGATCCACATTCCATCAGTAAATGAGGTCTCGACACTTGTGTCGCCATCGTAGGCGCGCATACCCGCCACCTTGGGCCACAGTGGATCGGGCAGCGTGTTCAGGTTGCCCACGCCCGAGATCTCCACCGACATTACCAGTGGATCGCCCATCACGACGGAGCCGGCATCTACCCTGGCCGATATCGCATAGCGGCCAACCGCGCCGGTATACCCTGGCGGTTCGTTGGCCGGCAGTGGCCGGACGCTGATTTCGACTGGGTTCGTCTGGAACTCCCTCCGTCCTTCTTGGTAGAAACGCCCAGGCAGCAGCATCACACCGGGTTCAATTGTGATGTCTCCCGCCAAATTCGGGAACAGCACCGTGTCAACCTTGGTCACCAGGTAGTCACGACCGTTCACTTCTTCCGTGGAATTGGTATCGGGCCGCCGACCGGCGTTCCAGAAACCCGCGAAGTCCGGAGCTCTGTAGGTGGGCGTGTACGGGCTGTTTGCTGCGTAGAATCGCAACGAGTATGTAATCTGCTGTCCGAGGTACGGGCGGTCGTTGTCAACTTTCGCCTCCGAGAAGCTGCCCTGTCCGAACTCTCTCGCCAGGGGGGATACCGCATCATTGTCTGGCGTGGGAGAGATTTGGGCCTGGGGACGGGGCGCTCCCTGGGTCACGTTCACAGTGATGGGCTGGGTCAGGTACTCGTTATTCTCGACGCGTACCGTGACGGGACCAATCTCGATCGCGCCCAGGCGCGTGGGCCGAAACTCGTAGATGAACTCAAACGTGGCCGTAAAGGCGCCGTAAAACGCGCCGCTGCGGTGATTCCTGGTCGTATTCGCGCGGCGACCGATTATCTCAAGACCATCGATTACCGGCAGAATCGGAAGGGATACGTTCGTCTGGTCGTCGATCGTAACCTTGAGAGTAAGGACGTCGTTATCGGTGAGGTCGGTCTTATCGACCGTCGCGCTGACCGGGGAGGACTGGGAGTACAGTGGCCGTACAGCGATCAGACCTGTCACCAGGGCGGCGCCGAGCAGTATGCCTGCCAGGAGTTTTCCGAATCTGGACACGCCGCTCACCAGTCTTGCTCAGGGGGTATGGTGTAAAACATCGTATCGTACTGCATCTGGCTCTGGAGTGATTCCGCATTATTGCCGACGGACTCCACCAGCTGGCGCGCCTGCTCTTCAGTTAGGCCCGTTGGCGGGACGGGAGCGGGCTGTGACTGCTGATCGCCTCCTGAAGTCTGATCGCCCTGCTCGGACGGGTCTCCCCGCTCATCCGCGTCGTCTTGTGATTGCTGCTGCTCATCGCCGGGCTGCTGCTGGTCGTCGCCCGGTCCCGTTTCGGCTTCAGGCTCCTGGGAGCCTTGTTGCTGCTGGTCCTGTGGCCCTCCCTGCTGTTGCTGCTCCGGCTCCTGAGAAGGATCGCCCTGTTGCTGCTCCGGCTCCTGGGCGTTCTGCTCCTCCCGGAGCTGCGCAAGCGCGAGCTCAAGGTTGTGCTTGGCGTCCCGATCGTGGGGATCAAGTCTCAGAGCCTGCTTGTACGACTCGATCGCGTGCTCCAGGTCTCCCTGTCGGAACAGCGCGTTGCCGGTGTTGAAAGCGGTCTTCGCGGACAGTTCGAGGTCGGCGACAGGCAATGCCTCGTCATACGTGCTCAACGCCTCTTCAAGTCTGTCCAGTTTGTACAGTGTGTTCGCCGTGTTGTAGAGGGGTTCGGGGCTGTCGGACATCGAATCCAGGGCCTGGTTGTAGGCTTCCAACGCGGCGGAGTACTGCTCGGTCTCGAAGGCGTCATTGCCCTTCTGGATGGAGCGAGGACCTTCCCTGTTGAATGGCAATGCGGCTTCCGGCTCTCCACGGCAAGCGACGGCTGCCAGCAGGGCTGCCAGGGACACGGTGAGTACGGCAGACACCGGCGACATCACGACGGCCCCCTGAGATAACCGGGCAGAACAGGAGTCCGGCGCCGGTCCGTGATCAGCTCGGCCGCGATCAACAGTATGATCGACAGACCGGCGAATAGCTGGAATCGCTCCACTCGCGTGGTCTCTATCTCGCTCTCCACGGTGGCCTTCTGCAGTCCTTCCAGCTCTTTGGCGAACTGGTCGGCGGCGCTGCGGTCTCCGCCGGCTCGAATGTAAACGCCGCCGCCCGCCTCGGCCACTTCACGCAGCATCTCCTCATTGAGACGGGACATTACGAGATTGCCTTCGCGGTCGTGCATATATCCGGCGTCTTGCCCAATCATGTCCTTGATTGGTATCGGCTCACCCTCCGTTGAACCCATCCCGATGGTGTAGATGGTCACGCCGGCGAGCGCGGCTTCTCCGGCGGTCGCCGCCGCCTCCCCCTCGTGATCTTCGCCGTCGGTGATGATGAGGATAACCTTCTGACCGGGGCGCTCATCGGCAAGGCCCGTCATGGAAAGGTTGATCGCCTTCGCCAGCGCCGTTCCCTGTCGCTGTATCATGTCGGGTCTCGCGTTGTCGAGGAGCGTTCGCGCCGTCGCGTAGTCGTAAGTCAGCGGGAACTGCACGAAGGCTGACCCGGCAAACAGGACCAGCCCGATCTCGTCTCCGCCGAGCTGCCGTATTAGGTCGTGGACCTCCAGCTTGGCGCGCGTAAGCCGGTTCGGTTTCAGGTCTTCGGCGAGCATGGACTTCGAGACGTCCAGCGCCACCATCAGCTGGACGCCCTGCCGCTCGACCACCTGTGTACTCGCGCCCCACTGTGGGCGCGCCAGCGCCACGATGGCGAGTCCCAGCGCGGCGATCATCAACACCGTCTGTGTCAAGCGGCCGCCCACGTTGGCGCTCGCCGTCAATCGCCGGACGAGGCTGGGATTTCCGACCCTATCGAGGGCCAAGCTCCGTCTCCGAGCTGCCCAGTAGGCTACGCCGATCACGAGCGGCAGCGCCGTGAGAAGTACCAGGTACTGTGGATTCGCGAATGTCATGGGAGCATTGTCACGGAGCTGATCGGAATACGGTCCCGCGGGCCAATAGCTCTAGCAGCAGGAGCAGCGCCCCCGGGACCAGCAGCCAGACGGCCAGCTCATCGTACTGGGTGAACACAGACACCTCCACCTCAGACTTCTCCAGGCTGTTGATCTCATCGTAGATGCCGCGCAACGCTTCGGTATCGGTGGCGAGATAGTATTGGCCGTCCGTGCGGGCGGCGATCTCCTTCAGAGTCTCCTCGTCGAGATTGAACCTCCGAACGCTCCGCATAGTCCCGAACGGTCCACGTCGTGTTTGGACAACACCTTCCGGTTGACCCATCCCGACGGTGTACACGCGTATGCCAAGTGTCTCGGCGGCGGCCGCGGCGGTCAGCGGGTCGATATCTCCCTTGTTGTTAACGCCATCGGTAAGCAGCACGGCGACTTTGCTCTTTGCCTCAGAGTCTTTCAGCATGTTGGCGGCAGTCGCCAGACCCATACCGATGGCGGTCCCGTCCTCCACACGCAGCTGGGCCGCGAGATCTATTTGATCGAGCAGGAACGTGAGAGCATCGTGATCGATTGTAGGAGGGCTGTGTATGAACACATCCCCGGCGAATACGACAAGTCCGATCCGGTCGTGCTCCCTCTGTCGTACGAAGTCCGCGATGACCTGCTTGGCTGCTTCCAGGCGGTTGTCCGGGTCGAAGTCGAGGGCCGCCATTGACCCGGAAATGTCGAGGGCCAACGCGATATCGACACCCTCGCCCTTGATTACCTCGCGCGCCTCACTCGATTGGGGCCGGGCCGCCGCAACGACGATCAGCGCCAGCGCGATCCACCTGAGCGAGGAGACGTAGGGACGAATCCTCAACCGCCAGTTGCGGTTGGACGACCGCGCCGCGTCGGTGTTGGCGAACCGCATGGCCGCGGGCCGGCTCCGGTTCTTAGCGTATATGGGCATGAGCGCCAGCGCGACAACCACGGGCAGCAGCAGGAGAACCCCAGGGGTGGCGAAGTCGATGCTCACGCATCACCCCCGGATGTCGCGCGATGGCCTCCGGACGCGGTCGATGCTTCAGCCGGAGTCATCTCCCGGACGACCCTTCTGGACTCGTTCACCGTCTTGGCTGCCTCCTCCGGAACTGGAAGCAGGCGTGCGAACTTCACCAGGTCGGATTCCCCGAGAATCCCACTGACGTCCCGGATGTCCGCCGCCGTTATCGGAGCCGCCTCCAGCTCTTCAGTTATCTGAATGGTCGTCATTTCCTGCGTCGGTATGCCGAACTGCCCCCGCATATATACTCTAAGGCAGTCCGAAACCAGTGTGTAGTGTTCCTTGAATCGGCGTTCCGACGGAAGGTCCAGCCGCTCGATCCTGTCGAGCTCGCCGAGCGCGCGAGCCGCCGGGCTTCGCCGGTCGCGGTGCGCGATCACTGAAGTCGGCAGCAGCTTATGTCGCCAGAAGTACGCCGCGGCAAGTCCCGCCAGCAGCAGAGCTGCCGTGACTCCGTACGCAAACGGCCATATTGTGGGGACCTGAACGTCCACCTGTGGCTTGATCTCCCTCATCTCGCGGTCGGCGGCGCTGAGCACTGACTCCACGCTGACTTCGACCGGGCGGACCGGGCGGTTGACCACGCTTCCATCAGGTCGCCGGACGGCAACGCTCAGCGCGGGGGTCGGGTGTTGTCCGGGTGAGAACAGCGCGGCCCTGATCGCTATTGACGATCTGACCTTGCCGTCTCCGTCGTCCATGGTGGGGAGGGCGGTCTGACCTCTGATCTCGAATTCTCCCCAGGCAGCCGGGAGCTGCGGGAATGCGATATGGTGGTCTTGGGGATGTGTGACCGACAGTGTGAGCGTGAATTCCTCACCCACGGTTACGGACTCCGGTTCGACCAGGAGACCGACGCTGACCGGCGTGAGCTGGGCGGACGCCGTCCCCGCGGCCAGCACCGTAGCAAGGACCCACGTCGTCACCGAGAGGGCCGCGACTGAGGGCCGCAAAGAGGGTATGACCGCCCACGAGCGCCGAGCGTTCACCGGGAGGCCCTCTTTGCCCTTCGTCGAAAGAACTCGTTAAGTCCTGCCACATAGTCCCGTCCGGTTGTTACGGAGATGCGGTCTATTCCAGACGCGCGGATGACCTCGGTCTTGGATTCTTCGAGATGCCGCACCTCGGCGCTGAACGATCTGCGCCATTCATCGTCGTCGGTGTCAATCCAGACCAGCTCGCCGGTCTCGGCGTCCTCCAGCGTTACCAGCCCAACTCTTGGGATCTCCCGCTCAGCCGGGTCGTGCAGGTCCACCGCGATGAGGTCATGGCGCCGAGCGCTGATTGACAGGGCCGTTGCGTATGACTCCGCTGGGGCGATGAAGTCGGATATCAGGAACACGATGCTGCGCCTCTTCAGGAGCCGGTTCACAGTGTCGAGAGCCAGCGCGATGTCGGTTCCGGCGTTCTGAGGTCGAAATACCAGGAGGTCACGGATCAGCCTCAGTACATGCCTGCGACCTTTTCTGGGTGGGACCAAAAGCTCGATGACATCGCTGAAGACAACCAGACCGACCCTGTCGTTGTTGGTAGTGGCGGCAAAAGCGATCACGGCTGCCAGCTCGGCTGCCAGCTCGCGCTTGAACTGGCCTGCCGTTCCGAATTCAGACGATCCGCTCGCGTCGACGACCAGCACGACCGTCAGCTCTCGCTCCTCCTGGTAACGTCGGACGTAGGGAGTCGCCATCCTGGCGGTCACGTTCCAGTCGATCCGTCTCACGTCGTCGCCGGGGTAATACGGACGGACCTCGTCGAACTCCATGCCCCGCCCCTTGAACACGGAATGATACTCGCCGGCGAACACATCCGTTACAAGATGCTTGGCTGTGATCTCGATGCGCTTGATCTTGTCGACCAGCTCAGGCGGGAGCATCAGGATTGCCTAGGGGACTTCCACGCGGTCAAGGATGTCTTGGACGATGTCGTTCGCGGTTATCGACTCGGCCTCCGCCTCGTATGTCGGTATGATCCGGTGGCGCAGCACGTCGGGCGCGATGTGCATGATGTCCTCGGGGGAAACGTAACCTCTGCCCTGGAGGAACGCTCTCGCCCTGGCCGCGACCACGAGATATATGCTGGCTCTAGGAGAAGCTCCATAAGAGATCAACGGTCCGAGGGCGGACAGACCGTTCGCCCCGGGGTGGCGTGTGGACAACACGATATCCAGGACATACTCTTTGACTTTCTCGTCAACGTAGATCGACTGGACCACACTCCGCGCCCTCATGATGTCGTCAGGAGTGATTACCGCATTGATCTCCGGCACCTCCCCCCCGGTCATCAGATCGACTATCATCCGCTCCTCGCTGCGGACCGGATAGTCCACCAGGACCTTCAACATGAACCGGTCTATCTGCGCCTCGGGAAGTGGATAGGTGCCCTCCTGCTCGATGGGGTTCTGCGTCGCCAGTACCAGGAACATTTCCGGAAGGGGGTATGACGTGTCCCCGATGGTCACCTGACGCTCCTGCATCGCCTCCAGGAGCGCGCTCTGCACCTTGGCCGGCGCGCGGTTGACCTCGTCGGCGAGGACCAGGTTCGCGAATATGGGCCCCTGGTGAACCGTGAACTCAACGGTTCTTGGATTGTAGATCTGGGTCCCGATCAGGTCGGCGGGCAGGAGGTCGGGCGTGAATTGCAGCCTTGAGAAGCGTGCGCTGATGGCCTGTGATACAGACTTTACCAGCAGCGTCTTGGCGAGTCCGGGAACGCCTTCCAGGAGGATGTGACCGTCAGCCAGAATGCCGATCAACACCCTCTCCACCAGCGCGTCCTGTCCGACGACGACCTTGCGGATTTCTTCGGACAGCCGGTTCAAGAAGAGCGACTCTCTCTGCACGTGGTCGTTGAGTTCCCGAATGCTGGCAAGGTCCATGTCAGACTCCAATGCGGCCGATCCGGAGACGGCTCCGGTTCTGATTTACCCGAGGCGCAGGAGGATTTCAGGCCGAGAGTGGCGCGCGCCCACGATATCAGGCAACCGGTGGCGATGCGCCACAGGCTGCCTGAGACACGTTGTACCTCCGCCATTCAATTATACGGGTTCAGAGGCGTATCGGTTTAGCCGGCCTTTAAGGGGGAACCTGTGTCAGTTTAGTCGGTGTGTCGTGCCACGGCAGGCAACACCGGCATTCCCGCGCACGCGGGAATCCACGGGGTAGGGGCGGGGAGCGCCCTCACCGGATGGCTCCTACCAAACTGACACAGGTTCTTTAATGGGAATCGGCCTATTGTTGCCCGCGTAGTGATGCTGTGCTACATTCAGCGCGTGAGACCCAGGCTCGAACTGCGCCAAGTTCCGGATGAGGAGACACGATATGCCCGGACCTTACTCGGTTACCTTCGACTACAATGTGCCGATCCTGATGCGGGACGGCGTCACCACCTATGCGGATTTGTTCCGACCTCAGATCGACGGGCCCGTTCCCGCTCTGCTGGAGCGGACACCGTATGACAGGACAGCGCCCACCAACCGGACAGGAACCCTCGACGCCATTCGAGCCGCCAGTCATGGATATGCGGTGATAATCCAGGATGTGAGAGGCCGGTTTGCGTCCGAGGGCGAGTTCTACACCTTCTTCAATGAGATCAACGACGGCTACGACTCCGTCGAGTGGGTGGCGTCCCAGCCTTGGTGCAGCGGCAAGGTGGGGATGTTCGGGGTGTCCTACGTCGGGGCCACGCAGTGGCTGGCGGCGAAGTCCGGCGCGCCGTCACTGGAGGGCATCGCGCCTGGCGTCACCGCGTCCGACTATCACGAGGGTTGGGCGTGGCAGGGAGGTGCGTTCGAGCTCGGATTCAACCTGTCGTGGGCCGTAGGCTCACTCACCTCGGCGAACTGGGCCAACCTGTCGCGCAGACTCCACCTGCACGACGAGGACGCCGACCGCCTGATAGCGGCCAAAGATGACCTCTCTCAGTGGTTCCAGTACCTGCCCATGAGCGAAATGCCGCAGCTCAAGAACGACCTGGCGCCTTACTACTACGATTGGCTGGCGCACCCGGAGTACGACGACTACTGGAAGCAGGTCTCAATCGAGGAGTCCCACGAACAGATCAGCGTACCGGCGTACAACTTCGGCGGCTGGTACGATATCTTCCTGGGCGGCACGATCCGGAACTACCAGCGCATGAGGGAGATGGGCGCCACTGATCTTGCCCGCAGCGGACAGCGTCTGACGATCGGCCCCTGGGTCCACGGCGGATCTCCTCCATCGGTGTCCGGGGAGTACAACTTCGGGACCCGGGCCGCGGGCGGCGCCATCGATCTCATGGGCGAGATACTCAGTTTCTACGACTACTTGCTACTCGGTGAGGACAACGGATTTACCGGCGGCCAGCCCGTTCACATCTTCGTTATGGGGGAGAACGCCTGGCGTTACGAGGATGAGTGGCCGCTCGCGAGGGCCGAGGTCACGAGCTTCTACCTGCACAGCGCCGGGAAGGCCAACTCACTGAACGGTGACGGATGTCTGAGTCCGGATCAACCGGGTGACGAACCCCCTGACATATACGCCTACAACCCGATCAACCCGGTGCCAACGGTGGGCGGCGGGCTGTGCTGCGACCCCGCATTCATGGCCAACGGAGCTTTCGATCAGCGGTGGGTGGAGGCGCGGGACGACGTTCTCGTGTACTCGACTCCGCCGATGTCCGAGGACATGGAAGTGACCGGTCCGGTCACGGTCACCCTCTACGCGTCGAGCAGTGTGCCGGATACCGACTTTACGGCCAAGCTCGTCGACGTCGAACCGTCCGGATACGCGCGAAATCTGACAGACGGCATCATCAGGGCGCGGTACCGGACTCCGCGTCAGCCGGCGTCGCTGATACAGCCCGGAACGATCTACGAATACACGATCGACCTGTGGTCCACAGCCAACCTGTTCAAGAAGGGCCATCAGATCAGGGTGGAGATCTCAAGCTCCAACTTCCCGAGGTTCGACCGCAATACGAACACCGGCGATCCCATCGGTTCAGACGGTTACTTCGTCCCGGCTCTGCAGACGATACACCACACGTCGCAGCATCCGTCGCATATCAAGCTGCCGATTGTGCCGCGCTAGCGCCGTGTCCGATGGTTCACCTTCACCCTAGCCTTCTCCAGTCGAAGGAGAGGGGACCTGAGTTGAAGCGGTACTAGGATGCCGCGAGGAAGTCTCTGACCAGTTGGGCGAACTCGCCCGGATGCTCGTGAGGGAACATGTGCCCGGCGTTCGGCATCACGTGACCTTGGGACCCCAGTATCAGGCCGGTCAATATGTCCGCGTACTCAGGTGGGACGATCCTGTCGCTGTCTCCGACTACGACCAGCGTGGGGCATTTGATGCGGTGCGCCCGGCGGACGAGGCCCTTGTCCGGGATCGGCCACAGGAATTTTCCGACCGCGTTCAGTGACTGCACCCGGTGGATGATCTGCCAGCCCAACTCCTCGTCGTCCTCCGGTACGGGATACAACGCCAGCGCCGTGTCGGAGTCAGGGTCAGCGAATAGAGCCTGGCGCATCTCGGTATGCGGCGTTGCGTTGTAGTCCAGCCCCGGGTTGCCGTCCAGCCACAGGCCCGCGGGCGCGGCGAGCGCCAGCTTGCCGATGTTTGCGGCGTTGATCGCCGCCATTTCCGCGGCCGCCATCGCCCCGGAGTAGTGCCCCAGGACGTGTGGACTTTCGAGTCCCAGCGCCTCGATGAGATCGGCATGGTACAGCGTCAGGTCCAGCAGATCGTTGATCTCGTCGATGTTGCTGTCGCCCTCGAACCCCGGGTGCAGCGGCGCGTACACTTCGTAGCTCTCGGCGAGTATATCCAGGAATTCGGGCCAGTCCGCATATCCGAACGCGCCGTGAAGGTACAGGAGGGGATGTCCTGCCCCGCGCTTTTCGTACTTTGTGGTGATTGGGCCAACTTGAACCGTCAACCTGTCCGCTGTCATCGTCATTACGCAATCCTGTGCCGGTTTCACTGAGCTAAGAGAACCGCTCTGTTCCCTCTCTCACTCCTATAAGCTGGCCGGAACTGCCCGCTTCTCAGCGGCCACCGGCTGCGGCCACCAGCGGTCCTCGTACTCGTCCCACATATCTTCGAGGTGCGGCTTGACCTGGGTCGCGAACAGCTCGGTGTTCTTCATGGTCAGGTCTCGGGGCATCGAACCGATCTGCAACAGCGTCATCAGGTGTCCAACCCTGAGTCCCTCGACGGCCTTGCGGAGCTGCTCGATCACCGTCTTGGGGCTGCCCGCGATCACGTAGCCTTGCTCCACGTAATCGTCCCAAGTCAAGTGCTGCCTGAACCTGCTCGCGGAGGCGCCCACCTGCTGGACCGCGCCGGACTTGATGGTCCGGATGGTCCGGTATCCCGGAGCTTCGGCAAATCCCTCGTACACGTGCAGGCACTTCTTGTAGAAGTATTCGACGTGCGGCGCGTACAACTCCTTCGCCTGTTCGTCGGTCTCGGCAACGCACACCAGCTGCAGGAACCCTGCCCTGTACGGATTGTCATCCACTCCGAGGCGCTCCATCTCTTTCCAGAACCCGTCCATGACCTGGATGCCCCGCTTGTAGCCGAAGTAGCTCAGGTAGCAGTAAACGTAGTCCATTCGCGCGGTCCACTCCCACGTCTCGACGGAGCCTCCGCCCGGTATCCAGACCGGAGGGTGGGGCTGTTGCAGCGGGCGTGGCCAGATGTTTACGTATCGGACCTGGTTGTGCTTGCCGTTGAACGCGAACGGCTCCGGCTCGGTCCAGGACTTCATGACGAGGTCATGCGCTTCGTAGTATTTCTCGCGCAGGTTCGCCGGGGTAGCTCCGTATGCGTAGTTGGTGTCCATCGACGTGCCTACAGGGAAGCCGGCGACGAGCCTGCCTCCGCTGATGCAGTCGAGCATTGCGAATTCTTCGGCGACCCGGAGCGGCGGGTTGTACAGCGCAAGGCTGTTTCCCAGCACGACGATTGCCGCGTCCTGAGTACGACGTGTCAGGGTCGCCGCGGTGATGTTCGGCGACGGCATGATTCCGTACGCGTTATTGTGGTGCTCGTTGATACAGATCCCATCGAACCCCACCTGGTCGGCGAACTCCAGCTCGTCGAGGTATTCGTTGTACAGCTCATTCGCCTTGACCGGGTCGAAGAGATGGCTGGGCACATCGACCCAGACGCTGCGGTACTTGTCCTCGAAGTCTTCAGGCAGATACCGGTAGGGCATGAGGTGAAACCAGCATATCTTCATTGAGAATCTCCATATGTTCGGGTGGATTTTGGGTCGCTGCCTCGATAGGATGCTCTTCGAGGCTCATGCGAACTTCCCTGCACGGGCAATACATTCATCTGCTAGTCCTCTTCGAGGGTGCTGGTGTCTCCTTCCGGCAGGCCAAGCTCGCGTGCCTTCAGCAGGCGGCGCATGATCTTGCCGGAGCGGGTCTTTGGCAGGCCCGGGATGAAGTCGATCTCCCGCGGCGCGACCGCGGCCGCCAGCTTCGATCTCGCGAACCTCATTATGTCGTTGCGGAGCTGCGGACTCTCCTCGTAGCCGTCCTTGAGCGATACGAACGCCTTGACCACCTCCATCGCGATGGGGTCTGGCTTGCCGATGACTCCGGCTTCGGCGACGGCCTCGTGCTCTATCAGCGCGCTCTCGACCTCGAACGGGCCGACCAGGTGCCCGGCGGTGTTGATTACGTCATCGGCCCTCCCAACGAACCAGAAGTAGCCGTCTTCGTCCATGCGCGCCGTATCCCCCGTGATGTACCAGCCCTTCTTGAATCTGGAGTTGTACATCGGCGTGTTCTGCCAGTAGGTGTGGAACATAGAGGGCCAGCCGGGTCGGGCGACGAGATTGCCGTCCTGGCCTGCCGGCACCGGATTGAAGTCTTCATCCACGATACCAAGCTGTATGCCCGGTATCGGTCGTCCCATCGAGCCCGGCTTGATGTCCATGGAGGAGTAGTTCGCGCACATGATCGCGCCGGTTTCGGTCTGCCACCAGTTGTCGTGGAAGGCGTGGCCGATGGCGTCTTTGCCCCAGACTACCGCCTCCGGATTGAGCGGCTCTCCGACGCTGGCCGTGAACCGCAGCGATGACAGGTCGTAGCGTTTGGGGACCTCGTCTCCCGCCTTCATAAGCATTCTGATAGCGGTTGGCGCGGTGTACCAGACGGTCACGTTGTGCTTCTGGATCTGCTCGTACCACGCGCTGGCGCGGAAGCCCCCTTCGTAGATGAGCTGAGTGATTCCATTCGTCCACGGCGCGAGCATCCCGTACGAGGTGCCGGTGACCCATCCGGGGTCGGCGGTACACCAGTAGATGTCGTCGTCGTGCAGGTCGAGCGCCCACTTGCCGGTGGCGTACTGCTGAACCACGGCCTGGTGGCGATGCACGGCGCCCTTGGGCTTGCCGGTCGTGCCGGACGTATAGTGCATAATCGAGTAGTCGTATGGAGACGTGGCGACTGTGGTAAAGTCCGCCGCCGCCTTGCCCATCTCTTCGTAGTAGTCCAGGTCCTGAGAGTCGATCGGCGCCGAGTCTCGCCCGTACTTGTTGACGATGATGATGTGCTGAAGGTCGAACAGCTCGGGGATTATGTGTGAGATCCTGCGCCGGAGGTCCGGCTGGGTTATCAGAACCTTGGCGCCGGAGTCCTGCAGACGGTCTTTGACCGGGTCGGGACCGAATGCGGAGAAGAGCGGCCCGGCGATAGCTCCGGCCTTCAGTATCCCGAACACGGATATGAACTGCTCCGGAACGCGGTCCATGAAGGTGAAGACGCGGTCTCCGGTCTCGATCCCCAGGCTCTTGAGCACGTTGGCGAACCTGTCGGTCTCGCGCTTCATGTCACCAAAGGTGTAGTCTTCGCGCTCGCCGTTCTTGCCTTCCCAGATCATCGCGATCTTGTCCCGCTTCGCGCCGTTGGCGTGGCGGTCGATCGCCTCGTGGGCTTTGTTCAGCCCACCTCCGGGCAGCCAGTCGAGCTGATCGTACATCTGCTGCCAGTCGAACTCGGCAACGTTTTCCCGGTCCAGGTTGGGTTCGACGGGAAGCTCGGTGATCGGTGGCTTGTGAATGGTCTCGAATGAGGATCCGGTGGTCATGTCCTCTCCTCCGGTTCTGTGAATGGACCCCGCTTTGGCGCTGACAGTGTGGCGTCAGCGGCATCCACGCTGCGATCCCAGCGTCGCCAAGCCGTCTGAGTGTATGGATCGGACGCGGCGAGCCAAGATACCCCAAGTGTGAAATTCGGGCCTATTATACACAAAAGCCGTGATATGCAGACGGTGTGCCGGTGCTGTGTTCACCACGCTCGTGTGAGCCTACTTACCTGGGAGCGCGGCAGTCTCATCCGCGTGGGGGTGGGAACGGTGTAAGATGGTGGGCGTGGACAGAAAGCCCGTCGCATGGCGAGCGGCGGATACAGATGCAACGTCCCACAACACCTCTCGGAGCCGATGACTCCAACGAAGAAGATATGGGATAATATCCCGGCTGGACCAGTATTGGGGGAGCAGGCTACGTTGTTGCCCTTCCCAATACTTTGCTATTCAGAAGGTGCAAGGGACAGACGACAGGAGGCGAGACCGCATGGGTATAGATAGTTTCCCGCAGGAGGTTGTGGAGGCGCTGAAGTGTTACGTGTATCGGTTGATCGATCCACGCAACGGCGAGACCTTTTACGTGGGTAAAGGCCGAGGGCAGCGGGTATTTGATCACGTAAATGGTGCTGTCGACAATGCGGACCAACAAATACTCGACCCGAAGTTGGAGCGGATCCACGAAATACGAGCGTTGGGGATGAATGTAGCGCATATCGTCCACAGGCACGGGATGTCTGAGGCGGCGGCAAAAGAGGTCGAGGCAGCGCTGATCGATGCTTATCCAGGTTTGGCGAATAGAGTGGCGGGTCCCGGCTCGAGGGACCACGGAACGCGGCACGTGAATGAGATTGTGTTGGAGTACAGCGCCGAGGAGTTCGTGGTGGGAGAGCCCTTGATCCTGATCTCGATTGGGCAGCTGTGGAAGGAACGAGGGGTGTATGGGGCGGTTAGGGGCCTGTGGAAACTGAAGTTGGATAAAGCGAAGAATTACAAGCTGGTGCTGGCTCACGTCAGGGGCGTGGTCAGAGGAGCCTATAGGCCGCAGAAGTGGTTGAAAGGGACGGCGGAGAACTTTCCGTTGGAAGGCGGTCGGCTACCGGAACGGATCGGTTTCGAAGGAACCAAAGCAGAGTCGGAGGTGTGGAATAGGTATGTAGGGAAGAGGGTGCCTATGGAACACCGGAAACGGGGCGCTCAGGCGCCGTGTCGATATTTGAGCCCGACGTAACCTCGATGGCGTCCTAAGATGGTGGGTGTGGACAGAAAGCCCGTCGCATGGCGAGCGGCGGATACAGATGCAACGTCCCACAACACCTCTCGGAGCCGATGACTCCAACGAAGAAGATACTGATAATCGCCGGTCCGAATGGGGCTGGGAAAACCGAATTCGCGACCGAGTTTCTGCCCAACGAGGCGGACTGTCCGACGTTCATAAATGCCGACCTCATAGCGTCGGGCCTGAACCCATTTCGGCCTGAGCGGTCCGCAGTCAGGGCGGGCAGGCTGATGCTGGACATGATCGACTTGTACGTGCGCAGTGGGGATAGTTTCGCTTTCGAGACCACCCTGAGCGGACGCGGACTCGCCCGCCTGATTCCGTGTTGGCGGGAACAGGGCTACTGGGTCAAGCTGTACTATCTGCGTCTGCCGTCTCCGGATATGGCGGTGGCCCGTGTCAGGACTCGGGTACGTGAGGGCGGCCACAACGTTCCGGAGGATGTGATTCGCCGCCGGTTCGATGCGGGCTGGCGCAATTTCGAGATCGTATATCGGGAGTTGGTGAACGAGTGGGCATTGTACGACAGTGCGGGGATCGTCCCAGCGCTGATTGCAGAAGGTTGAGGACAGTGACGATGCGGAACGAGGGACATCAGAAGCCGGGTCCGGAGCGGCCAAGCCCTGACTCCATCGCCGCCGAGGCCGCTATGCGTCGTGCGGCAATCAAGGCGCGCCGTCGGGCCATAGAGACGACAGGCTCGGTGGCAGTGTACAAGGACGGCAAGATCGTTTACGAGACGGAGCCGTAGGGGCGTGCTGCCGGAGATTCAGGCGGCGCCGGTCAGCTCTTCGACCAGTCCCGCATTGACAGAGTTACGCAGTTAGCAGAGAATAGTATTACGCTCAAACGTTCTGTAAACCTAATAGTGAGTCAGGCAATGTAGATGGTCACATCCATGTATCTGGATCCGAATGACATTTACGAAGGCGACGCCAGACTGTTGCTAACAGAGGTGATGCCAGCATCGATAGCGCTGAGCTTCTGGTCACCCCCGTACTTCGTCGGCAAATCATACGAGACGCATCTCGACTTCGAGCAGTGGTCGTTGTTGCTCAAGGAGACAATCGGAGCCCACTACGATGTCACCAAGGCCGGGGGCTTCATAGGCATCAACATTGCGGATATCCTTGCTTTCGAAGACCCTCACATGCCCAGAATTCAGGCCGACAACGTTTCTGGGAAAAAAGTAAAGATTACGAGGGAGCAAGTCATAGCCGCAAAGGCCGCCAATCCCACGCTAAGCAAGTACGAGCTAGCGGAACTCTTGGGTTGCAGTGAGCAGACGATCGACCGTCGTCTCAAAAATAACAATGTGCGCGGCGGCAAATACGCGCCGCAGACCAGAATAAAACTCGTCGCCGGTATGGTCGAGGAGTGGGCTACAGACGCTGGTTTCTATCTGTACGACAGGCGAGTTTGGGTCAAGGACCCAAGTTGGGAGAATAGCCGGTGGCACAGCTTGTCTTATCGTTCGGTAGATGAGTTTGAGCATGTGTTGGTCTTCTGGAAGCCGGGTATAACGGTGGTTGACAGGAATCGGCTCGATGCCGATGAATGGGCAGACTGGGGTTCCCGGGGAGTCTGGTACATCCCGTCTGTGCGCTCCAATCGTACGCACGAGTCTCAATTCCCGCTGGAATTGCCGCGACGCATCATCAGGTTGCTAACCGAACCTGATGATCTTGTGCTGGATTGTTTCGTTGGAAGCGGTACAACTGCAATAGCGGCAAAGATGGAAGGTAGGCGGTATATGGGATTCGATCTAAACTCGGAAAGTGTACGACTTGCCAGGCGAAGGGTAGCCGCTACTCCGCCCCGCCCCATGAGACAGCTGCTGTGACCCTGAGCGCCGCTGACCTGCGGGCCGACCCTGACATTATTGAGCAGGTTGAAAAGACGACCCTTCGGATGGTTGCGCAGGCCATCTATGACTTCAGGGCGGAGGCCATCGAGATATTCGCAAACGAGTCAGATTTGGTCGCCGACATCGGTGAAGACATTACGCGCGAGGCTCTTGATCGGCTTGGGATGTCAACTATCCCGGTCCGCCTCTTCGGGAAGATCGATTACAAGAGGGCCACATACATCTTTCACCCCGATTACTCAGTTAGGCAGGCGCTGTTCGTGGATTCCAAGGCCGAGAAAGTCGCCGGCTCCAGAACAGCTACTATTCAGACATCCCAAACATCCATGCGGATTCGTCAGATTCGCAGTGCTCAGATCATCGATACTCCGGGGGAGCTTGACTGCATTGCGGAAGTGCGCGATGCGGAGTATCTGACGACTACGATATTCGTCAAGTACAATTACTCGGTGACTGCGACCAACGACCCACCGACAATGCTGGAGTCTATTTCTATCTTGGGACTGCCCAACGGGCTCCTACAAGATCGCTACAACCCATCTGCACATGACTCAATATGGCTGGCCGGACGCAATGCCCCAACACGAGGTGAAACATTTCGAGCCAGGATCAGCTTGGCTCGGCTCAAAGGCAAAGCCAACTGGCGAGTCCAGTCAATAAACACGTCGCAAGATCAGCCGTTTGAATGGGATAATTGAACGGGACCGCCTGCCGCGCCACTCGCGCGCAGGTATCAACTCCGCTGTACCATGCACAGGCTCCCTTCTTGACCCTTGCTTCGGGCCGTTCATATAATGGCGCCAGCCTGACACGTATTGGGAGGCGCGAGTGGACTACGAACACCTGTTGCTGGATATTCGGGATCACGTGGGAGTGATCAAGCTGAACCGCCCCGAGGTTCTCAACGCGATGAACCGGAAGTTGTTCAACGAGATCGATACGGCCGTGGGCCAGCTGGAGAGTGACGACGATGTCCGCGCTATCGTCTTGACCGGCGCGGGAGACAGGGCGTTCTCGGCCGGGGCTGACATCCACGAAATGGCCGAGCAGGCCAGGATGGACAGTCCACCGCCGCCCGATCCTCGGCGATCGGAGTACTCATGGCATATCGCCGCGACGCGCAAGCCGACGATCGGAGCGCTTAACGGCCTCGCGTTCGGAGGGGGCGCGGTTCTCGCTTCGAGTCTGGACATTCGGGTCGGCTGCGAACGAACGCGCTTTCGATTCCTGGCGGTCCAGTACGGTCGTGTCAACTCCACATGGAGCCTGCCACGGCAGGTCGGATGGCCTGTCGCGAAGGAGCTGCTGTTCACGGCACGCGTCGTTGGCGCGGAAGAGGCGGCGCGAATCGGCCTGCTCAACCATCTCGTCCCATCCGAAAAGCTGATGGACAAGGCCCTGGAGCTGGCGGGCATGATCGCTGAGAACGATCCCCGGATGGTCCAGGGCGTCAAGGAGCTGTTGATCCGTGACATAGGCGAAGACTGGCGGTCACACTATCAGAACGAGCTGGATGCGCAGGCCGGCAAGCTGGCCCCGACGCCAGTGCTGGAGGGATTCAAGCCATTCCTGGACAGAAAGGGACGTAACTAGACATGACCGAACTCGGTGCTCCATTGGAAGGGTTGAGGGTATTGGACCTGGGCAGGTACCAGGCCGGACCGCGTTGTGCGCTAATGTTTGCTCGCATGGGCGCGGAAGTTATCAAGGTGGAATCGGTGACAGGCGATGAGAGCCGCCGCAATGGGCCTCGGGTCAGAGGTCAGAGCGCGTACTGGGTGCAGTACAACTCCGGCAAGAAGAGCCTGGCAATCAACCTTCGCACCGACGAAGGCAAACAGGTTCTCCGGGACCTGGTGAAGGAGTCCGACTTCTTCCTTCAGAACTTCCGCCCCGGCACCATCGACATAATGGGGTTCGGCTACGAGGAGCTCAGAAAGCTGAACCCGAAGATCATCATGATAAACGTCTCGGCTTACGGACAGTATGGGCCGTACAAAGACCGTGTCGGATTCGATCCCATCGGGCAGGCGATGGGCGGGCTGATGTCGCTCACGGGCTTCCCTGACGACCCGCCGATCCGCACGTTCTTCCCGCTCATCGACCGGATCACCGCGCTCCACGCGACCATAGGCGCGCTGGCCGCGCTGAGGGAGCGCGAGATTTCGGGCGAGGGTCAGGCGCTTGAGGTCTGCCTTGCGGACACCGGCTATACCGTAAACGAGATTCCGATCTCAGCCTATCTCGGCGACGGCTACGAACAGCGCCGGGAGGGCAACGGTCGCGGGACCGGAGGCACCTTCAAGACTCGGGACGGCTGGATCATCATTGCCGCCAACAACGAGGCGATGTGGAAGCGGCTGTCGGAGGCGCTTGAGAAACCGGAATGGCTCGAAGACGAGCGATTCGCCACGCGCGATCTGCGGATCGCCAACGCCGACGCGCTCGAAGCCGAGCTGGGCGAGTGGTTCGCTACCCGTGACATGCAGGCGGCGGCAGACCATCTTGCGGCTCACGGCGTTCCGTGCTCCCCCGTCAACACGACAGCGCAGGCGGCGAAGGACCCCCACATGACGGAACGCGAGATCATGATGGAGGTCCCCGACCCGGTGGCCGGTTCGATGTGGGTCACCGGCAAGTCCGTCAAGTTCAGCAGGACGCCAATGGTCGTTGGTTCCGCCCCGGTCGTAGGTCAGCACACGACCGAGATTCTGCGCGACACGCTCGGCTACGACGACGCAAAAATCCAATCGCTGATCGACTCCAGCGTGGTCGGTTCAGCGGAGCAGACCGCCGCCGCTGCGGACTAGGCGGCGTTGGAGTCTCCAGCCCCTGGAATCATGGAAATCATGGAGTTGATAGCCCGCGCGCCGTGGCGCGAGGTGGTCACGTGTTCCGCGACCGCCGCGACTTCGTGATTCACAGCAGGGCGACACCGGCAGGCGAGGAGGGTAGGCGGCAATGGCTGCACCGGAAGGAAGGGTCGAGCAGGTGGATGTCCGATCTGTATGGCCGAACGAAGCGCTTGACTTCACGCCCTGGCTCGCCAAGAACCTTGATCTTCTAGGCGACGCGCTTGGGATGAAGTTGGAGCTGGTCCAGGCGGAAAAGATGGTAGGGCCGTTCTTCCTCGACATTCAGGCCAAAGAAATCGACAGAGACGTGACGGTCGCCATCGAGAACCAGCTGGAATGGACCGACTTCAGCCACCTTGCCCAGATACTCACCTACTCTGCAGGACTCGACGCGCGTATCGCGATATGGGTGGCGCCGGAGTTCAGGTACGAGTCTGCCGAGGTGCTGAACTGGCTCAACGAATGGACGAGCCCCGATGTCGAGTTCTACGGGGTTAAGGTTGAGGTCATCAAGATTGGCGATTCTCCCCCAGCTCCACAATTCCGCCCGGTAGTGACTCCGAGTTGCTGGTCGAAGGAGATCACACAGCCGTCGGGAGCGCCAGATCCGCTCACCCAGAAGTTCATCGAATTCTTCCAGCCGCTGATTAACGAGATGCTTGGGACAGGCTTCGCCAATGGGTCAACCCAGTATTGGGACCACAAGGGTCGATTCTTTCCCTCTCGGTTCGACAAAGACATAGGCTACGGGGTCTATTTCTGGCCGGACAGTGCTTGGGTGTCTCTACATATTCGAACGTGGGAAAGCGTCGATCGAAACAATCGGATATTCGACGAATTGCAAAAATCCCAAGCGCAGATCGAAAGCAGTATTGATGCCGAGTGGGTATGGCAAAGATGTAGTTCCTATACTTTCTCCGTCATAAACGTAAGAAAAACCGCTTCCATATACGACCCACCTGAAAAGCTGGAAGATACCAGGGCGTGGATGCAGGAGCATCTGCCCAAGCTCAAGGAGGTCTTCGATCCGCGCCTAGAGAAGATCCTGGGAGAGTTGCGAGTTGGGGGCGATGACATTGGAACAGAGTAATCTGCAGGGCAGAGTCGCCCTCGTGACCGGCTCCGGGCGCAACATCGGGCGGGCGACGGTTCTCGAACTTGCGCGGCGCGGCGCGGACGTCGTGGTGAACGCTCGAACGAACGCGGCGGAGGCTGAGTCGGTCGCAACGGAGGCGCGCGATCTGGGAGTGCGGTCAATCGCGACAATCGCTGACGTTGCCGACCAGGGAGAGGTTTACCGGATGGTCGGCTCCGCAATGGAGGAGTTCGGGCGGGTGGACATCTTGGTCAACAACGCCGGTTTGCGACAGGCGAAGCCATTCACAGAGATGACCGTCGAGGACTGGCGCGAGGTGAACGGTGTGAACATGGACGGGCCGTTCTTCGCCTGCCAGGCGGTCGTCCCCGGCATGATAAACCGGGGTTGGGGACGGATCATCAACGTGTCCGGCCTCAACGCATTCAAGGGCCGCGCCGAGTGGGCGCATGTGTGCGCTGGCAAGATGGGAGCGCTGGGTATGACGCGCGCGCTGGCGGTGGAGCTGGCCCCTCATGGGATTCTGGTCAACCACATCGTGCCGGGTGCGTTCGATACGACCAGGACCGAGGACCAGAGCGCGCCGGCCGGCGCCGGCCAGACTTCCGGGATTCCGGTCGGTCGTCTGGGACTGCCTGACGAGATTGCTAGGAATGCTCTGAATAAGTCCCTGGGATTGTGGCATAGTAGTGTGCGTCGGTAAACCCTGACGGCGTTGGAGTGAGAGTTGGTGGATCAGAGAACATTTGCGGACCTCGAATACGACGACAAGAAGCGGAAGACCCGCCGGGAGAGATTTCTCGAACGCATGGACGGTCTGATTCCGTGGGAGCGGATCGAGGACCGTATCCGACCGTTCTATCCGAAGCCGGGCAGAGGGCGTCGTCCCTATGATCTGTCGGTGATGGTGCGGATTCACTGCGTGCAGCTGTTCTACAATCTCAGTGACCCCGCGATGGAGGACATGCTCTACGAGATCGAGTCGGTCAGACGATTCGTGGGCGTGAGACTGTGCGGACCGCTGCCGGACGAGACGACGATCCTGAACTTCCGACATCTCTTGGACACCCACGACCTCGGTGAGGGTCTGTTCGAGGAGATCAACGATCATCTGGCGTCGCGTGGACTGCGTCTTCGGGAGGGGACAATAGTGGATGCGAGCATAATAGAGGCGCCGTCTTCGACGAAGAATCGGGCCGGTGAGCGAGACCCCGAGATGCACCAGACCAAGAAGGGCAACCAGTGGTACTTTGGGATGAAGGTGCATATTGGCGTGGATTCTCAGACGGGCATGGTACACAGCGTATCGACGACATCGGCGAACGTGCATGACGTGACCGAAGCGCATCGGCTGCTGCACGGTGGAGAAACGCGAGTGTGGGGTGACTCTGGGTATCAGGGTGTTGGCAAGCGCGCCGAGCATCGTGAGCGGCGGGTGGATTGGCAGATGGCGATGAAGCCAGGCAAGCGTCGGCAGTTGGCGGTGGGAAGCGAGGAGGCGCTGGTGGAGAAGCGCCGAGCATCGGTGAGAGCGAAGGTGGAGCATCCATTCCTGTACGTGAAGCGGCACTTTGGCTACGCGAAGGTACGCTATCGTGGGCTTGGAAAGAACACGCAACGCCTGGCTGTGCTGCTGGGATTGACCAACCTGATCAGAGCCGAGCGCTACATGGCAGGATAGGGTGGGGAGCGGAGCGTCCAGAGCGCTCCGAGAACCGCAAACTGGGCCGGTTCAAGGCCATAATAACCACGATTGACCTTCACTCAGAGCGCCAAACCCTTCCCCATGAGTGCTGGACGATACCTCCAGGCCATCACAGTCCAATCAATCAGACTTACTCCCAATTGTTCAGAGGTTCCCTAGAACGGTCGCGTTCCTGGTCTCCGACGGCGCCAACTACATTACGGGTCAGACGATCCACGTCAACGGCGGCGCTTTGATCGCCTGAGCCGTGGGCGTGGGACCACATTCAGAGTTCGTGACGACAGCGGGGTTCGATTCAGCGTGATGCGAGTTACGGTCAGACTATTCGCGATTTACCGGGAGAAGGCCGGTCGAAACGAGGTCACGATAGATCTCGAAGACGGGGCCACTGTTGGGCGGCTGGCCGAAACGATTGCCTGTAGCATCCCCGGTTTGCCGGAACCCGCACGCCTCGTCGTGGCGGTCAACAACGAGTACCAGGACCATGATTTCGTTCTCGCCGCAGGCGACGAGGCGGCGCTTATCCCGCCCGTCAGCGGCGGCTGGCTATAGGACGTGCGACACATGATTGTGATAACACATGACGAGCTAAACCCGGGAGAGGTCGTCTCGCACGTCGAGAGTCCCGCTGCCGGAGCGATTGCGACATTCGTCGGGACAACGCGTGACAACACCGCGGGCCGCCGCGTTCTCCTGCTGGAGTACGAGGCGTACCGTCCGATGGCCGACCAGCAGCTGCAACGGGTTGCTGACGAGATGCGTGACCGTTGGGACCTGACGGGCGTCGCGATCCACCACCGACTCGGCAGGCTGGAGATCGGAGAGGCGAGCCTGATTGTCGCGGTGTCGTCCGCGCACCGCAAAGAGGCGTTCGAAGCGTGCGCGTTCAGCATAGACCGGATCAAGCGGATCGTCCCGATCTGGAAGAAGGAGTTCTTCGAAGGCGGCGAAGTCTGGGTCGGCAGCCAGGAGGAGTTCGACCCGCTCGGCTCCCGCCAGCCTGTGAGCTGATCGGCTTGGCTGATGGCCTCAACGCTACATTCCCTAGCCTTCTCACCGTATCCGAATGCGGCGAAAGCGTCCACTACTGCGTTAATTTGTGAAAGAAGTATCGATTCCATCTTGGAAGAAAAATTCCGGTGGTGAAAAGTATCACATGCCGCGTGACTTGTTACGAATTACGTAATCACATCCTGCAATAGTACCGAATTTCACAATCCGATTCCTTGATGATTAGTGTATTCTCTGCTATAGTTCTCCAAAACGCGGAGGGTTCACATAAGCGACCGTCGGCATCGCCGACCACTCCCATCGGATTCCCGGTCTGACCATCCGGGACTGATACGATCCCGGAGCTAGTGGCGGCCACGATCGAACATGGCTCATCACTACCCTGGCCACCGAACCTCATCCGCGTCGTCTGTTACATTGAATACTTGAGAGACTAACAGGAATGGACAGTTACTACGTCTGGACAATTGGGTGCCAGATGAACCGGGCCGACTCCGAGCGCCTCGAGAGCGCCCTTGTTCAGATGGGGTTGTCGGCGGCGGAATCAGTCCGCGACGCCGACGTGGTCGTGCTGAATAGCTGCGTGGTACGCGAGAGCGCCGAAGACAGGGTGGTCGGGATGCTCACACACCTGAAGCCCGTCAAGCAGCGTGACCCGGACAAGGTTCTGGCCCTGATGGGGTGCATGGTAGGCCCACGGAAAGACGCGCTTGCCGACAGATTCCCTTACGTGGACGTGTTCATGCAGCCGCAGCAGTACGATCCGCTGATAGAGCTGCTCGGAGACCGGCTCGGCGTGGACCCGGAAGGATGCGTCGGTCCGCTCTCTGCGACGCCCGACGTCACCACCTACATTCCCATCATCCACGGCTGCGACAAGTTCTGCTCGTTCTGCATCATCCCATATCGCCGCGGCAGGGAGGTCAGCCGGACGATCGAGGACGTTGTCAACGAGACGATGCTGCTCGCGCGTCGCGGCGTCAGGGAGGTCACTCTGCTCGGCCAGAACGTGGACTCATACGGGCACGATCTCGCCGCCAGCGTCGATCTTGGAGACCTGCTGGCCGCCGTCAATGATGTCGAGGGCCTGGATAGGGTCAGGTTTCTGACCTCCCATCCAAACGACATGAGCGATCACATTATCGACGCGGTCGCCGACCTCGACAAGGTGTGTGAACATGTCAACCTGCCATTCCAGGCTGGGGATAACCAGATTCTGGCTGACATGCGGCGCGGGTACACCAATGCCGAGTTCCGGGAGAAGATCGGCCGCATTCGTGACCGGATCCCTGACGTTTCGCTTGCGACCGACCTGATCGTGGGGTTCTGCGGCGAAACGGAGGAGCAGTTCGAGCGTACCGCCGACATGGTCCGTGATATGAGATTCGACAAGGTCCACGCCGCGGCGTACTCGACCCGACCGGGAACGATCGCGGCTCGGCTGATGGATGACAGCGTTCCTCACGAGGAGAAGCGCCGCCGCCTGAAGGTCATCGAGGAGATTCAGGAGCAAGTATCTACCGAAATCAACTCCGGTCTGCTCGACTCGACACAGCAGGTGTTGGTGGAGGGGAACCGGAAGGGTAGATGGTTTGGACGAAACCGCAACGACAAGCTCGTCTTCTTCGATCATCCTGACGACCTCAGGGGACATATCGTAGATGTCAGGATCGATCGAACCAGCCCGTGGTCTCTCCAGGGAGCCGTGGTCGAACGAGTGGGTACAGTCGAGGTCGGGGCATAGCGGCCCGGTTAGGCTCAGGACTAGGGAGCAATGGTAGCCACACAAGTCAAATCACCGACCATCCCGATAACCGAGATCGAGCAGTCCGCTTTCTGCACGACCGATGACGAGTTGGCGTCGCGGTCGCTGGCCGACGAATTCGCGGTGGGCGTCAGATGGCAGAAGCTGCCCATTGAGTACATGCGGATGCAGCCCGAGGATCTCGACGCCCGAGTCCGCAACGCAAGGGCAAAGCTGGGTGAACGGCTTGTAGTCCTCGGCCATCACTACCAGCGCGACGAGGTAATCCGGTTCGCGGACTACCAGGGCGACTCTTTCAAGCTGTCGCAGCTCGCGGCTTCGCAGGAGGACTCAGAGTTCATCATCTTCTGCGGCGTCCACTTCATGGCCGAGACCGCGGACATACTCAGCAGCCCTGACCAGAAGGTGATCCTACCGAACCTGACCGCCGGATGCTCGATGGCGGACATGGCGCAGATCGACGACGTGCTGGACTGCTGGGACGATCTTACCGATGTCCTGGGCGGTTACGGCGGCGTGGTGCCGATTACCTACATGAACTCCACAGCCGATATAAAGGCGTTGTGCGGCCGCAGTGACGGAATCGTCTGCACGTCCTCCAACGCTCCGGCAACCTTCGAGTGGGCCTTCCGACGCGGAGGCCGCGTGCTGTTCCTGCCTGACCAGCACCTTGGTCGAAACACCGGTGTGGCAATGGGAATCGAAACCGATGACATGGTGGTCTGGAACCCATTCAAAGAGCTGGGCGGCAATACGGAAGAGCAGCTAATCAACGCGAAGGTGATTCTCTGGCAGGGCCACTGCTCGGTGCATACACGATTCACAGTCGGCCAGATTCAGCGAGCCAGGGAGATGTATCCGGAAGTCAACGTGCTGGTCCATCCGGAGTGTACGATGGATGTGGTCCAGGAAGCCGACTACAACGGCTCCACGGAGTACATCAAGAATACGATCGCGGACGCGGCTTCCGGGACCTCTTGGGCGGTCGGCACCGAGATCAGTCTGGTCAACAGGCTCGCCGTCCAGAATCCTGACAAGACGGTGTTCTGTCTCGACTCGGTCATTTGCCCATGTTCGACGATGTACCGGATTCACCCGGCGTACGTATCGTGGGTTCTCGATGGGCTGAACGAGGGCGTAGTCGTTAACCGGATCGAGGTCCCTCACGATACCGCCGCTGAGGCGCGTGTCGCGCTCGATCGTATGCTGGCGGTAGTGTAGGGACCCACCCACCGCAATCGCGGTCGAGGCCCATCCCTGGCTGGAACGGGGGTGGGCTTTCTCATACCCAAGACGGGGAAACATGCTGATTACTCCCGACATCCAGAACCTGATCGATTCCGCGCTGGCTGAAGACCTTGCCGCCGGCGACCCGACCACGGACATCCTGATCGATCCCGATCTGGTGGGCCGTGCCGCGTTGGTGACTCGCGACCACGGTGTACTCGCCGGCGTGGAAGTCGCGCTCTCGGTGTTCAGCAGGCTCGATGCCGGACTCGACGCTGTGGCTGTGGCGGACGATGGCGCGACGGTGGCCCCGGGAGACCGCCTTGCCGAGGTCAGCGGCAGCGTGGCTTCAATCCTGAAAGCGGAGCGCACCGCGGTGAATTTCCTCCAGCACCTGAGCGGCGTCGCGACGGAGACGCGGCGTTACGTGGATGCGGTGGCGGGCCTCCGGAGCCAGATAGTGGATACGCGAAAGACCATACCGGGCCTCCGAAGACTCGAGAAGTATGCCGTCAGGATGGGCGGCGGGGGTAACCACAGGCAGAGCCTCGGAGACGGCATCCTGATCAAAGACAACCACATCGAGGCATTGGCGCGCCAGGGCCAGGGTATCGGCGACGTCGTCAGGAGGGCATTGGCGGGGGCGTCTCATACGATCAAAGTCGAGGTCGAAGTCGAGACGATTCAGCAGCTGGAGGAAGCGCTGGACGCCGGCGCCGATCTGGTCCTGCTGGATAATATGGGACCGGAGCAGATGGAGACGGCAGTCACGCTTACGGCCGGTCGCGCGGTGCTGGAAGCGTCCGGAGGAATCACGCTGGAGACGGTCAGGTCGGTCGCCGAGACCGGCGTCGATATTATCTCGGTTGGCGCGCTGACCCACTCGGCGCCAGCGCTGAACATCAGCCTGGACATGGTGCTCGAGGGATGACGGCTGCGTCAATGCGTTATGCCGGCGTCGTACTGCTCGTCACTATATTGGCGCTTATCGCGGTCTTGGGTAGTCGTGGCGGGACTCTCGGATCCACAGGCGTCTGGCCCCCGGAGTTCTCGGTCAATCGGATCGCGGTGGTTGGACCGGACGCCCAGATCCGGTCATACCGACCGGACGGCAGCGGCGCACACTCGATTTCAGACGGTGAGGGATTCTTCACCTGGCCGACATGGTCGCCTGATGGAAGGCGAATCGTGTTCTCGGGCGTCGTTCCGGGCCCTGCCGGCGGACCCACGATAACGCTGTTTTCTAGCGACGGAGCCGGAAGCGAGCCGAGGATAGTCCACCAAGGCGTTCCCGGATTCGCCGGCCTGCTCGCCGATAGAGTCGTACACTATCCGCTGTGGTCTCCGGACAGCGGCAAGCTGGCGTTTGTAGCTGTGACCCGTGAGCATGGATTGGCGCTCTACATGGACGACACCCATGCCGATTCCGGCCCGGAATTCGTACTGGACCGGGGACCGTTGTGGATGTCTTGGTCGAGTGACTCCAGTTGGCTGATGGTGCATCGGGCGGGCGACCACTTCCTGGTCAAGAAGAACGGCGGGCTGCTGATAGAGCGGATCCATGTGGATTCCACTGCATACCGCGTACCTGCGTGGAGACCTGATCGGCATGAGGTCACACTGGCGCTCCCAAGGAACGGGTCAGGACATGGCTTGTATCTTGGGACGGTGACCGCCGCCGGTTTGGACGTGCCGCCCGCGGTCTCGGATGCCGGACTGGGGGCCGCGTTCCACTGGTCTCGCAGTGGGGATCATCTCGCCGTTGCCGATGACGTAACACCAATTCGATATAGCGGCAACGCCATGTACGTCTATCGTCAATTGAGAGTATTAGAGTCGAGGGCGTTCTCCGAGGCGGCTCGGGTTACCGACAATCTGCTGGCCTTCTTTTGGTCCCCGGACGGTTCCAAGGTCGCATATGCCACACTCGCCAACCGTCGCGGTACCTTGCGGTGGACCCTGCTGGATGTTCCGTCGGGAACCACGAGTGAGTTGGTCGAATTCCTGCCATCGTCCGATCAGCTGACGATGTTCCAGTTCTTCGACCAGTACGCCTACTCTCATCTGCTATGGTCACCCGACAGCAGGTATCTGATCTTCTCCGGACGGCTGGCTGACGAGGCAAGCGCGGCTGGCGGCAGTGCGCAACGGAGCCGTCAGAGCAGCGAGGTCTACATCATAGATACGGAGAACTCCGAATCCATCGACTCCATAGCTGAGGGAACACTTGCATTCTGGTCCCCGGTGTGAGCGTCAGGCGCGGCGGGAGAAGCGTGGGTCTAAAGTATCCCGAAGTCCGTCTCCTACTCGGAGATTGAACGTCCAAGTCAAACCGTCGCCTGAGACGTCCCAGCTCTCCACCATCATCGGGGCTGGACTGAAGGACTCGTCCAGCTGGAACAGGCCTTCCATCGTGTGTCGAGCGACGTGTGCAGTTACGATCAGGGTTGTTCATTGCGGGTCTACTGACTTCAGCTGTCCGCAGCGGGGCGTGCGTGTAGCCGCAAGTGGTCCGCGGAGGCGGGGAGTGAGATCTCAGACGTGTGGAGTAGCCGACGCCGCGGAGGGCTTACAGAAGATTGATCAGCCTCGGCCTCAGCAGCGCCCGAATGACGGTGAAGATGAGCGCGCCGATCAGTACAAATGCCACAGCCGACCACTGCCATGAGTCCATGACGAGGCCGAGGGTCACGCCTGCCGCGGGAGGGTGCTCGGTGTTGGTTGCGACCATGATAAGGATGCCAAGGCCGACGGCGAGCCCAGCCGCTACGTTTGTCGCGTACTGTGTCCCCGGGGCTATCTGCTCCACGGCTGGGATCTGTAGAAGGCCGATGAACACCAATGCCGACAGGATGGCAACGACCTGACCTCCTAACAGACGGCGGGGGCCTGAGGCGATGCTGTCGGGAAAGACGAACACCGTAAAGGCTGTCGACGCAACTGCCACCACGATCGCCGCGCTGAACACGGCGTTCTGAATCAGCAGGATCGCGACGAGGGACAGCGTGGCCAGTGCGCACTGGAACAGGTAATTCTTGATCCTGGGACGCAGATTCTTGTCAAACAGCAGCCAGATAGTTTGGTCAGGTGTGAGATGCGGGGGATGTATATGAGGACGATTAAACCTGTGATGTCGCATATGTATCCACTCTGCCTGACCGTGGCTGCACGAGGCCCGACTCCCAAGTAGTTCGATATTGCGGTTCCGATATTAAGGTCGCTGTCTGCGCATCCGCAAGGTAAAATGCCCCGGTAGATTCTCTAATGCGTTGACAACGTCGCCGCATGAAACCTAGAATCGCTTGGATGCTGACAAGTTTCGAGAGTTCCGCGATCCGGTCGGCGAGCGACCGTCGCCACTCTCATTTCACTCTTCCACGGATGGCTGTGTAGTGCGCCCCACATGGACCCCGAAGCCCGGCGACCGCATGGTCAGACACCCCAGACGGGCAGAGCTGAGCCCCGTCACGGTGACGGTGGAACCCAGGAAGGTCCACTCACGGGCGCTGACGACACCGCTGATCGTCATATACGTCTTTGCCTGTCTGATCGCCGGTAGCACGTTGCTGTTGATGCTGCCTTTCACGCATCACGGCGGAGGATTCACTCCGTTCGTAGTTGCGCTGTTCACGGCCACGTCCGCCGTGACAGTCACAGGTCTGACAATCCAGGACACGGCAACGTATTGGACGACCGGCGGCCAGATAGTCTTGACCTTCATCATCTTCATTGGCGGTCTGGGGTTCATGTCACTGGCGACATTCGCTCTGGTCATCGTCGGACAGCGAGTAACCCTGCCGCAGCGTCTGTTGGTCCATGAGAGCCTGGGTGGAGACCTGCTGGGAATGGGGCACGGCGGTCTGATACGACTGACTGTGGGCATCGTCATATTCGCTGTCAGCGTCCAGTTATTTGCATTTGCGATCCTGGCGATCAGGTTCTGGTTCCTGTATCCGCCGGACCGCGCCCTGTTGATAGCCATGTTTCACGCGGTGTCGGCATTCAACAATGCCGGGTTCGTGTTCTTCAGCGAAAGCGGCGGTATGGCCGCGTTCCAGGCGGACGGAACGGTCATTGGGGTGACCGCCGGAATGATATTCCTCGGCGCGATCAGTTACAGCGTCATGTTTGATCTGGGGCGCCGCAGGCGATTCAGACAGTTGGGGCTGACCACCAAATTGGTCCTGATACTCACCGCAGTGACCATTCTGATGGGGATGGCGATATTCCTGGTCTTCGAGTACCGCAATCCAAGCACCATGGGCCCGTTGCCAATCAGTCAAAAGCTGTCGGTTGCGGCTTTCGAGTCAGTCAGCGCCAGAACCGCGGGGTTCACGACGTTCGACTACGCCAAGACCGAAGGAGAGACCAACTTCATGGTCACCAGCCTGATGTTCGTTGGAGGAGCGTCAGCGTCAGTCGCCGGGGGGATCAAGGTCAACACGCTGGCCGTGATCCTGGTGGCGATCCTCTCCACAATACGCGGGCGAGCGCACGCATCGGCGTTTGGGCGGGAGATCCCGGAGGAACAGGTCCGCAGGGCGTTGGTTCTTGGAGCGATCTCGGTCGCCATCGTCTTCACCACATCCGTCGCCCTCAGCATCTCGGACGGCGCGATTGACTTTCTGGACCTGTTCTTTGAGAGTGTATCGGCATTCGGGACTGTCGGGCTGAGCTCAGGAATAACGTCGGCCCTGTCACAGTGGGGCCAGCTGATCCTGGTCGTAGCGATGTTTGTCGGGAGGCTGGGCCCGTTCACAATTGGTATCGCAATGGCCCAGCAGGCCAGTGTTGACAGGTATCGGTTCGCCCACGAACGCGTTACAATAGGCTGACCCGGACGACTCACGTCGGTCCGTTGAGAGAGCAGATTGGGGTGACCAATTGAAAAAACAGATCGCCGTTTTGGGGCTGGGTAGATTCGGTACCAGCATCGCGCGCTCACTGTACAACCTGGGCCACGACGTCCTTGCGATTGACAAGGACGAGAATCGAATCCAGCCGGTGATGGGTACTACGACCCACGCTTTGACCGGCGACTGCACGAATGACGCAGTCCTGAGAGATTTGGGAATTCCGGACTACGACGCCGCCGTGGTTGCCATCGGCGCGGACGTGGTTTCGAGCATTATGACTTCGGTACTTCTCAAGACGATGGGAGTCCCGTATGTCGTATCCAGGGCGCACAACGATCTGCACGGCAACACCCTGGCTCTTATCGGCGTTGACAAGGTGGTCCATGCCGAATCGGAAATGGGAAACCGGCTGGCGCACAGCATGTTCAATCCCAACGTCGAGGAGTACCTGGAGATCACGCCAAACTTTGGCATCAGCAAGCTGCGGGTTCCTGACAGGTTCGTCGGGATGAGCCTCAGAGAGCTGGGCTTCGCCAGTCCCAGGAACAAGTACGGGCTGGTTGTTCTGGCTATCCGGCGTGGACGCGACGTCACGTTGAATCCGGACTCGGACGATCGGCTCCGGTCGGGCGACTGGCTTGTGCTCGCCGGCCGCGACGAATTGCTGGACCGGCTTGACGGTCTGACAAGTCAGGTGCTCCAAGTCGCCGTCAACACCTGAGATGGAGCCCGCGTTGACCGGTCGGCGGTTGTGGAGACGCTGAGTTGATCAATTGGATAAGGACGTCGGTCCAGGAGGGCGACGCGGAACGCAACGCCGTAAGGGCGGCCTCCGTCCTTGTGCCGGTCACCGGTTCGGACAGTGACGAGAATGTCGTCAGACTCGCTTGCGAACTCCTGGAATCCGGTCGCAGCCTGCTTTACATCCTCTACGTCATCGAGATGCCGCGCGCCGCGCCGGTAGATGCTGACATCACGTCGGCGTCACAACAGGGGGAACGGGTGTTGCGCGAGATGGAATCCGTGGCCAAGAACTACAACTGCACCCTGGAGGCGCAGCTGGTCCAGGCCAGAAAAGCCGGGGCCGCAGTCGTGAGGGAGGCGGTGGACAAGGGCGTGGACGCAATTGTCATGGGGATCTTTCACACGGAGGTCTATGGCTCCTTCTCGTTGGGAGAGTACATCTCGTATGTGCTGAGGCACGCGCCGTGCCGCGTAATAGTGTCCCGCGATTCTATCGGGAATGTACCCGGCGTGACCGGGTACAACAGAACGCGAACAGTCTGGTAGATGACGATCTACTCCGGGAATCCCAGTTCCAGAGGCAGAACCACCGCAGCGGTGATCGGTGGGTGCGGCAGGACCGGCGCCGCAATCGCGGGCGCGCTGAGTGACTCCGGGTGCATGGTCCGTGTGTTCGACGTAACCCCATCTGCCTTCGACCGTCTCCAGACCGGCCCGGAGCCCAATGGGACCATCATCCCGCTGCTCGGCGACATTACACTCGAGTCGCACCTTCGCAGGGCGGGAACGCAGGACGCAGACGTGTTTATAGCCGTTTCGGGCAGTGACTCCAGCAATATCATCGCGGCCCAGATCGCGCTTCATATTCTGAGAGTGCCTGTCGTCATCTGCAGGCTGGATGACCCGGTCAAGCGCGATCTATACGACAGGCTGGATTTGACCACGGTAAGTAATACCCACATGCTGCGGGATCTGGTGGTAGAGCGCCTGTAGATTCCACACCATTCAATCGAGTCAGTTTCAATGTACGTGATTATTGTAGGAGCGGGCAGAGTTGGGACCGCCCTGGCTCGTTGGCTTCTCGAGGCCGAGCAGGAGGTCACACTGATCGAGCGTGATCCGGAACGCTGCGCAATTGTGGAAGACGAGCTGGGCAGTGTCACGGTCTGTGGCGATGCGACCGAGTCCGGTGTGTTGAGGACCGCCGGCGTGACCCGCGCTGAGGCAGTAGTCGCAACCGGTCGCAGGGATGATGAGAACCTCGTCGTGTGCCAAATGGCCAAGCATCTGTTCAACGTCCAAAGGGTGATGGCGACGGTAAACGTGTCGGAACATGCCGACCTATTCCGCAGACTTGGGATCGACACTTCAATCGACACTACAATGTTACTCGTCGAGGCATTTCAGGAGAACTTGGGTGGTCTGCTGGCAGAAGAGATCGGAGGGCTGTGATGGGTCTCAAACTTGCATATCTGGGGCCGCGGGGGACATACAGCGAGCAGGCGGCGATCGACTACGACCCGAGCGCGCGGCACGTGGCATACGCCAGCATCCCGGCAGTGGTCAGGGCCGCTGATGAAGGCGAAGTTGACGAGGCCGTCGTGCCAATCGAGAACAGCCTGGAAGGCACCGTTACGTTCACTGTGGACCTTCTGATCCACCAGTCTGCTCTCAAAATCAAAGGCGAGGTGGTCGTACCGATTCACCACTGCCTGCTGTCTCAACCTGATACCAGAATCGAAGAAGTCAGGGTCGTGTACTCACACCCTCAGGCAATCGCGCAGTGCCGCGGCTACCTGACCAGGACGCTGCCGAATGCGGAGCATGTCGCCTCCCTGAGCACGGCGAGCGCGGTCGAAGACATGAAGTCGAGTCGATACCCGGCTGTCGCGGTATCGAGCGGCAGGGCAGCCCAGATCTTCAACGCGACCATTTTAGAAGCCAACATTGAGGATGTATCGAACAACCAGACAAGATTCGTTGTGCTGGCTTCACAGGACAGCGCGCGGACCGGTCGTGATAGGACTTCGATATGCTTCGACTTCTCCGAAGACGCCTCCGGGATCCTCTACGACACGCTGGGGGAGTTGGCTAGTCGCAGGGTCAACATGATCAAGATCGAGTCGCGTCCGGACAGGCGGAGCCTCGGTCGCTACGTGTTCCTAATTGACATGGAAGGTCACCGTGATGACACTGACGTTCAGGAGGCTCTCCGGGGAGTGGGGTCACGGGCCTCGATGTTCAAGATCCTCGGTTCGTACCCGCGGGCGCAACCCTGAGATTGGGTTGGTTCCGTTTGCTTTGGGGGGATGGCGAACTTTGTCATGAGTATATCCTAGCCCCCACCACCCCAAAGCAAACGGAACCCGACGATGGAGATTACCGGGTCACAAGCAAAATGGGGCTGGATCGTATGGTCCAGCCCCATTCCTGCTACATTGCAGATTGTCCGATCGGGTCACGCGGTTGTGGTTCCCGCTCCCTCCGATGCCGCGCTGTCGCCGTCAGCGTCAGCGGCCCCTACAGTTGGCTCACGGCCATCGCCGACCCCCATCCTGGAACGGGCGGCGCCGGTTCCGGCATCGCGGACCGGGTCGATGGTTGATGAACCGCGCTGTCGGAGCGAGTCGACCGCGGGCCCCACTCTCCCGGTCACGTTGCCAAGGTCCGGCATACCGCGGGCCCGCATGTCAGCGGCCATCTCATCCGCTCGGGACCTCCAGGTATCGCCCAGGTCCCAAATGTCGGCCCGGGTCTGCGCCCCGGTCTTCGGGGCCATCAACAGCCCAATCATTGCTCCGATTACTCCGCCGACAAAGAGGCCGAGGACGAACCCTCCGCCGCTGTTGTTGTCTGCCATGTCGTACCCTCCTGAGCCTAGTCGCTGTTGTCGCGACGTTTTCTCCTCATCAATCCCAGTAAGAATCCGGCAATTCCCCCGATTCGTCGCGCGGCGCCAACGTTTGAGGTCGCCGGTTCAACGACTCGTTCCGAGATCTTCTCTACGGTCTCATGGACCACATCCGCCGTGGCTTGGGCGCTGCTGAGCAGCTGTCGGACCTTTCCGAATACCATCACCAGAGCAATCAGCGCCACCGTGAGTATGATGAGCAACACGACATCCCTGACCAGTCCAACTATGGTAGCGATGTCGGCGATGGTGCCCAAGCATATCCTCGGATTGTGCCAGTTCTCAGAATAATCGTAGCATGGGGCCAATCGCCCCGCAATGTATCGGCAGGCGAGCTTTGGCCTGAAATGGAGTGGATTGAGGAGAGTCCCGCTGCGACTCGTGGCCGGCTGTGGCCGGTCGATCGCTTCACCAAGAGGCGGGAGATCCGGCGCGAAGACCTGAGAAGTGCGGGCGCGTAGGCCGGGGATGCGGTTCGCGCCCTCCGGAGACTACGGCTTGATGAGCATCCTGGTCGTGCCCACCTCGTCCTTGCGCTGCGTCAGGACACTGTGGCTGCGCTCTTCGGCCCAGACCACCACGTCGTAGGTGTTCAAGACGTCTGGGATGATGACTTCGATGAACGAGAACGAGTCCGTTTCGATCTGGGCGTTGAGGGCGGCGAGTATGCCCGCGCAGGTTTTGCCTGTGCCGTCGATGACCACCCAGCCATTGGCGTCGCCCGATGCGCCCCCATTGGCCCCGTTTCCGGCCATGATATGGGCTTCGCGCACGCTGATTTGACCGGTTTTGCGGAGGTCGAGCTGGCGCCGGAACTCTCCGACCGCTTCCCGATGAACGGATGCCACCCGGTCGCCTTTCTGACAGACTGCGCCCCGGACGCCAACGATGTCCGGGTTGATCCGCGCAAGCTCGTCGAGGTCTTCCATTCTCAGGTGGCCCGACAGCGCGGTGGACATGCCGGAATTCTTGCCGGCGAGGACCATATCCCGCAACTCGGTCTCTGGTATGAAGTCGAACAGATTTCGACCGTCCTTGGTAAGCGTGTCGATCAGCCATCCGTCACACCTGCCAGCTTCGGCGAGGTCCACCATGTGGTCGGCTTTCAGACCGTCGTAGAGCGGGTTGTCGGCGAACAGGGAGCCGATCAGCTTGGTATCGAACCCCTCCAGCGCTTCCCTGCACTCCAGCAGGACCTCCACCGCCTGTTCGTACTCTGTCCGCATGAACCCGACCTTCACTGAGGTCGCGTCGAGAACGCCGGCGGCGTACACAGCCATTGCCACTGTGCCGGCCTGGTTGGGAACCACCCCCAGGGTGACGCTGGCGTGGCGCCCGCCCAGGATCGCGTCTCTGACCGCCTTCACGGTGAGCGGATGGGCTGAGCCGACAAGTGCTTCCTGGAGGTTCTTGACGTCGACGATGTCCGCTCCGCCGTGGAGGGCCTCGATCGCTTCTTCCAGGTTCTGGACGCTGACCATTAGCAGCATGCTGTTGTACCTCTGGATGAGACTGGATTGGTTATCGGTCTGGCCCCTCGGTCCACGGATGCCATGCCCGTTCCAAGGTTGGTTCTCGAATGCGGTCCGGGTCGTTCCGGCGATCTACGGCATCCGGGAAAACGCGGATTCGACATCCGACCTGAGCTCCGTCTTTTCGTCATCGGAAAGGTCAGCCAGCGGCGGCCTCACGTGCCCCCCGGCGAGGCCCATCAGCTCGCCCCAGAACTTACACATCGACGCGGGGAGCGCGCCGCCAAACTTCTGGACCGTGTATGCCCACCACTTGTCCGAGACCTGTTTAATCGGCTTCACGTGAGACTGGTAGAAGTCGTCGTCCAGGTCTCCGCGCATTGCTTTGTCGATGAATTGGACGTAGTAGTTCTTGGACGGCGTGTCGAACCGCCAGTCCGAGGTGTTGGCAAACATTACCTGCTGCTCGAAGCCCAGCTCCCGCCCCTTGAATAGTATCCACTCGTCCGGCGTGCTTATGATGGCGTCCCGACCCACCAGCCGGTGCGTCTCGATCGACAACTCCGGATTGAAGCTGGCCTCCTTGACGCCGACCACGTTGGGCAACTGGCAGATCCGCTGGAGGCCCTGCGCGTTGACGATCGTGCCAAACTGCGGGGAGTTGTAGTACATGATTGCCAGGCTGGTGTTCTCGGCGAGGAGCCGGACCCACTCCAAGACCTGGTCTTCGGTATTGGTGACGAAGTAGGGGGCGCCGACTATCAGCAGATCGAAGCCGACGTCCTCGGCATGTCGAGCGAGCTCCAGCATGGACTTGGCTGAGGTGTGTGAGACGTGAGCGCCGATCGGCCACTCTCCGCCCGACTCATCCGCCACCACGTCGTACACGCGCAGACGCTCCTCATGTGTCAGACTCCAGAACTCTCCCATACCCCAGGTACACCCGGCGCCGTGACTGCCGAGGGACCTGACGTGCGCTATGTTCTTGCGCAGGCCGTCCTCATCGACTTCATCCTGGTCAGTGAACGGCGTCATCAGCGTCGTCCACTGGCCTCGGAGATTTTCACGCGCCCAGTCCATCGCCTCGGACTTCGTATATTCGGCCATTTCACGCTCCGATATTCAGGTAACCGCAGGGTCGAATTCGGCCAGGTCACGAACGGGACGTATGCCGTCGAAACCGCCCTCAGTAGCTATGGTAGCCACGGCGCAAGATGGTGTCAATAACGAACAACGGGCCTGCTCGCAGGTGGCTGCGGCCGGCCCGGTTGGAACGGTTGAGGTTGAATCCGGGTTCAACCCTTCATGATCGTCTTGTATTCGTTCCGCAGACAACGAGTGCAGAGGAACACCTTCTGTGGCTTGCCAGCCCTGATGATGTTTGTGCGCTGCACGTTCGCGAACCATCGGGTCCGCGTGCGCCTCTTCGAGTGGCTGACGTTGTTGCCGGACTGGCCGGTCTTGTTACAGATCTGGCATCTTGCCATAGTTCGTTTTGACGGCCCCTGAGCCTTGGATTACAATTGGTCTCTAGACCACGATCAACGACTTGGAAACCTTAGCACACGTGATGTTGTGCGGGCAAACGCATATTCCTGATGATTTCACCCAGTTCGCCATCACTCAGATATGACGGTCCCGGCCTGCTTGCCATGTTCGAGTCTGCGCTGCGGCTGCTGGAAGCGAACGTTCCGGAGATCAACCGGCTGAACGTCTTCCCTGTGCCGGATGGCGACACCGGCACCAATATGTACCTGACGCTTCGGGACATCGTCTCGAACTCTGAGCCGCATACGGTGGATTCGGTCGCTGAGACCTCGCGGGTCATGGCGCGCGAAGCGCTGATGGGGGGGCGTGGAAACAGCGGCGTCCTGCTCTCACACTTCTTCATGGGTATGGCCGAGGCGCTCGAATACAGCTCCGACTTCGGAGGCCCTGAGCTGGCGAGTTCCCTGTCCTCGGCTTCCGTACATGCGTATGGCGGCATCGGACACCCTCAGGAAGGCACCATTCTGACCGTCATGCGGGAATCCGCTGACGCGGCGCAGGACGTGGCTTCACATGACATCGCCAGCGTGCTCCAGACCGCGTGTGACGCGGCGCTCGACTCGGTTGCCAGGACACCGACCATGCTGGCGGTCCTTCGCCGGGCGGGGCTGGTGGACTCGGGCGGGTATGGGTTCTACGTGATACTCGAAGGCATGCGTCGGCACCTGACTCGCACGGGTGAGCTGGATGAGCAGCTGGTTACGCCCCAGCCGATCACGGATGACGGGAATATATCGGCCGAGTTTCTGGATGAAATTGAAGATGAAGAGTTCGGATTTTGCACCCAGTTCCTGTTGCAGGGGGCCGACCTCGACAGGCAGGCGATCATGGACCGGATGCTGGAGATGTGCCAGTCGCCGGTCGTGATCGGGAACGACGAGCTGATTCGAGTCCATGTGCATACCTACAACCCCGACGAGGTGATCGAGTACGCGGAAGCGCTCGGCACGGTATCGAATAGAAACATTCAAGATATGGACGAGCAGCGGGCTCGCTACTCGTCTGATCGCAGAGCCGAGTTGTCAGGTGATAACCCGACCGCGGTCGTGGTGGTCCAGGGGGCCGGTCTCGAGCGGATCTTCAGGGAGCAGGGGATCGACCGGATGGTGAGCGGAGGCGACACCATGAATCCAAGCGTCGCCGATCTGGTCCGGGCCATCGAGGACGCTCCGACCGACGCGGTCGTGTTCCTGCCCAACAACCCCAACATCATCCTTGCGGCAGAGCAGGCGGCGTTGCTGTCGTCTAAGACCGTGCGGGTGGTGCCGAGCAGAACGGTAGTACAGGGGATCGCCGCTGCCCTGGAATATCTGCCGGAAGGCCGGTCGCTCGACCAGCTCGCGGGGTCGATGGAAGAGAGGCTGGAGGACGTCCACACCGGGGAGATCTGCCTGGCATCCAGGGCGGCCGACCTTCAGGGTGTCTCGGTGGAAGAAGACCAGGTCATCGCGATGCTCGACCGGGAGCTGGTGTATGCTGCGGACACCGTTGAAGCCGCGCTCATGGGCCTCCTGGACAAGACCCTGGAGCACGATCCTGAACTTGTTACACTGTACTGGGGCGATCCGATAGACTCGGAGCGGGTTGACGGTCTGGCACAATCGGCGTCTGAAAGATACCCTGAGATCGAATTCGAGGTGGTGCATGGAGGCCAACCGCACTATCACCTCTTCCTGTCCATAGAGTAGGGAGGCGACATGGCCGTTAGAGTAGTTACCGATAGCATATCCGACCTTCCTCCCGATCTGGCCGAGGAGTTGGGAATCACAATCGTTCCCGCCAGCGTTCACTTCGGGACCCGGGTTTATAAGGACGGCGTGGACCTCTCTACCGATGAATTCTTCGAGAAGCTGTTCGCGGGGCCTGATTTCCCCACAACCTCGCAGCCATCGATCGGTGATTTCGTCGAGAAGTACACGAGCGCCGCTGACGGGGCCGACGGGATTGTGTCAGTCCACGTGTCGAGCAAAGTCAGCGGCACCTTTAATTCCGCGCAACAGGGCGCGCAGCAGGCCGCGGTGGACTGTCCGATCGAAGTTCTGGATACCCTGCAGGCTTCGATGGGCGTAGGCATGGTCGCGATCGCCGCGGCAAAGGCGGCGCAAGCCGGCGCTTCAATGGAAGAGGTCACTGCCGTCGCCAACAACGCCATCGGCAGGTGCCAGTGCATCGCGCTTCTCGATACGCTGGAGTACCTGGAGAGAGGCGGCCGCATCGGGAAGGCCCGGGCAGTTCTGGGGAGCCTGCTCAGGATCAAGCCTGTCATCATTGTCCAGGACGGTGAGGTGCATGACCTTGCCAAGGAGCGAACTCGCAGGAAGGGGATCGCCCGGCTGCGGCGCACCGCCGAACAATTTTCACCCCTGGCCACCGCGGCCGTGACGTACAGCACCGTTCGCGATGAAGCGGTTGAACTTGCCGAGTCACTCCGACCGCTGATGGAAGGGTCGGAAGACCCGATGGTGGTCCGCTTTGGTCCGGCGCTGGGCACATACGTGGGCCCCAACTCGCTCGGCATCTGCCTTATGAGCGCCGGCGAGCAGCCATAACGGTCTTGGCAATCCGGGCGTCGGGTCGTGGTTGCCGGTACTCGCCGCGCCACAGGCGGGTTTGACGCGGCTGATCTTTGATTCCCTCCCCGGACTGGAATTTTTGTGGGCGACAGTAAGCAGGCCATCCGGTCTCTGTACAACATTCTGAAACAGGAGCGCTCGCTCGGTTTCAACGACGGCGCCGTCATCGGGGGCCTCGACAGTTTCTTACAGCGGTCCGCCGCCGACTTGGACCCCATCCTCGGCAGACAGCAGCCGTATGGGTCACTCTCGCCTGAAGAGAGATCTCTATGGGCCGACCGGGTGGTCCGAACGATGCGGGGCGCGTTGGCCCGTGAAGTCGGACCGCCAACCCGACCCGCGGAACCGCGGTCTCCCACCCCACGGGCCGCTAACGGCTCGGTAGGAGAGCCCAGGGCGGCCGACCGCTCGCTCCGGATGTCCGACGACATCGCAAAGATGAAAGGGATGTGGCGAAACACGCTGACAAGACTCCGAAAGCTGGGCGTCGAAACCGTTGGTGACCTTGTGTACCTATTCCCCTCGCGTCACAACGATTTCAGTGGCGTTAGGAAAGTGGCCCAGCTTGTGCCGGGCAAAGAGCAGACTGCAATTCTGACCGTGTGGGACGCGAACCAGACCATGCTCGGTCGCCAGAAATCTACCCAGGCCGTCCTGGGAGACGATACGGGAAATGTCAGAGCAGTGTGGTTCAACAGCCCTTGGCTGGCATCCCAATTGAAGCCTGGTAGTCAGGTCGTGCTGAGCGGTAAACTCAGTGTCTTCAGGGGAAATCCGGTCTTCCAGGCGCCGGAATATGAGATTCTGGATGGCCGCGACGAGCTGATCCACACCGGCAGGCTGGTCCCGGTCTATCCCTCGACGCAGGGCATGACGCAGCGCACGATTCGGTCATCGATCCGGCGCGCGCTTCAGGCCTGCCTGGACGAGATTGACGAGTTCCTTCCGGACGACACGCTTCACCGATCCGGTCTGATCGGGATTCGGAACGCCGTGGAGCAGATACACTATCCGTCCGATTGGGAGGGCTTCCGCGCGGCCCGGCGGAGACTCGCCTTTGACGAGCTCTTCCTCCTGCAGATGTCGGTGCTCGAACGCCGCAGCCGGTGGAAGGAGGAGGGCAGGGGACTGCCGCTCGCCGTTGACGCCGACGTGATCGATGCCTTCCTCAGCTCGCTGCCGTTCGAGCTGACCGGGGCCCAGTCCGGCGTGCTGAAGGACATCACCGCCGATCTCCGTTCGGCGAACGCGATGAGTCGCCTGCTGCAAGGCGATGTCGGCAGCGGCAAGACCGTCGTGGCCGCGGCCGCGATGCTCGCGGCCGCCCAGAACTGCAAACAGGCCGCGCTTATGGCTCCGACCGAGATACTGGCCGAGCAGCACTTCCTGACCATCTGCGGACTGCTCGATGGCCCCGGCTTCGAGCCTGCCGGAGGAAGCATCCAGCGCCTCGATGTGGCTGGACTGGACCGTAAAATCAGTGTCGCGCTCCTGCTGGGCGGTCAGCGTAAGCGCGTCAAGGACGACACCACAAGCCTGCTCTCCGCCGGAATGATCGACATCGTGATCGGCACCCACGCCCTGATCCAGGAGTCGGTGGGTATCCCCAACCTCGCGGTCGCTGTAGTTGACGAGCAGCACCGATTTGGAGTGATTCAGCGCTCGATGCTCAGGGACAAGGGTGTTCGCCCACACTTCCTCGCCATGAGCGCCACGCCCATCCCGCGCTCGCTCGCGATGACGCTGTACGGTGATCTGGACGTCTCCATCATAGACGAGCTGCCCCCGGGACGGGAGCCGATCCGCACGAGGTTCGTCGAGAACGACCGGCGCGACTCCGCCTACGACTTCATTCGCGGCGAGATCGAGGGGGGCCGTCAGGCGTTCGTCGTGTGCCCGCTGATAGAGGAGTCGGAAGTCATCCAGACGAGCGCCGCCCAGGAGGAGTACGAACGGCTCTCGACGCAGGTCTATCCGGATCGCGCGGTCGGACTGATCCACGGCAGGATGTCGCTGATCGAGAAAGAGTCGGTTATGCAGGAGTTCAAGAACGGTGATCTGGACATACTCGTTGCAACGCCGGTGATCGAGGTCGGCATCGACGTGCCGAACGCCACAGTCATGCTGATAGACGGCGCTGAACGGTTCGGCCTGTCCCAACTCCACCAGTTCAGGGGCAGGGTGGGGCGCGGTAGCCACCGGAGTCACTGCCTGCTGCTTTCAGAGTCTCCCGGAGTAGAGGCGCTGCACCGGCTCAAGCTGCTCGAACGCATCTCCGACGGCTTCGCCCTCGCCGAAGAAGACCTCAAGCTACGCGGTCCCGGAGACTACCTCGGCACCCGCCAGAGCGGTCTGCCCGCGTTCAAGGTCGCCCAGATCACGGACCAGGACATCCTTGCCCTTGCGCGCAGAGAGGCGCTGCGCCTGATGGCAATTGACTCCGATCTATCCAAGCCCGAGCATCAGGCGCTGTCTCAGCGGTTTGCGGAGTACAATCGGCAGCTTACCGCAGAGCTCAGCTGATCCATACGGTTACCCCAGATTCGTTCGTGGCGGTCCTGTCAACGGACGTTCCGACCCGGTCCACCTGGTGCAGCACCAGACGCCAAACGACGAACTCGCCTATCTGAGAAGCCTGTCTCCGCATCCACTTCCTCACGCCAAAACCCCACCGCCGTCCTGCCAGACCGTTGACACATCCCCGGCTTCATGTATAGTGGACACTGGAGCGAGGATGGTTACAATCCGCGCCAGTAGTAGTACGTCCGTGGACCAAGAGGAGACCAATGGCCAAGATCAAGCATATTGCGATAGCGAGTCAAGACCCCGACAAGACGGCCGCTTTTTTCAAGGACGTCTTCGACCTCGAGGAGGTGGGCAGGGTCGATAGTCAGAGCGCCAGCGGCTACTATCTCAGCGATGGCAACGTCAACATGGCGATTCTCAATTTCAAGAACGAAGTTGTAGCCGGAGCCGAGTTCGGCACCGGCTACGCCGGAATTCATCACATCGGTTTTCAGGTGGACGACGCAGAGGCGACTGAAGCGCGGTTGAAGAAGAACGAATCTGAGCCGCGTGACGACATCAACAAAGTCTTGCACGCGGGTATGGGCAGGGACCACGGTGGACGCAACGTAGAGACCAAGTACGCTGGCCCTGAAGGCATCATGATCGACATTTCTCAGTCAGGTTGGGTCGGCACCGACGGGGACTGACAGGCGGATCGACAGGCTCATGCTACGGCGGATCTTTCGTCAGGACGAACGAATGCGGGTCGAGACTCCCCCGCTCCCAGGTGTGCCTACCGGACTGCGACAGGTCCTGAAACAATAGGACTTACTGGTGGAACAGGTTGAGGGCGGAACCTACATGGAACCACTTGATCTGCTCCTCCGCGAACGAGTGGTTCAGGCTCAGCGCCTCGTCGGTCCCGTCCGCATGGTGAAGGACCGCGGTGACGGGCCTGCCCGGCGCGAGTTCGTTCAGCCCGGTGATGCTGATGTGATCGTCCTCCTGGACCCGGTCGTAGTCGGCCGGGTCTCTGAACGTCAACGCCAGCAGCCCTTGCTTCTTGAGGTTGGTCTCGTGTATCCGCGCGAAGCTCCTTGAAATTACAGCCGCCCCATTCAGCAGTCTGGGTGACAGCGCGGCGTGCTCTCGCGAGCTGCCCTCGCCGTAATTGTCGTCGCCGACAACCACCCACTTTATGTCGTTGGCCTTGTAAGACCTTGCGACACGCGACACCGCAATCCCTTCTTCGCCGGTCTTCAGATTCTTCGTCTTGCCCGATTCGCCGGAGTAGGCGTTGACCGCGCCCATGAACATGTTGTCGCTGAACTTGTCGAGGTGGCCCCTGAGCGACAGCCAGGGGCCGGCGGGCGAGATGTGGTCGGTAGTACACTTGCCAGATGCTTTCAGCAGCACCGGAACGCGCTCGAAATCGGCGCCGTCCCAGGCGGGCCAGGGCTCCATTATCTGGAGTCGCTCTGAATTCGGATCGACTTCGACGCTCACTTCGCTGCCGTCCTCAGGTGGAGCGACGAAGCTGGTCTCGCCGCGATCGAAGTTATCTTCCGGGACCTCCGGAGCCACTTCCGGCGGATTGAGCCTGAACGAAGCTCCGTCCGCGCCGGTCAGCTCGTCTGTGATCGGGTTGAACGAAAGGCTGCCGGCCACCGCGTATGCGGTGATGATCTCGGGACTGGCGATGAAGTTCATGGTCGTGGGCTGACCGTCGTTTCGTCGCGGGAAGTTCCTGTTGTACGACGTGACGATCGTGTTCGCTTCGGTCGTCTCCCTTGCCCGGCGCCACTGTCCGATACACGGCCCGCAGGCGTTGGCGAGGACGGTCGATTCGATCTTGTGCAGCGAGTCCATCTGACCGTCGCGCTCGATGGTTGCTCTGACCTGCTCAGAGCCGGGCGTAACCATGAAAGGCACGGCGGATGTCAGGCCGTGTGCGGCCGCCTGCTCCGCGACATCGGCGGCGCGGCTCATGTCTTCGTAGGAAGAGTTCGTGCATGAACCGATCAGGGCCGCGGCGATCCCGTCGATGAAGCCGTTGGCCGGATCGGCGACCTCGGCGGCCAGCTCGGAGATCGGCCTCGCCCTGTCCGGTGAGTGCGGCCCCACGACGTGAGGCTCCAGCGTGGACAGATCGATACGCACCACCTGATCGAAGTAGCTGTCGGGATCGGCTTCCACCTCCGGGTCTGCCTGGAGCATTTCGGAGAATTGGTCCGCAACGTCAGCGAGCTCCGGCCGGTTGGTTGCCTTGAGATAGTCGGCCATGCTCCGGTCGTAGGGGAACATGGAGGTCGTGGCGCCGAGCTCGGCGCCCATGTTGGTTATCGTAGCCTTGCCGGTGCAGCTGATGCTCCGAGCGCCGGGACCCAGGTATTCGATTATGCGATTGGTGCCGCCCGAAACCGTGAGCAGTCCGGCGAGCTTGAGGATCACATCCTTGGGCGCGGTCCATCCGTTGAGCCGGCCGGTCAGCGCCACGCCGATCCGCTTTGGCATCAGGACGTCCCACGGGAGCCCCGCCATGACCTCCACCGCGTCAGCGCCGCCAACGCCGACCGAGCAGGCGCCGAGCCCGCCCGCGTTTGGCGTGTGCGAGTCGGTGCCGATTATCAACTGGCCCGGGAACGCGTAGTTTTCGAGGGTGACCTGGTGGATAATGCCCGCTCCAGGCTCCCAGAACCCCACGCCGTACCTGGCGGCAGCGGACCTGAGAAAGCCGTACACCTCGTCGTTCTCCGCCAGCGATTCCCGGAGGTCCCGCACCCCTTCGTCACGGGCCTGGATCAGGTGGTCACAGTGGATTGTGGTCGGCACCGCGACCCTATCACGCAGTGTCTGCATGAACTGGAGCATAGCCGTCTGACCAAGCACATCCTGGAGAATGACCCTGTCAGGTAGGACGCGGATGTAGGTCTCACCGGGAACGATATCCTGATTTTCGGCATCGTCGAGGTGGGACAACAGCACCTTCTCGGCGAGGCTCATGGGCCGGTCCAGCCGTCTTCTCACCACATCCAGCCGCTCGGCCATTCGCCGATAGGTCCGGGTGGCGAAATCGCTTGTCGACTCGATGGCTGCCATGTCTTGCTCCTTCTGTCCGGCCGGCTGACGACACGCGATGCGCCGTGTCTGCGCCAGTGCGGCCCGGACCGCTGCCTGGGGATTGGACTGAACCAAAGAATACCCTGCCCATTCCTTCGTATCAACCCCGGCGAAGGTGGGCAGGGTACATGCACTCAAGTGGGTTGGGGGACTGCCTCAGCGGGACATTCCGAAATACTCATAGTTGATGTCGATGAAGCTGTCCCACTCGGGGGGCGTGTCATCCTCAGCGAAGATGGCAGTGACCGGGCAGACGGGCTCGCACGCCGCGCAGTCGATGCACTCCTCAGGATGAATGTAGAGCTGGTTATCGTCTTCTTCGTCCAGGCCGTAAATGCAGTCGACTGGGCAGACGTCCACGCATGCCCCGTCCTTAACATCCACGCACGGCTCCGCGATGATGTAGGTCATTCCCTTACATGCCTCCTATCGAGGGTTCGATTGCTCGCCCATGTTCCTGCTGCCTGTCGGTGACATGGGTGAGAAGTGCAGCGCAGACAGGTCAGAGTATTGGACTGTCGTTTCGTACCTGACCGGCGCTGTGGGCAGCCTTCGTGAAAGCCGAATCAATTATAGTAGTCAGGGTTTGCCATTTCAAGGAAAACCCGCCGGCAGTCAGGGTCTTTCGGTTTTCGAGAAACAGTCTGCTCAACTAGGCGACCGCCCCCTCTCCCTCGATGGGAGAGGTTGATTTACACCGCCCACTTGTGCAATGTCCAATAACAGAAAGGCCCTGGTTTGCAGAGCAGCTCTCTCGCCGCTACTGTGGTCGGGCAGGATGAAAAATCGGCCCGCCGGCTATCCGGGGATGGCTTGAGCGCAGAACCGATCTACAACGTCGGCCAATTTCGGGTCGGATTCGACCATGCGGATTACGAGCGCCTTCAACTCGTCGTCGTCTAGGTTCGACAGTAGGTCTTCGATGGGTAGGCGCTCGGTGATCCGGTCTCTATCGTGTATGAGGGTCAGCAGCACGGCTACGACATGCTTGCAGTAGCCGCCCCAATCCGTATGGGCAGGTGCAGGATGCGCTGAAGTCATCCTCTTGCAGGGCAACGCCAACGCGGTATGGTTCCCACTCGCTGCCCAGCACCTCGGCGAACAGCCGGTTTCCCCGCTGAATCGCCGACTCGACCATTTCCGACTCGTAGTAGTCCCTGCCGCGCTCGAAGGAGCTCTGTGTGACTTTTGTTAGGATGTCATCTTCGTTAATGACCGGCTCGGTTGGCATATCTACTCTCCTGCCCTCACGGCCCGTAACGCTCGTGCAAGTACCCTGCCCAGTCTGACACCGCGTCGCCGCACTCCCGCTCCACGGCGTCGAGAAGTTGGGAAGGGGAGACGGTGGCGAATGCCTTGTCAGGGTCCTTCAGCGTCGTCCTGAACACTTCCGAGACCATCGTGCCCATATCTGGAAACCGACTCTCCAGGTAAGCGGGCTTCATATATGCCTTGTTGTCGTCCGGGATTACCAGTACGACTTTCGCATCAGAGACGCTGAGTTCCTCCTTCCAGACCATCCTGTCCGCAAGTAGCCGGTTGCGCATGAGTTGGTAGAATTCACCGTAAAGGAGCTCATCCATTGGAACCTTGTGGTTGAACGAGGAAAATTGAGCACGGTACAGACCGGAGTATCTCCTCTGTCGCGTCTTGCCTTCACTACCCGCGCCGTAGTCTTTGGTACTTGACTTCTCAGTGTACTTCCACTCCATCAGATAGGCACGCCGTCCCGCACTCGTCTCTGCGACGACGAAGGCGTCAACACTGGTGTTGTACTCTCCTCGCTCCCGTCCGCTTTCAAGAGACTTTGGAATGCCAATCCACTCGAACTCCACGGGAGAGGTGCGCCCCTCGTGTTCGATGGGGATGATACTCCTCACGTCATCGTCGATTTCCCTGATTAACGCAGCCAGCGCGCCATCAACCCCAGCCAGAGGAAGCATGAAGTTGACGCACATGATCTGTGAGCTCGCCATGTTGCGTGTCGGACGGTTTTTGCCCTGGTCGTAGCGACCCTGCCGCCACCACTTGATGTACCTCTCCCTGAAGAACTTGCGCGCTCCATCGTTACCTCGCAGCGGTGCGTAGAGGTTTTCGTCTTCGTAGTCGAGGGCAAGCATATAGGCATGGCGCTGTCCCAACTTGTCTGTTGGAGAGCGTCCCTGTTTACTGACGGATGTATTCCGAAAAGTGGCCTGACGATCTTTTTCAGTATCCTCAAACTTCATCGTGCCATTCTCTCCTATAGCTTCCCGATTCACCCTACCACCCCATCCCCCTTCAGCCCCGCTATCTCCACCTCAGTATACCCCATCGCGCCAAGTATCTCGTCCGTATGCTCACCCAGAGCCGGCGACGCGGATCTCGCCTCCAGCGGTGTCTCACTCATCCTGATGAGCGGCCCGACCATCTTCACCCGACCCGCGAGCGAGTGTTCCAGCTCCACCCGCAGCCCGTTCGCCGCGACCTGCTCATCTTCCAGCATCTCCTGGATGTAGCGCACCGGTCCCGCGGGCACCCCGACCTCGTCGAACGTATGCAGCCACTCGTCCACCGTCCGCTCTTTGAACAGCGCCTCCGCCTCCGCCATCAGCTGCCGGGTTCGCTCCATCGCTTCAGCCGAGAACGGATCGTATTCAGGCTCGAACCTCGGATCGCGATACCCAGGACCTCGGCAACTCGCTTCCTGAGCCGGTCGCTCAGGCACGCCACGGCCAGCGCGCCGTCCCTGGCCTGATAGGTCCGGTAGTACACGTTGCCCGTCCGCCAGGGATTGATCATCTGATGGTGTTGGTCGTCGATCTCTTCGTACGTCGCGCCGGCGTTGCGCATGGCATACAGCACCGTCAGGAACTCGTCCCGCTGTTCGCGGTCAACCGCGTCGATCTCCATGAAGCTGTCTGTCTGCACGCTGAGCGCCGAGGCAAGCAGGCTTGTGTCGATCCGCTGGCCCTGGCCCGTGCGCTCGCGGTGGAACAGCGCCGCGCAGACCCCCCAGGCAATGGCGATGCCGGTAGAGAAGTCTGCGATCGGGGTCGAACCGATGAGCTGCGGAACGCCGTCCCTGATCTTGCCCTCCGCCGCCATCAGCCCGCTCATCGCCTGGATTATCAGGTCGTAGCCCGGACGGCGGCTGTCCGGTCCGCGCCGTCCGAACGCGGTATTGTCGCAGAGGATCAGCTGGGGGTTGATCGCCGACAGCGTCTCGTAGTCGATTCCGAGATTCGTGGGCACGTCCGGTCTGGCGTTCACAATCACCACGTCGATGTCCGGGATCATCTGATGCACGATGCGCGTCGCGTCCGGTTCGGTCAGATTCAGCGGCAGGCTGCGCTTGCCCCTGTTCAGCGACATGTACGTCTTCGACTCGCCAGGAATGAACTGCGCCTCGTGTCGCCACGGCTCTCCCTGGACCGGCTCCACCTTGATTACATCCGCGCCCATGTCGGCGAGCAGCATCCCGGCGAACGGGCCGGCGATGATCTGCGTAAACTCCAAGACTTTGATTCCGTCCAGGGGTCCGGGCATTCAGCTACCTCGCGCCTGTGTGGTTCGTTACTGGTACGCTTCCGAATGTAGTATCGCTGGCGATACCATATCAGCATGGGAAGTGCCAACGAGATTCTACAACGGCTTCGCGGCAATCCGAGAGGAATCAGGTGCAGACTTGGCTAGGATTTGCGACAGATTCTTCGGAGAACCTCGTCAGAGAGGCGCCAGCCATCGGGTCTATCGGACACCGTGGTCGGGCGACCCGAGAGTGAATATCCAAGACGATAGGGGCATGGCCAAAGCATATCAGGTTCGACAGGTCATCAGAGCAATCGAGAAAATTGAGGGCACGAAGTGACAGACCATTACACATATCGCGTTACGTGGTCGGTCGATGATGGCGAATATGTTGGGCTGTGCGCTGAATTCCCATCGCTAAGCTGGTTGGCATCGACTCCCGACGGGGCATTCTCCGGCATCCGGCGGCTTGTATCGGATTGTCTCGCCGATATGCAGACCACCAACGAAACGCCACCGGAGCCAATGGCCGACCGAGCCTACAGCGGGAAGTTCATGGTGCGGGTGCCGCCAGAGACACATCGCGCTCTTGCGATACGAGCGGCGGAAGACGGTGTGAGCCTGAATCGCCTTGTGAGCGCCCGACTCGCGGCATATGACTCCACCTGACTCCTGGACGATAAAGCAAATGCCCGCCATTGGATTGGCGGGCATCTGTGATTGTCTGGTGGCGGGGGCAGGACTCGAACCTGCGACCTTTGGGTTATGAGCCCAACGAGCTGCCGCTGCTCCACCCCGCAACACTTGGTAGCCACCGGTGAGGCGGTCCACAGACCAAACTGTAGCCGGAAACCTGACCGGTGTCAAATGTGATGTTGAATCCTGTCCCCCATATGGGGAATCGCAATTGTAGATGAGCCCAAATGTGGGCCAAGTCCTCGGTCGATTAGTACCGCTCAGCTGAGGCGATTACTCGCCTTACACCTGCGGCCTATCTACCCGGTAGTCTCCCGGGGACCTTACTCACAACCGTAGTTGATATTTGGGAAATCTTATCTTGGAGTTGGCTTCGCGCTTAGATGCCTTCAGCGCTTATCGCGTCCAGACATGGCTACCCGGCGGTGCTTCTGGCGAAACAACCGGTACACCAGAGGTCTGTCCTTCCCGGTCCTCTCGTACTAGGGAAAGCTCTCCTCAAATTTCCTGCGCCCATGGCGGATAGAGACCGAACTGTCTCACGACGTTCTGAACCCAGCTCGCGTGCCGCTTTCACCGGCGAACAGACGGACCCTTGGGACCTTCTTCAGCCCCAGGATGCGACGAGCCGACATCGAGGTGCCAAACCTCGCCGTCGATGTGAACTCTTGGGCGAGATAAGCCTGTTATCCCCGGGGTAGCTTTTATCCGTTAAGCCACGGCCCTTCCACACGGGACCGTAGGATCACTTTGCCCGACTTTCGTCTCTGCTCGACTTGTAGGTCTCACAGTCAAGCTCCCTTATGCCAATACACTCTGAAGGTGATTTCCATCCACCTTGAGGGAACCTTTGGGCGCCTCCGTTACCTTTTAGGAGGCGACCGCCCCAGTCAAACTGCCCACCTGGCAGGGTCTCCGCTTTTTGGCGGATTAGGGCCGAAATCATAAAAGAGCGGTATTTCAAGATCGACTCCACCACGACTGGCGTCGCGGTTTCTAAGTCTCCCGCCTATCCTACACATTCATAATCCCAGTCCACTGCCAAGCTACAGTAAAGCTCCACGGGGTCTTTTTGTCCTGCCACGGGTAACCCGCATCTTCACGGGTCTTGCAATTTCACCGAGCCCCTCGTTGAGACAACGCCCAGGTCGTTACGCCATTCGTGCGGGTCGGAACTTACCCGACAAGGGATTTCGCTACCTTAGGACCGTTATAGTTACGGCCGCCGTTCACCGGGGCTTCGATTCAGAGCTTTGGTCGCCGAAGCTTCCGAACCCCTCCTCTTAACCTTCCGGCACTGGGCAGGCGTCAGCCCCTATACTTCGCCTTTCGGCTTTGCAGAGACCTGTGTTTTTGATAAACAGTCGCCTGGGCCTCTTTACTGCGGCCTGCAAGGGCTCCTCCGGCAAAGCGGTTTCACCCCACAGGCACCCTTTCTCCCAAAGTTACAGGGCCAAGTTGTCGAATTCCTTAACGAGGGTTCACTCGAACGCCTCGGGACTTTTACCCCAGTCTACCAGTGTCGGTTTGCGGTACGGGCACCAATTTTTCTTGCAGCGGGGATTTTCTTGGCGGCATAGGTTCAGCGGGGTCCCCCAGGGCTCGGGCCCTAGAGTCCTCAGCTCCCTCAGCTCGTGACGCTGGAGCGGATTTACCTACCCCAGCTGGCCTACAGAGCCAAACGTACCGTATCCAGTGGCACGCTCCGCCTACCTTCCCGCGTCCCCCCTCTGCGTTATAACAAAAAATCGGCGGTGCAGGAATTTTGACCTGCTGTCCATCGCCTTCGCTTGTGCGCTACGGCTTAGGCCCGACTTACCCTACGCCGATCAACGTTGCGTAGGAAACCTTAGACTTTCGGCGTTCTGGATTCTCACCAAAATTAACGCTACTCATGCCGGCATTCTCACTTCCCAGCGCTCCACCGAGGTTCACACCTCGACTTCAACGCCCTGACAACGCTCCCCTACCATCCGCCATAGGCGGATCCGCGGCTTCGGTGGTGAACTTTAGCCCCGTTACATTTTCGGCGCAGGACCCCTCGACTAGTGAGCTATTACGCACTCTTTAAAGGATGGCTGCTTCTAAGCCAACCTCCTAGCTGTTTTGGGAATCCCACTTCCTTTCACACTTAGTTCACACTTGGGGACCTTAGCCTGCGGTCTGGGCTGTTTCCCTTTTGCCAATGGAGCTTATCCCCCACTGACTCACTCCCAAGAACCATCTGAAGGCATTCGTGGTTTGGTTGGGGTTGGTAGGCTCACGCCCCCTAGCCCATCCAGTGCCCTACCTCCCTCAGACTATCATTGAGGCTGTACCTAAATACATTTCGGGGAGAACCAGCTATCTCCGAGTTCGATTGGCATTTCACCTCTACCCACAGCTCATCCCAGCCTTTTGTACCAGACACGGGTTCGGCCCTTCACTCGGCATTACCCGAGCTTCAGCCTGGCCATGGGTAGCTCACCCGGTTTCGGGTCTAATCCAAACAACATCGCGGGCATGTGTGGAAGCTCGTCGATCGGCTTCACTCTTGAGACCGGCCCTCCCGAAGGAGGGCGTCGCTCGCAAGCTCCGCCTCTCGGTCCGCCTCCGCCCGCAGTACGCCCTATTCGGACTCGCTTTCGCTTCGGCTCCGGGACTCGTATCCCTTAACCCTGCTGCAAAGATTAACTCGCCGGCTCATTCTTCAATAGGCACGCAGTTATCCGCCTAAGGCGGACTTCCACGGCTTGTAGGTCTACGGTTTCAGGTCTATTTCACTCCCCGCCTGGGGTACTTTTCACCTTTCCCTCACGGTACTGGTTCACTATCGGTGGCCAAGAGTACTTAGCCTTGGAGAGTGGTCTCCCCAGCTTCCCACAAGATTTCACGTGTCCCGTGGTACTCAACATCACACCAGGAGTCCATCGCCTTTCGCCTACGGGACTCTCACCCTCTACGGTCGTCCTTTCCAGGATCGTTTGGCTAGGCGGTGGATTTCTTACTCCTTGCTCCGTACTGAGACCGGAGCGGGCGCGTGTTTCAACCCCTGACAGACATAGGCTCTCAGACCACTAAGCCAGCCAGGTTTGGGCTCTTCCCCTTTCGTTCGCCACTACTCAGGGAGTCTCGGTTGATTTCCATTCCTCGGGTTACTTAGATGTTTCAATTCACCCGCTTACCTCTCGCTTGCGCGAGTACCTTGGTATGACCCAAGGTGGGTTTCCCCATTCGGGAATCCTCGGTTACGCTTGCTAGACAGCAAGCCGAGGCTTATCGCAGTCTTGCCACGCCCTTCTTCGGCTCTTGGCCCCTAGGCATCCACCGTAGACCCTTAGTAACTTGGCCCACATTTGGGCTCATCTAAAAATTGCTGTTACTAAGAGACAGGATTCAACTGTTAATGTGCTATGTCCGGCCGCCTATCCCGGCCGTTGCTTACGCTGCCCCAGACCCCGTGTCGGCGATTCGCCGTGGGGCCGGTTTTTGGCAACAGAACTCAATTATACGTCCGACAGATCACAGGGTCAAGTCAGATTCGCGCCGGAAGCATCACAAAAGTGGTGGGCAGTGGTGCAGAGGGTATGGGATAGAGAGGTGTCCACATACTGTCACCGCATAGATACCCACCAGAGGTTTGATGCTTCCTCGCGCCTCGAACCTGTCTCAATTCTGTAGGAGCCACCCCGGAGCGCCGTCGTCTCACCCGCATCCGTACCCTCTGTAGAGGCAGGTTTCAAACCTGATCCGAACACCCTGTAGGGGCAGGTTTGAAACCTGCCCATATGCCAAAGTCTCTGGGAACGAACCTGTGAGAGAGCCCCTACCCACAATTCACCCTTGACAACCCCGTCCACACACTCTACCGTAGAACATACGTACTCAGAGACCAATACCTGATACCTGACACCTGAAAATCCCCATGTGCTCGCACAACCAACACACCAAGCCAAACACCCTCGCCGGTGACATCCGAGACGCCACCGGCGAAATCCGCAACGTCATCGACAGACTGCACGACATCGCGCAGGGCGACTTCCCACGCGCCAACACGCACAACCGCATCAGGGCCACATGCATACTCCTCGACAGGGGATTCGGCAAAGCCCCCAGACGCCCCTGCCCCAACACCGACCGGCCAACACACGCCGATCACCCAACACCGGCCAGGGACTCCACGACACCCGTCGGACCCTCACACCACAGCGGCTCGACCGTGTCCGGGACCGTCACGCAGATCGACGACTCCCTGCACGACACCCTCGGCTCTCCTCCGACCTTCGATGATCCACCGTATTTCACCGAGGACCACGACCACGACTCCCTCAGGTCCGAGCTCGTCGCCTACACCCAGGAATACATCCACACCGTCACCGACGACGGCCGCACCCTGATAACCGTCCTCACCGGCATCCTTGACGCCGACCTAGACGACCTGGCCGTGAAGCCCTGTCACCGCATAGACGCCGCGCAGATACTCCTCGACCGCGCCCTCGGCGTGGACTGTGATCCCCCCGAAGACCCCGCCGACGAGATCCCCCCGGAGGACATCCCCGGCACTCCCGAGTGGCTGGAATCGGCCCAGCGCGAGCTGAACGAACACATCCAGAAGATCATGGACAGCGCCACCGAAGAGGACAGACGTAGGGGCAGAGAAGCGACCGAGGAGGAGATCGAAGAGGTCAAAGCCAGAGCATACAGGGCGCTGCTCGCCGCGAACGGCGACCCCCGCGCCCACACCAGGTACACCCCCAAATTCCTCGACGACCCCTGACACCCAATGCGGATAGTCGGTAGGGACAGGTTTGAGACCCGCCCGTCCATATCGCAGCTGCCTACTACACTGACACAGCCTAACCACCATTGAGCCTGTATCAGTTTAGTTGGTGGTCAGTTTGAGAGGACGGCGTTGCACCCCTCTCGTCACTCCCGCGAAAGCGGGAGTCCATAAGACGGGGCGTGAGCATAGCTTCGGCCCAACCATCAGACCGACTAAACTGATACAGCCTAACCACCATTCACCGAATTGGCATCAGTGTCGTATTGGTGTAACCTTCGCGGAATGGGCGGTCTGCGCCAGGCCGACCGGCAGGGGGATCGAGACGGGTATGTTGGGCCACTCCAGGAACTACGCCGCGGTCGTTGCTCAGCGATACACCGCGGCGCTGGAATTCAGGGATTTCCGCATACTGTGGATCGCCAGCCTCTCTTCAGGCGCGGCCGCGTGGGCATTGATAGTCGCCAGAGGGTGGCTGGTATATAACGAGGGCCAGGGATCGCTTTGGGTCGGCGTCGTCACGTTCGCGGCCATGATTCCCCGCGTGCTCGTTCCTCCCATATCCGGTTACCTGGCCGACAGGATCGACCGGCGCACCATCGTCGCCGCCATGTACGCGATCAATCTGATCCAGGGACTTGTGCTTGCGACGCTTGTAGCGTTCGACGCAATCGACATCGGCACTATGGTGGTGCTGTCAGTAATCAATGGGTCAGCGCGCGCGGCTCAGATGCCGGCGTCTCAGGCGTTGGTGCCAAACCTGGTGCCACGAAAGCTGCTGATCAACGGGATCGCCCTGAACCAGGCGACCATGCACGGCTCTCGGCTGTTGGGTCCGCTCGCGATCGCGCCGCTCCTCGCCGCCGGTGGCGCGTGGGCTTTCTATTTCTGCGCCGGACTCTATGTGATCAGCCTGGTCCAGACGCTGCGGATAAGGACTGTCTCGACCGGCGCCGTCGATCGGTCCAGAAGCGTCGTTAGCAACCTGATGGATGGCCTGAAATACGTGTACCGGACACCTATACTCCGCGCCGTGACGATCATGGCGCTGTTCCACTGCGGCCTGACCATGTCGTTCGAGTCGCTCCTGCCCGTGCTGTCTGACACACGGCTCGATGCCAAGGATGCTGGGTTCAGCCTGTTGATGATGGCAGTTGGCGCGGGGGCCATGGTGTCTGTGACCTTGATTGCCGGGGTGACCAGCGAGGCAACCAGGGGAAAGCTGTTTCTGAATCTAGGTGTCGTGAGCGGACTTGCGCCCGCGGTGCTCGCGATGTCTCCCAACATGTTGACTGCCCTCCCCGCTGCCGCGCTGATGGGAGGCATGCAGGCCGGGTTCATGACCCTGACTCACACCATGATTCAATCGGTCACGGATGACGGGGTTAGGGGCCGGGTCGGCGCAGTTTACTCCGTCCATATTGGAGGTATGATGGCGACGGCCAATCTCGCCAATGGAGGATTTGCGGACATCGTTGCCGCGTCCATCCTCCTGATCGCCGGCGGGATAGCCTTCATCATCGTCATGTTCGCGAGTTGGCAGACGGCCACCATCAGGCAGATCTACCGCGGCGAGCTTCGCTACTCGGTAGCCGCCGCTGACTAGCGCCGTATCCATGTAATTCTGACATATGCAGGAAATCGCCAGCGCCCATCCGGCATTCCCGCGCACGCGGGAATCCAGGTCTGGGAGCGGTCACGAACATTATCAAAACCATCTGGACACGGTACTGGGGACCGGCCCTCACCTTGCTTGCCAACACCTTCATACACCTGCCCGGCATCGGACCCGTAACCGAACGCGACCTGTGGAAGTCCGGGGTGCATACTTGGAGCGACTTCCTCTCAGCCGATAGCCTGCCCGCCAGGGCGCGCCCCGATCACCTGAAGACCGCCGTAACCGAGTGCGTCGCCCGGCTCAACGATATGGACACATCCTACTTCACCAGGGCCGTCCCGCACCAGGAATCGTGGCGCATGTACGCCGAGTTCAGGCACAACGCCGCATTCCTGGACATCGAGACCACCGGACTCTCGCCGGACTGGAGCATCATCACGCTTGTCGGGATCCTGGACAACGATGGCTACCACGCTTTCGTGTACGACCAAAATCTGTCCGACCTGCGGGAGGCGTTGGAGCGGTACGACCTCGTTGTGACCTTCAACGGAGCGTCATTCGACCTTCCGTTCATCGAGCATCACTTCGGCTCGCTGTTCAGGCACACCGCGCACATCGATCTGCGATTCCCGCTCCGCAGGATCGGCATGACCGGCGGCTTGAAGTCGATCGAAAGGCGACTCGACGTCGGCAGACCGTCCGAACTGTCCGTCCTGAACGGGTATGACGCTGTCCGCATGTGGCGCATGTGGCACGCAGGTGATGAGGGCGCGCTGAAGACACTCATCCGCTACAACGCCGAGGACGTTCTATCGCTGCCCAAGCTGGCGGAGATCGCCTACAACCGGCTCGCGTCCGGCATCGGCGCTCCGGCCCCAGAGCTGCGGGAGTGGTCATACCCCGCGGTGGACCTTCCCTACGATCCGGAAGTAATCGCCAAGCTCAAAAGACCCGGCTGGTAGCTCGTTTCCCCGGTCAGGCCCAGAGCCAGTCCAGTTCCGAGAACGCGAGCTTTCGCTCGAAGTTCTCAATGTTGTCCCTGACGTTCAGAATCAGGCACCTGTCATTGCCGCCGTTCCTGACGCCACGCAGGCCCCTGCCGATCATCTGGAAGTAGAGGTTCGGGCTGTACACCGGGCGAGCGACAATGATCGCCCGAGTCTTCGGCGCGTCGAAACCCTCGCGGAATATCCCATAGTTGACCAGCGCCTTGATCTCTCCGGCGCGGAACTCCTCGACTATCCGGCGGCGGCTGGTCCTGTCGGTCTCCGCGCTTACTGCCCGTGCCTTCACTCCCATCGACGACAGCAATGCCGCGATGATTTTCGAGTGTTCGACAGACGTTGCGAATATGAGAGTGGGCGAATTCGGATCCACGCTGAGGACGTGGCTCCTGTACGCTTCGATGATACGTTGGGTTCGGTCGGTATCTCTGGCGATTCTGTCTTCGACGCTTCGTGGAAGCCACGGGACATCCCTGGACAATCTGAGTTCATCGGCGGATAGGGAGAACCGACCGCCGTAGATAGTCGCGTGATCGGCTCGCGCGAGAACCCGCATGTCCTGGAGTTCCTGGATCACCTCCTGGGGATCACTGCTGTCGAACGCGCCCGTGTCCAGCCGGTTGTCGGAGTAGCGGCTTACCAGCCGTGCTGTCTCCCGAACGTCGTGCCCCCTGTACGGAGTTGCGGTCAGACCGATCAGAAGCGGTTCATGGGCCCGCCTCCAACGAGTCAGCCCGAGCTCTTGCATAGCCGACGTGAATGTGGGCGCAACCGACCGGTGCGCCTCGTCGAATACGAGCAGGTTGAAGTCCGCCAGAAACTCGTATGCCCCAGGCTCCCGGTCTATCTTTGCCGAGAGCGTCTGAATGGTCGCCACGATGACGTGGAGATCCGTCGTCGGGAGCGGCCTCGGCTGTCCGGCCCACATCCTGGAGATTCGCAGCTGCGTTGCACGCTTGCCCTCGCTCGCCCAGACCTCGCGCCACGCTTCTACCGCCTGCTCGCAAAGCTCGTCACGGTCCGCGACCCACAGGATGCCGCCCTGAAAACCGTCGTCCCGGATCGCTTCGACCACCGCCTGGACCGCCACGCGGGTCTTGCCCGACCCGGTAGGCATACTGACCATCCCGCGCCGTTCGGTCGTCAAGACACCCTGCCTGAGCAGGTTCCTGATATTGTCAACTACCGTCCGCTGGTAGTCGTGGAGCTTGGGAAGTTGAGTAGGCCCCTGTACTTCGATAAATGGATCTCGCCGGACGTTCCTCTCCCCGGCCCACTCCGGCCCGAAGCCCAGCGACCTGACGAACCGGACGGTTCGCTCTCCACCAGCCCACTGCTTGGGCGGGTCCAGGTGTTCGAGCTTGTGACGGTACTCTCGAAGCGCCCCGGTGTGGAACGTGGCGATCGCCGCCTCCGCGACCTGAACCCCCGAAAGGGGGCGGCCCTGCTGTTGCTGTTCCAGAATCTCGATCAGACCCTGTGGCAGACCCCAACGCAGATGGGCCTCGCCCACCGCGGCGAGCAGACGTTCTTCGTCTGTCGAGCAACACCGGACCGCATCCCGGGCGGCCTTTACATCCGCGTCTGTCAGGCCGAGGAGAATCCTTTCAATATGTTCGTTACTGAGTCGCAGGCCGAGCTCGCTGAGTACCGAACGGAGCTCGTCCCGCTCGTCATCCCTGCGAATGACATAGATGTTTCCGTTCTTGGTGAAGCGCTCCTGCTCGTCGCTGCGTTGGATCTCACCCAACTCTTGGAAGCCGTCGCAGCGTATGAGTCCCCAGTCCAACTGTTGAGTTGAGAGATGAGGTTCCAGTCCGGGCCACATGTCCACAAGTGGGATGGGATCATCTTCACCGATAGGTTCAACCGGTGTATCAATCTCGGCGCTTATCCCGAATACTCTGCGTATTGAATTGGCCTGCGGATGGGAGAGCAGCTTGTGCAACACGGCCCAACTCTCCGGCGGGTCTCCGATTCCATCGGAGAGTCTGTGAATTCCATCAGCAGTTCTGATGCGCCCGTGTTCGCGCAGTGCTTCAATTGCTGGGGAATCGAAGTCCATCGTCCCATAGATGTCTCGACGGGTGTCATGCCGCATTGTCCACGGCTCGTATGTATCACCTAGGGCGAGCAGATCCCATGTGTACAGAGTCTTCCCCTCTTCTGAGAGGTACTCCAGCACGTCCAACGGACCGCTCGTAGTGGTCGTCTCAAAGTTCAGCATGTTCCAACGCGGGGATCTCGTTAGGTCGCGGTCAGGCGAAGTGAACTCTCCCCGACAGGTTGAAGTAACCCGCCCGAGCATATTTTGCGACAGTTCTTGCCCGGCACGTGGCGCATCGACGGCGCCGAGTAATTTGAGCAGCGGCAAGTCCACATGGTGGAATTGAGTGTCGATTGCGATGTCCCTATCTCGACTCCCGTCATCGGGCACGACACGTCCAGGCAGCAGTGTGTCGAAGAGCGAGCGCCACACTCCCGACGTTGAACGGACACGAAGCGAATCCTGCCATTCTTCGTTTGATCTTATGATCTCAGTCGCGTTCGAGCGGTCAATTTTACTAGCGAGACTCCAGAACTCTCGCCAGTCACTATCAGTCGGAGCCTGGGGTTGGTTTCGAACTCCATAGTAGTCGGGCGTGAAGTGCAACAGCTTCGATGCCAAATCCTTGAACATGGTCTCCGGGGATGCTGGCCTGATTCCCAACTCCTTCAATGCACTCAGCGTATCTGTATCCGCCTCTAACTCGGGATTCACCAAGTTGTTCCCGGTTGAGAAATCTCCCCCACTCAAACGCACTATGTCCGGATCGGGCGGGACCCAACGGCCGTCTGCTGTGAGCACTATGGTTCCAAGGTAATTGTTTTCCCGAATTGTTTTCGGGATCAGTGACGCTGTCTGAATAGCAGCTTGGGACATTACAGCGAGGAATTGCTTAAGCTGTGCTATGTATTGCGCTTTCGTAGCCTCGTCCATATCGTCCCGACCACGACTCATATCAACGTACTCATGTTGTAATATGGACTGCCCCTCCTTCGCAGGCTCTACCAACGCCTCCAACCATTGGGAAACTGATGCACGCGGTAGCTGAGATGATGTCCTACCAGTTTGATGGCTGTACAGTTGATCAAGTCTGGCCAAGCGGTTACGAGTCAACGCACTGTTATGGAGCCAATCCTTTATAGCGTCCGTAGCCCAGCGTTCGAACGGAGCAAAGTCCATCTCTCTATCGGGAGTCAATTCCTTGGGAGGATACGAAATATCCAGCAGCTTACGCAGTTCACCTGTCTGGTCAGGAACCACTTCGCGATCATGAAGGCTGGAATAGAGTCGGTCGCGCAGACGGTTGCTGTGATCTGTATCGCCTGATTCCTCCCGACGTGGAAGTGCGTCCAAGTGCCTGGCTGGATCGTCTGAAGTCGAGAGACTGGGTAACACGTCAGCGACCATGTCAGCTGCTGCGTCGATCAACTCATTGTTGTAAACTCCAGGTAGAAGATTCTGCCTGTCTTCGTTCGTCTTCCACGGAGCATTGAGAATGCCGGGCAACAGGCTTTGTGTCATGGTGGGGAAGAATGCCCAGAATTTGCCAGGGTCGTTCAACCGGTTGATGGGCGCAGCCCACCAGATCGGCACTTCGTCGGCATCATCCAGGCTTCTGCTGTCGCTCTTGGCGTCCGAGGACAGGTTGTGCAATCGTCTCTCAATCATCCACCGGGTCTTGTTCCCCGCATCGTCAAGTATCCACCGGCCATCTTCGTGGATGAGGGTAACTATGCGAGCCACTTCCTGCTCGTTCGTCTGCAACACAAGTCGTCCCACGTGCTTGACGAACAACAGAAATTCAGCAGGGAACTCCTTGATCTGTTCATCAAGAGTCTGGTGTGCTCCGGGCTTCAGCGGGAGGCGAACGATGTTCGTTGCCCAATACACCATCTCGCGTAGGTCTGAATCGGTTTCTATCTCCGGCCACGGATCAATGGGTTCAGCCAGACGCAGAACGGGATACCGCTCGATATCCGGCGCAATGGAGCTCAAGAGGTTGGCCGATCTGGCACGATCGAATCGGAACGATCCAGCCCTGCTAAAAAATTCGGGCGTGTCGGTGACGCCAAGCACGGATTTGAAACCCAGGCCAAACCGGCCGATCTCAGAAGTTCCACGCTTGCTGGACAGATGCGAAAACAAAAGGGCCCTTGCCCCGTTCTGATCTATCGGCTGTCCATTGTCCGCACAGTAGAGGTGTGTTGGCGTCAATCTGATCCAGATATATTCACCGTCTGACTCTGCCAGTGCGTCTGCGCTATTCTGCACCAGCTCGAATAGCTGTCGGTTGGCGTAGCCGCCATGTGCGATGTCTTCCTCCTGATTGGCATCCTCTCTCAGATTGCTCGGCTGGCTGCGGTATGACTCCAGCGACTTTTCGGACTCCTCGCGAATGTATATGCCGATGTCACCATCCGGCCCAGCCCACTCCGCAACCTCCTTCATCATACTCTTGGCTCTTTTGATGTCCTCCAACACAACTGTCATCAGGTCAGGATCATCGTACTCATACGCAGCCTCCAGATATGCGGCAATGTCCTCATCGGTTTCAAGGTGCTCTGCTGGATCCCACGGCAGGGTCTGCGTCTTTACCATGTCTTCCTCTTATAAGTCTCGCGCCAAGCCAAGCGCTCTTCTGATGTCGCGGTTCTGGCTGTCTTTATCTCCACCGGCCAGCAGTACAATCAAGGATTCACCCTTTTGCATGAAGTACACCCGGTAGCCCGACCCGTAGTCGATGCGGAGTTCTGAGACGCCCTCGCCTACCGGTCTTACGTCCCCGGAGTTGCCCTGCAATAACCGTCTAATGCGAGTATCGATACGCTCCCGAGCTTGCCGATCTTGAAGTCTCCTGAACCATCTGGCATAGAATTCGGTCTGGCGAACTTCTATCACCACATGATTGTATTCCCACACACATCCCCACGCAACGCGCACCCGTCGCACTCCCACCACTGCACCCCGGATGTGTACCATGTACACAAGTCCGACTCCTCCAGGATCTGCAACGATGAGAATCGCATACGTCGCGAACGATGCCACGCTTAGGGTGCATGATTCGTTGGCTGACGACCCTGATGACCGGCTCGTCAGCGTGCCCGGGCTCAGATGCACGTGGCCGGTCTGGTCGCCGGACGGGCGGTTCGTCGCGTTTTCGGGGTACGCGGGCGGCAGCAATGGAAGCGCTCGGATCGCAATATACGTCACAGCCGCGGATGATGGCGGTCCCGACAGTAGTCACGGCCTCATCTACTCCAATGAGCCGGGCACGGACGCGATAGCCATAGGAACTCCCCACTACTGCAGCTGGTCACCGGACGGCTCACGGCTGGCTTTTGTCGCATCTACTTTGCGGGGCCTCGCGCTTCATGTGTGGGAGGCTTCGACCGGCTCGCCTCCGCGCGCGATTCATGAAGGGGGGCCACTGTACTTCACCTGGTCGCCCCACTCGACGGAGATGTTCATCCACTCGTTCGCCTCCCACTACCTGGCCGGTACGTCTGGGGAGGGGCCGCCAAGCCAGTTTCCGGGTGTAAGCACGCAGTACATGTCTCCGTCATGGGCGGGCGACGGCGACCGGATCGCGTTCTTTCTTGACGGTGATCGCGGTCGTCAGCGACTTGTCGCAATCGACCTGCATGGACAGGCCGTCAGGGTGCTGACCGAGTTTTCGGGAATAGCCGCGGCCGCGTGGCGTCCCGGCTCATCGCAGGTCGGATTGGTGAAAGCGATGATCGGCTCGTCGGGGTTCTACTCCGGGCTGGGGGCCATCGACTACGAAACGCAGGAGGAATCGCAGCTTACGGACGATCCCGTGCTCGCTTTCTACTGGTCGCCGGACGGTTCGCGTGTCGCATACGTCACTTCATCGGAGGGCGCCGAAGGCTCGCTTCGTCTCGGCGTGGTCTCGATCGCCGACGGCGGACATGTGTACCTGCCAGACTTCAGGCCGAGCCAGGAGCAGCTCACGCAGTTCATGTACTTCGATCAGTATGCCCAGTCCCATACGATCTGGTCGCCGGACGGGCGACACCTGTTGATATTCGGGGAGATGGGATACCACGTCTCACGAACTCCGCTGAGCACGGGCGACGACAACAGGATGTTGGTACTTGACGCGTCCGGAGCTTTGGACCCCTTGGACGTTGCCGGCGGATTCGTGGGCTGCTGGGGATACTATCCGTCCGGTGTGTAGTCCACGGCAGCGGTCATGATCCTCGGTAAGAGCTTTCTGGAAGGGATGTTAGTCGTGCTCGCGGAGGCGGCGCTGCGTCGCCAGAATGACGAACGTGGTCACCAGAAGCAGCGCTCCCAACAGCCCGATAGCGAATTGGCCGCCCCATCGCTGGGCGATCGCCCCCGCAGGCAGCACACCGAGCGGCATCAGACCGAAGTTCATCATGAAAACGCTCATCACTCGTCCCCGGAACTTGTCATCCGCCGCCTCCATGATCAACGCCATCATCAGGGTCCGGCGTCCGGCGTCGCCCAGGCCCAGCAGAATCATGATGCCGGCTGCCGCGTAGTAGTAGGGGAGGGCGGCCACAAACAGCAGCGCGACGCCGCTGATGAAGCTGCCGACTATCAGAAGCAGCCCGCGACGCCGCTTGCCGTTTATCGCGATTAACAGCGCGCCGACAATGGAGCCCGCGCCCATTATCGTGACCAGCAGTCCGAGCGAATCAGGGCCGCGCCCGTACACGTCCACCACGAATACCGGCATCAGGAACCGGAACGGCATCGCCAGCAGCGCCGTCGCCAACCCCATCACGAGCAGGAGCAACACGAACGGGCTGCGCAAGATGTATCGCAGTCCCTCGATGATGTCGCTGCCCATGGGAACGCTCGGCCTGCCTGCGGAGCCGCCGCTCGCCGAGACGAACGAGGTGAGTACGACCGCGACCAAGCCGAACCCGGCGACCAGGAAGTAGACGTCCTCCGGCCCGAACCAATCGTACAGCCAGCCAGCGGCGGCGGGCGCGAGCAGTGTCGTCAAGCTCATCGCACCCGCGTCCAGCGACATCGCGCCGGTCAGGTTGTCCCTCCCGACGAGCTGAGGGACCAGAGCCTGGCGGGCGGGCATCAGAAACGCGAACTGCGCGCCCTGGATCATCGACACCGCCAGCAGGTGCATCCACGTGACCGTCTCCATCACGATCGAGACGCCTACGAACAGCGCGAGTATTACGGCCATCGCCTGCCCGATCTGGATGACCCTGCGACGCTCCCACCGGTCGGCGATCGCTCCACCGAACAGCGCGAGACATAGCATCGGGAACGCGAACCCGGCGTTGACCAGTCCCAGTATGAACGGCGATGACGTGAGCTCGTAGGCGAGGTAGCCCCTGACGATCATCTGCATCTGCATTCCCATCATCAGGAAAACCATGCTGAGCCACAGGAAGCGGAACTCCCTGAACCGGAGGGAGTAGAAGGTATTGCGCCAACCACGCCGCTCGGCGGCGGCCCTGTCCGGCGCCGTTGCCACTGGCGAGATAGTTCCGGCATCCGCTGTCGATACAGGCCCGTTGCGCGATGGCGGCGCGGAGGCGGAGGAGCCGTCTACGTCGACCTGGGTCGACTCATGTCTGGCGTCACGCATGACGCCAAGTATACATCACGCGGCGGGGGACTACTCGAAGAGCTCGTCTGCTGTCATCAGTCTGGCTGAAGTGGCCAGCTTTCAGTCCTCGATCACTACCGTCTCGGCTCATCTCAGCACACGGCATGATACAATCGACCCCGCCGAATGGACCCCTCATCCCAGACAGACAGGAGACCCGACACATGGCTACAGAGACCAAAGCGCTGAGAGTCAGCTACGGAAAGTACATCTACGAACACGTGCCCGGCTGGGGCAGCCTGCCCGACGGCTGGGAGTGGAATCACGCGGTGGGCGTGGGGATCGATGACCAGGACCGCATTTTCGTGTACAACCGCAGCGCGCATCCTATAATCGTCCTGGACACGGACGGCAACGTCATCAATAGCTGGGGCGAGGGCATGTTCGGTTCCGCACACCACCTCGAGGTCGGCCCGGACGGCAGCGTCTACACCACCGACGTTGGAAATCACACCGTCCGCAAGTGGACCGTGGATGGCGAGCTGCTGATGACGCTCGGCACGCCCGATGAGCCGGCGGAGGCGATGAGCGGAGACCCGTTCAACAGACCCACCGACATCGCGGTGGCATCGGACGGCACGCTGTACATTGCCGACGGCTACGGCAACGCCCGGATACACCACTATACGGCGACCGGCGACCATATCAGGTCTTGGGGCGAGCCTGGAACCGGGCCGGGCCAGTTCCGAATACCCCACAGCGTCTGCGTCGACAACACTGGCCAAGTCTATGTGGCGGACCGTGAGAACAGCCGGATCCAGATATTCACTCCTGACGGACAGTACGTTAGCGAGTGGGGCGGCGTCCACCGCCCAGACCACATATGGCAGGGCCCGGACGGCAACATGTACATCACCGACTTGGGCTTCCACCAGGGTCTGGGGCCGGATCAGCCCTCACCGCATCCCATCTCTCACCCGGCAGGCGTGAAGATACTCACGCCCACAGGCCAGTGGTTGGGCGGATGGGGCATGAGCACCGAGACGCCGGGCGACATAATCGCCGGCCACGCCGTCGCGATGGACTCGAATGGAGACCTCTACGTGGGGGAGTCGCTGGACGGCGCGCGGGTCCAGAAGTTCGCGCGGGTCCGGTAGGCCATTTCGGTCTGGTTTTGACTGCCGGCGCTGGACGTTCCGGTTATGACCACATGGGCGGTCGGTACTGCAACGCCTCCGCGACGTGCGCGACGCCGATGTGGTCTGCCCCAGACAGGTCGGCGATCGTCCGGGACAGCTTCAGCACGCGATGGTACACTCTCGCGGACAGGTGCATCTGCTGCATCGCTGACCGCACCAACGCCGCCGCCTGCTCATCAAGCTCGCAGAGCTTGTGGACCTCATTGGGCCCCATCTCCGAGTTAGAGAGCAACCCTGTTCCGGTGAATCGGGCCCGTTGGGCGTCTCGGGCCAGCTCGGTCCTGGCTCGTACGGACTCGGACGGTTCGGTCTCCGCCTGGCCGACCAGCTTGTCGTACTCCACCCTCGGAACGTCGACGAATATATCGATCCTATCGAGGAGCGGCCCGCTGATCCGCTTACCGTACCTGGTGACCTGCGAGGGCGAGCATGTGCAGCTCCGGTGCGGGTCTCCGAAGTACCCACATGGGCACGGGTTCATCGCGCCGACGAGCATGAAGGTTGCGGTTGGTCAATCGCAGCCAAACTGTCTATGGGGATAGCCAATGTGATGCTGACGCTGTTTTCGCGGTCAATCGTCACTCTATCGGCAATGAGTTGCAGAACCTCACGGCGCTTTTCGAGAGTCAACTCGTCCAGACCATCGCTAATCGTTCTGGCCCACCCGACGACTGTCTCCATGAGCACTCGCTTCTCGGCCCCCATTGTCTGACGAGCACGGTAGTCATCCAGCTTTGCCCGGAAGCTCTCCAGCCGTTCGGTGATAAACTTCCGTTGCAGGTCGAACTGGTCCTCGGTGATCTTCCCGGACACGTACAACCTGATCGCCCGATCTTCCTCCAGTTGCACGTCCCTCAGATCACGCTCAGCCTGAGCAATCTCCTCGTCCAATCCGCCGTCTTCTTGGGTCTCCAGGGACTCGATACCCGCAACTATGAGGTCGGGATTCCGGAGCACGTTCTTGACCTCCTCCCATATGAGTTCCTCCAGCCGTTCGGCCCTGATGAATGGGTGTTCCCTACAACGGGAGAGACGCTTCTGCATCCCGTAGCACTGGTAATAGCGACGGGGAGGGTCAATATCGTAACGGTAGGTCTTGCCGTTCCGTCTCACCGTGTTCTGTCTCGTAGCACGTCCTCCGAACAGCATCCCGCACTCAGCGCACCGGACCATGTGCTGCAACATGTAATGCACCCGCGTATTGCGCTTGGCCCGGCTCATGCGCTGCTTCTTGATGCTCTGGGCCCGGTCCCATGTTTCCTCGTCCACCAACGGCGGGAAAGGGACTTCAATCCAGGTATCTCGTGGTTGGTCGTATATCTTCCTCCCGTCTTCCGTTGCAACCTGACGGGTTCTACCGTACCACCAAGAGCCCTTGTAGGCTTCGTTTCTCAGAACTCGGTGGACGTGCGACTCGTGCCATCGTTTGCTTCCCGGCTTCCCGGTCGGGATCTCATCATCGATCAGCTTCCGGGTAATCAATGGGATGCCAACCTTGTCATGAACATACTCATTGAAGATACGTCGCACGATCTCAGCCTCGGCCTCCACGACCTGAGGCTTGCCGTCGTCTCCTCTTCGGTACCCATAGGGGATGCCGCTGTTGGGTATCCGGCCCTGCTTGGCTGCTCCGCGCTTTCCCAGGGATGAGCGCTCTCGAAAGTTGTCCAGCTCGATCTTGCCTATGGCCGCCATGAGGCCGAAGGTCTTCATGTCGATAGCGTCCATAACGGCCTCGAGGTTGATCTGGTGCGCCTCGACTACCTCCATGAGAGCGGCGGCGGGATACATACCCCTGCTGAGCCGGTCGGACTTCCAGCAGACGATGGTGTCGAACCGTCCCTGGCGTGCGTCGACCAGCATCCGCTGGAACTCGGGACGCTTCTTCGACCAACCTCTGCCCACCTCCTGGTAGCGGGCGACGATGTGTAGACCACGGCGCTCGCAGTGGGCCTCCATCTCGGCAATCTGCTCGGAGGTGGAGGTCTTGTCATCCTCGGCCTGACTCTTGTCCGAAACGCGGGCGTAGATTGCCGCCCGACTTGCATCTGCCTTCCGTGAAGCGGTTCTCGGCATGACTTCCTCCTGTCGTTCGTACCCGTTGCAAAACAAAAGACCCGCTCGTCCTGTATGAGCGGGTCTGAGAGTAGTACAATCTCATCGCTTCACCTGCTCATACAGGTGGCGCCACGGTCCGGGGTGTTTGCAGCACCGCCGGGCCAACTTGCATGAGAATCATACCTGATCCGGTGGGCGGCGTCAAAGCGCCGTTGGTCCGGCCTAGGTGGGCGTAGATGCTGGCCGGCTCCCAAATTGGGGCGGCGAAAGTAGGGCAGTAGGACAGTCGGACGAAAGCGTCCTCGTTGGTATGATCGCCATGGCCCAGGACTTGACGCCGCCTTTCAGGCTGATCACGGTCAGAAGTCGAGAGGGCCTCATCGGTCTTGCGGCTGGGCACAGCCACCTTGAGAGGAGTCCGTCTCACGTGAAGGGAGTCCGTCCCTAGCGGCGTACTTCAACAGCAGCGTGAAGAGACGGCGCAACCGCTCTTCGGCATCGGGGGCAGAATTGTAGTTGATCCGCACCACCCTGAGATCCGATCCGGTGCCGCCGGTGTTCTTCAGTTTCTCCTGGATCGTCTTATCCTCCATACACTTGTTCCAATAGCCCCGGCATCCTCTTCGTGTCCTTCAAGGCAGCTAGCCTCCAACTCGGTTCTCGTGAATAGGCAAATGTTGCGCCTTAAGTACGAATTCAAGTTCCAACACCAGTGTGGAGGATCGGAAGGTTGGGCGTAATCCCTTGTACGGGGGTTCATGTGTGAACCCCGTACAAGTCAGCGGCGGAGAACACCATCCCGGTCGTCCCAGTCTGTCAAGACTGGAGACGTACGCCGGATGTAGAGATCAGACGATCCCAAGAGGGAGTATCTGCCATGTTCCGCTGGGCGCTAGTCCGATGCGCCAGTATCGAGGAGTGACGACCAGCATGTGGGCCACCGTATTGCATGGAATGTTTGTTGGAGACGATCTGCGAGCACCTATTGATCCTGAGAGGCGGTCTCCGAGAAAGGCAGCAGGTGGCTGAGTCCGGTCTCTTGGGCCAAGCTCAGAAGCGCGAGGAGATGCTGTGAGTTGGGTCGGGCACCGGCCCGCCACCTTCTCAACGTGAGCGGGTTGGTTCCGAGCCTGTACGCCAGTTCCCGCCAGGTCAGTCCGGTCGCGTCCTTGAGGCGCTCGATACTGCGAGGGAACTCGTCGGGGAACGTCTGAGTCCCCTTCCTGTAGGTCTTCTTCTGCCTCGGCATGGAACTATACCCCTCCCGGTCGGCCCATAAAGTGCTCGGGGAGCAGCAGCTTCTGACCATCGGGCAGGAAGCGGGCCTGCCGAAACATGGACATCATCGCTCCACCGCATGGCTCGGCCCCCGCACGCCACCTCAGTACCTGCTTGATGTCCACCCCGATGAACTCAGCGAACCCGTTCCATGAAAGACCGGTTGCCTCTTTGAGAGCTGTCAACCGTTCCGGAAAGTCGGCAGGCAGAACTCCACTACCGTAGGGAACAGGCCGGTCCCCGATGATGATGCATTCTCCGCCGACGGGCAGACGCGGGGAAGACCTATGTGTCGTCATCTACACTCTCCATGATGAACAGGTAGTCAAACTCCTCGACTCCGAGGACCTCTTGCATCCGCCGCCGCACGCAGGCCGAAGGAAAGCGAACGCCGTTCACCAGCATCGAGAGGTAACCGGGGGCGATCCCTATCTCCCTGGCAAGCCAGTTCTGTGAGCGATTGAGTCCCGCCAATCGTTCCCACAGTGCGGCGGTCTTCAGGCGGACTCGGATGCGCGTCGGCCTTTTCATCGTATAGCTCCTATAACGTATGTATCAGATGCACCCTAACCGTTACGCATGGTAGTATTCTAATGACAGGTGTTCTTCTCTGTCAAGAACCTCTGTGCTAATATGGTGGCAGTCAGTCAGTCTGACCAATCTCAGCCAGGAGCAGTCAACGCCATGCCGGATACCAGGGACTACAAATGGCAGGAGATTGGCGCACGGATCAGAGAGGCCAGAACAGAGGCCAAGTTGACGCAGGCGGAGCTGGCCGTATTCCTTGGGGTCACACCCCACACCGTCTGGTACTGGGAGGCGGGCCGCTCCAAGCCCAACCATGAGCATCTGGTGAGTCTGGCCGCCCGATGCCACGTGTCCACGGACTGGCTGCTGGGTAGGGACATCGTGGAGGCTGAAGTATTGAAGGAGGCGGAGGTGTCCTTCAGAGACGCCCTGGCCGGACTCCCCCTGGAGGACCTGGAGTCGATTCAGGAATTCATCAGGTTCGTCAGGCAGAGGAGGGTAGATAAGGACAGGGAGGAGACATGAGCAGGGCACGGCAGCGGGGCATGGCACTCCGGCGCAAGCTGGGACTGTGCGGCAAAGTGGATGTGGAGTATGTCGCCAACATCATGGAGCTGGAGGTCGTGACCTGGCCTCTGAACGGCCTGGAAGAGATGACGATGAGAGACGTGATTGGCGTCGCTGACCGACTGGACCCGCACTGGCGGAGATGGGTGGTGGCCCACGCCATTGGGCATAAAGCCCTACACCCTGGGAACCACCTTTGGATCCGAAGGAACACTGGACTCGTCCACAGGTTCGAGCGAGAAGCCGAGGACTTCGCTGCCGGTCTGCTAATCGACCCACGCGAGGCAAGGGAAGAGGGGTTCAGGGAGTCGTGGGAGGTCGCGCATCACTTTGGGGTGCCGGCGGAGATAATCCAGCTTCAGTTGCCCTTGAGAGTGGAGTGAGCGGTAAGGAACAAAGCGCTGTTTGTCACCTCGATGCAGTGGGGTTCAGTGAGAGACGGGCGACGATCTCCCAGCCCAAATCATGACTCAACAACTGGTTAGAATGGCGTGAGCGACGGGCGAGTGCTTAAGAGGGTGTGTGAGAAGGTAAATCAGGTTGGCCTTAACCTTCGGAGCATGAGATGAACCATTGCGATATGCACCCAAGCCTCGGTCGTGGCAGGCAAGGCTTCGTAGTCCTTGCTCAACCGACGGCACCGACCCAGCCACGCGAATGTTCGCTCAACCACCCATCTTCTGGGCAGTACCTCAAACTGATGGCTACCCCGCGGACGCCTGACGATTTCCAGAACATAGCCCGCAAGGGTCTCGACCCAATCCACCAACCTGCCAGCGTAACCTCCATCAGCCCAAATCAGCCGCAGACGCCGGAACCGTCCCATCAATTTGTTGATGACCAGCTTTGCACCATCTCTGTCCTGGATGTCAGCAGGATGGACCACCACGGCCAACAGCAACCCCATGGTATCCACTATGATGTGGCGCTTTCGACCGTTGACCTTCTTGCCAGCGTCATAGCCACGAGGCCCCCTTTTTCTGTCGTCTTGACCGACTGGCTGTCTATGATGGCCGCGCTCGGTGTCGGGTCTCTTCCCGCTGACTTGCGAACTGCGGAGCGCAGAGTCTCATTGACTCGTTCCCATGTGCCATCACGCCTCCACTTTCGGAAGTACCACCATACAGTGCCCCAGGGTGGCAAGTCGTGTGGCAGCGCACGCCAAGTGCATCCGTTGCGCATAACGTACAGGATGCCGTTGACCACCTCCCGGATATCGACCGTACGTGGCCTTCCTCCCGGCTTGGCTGCTGGAAGCATCGGTGCGAGAACTTTCCACTGGGCATCACTCAGATCGCTGGGGTATGGTTTCCTGTTCATGACCCTTAGTATAGTTCTTGTTCAAAACTTATCACACACCCTCTTAGGCAACTCGCTGAGTGGGTGAAGAGTGAAACTCTGCCGGCGATCAAAGGTGGTCTGGCACATGGAGGCCTGTCCGGGGATTACGACAGGATGAGGAGCGACGGGATGTTACTCGACGAGGAGGAGCTATTTGACGCTCTCATGGCAATGTGTCGACTTCTGGAGGAGAGGGCCAACCGTCGCTGATACTGAGCGCCCAGTTACAGCCGGACACAATGACCGAGGGTCTGTTCTGGCCGAGGCCAGCGCGAACCGTACGGGTGCGCAATCACGGCCCAGCGGTCAGGCTCGGGCTCTGCGAAGAACTCTGAGGAACCGAACCTGTCGTCGACTCAGTCTTCATCGGTGCCGACCCAACCCGACTGGGAAATGTCGATCATGATCCCGTCAGGTCCAGCGTACCTGGTCGCTACGTTGCGTCCGCCGTGGTTCCTGCCCATACTCGCGTGCAGGACTTTGTTGATTTCGTCACGCCGCTCAGATTCGTTCTCTCTCAACCGCACATCAATCGCCTCCGCGTCGTCCACCTGGAAGCCGATGTGATGCAGTCCGGTGTATTCGACGTCGAACTCGTCGCCGAGTACAACTTCACTCTTGAAGTTAAGAATCGCTATGTTGACGTTGCCATCACTGAGATAGTACCCACTAGCACTCTGACTATCGACTCTGCCGACCTCCTCAAGGTTGAACACGTTCTTGAAAAAGGCGGCGGTTCTGTCGGGATCCCGACTGGCTATCGCAATATGTTTGATCTTGCCCATTGTTCTCCTCTCGGTCGCGAATATACCGAACATACTAGGTAGTGTTGACATTTGTATTTATAGCCGATATGCAAAGCCCATTGCATGTAATTCCACACACAGGGAAGTCCCTATGACATTGGATCGCAGTGATAAATTCAGGATTCATCATCGCAATCTCCTCGGAATGACCCACACCGGCGAAATGTCAACACTACCTAGTGACAGATTCCGGTGTCGGGGTTGATGTGACCAGTGGAGTAGGCGGACTGATGGACTGCTTTGCAGTCGTCGGTGCGGGCCCGTCGTCACATGCAGTCAGAAGGAAGGCTGTCAGGCAAAGCAAGCCAACCCAAGCGAGTCCCTGCAGGGCTCTACGCGACATGATCTGCAATCCCCTGAAATCTGATGCCAAGGTCTATTCTACTAGATGCCCCGAATCTGACGTGTCACTGAAGCAGTCACATGTTTAAGTCCACATCCAAGATGCGGAGGCGATCAACGTTATCTCTGTGTCGATGGGGGAGGTCGCCGCGCTGGTATCTCCTTTGTTAATTTCAGTCAGCGACGTTCAGGCAAAAGCAAAGAGGTCCCGCCGTGACAGTGAGTCCCTCCCGACTCAATAGCTTACCGGTGGGGATTGCCAACTCGGTTGTCGGCTGGCATCGTCGCCTAACCGACCAAGGTCAGTGGCTTAGGATACAGGTCCAGCACGAACCTCAACACGAAGGTTCTCAATTTTATCCAGTTGGGTGAGCAGTCTTGTAGTCGAACCCAGGACACTCGGATTAAATCCGGTGCTCTGGCCAAACTGAGCTACCGGCTCATGACGAGAGGCGATGACTGGCGACGGCGCTCCGAACGGTGTCTATCTGAAGTAGAGTCGGACTACGGCTATCACCTCGTACCTGCTGATGAGGTCGTCGAAGTAGTCATGTACAGCCTGGATGGCCTCGTCCCTGTCGATTAACTCGTCGTGGTCAGTGTCGTAGGTGTCGCCCGGCTCGCCCAGGCTCAGGTCGGTGACGGCGATGGTCACTGCGACGGTCGCACTGGCGCCGGACGGGTCAGTTGCGGTGACGGTGACCTGGTATTCGTGGTCCGGGTTGTCGGGGTCCTCGAAGTCGAGGGTCGTGGTCGCGCCAACGCGGACCTGACCGGTGTCGGCGACGACCTCGAACAGGGCGTCGTCGGGGCCGGCGAGGGTGTATGCCAGCGCGTCGTCGTCCGTCGCGGCGACCGGATCGCCGACGTTCTCGCCCGCGGGCGTGTTCTCGCTGACGGAGCGGGTGGCCCGGCTGCCCTCGATGAAAGACGGCAGGGCGTTACCCGGAGTCGCGGACGCTGCTGCCGTCCAGTCGCCGGTGCCCCACTCGTTGATCGCCCGAAGCTGCACGTCGTACTCTGTGCCGCCGGTCAGACCGGTGACGGCGTACTCCAAGTCGCCGCCGTCGGCAGCGGTCCAGACGTCCGCCAGCAGGGTCCAGTTGGAGTCCGCGGTCTCGTCGACATCGGTCGGAATGTGGCGCAGGTCGTAGGCGGTGACCTCCGAAGCGGTGGTCGGGACAGGTGCGGACCAGGCGACGGTCAATGATCCCGCGCCGGGGGTGACCGAGTCCACGGTGGGAGCGTCGGGCGTGGGCGAGTGGCCATAGACGGTGAGGCTCCATGCTTCGAGGGCGCCGTCCATGACATGAATGCGGTCGGTGACTCGCAGCTTCCAGACGCCGTTGGGGTCTTCGCCCAGGTGTCTTGCCGAGCCGAATCGGAACGCGCCGCGGAGCGGCACGAAGTCGAAAAATGGGTCGTAGTAGTCGGCATAGGTGTCAAAGTGAACGGCCAGATTGGAGACGGCTCCGGAAGGCGACTCCAGCTCGATATCCAGGTCCCGGAAAGAGGCGTGCAGGAAGGAGACGTTGACCTCGACGAACTCGGTGAATCCGATGCCCGTGTCGAGTGTGAGCTCGCTGACGACGGTCGTCGGGTCGCCGGTGGGCGGGGCGTCGGGGACCAGCTCGCCCAGCTCGCCCGACCCGACCCAATGTGCTTGCAGCGGAGGAGCGTTGGTCCATCCCTCAGCCAGGGCGACGGCTGCTCCAGCGTCAACCACGCCGAAGCCGTACTCGTGGTTGAAGTGATAGCGGTCTGCGGCGGCGGCGGAGCGATACCTGCGAGCTCCGGCTTCCCAGCCGGAGCTGTCGGCGTCGTTCTTGAGCGCGGAAGCGGCGAGAATCAGCTTCAGGTCGCGCCAGGTCAGGTTAGGGTTGGCGCTGCGCATGAGCGCGGCCACGCCCGAGACGATGGGGGCCGCGGCGGAGGTGCCGCCAAAGTCCTTCACGTAGCGGTCGGAGTTCTCAGTAGTGAGAATGCCCAGTGTTGCGCCGAGAGGGCCCGGACGGTTGTTCGAGGGGGCGCAGACCCACAGGTTGGCGCCCATTTCCGAGTAGCCGGCCCTGCTGCCGCTGGTGTTCACGGAGCAGACGGCGGTCACGCCAAAGTAGTTGACGTATTCGTCAAGGTTGGAGTCGTCTCCCAGCAGGTGGCCGTTGCCGGCGCTGAAGACGTAGAAGGTGCCCTTGCCGTCGTAGCCGGTGGTGATCCCCGCGTTCACGGCCATCTCCCAGAACGAGGTGGCGGAGCTCAATGCGGGGCCATCGAGAGACCCCCAGCTATTGTTGGACACGGCGGTCACAACCGCATTGCGGCTCATGGCGTCCGTCTCGTTGAAGAACGACGGTGCGGCAAGGAAGTTGTACCCGTAGATGGTGGCTCGCGGGGCCACGCCGCGTACGCCGACGGCGTTGTCCCTGGCCGCGATGATCCCGGAGACGCGCGTCCCGTGGTGCTCGAAGGGGTCGAATATGTTCCCGGACTCGGTGTAGTCATAGTTCAGGGCGACGTTTACGTTGTCTCTGAGGTCTTCATGGGCCGGGTCCATCCCGTCGTCCACCACGGCGACGTTGACGCCCTCGCCCTTGACGCCCTCCGCCCAGGCGGATTCGACATCAATGTTCGCGTAGTCAGGGCTCTCAAGGTGCCACTGGCACGCATACAGAGGGTCGCGGATCTGCGGATCGTTCAACGCGCGAGTCCTGGCTTCGCAGTCTTCTGTGTAATCGGTGTACTCGGTATCTTCGTAGGCGTAGATGGTGTAGCGCACGGGACGAGGCGCAAGATCATCGGGAGTGGTCACCCTGAGGTAGTACGTGCCCGGGCCGAAGTCGTCCAGAATCCGGAAGCCATGCCTGAACCGCACGCCGAATCTCACTATCAGGTGATAGACATTCGCGGAGATCTCCCTGCCCTGGGCATCGAGCAGGTCGGCGCTGATGGGCGCCAGGTTCCCGGTCCTGGCCTCGATGATCGCGTGCGTCGATTCGGGGAAGTACAGCCTGAAGTAGTCCGCGTCCTCTGGGGTGTCGATCGTACCCCCGGCGGGCGAACCCAGGACCAGGCGCGCCGCCGTGCCGGTGGAGCTGCCCGGGTCCGTCACCGCCTGGGCGTGCATGGTGTAGTCCCCCGGCTCCCCCGCGTAGCCGGCGACAACCACGTAGTAGATGCCCGGGGGCACACTGCTCCGCACACTGAAGTTGCGCAGGCTATCCGCGAGGAAGCTGTCGTCACTGAATGAGAGCAGAACCCTATTGCTGTCATACAAGCCGCCAACGGTATCGTATTCGCCGGTCGCGTATGCCCAGACGTCGGTGAGGCCGGACGCGCCCGACAGGTCGATCTCGAAGACGTCGTGATCGTCGCCGTGGTCGATGCGTCCGGCTATCGAGGATCCCAGCGACAGGGGCGTTGCAGTGGCGAAGGTGTCGCCGTGGTCGTCAGCGGTCTGGGCCGCGGCGACCCCCGCGCTCAGGATGAAACAGAGGGCGATCAAGAGGAGTAAGAGCCGCCCCTTTTCCAGGAGATGAGAGATAGGAGATAGGAGTGAGATGGATTTCACTTTGCTTCAACCTCTGTCTGCCAGTTGGGGCTGGAGATCAGGACGCCCTCCTGGCCGGCCAGCGCGTTGGCGAGCTCCAGCGACGGGAAGCCCGGTTCGGTCTCGATCAGGAAGCCGTTCTGCAGGAAGCCCAACTCAGATATCCTGTCTGTCGATATGTCGTTGTGGGAGAAGAAATCCCCGACCTGGGCATCGTCCCAGCCGGGATCGAGGGCCAGCAGAACGCCGCCGGGCAGCGTCATCAGCCCGCCTCCCGATTCGGAGCGGAACACGGGGCGAGAGTCGGGGCCGTGTCTGGCCTGCTTGTGGACGACGCTGTCCTCGGCTCCGCTCACAACCACAACGTCGTCGGGCGTGTTGGCGGCGGTCTTCTGGACGACCAGATCGTTCTGAAGCAGCACCCGCATCGTCCTGTCGCCATCCTCCCAGGTCTGGACCGTTCCCTGGTCCAAGGCGGCTGCCCGTTCAGAACGCGTCACCTGCGTGGAGCGCTCAGTTGGCGGCAGCGACTTGTCCGGCAGCTCGGGCAACTCGATCGGTATGTGCGTGGGGGTGGGTTCAGAGGCCAGGATCGGTCCGGTGGGGACCAATTCAACCGTGAGCGTACCCAACAGTACCACGACAATAACGGCTATGGTTAGAATGGCAAGTCTGCCGAGTTTCATGTCGCCCCCTTCTCTTAGGAATTATTTCTCGGGCTATACATCATCCGCACGACGGTCCGCCTTACCTCGACTTTCAACTAACTATGTTGTTGAGGTGGTGACAGCCACGGATGGAGTTGGCGATTCTCCGGGATCGTCGGCTGTCGGAACGAGCTTGTAGCCCAGCTGCGCAGCCCTCCTCTTGGCGTTTCTCAAAGCTCTGTGACGGTACTGTCGCTCATAGTACTCCGCTCCAACGTCCACGTACTTCTGTCCGTACTTCAGCATCGAGTATATGATCCGAGCGAGCTTGTGTGCGGTCGCCGTTATCGCCTTCGGCGCGCCCAGCTGAGCCTTCTTCCTGCGCAGGAACGCACCAGGCGCGCTGTCCGAGCGGTGCAGCGCGTTGGCCGCAAGTCGAAGCGCCGTGGCCGCCCTGTTCGCGCTCCGAGTCGTCCGCGTACTCATCACCCTGCCGCCACTCACCCTGTTGTTGAGACTCAACCCAAGCCATGAGGCGAAGTGCTTCGCCGTGGGCCACCTGCTCATGTCCACACCAACCTCGCTCACCACCTTCAGCGCCGTGTACGCTTCCACACCGTCTATCGCGGTCAGGTCCACTCCGGTCATCCGATACAGGTGCGCACGCACATCGAACTTGGGTGCGTTGCCCTGGTGACGCTTCCTTCCGCGCTTCGGGTCCGGCGTCCCACCGTCGCTGCGGTCCTCGAACCTCCCGAGCTGCGCCTCTATCTCCCGGTCGCACTCGGCTATCTTGCGCTGGTACGTCCTGTACAACTCCAGCGCCTGCGTCAACTCGAAGATGTGCTCCTCTCTCCAGTGGCCGCGCAGAGACTCCGCTATCTCCTTCTCACCAGCCTTCATCGTTGGATGTCTGAACTGTGCCAGCGTGCGCGGGTTGCGCTCGCCTTCCACGATAGCCTCGATGATCTTCATACCTGTCGTGCCGGTGATGTTGCTTATGACGTGCTGGAGCTTGATGTTCATCTGCGTCAGCGCCTTCTGCATGTGCTGGATGTGATGAGACGCATACTCCACCAGCATCGCGCGCTGGCGCAGGTAACTCCTCAGCCGCCTTATCTCAGACTCGGGCCTGAACGCCCCTGAGAGCAGTCCGTACGTGTGCAGCTGCTGCAGCCACTGGCAGTCCAGCACGTCAGTCTTGCGACCGGGCACACTCTTGAGCCGCCTCGGGTCCACCAGCAGCACCTCCAGCCCGCGTTCTTCCAGAACCCCGAACAGTGGTATCCAGTACACACCCGTCGACTCCATCGTCACCGTCTCCACTCCGCACTCCAGCAGCCAGTCGGCCATCCGGTACAACTCCGCCGTGAACGCCTTGAACTCACGAACAGGCTCCTCGGCACGCCCCTCCGACACCGCCACGAAGTGGCTGCTTGCTCCCACGTCTATCCCTGCCGCGTTCAGGTTCACCCGCGACAACTCTACAGGCAGTCCCTTCGCTCGTTCTCCCTTCGCATCCTTGTCTCTATCCATCACACCCTCTGCTACTATGGAGTAGGCGTGTCGCCGCTGGGTGCCATACACTTCGCACAATCTTTCAAACGGGAGCGTTTCCCAGAGGGGACGTCACCAATGATGCCGTCGTAAGACACCCGGACCATGCTTTGTAACGGGCAATGTGCATCAATGCCGAGGTCGGTCTCTATCTCGACGACACGCCCCACCAAAATCATACACGGCTTCCGACAGTGTCCCGGTTAGTCGCCTCTGCACGGCCCGCATGGGCATACGGATGCTTTGTACAAAGCTGCTAGGTAGTGTTGACATTTCATCGCAGCCATATGAGAACGGCGGCGAACTGTAGGAATCCGAGGTATCTGCCGTCAAGTTTATCGAATCGTGAGAATATCCTGCGGTACTGTTTGATCTTGCCTATGAAACACTCGACGAGGTGGCGTTCCTTGTATAAGTGTGCATCGTATGAACGCAACTCCTTGCGATTGGCGCGAGCAGGGATGACCGCCACCATGCCCCTGTCCGAAATGCGCCGGAGAAACTCGTTTGAGTCATATGCCTTATCGGCGATCACATACTCACCCTCGTACCCGCTTATCAACTCATCAGCCTGCGTGATGTCGTGCTTTTGTCCTGCGGTCAGCGTGAATCTCAGCGGATTGCCAAGTCCATCCACGCTCACATGCACCTTGGTGCTGAACCCTCCCCTGCTTCTGCCGAGCGCCTGCGAGGATTGCCCCCCCTCTTTTGGGGCGCTCCCGCAGCGCACTGGTGCGCCCGAACCACCGTACTGTCGATGATGAGGTATTCTGTGTCAGGTTCTTCGATGAAGTGCTCGTGCATACGTTCCCAGATACCACGTTCACACCATCGGGCGAAGCGTTTGTAGATGCTGTTCCACTTGCCGTACTCGGCCGGGAGCATCCTCCACTGCGCGCCTGTGCGAGTGATCCAGAGGACAGCTTCCACGAACAGCTTGCAGCCATCTTCATCGCCGACGTACACGTTGGGGCATTCACGCAGGAAGCCGAGAATCTTGGACCATTGTTCTGGAGGTATGGTGACATTTGACATACCTCCATGATAAATCAAAATGAAATGTCAACACTACCTAGTAATGGCGCGGATCGGGAACATCGTCACTCCAGCACCACTATACATGAAGACGAAGATGACATGAAGTCTGGGATATGTCAACGAATCTGTCCCAGATTAGTAGGCGCCACCAGTCTTAGCTCGACTATCAACTTCGTCCGATCGTCCGACCCTGCCGGTCCATGCTCATCAGCAGCCAGCCGGCCCAGTTACTTGCCTCTGCACGGCCCGAAGGACACGGGTATAAGGATGCTTTGTACATTCATGCCGCGTAGGTCAGCGATTCCATGAATCTGTTGAGCAACGGCGTTGGAATTTTTCGCATATCGGGTTTCTGCGCTCGACTTTCAACTAACTATGTTGTTGAGGTGGTGACAGCCACGGATGGAGTTGGCGATTCTCCGGGATCGTCGGCTGTCGGAACGAGCTTGTAGCCCAGCTGCGCAGCCCTCCTCTTGGCGTTTCTCAAAGCTCTGTGACGGTACTGTCGCTCATAGTACTCCGCTCCAACGTCCACGTACTTCTGTCCGTACTTCAGCATCGAGTATATGATCCGAGCGAGCTTGTGTGCGGTCGCCGTTATCGCCTTCGGCGCGCCCAGCTGAGCCTTCTTCCTGCGCAGGAACGCACCAGGCGCGCTGTCCGAGCGGTGCAGCGCGTTGGCCGCAAGTCGAAGCGCCGTGGCCGCCCTGTTCGCGCTCCGAGTCGTCCGCGTACTCATCACCCTGCCGCCACTCACCCTGTTGTTGAGACTCAACCCAAGCCATGAGGCGAAGTGCTTCGCCGTGGGCCACCTGCTCATGTCCACACCAACCTCGCTCACCACCTTCAGCGCCGTGTACGCTTCCACACCGTCTATCGCGGTCAGGTCCACTCCGGTCATCCGATACAGGTGCGCACGCACATCGAACTTGGGTGCGTTGCCCTGGTGACGCTTCCTTCCGCGCTTCGGGTCCGGCGTCCCACCGTCGCTGCGGTCCTCGAACCTCCCGAGCTGCGCCTCTATCTCCCGGTCGCACTCGGCTATCTTGCGCTGGTACGTCCTGTACAACTCCAGCGCCTGCGTCAACTCGAAGATGTGCTCCTCTCTCCAGTGGCCGCGCAGAGACTCCGCTATCTCCTTCTCACCAGCCTTCATCGTTGGATGTCTGAACTGTGCCAGCGTGCGCGGGTTGCGCTCGCCTTCCACGATAGCCTCGATGATCTTCATACCTGTCGTGCCGGTGATGTTGCTTATGACGTGCTGGAGCTTGATGTTCATCTGCGTCAGCGCCTTCTGCATGTGCTGGATGTGATGAGACGCATACTCCACCAGCATCGCGCGCTGGCGCAGGTAACTCCTCAGCCGCCTTATCTCAGACTCGGGCCTGAACGCCCCTGAGAGCAGTCCGTACGTGTGCAGCTGCTGCAGCCACTGGCAGTCCAGCACGTCAGTCTTGCGACCGGGCACACTCTTGAGCCGCCTCGGGTCCACCAGCAGCACCTCCAGCCCGCGTTCTTCCAGAACCCCGAACAGTGGTATCCAGTACACACCCGTCGACTCCATCGTCACCGTCTCCACTCCGCACTCCAGCAGCCAGTCGGCCATCCGGTACAACTCCGCCGTGAACGCCTTGAACTCACGAACAGGCTCCTCGGCACGCCCCTCCGACACCGCCACGAAGTGGCTGCTTGCTCCCACGTCTATCCCTGCCGCGTTGAGGTTCACCCGCGACAACTCTACAGGCAGTCCCTTCGCTCGTTTTCCCTTCGCATCCTTGTCTCTATCCATCACACCCTCTGCTACTATGGAGTAGGCGTGTCGCCGCTGGGTGCCATACACTTCGCACAATCTTTCAAACGGGAGCGTTTCCCAGAGGGGACGTCACCAATGATGCCGTCGTAAGACACCCGGACCATGCTTTGTAACGGGCAATGTGCATCAATGCCGAGGTCGGTCTCTATCTCGACGACACGCCCCACCAAAATCATACACGGCTTCCGACAGTGTCCCGGTTAGTCGCCTCTGCACGGCCCGCATGGGCATACGGATGCTTTGTACATTCATGCTGCATAACAGATGGAGTCGAGCAATCTGATGTATAACGGACGTGGGACTTTAATGAGTTCAGCCTTGCGCCCCGACGTTGTAAAATCTCTCTGGTGCGTCCAAAGGTATCTTCTGACCAGCGCAATGGCGTCGGCGAAAGTCGGGTTGGCTTTTTCATACCACGTCGTTGAGCGAGCGCTCAGCCTACCCTCCGGTCCGATCAGCGCATCCGCCACCAGCGCCACCACACTGAACAGACCAAACAGTGCGGGAGTAGTACGAGCAATTGCCCTGTCTGACCATTGTCGCTGCGTCTCCACGCCCATGTGAGCGCGGAGTTCCTCGAAGTTAACTTCAACCTGCCAGCGCAGCATATACCACTGAAGTATTCGAATCGGTTCAGCCTCCGTGTCAGTGCAGAGCAGCGCGTGCGGTCCGATCCTGCCCGTCGGGTCTCTGACGATCAGCCAGCGCACAGGGACGAGGGGTTTCCCACCAATGTACCAGACGGTCACGCCTGATGTGGTCTCGACTGTACTGATGCTGGAATCTGACGCTCTGACACCACAGGTCGTCCAAAGCGTATCGGGATCAGCAAGGACCGCAGACGGATTGGGCAGTCGCTCTCCGACGACTCTTGGCCGGGCCATCTGGCCGGGCCGCCCGGAAGCGCGGGTGTCTCACCTGCACCCACTCTGAGAGAGTTCCCCATTTGTCTCTCCTGCTACGGCATTCTCAACTCAAAGCAGGTCCCGAAACTCAATCCCAACCTACGGCCACATGGGATATGATGAAGTTACGGGATTCGCAAGGCGCACGAGCCCATCCAGGAGTCTGAGAGCATGAACGGTATACAGCACTCAGAGTTGGAGCCTGAGCTCCAGGGCAGCGCGTCGGGCGACGGCGCGACTAGGACTCAACGTGTCCAGCGTCACCTTTGGCAGCGCGTTGGTCGGGGTATTCTGGTGCTGATCCCCATGCTGGTCACGCTGCTGATCGTCCGCTACTTCATCATCGCGATTGCGGAGGGGTTATTCAGCCCGGCAGTTGACCTGATACTGGACCAGTCGATCGTGCGGGAAATACCCGGAGCGACGCCGATCACATGGCTTGTGGTCCTGCTTCTGGCGCTCGTGTTCTTCTACCTGCTGGGGGGCCTGGTTACCGGATCGGGCGGCCAGAACCGGGTTGTGAGCGTACAGAACGCCGTCCTGAGCCGCATACCCGTGGTGAACAGAATCTACGGCGTCGCGCGTCAGACTACCGAGGCCCTGTCGGCCTCATCCCGCCACGAATTCAGCCGCGTCGTGTTCTTGGAGTGGCCGCGTCCGGGAGTGCGGGCGATGGGTCTGGTCACCGGACGCTGTACGCTGCCTGACGAAGACCGCGCGTTGCTCATCGTGTACATCGCCACGGTCCCCAACCCAACTTCCGGAATGTTGGCGATTGTGCCGGAGGATGAGGTCAGCGAGACCGATATGACCGTCGAAGACGCCATGAAGATCGTCTTTTCGGGCGGTATCGTCTTACCGGACATGATGCGACCGGAGAATCCGGTGATGCTTCCGCGTGTGCGTCAGGATAGGCCTGGTCGCACAGAGGAGCATGAGCGTCGGATGGGCTAGAGCCTGTCCCCAGATTCCTCTGAAAATAAGAGGTCAGGCAGCTTCGAGTGTGACCTTTACCCCAGCCGTTCGATTCTTCTGACTGCGGAGTTGACAGTGTGGTGACGGGGACGCGACTCGAAGTGGCTTCCTCCTAGATCCTCATAGCGAGTGTTGCGATCAAGCATGTGATAGATGATGACGAGGATCGAATGCGCCAGCGCGGCAACCGCTCGTCTGCGTCCTCTGCGCGCCGCGATGCGACGGTACTGGGCCGCTGGATAAGTCTGCTTGGTGCGCGAAGCGGCCCAGGAGGCCTGAACGAGCGCTTTTCTGAGCCAATTCGTTGCCGTGTCGGGTACGTCCGCTGAAACGCTTACTGGCACTCTCGTTGTTGCCAGGACACATTCCCACCCACGAAGCCAGGTGCGAAGCTGAGGGGGATTGGCTCATGTCAGCTCCGATCTCAGCCAGCGTCTCCTCGGCGACTCGCCGTCCCACTCCGGGGATGTCATCCAGCGCCTCTATCCGCTCTTCTAAAGGGGTCATTCGTTCTGAGACCTCACGGCTCAGCTTGTCTATCTGCGAGTCGAGAAAGTCCAGATGACTCAACTGGCTCCTGAGCATCATCCGCTGATGGTCGGACATGAGGCCCGACGTTGCCTCCCGGAGCGCGTCCTGCTTGCTGCGCAGTCTTCCCCTAGCCAACTCTGCCAGCTCATGGGGGCGTCCTCGCCTTCGACCATCGCCTCCAGCATCGCACGTCCGCTGACGCCCAGCACGTCTGAGGCGACCGAGCCGAGCTTGACGTTGCCGCCTTCGAGAACCTTCTGAATACGATTGACGACCCGAGCCCGTTCCTCGATGAGGCTGCAACGGTATCGAGTCAACTCTCGCAACTCTCTGTGGGGGCGATCCGGGATGAAGCTGCCCCTCAGCAATCCGTGTCGCAGAAGACTCCCTATCCACTCGGCGTCTTTGACATCGGTCTTTCGTCCGGGCATGTTCTTAATGTGGCGAGCGTTTGTGACCATCACATCGAAGTCGTCTTCCAGAAGGTTGTACACCGGCTTCCAGTACACGCCCGTACTCTCCATGGCAACATGAGTGACTCCATGCTCAGCCAGCCAGTCGGCCATCTCCAGCAGACCCGACGTCATCGTCGAGAACGTGCGAGTCTGCTCATGCTCCGGGGTGATGAGGCAGGCGACCACTGTCTTAATGACTGTATCACCCGGCCCTCGCCCAACACGTATCTACGTCGCACGCGCCGCCTCCGTAGCCCTCTCAGCATGTCGCCGCGCTGACCTCCGACCATACAGCCGAATGCACAGCGAGGTCACATCCCGCACCAAGTCGTCCTCCAGCTCCGTGTCATCCACCACAACCACCCGGCAGTCGTGAGCCGCCAGTGACGCCTCCACATACTCAAATCCGAACCTGTACAACCTGTCACGGTGTTCCACGATGATTACACCAACCGACCTGTCCTGCAGGGTTCTCAGCAGACGACGCCTGCTCCCATTCAGCCCGGAACCAATCTCCTTCACAACGTCCGTGGGCCGATAGCCGTTCTGCGTTGCCCACTCCGCCAGTCTGCCGGCCTGCCGGTCAAGGTCGTCTTTCCGGTCTGCCGATGACACCCGCGCATAGAGCACACAGCCGGCAGGCGGATCGGGGGGAACAACCACGAAGTGCCTGCCGGTCGGCATCGTCTCAATCACAAGGTCGGTCGGCAACTTTCCCTGCTTGTGCAGACGCGATGTAGTTGCTTTGTCGAACCCATAGAGCCGACCCCAAGCAGTTAATGATATACGCTTGCTGGTGTAACATCCATCAACAGTTGTCAACTTCAGATTTGTCGTCATGAGGTAGATGGCAATGGCCCACTTTCTGAGCGGCAGCTTTGAGCTCTGCATGACCGTGTTTGTCTTGACGCTGAAGTACGACCTGCATTGAGATCATCAATAGGGCATCGGCTTGTCCGACGGGACTGGCCGCGTCCGCTCAACTGCCGCACTTGGCACAGACTCGACCATCGGGCAAGCGCGTGGACTCAAACCACTCTCGGGCCGCCGCCTCGTCCGGGAACATCTCGAACAACTCGATCATGCTGATGCCCTGTCTGTACGATCTCCCTGGTATATCGCTCACCTCTCAAATTCAAGTTGTTCTGTCAAGGATTGGTTATAATTGCCCCCAACAATATCTACGGCACAACGAGGAAGGGGCCGTTCGTGAACGGCCCCTTCTGATTCATCGCGGCTTGCTTGGCCCACCTCCGGTGGGCGCTAAGGAGTAGCCCTACTGCCTGCCTCGCAAAATACGTGCTCCGGTTAGAAGCAGAAGTCCTGCACCGAGTATGAGCGCGAGTAGTAGACCGCCGGGCAGTGTTGGGCCGCCCACTGTGGGCGGCACTTCTGTCGAAATAGGTGTTGCCGTGGGTGCCGCAGTCGGAACCATCGTCGCCGTCGCCATCGGTGTCGGAACCATCGTCGCCGTCGCCATCGGTGTCGGAATTGCCGTCGCCGTCGCCATCGGTGTCGGAATTGCCGTCGCCGTCGCCATCGGTGTCGGAATTGCCGTCGCCGTCGCCATCGGTGTCGGTACGGAGGTGGGTGTCGAGGCTCCAGTTACCTGGTACAACGCCTGCTGCCGCACCGTCTCATCAATCACCAGCGCGAAGTTGCCCAAGGTCCTGAACGACGACAGCGTGATTGCGGCACCTCCACCGTCCATTGCCTCTAACCCATGCGTCAGCGGTGTCCACATGTCCGAGGCGCTGTCACGCGTCACGACAGAGAGGCCGCCCAGCACATTCGTCTGGAAAAGTACGCCAAGCCCGCCAAGTTCCTCCACTTCTTCCGGACTGAGGACGATCCGGCCAGATGCGGAGTTGATCAGGGTCACGCCCGACTCCGGGTCTCCCTGCGCGTCGAAGACTTCCACTGTCAGGCACGCATACACCATGCCATCAATCTGGTCGCCCCCTGCGCAGTTGTCAGGACTGGAGTCGACGAGCACCTGGTAAGTGCTCTGTCTGGACGACTTTTGGAAGGCCACGCTGACCTTTCCATCAGGAGACATGACCGTGGACTGCTCCGAGGAATCGATGACAGCGGAAGTCTGCATACCGCTGTCGTCCGCAGGTACGGGTGTGACTTCGGCCGCCGGAACAACGGTGATGGGCACCGCAGTCGCAGTCGGTACAGACGGCCGTGGCGTTCGCGTCGGCCGTGGGGTGCGAGTGGAGCGAGTGGGTTCCGTGGGGGTAGTCGTGTCCGTCGTGGGTGTTGCGGACGGCGTGGGTGTTGCGGACGGCGTGGGCGTGGGGGATGCCGGCTCAGCCCCAACCGTTATGCTGGAATCGCCGCCCACATCACCAGCGGGGAAAGTATGCGGACCATCCGTCACGTCGTCGCCGACCATAACATCGTACGTGAAGGACGAGACCGACACCACCGTGAAAGTGACCACTCTGCTGCTGTCGGCGTCGACTGTGCCACGGACAGTTCCCTTAGTAGCATGACCGACCACCTTGGTCGCAGAATCCTCTACGTAGCTGAAGTCAGCCGGCAGTGTTTCCACGACCTGCCCAATAGCTTTGTCAGCGCCGTAGCCCGTATCGGTGATCGTTACCGTAAACGTCTCACCCTGGGCCACCGGGTCCGTAGGCAACGACCTGCTGGCATCGCCCGGCGTGGTAGTGTCGGGAGGCGTGGTAGTGTCGTCGCCAGCCTCCACAGTTACGCTGGAATCGCCGCCCACATCACCAGCGGGGAAAGTATGCGGACCATCCGTCACGTCGTCGCCGACCATAACATCGTACGTGAAGGACGAGACCGACACCACCGTGAAAGTGACCACTCTGCTGCTGTCGGCGTCGACTGTGCCACGGACAGTTCCCTTAGTAGCATGACCGACCACCTTGGTCGCAGAATCCTCTACGTAGCTGAAGTCAGCCGGCAGTGTTTCCACGACCTGCCCAATAGCTTTGTCAGCGCCGTAGCCCGTATCGGTGATCGTTACCGTAAACGTCTCACCCTGGGCCACCGGGTCCGTAGGCAACGACCTGCTGGCATCGCCCGGCGTGGTAGTGTCGGGAGGCGTGGTAGTGTCGTCGCCAGCCTCCACAGTTACGCTGGAATCGCCGCCCACATCACCAGCGGGGAAAGTATGCGGACCATCCGTCACGTCGTCGCCGACCATAACATCGTACGTGAAGGACGAGACCGACACCACCGTGAAAGTGACCACTCTGCTGCTGTCGGCGTCGACTGTGCCACGGACAGTTCCCTTAGTAGCATGACCGACCACCTTGGTCGCAGAATCCTCTACGTAGCTGAAGTCAGCCGGCAGTGTTTCCACGACCTGCCCAATAGCTTTGTCAGCGCCGTAGCCCGTATCGGTGATCGTTACCGTAAACGTCTCACCCTGGGCCACCGGGTCCGTAGGCAACGACCTGCTGGCATCGCCCGGCGTGGTAGTGTCGGGAGGCGTGGTAGTGTCGTCGCCAGCCTCCACAGTTACGCTGGAATCGCCGCCCACATCACCAGCGGGGAAAGTATGCGGACCATCCGTCACGTCGTCGCCGACCATAACATCGTACGTGAAGGACGAGACCGACACCACCGTGAAAGTGACCACTCTGCTGCTGTCGGCGTCGACTGTGCCACGGACAGTTCCCTTAGTAGCATGACCGACCACCTTGGTCGCAGAATCCTCTACGTAGCTGAAGTCAGCCGGCAGTGTTTCCACGACCTGCCCAATAGCTTTGTCAGCGCCGTAGCCCGTATCGGTGATCGTTACCGTAAACGTCTCACCCTGGGCCACCGGACCCTCAGGCAACGACCTGATAGGATCGGCTTGCTGCGCGGCCATGGGACTCGGGCCCAACAGCCCTATCACCCCCGCAACCGCGACAACCAGTAGCAGCAGCAACGCTTTTCTGCTCAAGCCCTTTTCTCCTTTTAGTTCCGTTTGCCTGGTCCGGCCTAGCGGAGCGTTATCTCCGCGTCGAAAGCCACTGAAGCAAACGGAACCTCTTCACTTCTCATCCGAATGTCTTACACTCCACTCGCAGCCAATAACTAGCTAGCGAAGTAGAGTTCGACGATATCTAGCACTCGGTTCGAGTCGATACCGCTAACGTCGTTAAAGTAGTCTTCTACGGCATTCAGGACCTCAGTCGCGTTAATCACTCCGTTGTCGTCCGCGTCGTACGAGTCAGCCAGGCCCACGTTGGTGACCGTGATGGTCACCGCGACCATGGCGTCGTCGGCCATGTTGCCGTCACTGGCTGTGACGGTAACCTCGTAATCGTTGTCCATATCGGCGTCCGCCGGGTCCTCGAAGTCCAGCGAGTCGGCGCCCACCATGATCTGGCCTGTGGCCGGGTCGATGGCAAACGAGGCCATGTCAGCGCCGCCCAGCGTGTAGGTCAATGTGTCGTTGTCCGCGTCCGTGGCCATGACCGGGGCGCCGATGTTCTCACCGGCGGCGGTGTTGTCCTCGGGCACGCTTCGCTCGGCTGTCGCCGACGCGAACTCGGGGGCGTTGTTTACCGCCACGCTTCCCTCTGATATGACCGGCGCTTCGTCCATGTCGGTGAGCTTGATGGTCACGTCAACGGAGTCGCTGAGATCGCCAGAGTCGGTGGCCGTGACGGTGACCATGTAGGTTGGCTTCGCCTCAAGGTCCAGCTTCGTCGCGGTCTTCACCGTGATCTGGCCGGTCACCTGGTTGATGGAGAACGATCCCGCATCGGTGCCGCCCAAGCTGTAGGTCAAGGTGTCGCCGTTGGGGTCCGTAGCTGTGACCGGAGCACCCACATTCGGGTGACTCACTTGGGGGTCACCGTAAGTGTCTCCGGCTGCGTAGTTCTCCGGCACCGACCGGCTCGTGGGCTTCGGATCGAACACAGGGGCTTGGGCCGACAGATCCTGCTCCACGGGGTGGGCCGCTTCTTCAGTGCCAGTCCGGCCGGAACCTTCCGCGTCGGCGTACGTCACCGTCGCCGTCAGACTGCCTCCGACGTCATTTATCTTCGGAGTGTAGGTGGCCGATTCGGCACCGTCGATATCGCCGTTCGGTGTGGCGGTTGGAGTTCCTGGGACGTCAGTCGTAGAAGCACCGGTGATCATCCACTGCCATTCGATATCCTTCTCCCCGCCGTCAGGATCGTCGAGCGTCGCAGTCAGCGGAACGCCGACTTTGGGCTGCAATGACGACAGGGTGACGACCGTCTCCGCCGTGCCCTCATTGATGTTGGTGACGGTAACGACCACATCCCGCTCCGCGCTCAGCTTGCCCTTGCCCTCTATGCCGGCGTCGGTCACCACCACGGTCACCATGTACACGTTGTCCCCGTTGGCGTCCGCAGGCATCTCGTAGTTGGGGCCGCCCGCAGCCTTGAAGGTCAACTCGCCGAGGGTGCCGTTAGTCTGATTGCCGATTTCGAAGTCGCCGGCGTCAGCGCCCTTGAGCGACCATGTACATGTGGTGTCGGTGCAGGGAGTGCCACTAGCCTCCGGATACGCCACATAGGTGGCGCCAACACCTGTAGTGATAGGGGTGTTCTCGACAACGGACGCCTTCGTGTCCCCTACCGTAATCCCCGGGGCCTCGTTCACATCGTTGATGGTGATGGTCACCGATTGCGGTGTAGAAGCGCCACCTGCCGGGTCGGTGGCTGTGACGCTAACGGTGTCGCTAGGGTTGGTCTCGAAGTCCAGCGCCGTCCGCGGCCCGACCGTGATCTGCCCCGTAGCCGGGTCGATCCTGTAGTCATCGTTGTCCCCACCATCAGCCAGGGTGTAGGTCAGCACGTCGCGGGGGTCAGTCGCCATGACCGCACTGCCCACTCTCGTACCGGGAGGCGAGTTCTCGTCCACGCTTCTTCGGTCAGAACCCGTCGGGAACGCAGGGTCGACGTTAGTATCGCTAGGCGTCGTCCGAACATTGATCGTCGCTGACGCTGCCTTCTTGCTGCCATCTGCCTTGGTGTAGCTGGCCTCTGCCCGATGAGAGCCACTGTTATCTGGGGTATACCTCGACGTGAGGGCGGAATCATCCTGAGTGACACCACTAGGAACCTCCGAACTGCCCAAGTACCATATCCACGTGAGATTGGTGCCAGAGGGCTTTTCGTTGTCCGCATCGTTATAGGTAGCCGTCAGCTCTACATTAACTTGACCCTCTCTAGCCGACAGCGTGACCGTCTCGGGCTCTTCTACATTGGTGACGTTGACGGTGACCTTCTTGTAACCCAGCTCCCTGTTATCCGCGCCTAGCGGCTCGTCGGCAGCTATGACCACTACCTTGTATGTATTGGAGTCGTTGGCTGTGCCTCCGCCCATCATCATCTCGAAGTCGGGGGAGAAGTTGAAGCTCAGCACGCCACTGGCGCTGATGCTGAATTCGTCGTCGTCGGCGTTGTCAGTAGCCTCTATGTCGTCTATAGCAGTGACGTCATCGGCCGTCGCCAGCGACCAATGCACCGGCCGTCTCTCAGGGTCTGTGGCCCTGAGAGTGGCCACCGACCCCGTCCCTTTCTCCGGGTAGTCTCTGCTGATGTCATCCCCGGCTATCTCCGGCCCCTCGTCTTCGTCGGTGAGCTTGATGGTCACCATGACGGAGTCGCTGAGACGCCCGGGATCGGTGGCCGTCACGGTGACCATGTAGGTTGGCTTCGCCTCAAGGTCCAGCTTCGTCGCGGTCTTCACCGTGATCTGGCCGGTCACCTGGTTGATGGAGAACGATCCCGCATCGGTGCCGCCCAAGCTGTAGGTCAAGGTGTCGCCGTTGGGGTCCGTAGCTGTGACCGGAGCACCCACATTCGGGTGACTCACTTGGGGGTCACCGTAAGTGTCTCCGGCTGCGTAGTTCTCCGGCACCGACCGGCTCGTGGGCTTCGGATCGAACACAGGGGCTTGGGCCGACAGATCCTGCTCCACGGGGTGGGCCGCTTCTTCAGTGCCAGTCCGGCCGGAACCTTCCGCGTCGGCGTACGTCACCGTCGCCGTCAGACTGCCTCCGACGTCATTTATCTTCGGAGTGTAGGTGGCCGATTCGGCACCGTCGATATCGCCGTTCGGTGTGGCGGTTGGAGTTCCTGGGACGTCAGTCGTAGAAGCACCGGTGATCATCCACTGCCATTCGATATCCTTCTCCCCGCCGTCAGGATCGTCGAGCGTCGCAGTCAGCGGAACGCCGACTTTGGGCTGCAATGACGACAGGGTGACGACCGTCTCCGCCGTGCCCTCATTGATGTTGGTGACGGTAACGACCACATCCCGCTCCGCGCTCAGCTTGCCCTTGCCCTCTATGCCGGCGTCGGTCACCACCACGGTCACCATGTACACGTTGTCCCCGTTGGCGTCCGCAGGCATCTCGTAGTTGGGGCCGCCCGCAGCCTTGAAGGTCAACTCGCCGAGGGTGCCGTTAGTCTGATTGCCGATTTCGAAGTCGCCGGCGTCAGCGCCCTTGAGCGACCATGTACATGTGGTGTCGGTGCAGGGAGTGCCACTAGCCTCCGGATACGCCACATAGGTGGCGCCAACACCTGTAGTGATAGGGGTGTTCTCGACAACGGACGCCTTCGTGTCCCCTACCGTAATCCCCGGGGCCTCGTTCACATCGTTGATGGTGATGGTCACCGATTGCGGTGTAGAAGCGCCACCTGCCGGGTCGGTGGCTGTGACGCTAACGGTGTCGCTAGGGTTGGTCTCGAAGTCCAGCGCCGTCCGCGGCCCGACCGTGATCTGCCCCGTAGCCGGGTCGATCCTGTAGTCATCGTTGTCCCCACCATCAGCCAGGGTGTAGGTCAGCACGTCGCCGGGGGCGTCATTGGCCGCCACCGGGTCTCCAACTCTCGTGTCGGGAGGTGAGTTCTCGTCTACCTTCCGGCCTACATCTATGTTCTCCGTCGTAGTGTCCTCATCAGGGAACACAGGGTTTGCGTTATTGGCGGCAGGTTCCGCCCGAACCATGTGGGGCGTCACCTCCTGCGCATTCTTGTCAGAGCCATGACCGTCGGTATAGGTGGCCGTTGCCCGAAGATACTTGTCCGCAACACCTAGCGGCATATATTCCGCACTTGTGGCAGTAAGGATAGCAGTCCACGGTCCACCCTTGGACTCAGAATGCTCCCACATCCACTTGGCGGCCGTCTTTTGGGCGTCCGACGCGTCGTCATCGATCAAAGTGGCGGTTAGATCTCTGTTTTCCTGGGGCTGCTGGGCGTCCAGCGTGATCTCGCCCGGTTCGTCATCGTCGGTGACGTTGACGGTGACTTTCTTGTAACCCAGCTCCCTGTTATCCGCGCCTAGCGGCTCGTCAGCAGCTACCACCACCACTCTGTAGGTGTTAGGGGCAGCAGTGTTGGTCGTAGGGGGAGCCTCATAATCAGGTGGGAAGTTGAAGCTCAGCACCCCGTTGGCGCTGATGCTGAAGTGGGCCTGTTCAGCGTAGTCGTTAGCGGTAATGTCACCAGGGGTACCAGTCTCCAGAAGCGACCAGTACACCGGGCGTCCCTCCGGATCAGAGCCCGTGAAGGTCGCTACGAGTTCTTTACCGTTCTCGGTGTACTGAATGGCCGAGGAGTCTTGCGCGAATGTCGCAGAAGTAGCGAGCACTAAAGCCAGCAGGACAGCAGAGAAAACAACGACACGGGTCATTACTGCGTTAAATGGGCGGTTTAGCATTCGAAGCCTCGCTTTACGAAATCATGGATGACAGGACAATACCAAAGATGGTCTGAACCGTTACGATTTGTACACCTAACCACGCCGGGTTGTCAAGGTCTGTGGAGTCCTTAATCTGAGTCTTGCCGTTGAATCTCCTTACGGTCCAGGATATGCGTCTTGTTCGTGCCACGAAACACGGCGCAGGTTACCCCGGCTGTGAGTGTGAATCGGGTGATGTCGTCGGCCAACAGCCAGACCCCGGCATGGGTCACCATGCCGTCTTTCACTAGGTGAAGATTCTCCAGCACCGTCATCGGGTCAAGGTCACCGGAGATGCCGGCGCGATCTGCAAATCTGGACCAACGTTCAGAGGTGATCTCGACCTCCGGGTCAAAGGAGCGACAGGGAGACTCGTCCAGGCGGACGATCCCTTCCTTGAAGAAGAACTCGCGAATCTCGTCGCGAGCCATCTGCTGAGACGATGCGCCCTCGCGGATGGATGTAGGACCTGCCCGCGTGAGTGTAGGGCTTGCCTGCTGCTCAGGCACGGTCACCACAAGTACATCCCCTACGCTCTCCACCTCCACGGCGACGGCGGGGTCGGCTGAACGCGCGATATTCTGCACCTGGGGCTTGAGCCGGTTGTGGTCGCTGACGCCGACAATACGTGCGGCATCATCGACTCCTATCAGAATCACGCCGCCGGGTGCATTCGCGAATGCACATATCTCGCGGCCGAGGTCGCGAGATACAGATCGTTTGAACTCTGAGGTAAATCCCTCGCCGAGGCAATCAGGTACAGTAGCGACTGTTCGTTCATGATCCAACCATTCGAAGTGGGGAACGTTTACTTCTTCCTATCGGTACTGGACTGAGACCGTCCAACCTGATGAGCGTATTCTACACTCTACCGAACGCGCACGACGGCACCAGCACATCCGGTGAGCGCCAGACAGGTCCAAGCGGCCCGAACGCTTCCAGCGCGCGTCGATGCGAGACCCAGAGGGGAAGGTCAACTCCGCTCCGGGCCAACTCCTTTCTCGCCACGCCCAGGAACCTGGCCTCTGCCAGCTCGTCGTCGAAGACGATGAGCACGAGCGGCTCGGCGCCGTGATCGTCGACCGGCCTGAACGAGGAGTAGTAGCGCAGGTAGGGCGCGAGGCGCGCCCTCATCGTCGACGGGTGTACCGCGCGCCGCTCCCACTCGAGGAAGAACGGCCGCGTTGTCGAGCCGTTGCCGACCACGCCGAAGGCGTCGGGGTGTATCGAGCGTATCCGCCCAAGGTGCCTGAAGTACCTAGACGCTCGGCGCGGAGGGTCGATCTGTACAACCTTCCAACCCAACGCACGCGCCTGGCCGGAGAGCGCGGAGACGAACAGGGTCACCGCGTCGGTGTGCTCGATGTTTCGCAGGAGTTGTCGGGACCTGGACCCCGATACGTTTCGCCAAGTGACGTCGGCTCCGGCGTGCCGGGTGGTGACACTCCAGCGCTTCAGCGCCGAGCCCACGGACGTCCGGTCGCGGCGTGCCAGCAGCGTCAGCCCCCTGTCGCTGAGGGCGAGCCTGCGACGGCCTGCGACGACGATGCGCGTGACCAAGGCCAGTCGCTCCAGCCGGTCGAGCAGGAACGACACCCTCGGCGGCGTGACCCCCAGCAGCCCGCAGAGGTCAGTCGCGGTGATCCACGGCCAGTCGGCCAGGATGTCCAGCACGCGCTTCTCGACGGGTCGCAGGAGTGTGGGCAGTAGGTGTCGAGAGGTGTTTGCCCCGGGTTTGACCGTCCCGAGGTCCCGGGGCGGAAACGCCCTCACCCGACGCACCTCCGCCGGAAGAGCGCCGTTGGGTCTCGCCCTGTCGAGCGCCGCGTTGAGGTCGACCGCTCCGGAGATGCTTGGACGATGCCACACCGGAGCACCTGCGTTGGAACGGGCGGCGTCCGACTCGATCGCTATGAACGAGGGCGCAGCAGCGCCCCTCAGCAGCGCGCCCGTATGGCGCAGGGACACGGCGTCGGGAACGATCACCAGCAGCGCGCCTGGAAGCGGCCCTTGTTGCAGCCGCCAGAGCCGCTTGGCGAACGGCGTCCGGCCGGCGGTGACGCCCTGTCTGACCACGGCGACCGTGTGGTCGTTGGACAGAACCAAGCAGGCATCCATCGGCATTGCCCTGTACCAGCGAAAGCTCCTGATACCGGCGGCGACCGCGACATTCGCGGCGAGCCGGTAGATGGCGCCGACAGCGTCCAGGCGCTCCAGGAGGATGCGCCTGAAGTGAGCAGACACCGGATGGGAGCGGAGCAGGTCGTCCAGCATCACGCCGTCGGCCTCCGCCAGGTGTCTCAGCCCCGCCGCGGTGACGTAGCACCGGCGCGTGTGAGCTGTCAGGTCGGTCGCGTGTGGGACCGTGTCCACCAGTCCGCTCTCGATCAGGCCACCTACGGCGTGGTAGGCCGTCCTGTCGGGCCAGTCGGCGACGAACGCCAGCTCAAGGCGGTCCAGGAACGGCATCGAAGCCAGGATGCGAAGGGCGCTGGGCTGGCGTCCGGTGAGATTCATTCGTCCGCTCCGTTCTCTGCCGGCGCCCGCCCGGTGGCGGCGCCGGGATCGGCGTGACGCGACCTCTGGTTCTTCTGCGAGTCGGGATCGGAGTCGTCCTTCTTCCGCGACCTGCCCTTCTTGCCGCCTCCACCTTCGGCCATTCCCCTGATGACCTGCTTCGCCAGTCGCGCGGCCTGCGCCTCCCTGTCCGCGATCTCCCTTGCGTCCACCGTGTACCGGTGGACGCCGGCCCTGATGCGGGCGGCGGTGTCGGCCTCAACGTCCTCTGGCGGTCGAACGGACATGGAGTACGTGGGGAATCGCTCCTTTCCGACCGTGGCCCGTACGTAGCAGTTGTGTACGCGCTGGGAGGCAAGGTCCTCCTCGGACAGTCGGTCTCGGTCCAGCTCCCACACCAGCTTCTGGGCGTCCTGAGCGGCCACCTGGAACACCGCGAGGCATCCGACGTTGGCGAGGACGGTGTCCCGCATCGTGGGCGAGAGGTCGTCCAGCTTGGACAGGCTCTGGGTCGCCAGCACGAACGAAGCGCCGAACTTCCCAAGCTCGCTGAGCATCGACTCGTAGTCGACGCCGGGCATGGACTGCATCTCGTCGACCACCACAAGCGCCCCTCTCCGTTGTTCTGGCGGCAGCCCTCCCTGCTCGCGGATCACGGCGTCCACGAGGTTCAGCACCGACGATCCGACCAGCGCCGCAACGTCCCTTCCTGCGACTCCCTGCGCCGTCGAAACGAACAGCACGCCTCCCTCCGAAATGAGACTGCGCATGTCGATGGTTGATCGGGACTGACCCAGGATTGCGCGAGCGCGTTTCGAGGAGGCGTAGTAGGCGAGCCGGGTCTGCACGGGCGCGAGCGCGTCAGCGCGGTACTGGCGGTTCCAGCCTCCGAAGTCTCTGCTCCACCACTGGAGCAGGTACGGGTCACGGACCTTCCCAAGCACCCGGCCCCTGAAGTCCTGGTCGGAGAGCAGCTTCAGCCCGTCCAGGATGGTGTACTGCGTATCGGCGGTCACCGAGCCGTGGCTGTTGGCCTCGTGCAGGCTCTTGACGGTGTGCTCCAGTATCGACTGCATCCGCGGACCCCACTGCTCCCACAGGCCGCGCGCCACCCGCACCACCGAGTCCGCGGTGCGGTCCCTGTCGGTGAAGAGGCGCGTGTCGAGCAGGTTGATGCCCGGATAGCGGGAGCCGTCGGAGAGGTCCAGCAGCCGGACGCGGTCGGCGATATCTTCGGGCACGAGGTCGAGAAGCGAGTCCACGAGGTCGGCGTGGGGGTCCACGACGACTATGGCGTCGTCGTCCCTGCCCGCCGCCTTCTCCCTGAGCTTGTGGGCTACTACGTGTCCCATGAGCGTGGACTTGCCCATGCGCGTCCGGGCGAGGTAGAGGTGGTGCCTCCTGAGAAGGTCGTCAGGGAAGTAGATATTGGAGGATGTCGCAGCTCCGGTCGCGGTTCCCACCCACGCGCCGCTCCGGACGCCTCGCGGGGACGGGAGCAGCGTCGCGGCGCCCCCGCGCTCCACGTGCGGCGTCTCGTCCGCCGCTCCCGGCGGGTGCCACAGCGCCGCGACCTCCCGCACGCCCAGAACGCCCGGCCTCCGGAAGGGGTTGAGGCTCCTGCGTTGAGGCGAAGCGTCGGGCGTGGCGGGCCTGGTCCTCCCCACTTTGAACCTGGCCCCTGCGGGGTTGTCGTAGTGCCTGTACGCCGTGGTCACGGCATCCAGGATCTCCCCGGCTCGTTGCTCCCTGCCGCCCTGTGGCAGCACCGCGACGACCTCGACGTCCGCCAGGAACGCGGCGCGGGAGACCTTCTCCCCGATCAGGCGGGGGTCGTGGAAGCGAGTGCGTCCGCGCAGCCACCGCCAGGCCAGCCACCCGGCGAGAGCCGCTCCAAGAACCATGCCTCCGTCCAGCAGTATGGTGCCCAGGAGCCGTCCCTCCTCTATCCAGACGTAGCTCTGGAGTCCGACGTAGAGCATTATTCCCAGCGAGGCGAGACCCACCGCGTCCATGTGGATCGGGTGGGTCTGGTAGGTGTAGGACGGGCTTCGGAGTGGGGTGTCGCTGTTGGCGCGGTCGAGGTGGCGCTTCGACCAGTCGGGGCTGAGGGGACTCAGCCTGAGGCGGGCCACGACCCTCTCGCCCACGTCGAGGCCGGACATCGCTCCGACGAGCGCGAGCAGCGGGTCGGAGCCCGCGTCCAGCAGGTCGTCGTCCCTGAAGGTGCGCAGCGGCAGGAACACCGGCCCGGCGACGCCGAGGGTCGTCCGCCATGCCAGCTCGCCCTCGGCGAGTCTCAGCGGGTCCTCCGCAGGCGGCACGTCCCGGACGCGCGCCTGCGGGTAGTGCGCGGCTATCTGCCTCCGTGCGGCGCTCCCCGGGGCGCAGCGCGCCATCAGGGTCACGCCGTCGGACGTGCCCGCGATCTCCAGGGAGAACGGCTCCGGCGCGGCGATGGAGCCGAGCATGTTCTCGACGCCGAGCAGCGTTCGCTCGCCGGTGCGCGGCGGCGTCACCGCAAGCAGCTGCGGTTGGGGTTTAGGGTTTCGTCTTCTGAACAGTCTGATTGGGTTCATGTTCGCTCCTCTCCCTGATGTGACAGGTATGGTTCTTCAGTCATGGTCGGCGGGCCTCCAATCGATGATCCGTGTCTCCTCGGGCGTCGCCTCGACGCGCACCGGGAAGCGGCCGCTGCTCGCGATGAGCAGCCCCTCTCCCCTGGCGCACGACAGCAGCCAGCGCCGCAGATCGGGCGGCAGGTCGAAGGCGTCCCCGACCTCGCCTATGGCGGCGGCGTCCTGCTGCAACAGCAGCTTGAAGGCGGCGTTCTGGAGCAGCGCGCGGCCTGAGTGGCCGGTGATGAGCTGCGTCGGGTCCTCGGACAGCAGGTCCTGTACGTCCTGGGTGATGAACCACAGTCCGAGCCGGTGCTTTCGTGCTCTCTTGGAGACGGACACCATGAACGCTGCGCCCTCGGGGTGCTGCATAATGCTCCACACCTCGTCGACCACCAGCATCCTGGGCCTCGGGTCTCGCGTGGCGGCGGCCCAAACCGTCTCGGTGCAGACCATCGCGGCCGCGGGTCGAAGCTCCGGTTCCAGCAGGTGAAGGTCGAACACCGTGACCGGCGCCTCGGTTGCGAGCAGGTCGTCTCCACCGTCCGAGAGCAGGTGCCTGAGGCTGCCTGACGCAAAGGGCCTCAGCAGGTCGGCGATGACGCCGAAGTCCAATGGAGTCCCATTCCCGCGCAGGTGGTCGTAGAACCCCCCGAACCCAGTTCCGTTCCGTGTCTCCGAGTAGTAGCCTGCGAGCGCGTGGTCGAGCGACGCTCTGAGCGCGGCCCCCAGCCGCTCCCCGATCATCACCTCGACCAGCCTGCGCAGGCTGCCTATGCGCTGCAGGAGCTCCTCTGGATCGCGGTTCTCGATCACGAACGGGTTGAGGCCCTGACCGGGGATGCCCGGCGACAGCACGCGCCCACCGGAGGCGCGTGCCATGTCCGCGTACTCGCCCTCCGGGTCGATCACGTAGCCGATCACGCCGCGGGTCACTCCCCTGAGCAGGCTGAGCTTGGTCGAGAACGACTTGCCGGAGCCCGAGCGCGCCAGCACGCCGGTGTTGGCGTTGAGGAACGAGGTGTCGAACGGGTCGAACACGACGGGGGAGCCCGCGCGCAGGTCCACGCCGAACAGCGTGCCCCTGCGGGTGTCGAGGTCGGGCGGAGAGAACGGGAACAGCATCGCGAGCGACGACGTGTCCAGCGTCTTCCACGAGCCCAGCGGGTTCAGCGCGATCGGCAGAGTGGACAGCACTCCCTCCCTTTGCCGGAATGCAAGTGCGTCCACCTTGCCCAGGGTGGCGGCGAAGTGCGCCCGGACCCTCTGGGTCGCCTCCTTGAGGGACCCCTCGTCCTTCGCGTGCAGGGTCACCGACAGGGATGCGTCGAAGAGCCTCTCGCGCCCGCGCTGCACCTCGTCGCGCAGCCGCATCACGTCCTCCAGGGCGATCTCCGCCTCGGGGGACATGGTGCGTCCGCGCTGTACCGACAGCGACCGAGCGGACTCGAAGCGAACCTTCTGCATCTCCAACGTCCGCGCCGCCTGGTGCGCGGGTATGGGCGCAAGGTGGACCGACAGGTCCATCGGGGTCCCTGCGGCCATCAGTCCCTGTAGGAACGCCGGGGACAGCGACCTCGGCCAGCGCGACAGGTGAAGCGTGCGCCTCAGGCCATCCCCAACGCGGACCTCCCGTCGGCGCAGATCCACGACTATGGGTGTGTCCTCGTCCGTATCCGATGGAGACCCACCGAGGGCGGCGGAGAGTAGAAGCATCCGTAGCTGGCGGCCCCGGAGCGGATGCACCGGCATCCCGGCGCGCGCAAGCACGGTGAGCATCTCGCCGAAGCGCCCGTGCTCGCAGGCGGCGTAGAACCGCCTGTCGAGGATGCCGTCGCGGGACTCCATGTCTCCCAGGAACCCCTGGAGCGAGTCCGCCGCCTCGCCTGCCCCCTCGTGCAATCCGTCGGGCCGCTCGGCTGCCAGCGCTGCCCGCAGTCCTTCGAGGCGCGGCGGGTGCTGTCGCACCAGTAGCTGCACGGGGAAGTCGAGCGCGTTGAGCGCGCCGGCGAACGCGCCTAGCTTCGGCTCGTCGATCTCCGCGCCCAGCACCTCGCAGACGCCGATCCTAACGCCGTCCGCCCGAACCGGGGAGTCGTCCTCCAGGTGGGAGACCATGAACAGGCCAGGCAGCGCCGGCGGGGGCTTTTCTTCCCCGCGCTCACGTGTCTCGCGGCTGACCGCCGTCTCCTTGAGTGCCTTCGCCGTGGCCAGCGCACCGGAACCACTGCTCCGGGCGGCCACTGCAAGTTCATGTAGGCGCTTACGCGGGTTGATGACTCTCGCCAGCCTTCCCGCGTGGCGCCTCATGCTACCGGCGATGCGCAGGACCTGCCGATTAGCGCGTCTCGCGCCGCACGCTGCAGGGGTTATCGTACTTTCACAAAAACACTTGTGTTCCATGGGGTCTGTCCTCCATCGATGTCGTTGTCCGATGTTCTGATTCGTGAGGCCGTTGCCGGACGGTTGCGGGACCGGTGGCCAACAGGCGGCACATAGGGCGGGCCCGGCGTCCTCGAAGTGCAGGATGGCCTCGTCCGACCTCGATGGCGGCGTGTTGCCTCAGCCCTCGCACGAGCCGTGCAGGACGAGCACGGGGTCGTCTGCCGTCCCCGGCCCCCGGCCCTCGATCCAACGGTCACGTCCACCTCGCTACGGGAACGGCACGAGGCCGTTGAGCAGTGCGAGTGAGACCCCCTTCGCAGAGAGCGCGAGCACCAGGCCGGCGATGGCGCTGAACACCGCGTTCCTCGCCCTGCCGGACCTGTTGTCCTCGGTGGACTCCGCCATCAGCACAAACGCCGACCAGACGATGGAGAACACGCACATCCCGGCGGCGGCGTAGGCCAGCGCGGTCAGCGCCGTGTCGAACGCCCGGAGCATCTCCCGCTCCTCCTCAGCCGGCGCCGCGCCGAGGGTGGTCAGCGCGACGCAGCCGAGCAGCAGGACTGCGGTCAGCCGCGTACTCAAGAGCCGAAATCCCACTCGGAGAGAGGCGTCTGCTCGGACTGCTCCGGCTCCGGCGGGTCGGGGAAGTCGAGCGGCTCGAACGGCGCGTCCGAGCGGATGGCGAGTCCCATCACGAGGGTCTCGGTCACGGTGCGCGCCAGCGCCCCTCGCTGTAGGATCTCCGCGCGGACATGCTCGGGGTGGAGTATCTCGAAGGTGTGTTCGCTCTCGACCACGGCGGGAGGTATCCTGAGCGTTGCCGAGACCGTCTCACTGCTCGTCGAGCCGTCGGGATGCGTGACCGTCACGGTCTTGGAGACCACTCTGCTCACGCCCGGGCAGGTGAACGGCACGGTCTCGGCGCGCTCCTCCACCCGCTCCTCGTGGTGCGTCAGCCTCACCAGCGGAGGCCGGGGCGCCCGGAGATGGGCTTCGACGTTGGCGGTGATCGAGAGCCTGTGCAGACCCTCGCCGTCCGGGACAGTCACCCTGAAGACGACGTTCGCATCGGGGACGAACGGCACGGTCACCGTCCCTACCCCTGGGACCCACACGTCCAGCGAGCCTCCCAGCGATGTCACCGGCGCGTCCACCAGCGCGGTCACGGTGTGCAGCCTGTGGCCCGTGGTCATCTCGATCTCCACGGCGTGCGAGATCGACGAGACGCAGTGGGAGGACACCACTCCCGAAAGCTCGCCTTCGGTCCAGCGCACCGAGCGCACTCTCAGCGAGCACAGCTCGCCGTCCATCCAGGGCAGCGGCTGCGGCACGTGGTCGCCCCTCAGCCTCAGCGCCCCGGAGAAGCCGGCCGGGTCCCTCCAGGCGAACACCAGCGAGGGGTGGTGTCCGACCAGGGGCACCTCGTAGGTGCGCCGCTCCCCCTGTCCGATGCTGGACCTGGCGTAGTAGAGCAGCCTCGCGTCGTCGGGGTCGCCGTAGCCCCTGATCCTGACGTCGAGGTCAGATGCCGCGCGCAGCGTCACCCGGCCGTAGTCGTCGAAGACCTCGATGTCCTCGACGAACAGGCGGCGTCCCGGAACTTGCTCCGGCGGCGCGAACTCGATGCCGTCGAGCCCGTCGCCCTCTCCTCCAACCGGCGGTCCGTCCGCTAACGCCGGTTGTGTCCCGGCTATCGTGACGGCAATGAGCGCGGTGACCGCGAGTACCAGATGCACCGGCTTCCTGCGCTTCCGCCACATGCGCCGCCATGACTGGGGCCTGTGCGGGTTGCTGCGGCTGCGACGGCGGCGCTTGCGCAGGGTGCGGTACGCCCGAGCGCGACGCCCCAGCGTCTTCACCCTGGAAGTCAACACCCGAAGCGGGCCTTCGGCGTCGTGCGCCGGGGCTGGAGGCTCGGCACGCGCCAGGTCGGAGGGCGGTCCCTCGTACCGGCGGGGCATCAGCGCGTACCTCAGCAGGTCTGCGACCGCCAGCGGCAGCCGGCGGTCACCCACCCTGCCGACCGTCGCCGCAGCGCCCACCAGCGCGACTGCGACGGCCAGTCCGATACGTATCTCGGACGGGCCTACGGGCGCGTAGCGCCACACCCCGTAGGCGACCCCGCACACCGCCAGCAGCGCCGCGACCTGTGGAAAGGTGAGCCACAGCAGCACCCGGTCCTCGGCCTGCACGTGGGTCGGTACTTCGTGCTCTCTCATCTCTGTCCTCCTATCCGCTCTCGGGCGTGGGGTCCGGCAGACCGTCCAGATCGACCACCGGGTCGACCACCGCGTTCATGACGAGGTCCACGATGCCGAATGCGACCAGCGCCAGCACGATGCCCGCGAGGGCGGTCATCATCGCCGACTTGCCGCGCTCCATCTGGTTGGGCGCTCCCGACGCGGTCAGGTACAGGTAGGCGCCGTAGATGAAGTACCCGGCTCCCACCACGCCGACCAGTCCGATCAGGATGCCGGCCAGGTTCGATATCGTCTGTACAAGGTTTTCCATGTTTTCTTTCTCCCTTCGTAGTTGGTTCTTCAGTCCTCTGTCCACGGACGCGGTCGTCCGCTACTCGCTCGTGCTCCGCGGGGAGTCGCCCGACCCGGCGGAGCCCGTCGCCGATCTCGCTGCGGACGCCAGCGCGCCTCCGACCGTGCTCACCGCCGCCAGCGCAACGCCGATCGGTCCCGCCGCCGCGCTCGCTCCACCGGACGCTGCGCCCGAGGACGCTCCTCCGGATGAAGCCGACCCCGACCCACCACCACCGCCCATGCCCAGCGCCCTCATCGATCCTCCCATGCCTCCCACCACCATCCGCCCGAAGTAGAGCGTCTGGAGCCAGGAGTCGGCGGTGCTGGAGTTGCCCAGCATGGCCGGCACGCGGTTGGCGAGGTAGACGAACGCGACCGACATCAGCAGCTTCCAGATCAGGTCCCGCACCGGCTCGTACGCGGCTATCGACGCGAACTCGTTGAGGAACCCGAACCCCAGCGCGAGCGCTATCAGCTGTATCGACTGCTGGAACACCGTCGTCAGGAAGGTGCGCAGCCAGAAGCGGCCCCAGCCCGCGGTGTGCGGCAGTATCCACAGCCCCAGCGCGACCGGGGCCAGCGCGAGCAGGATGTCTATCAGCGCGAGCCGGATCACCATCTGCACGATCACCAGCAGCACGAAGAAGCCGTAGACGACGTAGAGCACCGCGACCAGCAGCGCCAGCCCGACGCTTCCCACCTCGACCGCAGACAGCATCGTCTCCAGGGAGGCCCGCAGCAGCGCGCCGGGCGTCACGCCCAGCGACGCGGCGATGAAGCCCGACACCGCGTCCGCGAGGTCCAGCACCAGCGCGCACCACCACAGCGACGACGCGGCGGCGACCAGTCCCACGACGAGCCTAGGCACCATCTCGCGCCATCCGGCGGCGGGTCGGCCCAGGTGCTCCTGCACGATGAGGGTAAGGCCCATCCAGCCCAGCAGCAGCGCCAGGCCGCCGGACACCACGGCCCAGACGACCAGCCACGCCTGCCTGACCATCTCGTGGTCGTAGGTCAGGTGGGCGGGGGTTCCGGTGAGGATGTCGCTCATGGCCGTCCTCCCCTACAGTCGGAGACGGGGCCGCCTTCGACCTTCTCGACCACGCCGCACAGCGTTCCGTGGACCCCCTCGACGATCCAGCGCGCAATCGCCCTGGCCCACCTGGTGGGATCGAACGCCGCCAGCACCCTGTCCCACAGGCCGGTCGGCTGGTGGACGGGTATCGCCGCGTGGAAGTCCTGCCTGTCTCCGGCCACGGTCGCCGAGACGGACATCGCCAGCAGGTAGATGCGCTCGGGGTCCAGGCTCGGCTGATCGTCTAGGGACGGGTACTCGAAGGTGTACTCCCAGCCGTCGCTGAGGCGCTTCTCGCCTCCTCGGACGACGTAGAAGGGAGTGATCCACTCCCCGGTGTCGGGGTGCCTGATCCCGAAGGCGAGGAGCTCGATCTTCCTGTCGAAGACCGGCCTCGCTATGAAGCGCCCGTCCTTCTTGCGCTCCACGAGCTGCCTGTCGACGTTGACCAGGGTGATGGGGTCCCCGCCCCCTCCCTGTGCAGAGATGGTTCCTGCGGTCATGCCCGCTACCGCGGCCGCCACGAGAGCGACCACGAGGGTCGATATCCGCCTGCTTCTGCCTCTCTTGGGCGTCGGGCGGGGACTCATGCCTTGCCTCCTTTCACTTGTGTCCGGCGTGCCTGGGTTCCAGTCTGCGGGCCGCCGAAATCAGGCGTAATCCCTCGAAAGGGGGTTCATGCATGAACCCCCTTTCGAGACCTTCCCGCGCGGCGGTCGTCCGTGGTGACATGGGTGTGTAAGGGAAAACGGAGAGGAGACCGACCGGACGGGAGGCTGCGGACCAAAGCTGGACAGGGCGGATTCGGAGGCCCTGTGATCCAACGCCGTGAACACCCCGGCTTCACAGGAGCGTGCGAAGAGGGTGTCCAACCGCCAGCTACAAGAGTTCCAAAAACGGAAGTGCGGACAGTTCCGTCCGATGAGTTCAAGAGTTCCGTTTTCGGAAGTGGCAAGACGAGAGGAGACGAAGGATGAACGAAGGACACCAGAACCCCGTTGAGGTGCCTGAACGGGACAGCGTTCCTGAGCTGCGGCTGATGGCGTTGCTGCACAACCTGGTCCTCAAGCACGGTCGGATGGAAGCCTCCGAGGTGCTTGGAGTCAACTACAAGACACTGGCGGCCTGCATGGAGACCGGACGACTGTCCGGGCGAATGGCGGATGCACTGGAGCGGCTGCTGATGGCCGGCGAGGCCCCGGCTGCTATCAGGGACAGGGAGAGGATGCACGCGCTCGAACACAGGGTGAATGCGCTCGAATCCGAGCTGCTCGGTGGCCTCAAGGAGAACCGGCAGGCCATCGGGGCAGGGATGCGCCGCCTATCGGATGAGTGGGCGCGAGCGACTGCCGGGATTGAACGCAGGCTCGACAGGTGGGAGGCGCAGTGGGGAGGGTGGACCGGTGACGAGATCGGAGGGGCAATTGACGAGGCCGCCGCCGGCCCGCCGCCGCCGAGCCTGACAGACCCGTCAAAGAAGGGAGTCGTCTACGCGGACGCACTTCCGGGGGAGGCTGCGGTCTACGGACCGGCAATGCCGGCGATACGGGAGTGGCGGCGTCTCAGGCGCGATCACCCCGATGGCGGAAGGGGCCTGGAGTGGATCAGCGTCGAGGCGCGGCTGCTGGAGCTGGAGATCCTGATGCTCGGAGAGCTGGGGCTGACGCTGCCCCCTGAGACCGAGCCGGTGCGGGGGTTTCGGCGGACCGACCAGGTGGCCTGGCGCAGAAGGGCGCTCGACGGCGCGCTCAGGGAGCGGGCGAAGCAGGGAAGGATACGGCTGGCGCTGCGGGCGCTCACGCTTGGACTGTGGCGGAAGTAGGTCTGCCGGGAGGCTTGTTTAATCACTGTTGAACTGTTGTTGCATCAGGGTGAACACTTTGGGCGACAAGGTCCCGAAACCCTTCCATTCGCACAACCGTTCGGCAATAATGACTGCGTTGTCAGGCTTTTCCAGCGTTTCATGTGCCACAGAAACCTGGGGGTCCTGTCCCTGAGCCCGGGACCGACCGAGACGGATCGAGCTATGCTCTCCCGACGGTCACCCAAGAGGGACACTCGCTTCCCGCTGCGAGAAGCGATCCGATGGGTCGAGCCATGCTCCCCTGAGTATCGTTTCAGAAGGCGGGATACACACCCCGGTCGAGGCGCCGCACGCGCTTCGCCGCTCTCCGCACGTCTTCCATCACGGGTCGTCGTACTCGTTCGAGATGGCGGTCGTGGAGAGAAGTCACGGAGTCGAAGTCACACAACCAAGGAGGTCGATCAGGCGAATACGAACGGTTACGGCAAATCACACACGGGCAAAGGAGCAGGCATGACCGAGCAGTACATCGGACCGAACGCGGGGCAGGTCGCTTCGCTAATACCCCACAGGGTCAGCTTCGACAAAGGCTGGTTCTGGACCACCACCCGGATATGCCACGGAGGTGAGTCTGAGGGACTGGCGTTCAGGCAGAGGCCGGACGGCAACGGCATAGAGGTGAGGTGTCACACCGGCGGCTGCACGCGCGGCGCGATAGTCACGGAGCTGGAGGCGCTGATCGGGCTTCCGATCTGGACCGCCTACCAGTCCGAGGCCGGGGCCGAGCGGAAGCGCTGGTCGAAGCGACGGCTCGGACTGGCTGCCGGGGCCGTGGTGCTGCTGCTGGCGGCTCCGCTGGCGCTCGGCGTCGGGATCGAGGCGGCTGCGCTCAACGCTGCCGGACTCGGCATCGTAGCGCTGGTCGCGCGGCGTCTGACATCGGGAGGGTCCGGACGAAGGCAGCCACGCTAGAAAGGGCTCCCGGTCCACCCACACCCATCCCAATCCATAGGGTCGTCTCTCACGAGGCGACCCTTCTTCTTTGCCCAAAAGACATCAAGGAGGCGACGGATGACACCCATGAATACGGCGATAGGCACTGCGGCGAAGCGGTCCGAGCATACCAGGGTAGACCTCGACGAGCTGAAGGCGCGGCACCCGCTGGGCGGCGTGGTGGAGGCTTACGGCGTGCGGCTGAGCGGAGGCGGCAGAGTGCGGCAGGGCCGCTGCCCGTTCCACGAGGATACCTCGGCGAGCTTCACGGTGTACGGCGATACCCGGCGCTTCCACTGCTTCGGCTGCGGGGCGACCGGCGACGTGCTGGACTTCGTGCGGAGGACCGAGGGGCTGACCCTCCCGGAGGCGATCAGGCGACTGGACGGCGGGGGCTTCGTCCCACACCACAACACGGCGGTTCCAGTCAGGGAAGCCGGTTCTCAGAGGGCGTCTTCGGCGCCACGCGACCCGGCGCTGCTGGGAGCGGCTACGCGCTACCACGCGCGATGCCTGCGCCGCAGCCGGGTGGCGCAGGCGTACCTGCTGTCCAGGGGCATCGACCCCGCAACCGCCGCACGGCTCGGTCTCGGCTGCGCGCCGGGCCAGGGGCTGCGCGAACACCTGCGCCTGGCGGGGTTCTCGGACCGGCGGATCGCGGCCTCGGGACTATTCACGGAGCGCGGTTCGGAGCGGTTCGCGGGGATGGTCACCGTCCCGGATGGGGCCGCTGGCCGCGTCCGCTGGATCGCCGGACGCGCCATAGACCCCGGCGTCTCGCCCAGGTTCCAGGCGCTGCCCGGCCGAAAGCCCGTGCTGGGCCTCGGTTCCATCGATCCCGCCGCCAGGTGGGTCGTGCTCACTGAGGGGCTGTTCGACAGGCTGGCGCTGTCGAAGTGGGGCATCCCGTCGTGCGCGGCGCTGGGCACCCAGGGCCTAGACCGGATCGCCGGACGGCTGCGGCGCTTCAGGCGGGTGCTGCTCACCTTCGACGCAGACGACGCCGGACGGACGGCGACCGCCCGGCTCCGGGATCTGCTCGGACCGCGGGCCGTCGCGGTGTCGCTGCCCGCCGGTATCGGGGACGTTGGCGAGCTTGCCGCGCTGCCGGGCGGAGAGGCGGCGTTCAGAGCCAGCCTGCGGGCCGCGCTCCGGCGGGCACGCACCGGGCAGCAACAACGGGAAGGACAGGAGGCAATCGGATGAAGGCATCGGAGAACGGCAACGGAACAGGGGCAACTCGGCCTCAAGTCGAATCACACACAGGAGGAACGAAGATGATGAACGGAACCCAGAACGGCGTCGCTCACGGGCGGCAGGTGGACGCGAAGGATGAGAGCGACCGGGAGATGCTGTGGGACAGCCTGCCGCCGCCGGTGACGGAGGCGCTGTCGCAGCCGCTGCCGGATGAGCTGGTCTCACGGCGCAGCGGCAGGGGCAGCCGTAGCTACGCCTACATCGAGGGCCACGCCGCCATCGAGCAGGCCAACAGTATCTTCGGATACGGCGGCTGGGGCTACGAGGCCGGAGAGGTCGCGCTGCGCGAGATCGAGACGGTGGACCGCAAGACCGGGGAGGTGCGGGTCCACCGCGCCTACACCGCGCCGGTGCGGGTGGACGTGCCGGGCGCTCCGCCAAGAACGGACGTCGGCTTCCACGCGGTGGCGGACGAGAGCGCCGAGGGGCACGAGACCGCGTTCAAGGGCGCTGTCACCGACGGGCTGAAGCGCGCGCTGCGCAGCTTCGGCGACCAGTTCGGCAACGCGCTGTACGGGGAGACGACCGTGCCAGGAACTGTGGGAGCGACCGCGCCGCGCTCCCGGGGAAAGACGGCGGAACGGAACGGCGGGCGGGCCGTTCAGAGCGCCGCAGGGAACGGCGATCAGGTCGCGAAGCTGCGAGAAGAGCTGATCGAGCTCGGCGCCGTCCAGGGCTTCGACGAGCAGAGCGTGCGCGACGCGGTGACGGCCAGGACCGGCAAGCAGCTCGTCGAGCTGTCCGCCTCGGAGCTGGCGCCGCTGGTCGAGTCGGCGTCCAGGAAGGCGGATGCCGCCGGGGACCGGGCCATCGCGTAGCGCACCGTCTCAACCACGGGGCCAGCTCAATCGAGCTGGCCCCACCTACAGTAGGAACGGCAACACAACACAGAACAGAACGAGGAGAGACAGACATGACCAACACGAGACAGACGTTGTTCGAGCGCGCGGACGACGCAATCGCGAACCTGTGGTTCCAGATGTACCGGATCGGCAACCGCCGCCTGCAGGCGGAGATCGAGGAGGTCGCAGACCTGTTCGACGAGTCGAACGACGGTCGCGCCCGGTGCGCGGCCATCGAGCGGGCGCACGAGGTGTTCGTGCGCGCCCACGCCGAGTACACCCCGGAGACCCAGCTGCGGACCGGGCACAGCCTGGTCGTTTGCCCCCACTGCCGGCCAGGCAGCCACGGCCAGGCGGATCGGGCATCGAACGGGTCCGACACCGTGACGCTGCTGGTGCTCGGAACGGGGGCCTGAGATGTACCAGAAGCGGACGCTGCGCAGGATGAGGCCGCTCCAGCGCCGGCTGGCGGTGCAGTGCAACGACCTGGAGCGTGCGCTCCGGCGGCTCAGAAAGCTGGTCGAGGAGATGGGGACGGTCGAGGACGACGCGCTGATGTGGACCGCCGCCCAGCGGTGGGAGGAGGACTCCCGCAGGCACGTGCTCAGGCTGTCGGTGGGCGAGGCGTGGCCCCCGTGTCCCGACTGCGGGACAGCGGTCGAGTGGCGCGACGGCTTCTTCTGCCCAACTTGCCTGAAGACGCTCGAACGCCCAACTCCACCTGAGGAGGCGAACGATGGCTGACACCAGGCGCAGGCCGCGCAGCCTGCCGAGCGTGACCCGCAGGATCAGCACCGAGCTCGGCAACCTGTATCTGGCCGTCACGCTGGACGAGGACGGCCAGCCGTTCGAGGTGTTCGGGTGGCTGGGCAAGACCGGATCGTTCGGGTACGGGGTGACCGAGCTCGCGTGCAGGCTGGTCTCGCTCCACCTGCGGCGCGGAACGCCCGTCGATGAGATCGTCGAGCAGTGCGCCGGCATCCGGGACATGCAGCCCTGGCCCAACCGCCTGCCCGACGGCTCCACGGTCCACGTCACCGGCCCCGGCGACGCCATCGCGCTCGTTCTCAGCGAGTTCGGCGGAGAAGCGGAATCGGAGCGGGTCGAAGCTACGAAGACGCGAGAGGCGGCTTGAATCACACGACAATCGAAGAAGCAGACATTGGGGCCGTCTCGACCGGGACGGCCCCTTCTCATTCAGGTCAACCAGAGATGGAGAAAGGAAGACAGATCATGAACCGTAACGAACAGAGCATGCCCCGTACTGGATACGGGGTATACGGCCGTCCCAGCGCGCAGATCGACGCGGACGGAACGCTGGTGGTGCGGTCGTCGGCGGCCGGAGACTGCCGCAGGGCGCTGTGGTACTCCGCAACCGGGCACGAGGTCACCAACCCGCCGTCCGACGGGTCGCTGACCGTGATGGAGGCGGGCAACGCGCTGGAGCCGGTCGTGCTCCGCGCAATGGAGCGCGCGGGATGGAACGTGACCCCGGCGGACTCGACGGACCCGCAGCAGGTGTCGGTGCAGCTCGGGCCGAAGCTCAGGGTCACCGGACACCCCGACGCCACAGGCAGGATGTCCCTCTTCGACGACGAGATGGTGGTCGAGGTCAAGACGCGCGGCCCCGCCGCGTTCAAGCGCTGGCGCACGCTGGGGGCGGAGCGCAGCCACCCGGAGGCAGTGGCGCAGGCGGCGCTCTACACCCTCGGCCTCTTCGGGGAGGTCCGCGACGCGGTGATCGCCGCGATGGACACGGGCAGCCGCGAGTGGGACCACGAGGTCATCCCCGCCGACCGCCTGGAGCGCTCGCTGGAGACCGCCGCCGCGCGGCTGGGCGAGCTCGGCGCTCACCACGTGCTGCACGGCGCCGACCCCGACGCGCTGCCCGACCGGGATTTCCACGCCGGCCACTGGCGCTGCCGAAGCTGCCCGTTCCTCGACGCGTGCCTGCCCGGGGCTCAGGCAGACCCCGGGGAGGTCGAGCAGCCCGTTGGAAACGGGGCCAAGGTGACACTGGCCGATGCCCAGGACGCTGTGGAGGCGTACATGGCGGCGCGGCAATCGGTGAAGGAGCCGGACAGGGCAAAGCGCGAGGCGCTGGCGACGCTCAGGGCCTGGATGTCCCAGGAGGGTCTGACCACCAGGACGTTCGAGGGGCCGCTCGGAGACCGCAAGGTCAGCCTGGTGCAGTCGAAGCGCTACTCGGTCGACCACAGGAAGCTCAATGCGATGCTCGACCCCGAGACGCGAGCGGAGATAGTCACGGAGAGCGCGTCAGAGTACGTGCGGGTCAGCTGACGGAGAACGAAGTCGACAATGCAGCGCGGGGCCGCTCCGGTCAATGGGAGCAGCCCCGCCGATCTACGAACGGCCATCAAAACCCAATCGGACCATGAGGAGGTAAGAATCATGGCAAGGACTATCAACAGGGTGGAGCTGCTGGGACGGGTCGGAGCCGACCCGGAGATGCGCTACACCAACAACGGACACGCCGTGGTCTCGCTGCGGCTGGCCACGGACCGCCCGCGCAGCGACGGGGAGTCGGACACCGACTGGCACACCGTCGTGTGCTGGCGCAAGCTCGCCGAGCTCGTCGACGAGTATGTTGGCAGAGGAGGCCGACTCTACGTGTCGGGCCGCCTCGTCCAGCGCAGCTACGAGACGGAGAGCGGGGAGCGCCGGTACAGCGCCGAGGTACACGCCTCGGACGTGGTGTTCCTGGACTACCGCTCCGACGACGACGGCGCGGCTGGCGCGGCGACCGGGACGGGGGAAGCGTCGCCCTTCTGATCCACATCAACAGCTGAATACGCACGGCGCAAATCGGGGCCGCCTCCCATGTGGGGCGGCCCCTCTTCCATTTGGAGAAACAGGAGGTTCGACATGAACGGCGAGAGGAACGGATTGAGAAATGGACACGGACTGGCGGAGCCGCCCGCGCCCGACCTGCTGTCGGCGCTCAGGCGCAACCTGGACGTGCTGAACGAGATCGCGGTCAGGTACGAGATCGACGCGGCGCCTCAGCGCCCGTGCGGCGGGGCGGTGCATATCTCGTGCATGGACGACGTGCGACGCCTGCTGGGGCCGGAGATGGCGTCGCTGCGACAGGAGCAGCTCCGGGTTCTGCTGCTCACCTCCAAGAACGAGGTGGTCGGCCAGCGGGTGATCTACAAGGGCACGGTCAGCTCGGCGGGCGTCAGGATCGCGGAGGTGCTGCGGCCCGCAGTCGTCGAGGCCGTGCCCAGCATGATCGTCGCCCACAACCACCCGTCGGGCGATCCGACGCCGAGCCCGGAGGACGTCCTGGTCACCAGGAGACTCCGCGAGGCTGCCAGGCTGCTCGACATAGACCTGCTCGACCACGTGGTCATCGGCGGGGACTCGGCGGTGAGCATGAAGCAGAGGGAACTCGGCTTCTGAGGACCCGCACGAATACGACGACGAACCGATCGGACCGTAGCATCAAAAGCATCAAGGGAGAAGACGAATTGAACGACAATGACAATCGTGACGACCCCGTATCGAGTACGGGACAGGCTCTGTACACCATCAACGCCGGGGGCTTCTCGGCAACGGCCGACGCCATCGCGCGCGACGCCGACACCGAGTGCATCTGGTTCCTGTCGATGGTCGGCTCCCAGACCGCGCTCAAGGCGATCTGGGCGTCGCTGCTCAAGCAGCCGCCGGACGTAGCCCACGTCATCAAGGGCGTCGAGGGCCAGGCCTTCGAGGGCAGCTACAAGCGCTGCATCGTCCCGCCCCAGACCATCGGAACCTGGACGACGAAGATCGCGCGGCTGCCCGCCTCGGGCGGATACCACGCGCTGGTCTACACCCGAATGGCGGAGCTCGCGTTCGAGCGAGACGACTTCCTGCTGCTGTCCCGCGACGAGACCGGAGCGCCTGAGCTTCACCACCGCTTCCTCGACCGCAGGAGCCCGCTGCCGCTGCACCATTCCTGGGCGAGCTGGCTGTGGCGACGGGGCCTGGACACCGGCGAGATCGTCCCGCTCGAATCATCGGGCATCTTCGCCTACAGGTGCGAACCCGACGGCGACCTGCTCAGGGAGGACCTCTCGGACGCTGTCGTGGCGGGCATCCTGACCCTGGCGGAGGAAGAACCCGCCAAGTTGGGGGAAGGGGGTCTCGGAGATGGATAGGACGCTGACGCGGGCGAAGCGCGGCAACAGGCGCAGGCAGCGACGCAACTGGAACGCCTGGCAGCGCTTCTCGCCTGACGGCAAGACATGCCGCCACTGCCCGCACGACAACACCACCCACATCAGCACATCCGGCCAGCCCCACTTCTACAGGAAGGCGACCTACGCGGAGAAGGCCGACCCCAAGGTGATCCTGTACTACCACGACGACCCGGACGCGGGACGGGCGCTGGTCAGGCGGATGGTCGTTGCAAGGAACGCAGAGCTCATCACCACCTACTGCACGGCCTGCGCCGAGAAGATCGGCACCGAGCAGGTGATGTGCTACCAGCGCACTCTCGCCACCGGCGAGGTGATGGGACTATAGCCAGCATACCGGCCCGCCGTCCACCCCGTATCCAGTACGGGGCAGGCTATGGACGGCGGGCGAGCCAAGGGAGAAATACTATGACGACGACCACGACCACGATCCAGATGCTGTACTTCGACTGCCCCAGCTGCCACGACCGGGCGGCCCGCACCGAGGAGACGGATACCGACATCCACACGGGACGGACGTACCACTGCGCGACCTGCGGCGGCCGGGTGATATTCCGGGCGCTGACCGTCGAGCAGCGCGTAGATCCCCCCAACGACAGGCGGGGCTGCTACTTCTGCGAACCCGCACCCTGCGCCTTCGGGCCGCAGACCCGGGCCGGATCACAGCGAGGCCCGGGCCCGGCGGCCCGGGGCAGTTCATACGGACAACCAACAGAAAGGAGACATACGACATGAGACTTGCTGCACAGGCAAAGGGCGGCTTCTACCCCACACCCCCCAGGGTGGTGGATCTGGTCGCCGAGACGATCAGCGTCTCGCGCGCGCGGCGCAACGACGGCTCGGTGCTCAGGGCGCTCGATCCGTGCTGCGGCGCCGGCGAGGCGCTGGAGCAGCTCGCCGAACGCCTCAGGGAGCGCACCGGCGCGACCATCGAGACCTACGGCGTGGAGCTTCACGGGGACAGGGCACAGGAGGCGGCCGGCAGGCTCGACCACACCCTCCCGGTCGACCTGTTCCAGACATCCATCGCCAACCGCGCGTTCGGCGTGCTCTACCTCAACCCTCCCTACGACTACGACGACGAGACGAAGCGGATGGAGCACAGGTTCCTGGTGCATTGCACACGCTACCTCGCTCCCGACGGCCTGCTGGTGTTCGTCGTGCCCAGGAGGCGGCTGGCGGTCTCCGCCCGCTTCCTGTCGTCCAACTACCGCTGGGTGAAGTGCTGGGCCTTCCCCGACCCGGAGCGGCAGGCGTTCGACCAGGTTGTGCTGATCGGATACCGCAAGCCGGGATCGCTGGTGGACACGGACGCGGCGCGGCGGGTCAGGGAGTGGGCAACAGGCGATCCGCTCCCGATGACCGCCTCCAACCTCACGGTGTTCGGGGCGCCGACTGCGCCGGGCGGCGAAGTGCTGTTCGCCACCAGGACGGTGGACCCGGCGGTCTCCGCTGCGGAGGCGCGGCGATCCGGGCTGTGGACCGATGCGCAGATCGTCGACTCGCTGTGGCCGGAGCGCGACCGGAGGACGAGGCCACTCATGCCGCTGCGCAGGGGACACCTCGCCATGCTGGTCGCGGCGGGGTTCCTGGACAACCTCTGCCTGGAGGCCGACGGCAGCCGAATACTGGTCAAGGGCAGGACGTCCAAGAGCTTCGTGCTGGCGGAGACCACGGACAAGACCGAGACCTACAGGGAGAGGCTCCGCACCACGGTGGTCGCGCTCGACCTCAACAGCGGCGAGATAACCGACATAGCGGCGTAGACGTCGCACAAGACCCAACCGGGGGACGTACCGGGCCCATAGGCTCCCGGAACGTCCTTCGGGGGCGTGGGGGTGTGGCATGTCGTGTGTCGCATCTCCGCCAGGGCGGGGATATGTGACATAAGAAGGCGTGCGATCGGGCCCCACGGCATCCTCCCCAACACAAGGAGAAGACACGTGAACCTGGCTGAATTCATCGACACCTACCGGGACGCCATCGCCAAGCGGGTGGTGGCGTCCTACCCGCCCATCTACAGGCCGTCGGGCAACGGTCGCCCGCTGCCCGGCCTGCTGCGCACCCCCATCGGTGCGCAGGCGGACGCCATTCGCGGCGCGGCGCTCTCCCTACGGACCCATCGCGGCACGACCGTCGTCGGCGAGATGGGCACAGGCAAGACCTACATCGCAACCGCCGCCGCGCACATGGCGGGCTTCAACCGGATACTGGTGCTCTGTCCTCCACACCTGGTGCGCAAGTGGCGCAGGGAGGTGCTGGAGACGGTACCCAACGCGCGCGCCGCCATCGTCACGTCGATCACCGACCTCGAGAGGCTGAGGCTCTCCTGGGGACCCGGACCGCTCTTCGCGGTCATGTCCAGGGAGCGCGCCAAGCTCTCGTACAGGTGGAAGCCGGCGGTGGCGTACCGGCCCCTGGTCGACGAGGGCGGTCTCGTCCGCGACCCGGACACCGGCGATCCCGTTCTGCTCCCCCGCTGCCCGGACTGCTCCGCGCAGATCGTGGACAGGGACGGCGTTCCGGTGACCGAGGCACAGCTCTCCCGAAAGCGCCACAGGTGCTCGCGGTGCGGCTCGGCCCTCTGGCAGGCCGACCGGACGGGGCCGCGGCGCTACCCGCTCGCGGACTACGTGAAGCTGCACATGCGCGGCTTCTTCGAGCTGCTCATCGGCGACGAGGTGCATGAGTACAAGGGCAGAGGCTCCGCGCAGGGAATCGCCGCCGGCGTCCTCGCCGAAGCCTGCGACACCTCTCTCAGCCTTACCGGAACCCTCATGGGCGGGTACAGCTCCACGCTGTTCCACCTGCTCTACAGGTTCTCCCCGGAGATAAGGTCCGAGTTCGGACACTCCGAGGAGAGCCGATGGATAGCCAGGTACGGCTTCGTCGAGCGCACCGTGGGCAGGTCGGACTCCGACTCCTTCGAGGACGGGCGCAACAGCAGGCGAAGGAAGTACCGCACACGAGTGCGGGAGAGGCCCGGTCTGGCGCCGGCGGCGCTGTTCCACCTCATCGGCAACAGCGTCTTCCTCAGGCTCGCAGACGTTGCCTCCGACCTGCCTCCCTACGAGGAGCAGGTGCTGCTCTCCTCGATGGACACCCACGAGGACCCCGCGCTGGACGGGCTGTCGCAGCGGTCTGCCCACGACCTCGTCTTCGGGGAGCTCAGGGAGGCGCTCACGGACGCGCTCTCCAAGGGCTCCAAGCGGCTGCTCGCCACCTACCTCCAGACGCTGCTGGCCTACCCCGACGGCTGCACGCGCGGTGAGTCGGTCTTCGATCCCAGGACCGGGGACCTCATCGTGCAGGTGCCTCCGCTGTCCGAGGAGAGGGTCTATCCCAAAGAGAAGGCGCTGCTGGACCTGGTGGCGGCGGAGAGGATGGAGGGCCGCAGGGTGCTGGTCTACGCCACCCACACCGGCACGCGGGACATCACCGAGAGGATGGACGACATGCTCACCCGCCACGGCTTCAGGGTGGCTGTGATGAAGGCGGACACCGTGGCCCCGGACCGCAGGGAGGCGTGGGTCACTCAGAAGGTGAAGGAGGGCATCGACGTGCTCATCTGCCACCCCAGGCTGGTGCAGACCGGCCTCGACCTCGTGGACTTCCCGACCATCTGCTGGTACGAGACGGACTACTCGGTCTACACCATGCGGCAGGCGTCCCGCCGCTCCTGGCGCATCGGCCAGACGCGCCCGGTGAAGGTCGTGTTCATGGCCTACAGGAACTCCCTTCAGGCCGACGCTCTGAAGCTGGTGGCGAAGAAGCTGCAAAGCTCGCTTGCGGTGGAGGGGGAGCTGCCGGAGGACGGGCTGGCCGCCTACGGCGACGACGGGGACGACCTGATGATGGCGTTGGCGAAGAAGCTTGTCCTCGACTACGATCGGGGAATCGTCAGCGGAGAGGAGGACGAGGCCGAGACGGTGGAGTCGGTCTTCGCGGCGGCGCGGGACGCTGAGGCCAGCGCCGAGGAGCTGCTGGTGGACGACGGCTGGAAGCTGGTGGAGAGCCTGCCCCGTATTCGATACGGGGTCGAGCCGGAGACCGTCGAGGTCAACGGCAACGGGGCCAACGGCCACGGGTTCGACATCATCGGGCCGACGGTCGAGCTGGTCCCGGTCAACGGCCGCCACGCCAACGGGAACGGCCACGCCGAGGCCCCTGAGCCGCAGCAGTCGCTGTTCTCGTGGGCGGAGTTCGTGGCCGAGGAGCCGGTCAAGCCCAAGGGCCGCAGCCGCAAGCCGAAGCCCGCTTCCACATCCCTGTTCGAGTGGGCGCTCACCCTTGAGCAGAATCGGGAGGAGGAGTTGGTCGGCGTGGGACGCTAGACAGCAATGCGGCAGGGGCAGCCATCGTTTGCATGCGGTGGCCGCCCCTGCCGGGCCATGTATGCGGGCTTCTTGTTGCCCGAATTTATCGCGGTTCGGCGTTACAGCTCGGAGCGGGCCTTGTTCGACCAGACGCTCAACCCCACTCCGTTGCTCGCCTTCATCCGGTGCGTGAAGCTCGTTGCCAGCTCCACCGCAGCGTCGGTGTAGGCGACGACCGCCAAACCGGTGTCGCGCGTTGATTATCGTGAAGACGCCCCGCACGTCCGTGTCCAGGCTGTCCCAAGTCAGGGCTCCGAGCCGTTCTCATTCGCCACCGCTGCCAGCGGCCCCGCAGAACCAGAACCTGACGGCAGTGGTGAACGGAGTGATCGAGCGAGAGGTGCTGATAGATAAAGCGGCTAGGCTGATGGGTACGAGCGAGCGCCCCGTTGGTGATTGCTGGCGGCGTATTGAAAAGGAGCGAGCCACCGCGCTGGCCCATGTGAACCGGGGATAGAAGGCTGTCGCTTCCGTCCAAACGCCGGAAGCGTTATGAGTGCCTTCGCCCATCGGTAATTGATTAGCGGAGTCGGAGGGGGAAGAGGTTTCAGATGGAGCGGGCGTGGACAGGCTCGGCGTTGAACACACCACACAGACCATCCACCACCGGCTGACCACCACCGTTCCGAGCCAGGGTCCTGATTACACTGGTGAACGCACTGAACGCATCCGCACCAGCTTCATTCCTGGAGCAGTGCGAGACCTTCCTCGCTATCACAGCTCCACGCAGCGCCCGCTCCGCCCGATTGTTCGTCGGCTCTATCGCCGGCTCATCCAGAAAACGCAGCAGATTCCCACGGTCGTCCTGCCAGCCAAGCTCGTTCTGCAACCTCCAGTTGTCAGCATCCGACAGCGGGCAGTCTCGCAGATGATGGCTCAACTCTCGTCTCAACCGCTCCGTCTCCCCAGCATAGTCCGCCACCTCTCCCCGATGGTATGACTCCCGAAGCTCCATCGCCTCTCTGAGCAGTCCGCTCAGCCGCTTCCCGAAGCTGCGACCTCTGCCCACCTTGGTCTCGACCACCTCACTGATCGAGCGCAGCACGTGAGCCAGACACTTCTGCTGTCTCACACCCGACAGAGCCCGCGCATCGTAGCTCCGAGCTCGGTCGGTCACCATCACTCCCGCATAGTCCGACGGCACAACCTCCCTGACCTCCTCGTTGCGGTGACGAGATCGCACCTGGTACACCGTGGCATTATCGGTCTCGAATGCCATCAGAAAGGCACTCTCACCACCCACTCGCCAGCCCGTGTCGTCGGTGTGGACCACCGCACTCTCACGCACCGAACCCCGCAGCCTCCGGTATGCGTCTCCCACCGCTCCCTTCGCGCGTCTCAAAGCGTCCTGGGTGATCGCGCTCTGGCTCAACTCCACTCCGGTCAGCGCTCTGAGCACGGCGGGTACCCTCCGCACCGGTATGCCCACTCCATAGTGGAGCATGTGAGCCGCAGCCATCACTCTTCTTCCCACCCGATGGGCGCTCGCACCGTACTGGTCAGGCCCAACGTCGGGATGACGCCCACGTACACGCCTGCCACACGACACGCACCGGCATATCTGCACACGGTACTCAGTCACCTGCGGTCTGGGCATCGGGGGAATGTCGGTCACGTACGCAAGGCTCTCTCCCTCATGCTCGAGTATGCCTCCACATCCGGGGCAGCTTTCCGCCGCTACCGCAACGTCAATAGTCGGTTCTGTCAGTTCGTCTACCGCCGCCGGCTTTCCGTAGCTGAACGATCCAATGCCCGGCTTTCGCCCCGGACGCCTGGGCTTTGAGACCCGCTTGCCTTTGGAGAAAGGCGCCGCCTGGCGCTTGCCCGATCGCTGCGCTGCGGCGAGCTGCTTGCGAAGCTCTTCGGTCGTCGCCGTCAGACGCTCGACCTGGTCTTGCAAGCGCTCGACCTGGGCGATCAGATCGTCGTGTTCACAGGGAGCGTGGTCTTTGTCAGTACACATGGCCGAAGTATAAGAACATGACCTGCCGACTGCAATCCCACCAATCACTGCCGCTAATCAATTACTGTTGTTGGTTGGCCATAGATTCTCCTGTGATGCCTGCTACGCTGGCTGTTGGTAGTCAATGACAACTGCCATACCTGAAGGCTCACGGTACCGCGCATTGTGTCTCAATAGGCCCAAAAACCGACAAGGGCAGTGACTAGCTGAGGCACGGGTTCTGTCTTCAGGAAAAATACGCTGGAAGAGTGGACCTATTTTGACGGAAGACAACCGTCTTCGAGATGTGGTTGGGAGCCTTGTGAGCCTAGGCAGTGTTGACATTTCATCGCAGCCATATGAGAACGGCAGCGAATTGTAGGAATCCGAGGTATCTGCTGTCGAGTTTATCGAATCGTGAGAAGATTCTGCGGTAGTGTTTCATCTTGCCTATGAAACACTCAACGAGGTGGCGCTCCTTGTATAAGTGAGCATCGTATGAACGCAACTCCTTGAGATTGGAGCGAGGAGGAATGACCGCAACCATCCCGCTGTCCGAAATGAACCGGAGGAACTGTTGCGAATCGTATCCCTTGTCGGCGATCACGTACTCGCCCTCATATCCGCTGATCAACTCCTCAGCCTGCGTGATGTCGTGTCTCTGTCCTGCGGTCAGTATGAATCTCAGGGGATTGCCAAGACTGTCCACGCTCACGTGGACCTTGGTGCTGAACCCGCCTCGGCTTCTGCCGAGCGCCTGCGACGATTGGCCCCCTTTTTTCGGGCGCTCCCCCAGCGCACTGGTGAGCCCGAACGACCGTACTGTCTATGATGAGATACTCCATGTCAGGTTCTTCGATGATGAACTCGTGCATCTGCTCCCATACACTGCGTTCTGCCCATCTGGCGAAGCGCTTGTAGATGGTGTTCCACTTGCCGTACTCGATCGGGAGCATCCTCCACTGCGCACCTGTGCGAGTGATCCAGAGGACAGCTTCCACGAACAGCTTGCATTTGTCTTCATCCCCGACGTATACGTCGGGGCATTCCCGAATAAATGTGAGAATCTTCGACCATTGTTCTGGAGGTATCGTGACATTTGACATACGGCCATGATAAATCAGAATCAAATGTCAACACTACCTAGTCTCTGGGGGGTAAGGCTTTAGCGAACCGGTCGGCGACTCCCGTTACACTCGCTACGAGCCTCTGGCCCTCCCCGGCTATGCTCTGGCCTGTATGACGACGACGCCCCCATTCTCGACTTCGATGGTCAAGTTGTGCCCATCGAGCAACAGCATACCCATGAGCGGGGTGCTGCCCGTCGCGTCGGCCTCGATGTCTCTCGGTTGGCCGTCCCACAGCACGGTGACGTAGTGAACATCGAAATCCACCTCAGCGTCGTTGGCCAGAAGCGCTTGGCCCATGTAGGCGAAAGGCAACCTTAGCTCAGCAACCAACCCGGGCGGCAAGGTCAGGAAACCGCTGTAGCCGGTGTCCACCACGGCCTCGATGTCCCGCGTCCGCCCCTCCGGGTCCTGCAAGGGAAGGGGCACGACGGCTTCGTAGGCGGCGTTGACCACCCCTTGGATCACCCGGTCCTCCGCAGAGACCCGGCCCCGAAGCTGCGGAGCGCCCGGTAGCCTACCCGCTCACACAAGACGTCGACAGCGTCGGGGCGCTGCGCCCGCAGACGCTCCACCGCGACGCGTGTGGTGTCCGCGACGGCCCAGTCCCCGGTCTCAACGTCGATGGCGACGTATTCCCCGAAGTGGTGGGCTTCGACCTGGGGCAGGATGTCCCGCTCGTATATCTCCTTGCCCAGGCGAACAGCCTCCTTGCGGGGCCTGCGCTGGGGCGCAGGCGTCTCTGCGTGGGTCATTGGCGCTCCTGTACAAGGCGTTCTTCTACACTTGGCATTCTACCATCTGACGGGTTCTTCCGACAACGAAAAGTAGGTGTTGTGGGGCACTCTCACTGCCGCCATCGAGCGGTTCAGTTAGTCCGGGTCCGAGAAGTCCAGCGGGGGGGTTCCACCAGACCGCCGAGAGGGTTCCGATGGGCCAGTCGGCGGCTCGGGGTCCTCATCAGGAAGTGGGGTTGACTTCATCCGGGAGGCCCGCGAGTCCAGGACAATATCGTGAATGGCCTGGTTGTCGTAGACGCGAGCTTGGCGTTCAAGTGGCTGGTGGAAGAAGAGTACTCTGACAAGGCCCACGCAATCCTCTAATCCTGGGAAAGCCAAGGCGTGAGGGTGACAGCCCCACCCCTCATGCCGGTAGAAGTGTCCAATGCGCTCCACCAGAGGGTGGTGCGAGGCGAGATAAGTGTCGAGGTGGCGGCGGACCTCATCGTAAGCCTGCTGTCGTCACGGCTCGAGCTGCATGAGACACCTCACCTCCACGGAAGAGCTCTGGAACTGGCAAGTAAACTCCGTCAACGAGCGGTCTATGACGCGCACTACCTTGCTCTGGCGGAGACCCTCGACTGCGATCTATGGACCGCTGACGAGAAGTTCTACCGCACGGCAAGTCCCGTCACTGACAACGTGCGCTGGATAGGAGAGTTCGTTGCGCCAGGATGGAGAGTAAAAGTATCTGAGAGAAGTGCATATTAGCTAGGCAGGCAGACCCATTCTGAGGGAAATCCCTATCGTGTGTGCGTCGCAAGCAGTGGCTTCTGCCGTGCGATTGTAGTATAATACGCGAAACACAGAAAGAGGCACCGGGCGGGAGTTGCTATTCTTCGCCTGGTGCCTCAACCACGTGGGAGGTAAAGTCCCGTGGCACCCTTGCAGTCTAATCCAGCAACTTAGGCTGCGCAAGCACCGGGCATAGCTGGAACCTGTATCAGTTTAGTCGGTGTGTATGTCGGATGAGGTTTTTGAGGGAGCGCGTCCATGGTCGAGAGTTATGCGGTCCGCTCAACGCGGGTACAGACGCATCAGCCCAATCGCTCACTCGTGTCTTGCGCATAGTTTGACGGCGCTGGGCTGAGGGTGGGTCAGGTCCAGATCGCTCCGAACGCCGATGAGACCGACTGCGACAGAACTCTGCCAACTCACCGTTCCGATTCAACTCAATCACCTTGACCATCCGGTGCGCTCCCCGTATCGTCCAGCTCATACCCCGCTTCTTCATTCGGTTCGCCGTGGTCTTGTCCCCATTGCTCTCCATGGTTCCCAGACTCCGAGACTCCGACGGAGCATTGGGGACCCGGTTGCGTCAGTCCATACCTGTTATCACGTTGGACTCGACATACTCTCTGTCCCGGATGGCCGTTGTGGTCTCGGCAGCCAAAGCCGCAGACATCAACGCACCAGCGAACGATTCCGATCCTGAGCGTATAGCATCGTAGATCGCCTTTCCGAGCTTCCTGCCGTAGCCACGGCCACAGGCACGAGACAGGTGGAAGCCGTCCAACTGGAAGATAGCGTTGCTGAACTCCTCTGCGCCCGACGTATCCAGTTGGCTCCATCTCCACCCACCACGAACAGCTTCACCCGATCGAGTGCGTACTGCTTGGCTCACTCCAGGCTCGCGCCCTCCCAGAACGGCATCTGTTCTGATGCATGTCCATACACACGCTTGTCCACCAGTTCATACCTGTCATCACCCACACACCGCCATCCTCGATACGCTATGGCACTCTTGACCTCGTAGCGCGTGCGCTCTTCGCGTTGCAGATGCATCCATGTCCGCTTCTGTGTAGAGAACGTCCGTCTGCTGCTGACCATCACACATATCCTCTCCCCGCTCGAAGCACGCTTCCCATCGACTGCGCTCATCATCCATCGCGCTCTGTGCAACACCGCTCAGTAGCCGATGCACCGTCATCGGTGACAGGCCGTCAGGTCGCTCACCATCTCGTCCACCATCCGAAAGGGCGCCACACTTGCAAGTGGCCACGACGCTCTCTGTCAGCGACGGAGTTGCCTGCTGGCGAGGCTTCCACCCCAGGTGTTCGTCCAGCGCGAATAGCGTGTTCCCTTCATCGTCACGGTACATTCGGCGTCTGACCACCACATCACCAAACCGAGTCACCACAGTCCGCTCACGAAATCCCTCCACTCTCAAGCCCTTCGGCCTCAAGCACAGCAACTCATCGTCCAGTGCTTGGAGTCTGAGCCTTGCCTGCTCGCAAGCATAGGCGCATCCCTCACGGTAACTCTCCTCTTCCCAATCGACACTCCGGGAAGTCTGGTCTTCATTGTCCCGCTGCGCTACGCTGTGTTCCGCCATCAGTCTCGACCCATCCTTTTGGTTGTACTTCCCTCTAGGATAAGTCTATGACTGGTGGCTACCGACTAAACTGATACAGGCTCACCCAAAGCGGACGCATTGATAGTTTTCTGTGTTTGCGCTATTCTCGTTCCAAGCAAATCTTGAGGAGGGATCAGCGATGGAAGCCAAGAAGAAACGACTCACCCTGGACTTGGACCCTCCGGTGCAGCGTCGTCTGAAGGCGGTGGCCGCGCTCAAGGGCATCAGCATGCGCCGGTACTGCCTGACCGCCATAGACAAGGAGTTGGCAAAGGACGAGGCCAACGGCGTGCTCGGCCAGCCTTCCGGCCCCTTTGATATAGAGGGACTGATAGTGCTCCGGAAGGAGATTTTCGGAGACAAGACGCTGCCTGGAAGCTCTGTTGACTTGATCAGGGAAGCCCGCGAGCTAAGGGACGCCCAACTCAAGGACGTAATGTGAATAGCCTCGTAGTCGTGGACGCGAGCTTGGCGTTCAAGTGGCTGGTGCAAGAGGAACATTCTGATAAAGCTGACGCTCTGGGCCGGTTGTGGGCCAGCCAGGGAACCCGAAGGGCAGCCCCCTATTTCATGCCTGTGGAGGTGGTCAACGCCCTTCACAGGCGGGTAGTGCAGGCGGAGATGAGTGTCCACGACGGAGTGCGCCTGATCGAGAGGCTGCTGTCGTCGGGGCTCGAACTCCATGAAACACCGAACCTTCATGGCAGAGCTCTGGAATTGGCAAGCCGGCTCAACCAGGGCGCGGTCTACGACGCACACTATCTGGCGCTGGCGGAGACTCTCGGATGCGATCTATGGACCGCTGACGAGAAGTTCTACCGTACGGCAAGTCCCGTCACTGACAACGTGCGCTGGATAGGAGAGTTCGTTGCGCCAAGATAGAGAGTAAAAGTATCTATGCCGCGTATCTTCGACAACCTTGAATCCGCTTCCAGTCTCCTGCCTGTCCTACAGGAGACGGTTCCGTTTGCTTTGGGGTGGTAGCGACCTTTGCCGTAACGCTATCGCATCGCCCATCCCCCCAGAGCAAACGGAACCTAGCGACTGTAGTTCGCTTTTCCCTCGTAGAGTACATCCTGGAGCAAGGTCCCCCCCGATTAACGGACGGGACGCTGTTGGTTGGAAGAATTGGCACTGTCAAGTCATGCCCGATCTAATTCTACTGCCCACGAGTACCGCAACTTTTCGTTGCTATTGCCCAACAAGCAAGAAGTTCGCCGGATAGGTGACTGAACCCTGTGCCCGGCTGATGACGATCTTCTGGTCTTCCAGCGGCTGTCGCATGGCCTCCAGGATCCGGTGCCCGAACTCCGGCAGCTCGTCCAGGAACAGCACCCCGCGATGACTCAACGAGATCTCGCCCGGACCCGGTCTGCTGCCGCCGCCGACCAGACCGGCGTAGGAGATCGTGTGATGCGGAGCCCGGAACGGACGCTCGTTGATGAGAGGATTCTTCTTGGGCAGCGCGTCGGCGACCGAGTATATCTTAGTGACCTCTATGGCTTCGCTGTGGGTCAGGGCTGGAAGGATCGACGGCAGCGCTCGCGCCAACAGCGTCTTTCCAGATCCGGGCGGCCCGCTCATCAGGACGTTGTGGTTGCCTGCGGCCGCAACCTCCAGTGCGCGTTTGGCGTGTTCCTGCCCACGGACGCTCGATATGTCGAACGCCGAGTCCGATCGTTGAGACACTGATGCGGCGCCGTCTGCCGGGACGGGAGCGATCACCCGCTCGCCCCGCAGGTGCATTATCAGCGTGGCGAGATTCGTCACAGGAAGAACGTCGATCCCCTCTACGAGCGCGGCTTCTGGACCGTCGGTGGACGGGACGAAGACGCGTCCAGCGCCCGACTCCTTGGCCAGCGCCACCATGGGGAGAATGCCGTCGGTATGAAGCACGTCGCCGTTCAGGGAAAGCTGCCCCAGGAACATCGCGTCGTCGGGCACGCTGTCCAGCTGTCCGGAGCTTTGCAGCAACGCGACGGCCAGCGGGAGGTCGTATGTGGATCCCGCCTTGCGGACATCGGCAGGCGCGAGGTTGGCTGTGATGCGTCGGAGCGGGAAGTCGCAGCCGGAGTTGCGGACTGCGGCCCTGACTCGCGCGCGAGCCTCCTGGACGGCTGTATCCGGAAGGCCAACCACGTCGAACCTCGGCAATCCCGGCGAGATATCGACTTCGACATCGACTACAAACCCATCGAGACCCACGACGGCGCAGGACTTGGCCTTGGCCAGCAACTGATGCGTACTCCTTGGGGGTGAATTGGCGGAGTCCATGCTATAGGGTAGGTGGGTCAGGGTCAATTGTCGGGAATGGCGGGTTGGTGATTGGTGGGCAGTGCCTGGAGACGCACTCATGAGGATTCGGTGCCTTTCAAAAGAGCAGCGGAGAGTCATCCGCGCCTGGTGCATGTACGACTGGGCGAACTCGGCGTTCGCCACGTCGGGCGTTGCCGCGATCTTCCCTGTTTACTTCGTGTTCCTGTTCAAGGATGCGGTAGGTGAGAGCACCTCCTTTCTGGGGATAGCATTCACCGGCAGCTCGATGTGGAGTCTGGGAGTAGCGCTTTCGACCGCGATCGTGGCGGTGTCTAGTCCGTTGCTCGGAGTGATCGCAGACCGCATCGCGATCAAGAAGGCTCTGCTCTGGGCGTACACTGCCGCGGGCTCGCTGTTCACGGTTCTTGCGTTCTTTTCGGCCTACACCGGCCAGCCGTGGGCCTGGTTGTTCGGGATGTTCACCCTGGCAAACGTCGGATTCGCCGGCAGTCTCGTGTTCTACAACGCGTTCCTGCCGCACGTTGCGCCACGCGGACTCCTCGACGATGTCAGCAGCCGGGGATTCGCATACGGATATGCTGGTGGAGGGCTGCTGCTCCTGGTCCACCTCGCGCTGATCCTCGCGACCCAGGATACCGGGATCGCCGATCTGGTGACGCGGCTGGCGATCGCATCGGTCGGTGTGTGGTGGTTCGGCTGGGCGGTGTGGACGCTGAAAGTGGTGCCCGAACCGCCGATCCACACGCCGGTCAAGGGCCTCACAGTATCGACGGCGGTGGCGATGGGGTTCAGCGAGCTCGGCAGGACGTTTCGCGAGCTCTCGCGCTTCAACGTCGTACTCGTGTACCTGGGTTCCTATCTGCTCTTCAATGACGGCCTTCAGACTATCATGGCGATCGCCGGAGCGTTTGCGGCTGACACTCTCGGAATTCCACTGGCGTTCAACATGACTACGATAGTGATAATCCAGTTCGTGGCCACTCCCGGGGCGGTCGCGTTCGGATGGCTTGCCCGCTGGATCACGACAAAGTCCGCGCTTGTCGTCTCTCTGGTGGGCTGGATCGTGATTGTGCTCTTCGGGGTGGCGATCGTGCCTCTGTCGCCGCGGGAACATGCCGACTTCGACTATCAGCTCAGCTACCAGCCGGCCACAGACTCGTATATCGTCAATGAGGCGCCGGAATTGCCGGACTCCGGATTCGAGCTGCGGTGGAGAGGTGAGCAGTGGGTCCTACAGGAGGGCATTGTTCTGAAGCCGCGTGCGGTCCTGTATCTGCCGGAGGCGGTGCGAAACTCAGAAGACATGAAGTACAGCCTCTCGATACAGGGAGGCGACATGGATGGCGACTCCGCCGTCGGCCCGCTGCACCCGTCCGTGCTGGGCCTAGGTCCGCTCGACTGGTGGCCCTCGGCGGTGCGCCGTGTGCTGTGGCGCCCCCTGGGTCTGGACGCCGGCTACCAGTGGCTCGTACTGGGTGTGCTGGTCGGGTTGGTTATCGGCGGCAGCCAGGCGCTGGCAAGGAGCCTGTTCGCCCAGATTACTCCGGAGTCGCGGAGCGGAGAGTTCTTCTCGTTCTTTGGCTTCATGAGCAGGACGTCTTCCGTGTTCGGACCCATGTTGTACATCGTGGTCACGGCTGTCTTTGACACGAGGGTGGCGGTGACGTCGATACTGCTGATCATTGTCGCGGGAACGATCGCGCTGCGGTGGGTCGATGTGGCCGAGGGGTCCCGCGTGGCCGAAGACGAGGACAGGAGACTTCAGAATTAGCGGCCCAAGCGCACGGTCCGCGATACTGACGCGGGGTGAGAGCAAGACTCGATTGGGGGTGTGGTCCGATTCCGACTTTGAATGACGTGCAGTCCGGGCTTAACGCGACGGAGGTGGTTCGAGTCGTTGCCCCTTCCACCGTAAGAGAGGTGTCGTCAGCGATACGTGAAGCCGCCGGTCAGGGCCTTGCGGTATGTCCCGCTGGAGCGCTTCACTCGATGGGAGGACAGCAGTTCGCGCGCGACGGGGTCTCGATCAGCTCATCACGTCTGACGGGCATCGGCCCGCTCGACCCGGATTCCGCGACCGTGTGGGTCCAGTCCGGTGTCACCTGGCCGAGCCTGGTGAGGTGGCTGAGAAGTGAACAGCAGGGACGCTCCGAACCTCTTACGATCATCCAGAAGCAGACCGGGGCTGATGAGTTGACGCTCGGCGGGGCATTGTCGTCGAACATCCACGGCCGGGTACTTGGCCGGAAGCCGATCGTTGCCGACATCGAAGCGTTCTACCTGACTCTGCCCACCGGCGACAGGGTGCTGTGCAGTCGTGCGGAGAATGCCGATCTGTTCCGCGCCGCGATTGGCGGATATGGCCTGTTCGGACTGGTTGACGCGATCAAGCTGAGGCTGGAAGCGAGGTCACAACTCGTGCGCCGGGTCAGGGAGGCGCCGACCCACCGGGTGATCGAGGAGCTTGAAACGCAGACCGGCAAGGGCGCGACGTATGGCGACTTTCAGTACATGACGGATGGTTCGTCGCCGGACTTCATGGCAAAGGGCGTGCTTTCGACCTATGCTCCGGCCGGAGCTGCGGCGGCAGCTCCCGCAGACCGGCTTGGCCTATCGACCGAGGACTGGATGCGGCTGTATGTACTCGCGCACACGGACAAGGCGCGCGCCTATGCCGAGTACGCGGACCACTATCTGCGGACCGATGGACAGCTCTACTGGTCGGACGAGCACCAGTTCAGTCCATACCTGCCGGAAGCGGGGGGCCTGCTGGCCCAAAGCCTGGGCTGGACGACGTACGCGTCGCTGATGATTTCGGAGCTCTACGTTCCCCGCCATAGGTTCGTCGAGTTCATGTCAGCGGCGCGGCGATGTCTGCTGGCCACCGGCGCGAACGTAATATACGGTACGGTCCGTCTCATACAGGCGGAGGACGAGACGGTGCTGCGGTGGGCCAGGCAGGACTACGCGTGCATAATCTTCAACTTGCTGGTCGAGCACTCCCCGGAGGGGATCGACCGCGCAAAGGAGCAGTTCCGCTCGCTCATTGACTGCGCGCTCGATGAGGACGGGTGCTACTACCTCACCTACCACCGGTGGGCGACGAGCGACCAGGTGGAGCGCGCGTATCCACAGTTTCGGACGTTTCTGGATCTGAAGGAGCAGTACGATCCGGACGGCGTGTTCGCCAGCGAGTGGTACAGATCTCTCACAGACCCCGAATCTGGGATCGCCCGGTGATGCGCGCGACTGAGGCTAGAGAGTCCGTACCAAATGCGCGTTGAGCGCTCAGATGTCGTTATCGTCGGGGGAGGACCGGGTGGGCTGGCGGTCTCTCAACAGCTTGCTACACGGGGCATTTCCAACGTGGTTCTCGAACGTGGAGATCAGCCGGGGTGGATGTGGGAGAACGTTTACGACAGTCTCAGGCTGCACACGGGAAAGCACCTGAGCTCACTTCCCGGAATGTCGTTTCCCACTGGAACGTCCCTTTTCCCAACCCGGTCAGAGTTCGCCGCTTACCTTGACAGCTACGTCGATGAGTTCCGACTGCCCGTCCGCACCGGAGTAGAAGCGACGGGCTTGAGGAATGAGAACGGGCACTGGATCGTCGAAACCGGTGCAATCCGGTACCGGTCTCGTGCCGTGGTAGTCGCCACGGGGATCATGTCCTCACCGGTCGTGCCCGACTACCCGGGTATGGCACGCTTCACGGGAACCGTGCTGCACAGCACGGAGTACAGGAGGCCCGACAAGTACATCGGGCAGCGGATACTGGTGGTGGGGATCGGGAACTCATCGGCGGAGATCGCCTCAGAGCTTGCCGATGCGGGGATCGAAGTCGCGGTCTCGGTGCGGTCGGGTGCCAGCGTCTTTCCAAGAAGCATCGCGGGGGTCCCCTCCCAGTACCTGGGCTGGTCAATGTCATGGCTTCCCGGGCCGGTGCAGCGGCGAATTGTGCGCGGCGCCAGCCAGATTGGCGGGTTGCTCAGACGCCGCCCCGCCAGTCTGCCGACGAAGCGGAGATTCGACACCTGTCCGGACGTGCCCCTGATCGGTCGCGGGATCGTGGACCACATCGATGCGGGACGGATTGAGCTGCTGCCCGGCGTCGCTGAGTTCGGAGATGTCGGTATCCGCCTCTCGAACGGGGCTGAGTGGGCCTACGACACGATCATACTCGCCACCGGCTACCGCGCGGCGATCGAATGGATGGGTGTGTACGGCGCGAGGGACAGCTGCGGATTTGCCGACCGCCGCGACAGGGTGCGTAGCTCGGAATACCCGGGACTGTACTTCATCGGGCACAACTACGACGGTCGGGGAGGGCTATACAACATCCGAGTTGACGCGAAGAGAATCGGACGTCTTATCGAACGCGGTCACTCCCCGTGATAGTCGGAGAACGCCCACAGAGCCGCCGCCAGGACCATGTGGAACCAGATCGGGATGGTCCGTCTGAACCACCTGAGATCTGGCTTCAGCGCCATCGTCAGTACGTACCGGATAATCATCGCCGCGAAATAGACCCAGGCTAAGACCATGAGGAACGGAGCGACCTTGGCCCACCGGTCCGCCGCGAACAGCCCTTGACCCCGGTACACGTCGAACGTCAACATGACCATGATGGCCAGCAGAACCAGCTGACCGGGCAGCAGATACCTGTATGGCATGATGCCGGAGTACCAGTGCTCGTTGGACGGAAGCCACCGTGGAGCGCGGGTCACCACCAACACCTGCCCTGAGACGCGCAGAGCGAACAATCCGGTGCAGATCGCCAAAATCACAAAGCTGTCGGTCATCCTGTGACGCGCCTACCGCGGCAGTCCGAGGCCGCGTTGGGCGATGATGTTGCGCTGGATTTCGGAGGTGCCGGCCGCGATGGTGGAGGACGTGGAGGTGAGGTACGACCGCTGGATGTAGCCCTGCAGCGGCGCCCACTTGGACCCCTGCGAAAGCTGTCCCGACATGCCCAATATCTCCATACCGGTCCTGGCGACGCGCTGCGTCAGCTCGGTGCCGTACATCTTGGACATAGACGCCTCGGCGTTTGGGACCATGTCACGGCTCTGCATCCACGCGACCTTATAGGACAGCCAGCGGGAGATCTCGGTCTCGACGAATCGCTGCGCAAGCTGTCGCCTGACGTATGGGTCCTTGCCTATGGGAGCGCCGTTGCGCTCGGTCTTGTTGACGTACTTCGTGAGCGTCTCTACGATCCGTCGGGCCGTGGCGGAGTATCCGACGCCGGAGCGCTCGAAGTCCAGCGCGACCGCCAGGGTGTACCATCCCCGGTCTTCATGTCCGACAAGGTTCGCGCTGGGGACTCGAACGTCGTCGAAATAGACCTCGTTGAACTCGCGCCCGCCCGCCATGTTGACTATTGGCTTGACCGTTACGCCCGGACTCTTCATGTCCAGCATGAACAGGCTGATGCCCCGGTGTTTCGGCGCGTCGGGGTTGGTGCGAGCGGCAAGCCATCCCCAGTCCGCTATGTGGGCACTGGACGTCCAGATCTTCTGGCCGTTGATGACGTAGTCGTCGCCATCGCGGACGGCGGAGGTCTGGAGTGAGGCGAGGTCAGAGCCGGAGCCGGGCTCACTGTACAGCGTACACCAGTACCGCTCGGCGCGGGCGATCGGAGGCAGGTGCTCGCGCTTCTGGTCTTCGGTGCCCGCGATCATCAGCACCGGGCCGACCCACGAGATAGCGCCCGTGCCGAGGTCCGTGCCCGGAACGTTCCAGTAGGACATCTCCTCACGGTAGATGACCTGCTCCATGATCGAGCGGCCCTGCCCGCCGTACTCCTCGGGCCAGGCCAGAGTCAGCCACCCTTTGTCAGCCAGCTTGTTCGCCATCGAGCGGGTGAAGGCGTGGCGTTCTTCGGGGGACTCGCCGGGCTGATCCAAAGGGTCCCAGCCATCTGGCAGCTCCGCTGCCAAAAAGTCGCGGAGCTCTTGCCGGAACACCTCTTCCTGTTCGGTAAATATGAGATCCAATCTCTACCTCCCAAAACCGGTCGGAATGTCAACGGTCAGGTTGGTACCAGTTTAGCAGTCCTTTACTACTATCGACCCAGAGGACCGCATAAGTTCACCGCTTTCCAGCATGTTGAGGATCATAACCCTCATCTGTCTGTCAATCAGACGAAACCACCGATGCATTGGTGTGGGAGAGGGGCGCGTGGTCACCGCAGTGAGCTGGTGCGAAGTGTGGGACTGCCGACGATAGTACAATTGCCTTACAGTCCCGAGCTCAATCCTGCTGAGCGTGTGTTCGAGGAGGTGCGCCGGCGGGTAGAGGGCATACATACCGGTGTATTAGAAGAGTAGGGTGACATCCACGCACCTTCCAATGCCATTGCTGCCAATCTCAGTCCCAGCTAGATCTGTCTGAGTCGAGGATCGAACCGGTCCCGCATCCAGTCTCCCAAGAAGTTGAGAGACATCACCACCAGGAAGATGGCTGCTCCTGGGATGAAGGCTGTCCACCAAGCTATCCTCACGTAGGTTCGCGCATCGGATATCATCAGTCCCCACGCCGGTGTGGGCGCCGGGATTCCCGCACCGATGAAACTGAGAGTGGCTTCCGCCAGGATCAGATGGCCGACTTGCAGTGTAGTGAGAACGATGACTGTATTGGTGACGCCAGGGAGGATATGCCTGACTATGATCCGAAGGCGGGAAGCGCCCGCCACCTTGGCCAGCGCTACGTAGTCCCGCTCCTTCAAGGAAAGAACTTCGCCCCTGACAAAGCGAACATACGTAGCCCAGGCACCAATAGTAAGGAGAGTTACGATCAGGAGGAGGCTTGGCCCAAACACGATAACTGCGGTGAGAGCAAGCAGCACGAAAGGGAGGGCGAGCCAGATATCGACCAATCGCATTATCAACTCATCTGCAAAGCCGCCAAGGTAGCCGGCGATCATGCCGAGCGCGGTGCCCACGACTAACCCAGTTATGGTTGCGACGGACATCACTGCAAGTGAAATCCGGGCTCCATGAATCATCCGGCTCAGGATATCCCTTCCTACATGGTCTCCTCCGAGTATGCGTTCACTCGTCCCCTCCGGATACCAGACCGGCGGCGCGTTTCTCAATAGCAGGTCTTGCTTGAGAGGGTCATGGGGAGCTATGACAGGGCCCGCTACTCCAGTCACGACAAGGGCCGTCAGTACCGCGATCGGAATTATGGGCCACCGTCGCAGGGCGTACCAAGTCTTCCCAAGTATGTCGGACGGTCCCCGGAGGCGACCGGTAGTACTGGGGATAATGTTGCGGGCCACTATTCACCAACCGCCTAAGTGTTCTGTGGGATACGTGCAAGGACATAGCCGCTGTTCCGCCCCTTTGCGGCCACCCACTGAGGCGCGCCGGGGGGCCTGGCCCGTCGAAGAACCTATCAGACAGTGGACGGATGATGACCCGTCAAGACTCACGCAGCCGAGCACTAGCTATATCGGATCCTCGGGTCCAAGACCGCATAAATGACGTCAGCCAGGAAGCTGAAGGCTATGTAGGCAATAGTGTAGACCAGTACAATCCCAGTCAACAGACCGAAATCGTTATTGAATACGGCCGTCAACGCCAGTCTACCAATTCCTGGCCATGCGAACACCAGCTCCACGACTGTCGCGCCAGTAATAAAACCAGCCAGGAACAGGGCAGAGTAGGTTATCGGGGTGATCAATGCATTTTTGAAGGCATGTTTCCATACAACCTTCCACTTACCTACTCCCTTGGCTCTGGCCAACTTGACAAACTCTGAATCCAAGACCTCCAGCATCGCCGACCGAGTTAATCTCAGGTAGGTGGCAGAGCCAAGCCAGCCCAATGTGACTGTTGGCAAGATGAAATGTTTAACCCTCACCCAAACAGAGACATCGGGGTATCCACGGCCTTGGACCGGCAGCCAGTCCAGTATGACGGCAAAGATAACGATGCTCATTATCGCTACCCAGAATTGAGGAAGAGCTTGCCCGAAGAGAGCAAATGCCCTTCCAGCATAGTCCCAGAAACCGCCACGTTTAATAGCCGAAAAGACCCCAAGCGGGACGCCTGTGAGACAGGCGAAGAGCCAAGCGGCCAGGGCCAGTTGTACAGTAGCTCCAACCCTTTGCTTGATCAGCTTGGTCACGGGCGCCTGTTCGACCAGGGTTCGGCCCAGATCGCCACGGACCGCCTTCCCGGCCCACAGGAGGTACTGTACGACTAGGGGCTTGTCGAGGTTCAGAAACTCTTCGATCTCTGCTCGCCGTTCCTCGGTCATACCGTACGTGCCTGGTTGGGCGAATATCAGCAGGGGATCGCCGGCGAGTCGGGACAACCCAAATACGATCATGGTTGCGGCGAGGAATGACAGGACGGAAAAGACGAAACGCCTTACTAAGAATCTAACCATAGAACTCGAGCTCTATTGAAATTCCGCCCCACCACCGCTCGCAACGGGTAGCGGAGCGGAATTCCTCAGTGGTTACCGGACGGGGACCAGATTATAGAACGCGGAGATACTCTTAGACGCGGGCTCCTGTTTCCATCCCATTACGGAGTTGGGATTGTAGGTACCGAACACGGGTTCAGCAAGTACACCCGGCTGGAGGGCCCAGTGGTGGACGAAGTCGATGAACTCGTCTGCGATCTCGTTCCTCTTCTGTGTGTCAGGCTCCGCCGCCGCTTTCAGATAAAGCTGGGCCAGCTCAGGAACTTCATAGCCGACCCCGTAGCCGCCCCGCGTCAGGGTGCTGTTGACCAGACCCTTGGGCTTGTCATGAGGGTAGATGGAGTTGCCGTCATCGTCGTGGTACAGCGTTGGAATCGTCTGTGTTCGACCCACCAGACCAGGACGATATATCGCGTAGGGGTAGTGCAGCGACTCAGTCTTAACGCCTATAGAATCGAAGTATCCGGCAACAGCGTCTGCGACCTCCATGACGAATTGGGAGTAAATTCCCGTGTAGATGGAGAAGTTGAATCTCACTCCCCCGTCCCCTCTGGGATAGCCCGCTTTATCAAGATACTCCTCTGCCATAGCCGGGTCATAGGGTACCAGCCACTTGTCCTTCCAGTGTCCACTGTTGGGGTCGATGTACGCAACGTAGTTCGGGTGAGCCAAACCGTCCGTAAGCTGCTGAATGATAGTGTCCCGATCTATAGCCATGGCCAGTGCCCAGCGAACCATGCGAGCCTGCTCCATATCATCCATGCCTGCGGGGTTGTTCCTATCATCTGGCGAATGTGGATTACCTATCCATGCCAGGTCATGAACAAAGACACCCATGGCAGCGATGTCTATAGGCTCACCGGTAAGCGCGCTCTCCGTTTCCCAGTTGTTGCCGGCGAAATAGAGTGAAGCCTGGATGGCATTGCCGGTGGTCGAAGTCTTGAAGCCACCCTTGACCAGCTCCTGAACGCTGGTGAGACTCATGCTCCCCGCATCAACCTCTCCTACCTCCATCGCGGCCAGCGCTACTGACTCCTCCGGGATAGCCGCCATGATAAGCTGATCAAACTGAGGCCTTATCGACCAGTGCTTCGCGAAGGGAACCAGAACGCCCTGTTCGTCTACCGACCAGCTTTTTATCTCCAAGGGGCCTGTGGCGATGAGGTTGGACTTCATCTCCTCTTCACCCAGCTCATCGAAGACCTTCTTACTAATCATCGAAGCGGCAGGACGCGACCCTGTGCTGAGGACCTGACTTACCCAAGTCACGTCATACTTGTTGAACGTGATCTCTATCGTGTTAGGGTCCACGGCCTTGACCGGGTTAGAACCGAAGAACGATGAAAAGACGGAGGCGCTGGTGGTGATACTGTGAGGGGTGATGCTCGGGTTCGCTATGTTGAAGCTCCACGCCACATCTTCAGCAGTCAGCTCCCCCCAGTCCTGGTGGAACTGTACCCCTTCCCGGATATTTACGACCACCTTGCTCAGATCGGGGGCCAGCTTGAAGCCGGTAGCCAGCTGGGGGACTTCATAGTCAATGCTGCCATCGTCTCTAAACCTCCAGGTAAAGAGGCGCTCCGTAATCCCGGCCTCAGCGCCCGTAAACCCCTGGATGGTGTTTATGCCCTGGATAGCGCCAACGCCCGGCACACGCAAAACGACAGTCCCCGCTGGGTTCTTCGAGTCTGGCGGCGGGCCCATCTTTGCCTCCACCGGCGCCGCTACAGCCATGGAGACCGGTGTGGGCGTCACGACCAGCGTCACGACCTCTGTCTTTACCACTTCGACTTCGACAGGCTTCTCGACCTCGACCGTCCTGACGACCTCTTTGATCACCTCGACGGGCTTCTCGACCTCGACCGTCTTGATCACTTCCCTGGGTACCTCTTTTACGACGTCCCGCGTGACGATCTTCTCTACAGGTACCTCTTTTACGACGTCCCGCGTGACGATCTTCTCTACAGGTACTTCCTTGATCACCTCAACCGTCTTGGTCTCCGCGCTGCACGCCAACGCAACAACCAACAGCACGGCCACTCCTGCCGCGACAGCGGCCCACCGAAGTCCAAGAGCCTTACGCATTTCCTTGTCTCCTTAAGCTGAATCCCAGCGTGGTTCACAATAGTCGGGAAACTACCCATACACGGGGCATCTCAGTGTTACCATACATACTTATCCTTGTCAAGTCGTGGGATTGGCCCGAACGGAAGCATCACAAAAGTGGTGGGCAGTGGTGCAGAGGGTATGGGATAGCGAGGTGTCCACATACTGTCACCGCATAGATACCCACCAGAGTTTTGATGCTTCCCCCGAACCTGTATCAGCAGCGGGTCCGGAGGAATTGGGAATACCACCGACTCGCTGAACGCGACCAGCGTCAGCAGACCGATTGCCCAGTCGCTGTCCGCGAAGTCGAGCGTCCAGTCCATCAGATCGTGCAGGACCTCACGCAAGACCGGCGAGGCTCAACACCCGGTGGACGTTGGCCGGACCGAGCCGGCGCCGACCGGGTTGCCGGAGGAGTACGGAACGTAGCCCCAAGGCTGTTGGTACGGTCGCCGAATTCTATTAGAATGGAGCGACATCCCGATCGAGTGTGGACTATGCGATCCGTCAAGCAGCTCTACGATCTTCAGCTTTTGGATTGGGAGATCCAGAAGCGTAAGGAAGAGTTGTCCAGAATTCGCGCCATTCTGGCCGACGACTCACGCAGGCAGAACGCACACCGCCGACTCACCGCCCTGCAACGGAAATTGGACGGACTCGGACCGCCGCGACGTCAAGCACAGAGCGCAATCGATCAGATCGAGCAGCGAGTCGCCAACATCGACCAGCGCATGTACAGCGGGGCAGTTACCAATCCCAGGGAACTGGAAGCGTACCAGGACGAGCGAGCAATGCTCGTGCGGAATCAGGGCGTCGAGGAGGACAGGCTGCTTGACCTGATGGTCGAGGCCGAAGACACACAGCAGTCGCGTGATGAGGCACAGGAGGTCTTCGACAAAATTCACGGGGAACGCAGCGCGGAGGTCGCCGAGCTCGGAGCCCGGGACGAGGAGCTCGCGTCGGATCTCCCTGCCCTCAAGCAGCGTCGGAGCGCCATGGCAACCGAGTTTTCGCCCCAGGTCCTCGCGATCTACGAGACAGTGAGGCGGAGCCGCGGTGGTCAGGGAGCCGCCCTGCTAGATCAACGTGGCCTGTGCCAAGGCTGCCGGCTGGTTGTCCCACTCACCGAATCCCAACGTGTACGCAACAGCGAGGACATCGTCCAGTGCGGAAGTTGTGCCCGCATCCTGATTTACGGCTAATGCAAGCTCGATTCGAATATCAATGAGAGCGCTGGGATACTTCAGGGTGGATGCCTATACACAGGCGTTCGGAGAAACCAAGACTCTGGTCGAATTCGAGCAGGACTTCCTCGATTACTGCCACACCAACGTACATCAGCCCATAAGGACTTTCGGTGATCTCGACCCGTCCGGCTCCGGCCGGTACGCGCAGTACCAGAACCTGCTGACGTTCATCAACCAGTCCGGCTCGAACTTCCTGGTGGCCATACCGGACGCCAGCCACCTGGGTGGTGACCTGGAGACGGTCGCGCGGACATTTCTCGAAGTTGAGGGCACGGGAGCGAAGGTCACGTGCCAAGACCACGATATGCCTGACCCCCTTCAAAGCGCGCTGGCCGTCCACGGGGCATCAGGCGTCTCGAAGTCGCTCAGCAGCAAAATCAGGGAGTCGATGCAGGACAAAGCGCTCCTGGGCAAGGCGCTGGGACGTCCTCCTTTCGGATATCGCAACGGGGACGAAGGCTCCTTGGTCATCGTCAAGGAAGAGGCCGAGGTGGTCGAGCTGATTTTCCGGCTCTACACCGAAGACCGCCTTGGTATGCGGCGCATAGTGCAGCGCCTGAACGAGTGCGGGATAACGACCCATATAGGCGGCCGATGGAGCGTCGTCAGCGTCCGCGACATACTCAAGAATGCCGTTTACATCGGCACTTACGCCAGGTTCGGACTCCGCCTTCCCGGAAATCACGCGCCGATCATAACGCGCGAGACCTATCGCGCCGCGCGGGACATCGTTCGTGAACGGCGACCCAGACCCGGGCTGCCGCGAGCGGAGCCGTTCCTGCTATCGGGAATCGTGTTCTGCGACTACTGTGGGAACAGGATGATGGGCGTCACCCGCCGTCAACAGTGGACGAACCGGGACGGCATTCGGAACCGAAACACCTACCGCTACTATCAGTGCCAGTCCCGAAACAACCAGAGTGTCTGCGATTACCATACCTGGCGGGCAGCGGAGCTGGAAGAGGCGGTCCTGGCACAGGTCCCTGGGGTTATACGCTCCGGTGACCTCGATCGACAGTCTCCCGACGCTGTCGTACGTTCGTCCGATGAGACCATCCGGCAGATCCATAAAGAGCGTGAACGAAATGCCGAGCGCCGGTTCCTGCAGGCGATGCGTAAGACCGCATCCGGCGCCGCGAACACCGACCTCCTTCAGGAGGCAGTTGCAGACCTCGACAGAGTCCGCAGGTCCGCAAACAGGTCCGAACCCACTCCAGACATTGACCGGATACTCGATCAATGGGACCAGATCGAATTCGACGAGAAGCGCGACTTTCTGCTGGCCCACATCGGGAGAGCGGAGGTGCGGGACAGTATGGTGACGGTGGTAGCATGACCGGAGACTACGCTTGGCGCTAGCCCTCAGACCGAGCACATACGAGTCTGTCGTGCGTCCGCTGCTCTTCAGGCTGCCTCCTGAAAAGGCGCAGCGCGTAGCGGACCTGGCTCTTGAGCTGTGGCCGCTGTGGCGGGCCGTCTCGGGCGTCAGCACGTTCAAGTCGCCGGCGCTGCGCGCGAGCGTCGCCGGACTGGATCTCGATAACCCGGTCGGACTGGCGGCCGGATATGACAAGAGCTGCACCCTGCTCCCATCACTCTCGTCACTGGGTTTCGGGTACGTGACGTGCGGTACGGTGACACAAGACCCCAGGCCGGGCAACCCCGGCACGAGGTTGCTCCGAGATGCGCCGCGGGGAGCGCTGATCAACGCGCTCGGTTTTCCCGGCAATGGCCTCGCAGCGGCTGCTGAGAGCCTGGCGATGGGCCGGCGCCGGTCATCGAACGTGCCGGTTGTAGCCAGCGTATCAGGGACGAACATCGACCAGATTGTCGCCTGCCACCGCAGGCTGGAACCGATCGTCGAGGCGGTCGAAGTCAACATCAGCTCACCGAACACCGCCGGACTCAGGGTGTTCCACGACTCCAAAGTGCTGACCGAGCTGCTCAGCGCAGTTGGCGAACGTCAGTCCAAGCCGGTCTTCGTCAAGATGCCGACGTTTCCCTCAGCGAGCGAGGACCCAGAACGCCACAGACGGCTCCTCGACTTGGTCGAGTCGTGTGCCTCCTGTCGCGTGGATGCGCTGACGGTGGCCAATACACAGCCGGTAACGGACCCGCGTCTGGGGGTCGGCGCAGGCGGTCTGAGCGGTAGACCGCTCCTGGGTCAGACGCTCAGAATGGTGTCCGAGGTGCGAGAACGAGTCGGAGGATCCGTTGCGATCAACGCTTGTGGGGGAGTCTTCTCATCGTGGGATGCCTGGCAGGCGCTCGTGGCGGGGGCGGACACGGTGCAGCTATTGACCGGGTTCGTGTACCGAGGACCCGGGGTAGCGCGGGACATCTGCAAGGGGTTGGCCGAGCTGGCCGACCTCCACGGTCTCGACTCAATCCGACGCCTCTCGCGGAGCTGGTCCCAGTGACCGGGCCGCGCGCACTGGTCCTCGACCTGGACGGCACCATCATCGGGCCGGACGAGCGGATTTCACCAGCCGTCGGAGACGCCGTCCGACAGGTCGCGGCGAAGATCCCAGTCTCAATCGCCACGGGGCGAGAGCGCTCAGATGTCATCAGGTATTCTGGGGAGCTGGGCCTGACATCTCCACAGGTGTCGGACAACGGCGCCCTGATCCTCGATCCGGCAACCGGGAGTGGCCTGTGGAGCGCGCCGCTTGGCAACCGTCTCGCCAAAGAGGCGATGCGTCCGATACTGGACAGTGGCTGCGAGTTCATCGCGACACATCCGGGCGGCTCGATCACCGATGTCTCGGATCTGGGGACCTGGGACCTGACCCGCATCTCGGCTCTGGATCTGAATGAGTTCGACGCCGACGCGATGCTGGCGCTGATGGCAAGCGTCTCGGAGCTGGACGTGGTCAAGGTCTGGCTTCCCTACAACGGCCTGTGGGCGGTTGACTTCACACGACGCGGCATCAACAAGGGCGCCGGCCTCCGAGCGCTGTGCAGTCTGCTGGAAATCGAGCCATCCCAGACCGTCGCCGTGGGCGACAGCTTCAACGACATCCCGCTGCTCGAAACTGCGGGCGTGGGCATCGCCATGGGAGGGTCTCCTCCGGAGGTCCAGCGAGTCGCAGACCATACAGTGAGCGACGTCTCGGCAGACGGCCTCGCCGACGCCATCGACCGCTACGTGCTCCCGTTCTTGGACTTATCGGGCTGACCCAACAATCGGATGGTTTTGTCCGGGTTCAGCTGCCATGAAGCCCCGGCGTCGGGCAGTCGTCAAGCGCTCGCCCCGGACTGCCGAACAGCGATCCACAAGGGATTTTTGAGATGATTCCTAAATCCCGCGGCAACGCCTATGCTATAATTCCCGGTGCCCTCGGAGAGGTGGCCGAGTGGTTTAAGGCGCTGGTCTCGAAAACCAGTATGGGAGCAGTTCCATCGTGGGTTCGAATCCCACCCTCTCCGCCAGCACGCGGACCTGGCCATCATCTTCCACTGGCGATAGTCATCACTCATCGCCGTTGTGGTGCCACCTTGCGGAGAGGTGCTAGAGTGGTCGAATAGGCGCGACTGGAAATCGCGTGTCGTCTGTAGAAGGCGACCGTGGGTTCGAATCCCACCCTCTCCGCCAGTTATCCCCGTTCAGTAACCGGATACGGTGACAGGTGTGAATGGAAGTAGCTGAGCTAAAATACTGGATCGGTTTCAACCGGGTTTCGCACGTTGGACGTGCGCGAATCGCGTTGCTGGAGGGCCACTTCGGATCGCTGGCTGTCGCCTGGAGCGCGAGTGAACATCAACTTCGCAATGCTGGACTGGACAGGGGAACTGCGAAGCGCGTCGCTGAAGGGCGAGTTCGGGTTGACCCCGATGCCGAGTTGGAGCGCGTCCAGCAGGCCGGTTTCTGTGTGCTGACCTGGCATGACGAGGACTATCCCCCGCGCCTCAAGGAGATCTACGACAAGCCTCCCGTCCTGTATGTGCGAGGAAAGATCATGCCGGAGGACGAGAGGTCCGTCGCTGTGGTTGGCACCCGCGGACCAACCGTTTACGGACGCGAGACGGCACGGCAGCTGACGACCGAGCTAGCCCAGTCCGGGGTGACCATAGTAAGTGGGCTGGCGCGGGGGATCGACGGCATCGTCCACAGGGCAGCGTTGGAGTCCGGCGCGCGCACCATTGCGGTCTTGGGCAGTGGGATAGACGTCATCTATCCACGAGAACACGGCTCGCTGGCCGACCAGATTGTGGACAACGGCGCCGTTGTCTCCGAGCACCCCCTCGGCGCGAGACCGGACGCCCAGAACTTCCCCAGAAGGAACCGGATCATCAGCGGGATGAGCCTTGGCACACTGGTTGTCGAGGCGCCGGAAGGGAGTGGGGCCCTGCTGACGGCGAGACATGCACTGGAGCAGAACCGCGAGGTCTTCGCCGTCCCGGGCAGCATCTTGTCACCCGCGTCAAACGGCGCCAACCACCTGATCCGTGACTCCGAGGCGAAGCTGGTCAGCCGCGCCGATGACATCCTGCAGGAGCTCAACCTTTCATCGATCGAGCATCAGCTTGAGCTGGCCGCATTCTTCCCCGAGGACGAGGCGCAGGCCGCCGTCCTCAAGTACGTAACCTTCGACCCGATCCACATAGATGAAATTACCCGTAACTCCGCACTCGCCGCCTCGACAGTCAGCAGCGCCCTCACTATGATGGAATTGAGAGGACTGGTGCGGCAGGTTGGCGGAATGAACTACACCCGTCTCCGTGAGGCGCCAGCCGAATATCAAACTGCGTAGGTGGAAATGAGTAAAGACCTAGTAATAGTAGAATCACCCGCCAAGGCCAGGACCGTACAGCGGTTCTTGGGAAACAAGTATGTCGCAAAGGCGTCCATGGGACACGTCCGCGATCTCCCAAAGAAAACGATGGGTGTCGAGTTGGACGACGGCAGCTTCGAACCCACGTACAGGGTTATGAATGGCAAGGGTAAAATCGTAACGGAACTGTCCAAGGCGGCGAAGCAGGCGAACACCGTCTATCTCGCCACCGACCCGGACCGCGAAGGCGAGGCTATCGCCTGGCACTTGCTGAAGGCCGCCAAGATTCCGCTGAACAAGTCACGACGCGTGGTTTTTCACGAGATAACGCGGGACGCGATCACCAAGGCGTTCGACAATCCCCGCGAGCTGGACCAGGCGCTCATTGACGCGCAGCAGGCTCGGCGTGTGCTGGATAGAATCGTCGGCTACAAGCTCAGCCCGGTGTTATGGGGCAAGGTGCGGCGCGGGCTGTCCGCGGGACGAGTCCAGTCTGTCGCGCTCAGGCTAGTCGTGGATCGCGAAGCCGAAATCGACGCCTTTGTGCCGATCGAGTATTGGACGATCGACACCACGCTCTCCAAGCGCCCCCGCATGGGAAAAGAGAGCGTTTTCAAGGCGCGACTTCACCCGTTCAGAGTAAAGATCAGGGGCACGGATGACGAGTACCGATACCTGGTTACCAGCCAAGCCGCCAGCGATGAGATAGTCCTGGATATTCGGAGCGCGGATTACGCCGTAACCGACATCCGCGTGCGCGAGACCAAGAGCCGCCCCTCGCCCCCGTTCATCACCAGCACCCTCCAGCAGGAGGCGTCTCGCAAGCTGGGGTTCACCGCGAGCCGAACGATGAGTGTCGCCCAGCAGTTGTACCAGGGCATGGAGGTCGGTGATGAAGGCCCGGTCGGACTCATAACATATATGCGCACGGATTCGACAAACGTCGCCGCGCAGGCGCTTCGGGATACCGCCGCGCTCATAAAGAGCAAGTATGGAGCCGAGTATGCCCCCTCCCGACCACGCGCATACACCCGCAAGGTGAAGGGAGCGCAGGAGGCGCACGAGGCGATCAGGCCCACATCGGTAATGCGCGAGCCGGGCGCAATCCGCCACTATCTAAACAATGACCAGGCACGGCTGTATGACCTCATCTGGAAGCGCATGGTCGCCAGCCAGATGAAAGATGCGCTGTTCGACTCCACAACCGCAACAATCAGCGCGACCGGCACCGCGTCAGGCAAGGAGTACGAGTTCCGAGCCTCCGGCTCAATTCTGAAGTTCGCCGGATTCAGGGCGGTCTACATGGAAGGGAAAGACGATGCCGACGAAGAAGATGCAGACCGCCCGCCGATTCCCAGGCTTTCGAAGGGCGAGCCGCTCGACTGCCTGAACACCGAGCCAGAGCAACACTTCACCAAGCCGCCGCCGCGCTTTACCGACGCGACACTGGTCAAGGCGCTCGAAGGCGAGGGCATCGGCAGGCCGAGCACATACGCGACCATCATCACAACGTTGGAGCACCGTGACTACGTGGTCAAAGACGGACCGAGATTCGTGCCTACGAACTTGGGCAAAGCCGTTACCGGCCTGCTGGTGAAGAACTTCACGGATGTCATGGACGTCGGATTCACCGCTGGCATGGAAGAGAAGCTCGACGACATCGCAGAGGGCGAACGACAGTGGACGCCGGTAATTGGTCAGTTCTACGATCCTTTCGAACAGGCAATCGAAGTAGCGATGAAAGAAGCCGAGCGGGTCCCGCGCGAACAACTCGACGAGCCGACCGGCGAGGTCTGCGAGAAGTGCGGAAGTCCGTTGGTGATAAAAAGCGGGCGATATGGCAGGTTCATGGCCTGCACCGGCTACCCGGACTGCAAGAATACCCGCCCGGTCGAAAGCCCCGAAGAGCGCGCGGTGAGAGAGTTGGTCAGCGAGGACGTTGACGAACTCTGCGACAAGTGCGAAAAGCCCATGGTCGTCAGGAACTCACGCGGAGGACGGTTCTTGGGGTGCAGCGCCTATCCTGAATGCGAGAACGCCAAGCCGCTGCGTGTCGGAATTGACTGCGAAAAGTGCGGCGGCGCTATGATCGAGCGCAGGGGAAAGGGGAAGAGCGGTAGAACCTTCTACGGATGCATCAACTATCCGGGGTGCAACCATACCGTCAACCCGCTGCCCCAGCCGTGCCCGCAATGCGGCAAGCTGTTGGTATCGCGTGGAAGGGCACGCAGGAACGCTCGCTGCCTGGACAAGGACTGCGGTTTCACCGGTCCGGCGCCTAAGCGGGAGTCGGAGACGCTGGAGGCGGCATCGTAGATGGAAAGATCGATCTGGGACGAGGTGATGAGCCGGTTTCGCGACCACCTGGTCGCTGAGCGGGACCTCGCCCCGCTTACGGTGCGCAACTACCTTGCCGATCTTGCGCCACTGCGCGACTTCATGGCCGACCGGGGCCTGAGAGAATTCCGTGACCTGGACCGCCGGACGGTTCGCGGGTTCCTGTCGTGGCTGCACGAGCTGGGTTACGTTCGGACCAGTATCGCGCGTAAGCTCAGCACCTTGCGTACCCTGTTTCGCTGGCTGAACCGTGTGGGACTCGCCGATCACGATCCCCTGCCGCCCCGGGGCGCATTCAAGCTGGACTCGCGCCTGCCCCGGTTTCTGTCGCAGGAAGAGGCGTCCAAGCTGGTGGAGTCCCCGGATCCGACGTCAAACAGGGGCATTCGGGACAAGGCCCTGCTGGAGCTGCTCTACGCCGCGGGGCTGAGGGTCAGCGAGGTGAGCAGCCTGAACCTCGAAAGCGTCAACCTCGAAACCCGCGAGCTGAGAGTGATTGGCAAGGGATCGAAGGAGCGGATCGTGTTGATCGGCACCGCCGCCCGGGACGCGATCAGGACATATCTGTCGGAGGTCCGCCCGCAGGTCGCCAGTCGGGAAGCCGATGGCGCGCTGTTCGTCAACCGCTACGGAGCGCGCCTCAGCCAGCGGAGCATTCAGAAGACCGTCCGGGAACAGGCAGCGCACGCGGGGCTTGGGACCCAGGTCCACACCCATACGCTGCGCCACTCGTTCGCCACTCATCTGCTGGAAGGCGGCGCGGACCTCCGCGTCGTCCAGGACCTTCTCGGCCACGCCAGTCCAGCGACGACTCAGATCTACACACACATCACCAATACCGAGGCCAGACGGGCTTACATGTCATCGCACCCGCGCGCGTCCGCGTCTCAGTCCGCGTCGTCGACGAGAGTGAGAAGCGAGGAGGCAAAGAGCGAGGAGTGAAAATCCTGGTGGTAAACGGCCCCAACCTGAACAACCTGGGAAGACGTGACGCGCGCCACTACGGCGCCATGACGCTGGCCGAGATCGAGGCGGCCATCGTGGCGCGGGCAGAGGAGCTCGATACAGAGGTCGCCCTGTTCCAGTCGAATCACGAGGGGGCCATCGTTGACTTCATCCAGGAAGCCTCCGGGAATGCGGACGGCGTGATCGTCAACGCGGGGGCGCTGACTCACTACGGTCTGTCAATGAGGGATGCGCTGACCGATGCCGGCCTGCCGATCGTGGAGGTCCACATTTCGAACATCCACGCGCGTGACGAATACCGTCGCCACTCGGTAATCGCGGACATGGCAGTCGGCCAGATCGCGGGCTTCGGTTGGCGCGGGTATCTCTACGCGCTCGATTTCCTTGTTTCACACCTTGCCGGGTAGCATCTCCGATGAGCGTCCGTGATCGGATCGAGGAGGTGAGGACACGTATGGCCCACCTCGAGGTTGACGGCTTTCTTGTGTCGGCGCCCGAAAATCGCCGCTACCTGTCCGGGTTCACCGGCTCCGCGGGGCACCTGCTGATCACCGAGTCGGACGCCGTGCTCGTGACCGACTTCCGGTATGTGGAACAGGCGGAAGCGGAGGCCCCCGATCTGGCCGTCCACCGTACCGTCATCGGCACGCCCTGGCTTCTTGAGCTGGTCGCCACCCTCGTTGTTCACACCCTCGGAGTAGAGGCCGACCACCTCGCCGTCGGCACGTTCAGACGCTTTGAACAGGTGTTGACCGAGTCTGAAGAGGCCCCGCACGTCGAGCTGATCGAGACATCCGGCGTTGTTGAGGAGGTCAGGGCAATCAAGGACGCCGACGAGAGAGCGCTTCTCGAATACGCAATTGAGATCGCCGACCTGGCGATGGGCGCGGTCGGCCCATCGATCGAGCCGGGCATGACCGAGAAGCAGATCGCCTGGGAGATCGAGTCGGAGATGCGGAGGCTGGACGCGGACGGTCCGGCATTTGACACCATCGTCGGCGCAGGTCCCAATGGGGCGCTCCCACACCATCGCGCGGACGATACGCCGGTCATGCCCGGAGACCCGGTGGTCATCGACATGGGGGCGAACTACCGGGGTTACAGGAGCGACCTGACGCGAACGTTCGCGGTCGGCGGCCCCGACCACACGTTCAGGCGCATTTATACTACCGTTTTGCGGGCGCAGCAGACCGCGATACAGGAGGTCCGCACCGGGATGACCGGAGAGAAGATCGACTCGATCGCCCGACAGGTGATTGCAGACGCCGGGCATGGTGAGGAGTTCGGTCACGGGCTGGGCCACGGGGTTGGGCTCGCCGTGCATGAGCGACCCATGATCGTCCCCAAGTCAGAGGACGTGATCGAGAATGGCATGATCTTCACGATTGAACCGGGGATCTACATCTCAGGGTGGGGCGGAGTCAGAATCGAGGATATCGTCGTAGTGGAAGACGGCAGGGCCAAACCGTTGACGCGGTCGCCGAAATAGCGCAGTTCATTGCAGCGAGGCGATCGACCCAGACCGTCCATGATGAGCGTTCCAGCGCATTGGAGCGAACTCTACTTCAACGTCTTCGCCGTCTTGTGCGTCGGTGGCGGGCTGTTTCTGATATGGTATGAAGTCATACGATGAACGGAACAGTCTGACTATATCGACGTAGCCATGAACGTAATGCTCGGCGCCGGTCCGGTCGGCTTGGCGGCGGCCATACAGGCTTTCGTCGTACTGAAGGTGAGGGACATAATCATGATGACCTGGGAGCGTTACCGCGAGATCAGGTTCGAAAAGGGCAGAGAAGAGGGTCGACAGGAGGTGATGCAAGAGATAAGACAGCTTATCGAACAGGGGGATAGCACCGAAGGCCGCCATGACCGTGATCTTCTGGAAGAGGTCCTGGCCGCAGTCGGCACGACGGCTGAGGATATCGCAGAAACCCGCAAAGACCCCAAAGACCGTGATCTTCTGGAAAAGATACTTGCCTTAGTTCGCGAGGAAGCTGAAGAGAGACGCAGATGACCATCGGATACGGAGACCTCAGAAAAGGCATGGCGATAGAGCTCGATGGCGAGCCCTACTTGGTCGTGGACTACGAGCGGAGCAAGATGCAGCAGCGCGCGCCAACAATGCGGATCAGGTTCCGCGAGATACGTTCGGGAAGGGTGCTCGATCGGAGCTTCTCGGGGTACGACGTGAAGCTCACTCCCGCCGACGTAGATCGTCGCTCGGCCCAGTACATCTACGACGAGGACGATCTGTGCTACTTTATGGACACATCTTCATACGAGCAGTTTCCTCTCTCCAAGAGCCAGATAGCCGATGAGCTGAGCTACCTCATAGAGGAGATGACGGTCGATCTGGTGTTCTACAAGGATAACCCCATTGCCATAGACCTCCCGATCACCGTCGATCTGAAGGTGGTGGACTCCCCTCCCGGTCTCAAGGGAGACACTGCCACGGGAGCCACCAAGCCCGCGACCCTGGAGACTGGTCTGCTGATCCAGGTGCCGCTGTTCGTCAATGAGGGGGAGATGGTGAAAGTCGATACCAGGTCAGGCAGCTACCTGTCGAGAGTCTGAAGTGGCTCTCATCTACGGCGTGTCGCAGGTCACCTCTTATCTGAGGGAGCTGCTCGATTACGACGATACGCTCAGCGACATCTGGATAGAGGGTGAGATAGCCAACCTGCGGCGTCCAGGATCCGGCCACGCCTACTTCACGCTTCGCGACTCCAACAGCTCTCTGCGCTGCGTCCTGTTCCGAAATTCTCGGGGCGCGGCACATCTCCAGGACGGTGCCGCTGTAGTCGCGCATGGCAGGGTATCGCTGTACGAAGTCCGCGGAGATCTCCAGCTGGTCGCGGACGTTATCCAGCCGGAGGGTGTCGGCGAGTTGCAGATGCGGCTGGAGCAGCTCAAGGCGGCGCTCGAACGTCAGGGCCTATTCGACGAATCTCGGAAACGCCCTCTACCTCACTTCCCGCGTAGAATCGGCGTAGTCACATCCCCTACGGGGGCGGTCTGGCAAGATATCCGTACCGTTATCAGCCGTCGCTATCCGCTCGTCGAGCTGCTGCTGGCCCCGGCGATGGTCCAGGGCGACTCAGCGGCCGCGACGATCGTCGAAGGTCTGTCCACGCTGAACGCCGAGCCGGATGTCGACGTCATCATAGTCGCCAGAGGCGGCGGATCGCTCGAAGACCTCTGGCCGTTCAACGAGGAGTCGGTTGCAAGAGCCGTTTTCGCCAGCCGTATCCCGGTGGTCAGCGCGGTGGGGCACGAGACGGATTTCACGGTGTGCGACCTGGTGGCGGACGTCAGAGCGCCCACGCCGTCGGCCGCCGCGGAGCTGGTCGTGCCGGACCGCGCCGAGCTGCTGAACAGGTTGTCGGCGACCACCATCGGCATGGATACGACTCTATCTCTACGACTCGGCCGAGTATATGGCGAGGTCGAACCTCTGCAATCCCGGCTGGATCGCGCCGTCCCAGGCGTCGACCAGCTCAGGATCCGGGTCGACGACCGGCTGGACGAAGCCCGAACCAGTCTCGCACACCGGATCGAGCTTGCCCGCGCGAAGGTCGGTGGACTTGGCGCGGCGCTGGGTACGCTGTCGCCGCTGGACACCCTCCGGAGGGGGTACGCTGTCGTCGTGGACCGGTCAACTGGCGCCGTCCTTTCCGACGCGCGCAACACTCGACCGGGAAGCGCACTGGACATTACCTTCAATAAGGGTACAATTACGGTGGCCGTGGAATCGGTATGGGTCAATCCTGTAGAACCCTAGCCCCGCAGGAGGATAAGATGGTTTATACGACGGATATGTACCCGGTCCAGCTCAGTGTGGATTACCCGGAAGACGGCAGAAACAGGCTCACGGCGCTGTTCCGCATAATCCTGATGATTCCGATCATCATCGTCGTCGTCATGGCCTCGGCGGGCGCGGGCAACCTGACGTTCGCGACAGTGCTGATGATCCTGTTCCGCAAGAAGTACCCTCGCTGGTGGTTCGACTTCAATCTCGAACTCCGGCGGTTATCAGCGCGGCTGAACGCCTACACAAGTTTGCTGCGCGACGAGTATCCGTCCACGGACGAGGAACAGGCGGTGCATCTCGAGATCGCCTACCCGGACGCCGCGGGCCAGCTGAACAGATTCATGCCCCTGATCAAATGGCTCCTAGCCATCCCCCACTACGTCATCCTCATCATTCTGTGGATATGCACGTTTGTCGTCACCCTGATCGCTTGGTTCGCCATACTGATCGTTGGACGGTATCCGCGCGGGTTGTTCGAGTTTGTGGTGGGTGTGGCGCGCTGGGGCGAAAGGGTGAACGCCTACGTATTCATGCTAGTCACCGATCGCTACCCGCCGTTCAGGCTGAGCCCGTAGCAATCCCGGAGAGTCGCATGTCCTCAGACGGAGCCGATCAGGACTCCAAAGACCTGGATGACCTGTCGTTTGAGGAGGCGCTGGCGCTACTGGATCGGACGGTGGAGTCACTGGAGTCCGGTTCGCTGACACTCGCTCAGTCGACGGCGATGTACGAGCGCGGGATGAAGCTCGCCCGTATCTGCAACGAGATGCTCACGTCCGCCGAGACGCGGATCACAAGAATTCGCACGGCTTACGGCGAACAGATGCGTATGGTCGAGCCGGACGGCTCGGACCAGGGACCCGTGGGCAAAGAAGAGTAGTGCTCAAAGCCGACTTCCACATGCACACCCATTACTCCCCGGACTCGGAGGTCGACCCCAAAAAACTGGTCGCGAGGTGTCTCGATGTCGGCCTGAACTGCATCGCGGTAACCGACCATAACACCACCGACGGCGCGTTCCGCGTGCGCGACCTGGCCCCGTTCACCGTCATCATCGGCGAGGAGGTCGGCACATCGGAGGGGGAGTTGACCGGACTCTTTCTTCAGGAGACCATTCCGAGAGGGTTACCCCCCGTGGAGACCGCCCGGCGGATCAAGGACCAAGGTGGACTCATCAGCCTGCCGCATCCCTTCGACAGGTTCCGAGGCGAGGTCATAACGCGCAGCGGCTTGGAAGATGTGCTGCCCTACGCGGACATCGTCGAGGTGTTCAATTCACGCAACAACATGAACGCCGACAACCGGAAGGCGTTCGAGTTCGCCCAAGAGCACGGGCTGTTGACATCCGGCGTGAGCGATGCCCACACACTGATCGAACTGGGCAGGACGTACATCATGATGCCCGAGTTCGACGGCACACCGGAAGGATTCAAGGCGGCGCTGGCACAGGGCCAAATCCACGGTCGAAAGATGTCGCCCCTGATCCACGCGGTGACCACCATGACCAAGATCAAGAAGCGGCTCCTTGGGAGGAGGCGCCCCGACCCGTAAGCAGGGGCGCTGGTCGAGACGGTACAAGCCACATGGCCTACAGCGAAGAGTTTCTGACATACGTCAACGGGCAGTTGATGCCCCACTCCAAGGCGACGCCGATCCTACAGCGAATCAGCGTCCGGTCGACCGGCGGCTACTACGACACCGCACGCACGTTCGGTGGGAGGCCGTTCAAGCTCCGGCAGCACATCGAGCGCCTGTTCAATGGACTCGTGTACTCGAAGATCGACCCGGGACTGTCGATCGACGACCTCGAGACCGCGTCTCTGGGAGTGGTGGAGGCCAATCGCCCGCTTCTCAGGTCCGACTTGGCGGAGCTGACGGTGACTCAGACCATCACGGTATCGAGACCCGACTCCGCTGACGATCTTCCGACCGTGGACGTCGTCATCTACTGCGCTCCGATCGACTTCTCGCAGTTCGCGCGGAGTTACGTTGATGGCGTCGGCGTCCATACACCGTCCACGTATGCCCCGCCGCGGAACAGCCCGGTGAGCGACGGCAAGGGATATGGCCCGCAGGTCTTCCAGCTCATGACCAACTCTCAGGGCTTCGTCACAGAGTGTCAGGGGGCCAATTTCATGTTTGTATCCGACGGCAGGATTAAGCTGCCCGACCGTCGCAACGTGCTCCCCGGCGTAAGTATGCGGACGGCGTTGGACATTGCCGGCTCTCTCGGAATCGTGGTTGACGAAGGACTGTACAGCACGACGCAGATATACCAGGCGGACGAGGCGTTCGTATCGAGCACCCGATACTGCTTGCTGCCGGTCGCGTCCGTGAACGGATACCACATGATGGAAGACCGCACCCCCGGCCCAATTACCGAGCGCCTGCTGTCGGAGTGGAAGCGGCTGGTTGGCATAGACTTCGTCGCGCACGCCCTAGCGTCGCTGGATATGTAGTGGTTGGTGGTTAGCTAATAGTGGCCGGTGAGGTCTCTCACTTCTCACATTACAGGAATGAACAATGTTGCCTGCCGAATTCGACATCAGTGGCAAGACCGTAATAGTCACGGGGGCCGCACGGGGCATCGGCAAAGGAATCGCCCGGGTCTTCGCGGAGTCCGGGGCAAGCGTGATGGTCACCGCCCTGACGGACCGATACCTGAGGCCGCTGGCCGATGAGATGGAGGCGGCCGGCCACCCGATACTCCCGCTCACCGCGGACGCGACGGATTCCGGAGACTGGCAGCGCACGGTGGATGTCGCGCTCGACACCTGGGGCCGCATCGACGTCCTGATAAACAACCTGGGCGACGCGATCCGCAAACCGCTGGTGCCTCCTCCCGGCTCGGACGGCACGGCGATCACCGACGACGAGTGGCGGTTCGTTATGGACATCAACCTGACAGAGGCCTTCATGGGCTGTCGCGCGGTCGGCCCTCACATGATCGGACGCGGACGCGGACGAGTCATCAACATCAGCGGATTCGCCGCTCGCAAGGGGAGTCCGGAAGCGCTGGTGTACTCGACCGCCAAGGCCGGACTGGCGCGCCTGACTCAGACGCTGGCCCTGGAGTGGGCGCCGTACGGAATCACCGTGAACTGCATCGCGCCGGGAATGTTCCCCGACCCGGAGACCGGAGACCCCGAACAGATCTCCCGGTCACGCGAGAACGCACAAGTCAACGTGCCGCTGGGCCGAGTCGGCGAGCTGAGGGAAGTGGGCCTGCTGGCGCTGTATCTGGCGTCCGACGCCTCGGCATATATGACCGGCGAGACCCTGTACTTAGACGGCGGCCTGAGTCATGGATAGCGGGTAGTGGTCTGGTTGCGGAGCTCGCTAACCACCACTACACCACCGTCACGTCATTCTCCAACATCCCTATCCCGTCAATCGTGATGGACACGACGTCGCCTTCGCGCAGGGTGAACTCCGGCGGCGGGACGATCGCGGTTCCGGTCAACACCGTCGTCAGGTCAGGGACAAGGTTGTGACGCTGGAGCCAGTCCGCCAACTCCTCGCACGTCCTCGCCATCTGCGAAGTCGAGGTCCGGTCTTCCCAGACCTGAACGCCGTCCCGGCTTATGCCGCAGCTTATGTCCAGGTCCGACGGATCGAGGCTTTCCGCCGGAACGAAACATGGGCCGATGGAGCAGCACCTGTCAAACACCTTGGCCTGCGGCAGGTATAATGGGTTCTGCCCCTCAATCGACCGGCTGCTCATGTCGTTGCCTATTGTGTATCCGACAATCTCCCCCCGGTAGAGGACGAAGGCCAGCTCCGGCTCCGGGACGCTCCAATCGGAATCGGCCCTGATCCCAACCGCCTCGAACGGGCCGACGCACCTGTCCGGCGACGCCTTGAAGAAGACCTCCGGACGCTCGGCGTTATAGACGCTGCTGTACACGTCCGGAGTGTCGCTTTCGCGCCGTCGCTCCATCTCGCTGGTCTTGTAGGTCACGCCCGCCGCCCATACCTCCGGCGGCTCGAAGGGACGGTCCAGACGGTAGTAGCCGGACCCGTCCCTGGACCTGTCGAACACCTCTCCCAGGTCGAACCGGTCGGCGTCGCCGGTCTCCAGAATCCGGTCTGCGATTTCGTCGATCGAGGCCCCGGACAGAGTGGACGCCAGAATCAGGTCGGCAAGATCCGTGAGATCAGGGTCGAGACTGGTCAGGTCCAAAGCCAGATGCTGAGGCGTCTCGACTATCAGCCGGGCCTCGCCATCATTGGAAACCAGCGCGTAGTAGTGCATGTGTAAGCTCCGTCTATAGTGATTGGTGACTGGTGGCTGGTGAGGTTTCACTCCTCACTCCTCCACCGACCACTACCTCAGCCCTTCCGACTCGATGCGTGAGCCATCATACACAGCGGTGGCCGGCATCGAAACCAGGGACGCGGGGGAGACGTCCGGATTCAGGACCAGGTATCTGCCCACTATCGCGTGCCCGACGGCGTAGCCTGTCCACGTCGGCACCCGGTCCCCGTCTCCGAACAGGAACCGCCTGATGTCGTTCGCGTCCGACACTTCGAACCGGCGACGGACCCTCGACCACATCCGCTCCACCTCGGAAGGGTCCACTCCGCTCGACCATGTGGGCAGCGCGGCGGGCAGACACGTCTGTGCGAAGTGGTCGGCGATGCCCTCCACGACCATAGCGTCGAGGAGCGTCTCGGGCTGCTGAGTCTTCATATAGACCAGCTTGCCGGCCGCCACCCCTCTCGGGAACAGCAGGTTCCGGACCAGGTGCGCGTACTCGTGAACGACGGTGTACGCGAGCGCCGACTTCCAGGCCCCAGTGGGCCAGACGAACAGCAGCGTCGCGCTGGCCCCCAGACTGAAGCCGAGAACCCCGGCGAGCTGGTCGATCAGTACGTGACTCTCACGATCTCCGGGGAACAGAAACATCCGCGCCGACAGGTCGGGTCTCGGAAGCGCACCGGAAGCGGTCTCGATAGCATCCTCGACGACCGATCTAGGCTGACCGGCGTCCAGGCGCGCGATGTCCTCCTGAAACCGTGTCAGGTCGGGGTCGCCAAGCTGCGTTGCCACGGACCTGACGCCCAGCTCGATAAGCGAGGGATGCATCCGGACAAGCTGGGCGCGCACGTACTCCCGCACGCCGGATTCGAGCGCGTTGAGCGCGTCGTCATCCGCCAGCCGGACCGCCCGGCGCGCCAGGTGGGTGACTACCCTGTAAGCCGGGATTACGGAAACTGTCACAATCTGCTCCACACCATCCGGTAAGTTCCCGGCGCGTCAACTTCCGGGGACGCCCGGGGCTATGCCGCGATTCCAAAATCTCAATTCACAAATCCCGATTCCCGATTCCGGTCGTCGTTGACACTGCGGACATCCCCTCATATACTTCACGGAACTTCAGGGACTGGGAATGGCCGTGCTCCAATTCTACGCCAAAGCCGGCAGTCAAGTGACAGGGTAGTGCAGACCGCCCTGGCCCCCACCCCACCCCAGTTCCCACCCTCAAACTGTCCCACCCACGCGCGCGTCAACGCGAGGACATGCTTCATTGGTCTATGCGGTGTTCAGAGGCCAGTCAGCGAGCTCCGACCGCTGCGACGCGCGGTCTCGCAGCCGGTGACCACATGACCAAGATCATCTTCGTAACGGGCGGCGTCGTCAGCTCGGTCGGCAAAGGCGTCAGCGTCGCCTCGATAGGCCGAATCCTCAAGAGCCGCGGTGTGTCGGTCTCGCTTATGAAGCTGGACCCGTACCTCAACGTGGACCCCGGCACCATGTCGCCATACCAGCACGGCGAGGTGTACGTGACCGAAGACGGCAGCGAGACCGACCTGGACCTGGGCCACTACGAGCGGTTCGTCGACGTCAACCTGACCAGGCTGTCCAACATCACCGCCGGCCAGATCTACAGTGACGTGATCGCCCGTGAGCGGCGCGGAGAGTTCCTCGGCGGAACGATCCAGGCCATCCCCCACGTCACCGACGCGATCAAGCAGCGCATGATGCGGCTCGCCGACGCGTCCGGGGCCGACGTGATCGTCGTCGAGGTGGGCGGGACGGTCGGAGATATCGAGGGGCTGCCCTTCCTCGAAGCCATCCGGCAAATGCGCAACGAGGTCGGGCGAGACAACGTCTTCTACATCCACGTTACGTTCCTGCCGTTTATCTCATCCACCGGAGAGCTAAAGACCAAGCCGACCCAGCACAGCGTGCGCGAGCTCCGAAGTATTGGCATCCAGCCCGACGCCATCGTCTGCCGCTCCGACCACGACGTGGGCGACGACATAAAGAAGAAGATCTCCATCCACTGCGACGTGTCCGACGAGGCCGTGATAACGCTCCCCACGGTCTCCAGCATCTACGAGGTCCCACTGATCCTTCAGGAGGAGGGGCTGGGCGACCTGATCGTGAACACACTGCGCCTGCGCGCAACCGGGCATGACCTTGCCGACTGGCGATCGATGGTCACCGCGATTCACGCGCCCAAGGAGAGCCTGCCGATCGCAATTGTCGGCAAGTACGTTGACCTGCGCGACTCGTACATATCGGTCAAGGAGGCGCTGCTGCACGCTGGTCTGCACTTCGACCGCGACGTTGACGTGCGGTGGGTCAACTCCGAACAGATAGAGGAGGAGGGCCCGGAGAGCCTGCTCGAAGCTGCCGCCGGAATCGTGGTGCCCGGAGGGTTCGGACCCCGGGGCGTGGAGGGTATGATTCAGACCGTGGAGTATGCGCGTAAGCGAGACGTGCCATACCTCGGACTGTGTCTCGGCCTACAGGTGATGGTGGTTGAGATCGCGAGAAACCTGCTCGGCCTGGCCGGCGCCAACTCGACCGAGATGGACCCGGCGACTCCCCACCCCGTGATCGACCTGATGGAGAGTCAGAAAGACGTCACCGACATGGGCGGCACAATGAGGCTGGGCCTCTACCCGTGCCAGATGGCCAGCCCCAGCTGGGCCGCCCGGGCCTACGGGCAGGATACCGTCACCGAACGGCACCGCCACAGGTGGGAGTTCAACAACATCTACAGAGAGCAGCTGGAGGAGGTGGGCCTGTGGCCCACGGGCATGTCCCCGGACGGAAAGCTCATCGAGATTATGGAGTTCGAGCACAGCAGATTCATGCTGGGCACCCAGTTCCATCCCGAGTTCCTGTCCCGGCCCAACCGCCCGCATCCCCTGTTCAGGGAGTTCGTGGGAGAGGCGACCAAGGTCGTCCGGGAGGGCGGTCAGCACGCGCTGCCCCTGGCCGGGGAGTAGATCAGGCATCAAGACGTTGCGGCAGAAACGGCCCGATGCGTGCGACGTCGTTCTTGCGCCAAGTCGTAGAGGGCTTGCCTGTGCATCCAGAATTCTGCATTGCTCCACCCGATACGCTCCAACGCCATCGCCATCGCAGGCGAAATCCCACAACGACCGTTCAATAGTCGCGACATCGTGTTTCGGCTCACGCCTAGGCGGTCGGCGCACTCTGTCACCGTCCAGCCCATCGACTCCTTACTGTCGCGGACACTCAACCCAGGATGAGATGGATTCATCACGCTCATAATGCCTCCTCAGTGGTAATCAACCAGGTCTATGTCCACCGCTTCACCATCGACGAAGCGAAACACGATGCGCCAATTGCCGGATACCCGCACGCTCCATTGGTCACGCCGATTGCCCATACAGCACATATGGAGGCAGCGTATAACCACTAACGAATAATCACTATCCACTATTCACTATTCACTCTCACTATGCTATTATGATTACTGAATCATCCTTCGATTCACCCGCGACCCCATCCATTCATTCCCTAATCGTCCTTGCTTGGAGTTGCGTTTAACACCCAAGGCCCGCGCTCGAAGAGCCCGCCCAGCGAGGCTGGAAGCAGACTCCCCGTACAGAGCGCCGCGAGCGACCCCCCCCCCAATTTGATCGGATGAGACCCTGCCATCCTGAATCTCCCTGAGTACACGCGCAGACTCATCCCTCGGCTTCACACCGCAGATAGTCGTACAGGTCGCAAACACCGAAAACAGGCAGCCGGCATCCCGCCAAACTGCCGGACCAACCTTCTCAACTCTCCGGGCTCAGCGCGCCCCGCACACGGCCCACGCTGCACCCCCCGAATCCCAACCCCGCACTGAACGGACAACCTGAACCGCATATTTGCCGGAGCATACGATGAACCTTGCAGAAATCATGACCAAGTCGAACGACGAGCTGGTAAAGATCGCCGTCGAGATGGGCGCCAGCGAGAACGGCTCGCACAAGCGTCACGACCTCGTCACCCGCGTGGCCAAGGCCGTCGCCGAACGGGAGGGGCCGATCCTCGCCACCGGCATACTGTCAATAGTCAACGACGGATACGGCTTCCTTCGCCAGGACGGCGCCGGCGACGTCTACGTCTCACAGTCCCAGATCAGGCGATTCGGACTGCGTACCGGCGACCAGATGGTCGGCCAGGTGCGTCCGCCAAAGGACGGCGAGCGATACTTCGGCCTCGTCCGTGTCGAAAAGGTCAACGGAGTCCAGCCCGACGCCGCGCGCAACCGCCCCAAGTTCGAGGGCCTCACGCCGATCTTCCCCCTCGAACGCCTCCAGCTCGAAACCACCTCCCGAAACCTTTCCACCAGGCTTATAGACTTGCTCGCCCCTATCGGCCGCGGACAGCGGGGCCTCATCGTCTCACCGCCCAAGGCGGGCAAGACCTCGATCCTCAAGGACATCGCCAACGGTGTGACCATCAACCACCAGGACGTTCACATCATGGTCGCGCTGATCGGAGAGCGCCCGGAGGAAGTCACCGACATGCGCCGATCTATCGACGGCGAGGTGTACAGCTCGACCTTCGACGAGCCTGTCGAGGACCACTGCCGGGTCGCCGAGATGGTCCTCGAACGGGCAAAACGCCTCGTGGAGGCCGGCACGGACGTCCTCATCCTCCTGGACAGCATCACCCGGCTGACCCGGGCCTACAACCTCGCGCTGCCGACCAGCGGACGCACCCTGTCCGGCGGCATCGACCCGGTCGCGCTGTACCCCCCGAAGAAGTTCTTTGGCGCGGCGCGCAACACCGAGGAGGGCGGCAGCATGACCATCCTCGCCGCGTGTCTCGTCGATACCGGCAGCCGGATGGACGACGTCATCTACGAGGAGTTCAAGGGCACCGGCAACATGGAGGTCCACCTCGACAGGCGGCTGGCCGAGCGCCGCATCTATCCCGCGATCGACATCGCCCGGAGCGGCACCCGCCGCGAGGAGCTGCTCCTCAACGAGTCCACCCTCAAGCAGGTCTGGCTGCTGCGTCGCATGGCCTCGGTGATCTCATCCGACGAGAAGTACCCCGGAGAGTCGAGCGAAAAGCTCCTGGGACACCTCCGGAAGTCCAGGAACAACAACGAGTTCCTCTCGAGCCTAGGCCGGGACATTTAGCGCCTCACACCGCGCCGCCGTTCACTCCATTGACCGAACAGCCCAGGGACACGCCAGACTCCAGAGACCCCATCTGGACCGTGCCGTCGAAGCTGCGGCACGTCTATATTGCTCAATTCTCGATTCTGACTATAATTGGCATAATTTACGTATGCTGGTACCAGATCACCCAGGTAACCGACTACACCCCCGCCCAAACCGTCCGGGCCATCATCCTGGACACCGGGCATGTCGGGTTCGCGGCGGCGGTCATCAGCATTCTCACAACAGAGTCATGGAGGTTCACCATGGTCGTCGCAGAATGGCTGGAAGGCGTCCTGGAAAGGCGCCGCCAGAGAGACATCGCCGAGGCAACCGAGAAAGCTCGGTCTGAAGGTCGGCAAGAAGGTCGGCAAGAAGCCCAGTCTGAGACCAACGAGCAGTGGCGAGCCTGGAACCAGCGCCGTCTCGAGGCCGAGGCCCACGGCCTACCCTTCGACGAGCCGATTCCCGACCAGACCGATCAGGCCGGTTAGCCAGCGAGGTTCACCATGGTTCTCGGAGGATACCTGGAACAGGCCCTGGAAAAGCGCCGCCAAAGGGAGATAGCTGAAGAGGCCCGTGTCAAGGCAGCCGCGCAGGCACGCCGCGCCAAGGCGCTCGAAGAGCAAATCGCCGAGGCGGTCGAAAAGACAGTCAACAAAGTGGTCGCGGAGGCAGTCGCCCTGGCAGTCAACAAGGCACTCCCCGAAGCTGTAGATAAGGCGGTCGAAAAGGCCGTCACCGAGGCCGTCGAAGAGTTCCGACCCAAGTGGAGCGCCGAGTCTCGCGACGAAATCAACGAGCTGTGGCGGGACTGGAACCAACGCCGCATGGAAGCCGCATCCAAGGGCGAGCACTTTCCCGAACCTACGCCTGACGTCTCCGCAGAAGCAAAGAGGTTCACAATGGTCGTCGCGGAATGGCTGGAAGGCGTCCTGGAAAGGCGCCGCCAGAGACAAATCGCCGAAGCAACCCAAAAAGCTCGGTCTGAAGCCCAGTCTCAGAGAGACGAGCAGTGGCGAGCTTGGAATGACCGCCGTCTCGAGGCCGAGACCAAAGGCCTACCCTTCGACGAGCCGATTCCCGATCAGACCGACCAGACCTGTTAGCCAGCGAGGTTCACAATGGTCGTCGCGGAATGGCTGGAAGGCGTCCTGGAAAGGCGCCCGGCCGCCTTACGGTTTCGTTCGGTTGGTGTGGGTGATAGGTAACGAGAACCATCAGTTCCCATATCCTATGCCGAGAATGGTCAGAACTGCGTAGCCGACTTCAGCAAAGAACCAGAACAACACCACAACCAGGACCCCCAGAACCAGGTTCCGTATCTGGCGACCCCCACTCCTCATGAGAACCTCCTATCGGGTAACTTCCGCCTTACCAGGTTATGCACCTTGATACTGGCCATGACTGGGCCTCCACCCGCATTGTCACGTCATCATACATGATCGCATTGCGGGCAGGAGTGACAGTAGCCTCGCCGGCCGGCTGCCCCCCAATTTTCATTGTTTGCTGTGCAGGCGACAGCCTGCATGGGTGACTCCCGCCGTTCGCGGGAGTCCGCGCCACCAGCCACCAACCACTGGCCACTGTTCACCTAAAACCTAAACAACGTCCCAAAAATCATTGACCGCGCAGCCCTTTCTACTTTACCCTTACTGCGTATCCGCCGGAAGCGGGCGGCCCTTGGCTGAATCGTGTCGAGTCGCGAGCGGACAGCCAACGAGAATCGGCAGCCGAAGACCCTGAAGGACAGCCCCATCCACACCTTGACAACCCGGCGTGATTGGGTGTACAAATCTTACGGTCAAACTTACTAAGTGAGGCGCAGATGCAGGCCCACGCCGCATCCTGTCAAAATCGGAAAGGCCCTCCTCGGCAAGGGTACGCACCCTTCCGGGGAATTCGTCGTGTTTATCAGCCATCGGTCATCATCCATCTCTAAATCGCGGACACCTAAGGGGGTAGTAAGTGAAAAGCAAGATTCGGTACATCCCACTAGTAGTCTTGGGGGCGGTCATCCTGTCCCTCATGGCCATCATCCCGGCGTTCGCCGTGGACGGTGAGATCGAGTTCTACCAACCTGACGACACGGACGAAGAGCAGGTATGGACCAACCAGGGCGGAATGGTCGGAATCCGCCTGACGGACCGGGACCTCGACGTGCCGCAGAAGCGGGTTATCGTGCCCAGGGTCGGCAGCAACGACAACGACACGGCGGCGACATCGACCGACGACATGTCCACGATCAAACAGGGTGACACCACGATCACGCTGCCGTGGACTACGTTCGATGAGAATAACCCGGCCGCATCGACCACGGTGGAGGCTAACGTGGACTTCCACAACGCCCTCTCCGAGGGCGACACGATCGTCGTGGCGGGGTTCACGGTTCGGGAAGTCGTAGGCATAGAGGTAACCCCAGCCGTAGCCTACGTAATGGCCGTTGAAGATGATGAAGCTACTACGTCCACTGATGAGACTGTTGTGGGCGTTGACCCTGTTGCGACCACCACGGTGATCACAGTGAACTTACCCTTTGGTAAGGATTCAGTGGAAGATGAAGCCAGTGATGCCGATGACGTGTACATAGTTGCCAATGAGAAGTTCGAGTACTCCAACTGTCCGGAGTGTGCGCTCGCGGAGAGGGTGGATTCTGCCAATATTGATGGTAGTGTGCTTGATCTCGAGGGCTTTCCAATTGACAGTGGGATCAGGCCCGATTCGGTGGACCGAGTTGACGGTTCTCTCGACGACTTTGTTAACAAGAACGATCTCCGCTTTGTCAATGATGATGCCTCTCTGGCGAGCGTGACCGTTAACGCCGTCGATCGCGGCGGCGATGTCCTCCTAGGAGGTGGTGGCATCAGCGGCGCGAATTATATTCTGTATTGGTCTGCTACGAAAAACAACACAGGCGGGATGGTTACCGTAACTTCAGATGTTGACGGTCGCGGGATTGCCCTCGTCCTCAACGAGACCAAGCCCTCGAGCGGCGTCTTCCAGGGCGTGATTACCACTCAGGCGGCGGTCGAAGACGACGGCGACGATGTGGAACCAGCATTTGATCCCACCAGGCTGAGCGTCGGAAAAGACGACACCGTTACCGTTGACTACAACGACCCCGACGGCGGCGACGACGACGTCACCGCGACCATCCAGGTCGAGACCACTCCGCCGACGTTCTCCGACTTCACGCCCGACCACGGCTTCGCCAGCAAGGTCGAACGGCCGGAGGTCGAAGCCGACGTTACCGACGTGGACTCGGGTATCCCCAGCGAAAAGAAGCTGTGGGTGATATTCGCGACTGGCAAGACTAGCAACACGAATATTATCGAAGAACATCAAGAGCTTGTGGTCGATGACAGCGGGTCAGTATCCGACATCACCAATGGCTTCCACATCCGCCAGGCCCCCACCAGGGCTCTCACGGACGAAAACGTCACCATATACTGGTGGGTCAAGGCGATTGACGCCGCGGGCAACGTCGGAATCTCCGACCAGATGCCGCAGGACTCCGACGGTGACCCGAACAACTGTGACTCCGTATCGTTCGACGAGATGACTCTCAGAAACGTGAACGTCAAGTTCATCAAGGACACCGACGAAGATACGGATGGCAACCAGTCCCAGGACATGGTCAACGGCTGCCAGCCGTACAAGATCAGTGTGGACAACACCGCGCCGAAATTGACGGGCGCGTTCACCGGCTCGTTCTGGGACCTGGACATGGAGCTCGCAGCGGGCGAGTCCGACCGGACCAACGACAACCCGGGTGACGCCGATCCCACGAGCATCCGGCTCGAGTTCAACGACGACGTCGATGGGTCAACCGTCTCGGCCGACGACTTCGAGGTCGATGGCGACGCCCCACTGGCGGCGGAGCACTTCGCGGGCGCGTCGAGCAGCGTGTTCCTGACCGTGCCTTCCCTGGACCCCAACGACCGGCCGGAAGTCAAGCTGGTCGGCGAAGTCAGGGACGAGGCGGGCAACCGCCGGACCACCGGCACGATCAAGGCCGCCACGGACAATATCGCCCCGACGCTCGAGGTCTCGCTTGAAGGAACGGGAGGCGGCAGCGACCGTCCCGTCACCGACAAGTCTATAACCGTCACCATCGTCTCCGACGAGGCCATCTCGGCGCCGAAGGTTAGTGTGTACCACCTCGGCGCGGATAACGACAGGGAGCTCGGCGAAGATGAAGAGAAGATGGCCCTCACTGGTCCATTCTTGAAGACCGCTTCACCGGTCAAGGGTGAGTCTAGGACCTACTCCGCCAAGATCGATCGCAATAACGCTGGCCTCTACAACGTGGTCGTGACGGCCACGGACATCGCCGGCAGCTCCAACGAGGCGTCCGTGGGCGCGACTAAGGGACCGGTGGATACCGGCGACGACACCTCCGCCATCCTGTACGAGGTCGATAACGACATGGAGGACATGGAGGTCATCCCGGAGACGATCGACGATCCGGACGCGTTCATCACCCTGGACTTCACTGCTGAAGGGTCTGAGTACCCCGCCGGCAAGAACCCCGCCGATGAAGACGTGGACTACGACACCTACGCGGCGGTGACGATCACCTCCGCCATGATCGGTGACCTTGACATCACCGACTCGCTGTCGGCGAACTCCGCAGGCAACAAGTACCTCTACAAGGCTTCCGGCCTGGAGATTGGCAAACACACCATCACGGTCGAGGTCATGGACGAGGCCGGCAACGAGGACGAGTTCGATGCCAAGATCGAGATCACCGAGCGCAAGCCCTACAGCCTGGCTCTCAGCCCGGGCTGGAACCTGGTCTCGATTCCGGGCGAGCCTTCCAATGCCGCCATCAACACCGTAATATCCGCCGACCACCCGATCGACACCGTGCTCAGCTACGATCCGCTGGTTCCCGGCGGCTGGCTGACCGCTGTCCGCGGCGGCGACGGCGACTTCACCGGCACGCTCACCGACATCAGGGCGACCCGCGCGTACTGGATACACACGGACTCGTTCGAGGCGCTGAAGGTTGACATCCCGAAGGCGTCCGTCGGACAGGCCATGCTTCTGCCCACCGTCACCATCGCCAAGGGCTGGAACCTTGTCCCGGCCCTAGACGTGGACGGCAACGGCGAGGTGCCCGTAGCGGCTGAATACTTCAAGAGCTTGGAAGATATCGTAGCTGCCTACACCTTCAACACGGTGCTCAACACCTGGGTGGGTGTGAACCTCGATGCTGCGGATACCAGCGAAGATGCTGACGCGGACGAGGAGGAAGCGAAGATGATCTCAATCGGCAAGGGCTACTGGGTTTACTCGACCAAGGCGGGCACCCTGGTCCCGTAGTCGGACCCCGGCTCATTAGCAGGTAACACCGGCAACTAGCAGCCCTCCCTCCTCGATCCGGGGAGGGAGGGCTTTTTCACTGAGAGTGAGTTTTACGATGAGACTACGTGTACTGGCCGCCGCGATCATCGCGCTCGCGGCCCTGGCCATTTCAGTCGGAGACGCGTCCGCCCAGGGCCTGCCGCCAGGACCGTTCGTTTACTCCGGCACGGCGACAGCCGCCGGCGCGCCCGTACCGGACGGTCACACCATCTTCGCCCGGGTCGGCGAGTACCAGTCGGAAGCCGTCACGGTTTCCGACGGCAAGTACGATTTCCTGTCCGTTTCGCCGGCGGACTCTTCGCTAGCCCGCCAGACCATCACCTTCTACCTGGACGGTCTCCAGGGCGATCAGACCGACGTGTACCTGCCCTCCGGCTTCCCGACCCTCAATCTCAACTTCCCCCTGACCTTCTCCGCAATCCCAACGCCGACTCCGGGTCCGACGGTGGAACCCACCGAGACCCCCATCCCGACCAGCACGCCGGTGGCCGCGTTCCCGATGACCTTCGTGTCCGGCGTCGTCGTGATCTCCGGCGCGGTGGTCCCCTCGGACGCCGTGCTGACGGCCAGGGTCGGCGACACCTACGAGTCCGAGCCGGCTGTGATCGGCGCCGATGGCTCCTTCCGCGGCCTGGTGGTCGATCCGGAGGACCTGAGCCTCATCGGCTCCCCCATCTCCTTCTACCTGGCCGGTCAGTACGAGGCCCGCACGAAGGCGACCTACGAGAGCGGCGGCGCCGAGCGCGACTTCATCATCACGTTCACCGGAGTCCCGACACCCACGCCGGAGCCTACGGCTACGCCGGTCCCGACGCCCACGCCTGAACCCACGGCCACGCCGGTCCCGACACCCACGCCGGTCCCGACACCCACACCACAGCCAACAGCGACACCGGAGCCTACGGCCACGCCAGAGCCTACGGCCACTCCCGTTCCCACGGCCACGGCGATTCCGCCCACACCCGCGCCGACTAACACGCCGGTCCCGACACCCACGCCACAGCCAACGGCTACCCCCGTTCCCACGGCCACGCCACAGCCAACGGCTACCCCCGTTCCCACGGCCACGCCGGTCCCGACCGCGACGTCGATTCCGCCCACACCCGCGCCGACAAACACCGCCGTTCCCTCAGCTCCGGCCCCGCCGCCGGCCGAGGAGGAAGAATCCGGCGGATGCGGCTCCGTGGGCCCGGTCTCGAGGGCCACGGGCGCGGCCAACCTGGCCCTGCTGATAGCCCCGCTGGGCCTGGTAATCGGCCTCCGCACCCTCCGAAGGAGGGAATAGTGAACGGTGATAGTGGTTGAGTAATTAGCGAGCAGTGAATGGTGGTCAGTGGTCAGTGAGTAAGAATCACCGACCACTACCACTATCCACCTGCGCCAGGCGCCAGCCACTAACCACCGAACACAATTCACTATTCGCTATTCATGGAAATAACCTGGCAAGGACATTCCTGTACCAGATTGGTCAGCAGCGACGTTGCGCTGGTGGTCGATCCGTACCCGGATGCGCCGGGGGTTGTCGAAGCCGACATCGTGGCAATCACCAACGACGGTCCGAACCACTCCGCGAAGGAGCTGGTTGCCGGAGACCCGAAGGTGATCGACGGTCCCGGCCAGTACGAGGCCCTGGGGTACAACATCACCGGCATCGGCACGGCTCTCAGTGATGCCGAGGCCGGGCGCAAAGTCAACACGGTGTACGTGATCAGGGCAGAGGGCCTCGCGGTGTGCCACCTCGGAGTGGTGAAAACCAGGCTGGCCGCCAGGCAGCTCGACGCGCTCGGCGCAATCGACGTGCTGATCGCGCCTGCCGGAGGAGGCCGCGCGCTCGATCCGTCGGATATCGCTCGGCTCATCAACGTCCTCAATCCCCGGATCGTGGTCCCCGTCCACTACGGCGAAGAGGGTGACGACACCGGCATGGCCCCGATCTCGACCCTGCTGGGCCACCTGAACGTCGAGGCCCCCGGTCCGCAGACCCGGCTCAACGTGACGCGGACCAACCTGCCCCTCGAGACCAGAGTAGCAGTCCTCCAGCGTCGAGCGCGGTAGTGAATGGTGAATTGTGAGTGAGAGTCGCCGGCCAACAGCCTCCGACGACGAACGAGAGTCGATCTGGACTGTTCCGACCAGATGGAAGACGATCTACTTCAACTCATTCATGGTCATGATTGCCATCGCCGCCGGGTTTGTCATATGGTATGAAGTAACACAGCGTACCGAAGACAGTTTTCCGGAAACAGTGTTGGCGGTTGCGCGCGACATGGGTTCGATGATCGTATCAATAGCGAGTCTCAACCTTGTACTTGTGGAGATATTCTCTATGCTTTCAAGACAGTTCGACAAATGGCTGAGCGACAGGCAACGTGCTGAAGGGCGCGCTGAGGGGCTTACTCAGGGGCGTACTCAGGGGCGTGTTGAGGAGCGTGCCGAGTGGGTAGCGTGGACGAATCGCCAACGTGAAGCCCTTGCGAAGGGCGAGCCGTTCGACGAGCCATCCCCGGCAGAGAAGGAGACAGCCGATATTAAAGGCTGAGAGTATTCACCGTGCTTTCGGAAGTGTTCGACAAATGGCTGAGCGACAGGCAACGTGCCGAAGGTCGTGCTGAGGAGCGTGCCGAGTGGGTAGCGTGGACGAATCGCCAACGTGAAGCCCTTGCGAAGGGCGAGCCGTTCGACGAGCCATCCCCGGCGGAGAAGGACCTAATCAATACCAAAGCCTGCGAAAACAGTGAGTGAGAGCCGACGACCACCAAACCCATGGTTACCCAACGTCAACAGATCATACTTCGGCACATCGTCGAAGACTACATCCAGGACGCGGCCCCGATTGCGTCCGAGAGCTTGGCGCGAAATCATCGGATCGGGGTCAGTCCGGCGACCGTTCGCAACGAAGTCGCGGCGCTCGAAGACCAGGGGTACATTTCCCGCCCCTACACGTCCGCCGGCAGCGTACCGGAGGACAACGGCTACCGCCTGTACGTGGAAACGTTCGTTTCACGCGACGAGGCGCGCGTGTCGTCGCGTGTCCGCTCCACCATCAGCAGCCGATTCGCGGACGTCCGGGACGACGTGGACCAGTGGGGCAGCGTGGCGGCGAACCTGCTCGCCCAGCTCGTCGGCAATCTCGGCGTCGCCACGTTCCCCAAGACCTCGGTCGCGAGGGTCAAGCACCTGGAGCTGGTCCCGGTCCAGGACTTCCTCGCGCTGCTGATCGTGGTCCTGGAGCAGGCAAGGCTCCGCAAGCAGATCCTGAGATTCGAACAGCCGGTGGACGGCTCCGACCTCGAGACCATGTCGCTGAGGCTGCGGAGCCACGTTGTCGGGCTGTCCCACGAAGAGATCGCCGAACAGCCGATGGACCTGACCAGCCCGGAGCGCAGAGCAGTCGACGCAACGATCGTGATGCTCCGGGAAGAGGACAAGTCCGACCACACCGATCACTACGTCAGCGGGCTGCGCAATCTGCTCGACCAGCCGGAGTTCGTCGACTACGACAAGGTCCGTCACATCGTCCACGGCGTCGAAGACGGATCGCTGATCGAGGCCGCGCTGAACGAGGCGCCCGTCGGACAGGTGGTGAGGGTCGTCATCGGCAGGGAACACCGCGGAGACGTTCTGAGGCCGCTGAGCGTGGTGCTCTGCCGCTACGGAGTTCCGGGCCGCGCGCTCGGCACGGTCGGCGTCGTCGGCCCCACCCGGATGCGGTACCACCGCGCGATCTCAGGTGTCCGGTTCATCTCGACGATCATGAACCGAATGGTCACCTCCGTTTACGGAACGACGTAAAACCCAACCGTCATTCCTATGAAAATAAGAGACCATGCAACTCAAAGTGTGACCGTATATGTACGACCTCCCAGTAGGATTATCGACGGTGGGGCGGCCAGGTGATTAAAAAGACTTTCCTATGCGTGCTCTATGGCAACAATTTGTGGTTCCTTGCGGCCGCCCAGGTCCAGATTACTAACCGGGCTCGCGGCACCAATGACTATCGGACCCCTTCACGCGTCGATGGCCCCCATTTTCATGCTTGGTGGCGCCGGTTGCAACCGGCATGGGTGATTACTATGAAAATGACCCGACCAACGTCACCCAACCGTCATTCCCGCGCACGCGGGAATCCACTGGGAAATGTCAACACAACCTGAGTTGAAACGGTACTAGGCACTATGTTCGAGGCGCTCTCAGAAAAGCTCAACAGCGTGTTCGGCCGGCTGAACTCCAAGGGCCGGCTCACCGAGAGGGACATCGACTCCGGCCTGCGCGAGGTCCGCATGGCCCTGCTGGAGGCGGATGTCAACTTCCGGGTCGCCCGCGAGCTGATCGCCGAGATCAAGCAGCGCGTCATGCGGGAAGTCCAGCTGACAAGCCTGACCCCCGGCCAGCAGGTCGTCAAGATCGCCAACGATGAGCTGACGAACGTACTGACCGGCGGCAGCCACAGGCTGGAGACCGGAGCGTCGCGGCCCACCGTGGTGCTGATAGCCGGACTCAACGGCGCCGGCAAGACGACCCTGTCGGCAAAGATCGCCCGCCACCTGAAACAGAGCGGCGACTCCTCCCTGCTGATTGCGGCCGATCTCCGCCGTCCCGCCGCGATAGACCAGCTTGAAATGCTGGGGAGCCAGACGAACACCGAGGTGTACGTCGATCGGAGATCGTCGGACGCCATCGCCGTCGCCAGGTCCGGAATCAAGCGGGCCGCGCAGATCGGGGCGATGTGGGCGATCGTCGACACGGCAGGCCGACTCCAGGTGGATACCGCGCTGATGGACGAGATCGAGTCTGTCCACAAGGCGATCCGGCCTGCCGAGACCCTGCTGGCGCTGGACGCGATGACCGGCCAGGACGCGGTGGCCGTGGCGGAGGAGTTCCACGCGCGGATCAACCTGACCGGGCTGGTATTGACCAAGATGGACGGCGACGCCCGGGGCGGCGCCGCGCTGTCGATCACCAAGGTCACCGGGGTCCCGATCAAGTTCCTTGGGACCGGCGAGCGTCTCGACGCGATCGAGCAGTTCCACCCGGACAGGCTCGCCTCGCGCATCCTCGGCATGGGCGACATGCTGAGCTTCATCGAACGGGCCGAGCAGAACTTTGACGAGAAGCAGGTACTGGAGCTCGACCGCAAGCTGAGGCAGGCGAGCTTCGACCTGGAGGACTTCCAGCAGCAGCTTCAGCAGCTCAAGCAGATGGGGCCGCTCAGCCAGGTCCTCGACATGATTCCGGGATTCTCGGCGGTCAAGGGACGGATGCCGGCGGATGAGATCGACGGGGACAACCTGAAGCGTATCGAGGCCATCATCTACTCGATGACTCCTGCGGAGCGCCGCAGACCGGAGCTGATCGGCGGCAGCCGGCGGCGAAGGATCGCAAGGGGCAGCGGCACAACGCCACGCGACGTCAACCAGCTCCTGAACCAGTTCCGGCAGATGCAGAAGATGATGCGGCAGATGTCGTCAGGCAAGGGCCGCCGCCAGATGATGCGGATGTTCGGGGCGTAGGGCTACAGTGGTCAGGCGCCAGGATTCAGGCGTCAGGGGAAGTTGGAGCGTGGGCGTCTCGCCCGCGTCCGCTTTCTAGGGTCCGGCCCGCGGACCTCAGCAACGTCGCCCACCGCGCCTTTTCAGTTCCCGCTAGGACTGGTGGATGTCGCCGCTGTAGAGGTTGCTGACAGCGATGGGAAGACCACGCTGATCTCCGACTCGTCGAGAGCCTCAATAACCGCTTCGAGCTCGTCCGCCGTGCCCGCGACCACGAGCCGGACGGTAATTCCGTCCACCGATATCTGAGCGGCGGTCTGCTCCCCGGACAGGCGCATCGCCATCCCGTCGCCGTCCTCGACCTCGCTCCACTCCCCGCCCGTCAGCATCTCGAAGTACGCCGACGCCGCGGCGGTGTACTCCGCGGCGTCCTCCTCGGTGTCCCAGACGCTCACCGACGCGACCACGTCGCCGCCGTCCGGGCTCTCCAGCAGCACGTAAGCGTCCCCGCCCCAGCCTCCGGCGGCTTCGCCCGCCTGCTCGAAGCTCATCGCGCCCTCCAGCATGGACCGGAAGAACAGCTCCCCCATCACGTCTCGATCGACTTCGCTCCAGCCGTTCGCGAGCGCGGCCGCCAGGTCAGGGACCGAAACGTCCGCGGGTTCGTCAACGCCGTACTTGTCAGGATGGATGACCTGCTCGGTCGAAGACGGAGGCGAGCCGTAGGCCGCATCCACCTCATCGAAGCCATTGGTCAGGTAGTACAACGCGACCACGAGCTGCGGTCCATCGACGTATGGAAACGCCACCGTACGCCGGATGAATACCGGAGCGGCGAGGTAGGATGACATATCGACGTTGGCCGCCTCCTCCTGGGCCGCCTGCTGCTGCTGTTCGTCGAAGAAGTTGAGCCGGTAGAGAAGCTCGGCCACGGACGCGTCGCCTTCGATCAGCGCCCTCAACGCGAGGCTGCGGTCGGAATTCCCCTCGACGCCGTCCTTCAGGCCCCCGATGTCGAAGTGAATCTGCTGCAAGTTGTGTACGAACTCGTGCGCGACCGTAAGCTCGTTCTGCAGAGTGAAGGCGTCCTCGTCGCCGACCACGTACAGCACGCTCTCGTCGGTCCTGAACAGGCCGAGCACGATGTCTGAGAACGCGCCGATCAGCAGATCGCTCAGATCGACCGACGGCTCGATGATGCCCAACCTCGTGTACAGCCGGTCCGAGATCTCCAGGTCTTCGGCGTCTTCTTCGAAGTCTTCCCTGATCATCGCCCGCATCTCGTCAGGGGACACGATACGCCGGTCCACCGGACCGCGCGCCGACAGGTCGCGCGCCAGCGAAGTCCTGAAGCCGATGGCGTCCAGCTTCCTGTCGAGATCGAGAGGGGCGGCTCCGGTTGGTGTCGGCGTCTCGAGCGGGACCTCGACCGTCGGAAGGATGACCGGCGCCGGCGCAAATGTTGGAGTAGGGACAGGCGTGTTGGTGGGCAGCGGCGTCGGAGTGGGTTCGGGCGTCGGGGTCGGATCAGGAGTGGCGGAGGGCGCCGGCGTCGGTGATGGGCCGGGAGAGGAGACCGCGGTAGGCTCCGCTTCGGGAGATGTCTCCCGCCCGTCGCCGCACGCGGCCAGCACGATCAGCAGCAGCACACCCAGTAGAAATGTAATGACCGCTCTCAGATCCACCCTCCGAGGTTATGTCGTTCACCCGGTAGTATGCGGCACTCAAGGCGCGTCGCTAGTATGGTTGCCGCCGCGTTCAGGTGTCAAGTTAAGTGCCACAGGTCCTGAGTAAGCCAGCCTTCCGGGATTCTGTCGCAGCATGAATGTCGCTTTGCTTTCCCTTGACATATCCGACCACCAAACGTACCATGATTCCATTCCCATACCGCCTTTTAGCGTGGGTTGGGAAAGTACTTGGGAAGGTGAGTAGCATGGAATACCTTATTGCGTTGCTCGCCGTCCTGATAGGCCTATCGGTAGGGACTGGAGCCGGCTTCTACGGTCGCAGGCTGGTCTCCGGCAAACGCATTGACGGCGCTCGGGCAGAGGCCGCTCACATGGTCGAAGACGCGCGGGAGCAGGGCCGGACCATCGTCATTGAGGCGAAGGAAGAGTCTCTGAAACTGCGCTCAGAATGGGAATCGGAACTTCGAGGACAGCGCTCCGAGCTCAACAGGTCCGAGCGCCGGATTGCCAAGAGAGACGAAAACCTCGAAAGGCGCTCCAAGAACCTCGACCGTCGCGAACGCAGTATCTCCAAGAAGGAGAACCGCGCCCAGCAGATCGAGGAAGAGCTCGACGACATCAAACAGCAGGCTCTGGCAAAGCTGGAGGAGATCTCGGAGTTCAGCCAGTCCGAGGCAAAGGACGTCCTCATGCAGGAGGCAGAGGAGGAGATCCAGCACGAGATCGCCAGACGCTATAGAGACATGGAAGAGCAAGCACGCGAGGATTCCCGGGAGGTGGCGTCGAAGATCCTTGCTACAACTATCCAGCGAATGGCTGCCGAGGTCGTCTCAGAGATAACCGTTACGACCGTTCCCCTTCCGAGTGACGACATGAAAGGTCGTCTGATAGGCCGAGAAGGACGGAATATACGGGCAATTGAAAAGAATACGGGTGTCGATCTAATCATCGACGACACACCAGAAGCCGTGACCCTGTCGTGTTTCGACCCGGTCAGGCGTGAAGTGGCGAGATTGGCGGTGACCAAGCTCATAGCCGACGGCCGGATCCACCCGGCGCGGATCGAGGACATGGTTAAGCGGGCTGAACAGGAGGTCGAGGATTCCATCTGGTCGGCTGGTGAACAGGCGATTTTCGACGCCGGAGTACGTGGACTGAATCCCGAGATCATCAGGCTTCTGGGCCGTCTCAAGTTCCGCTACAGCTACGGGGAGAACGTGCTCCAACACTCGCTTGAGGTGTCCCACATCGCCGGGATGCTGGCGGCTGAGATCGGAGCGAACGTCAAGATCGCCAAGGCTGGCGGCCTGCTTCACGACATCGGCAAGGCTCTGACCCACGAGGTCGAAGGGCCGCACGCCGAGATCGGCGCTGAAGTGGCCAACAAGTACAGCGTATCGCCGAAGGTCTGCTCCTGCGTCGCCGAACACCACGACGACGTAATGAGTTCACCGGAGGCGTTCATCGTCGCGGCCGCCGACGCGATCAGCGCCGCAAGACCGGGCGCCCGCAAGGACACGGTTGAGAATTACATCAAGCGACTCCAGGCTCTGGAGGAGGTCGCCGGCGACTTCGACGGGGTCGAGCGTTGCTTCGCCATTCAGGCGGGGCGCGAAGTCCGCGTGATGGTCCGGCCGGACTCGATCGACGACGTCAAGGCCGCCAAGATGGCCCGCGATATCGTCAAGCGCGTCGAGGACAAACTCGTTTACCCCGGCCAGATCAAGGTCATGGTGATACGCGAGAGCCGGAGTGTCGAGTACGCCCGGTAGAACAGTCATCAACATAGTGAAGGTCTCATCAGGGCCTTCTGATTGAACCCAACAGTTCAGCGCAGCGGCACGGGAAACCGGCCGCTGCGTCTGTTTGCCAAGCCTGGCTATCCATAATCCCACCGTTATCAAAGGTTAACAATGACAATAGAAGTCGATCTCCACCTGCACACGCGCGCGTCGGACGGCACTCTGACCCCCACCGAGCTGGTCAATCTGTGCGCGAGCCGCGGACTCAAGACCATCGCGATAAGCGACCACGATTCAACGGAGGGCCTGATCGAAGCGTTTGCCGCCGCGGACAAGCACGCTGATCTGGATATCATTCCGGCAATCGAGCTGAGTACCGATGTTCCCGGATCAGAGATCCACATCTTGGGATACTTCATCGACACTGAAGACTCGGGGTTTCAGGCAACTCTCAAACTCTTCAGAGAGGGCCGGTACGACAGGGGTCGGACCATGGTCGAGCGACTGAACGACCTCGGTTACGACATTACCTGGGCACGTGTTCAGGAGATCGCGGGAGACGCGTCTATCGGAAGGCCGCACGTCGCCAGCGCGATGGTCGAAGCGGGCTATTTCCGGTACCCGAGCGAGGTCTTCGACTCGCTGATCGGCAGACAGGGACCTGCCTACGTGGAGCGCGCTAAGCTCACTCCCGAAGATGCGGTGGGCTTGCTGCTGCGGAACGGGGCGGCGCCCGTCATGGCGCATCCAACCTACAGCAAGGTAAAGTCCGATCGTGGAGACGTCCAGAGCCTCCACGAGACAGTGGCGGGCCTCAAGCTGCACGGATTGGCGGGAGTCGAGGTGTTCTACGGGGACTACACGCCGGAACAGGTCAGCTACCTCAAGCGGATTGCGGATGATCTCGACCTAATCCCGTGCGGCGGCAGCGACTACCACTGCTCGGGGAACCCGGGTGAGCCCGAGCCAGGAACGGTTGGCCCTCCGAAATCAACGGTCGAAAGACTGAAGTCGGCCCATGACCGAATTCGACATGAGTCCGGCCGATCTTAGTCTCGAATCCCGCGAGAAGCGTCCGGGGCCTTATCAGCGCGACGGTATGTCCCCCAAATTGACCATCTTCGCCAAGTCAGTATTGACCGAACGCAACGCCGCAGGCCCTACATAGGAAGACTGTTCAAACGCACATGGTTGAATTCCTGCTGCTGATTGCCGGCAGCTTTCTTATCGGATCGATTCCGACGGGGTACCTCGCCGCCCGATTGGTGGGCAACATCGACATCAGAGAGTACGGATCGGGGAATGTGGGCGGATCAAACGTCATGGCCCACGTGAATCCGTGGACAGGCGTCGCCGTTGGGACTTTCGACTGCGTGGTCAAGGGAGTGATACCGGTACTGATAGGACGCGAACTCGGTCTGAACCTATGGCTCCAGGGAGCTGTGGGATTCGTAGCGATCGCCGGACACAACTGGTCTCCATTCCTCAAGTTCGCCGGCGGCCGCGGGGTCGCGACAGGTGTCGGCGTCGCGTTGGCCCTGATGATGTGGCGTGAGATACTGATCCTTGGATTGGTGATCTTAATAGTGGGAAGGCTGGCAACGCGTGACACCGGACTATGGACGTTCATTAGCCTTATTGCCCTGCCCTTCGCCGGACTCGCCCTGCGTCAACCCATTGAAGTGGTCTGGGCAGCGGGATGCATCGGACTGCTGCTGCTGCTCAAACGTCTGACCGCCAACTGGGAGCCTCCACCGCCACAGTCCAGCCTCGCAAGGGTGCTGATGTATCGTCTTATATGGGACCGTGATGTCCTGAAGCGGGTAGAATGGACAGATCGCCGACCCGGCTAACCACCAACCACTCTGAGAATGTCACAGACCGTTTACTGCAAGCGACACCCTGACGTCGAAACGAGCGTCACCTGCGGGCGATGCGGCGACCCTATCTGCTTCCAATGCCTCATCCACGCCCCGGTTGGCGTTCGCTGTCCGGATTGTGGTCGCTCGCGGCCCGCCCCTACGTTCGACGTGTCGCCGGTCTTCCTCCTACGAGGGATAGCGGCAGGCGTGGGCGTGGCGGTCGTGGGATCCGTTCCGGTCATGCTCGTCATCTTGTTCGTACCGATACCATACATTTCAGCGCTCATGATCGCAGGACTCGGAATCGTGATCGGAGAGTCGATCAGCCTCGCCACCAATCGGAAACGTGGCGTCCGACTCAAGATCATCGCCGGGTCGTGCGTGGCGCTGAGCTTCTTGTTGATTGGCTTCCAGGTTACACTGACGGCGGGTGTTCCGAACCTGAACCTGTTCGAGCTGCTCGGAGCAGGCGCCGGCATCTACCTGGCAACAACACGACTCTGAAGCGGCGGTGCTCTCATGGACAACCTCGACCGGGCCATAATCGATATCCTTCGTGGTGACGGCCGGGTATCGAACTCCGAGATCGGACGCCGGATCGGCGTCAGCGAGGGCACGATCCGACGCCGGCTCAGGAACCTGATCGACGGCGACATGATTGACGTGCGCGTGATGGTGGACCCCAAGGGCCGGGCGCGAAGCCATCGCTCCGTTGTCGGAATCATCGCTGATCCCCGCTGTGTGGATGCGGTCCTGGAGCAAGTGGGCCAGTTCGAGGAAGTCACCTTCGCCGCGATAACTACCGGAAGATATGATCTGATCGTGTTCGTGGGCGTGGACAGCCCGGAGCGGCTGAGAGAGTTCCTGACGGCACGTCTCGGGGCCGTGCCCGGCGTCGAAAGAACCGAGACCAGCGTGGTCCTGACCGACGCCGGCTACGGACTTGACTCGTTTCCGGATGATTGGCGCCGAAACGAGCCAAGTCGCTGACCTCCCGCAAGAATATCCGGTCACGGCGGTCCGATCTGTTCACGGGGTCTCGGGTTGAATTTGCACAGGCCCACCGCCATGGTTATCATTTAATGACGCTTGGTACCGAGCATCTCACCATCGCGCACCTCTGAACTAACCTGTCTCATCTGTCGTCCACACGTTCACACGTCCAGCCAGCCAGATTAAGAGGAGACCATTGCTGAAGTCCACAAGTTGCGGAAGTCTCAGACAAAAGGACGCAGGCCAGACCGTCAAGCTGGCTGGCTGGGTCCACCGGCGCCGGGATCACGGCTCGCTGATATTCATCGACATCAGGGACCGTGACGGGCTGACACAAGTGGTGTTCAATCCGGAGATCGCCCCCGACGCACATCGGACCGCCGAACAGTTCCGGAACGAGTGGGTCGTGCAGGTGGAGGGTGAAGTCGCTATCCGGCCGGAGGGGACCATCAACTCCAACATCCCGACTGGAGACATCGAAGTGGTCGCCTCCGAGTCCGTGGTGCTCAACGAGTCGATGACGCCTCCCTTCTACGTGAACGACGATAGCGAGGTCGATGAGCTCCTCCGGATGCAGTACCGCTACCTGGACCTCAGGCGACCCGGAATGCGTGACGTGCTGATACTCCGGCACAAGGTCGTCAAGTTCATGCGTGACTTCCTAGACGATCGCGGATTCCTCGAGATCGAAACCCCGATCCTGATCAAGAGCACTCCGGAGGGCGCGCGCGACTACCTCGTGCCCAGCCGCCTGTATCCGGGCAGCTTCTACGCGCTCCCACAGTCGCCGCAGCAGCTCAAACAGCTGCTGATGGTTGCCGGCGTTGAAAGGTACTTCCAGATCGCGCGCTGCTTCAGAGACGAGGACCCGCGCGCCGACAGGCAGGCGGAGTTCACCCAGCTAGATCTCGAAATGAGCTTCGCGGAGCAGGAGGACATCCTGACCCTGATCGAAGAGCTGTACACGGAGCTGATCGAGGCTATCATGCCGGATAAGAAGCTGACCAAGCCGTTTCCGAGGCTCACGTACCGGGATGCGCTGGACCGGTACGGTATCGACAAACCGGACCTTCGGTACGGCATGGAGATGGCAAACCTGAACGACTTTGCCGAGACCACGGACTTCCGCGTGTTCCGGTCGGCAGTACAGTCCGGAGGGATCATCAAGGGATTCGCAGCGCCGGGCCTGGCTTCATACTCGCGTCGGCAGACGGACGAGCTGATCGATTTCGCGCGCGACAGGGGGGCCGCCGGACTGGTCACGATTGCGCTGCAGGGCGAACCCGGACCCATCGACGGGCTGGCTGCGGAGCAGGTCAGGTCTGCGGCGTCGAGGTTCCTCACCCTGGACCAGATCAAGGACATCGCGGGGCGGACTGGGGCGCAGGTCGGCGACATGATCCTGATCGTCGCTGGACCGGAGAAGACCACGAACGCCGCTTTGGGACCTCTTCGTCACGAGCTCGGAAGCCGGTTGGAGCTGGCCGACCCGGACGAGGTGAAGTTGGCATTCATAGTTGACTTCCCACTTTTCGAGTACGACGAGAACGCGGGACGCTGGGACGCCAGCCATCACCCGTTCACCTCCCCGAAGCCGGGCCATGAGCAATACATCGAGACCGACCCGGGAAGGGTGCTAGCCAACTGCTACGACCTGGTCGGAAACGGCGAGGAGCTTGGCAGCGGCAGTATCAGGGTCCACGACCGCGGCCTCCAGGAGCGGATATTCGGTGTTCTGGGGTACACGGAGTCGCAGGTGGAGGAGCGATTCGGCCAACTGGTCCGCGCCTTCCAGTACGGGGCTCCGCCGCACGGTGGGATCGCGCCGGGAATAGACCGGCTCCTAATGGTCCTGACAAACCGCGACAACATCCGCGACGTCATCGCGTTCCCCAAGACTCAAAACGGTATTGATCCGCTGTTCGGAGCGCCCGGAACCGTCGACCAGTCGCAGCTCGACGACCTGCACCTGAGCCTGGTGTCTGACGTGAATGCCGCAACCTGAACGAGCCGCACCCGGCTTCCGGGAACGTCTTCAACTCAAACCCGTGGCGTATTAGGATACAAGCTGGCGCACTGTGATTTCATTGTTGCGCCAGAGGCCTTATGTTATTATTGTGATGGATTTTTCAAATGGCGAGGGATACTTTGCCTCCCATCAGTGAAGCGGACAGAGAGCGGCTGCTGAAGGCAATAAACAGCCAGCGGCGGCCAACCGTGACGGTTTTGTCATCGCTTCTCGCCGCTCAGGATGAGTTGGGCTACATTCCCGATGAAGCCATTGAAGAGGTGGCCACATTCAACGAGACCACGATCAACGAGGTCTGGGGAGTGGCCTCCTTCTACACCAACTTCCGGTTCAGTCCGCCGGGAGCACACAACGTAGAGGTCTGCTGGGGCCCGACCTGCCACCTCATGGGCGCGTCTCACATCCTTCAGAGGGTCATGGACCAACTTGGGCTGGAGACCGAGGGAGAGACGGCGGACAACAACATCTCGTTCAAGTTCAACACCTGCCTCGGAGCGTGCTCCGTCGCCCCGGTCATGAGCATCGATCATCATCTGATCGGGCGATTGACCCCAGACTCGGCATCCGAGCGTATTCAGCGCATCCACGGCGGCTAGTACGATTTCCGTATGACACTGGCCACGGTATTCAGGTCAAATCAATACTAGCCCGAGAGACGACGTCGATAGGTAATGCCCACTTATGACGAGATAAAAAGTACCGCCGATACGCGCTGGCAGCGTCTCACGACCGGACCGAATCCGTGGATCCGTGTTGGCGCCGCAATGTGCGGACACTCGGCGGGCGCGTATGAGGTGATCGGCGCGCTGAGGTCTGAGCTGGACCGGCGCGACCTGACCGCGCACATCGACGAGGTCGGTTGCCTCGGCATCTGCTACGCGGAACCCATCGTGGACGTGCTCAGGCCGGGAACCCAGACACGCTTGCTGTTCGGTAACGTGACTCCCGAAGACGTCCCCAGCATCATCGAATCGTACATCGTCAATGGGACACTGCCGGAGGCCAGGATCCTCGGCTACATCGGCGATGAGCCGATCGACGGCGCGCCCGACCTGAACGCGACGCGTGGCATCAGCGCGCAGCGCCGGATCGCGCTGAGGAACGCCGGACACGTCGCGCCCGGTGATATACACCAGTACATCGCAAACGACGGCTACGCGGGAATCCACAAGGCCCTCACCGAGATGGAGCCTGACGACGTCATCAAAGAGGTGTCGGACTCCGGTCTGAGAGGGCGTGGCGGCGCGGCTTTTCCAACCGGGGTCAAGTGGAGCTTCATGGTCCGCTCGCCCGGACCTCCCAAGTACATGCTCTGTAACTGCGAGGAAGGCGATCCGGGAGCCTACAACGACAAGGGTATCCTGGAAAGTGATCCGCATACGCTTCTCGAAGGACTGATGATCGGCGGGTATGCGACTCGCGCGACGAACGGCATCGTCTTCATTCGCCACGGGCACGACGGTCCGATCGACCGGACGGAGGAAGCGATCCGGCAGGCGTACGACGCGGGAATACTCGGACAGAACATATTCGGCACGGACTTCAGCTTCGACATCGAAGTCGCGCTGACCGGAGAGTCCTACGTGGCGGGCGAGGAGACTGCCCTGATGGAGGCCATCGAGGGCAAGCGCGCTCAGCCGCGTTACCGGCCGCCCTTCCCGGCCGCCTTCGGCGTGTGGGGTTACCCTTCGACGATCAACAACGTAAAGACGTATTCGTACGCGCCGGAGATCATCTCGCGGGGCGCCGAGTGGTTCAGCTCAATCGGCGTCAATCGCAGCACCGGAACGGCGATAATCTGCCTGAACGGTAACGTCAAGTACCCCGGCCTGTACGAGGTGCCTATGGGCCTGACTCTCGGCGAGGTGGTAAACGACATCGGCGGCGGCGTGCCGGACGGCAAGCGGCTCAAGCTGCTCCAGACCGGAGGTCCGCTTGGCGGTGTCCTGGGGTCGGACAGCATGTCCATCCACATCGACTTTGACGAGATGCGTGACGCGGGGGCGATTCTAGGATCCGGCGGCATCATCGTGGGTGACGAAGACGTCTGCGCGGTTGACTTGACCCGCGTGCTGGTCGCCTTCTGCCAGTTCGAATCATGCGGCAAGTGCTTCCCTTGTCGTCTCGGCATGGAGCACCTGCTCGAGATCACGGAACGGATCGCCCGGTGCGAAAGTCGCCCCGGCGATCTCGACCTGATGCGATCGGTCGGCACGACGATGGAGGCCAGCTCGCTGTGCGGACACGGACAGCTCGGCTTCGGGCCGATCAGGTCGGCGTTGACCCACTTCGAGTCGGACTTCATCGCGCATATCGAAGAACGCCGGTGTCCGACGGGCACGTGCCTCGGACCACACATCGCACCGAAGAACACCCGACCTTACGCGCACGACTTCGTACCGGGAGCGCAGAATGGCTGACGAGTTTACCATCACCATCGATGGGCAGCAGGTCCCGGCTCAGCCGGGCCAGATGGTCATCCAGGCGGCAATGGACGCCGGGCTGTACATCCCATACCTCTGCTACTACCCTGGGATGAAGCCATTTGGCGCATGTCGTATGTGCGTGGTCACTGCCGAGGCTCCGGGCCCGGACGGGAGCTTCCGCGCCCTTCCCGGCTCTCCCGCATCCTGCACCACACCCGTCTCCGACGGAATGCGGGTGACCACCAACAGCAGCGAGCTCCAGGGCCTTCGCCGCGGCATTATGGACATGCTTCTGTCCGAACATCCGCACGGATGCCTGACCTGCCACCGTGTTGAGCTGTGCGGGCCGGCGGACATATGCCTCCGGCACGTGTCGGTCAACGATCGCTGCGTCACATGTCCCAAGAACGAGCGATGCGAGCTTAAGGACACCGTGCGGTATCTGGAAATGGAGATGGATACTCCGCTCACCTACAACAACCGGCACCTGCCGATGTCAGTCCAAGACCCATACTGGGACATGGACATGAACCTGTGCATCGTCTGCGCGCGCTGTGTGCGGGTGTGTGACGAGGTCCGGGGCGACTCCGCTATAACGCTTCAGATGCGTTCAGGGAAGAGCCTGATCGGAACGTCCCAGGGAACGAGCCTGCTGGAGTCGGGCTGCGAATTCTGCGGCGCCTGCATAGACGTGTGTCCCACCGGAGCGCTGGTGGAGCGTGACTACAAGTGGGATAAGGCAGTGGAGACGGTCAACACGATCTGCCCACATTGTCCGGTCGGCTGCGAAATGACCCTCGAAATCAACAAGCGCAATCGGCTGATCCGCGCCATTCCGGACCGTCACGCCGCCGCAAACCGCGGCCAGGGCTGTTTCAAGGGCAAGTTCGGGATGGAGTTCGTCAACCGGCGGGACCGGATCAAGACCCCAATGATTCGCCGTAACGGTGAGCTGCGGGAAGCGACCTGGCCGGAAGCGCTCGACCTGGCCGCAGCCAGGCTGGCCGACTACAGAGACGGGCGCTACGCCATCGTCGCGTCGGCGAGGGCCACAAACGAAGACGCCTACGTCGCGCAGAAGTTCGCGCGCGTCGTGATGCGCACGAATAACGTGGACTCGGCTTCCAACACGCGCCCGGAGATGTTCACGCCCCTTAAGGAGCAGCTGGGCTACCCGGCGGCAACGAATCCGATATGGGACCTCGAAGAGTCAAAGACTATCCTGGTGGTCTCATCCAACATGACCGAGGAACAGAACGTGGTCGCGGTCCCGATCAAGAAGGCGGTCACCCAGGGAACCGCCAAGCTGGTGGTTATCGATCAGCGGGAAACCGAGCTGGCCAGTCATGCCGAGGTCTGGCTCAGGCCGAAACCCGGTAGCGAATCCGCGCTCGTCGGCGGAATGATCCGCGCCATTTGGGACGAGTCTCTGGACGATCACGAATTCCTTGCCAACTACGCGGACAACGTACAGCAGTTCCGAAACTCCCTAATGAATGACTTCGACCTGAGCAAGGTCGAACGGATCACAGGGGTCTCACAAGAGGACATACAAGCGGCCGCTCGAACCTTCGCCGGTCAACAGCCCGGAGCAATCCTCTACGGCCTGGAGACGCTCCCCGCGGAGTTCCGGGAGGAGTGCGCGAGGTCGCTGGTCAACCTCGCTCTGGTGACTGGCAACATCGGGCGCAGGTCCGCGGGGGTATATCCTCTGCCGACCGGGGCCAACTACCAGGGCGCGCGCGACGCGGGCTGCGCCCCAGATTTCCTGCCCGGCCACGCGGCGATCGACAACGAAAGACATCGCCGGCGCATGTCCGGAGCGTGGAACAACAGCGATCTGCCCGATTCGCCCGGTATCGGAGCGCTCGATATGGCGCAGGCCGTGGACTCCGGCCTCGTCAGGGCGCTCCACCTGATGGGCGATAGTCCCACCTATGCCGGCGGAGACCTGGGCGACTTCAGGGCCACAGTTGAAAAGGCGGAGTTTGTCATTGCCCATGCCACGTTTGGCGGCGCGATCACCGATCTCGCGGATGTCGTGTTGCCGGTGTTGACATTCGCCGAGCGACGGGGCACATACACGAATCTGGAGCGCCGCGTCCAGTTGCTGCGGCCCGCGCTCGGACCCAAGGGAGACGAGGATGCGGATTGGCGCATCCTATCCCAGATCGCCCAGCGTATGGGGGCCGAGGGATTCGATTACCTCTCCGAAGAGCGGATCTTCGACGAAATGAACAATCTGATAGACGAGTACGGTGGCATCACCTACGGCAGACTCGAGGCTGGCGGACTGCAATGGCCCTGTCTCGCCGCGGACATGGCCGACACGCCCGTCCTCTACCGGGACACGCTGGAAACGATCAGCCTAAAGCTGTCCCCAATCTCACTTCGAGAAGTACCCGACCAGCAGGATGAGGAATTCCCCATGCTGCTGGCCCACGGCAGGGTCCTCCATCAGCCCGACGAAGAGCTAGAGATCGTACAGATCAACGGCATGAACGCGATTCAGCGGGATGAACGCATCCAGATACACGCGGAAGACGCGGCCGAGCTTGGAGTTCTGGAAGGCGACTGGGTGGAGGCGCATTCAGCGCGCGGCCGGACTGCCGGTATCGCCGACCTGTCCGGACCTCAGCGCGGCTTGATATCGATTACAACCCTGTTTGGCGACCTGATAACCGGCCTCGCTCAGAGCAGCGATCCCGATCCAATGCTGTCCGTACCAACCCTGCCGCTGATCCCGGTCCGGCTGGTCAAGCCGGCCGCTGAAGTGGCAGCAGACTGAACTAAGGAGTTTTTACACGTTGACGACAACAACTCGAAGGAGAATCCGGCGCCCAAAACTTGCGACAACCGCCATAACCAGGCGAGTCGACATCAACCGCGATCTGTGGAAGATATGGCTCGACAAGCCCGAGGGCTTCAGCTTCAAGCCGGGACAGTACTGCACCATAGGCGTGGAAGGAATCGAGCGAGCATACTCGATCGTGTCCGCCCCCTACGAAGAGGAGATCGAGCTGTTCGTCGAGCTGGTCCCGCCGCCGGACGGCAACCTCACACCGCTGCTGCACGACATGCGCGAGGGACAGACCGTATCCATCAGGCCCCGGGCCAAGGGCATATTCGTCTTCGATCCGACGTTCCCCAACCAGTTGTTCGTAGCCACCGTCACGGGCGTTGTGCCCTACCTGAGCATCATCAGACAATACTTGCGAGACGGTGAATCCGGACACCGCTTCTACGTCCTCATGGGCGCCAGCTACGTCGACGAGTTCGGCTACGACGACGAGCTGACCGCGCTCGCCGCGGCGCATTCCGACACGATTCGCTTCGTGCCTACGATCAGCCGCCCAGGAGAGGAGCCAAACGCCGGCTGGACAGGCGAGACGGGACGAGTGAACACCATTGTGGAGAAGTACGTCGATAAGTGGGGCCTCAGCCCCGCGGACACGTCAATCTACGCCTGCGGTCACCCGGGCATGATCGAGGACGTCAAGGACCGCATGATCCCGAAGCATTTCGACGTCAAGGAAGAGCGCTTCTGGAAAGACGACGACTAAATGGCAGGAGATGGGGAACGGGAGTGAGTAGCGATAGGGGTGCCAAAACTGAGCCAAGATTCCGCTGGGTGAGAGGTAACAATGACATCACAAATTGACGATCAGGCCATCAGCCAGTCCGAAGATTGGTTTGCTGATTACTCCGGGGATGAAGAGGTCGACGATTACCAGATTCGTGAGTATGACCTCACCTCGACCCCGAACGACTTCAACCTCATGACGATAGTTAGCTTCATTGAAGCCGGGTATCTGGAGATACCTGGATTTCAACGGAACTACGTATGGGACATCGGTAGAGCGTCCCGATTGATAGAATCTTTGATCCTCGGTCTCCCGGTACCTCAGATATTCCTCTTCGAAAAGGGCCGCAACAAGTTCATAGTCATAGATGGACAACAACGGCTCATGTCCATCTTCTACTTCACGAAACAGCGGTTTCCAAGACGGGAACAGCGGATAGTGCTTCGGGATGTCTTCAATCGTGAGGGCGTCATTCCGGACGACGTGCTTCAAGATGACAAGTACTTCACCAACTTCCGACTCTCGTTGCCGGAGAGCCTCCCGAATCGTAAGAATAGGCTCAAGGGGTTGGATTACTCTACGCTCGGCGACTACAAGACTCAGTTTGACCTCCGTCCGATCCGCAACGTCGTAATCAAGCAGAGCTCCGGCGATGGAGACGATTCAGCAGTCTATGAGATCTTTCAACGCCTGAACTCAGGGGGCGTCAACCTCAGGCCGCAGGAGATTCGAACGAGCCTGTATCATTCAGAGTTCTATGACATGCTCAATGAAGTCAACCGAACTACCGCTTGGCGGAAACTGACAGGTCAGTCTGCCCCCGATCTGCATATGAAGGACCTCGAGATCATACTACGTGGCTTCGCGATGCTGATTGACAGCCAAAACTATGCTCCGTCGATGGTCAAATTCCTCAATCAGTTTTCTAAGAAAGCCCAGGCTCATGACGATAAGCGCAACGCGTATTTGAAGAAACTCTTCGCTTCGTTCCTGAGAAGCGCCAACGAGTTGCCTAAAGATGCTTTCTTGGCGCAAGACAGCGCTCGATTCAACATTGCGTTGTTCGAGGCAGTGTTCGTCGCCGCTTGCACGCATCCGTTCCAAGATCGTGCTTTAGTAGAGGGCCTGCTGTGTGCCGAGAGTATAACCGGATTGCGGAGTAACGCTGAGTTTGTTCAGGCCGCCCGCGTCGGGACCACTCAGACCACAAATGTCCGGAAACGTTTACAGATAGCCTCCGAAATAGTCCGAGTCGTCTAGTGACACAGGTGGCAACCGACGGTACACACGTCGACCGGCTGTACGAAGACTTCGATGCAGTCATGGAGTACTTGAGAACCGAACAGCCGTCGTTTCACTTGGCAGTCGAAGAGAGTCTCCGCAAGGGTCTGTTGCTCGCGGCCGCAAGTTATTTTGAACGGCGCGTCACGGAGATACTCGTAGAGTTCGTCAGTGAATCTGCGGGTCGCAACGAGCAGTTGGTGGAATTCGTAAGACGGCAGGCTCTCAACAGGCGCTACCACACGCTGTTCAACTGGGGGAGCGCAAACGTCAATGGTTTCTGGGGCCTGTTCGGTCAGTCGTTCAGATCGTCGATGACCGAAAGAGTGCGACGGGACCCAAAGTTGCAGGACGGCATAAGGGCGTTCTTGGAACTGGGCAACGACAGGAACCGCTTGGTCCATGAGGACTTCGGATCGTTCTCATTGGAAAAGACATCTCGTGAGATTTACGTGTCCTACACGGATGCTCTGGGGTTTATCGAGGCGCTACCCGGATTGCTGCGCGACGGCCCCTGACGCCTTGCGATCGGCCATCCACATCCTCTCTGGTAAGTAGTGTTTCCAAACCATCTGGCCACGGAAGCATTAACCGCCCGGCATCATCCTTGCTCACGGTGTAAACCGCATCACCAAGAACTGACAGAGATACGCGCGGTGGACAGGATGATTGAATATACGTTCTAATTGTCTGTATCTGAAGCTGCGGATATGTTTCTGCAACCTTTCGACTTCGGCCGCGGCGTCTCGGGCGCGGGCCTCGGCGGTCTCTGGCAGCACACGTCGCGCAGGGATGCGTTGGCCTTGGCAACGCCGGCGTCTCGTCGGGAGACATCTCTTTGAATCCGTCGTAATCGGTATCCCCCGCCCGGTGCCGGCGTCTCGCTGACGCTCTACGGTTCCACCCACCAGATTGAATCAGCATCCATGAACGTGATTCTGCTACCAACTGCGGCCTTTGCTGGGTAGAATTAGGGCCGGAGCGCACCAACCTATGACGACCCCCGCCCGCCGCCAGTACCTCCGCATCAAGGGGGAACACCAGGACGCCATCCTCCTGTTTCGCATGGGGGACTTCTACGAGACATTCGACGACGATGCGCGAATCGTGGCCCGGGAGTTGGAGATCGCGCTCACAGCGAGGGAGTTCGGCGCCGACGCCAAGGTGCCGCTCGCGGGTATCCCCTACCACGCGCTGGAGTCGTACCTGGCGCGGCTGATACGGAAGGGCTTCAAGGTCGCGATCTGCGAACAGACCTCCGACCCGGCCAGGTCCCGCGGCCTTGTGGATCGTGAGGTTGTCAGGGTCGTAACTCCGGGAACGGTCGTTGAGGAGACGCTGCTTGAGGGCAAAGCCAACAACTACCTCGCGGCGGCGTTGGTAGAGGGCGACCAGGCCGGGTTGGCGTACGCGGACATCACCACCAGCGAATTTGCCACGACCCAGCTTCCGGCGTCCGCTCTGCCAGTCGAGCTGGTGCGACTCCAACCCGCCGAGCTGCTGACTCTGGAGAATGAGCAGCCAATCGTCGTAGATGACCCGACGACCGTCACTCCGGTCGGACGGGAAGGATTCGACCTCGATTGGGCGACCGAGTCGCTTCAACGGCACTTCAGGGTGGCCAGCCTCGAAGCCTTCGGATGTGACCGGCTGCCGTTGGCGACGAGGGCGGCCGGGGCGGTCCTCGACTACCTGGGAGCCACACAGCGGTCATCCACGGCCCAGCTAACCACGCTCCGCACCTACTCGACGACCCGGCACATGGTGCTCGATCCGCAGACACGCAGGAACCTGGAGCTGTTCGAGGGCGGTCGATGGGGAGATACTTCGGCATCACTGCTGTCGGTGCTCGACCGCACGAAGACCTCGATGGGAGGGCGGCGGCTGCGGGCCTGGGTCGGACAGCCGCTGTTGGACCTGGATGAGCTGGAGCGGAGACAGGACGCGGTTGCATGGTTCCACCGCAGCGCACTCCGAAGGGAACGGCTTCTGGCTCTGCTGGAGCCGGTCTCAGACATCCAGCGTCTGCTGAACCGGGTGAGGGGATTCAGTGCGGTCCCTCGAGATCTCGTGTCGCTGGGCACAAGCCTGGAGTCCTCGCCGTACATCAAGGAGGTTCTCGCTGAGGACGAGGACGCCGAAATGGTGGGATGGGTGAGCGACGGTATCCGCGACACGTCGGACGTCGTTTCGCTGATCCGCTCCGCGATCACCGACGACCCTCCTGTATCGGTCGGAGACGGCAGGGTGATCCGGCCGGGGTTCTCACCCGATATGGACTCCGTCAGGGAGGCCGCGCTCAACGCTCAGCAGTACATCGCCCGTCTGGAGTCCCGCGAGCGCGAGCGCACCGGGATAAAGTCGCTGAAAGTCGGTTTCAACAAGGTGTTCGGGTACTACATCGAGGTCAGCAACGCCAACCTCAGGTTGGTCCCCGACGACTACGTTCGACGCCAGACCCTGGTGGGCGGTGAGCGGTTCATCACACCTGAGATGAAGGAGTATGAATCACGCGTCCTGACCGCCCAGGACCGGATGGCCGACCTTGAGTCCGATCTGTTTCGGCAGGTGTGCGCTCAGGTGTCGGAACATTCCGCGGAGATTGCCGCAACGGCCGAGTCGATCGCGCTGGTCGATGTCTTCTGCGCGCTCGCGGAGGTGGCCTCGCGCAACGGATACGTCCGACCTGAGCTGAACGAATCGGACACGATTCACATCCGTCAGGGCCGGCACCCGGTCGTCGAGCGGATGCTGGAGTCCGGGGGATTCGTTCCCAACGATACCGAGCTATCCTGCAATTCGAGCCAGCTTGCGATCATCACCGGCCCGAACATGGCTGGCAAGTCAACCTACATCCGCCAGGTGGCGATTCTGGTGCTGATGGCTCAGATCGGTAGCTTCGTCCCGGCAGACGCGGCCTCGATCGGCCTGGTGGACAGGATATTCAGCCGGGTGGGACTGCAAGACGACTTGGCGCTGGGCCAGTCGACCTTCATGGTGGAGATGGTGGAGACGGCGTCGATTCTGAATCATGCCACTGAAAGGTCACTCATCATCTTGGACGAGATTGGCCGAGGCACCAGCACATTCGACGGACTAGCGATCGCGCGCGCCGTGGCCGAGTACATCCACAACCATCCCAGGCTGGGGTGCAAGACGCTGTTCGCGACCCACTACCACGAGCTCACGCAACTCGCGGACCACCTTCCCCGGGTCAGGAACTTCAACGTCGCGGTCTCGGAGGACAAGGGAAGCATCGTATTCCTGCGGCGCATCGTTCCCGGAGGCGCGGACCGCAGCTACGGCATCCACGTAGCCCAGATCGCCGGGATGCCCAACGCTGTGGTCAACAGGGCGTGGGACGTGCTGAGCGATCTTGAGTCGCACGACGCGGACCCAGCCGGGAATGGTCGCGCGGCACGGCACGGCGCCGGTCCCATGCAGCTTGCGCTGATGCCCGTCTCCTCACAGGCGCTGGATCACCTGTTGGAGATAGACGTAGCGTCGATGACCCCGATCGAAGCCATCAACAAACTCTATGAGCTTCAGGAGCAAGCCAGGGAGGGCTGAGCCGCCTCCGCCATGCAAGGCAAGCCAGTTGGTGGTGCAGCCTGAGACTATCCTCGGTACATGAGTCTCCCCACCGTTTGCGGAAAGATTACTCAAGCAAGAGCCTGTATCAGTTTAGTCGGTCTGGTGGTTGGGTCGGATCCATACTCACGCCCCGTCTTATGGACTCCCGCTTTCGCGGGAGTGACGAGAGGGGTGCAACGCCGTCCCCTCAAACTGACCACCAACTAAACTGCTACAGTCTCCGCGGGACAGGCGACCCTTGACGGCCTGAGACCCACATACTATTCTAGGCCCATCGTAGTCGATAAACTTTCATATCTGGAGCCACACGATGCAGACATTGACCCTTCCGACCACGCCGTCAGAAGTCCGCAAGCTCATCAGGGACGGCCAGCTCGTCCAGCCGACCAGTGGGCTCGCCCCCGGGCACGTGCAGGCGAATCTGGCGATCATTCCCATGGACCTTGCCTTCGACTTCCTGCTTTTCTGCCAGCGCAACCCCAAGCCGTGTCCGCTTCTGGAAGTGGTAGAGGCGGGAGATACCGAGCCGGCTGAGTTCGCGCCGGGCGCGGACCTCCGTACCGACACTCCCATGTACCGAGTCTATGAGTACGGGGAGATGACCGCGGAGGTGGAGGACATCTCCGAGTTCTGGCGAGATGACCTGGTGTCGTTTCTGCTGGGGTGCAGCTTCTCGTTCGAGACCGCGCTGATACGCGCGGGCATTCCGATCAAGCACATCGACCAAGACAAGACCGTATCGATGTTCATTACCAACATCCCGACGGCCTCCGCGGGTGCGTTCTCCGGCCCCATGGTCGTATCTATGCGAGCCATCAAGCAGGAGCAGATCGTCAGAGCGGTCCAGGTAACGTCACGCTTCCCGGCGACCCACGGGGCGCCGGTCCACGTCGGCGACCCCGATGTGATCGGAATCAGCGACGTTTCGAGACCGGACTTCGGGGACCCGACGGACTTCGATGACGGCGATGTCCCCGTATTCTGGGCGTGCGGAGTCACTCCGCAGGCGGCCGCAATGTCCTCCAGGCCGCCGCTGATGATAACTCACGCGCCGGGCCATATGTTCGTCACAGACAAGACGGATGAGGACCTAGCAGTCCTCTGAGCGCCCGGAACCGACCGGGAAGGAGCCTCAAGTGACCATAGAAGACATTATCCTGGACAGGGACCGGCGGGGAATATCGCATCTGCGCCCCCACCTTCCGGCAGACTACGCGACAGAGGCGGGACAGCTGGTTCTCGACAATCCGGGGACCGCCATCATAGTAACCGGCTTCTACATCCTGGACGCCGGCAAGGCCGAGACAGACGGCCCTGCCGGGGCGATCGTCATCGGCAGTGCGCTGAGTCAGCTCGGATACACCGTGGTACACGTTACCGACAAGTACGCTGCGGAGATCATGGATGCGGCCGGCGGCGATTACTCATCCGTGATCGAGTTCCCGATCACGGACGACAACGCCAGCAAAGAGTTCGCGGCCCAGATGCTCAAGGACGTCGGCCCGTCGGTGCTGGTCGCGATCGAGCGCTGCGGGCTGACTGACGAGGGCAAGTACCGCAATATGCGCGGCCGCGACATCTCCGACTACAACGCCCGCATCGACCACATATTCGACGCCGGCATTCCGTCGGTGGGAATCGGCGACGGCGGGAACGAGATCGGCATGGGCAATCTCGCCAACGAGGTCACGCAGGTGGAGTCGCTGGTCAAGATCCCGTGCATCACCCAGACGTCGAAGTTGATGCTGGCGAGCGTTTCTAACTGGGGCGGCTACGGCCTCGCCGCAGCGCTATCCGAGCTGTCAGGCCGAAACCTACTCCCGTCTGTGGAGGAGGAACAGGTGCTGCTGAAGCAGACCGTCGATCTCGGCGCAGTTGACGGTATGAGCGCACAGCAGGAGTACAAAGTTGACGGCTTCACGCTCGAAGAGAACAGCGAGACCGTCCAGGCCCTGCACGACTACCTGTCATCCAAGGGCATCGGCTAAGCGGTCCCTTCGCGGCAACCCGACCACGAGTAATGTGGGGGCTGCGCCATCCACGATACAGGCCGAGAGAAGCTTCCCGCACAACGCTCGGCACGACAGCGCCGGTGCAGCGCCGACCCCAGCCCTCAGTGGAACGGCCCCCAGGGCTTGACTCCGGACAGAAACATGAGGTCGGCCCTGTGCAGCGCGCCGGGAGTTCGCTCTTCGACCCTACCCGCTTGGGCAAGCACCTTGAAGCTGGTGGAGCCGAGGTAGATCGCCGCCAGGTCAGCGGCGGAAAGGACGATTTCCGGTGGACCGGAGTCCACTGTACAGTGGGTGCCGTCCGGACCGCCTGACACCCTCCATGCGCCCTGGTTCCACGGACATATCGTATCGACCACCTCGAACCTGACCTCGCCCTCTGCGAAGTACACCCGTTCGTCCAGCGCCTTCCGAACGTCCACAAGCTTTAACCATGTCGCGTCGGAAGGAGACCGCCTGAGCATCCGAGGGTCAGCCAGCATCCGCGACATCAGTCCCCGTCTTCTGTGGGTCTGCTTCGTGACGATGCCGGGGTAGATGCCGCCGACGCCCAAGACATTTCCGGGCACTCGCATTCTCAGGGAATTCGTGCCTACGGTTGCGACGATCCGGCCATTCTCGAACGCCGCGAGTGTGCGGTCTATCTCGAGCGGGCGGCGGAGCCACTGGAGGTCCTCCTCGCTGGGATCGGGACGACCCCAGCCGAAGTTGGGCACGGTGAAGTACTCGTCGATCTCTTCTTCCAGGATCCTTCGGATATCTATGTCCACGACAATCTCCCAGGGCGGTTTCGCAGTGTTGTACGCGGCCCTTCGACCCTATGGTACGCCCTTTAGCGGGCGGGTGATGCTTTGCTAGAATCGACTACGTGCGAAACTTCGATCACGAATCGAACTTCAACCCTGTCGCAATGTTCAGGGGGGTCTTCTACGGCTGGAAGCTGGTCGGCATCTGCGTCTTCATGCTGGCGCTGATGTCCGTGGCCGTGTTCCAGGGACTGGGGACGTTCCTCGTCGCGCTGGAGCGCCAGTTCCAGTGGAGCCGGACCTCGCTGTCGCTGGCGTTCTCACTCGCCCGGGGCGAGAGTGCGGTGCTCGGCCCCATCGAGGGCTGGCTGATCGACCGGATCGGCAACCGGCGCATGATCGTCATCGGATACGTGATCATGGGCGTCGGGTTCCTGATGTTCTCACGTGTCAACTCGCTGTGGCAGTTCTACCTCGCGTTCATGGTCGTCACGCTGGGTTCCGGCCTTGGCGGCTGGCTCGCCATGATCAGCGTGGTCAACAACTGGTTCGTCCGCAAGCGGTCGCTGGCTATCGCGACCGCGATGTCAGGCGTACATCTTGGCGGATTCATGGTGTGGATCCTGGCATACGGTGTCGATAACCACGGTTTTCGCTGGACAACGCTTGGGATCGGCGTGTTCCTTCTGGCGATCATCGGTCCGGTGTCGACCGCGATCAGGAACCGGCCGGAGGACATCGGACTGCTACCGGACGGCAGGCGCAAGCAGCAGGCCAGAGAGTCGGCACGGAACAGACAGGCCGATGAGGGCGGCGACGAGCCCGAGTTCACCGCCCGCCAGGCGCTCAGGACGCGCGCGTTCTGGGCGCTGACGGTCGTCCACCTGTCGTCGAGCATTTCGATCGTCACGCTGTCGATACATCTTGCGCCCAAGCTGACCGACATGGGCTTCTCGCTGAGCGGGGCAGCGGTCATCCCGTTCGTGTATACGCTGGTCGCGCTGCCGGCGCAGTTCTTGGCCGGATTCATTGCCGACAGATTCTCAAAGCAGTTCGTGACGTTCGTGTTCCTGATGTTCCAGGCGACCGGGATACTGGTGATCGCGCTGGCCGAATCGGACGTGATGGCGTTCCTGTTCGCCGTGCTGTACGGGATCGGATTCGGGGGTCGGATTCCGCTGCTCACGGCCATCCGGGGCGAGTACTTCGGCCGCAGGGCGTTCGCGACCATCATGGGCCTGTCGCAGATGCCCAACAACGTCGCGATGATATTCGCGCCGCTGTACGCAGGTTTACTGTACGATACGCGGGATTCGTACTTCATCCCATTCGCCACGTTCGCGGTCCTGGCGTACCTGGGAGCCATCCTGATGCTGGCAGTGAAGAAGCCGGAGCTACAACCGGCCGTTCCCACCGCCGATCAGAGGGCGGCCGCCAACTGAATATGCATGTCCTGGGTCGCAAGCTGATCGATCCGTTTCCCGAGTTCTGGAGGACAGTGTCTCCTGAGATCCCGATAGACTCTGAGGAGATCGCGCAGGGCCACAGCTCGGTATTCGGCGACCAGGGCGTCGATGTTACCGCCCCGTACCCGCCAAGGTGGGTGTCGCTGCCGGACAGCGACTTGGCCTATCACGTCGCGCATGAGCTGACCCACAGGGTGCTCGCGGCGCGGGGATACCCCAGAACCGTCCGGGGCGCCGGATATCCTGAAGACTCCGCGGAGGCTCGGATCGGCGCAGATCTCGAGGAGATGGTGCTTCACCCTCCGCTGGAGTCGCTGCTTCAGCCGTTCGGATTCAGCCACCACTTCATACAGCGAAACATGGCAAGCGGCGCGCTGCGTGGGATCGAGTCGGCGCCGGTCCCGGAATACGGGTCTCCTTGGCACTTCACATGGGCTATCCGTTACTGTCTTATGCAGTTGGAGCTGTCGCTGGAGCTGTGGCAGCCGCTGGAGATTGCGTACTCGGACCGCGCTCCCGAAGTGACCAGACTCGGCAAGGAGCTGGTGGAGATAATGACCGAAGTCGGTTGGGGAAGCCGGGAACAGGCCCTCCGGGGAATGATACGGGCTCGGGACACGTTGGCGCTGGATGTCCAGGACAAGGTCCTGGTGTTGGACGCCGGGCGAGTCCTCTGATGCGCGGATACTTCCAGTCAAAGTATCGTACATTTCCCGAAAAACGCGTATCAAATCCCTTTCCCAACGTCCAGTGCCGTGCTAGCATCACTTAATACGAAGATAGTAGAATCCAGACACTGGACATGGACTGAGCGCTCTGCGACGAGGCTCCCGCCGGCGGTGAGTCCGATTCCTGGCCAAGGCCAACAGTTGACGTGACGACACGCATCACCGGAGGCACACATCGGGGCCGCGTCTTGAGAGTTCCGAACATCTCAGGTTTGAGACCAACGTCAGAGCGTGTGCGAGCGGCGCTGTTTTCGATAATCGGGTCGAACGAAATCGCCGGCAAGCGCTTGGCGGACCTGTACGCCGGAACTGGCTCGCTCGGAATAGATGCTCTGAGCAGGGGAGCAGGTTGGGTTGACTTCGTTGAGTCCAGTAGCAGGCTGTGTTCGGCGCTCAGGCGGCGATTGCGGTCCTGGGGGCTTGAAGAACGGTCTGGAATATACAGAGGGCGGGTGATACAAGTATTGGACAGGCTGCCGGGAAAGTACGATCTCGTGATGGCGGACCCGCCCTACGAGTCCGGTGAACTGACCGGCCTCTTGCAGCGACTGCGGTCGTCGCGGCTGCTGAGCCCCGGCGGTCTGGTGGTCCTGGAACATCGCTCAGGCGATGATACCGAGTTTGCGACCGGAAGGTTCTCACTGGAGACGACCAAGGAATACGGAGACACGGCGCTAACCGTCCTGTCGGCTGGAGCCGCAGATGGCTAAGGCAATATATCCGGGGAGTTTCGACCCGGCCCATCATGGGCACATTGACATAGCGAAACGCGCGTCAACGGTGTTCGACGAGCTCATCATTGCCGTGTACAAATCACCGCCCACCAAGTCGTTGATATTCTCCACTGAAGAGCGTGTCGATATGTTCAAAGAAGCGGTGAAGGACGTGCCGAATATCAAGGTCATCCCATTCACCGGGCTGGCCCCAACGGTGGCCCGTGACAACGGTGCCCATTTCATCGTGCGTGGGCTGAGGGCCGGGATCGACTTCGAGCTGGAGTTTGAGATGGCCCTCATGTGGCGTCACGTGGCCCCGGACATCGACGTAGTCTGCATCATGAGCTCTCTGGAGTACCAGTTCATCTACTCGAGCAGAATCAAAGAGGTGGCCGCGCTGGGAGCGGACGTATCCGAGCTGGCGCCGCCTCACATATGCAAAGCCCTTATGGACAAACTGAGCCAGTAGCCGCGATCCGGCGGCATCGATTTCTGAACAGACGACGGGAAATATCTACAGCAAATCAGGTCTATCAAGGAGGAACCAGGGTGGACTTTGAACAAGCGCTCCAAGAGTTGCAGCAGCTATATTCGACCAGCAGTCGCGTACCGGGCTTTGGTCGCAAGGTTATGGTGGACGGGGACCAGTTCTCCAGCGTAATCAGCAGCCTTCGTACGGTGATGCCGGCCGACGTCCAAGAAGCGAAGGAGATCCTGAGTCAGAAGGACAGCATCCTGAATCAGGCGTACCTCGAGGCCCAGCGGATCAAGGCCACGGTCGAGGAGGAAGTCGCCGTTCAGATCAAGGCCGCGCAGGAGGAACACCTGTACAAGGTCGATGAGTCGGAGATCATCAAGGCGGCACAATCCAGGTCTCACGAGATGCACGAACAGGCGGCCGGCGAGGCTGAGGAGATTATCCAGGACGCGCAGCGCCGAGCCTACCGGATCGTGGCGGAGTCGGAAGAGGTCGCAGCCTCCCGACGGGAGGGCGCGGACCAGTACTCCAGCGAAGTCCTGTTCAGCCTCGAAGAGCAGCTCTCCGAAGTGCTCGGCCAGATCCGCCGGGGAATCGACACTCTTCGACCCGAGCCGGGTCGGCTGTCGCACGATGACGTGCATATCCCCGCCTAGAGACGGTTATACACCGCCGGATTCTCACGATTCGGCGGCTCCGCTGAACGCAATCGCCGAACGTGTTCAGCGGCAGGACGCTCGTCTCCCAACAACACGACGCTCTTCTCCGCTGAACGGAGAAGAGCGCATGATGTCAAACGCGCTCAACCAACCCTCGGTCGAGTACAGGTCCACCCCCTGAGGCTCATCCGGCTGGCTTGAGCGCCCTGATGTTCATAGAGTGGATGTTGGCCTGCCAGCCGTCTTCCTTCCAGGGCGCGCCGGAGACGACCTTGACGCCAACAAATCCGGCGGACATAATCCGGCCGAGATAGACGTCCTCCATCTCGGTGCCGGCGAGACAGGCGACCCAGTTGTCGGAGTCCCGCGCCTCATCCTCCGGTATCTGTGCGACCATTACCAGGTCCGAAACCATCAATCTACCACCGGGTTTGAGTATTCTGAACGCCTCGGCAAACACGGCGTCCTTATCTGGTGCGAGGTTGATCACACAGTTGGAGATGATCGCGTCAGCGGTGGAGTCCGCGAGTGGTGTACTCTCCATCTGAGCGAGGTGGAATTCGACATGGCGTACATCGAGCCTTTCGGCGTTCGCCCTCGCCAGGTCGATCATGTCCTCGGTCATATCGATTCCGATGACACGCCCGGTCTCACCCACGGCCCTGGCTGCGATGAAGCAGTCGATGCCTCCTCCGCTCCCGAAGTCAACCACCGTCTCTCCGGGCTGAAGCGTTCCGATGGCGTGTGGATTGCCGCACCCGGCGGACGCGGCGAGGGCCTCGGTGGGCAGCCCTTCAGTCTCAGCCGAGGCGTACAGCGTTACGATCGAGTCAACGCCCGACCCCTCGTCGCAGCAGGAAGTGTCGCAGCAGCCGGGATCAGCCGCTGCCTGTCTCGCCAGCGTACCGTACCGCTCGCGAACGACATGTCTGATCTCACTATCTTGTAGCTGGGTCATCTCGTTTCACCCCTAATACTTTTGATGTCTGACCTGAGCGTAGCACAGCTTGGCGTGTTTGGATGGCCGATCGGGATCGTTGAGTAGGGGCTGGGTTGGAACGGGAACCGCCAACACCTGACACCTTGCCAATATCCACTATTCACTGCCCCACTCAGTGCGGATCGCCGGGAACCTCGTTTGGGCGGCGTCTGAGGACGCCGCGCTCGACGTTGTGCTTCATACGCTCGTACTCGGAGCAGATCTCCGCCCCCAGCAGAATGATCAGGCTGCTCACGTACGCCCAGAGCAGCAGCACGATCACCGGGGCGATCGAGCCGTACACGCTCTGGTAGGACGACCAGCGCTCCAGGTACAGGATGAACAGGTTCTTGGCGATTTCGAACAGCACCGCGCCCGTGATCGCGCCCGGCCAGATGTACTTCCAATAGGTCTTGGTATTGGGCATGAACTTGTACATCACCAGGAAGATCAGGATCACGAGGCATAACGAGAACGCCTGAAGCAGGACCTGACCACCGGTATCCACCAACAGCCTCAACACCGGCACGTCGAACTTGGACAGGTCGCCCGCGGTCCTCACAACCGCGGCGCTCGATACGGATAGGGCAAACAGTATCCCGACGCTGACGGCCATCAGAAGCTGCCTGGGCTTGCCGATGTATATGGGCCGGTCGGTATGGATGTCCCATGCCCTGTTGATCGCGCGGTTGAGCGCTCCGAACATCGCGCTTCCCGACCATAGCAGACCAACCAGCGAGAAGAAGCCCAGGGCGCTGCGGAATCCGAGTACGGCATCGATGTTGTTTTCGATCAGCTGCTCGGATCCCGGCAGGAACCCTGACGTGAAGGACACGATCCGTTCCTGTACATCCCCCGATTCGAGGAAGAACCCGAGCACCGATATCATGCCAAGTAGCAGAGGGAAGATCGAGAACAGCGCGTAGTAGGCCACGCCCGCGGCCATGTGCGTCACGTCGTCTTCGGACAGTTCCCTGACGGTCCGTACGCACAGCTCGACCACGAATCTGCGGCGTATCCGGTCGATGATGCCGCCGTATCTGTGGTTGATCCGGTCAGCGGTACGGCGGACCGCTGACCGGATCGCGCGCATGGACTCTTGGTCAACCAATGTTGGGTGTCGCCTCGAATGCCCGGACGAAGTCCGACAGCCGGCTCACCATCGACTCCGGCCCGTTTGCGTCTCTGAACACCAACGCCGACGAGCACATGGTCCGTGAGCTCACACACCCGGCCGCGGCGCCGGTCTCCTGTTGGGTAAGCATAACTACCTCCAACCTCAATTCTACATGCCCGCCCTCTCAACAGGTATGAGTTAGTGACTATCTCAAAGTCCCTTCTCCCCTTGAGACAGGAAGGAGTAGAATCTGGGCCACAGGAGCGAGAATTGTCCCATATATCGCTGGAGTGTACGGAATGCGGCTGGCTGCACGAGGCGGACATGCTGACTCTCCATTGCGGAGAATGCGGCGCTCCGCTCGATGTCCGCTATGCGGACGCGCATGAGCAGACCATCGATTGGCACGGTCTGAATATGCCGGTGCCGTACCACACCAAGCCGCCATCCGCGACCCTGGGCGAAGGACACACACCCGTAGTCCGCCTGCCGAACGTCGGAGATCGGATCGGGGCGTCCCGGATCTACGGTAAGCTGGAATTCATGAACCCTACCGGGTCGTTCAAGGACCGGGGTACCGCGGCGATGTTGTCCGTCGCGATCGAACATGAGGTTGCCGAGGTCGTCGAGGACTCATCCGGCAACGCCGGAGGCTCGGTGGCCGCCTACGCCGCCCGGGCCGGGATCGTCGCTCACATATTCGCGCCGTCAACCGCGCCAGAGGCGAAGATGGGCCAGATACGCGTTTACCAGGCGCGCGCGCATCCGATACCCGGTCCGAGACAGGCGAGCACGGACGCGGCGATCGATTACCAGCAACGGCACGGCATCGTGTACGCCTCACACAACCTGAGCCCGTACTTCACCGAGGGAACCAAGACGTTCGCCTACGAAGTCGCGACCCAGATGTCTCCGGCTCCGGACCACATCGTTATCCCTGTGGGCAACGGCAGCCTTCTTCTGGGCGCGTGGAAGGGTTACAGGGAGCTGTCGGCGCGGGGCGCTGTAGCCGAAGTTCCCCGGCTTCATGCAGTCCAGGCCGAAGCCGTCATGCCGATCGCCGCAGAGTTCAGGAGCGATGTCGCGCCGCCCGGCGGCTCCACAGTCGCCGGGGGTATCGCGGTGGGAGCGCCTCCGAGGAAAGCGCAGGTTCTCCGGGCAATACGGGATTCCGGCGGAACGGCGATCGCGGTGGGCGACGATGCCATCATCGAGTGGCATGGAACGCTGGCCTCGTCTGAGGGCATATACGCGGAGCCGACCTCAGCCGCCGCGTTCGCGGGCCTCGAAAGGCTGATCGATCTCGGCCTGGTCGGACGGGACGACGTGGTCCTCGTGCCTGTGACGGGGTTCGGCCTCAAGGACGTTTAGGAGTCGTTACTGGAAAGCGAACGGTTGAGAGTGAGACCCCGTCCCACCCTTGGCTTTCGGCGAGGAATCAGGTCCCCTGACCACTATCCACTAACGAACGCCTCGCGGAAGCCGGGGATAGAGCCGGCCAGTGTTTCGTCGGTGACGCAGAACGAGAGCCGGAAGTACCCAGGCATCCCGAATCCCGTCCCTGGGACGACGAGTACGTTGTACTTCTGAAGTTCGGCAACGAACTCGACGTCATCCGCCATCGGCGACCTGGGAAACATGTAGAATGCGCCCTCGGGTTTGACCACCTCGTACCCTATCTCGGTCAGGCGGTCGTACATGAAGTCCCGCTTGTCCTGGTACTGGCCGACATTGACCGTGACGGACTGGAGTTTGGCGACGATGTGCTGCATCAGCGCCGGAGCATTGACGAAGCCCAGCGTCCGATTGCAGAAGACGAGACCGTCCATCAGCTCCTCGACATCGGAGTAGTCCGGGTGGGCGGCCACATATCCGATGCGCTCGCCGGGCAGCGCGAGGTCCTTGGAGTGGGACGTTGCGACGATGGACCTCGGGTGGTGATGGAAGATGTGCGGGTAGTCCAGGCCATCGAAGAGCAGCCTCCGATACGGCTCATCGCTGACCAGGAAGATCTCCCGTCCTGACTCCGCTTCCTTATCGGCGATGATCTCGCCCATCCGGCTCAGCGCTTCCTCCGGGTACACCACGCCGGACGGGTTGTTCGGAGAGTTGATAAGCACGACACGGGTGCGTTCGTCGATGCTCGCTTCCAGCGCGTCGAAGTCGGGCAGGAACCCTTCAACAGGCGGCACGACGCGGCAAGAGCCGCCGTGGTTGTCCGCATAGAAGAAGTATTCGACAAAATACGGCGCGAAGATGACCACCTCGTCGCCAGGGTCTAGGAGCGTCTTCAGGACGACGTTGAGCGCCCCTCCCGCACCGCAGGACATCACGACGTGATCGGCGGAGAAGTCCAGGCCGGTCTCCTCCGCAAGCTGGGCCGCGACGGCGGCCCGCGTCTCAGGATAACCCGCGTTCGGCATATACCTGTGCATCCCCGGGATCGGGTCGTCCGCGATACGCTTCAGCTCGGCGAAGAACTCGTCCGGAGGCTCGAGAATAGGATTACCGAGCGACAGATCGAAGACGGCGTCATCGCCGAAGCGCTGTCTCAGCGCGATGCCCTCCTCGAACATCTTGCGGATCCAGGACCCCTGCTCCATGAACTCGCGGATTTTCTGTGACACGGCCATCGCGGCGCCTCCGGCGAATTGGATTTCTGAGCGACTGTATCGCTGCGATTTCGACCTGTCAACTGCGTCTTGACACACTTCCAAAGCGTTGGTTACGCTAGGTTTCACCCCCATTGGGTTTCACCCTCATCCGGCGGGCCCGTAGCTCAGTGGTAGAGCGGTCGGCTCATAACCGATTGGTCGCAGGTTCGATCCCTGCCGGGCCCACTTATTTGTAGCTAGACCCAAACAGGACTCGAACTCCTTAAGGCCCTGAGCATACGTCCAACCCGAGGCTTTCGAGGTCGCTGTCCTCCACGGACGCCAGCCCCCTGCGGCACGCACCCTGTCAATCGGTTGTCCCGCAGTCTCCACCTCTCGAGGTTGCTGAGTCCGCCTAGTTCGCACGGAATCGTCCCGCTCAGTTGGTTGCTGTTGAGCCAGAGGCTGGTCCGGTTAGAGGCGGCAGGGAACGGGTCTGAGACGCCCTCTCCGACCGGTGCGGATAGCGAGCCGGGGCCGAAGCGGAGGTACACCCCCAGCAGGCCTTATCCCCAGTTGCCGACTACTCCGGTGGGCGCTGCTCCCTCAGCCGCGTCAACTCCTCTCGCATCGATCGGACCTCCTCGACCAGGGAAGCGATGGCGGCCGATCTGGTGTCCTCCCTCCTCACCAGGATGGATGCGAAGTTGGCCGTGAGAGCGCCGAAGAGCCCTATCCCGCCTATCATCAGCACGTAGGCGAAGGCCCGGCCGACCTGCGTCACGGGCACCACGTCGCCGTATCCCACCGTCGTCACCGTTGCGATGGACCACCACAAGGCGTCGGGGAACGAGTCCAACTCCGAGTTGTGGCCTCTTTCCGCCGACATGACGAACGTCGCAATGAGAAGCACCAGACCGATAGCGTACACCACCAGGAAATCGACGTGGGCCAGACGCACGGCTCCCCGATACACCCTGGAGCCGTACACGATGATCCGGAGTATCCTCAGCGGACACGCAAAGGGAATCAGGACGACCATCACTTCGAGCCAGTGCTCCCTGACGTACTTCACGCGCCGGGGGGCGACGGCTACCTTGACCGCCAGGTCCGTTGCGAAGAGCGTCCAGATGAACATGTCGAGAGCGAAGGCCACAGCCTCCGACGATGGGATGAGGTCCCAGAAGAGCGGTGCCGCAAGAAGCGGAACCATCGCAAAGGCGAGAATCATCAGCGGAAGCTCCGTCATTCCGCTCGATCCTGTCCAGCATGGCCTGGCGGCGCTCAATATCTGTCTGCGTCGGATTGGCGTGTCTATTCACGTTCCTTTCTCCCTTCCGATCAGGTTCAGCGGCGCTCGGCGCGGCAACCGTTCGACCTTCTCGTAGCCTAAACGGAAGTCCTGAGTCCGGAGCGCCAATCCAACCGAGAAGTCCATGACAAAGCCTACCGAACGATTGGTCGATAATTTACATCAACTCTAGACAATTACTATTGCATATTGCGGTTGAAGATAGGTTGCAACTGCAATATAGTACCTGCGGGAGAGAATAGCAGACTTCAGGAAAGTCACCTATCTGGAAACTGGAATATCTCTAGAATGTGCGGTGCCGAGAGTACGCTCCCCGCCGAGGGGCCGCCGAGGGGTGAGAGGCTGTACGAACGTGACGAAGGTTCTTGACGCACTGAGTCGGCTGGTCACCGTCCAGCCCATTGCGACCCTCGTGGTGTTGCTGCTGGTCACCGTCGCGCTTGGCGCGGGGTTCACCCGGCTCGCTCCCCAGGCCGAAGCCACGGTGTTCCTCCCCCAGGACAGCAGGGCGGCAACCGCCTCCGACAAGATCGCGGAGCTGTTCGGAGGCTCCGATGACACCACAACGGCAACGCTGCTCTTTCGAGGGAACGCAGTCCTGACTCCCGAGGGTCTGAGCCAGATGGACGGCGTGCTGACCCTGGTCGCTTCCGATCCCAGGGTCGCCCCACTGCTGGCGCCTCCAAATCCGGTCATCGCTCCCACCAACATGCTGGCCTCCGTCCTTGGCGTCGACGACTTCGCCCCGCTGTCGCAGCAGCAGATCGATCAGGCGGCGTCGCAGGTTCCTATAGACCGGCTGGTGGGGACCGACTCCGACGGCGCCCGGGTTGCGATAGCCACCGTGCGTCTGCTCACGGACGCGGACGGCGACGGAGACGCCGAGGACGACGCCGATGCTCTCACCCACCCAGCTCGCCATCCGGGACATCGCGGAGGCGAGCCAGGGGCCGCTTGAAGGCGGCAGCCTGTCTTCGGCCACGGTTTCCGAGGAGACCGGGGCCGCCACCGGCTTTCAGATGATGCTGTTGATGGGACTGGCCCTGCTGGTGATAGCCGCGCTGCTGCTGTTGTTCACCCGCTCCCTCTTCGACCTGCTGATGTCGTTGCTGGGACTGGTGCTGACCATCGTGTGGATGATGGGTGCGCAGGGCTGGCTCGGACCCAACGGCCTCGGGGTGATCGGCCCGCCCAACATCTTGACCACCATGGTGCCGATCATGCTCATCGGGCTGGTGGTGGACTACGCAATCCAGACGGTTGGGCGGTACCGCGAGCAGCGCAACGAGGGACATCAGGTCGAGGTAGCCGCTCGTCTGGGGCTGCGGTCGGTAATCATCCCCCTCTCGCTGGCCGCTGTCACCACCATAGTCGCCTTCCTGACCAACCTCACCTCCGCGATCCCGGCCAACGGCGACTTCGGCGTTGTCGCGGGCATCGGCGTGGGAGCGGGCCTCGTCGTCATGCTGGCGCTGCTCTCGTCGTCGCGGGCGCTGCTTGATCGCTGGCGGGCGGGCCGCGGCTCACTGCCCCCGGCCCGTCCGATCTCTGGCGCCATACCCGGTGTGGGCCCGGCGGTCGAGGCGTTGGGAGGCATGTTGGCCCGCAGGCCGACGCCGTTCCTGCTGGTAATCGGCGTCGTTACCTTGCTGTTGGCCGTCACCTCCGCCCGCATCGTCACGGTGTTCGACACCAACGACTTCCTGCCCTCCGGCGGCGAAGCCATCCGCCACATCGAGACCCTCGACGCGGCCTTCGGCGGCTCCACCGGCACGGTGAAGGTGCTGATAGAGACCGAGATCACCGACGACCGCACCGTCCGCAACATCCTCGATTTCAGCGTGGCGTTCTCGGACGACCTGCGCCGGCCCGAGGGCGTGGTCGGCGGCATCGAGTCCTCCCTCGGCCTGCTGCTGGTCGACTGGATCGCCGCCGACGGCACGCCAGGCGACAACTATGACTCCCAGCTGCGCGAGATGACTCTGGCGGCCGACGAGTTCCGCCTCGACCCCGTGGAGATACAAGCGGTCATCGACCGGCTGGAAGAGCTGGACCCCGAGGGCTTCGCGCAGGTTGCGGTCGACGACCCCAATGGGCCGGATACTCTGCTGGTCCAGTTCAAGGCCCTCACGGGCGACCAGGAGCGGGCCGAGCGCATGGTCGACGACATAGACGGGCTGTGGTTCGGGCCGCGGGAGGAGATGACGCCGACGTCCGGCGAGATAGTTGGGATCGAGGTGGCCAACGCGCTGACCGTCAATCAGACGACCGCGATCATCACCACCATCGCCGCCGCGCTCGTCATCCTCTGCCTGTTCTTCTGGATCACCGGGGGCCGTCCTGCGCTCGGCTTCATAGCCGTCGCTCCCATCGTGATGGCGCTTTTCTGCGTCCTGGGAACCATGACGCTGTTGGGGATTCCGTACAACGTGATAACGGCGCTGATCACCGCGCTGTCCATCGGGATCGGTGTGGACTACACTATCCACATCATCCACCGCTATGAGGAGGAGTTCGCCCACTCCAGAGACGCCGAGGCGGCCGCGCGGCGCACCCTGGGGACCACGGGCTCGGCCTTGCTGGGCTCTGCGCTGACCACCGCGCTCGGCTTAGGGGTGCTGATCTTCTCGTCGCTGCCGCCGTTCCAGCAGTTCGGGATGGTCACGGCAATCACCATAGCCTACTCGCTGATCGCCGCCATCGTGGTTGTGCCGCCGGCGATGATCGTGTGGGCCGCCTACCAGAACTACCGGCTGCGCAGCACCCTCACACGAGCCGAACGGGAACTCGCCGATACCCCGCGAGCGCAGTAGACATGCTGGAGCAGGCGATCAACTAGAAGAGAGGCAGCGGTTATGATATCTCATGCGGCGTCGACCTGACGCCATCTCTTCTCGTATCTCCCAGAACGAGATCTCGAGCGACGACCTGCCCATGCCTTCAGTTGACCGTGAAGCGCTTCCGCCCAGCCCCAGAGTCGCTTGCAATCGGTAGGGATTCCGTCTCCGGAGAGACATGATCGGTCTCAACAAGGGAGGCTGCGTAAGCCTTCCGGAACTGAGCCGTGGAGTGCCGGTTTGACCTATTGGCGCCTATATCTGGACCATGCAGAAAGTCCGCAGTTCAGTATGGTTCAGCCCGCCAGCGTTTCTCCCACTTCGGCCGTGCCGCTTATGGTCGGCGTGCCGGTCGCGGGCGTGTTCCCGGCGCGGGTCACCGTCTCGGAGTGTGTCTCGGTGGTCTGTCCATCTTCGGCAGTGACCTCTACTGTGATGACGTTGCTTCCGACACCCAGCGAAGCCACGCCGGCGGCGTCCTCAACACCGCCGAGCTTTACCACATAGCTCATAGCTCGCCTCGGAATGGTTCACGGTGCGAGTGACAGTGGTCTCCCTAACGCGATTCGCTGCGCTGGCTGTATAGGTAGTCGTGTCGGATGCGAACGTGCCGGAATCTATGTCACTCACCGTCATGCCGATCGCCGCAGAGTTCAGGGGAGATGTCGCGCCGCCCGGCGGCTCCACAGTCGCCGGGGGTATCGCGGTGGGAATGCCTCCGATTCTTGTACCACCTGCTACCCTAGTCCGAGCGGCACTTGGTATGAGTTCAGGGAAATCTCCTTGATCTCCACACCGAAAGCCTGTCGTAGTTCGCCTCGGAACTGTAGATGTGTGACATGGGCTTGACTGATAACGATATTATCGTTAGGATAGCCGCCATGAACAATGATCAGAATGCCGCAAAGCAGATCATCAACCGATTCGGAGGCCAGTCCGCGTTGGCCGGCCTGCTGGGCAAGCGCCAGAGCACCGTGCAGCACTGGTCCAGGACCGGGAGGATACCCTCCCAGTGGCACGAGAAACTGCTGGAACTCGCCCGTCGGCAGGGAATCGCCCTGGAACCCAGGGACTTCGTTTCGGCAGGCACGCCCGGCGTAGAGCCGCCGGACGGCAGGCTTGGCGTCCTCCTCGTGGGTCTTGGCGCTGTGTCGTCGACACTCATCGCCGGCGTCGAGCACATACGGCGCGGCTCCGGTCAGCCCGTAGGCTCCATCAGCCAGATGGCGACCATACGGCTCGGCAAGCGGTCCGACAGAAGGTCACCCTTCATAAGAGACTTCGTTCCCCTTGCAGGGCTGGACCAACTCGTATTCGGAGCATGGGACCCGATACCGGACAACGCATATGAGGCCGCGGTCAAGTGCGGCGTCCTGCACAGGTACGAAGAGATAGAGCCGGTCGCAGACTTTCTCAGGACGGTCGAACCGATGGAGGCGGTGTTCTACAACGACTATGTCAAGCGCATCCAGGGCATCAACGTCAAGTCGTTCGGCAACAAGCTGGAGGCTGTCGATGCCATTCGCGAGGACATTCGCCGGTTCAGGGCGGAGAACGAGTGCGACAGGCTCGTGATGGCATGGTGCGCTTCTACCGAAATATTCATTATGGAGAGCGAGATACACCAGGACATCGAGAGCTTCGTCGGCGGGCTCCGTGAGAACAACGCGAGAATCGCGCCCTCGATGCTCTACGCCTACGCCGCCCTTCTGGAGGGCGTCCCATTCATCAACGGCTCACCGAACCTGTCGGTGGATGTGCCCGCTCTCGAGAAGCTGGCCAGGGACGAAGGCGTTCCGGTCTGCGGGAAGGACTTCAAGACCGGCCAGACACTCGTCAAGACGGTAATCGGGCCGATGCTCAAGGCGAGAATGCTCGGGGTGGACGGTTGGTTCTCCACCAACATCCTGGGGAACCGTGACGGGGAGGTACTCGACGAGCCCGAGAACTTCAGAACGAAGGAGGAGTCGAAACTCGGCGTGTTGGAGTACATCCTGCAGCCGGAGATGTACCCTGAGCTCTACTCCGACGCCTATCACAAGGTGCGCATCAACTACTATCCGCCCCGCGGCGACGCCAAGGAGGGCTGGGACAACATCGACCTGTTCGGATGGCTGCGCCATCCGATGCAACTCAAGATCAACTTCCTCTGCTCGGACTCCATCCTCGCCGCGCCGCTGGTGCTGGACCTCATACTCTTCATGGATTTGGCCCAGCGCGCCAGCCTGGCGGGCATACAGGAGTGGCTCTCCTTCTACTTCAAGAGCCCCCAGCACGCGCCTGTCGTCTATCCTGAGCACGACCTGTTTATCCAGCAGGCCAAGCTCAAGAACACCCTGCGCTGGCTGATGGGCGAGGACCAGATCACCCACCTGGGCATGGAGTACTACCGCGAGCCGTTCTCCCCGGTTGGCGCAGACCCTTACCTGCCAGCCTGACCCGCTCGCTCTGATGGCTGTGCGGGCCTCTCGTTCTCAGGTAAATACTGCCGAACACACCTCCGCCAGCCTTGAGTCCGCAGTGGCAGCGCTGATAATGAAGGTACCCTGCTCGCACCAGTGGTAGGTTGGCGGCGCCGTCCGGGAGAGCTGGAAGAGCCTCCAACCCGATGGGCCGGAGGCTCGTGGGGGACTGTCCAGGGTACGCTGACCCCTTCCTATATCAGGACTTCCCATATCAGGACTTCCCAGCGGAAAGTTCGCAATTCAGTCTTACACGGCCCACCAACCGGCATGTAGGATTCCTCATGGACGACCCCGGTTGTGCTCCGTGATGCAACCGTCCGTCTCCTGCCCAGGATGTGGTGGTGTATTCCCCGACATTCAGGGGACCACTCACAAGTACATTGGCGCTTCGTCAGGGTGCTGGGAGATATACTGTCAGGTACTACCGATCGAGTACGGAGAGTACGACTATCTCAGAGAAACCCACGAGCTTACCGTGGCCACCTACGCCGTACAACTCGGACGAGCACCGAGCAGCCGTGTGATTCTGGGCAATCGATGTCTGGAGATTATGGACTCCGCACCACGCGCACACGCGGAAGTTGGCGCCGTAGCAGGTAGTTCGATCCCGTCGATCGAATGGCTACAATGTGAATATCTACTCTGGGAATCCCAACCGCCGGTCCACGGTTGGTGAAAATGGTGCGACAACTATCTGCGACGGCTGGATTAGTCTGGGTTGTGTCGACGTTCGCGGTATGGAGAACGCCACAGGCAAGCAGACTGATGAGCGAAGCGATGCATACCGTCAGGGATGAGGACTGGATTCCGGCCCCGGATCGGTGTCCGTGACGACGTTCTTTCCTGGCTGCGGGCTGCCGCTTCCCAGACAGATATGCTCTTCCGATGGCGTTTGACGGTGTCCATACGGATCAGGCGGCAGAATGGGCCCTGAAGCGCCGGTACTCGAATATATGGATTTCGGTAATGGCGCCGCCCAATGCTATCATCACATGTAGGGTGAACAAATTTGAGTGACTACCAGAACACCGACATACGCAACCTGGCCATCATAGCCCACGTCGACCACGGCAAGACCACTCTGGTCGATGCGCTCTTGAAGCAGGGCCAGGTCTTCCGGCCCCACCAGGAGGTGGGCGCTTTGATCATGGACACCAATCCTCTGGAGCGAGAGCGCGGCATCACGATTCTGGCCAAGAACGCCACGGTTTACTACGGGGGCGTTAGGATCAATATCATCGACACGCCGGGCCACGCCGACTTCAGCGGCGAGGTGGAACGTGTCATGAACATGGCCGATGGCTGTCTGCTGTTGGTCGACGCCGTTGACGGGCCCATGCCCCAGACTACCTACGTGCTGCGCCAGGCCCTCCAACAGAACGTTACCCCCATGGTGGTAATTAACAAGATAGACCGCCCCGAGGCCCGGGTGGCAGAGGTGGTCGAGATGGTTCAGGACCTGTTCTTGGAATTGGCTACAAATGCTGAGCAGCTAGATTTTCCGGTGCTGTATGCGTCGGCGCGGCAAGGTTATGCTACCACGGGCCTGGACACACCGGGATCGGATATGCGACCCCTCTTCGAAGCGATCCTTGATTCGGTGCCGCCGCCCCACGGGGACCCAACCGCCCCGCTCCAAATGCTGGTTGCTGCGCTGGACTACGACAACTATCTGGGACAGGTGACCGTGGGCCGGATCACCAACGGCACGCTCAGGCAGCGCGACGACGTGGCCTTGTTGTGCCGCGACGCCGAGCCCGCCACCTACAACCTGGAGCACATTTTTGTTTTCCGTGGGATGGAGCGAGTGGAAGTATCCGAAGCCCATGCAGGGGACATTGTGGCCGTGACCGGCCCCGAGGGAGTGTCCATCGGCGACACCATCGCCTCTCCTGAAACCCCGGAGGCTCTACCGGCTATCGACATCAACGAACCGACGGTACGGATGACCTTCAGCGTCAGCACTTCCCCTTTCATGGGCAGGGAAGGTGTCCACTGCACTTCCCGAAATCTCCACGAACGGCTGATGAGGGAGTTGCGGACCAACGTCAGCTTGAGGGTGGAGACCACACCCAGCCCCGACGCGTTCGTGGTTGCCGGTCGGGGAGAGTTGCACCTGTCCATCCTGGTCGAGACCATGCGCCGTGAACAGTTCGAATTTCAGGTGTCCCGTCCGGCGCCCGTCACCAAAGTGATCGACGGCAAGATATACGAGCCCTACGAGATTCTGAATGTCAGCACCCATGAAGAGTACGTTGGCGTACTGACCGAATACCTATCGGCCCACATGGCCGAGCTCCGGGATATGCGGTACGCTGACAACGGTGATGTCCACATGGAGTACAAGATACCCACCCGCGGGCTGATCGGATTCAACGCTTTCTTTCTCCGTACCACCCGGGGCGACGGAGTGAAAAGCAGTATCTTCACCTCCTACGAGCTAATGGAGGGTGAAATAAAGTCCCAGGGCGGCGGCGTACTCGTGGCGTCTGAGCGCGGTGTGGCCGTCACCTATGGGTTGCTGAACGCTCAGGGCAGGGGCGAGACTTTCATCGACCCGGGCGCCATGGTCTACGAAGGCATGATCGTCGGCTCCCACCGGCGCGATGGCGACATCGAAATCAACGTCTGCAAGAGAAAGAAGCTGACCAATATACGCTCCTCAACGGCCGACGTGGCCAGACGCCTGAACGCCACCGTAAGGTTGAGTCTGGAGGAAGCCCTGGCGTTCATCTCTGACGACGAACTGGTGGAGGTCACTCCGCAAAACTTACGCCTTCGTAAGATGGAGCTCCGGGCACTGGACCGAAAGCGCCAACGCCGCGACGGGGCCCGAGCCCGAGATTGAGGGTACCCCATGGCGGACGTCCTATAGCGAATCCTCCGTTAAAAACACTGGCGATTGCCCCGGGACCATCCCCTTTCTTGAGTCGAAATTTCAGGTTGTTGGCGCGACCGTTTCCGGTCCCCCGAACCGTGCCCGCCAATCACAAAGCCACCACCAACTCAAAAGTTTCTTACTACAGTCAACACCGACCCACCAACCGGCATGTAGGATTCCTCACGGACGACCCCGGTTGTGCTCCGTGATGCAACCGTCCGTCTCCTGCCCAGGATGTGGTGGTGTGTTCCCCGACATTCAGGGGACCCCTCACAAGTACATAGGCGCTTCGTCAGGATGCTGGGAGATATACTGTCAGGTACTGGCGATCGAGTACGGAGAGTACGACTATCTCAGAGAAACCCACGAGCTTACAGTGGCCACCTACGCCGTACAACTCGGACGAGCACCGAGCAGCCCTGCGATCCTGGGCAATCGATGTCTGGAGATTGTGGACTCCGCACCACGCACACGCGCGGAAGTTGGCGGACTTGTGTCTTTCGTAACGCCCGCCCGGAGTCGGATCTCGGCGGTCCGTTCGCCGATGCCGGCGGCCCGGTCACGATGAACCGGGAGATCACATTCCACGAGGTGGACCGCGACCGCTGGGCGGACCTGGAGCGCCTATTTGAGTCCCGCGGCGGTCCCAAGTACTGTTGGTGCATGGTATGGCGTTCGATGCCAGCGGGGACGAGCCGATCTGACGCGCTCGTGAAGAAGGCGTCGATGAAGAAGCGCGTGGACGACGGAATCCCGATCGGCATCCTTGGCTACGTTAATGGAGAGGCCGCGACGTGGTGCTCAATCGCGCCGCGGGTGACTTACCGCGACCTTGGAGGCCATGCTGACCCCGCGGAAGACACCGAGAGCGTCTGGTCGATCGTCTGCTTTTTCGTGCCGCGGCGACTGCGCGGTCAGGGACTTGGCAACCGCCCGATCGAAGCCGCCGTGGAACACGCGCGAGCCAGGGGAGCGAAGGTGGTCGAGGCCTATCCGGTCGATCCAGACTCTCCAAGCTACCGCTTCATGGGGTTCAGGTCATCTTTCGAGTCGGCCGGATTCCTCGAAGTTGGTACTGCCGGCACTCGTCGTCATGTCGTGCGGCTCTCGCTCTAGTGCAGCGCCAACGCGGACATCAGCGTGAAGGCCCCGGATTTTCCGCAGCTTGGCGGACTGTGGCGGACTACCCCGTCCGCAGGTCCACGTTGGCGGCGTCCTCCTGGAGCTTGTAGATTACGTGGGTGTCCAGGTCTGCCCAGCCCCGGTTGCCGCACTGGATCGCGAGTTGTTCGACTATGTTGGCGACAGGCAGCGGGACGCGGACCTCACGGCCGAGCTCGTTGGCCAGGCCGATGTCCTTGTGTGCCAGCGCCTGCCTGAATGAAGGGGGTTCGTACTGGCCGCGAAAGACTGTCCGTTCGAGGCCCTCGCGCTGGTAGCCCAGGACTCCTCGGCTGCCGGCCTCCATTAGTGCCGGCAGATCGAGGCCGGCCTTGACTCCCAGCGACAGCCCCTCGGCTGCCACCTGCCTGACGCTCAGGGTCATCATGTTCAGGACGAGCTTGCACACGCTCCCCATCCCCAGCGCGCCCTGATACACCACCTTGTCGGCGAACGCTTCGAACACGGGCAGCACCCGCTCGAAGGTCTCCCAATCCCCGCTCGGCATTACGATGACGTGTCTGTCAGCCGCGTCCGCGGGACCGCTGAACACCGGCGCGTCGAGGACCTGGGCTCCATGCTGTTGGAACACGTCCCCGATCCGCTGGATCAGAGCGGGTCGGCTTGTTGAGAGATCGACGTACACTCCGCCCTCACTGATCCCTGCCAGCACGCTGTGATCTCCGAGCGCGACCGCCTCGACTTCCGGGGGGCCGGGAACGGACGTAAAGGTGATGTTGCTCAGACGGGCCACCTCTTCCGGAGACGAGGCGAGGCGTGCGCCTTTGTCCAGCAGGGGGCGCGTCGCGCCTTCGCGGAGGTCGTAAACCACCATCGGGTATCCGGCGTTCCGTATGTTCCGCGCCATTGGCAGCCCCAGGTTGCCCAAGCCTATGAATCCTACAGTTTCCATGCTGCCCAGACCCTCGTACTCTCCCCGTATGACACCAACCAGGCTGCTGGTGATAGCTAGACGTTAGCACCGGGCATCGGTCGGGTCAATCAGCACCCGGAATCCGGGGCCCCATTCACATGCGGCGGCGGACGTGTATCATATAGGCGGACAATGACGGCGCTAGTATCGACTGGGAAGCATGTATGGGAACCTTCAGCGTACAGGTGGACATCGGAGACCCACAGCGCGAGCGGTGGACTACTCTTGACGCACTGGTGGACACCGGCGCGTCGGTCACGGCGGCTCCCGCATCCGTGCTGCGAGATATGGGCGTCACCCCGCTGATGCGCCAGGCGTTCCGATTTGCCCAGGGCGAGGTCAGGGAGATGGATGTCGGACAGACATGGGTGTGCGTCGAGGGTCGAGAGGTAATCACCCTGGTTCTGTTCAACGACGAGGGCACACCGCCTCTGCTCGGCGCGTTGGCGCTGGAGGGGGCGTTCTTGGGCGTCGATCCGGTCCGCCAGAGCCTCGTGCCGGTGCAGGGCCTGCTGATGTAGGCGTCGCTCCCTGAACGAAGGGCGCGTAAATGTTGACGGCTCTTTGGGCCGGTGCTAACGTACCGTCATCGAGAGCAGTTAATCTTGACGGTTCACCAACAGAGACTTCGCGCGCGTTGGTGAGGAGGAGTTCCGTGGCATCAGATACCAGCAGCCGGTCGTTGGTGGTGATACAGCTCACCGGCGGAAACGACTGCCTGAATACGGTCGTCCCGTACACCGACGAGCTCTACTACGACTTCCGTCCGCACATTCATCACCGGCAGGAAGACGTGATCCGACTCGACGATCGGCTTGGCCTGAACCCTCGCATGGGCCCGATCAAGGAGTTGTGGAACGACGGCGACGTTGCCGTCATAAACGGAATCGGATATCCCGAGCCCAACCGGTCCCACTTCCGCGCGATGGACATATGGCACACCGCCGAGCCTGCCAGGGTCATCAGCGAGGGCTGGCTCGCCCGCGCGGTGAGAGACCTGGACCCGCGCGGTGAGAATGTGCTCACCGGCCTGAACCTTGGTAGAGGACTGCCGAGAGCGCTGGCGTGCAAGGGCGTATCCGTCGCGTCGGTGGGCAACCTCGAAACCTATGGACTGTTTCCCGATGTCCGGGACGAGAAGGCGCGCGAGGACACTTTGTACACGTTCTCGCGAATGTACGGTGGATCCGAGGGCAGAGACGCCGTCTCGGAGTTCATCGGACAGACCGGCAGCGACGCGCTCAAGGGGGCCGACGTTCTGAGGACCGCGCCCCGGACCTACTCATCGACTGTCGAGTACGCGGCCAACCCGCTCGCCCAGAGTCTCAGGGATGCGGCACAGGTGATGTTCGCCGACCTCGGTACGCGCATCTTCTACGCGGAGCATGGCAGCTTCGACACCCACGGCGGGGAGCTGCGAGTCCACAACAAGCTGTGGGGCGAGGTCTCGGCTGCGGTCGGCGATTTCATGGACGACCTGCGCGAGCACGACCGCGACGAAGACACGCTCATCCTGGTCTTCTCCGAGTTCGGACGGCGCATCAGGGACAACGGATCGGGCACCGATCACGGCTCAGGAGGCGCCGCGTTCTGCATCGGCGGCTCTGTCGAGGGCGGGTTCTACGGCGAGTACCCTTCGCTGAAGGAGCCGGACCAGCTCGAAGGCGACCTCCACTTCAACAACGACTTCAGATCAACCTACTCGACCATACTCGATCAGTGGCTCGGACTGGACGCGACGCCCATCGTCAACGGCTCGTTCGAGCAATTCGACTTCATCAGGCGGTGATGACATGGCAGGCAGACAAGACATCGAGTTGATGGCGCACCTGATGCGCCGCGCTGGATTCGGGGCGACGAGGGACGAGATCGAAGGGCGCATCGATCGGGGATACGAGAAGACCGTGGAGGAGCTGCTGCATCCCGCCGATGCCCGGCGTCTCGACGACGACGTCATCCGCCGGTACCACGTCGATATCCACGAGTCGCGTGTGCCCCGTCCGCCGGCCACCGAGTGGGTCTATCGGATGGTGACCACCGACTGCCCGCTGGAGGAGAAAATCGCGCTCTTCTGGCACGGCATATTCGCCACCGGGTTCAGCAAGACCCAGCAGAGCAGGTCGCTCGCGGTCCAGATCGATATGCTCCGTCGATTCGGCCTGGGCAGATTCGACGATCTCCTGCTGGAAGTCGCCAAAGACCCGGCGATGATTATCTGGCTGGACAACCAGGACAACCACAAAGACGCGATCAACGAGAACTTCGGACGCGAGCTGCTCGAGCTGTTCTCGATGGGTATTGGGAGCTACACCGAGGAGGACGTCAAAGAGTGTGCCCGCGCGTTCACCGGATGGACGCTGGGGAACGCGGAGTACATGGAGGCCCGGTCGCTGAAAGCCTCGATCTGGCCCTACGGCGCGATCGCGTGGCACTTCGACTTCCGGGAGTACGATCACGACGACGGAGAGAAGACGTTCCTGGGCGAGACCGGCCGGTTCAATGGCGAGGATATAATCGAGATCATCTGTCGCCAGCCCGCCACGGCGCGGTTCGTCGCGCGACACATCTACGACTTCTTCGTCGCGGACGAGGCCCCGGTCCCACAGTGGCCCGACGTTCTGCCCCTGGACCCGGACGCCATCGAAACGCTGGCGGTGGCGTACATGGACAGCGGCCACGATATCCGCGCGGTGCTGCGCGTTCTGTTCAATTCGGACTTCTTCAAGGAGGCCCGGTTCGCCCGCGTGAAGTGTCCCACGGAGTTCGTGGTCGGCGCCATGAGGCTCAGCGGCGGCGTGGACGAGCCTACGCTGGAGATGCACGAGGCTACCTCGGTGATCGAGTACATGGGCCAGACCCTTCTGAATCCGCCCTCTGTCGAGGGCTGGCACGAGGGCGCCGAGTGGATCAACAGCGGAGCCGTGGTGGAGAGGGTCAACTTTGCCGCGCGCCAGCTCAGCAATGTCGAAAAGCCCGGCGTCCGGTCGATTATCGACAGGCTGGCGTCGCGGGCCGATGGCCGGTACTCGCCCGAAGAGCTGGTGGATAGCTGTCTCGATCTGGCCGGCCCGCTCCCGATGGTGGAACAGGAGACTCGCGCCGCGCTGATCGACCATGTGGCCCAGAAGGGCGTTCTGTCGATCGCCGGTGAGCGCGACGCCGAGGAGCGCGTGGGCGATCTGCTCGGCCTGATCGCCTCGACGAAGGAGTTCCACAGAGCGTAGCCGCCTGCCGAGTGCCGGACCGCCCTCACCATATCCCTTTCCAATCGAGGGAAAGACCTTAATGCTCAGCTACCTCAAGACCATCGGGGTCATGAACAACAACCCTGTGGGGCGCGGTTTTGGACATCCGGTGGACCTCGCCATTGACCGGAGCGGCCGCATCTACGTTCTGAACCGGCACGCCGGACTTGTGCGCGTTGGCGTCTGTACGCTGGACGAGCAGTACCTGGGCGAGTTCGGCTCCTACGGACACGAGGACGGCCAGTTCTGGCTTCCGACGTCGATCGCGATCGACAGCAGGCAGCGGATATACGCCGCCGACGAGTATCACCACAACGTCAGCGTCTTCGACGAGTCCGGCGCCTTCCTCGACAAGTGGGGAAGATTCGGCTCCGGCGAGGGGGAAATCAACGGCCCGTCCGGGCTGGCCTTCGACGCTGAAGACTGCGTCTACCTCGTTGACCAGAATAACCACCGTGTTCAGAAGTTCACCGCAGACGGCGGGTACGTCCTCGGCTGGGGCGGGTTCGGGACGGATGCCGGCCAGTTCAATCTACCTTGGGGCATCACCGTTGCCCCGGACGGCAGCGTGTACGTCGCCGACTGGCGCAATGACCGCATCCAGAAGTTCACCCCGGACGGCAGATTCCTGGCTGCGTTCGGTGAGCCCGGCGACGGTGACGGACAGTTCTACCGCCCGGCCAAGCCCGCGGTGGACGTTGACGGTTATATCTACGTGGCGGACTGGGGAAACGAACGGGTGCAGGTGCTCGGCCCGGATGGCAGCTTCCAGCAGAAACTGCGGGGGCAGGCCACCGTATCCACGTGGGCACAGGAGTTCTTGGACGTCAATCCCGATGAGAGCGACACCCGCGACCAGTCCAATCTGATACCCGACCTCCCACCGCACCTCAACACGCCGTACCTGGTCTCCACGCAGAGCGAGCCATACTTCTGGGGTCCGATTTCAGTGACTCTGGACGACGAGGGCAGGCTGTACGTGACTGAGACTGCCCGGCATCGTGTACAGGTGTATCACAGAGGACCGGGAAGCTCGGTCTGAGTACCCCGAGTCCACCCGACTAGAACTCGAAAGGGGCTGCAATGCCGACCTGGGACGCCAAAGCCACACGCATCGTCTATCGTCGATTCGAGGCCGGAGAGTCCTTGATCGACGACCTTGAGTCGTTCGCGCTCGCGGAGGGGATCAGGGAAGCGGCGATTACCTCGTGCATAGGGAGTCTCAGACAGCTTAGGCTGCGGAACCTGTGTGGCTACGACGCGGACAACTCTCCCGAGTTCGAACGGAGCGTCATCGACGAAAACCTCGAGCTTGTGAGCGCCGAGGGCTACATTCAGCCGCTCCCCGAGGGCGACGGCCTGCGGGTGCATATCCACGTCGCCGCCGCGCGACCCTCGGGTGAAATGGTCGGTGGACACTGCGAAGACGCCACCACCTTCACCGGAGCGTTCATGTACCTACACGTCCTGGACTGGGCGACAGAAGGCTGAGGCTTATGAGCGCGGAGAACGCACAGACACGTAGGCTTGGCGGAAAGGTTGCCGTGGTAAGCGGCGCGGGGACTTACGGCGGCGTCGGCGTCGGCAACGGAGCCGCCGCGGCCATCCTCTTCGCGCGCGCGGGCGCGAAAGTCTTGCTGGTGGATGCCGTGCGGCAGTGGGCGGACGCCACTAAAGACATCATCGAGGAAGAGGGCGGGGAGGCGATGACCGCCATCGCCAACGTGACCGAAGCGGATGAGTGCGGACGTGTGATCGATGCGGCTGTCGAACGGTTCGGCAGGCTCGACATCTTGCACAACAACGTCGGTGGAGGCGGGGCCTCCGGCAGCGTCGTGGATGCCACCGACGAGGACTGGGCGCACAGCATGTCCGTCAACGTCATGAGCATGATAAACATGAGCCGTCACGCGATTCCTCACATGAAGTCCGGCGCGGGTGGCTCAATCATCAACGTCTCGTCCGTAACGGCCCTCAGACCGAAGACGCAGCGCTCCTCGGCCCCCTATACGGTCAACAAATCGGCGGTTGTCGGGCTGACGAGGGCGATGGCGGTCGATCACGCCGCGGACAACGTCAGGGTCAACTGCATCATGCCCGGACTGATGTGGACTCCGAGAGTCGCCAGCGGCTCCACGGTCGCGCGTGAGACGCGCCAGACTTCCACACCTCTTCCGGTCGAGGGACAGGGGTGGGACATCGGCTGGGCGGCCCTCTACCTGGCCAGCGACGAGGCGCGGTTCGTCACCGGAATTGTCCTCCCAGTCGATGGCGGCTTCTTGCTGACAGCCGCCCCCAACTGACCCTCCGATCAGAGAGAGTTCGGCGCAATGGGCATCCCCTTCCGCCAACTGCCTTGTGAACTATACGCGACCGGCTCGTAGTCGCACTTGCCGGTGATCCGTCCTGATGGAGCCCGGTCGCCGGTCAGGTCATTTTCGTGAATCATTGTCTGGTTCGATCTAAGTGCATGGCGAAGTTCATACGCTCCTCAAGCAAACAGGACCGCCGCCCAGGTCCCGTTTACCCTGGATGTATGGGCGATGCGCTTGCATTGCGGCAAAAGGCACCCAACCGGGACCGGGTTTCTGGATTACCGTGAAAGTGGGAATGTCGATTGGAAGAACGGGGATGTTGATTGTGCGGTTGTGATGGCGTGGCAGTGGTAGAGGATAGAAGCGACTCGGGTTATGATGAGGCGGCAAGCAGCTGGCAATCAAGAGACAGGAGCGAACTATGGCCGAGTACATACCGTCACCCACAGATTGGGTGCGTGAGCAGGTGGAACTTTACGAGGGCAGCGGGGGCACTGATGGGACAACGCTGCGCGATAGCGGGCTGCCCGTCATCATTGTGACGAACCGGGGGAACCAGACCGGGGCAATCCGCAAGACGCCGCTGATGCGGGTGAAGGATGGGAACAACTACGTGCTGGTGGGTTCCGGGGTGGCGCGCCGAGGAACCCGGTGTGGGTGTATAACCTTCGGGCGGACGGCAACGTGGAAATTCGGGACGAGACTGAAGTGTACACGATGCGGGTCCGCGAGGTTGAGGGTGCGGAGGAACGGGCGCGGTTGTGGGAGCTGGCGGTGGCGGCGTTCCCGCCCTACGAGGAGTATCAGAACCGTACGGCGCGGAGGATTCCGGTGTTCGTTGCGGAGCCGGCGTGATGGGGGACGGCTTCACCAGCCGGTGGATATGGCGACCCGCGACTTCGCCGCGAGCAGTTTGCGGTACAGCGGGATGAACCTAATCCGGGCCTAGCATAGCTTACACCGGGACGTGAGCATAGTTCCCCTGTAGCCAGGATTCAGCCACGTATTCGTCCTGAAGGGGGATCCTTTGCTTTGGGAATTACATACGAAAGCTCCGAGTAATCAGCTTCGGCGGGGCTGACTGGCGACATAGTTATCTCGTATGTAATTCCCTTTGCTTTGGGTGGATGGTGCCCGTTGCCGTAACGCAAGCGCATTGCCCATACATCCGAAGCAAACGGACTCCCTGACATCTGATACCTGCCCCCGCATTGACTGCCTACGCTCCACTTAGTATATTTCGGCGGATGATTATTGGCCTGCTTTCCGACACGCATCTTCCGAACCTGATACGCGACCTTGAAGAGCTCGGACCGGAGCCGGCGGAGTTCCTCAGTTCCGTGGACCTGATCCTGCACGGCGGAGACCTCACCTCTCCGGTCGTGCTTGATTGGCTGGAGAAGTTTGCCCCGGTCCTGTGCTCGACCGGGAACAACGACCCGATCCCGGACGGGCGGTGCGAGGATGTACAGGTGATCGAGGTCGACGGATGGCGTATCGGAATGCGGCACAGCCTTGACGGGCAGTTCCGTCCGATACCGACCCTCCAGCGCTACTTCCCGCAGCCCGTGGACATCATGGTCTCAGGCCATACCCACGAGGAGCGGCTTGAACACCGGGAAGGTGTGACCTTGGTCAACAGCGGCTCCATCACCTTTCCGCACCACAAGGAGCTGCGGCTGGGTACTGTCGGTCTCCTGGATATGGCGCCGAATCGGCTGAACGCGCAGGTGTTCCCGATCGGGCATACTCCCGGCAGGCCGAATCCGTGCCAGGCGCTGAGCCTGGAGATTCACCGGAACGGGGACGGACGGGTCACCGTCAAAAACCCTGTATAGACTGGAAGACCGGGATGGCGCAACTGTTCGAAGGCTTAAGAGTCCTGGACTTCACCCAGGGTATGGCCGGGTCTGTGGCCACTATGGTCATGTCGGACTTCGGAGCCGAGGTCATCAAGATCGAGCCGCCAGGCGGCGATCCGTACAGGGCCAACCCGTCCTCGCTGCTGTGGAACCGAGGCAAGAAGAGCGTGGTCCTCGACCTCGGTACGGACGCCGGCCGCGATCATGTGAGGGAGTTGGCCAAGACTGCTGATGTCGTCATCGAGAGCTTCCTGCCCGGAGACGCCGAGGCCAGCGGCATCGGCTACGAGACGCTGAGCGCGGTCAATCCGCGACTGGTGTACACGTCGATAACGGCGTTCGGGACCCGTGGTCCCTACGCCCGTTACCGTCCTTACGAGTCGCTGGTGAGCGCCAAGTGCGGAAGGTACATGGCCTTCGCCGGTCAGAACGATCGAGAAGGCCCGAACTACGGCGCGGTGCAGGTGGCCAGCCACTCCGCGGCCATGGCCGCCGTGCGCGGGACCGTGGCCGCGCTGATGATCCGTGATCGGACAGGCCGGGGTCAGCACGTCGAGACCAGCCTGCTGAGGGCGATCACGTACTACGACCTGAGCCAGTGGGTCGTCTGGCAGATGATGATCACCTACCCGGAGGACTTTCCCGACGATCCGACAGTCGTCGCGTCGCGTCCCACTCCGATCCAGTACCTCCCGGTCCGAGCCAGGGATGGTCGTTGGCTCCAGCTCGCCAACCTGATGGAACGCCTCTTCATCGCCGAGATACACGCCATAGGTCTGGGACACCTGTTGGAGGAGCCCAGGTTCGCCGCCGCGCCGCACCTCGATGACGACGCGCTGGAGGAGATGCGCGAGCTAATCCTGGCCAGGATGGAGGAGCGGACTGCGGACGAGTGGATGGACATCTTCGTCAACGTGGAGGGCGACGTCGCGGCGGAGCCGTTCATGACATCGAGCGAGGCCCTGAACCATTCTCAGATGGTGCATAACGGATCGGTGACGCGGGTCGATGATCCGACCGTCGGACCGATGTGGCAGCTTGGCCCGGCGTTCCGGATGGACGCCACGCCGCCCGCGGTCCAGGGACCTGCTCCGCTCCTGGGACAGCACACCGGGGACGTGCTGACGGAGCTCGACGGGCGCGCTTTAAGCCCGGACGCCGCGCGGGGACGTAATGAGGCGGGTGAAATGCCCACTCACCCGCTGGAAGGCGTCACCATCCTGGATATGTCCACCGTGATCGCTGGGCCGCTCACCGGGTCGCTCATGGCCGAAATGGGCGCTCGCGTCATCAGGATCGAGACACTGGCCGGCGACTGGATGCGCGGTCACTACAAGGGCGTCGCCGCGAACCGGACCATGGCGGGCACGCAGGGCCTGTCGATCGACCTCAAGACCGAGGACGGGCAGGGCATCCTCGCGAAGCTGCTCCCCAGGGTGGACGTCGTCCTGCACAACATGCGGCCCGGCGCGCCGGAGCGTGTCGGCATCGGAATCGATCAGGTCCGCGCGCTGAACCCGGACGCCATCTACGTCTATCTTGGAGGATATGGGTCCACGGGGCCGCACAGCCACCGGCCAGCCATGCACCCGATAGGGGGAGCGGTGGGGGGTGGCGTGATGGCCCAGATGAGTCGTGGCGCGCTGCCGCCCGATGACGCGCCCATGTCGATGGACGAGCTGAGGGCCGCGTCCCGGCAGCTAGGCCGCGCCAACGAGGTCAACCCCGACCCCAACACGGCTATGGTGACCGCGACCGCCATAACCATGGCGCTGTACGGACGCCGCCGGTACGAGACCCCTCAGTACGTTGAGACGACGATGATCGGCGCCAACGCCTACGTCAACGCGGACGACTTCTACGACTATGACGGACGGACCCCGCGGGTGACCTCTGACGCTGACGGCTACGGCTTGGGCGCGCTGCACCGGCTGTACCGTGCATCGGATGGATGGATATTCCTTAGCTGTCCGTTCGACGACGAGTGGCGACGGCTGTGCGCCGCGCTCGATCGCCCCGGCCTGATCGACGACCCGAGGTTCGCGTCGGCTGACACCCGCGGCTCCAATGACGAGGCCCTGGCGTCCGAGCTCTCCGCGATCTTCAGCGCCAAGCCCGCCCTGGAGTGGGAGCATCTGCTGACAGCCGTTGATGTCGGCTGTGTGCAGACCGAAGACCGTGGGATGTACTTCTTCTTCGCCGAAGACCCCCATGTGGGCGAAAACAACCTGACCGTGGATGTTTACCACCCCAGGTTCGGGCCCTTCTGGCGATACGCGCCGGTGCTCGAGTTCTCTGAAACGTCATGCGTCGCCGGACCGGGAATCGTCCGAGGAGAACATACCCTGCCCATTCTCGCCGAGCTCGGATATTCGGAGACCGAGGCGTACCGGCTGAGGGCGGCCGGCGTGCTCGACTGGGAAGAGCCGTAGGCGACTCTCCCGAAGGGAGCGGTGATTCGTGCCGAGCAGCAAGGGATCCAGAATCCCGATTGAGGAGATTGCCAGGTTCCCCCCGCCGGGGATGTCCACGCCGGTCTCATTCTCGTTCAGCCCAGACGACCGCCTGCTCACGTACCTGTACGGTCCGGAGCAGAGTCCCGTGCGTCAGCTCTACGCACTCGATACGCAGACTGGAGACAAGCGCGTCATCCAGGCGACCGTTGGTCCCGACGAAGCCGATCTGTCGCTGGAAGAGCAGCTGCTCAGGCAGCGGCAACGGCAATTGGGACAGGGAATCGTCAGATACGCGTGGTCCGAAGTCCGTGAGCGTATCCTGCTCCCGGCGCAGTCCGGGGTTTACGTCAAAGACGGCCCGGACGCTCCGGCTAGGCTCGTCGTATCGAGTGATGATGGCCCGGTCCTAGACCCCAAGCTGTCACCCGACGGCGCGAGCATCAGCTTCGTCAGAGATGCCGAGGTGTATGTTGTGCCGGTTGGCGGCGGGGAACCCCGTCAGCTCACCTCAGGCGCGCGCGGGACCGGACGCACCCACGGACTTGCCGAGTACGTCGCACAGGAGGAGATGCACCGGCTGTCCGGCCAGTGGTGGTCGAAGGATAGCGGGCGCATCGCGTTCCAGTACGTGGATGAGACGCACATTCCGGTTTACCGCATCGCGCACCAGGGCAGGGACGAGACAGGAGAGTCGGCTTACGAGGACCACAGGTACCCGTTCGCCGGACAGCCGAACGCGATCGTCCGGCTGGGCATCGTGCCCGTCGGAGGCGGCGCCCCGGTCTGGATGGACTTGGGCCACGACCCCGACATCTACCTCGCGCGTGTCGATTGGATGCCGGACGGTTCGCTGTGCGCCCAGATCCAGAGCCGCGACCAGATGCGGCTGGACCTTGTCAGCCTCGACGTCTCGACGGGTGCGCGGACTGATCTCCTCACTGAGACCTCTGACGTCTGGATCAACCTGAACTCCACCTTCAGACCTCTGGACGATGGCGGCTTCATATGGGCGTCCGAGCGCACCGGGTTCTGCCATCTGTACCGGTACGACCGCGACGGTCAGCTAATCTGTCAGCTTACGGACGGACAGTGGGTTGTTGACGACCTTGCGGGAGTTGACCAAGACGCGGGCAGCGTTTACTTCACCGGAGCTAAAGACGGACCTACGGAGCGCCACCTGTACCGCGTCTCTATTCACGGGGGGCCGATCGAACGGCTGACACCGGAGGACGGTACGCACGTGGTGGTGCTCGACCACGGTTTCCGGAGCTTTGTCGATGTGTTCAACGACACACGGACGCCGCCGACCGTCTCGCTGCGGTCGCTGAACGATGGTTCGATGCTGCATCCGGTCCACCAGCCTGACGATCCCAGGGTAGATGCGCTCGCTCTGGAGCCGCCGGAGGTGGTTACGGTTCAGAGCCGGGACGGCGAGACGCTGCACGGGGCACTGTATCGTCCCCCGTCAGAGTTCGGCCCGGGGCCGTATCCTACGGTCGTGTACGTGTACGGCGGTCCGCACGCCCAGATAGTGAACAATCACTGGTCCGTGACCTGCGCCATGCGGGTCCAGCGCCTGCGTTCGCGGGGGTACGTGGTGTTCTCGCTCGACAACCGGGGCAGCTCCCGGCGTGGTCTGGCATTCGAAGGACACATCCGGCATAACATGGGCGATATCGAGGTCCGGGACCAGGTGGACGGCGTCCGCTGGCTTGTGGACCAGGGCCTTGCGGACCCGGATCGTGTCGGCGTGTACGGGTGGAGCTACGGCGGCTACATGACCCTGATGTGCCTGACCCGGGCCGCTGATGTGTTCAAGATGGGCGTCGCCGGCGCTCCGGTCACGCATTGGGACGGCTACGACACCCATTACACCGAGCGGTACATGGGAACTCCGGAGTCCAATCCGGACGGTTACGACCGCAGCGGCGTCATGGCTCATGTCGAGAGTCTCCGCGGCAGTCTGCTGATAGTGCATGGGCTGATCGATGAGAACGTCCACTTCCGGCACACGGCACGGCTGATCAACGCGCTTATCAAGGCGCGAAAGCCTTACGAGCTGCTGATGTTCCCGGATGAGCGCCACATGCCGCGAAGCATGGAAGACCGCGTGTACATGGAGGAACGGATATCAGAGTTCTTCGAACGCAACTTGTAGAGGTACGGGCATGACGTAATATGGTACTGTATATGATACCATAATCCAGAAAGTCGTTGACACAATTCGATAAGCTCATCGCTCGGATTCTCGCTCTCCCGACAGAGGCGGAATTCCGTGATGTCCGGCGTCTGCTCGAAGCATACGGCTGGAGGCTTGATCGTATCAGGGGAAGTCATGCGCACTTTACGAAGCCTGGTGAGCGAACCTTGTCAATTCCCCGAGTCAGGGGGAGAACAGTGAGGCGTGTGTACCTGAGTCAAGTCATCAAAGTACTTGGGTTGGGTGAGTAAAGCAGGAGGCTAACGAAATGACCACGGATAAGAAGCCTCTCGAATACTTTCTCAAGCTGGAATACCCATTCAACGTGATATCCGATCCCGATGGCGGGTACGTCGTCGTATTCCCTGATCTGCCGGGGTGTATGACCCAGGTCGAAACGCTGGAAGAAATCCCATACATGGTGGAAGATGTCCGCACAGGATGGATAGAAACTGAGTACGAACATAGCGGGGACATTCCGCTGCCCTCATACCCTATCGAATACAGCGGCAGGTTCAACCTCCGCATCCCCAAGTCGCTCCATCAACTGCTCGTGGATGCGGCGGAACGCGATGGTGTCAGCCTTAACCAGTACGTGGTAATGTTGCTCACGCGCGGAGAGGCAGAGGAACGCGTCTTGCTCCAAGCTGTGCAGACCCGAGAGCGTGCTCGCCATCAACCCGATGCTGCCGCCGACTAACCAGAGCAATCACCCAGGATCGGAAATGACCACTGCTACAATCGATATCGCCCAATATCTGGAAACCGCACATGAGCTGGCCGCGCTGGTCGAAACCGTATCCGACCAGATCGACGAGCGGCGTCGGCTCCCGGTCGAGGTCTCCAACGAGATTGCCGATCGCGGCTTCTTCCGGCTGCTCCTGCCGAAGTCGCTGGGCGGCGCTGAACTCGACCATCCTGACTTTCTGCGGATCGTCCGGATCTTCGCCGAGGTTGACGCCAGCACCGGCTGGTGCATCAACCAGAACAACGTGTTTTCGACCAATGCGGTCAGAGTCCCGCGGGAGACCGCGGACGAGATATGGACTGTCCAGCGGAACGTCGTCACCAACGGCCCGCCCGTCTCAAGTTCGAGGGCGGACATCGTGGACGGCGGCTACAGGCTCTCCGGACGCTGGAACTTCAGCAGTGGGTTTCCTCACGCGACATGGGTAGCGGCGCTCACACCCGTTTATCATCCCGACGAGGCCCAGCCCAGGGAGATGCGGACGCTTCTGTTGCCCAAGGACCGGGTGAAAATGGTCGATATCTGGCAGGTGGGCGGACTCCGAGGCACCGGCAGTCACAGCTTCGAGGCGGACGACGTGTTTGTCCCAGCCGCCCGGTCGTATCCAACAACGGCGACATCGAGCGAGGCCGGTCCGATCTACGTGATTCCGACGACGCTCCTGTTCTGTTCCGGATTTGCGACCGTGGCGCTTGGTGCTGCGCGTGCCGGTCTGGACGCCGCGATCCAACTGGCCGTCGGCAAGACGCAGCAGGGACAAGAGACGACCATGAGAGACCAGTCCACGACGCAGCGGATGGTCGGCGAGGCCGAAGCCAAGTGGAACGCGGCGCGTGCGTTCCTTCAGGAGTCCGCCACCGCCATGTGGCAGGCTGTCTCAACCCGGCACGAATTGAATACCGCGGAGCGAATAGCGGTCCGGCTGTCCAGCACCCACGCGATCCGACAGGCGGCTGAGGTGGTGGACATCGCCCATACCATCTGCGGGTCCAGCTCGATCTTTCAGTTCAACCCGATCCACCGCCGGTTCCAGGACGTACACACAATCACTCAGCAGGTCCAGGGCCGTCCGACCCACTACGACACCGCGGGCCAGTTCTACCTCGGACTGGAGCCGGGCGGGATCTACTAGGAGCCTGTCCGGTAGCTGCGCTCCTCTCGCACTTCCCTTCTAGGGCCGCTCACGAGGGTACGGTACACTGTACTCTCGACAGCGTGTAAACGAGAAATCTGACGTTTGATGGCGCCGGTAGGCGGGTACTGTCAACGCGAGACGCTAGAAGTTGCGGAGGAGTGCCATGCCGCGAGTACCCGTTAACGGGATCGAGATCGACTATCAGGAGTTTGGCGAGGGACAAGCGATCGTATTCTGTCACGGGGCCGGCGGGAATCTGCTTTCGTGGTGGCAGCAGATACCGCACTTCTCCACGGGATACCGGTGCATCACTTTCTCCCATCGTGGATTCGGACACTCGTACGATGCCCCTGATGGGCCGGGTATGGAGTCGTTCGTGGACGATTTGGCCGCGCTGCTGGACCATCTGGAAATTGAGTCTGCCCACTTGGTGGCGCAGTCTATGGGAGGCAGGACCGCGTTGGGTTTCGCCGTTGAGTACACGACCCGGACTCGGAGCCTGGTGCTGGCCGAAACGACCGGCGGCATGGGTGAGCCGGACGTGGAGCAGGCGCTGGCGGACTGGCGTGAGCGCCAGGGTTCCGGACGCGAACTGGCCTTCCGCGCCCTGTCCGGAAGATTCTGGGATACGAACCCTACGCTCGCCAACCTGTACCTGCAGATCTCGCGGACAAACCCGCCCAGACCGCGGACCGCAGGAGTGTTGAGCGGAGGACCCCGGGGCGCGGAGCTCTCCAACCTCAAGGTCCCGACTCTGTTCGTAGTTGGTGATGAGGACGAAATCACTCCACCGCACGTCATCGAGGCGGCGGCGGCGCACGTCCCCGGTTCAGAGGTGTTGCACGTGCCCGGTTGTGGACACTCGGTTTACTTCGAGAATCCCGACGTGTTCAACTTCGAGGTCGGCAGGTTCATCGGACAGGTCGGGGCGCCCGGAGCATAACTGCCAACAACAAGCGCCCCACGGTCCGCCACGAATCACCGGATTCATATAGCGTGTGTCTGATAGACTCAGCGTGAGTCACTCGGCGCCAGTCACGCACAACGTGCGACGCGACCCGGAGGCAGCCAAATGCCCGACACCTACACGCTCCACCTGAAGAATTTCCGATCCATTCGCGATGCCAAGATTGACATTGCGCCGCTGACGGTAATCTACGGCCCGAACGGGACCGGCAAGTCGTCGCTGATCTACGGCCTGCTGACGCTCAGGAACTTTCTGACGAACCCCGCTCAGAACATACCGAGCTTGTTCTCGTACCCGACGATGAGCCTCGGCGGCTTACGGGAAGTTGTGCGGAATCACTCGGAAGACGGAGCACTGTCCCTCTCTATCGGCGTCTCTGATCCACCTGGGTGGGCATCGGACTTCACCCTTTCTATTGAGCAGTCTGGAGGAGGAGTCGCCATCGCGTTCTACTATGATGGTGATGATGATGATGATTATCTGAAACTGAATAAGACGGCCGCGATGAACCTCGAAATCCCGTTTCCGTACCACGCAGATCAAGTGACATCTCGTAAGTTCACTGTCGAATATATTTTCATGGATGAGAATCACATTCCCGATTTTGACACTCTGGACGTTGAGTTGACTTGGAATGGCATCGCCATCGGGGTTGACGGACGAGTCCCGCGAGATGACGCTGTCCCAAGGTTTTCCAGTCTTCTGATGACGGCGAATTCCCCAATGGAGCTGGCAAGGCGGACCGGGTTCGTCCCACTCCGTCGCGGGTTCGCTACCCCGACGTACAGCGTCTCCAGCGTGACGCCCGCTCTGGCTAGTGACATGGAAGTGGCGTCTCTACTTGCCACCGAACGATTTGTGCAATATGAAGTCAGCGAATACGTGGAAATGGTCGCGAATCGGCAGATTAACACTCACACCCAGGTCGGTACATCGACGTTTACGATCGATTCCATCCCCGGACACGGGGGAGTGCCCGTTTCGATCGTCAATGAAGGCTTCGGTATCAACCAGCTCACTTACTTGCTCTCGGTCTGTCTGTACCCAAAGTTCAAGATTGTCGCCATTGAAGAGCCTGAGATACACCTCCATCCGTCTATGATCAGAAAGCTGGTTCACGCGATGGTGGACATTACATCCAGGCATGACCGGCGCCTCATTGTGTCCACTCACAGCGAGACGTTTGTCATGTCCTTGCTGGCTCAGATTGCGGCAGGCAAAGTCAGCGTGGACGACGTCTCGTTCATTCTGGCTGAGAAAGCAGACGGAGAAAGCAGATTCACCAAGCAGGAAGCTAAGTCAAACGGCCAGATTCAGGGCGGACTCGCCTCGTTCATTGCTTCAGAATTTGAAGACATCGCGGTATTCTTGGGCTTGGAGTCTAAGGATAACCAACGATAGCCGATGATTGTTGTACTGAACGAGTGGGTATTCCACGACTTGCTAGGCGAGAATGGTGGTGGCATTCAACGGGAGACGGCCGGCTTCCTAAACGTCTTTTTCCCGTCTCCCGATTTACTGGTCTGGCCAGTGGAACCCCGTTGGATACAGAAGGCAAACCGGTTGATGACTCTAGCAGATACCCAACTTAGGAACACCAGCAAGCAGTTCCATACTCTGCTCCGAGACTTAGATCGCGTGATAGATGTTCGAATGATAGACCAAGCGGCCATCCCTCAAGAGTTACTCACCCAGCTACCCCCAGAAGACGTCTACTTGATCGAAGCCTACCTGTCCGCTAATGCCGACGTGCTTGTCACCACAGATCACGAGCTGTACGAATCGCTCGTTGATTCTGGTCTGGTCGCCTGCGAGCTGAGGGATGAATTCCTGGCGCACTACCTACCCTAGCCCACGCTCCGTGATGGCCGCTGTGTGGTCCCACGGGGTGACCCACTCGTCCTTGATCTCCATGCCGAAGCCGGGAGCGTCGGAGGGCGTGACGTAGCCGTCTTTCGGCATGGGCATACCGGGGATAGGGCACACCTCTTCGAGCGGGACGCCGGGGTCGCTGCCCATCCAGAACTCGGCCATCGGCGATTCGGGCATGGATATGGAGAAGTGCTGACCCCACGGCGACGCGGCCGCGGCGTGTGGAATTGTGATGATGCCGGCGGCCTCGCCTATCGTGTATATCTTCAGGGCCTCCGACAGTCCTCCGCACCACTTCATGTCGGGCTGGAGCACGTCCACCGCGCGGTGTTCGACAAGCTGCCGGAACGTCCAGCGTCCGTGGTGGTCCTCGCCCGTCGCGAGCGGAACCCAGTTGATCGCCTTCTTCAGCTCTATGTGTCCTTCGAGGTCCGTGGGGATCAGCGGCTCCTCCAGCCACCGTAATCCGTACGGACGGAGCCGCTCGGCGAGGCGCACGGCGAACTCGACGTTGAAGCTCATCACCGGGTTGTACATCAGCTCGGCGTCCGGGCCAACCTCCTCACGCGCCCTGGCGATCTTATCCTCGACCAGGTTGATCCCGTCTATGCCCTCGTCGTAGTGCGCCGGATTCGACACCTTGAAGTGCTTGAATCCGAGCTCCTTAGACCAGTCCAGGTCGTCCGACGTACAGTAGCACAGCGCCTTGTCCCGGCACGGACCTCCGATCAGCGAGTACACCGGCTGGCCGAGCAGCTTCCCCTTCAGGTCCCACAGCGCGAGATCGACCCCGGACTGAGCGACGGTCGCCAGACCGCCGGCCCCGAAACGCTGTGTCGAGCGCCACATGAGGTCGTTGAGGTACTCCAGCGCCATACAGTCCCGGCCTTCGAGAAGAGGACCGAAGTGGTAGTCGATCAGCGCCGCCGTCGGCTCGCCGAAGCTGCACTGCCCGAGACCCCATGTCCCATCCTCCGCGATCACCTGCACCCAGACGTCGGCCCGGGTGTTCGCCCCCGGCATCTGCCCGTGGAGCCTTGAGAACTCAGGGTACTTGTTGATCGGCAGCGCCCGGCGTGCGTGCGTGTTCCAGTTCGGACGTCTCGACCGCGACTGCGGAGGCGTCTGAGGAATGTCCAGCTCTACGGCGCGTATCTGCTTTATCTTCATGCGTTCGACCTCGACTATCGTGTGGTCTGCTCTGGCGTGCGGGCTGGCTGCGCGACGAGTCAGCCCGCTTCGTCCTCGTTCAGGAATTGCACCGCCGAGTCCGGATCGATCAGAGGGTACACGTCGAACTCCGCGGGGATCATCTCGGCCCATTCCGTCAGCAGGCGGTGAAGGGACTCGTTGGAGTCAACGTCGAAGAGCGCGACTGCTCCCCGTCCGGTACGCGCGAAGAAGAAACGGGCGAGGCCGCGGTCGAGTTTGTCCTGAGCCCAGGGCCAGTACATCTTTCACTGCTCACGGACTTCGGAGGGCCGGGTTGGGAGTGGGTTGCTTATGGCAAGGAACAGCATGTGGGATCTCTTCCGGCTGGATGGAGACAGCGATCGTGTGTGGGAGTCTATATCGTTGGGTGGTAGGCTGTCGACAGGATGGGCGCGGTATGCGGAGAGCGGGTAGAATGTACGCGGCTCGGCGGACTGAAGCCGGAACGCAGTTGACCCCAGCTTGAAGGAGATGACCAGAATGGCCGAAAGACTTGCCGATCAGGTGGCGATCGTAACCGGAGGGAACAGCGGAATAGGCGAGGGCACGGCGCGTCTGTTTGCGGCCGAGGGCGCCAGGGTGGCGCTGCTCGCGCGGCGTGAGAAAGAGGGGCGAGAGGTGGAAGCGTCGATCAAGGAGGATGGTGGCGAGGCGCTGTTCGTTCGCTGTGACGTGTCCGACAGGGCGCAGGTGGACTCGGCTGTCCGGAAGGTGGCAGACGAGTACGGTCGTATCGACGTGCTGTTCAACAACGCTGGCGGCGGCGCTCGGGGCAACTTTCCCGAAGAGGATGACGAGGGCTGGAACCGGGTGCTAGCCGTAAACCTGACCGGGACTTTCTACGTGTGCAGGGCGGTATGGCCGCACATGGTCGAGGGCGGTGGTGGCAGGATTGTGAACATGTCCTCGGTAGCAGCCGTTCGAGGTTTCAGCAAGCCGATGTACGACTGGGTCGGCAGGGCGCCGTCGGCGTCGTACTATGCCGCCAAGGCTGGCGTGGACGCCTTCACAAGGTACATCGCGGGGATGGGCGGTCAGCACAACATCAGGGTGAATTGCGTGCGACCTGGCCAGATCATCACGCCGCTTACCGATGTCGGCGGAGGAAACCACTCGTTGAAGGCGTCGTTCGACCAGCTTCAGATTCTGGATGGTCCAGGCTATCCAGAGGATGTCGCGAACCTGGTCCTGTTCCTCGTGACGGACGAGTCCAGATTCCTGACCGGTGAGATCATCAACATCGATGGCGGGATGCCGGCGAAGCTGTGAGTCTTGACGCCGCTGCCAGGGCCGCACTCCTCATCCCAGTGTTTGGAGCAGGTCCGTAGTGTACCGTCCGCGGGCGAAGTCCGGGTGGCGCAGCGCCTTGAGCAGCGCCGGGATGTTGGTCTTGACACCGGATACACAGGTCTCGGACAGAACGTCGGACATCAGCGCGATTGCCTCGTCCCGCGTTGCGCCCCATCCTATGAGCTTTGCGAGCATCGGGTCGAAGTGAGACAAGACCTCGTCTCCGGCGCGGAAGCCCGTGTCCACACGAAGTCCTTCGACCACGGGGATATCGAAAGCAGTCAACTCGCCCGGCGATGGAAAGAATGTCTCCGGGTCTTCCGCGTAGATGCGACACTCGACGGCGTGACCACTGATCGGCGCCGGTTGCGGGTCGATTGACAGCCCGGCGGCGATTCTGAGCTGCTGTTCAACGATGTCCACCCCGGTCACCGCTTCGGTCGTGCCGTGCTCCACCTGGAGCCTGGTGTTGGCTTCCAGGAAGTAAAAGTTGTCGTCCGCATCGACCAGAAACTCGAACGTGCCGACGTTTGTGTACCCCACACTTCCGGCCGATTCGACGGCAGCGGTAATCAGCTTCTCACGCGCGGCGTCCGAAATGGACGGTGATGGGGCCTCTTCGATCACCTTCTGGTGTCGCCTCTGAACCGAGCACTCGCGCTCCCACAGGTGGGAACACTTGCCGTCCGCGTCCGCGACGATCTGGACCTCTATGTGCCGCGCGTCCGGGACGAACCTTTCGAGATACACGTCCACGCTGCCAAACGCCCGGCGGGAGGTGGACCTTGTCCTGGTGATCGCCCTATCCAGCCGGGCTGGGTCGTTCACGACCTGCATCCCAATCCCACCTCCGCCTTCGCTCGCCTTGACCATCAACGGAAAGCCGATCGCCGCGGCCTGTGTACCGACATCGTCCGTTGCATCGAGAGATATCGCCGTCCCAGCTAGGACGGGGAGCCCAGCCTCTCCAAGCATTCGCCTCGCCTCGCGCTTGTTGCCCATCAGCCGAATGACATCCGGCGATGGGCCGACGAAAGCCAATCCGGCATCGGCACACGCGCGGGCGAAGTCCGCGTTTTCTGACAGAAATCCGTAGCCTGGGTGGATGGCATCCGCGCCTGTCTGCCGAGCGGCTGCGATCACGGAATCGATGTCCAGGTAGCCCGCGACCGGGTTCGACAACTCGGGCAGCGCCACCGCCTGGTCAGCGACTTCGGCGTGCATAGGCCAGCCTTCGGCGCTGGAATACACCGCGACGGTCTCTACGCCGAGACGGCGGCATGTCCGGCTGATGCGGCACGCGATCTCGCCGCGGTTGGCTATCAGGACCTTGTGAAACATCGATCTCCGCCTGTTCTGACTGGCATCTGCCGGTTCAGTCGGTGCTGACCTCGACCAGTCTATCCCCCTCGGAAACGGGCTGGTCTTCTTCCACGTGGACCACCGAGACCGTGCCGTCGTAGTCGCATATGATCTCGTTTTCCATCTTCATCGACTCGATTACAACGACCATGTCGCCTGAGGCGACGTCGTCGCCGACCGACACCAGCACCTCGATAACCCGGCCTGTCATGGGTGAATGTATGATTACGTCTTCCAAGTCGCTGTCACCTCATGTTTCTGAGAATACGCCGATGGTCTCGGCCCGTTCTAGGTCCGCAATGTCGTCGGAGGGCCACCCCAGGAGCTCGCGGAGAATCCGGGGCGAGTGCTCTCCGAGTCGGGCGGACGGAGTCCAACCGGATTGGGGTACGCCGTCAACTCTGATCGCCTGGCCAGGATACCTTTTCCTGCCAACATCCGGCTCTTCCAGCTCGACGTAGAAGCCGCGTTGGTTCAGATGCGGGTCCGCGAGCAGTTGATGGTTCTTGGCGACGCGCCCAGCGGCGATGCCCTCCGCTTGGAGCGCCATTGCAATCTCCTCAGCGTAGAGTCCACGACTCCATGCTGACACGATCGCGTCCACCTCCGCGCGGTGTCGCTGCCGGACAGACGGTCCTCTGTACATCAGGTTGAAGCCCAGGTCTGGCATGTTCATCAATCGGCACAGTCTCCGCCACTCGGCGTTCGACGTTACGCAGATCGCGACCCACTCGTCGTCGCCACGTGCGGGATACACTCCATAGGGCGCGTGGGTTGGATGTGAGTTTCCGCGACGGGCAGGCTGATGTCCGGTCCGCGAGTGAGCGGCGATGTGTTCACCGATCTGGCAGATTGGTCCTTCAATGAGGGCCAGGTCAATGAACTGGCCTTCGCCGGTCAGCCTGCGGTGACGCAGCGCGGACATGATTGTGGCGACCGCGTTCAACGATGCCACAGGATCTGGGAACGCCAGGGCCGACGTCCTGGGCGGTCCGCCTTCGTATCCCATCATGCTCGGCAGCCCGGTCATGGCCTCCACTGATGGACCGAACGCGGGATAGTCGCGGTACTCTCCGGTCGTGCCGAATCCGGGCATCGAGCACATCACGATGTCGGGACGGACCTCTCTCAGCTCGTCGTAGGTGAGCCGGAAGTTGCGCATGACCCTGGGACGGAAGTTCTCCACCACCACATCCGCGGTCGCGGTCAGCTCCAGAAACACCTCCCGGCCGGCCGGCTGGTCCAATCTGAGGGCCAGGCTGGACTTGTTGCGGTTAAGCTTGTTGTTGGTGCCGGACGTGCGATCGAGTGGCACCCGCGGATCGCTGATCTTGATGACCTGCGCGCCAAAGTCCGCCAGGATGCGGGTGGCGAGCGGTCCCGCCCAAACCCGGGTCAGGTCCACAACTCGGACGTCTTCAAGCGGTCGGGAAGAAGCTGCCGACCTCACACCAACTCCCTCCCGTCGAGGGAAGTCTTTCTGTATATTGGGCGATGGTGTCACGCCCACTCCGGGCCTCTCGCGTCGAGGAGGAGGGGAATCCTGGTGTGGGTCGGCGGGACCGGTGAGCGTGGAGCCTCGTCCTTGCGCCAGGGTTGGAGGGGGAGTCCGGAGCGACCGCAGCGCCTCCGCGGTATGCTCTCCGAGACGAGGGGCGCGCCGGAATTCGGGCTGGGTCAGGCTCATCCTGAAGGGCACGGTCGGGTAGGTCAGCGGACCCGCGTCCGGGTGATCGACCTCGATGAACAGCTCCCGGTGTCTGAGCTGCGGGTCGGAAAGCGCCTCTGACAGGTCCAGCAGCGGCGAGGCGGGTTCCGACCAGGAGCCAGCGGCCAGCTTGAACACTTCGTCGCGCGTCTTGTCCTTCATCCAGTCGATCAGGATCGAGTCGATATCGTCCGCGTGTTGGCGCCGCTCAACGAAGGTGGCGAACCTCGGGTCTTTGAGAAGCTCCGGGCGGCCGACCATCGGAAGCAGCAGCTCCCACTGGCCCTCGGTTGAAACGGCGTATGACACGTACCCGTCTTTGCAGGGGAGGACGGTGATCGGGTACCGTCCGTAGCCTCCTTTGTTTTCCCACCTGGCCCCGTGTCTGCTGCGGACCACTCCGCCGTATGTATGCATGACCGTGGTGAACTGGTGGAGCGCCGCCAACGACTCGATCTCGGATACCTCGACCGTGGGCCCGGCGCCGGTTGCGTCGCGGCCCCAGAGAGCGATGAGCGCGCCGCCGTAGGCGTGCAGACCGGCGAGGTACTCCGACTGGTAGCCGGGTATCATCAGCGGTTCGCGGTCTTCGTCGCCGGACAGATACAGGAATCCGCCCAGCGCGAGGCTGACCAACGGCGTCGTCCTCCACCCGGAATACGGACCGGTCGTGCCGAAGGGTGTAAGCGACAGGTCGATCAGGCGCGGATTGGTGGACAGGATGGTTTCAATGCCCATCTCAGAGCGGGTCTCGGAGCTCCAGTCCTCGATCAGCACGTCGGCGGACTCGAGTAGCTGGAGGAGTTGGGTCATGCCTTCGTCCGTGCTCAGGTCGATGACCACGCTCCGCTTGCCCATATTCAGGTGCAGGAAGATCGTGCTGGACTCAGACCTCGGAGCGTCGGGGAGCATTGGATCCGCGCGCCGTGTCCAGTCGCCGTCTGGGGCTTTCTCGACTTTGACGACGTCCGCCCCGAACGCGGCCAGTATCCGACCGCAGAATGGCCCGGCGACGCCCGCCGAGACCTCTACCACGGTTATGTCCTGGAGGGGCATGGATGTCAATAATCTAGCCCTGGACCTGCGACAGGCGTACCACCGTCACAGGCGCCTACCCGCGTCCTTTGACGACACCGTCGCTGAGAAGGTCTGCGACTTCGGAGTCGGACAGGCCGAGGGCGTCACACAGCACCTCCTCGGTGTGTTCTCCGAGGAGCGGAGGATGACCCTGAGCCATGGCCGGGGTGCGGCTCAGGTGCTGCAACGCGCTCCCCAGGAGCTTGATGGAGCCGAGTTCCGGGTGATCCACGTCCCAGACCGCGTTGCGAGCGTCGGCCTGTCTGTCTTCGAGCGCGTCGACGATGGTGTTGATGGACGTGACCGTGATGCCGGCCCGCTGCAGCGTGTTCAGCCAGTGGTCACGTGTATTGGCCTCGATCTTCCGATTGAGCATCTCCGCCAGCGTCTCTCGGTTTCGGACTCGGGCCGCGTTGTCCCTGAATCGGTCGTCGTCCGGGAGGTCGGGCAGATCGACGACATCACAGAGCCGCCGGAACTGGTCGTCGTTATTGGCGGCGAGCATGAACGAGCCGTCGGATGCCTGGAAATCCTGATACGGAACGACCTGCGGGTGGGCGTTGCCGATGCGTCCGGGTGGATCGTTGGTCGCCAGGAAGCTCTGGGCGAGGTTTGCCATGGACGCGATTCCGACGTCGAACAGGGACACGTCGACGTGCTGTCCGCGGCCGCTGGTCTCCCGTTCGTGAAGCGCCGCCAGGATGCCGATCGTCGAGGTGAGTCCGGTCAGGATATCGACCCAGGCGACCCCGACTTTGGTTGGGCGGCCGTCGGGCTCTCCGGTGACGCTCATGATGCCGGTCATGCCCTGTAACGCCGCGTCGTATCCCGGCTCTTCGGCGCGAGGGCCTGTCTGCCCAAATCCGGTGACAGAGGCGTAAACGATCCGGGGGTTGATCTCGGATATCGATTCATAGTCCAGACCATACCGGGCGAGGTTGCCCACTCGAAAATTCTCGACCAGAACGTCGGACTTCGCGGCCAGTCGCTTGATGATGTCCTGGCCGCGCGGATCGCGGAGATTGACGATCAGGCTCTTCTTGCCCCGGTTAGCCGACAGGTAGTATGCGCTCTCGGAGCCGACGAACGGCGGACCCCATCCCCGCGTATCGTCGCCCCAGGGCGACTCGATCTTCCAGACCGTCGCTCCGAGGTCGGCCAGGATCTGTGTCCCGAACGGCCCGGCTAGGATCCGCGACATGTCCAGTACCGTTACGTCGCTCAGCGCGCCCATGGAATCACCTTTCACAAAAGACTCGAAAGCCAGAGGCAATGTTAAGGCTTCAGGCACACCTCGCACAATACGGCCACGGTCGTCCGTGCCACGCTGGTATAATCCGAACACCCAGACAGGAGGACGAACATGGTCACTGTACCCAAGCTCACATACCAGGACTACCTCGATGCGCCCGGCGACGATCGTTACGAACTTCTGGACGGAGAGTTGATTATGGTCGGATCGCCGAGTATTGCCCATCAGGATGTAGTCACGAATCTGGGGACGCCGTTCAGTGTATTCGTGAAGGAGCGGGATCTGGGCAAGGTTTACTTCGCTCCCACAGACGTGCTGCTGTCCAATACTGATGTGGTGCAGCCCGATCTGCTGTTCATCTCCAGAGAGCGGGGGGACATAATAACCACGGCCAATATCCAGGGAGCGCCCGACCTGATCGTCGAAATCCTGTCGCCCTCGACTGCGCGATACGACTGGCGCGAAAAGCGCGAGCTCTACGCCAGGCACGGCGTGAAAGAGTATTGGATCATCGACCCCGTCAACAGGATGGCATGGGTAATGCTGCTAACCGACGGCATCCTCGAAATCAGGGACACCCACGTCGAAGGCGACACGGTAACGTCTTCGGTACTCGAAGGGTTCAGCGTAAATTTGGCCGAGATTTTTTAGGAGGATTGGGAATATGGCCAACTCAATCATTGATCGGGACAGTCGATGGGACAGGCTGTTCGAGCCATTGGCGCAGCATATGGATGTGTGTGATGACAGCGGGGACCTCGTCGGCAGACGGGAAGACGTCTTGTCTGTCCTGAACTTTATAACCTACGATGCCACGACTGTACATGATGCGTTTCTCTTGTTCTGGAAGCGGACCGGACCTGGAACTCCCCGGAACGTGTGAGCCGAGAATCGATTCTCAACGACCTTCTCAGAGCCACCGAGGAGATGTGCGAGCGGTTCATATTTCAGCCACTGATGAACGAAGAGAGAACGAAATCCGACATCCTCAGTATCGAGGCCAAAGTGGCTGAGGATTGGCATAGATCATCACTCGGTGTTCGCGAATACATCGAGATTTGCGAAATCCAGTCTCTCCCGGGCTTGCTCGCGGAACGTAAATTTACCGAAGATGAGATCGAATTCTTGACAGAGAATTTGCCCGTAAGCATGAGACGTCTCACGGACGCTAGAAACTCCGCCGAACACGAAACAGGCACATCGGCGCCGCCGGAGTTGGTACGCTCAGCCTATCAGCTGTTCATCGGAATCGGTCGCAAGGGAGTGCTGCCTCAGCTTGCCCGGATTGGACGGAAGCTCCAGGGGCCTCGTCCCCGACAGCGCCGATAGAACCACACCTTGCTATAATGACTTTGACCTCGAGATACTGATATGGCAACCATCGACACCATACAAGATCTGCTCCGCCTGCTGGACGAAAACCCCGAATGGGTCGACGCTCTGCGCGCCCGCCTGCTCACGCAAGACCTCTTGGAGTTGCCGGAGAGGTTTGCCCAGTTCGTCGCAGAGATGACGGACTTCAGAACTGAGGTCAATCGCTTCGTCGCAGAGATGACGGACTTCAGAGCCGAGGTCAATCGCTTCGTCGAGGCCACCGACAGACGATTCGACGCGCTCGAAGTCAGGCAGGCCAGGGCGGACGAGGACATCAAGGCAATCCGGCGCGACATAGCCGTACTCAAAGGCGGTCACGCCAGGACTTCTGCCCTTAGGGATTCCGCTACCATGGCTCGGAGCATGGGCCTGAGACGGATCAGGACCCTCACCCAGGATGACCTGTGGGACTTGACCGAATCGGCAGACACTTCAGACATTCATGCAAACGTCCTGACGAGCTTCCGCAGAGCCGACCTGGTCATGGAGACTACGGACGCTGAACGCAGGGTCTGCTACATTGCTGCGGAGATCTCTTTCACCGTCCATGATCGAGACATTTCGAGAGCTTCCCGCAACTCGCGCTTCCTGACGAGGTTCACCGGCAGGCCCGCTTTCGCCGCGGTCGCGGGTGAGCGCGTCGACAGTGATGTCCAGGACGTCATAGACTCGGGGGGAGTGTTCTGGCACCAGATCAATCCACGAGACCTGGAAGTAGAGTAGCCGTTCACCATCTAAGGGCTGTGTGAATCCCATGACAACTGCACAAACGAAACTGCTCACCGCCGCCGACCTGCTTCGCCTGCATAGCGAGGGCGTCCGTGGCGAGCTGATTCAAGGGGTGCTCTCTGAGACCATGTCAACCGGAGAAGAACACGGTGAAGTTGCGTCGATTGTAATAAGTACGTTGATGGAGTTTGTACGTCCTCGCAGATTGGGGCGAGTTATTGGTACGGACTCGGGCATCCTGCTGGAACGTGACCCCGATACGGTTCGCGAGCCGGACGTAGCCTTCATCTCCGCTGACAAGCTTCCCCATGGTGTCCGACTGACGGGCTATTTCGAAGGCGCCCCTGATCTGGTTGTAGAGATCGTATCCCCGTCATATCGTCCTGAGCACGTGTACAACAAGGCGTGTATGTGGGTCCTGTTCGGCGTCCGGCTCGTCTGGGTTCTGAATCCCGACGATCGCACCGTGGATGTGCATAACCTCGGAGACCCGACGACGCGGCTTACCGAAGACGACACGCTCGACGGCGGTGATGTGCTTCCCGGCTTTTCCTGTGCCGTCCGTGACCTTTTCGATCTATAGACTGGCGGCGTGCGTTGTCCGCCCCATATTAAGACTCCCGGAGGCATCCTGAGTGAATATACAGCCCTACGAAGTCCACATCTCCGACGACATGCTCGAAGACCTGAAGTACCGGCTGGGCAGAACGCGCTGGCCGGACGAAATCGTCGATTCGGACTGGGACTACGGTTCCAATCTCGCCTACATCCGAGAGTTGTGCGGCTACTGGGAGAATGAGTTCGACTGGCGGGCCCAGGAGGAGGCGATCAACGCGCTTCCGAACTATCGCGCCGATGTCGATGGACTTGGAGTCCACTACATCCATGTCCGGGGGACCGGTCCGAGTCCTGTACCGATTGTGATCACGCACGGCTGGCCGAGCACGTTCGTCGAGATGCTGAAGATCATCCCCCTTCTCGCGGATCCGGCGAGCCACGGAGGGGACAACGCGGACTCGTTCGATGTCGTTGCCCCGTCGATGCCCGGCTACGGCTTCTCCGACCGTCCATCCCAGCGCGGGATGAGCCCGACTCGCATCGCCGAAATGTGGCACAAGCTGATGACCGAGGGGCTGGGGTACGACCACTTCGTCGCGCAGGGCGGAGACTGGGGAGCGCAGGTGACGACCACGCTCGGCCTGAACTACCCGGAAACTCTCAGCGGCATCCACCTCACGGCGGCGGGCGGCGGAACTCCTATTCCACCTGAGTCGGAGCTATCCGACGCCGAGAAAGAGTTTCTGAGACACCGTGAGTGGTGGCAACAGGCGGAGGGAGCCTACGGTCACCAGCATCGGACCAAGCCTCAAACGCTGTCCTACGGGCTGAACGATTCTCCCGCCGGAGTAGCGGCGTGGATAGTCGAGAAGTGGCGCACCTGGAGCGACTGCGGAGGCGACATCGAGTCGCGATTCAGCAAGGACGAGCTCCTGACGCACCTGACGATCTACTGGGCCACCCAGACCATAAGCTCATCGGTGCGCTTGTACTACGAGAGCGGGTTGGCGCCATCGCCGTTGTCACCTGACAATCCGGTTACGGTTCCGACGTCGTTTGCCAAGTTTCCTGTGGAGATCAGCTACCCGCCGGAGGAGTGGGTCAGGCGGTTCTTCAACCTGGTACGCTACACGCCCATGCCGAGCGGGGGCCACTTCGCCGCCGCCGAAGAGCCTCAACTGCTGGCGGAAGACATCCGGGCGGCGTTCAGAAGCCTGCGGTAGGCGAGCAGCCCGCGTCCGCGCGGGTATAGGCTCAATGTACGTCACACAGTGACTGCCTCGCGGGGAGTAGGCTGCTCTGCGGCGGGCCGCTCGGTGCGCCATCCAACAGGGCCGATTTGGTCATTCTCCAGAGCAATGTCAACATCGGTCAGGAGTTTGTAATACCGTACCCCCGCGAAAGGCATGTACCACCCGATCAGCGCAATTGGTCCGGCGTCCGGCTCTCGACTTCGAATGACATCGATAGTATCCGTCATCATGATCGGCCTCCGATATCCACTGCTATGTCATGTATGTCAGCCCAATGGCCTGAGCCACCGCACGATAGCATTTTGGAAAGTGGTCTCCTGCGTGTGAGAAGAAGTGCAGCCAGTCCCGAGCGCGAATCAGGCATTCGATCACTGAGAAACCGTTGATCCAGAAGTCCTGGCTCCAGACCACACGCGCTGAGGCATTACAATCAGTATAGCCAACAGTGGTGGAATGTCAACTTAGTTCAGGGCTTCACAACCGAATAGGTCATCTATCACCGTATATTCGTGTGAATACAATCACAATTACGGCGCTTCAGATAACCCCGTCCGTCTCCAGTCGCTCGACGGCGGCGGCGCTCATACCAAGCTCTCCGACGTAGACCTGCTTGTTATGCTCTCCGAGCCGGGGCGCGCGACGCTGGATCGCCCAGGGCGATACCGGCAGCTTGTACGGCGCTCCGGGGTAAATGAAGCTGGAGCCGAGTTCGGGGTGGTCCACCTGGACCGGAAAGCCTCGCGCCTGAAAGTGGGGATCGTCGAGGACGTCTTCAGGGGCGTTGATGATTCCCCACTGGAAACCGAGCTGCTGTGCTTTGGTGAATAGATCGTGGGCGTCGGTCTGGCTAGCCAATTCCTGCATTACATTCGCAACCCGGCGCTGCTGTTCCATCGCGTCCGGATCACCCCGGCGCATCGCCTCCCGACTTGGGAAGCTAAGGTAGTCGCCGAGGTCTTCTATCAGACCCTCATCCTCCAGCCAGGAGAGGAGATGAATCCACTGCTCCTCGGTTCGCGCTCCGATGCCGACATTCACGTAGCGTCCGTCTTTGCAGAGCACCTGCGCGTTGGCGGTGGGAACTACGGCGGCATGACGCCCCGTCTGCCGCTGGACGGTGTCTCCGGCGACCAGCCAGTTGTAGGTGGCGCCCTCGGTCGTGACATTGGCTGCCGCGTGCATATTGGCGTCGATGAACTGGCCGATTCCCGTGAACTGCCTGTGTATGAGCGCGGTCATGATGCCGATGACGGCGAAGTGTCCCACGATCTGGGCGGCCTGATTCCCTCCGCCGCGCACCGGAGGGATGAAGTGGTCGTCGTAACCGCAGCTCCAGACGGGACCGCCCATCGCCAGCGCGGTCAGGTCGGTGGTCGCGTAATCCCTGAACGGGCCGTCCTGGCCGAACGGCGTGATCGATGCCATTATAAGATCGGACCGCACGCCACTCAGCGCGGCGTATCCAAGGCCGACCGAGTCCAGATGGCCGGGTGGGGAGCTATCTACAACCGCGGCGGCAGTCGAGACGAGCTGGCGGAAAACGTCGCGTCCGCGCTCGTGGCACAGATCCAGTGTGATCCCCCGTTTGCTGGTGTTGTAGTGCCAGAAGAACAGGCTGCGATCGGTCCCTGGCTCGTTCTGATAGAACGGTTCGTAGCCGCGCGTGGGATCGCCGGTCGGCGGCTCGACCTTGATGACGTCCGCGCCCATGTCCGCGAGCAGCTTGCCGCACCAGGCGCTGATCTCGCCGCCCACCTCAACAACTCGAACGCCGTCGAGTACGCTCGGCCCCTCAGAAGGTTCCATCTCAGATCACCCCCTCGGTCGTGAGCGCCGCGAAAGTGTCTGGAGAAATCGCCAGCAGGTCTCCGAACACCTCTCGATTGTGCTGGCCGAGGGTGGGAGCGCCGCGTTCGATCGTGGCCGGAGTCTCGGACAGTCGGATCGGCATTCCGTCCACCCTGACACTGCCCATCTCCGGGTGCTCGACTGTGGGGAACAGGCCCCAGGCGGCGGTGTTGGGATCGTGTTCGATCCGGTCCTCGGGTCGCTGCACCGCGGCTGCGGGCACCCCGCCTCCCTGAAGCGCCGCCATCACCTGCGCGGCAGACCGCGTCTCCGTCCACCTCTCGACCTCGTCGTCGATCTCGTCGTGGCGCTCCATCCGCCCGTCCACCGTCGACAGGCGGCAATCATCGGCGAGAGCGTCCCTGTCCATGATCGAGCACATCCAGGCCCAGTCTCCGTCATCGCGGACTGCGATCGCGACCCAGTTGTCGTCGCCTTTGCAGCGGTAGATGCCGTGCGGCGCCATTCGAGGGTAGATGCTCCGGTTGCTGTTGGGACTCCCCGGCCGACGTGCGGGGATTCCATTCACCGTGTAATCTAGGATCGCCGGACCGTTCAGCGCGGCGGCTCCGTCCGAGCAGGACATGTCCACCCACTGGCCCGCGCCAGTCCGGTTCCGGTGGTAAACCGCCATCAGGATCGCAACGGCCATCAGGTAGCCGCCGGTGTGGTCCATGTAGGAGTATCCCCACCCCGCCGGAGGCATGTCGGGCAGCCCCGACTGGAATGTCAGCCCTGACACGGCCTGGACGATCGGCCCCCACGTCTTGAACTCTGAGTATGGCCCCATGTGACCGAACCCGCTGTTGGAGACGTAGATAATGTCCGGCTTGATCTTGACCATCTCCTCGTAAGAGAAGCCCCACCGCACCAGTACGCCTTTGGAAAAATTCTCGGTCACGACGTCGCTGACCGAGATCAGCTCTTCCAGCAGGGCCGTCGCCCGGTGTTTGCGCATGTCGAGCGTGACGCCGAGCTTCTCCACGTTGTGGTTGTTGAACGTGCCGCCGAGGTTGATCCCGCGGCGCTCGTCCAGCCAGGGTCCGCTGCCACGAAAGATGTCCCACTGGCCCTGTCTGAGCCTGTCCTCGACCCGGATCACCTGCGCGCCGAACGTCGCGAGGATGCGCGTAGCCCCGGCGCCCGCAAGCTGCCCCGTGAAGTCGCAGATCCGGACTTTCGAGAGAGCGGGACATCGCCTGTCTGGTTTCATCATCATGTCAAGATTTTCATGCAGGTGACTTCTGCTGAATCACCACTCGTAAAATGGATACTACCGCGACGGCGCCAACGACTCTATCTGGGAGATCAGGGTAGGAATATCGTGTTGCACAGTCTGCCAGAGCACATCAAGATTGATGTCGAAATAGGCGTGGACGAGACGGTTGCGCATACCGACGATGTCCGCCCAAGGGATCGAAGGCAACTCTTCTCGAGTATTCTCGGTTATCTGATTGGCGGCTTCACCAACGATCTCTACGGCTTTGACCAGCGAGAAAACAAGCATTTCATCTTCATTGAGATCGTCTCGCGTTCGACCGTGGGCGAAGGATGGGGCGCTGCGTGCCGCATCTAGCATATGCCGCATGCGTACGCTATCATCCCTCTGCATATTGCACTTCCGCCTCTTCCAACACACTGGCGCGGAAGTAGCAACTCAGGTCCTCAGGAGTGCGCAAGTCCACTTTCCTCTCTTCCAGAAGGTCCGACAGCTCGCGTTCCATCCGAGCCATTCCCAGAAGGCCAGGTATGCGGCCAGGCTCGAATTCGACGAGTACATCTATATCGCTGTCCGGTCCAAAATCTGGCCGCAATGCCGAACCGAAGATGGCCAGCCAGCGGATTCCCCGTGACTGGCAGAACGAAGCGAGGCGCTCCTTGGGAATGTATATCTGCGGGTTCACGACGTCATCTCAACTTCGATCAAATTTTGATGCCGCGGGATTCTGGACTGCTACGCCAACTTCGCCGCCCCGAAAGATGTCCCACTGGCTCTGCCTGAGCCGGTCCTCGACGCGGATCACCTGCGCGCCGAAGGTCGCCAGGATACGCGTAGCCCCGGCCCCCGCAAGCTGCCCGGTGAAGTCGCAGATCCGGATCCCGGACAGCGCGGCGCACTGGTCGTTCTGGTTGGTCATCTGTTTCAATCCCTACAGCGATCTCAGGAAATTGCGGACGCCGTCGAAGGCAGCATGGTCAAGGTCCCAGTAGCTTCTTTGAGCGGCTACCCCGACCGAGACATGCGGATCGCGCCGCGTGGCGATGTATGCGTGAGCGCGAGCCTTGTCCGGGCGGTGGAGTCCCTCACCCGTTTCGGCGCTTACACACCCGAAGAAAGACTCGATGCAGTCGTATACAGTCGTATCCTCGAACGTCCGGCACAGGAGCGTTTCGAGCATACCTGGGCTATTGTCATCCGGTAGTATAAGCACGTTTATGGACGGCAGGGAGTTCGTGGGGTCCCTCGGTCTATCCGGGACTGAAAGACGGGCGTTCGCCAAAGAACCCTGTACGCTCTGAAACGCTGATGGCGCGGATAGTTCGGCGTCTCGGACGATGCCGATGCTCTGAACACCATCCCAAAACTCACCCATCGCCGCCAAATTCATTATGAATCCTGAGAAGTCATTGACACCTCCGAAGTCTTGGACCTGGATATCGCTGATTTCTAGGTGGTCGATGAACGCCTCAAAGAAGTTCCTCTGGTCATTCCCCTCAACGAGTAGCTGCGCAGAGGCTTCCAAGTGCCGAGGCAGAGGCATTGTCAGCGAACCTCCATGTAACGCCGAATAGCCACGTCGATCATCTCCGGTCTGTACATCACAGCTTCGTCTTTGCCATCCCTCGTCCTTCCCGGCCTGAAGAACTTAAAGCCGTCCGCTCCAAGAGCATTGACCGCGTTCTCGAAGAATTCGTAGCTGTGCGTCGTGGCGAAGATCTGAGTATCGAACTGCTCAGCGGCGCAAGCGATTGCCTTCCACACTTTCGCTTGCACAGAGTGGTGAAAGCCGTTCTCTATCTCGTCGATCAGCAGTATTCCCCCTGGCGCTGAAGATATTCCCAGTACGATACGGGTCAGGCGAGTCACTCCGTCACCCATCGTATAAAGCGGGACCATCTCGGACAGGCCGACATCCCCCCAGATCATCGGCATTCCACTAGCATAGCTGTCAATGACGCTCTGCAGCTTCGGCTCTATAACTCTCAGCGCTTCGAGAAGTAGATCGTCCCGCTTCTGGACTCTTAGCTTCCCGAGCAAGGTTGCGTCGTCAACTGCGTTCGCGGATCGAGACAGCAGAATCTTAGTGTTGAATGATGGACGTATCTTTCTGTCGTCGTATTCGACTAGTGGCTGATCACCCGGCTCCATGCGTATGCGCCCTTCGATCTTACCGTCAACCGAGCTGGAGTAACTGAATGCCAAGGAGCCGACATCGGGAGTGTCCGTTATAGAGGCGCTGTCTATACTGCCTGACGGCAATTGGGCGACGGTCGTCCGCCTCCCTTCGATTCTGAGCTTCATAGACCCTTGCGAAGTATGGCTCCCTTTGATTTCAATTACTCGATCTAGGCACAAGTTGTGAAAGATACTCTTCCAATCAGTCATAAACGCCGATTGGGTTGCTGGAAGGCCCGAGTCTTGACTGCGAATGATGTTTGCGTTCATGGCGAGGCTCGGATTCCCGCAACCGCACAACAGAAATATCGCCTCCAGAAAGCTCGTCTTGCCGGAGTTGTTCCTGCCTGCGATCAGGTTGATCCTCTTCAGGCCGGTGACTTCGAGGTCTTTGAAGACTCGGTAGTTCTTTATTCGCAGGCTCTCGAACATGGCAGAGTCCCCTCAAAAACATTGTGGCAGGCCGGTCTGGCGACCGCCTGCCACAAATTGCTTGACTATCACGGTTAGCGGCCCGGCGTCCCGAGACTACGTAACCTCCAGGGTCGGGTTTCGGAGTGGCGCGGCGAACTGTGTCTGGTCCAGCTCTATCACGTCCTTCTGGTATATCTGGATGCGGTACGACTCGTAGTCGGGAATGAACAGCCTGAACTCGCTGTCTATCCTCACGGACCTCGGACGGCGCAGGAACTTCTCCTGCTCGACGCGGCCCATCTCTCGCAGCCTGTTGGAGACGGCGTTGGTCATCATGTACTGTCTCGCGATTCGGGACAGCGAAGCATCGCCGCGGAAGCTGTAGATATATTGGCCCTCGGCGTTGAACATCTGGACCCTGTTGTTTCCCCAGTCGGCGACGTAGATGTCGCCGTGGGCGTCGACCGCGACCCCGGTCGGTCGGTTGAACTCTCCCTCGCCGGAGCCGAGCTTCCCGACGGCGAGCTTCAGGTCGCCGTCCGTCGAGAACACCTGGAATCTGTTGTTCCCCCAGTCGGCGACGTAGATGTCACCCAGCTCATCGACGTGAACGCCCCAGGGCAGGTCGAACTGCCCCGGCGCGCTGCCGTGAGACCCGAAGCCTCCGAGGTACGCGCCGTCCGCGGTGTATTTCTGGACCCGGTGGTTCTTGGAATCGACGACGACCAAGTTTCCTTCCGAGTCGAAGGATATGCCTGTCGGCCCGTCGAACTCGCCTTCCTGGTCGCCGTGTACGCCCCACTTCGAGACGAACTCGCCTTCCTGGTCGAACTTGGTGATCCGGTGTGTCGCCTCATCGCTGACGTAAACGTTTCCCCCGACGTCGGTGATGATCTGTACCGGCCAGATCATCTGTCCGTCGTCAGTGCCGAAACTGCCGAACCCCTTGAGGTCGTCCGTCAGCGCGTCCATATCGTCCAGCGGCCATATCCTGATCTGCGCGGCGCCGTCGGACCGCAGCAGGATGTACGCGTCCCCGTTCCCGGGAAACGCGATGTCCGCCGGGAAGCCCGTGACACGCCTCATTCCCAGCGTTCTGAGGTACGGATACCCGGCTCTCAGCAATCCATGCGGTCTGCTCATGGTCCTCGCCTCCTGAATCGGGGTGCTCTAGTTGACGAACGGGGAGATCTGCTCGTACTCGCCCTTGACGATAGGCTTTGCCTCGACGTCGAGCCACTGCTCCAAGATGGTGCTGTAGATGCCCCGGAAGTCGATCGTGTGCTGCAGGTCCTCTCTGTGGGCCCAGTCCGCCGGGTCGAGTGACGGGTACTCACCGTAGAGCCCGCCTCGGATATCCTTGCCGAACATGTACGCGCCGCCACCTGTGCCGTGGTCGGTCCCGCTGCCGTTGTCCCGCATCCTGCGCCCAAACTCTGTGAACAGGAATACCGTTACGTTGTCAGCGGCATCGTGCTCTTCGAGGTCGTCTAGGAAGTCCGAGACCGCCCCCGAAACGTCGTTCATAAGTTTGGGATGGGTCGGCATCTCGTTCGCATGAGTATCGTAGCCGCCGTGAGCGGTGTAGAAGATGCGTGTGCCAAGGTTGGCAAAGTGGATTCTCGCCACGTCCCGGAGGTTCTTCGCTATCTGATTATCCGCGTACTCGACGGAGGACTCGTACTGGTCGGCGACGTCGGCGAGCATGTCCGCTCCCTTGAGCACGTCCAGACCGGTCTGTCCGATGTACTCCGCGACCGGACCCGTGCCGATCGCCTGTCCGTACATGCCCTTGAATGCCTCCAGCGCCTTGTCCCGGAGCTGTTCTTGCTCCATGCGGGTCATGACGCCGTAGCTCTCCAGGTCGCCGACCGAAGTCACCGGGACCCCGGTGACCGACATGGCCCGTGGCAGACCCATGCCGATGTTGACGCCGGTCAACACGTTCTCGGCATGGGGATCGAGCTCTCGGATCGCCTGGCCCAGCCAGCCCTCGTTGCCGACACGGTCCGGCTCGGCGGTGTGCCAGATGTCCATGCCCCTGAAGTGGGACCTGTTGGAGTCCGGATAGCCGATGCCCTGTATGATCGCCATCCGGCCCTCATCGTACAGGCGCTTGAACGGCGCGGCGTTGGGATTCATCGCCAGGGTGTCGTTCATCGGCAGGACTTCGTCCTGTTTCAGAACAACCTTCTGACGAGCGTCATAGTAGTGGCCGTTGGTGTACGGCACGATCGTGTTCATGAAGTCGTTGCCACCGGTGAGCTGTACGACAACGAGGGTCTTCTGTTCGTTCTTCGTGGTCATCTCTCTCCCCATGCTCTGTCTAGGCTGCGGACCTCGCTATTCGAACTGATAGTCCACTGTCGATGCGGTCATCTGAAGGAGGTTGTGGACCCCTGCCGGAGCCCCGTCCTCATCGCTCTCGATACCGCCAAGATCCCTGGCGTATTCCACGAGCGAATCATAGGTTTTTGAGCTGACGTGAATACCGCCGAGAATGTCGAGGCATCGGTCCACCAGTTGAGAGGGATCGTCGTCGAGGCTTCCGGCGCGTTCCACCATGTCCCGCACGCCGGGTTTGGCGACATCCTGGAACTGGCGTTCGACGAATCCGATCCGCTCGCTGAGGGTGCCGGAGTCGATCCATTCGTGGCCGGTGTGCCACCCTTCGACGGTGGGTGGGTTCATCAGCCGCTGACCCATGATGGCGAGCGGTCCCTCGACCAGTGAGCCGTTCAGCGTGGTTATGGCGAACTGGTTGATCCCTGGTGTCGGAGACGTGAACTCTCCGGTCTGCCGGATCACGCCGACGATCAGCTCGGTCGGACTCTTGACCTTCTTGAACTCCCTCGCCTCCTTGAAGAAGTCGGAGCTGAACAGCGTCTTCAGCACCGGCCGGATCTGTCCGTCTGACTCGAGGAAAGCGTCGGAAAGTTGCTGGATAGCGGCCTCGTCTCTTGGCGGCTCCGTGTTCCACGACGGGACCTGCACCTCGTCCGCCACGAAGAAGTTGTACAGGTGGCGGGAGATGAACCTGGCAGTGGCCGGCTGCTTGACGATGATGTCGATGATGTCGCCACCGTCGAAGTTGCCGGTGCGACCCAGGAAGGTCTTCGAGCCGTGGTCGTGGTCGTCTTCGAGGAACTCGAACGTGGCCGGATAGTGGCCGTTCGGATAGAGGGACAGAGGCTGTCTGAACGTCCAGCCGGTGAATGCGCGGGACGCGGCCTTGATGTCGTCCTCGGTGTAGTTGCCCACACCCATTGAGAACAGCTCCAGGAGCTCCCGACCATAGTTCTCGTTGATCTCGTCCTTGTGGTTCTCGTTGTTGTCGAGCCAGAAGATCATCGCAGGATCTCTCGACAGCTCCAGCAGAATCGTGCGCATGTCGGTCATTCCGACGCGGCGGAACATGTCGATCTCTTTGTAGATCGAGTCTCCGTGCTCACTCTTGCCCCAGGCTACCGGGAACAGGTGATGGAGGAACAGAGACATCTTTTCCTCCAATGGCCTCGGCGTGTTGGCCATCCTGTATAGCCACATGCCCACGTGGACCGCGACAGGCTCACCGCCATAGTACCGTTCGATGTAGGACTGGTCGAGCTCCGTGAACCTCTCCGGGTTCACGAGGTCATCGACTATCTCCTCATAGGTCTGCTCCGCCGTGAGTCTGTCGAGCTCTGCCGGCGTCGCGCCAAAGCCCGCGCGCCTCATCAGGTGTGCAACCAGCGCTCGATCTGATTTCATCTGGCCATCCTCCCGCCTGTTGAATCTACGTACACAACGCAACACACAACCGCAACCCGGCTGTGCGAAATCCGACAGCTTATATTATAACCACAACTCCGCAGCCGTGCGTAGCCTAGAGCCGGATGTTCGGACAGGGCCTTTTTAAGGTCTCTGCTGTTAACCCTGTCGTTCTGATCGAAGCGAAGAATCTCGGCTGCCGGAACGAACCGTTCCGCTCAGGGTGACAACGAAAAGACCTCTGCGGACGTTCACGTCCCTGACGCCGGGCGCCTGATCCCCGACTCCTGCGATTACAGAGGCAGCGTCCGTCCCGCCTCCCGGAGACGTTTGCGCCGCACAGACACGTCGGGGAGCGCGCCTTCCACGACATCCCAGAAGTCGGCAGAGTGGTTCCTGACGCTCAGGTGAGCAAGCTCATGCACCACGATCAGCTCGATCAGCATCGGCTCCAGCATCATGGCGCGCCAGCTGAATCTCAACGTCCCATCGGCTGCGCAGCTCCCCCATCGGCTGCGCTGGTCCCCGATCAGTATCCTCGATCTGGTTCCGCGGCCCAGCTTGGGCCACCAGCGATCGACCGCCTCCGACAAGTATTCGGACGCACGATCGCGGTACCACGCGACCAGTGCGATTCGTGTCAGCTCTAATCGCGCGTCGTCATCGAAGCCGGACGGCGCCTCGACCGTCAATCGCCGGCGGTCCAAGTGGACCTCAGGGAAGTCGACGCTGCTCTTATTGACTGCCAGCCGGACGGCGCGGCCCAGATAGGGCAGGCTGTCGCCGCTGACAAGTCTGACCGGCTCCGCCTTCGCGCCGTTCTCCGACCTCTTCTCGACGATCCAGGAGGCCCGCTTGCGGACGAACTTCCTGATATCAGAGTCGGACATGGTCGAGGGGGCCGCGACACGCACCCCGCCTTCCCGGTCCAGCGTGATCTGCACCGTCTTCTTGCGGCGTTGACTGCGCCGGACCTCGAACTCAATCGTCGCGCCGCCGACGCGTACTCGCCCCCGGTTGCTTACCGTTGCCATATCTCTGTCCTAGCCTGTGAAGACATCCTCGAATATACCACGGCCCTGACCATTCTCATATTCGCGGATGTTACCCGGTGTTGTGGAGGCTCCTCATACGCGGTTCAGCGCTGGACCAGATGTCACGGGAATCCGATGCGCCGGCCACGCCGCAAATTGACGGTCTATCCAGCCGTTGGTACACTCAGGCCCATCCACACAAGGGAGGTCGATGCCGTGTCCAACAGCGTCTCTTTTCAGGACCTTACCCCGCTTTCCTTCCTGGACCGCAGCGCGTCCGTGTACCCGAACAAACCTGCGGTCATCTACAACGACACGACGTACACCTACGCTGAGCTGGACGACCGGGTGAATAGGCTCGCCGGAGCGCTTCGCGGCGTTGGCGTCCGAAAGGGCGATCGGGTCGCCTTCATGGTTCCGAACATCCCGCCCATGCTGGAAGGCCACTATGGCCCGATGCGACTCGGCGCGGTGCTGGTCGCGATCAACATCCGCCTGTCCCCGCGGGAGATAGCCTACATCCTCAACCACTCAGGGGCCAAAGTGCTGGTGTTCGACTCCGAATTCGCCGACACCGTCCACGCCATGAAGGGCGAGATCCCCGGGGTGGAGACTTTCGTGCAGGTGGTGGACGCGGCCCCGAAGGATGAGGACATACCCGGCATGGAGTACGAAGAGTTCCTCGCGTCGTCGCCTCCCGGAGTTCACCGTGAACCGCTCGACTCCGAGCTGGACGCCATCTCCATCAACTACACGTCCGGCACCACCGGACTGCCGAAGGGAGTCCAGTACCACGCCCGGGGCGCATACCTGAACGCTATCGGGGAGATTCTCGAGTCCGGCGTCACCTGGCGGAGCACCTACCTGTGGACGCTGCCGATGTTCCACTGCAACGGCTGGTGCCACACATGGGGCGTGACTGCCGTGGGCGCTACTCACCTGTGCCTCCGCCGTGTGGACGCAGCGGAGATATACCGGCTGATCGACAAACACGACGTTACGAACATGTGCGCGGCGCCAACGGTGCTGACCATGCTCTACTCTTCGCCGGAAGCCGAGGGCCAGGACCTGTCAGGTCTGACCATCATGACCGCGGGCGCGCCGCCCGCTCCCCAGGTCATACGGATCATAGAGGGGATGGGCGCGTTCATACACCACGCCTACGGACTGACGGAGACCTTCGGTCCAACCACCATCTGCGCGATACAGCCGGACTGGGAGAGCCTCTCGACGGACGAGCAGGCCCGGATGAAGTCGCGGCAGGGTGTGCCGTTTGTCGTCTCCGAACCCGGCCTGCGGGTCGTCAACTCCAAAATGGAGGACGTCGACCGTGATGGACAGACGATGGGCGAGGTGGTCATGCGCGGCAACATCGTCATGTCAGGCTACTTCGACGATCCCGATGCGACCGCCACCGCGTTCGAAGGCGGATGGTTCCACTCCGGCGACCTCGCCGTGTGGCACCCGGACGGCTACATCGAGCTCCAGGACCGCGCCAAGGACGTCATAATCTCCGGTGGCGAGAACATATCGAGCCAGGAGGTCGAGAAGGTCATCATGGAGCACCCCGGTGTGCTCGAGGTGTGTGTGGTGGGCGTCCCCGACGATCGCTGGGGCGAGGTCCCAAAGGCTTTCGTGGTTCCCCGCGCCGGATCCGATGTCGGCGCGCAGGAAGTGATCGACTTTACCCGCGAGCGGATCGCCAGGTTCAAGGCGCCGAAGTACGTCGAGTTCCGAGACCTCCCCAAGACCGCCACCGGCAAGATCCAGAAGTACGTTCTGCGCGAAAAGGAGTGGGAAGGTCGCGAAAAGCGCATCCAGGGCTCGGTCATATAAGCCGCCTCGGCTCCCGACGAAGCCTGGGACCGCGCCCACCGCCAAAGGAGACAGATCGCGCATGCCTCAGTGCATCGTCTGTGACAGAGACGTCCCCGAAGACATAGACACACCGATCGGTACAACGGTCGCCGGGTCCCCCGAGCTCGACCCGACCAAGGGCACGAAGCGTTACTGGGACGGCATCTGGTACTACTTCTGTGGACTGGTGTGCCGAAGTCGCTTCGACTCGGTCCCGTCCGACTTCACCCAACCCGGCTAACTGTTACTGCCAAGGAGCCTATCCGACAACCGCCTCGGTCTATATCTGAGTCTTCGCATAGACTTTCGCCGATAGGATGATGTGCCGAAGCAGGAGAAGACAAGAGCGGACATAAAAACAGACCCTCCTCAGTACCGCGCTTGCCGTTGGGAGGTCGAGCGTAGCCAAATCAAACGGGATCGACTCGGCTCCCGCAAGCGCGTCATGCCCGATCGGGCATGACGGTCTGACTCCCTGTGTAACAAAGTTTACATTTGTAACAAAATTGTTAACTCTGTGTCCGATATGTGTCACTGGACGCGGTTTTGCTAGACGCTCGCTCATTTCATCGGTAAACTCCGCTGAGCGACTGACAAGCTTCGGGAGGTTGCCCCAATGAATACAGGCGATGTAGCTTGGATGCTCCTCTGTTCCGCCCTGGTGCTGCTGATGACTCCGGGGCTGGCCCTGTTCTATGGGGGACTCGCTCGCGGCAAGAACGCGGCGGCGACCATCATGTACAGCCTGATGAGCATGGGTATCGTCGGAGTGGTGTGGGTGCTATGGGGATATACGTTGGCATTCGGCCCGGACGTCGGGAAGTTCATCGGCGACCTTTCCTACCTGGGACTCAGAGATGTCAGCGCGACCGAGGCCGGCCCGTACGCGGACAACATACCCCACCAGGCATTCATGGTGTTCCAGGGCATGTTCGCGATCATCACCCCCGCGCTGGTGACCGGCGCGTTCGCGGAGCGAATGAAGTTCAGCTCCTACATGCTGTTCATCATCCTGTGGGTCACCATCGTCTATGCCCCGGTCGCGCATTGGGTCTGGGGCGGTGGATGGCTGGCGGAGCTGGGAGCGCTCGACTTCGCGGGCGGCAACGTTGTCCATATCAACTCCGGGGTTGCGGCTCTGGCCGCGGCGCTCGTCTTTGGCAAACGGCTCGGGTTCGGATCGGAGCCTATGGAGCCGCACAACGTCCCCATGGTCGTTTTGGGCGCCGGGCTGCTGTGGTTCGGATGGTTCGGATTCAATGCCGGTTCGGCGCTGACCGCTGACGGCAACGCGGTAAACGCCTTTGTGGTCACCAACACGGCAGCCGCTGCCGGCGTGCTCGGCTGGATGGGCATGTCGTGGATTTTCGACGGCAAACCTTCCGTCATCGGCGCGGCGTCAGGCGCGGTCGCGGGACTGGTGGCGATTACGCCCGCGGCGGGATTCGTTGGCCCAATGCCGTCGATACTGATTGGGCTGGTGTCCGGGATTCTGTGCTACCTCGCGGCCGGACTGCTCGTCAGGATGAGCCTGGACGATGCGCTATCGGTCTGGGGCGTACATGGAATCGGCGGAACCTGGGGCGCGTTGGCCACCGGACTGTTCGTCGGCATCGGTTTCGGAAGTCTCGCCGCAGAGGTTACACGCGGGGAGCAAGTGCTCTATCAGGTCATAGCCATAGGCGCGACATGGGCCTGGGCCTTCGTGCTCACAGCCGTAATCCTCTGGCTGCTGAAGTTGACCATTGGCCTGAGAGTGACAGATAACGAGGAAGAGATTGGCCTGGATATCGCCGAGCACGGCGAGACCGCATACAGGTTATGATTGGCCCAGCCGATCCGTTTTGCCAACGCTGATGGGCCGCTTTTGTATGGCACCACGGCTTCCTTGGGGAGACGTCCGGCGGTCCCATATGGCGCACAGGAGGGATTACCTATGAAGAAGGTCGAGGCAATCATACGGCCTGAGCGCGTAAGCCAGGTCAAGGCCGCCCTGGTCGACGCCGGATTCTCGGGTCTCACGACAACTCAGGTCACGGGACGGGGCGCTCAGCGCGGCGTCGTACACACCGGCCGGAGCGGTCAGTCGATAACAATCGACATGCTGCCGAAGGTCAAGCTGGAGATGGTCGTCGCCGACGCGGACCTGGATCTGGCGGTCGATGTCATTGTCGAAGCATCTCGCACAGGTGAGATAGGTGACGGCAAGATCTTCGTCCAGCATGTAGAGCAGGTTATAAGAGTCAGAACGGGCGAGCGAGGCGACGCCGCGATCTAAACAGCCGACTTCACTCCAGCCCGTCGAACCCGACCACTCGCTGCGGCGTTATCCGAATCAGCACGAAGTCCAACTTGCCGAGTATGTCGTCTGCGTATGGGCTGGCCTCTTCGGACCCCATATAGTGCGCCGACACTGCCCGGACGAACTCCTCTACGCCGTCCTCTGACAGTCGCGCCGCACCGTTGAGCAGCAGCCAGGGCTGCGGAGACTGGTCCGCGGCCACGCAGAGCGCCGCCGTTGGGTCGCGCCGAACGTTCCGCGCCTTGACCGTCTGACGTCCAACGGCGATCACCACCTCGTCGCCGTCCACCATGTGCCACACCGGGGTCATGTGCGGCGTGCCGTCGGACCGCAGTGTTGTAACGAACGAGACGATCGGCTCCCGGAGCAGCGTCCATGTCTCCTCAGCGCTCAATCTACCCACAGAGTCCTCCTGGTATTTTTATGAGTGGCTGGTGGCTGGTGATCAGTGGCCAGAAGTAGGTGGTCGGAGGGATCTCACTGTCCACTCTCCACTAAACGATCGCCCCAGCCTCCTGCAATCTCCCGATGTCGTCCCAGTCGTAGCCGAGCTCGTCGATGAGGATCATCTCCGTGTCCTGCCCAAGCTCGGGCGCCTCTTTCCAGACGCCTGCCGGAGTTTCGCTGAACGTGACGGGGAAGTTGCACATCTTGACGTCGCCGATCACCGGGTGCCGGAATCCCGTGATGTAGTTGTTGGCTACGACCTGCGGGTCGTGTTCCAGCTCGTCTATCGTCTGCACCTTGGCAAAGATCAGGTCCTCATACCTGTTGAAGATCTCGATCCACTCATCGACGGGCTTGGTCTTGAATCGCTCCGCAATGACGGCGGTCAACTCAGGCGACCCGGCCGCCATCCCACGGATGGCCCCGACGCGCGGATCATCTATGAGGTCTTCGAGTCCCAGCGCCGCGGCGAAGTCGGGCCAGTATCGTTGGAACTGGGCGCTCATGAACTGTATCCACCGTCCGTCCGCGCATTCGTAGGCATTCACCAGCGGATTCATCGGATTCTTCCTGTCCATCTGCCCGTAGTGGTAGCCTGAGAGCATCTGCATACTGACCGCGAGGCCCTGTAGCCACATGGTGCTGCTGAGATGGGATACGTCCACGCGCTGTCCGACACCGGTCTGATCTCTCGCGTGCAGCGCCGAGACGACGCCGAGGCACAGGATGATCCCGCCCATCTGGTCCGACACCGCGCCGGAGACGTAGGACGGCTCCGTCTGGGATGGCCCGGTAGCCGCCACCATCAGACCCGATCGAGCCTGCCCGCAGCCATCGAGCGACGGCTTGGCAGAGTCTGGACCGACGGGGCCGTAGCCGGTGCCCGAGCCGTAGATCAGCCTCGGATTGATCTTGCGCAGCGTCTCGTAGCCCATCCCCAATCGCTCAGGGATGCCCTTGCGGTAGTTCTCGATGAAAACGTCGGCATCCTCGACCAGCTTGTAAATGATGTCGCGTCCCTCGGCGGTCTTGAGATCGACGGCGATACCGCGCTTGTTCCTGTTGCACGTCTCGAAGTAGGCGTTCCGGTCGCCGGCCAGCGCGATCGGACGAGAGCTCATTCGGGCCACTGCCCTGCCGACGTCGCCGTTCGGGGCCTCTATCTTGATGACGTCCGCGCCCATGTCGCCCAACATCGAGGCGGCAACCGGGCCGAACTGGTACATCGTCCAGTCCAGAACTCTGAGACCCTTCATCGGGCCATCGATTCCCGCAGTTGTTGATATTTCCATTTCCACTCCTGTTAGCCTGCTTGCCTGAACCGGAACCTTCCGATGTCAGGGAACAGGGGGCCGTAAATCATGCCAGTCCGTTGCCGACTCGAAGGCGTGTCCGATGCGGCAAAGCAGATGCTCCGTCAGCCGTTTGCCCACGAGCTGGAGACTCAGAGGCAATCCCTCGCTGTTCAGTCCGCAGGGCAGGGACAGTGTCGGCGTCCCGTTGAAGTCGTATGGGACCGTGTACCGCTGGAACGAGGTCCCTCGCCTGGCGTCCATTGGCCCGTACAGCATCTCGGGCGTAACGGGATACGCGGGGCCGATGGTGGATGGGCACGCCATCACGTCGATGTCGCGGAACGCCTCCCGCACCAGTCCGTTGCACTCAGCCCGCATGTTATTGGCTTCGGCGTAGTCCGCGCCCGCCTTGGCGGCGCCCATGTCCAGCCAGCCTCTGAACCAGGGACCATAGTCGTCGCGTCGCGCCGGATAGTTCTCCCGGTGCGCGGCCACCGCCTCGGCTGAGCACAGGACCGGCCATGCGGGGAGGTATCTGTCCACGTCGGGCATTCGGACCGGGACGATGCCGGCTCCCAGACCTTCCAGCGCTTCTATTCCATCGACGACGGCTTGGGTCAGCTCCGGATCGACGCCGTCGCTGATGTGGTGTTCGTCCACGCCGATTCTCACGCCATCGACCCCGCGATCGATGTCCGCAAGCATGTCGGGCGCCGGATCGGAGAGTGACGTTGCGTCGTTGGGATCGTAGCCCGCGATCGCCTGTAGCATGATCGCGGCGTCAGCCGCCGACCTCGTCATCGGCCCGACGTGATCGAGCGACTCGGCCAGGGCAAGGACTCCGTAACGACTCACGCGCCCCCAGGTCGGTTTCAGACCGACGATGCCGCATGCCGCCGCCGGGAATCGAATAGACCCGCCTGTGTCGCTGCCGAGCGAACCGAAGCACAGTCCAGCGGATGTCGCCGCGCCCGATCCGCTCGACGACGAGCCGGCCCATCGCTCGTTGTTCCAGGGATTGAGGGGTATGTCGAACTCAGGATTGTATCCGCCCATCGCTCCCTCGGTCAGGTTCAACTTGCCGAGCAGCACCGCGCCGGCGGCTTCCAACCGGGCCACTACGGTCGAGTCGAACTCCGGGACGTGGTCCGCATACACTTTCGAGCCGCCCATAGTGCGGACGCCTTTGGTGAAGCACAGGTCCTTGACCGCTATCGGCACGCCGTGAAGCGGCCCGCGATACACCCCGTCTCCGATCTCCTGCTCCGCCTGCCGAGCAGCCGAGAGCGCGTGGTCAGATATCAGGGTCGCGTAACTCTTCAGATGACCGTCCAGTGCGTCGATGCGGTCGAGCATCGCCTGCGTAACCTCAACCGGCGATACCTCCCGGGACCGGATCAGCTCGGCCAGCCCGGTGATGGTCATGTAGTGAAGCGGCGGGTCCGACATGGTTGAGCCTCCCTCGCTGAGCGCGAGTCAGGAGTACAGAGCTAGTGAGTGTCCACATAATTCTGACATATGCGGCAAATTGCCAGCACGCATCTGTCATTCCCGCGCACGCGGGAATCCACGGATTGCGGCAGTCCGGGCCCTGGGCGGAACCATCTGGACACGGTACTGGAACGAACTCCGTGGACGTTGGTTAGCCGGAAACCATCGGATAGACGTGCCGACTGCGGGACAGATCCACGGGCAGCAGCGAGCCCGTCCACGACTCTCCTCCGTCATGGCTGGCGTAGAAGTGGCCGTAGCCCGTGCAGCAGTACGCGTTGGACGGCGCGGCTCTGTCGATCGCGATCTGGAACATCCGGCTCGGTGGGGTGTCGCCGATGTCGAGACGTTCCCAGGTCTCTCCGACGTCCCTGCTGCGGAACAGCGCTCCGGCCTCCTGCGTGCCGGCCGGCGCGCCTCCGCCCCCGGCGCCTGCCGCGAGGTACAGCGTCGCGGGGTCGTCGGGAGCCACGATCAGTCCCCGGCAGTAGGACCCTCCGGGGAACATCTCGCCAAACCGGATGTGCTCCCAGCGGCGTCCCCGATCCGGACTCCTGAACATGGCGATCTGCGCGATTATGAACACGGTGCCGGGTGCCGCCGAGCTGACCTGCACGCCGTGGAGGTCCACCGTGTGGTTGTCGGTGTACAGTCCGTCGGTGATCGAGTCCCAGCTCTCGCCGCCGTCGCGGCTGGCAAGAAGCCCTCCGACCTCGATCGACGCGTACATGTCCGAAGGATCGGACGGGTCCGTGGCGATCCCGATCACCCGCTTGGCGAGCGGCGGCATGTAGGTCGTAACTTTGGGAAAGACGACCCGCTCCGTGTTCGTCTGCTTCCAGGTCTCGCCGCCGTTTTCAGACCGGGATATGGCGCACGGCTCGTAGCCGGCGTAAACGATGTTCGGGTCGTCCGGGTGGAACGCCAATGACCACACGTCCATTCCGTCCCGCGGGGACTCCAGCGGCTCCCAGTGATCGCCCCGATCGTCGCTGCGATAAACTCCGAGCTGCGTGCCGGCGTACAGGACGGACGGGTCGTCAGGATGCACCAGCAGCGCTCGCACCTGGGGTTCCGCGGGCAAGCCATTGGTGATGCTCACCCACTCGTCGCCGCCATCCGTCAGGCGCAGGAGGCCACCGTCGGCAATGTTCTCTCCCTCTCCGGCAAGCCCAACGTAAACATGCGTTCGATGACCGTTCAATGCCATAATAGACCTCCACTGACCACTGACCACTGACCGCCAACTGCTAACCGCCAACCGCTAATCCACCGGAATCGCAACCGAAATCCTTGGCGCGTCGCCCACGGCGCGCGTCGTGTGTCCCTGGCCGGTCGTGTCATCCGCGAGCATGACGTCCCCAGCGCCGAAGTAGCGCAGAGTGCCATCTCCCAGCCCGATCTCGACCTGGCCGGACAGAGTGATAATGAACTGCCGTCTTGGCGCCGGATGCCAGTCGATGAACTTTCCCGGCTCGTCGTGACGGAACATGATCCCGGTCGCCTGCTTCAATTCACCCCACGGATACGGCCCGGAGTCCATGTCCAATTCCTCGAAGTGCGACTGTCCGTCGTCGCCCGTGTATAGCCTCGCAGCCATCCGTCACCTCCAGCGTGTATAAATTGCTGACCTTGCGTCTGTTCAGGGATCTCGGACAGCTAATCGAGAGGGATCGTGAGCGACACTCTGGCTGCTTCTCCAACGTCCCGAGTCGTGTGACCCTGCCCCGTCAGGTCGTCCGCGAGCAGCACGTCTCCGGGACCGAATCTCAGCAGCGTCCCGTCGGCAATCCCGATCTCCATCGCTCCCGAGAGCGTGATGACGAACTGCTGCCTCGGCGCGTTGTGCCAGTCGCTGAAAGCGCCGCTCTGAGCCTCTCGGAACATGATGCCCGTCACGGACTTGAGCTCGCCCCACGGGTAGGGACCTGAGTCCATGTCCAATTCCTCGAAATGCGACTGACCGTCGTCGCCAGTATAGATGCGTGTGATCATTGATTTGCTCCGGGGGTAGGATCAGGGCCTATAGTACACTACCTCGTGTCGCGTGTCGGCAACTGTCGCGCTGAGAGACCGCGAACCAAACCGCCGGGCGCATACGTGACGTGGGTTCACATCCCGGTATGGTCTGGACTGCCTGAAGTCGATGATCTGGGCGTAGGCTCTGACGAATGTGAGCAAGTCTGGCTGCCCGGCCAGGATTCGAACCTGGGTTAGAGGATCCAAAGTCCTCTGTGCTACCACTACACCACCGGGCAGCGTTCGCTGATCAGAGCGTGACGGGTCTGGTGCGGACTGCGGCTTTCGCGGCGGAATGCCGGAATGAGATCAGTCGACTCCGGTCTATGAGGCCGGAGTCCCGTCGTCCTCTTGATCCTGGATCAGACCCATTTGGAGGCCCGCCTGGTACAGGTTGATGGACCATCCGACACCGAACACCGGCGGGGTGATAACGCGTGGGTCGTCCGGGTTCCAGAGCCGTTCCCTGGCGCGGTCCACCGTTGGCGCGCGGAAGTCGAACGGGATGCCGTAGTAGCTCCCCTGCGTCTTTCCTTCCCGATAAGCGTGGACCGCCGTTGCGACGACCGCCGCGGCCGCGGCGGCTTTCAAGATGTTGCCTATCATGACACGGTCTCCGGAGATCTGGTGGTCTGTCGAACAGTCCTTCAATCTACTATACCGCAATCAAGTCTCAGCTTCCCACCGTATCCGGCCCGCAGACCCGCGCGTCGCGCTCCGGATACCCTGCTACAATCCACTCTATCCAGGCAGCAGGCAGCGAGGAGGTACGCGACATGCCCGGCAGACTGGCTCTGGTCGGAGGCGATGAGTTCAGGCCCGGCTGCGAGCGGATGGATGAGGTCATACTATCCGCGACCGGCAGGTCATCTCCGGTGGCGATCGTCATCCCGACCGCGGCGGCCTTTGAGAATCCGGGGCGCGCCGCCGAGAACGGAGTGCGTCACTTCGCCGCGCTCGGAGCGGATGCGCGACCGCTGATGATACTCGACCGGGCGGACGCGGCTGACTCCAGCCTCGTGTCAGCGGTTGAAGCCGCGGACGTGATCTACCTGACCGGAGGCAATCCATCGCACCTGCTTGAGACACTTTCGGACTCCTTGCTGATCGAGCGCATCGGCGCGGCGGTCGGTCGGGGAGCGGTCCTCGTAGGCTCCAGCGCGGGAGCGATGGTGATGGGTAGCTGGATGCGATTCCGGGAGTGGCGTCCGGCGTTGGGGATCGCCGCCGGGATCGCCGTACTCCCCCATCACGAGCGGTCCGACCCTGACTCGGTAGCCGACCGGCTGCGGGAGTCTGCCCCGGCGGACCTGGAGGCCGTGTTCGGCATCGATGGCCAATGCGGTGCGCTGAGCGGCCCCGATGGCTGGACCGCGCTTGGGCCCGGCCACGTAACGGTCTATCGGAACGGCGACTGGAAGCGCATCGAGTCAGGGGAGACGTTCACAATCGGCTGAGGGCTTTGGCCGCCGTCTTACCCCGACTCCTGGAAGCGCCCACGACTTCGTTGCCGCCTTTCGTTCAGGGCACGCCGCACTTGATTGGCAGGTGGCTAATTCGAGAGGATGGCGTTGCACTCTTCTCGTCACTCCCGCGAAAGCATGTCCCGTACCCCGATGCGGGGCGGGAGTCCACCATATCGAGCGGTGGAGCTCCGCTCGGCCGGGAATTGTAATATCCAGCCAGCCCACGGGGGCAGTTTCCAGCCGCTTGCCGATGTGACATAGTGGTGCCGGGGAGGTACTCGTGAGAACGGAGAAGAAGGTCCTGATCTGGGTTGGCGCCTCGCTGGGGGTATTCGTCATCATCGTTGTCGCCGCGGTGATCTACTTTATTCTCAGCTTGAGCCGACCGGGCGAGGCCACCGCGCGGTACATTCCCTCCGGAGCGCCGCTCTACGTATCGGTCAACCTGAGGCCCGGCGCCGGGCAGCTGAAGAAGGGGCGGGACGTCATCGAGAAGGTGCAGACGGAAGAGTTGATCGAGCGGCGGGACGAGGCGCTGGACGAGCTCGAAGAAAACACCGGCATCCACTTCCTCGACGACGTCACCCCGTGGCTCGGCACAGACGTTTCCGTCGCGATTCTCGACGTGGTCGACGGCGTCACTGAGTGGGTCGCGATGGTGCGGATCAGCGACAGGGAGGCAGCCGTAGATTTCGTGGACGACCTTGTCTCGCATCTCGAAGACGAGCTTCGCACCGATTTCGACAAAGATGACCGCGGGGGCCTGGACCTGTGGGTGGCGTCGGACGAGCCGGTCGCGATGGCGATTACAGACGAGTACATGCTGATCGGAGACAGCGGGGACACCGTCGCGGACATCGCCGGCTACATCGAGTCTCCGCCGTCCCTGTCTCTGATGGACAACGAATCTTTCGTCGCGGCGCGGCAGATGGTGCCGGAGCAGCGGGTCATGTTCGCGTTCGCGCAGTTCGACGATCTCATCGACGCTTACCTCGACGTGCTCGACCCGTCCGGGGGCATGGACTTGGTGATGCGGCAGATCGAAGATGAGATACCGGAATTCGCGGTGGCGTCGGCGTCGTTCGTCGACAACGGCCTCCGCCTCGACGTGGCCTATGTTCCTCCCGACGGATCGGTGCGGTTCGACGAGTCGGAAGGGTTGAGGTCGCCCGACGCGCTTCCGGCCGACACCCTCGTGATGGTGGCTAGCACTGGACTTGTCGACGCCTGGAACGAGTCACGGGAGCTGATCGAAGAGGCCGACGCGGGTGTGGCCGATGAGTTCGACAACGTTCTGGCGCAGGTCGAAGCCGAGTTCGGTATCGACGTCCAGCGGGACGTGATCGACGCGCTGACGGGCGAGATCGCTATCGCGCTGCTGCCGAGCGACATCGGCTCGCCGTTCTCCTTAGAGACGGGACTGGGCTGGACCATTGAGGCGCTGCTGATCGCCGGAGTGAAGGACCGCGACAGCATCGAGGGGGCGCTGGACAAGCTGGTCGACAGGTTGGACGAAGTGGATGAGGTCGACGCTAGACGGGAACAGTTGGGCGAGTACGAGGTGGTGACGTTTGACCTCGATCTCGGCGGGTTCCTGCCGGTGGGCTACGACGGGGGCTACCTCGTAACGGACGAGTGGCTGGCCGCCGGGACCACGTCCGACAGCCTGGAATCGTTCCACCGGACACTCACGGGGGAGAGCGGCTCGCTGGGCGGCGGCGATGAGTTCAGCCGGCTGATGGACGCCGCCCCTTCGCCGGCGCACTTTCTGCTGTACGCCGATCTGGCCGGAGTGCTGGAGATGGTGGAGGACGCTCTGAGCGGCGAGGCAAGGTCGAGTTACCGGGAGGACGTCGAGCCGTTCGTGGAGAACCTGAGCGCCTTCATGGTCGCGAGCTCGATCACCGAGGAAGAGGCGCGTTTCACAGTGGTGCTGACGGTACAGGGAGAGTAACGGAGCGAATTGAATGAAAGAGACAAACCTGAGTCCCGACGCGATCGTCGACGAGTTCAAGAGGAACGGCGTTACGCACGTCGTATGGCTGCCGGACACCGAAACCAACTTCATGTACCAGCGGATTGTCGCCGACGATGCGCTCGACCTCGTGCCGATCTGCCGCGAGGGGGAGTCGATGCCGATCGCCGCCGGACTCTGGATTGGCGGAAAGAGACCCGTCGTGCTGATTCAGAACACCGGGATGTTCGAGGCCGGCGACTCCATAAGGGGCATGGGGATCGATCTTGGGATACCGATGGTGATGATGGTCGGCTACAGGGGATGGATGGGTCCGGATGGCGCGATGACCGATTCCGCGGGCGTGTACACCGAGCCGATCCTCAAGGCTTGGGGCATAGACTACTTCATCATCGGGAGCGACGCTGACGTTGCGCGGATATCCGAGGCGTTCGAGCTGGCGGACCGGACCGACAGCTTGGTGGCGTGCCTGCTCGGCGCGGAGTATGGCTAGGAGTAGAGACGTCTTCCCGTCCCGCTTCCGCCCGCCGGAGCGGAGTACGGGCCGCCTACCCGAAGTTGGACTCCATATCCAGCACCTTGTCGAGTCTTCGCTGGAACCTGTCTTCCGGCGCGAACTGGGCCGACAGGAACGCTCCCGCCAGCTCCCGGGCCAGCTCGATTCCGATGATCCGCGCGCCCAGGCAGAGGACGTTCATGTCGTCGTGTTCGACTCCCTGGTGCGCCGAGTACGTGTCGTGGCATACGCTGGCCCTTATACCCTTGACCTTGTTGGCGGCGACTGACGCTCCGACGCCACTGCCACAGATCATGATTCCGCGGTCAGCGTCGTTCGACGCCACTGCCGCCGCGAGCGGCCTGGCGAAGTCAGGGAAGTCGTCGGCGGGGTCCATCCGATGCGCCCCGACATCGACTACCTCATGCCCCAGCGCCTCTACGAAGCTCTTCAGCTCGTCCTTTATGTGGAATCCGCCGTGGTCGGCTCCAATTGCGACACGCATGACAGCCTCTCTCAGTCGTACATCTGCTTTGCAGTGTAGAAAGTGGGGATGGAAAGCGTCAACCCGCCCTAGTGGAGGCGTCCGCGCAGCCTGGGGTCCAGGTGATCTCTCAGCCCGTCGCCAAAGATGTTGAAGGCGAGGATAGCGAACGTAATCGTGAACCCGGGGTAGAGCACCAGCCACCACGGGGGCCTGAACATGTTGCCCAGGATACCGCCGAGCATGTTGCCCAGGCTTGGGTGTGGCGGCGGGATGCCGAGTCCGAGGAAGCTGAGCGCGGCCTCAGCGAAGATGGCCCCTCCCAGGCTGACGCTCGCGACGACCATCAGAGGCGCTATGCACTGTGGAGCGACGTGTTTGAACATCGTCCTGAATGGCGACGCGCCCACGGCCCGCGCCGCCTCCACGTACTCCATCTCCCGCACTGAGAGCGACACCGCCCTGATCACCCTCGTGGTGCCTGCTATCCCGGTTATCGCTATCGCCGTTATGACGGTGTACAGTCCGGAGCCAACTCCCACCAGCAGCAGCATCGCCAAAATGATCCCGGGGAAAGCCATCAGGATATCGAGGAAGCGCTGGCTGATGAGGTCGAACTTCCCGCCCGTGTACCCGGTCAGGATCCCCCACGAGAAGCCGATGAGCTTGCTGAGGATCACCGAAACGAAAGCGACGAACAGCGACGTGCGCGTGCCGATGATGATCCGGCTCAGAACGTCGCGGCCGAGGCTGTCGTTGCCGAGAGGCCGTTCGAGGGACGGCGGCTTGTTGAAGAAGGCCGGGAACGTCTCCAACGGGTCGTTCGGCGCGAGCACGTTGGCGAATATAGCGACGAGGCCAAGAAACACGAGAAAGCCCGCCGCAACCGCGCCGATTGGAGAGGTCCTGGCAAATCTCGACACGATGCCGAACGCCGCGAGCACGCCCCTCACTTGAGGCTGCTGGGTTCCGGGGGCGCTGCTGACGCTGCTCAAGTGCCGGACCTGTCCTACTGGTACCTGATGCGCGGGTCCAGCAACCCGTAGATCAGATCGACTATCAGATTGATACACACGAACGCTATGCCGTACAGCAGCACGACGTTCTGAATTATCATCCAGTCGCGCTCGGCGATGCCGTTGACGAGCGTGGTCCCGAGTCCCGGCACCGCGAACGCGCGCTCCACGGCGACCGAGCCGCCCAGAAGAAACGCCAACTGGATGCCCGAGATCGTGACCACCGGCAACAGCGCGTTTCTGAGCGCATGGCGGCTCACGACAACCCGCTCCACCAGCCCCTTGGCGCGCGCGGTGCGCACGTAGTCCTCCCTGAACACCTCCAGCAGCGTCGCGCGGCACATCCTGGCGAGAACGGCTCCGAGGTTGACGGCCATCACTAACGCGGGGCCTATCACAATGCTCAAGTTCCCCTTGGGATCATCCCACAGGTGGATTATCGTCAGCGGCGGACGCCAGTTCCAGACCAGCACGGTGACCAGTATGAGCGTGAGGCCAAACCAGAAGCTCGGCACCGCCATGAAGAACGTGACCAGCACACGTACCGAGTAATCTATCCAGGAGTTGCGCCACGCCGCCGCGATCAGGCCCACGGGCAGACCTATTACCCAGGACAGGACAACTGCTATTATGGCGATCTCCATTGTGATGGGACCACGCCTCATGATCGTGTCGCCGATCGCCTTGTCCTGCCAAAACGACCGGCCGAAGTCTCCCCGCAGAACGTCGGCGATCCAGCTCAGGTACTGGAGGTACAGCGGCTTGTCCAGCCCCAGACTCTTCCGCGCGCCCGCCAGCTCAGCCGCGGTGAGTATGTGGAGGCCGGAAGACTCGCCGTAGATCGCCTGCAGCGGGTCACCCGGCAGGACGCGCATAGCAACGAAGATCAGCACGGTCACGCCGAATAGCGTGGGCACCGCAAGCAGGAGGCGTTGGTAGAAGTATGTCCGCATTGGCTCGGGCCATCTCTAGGAGCCTGGCATAACCGGAAGTCCCGGCTCCCTGATTGGACCGGGGCGCAGGATGGGATCGAGCTCCCGTCCTGCGCCCCGTCACTCAGACTCTGTTATCCCGGGACCCCAAGAGTGTGGGTGCGCCCGGGGTGGCGCTGAGGACGATTACCTGTCCAGCCAGGCCGTGTCAAGGCGCTCCCACAGCACGTGCAGCCTGGTCTCCATCGACATCCCTTTTACGTCCTTGTTCCACGCGGGCGAGTGTCCGCAGAAGCCGATGTGGTAGAACGGCGGGTTGGCGTCGAGAATATCCATTCCCTCGCTGAATAGCGCGAGCCGCCTGAGCGGTTCGATCTCCCCGGCCAGCTTGTCGAGGACCGCGTCGAACTCGGGGTTGGAGTAGCGCGACCAGTTCTGCGAGCCGCCGGTCCTCAGGTAGATGTTCCACATCGGGAACGGATCGAGGATCTGCCCCGCGTAGTCGCCGTTACGGAACATCTCGAAGTTGCCGTCCGCGAGTATCTCGCTCTGCAGAGCGCGCTCCACCAGTTTGATCTCGGCATCGATCCCCAGCGTCTTCCTGAGCTCGTCCACGAACAGCGGCACGGCCACGTCGGCCGTCTGGGGCTGGTTCCAGGTTGTGATTACGGTCTCGAATCCGTCAGGGTAGCCCGCCTCGGCCAGCAGCCGCTTCGCCTCGGCTATGTCCTCCTCCTTGTCCAGGCGGTAGCCGGGCATGGAGAGAATCACGTCGGGATCGGCGGCGAATGGGCTGGGCTTGGGAATCCAGCGTGTGACGAAAGTCGGCTCCCAGACCGGCGTGTACCCGTCTATCTGGACCTGGCGGCTGACCGCCAGGTGGATTGCCCTTCGCACCTTGGGGTCGTCGTATGGCGCCTTTTCGTTGTTCATCGCGAAGTTGTGGGAGTTCAGACAGTCGTAGGTGACTGCGCCTATCTCGGGACGACGCTTCGCCTCCGCGTGGGTGTCCGGCGAGATGTTCCAGGAGAAGTCCGCCTGCCCAGTCAGCACGGCGGTTCCCCGGTCCGGCCACAGCGGAACGTGCAGCATGGTCAGCCCGTCGAGGTACGGCAGCTCCGGATTCCAGTAGTCGGGATTCGCCTCGAACTCCCACTTCTCGCCCGGAACATGGTTGACGAACCTGAACACGCCCGTGCCGGGCGCGACCTCGATCTTTCTGAGGTCGTAGTTGTTCTCCTCGAGGGACTTCTTCGAGTACACCAGCAGCGGCGACGACGTGAGCAGCTCGACGAAGTACGGCGTAGGCGCGTTCAGGTTGAACTTCGCCTGGAAGTTGTCGAGCTTTTCTACCGATTCGATCATCGGGAGAAGGTCCTTGCTTCTGCTGGATACCCCCTCCGGAGGGTCGATTATCCGGGTAAAGTTCGCCACCACGTCGTCGGCGCCGAATGCCGTGCCGTCGTGGTACTCGACGCCCTCTCTGAGATCGAACGTATATGACAGGGTGTCAGAGGACATTTCCCACGAGACCGCAAGGTCTGGCGCAATCGTGCGGAGACCGTCGGCCAAGTTCTTGGTCACCAGTTTGTTATAGAGATGTCCCAGAACGTGAGAGCCGGCGCCCTGCTGAACGTCGAAGTTGGTCATCGTGACGCTGAAAGCGGTTCTGACGATGCCGCCGCGCTTCGGATTCGGCTCGGGAGCTCTCATGACGAAGCCCGCCTGCTGAGCCTCTCGAACGGGAGTGGCGATAACTATGACTTCCTTCTCGACTATCTTCTCGACCGGTACTTCGACTTCCTTGACGACTTCTTTCTCGACTATCTTCTCGACTATTTTCTCTATGACAACCGGAGTTGGCGCTGGCCCCGCTGGCTCACTGCTGGAGCAGGACACCAGTACCAGAGCCGCGATTGCCGATATTAGGGATGCAAGTAGAATCTGTCTCATGTGGTCACACCACCTTCAGCTTGGATTTGTTGCTTTTGGAACAAGCCGCTGATAATCTCAAACTATACTAATTGAGGGGCGCTAGCGAGGTCAACGGCCAACGGCCTTGAGTTAGTGTAAGAGCCACCTCGGGGCGCCGGCGTCTCACCTGCATCCGAACACCCTGTAGGGTCAGGTTTCAAGCCTGCTCACATGCCAAATGCCCTGGGGAACGGAACCTCGAGACAGCCCCTGCCCCTACCCGTAATTCACCCTTGACAACCCCGTCCTTCAACCTCTACCGTAGAACATGCGTACTCAGAGACCAACACCTGATACCTGAACAACCCCATGTGCTCACACACCCAACACAACAAGCCTAACTCCCTCGCCGTCGCCATGCGCGACGCGACCACGGACATCCGGGGCGTCATCGACACTCTGCACGACATCGCCCAGGGCAACGCCCCACGCGCCAGCACGCGCAGCCGCATCAGGGCCACACGCATCCTACTCGACAGGGGATTCGGCAAAGCCCCCAGGCGCACCTGCTCCAACTCCGCGCCATCCACCAACACCCACCGGCCAACACCGGCCAGGGACTCCACGACACCCGTCGGACCCTCACGCAATGGCGGCGCGACCGTGTCCGGGACCGTCACACGGCTCGACGATTCGCTGCACGACACCCTCGGCCCACCCCCGACCTTCGATGACCCACCGTATTTCACCGATGACCACGACCACGACTCCCTCAGGTCGGAGCTGGTCTCCTACACCCAGGAGTACATCCACACCGTCACCGACGACGGCAACACCCTCGTGACCGTTCTCGTGGGCATCCTTGACGCTGACCCCGACGACGAGACCGTGAGCGCCTGCCACCGGGTGGACGCCGCGCAGATCATCCTCGACCGCACCCTCGGCGTGGACTGTGACCCTCCCGAAGACCCCGACGACGAGGTTCCCCCCGAGGACATCCCCGGCACTCCCGAGTGGCTGGAATCGGCCCAGCGCGAGCTGAACGAACACATCCAGAAGATCATGGACAGCGCCACTGAAGAGGACAGACGTAGGGGCAGAGAAGCGACCGAGGAGGAGATCGAAGAGGTCAAAGCGAGAGCATACAGGGCGCTGCTCGCCGCGAACGGCGACCCCCGCGCCTACTCCGGCGGCTACATCGGCAAATTCGACGACCCCTGACCCCCCATGCGGATATTCGGTAGGGGCAGGTTTCAAACCTGCCCAGGTCCCGGCTCCGGCGGCTACACCGGCAAATTCGACGACCCCTGACCCTCCATGCGGATATTCGGTAGGGGCAGGTTTCAAACCTGCCCAGGTCCCGGCTCCGGCGGCTACACTGGCGAATTCGACGACCCCTGACACCCCCATGCGAATATTCGGTAGGGGCAGGTTTCAAACCTGCCCAGGTCCCGGCCAGGGTGCCCAGGTTCTGGCCGCCCCTGCCTGCCCCCGGCCGCCCCTGCATGAAGCGCGGGCGCTACCCACCAACCACCATTCACCTGGCTAGTACCGTGTCCAGATAATGCTGACATATGCGGGAAATCGTCAGCACCCATCCGTCATCCCTCTGAAAATGACACGACCAACGTCACCCAACCGTCATTCCCGCGCACGGCCTGCCCCGTACTACGATACGGGGCGGGAATCCACGGGGAGGGGCTGGAACGCGACCCAATTTTCATTGCTTGTTGTGTAGGTCGTGGCTGCATGGGTGATTCCCACCACTCACTATTCCCTATTTCTATGATCCCTCTGCGGCCACGTCGGTATGGGCCGTTTCCGACTGTTGCGCGCTGCCTGCGTAATCCATCATCCTCTACGTGGAGATGGACTTTCCCCGCATTGACTCAGGGACTAGGGACTACCGTGACAGACCTCGACGCCGACAGACCGGGGCGACCGGAATCGCAGGACGCGCCGGTGGACCTGGAAAACTTCGACCCCTCCAGGCCCGGACTGACCGCGCATGTCAGGGTCTTGACCAGACTGGGTCTGGCGGGACTGCTCGCGGCCTTCGCTATCGTAGCCGCCAAAAGCGCCCTCAACTACTTCGACCTCACACTCCCGGCAAGCTCGCCCGCGTCCGGGATCAGCGAGTTTATCCCGTCAAGTCCAGCCCGGATGTCGCCGCCAACCGGGTCCGTCGAGTGGACGTTCGACTCGGGTGCGCCGATCGCCGTCCCGCCGCTGGTCGCGGACGGCGTGGTCTTTCTTGTAACGGGACGCGCGAGTGGAAGCAGTCGAGTAGTCGCCCTCGACCAAGCCACGGCCGGGGAAATCTGGGTGTACCGACCTGGCAGCGTCGTTGACGACCGTCCCGTGGCGGCCGGAGACTACCTGTACCTTGCGATGAGGGGAGGGCGTGTCGTCGCGTTGGACCGGCATTCCGGGCTGGAGAGATGGTCCTTCCAGGCGGACGACCTCTCACACGGGCGGCCCGTTGTCCGGGACGGTGTGCTGTATTTTGCGTCGAGATCGCTCTATGCCCTGGATGCTGTGACCGGAAAACCGAAGTGGAGGCACAGCCTGGAGGGCGGGAGGGTGATCAGCCCGATCGTCCTCTCCGGGGAGACCATCGCCGTCCTCAGCTCCGGCAGCCACCTCAACCTCGTGGACGCTCGGAGCGGGAAGCGGAGATACACCTCCCGGCTCTGGTTCGGCACAGCAGGACGCCCTGCGATCATCGACAACCGGGTGATTGTCTCCGGGGATCGAGGGCGAGTCCAGGCGTTCGAGCTCGACGCCAGGGATGTGCCAATGTGGAAGGCGCTGCGTTTCTGGTGGGTCAGGATGTGGTCATGGGACATGGCCCCACGTCCGCCTCATCCCCGCGGATACTCGTGGCACCACCGGGGAGTTGGCGGTCTCTCGGCCCGGCCCATCGCTGCCGCCGGGGATAAGCTGTTCCTGGCTCTGAGGGAGTCCGACCATACGGGAAGCGTGGTGGCTATGGATGCCCGTTCGGGAAAGGTAATCTGGGAGCTCCGGACAGATACGTCGGTGGCGGAGTGGGCGGCGCAGGCAGGGGACGACTTGATTGTGGGAACGGCCGGTGGCTTGGTGTACGGCATCGACCGCCGATCCGGCGAGGTCAGGTGGGAGATACCTCTAGGAAGCCCCGTGACCGCGGTATCGGTGGACGACCAGGGGTCGATTCTGATTGCGCCGGCGTCCGGCGTCCTCCACAAGCTCCGGTAGGCATTGGTATATTCTGCCCCAGGGTCGAGGATGGTACAATCGGGCCTGCCGATCAGCCAAGCGCAAGGACACGGAACATTGCCTATAACCAGACTAGACATTTCCAGCACGACACGGTACGCCGGGGGCCAGTCCTTCGGTGAGACTGGAGAGTACAACCACCTCAAAGGCAGGGCGTACTTTTCTGTCGATCCGCTGCACCCGAACAATCAGTCCATAACCGACATCGAGCTGGCGCCGCGCGACCGGGAGGGGCGGGTCCACTTCTCCGCCGACTTCGAGATGCTCCAGCCGGCGGACCCCGAACGAGGCCGTCGGAGCCTGGTGTTCGACGTGGTCAACCGCGGACGCAAGACGGTCCTCGGTTTCAACAGCGCGCCGAGGGCGATGGACCCGAGCGCCCCACTCGACCCGGGCAACGGATTCCTGATGCGTGAGGGCTACACCATCGTCTGGTGCGGATGGCAGTCGGACGTCCCTGACGATCCCTACCTGATCGGACTCGACGCTCCGCAGGCGCTTGGCCCCGACGGGGGGCCGCTGACCGGACGGATTCTCCACCAATTCCAGTGCAACGAGCCAACCAACGTATTTCTGCTGGCCGACAGGACCCACAATCCGCATCCTCCGGCCGATTCCAACGACACCGGCGCCAGCATGACGGTGCGAGACCACCCGAACGGGCCTGCCACCGACATCCCCAGAGACCAGTTCCAGTTCGTTCGCGTCGAAGATGAGCAGATCGAACCCGATCTCAACCACGTGTACCTCAGAAACGGGTTCGAGCCGGGACGCGTTTACCAGCTGGTCTATACCACGACCGGGACCGACGTTGTCGGCCTCGGCATGGCGTCGGTGAGAGACGTGGTCTCGTTCCTGAAGTACGAATCTGAGGACGACGGCAACCCGTGCGACGGGACGATTGACTACGCGCACGCTTTCGGGGCCTCTCAGAGCGGTCGATTCCTGCGGACCTACATCTACTACGGGATGAACAATGACGAGCAGGGGCGGATCGCGCTGGACGGCATCATCCCTCACGTGGCCGGCGGGATGCGCGGCGAATTCAATCTCCGGTTCGGACAGCCCTCCAAGGACGTCTGCTACATCATCCCGGAGCTGTTCCCGTTCGCCGACACCGAGGTCAGGGACCCGGTGAGTGGAGATACAGGGTCTCTGCTCGCGAGGCTCGAAGACAGCGGACAGGTCCCCAAGATCATGTTTACCAACACTTCGGCGGAGTACTGGCGCGGTGACGCCGCTCTTATCCACACCGACCTCGATACTCTGCAAGACGCCGAAGAGTCGGACAACGTGCGCAGGTATCACTTTGCGGGAACTCAGCACGGAACGGGGTTCTTCCCTCCCCAATCGGTCCGCGCGATGGACGGGTTGAAGGGGCAGCTTCCCTATAACGCCGTTGACTACGCGCCCATCCAGAGGGCGCTGTTGACCGGCCTCGACAACTGGGTCCGGGACGCGACCCCGGCGTCTCCATCCCGGCATCCCAGTCTGCGGGACGGCACGGGCGTGGAGTCGCACACGCTGAGAGACACGTTCGAGCGCATTCCCGGCGTGACGTTCCCACCGGAGGTTACGCGCGCGATGCGGCTGGACTATGGCGACGAAACCCATCTGGGTCGAACGGTCAAGCTGCCCGCCGAACAGGGCGAAAGGTATCCGGCGATCGTCTCCAATGTGGACGAGGACGGCAACGAGACCGGGGGAATCCGGCTGCCGTCCGTCAGCGTCCCGCTCGCGACCAATACCGGCTGGAACCTTCGCCATCCGGACAACGGAAACCCCGACCTGGTTATCGGGATCACCGGAGGACTCGCCGGATGGACCGTCCCGTTCCGCAAGACCGAGCAGGACCGCGAGGCGGCCGGTGACCCTCGCGCGTCCATCGAGTCGCGCTACGAGTCAAGGGACGACTACGTCGATCGTGTGAGAGCGGCGGCGGAGCAGATGGTCTCCGAGGGCTATCTGCTCGAAGAGGACATAGACCGCGAGGCCGAGATGGCCTCCGATCGCTACGACTACTGGATGAACGGGGATGCCGGCTAGGTTATGTTGACATCTGAGATATAAGGCGATTCAACAAACCAAACTTCGTCATTGACACGAAAATAACCCGACCCATCTCCACCAGCCACTATCCACTATTCACCTGACCAGGACCGATGCGACTTACCATGAGGGAAGTGAATCGACCATGTGCTAGAATCGAGCAGAGGAGGGGAGCATGACTACCAGACCCGCGGACACAGCTTCCACCGGCGATCACATCGCTGTTGTTTACCCCGAATCGGACGGTGTTCCCTTGCCCGATGGACATTTCCAAGACCCCCTGTTCCGTGAGATCGTGTCCACACTGGAAGCCCACTTCAAAGATAGTCCAAACACCACGGTGAGCGGCAACACATTCATCTACTACCGGGAGGGTGATCCGCGACGCTGGGTATCGCCGGACTGCTACATAGCCTTCGACATCAGCATGGAATCCATAGAGAGATTCAACACTTACCGGGTCTGGGAGGTGGGCAAGCCGCCGGACTTCGCGCTGGAGATAGGTTCTCCGAGTACGGCGAGGACGGACCTGGTTGACAAGCGGGAGTTGTACGCGGAGTTGGGCATACCGGAATACTGGCGCTACGACGCAACGGGCGGCGACTTCTACGGTGAGTCTCTGGTGGGAGAGCGACTGGTGGAAGGTGAGTACCGCCGTATCGAGTTGGACCGGGAACCGGGTGGTATGGTGTGGGGTCACAGCCCGCAGTTGGGACTGGACCTGTGTTGGGATGCCGGGCGGCTGCGTTTCTACGACCCTGTGGCAGGCAGGTGGCTACTGAATCAGATGGAAACCGAAGCTCGTGCAGAGTCTGCCGAATCCCGTGCCGACGCAGCCGAAGCACATGCCGACGCAGCCGAAGCACATGCCGACGCAGCCGAATCCCGTGCCGACGCAGCCGAATCCCGTGCCGATGCGGAGCGTGCTGCCAGAGAGTCTGCCGAAGCGCTATTGGCTGCAATGGAGGCCGAGCTGCGGCGACTACGTGGTGGATAGCGACCGGCGTTCAGGATTTGGGCGTTGCGGCGCAGTCTTCCGATCAGGTCCTCCTCCCTATGACGGGAGAGAGCTAGAACCTGCCTCGGCGGAGGCTGGGGGTGAGGCTGACGGAGGATACTTTCATAGCTTGTTGTGCAGGTCGCAACCCGCATGGGCGATTCCCGCGAAAACATATCCCGCGCTCCGATACGGGGTGGGAATCCACAGATTCAACGGTGTCTAATACTTGTCAAAATCATCTGGATATAGCGCCAGCAGGCAGATCAGCAAGAAGGGGGTCCGCGGCCTGCTCGCTGATCTTGACGCCTCTGGGTGCGCTGGAACGATTTGCGTGTCCGCCGACTCCCTGGACGGCGGCGATTTCGCCCACCTGCTTCCGGACTCGGAACCGGATCGGGCGCGGGCGGCTGAAGTCGTATACAGATTGGGGACAAGCGAGACCGGTCTCGTCGTACTCCTGGCGTCGGACAGGACCGTCGCCATACGACCTCCGTTCCCGCTGAAGGTAGATGTCAGGGTTGCGGGGTTGGCGGCGGCTCCGCTTCTGGAGTTGCTCGATACCGAACCTGTGATAGGCGTTGTCATGCTGCGCCTCGGCCGGTACGCGGTCGGGGTGTTGCGGGGTGAAACGCTGCTTGCGACCAAGACCGACACACGTTACGTCAAACGCCGTCACCGCGCCGGCGGTCAGTCGCAGCGCCGGTTCGAGCGCAGCAGGGAGCGTCTCATCAGGGAGTTGTACGACAAGGGCTGCGAGGTGACACGGACCGTGTTCGGCCCACATCTGGCCGTCATGGACTACCTGTTTCTGGGTGGGGAGAAGGGATCGCTGGATGGATTCGTGAAACGATGCCGCCTTGTGCGAGAGCTGCGCCCAAAGACCCTTTCGAGGAGACTGCCTGTGGACCGGCCAAACCAGAAGGCTCTGGAACAGCTGCCCCATGAGGTCTGGAAGAGCGACGTCACTTTCTTCGGACACGGTTGAAGACCGCCTCTACCGAAAACGCAATGCCGGGAGAGTGGAAACCTGAATCGCTCACGACGATAACTACTGCGCCGTGTAACCCCCGTCCACGGTCAGGGCCGCTCCGGTGACGTAGCTGGCATCGTCGGAGGCGAGATACAGCGCGGCCCACGCCACCTCCTCAGCAGAGCCAAGCCTGCCCATCGGGTGGAGGCTTTCTAGCTTGGCCAACGTGGCGGGATCGTCGGTTAGCGATCGGGTCAAGTTTGTTGTAATGAAACCCGGACAGAGACAGTTCACGCGGATGTTCTTGCGAGCGTAGTCCACCGCCAGTGTCCGGGTGAACTGGACCACGCCTCCCTTGGATGGCGGGTAGGGGTTGAACCCGCCCCCTATCCCGACCGGATACCCTACCAGGCCCATCGTTGACGCCAGATTGACGATCGACCCACCGCCGATCTTCTCCATCTCCGGCGCGGCGTACCAGGACACGAGATATGTGCCCTTCAGGTTCACGTCGATCACCCTGTCCCATATGGCCTCCGGGGATGCGCCCTCCAGCGAGGGGTTGCGGGCGGTGATGCCGGCGCTGTTGACCAAGAGGTCAATCCGTCCGAACCGTTCGACCGTGTCCTGGATCAGTCGTTGTGCGTCTCCGGCGTCCGTGACGTCTCCCGTGAGTGCCGCTGCGACGCCGACCGCCGCCGTGATCGAGGCGACGGTCTCCTGTACACTTTCACGCATAAGGTCGGCGGCGGCTACCGATGCCCCCTCCGCGGCGAACAGGGTAGCGGTGGCGCGCCCGATGCCGGAGCCAGCCCCGGTAATCAGCGCGACTTTATCGGCAAGACGCATAGCGGAATCTCCCTTTTTCGGGTCTGATGGGTTGTACACGGATGCTAGGTGGTGTTGACATTTGTATTTATAGCCGATATGCAAGCCCATTGCATGTAATTCCACACACAGGGAAATCCCTGTGACATTGGATCGCAGTGATAAATTCAGGATTCATCATCGCAATCTCCTCGGAATGACCCACACCGGCGAAATGTCAACACTACCTAGTATACGATGATCGGAAAGTGTGGATGAACATCCGTCGCGCCCCGAGGCGCTGGCAGTCGGAATGTGGGTGAATCAGGGGCAGATATGATGGCCGGAAGTATCAGACGCGTAGTTGTCATAGGCACGACCGGCGCCGGAAAAACGGCGCTGGCCCGGCTCCTGTCGTCCAAGCTGGGCGTTCCCCACGTCGAGTTCGATGCGTATCGGCACGGTCCGAACTGGAAAGAGACGCCGGACGTCGTCTTCCGTCGGAACATCCAACATGCCCTGAAGTCGGAAGGCTGGGTCGCCGACGGCAACTACAGCATCGCGCGGGACATCGTGTGGTCCAACGCGACAACCTTGATCTGGCTGGACTATTCGTTCGGGCTGGTCTTCTGGCGCCTGTTCTGGCGGACGATCGGGCGAGCGGTCCGCAGGACCAAGCTGTGGAACGGCAACCGAGAGAACCTGTGGGGACACTTCTTTACCACCGACTCGCTCTTTCTTTGGGCTTTCAAGACCCACTGGTCCCGTCGGAGGCGTCTGGCCGCCGTCTTCGACGGGCCGGAATATGCACACCTGACGGTCATTCGATTCCGCACGCCGTCGCAGCTATCCGACTGGATGAGGTCAGGCGACTGGCCAGACCGCGTAGCAGCCGAACGTCTCGTTCGATGACGCAGGGTCGAATTCCTAGACGTCCATGATCTTGTCCGGAGTCAGTAGCTCCATGAACTCTATTCGATTACTTTCGACGTACTCCCGGACCTGCCCCCCGATGTCCAGAGCCTCTTGTGGTAGGTCATTTCCGCCACGCATGGGCGACATCAGCGTCTCGTCGGTCCACTCGAGCACGACCACGTTGGTCTCTCCGGGTACCGTGCCGCCGTTAAAATAGACTTTGAACTCGCTGCGGTGACCAGCGTCGTGATACGCTTGGGCCTGCTTGTGAACCAGACTGGCTACCCGTCGCGCCTCGCCAGGCTTGGTATTGAAAATTCTGCGGACCAGATACACTGCGCGCTCCTTTCCTGAAGGCCGTTAACCATAGTTTGAGCGTGGACATGATACCCGATTCGGCGGCCCTCACGCCGTAGTAAACTTCCGAGTGCTATGAGTACACGACAGGCGCCTGAAACAGAATCGTCCCATGTCCGGATCAGGGACGTCCACAAGCGATTCCTCGTCGGGGGCGATGAGCTGAAAGTCCTGAACGGGATCGATCTGGATGTGTCCCGTGGCGAGTTCCTGTGCCTGCTCGGACCGTCCGGTTGCGGGAAGTCCACCCTGTTGAGGCTGATTGGAGGCTTGATAGAGCCGACGTCCGGATCGATAACCCTGGGTGGGAAGTCTCCGGCTGAGGCCCAGGAGGCGAAATCGCTGGGGTTCGTGTTCCAGGACCCTTCGCTGCTGCCGTGGCGCACCGTCAAGCGAAACATCCGGTTGTCGTCCGAGGTCAATCGCAGTGGCGACACGGACTCGGATCACAGTATCGACGACCTGTTGACTCTGGTGGGTCTTGAGAATTACGCCGATTACTATCCATTTCAGTTGTCCGGCGGAATGCAGCAGCGTGTCGCGCTGGCCCGGGCGCTGGCCGTCCGCGCCTCCGTGCTGCTCATGGACGAGCCATTCGGCGCTCTGGACGAAATCACCCGCGCCGCGATGCGGTACGAGCTGCTCCGCATATGGGACGCGGATCACAAGACCGTCCTGTTCGTGACGCACAGCATCTCGGAGGCGGTCGCACTGTCGGATCGAGTGGCCGTCTTATCAAGGCGGCCGGGGCGCATCGCCGGTGTGGTCGAAGTGGACCTGCCTCGCCCACGGTCGGAGGATATGGAGAGGGAGCCGGAGTTTCTTGAGTGTGCCAGACTGTTGCGTGACCTGTTGGTGTACAGTGTTGGCGGGAGCTCTGTAGATGTATAGACCGCTTCAGCAAGGTGCGATCGACGACGCCGAGACCGACCCCCGGCACGATCCCGGTCGACCGCGCGCGTGGGGCTCCGGTTTCGGGTACTTGATTCCGCCGGCGATCGCGTTGACGCTGTTAGGCATTGTTTGGGAGGTCTGGACCCGGTTGGGAGACGTGCCCAAGTACATCGTTCCCGCTCCGAGCAGAGTGCTGAGTCGCCTCTTCAGTGATCCCGTCTTCTTTGCGGGAGAGGGCGCCGTCACGTTGGGCGAAGCGCTTGGAGGATTCTTCCTCGGCGCTGGCGTCGCGTTGGTGGGTGCGACGCTGATGGCCCACTCGCGTTTCATCGAGCGGAGCCTGTTCCCGCTGGCCGTACTCGTCAAGGTCACACCGGTGGTCGCCATCGCGCCGCTGTTCGTAATCTGGTTTGGGTTCGGGCCGTTTCCCAAGATACTTGTCGCCGCGCTGATCACCTTCTTCCCGGTTCTGGTAAATGGGGTCACCGGATTCCGGTCCGTCGATCGAGGCGCGTTGGACTTCCTGAGATCACTCAGAGCTTCCCGAAGGGAGGTCTTCATTGCGCTCAGGATACCCAGCGCCGCGCCGTATCTATTCGCCGCGTTTCGGGTCTCGATTCCATTGGCGGTGATCGGAGCGGTCGTCGGGGAGTGGTTCAGCGCGGACCGGGGATTGGGCAGCGTCATCTTCGTCGCGCACAGCAATCTGGACATGCCAACGCTGTTCGCCGCGATACTTGTGCTGTCGCTGATGGGGATTGCCCTGACGGTTGTGGTCTCGGTGATCGAAAGGAAGGTGCTGTTCTGGCATGAATCGACAGCTGGGTTCGCGGTCAATGATTGAAGGGATGTGGAAGGCGTTGCGACGGTCGATCTTGCTGATCGTACCGGTCACGCTGCTTGCGGCGGCGCTGGTGGCCGGATGCTCCGGTGAGCCGGAGCCGCTCAAGAGCGTCACGTTCATGGCCGGGTTCAAACCCCAGGCCAATCTGCCGTTCGTCGCGGCCTACGTCGCCCAGGAGAAAGGGTACTTCCTCGAACAGGGCCTCGACGTAGATATCCGTCACTCGACAGGCGAACACCTCACTCTGATGATAGCGGGCGAGGTTGATTTCACAACAGCTGACGCCAACACGGTCCTGCGGCGCCGTGCGGACCCGGGTCTGCCGATCGTGGCGGTCGCGCTGTTCGGACAGCGGGGCCAGCAGGCATTTCTATCTCTGACGGGGTCCGGCATCCGGACACCGAAAGACTGGGAGGGGAGAACGTTTGGGTACAAGGTCACGGTCCCGCCCGACTACCTGGCCATACTGGAAGCGGAAGGCGTGGACCGGTCCCGCATACAGGAGGTGCGTGTAGGATTCGACCCCCGGGTTCTGACGGAAGGAAGGGTGGACGTATTGGCGGCGTTCAAGTCGAACGAGCCGAACGTGATTCGAGGTCTGGGTTTCGACATCAGCGTCTTTGACGCGGCGGACTACGGAGTTCCGACGATCGGACTTGCCTACGTCGTCCGGGAAGACCTAATCGACTCGGACGAGGACACCGTCGAACGATTCGTGAAAGCGACCATGAAGGGCCTGGAATTCGCTTCCTCGAACACCGAGGAGACCCTCGACATCGTCATGAAGTACGCCGAGAACGAGGACCGTGACCACATGCGATTCATGCTGTCCTCAGAGTTGGAAGATGCCGCATCGTCCGAGACCGATTCCAACGGGCTGGGCTGGATGACGGCCACGCAGTGGCAGGCGTTTCACGACTCGCTGCTCAAGTTCGATGCTCTTCCCACGTCGGTCAACGTCGAGCTGGCCTTTACAAACAGGTTCTTGAAGGATATCTACCGGAACGGCAAGCTCCAGTGGCCTTGAGTGCCATAGGAAGCTCGCTCCATTGCCAGCGTCACCGCCACTGCTCCGCGTCGTCCCGTGGCTCGTAGCCGATCAGGCTGCGCGAATTCGAGATGTCCCAGAAGCGCCAGGTATTGTCGGACACCCCGTAGAAGATGCCGAACCGGAGCGCATCGGGCGCGTCTATGCAGCGGCGGACCAGCTGCACCAGATCGCGATGAGTCAGCAGAGTCGCGAACTGTCGTGGAACAAGCGGCCTGCTCTCACGGTTGAGCGTGCCGATGCGCAGGCAAAGGACAGATAACCCATAGACGTCGGAGTAGTACCTGCCCGCCGCTTCTCCGAACGCTTTGCCGATCCCGTACGGGCCGTCAGGTCGAATCGGCTGGTCAACGGTGATGAGCGGGATATTGGAGGGGTCCAGCCCGTCATATCGCCCGGCAACAATCGAGGCGTAGGGTTCATCGTTCTCGTAGTTGCCGGTCGCGTGGTTCGAGCTGGCGAATATCACCCTCTTGACGCCTGCCATACGTGACGCCTCCAGCGCGTTGTAGGTGGACGGCAGGTTGTTTCTGTGGACGACGTCCCACCGGCTGTTTTGGTCGGGGACGCTGGCCAGATCGATCACTGTGTCGATGCCCTGGTACGCGGGAAGCACCGCCTCGAGGTCGGACGTGTCCGCCACCAGACTTTCGATTCCCTCCGCCGGTCGGATATCCACCCCTGACAGCGCGTAGGAGTCGCTCAACCCGTCGCGGAGAACGCCACCTATCAAGCCGGCGGCCCCTGTAATCAGGACCTTTCTATCTTGCTCCATGTCGATCCTCTGTATGTGTGATGGGAGTGCCGAGTATAATACAGGAAGCGTCCCAAAGCGGGGCGATCTGTATTACGGAGGCAAGATATGGGTGAGTCCGCAGTTGACCCCAATGCCCGCCGACAGGCGGCGGCGCGGGTCCTGGAGCTAGCTAAGGCGAAAGGTGCGCTGCTGTTTGGCAAATTCCGGTTGTCTGCGGGCGGAACGAGCAGCTACTACTTCGACGGGCGTATCCTGACTCTCGATCCGGAGGGCAGCTACGAAGTGGCGAAGGCGCTGCTGCCGCTGGTCAGGGAGTGTGGCGCCGAGGCGATTGCCGGGCCGACGCTGGGGGCGGACCCGATCGTCTCAGCCGTGTCTGTGGTCAGCCATCTCGACGGGCATCCTGTTCCTGGGCTGATAGTGCGGAAGGAGGCCAAGGGCTACGGTGGTCAGCGAGCCATCGAGGGGCCTATGGCCGGGTTGGATGAAGGGGCCGCGGTCGTTGTGGTGGATGATACCTGCACGACCGGTTCCAGCCTTTTCCACGCGATCGAAGCGGTCGAAGACGCCGGGTACCGCGTTGTCAAAGTGTTATCGATCCTGGACCGAAACGAGGGCGGCAGCGCCGAGCTCAGAAGCCGCGGATACTCGTTCCAGGCGCTGTTGTCGGCTGACGAATCGGGACGCATTTCACCAATGGGCTGAGCTGCGACAGCGCCCCCCAGGTCGCCCGGATCCCTGACGAGTGGATAGCTCGAATCAGAGTTCGATGCCGGCGATTCCCTGCCAGATCAGGCGGACACCCAACACGAGTACGACCACCAGCAGCATCCGCAGTATCCAGGCCCCCTGTATCCGTCCGGAGATCTGGGCTCCGATCTGTCCTCCCACCGCAAGTCCGATCCCAACAAAGACCAAAGTGGGAAACCACTCGATGTTTCCCAAGATGCCGTGGGTAGCTGCGCCAGCGCTGCCGTAAATCGCCAGTGCGAATACCGAACATGCCGCAGCCACGCGGACCGGGAAGCCAAACGCCATCACCAGAATCGGCGTTCGCAGAAACCCACCACCGATTCCAAAGAAACTGGATATGAATCCCAGCGCGATGTTGAAGGACGTGGCCAGGACTTCGTTGAACTCGTAAACATACTCTTCACCGCCCTCAGCACGGATCGTGCGTCTCCTCACGGAGGCAGTAATGAGATGTCGTGTAGGCTCCGAGCGGACGTTGTCAGGCGCCTGCGGGCGGATGGCCAGCTGTATTGCTAGGAGGATCAACAGCGCGCCGAACAGCAGCCTGAAGATCTCCGGGGCAACCAGCTCGACACCGAAAGCGCCTATTACAGCGCCGGGGATGGAAGCCGCGGCGAACAGCAGACCGCTGCGGTAATCGATGATTCCGGTGCTGCGATAGGTCCACGCTACCAGGATGCTGTTGATCGCGATAGCCGCCAATACGGTCCCGGCAACGGTGTTCTGCGGTGTATCGGTAAACAGCAGGAGTACAGGGCCGATGATGAACCCGCCCCCTGCGCCGACAAGCACACCGTAGGCGCCGGAGCCGATTCCCAGGAGAGCCATCAATAGCCAGTTCAGATACTCCAACGGCCCACCGAAGGCTAGTTCATGAGACTGTGAAGCGTTGTCCGGATGAGATCGGGCGGGACATCGTTCCGCGTGGTGGCCCTGCCTATACCGTCCAGCAGTACCCAGCGGATGGCTCCGGCGGAAGTTTTCTTGTCGGAGCGCATCGCCTCGGCAACCTTCTTCGGGTCGACGCCCCTGGCTTCGAGGGGAAGACCGTAGGTTGCGAGCGCCGAACGCTGTCTTTCCATCTCCGCGCCGGAAATGTGTCCCAGCGCATGGCCGATGTTTGCCGCGCCCATCATCCCTATGCTGACGGCTTCTCCGTGCAGGAACCGGCCGTAGCCCGTCGCCGCCTCGATGCCGTGCCCGATGGTATGCCCGTAGTTGAGGAGGACGCGAATGCCCAGCGTCTCGCGCTCGTCCTGGGATACGACATTCGCCTTGATCGCCATGCTTCTACGTATGACGTCGGTGGCGATCTCAGGCTCCAGCGACTGGATGTCGGCAGACTGGTCCTCGAATGTTGAAAGCAGGTCTTCGTCCATGATTAACCCGTGCTTCAGAGCTTCGGCCCAGCCTGAGCGCAGCTCGCGATCCGGCAGCGTCCGCAACATTGAGACATCCGCGAGAACGAACTTGGGCTGGTAGAACGCCCCGACGAGGTTTTTCCCCTGTGGCAGATCGACTCCGGTCTTGCCGCCGATGGAAGCGTCCATCATCGCGAGGAGACTTGTGGGTACCTGGGCGAATGGCATGCCTCTAAGATAGGTCGCGGCGACGTATCCGGCGAGGTCGCCTACGACTCCACCGCCGACCGCAAGGATCAGGTGTCCGCGCTCGGCCTTTAGTCCGGCGAGCCAGGTGTAGATGTGCTGGACTGTCTCCAGAGTCTTGCTCTGCTCGCCGGCCGGGATGATGAACAGGTGAGTCGGGATGCCGGACTTCTCGAGGGCGTTCTGAGCGCGGCGGGCCTGTCTGTAAACGCCTTCGTCGGTTATCACGTAGGCGACAGGCGGATCGAGAACGCGTTGTACGCGCTCCCCGATCTCTTCGATGATCTCCCACCCCACCCACAGGGGATAGTCGACTGAGGAAGTTCGCACCTCGGCGGCCAACTCCGGCTCGGCGAGCTTCTGAGCGGGCTCGCGACGTGCGTTCACCATGTTGAATCCTCGGATAACCTCCTCGGCGGCCTCCGTAGGTGTGAGGAAGTCGGTGTGTACGGTCCAGTGGGCCAGAGTATAGTTGAACTGTCGAGCCGCCTTCAAGGAACGGATACGGTTGTCCAGATCATCGGCGACTAGCATCGGTCGAGTTGCCATGTCGTCGCCCTCCTCGGTCTCCTGTACGCGCAGGCGGCGCAGGAGAGTCTCGGGTTTGGCCTCCAGCAGCACCACTACACCATGCGTGTCCATAACCTCGCGGTTACGCTCGTCCATGATGGCGCCACCGCCGGTGGAGACCACCTGCCCGTTGCCGCTGGCGATAGTGGCGAGGGTCTCGCGTTCGATTCTCCGGAACGGATCCTCTCCGAAGCGATCGAATATGTCCTCGATCGCCATACCCTCCGACTCGACGATTACGTCGTCGGTGTCCACGAACGTCCAGCCTAGGATGCGCGCGACTTCATGACCGGTAGAGGTCTTGCCGGCGCCGGAGAATCCGGTGATGAAGATATTGGACGTGGTCAGCGGAACCTGGCTCCCTGGAGACACGGAACAGGCAGGCCGCGGCGACCTGCCTTGGAATTGTGGAGTAAAGCCGTGAGGACGCTGGCTGTCTAGTCGTCGCCGACGCCGTTGGCGAGCAGGTAGTCCACCGCCTGCTGGACTGTCTGGATGCCTTCCGCGTCCTCGTCGGAGATCTCCAGTTGAGCGTCATCGGTCGAGAACTCCTCTTCGAACGCCATGATGAGTTCGACGAGGTCCAGGGAATCCGCGTTGAGGTCTTCTGTGAAAGAAGCTTCCGGTATTACCTCTGACTCGTCAACGCTGAGCTTCTCAGCCACAACTTCCTGTACTCGCTCCATGAGGGTTGCCACTGCCGTACCTCCGTTAGTCAGATTTGTCAGCGGTGACGTTCACCGCGCCGTGGTGATTTCCATCACCGACCCGAGCACGCCGTTAACGAACTTCGGGGAGCTTTCCGAGCCGAACGCTTTGGCCAGCTCCACTGCCTCGTTGATGGCGACTTTGGGAGGAGTTTCACCCCACATTGCCATCTCGAAGATCGCCATTCTCAGCAGGTTGCGATCGACCATCGCTATCTGGGAGAGAGGCCAGTTCGGAGCGAGCTCGGTGATTATCTTATCGATTCTCTGGATATTTTCAAGCACGCCGGTCGTCAGGTGAACAAGGAACTGGGCAGCCGAGTCGGAGAACTCCCGCGTCTGTCGCTGCTGAACAAGGACGTCCTCGAGGGTGTGAGCCACGGAGTCCACTTCGCACAGAGTCTGAAGAGCGGCTATGCGCGTCCGGCGCCGTGAGTTGAGTACGTTGTTGCGCGGCATATCTGGGGTCTGGGTTACCGGGGCTCCTGACCCCTGTGTCGTTGTCGACCCGGAGTGACCGTGTCGGTATTGGCCGGCCGGATCAGTTCCTGCGCAGGTCGAGAATGGACTCCAGGTCGGTGACGTTGGAGATGTTGGCGCGACGGTTGATGCGCTTGACCATCCCGCTGAGCGCACGTCCCGGGCCGATTTCGAGGAAGGTGTTGACCCCTGAGCCAACCATATAGTCGATGGTGTCCTTCCACTTGACCGTGCTGCACACCTGGGCGAGCAATTCACTCTTGATGTCGTCGGCGCTGGTGACCGGAGCGCCGGTGCAGTTGGCGACGATCGGAACGCGCGCGTCGTGGAAGTCCATGTCCTTGATCGCCTCGAGCAGTCCGGCTCGCGCGGGCTCCATGAGGCCCGAATGGAAGGCGCCTCCGACTCTGAGACCTACCACCTTCTTGGCGCCACGCGCATCACAGAGGTCCATTGCCCTGGCGACCGCCATGCGCTCTCCGCTGATGACAATCTGCTCACCCGTGTTGACGTTCGAGATCCAGACGCCGGTCTCCCGGGCGACCTCCTGGAGGGCGACCTGGTCGAGACCAATAACGGCGGCCATGGTTCCGGGGTTCTGGTCGCAGGCCTCTTGCATCAGCTTTCCGCGCTCCTGGACCAGCAGCGCGGTCTGGTCGATGCCCAGAACTCCGCCGACCGCAAGCGCCGTGTATTCGCCGAGGCTGTGGCCGGCCATCACCACCGGGTGAGGCGTATCGTCAGCGCCGAGCTCGTGCTCCATCGCCTTGACACATGCGAGGCTGACGGCCATGATCCCCGGTTGGGCATTGATGGTCTGTCTGAGATCATCTTCCGGGCCATCGAACATGATCCCGGTCAGGGACCGACCGAGCGCGTCATCAATCTGCTCGAAGACCTCTCTTGCGGCGGATGAGCTGTCGTAGATCTCTCTGCCCATTCCGACGGCCTGCGCACCCTGTCCCGGAAACAGGTATGCCACGTCAGGCCCATAGGCTTCGGTCTTGAACGTCAGTGTCATGAGAATTCGCTCCAGGGTCTCTGTATATGTCCTGCTCGCCGGTTAGATCTCAACTTCTACAGGACTGGTGAGTCTGAGGAGATAACCTCGCGACCGTTGTAAAAGCCACAATTCGCGCAGACCCGATGAGGCAGTCTAGCCTGTCGGCACTGCGGACATCTGGATAGAGGTTGACTTTTGATTGCGAAATGCGCGGATCGCCCGCCCTGTCGCTTCTTGGAGTGTTTCTTCTTTGGAAGTGGCGGCATATCTGGTAATGGGCTCCAGGCTAGTCGTTTTCAATTGTTCCGGGAATCAGATCGAGGAGAGGACCCCAGCGATGATCCACAGGAGCTTCACAGGCGCATCGAGTCCAGTTGAGGTCTGAACCGCAGGTTGGACACAGACCCGCGCACTCCTCCCTGCAAAGAGGCTTCATGGGCATCGCCATGATCGCGTACTCACTTACAACTTCGGTCAGATCGAGTATATGGCTCTGGCTAATCAGAAAGTAGTCGGTATCGTCGGCAGGCGGGGTGACCCTGGCGCCGGTCAGCGGATTGAGGGTCGGTATGTATTCGGCCTCGACGTCCAGATGAATCGGGTGGCTGTACGGGGTGAGACACCTGCCGCACTCGAAGTCCAGGGCCGAGTCGAGTCCGGCGCTGACCCATATGCTCTTATTGGTCCTGAGCAGGTTGACGGTCCCACGAAACTGGGCCCCGCCCAGGTTCTCGTTCGGAGGGAAAGCTTCGTCCACTGGATACTCTCGGCTGGAGCCACTGGGTTCCATCAGCAACTGCGAAACGTTCAACTCCATCCCCAACCTCTCTCAAAGACAGGCTCGCCATCCCACCACTTCGTGAATTCTAGGAAACGTCGGAGTTTGTGTCAAGATTCACATAGATCGAGCCATGGCAATCGCATCTTATTCGGAATCAGCTTGGGCCGCCACCGCATCTCCGGGTCCGGCCTGCGCCGAAACGAGTGGGGTATCAGGCGGCAGTGGTTGGATCAGTCCTCGAGCTCGGCGAGTATTCCCTTGACGTAGTCGACGCTCTGTTTGTCCTTGTGGAGCTGGTCTCCGGTGTTGGTCCCCTCGAGGGCGAAATAGCCCTCGTAGCCCGCGTGGTGCATGGCCGACAGCGCGAACCTGTAGTCTAGGTCGCCGTCCGGAAGTGGGGTTGTTATGAAGTAGGAGTGGTTGAGCTCCGGAATGTGTATCCTTCGGATACTCTTGCAGTGCCAATACTTGGAGTGTGCCGCAAGGGCGACGATGCACTCCTCAGACGTCTCCTCGGGCTCTTCGTATGTCCAGAGCACGTTGCCCAGATCGGGGTTGGCGAAGACGTGCGGACTGTCGGTGAGCTCCAGCAGATGCAGCGTTGACCAGGAGTTGTCAGCGATTGAATGTTGGTGGACCTCGATCGTAATGTCTGTTCCGGAGTCCCCCGCCAGGGTTCCCACCTCGCGAAGGACCGTGGCCGTGCGTACGAAGTCTTCCTCGGTTGCCAGAGCGCTGGACCCGTGCGAAGAACGTTCGCCGCTTGGTCCGGTGTCCAGCGTGGCGTCTCTTGGCGGCGAACCGAGCGCGGTGTTCACGATGTCTGCATCGATCCATCCGGCAATCTCTACTGACTTTTCGAGGCGGCGGCGGCTTTCTGCGGCGACACTCGGCTGGCACAGCCCTCCACCAGCGCGGATCGCGACGCACGGTGTTCCGGCGTCGGCGAGCACCGACTGGAACTCCTTCGCACCTCGCCTGGTGGCCCCGAAACCGCCGAATGCGTCAAATCCCAGCTCGATGCCGTCGAAACCGATGTCGTTGACCTTGCCGAGGTATTCTGTCCGCGTCTTGGGGTCTTTGGGAATATCCCAAGCGGCGCCGGCCATGAACGGGTAGAACGTCCCTCGTCGGAAAGCGTAGCAGAGCTTCATAGAGGTCCTCCTGACGGGAATCAATTCAACAGCGCCGATAGTATCAGGTACGGATGGCGCAACGGATTATAGCACGACCACCATTAGCGCAATTGGATATCCGTTCTGGATCGCGGCCTACGCCGCCAGCCCGAACGACTTCTTTGCTATGTCCACGATGTACCGGCTGATCGACAGGGAAGACGTCGCGCCGGGCGAGGGCGCGTTGAGGACGTGGATCGCGCCCTCCGTTTCGGCGATGCTGAAGTCCTGCAACAACCCGCCGCGACGGTCCACGGCCTGCGCGCGAACCCCGGCTCCGGGCTCATGAAGGTCATCCCCTGTGATCTCCGGCACAAGCGTCCGGAGCGACTTCACGAAGACGGACTTGACCATGGACCGGTACTGCTCGTTGAGGCCGGTCTTCCAGTACTTTATTGACATCCGCCAGAAGCCGGGGTACGTCAGGACGTCCAACGCCTGGCCGAAGTTGAAGCTGGTCTTGGAATACCCCTCTCGCTTCCATGCGAGCACCGCGTTAGGTCCGGCTTCCACCGACCCGTTGATTCGCTTCGTGAAGTGGACGCCCAGAAATGGCAGCGACGGGTCTGGCACCGGATAGACGAGCCCACGCACCAGACCTGCGCGTTCGGGCTTGATTGAGAAGTACTCGCCCCTGAACGGAATGATCTTCACACCTATATCGACGCCCATCATCCCCGCGACCGCATCCGCGCGCAGTCCGGCGCAGTTGATGACGTTGGTGGCCGAGACGTCTCCGGCGGTCGTCTCAATATGTACCGATCCGCCGTTCCGGGTCATAGACCGGACCTCGGCGTTGGTGAGCAGGTCGCCGCCGTTCTCCTGCATTTCGATGGAGTACGCTTCGGAGACTTTGGTGAAGTCGATGATCCCGGTGTTCGGGGACCAGATCGCCCTGACCCCCGCGACGTGCGGTTCGTGCTCTCGTAGCTCCTCAGGGCCAATCAGCTCCAGCCCTTCCGCTCCGTTCTCGGTTCCCCTCCGATGGAGCTCTTCCAGTCCGGGGATTTCCGAGTCGTTGACCGCAACAATCAGCTTGCCGCACATCTCGTACTGGATCCCTCGCTCGTCACAGAAGTCTCTCAGCAGCCTTCCTCCCGTCGAGCAGAAGTTGGCCTTCTGCGATCCTGGGGCGTAGTAGATGCCCGCGTGGATTACGCCGGAGTTGTGACCGGTCTGGTGTTGAGCGATCACCGGCTCCTTTTCGATCACGGCGACCCGCTGGTCAGGATGTTCTTGGGTAAGACGCATTGCGGTTGCGAGACCGATAATCCCGCCACCGATGATGGCGATGTCGTAGCTGCGGGAGTTCATGCCTTTGCCCTGTGGCTCCGGTTTTCTGGCGGTTGGTCCCGGTTGGGACCCATAAATCTGGGCGGATTGTAACACAGCGTATCCGGGCGCCGGTTCGGAGCTTCCTTGTCAGCCAGGAGCCTGGACCGGATACCGGTTGAAGAAGGACTTGCGGTTTCGGTGTTACGATGTGTCTGGAGGAAGGATCGATCCCCCGACACCGGAGTAAGGAGTGCGGATTGTCATACTCAGCAATCATCGTTGGCGCCGGACACAACGGACTCGTCGCGGCCAACTACCTCGCCAGAGCTGGCGCGCGGGTGCTGGTGCTGGAGCGGCGAGACTTTGTCGGCGGCGCCTGCATTACCGAGGAGCTGTTTCCCGGATTCAGGGTCTCGTCCTGTTCCTACATATGTCACATGCTTCAGGGCAAGGTCATCGACGATCTCCAGCTCCGCAGGCATGGCCTCGACATCCATCCGGTCGATCCTTACCGGTTCCAGCCGTTTCCGAGCGGCAACTATATGCTCCGATGGCACGACGAGAGTAAGAACGCCGAGGAGTTGGCGCGGCTGTCCCCAAGCGATATGGATGGATACGGGCGCTATGAAGACTTTATGGGAAGGGCCGCGGGAATCCTGCACCGGTACTTCCTGGAAGACCCACCGACCTTGGCCCAAGTGACAGAAGATGTACGGGGCACCGCGGACGAGGCTGTCTGGGAGCGGATGCTGACCGGCAATATGCGCGACCTCGTGGAAGAGAACTTCGAGTCGCCTGAGGTCAGGGCGGTCTTCATAGACGCCGAGGACGCATGCGACCCGCGGGCCCCGGGCTCGATACTGTCCGTCGCATACGTAGCTACTGATCTCTTCACTGAACCACACAACCTGGGCATTCCGCACGGCGGCATGGGTGGAATCACGCAGGCGATGGCGCGCGCCGCCGAATCGCTCGGAGCGGAAATCCGGACCGGCTCCCCGGTCGATCGGCTCCTCGTGCGTGACGGCAGGGCTGTCGGGGTCCGACTGGCGGACGGCGAGGAGATCGAGGCCGATGTAGTCCTGTCCAACGCGGACCCGAAACGCACCTTTCTGTCGCTGGTCGACGAAAGCCAGGTCCCGCCGGGTCTGACGGGGGCCGTCCGCCGGCTCAAAACCGATGTTTCGTACCTGAAGTTTCACGCGGCCCTCGACGAGCTGCCGGACTTTACCCATTACCTCGGAAGCCGGTACGACGAGGACTACCTCGTCCAGATACGCATCTGCCCGTCGGTCGACTACTTTCAGCGCAGCGCGGACGACGCTCGCGCGGGCAGGCCGTCGTCCGCCCCGGTCATGCACATACAGATTCCCTCGGTCCACGACAGGTCGCTCACGCCCGAAGGTAAGCACGTAATGTCAATCTGGGTGCTCTACGCTCCGGTTAGGCCCAACGGCGGAACGTGGGACGATTATCGGGAGCAGGCCGGTGAGCAGTTGATAGACATCATCGACGACTACGCCCCGAACTTCCGCCGGTCGGTCCGGGACTGGGAGCTATTCACGCCCCAAGAGCTGGAGGAGCGGGTCGGACTGACCGACGGCAACATCCGTCATCTGGACATCACCACCGCGCAGGTCCTGGCCAACCGGCCGGGAGGCCTGTTGAGGGGGTACAAGACGCCGGTGGACGGTCTATACCTGTGTGGCGCCGGAACGCATCCCGGTGGTGAGGTGACGGGAGCCCCCGGTCACAACGCGGCGCACGCAGTGCTGCGAGACTGGGAGCTGACGTAGCTGTCTTGGGCGCATCCAGTACCGTGGTGAAGTCTGTTCACCGCCCAGCGTTGCCGATGCAAACCACGTCTCATACAATAGTGCCACCTTCAACAACGATCCCACAGGAGGTCACGGCCGATGACCGAGCAAGAGTACCGAAAGATCATTCCGTACCCTACGCCCGAGACCGCGTTTTACTGGCGGAAGTGCAAAGATCATGAACTGTGGATCCAGCGGTGCGTGGACTGCGGAGGGGCGTTCTTCTATCCGCGGTTTCACTGCCCCGAGCCCGGATGCATGTCCGATAGGATCGAATGGTTCCGGGCGTCGGGAAAAGGGACTCTCTACTCATACATGATCAACCACAGGCCCGCACCCGGATTCGAGGAAGAGGCGCCATATGCCATCGCGGTGATACAGCTCGAAGAGGGTCCGCGGATGATGGGCAACATCGTCGGCATCGAGAACACGCCCGAGAACCTGGTGCTCGACATGCCGCTGCGGGTTGTCTTCGTGGATGCTACGGATGAGGTAGCGATTCCCAACTGGGAGCCGGCATAGGACCGGACGTTGATTGAGCGTCGGCGCCTCGCCCGTACTGACCAGATTCCAGAGTTCTTCAATCCGCTCACAGTGGCCGGGGCCAAGACGCAGCCATAGCCCCGATGCAAGACAGGAGCTTTACAAAATATGTCACTCCGATACAAGACGGCCATAGTAGGCGCCTCCGAGACGACTCAGCTGGGCGTCATCCCGGATATGTCCGAGACCATGCTTCATATCGACGCGTCGCTCAACGCAATGCGGGATGCGGGAATCGACGCCAGTCAGATAGACGGGATCTCGGCGACCATGAGCCCGGCTGTCCTCGCCCACTACCTGGGAATCGTGCCCGAATGGGTTGACAACACGTCGGTCGGCGGTACGTCATTCCTGATTCACATGCGACACGCGGCGGCAGCTATCGCCTCCGGCCTCGCCACGACGATCCTTTGCTGCATGGGTCAGAGCGGGCGGAGCCGGGTCGGCGTTGGCGGACCAAGGACCGGAACAGCGGCCGGACCATCGGGTCCAAGGTATGACGGCTCATACCCGGGCCAGTTCGAGTCCATCTACGGAGTCCTCGGTCCCACCACCCAATTCGGGATGGGCGTCCTACGCTACATGAAGGACACGGGCACGACGATCGAGCAGCTCGCGTCGGTCGCGGTGGCCCAGCGCAAGTGGTCGAACAGAGTCCCCCGCGCCATGTTCCGAGAGCTGGTCACCGTCGAGGACGTGCTGAACAGCAGGATGATCTGCTACCCGTACCGGCTGTTCATGTGCTGTCCGGTCACTGACGGCGGCGGCGCGTTCATTCTCACCAGCGCCGACAGGGTGGACGAATATCCGACCAGACCGGTTTACATACTCGGCACCGGCGAGTCGGTGGAGACTGCGCTGGTCAGCCAGATGTACGACATGACGTCCTCGGCGGCGTTCAAGACATCCGGCGCGAAGGCATTCGAGGAGGCGGGTGTCTCACACGACGACATCGACCATATCCAGATCTACGACGCCTTCGTTCATCTTCCGATCTACGGACTTGAGGACCTCGGCTTTGTGGGACGGGGCGAGGCTGGAGCATTCATCGAGGAGGGGAACACGTCGCCCGGAGGCAGCCTGCCGCTCAACACCAACGGCGGTGGCCTCTCCTACACGCACACCGGCATGTACGGGATGTTCGCAATGCAGGAGTCGGTTCGCCAGGTCAGGGGTGAAGCGGCGCACCAGGTCGAGGGAGTCAATACGTCGTTCTGCCAGGGCGTCGGCGGGATGTTCATGGCCGCAGGCAGCCTCATCTTCACCAACGAGCCGCCGGGCGACTAGGTGACCGCTGAATTACGGATCATGTCGCAAATTACTAGGCAGTGTTGACATTTCGCCGGTGTGGGTCATTCCGAGGAGATTGCGATGATGAATCCTGAATTTATCACTGCGATCCAATGTCATAGGGACTTCCCTGTGTGTGGAATTACATGCAATGGGCTTTGCATATCGGCTATAAATACAAATGTCAACACTACCTAGAAACTATCTCGGATTTCAGATATTCGGCGTCTTGAAGCGGGCGAAGCAGAAGCCGCTCAGTTTCGAGCTTGTGCCTGAAATCGAGGGAGACTATCAGACCAACCTGACCACCAACGAGTGTATGAGATTTCCCTGAGAAAGCAGACCATCCAGTACATGTCGCCGCCTCGATGCGCTGATCGCCGTGATGAAGCGCCTGGGGCAGTATGAGACCAGCCATAAGATCGACTCAGAGGACTTCTTCCACCGGTACAGTCACGGCAAGATGCCAGACGACGCCGTGTTTGTAGAATGGGCGAACGACTATCTCCACTACATTAGTCTTAGGCACGCGCTCGAAGCTCTGCTACAAAATGTTTCAAGAAGCCTGGAGGCGACATCATGAGCTTGAAATCACCTGAGCCGGCCGGCGCGCTCGCCCCGGTGGACGTTCGCGCCCGTCTGGACGAACTCCGCGACATGCAGGATGGTTGGCTTGAAGGTCAGGGTGTAGCGCCGCCACATGACGGACTTGACTGGCTGGCCGACAGCTTTGATGGCAACTACCCCGATAGTCTGTGCCTTCCATACCTCTATCCGACGTTCGACGGCGGTATACAGGCTGAGTGGTCATTTCCATCCAGGGAGATCAATCTTGAAGTGGACCTCAACACCCATCAGGCCAACTGGTACAACTTGGACTTGCAGGCGGACGCGGACGAAATTACACAGCTGAACCTGGATGACCCGGACGTCTGGGTGTGGATAGCAAACGAGATTCGCAGGGTGTCGGCTGGGGCGCATGAATGACGATACGCTGTTGTATCGCCAGGTGAACCCTCGTTGGGTTCGGTATGGAGAAGTGACCTCACAAATATTCGAACCAACTCCAAAGGACGGAAGCAGACTATCAGTATATGATGGTGATCTGATTTCCGCCGATGGCGCGTGGCGACACTTCACTCGAGAGTTAGGCTATGCGTCCGTAGGCGTGGTGGCGGTCACCGTATCCGAGTGCGCTAGGCTTGACCTTCAGGTATATTCAGATTCGGAACCTTTCGCCGAACATGCTGTGATAGACTTCGGCACATTCACCAAAGGTCGGCGCAAAAAGGTCGCTCGTCAGTTGAGAGACATCGCACGGTTGCGAGGTTGGCAATACTACGCAGCGTAAGATGGCTACGAGGGACACCCGAATTGACCGACATCCTCTGCTACCAAGACAGCCACCTGAAGTCCTTCGACGCCACCGTAACTGCTGTCACTCGCCGGGGCGTAGTGCTCGATCGCACCGCTTTCTACCCCGGCGGCGGCGGACAGCCGTCCGACACAGGCACGCTCACATCAGACGATGCCGAGTACACCGTCAAACGTGTGAGACGTGACGGAGGCCGGTACGTCCACGAGATCGACGGCGATCACAGGCCCGAGGTCGGCGCGATGGTCCATGGGATTATCGACTGGGGCCGGCGCTACCAGCTCATGCGCACCCACACCGCGTTGCACATTCTGTGTGGTGTGGTCTGGCGCGACTTCGGAGCTCAGGTCACGGGCGGCAACATGGAACCGCTCCGAGCCAGAATGGACTTCGAGCTCGAAAGCATGTCCGCCGACTTCGCCGAGCGCATGGAAAAGCTTGTCAACATCGAGGTCTCAGCAGAGCGCGACGTGCGTGTCAGCGTCCTTCCGCGTGAGGAAGCCTTCCGGATTCCGGACCTGATCCGGACCAAGATCAACCTGCTTCCGCCGCAGATCACTGAGGTTAGGACTATCGACATCGAGGGACTCGACCTTCAGGCCGACGGTGGCACCCATGTCGCCAACACTCGCGAGGTGGGACGAATCCGCGTCGTCGGGCACGAGTCCAAGGGCCGGATCAACAAGCGTCTCAGGATCGCCGTAGACCCCTAACCGCCAGCACAGATCTTCCTTTCCTGCCCATCTGTACATTCATGTGAATCAACTTGGGAGAACCTACTATGCAGAAAATCCTGCTCACCGGCGCCTCCGGCTATATCGCGGACCAGCTTCTGCCCACGTTCAAGGAGCGCTATGACACAGTGCTCGTGGACGTAACGGACACAAACCGGCGGGGCGAGACTGTCGAGGGCGTAATCATCCAGGACCTGATAGATCCTGACCGAGAGCATTACTCCGCGCTATTTGAAGGCGTGGATGCTGTGGTCCACCTGGGGTACAAGCGCAGGTCCGGTGACAATCCGATGGACCACTTCTTCGACGAGAACGAGAACGTGGCGATGGCCTACAACGTATTCCGCACCGCGTACGACGCAGGCGTGGCGAGGGTCGTCATGGCAAGCTCGAACCACGCCGCCGACTGGTACGAACATAACCTGATCCACACCAGGAAGATGGAGTCGCTCGATCCGTACCGTCTCCCGCTGTCAGACAACTTCTACGGCTGGGCCAAAGCGACCTACGAGCACATAGGGTTCCTGTTCGCCTGCGGCGCGATGGACTTTCAAACGGCAGGTGGCGGGCAGGACCACACCGGCGCGTCACAGCAGAAGCAGCGCAAGCTCGGCGTGGTCATGGTGCGCATCGGCGCGCCGCGCGACCTGGACCCGGCGACCTACGAGGGCAACCTCGCCAACTACAAGCGCGACCTCGGCGCGTACATCAGTACGCGCGACCTGACGCAGCTCTTCGTCAAGTCCATCGAGACGCCGAACATCGAGAACGAACACGGCATCCCCTGGCAGGTGGTCTATGGGATAAGCGACAACACGCGCGCCTTCTGGTCGCTAGCTAGCGCGAGAGAGGCACTGAGCTACGCGCCCGAAGACGACTCCGAGGTCAAGTACGCCCTGGACATACGCAGGCTGCTGATGGCCGCCGATCTGAAAGTCGGCGACCGTGTCCGTGCCTAACGAGAGGGCGAAAGCCCAGGGTGTCACAGGCGTGGTGGGAAAAATCGTGGCTGCCCACAACGGAGGAGTTGCGGTGGACTTCGGTGAGAAAGGAACTAAGGGGTGGATGAGCAGAAACAGCCTGGAGTGTATCGACTCTGTGAAAGGCGGCGCCGGCCGGGTCGGGCTGGGGTAGCATAGAATCGACGAAGAACCTGTATCAGTTTAGTCGGTCTGGTGGTTGGGTCGAAGCCATGCTCACGCCCCAGCCTATGGACTCCCGCTTTCGCGGGAGTGACGAGAGGGGTGCAACGCCGTCCTCTCAAACTGACCACCGACTAAACTGATACAGGCTCATCGACGAAATCTCTCTTGACACAGTCTTGGAGGTAAGCTAGGATTTGAGTCTACGTTCGTAAAGAGCGTCGCACCTTAACAACTGGATAGTGGAAAGAACCAAAACCCAAACAATCCGTAGAGTTTGATCCTGGCTCAGGACGAACGCTGGCGGTGCGCCTAATGCATGCAAGTCGAACGGGCGAAGGGGCTTCGGCCCCCTAGCTAGTGGCAGACGGCTGAGTAACACGTAAGTGATCTGCCCCAGAGAGGGGGATAAGCCGGAGAAATCCGGTCTAATACCCCGTACGCTCGCGGTACTACGGTATCGTGAGGAAACGTTCCGGCGCTCTGGGAGGAGCTTGCGGCCTATCATGGTAGTTGGTGGGGTAAAAGCCTACCAAGCCGAAGACGGGTAACCGGTGTGAGAGCACGATCGGTCAGAGGGGGACTGAGACACGGCCCCCACTCCTACGGGAGGCAGCAGCAGGGAATCTTGCGCAATGGGCGAAAGCCTGACGCAGCGACACCGCGTGGGGGATGAAGGCTTTAGAGTTGTAAACCCCTTTTCTCGGGGAAGAGAAAGGACAGTACCCGAGGAATAAGGTTCGGCTAACTACGTGCCAGCAGCCGCGGTAACACGTAGGAACCGAGCGTTGTCCGGATTTACTGGGCGTAAAGTGCGCGTAGGCGGTCCGTTAAGTCTCATGTGAAATCTCCCGGCTCAACTGGGAGGGGTCATGGGAAACTGGCAGACTTGAGTGCAGCAGAGGGGAGCAGAATTCCCGGAGTAGTGGTGGAATGCGTAGATACCGGGAGGAATACCAGAGGCGAAGGCGGCTCCCTGGGCTGTGTCTGACGCTGAGGCGCGAAAGCGTGGGTAGCAAACCGGATTAGATACCCGGGTAGTCCACGCCCTAAACGATGGATACTAGGTATGGGGGGTATCGACCCCCTCCGTGCCGCAGCTAACGCAATAAGTATCCCGCCTGAGGAGTACGGCCGCAAGGCTAAAACTCAAAGGAATTGACGGGGACCCGCACAAGCAGCGGATCGTGTGGTTTAATTCGATGATAAGCGAAGAACCTTACCAGGGCTTGAAATGCATCCGACAGGCTGGGAAACCAGCCCTTCCTTCGGGACGGTTGCACAGATGTTGCATGGCTGTCGTCAGCTCGTGTCGTGAGATGTTGGGTTAAGTCCCGCAACGAGCGCAACCCCTGTCGCTAGTTAGGATGTCTAGCGAGACTGCCCCCACTGGGGAGAGGAAGGTGGGGTCGAGGTCAAGTCATCATGGCTCTTACGTCCTGGGCTACACACACGATACAATGGTCTGGACAGAGGGTTGCCAAGGCGCAAGCCCCAGCTAATCCCACAAACCAGGCCCCAGTTGGAATTGCAGGCTGCAACCCGCCTGCATGAACGCGGAGTTGCTAGTAACCGCAGGTCAGCACACTGCGGTGAATACGTTCTCGGGTCTTGTACACACCGCCCGTCAAGTCATGGAAGTCGGCAACACTTGAAGTCGCTGGGCTAACCGCAAGGAGGCAGGCGCCGAGGGTGGGGCTGGTGACTGGGACTAAGTCGTAACAAGGTAGCTGTACCGGAAGGTGCGGCTGGATCACCTCCTTTCTAGGGAGACAGGGAGCGCCAACGGCCATCCAGCCAACGGCGTGACCAGGTCGGTCGACGGGTGAGCGGATTCAGGTCAAGGGTAGAGTATGATCCCGCGCCAGACTACGGTCAGGCGTTACGGAGGAGCTCCCCAACCGCCCGGACCCCGCTCCTGACGTAAGTCCGTCGCAATACACATATGGAAACCATGGTGAGGCTCTTTCCACTATCCAGTCGTTAAGGTGTTCCCTTTCACGGATCAGAAGCCAGGTATCAGACATTCCCCCTGCATGTGAGCGGCTACGCTAAGAACCTCGTAGCCGACGCCTAAATCCTGATACCTGACACCTCCCAAGCGTGGGGCTGTAGCTCAGTCCGGGAGAGCGCCTCCTTTGCACGGAGGAAGTCAGGGGTTCGAATCCCCTCAGCTCCACCACTCTACGAATCAAGAACCTTCACCCTCACATTCTCTATGCCCGTCGAGAACGAGATAGAGGAGATTGACATGCCCACCGCCCGCGGACCCATGGAGGTCAACATCGAGGCTGAGCCACCGTTCCTGGAGCAGGATGGGCTGAAGCTGAACCGCAACGTCGTGCGCAAGGAGTTCTCCGGCAACATGGTTGGCACCTCGGAGGCGCAGATGATCGCAGCCTTCACTGGTACTCCCGGGTCAGCGGGCTATGTGGCCATCGAGTACTTCACGGGCTCGGTGGGCGGGAAGTCGGGCTCGTTCGTGCTCCAACACAGCGGAGTGATGAACAAGGGCGACACCCAGCTTACGGTCACGATCGTGCCCGATTCGGGCACCGGAGAGCTGGTCGGCATCTCGGGGACGGTAGAGATCAACAACGACGAGGGTCAGCACTCTTACGTCCTCGACTACGAGTACGCTCCGTAGATTGGGTGAAGACGCAGGCAGTCCCAGATGCGTCTTCAACGACCGTAGCTCTGGCTACCGGATGGAGAGGGGCGAGGCGCAGGGGCCGGAAACGGCGGAGCCAGCGCCGTCATGACACTCCTTGCGTCGCTCTGCCCCGCCGTTCCATAATGCTCGAGTTGAGGCCCTCGGTAGGTTCACAGAGCCCCCCAACCACATCTCGAAGACGGTTCTGCCTACGGTCAAAACAGGCCCACCATACTGGACAATATCAAGAACCTTCGTGACTCAGTTTCAGCTGGTTCTGTAACCAAAGCCCCACCGAGAATATTGCCTACCCCAGCCCTCTTGATCTGACCCTCTCGATGCGGCACAGCCGGTAGTAACCAGTTAACCGCTTCCCGCAAGCTGACAACTTCGGGGGCAATCGACTCCCTGCATAGACAATCGCCCCAGCGTTCGATAGTTTGTCGGCACTGAGGGGAGAAGGAAGCTGTTAGACACTATACTTCGATCTGATGTAGAGGGTAGAGGAAGGAAGTATAGGACTTGGTTGTTCCATCAGGTCCAGGGCTATGAAATGAGGAGTGCGCAATGGTCGGTAATTCACAGTGGACTCCTGAACTGAGCCGACGCTGGGATCAGGGAATAGTTCGTTACCCGGATCCGGCGGTGGAGGTTCTGGATCCACGCTTCGGCGCCTACAGAATCGGGAATGCCGCCATAGAGCGACTGTATACTGGAGCGCGCTGGGCCGAAGGCCCGGTATGGTTTGGCGACTTTAGGTCCCTGATTTTCAGCGACATACCCAACAACCGGATGCTGCGATACTGCGAGGTAACCGAAAAGGTCACATTGTTTCGTCTGCCTGCCAACTACAGCAACGGCAACACCCGAGACCGGCAGGGGCGTCTGATTACTTGCGAGCACCTGACACGCCGAATTACCCGCACCGAGCACGACGGGAGTCTCACTGTATTACTGGACCGCTTCGACGGCAAATCCCTCAACGGCCCAAACGATGTGGTTGTTCATTCCGACGGGGCCGTTTGGTTTACTGACCCTGGCTATGGGATTTTGGTGTCGTACGAGGGAGAGCGAGCAGAGGCCGAACTGCCCACGCAGGTCTACCGACTGGATACTGTAACCGGTGCAGTTACGGTGGTAGCTGACGATCTGGTCAGGCCCAACGGGCTGTGCTTTTCCCCGAACGAGTCGCGGCTATACATTTCCGACAGCGGTATCTCCCACGACCCCAATGGACCGGGGCACATTCGAGTTTTCGAGGTAGTGGAGGGTCGGAAGCTGCGTGGCGGCCAGGTTTTCGCCGATATGTCCCCCGGATTTGCCGACGGCATACGGACTGATCGCGATGGCAACCTGTGGTCCAGCGTAGGCTGGGCCGGACCAGGGACGGACGGCGTGCATTGCTTGACGCCTGACGGTGAATTGATCGGCCGGATTCTCCTTCCGGAACCCTGCTCAAACCTGTGCTTCGGCGGCGTCAAAAGGAACCGTCTGTTTATGACCTGTAGCCAATCCCTATATTCGTTGTATGTGGAGGCCATCGGTAACCAAAGCCCCTAGCAATTGCTTCCGCGTTGAAGAGTTACGCCAAACTCAAATAAGGGTTGACTCAGTCGTGCCTCTCACTGCGTAGTGTGTAATTGACTTCCTCCCGGAGACCGGTGAACCACGCAACTATCGACTAAACGGTATTCTGGTGTTTGCAATCGCGCTGATCGTGTGGGCTCTCGAGCTCACCGGGATGCCGCGTGACTGGTTCTACCGGTCCTCGATCTATGCTGTGGCTGGTGGAACGGTCTTTTGTGTTGTCTTTGCGATCTTGGCAGTGTTCAGCCGGCCAAAAGGCGAGATAGAGAATCCGTTCGTCGCGCTGTGGGAAGGGCGCGCCTTGGAGCTGCCGTTCTTCAACGAGCGCTTCGACGTAAAGATGTACTTGTATCTCGTCGGTGGGACGATGTTGTCGCTCAACGCCCTGTCCGGGGCCGCGTACCACTACGAACTCTTTGGCGAAGACTCCAATCCAGGCGTTTTCCTGTATGCGGCGTTCCTTACGTTCTACGTCCTGGACTACTTCATCTTTGAGCGCGTCCAGCTATATACCTACGACCTGATCCATGAACATCTCGGCTTCAAGTTGATCTGGGGTGGACTCGTCGTCTACGGGTGGCTTTACATCCTCCGTAATTGATTAGCGGAGTCGGAGGGGGGAAGAGGTTCAGATGGAGCGGGCGTGGACAGGCTCGGCGCTGAACACACCGCACAGACCATCCACCACCGGCTGACCACCACCGTTCCGAGCCAGGGTCCTGATTACACTGGTGAACGCCGAGTACGCTTCTGACCCACCGTCGGTCTTCGAACAGTGCGAGACCTTCCTCGCTATCACAGCTCCACGCAGCGCCCGCTCCGCCCGATTGTTCGTCGGCTCTATTGTCGGCTCATCCAGAAATCGCAGCAGATTGCCACGATCATCCTGCCAGCCAAGCTCGTTCTGCAACCTCCAGTTGTCGCGATCAGGCATCGGACGGTCTCGCAGATGATGGCTCACCTCTCGTCTCAACCGCTCCGTCTCCCCAGCATAGTCCACCACCTCTCCACGATGGTATGACTCCCGAAGCTCCATCGCCTCTCTGAGCAGTCCGCTCAGCCGCTTCCCGAAGCTGCGACCTCTGCCCACCTTGGTCTCGACCACCTCACTGATCGAGCGCAGCACGTGAGCCAGACACTTCTGCTGTCTCACACTCGACAGAGCCTGGGCATCGTAGCTCCGCGCTCGGTCGGTCACCATCACTCCCGCATAGTCCGACGGCACAACCTCCCTGACCTCCTCGTTGCGGTGACGAGATCGCACCTGGTACACGGTGACATCATCAGTCTCGAACGCCATCAGAAAGGCGCTCTCACCACCCACTCGCCAGCCCGTGTCGTCGGTGTGGACCACCGCACTCTCACGCACCGAACCCCGCAGCCTCCGGTATACGTCTCCCACCGCTCCCCTCGCACGTCTCAAAGCGTCCTGGGTGATCGCGCTCTGGCTCAACTCCACTCCGGTCAGCGCTCTGAGCACGGCGGGTACCCTCCGCACCGGTATGCCCACTCCATAGTGGAGCATGTGAGCCGCAGCCATCACTCTTCTTCCCACCCGATGGGCGCTCGCACCGTACTGGTCAGGCCCAACATCCCGATGACGCCCTCGTACACGCCTGCCGCACGACACGCACCGGCATATCTGCACACGGTACTCAGTCACCTGCGGTCTGGGCATCGGGGGAATGTCGGTCACGTACGCAAGACTCTCTCCCGCATGCTCGAGTATGCCTCCACATCCGGGGCAGCTTTCCGCCGCTACCGCAACGTCAATAGTCGGTTCTGTCAGTTCGTCTACCGTCGGCGGCTTTCTGTAGCTGAACGATCCAATGCCCGGCTTTCGACCCGGACGCCTGGGCTTTGAGGTCCGATTGCCCTTGGAGAATGGAGCCGCTTGGCGCTTGCCCGCTCGCTGCGCTGCGGCGAGCTGCTTGCGCAACTCCTTGATTGTCGTGTCAGACGCGCGTTGTGGTCTTGCAAGCGCTCGACCTGGGCGATCAGATCGTCGTGTTCACAGGGAGCGCGGTCTTTGTCGGTACACATGGCCGAAGTATAAGAACATGACCTGCCGACTGCAATCCCACCAATCACTGCCGCTAATCAATTACCATCCTCCCGTTGTGGGGCATGGCCGCGCACCCGGACCCCGGCTTCTCGCCAGCATGGACGTATGTTTGGCTCATCGGAACGGCTACGCTGTTCCTGGTCGGGTGGGGCATCTCGCGCGGCGCCAATATGCAGAAATACACGTTCAAGCGATGGCCCGACCGCAAGTTTCTCGGACTCATCGAGCCCAAGTACATCGAGGCCGGTGACCGCAAGATCCTGTACAGTGGCCTATGGGGCTTCGCCCGCCACTTCAACTACTTGGGCGAAGGATTCCTTTCCTTTTCAATCGGGCTGGTATTCGGCTATTTCACTAATCCCTGGGCTTGGACCTACTTTGTCTTTATCGTCTCGCTGTTCACCTGGCGTCAACGACTTGACGACAGTCTCTGTGCCGAGAAATACGGCGCCGAAAAGTGGGCAGAGTATCAAGCACGAGTAAAGTACCGGATTCTTCCTGGCGTCTACTGAGAAGGGTCCCTGCGGAGTCCACGCAGGGTGCCTGTGATGGGTTGACCAAGCTGAAGTGCGGTCCACACGGTACACGAGCCATGACGATGTGCTCCAACCCGACGCTGGGGCAGCAAGTGAGAGCCGCCGTCCTCCGACCACCTGCTGCTCAGCGAGATCGACTTCGTGATACAACGCACGCCGCTGACGGTGGTAACGTAGGCAACGCCCATGATCTAGCGCACGCGCGCAGCCCTGGGTGTGCTGACGGGGGTTGGCGGTGAGGCCGCCGGGTTGCCGGCCAGCTCCGGCGCCTACAGCCCACGATCGACCAGCTTTTGCCGTAAGATCACCGGGCACGGTTTAGCCAATAGTCCACACGCGAGGAGGGAAATATGAAACTCAGAATCGACAAGACCCAGCGGCTGGGCATCATCGAAGACCTCCCGTACGCGAAGGCGATCAGGAACACGGAGTTGCGCGAGCTGGTGTACGACGCCTGGGCGATGTCGCTGTCGTCGAGCAGCTTCGACAGGATCAACGACATGCCGTGCTCCGGCGGTCCCGGCGGGCCGGAATTGAAGGGACGCGGTCAGGCGGCCCATCTCAATGGAGTAGCCCGGATTGGCGTGTCCATATCGCAGGGCCTCAAAGACGAGGTGGGCCACTTCCAGGTCGACCTTGATGAGGTGATCGCCGGAGGCCTGTGCCACGATCTCGGCAAAGCATGGGAGTACGACCCCCACAACATCGAGAGATGGAGCGACCACCGGATCACAGGCTCGCCATCCCTGCGCCATCCGCTGTTTGGGGTATTCGTCGCCCTTACGGCCGGCTTGCCTGAGCAGATCGCGCACATCGCTGGTACTCACTCGGCCGAAGGGGAACATATCACAAGGAGCCTCGCCGGCGAGATAATCGCGATCGCTGACGAGACGTTCTGGAAGGTCCTTGCGAGCGGCCGACTGCTGGAAGGCTAGCCCGTCGGCCGTCAGGGCTGGGCTGGGATAAGAGGCCGAGACGGTTGGCCCAACCTGTGGTAACGGTGGCAAGTCGACACTTTAGCGAAAGGAATTGGACATGAACTCAACCCGAAAACCGGTCGCCGTCGTGGTGGGAGCTACATCCAAGTGGCAGTCGGACGGTCGCAACACCCAGTTGATCCACGGCAGGGAAATCGACGACAGTGATCTGCCCGTCGGCGTTCGCTGGGGTGTTGGAGGAGCCATATCACAAAAGTTTGCCAGCGAGGGCTTCATGGTCGTGTTGACCACACGCAATGCCTCCAACGCCGCTGCCTTGCAGGCTGCGATCGGAGAACAGGGTGGGGAGAGCATAATCGTTGAGCTAGACCTAGCGTCCCCCAACTCGATTTCAAACGCATTCGCCCAGATTCGCGATCAGGCTGGCGATCCGGACGTCCTGGTATACAACGCGGGCTACCTGGAAGGGCGTGACCTTCCGCCGGAAAAAGAGCTGCTGGAACACATCCCCTTCGAAATGTTCGAGACGGCGCAGCACATCGCCAGCAGTGGGCCCTTCCTCGTCGCCAAGGAAGTCTTGCCCGCCATGCGGGAGCGGGGCGAAGGCTCCATTCTGATTTCCAACAACTCGTCGTCGCTGCGAGGAAGAAAGCGGTACACAGGACAGTCGCTATACTACCCGCGCGTGCTGATGCGGACGCTGGCGCAGGCGTTGACCGAGGAATATTCCGAGTTCGGTGTGCATGTCGCCAATGTCGTGATCGACGGCACCATCGATTCCCCGGGAACCCGGGCCATGCCTCGCAGCCAGCAGCACCCTGAACTACTGATAAACCCCGTTGCGATCGCTGATGCCTTCTACTATCTGCACACCCAAGACAAGTCCTGCTGGACCCACGAGCTCCAGCTGACCCCCTTTGCCAGCAAGCCGAGCTTCTGACGCCCGACCGCACGTCCATGTGTGCGGGTTCTTTTGTGGGCTGAGAAGGCCGGGCGACGGCTCCCTGCCGTCAACTCTGCGCCCCGCGCCGACCGGCTCCTCCTTCCTTTCCTGCTCCAGGGTAAACGCCCAATCGAACACGGACATGGTTGCGGGCTACGGCCCCTTGTTCCGGGCCTAGCCCTCCCCGTCGACCGCCCCTGCTTCAACCAAGATCGCTTCGATTTCGGTCCGTCCGCGTTCCATTGCGATGGCGAGCGGAGTTAAGCCGTTGTACCAAAGTGTTGTGGTTTGGCATGTGTCGTTTACGTCGACGCCCGCTTCGATTTGTGCATTCACCTCTCCAAGCTGTCCGTTGCTTACCGCTAAGCACAATGCCGCGTTCGACTTGGGTTCGAGTGGGGGCCTGGCGTTCAGATTGCCATGATCGATGTCGAGAGTCCCCAAGTTGAGAACGGGATATTCGCTTGCCGAGCCGAAACTCCACGGGTCGGCACTTGACCCGTCACCGTCCAGGTCCACGTTCCAGTCGGCGTAAGGGCCCGTGTATCCGGTAGGCGATTGCAACTCAGCGGTGGTCTTGCCCTCGCCTCCGGCGCTATCGGATTGATCGGAGGTCTCCGTATCCCAGTAGCAGTTGGCTACGTTGCCATAGTTGCCGTTCCGTTCAATCAGCCCTCCTCCACTCTGATGCACTTCGCCTGTGGAGAAGCAAACTGTGACGACGCCTTGGTTCAATCCAAGCAGACCGCCGTAACGGTCGGCTCTGCCGGACACTGATCCCTCAGCGTAGGCGGCAGTGATAACACCAGTGTAGCGATTGTCCCCAACAAGGCCGCCAACGTCAGCAAAGCCGCTGCCGAACACGCTGCCCGTAGCGTAGCTGGCTGCGATGACGCCGGAGTTCACGCCGGCCAGACCACCGAAGTTGTCACCTTGCCCCGACACGCCGCCAGCAGCGTGGCTAGTGATGACCTTGCCTTCGATCTCGTTTTCACCCACCAACCCGCCAACGTCAGCAAAGCCGCTGCCGGACACGCTGCCCGTAGCGTAGCTGGCTGCGATGACGCCGGAGTTCACGCCGGCCAGACCACCGAAGTTGTCACCTTGCCCCGACACGCCGCCAGCAGCGTGGCTATTGATGATCTTGCCTTCGATCTCGTTTTCACCCACCAATCCGCCAACGTCAGCAAAGCCGCTGCCGGACACGCTGCCCGTAGCGTAGCTGGCGACAATGACGCCGGAGTTCACACCGGCCAGACCACCAAAGTTGTCGCCTTGCCCCGATACGCCACCGGTAGCGTAGCTAGTGGTGATCTTGCCTTCGACCTCGTTTTGACCCACAAGCCCGCCAACCTTGGCAAAGCACTCGCCAGGACAGCCCTTTCCGGACACGTTGCCCGTAGCGTAACTGTCGGTGATGGCACCGGAGTTTGCGCCGACCAGACCACCAAAGTTGTCCGTGAAGCCGGACACGACACTGGTGGAGTTACTGTTAGTTATCGTTCCGCCGTTTTGCCCAACCAGGCCACCACCACTGGCATAGCAGGTACGACTGCTGGAGCCGAACAGGGGAAAGCCAAGCAGGTCGTTGGCCAAATCGCCGATCGCTCCCGCTGCACTGCCTGTGGACCTACGGGCGCTGGCTACTTCGACGCCGGAGCGACTGTTGCCAATGCTACCGTGATTGAAGCCAACCAGTCCGCCGATCTGGTCAACACAACCGGCAATAAGACCATCAGCAAAACTGTCTTCAATGACGCCGTGGCCAATTCCAGCCAGCGCACCGGCAGCTCCGAATCCGGAAGCCCGTAGGTCTGTGTCCTCCAATCCAATACCTGAGACTGTGCTCCCAGAGCCGAGAACTCCGAACAGGCCGACATTGGGCGATCTACGAATATACAGATTGGAGATTGTGCGGCCTCCGCCTTCAAAGGTGGTATCAAAGGGGTCGTTGCTTTCTCCTATCGGAATCCACCCGCCGCCGCCGTTCCAATAGACATCGCCCTCGTCCGATTCACCGTTTCCATTGGTGTCAAAGTCAAGATTGGCTGTCAACTCATACCCGGCACAACTTTCGACAGAGCACAACGTGCCGGTGTCGGCATCGGGGAAAGCGGCCGCATAGTCGGCATCGTCAGAAATGCCGTCACCGTCCAGGTCCCACCGAATAGCATCAAGTTGCGTCAGGTTGTCCACTTCGATGAGACCGTCACCATCTCGGTCACGCGCTGACGATGAAGTTGCGGTCGAGATTGGCGTGTCTGATGTTGGCCCAGGCGTGGCCGTTGGAGTTGCAGTCTGAGTCGCCACAGGTTGTGGCGTGGGCGTGTCCGATGTTGGCCCAGGCGTAACCGTTGGAGTTGCAGTCTGAGTCGCCACAGGTTGTGGCGTGGGCGTGTCCGATGTTGGCCCAGGCGTAACCGTTGGAGTTGCAGTCTGAGTCGCCACAGGTTGCGGTGTGGGCGTGTCCGATGGCGTCGGGGTTTGAGTCGGCTTGGCCGCGCCCCTTGGCGTCGCTGTAGAAGAACCAGCCCCCGGCTCAGCCTCCACCGGGTCCGAATCGATTAGCTGGGCCGGAATTCTGCTGTCGATTTCCGAGCATCCTCTGCTGTTGCAGGCGACGACCCAGTAGTAGTTCTTGTCGCTGTCGGGGGTGGCGTGGACATAGGTCGTCTCAACGACATTCGTGGCCAACTCCTCGCAGAAGCTCGCACTGCCGTCTCGGTTCAATGCACAGCTGGAATCGAAGAAATCGTGGTGGTAGACCTTGTAATAGTCCGCCCCATCCACCGCGTCCCAACTGACGCGTATCGTCGAACCGTCCCAGGCATACTGCGGATTGGTTCCGTTAGGCCGGAGTATCCTCCCGCTTAACTGGTTACCATCAAGGCTCAGGTTGGGTATCTTGCCCAGTTCAACCGGTATCTCCCCACTCAACTGGTTATCAGCGACGTACAGGTATTTCAGGTTGGGTAGACTGCTCAGTTCAGCCGGTATCTCCCCGCTCAGCTGGTTACCACCGAGGTCCATACGCTCCAGATTGAGTAGATTGCCCAGTGCAGCCGGTATCTCTCCGCTCAACTGGTTACCACCGAGGTGCAGTCGTTGCAGGTTGAGTAGATTGCCCAGTGCAGCCGGTATCTCTCCGCTCAACTGGTTACCACCGAGGTCCAGTCGTTGCAGGTTGAATAGATTGCCCAGTGCAGCCGGTATCTCCCCGCTCAACTGGTTCTCACTGAGGTCCAGTCGTTGCAGGTTGAGTAGATTGCCCAGTGCAGCCGGTATCTCCCCGCTCAACTGTTTATCACGGAGTCTCAGGCCATGAACGCACTCGCCCACAACGCGCCCATTTGCAGTGATGCTGTTAGCGCTGACACCGGCCCAATCGCCAAGTGGAGCGTCGGTGAGCCAGTTCGTATTGTTCTTCCAGTTCGGGCCGTCAGTGGCGTTGTAGAGCGCCACCAGCGCCGCTTCATCCTTGCTTCGGGGCTCGCATGTCGGCAAAAAGGCCGGCCCCGTCGAAGTCGGCCCGGAATCGGATGTCGCGGTGGCATCGGGCTGAGGCGTATCGGACTCTCCCTCGCCGGTCGGCTCGGAATCAGCGTCGTCTGAACAGCCGGCCGCAGCCAACCGCTCACGGACATCTGCGGGTATTGCATTGAACGCCTCTTCGACTTCCCCGAATAGGGACAAAACCTCGCTGTCAGAGAAGAGAATAAGCGGATCGAAGATTGCATCTTGGGGTTCGGCATCGATCAGCCTCTTCACGGCTGTCCATCCCGCCAGGAGCCTGTCGTGCCAGTCGGCGATCTCTCCTGGCGGGTCGAGCGCTTCCATCCTCTCGACAAGTCTTGCGTAGAACGTCGAGACTTCACGGTTCGTGTAATCTTCGTTGTCGTCCAGTTCCTCTTGGGCTGCCTCGGAACAGAATGATTCGTATTCTTCCCATGCTCCAGAGTCGCCATTTCTTGTGGGCGTGGATTCCGTACTGTCGCTACAGGCGGTTAGAGCGGCGGCAATGAACAGGAACCCTATCAGGATGCCGACCCAGCGCAGAGTCGGAGTGTCAACACTCATATCGTTCCTCCCTAGATGAGACAGGCCTCGTTCTGCGTTTCCGAACAAGGCCGTACCTTGTAGTGGGTGACGCTGTTGTCGCCGGGGTCGTCCCAGGCGAGGGCTACGCCGCCGCCCGGGCTCTGGCTGGCGCTCAGGCTGGTGGGTTCGGCGGGCGGCTAACCGCTCTGGGCGTGGGCGGGGTAGGCCAGGAAGAAGCCCAGCGCCCCGGCCAGGCACAGGGCCGCTACGACTGCAAGAGACAATGGAAGCGGGGCCGTCCTGATGGAGGGGATCATGACGGGGCTCCGGCATTACCCGGCCAAAATCGGGGCGGGGGGGTTGTGCTAAACTGCCGTGGCCGAAGGCGCACCGACTTCACGGCGGCGGTAGCCCGTTGCGCCCGTTGAAGCTATCACTGTTCGCCTCCTATCGGAACACGACACGAGATATCTCCCACCTCGCGGGGAGCGCAAGTAGCCCAATGCACCATCGACAACAGTACGTAAAACCCGGCCCATCGTCAATAAGATTTCCCGCTCCAGACCCGCAGAGGCGGGCGGGCGGACATCGCGGGCAAGCCCCTTTGCGACGGGAGAATCAGAGGCGTCTGTTGGGATGCCGGCTACAGTGCCAACCGGAACGTGAGCGTGAAAGTTCTTGATTTCGTCAAGTCTGGTGGACTCCGGTGCACTGAAACTAGTACCGGGTCGTTCAAGGCCAGCTTCTCAATCGCCTTCCCTGGAATCATGCTATCGCTTGGCATAGGCACGGTGTATCTGAGGAGGGCGTCGCCCGGCATGACGACGATCTCCTTGACGAACGACTGGATGAAGGCCTTGCGCTCGGTCAGTTCGCTGTGCTTTAGGAAGTCTCTCATTTCCTTGGCGTAGGCCTCGACGGTGTTCACGTCGTCCAGGACAGACCTGCGCCGGGCCAGAATCTCCCTGGCCGCCGACACCTCGTCCTCAAGGAGCTCCTGCCGGTCCCGGAGTTCCCTAATGTGGTCTCCGAGGTCGGCCGTCTCGACATTGTCGGTCTCCCCGATGAAGTGCCAGAGGCGGCTCAGGTGCCGCTTTATACCCTCGAGCTCAGGGTCTATGGCCTCCAGCCTCTTGTGTTGCTCGGCGGCCACTTTATCCATCTTCTCGTCCACGGTCTTCACCAACTCGCGGATGTTTCCCTCGGTGAGTATGTTGGAGCGAATCTTTTCGACGACCAAGTTCTCGAATCGACGAGCGTTGAGCCTCGGGGTTTCGCAGGACCCGCTGCCCTGCTTCATGAGGGTCTGACAGACGTAGTATGGAAACTTGCCGCTCTTGGCGTACTGGCCGGTCAATGCACGCCTGCAGGCCTTGCACTTGACCAACCCACTGAGGAGGAAGGGGCTTGCAACCCTGCGGGGGTTGACGACCTTGGGTCCGCGGGAGCGCATCAACTTGGCCACACGGTTGAACTGGTCTTTGGAAACAATTTCCGGGAACGCATCGTCCACCCGCACCGGGTCGGCCCCGTCCTTGGCGTTTACGCCCCAGACCAATGTGCCGGTGTACGTCTCGTTGATGAGGACTTTGTGGATGGTGGTCTTGCCCCAGCGGTTTCCCCTGAGGCTGGTGATGCCCTCGTCGTTGAGGATGCGAGCGATGTCGAGAGTCGACTTGCCGGCCACCGACATGTCGAAGATGCGCCTGACGACTTTGGACGAATCGGGGTCGGGCTCCAGTTTGGGTCTCTTCTTGGGTCCATCCTGGACCATCACCCGGTTGTAGCCGAAGGGAGCCTCGCTGGACATCCAGAAGCCCCTCGATGCAGCTTCCCGCATACCCCTGGTGACTTCCTGCGCCAAATTTTCGCTGTAAAATTCGTCCACGCCTTCGATGATGGCCTCAAGGAGCCTGCCGCTGGCGGTATCCTCGGCCTGCTCCGTGATGGATACAACGCGGATGCCCTTGCGCCTCAACATGGACTTGAATGCGACGGCGTGCTCCCTCTTTCTGGTGAACCTGGAGAACTTCCAGACGAGAATCTCCCGAAAGGGGGCGTTGATCTTGGCGGCCTCGTCAATCATCTTGCGGAACTGTGGCCTGTCGGCGATACGGCCGCTCTCGGCCTCATCCACGTACTCGCGGACCACCATGTAGCCGTTCTTGCTTGCGTGGTCCCTGAGCGCCCGCAGCTGTGCAGCCACGGACAAGTCCACGTCCTGCCGGTCGCTGGAAACTCTGGCGTAGAGCGCCACCGGCGTGTAGTCGTGTAGTAAGCTCATCAATTGCTCCTCCTCTATTACTGTGGTGTTTGGTGAGAGCGCCGCCTCTGCATCCGTTCCTTTATGCGCAACTCCCGCTCCTCCAGGTAGAGACGGAACGCCTCGCGCATAAGCTGGCTCACGGAGCGGTCCTCTTCCTCGACCACCTGCCTGAGCTGTTGTTCCAGTTCCGGCGGCATGGAGAAGGTGATGGTCTTTCTGTTCCTTGGCATGTGCATTGCCCCTTTGTGGTACTGATGGGTCTTACCCTTATCATGAACGAAACGGGCAGATTCTGTCAAGTCAGTTGACCTAAGGTGGTGCATGAGTTAGGCTGTTGCACGTGACGCGCAACAGTTATATATCAGAAACAAGGCTGATCGATACGGCCGCCAGGGACATAGGTGCACGTCTGCCGCCGCGGTGGCTTCTGCGAGACCTTCTGAGAAGTGAAACCAGGCAGTCTCCACACGGACTCACTCGCGAGATCGACGCGGTCCTGGAGATCGAGGATCCTGACGGACTCTCAACCGAAATAGTTGTGGAGGTCAAGGCGGTCCCTGTAGAACCCCGGGCCGTGCCTAGCTTGGCGGCCCGCCTAAAGAGCCTACCACTATCAACGGGCGCCGAGGTCGGGCAGACCGATGTCCACTCGGCACTTATGCTGGTCTCCACCTACCTCAGCCCCTTAGCCAGGGAGCGGCTGACGGAGGCCGGCATAAGCTACGCCGACTCCACCGGGAACATGCGCCTCACAGTGGCCCGTCCCGCCGTTTTCATCGAGACTCAGGGGGCGGACAGGAGTCCCTTCAGGGAAGAGCGATCCCTTCGCTCGCTGAAGGGAGGTCGCGCCGCCCGCGTGGCCAGAGGCCTGATGGACTACCGGACACCCTTTGGGACCCGGGAGTTGGCGGCCGAGACGGCTAGCTCTGCGGCCATGGTGTCGAGGGTGTCGAGCCTGCTGGAGCCGGATGAGATCGTCACCAAGGAAGGTCCGAGGGGACGCATTGTGTCGGTGGACTGGGAGGCTCTGGCCCGCAGGTGGGCCGAGGACTACGACTTCGCCTCCTCGAACGTTCTGACGACGTGGCTCGAACCGAGGGGGGCAAGGGCTCTGCAGGTTCGCCTGCGCGATGCAACCTTTCGGTACGCGGTGACCGGCTCTCTTGCCGCGAGCCGGCTGGCGCCGGTTGCGGAGGCGCGTCTGGCTATCCTCTTCGCCGATGATCCAGAGGAGGCCGCACAGTCACTGGGACTGCGCCCGGCGGAGACCGGGGGCAACGTCCTCATCGTTCGACCATTCGACCCGGTGGTCTTCGACCGAACCGAGTACCACGATGGCATCTCCTACGCCCGCGTCACCCAGGTGCTGTTGGACCTGATGAAAGGGACGGGGCGGGGACCGGCGGAGGCGGAGGCCCTCCTGGAGTGGATGCGAGACAATGAGGAGACATGGAAGCTGCCCATGACGAGGACCGGTTAGATGTACACGAGGTGCTGCTCGATGCCGGTGTAGAGCCGTCAACTAGGGAAACAATGACTCCTGAAGAACGGGGTAGGATCAATATAGATAAGCTGCTGGGGTTGGCCGGCTGGGAGGTCCAGGATCTTGGTGGACTCAACGTACATGCCGCATGCGGCGTAGCGGTGAGGGAGTTCCCCTTGGAGCACGAGAACACCATCCTTCTCCAGCATCCGGTACAGCGAGAGGCGGACCCAACCGACCTCAGGATCACCTTTCACGTAGTCAACATGGCGAGGGCGGGCGCCGAGTACCGGTACTCCGCCGTGAACGCCGTCTTCGCCGGTCTCAGAGATGGGATTCGTCCCCATGTGGTGCATGTCGGGCTGCTGAAGCACGCCTGTCCTGCCGTGTACCTTCACGACAACGAGAAGATCATTGGCTCGACGATGAGCGGGACGCGTGTTTGGGACGTTCCTGAATATGGCATCTATGTTGGTCGGCCACCAAGTGCTGCTGACACTTCTGCAAGTGACTGTCCAACCCATGCAATTCCCTCAGCAGACCCGGGGTGATCCACATGACTGCCTACGCGCCGGCGTCGTCAATTGGCTGGCTCGATCTCGATGCAGCAGCAAGTGAGCGAGTCGGAACGCTCCTCCGCTCGCTCGACGAGCCCGGAACTCTCGACGAGCTGGGATTGGCCTCCGTTCGCGACGCCTTCTCTGACATGCTCAGCCCCGGCACCTCGACCAACCAGACTAGGCTCCGGTACTTCATCTTCCTACCGTGGCTATTCGGTCGACTTGAAGCCCAGAGAGTTCCTCCAGTCGAGTTCTCCCACAGGCTCCGTGAGGAGGAGGCCCAACTGATCGACTGCCTCCGCCCTCTGGGGCCGGGACAGGGAGTGATCGGCTACACCGCCGGCAGAGACCTCAAGCAGATGCCAAGTGCGGCCTACTGGGGCGGTTTGGGCTCTTGGCGTCTGAGACGGCACAACTTGAGCATCGCCGAATATGGGCAACGGGCCTCCACGTTCGGGACGCTCCGGCCAGAACGCGACGACGATGGCAGCGTCACGAAGCGGCTCCTATCGATGTGGGCACCCCTGCCCCAACCGCCCGACGACTTCCTGAAGGGTGATATCACATTTGAGCTTGGTGTTGAGGAGGCACAGGTCCTTGTCGACCTCATTCGACGGCATCATCCGGGCACGCTGCTGGCTGTTCTGTGCGGAATGCCGACAACAGCGGAGGCTGCTGAATACCCGTGGCAACTACCAACAGTAGGAATGCCCGACCGTCTCGTCGAACTTCTTCGCCATGCTCGTTGCTTCTCTGAACTGACTATCGGACCGCAGCTTGTCTACAACGTGCTCCTCGCGCGTAAGGCGCGAGATGAGCTCCGTTGGGATACCGACGAGCTTGAGGAGAAGCAACTCAGCGATCTCGTAGCCTGGGGCCAGCTGATCAACGACCGGTACGAGGATTTGCGCTCCTGGGTTGAAGACCTCCCCCAGTTTTGGCACGTCATGGCAGGCCATGGTGTTAACGGCCGAACTCAGGACTTCGTCACAGCGGTAGTCAAGAGCGCCATCGCCAATCCGGTAGACTTCGCCAACGATTCAGTTGTCCAAGGGCACATCTACGATCGGGAACTCCAGATCAAGACTAACCGGGCTCGACTGGCTCACCGATCTGCCCTCGAGAGCTGGAGCCAAACACCAGCCGGTGGTCAGTTCAACTACAGGTGGCCGATTACCAAGAGCTACCTCGCGGACATTGCAAAGGCGTTGAAGGTGGGAGCCTGATGCTGCAACCCACGAATCGCCTCACACTGATCGACGCGCTGCGGCCTCCAGCCGCCTTCCGTCTGGAATCAGCCATGGCGGTCACGTTCACGCTCGACCTGCGGGCGCTCCTGGCGGTGCCGATGGCGCTGGCCCACTCAGGACCCGAAGGAATCGTCTCCGATGGAAGCCAATACGAACCCATCGAGTTGCTTCACGCTCTGCGGTCCAATGCCGACAAGATCAGCGTTTTCAACCAAGTCGGCGAGATCGCCTTGCCGCCCTCTCGGCGAGTGTTCGCTTTCCTCGAGCGGGCGGTCGTCCCCGTTCGCGCCCCGCTCCGCGGGATAGTCCACCCCAAGGTCTGGGTGCTCCACTACGAGGCCGTCGAGGAGCAGCCGGGCGGTCAACGAAAAGAGCGGCGACTCAGGGTGCTTATATCCAGCCGGAACCTCACGTTCGATTCGAGCTGGGATACTGTGGTCCGTCTCGACGAGGCAGCCGGCGAGAGGGGCGCATCACTGCAATCTGTTGGGGAGCTGTTCGAGGGTCTGCTCGGCGCTGCGGTTGGCACCGTCTCCATGGACCACCGGGATCGCGTTCACTCGCTGTCTGCCGCGCTCGAGTCTACGAGTTTCGCCCTACCCACGGGCGTGGAGGATCTACGGGCACACGTGATGGGCCTGACTGCGTCGCCGTCACCACTTCCGGCCACCGCGACGAGGTCACTAGTCGTCTCACCGTTCGTGAACGATGACTTCTTCACCAGAGTGCATCCGGCACCGGTAGACGAACTCGTGAGCAGGCAAGAACAACTCGACCATCTGGAGCAGGCGACGTTCGAGAAGGTGAAGACCCAGACGTACGTCTTTGATGACGGAAGCTTTGCGGACCCCGAAGCCGAGGCAGCGCATACGTCGCCCCATGATCCCGGCCGGCCTCTAATGGGGCTGCACGCCAAGATATTCGCCTTCGAGAACGAGGGTCGGGCGCGCCTGTTCCTCGGGTCGGCCAACGCCACCGGTGCAGCTTTCAGCAGTAACGTCGAGATTCTGCTGGAACTCGTCGGCCCCAAAGAGGTACTCGGCATCGACCAACTCTGTGGTGGCACCTGCGAAGAGAGGGGGCTCCGTGGCCTGTTCTTGACTTACCACCGGCGAGAAGACGGTGATCGAGAGAGTGGGATTTCGCCAATTGACAGGGCTCGCCTCGACATCGCTCAGCTACACTTCGACGGGGTCGTCGAGGAGAGCGGTACCGGATGGGCGGTCACTTACCGGTCGCGCGAAGCGGTGAGTGCCCCTGACGGCACGGAGGTCCACTGCTGGCCGCTAGCATCCCCGGGAAACCGGCGACGGGTTGTTCTGGATGAACGCCTGGAGGCTCGATTCGAGACCACCCTTGAGTCCATCAGTGGCTTCCTAGCGTTCGAACTCAGGCAGAGAGACGGGGAAGAAGACGCACAGACGGGATTCGTCGTCCCGGTCCCACTCGCCGGTGTGCCAGAGTTCCGTGAGCGGCACCTGTTGCGCACGCTCGTGGGAAACGCAGAGCGTTTTCTTCGGTACCTCTTGGCGCTGCTCGACGAGGATGCTGACCAGATGAATCTGCTTGATGTCTTCGAGGATGGTGGTAACAACTCTGTCGCCTTCGAAAGTGGCTCCCCGCAACTGCCGGTGTTGGAAAAGTTGCTGAGAACCATGCGACGAGACCCCGCAAAGCTCGCCGGGCTCCACCCGCTCGTCTCCGACCTGGCAACCGATGACGCGCTTCCGCCAGGCTTTGCCGAACTGTGGACGACGATCTACGACGAAGCACACCGAGGAGCGTCGGCCCGGTGATGAGACCACACATCGACATCGAGGCGGTTCTGGCCGACCTGAAGGACTTCCAGAGGCAAACCGCCCGCTGGACATTCAATCGGATGTTTGCTGAGCGGGACCCTGCAATCCGATTCCTGGTGGCTGACGAAGTCGGTCTCGGCAAGACACATGTCGCCAGAGGCGTGATCGCCCAAGTCATCGACCACCTCCAGCGCACCGGTGATGCACGACAAGACATTGTCTACGTCTGCTCCAACGCGGCGATCGCCCGCCAGAACCTTCGTAAACTCGTGCCAGAAGGCATCAAGCCACTCGAGGAGATCGAACGGCTCACCATGTTACCGCTCGCAAATCTGAATCGCGGTGAAGGCCGGCAAACGAGCGTTAACCTGCTCGCGATCACACCAGGAACGTCGCTGAAGTTCGGTCGTAGCACGGGCATGTTCCGCGAGCGCTGCTTAGCGTACGCGTTCCTGCGCGCCAGCTGGGGTGCGAGTGTGATGAACGCACCGGCTCGGCGGATCTTCTGGTACGGTGCCTGGGCCAATGACCCCGACAACCGCCTGCGTTTGACGGAACGATGGTATCGGCCGCGCATACACGGGTCACTGAGAGATTTCGATGCAATGCTCGCACAGGTTGAACAGTCGCGCCGTGCCGACGGTCGACGGGCCCTTCGTGAGTTGTTCAACGATCTGGCCAACAGACTGGCGTGGAAACGCACATTCCCCGACAGTTTGCACGAAGCCCGCAACGAGTTGATTAGTGAGGTTCGCCGCATCATGGCGATAGTCGGTATCGCGGCGCTCCAGCCGGATCTCGTGATCCTGGACGAGTTCCAGCGGTACAAGGATCTGCTGCAACCAGATCCTGAGGACTTCGCCGTCATGTTGGCGAAGCGTCTGTTGAACCACAAAGACCCACAGACTGGACGCGCTACCCGAACGCTGCTTCTCTCCGCGACCCCGTATCGCATGTACACGACGGGCGATGGGGTAGACGGCAACCACTATGAGGACTTCCTCGACACCTGTTCGTTCCTCTTTCAGGATCCCGCGAGAGTTGGCCGGCTGCGTGATCAATTTGGTGCCCTGCGTCTGGCACTTACCGCCCCAGAATCACTTGCAGGCGCCGAAAGAGTCTGCCAGGACATCGGGACCGAGCTGAACGGTGTGATGGCGCGAACAGAGCGGCTGGCGGCTACGCCAGACCGGGATGGAATGCTCCACGAACTGGACATTGCAGTGGCCGTGAAGCCACTTGACCTTCGGGCCTACCGCCGCCTAGGGGACCTCGCCGAGGCGGTCAACCACCACGAACCAATGGAGTACTGGAAGTCCGCACCCTATCTCATCAACTTCATGGAGCGGTACAAGCTGAAGGAAGCCGTCGTACAGTCCGCGGTAGAGGGCCACCTCACTGATGGCGGGGAGCTTGACCCTGGTCCCGGACTGCTGAAATGGGACGACGTCGAGGCCTACAAACGCGTTGATCCCCAGAACGCGCGACTTCGCTGGCTACTCGACGACTTGGAGCACCACCATGCCTTCGAACTGCTCTGGATACCCCCCTCGATGCGGTACTACGACGCCGGGTCGGTGTATGAAACGCCGGAAGCCGCCAAGTTTACGAAGCGGCTAGTCTTCTCCGGATGGACAGTCGTACCGAAGGTTGTATCTTCGCTGGTCAGCTTCGAGGCCGAGCGTCGCGCTTTCGCGGGACGCGGTCACGACTACACAGCGGACTACCGGAGACGTGGCGGCCAGCGTCTCGCCTTCCGTACGAGCGAGCGCACAACCGGCCAGGCGCGACGTGGAGAGGCGTCCGGAGACCGCCGAGCAGCGGGTATGACCACGTTTCTTCTGAGCTGGCCGAGCCCCAGCCTCGCCACGCTCGGAGACCCCCGGCCGTTGGCGCTCGGAGCTCACCTCCCCGTGTCTGATGTACTCGCCAGCGTGGCATCTCGAGTCTCGGACTCCATAGAACCACTCGTTCGGACCGCACCCACTGATGGCCCGGTCGACCAAAGGTGGTACTGGGCCGCGCCTCTGCACCTCGACCGGGAATCTCACCCTTTGGTAACGGATCGCTTGCTTGCCGAGGGAGACCTCACTCACTGGGGTGGCGACAAGTCCGATGATGGACTTCGCGCCCACGTTGCCGAGGCAAAGGCCATGCTTGAATATGGTCCCGAGGCTCTTGGTCGCCCGCCCACTGATCTCAGCGAAGTTCTCGCCGAGTTGGCGGTGAGCGGACCGGCGCAATGCACGCTACGGGCCATAAGTTCGGTCACCGGGTTGCCAATTGCTGACGAATCGACCGTTTTAAACGCCGCACGAGTCGGGGCCGCATTCAGAAGATTCTTCAACGCACCGGAAGTCACGGCAATCATCTTAGGCGGGAGGTCGGATGAATCTGACGTCGAAGAGGGTGGCGGACGCTACTGGCGGGATGTCCTACGACACTCGACTGGTGGCAATCTGCAAGCCGTATTAGACGAGCACATCCATGTGGTCCGCGACTGGCTCGGCTTTCTTCGATTGGGAGACGATCACCGGCGCGCACAGGCAGCCAAGGACATCGCCCTAAACCTCGTGGAGGCCTTGGAACTCCGTACCTCCTCGTTTCGCGTGGATATCCCTCGCCAAGATCAAGGTGGGCACCACGTGGATCTCGACGCACGTCGGATGCGGACACGCTTCGCGGTAGCCTTCGGCAATCAGACTCTCGAAGATGGCGGTGAGGCCCGGATCGAATCTGTCTCTAAGGCATTTAACTCTCCGTTCTGGCCCTTTGTTCTCACCTCTACTTCAATCGGACAAGAGGGACTGGACTTCCATCTTTGGTGCCACGCCGTCGTTCACTGGAACCTTCCCACCAACCCTGTCGACCTGGAGCAGCGCGAAGGGCGCGTTCACAGGTACAAAGGTCACGCCGTCCGCCGCAACATCGCAGCTACCTTTGCGCCGGACCTGTTCGCTGGAGCACTGGTTGCCGATGCCGATCCCTGGAGTCAGTTGTTTGCCATGGCAGTGCCTGATAGATCGGTGGCCAACGGCGAGATGGTGCCTTACTGGGTGTTCCACACGGGGCCGGCGAAGATTGAACGCCTCGTGCCTGTCTTGCCTTTCAGCCGAGATGCAGCGGCTCTTCCTCGGTTGCGCAAGTCACTTGCTGCATATCGCCTCGCGTTCGGCCAGCCCCGTCAAGAGGAGTTGGTTGAATTCCTCGGGGCCGATCGCTCCGATGATGACCTGATGCAGTTGGCCTCACGGCTTCGCATCGAACTCTCACCCTATAGATCGGACCACATGCCGGACTAGGTCGCGGCTCGCTCGCTCTGACGATTGGCACAGTCCTGTGACGTGCGTTGGTGGGGCAGCCGGACACGGCTCGCCCAGAAGGTTAACATTTCTGCATCGTCGGTCCCTCTCCGCCGGCCATGTTGCTCTGAGCACACATCAAGCCCAGCCGGTGCCATAGTGAAGGAACCCGGACGCCATGAGCACCATGAGTAACCCTTTCCTATGACCTGTCACCCTCCACGCCTGACCCATGCTCTAGACTACATCGACGTCATTGAGGCTTCCGAGACCCGAGACGGTGAAGCGCTTGATACGGGAGGGCAAGCTCACCGCCACCAAGTTCGGCAACGAGTGGATCATGAAGCGTGACCGGCTGCGGGTGCTTGCCAACGCCTATAATGGGAACTGTGGAAGAGCGAGGAGATTGCTCTGACCGCCGCAAGAAGATCGAGACAAGGGCGGATGACGGCGTTGACTCACAGTAAGTCGCCCAAATGGAACGCACGGTGGCCGAAGGCAGGATGTACCCACCAATTACCCTAATCACCGGTCGTAGAGAAAGCGGCCGCACTACCTACGCAGTTCTGGCTTGCGACGAATACAGGGAGCGGGGGTTCCCCTGCTTCCACAATGGCACGGCTCTTTTCGGTTGGAACATCGAAGAGTACGCAAATGCTCGTGACGGACTTCTAACCTTGGCGGAAAGGGTCCCCGAACACTCTGTGATCCTGATTGAAGAGGCGGATGCCAAGGAGGCGACTCGCAAGGCGGGTGATCCGAGCCACGAGGTAAGTATCAATTCTGCTCTTGCAAGATTGGCAGAAAAGTTGGGCCGCCTCATCCTTACGACGGTGGAAGGTAATGAGCGTCTCATAGCCAAGCCTTTGGCAGAGGTTGCTTATGAGCACGTAACCACGTACATGGAAGCTGAAAGCCAAGAGTCCGTAGCCTTGGGAACCATGCACCGGCTTGGACGATACATGATCCCGGCCGGACACATGATCCATTGTCCTGAATCGGTACGCGGAGCCATGATGCTGGCCGACACGTTTAGGGAGATGCGGGAAGGTGCGCCCGAAGGAAATGACGTGCAATACACGAAGGCCCACTTGTTTGAGGTGCCACAGACCAGTATCGACCAGATGAAATATCCCAGACACCCGGAATACCCGGTGTACTATCGGCATCGCATAGTGCGTCCCTTACCAAACGGAATCATTCATCGCCTGACGCAAGAGTCCATTCTCCACTTCACCTGGCTCGAAAGCGAAAACGAGCACCCAAACGAGATGGTAGCCCTGGAGATGCTTGAAAGAACCATGCCACAGTGGGGTTTCGAGTACAGAACAGTTCCCACTATCCACGATACGAACTTCCCCGACGGCCAGGCTTTCATAAACGGTGAGCTCGCCAATCTGGAAGTAGTGTCGATACAGCCCAGATACTCTGGCGGGCATAGCCTGCACGACCTAGTTGCCCTGACTCAAGTGGGCAGAGCAGAAAGACCAGGAGCAACGGCTGTCCTCAAATGCCAGACTTGCGGCACTGCGGAACCTGTAGAGGGTGTCACTCGGCAGAATCTACCGAACCATGCCGAAAGTCATTGTTGGGTAACATATCTACCGGGCTCGATCTACTCACCGGACTTCCCCTCCGATTTGGTAGCAACTCCGTTGCTCACCATTAGACAGGAGGATTTTGCGAATGAACTGGAGAAGGTGGTACGCAGAAAGTCAGAAACTATCGCAGAGCAAGGAAAAGGTGTGCGAAACTGGGTGGTGGTCTTGGCACAAGGCTTCCCATTCGATGCGGACTGGTACAACGAAATACCTGGACCGTGGCCCGAGAACATCGATGGCATATGCATCGTCGCCACTGAAGGGTATGTGGGCGCCTATAGTCATCTGGTTCCTTACAAGGATTTCATCACCGTATTACTGAAGTGTCCTCCGGTTCTCCAGGACCATAACTGCTATCATCCTGGTTACAGCTACAGAGTCAGCGGTATCGACACCGATTTTCAACCTCTGTCAAGGGATAGCCATACAATAGAAGAGGTGTCGGCCGCAGCTTGGGAATATCCGTTACCGGCCAGTCCCATCAAGAGGACCATGATAGTCCGCGACCAGGACGGAAGGGAACTACAAGCCTTTCGGGGTGCTGACTTCACCGAATCGCAGGTCGGAGAGATCCTGGCCTCCGCGGGATACAAGTGGTGGGAACGGCCCCTTGGGAGACTCGCACTCTGTTCTGAAGGCGAGGCCTCCAATGGAGACGGGTGCTTGGGAGAGGTGCTGCGCGTCGAAGATGAAGAGTGGATTGGTCGCGTTTCTTATGAAGGCTACCAGTCGGAAGAGGAGTTCAAGACTATTGAGGGGGCTCAGACGTGGTGTGAACATCAAACGGCCATGCTGCTATTGCACATGGAGGAGTGACCACACACGTATCTTGTTTCTACACTGGCCCACAGCGGGGGCCGTGGGCATGAGGCGGTTTGGGGTACGCTGATCCCCGCGGCTGGCTTGCCAGGAACGACTACGAGCTCGAGAGGCCTGCGGCAGACGCGGAGGCGATGTCGGCGCAGGCTAGCTATGCCGGGACACATCAGGGGTAGATACGCAGGAACCGTCCCGTCGCCGATGCCCGCCCGTCGGCCGTGCAACGTGTGACCTTGCGAAGATACTCGGGGCGTGGCAGCTTCATCCATCGTGGCTTGCCTCCCGACGTCATCCAGCCGGGCCAGGCGGTCGGATCGATGCGTTCGGGCTCCCGTGGCGACAGAAGCACGAAGTGAGGCTTCGCGAAGTCGGTGCGACAAGGCTCCCCGAAGATGCGGCACAACCGATCCGCTTTCCCGTCCAGCTGCCTGTTCGTCCAGCCGGTCTCCACCTTCGCCTCTAGCATAACGATATGGGTCGTCGTCTTGTCGTCGAATGCGACGAGCAGGTCGATGTCCCGCTGATTCGCCTCGAACAGCTCGCCGTTAGGGTTCTCGATGGGTGGCCGCCCTGTCCAGGGCTGCTCTGTGAGGTACAACGCCATCTGCAGCCAGTCGAGGTGGTAATCCATGGCGACGAATGGATCGGCGGGAATAGTCACACCAAGCTCTTGGCCCAATCGCTCTCGAAAGCTCACGTCGAGCTGGAACGTGTCCCTACCCAGCGTGCTACGGAGCAGGATGAACCGCTCCTTCCTGTTGAATGACCGTAGGTGCTCGATCAGCTTTGACATGCGAGCCTCCCGTTCCGTCGCGGCCCGGTGATGTCCCTCTCAAGAGGTGGCGCATCATGTTACAGCTCCGGAGCCGAGAACTGAAGCACGGGTTTGTCGGAGAGGACGGTCAGCGTCTGCCGTCCGCGAGTCGCTGCTACATAGAACTCTTGAGCGTTGAGCTGATCAAGGTCAGCTTTGAGTATCAGGGCGTGATCGTATTCGAGCCCCTTCACCAGGAGTGTCCGGGAAACGGTCCGTAGCTCGGCCGTCCGCCCACTCTCCCTCGTACGATCCCTTACGGCTACCGCAGCTTCTTGGGTCGTGGCCATACCCTCGTCTCGCTGTACGGTAATGCTCCGCTTAACCGACATCCAGAGTTCAGAGCGGTGGGCGAAGATGCCGGGTATGGTCTCCATCTCTTTCGCTGCGATGAGGAGGTTCGTCGGCGTCGGCGCCTCAGCGACCCTACTAACTGCCTTTACGAAGGAAATGTTTGTGGTCCTCTTGGTGATTCGTAGAGGCTTGTTCTTATTGAAGTTCTGGATCATGGTTGTCACCGTTCCCGGAAGGCGCGTAAAGCACTTCTTAGCCATCTCAAGAAAGACAGCCGCTGCATTGTGACCAGCGACTGCACGGTCCAAGTCCTTCGCGAACTGGAGAAGATCCCTGCCCTCGAGTTCATCCATTGACGAGAACCTCCCGCCCAGGCTCTTCGAGAACTCGTGGCATTCATGAGGCCACTTGAGGATTGCGACCGCGCTTGCGGATTCGTCGGCTGCGACCCGCTGGCATTGCGCGATCTGATTGCTCCGGATAGCCTGCCCTCCCCAGACCGTGGGCCCGGCAGAGAGATCGATCGCCTGACCCTTCAGGAGGGAATTCCTGAGTTCAAGGAGCCACCTACCAAGTGCTGGATTGCTCGCCGTCCATCGCCATGGGCGCGTTTCCACACCAAACGTCGCGAAGGTTGGTGCAACGTGCCTCGACCACCGAATCGCCTCGCCGGTGAATCCGAAGATCCCCTGCAACGGGTCGCCTAGGACTCTCAGCGGCATCAGCTCCGCGAGCGCAAGCGAGACCTGGTGTTGTTCTAACGTGCAGTCCTGGTACTCGTCCACGAATCCGCCGACATAGCTGGCGCGCACACTCGCCCCGAGGTGCGGATTTTCCAGCACACGGCGGACTCCTCTGTAGACCGCATTCCATTCATCCGGGCTAGTAGGCTCCGCTGTCGGCAGTCCACTGATTGAGGGATAGTGAAGGGCCCACTTCAGTGCCCATCCAGCGATCGTGCTCAGCGTGTAGGACCGCGGTTCTACGCGGAGGCGCGCCAACCGAGCCTTGAGCGCATGAACGCCTGCGTGAGTATGCGTCAGAATGAGTTGGCGCCCCGCAGTTTCGCCCGCGATACCCGTGGCGCTCGCGATCAGCTCGGTCTTGCCGGTGCCTGCAGGGAGCACCACGGCCACATTCGATGCCGACGCAAGGCGCTTAGCATCATCATCAGCAGCGAGAGGCCGCGAGACACTAAGAGTGGTCATCGCCCGCAGACTGCTTCCCGTCACACTCACCATAGGCGAATCTCTCGAGCTCAGCAGTCTTTACAGCGGTGTCGCTACCGCTCATTTGCGGAAGCAGTTCGCTGATCAATTCTCCTAGGTGTGCTCCTTCCTCAATGCCCTTGAACCACTTCTTTTTCTTTGCTGCCTTCCCGATCGCGTCGCGGACCGCTTCGATCGTCCTAGCTGGATCGACCCATAACAGAGGATCGGGGACGACGAGAGGGTCAGCTTGGTTAGGAAGTTGTGCTTGAATCGCGCTAAGCACAGCTTCTTCGTCCTCGATGAGACTGATCGCAAGCTGCACCAACCGCTTGAGACCCTCCTCTGGAAGATCACGTGCGACTCGCTCTTCGATCGACACGCTGTCCGCCCACTGAATCAATCGTACGCCCGATTCGGAGATGGACTCCGTCGGAGGATTGAGCAGCCTATCTGAGTCCACGAACAACGCCGTTTCGTACCCAAGGCGGGCAAAGCCGATCGCTCGCCCGGCGGCTTGCTGTCCCCCGCCGTCCGTCGAAGTTGTGCCGAGATGTGCGATCGGGACTCCTCTGGTCGCCTTCCATGCCGAAGCCATGGCCCGCAGGTAGCCAATTTCCGTACGACCTTCCGTAACGATCACTCGCCGAGCCAGCAGAGCAGCTGCGCCCGCTCTCGCAATTGCTTGCGGATCGATCTCATCTTCATCGCTGAACGCGTCGGGCACGCGCTGGATGGTTGTATGCCCGCTTGTGGACCGAACGATGTGGAGTTCGTCAACCTTTAGTTCGGCTACTGCGTCCGCCGAGTGAGTCGTCAGGAACACCTGCCCCAGACCCGAGCCTCCATCGACCTTCACGACCGCCTCGCTCAGCGACTGCAAGAGGTGCAGCAGCCGATGCGGCTCGAGCCCATGTTCGACCTCATCTATAAGGACGACTGAGCCTTGGGCGATGCCCGCGCGCTGGAGCGCTAGGGCGACCAACCGCCTCGTCCCCAAACCCGCATTCGACAGCGGCACATTCTCCTGGTGGAGCGCCAGCTTCGCGGCACCCATCATAGCGCTGGCTTCTAAGCCTGGCCGGAACGGGGGCCCTGTGGTAACACCGAGCGCGACCGCGTGCCGATAGGCGGCTTCGGCAGCCTCGTGTAGCTTCTCATGCGGGGCACCAAACGCCGCGTCACGCGCCTGTCGGTGGGCGGCCGTCAGCGTAGTGTCGACTTCATGGTCATTCGCGGTCAGGGCTGCGAGAGCCGACCCGCGACCCCAGGCCAAGTGCGTGTTGATGCTATCGTCAATACGGAACAGTTGAAACGCGGCGCGGTCGCGCCAGCCTATGAACTTGCCTTCGAAACCTGGCTTCGTAACCGTCCAACGTGGCTCAAGAGCATCATCTACGCGTAGTTCGATTGTCAGCGCCGTGTCGGATGCCGGAACAGGATCATCCAATAGCCCGTGTTCTGCGGACCAGCCGCGTTGGAGCAGGCCATAGTTGCTCTCTGTCAATAGATGTCGTGGGGGATGAGTGACGGTAACCTCGATTGATATCGGTTGGTCGAGATTCGCGGCATAGAAGTCGGCATCATTCAGTCCGAGGAACCGGCCGGGCGCGAGCGTGTACGCGATGGCATCTAGGACGGTGCTCTTCGTAGCATCGCCAGGCCCGATGAGGCACACGACATCTGATCTGACGTCCCATTCGAGCTCGCGGACGCCGCGGAAATTCTTGACGCTGACGTGGCGAATTTTCACTGCCGAAGCCCTCCGACGAACTGATACGGCGACCAATCATTATAGGAGCGGCCAGCCCGCGGTGGTCAACCAACCGTACCTGGCTACATCTAAGCCTGCCGCGACCACCCGCAGAAACGTGACCAAGGCCGGGTTGAACGCCAGTCCGAGGTCAAGGCGAGGTAGAATGCCACGACTGTCAGCACGAACAGCGGGGCGTGTCCTACTGCGGACCTCCTAGTTGGACGGCCCAGTAGCGCCGGAACTGCTAGCACTTCCAGGATCACTCTGTCTAGGGAACGCCTTAAGAAGCTGCCGAATAGTCGAACCTGGAGACAGAGGGTACAGCTCCCGGACCGCTGCTGGAGAAACCTCCCTCAGAGATCCGGTGTGGCCGCGTAGCCGCCTACCGAGCCTCACCACGTCCCTGTCCATAGCGGATGCCATCCGCAAGGCAATGCAGTAGTCCTCGGTTACCATGGTCTGCTCCAGCCCGACCTGACCGAAACGGCTGGATACGAGCCATCGGCTGAACGCGGCAGCGACAGCTTCTTCGAGATACGTTGCATCCGGGGACCCGGGATTCAGGCAGTGCACCGCCTCGTGTCCTGCCTCATATAGGTAGCCGACTCTGCTCCGTTCCTTGGTGAGCCAAACACAGACCAACTCAGTACCGATTGTCACGGTCTCAGGATAGGGCGGAGTGTCTCGAAGTCGGACTATGTACTGCCAGCCGGGGCCGCGTGCGCCGAAAGTCGCCTCGGCCATCGATAGGCATTCCCAGAATATGTCATGAACCTCCCGTTCGTCAGGGATCATTTTCATATACTCGGTCGATGTGTTCATGCAAGGGCTCTAGGAAGCCGAGTAACCTGCCCCAGCTAGAAATCAAGTGCGTCCATGATCGGACGGACGACCCCGACTATGAGAAACACCGCAATGGGTGTCGCCATTGCTCCAATGGCGATACCGGTCAAATGGTCTGCGAATAGGACTGTTCCCGAATGAATGATCGCCGCGGTGCGGTCATTCATTTCATCCGGCGTTATCGTACCCACGGAGAGAGCGACGGCCAGGCCAAGGAGCGGGACCACAAGAATCAGCGTCCCGAAGACCGCCTTCAAACCCTGCACGATTGCAGGGAGGTCGATCCCGGTGCACCTTGTAACGATGTAACCTCCTACGATTACGCCAACAGGAAGCAGCAGTATCTCCATCGTGTCCTCCTAGTGCAGATAGCTTATGTTCTTACATCCCCACAACAACGCTGCTCCGACCCCCACGTTCGCAGTCAGTGCTCGTATGCCGGCCGCATCCCCTGAATTGGCAACTGCCTCTCCCGAAGAATCACTCTCGCCTACCACGATTCAGCCACCCAACCGCCGGATGCGAACAGCCAAGTCAGCCCTGAGAACCGGACATCTCGGATGATTCTGCATCGCCCGAAGCACGGCCACGACCCGAGACGCCGATAGAATGCCGCTATCCAGCATGTTGTCGATGACCCAGAGGGCATCCATGTGCACGATGCCTTTGGAGTCTGCGACCCTACGCATGGTCCTGTCTTCCGTAAGAAGGTTCCACCCTTGATGGGACGCCAACGCAAGGGCAAAGGAATCGACCAGACTCAGGGCTGGTCGTTCGGACTGATAGGCGATTGCCACCTCCACACCCTCGGCATCCAGTGGCTCAACTCTCAGGCCAAGACCAAGGAGGTCCCGCCGGCTATACGCGCCGAGATCTATCAGTTCCTCATGGAACAGCAGGTCCGGCACCGCGAATTCAAACTCGAGCTGGAACATCTTGTCCAGCAACTCTCGCTTCGAGAATTCGATCAGAATGGAGCTGTCGCTGACCAGGACCTTCATCCATTCCCCTAAGCGGCCGTACCAGCCATGATGTTTTCGATCTCGCTCACCCGGAGTCTGAGCAGTTCTGCGGCCTTGGATTCAGAGATCTCGCTCTCTGCTAAGGCTCTCAAGCAGAGGCGGCGAAAGCGCGTGGGACTCTCAGTTCTTCTCAGAGGACGAGGTTCATCCGTTCTCCAGCCGCTTCCGATGCCCGCAAAAATGTCCCGCAGCGTGGCCTGCGTGATGATGCCCAAATCCCGCATTCGCATGACCAGAGCCGCGGCGCTTATGCCGAATATATGCTTGATTTCGATGAGTTCATCGAACCCGAAGTTCATTCGACGGCGACCTACCTCCCGGAAAAGCTCATCGCCCTGCACCAAGAACGCACCGGCAAAGCGGTGACAGGCCTTTTCCTCTGGCACCTGGGACGGGATGTCCAGGACCAGGTGGCCCAGTTCGTGAGCAATCGTGAACCGCTGTCGTTCGAGAGACTTCCCCGTGGAACAGACGACAACAGGAACATCGTCGCCTCCCGACCGACGCACACGGCAGCTTAGCCCGTCGACAGATCCTGGCAGGGTGAGCTTGAACACCTTTATGCCTCTCTCTTCCAAGAGCTCGGTCATATCCGGAATCGGTCCGCTTCCGAGATTCCAATCGGTGCGAACTGACGTCGCCGCTTCCTCCACATCCTCCACAGCGTCGATTCTAAAGAGCGCCCCGTCCGGCCCGTCCTCCCCCGGAATGTCGAGCCCCAGAATCTGTTCCACCTGCAGATAGCGGTCTACGTTATCGAGGACCTCACCCTCCACCGCCGCACGTTCCTTAGCTTTGGTTGAAGCCAGCTTCCTGAACTCAACAGACTCCAGGGAAACCGTCGTCGGGCTCAACAGGTAGCCGAGGGATACCTCCAGGGCATCGGCCAAGGCGATGGCCACGGTTGAACTCGGCATCATCTCCGCCCGCTCGTACTTGCCGATAGCCTGGGCTGAGACGATGCCACCCACGGCCGAGGACAATGCCCGTAACGACAGGCCACTGCGTTTTCTGGCGAGTTTGAGACGTTCGCTGAACATGCGGCGCCCTCCTTTCTTGTGGTTTACAGTTTATGATACAATGCCTCTATATGTAAACCCGCCGACCATCCTTCTAAGCCTCAATAACTGCCCAACCCGCCCCCGGGGCGAGTTGCTGATGAGCGTAGCAATGGGCTCGTCTTCGGCAACAGAAGCTTGTCAGCGGGGTTGTCTTGAGGAGAGTGACAATGTCTGAGGCGGTCGGAATAGGACGACTGATCGTCTTCGAAGGGCCTGACGGCGTCGGCAAGTCCACCCTGTCGCAGGCTCTCGCCGGTAGGCTCAAGGCAATAGGCCTTGCGTGTGACCACCTTTCGTTTCCCGGTAAGGAGGAGGGGACGGTTGGCCATCTGGTCTATAAGGTGCACCATGAACCTGCCTCCTTCGGGTTGAATACCATTGCCGAAATCAGTCGCCAGGCCCTACACATCGCCGCACACCTGGACGAGATAGAACGGCGTATCCTGCCAGCGCTCCAAGGAGGCCGCTGGGTGGTCCTCGATCGCTTCTGGTGGTCGACGTGGGTCTATGGACGGGCCGCGTCGGCCGAGGTCTCCACACTGGACGCCCTGATCCGGGCGGAACGCCTCTATTGGCGTGACGTCAAGCCGGATGCTCTCTTCCTGATCGACCGCTCAAACGACGAGGTTGACCGGGATGCCAGAGCGCCTTCGCGGCAGGGCTACCAGGCGCTTTCGGACCGCGAGAGGGGCCAGCACCCCATCCACCGGATACAGAATGACGGGACGGTTGAAGACTCCCTGGGCCAGATGCTCGCGCTTCTCGGAGGCCTCCTGCCCGACGTTGGCCATTCAGACCCCACCGATGCGAACGGCACCGCGCCGGGCTCCAGCGACCAGCTGCTCCTCATCCCCTCACCCTCCAGGGCTCCATTCAACTTCACCGCACTCTCTCCAGCTCGACCCACGGTGGTGTACGAGACCTACTGGCGCTTCGCCGCCGAACGGCAGGAGATGTTCTTCCGCAAGATAAAGGGACTCCCGGCTCCGTGGACGACCGACACCATCCTCGCCAGGCACAAGTTCACCAATGCCTACCGCGCGTCCGACCGGGTGAGCCAGTACCTCATCAGGAACGTCATCTACGAGGGGGACCAGTCCCCGGAGGAGGTCTTCTTCCGCATCATCCTGTTCAAGCTCTTCAACAGGATCGAGACGTGGGAGATGCTGCAAGACAGGCTGACGGCAATCAGCCACGCCGACTACTCATTCCAGCAGTACGACAGCGTGTTGTCCGAGGCCCTTGCTGAAGGCAAGAGAATCTATTCCGCTGCCTACATGATGCCGTCGGGCAGGAGCTCCTTCGGCCATGCGCAGAAGCATCGCAATCACCTGACCCTCCTGGAGCGGATGATGGAGGATGAGGCCCCACGAAGGATAGCCGAGGCGTCATCCATGGCCCGGGCCTTCGACGTGCTCCGGTCGTATCCGACGATAGGCGACTTCCTCGCCTACCAGTTCGTGACGGACCTCAACTACAGCGATCTGACGGATTTCTCCGAGATGGAGTTCGTCGTACCGGGTCCCGGAGCGCTGGACGGCATACGCAAATGCTTCCGGGACCTGGGTGGACTGAACGACGCGGACATCATCAGACTAGTTACCGAGAGCCAGGAGGGGGAGTTCGAGCGGCTGGGGCTCAAGTTCCGCACGCTAGGGGGAAGGCAGCTTCAACTCATCGACTGCCAGAACCTCTTCTGCGAGGTGTCAAAGTACGCCCGCGTGAAGCACCCTGACGTCAAGGGAACAAGCAAGCGCACTCGCATCAAGCAGCGCTATCGTCCCTCGGCTAGTCCCATAGAGTATTGGTACCCTCCCAAGTGGGGCATCAACGACAAACTGCCTCGTCGAGGAGGGCCGTGATGATCTCGACCTTCTGGGGACAATCGGCCGACAACGTATGGCAGCAGGCTGCTGAGGCTTTTCGCCGGTCGGATGGTGTCCGCTCCCAGAACAGCAGAGGGGGCCCGACCAGGGAAATCCTTCACGTCGGAATCTCCGTCGCAGATCCCCGCCAGCGCTGGGTCGTTTCGAGAGAGCCGCCGCTGAACCTGGCATTCGCGTTGGCGGAGATCGTCTGGATCATGACCGGCCGACGTGACCTGGCGTTCCTGGACCATTGGAACAGGAGGTATCGCGACTTTGTTGGTCCAGGCCCGGAGCTTCATGGGGCCTACGGGTACCGCATACGCCGTCACCTGGCCGTCGATCAGCTTGATCGGGCCTACCGGGCGCTTGATAGCGACCCGGACACGCGGCAGGTGGTCATCCAGATCTGGGACTCCCCGATCGACCTGCCCGCTCCCGACGGGACCCCAGCTGACCGCGACATCCCGTGCAACGTGGCAGCGATGCCGAAAATCCGTGACGGGAAGCTGGAGTGGATGCAGGTCATCCGCAGCAACGACATGTTCTTGGGGGTTCCCCACAATTTTGTTCAGTTCACAACGATGCAGGAGATACTGGCGGGTTGGCTGGGAGTCGATTGCGGCTCATACAGCCAGATCAGCGACAGCCTGCACGTGTACGACTCCGACTGGGATGACGTGATGCGTTCAACGGCTCTCCCAAGCGTTGCTCCGAATGACGACTCCCTAGCCCTCCCCCGGCAAGAGTCCGACCGGGTATTCAGGGAGCTGGAGCTTCTGGTTGAGCAGCTTATCGACCCGGCGACCCAGCCGGACGCACTAGAAGGTTTGGCCTCCTGGGACGACGCGCCTCAGGCCTATAGGAACATAGCTGCCGTCCTCGCGGCGGAAGCCCTTCGCCGTCGCGGCCTGACGGAGGCGTCAGCCCGCATCATGTCTTGTTGCACCAACCCTGTATACCAGCATCTTTGGTCCAGATGGTGCTCGAACAGGCGGAGGCAGAAGACCAAGTCCAGCCCTTGCCCCAGTTTAGCCAGCAAGAATTGACACCATTTTAGGAGAGGAGCGATAGACGATTCCGGACGATACGCGGAATGTCTTTATCAGTCACATACATGAGGACGATGAGGGCCTCACTCGCATAAAGGACTTGACCCAGAAGCATGGCATGACTTTGCGGGACTCGTCGATTACTGCCGACAAACCGAACGCAGCCAGTAACCCCGGCTACATCAAGAGTCAGATTCTAGCACCTCATATCAAGTGGGCAGGGGTGCTCGTCGTATATGTGTCCCCGGACACCAAATACAGCGAGTGGGTGGACTGGGAGATCGAGTATGCCCACAAACTGGGCAAGAGGATCGTGGGCGTATGGGAATACGGGTCCAAGGACTGTGAGCTGCCGGAGGCTCTTGACCGATATGCTGACGCAGTTGTTGGTTGGCACGGCGAGAGCATCATTGATGCCATAGACGGTGATTCTGACGGTTGGTTCGACCAGGATGGAAGGAGCCGGGACCGGAGGCCCATCCCGAGGCATTCCTGCGGATAGGGTGCTCCGGTGACGAGACTGCATTCATACGTGGTAGCCAGGGACTATGGATTCGCCCCGAATCCCTTCCACGGGTTGTGCACCCTCGCAACCTGCAAGCCAAGAATCAGGCAAGCCGCCAAGATTGGAGACTGGGTCGTTGGCTCGGGTTCGAAGACAAGACAGCGCGACGGATTTCTCGTGTTTGCCATGAGGGTCAGCGAAAAGCTGTCCTTCAGTGAGTATTGGAACGATCCGCGCTTCCGCAGGAAACGTCCCAACCTACACGCGAGCAAGATGCGAGCCTTTGGAGACAACATATACGAGTGGGACCAACTCAATGGGTCGTGGCTCCAAGCCGACTCGCACCACAGCCTACATGACGGCACGGTCAATATTCACAACGTCCGCCGCGATACGTCAGTGGACCGCGTTCTCGTCAGTGACGACTTCGTATATTTGGGCGGCCAGGGACCAAGAATCCCTAAACTCGGACCAGAGGACATCGTTCATTCGGGAATAGGTCACAGCAACAGCTTCTCAGAACAAGCTGTCGTTCAGTTCGTCGACTGGCTCAGAGGCCTTGGCCGGGTTGGCTACTCTGGTGTTCCACTGGACTGGGATTGAGGACACCAATCGTTGGTCGGCACTAGCGTTGGTCGGCCGGATCTTCCTGGGGGAACCACCGCGGGCCCTTCCAGTTCTTTGCGAATCTAACGGAGGAGTTATCCGGGACGATTGTCCTTCTGCGCCGGTAGGCACTGTCGACCCAGCTAGCCACATCATTAGGACATTCGCTCCAAGAGTACAATTCGGCAAAGCCACACTCCACGTTGTAGTGGAGCCGTGGAGGAATTGTGTACGGGTCGTAAACGTCCCGATTGAAGGAAGCGTGAGTTGGCAGGAGGATGCCAAGCAACCCCGATCTTGGATTGGCGTCGGTGTCACGAAGCGACGCGGCGACCTCCCAATCGACATGCTTCCTGCGCCATGTATCCTTGCCTACCAGAACTACGGTCACCGTCGAATCACTAAGGTAGTCGTCTCGGATACGGCGGCTGAGTTCATCGAGCGTCAGTCCCCTAGGAATGGCCCCCACCCTCACTGACCGGGAATCCATGATGTCGTACACGTCGGCGAACAGCCTTTCGAACAGGTTCCGGCTTCCCTGATCATTCTCGTGATGGTTGCTAACGAATACCTTATGTCGCCGTCGTGGTAGCATTTCCATCCTCTGTCAGTTCGGGTACGTCTGCGACTTCGGCGAACAGATCGGCATACTGCTGAAGCTGCACCTTTGCTTCGGTGAGCGCATTCAAGAAATCGCCGCGTCCCTCCCATTCACTTTCGTCCCGGTGCGGGTTGTCACGTTCCCAGTTGCGCAGCTTCGGGTGCCACTCGGTGAGAAGCGGACGGAGGACCAGATTGAGCATGGACACAGCGAAGTACCCAAACGACAGTTCGTGCCCGCTCTTTGGCCGAGCCACGCCAGGTCCATACCTTCTCAAGACGCCTCTCGTGGTGTCGAACAACGAGTAGATGGAGTTCAGGGCTTCTCGTAGGGATCCTTCCCGGGATGAAAAGCCTCCCAGTGGAGTACGGGTCACCATCTCCACGTACAGCTCCCAGGCTGCTCTCACTTCCGACTCGTCCGGTTCCCACGTTCCGGAGATACCTCCGATGCCCGGCACTTTCAGATCGAGCTTCACGTTGACCAGCTTTGGCATTGTCATGCGCCTCGTACAATGTTGTTATCTGAGGTCTCAGGTATCGGGTGTCCGCTATTCGGGCTACCGGACCCCCCTAATAGGCAGCTGCCCACGAAATGACCTCCATTGAATTCCACAGTCTCCTTAAGTTTCTCATGGTTTCGGCGTTGGGTAGAAGTGAGTCGCGGTCCACCAACTCGTTCCCTCACTCCACTCGAGGCGTTGATGCAAGGCTTTGGCCACTCCCTACCACTCACGGTCGTTGTCCCCCCTCGAGTCGGTAGATGGATACCATCAGTCTGCCGCCGACAACGAAGAACATGTAGGCTAAAACCCAGACCGCGTGCCACAGGTATCCCAGGTTCAGCCGGTCCAGCGCTTCCTCCCGGGTAAAGCCCAGCGCGGCGAGGTCGATCTCCCACGAACGCAGCAGGTTGTGGTCCGCCAGAACGCTCGGCATATTGGGCGACAGGTATATTGCGAGAATGGCGACTATCCCCAAGGCAGTCGAAACTATCGCCAGTACCAACGTTGTCCAGAGCAGGAACATCCGATCCCGCTCGCTGGGATGGAAGGCGGGGTCGCGCAGGACCAACAGTGCCGTGAAGACCGCGGCCAGTACCGGTAGCAGAACCGCCAGCTGTATCGACACAGAGATGTTGGTGATGACAACGACGACGGCGTACACAAGAATTACCGGCGGCAGCGCCACGCTGGCCGCCCGGCGCAGGGCGCTACTCTCACCGTTGTCGCCGGAGTACTGCCATCTCCACAAAAGCTGAAACGTCAGCCCGGCTGCGCCTGCGATCACCAAGTTGGTAAGGAGGGCCAGCATGTAGGGCATCTGGGTGCCGGCCAGATCTCTAATCGTGTGGAAGTTATAGTGGTCCAAGTGGATCGAGGCGAACTGTAGCAGAGGCGTGGTCAATAGGAAGAACACCGAGACCCAGAAAAACTCCCTGAGAGGAGTGTCACGATCCGGCAGCAGGAATCCCTGCGCCAGTACGATCCCGAGGGCGAAGGCGACATAGGCTGTGGGCATCCAGGCGTTGTTCCAGCCGTAGAACGACAGCGCATACCCGCCGACTATGGCCATCCCGAGCGGCAGGACCCTGAGAAGCGCGAACCGGAGTGCGCACCTGAGGACTGACGGAGTGCTTTCCGCACGCAAAGCTCCCGCAATCCCCGCACCCCCGGGGCATGACACCGGGCCCGACGTCGCTACATTGCCATTGGTGCCACTATTCCCGCTGACGTTACCCAAGGCCGTTCGAAAGTCAGGCGCCAGCCCTGCCAACAGTACGAGGCCGGCCACATCTGTCTGGGATAGGTTGAGGGCCTGGTCAAAGACCCTCAGCCGCTGGAGGGTGGGGCGGGTGCCGCCGGACTCCCATCGCGAGACCGTGGCATGGCTGTACCGCTCCGCGTAGTTGCTGTCCACCGACCCCATCCGCTCTAGAAGGGCTTCCTGTGTCAGTCCCCGCCGACCGCCTTCGCGAGCAAAGGACTCGCGGTATGACCTCATCAACTGGCCCACCTGGACCGCTCTGGCCCTCTGTACATCGCGCTCCCTCATGAATTCAGTATGTACATTCCAGCTTTGGAGTGTCAAAAGCACCATATGCACAGACTCTTCGACTCGCACAAGCTATTGTGGTCGTAGCGGTCCCTCACTATGCGGGAATACCTCAATCGCGTAACCAATGGTCAACGCTTTCCAGAAGGTGATCTATAAGCGGCCGGCATGAGTAGATGTATGGAAGATGAAAAGACGTCGGAGTCGTCGACGTACTCCCCAGAGCAACAGAAGACAATCCGGCAGGGACTGAGCATCCTGGCGAGGGTCGCTGTCCGCGCTCATCTGCAGCGGCAGGCATCCAGTCCCCGAGCTGGGCAGGCGCCGAGACCGAGGCAAGAGGATCCGGCCTGAGTCGCTTCGGTGTAAGCCCCGCCACGGCCTGTACTCCAGATCGTTCATGCGCTCGCCTGGTCCAACAGTAGGGACCGGAAGGTTGACGCTCAGATGAGTGAAAGACCCGAACCCACTCCAGTTGCCCTGTACGCCAGGGTCTCCAGCGACCGTCAGGACGTGGACCTCTCGGTGGCCGCCCAACTGCGTGCCCTGAGGGACTACGCGGAGAAAATCGGCTACGTGGTCGTTAGGGAGTATGTGGACGAGGCCGAGAGCGGCAGGGTCGACGACAGGCCCCAGTTCAACAAGATGATCGACGAGGCCAGCATGCCGGAGGCCGCATTCCGGGAGATCATGGTCTGGAAATTCTCGCGTTTCACCAGGAAGCGGGAGCACGCCGTCGCCTACAAGTCCATGCTCAGGAAGAGAGGCGTCAGAGTGGTCTCCATAACCGAGCGCGCCGACGACACCCCAACGGGGAAGCTCCTTGAGGGAATCATCGAGAGCGTGGACGAATTCTATAGCGAGAATCTGGCGCAGGAAGTAGTTAGGGGGATGCGTGAGGCCGCCTCGCGTGGTTTCTGGATCACCGGAAGCGCGCCCTACGGCTATCGCAAGATCATGGTGCAGGACGGGGCCAAGAAACGCGTGAAACTGGAACTCGAGGAGATTGCGGCACAGATCGTCAAACGCATCTTCAAGATGGCTGAACTCGGAAGAGGGATGATGGACATCGCCCGCGAGCTCAACGACGAGGGCATCTCCAGTCCGAGGGGAAAGCCCTGGGGCAAGACCAGCGTCCACGCAATCCTCATCAACGAGGTGTACACGGGCACATTGGTCTGGGGTGCGAACGCTAAGGACGGGATCGAGCCGGTTCGAGTGGAGAAAGCGTTCCCAGGAGTCGTCTCCACCGCCCTGTTCAACCGCGTCAGCAAGCTGATGCGCTCCCGTGCCCCTAAGGTCGCCATTCCCCGCAGGGTGGGGAGCCCCTTCCTGCTTAGTAGGCTGATCAAGTGCGGGACCTGCAACAGGGCGCGTACCGGCCAGTATGCCAAGAGCGGCCGGTACGCCTACTACGTCTGCCAGTCCCTGATCAAGTTAGGGAAGCGAGCCTGTAAGACTCGCCGGCTCAATGCCCGTCGCTTCGAAGAGCTCATCGTTGGCAGGATTTGCTCCAGCATCCTCACCGAAACCATCATCGGCGATTTGAAGAAGGTCGTTGCTCAGGAGTTGGGGGAGTTGATCCGCGAACAACGAAGGAGACTGGACACGACCGAGTTTGAACTTGCGGACGCACGTCGCCGGATAGGCCGGCTCTGGGACCTCGTGGAGACCACCGACGACGACCTGGGCGACACCGCTCAACGGATTAGAGCCACCAGGGACCGGCAGATACGACTCGAGGCCTCACTAGAGGAGTCCAAAGTCATCCTATCTCAGCGCAGGACGATCCGGGACGACGTGGAGACCATCGCTACCAACGCACTGGACATGACCGAGTTTCTGAAGGAGAGCGAGCTGTCCGAGCGCAAGGCCTTCGCAGAAACCTTCATCAGGGAGATCGTGGTCACGCCAGGCAAGGCCGTTGTCCGCTATACGGTTCCCATGGCTGGCGACAGCCGTACGTCAGGGGCGGACTCTGAGGAGGTCCCCCTGGACGGCTCAGCTAAGTCTGGAACGAATCGCGTCTGAACTGCCCACCTTGCCAGGTGGTACACCCCCTTCACCTCATTGGCCCAACGCCACGCTGCCCTTGGCAGTTGGTGCGGAGAGCTCAGAAAGACGCTGGTAGAATACCCAAAAATGCGTTGTATTTTCATAAACATTTTAATAGCTTTAGTATATGAACCATGCCTTGCGGAAGCTACGCGAAGAACGCTTGTTGACCCAGCAGGACCTCGCAGAGCTTGCCCAGTTGACCATTACCACTGTGTCGCGCATTGAGAACGGCAAGACTCAGGCGCGGCCCCGGACAATCAGAGCTCTGGCCAGAGCTCTCAAGATGGAGCCAATGGAGTTGCGTCGTCTCTTACAGGAACAACCGCCATGCCCCTAGCTGCCGCGTCCCTAGGGGTAACTGGGTTTGACGAAGCCTTTCGATCCACTGGCAGGGTGAAGGGATACACGCATGACTTCTACAAATACCCGGCACGATTTGCTCCTACCTTTGCTCGATTCGTTCTTGACTCCCTAACTGAGCCTGGAGACTACGTGCTGGACCCTTTCATGGGTGGCGGCACTACGATCGTTGAGGCTGTGGCATCCGGAAGGCATGCAATCGGCTCTGATGTCAACGAACTCGCCAGATTTGTTACAAGAGTCAAGACGACTCCATTAAGCTGTCATGACATCGCGGAAGTTCGCGGTTGGGTCCAGAACGTAAGGGCCGTGGCAGCCGATATGGACCCGGATGCCCGACAGTCCGAGAGTCCTGTCCGCAACATGCCGGCTGCCGCATACCAGTTCTTCGCAATGGCAACCGAGCTCGTTGAAGGTCTCCAATTTCGCCGTCGCCGGCAGTTTGCGCGATGCGCCCTCGTTCGCGTAGGACAGTGGGGGCTGGATGCGAGGGCTAACACGCCAGATGCTGTAGCTTTGGGCGACGAGCTCCAGCAACGCGTGGAGCTCATGTTGGACGGCTTGAGAGATCTCGTCTCGGCTGCAAGGACTGAAGGGGTCTACAAGAACAAGGTAACGGCAACCCGGCGACTAATGGCCTACTCGGCAGCAGACTCCTTCTTAGCCCGGACGTTGCGGCGACGACAGATACGCCCCAAACTCGTCCTCACATCTCCTCCCTATCCCGGCGTGCACGTTCTGTATCATCGATGGCAAGTCATGGGTAGGCGCGAGACACCCGCCCCTTATTGGATCGCTGATCTCCGAGATGGACACGGCGCTTCCTACTATACGATGGGTAGCAGGTCGTCTCTCGGCCTCAGGAACTACTTCACCAGCCTATCTCTTGCGTTCAGCAACCTAAGACAGATCATCGCTCCAGACGCCACAGTTGTCCAACTGATATCGTTCTCCGACGCCACCGTCCAAATGCCGCTCTATTTGGACGCGATGACGCAAGCGGGATTCGAAGAAACGAGCGAGGGCGCAGTCGTGTCTCGGCAAGTCAGGTTGGTTCCAAACAGGAAGTGGTACAACCAACAGCGACTCTGCAATGACGCCAGTCGAGAGGTTCTGCTGGTCCACCGCCCGATGGGCTGACGCGGCTTCGGCTTCAGATTCTGATCGCCCTAGATTACGTTGCCAAGTCCTCATCCGACAGAGCACCCAGGTGCTCGATCAGAGGCAGAAGAACCGGAGCTATGGCTGCCGTTGCCTTTGCCATCTCCTCCTCAGGCGTCATACCGCTACTGTCCGCTGATGAGTTGGCAGCGCCGCTGGTGGCGTCCGATCCACTGAGAGCTCGCAGCAGCGCCATCCCAACGATTACCATGCCGTACTGCCATCTTGACTTCACTATGTCGCCGTCGAGCTTGGTGGCCTTCAGCTCAGTGTTCAAGTAGACGTTGTCCAAATTGATGTAGTAGGTATGGGATCCAGATGCCTCGTCATCATCATCCGATAGATCGTGGATTGCCTTAAGGGCCGAGTTCCGGTCAAATCCGTGTTTCTCCCAATCCTGCTCGTAAACGAGGACGGGGGTTGGGAGAGCCAGTCCTTGGAGAGCCTCTTCACCACCATCCTCACCGCTGGTGCGCGGCCGACGAAGACCGTTACCTCCGGATTTCTCCTGATGTGGTCCTACAGAGATGGCGAAAGTATTGACGAAGGGCTCCACTAGTGTCTCATCATCGACGACCAGCTCATAACGAAGGGAGTCGCCGACTCTGGCGCCAACAGGCAACGCCAGATTCAGAGTGGCCGTGCCATCATGTAAGTTAAGGGTATGGTCCGGGATCTGGCCGTTAAGCAGTGCTTGATCCCGAGGGCGCAGGAGGTGCTCCCCAGGATACTGTCCACGGCTGAAGTAGTCGTTTACCACATCCGTCTCAAACACAATCCTGCTTCGCATATTGACGGCGGTTGTTCGCTGGAGCACATTGCCGTAGTCCAAGTCCCGAAACCGGAAGATTGACGGGTGCTGTCTGCCAGAGAACTGACTGCCCTGTTTGACTCGCTTAGACTTGAATGGATCCGACAGCGGCCCGGTACCCCCAAACAAGCTCGCGAGCGACGGTGACTTCCGAAGGATCGACTCCAGAACGTCCCTGAACGGCTTGGAGTCCTGCAGGGTGGAGGAGACATCCTCAGCTCGGCGTCGCTCCTTGAGATCCCGCAGGAGTTGGTTGCCCTTTAGGATTGACTCAAGCTCCCGCTCTATGGCGCTCAGGAACTCGCCTCGCTCCATTCGATCTCTGCTGTTCATGAAAAGGTCTTCTCGATTCCGTCCGCCGATACGGCTGCAGTCCACTATGACTAGTATCGAATCTTCAAGCCTGTTCATCCCAACAGACTGTCTGCTGAAGAACCTCCGCGGCAGACTCCCATGCGTCTGACCATTTACAGCGAAGATGATCCCTTCATTCTTCCTGTAGGTATCCGCCTTTCCGCGTTTGAAGGCGTATACCTCAGCGGTCATCTGCTCTCCGCGTATCGTAAACGAGCTGCTAGTGGGGAACCCTGGCTCGAGATTCTCACCCCTACCGTCGCTCAGTCGGACTCCCAGCCCATTGAGTGTGGTGTCGAAGCTACCCGGATGACCACCGTAGTCCCTACACTCGTGCAGTCTCACAGGAAGTGCGATTCGCGGTAGCAGTAGATCAAGACGTTGAAGCAGTCCATCACCCCGCAAGATGTGACTCCTGCCTGTGAGCTCGTAATCATAGAGTTTGACGGCCGTGCCCCATCTAGCCTCTCGGCTGTAAGCCTTGTTTCCTTCCGGGAACAGTGGTAGGGCTTCTGAATCGAAGCGTGGGACGCCGTTCGGGTGGGGCGCCAGGTATGTGTACGTCGAAACTCGCTTTAGCTCTGTAGGGTTCTCCCTGCGCACGACGGTGAATCCCCATTGACCATACGACGTGTCCGACGAGACGCGATTGATACTCGGATTGCGGCGACTGATCACGAGTTGCAGGTTGTGGCGACCGCAGAATCGTAAAGCTCCGGTGCCGCCCATGTTGAACTTGCCTTGGACGAAGTGGACGTCGACCTTGTTCTGCTTGTCCAGGGATAGGAGGGTGTCCGGCATAGAATCAGGAGTCTGTCCCTCTCCGCTGTCCACTATTGTGAAGCTTGGATTCTGGCGGGCACCTGTAGCAGCGAGGGTGATCCGGCGAGACACTTCTCGACGCTGTCGGTCGGACCAATTGGAGATGGATCCCAAACTATTGGCCTTGGATCGGTCTCCATAGAAGAATTGAGCGACAGCCTCCGAGATACTCCGTGGAGCCCTTGGTGAATTCGGTGGGACTCCAGTTGACCAACACTCACCCATCAGCACGGCGTCTACCGAGTTGATCAGCTTCTCGACCAGGGCACCGTCGGCGCTACTCGACTGATTTCCTATCGTCGAGAAGTTGTCGTCCCTACTACCAAAGGGCCGCCAGACGGCTGGATCATCCCAATAGCCGTGTTCTCGGAGGAGGCTGATAACCTCTTCTTCTGTGTCTGCCCAGAGCAGATCCAGGCAGAGCTGTTCCTTACCGAACTCAAGCCTCAGCATCACAGTGCTCCTAGAACGCCCACTGACTCGCTAGAGTGAAAATCTCTTCTGCCCCTTGGTTCCCTCTCGGAACTTCGACTTCACAGCATTAAGATCCTTCTGAATCGCCTTGAAGATGGTTTCGACCTGTGCATCGGTGTATTCATAGTTGCTCTTATTGGCTAGCTGACCAAGGAGACGTATCCTATCCAGGATGACGTTCACGCGTTGTTCCGCTAGTCGCCTGAATCGCTGCTCCCGTGTCTCAGTAGCTTCTGGCATTTGCGTAGCACCGCCTATTATTGTCTATATGGGGCCTATATTCTCTAAATGTAGGCTCTCTGAGGACTATAGCAGCAGCTATATTCGGGTGTCAAGCCTCACATATCGATTCTTGCAGAGACACCATAGAACCTCGGCGGCCTCGAAAACAACCGTCGATTCCCACCCAGGATGTTCGGATATCATAGGGCGACCATCGCGACCTACGCCCAGGACGTGGCTCAGACTTCCGTAATGCTAGGCGTCTTCCATTTGTGACCGAACGCCTTCCTCAGAACTACGGAAGGTATGGGCAGAAACTTTCCCTCACCCGAATGTAGCCCAAACGACTGAACCACGAAGATGCTCCAATTGCGCTCTGTCGCCCTGTCCTCATGGGTTCCTGCAGGCACTTCGAATCTAGGCGATCGAAGAACTAGAGTGGCTTCATCCCGCTCCGGCTCGTCGCGGTTGGCCTCCGACTCACCCGCCACCCACCCGGGTTGCTTCTCGTCGCCGCACACGCTCCTCGATCTGCTGCCCAGATTCGATTTCTGCCACGCGTAGCTCGAATGCCTTTTGCAGGTTCTGCCACAGTTGGGGCGTGGTGCCGAAGTACCGGGCAAGGCGTAGAGCCGTATCAGCCGTTACCCCTCGCTGCCCCTTCAGAATTGCCGTGACTCGATTCGTGGGCACATCCAGAGCCTTGGCTAATGCGTTAGCCGACAGACCAAGCTCCTTGAGCTCCTCACCCAGTATCTCTCCGGGATGCACCGGCCTCATTCTGTTCCCCACGCTCATATCCACACTCCTCATTAGTGGTAGTCCACCACCTCCACGTCGTACGGTCCGTCATCCTCCCAGCGGAAGCATATTCGCCACTGGCGGTTGATCCGGACGCTGTGCTGGCCCGCTCGGTCGCCGGCGAGGGTTTCCAGCCTATTGCTGGGCAATCCAGCCAGATCTTGCAAGGACGCAGCGTTGTCCAACACCGTGAGTCGACGCGTCGCCTGATCCGCGAACCCGTGGAAGGCCCGCACCAACTGGCCCTCAAAGAACCGCTGGGTCCTTCGATCTTCGAATCCTCGAATCCTTGTAACGCCTTACGTAAACAGTACACAAGATGTTACCATAAGGGAGCAAGTTGGGTGATATGCAGATGAGTGAATATCACGAACCCACGCCAGTTGCCCTCTACGCCAGGGTCTCCAGCGACCGCCAGGACGTGGACCTCTCGGTGGCCGCTCAACTTCGGGCGCTCAGAGACTATGCCAAAAAGAACGGCTACGCGATCGTCCGAGAGTACGTCGACGAGTCCAAGAGCGGGCTCATCGACGACAGGCCCGAGTTCAAGAAGATGTTCGACGAAGCTAGAATGCCCGAGGCCGGGTTCAGAGAAGTCCTCGTATGGAAGTTCTCACGCTTCACCAGGAATCGCGAGCACGCCATCGCTCTTAAGACCGTCCTTCGAAGGCGAGGCGTCAAGGTAATCTCCATCACCGAGCCCATCGATGACACTCCGACGGGCAGGTTCAGTGAGGGCGTGATCGAAGTTCTGGACGAGTTCTACTCGGAAAACCTGGCGACGGATGTCAGGCGGGGAATGCGGGAGGCGGCCTCCCGCGGTTTCTGGGTCTCCAGCAGGACGCCCTACGGCTACGACAGGGTCATGGTCCAGGATGGGGCGAAGGAGCGCCCCAAACTACAACCCAACGAGGTTACGGCACCTGTCGTCAAGCGCTTCTTCGACATGGCCGAGAACGGAACAGGGATGCTGGACATCGCTCGCGCCATCAACGACGAGGACATCCCAAGTGCCACAGGAAAGCTCTGGTCAAGCGACAGCGTCAACTTCATCCTAAGGAATGAGGTCTACACCGGGGCTCTCATCTGGGGTACCAAAGGCAAGGATGAGGCCGGCCCCGTGCAAGTGGACGAGGCATTCCCGGCCATCGTCTCCAAGGCCCAGTTTCAATCGGTGAACAAGCTGCTACGCTCCCGTACGTCCAAGACCACCCGCCCCCGAAGGACCGCAAGCTCCTATTTGCTCAGTGGACTGGTCAAGTGTTACAGGTGCAAAACGGCGTTCACGGGCCATGGCGCCAAGAGCGGCAGGTTCCGCTACTACGTGTGCCAGTCGCTGATAAAGCGTGGCAGCGGGAGCTGTGATTCTCCCAGGCTCAATGCCCGGCGATTCGAGCCGCTGATCATTGAAAGGATTCGCTCCAGCATCCTCGCCAAGGACAGCGACGACGATATGACGACAGTTGTGGTCAGTGAACTGGACAAGTTGGTCCAAGAGCAACAAGGGCGACTGGAGATCATCGAGTCTGAGCTCAGGGACGTACGTCGCAGGCTGGACCGGATCTGGGAGATGGTGGGGTCCACCGACAGCTACCTAGCCGACCTCCCTCCACGGATCAGGGCCAACAGGGATCGGCAGCTACACCTCGAGTCCTCGCTGCAGGAGGCCAATGCCATCCTCTCCCAACGCAGAGCGATCCGGGACGATGTGGCGACCATCACAGCCAAGGCCCTAGACATGACAGAGTTTCTGGAGAAGAGCGAGCTATCCGAGCGTAAGACCTTCGTTGCGACCTTCATCAGGGAGATCGTGGTCATGCCCGGCAAGGCCGTCGTCCACTATAAGGTCCCCACGGTCAGGGATAGTCAAAACCCTGAAGGGGACTCCGAGGAACTGGATTTGGCCGGCCCGCTAGAATCCGCTTCCGGTGGTGTCTAATAGCTAGCACAGTTTTGAAGAACCCGCGCTGGACGGCAAAATCATTGACAACACACCCGTTCGAAATAGCGAGGGTTGCCCTGAGCCCACGGAGAATCCTGAAGTGCGTCGATTCGACCCTTCAGCCGAACGTCGTACCCAGAGTTTGGAGATAGCGTTGTGCTCGATTACTCTATGCAGAACAGCCAGCGGCAGAGTTATGAGTTGATAGTGCTAGGCGCAGCTAAGTCTTGCACACAACTCCAGTCTCATGCCTTTTCCCCACACCAGGTTTAGAGTTTCGGAGAATGAATGACGAAGAGCAGGAACTGATTAGCGAGGTCGCTGCGGAGCCAGATATAGCATCCACGTGGTACCCGCCGCCATCATGGCTGCGGGTACCACCGACAGTGTGCGGCGTACCTCCACCTGTACAGACGAGACATCAGGTACTTCCCGTTGATCGGCTCACCTGGGAAGACTTTGAACGTCTCTGTCTCCGCCTTCTCGAACTGGAAGCGGAGCCGGTTCACGTATCAGCACCGGTTGTGACTGCGGAGATGACAACGCCATTCGTCGCGCGTTACGGACTGCGGGGACAGGCCCAGTACGGGATCGACGTCTACGCGAGAGATCGGCTCGTCCTTGGAGAGTCTCCTCCTCGGCGGAGGTACGTGTCACTCCAAGCGCGCCGGACCAAAGTCGTGACCAAGACTGGGTTGGTCAGCAGCGTCGATGACTTTCTTGAGGGGCGATGGGCCCATGCCTCTCGGAAGTTCGTCTTTGCCACAAGTACCTCTACTGTGTCGACCGATCTTGCGGATGAGATTGAGGGGCTGGCCTCCAGGCTTGCGCAAGAATCCATTGACTTTGTGGTCTGGGACCAAGAGGCGATTTCCATGCAACTAAAGAATCACCCGGAAATCATCGATGACTTCTTTGGTCGTCATTGGGTGGTCGAGTTTTGCGGCGTTTCGGCAGCGGGGACACTCGGGGCACGACTTGACGCCCTGAAAGTTGCCGATCTCCGCCGCGAACTGGCTCGGATCTACGCAGCGTCGTTCGGTGTAGCTGACTCCGGGCTCATTGCTTTCCGGTTCAGCGAGACGCGCCCGGTCGGGCTACTAGACAGGTTCGTGACACCAGATCTGGTATCCACGACACCGCAGACTGTTGCGCTCCAACAGCCAGCGGACGACCTCGATGATCCTGGCGTGGGCCTTGACTTACAAGCCATCGCAGAGGAGGCAGCCGCATGGAACGTGCCCCGCTCGGAAGAGGATCCGTCCCTTCTCCGTGGCTCAGCCCGAAAGCTACTTCGTGTGGAGAACCCGCAGGTGATGGAGCGCCGATCCGCAGATCAGTGGATTGGTACGGAAGCAATGCAGGTTATTGTAGGCGATCCAGGGTCCGGGAAAAGCACACTCCTCAGGTACTTGGTGCTCGACCTACTGAGCGAGGAGCCAAGATGGCGGACTGTCGCCGAACGATGGGGGCGACGTCTCCCTGTCTGGATGCCATTCCACTTCTTCACGCAGCGGGTCTCCGGTCAAACAGGTGCACCTGCGTCTGTCGGGGAGACGATCAAAGCATGGCTGGACCAGCATGACGCTAGCCACGTCTGGCCTCTGGTCCAACTCGCACTCAATGACCAGCGCTTGTTGCTTGTCGTCGACGGACTCGACGAGTGGGTCAGCGACGAAGCAGGGCGGTACGCCGTTGCTGCTCTGGAGACCTTTTCAACTTCGCGTTCCACCCCATTAGTCGTCTCTGCGCGCCCTTACGGGTTAGCCCGCCTTACGCTGGGCGCCGGTTGGTCTTACAAGAGGATTGCCCCACTGACCCCGGAGCAACAGAGACTACTCGCACGTCACTATTTCGACGCGATATTCGCGACTGAAGATCAGTCCTTAGCTTCCGACGTCATAGAACGGTCAGTTGACGACTTCCTATCCCAGGTCCGTAACGTGCCTAATTTGAGGGCAATCAGTGGAACTCCTCTCTTCCTGGTTCTTCTAGTTGCCTTGAACCTATCAAGTGTAAGCAGACTACCGACCGAGCGCTTCGAGATCTATAGCCAAGCTGTTCAACTTCTCGTGGCTGACCACCCTGCTAAGAGGCGAGTGGCAGCTGCGGTGACAGCACCGCGACATCGATTGTCAGATGGCCAGTTGAGAATAGTCCTGGCAAATGTGGCCTTTGTGAGCCAAATCAGGGGCGATATCTCGACTCTTCAGGAGACGAAGCTACGAGAAGATGTCCTTCAGGCGTTGACGGACCCGAATTACCTCGCAATGAACTCCTCACAGGCGGCTGACACCGCAGATCAGGTATTGGATGTGGCAGAAGGGGAGCTTGGACTCCTAGTACGTCAGGGACCCGAGGAACTAAGTTTCCTTCACCGGGTGCTCCAGGAGCAACTAGCCGCCGAGTACATTTCAGATCGACTTAATCCCGCCGAAATGAATGACCTGTTTGCTGAACACGTTAGCGATCCGAGATGGCGCGAAGTACTCCTCGCGACGATATGGAGACTCTCGCGCCCATCAGAGTTGAGGGATTTGATGGAGGTAATCCGGACGCGCATTGACGAGAGCACGGCGGGATTACGTACACGTGAGATATTTGCAGAGATCATTTTTGGGCCATATGGACTTCCAGCTCCAGACATCCAACAAAATGCTTCCGACATTATCAAGGTAATCGAAACACATCCATACGGGACACATCGGGCCCGTCTTCTAGACAGTGTTCTTACGGGCTTGGAAGGTGCGGCGACGGAAGACATTGTTGGGGAGTGTCTGGCGCGATGGACGCTGCTCGTCCAAATGCCATCCGGGGCGCTCGTGTGGGAGATTGCCCGGGTACCACCAGTGGCAAGCCTGTCCAAGAATGTTTGCAAGTTGCTTTTGATGGCACTGCGCAACCCACACAGTTGGATCGCCTATGAGGGCGCGGTTGCAATCGCACGCAGATGCTCGAACGGTGAAATCGGTAGCGATGAAGAGCGCCACTTGCTCCGCGCCGAGCTGCTGAACATTCTAGCGCACCCTCCCTCGGGTCTCGCTCAGGCCGCCGCTCTAACAGCACTGGCCCTTGGGTGGCGGAGTGATCCCTTGGTGGTAGACATACTGAATGAAGCTCGAAGGCACACCGATTCAGGCGTTCGCATTGTGGCCCTCAGCGACGCGCTTGGCGTGCTGCGATCCACATTCTACGACGACCCGGTAGAACCCCCAAGAGACATCCAACAACTAGACGATGTCGAACGCGAGTGGCTTATCGGCAACCTCAAGACTCGTGCAGTCATCGATGTTCACTCGGGACTTTTGGTGGCTGCACTTTCGGAAGCGGCACGCGGTCAGCAGTCGGTACTTGAGGGGCTGATCAAGGACGTGGAATCGGGAGCAACCGGTATCTTAGGTCCAATTTGGCCTGTCACTCTCAACGTACTAGCTAACGACGATCGAATTGTGGATATCGTGTGCAACCAGCTCCGATCAGAGAAATACTCGACCTTAAGCCGTGGTGTAATGGATCACGAACGGTTACTAGAACTGGCGTATCCTCCCGGATCAACCCACAATGGCCGTGTTGCGTCGGCAGTCGAAGATCGACTTCGCATGTTCAAGGACACGGTCCTCGACCGCGAGTTGTTCGGACTCGCAGCCGTTGACCACGGACCGGTGATGAAAGAGACTCTGCTAGAAGCTCTCGAGACTTCCTCTTGGCCTCACTGGCCTGCCGAAGCGCTCATCAGTCACTTTAGCGACGACGCCGAGGTTCGCACAGCTCTCCATTCGGTTATGATGGGTGATCCCACTCGGGCGTCCATGATTTGTAACGTTGCGACGAGAGTATTGGCTACCGACGAAGTACTCCCTCGACTTCTGACAATTCTCCGCGAGCTTGAAGCGTCAACAAACTCAAGGCGTGGACGCTACGACATCGTCGCATCCGCCATAGTTCAAGCCTGTCAGGATCAAGCGATTAGCACCGGGCCAGAATTTGAGAGTGTTGCCGAAGAGACTATGAAATTAATGCCAACGGTCCCCGACCCATTCTTGGGCGATCCACGTTATATTCTCGCCGTTGGCTTCTACCCTTCAGCGGCTTCAAAGATTACGCTGGCCGAACTTGCGGATTTGGAAGATCGTCCTCTGGAGCCTTTTATACGAGTCTTCCGCAATGATCCCGATCAGGTCCAACAATTCCTAGAAAGCGCATCGATGATTCTCTGCTCACTTCCCGCGTACCTGCGTGCGCGGGTGTGTCAATCCCTAGTGGATCGAGCTGCCGACCCTGACATGACACTGCACTTGACCCGTCGATGGGCAGACGAGGTGTCAGAATCAAACAAGAGCGTAGCTTCCCTTGCATATCATCGGGCCCTCCTTAGAGAGAACGAAGAAGGACGCATCGAGAAGGGACAATGGGAACAGGCACTGATGCACTTGGGGGAACAGGCATCGTGTTATGGACCAGATCACGAGGCTCGCAGACGCAGCGCATGGGTTGGCATGTGCGTATGCGGCGATTGGTCGACATTAGAAGGTCGTTTAGAGACGATCGGCGAGCCGGCCCCTGTCGGTGTCCTTTTGGCTGACCCACTAAATGGACCGGACAGTGTCCTTTTGCGACAACTGGCCTCGCGTTGGCAAGAGCTTCGATCCGAGTTTGGCGACACGCTCCTTACTCGACTCTCAGGAAAACGGGAGATGTCGGCCAGCGGCAGGATTTGGGACGCACTCGCGCTGGTAGCTGCGCAGGACGTTACATTGGAGCACGAAATCGAAAGTGCAGTTGCCGACGACACTGAATTGCTAAAGCAGAATGGCGTCTTGGCGTGGTATGTCACTAGGAGGAATACAAGCGCTGACGAGATCGCGGATGCTCTCATCACGCATCTTAAGGACAGTGATGAACACCGTGACAATCTTGTCAGCGTACTTGTTTCAAAGTCCGAACGAATCGGTCTACTGCAGGAACGACTGCGGGGCCGCTTGGAAGACGCTTTGCGAAGGGTTCCTGCAGGCTTTAGAGATCCTGCCATGGAGATCCTAGCTATGCTGTTTCCAGAACATCCAGCAGTTCGTGATGCTTGGCAGGAACTTTCCAAGCTCATTGCAGGTGGACGGAGCGGCAGCGACTACAGTATTCATCCCCAAACCTACTTCGCAATTGCCTACGCGGCGGTCGAAAGCTCGGAAGTCCTCAAACAGATTGAGCGCAATCTCGATCGACTGGACGAGATTGATCATGGCTACTTCGATAGCGCCTTCACGCTTCATGTCTCACATCGACTGCGGCGTGATGATCCTGCTGTCAGCATGGTTCGGGATGCTGTCATGAATCCAGCCACCCCTGATTCCCGAGCAGCTGTACTCGCATCGCTCCTTGCAGATGCAGTTGGCCTTGACGAAAGTCTTCTTAGTGAGATCGAGCGCCGCATCGCTGTTCAGGATGATGTCAGATTGGCGCCCGTAGTGAGTGACCGTGCGGCTTCCGCCACCCTCTCCGTCCGTGCCATATATTCGCGCCTTGCAGATGCGGCTTGGGAAAGGGATCAATCTGCAGTGATCTTCCCCCGGCGGTTGACGTGATGATTGTCCAGAGTGCTACCTTCCAATCCATGAGTGCTGTCAACCACGAAGTCTGCCTAGCAGAAAGTGTAAACTGATCCTCACTATATCGACTGACATTCAATAGACTTGCTCCAGCATCCTCACCAAGGACAGCAACGGCGAAATCAGGTTGGGCTAAGAGCAACGAGGGCGACTGGAGATCATCGAGTCTGAGCTCAAGGACGTACGTCGCAGGCTGGACCGACTCTAGGACTTTGTGGAGTCCACCGACGACTACCTAACCGACACCACTCCACGGATCAGGGCCAACAGGGATCGTCAGAGTGCGCCTCGAGGCCTCGCTACAGCAGGCCAATGCCATTCTCCCCCAGCGCATGGCGATCCGGGACGATGTGGCGACCACCACGGTCTAGTCCCTAGACATGACAGAGTCTCTGGAGAAGAGGGGGTTACCCGAGCGTAGGGCCTTCGTTGAGACCTTCATCAGGGAGATCGTGGTCATGCCCGGCAAGGCCGTCGTCCACTACAAGATCTCCACGGCCAAGGACAGTCAAAGCCCCGAAGGGGACTCCGAGGAACTGGACTTACCCGGCCCGCTTATGTCGGCTTCCGTTGGCGTCCAATAGCTAGCACAGGGTTGAGGCAATAGTAGGTCTAGTGGTCAACCGCACTGGGAGCCAGGAAACGGTTCGCAACTTACATGGTGGGCTTCGGTGCACTGAAACAAGTACCGGGTCGTTCAAGGCCAACTTCTCAATCGCCTTCCCTGGAATCAGGCTATCGCTTGGCATAGGCACGGTGTATCTGAGGAGGGCGTTGCCCGGCAGGACGACGATCTCCTTGACGAACGACTGGATGAAGGCCTTGCGCTCGGTCAGTTCGCTGTGCTTTAGGAAGTCTCTCATTTCCTTGGCGTAGGCCTCGATGGTGTTCACCTCGTCCAGGACGGACCTACGCTGGGTCAAGACCGCCCTGGCCGCCGACGCCTCGTCCTCAAGGAGCTCCTGCCGGTCCCGGAGTTCCCTGATGTGGTTTCCGGCGTCGGCCATATCGACATTGTCGGTCTCCCCAATGAAGTGCCAGATGCGGCTAAGGTGCCGCTTCACATCCTCAAGTTCCGCGTCTATGGCCTCCAGCCTCTTGTGCTGCTCGGCGGCCACTCTATCCATCTTCTCGTCCACGGTCTTCACCAGGTTTCGGATGTTTCCCTCGGTGAGAATGTTGGAGCGAATCTTTTCGACGACCAAGTTCTCGAATCGTCGAGCGTTGAGCCTCGGGGTGTCGCAGGATCCGCTGCCCTGCTTCATGAGGGTCTGACAGACGTAATATGGAAACTTGCCGCTCTTGGCGTACTGGCCGGTCAGTGCACGCCTGCAGGCCTTGCACTTGACCAGCCCGCTGAGAAGGAAGGGGCTTGCTGCCCTGCGTGGGTTGACGACCTTAGGCGCGCGTGAGCGCATCAGCTTGGCCACACGGTTGAACTGGGCTTTGGAAACGATTGCCGGGAACGCATCGTCCACACGCACCGGGTCGGCCCCGTCCTTGGCGTTCACGCCCCAGACCAATGTGCCTGTGTGCGTCTCGTTGATGAGGATTGCGTGGACGGTGGTCTTGCCCCAGGGGTTTCCCCTAGGGCTGCCGATGCCCTCGTCGTTGAGGATGCGTGCGATGTCGAGAGTCGACTTTCCGGCCTCCGACATGTCAAAGATGCGCCTGACGACCTGGGATGAATCGGGGTCAGGCTCCAGTTTGGGTCTCTTCTTGGGTCCATCCTGGACCATCACCCTGCTGTAGCCGAAGGGGGCCCCGCTGGACATCCAGAAGCCTCTCAATGCAGCCTCCCGCATACCCCTGGTGACCTCCTGGGCCAGATTCTCCGAGTAGAATTCGTCCACGCCTTCGATGATGGCCTCAAGGAGCCTGCCGGTGGCGGTATCTTCGGCCTGCTCGGTGATGGATACCACGCGGATGCCCTTGCGCCTCAGCATGGACTTGAAGGCGACAGCGTGCTCCCGTTTTCGGGTGAACCTGGAGAACTTCCAGACCAGAATCTCCCGGAAGGGGGCGTTGATCTTGGCGGCCTCGTCAATCATCCTGCGGAACTGTGGCCTGTCAGCGATTCGCCCGCTTTCGGCCTCGTCCACGTACTCGCGGACGACCATGTAGCCGTTCTTTCGGGCGTGGTCCCTGAGTGCCCGCAGCTGGGCCGCCACGGACAGATCCACGTCCTGACGGTCGCTGGAGACTCTGGCATAGAGTGCTGCAGGCGTGAAGTCAGTCTTCTGGATCATGGATGCCTCCTCGTTGCTCATTCCATTGCCTTTCTGCGTGCCTCGGCCCGTTGGCGTCGCTCTCGCCGCAGCCACTCTTGCTCGTCCATATAGAGGCGAATTGCCTCGCGGAGGAACTCGCTCATGGTGCGGTCTTCCTCTTGTATGAATTGCCTTACTTGCTCGTCCATCTCGGGGGGGAGCGAGAAGGTGATGGCCTTTCTGTTTCTGGGCATGCTTCCCTCATCTGGGGTCATATTCGGTCATACCCTTATCATGGACAATTCTGCCCAGCGATGTCAAGGAGTTCAGCCTCTGTGAGAGGAACTTTTGAACAGGGCAAAATGGGGTGATCAAGACTGCGACGTTGAGGTTGTTATGGGGACCTTCAAGTGGCCGCTGATCATATCCAGCATCGATGGCCAGCACCCTATCGACATCGCGTCGTCCCGGTGCGGCAAGTTGAGCGTGCTGTTGGCGGAGATGCATCGCACTGTGGAAGGAGGCTGAGAGTACTCCGAAGAGGGATCAGCAGCGTCGCTGGCGTTTGCCCTCTCCAGTGTTACATTGAGAGGGCACATCGTCGGTAGGCGGCCCTAAGCGGCCTCGTTCCTCGTGGCCTTCAAACCACTCGATGAAATCGGGGATGTATCTGTCGTTGGATCTGCTTCTGTACGCTCGCCCTGTGATCAGCCCTCTAAGGTTATCGGGTAGTGGTGGACCGTCGCCGCCCCAATAGACGAAATTGCGACCGACCAGCACGTTCACGCCACTTAGGTCTTGCCCCATCAACTGGCAATCCTGCGGTCCGTTCATAAGACTGTGCTGCGAAAGTTCCTGTTGCCATTCGCCGGCTCTGTCCCGGTGGTAGATGTTGTCACCAAGAGCCGACACGCCTTCCGTTGCGAAGTCCGGGCGCTTGATGTGGAACCGCCTGTCGTGCCAGTAGTCATCGAATTCCAGCGTTTCAGCGACTAGCATGGCGTAGACAACGCGGCTGCCAGACCCCTTCGGTCCGATGCCAACTACGTAGTCCCCCTTTTGAGCAGTACGGCGTATTCCAGGCTTGCAGCACGCAAGCGTACAGAATCCGTGAAACGGATTGGGGGCGAATCCAGCATCGACGGCTACGGTGTATGAATAAAGCGTCACTTCGCCACACACCTCCTTTCCACCTCTTCCTTTGCCAAGAGCGCTCCATTCTCACTGGGCGCGTTAACCCTCTGCCAGCTGCACAGAGCCCGTTAGGGCAACCTTCTCTCGCCTGCTCATTGGCGCAGCGTCACAGACCCTGCAATCCTGATTGAACTATGAACGGGCGACCCTACTGACATCCTCACGAAGCGCGCCGCGGATATCCGCCTGATAACCACGACCGTCACAAGTGCGGGTCTTAAACCAGGCTATGACGTCGGCGTCGAGCCGCAGAGTTACCTGCTGCTTCACAGGCCCGTAAAAAACTCCGCGCCTTGCGTCGGACCAATCGAGAAACCCCGCGGCTTCAGTCGTGTCGATTTATTCTTCAGGAAGAGCCTCTAACGACCGTATCTGCGCTTGGACCTCAGAAGGCAGCTCAGTCATGTCCTTCTTCATAAGCCTCCCTCTCGATAATTGATCCACCGCCAAGATGGAGTCAATTGCCTGAGGTTACTTGCTCGTTACTAAGTAGTGCGTAGACCCGCTTCAATAACATCAACAGCGTCAACAGGAACAAGGTCCCAAGATAGTAGATCACGGCGCTGAATATTTGTGTGGCTAACAGCGAAGCGCAATCACTCATGACGCCATAAATCAATACGGTGCCAACCGTCACTAGCGCCACGAGCACCGCAAAGGCGATGTTGCTGAATATCTCATGAAACAGCTTCTCTCTCATTTCCTTGATGCCCTCATCGGAAGGGGCCTCGGAGCTCCGTGTTATGTTGTAAGCCAATAGAAGCAAATTGAGGAGGAGAGCAGTGAATATAGAGAGAGAAGTAGCGATTACGCCGATCAGATTCGTCGGAAGCGCCCCAAGCAGCCCTACGAACCCGGCAGCGACAAGAAGCGGCACGAGGAAAAAGAGCAGGAAATCAAGCGAACGGTACTTTCGCGTGGAGTTGTCCTTGAACGTCTCAAGGTGATCGCGTACGATCTTGGTGACGTTAACCTTATCCAGCATCTCGTCTGCCGGTTCCAAGTTCAGCAAGCAAACTACCCATCAGATCTCTAGCGACAGCGTCAATGCTGTTGAATTCAGGATGACCGTCGTTGTCAATGCGGATATCTGAGGTGATGTCCACATAAGCCCTTATCTTCAGGAGATCCGAAAGGTCGAGTGTTTTCTTACTACCCCTTACATCTAACTCGACCTTTACATTGTCATATTCATGGGCACGCAGTTCGACCATCTCATTAATCCCTCGCCTGCCGTTGAGTACCTCTCGTAGCCTATTCAGAAGTGGGATGCTTTGTCCCCTTCTCGGTGAGAACACCAGCTCGGCGGTTCCTTCTGTTTCTACGTGTCCTCCAGCGTCATAAGCGTCAGACAAGTCCGAGGGTAGACCGAAACGGATGAATCTGATTTTGGTGAGTCGCCCATTCTGCAAATATTCATCAAGCAATTGCTTGGGCACCAGAGGGTTGAATTCTACCTTGAATCCTTGGTAAGAGCTCTCGAAATATTCCGCGAAGTCCTTCAGAAACATTGTGCGGATCCCGAGATTGGATCTTCTTTGGAGGAGAATAACGCCCTCATCACGATGAGTAGGTAGGTGCGTCAAGAAATAGAAGGGCATCATCTCCGCGTCGGTCCCGATCCGTTGATAGGAAACGGTCTCCGTATCTACATTGTATAAGTCGGCGGTGTATCCGTATTCGCCTGTCTCCACGATTCCATTGACTGTAGAATTTGTGGCATAAGGCCGAAGAACACGCCACAACTTCTGACGCTCATGGTCAATGGAGTAATCTGCCACGCGAGCTTGGAGATATTGGTGAAAGACAGTCATTAGGTCACTGCCGCGCGCAAAACCTCCTAAGGGCAGATTCTCTCCTGTGCTCTTGTCAGTCACTCTTACTGTGTAGCAACCAAGTGAAAAACTGGCCACTGTGTAAACTCCTTGCTAGACGGGCCTTGAGGCTCTCACCTGAGGAACTCAAGCCCTGTAATTACTTGTCGGATGTCCCCCGACATTACTGCGCGAGCTTGGACCTGATGCCTTCCTCGAATTCGGTCAGAGTAACGGGAGAGCCACCAGTCAGGCCCTCGGTAGCCCTCTCAAGTGTGGTGACATGGACACTATCTCTCACGAGCTTGAAACGCCCGCTGGCGTGGTCTTCTTCAAAGTCTACGGTGAACCACGCTATGTCTCCGCTGGATAGGTCTCCGACCTCCTCCATGTGCCCCAGGGACTCGTAGAAGTTCTTGTCGACCACTACTACCATCTTCTTGCCCCAGCGACGGAGCGTAGGCACTTTGATCTGCAACTGGGGCATTAGACGCTTCGGCCCACTGCTCCGGTAGTCGGGTCGCCGTATATGTCCCGGGAAAGGCGGCTGGTCTCCCTCTTGGTTCCTGATATTTCTGAACTCTTCACCCATGCTTCTACCGGAGAAGTAGACGGCTTGAATCTCCAGAGCGCACCAATTGAGTGCTGTTGTGCCGTTCTCCTGATTCGCCAGAACCATGTCTATCCGGCCTACGTGCGTGTTTCCACCCTCAGTTTTCAGAAAGCCAATCTCGGTGGCTATGGCGGGCTTAGAAGTACCTAATACGACCTCGCCCACCCATTGAAAGATGGTCATGTCCTCTTCAAATCGCCGGGGACAGAGAACCCGCAGTCCGGCCCCAGCACCCGATACAGGAGTGGCCGCACCTTCATCATCTTCATATAGCCTGAACGAACAGACTCCGCCTGTCTTCGTGCATAGTCCCCCGCCCATCCGAAAAGGGCATGGCTGGGAACCGGTTCCGGTGGCGTATGCCCGCCGTTCGTTCCGCGTAAGACCGACGAATGAGTGTCCGTACCATTCCCCTATGCCGAAGCGTCGAGGTTGAGTCATGACGTTAGCTCGTGTGACGTGATGAGCAATTCGTACATCACGGCGTGGTGCGTGTTCTTCATTGGGACCTTGGCCAGATGAAATCCTCGCCTGAGCGCCATTTCGATGACGTCGGGGCTCTCGTCGTAGGTCATCATGAAGACGCCTCGTACCCGTGACATACGCTCGAACAGGTCCTCGTGGTCGATCTCGTTGTACGTATACAGACGCCTCCCCGCCCGTTTGCCGGCAGCGGTGTACGGAGGGTCGATGAAGAATGCGGCCGCTTCGTTGTCCCTACACAACTCCACGAGACTCACACCATCTCCCTGAAAGAAGTCCAACCGCTCTGCATGGTTGCCGATGGCGCGGATGCGTGCTGCGAGAGTGTCGGCGTACCAGCGAGAGGAAATCCCATGCCCGTTCTCTCCCGCCTTCATCACCGAAGCGCCCTTAGCCAGGATGCCGCCCCGACTGACCCTGTTCCGCAACAGGGTCCGAAACGCGGCGTCCATACCGGGCATCGACGCTGCCGCAAACACTGTGCTGACGTTCTCTGGAGTTGCAGTGAAACCTTCGACGCGCTGGGCCAGTTCCTCAGCGTCTTCGAGCATGCACTGCCAGAGATTGGATATGTCTGGGTCCCTCTCGCAGAGCACTGCACGATCGACATGGCGATCCATGACTGCCGTTAGGGATGCGATCCCGCCACCGGCAAAAGGCTCGACGAATACCTCTGGGCGAAAGTCGAGGCCCTCAAGGTACTTCCGTATTTCGGGCACGAGCCACGTCTTACCACCTGGGTAGCGCAAGGGACTACGCTGTGGGACCGACGCAACGTTTACCGCCTTGTCGGATAGAACCGGGATCGCCTGCGCGCCGTTCCGTTCGCTGCCGTCCCTGGCTCCTTCGTTATTCGGGGACGCCGCACCGTTTGAAGATGATATCGTGTCCCTTTGGCCGAGGGTGGATGTGTCTGTTCGGCTTACCGTCATTGGCGGTTTATGCCCTCCCCGGAGTCGCCATGACCATTGCGATTCTCCGCTCTGGTTTCCGCGGGGTCTATCGCCTCGTAATCTCTGACGGCAGGGACCGCCGAGCCTGGCGAAGTTGCGGCGCTCACGTGCAGCTGCTGCCCAATAGCTCCCAGGGCGGCGTCGATCTGGTCAAGCCACGAGCGGTGTTGAACGTCCAGAACGCGATCTACCTGCGGCAGATGCCACCCCAGGCGTCGGGCCAGCTCTGCTTTGGTGATGCCCTGGTCTCTCATGCCCTGATACAGCATCACCTTCACGGAAGTCAGAGTCGGCAATATGGCGTAGGCTTCGCCTTGGGAAGGTGGGGGAACCTCCCTGCGGTCATGGATGCGGGCCGCTATAGCCTCTTCGAGCGCTTCAACGGCGCGGGTGACTGCATCCTCCCGGTCGTCTCCAAAGGTGGTCAACTCCGGGAAGTCGGGGGACGTTGCCAGAACGGCGCTGTCATCCTCTTCAAGCGATATCGGGTAGGCAAGCATTCGTCCAATCCCAAATTTCTTCTCGGCCTCCACTCATGGCTCATATCATCCACAACACATGTGTTGAAGTCAAGGGTCCGTGGTGTCTAGGCGGGTTGGCGACAAGGGCACGCGAACTGACCCCTCTCAGAAGGCGCGAGATTCGAGGGGACGTTGGCGGTGTCTTGCCCGTGCGCAGGAGATTGCACGGGACGGCAAGTTGCAACTCGGGCGATTTCGCGCTAACGCAACTGGGAGGTATGTGCGGAGATAATTGACGGTTTGATGGATGATAACGCTGGACAGGATGACTAGCTGGCGCCAGTGTTTGGGGAAGACAGCGCGGAGCCCTCCAGCGCCACCCTCTCAGTGAGCTTTCCGGGAATTGGACTGTCGTCCGGCATGGGCAAGGTGTACCGGAGCAGTGCGACCCCGGGCATGACCACGATCTCCCTAACGAACGACTCGATGAACGCCCTGCGCTCGTTCAGTTCGCTCCTATCCAGGAAGTCGTCCATTTCTCTGGCGAATTCCGCAATTTCGCCGGCGTCGCCCATCGCTGACCTGTGCTGGACCAGCACCTCTGTGGCGTTGGCCTCCGCGTCCTCGAGACGCTCCTGCCGGTCCTGGTACTCCGCCATGCGGGCCGAGGTCTTGGCCGCATTGACGTCGTCCCTGGTGGCTATGTAGCGCCAGATGCGGTCCAGCTGGTTCTTCACATCCCGAATCTCCGACTCGATGGTCTTAACCTTCTGGCGGTGCTCGGCGACCATGCTTTCGATCTCCTCGTCCACCGCCTTCACGAGGTCGGGGATGCTGCCCTCGGTGAAGATGTTGGACCGAATCCTATCCACGACCAGCTCCTCGAAGCGCCGGGCGTTGAGCCTCGGGGCGTCGCATGACCCCTTCCCCCGTTTCATGAGGGTCTGGCAAACGTAGTAGGTGAACTGCGCGTACTTGGAGCCCTGTCCGGTGAGCGCCCGTCTGCAGGTCTTGCACTTGACCAGCCCGCTGAGGAGAAAGGGGCTTGCCACCCTGCGGGGGTTGACGATCCTGGGCGCTCGGGAGCGCAGCAGCTTGCTGACGCGGTTGAACTGGTCCGTGGAGATGATGGCGGGGAAGGCGTTCTCCACCCGCACGGGGTCGGCCCCGTTCTTGGCGTTCGCGCCCCAGATCAGTGTGCCGGTGTAGGTCTCGTTGATGAGCATGGCGTGCACGGTGGTCTTGCCCCAGGGCTTTCCCCTGGGGCTGGTGATGCCCTCGTCATTGAGGATGCGGGCGATGTCGAGCGTCGACTTGCCGGCCTCCGACATGTCGAACATGCGCCTGACGACGTGAGAGGAGTCGGGGTCGGGCTCCAGCTTGGGTCTCTTCTTGGGTCCGTCCTGGACCATCACCCGGTCGTAGCCCAGCGGAGCCTCGCTGGACATCCAGAAGCCCCTGGACGCGGCCTCTCGCATCCCCCTGGTGACGTCCTGGGCAAGATTCTCCGAATAGAACTCGTCGATGGTCTCGATGATGCCCTCCAAGAGTCTGCCGGCGGCGGTGTCGTCGGCCTGCTCGGTGATCGAGACGACCCTGATTCCCCTGCGACGGAGCATGGACTTGAAGGCGACGGCGTGCTCGCGCTTGCGGGTGAACCTGGAGAACTTCCAGACCAGGATCTCCCTGAACGGGGCTTGGGAGCTCTTGGCGTCGTCGAGCATCTCCTGGAACTGGGGCCGGTCTGCGACGCGGCCGCTTTCCGCCTCGTCCACGAACTCGCGGACGACGACGTAGTCGTTCTTGTCGGCATGCTCCCGGAGCGCCCGCAGCTGGGCGGCGACGGACAGGTCGACGTCCTGCCGGTCGCTGGAGACTCTGGCGTACAGCGCCACCGGCGTGGGGATTTCGTGTTCGTTCATCAGTTCCTCCTTTCACTCTCGGAGGCTCGCTTCAGTGGCACGATTCTTCCTTGGTCTCTCCGCCGTCGTCGGGCATGACCTGGGGGTTGCCCGGCGGGCCGTGGCGATTCGCGTAGGAGCGCACGGCAACCCTCGCCCAGGCGCGGAGTCCTTCGAGGTACATCCTTCGCTGCTGAGCGCTGTAGGAGACCGTGGGCCGGTCGGAGGAGTTATCCGGCTCCTCCGGGCTGTCGTATCGGTTCTTTCCGTTGGTATCTTCCATTTGCGTGGTCGCAGCGGCGGGTCGTCGGTCCGCTGGCCTCTCTTTGTATTTCTGCGGATTCGCCGCCCGGCGCGGACGGAAGGGCGAGCGCCGGGCGGCGTCTATGCCGGCTCAGACCCCGCCGTTGCGGCTGCGCGGGCGGGGCGGGCCGGTCAGTTCCTGAAGAAGGTCAACTGGAACGGCTCGCCTATGAAGATCTCCAGGCCGCCGGGTATCGTGGCTGCGAACGCGTAGAGGGCGTGCAGCGCTCCCCCGGACGGCTCGGCGCCCTTGCGCCACCTATACATCTGCCTGTAGTCGACGCCGATCTTGCCGGCGAGGCCGCTCCAGGTGAAGCCGGTGGCCTCTTTGAACCGTACGAGGCGCTGGGGGAAGTCCTTCGGCAGCAGGTGGCCGTAGGAGCGGCGCTGCGGTTCGTCCGGGTTCAGGTCCAGCCTCCCGTCGAGACGGGACGAATCGTTAGTCTTGTAGGTCATCGCATTCCTCCTGTGTAAAGAGCTCGTGGAAGTTGTCCACGCCTAGGGCTCTTTGCATCCGACGTCGGATGCGACCCGAGGGTGCTCGCCCCTCGTTGACCAGCATGGAGAGGTATCCGGGGCTTATCCCGATCTCCCTGGCGAGCCAGTTCTGGGAGCGGTTCAGAAGATTGAGCCGCCGCCAGAGGGCCGCTGCATCCAGCCGGACAACGGTCCGTCCTGCACGCCTCGGGCGTCCCTTCATTTGGTTGGCGTCTCGCGAACGCATGGCTTTTCGTTCTCCTATATTCAGTTGATACGGGAGCGGGGTTGAAGCTCACGCTCCCGCCGGTTTGTCCAGGTTCACAGGGGGCGGCAGGGTCTTTGGCGACTCCCATTCGGCGGGCGTGCGCCATGCGCCGCCCAGCGGCCCCAGGGCGTCTATGGCCTCCCTGTGGGAGACCCACAGGGGCACCGTGACCTGTTCCGCCCGCATCTCCTCCCGCGCCACGCGCAGGAAGTGGGTCTGGGCGATCTCGTCGTCGAAGACGACCAGGACGGCGGGCCTGACCCCGTGGTCGTCCATGGGCCTGTGAGATGAGTAGTAGCGCAGATAGGGCGCGAGGCGGTCCGACATGGTCGAGGGCCGCACGGCGCGGCGCTCCCACTCCAGGAAGAAGGCCCAATCGGTCCCGCCCTTGCGCAGGACGCCGAAGGCGTCGGGGTTGACGGCACGCATCCTGTCGTCGTGCCTGAAGTGGCGGGAGGCCCTGCGCGGCGGGTCGAGCTGGACGACCTCCCACCCCAGCAACGGCGCCTGCGCGGTCAACGCGGCCAGGAAGCCGTGGACGGCGGCGGTGTGCTCGATGTTCCTGAGCAGCTGGCGGGTTCTCCTGCCGGTGACGTTGCGCCAGTCGAAGGAGCCCTTGGGGTCCTCCGGGGCGATGCTCCACCGCTTCTTGGCGACGCCGACGGAGGTGCGGTCCCTGCGGGCAAGCAGGGAGAGGCCCCGGTCGGTGAGGGCCAGTCGCCGTCCCGCATCCTGGAGGCGTGCGGCGAGGCCGAACCCCTCCAGGGGGTTGACGAGTTGGGAGGCCCTCTGGGGCGCCACTCCCATGAGTCCGGCGAGCTCCTGGAGGGATATCCAAGGCCAGTCGGAGATGAGGTCGAGGGCGCGCTTCTCGGCTGGCCTGACAAATAGGGGAAGCATGGGATCGGAGATGTCCGACGCGGCGGCCCTGGCGGGGAGGTCGTCGGGGACCGAGGCGAGCCGCGACTCGTCCTCTACGGGAAGCTCTCCTCCGGGGTCGGTCCTGTCGAGGACGTAACCCAGGTCGACGGCGGCGCTCACCTTGAGCGGTCTCCAAATCCGGTCGTCCGAACCCGCCAGGACCGCCTCGCGCTCCAGGGCGAAGAGGGCGGGCACGTCGGTGGTGGAGAGCAGCCTGCGGGCGTGCCGGAGCCTCACGTCGTCGGCCATGAGGACGAGGACCGCGCCGGGCATCGGCCCATCGCGCAGCCGCCAGAGCCGCTTGGCGAATCCCGAGCGGTCCGCGGTGATCCCCTGCCTGACGATCCCGACGGTTTTGCCGTCCGGCAGCGTCACGGCGGCGTCCAGAGGCGACGCCCGGTACCAGCGGAATCGTATGGGGTAGGCGATGTTGGAGAGGAGGACGGCCATGCGGTAGATGGCGGCGAGGGCGTCCAGACGCTCCATCAGGTTGCGCCGCCACTGCGCCGAGACGGGACGGGAGCGCACCAGGATGTCCAGGGGCGTGTCCTCCTCGTCGGCGAGTCTGCGCAGCCCCGCGGCGGTGAGGTGGAACCTCCGCGCCGGGGGAAACGGGTCGGCGGAGTGGAGCACGGAGGCGCAGGCTCCCGCGGCCTTCAGCTTCTCGACGGCCTCGTAGACCGCGGCCCTGGACCATCCCGACACGGCGACCATCTCCTGCCGGTCGAGAAAGGGCATCCACGCCAGGGTGCGGAGCAGGTCGGGTTCACATCCTTCGGGTCTCATTCTTCGGCCTCCTCCTGGATGTCCTTCCCGGTCGATTCGCCGGTTTCATCTTCCCCGGCCTCCGCAGGGGTCGTCTTGGGCTTTCCGGTCTGCTTCCCGCCTTGCGGGTCCTGTTCCGCCTCTCCCTCCTGGGCGCGGCCCTTCTCGATGTCGTCGATGCCCTTGCGGTAGTCGCCCACCTTCTTGTGGCCGTCGGCGTCTGCGTAGTCGGCCTGCCGGGCCGAGACGGTGTATGCGGACGTCGCCTCGCGAACGCGGTCGGCGACGGCGGGGTCTCCCTCCTCCGGCTTTCTGACCATCATCGAGAAGGCGGGCATCCGCTCGGTCCCGACGGTGGCCCTGACGTAGCAGTGGTGGACGGGGAGCGACACGATGTCGTCCTCGGTCACGCGGTCCTTGCCCAGCTCCCAGACGAGGGTCCTGGCGTCGTTGCCCGCCACCTGGAAGACGGCGAGGCAGCCCACGTTGGCCAGCAGTGTGTCGCGCATGGTGCGGGAGAGGTCGTCGAGCTTGGCGAGGCTCTGGGTGGCCAGGATGAAGCTGGCCCCGAACTTGCCGAGCTCCGAGAGCATCGACTCGTAGTCCACGCCGGGCATCGACTGCATCTCGTCGACGACGACCAGGGCGCCCCGGCGCCTGTTCAGCGACACGCTTCCCTGCTCCCGTATCACTGCGTCGACGAGGTTGAGGATCGACGCGCCCACGAGGGCGGCCACGTCCCTGCCCACCGTGCCCTGAGAGGTGGAGACCAGCAGGACGCCGCCGTCGTGGATTACCCTCCGCATATCGATGGTGGAGCGGCGCTGGCCCAGGATGGCCCTTGCCCGCTTGGAGGATGCGTAGTAGGAGAGGCGGGTCTGGACGGGGGCGAGGGCCTCGGCCTTGTACTGGCGGTGCCAGCTGCCGAAGTCCCTGGCCCACCACTCCAGAAGGTAGGGGTCGGAGACCTTCTTCAGCACGTCCTTGCGGAACGGGTCGTTGGAGAGCAGCTTCAGGCCGTCGAGGATGGTGTACTGCTGCTCCGCCTCCACCTGCTCGTTGGCTTCATGCAGCGTCTTGACGGTCTGTTCGAGGATGGACTGCATCCTCGGTCCCCACTGCTCCCACAGGCCCTTGGCGACGCGCACCACCGAGTCGGCGGTGCGGTCGCGGTCGGCGAAGATGCGGGTGTCCAGCAGGTTGATGCCCGGGGCGCGGGTCTCGTCGGACAGGTCGATGAGGCGCACCCGGTCGACGAGGGACTCGGGGACGTGTTGGAGGACCCCGGCCGCCAGGTCGGTGTGGGGGTCTATGACCACGATGGCGTCGTTGTCCCTGCCCGCCGCCTTCTCCTTCAGCTTGTGCGTGACGAGGTGGTGCATGAGGGTGGACTTGCCCATGCGGGTGCGGGCGACGTAGAGGTGGTGACGCCTGAGCAGGTCGTCGGGGAAGCGGATCTCCCGTTTGGCGCCGGCGGTGGTGTCTCCCACCAGCGCGCCGCCCCTGGTGCCCTTGGCCGAGGGGCTGAGCGCCCGTGCGCCGGACCGCTCAACCAGGGGCGTCTCGTCTCCGGCGCCGGGCGGGTGCCACAGGGCGGCGATCTCGCGCACTCCCAGGACGCTGCGTTTGCCGAACAGGCCGGGGCCCGGCGGATGGAGCGTCTGCGCGTCGGGCACGACGGGGCGCACGCGGCTCACCTTGAAACGGGCTCCCGCGGGGTTGTCGTAGTGGCGGTACGCGGCGGTCACCGGACCGAGAAGCTCCCTGGCCCGCTGCTGTCCTGTGTCGGCGGGCAGGACGGCGACGATCTGGAGCTCGGCGTCGAAGGCGATGCGGGAGACCTTCTCCTGTATGAGGATGGGGTCCTCGACGCGGCTTCGTGCCTTCTTCCACCGCCACCATCCCCAGCCGCCAACGGCCAGCCCGAGAGCCGCAACCGTGCCCAGGGCCGCGGCCTTCCATATCTCGCCGTCCTGCACCCACAGGTAGCCCTTCAGCGCGGCGAGAGCGCCTATGCCCAGCACGGCCATCGTGATGCCGTCCATCTGAAGGGGCTTGGTCTGGTAGGTGTAGGCGGGCTCTCGCGGCTCCATGCCGGGCCGCTTGTGAGCCTTGTCCAGATGGCCCTGCGACCAGTCGGGTCCCAGGGAGCGCAGCAACAGCCGCGCCACCACGCGCTCCCCCTCGTACAGGGCCGACAGCGCGCCCATGAGGGCTATCAGGGGGTCGGAGCCGGGGTCGAGGAGGTCGTCGTCCCTGAAGGTGCGCAGGGGCACGTACTCGGGGCCATCGGCCCGCAGCGTGACGGCCCACGCCTGCTCGCCTTCTTCGAGGCGCAGGGGGTCGTCCTCTTCGTCAACCTTCTGTATCCGGGCCTGGGGGTAGTGGGCGGAGAGCTGGGCTCGCACCACCCGGTCGTCGAGGCAGCGGGCCATGAGCGTCACGCCGTCCATGTCCCCTGTCAGCTCCAGAGAGAAGGGTTCGGGGACGGCGATGGACTGGAGGAGGTTCTCGACGCCCAGCAGGGTGCGCTCCCCCGTCCTGGGCGGCGTCACCGCCAGCAGGACGGGACTTTTCTTGTCCTGGTCGTCTCCGAACAGCAGGTTCTTCGTGTTCAGCTTCATAGGTAAAGAGTCCTTTCTCTAGTGGCGTCCGGGCCGCCACTCTATGACCGCCGTCTCCTCCGGCGTGGCCTCGATGCGGACGGGGAAGCGGTTGCCCCTGGCGAGAAGCAGGCCGTCCCCACGCGGGCATGAGAGGAGCCAGCGTTGGAGGTCCTCGGGCAGATCGAAGGCGTCGCCGACCGTGCCGATGGCGGCGGCGTCCTGCTGGAGGAGCAGCTTGAAGGCGGCGTTCTGTAAGAGCGCCCTGCCGGAGTGGCCGGTGATGGTCCTCGACGTGTCCTCGGAGAGGAGGTCCTGCACGTCCTGGGTGATGAACTGCAACCCCAGCCGGTGCTTGCGAGCGCGCTTGGCCATGCTGACCATGAAGGCGGCGCCCTCGGGGTGCTGCATGATCGACCACACCTCGTCCACCACCAGAAGTCTCGGCTTGGGGTCCTGGGCTGCTGCTGCCCACACCGTCTCGGTGCAGACCATCGCGGCGGCGGGGCGGAGCTCCGGCTCCAAGAGGCGCAGGTCGAAGACCGTGACCAGGGCCTCGCTGCCCAGCAGGTCGTCGCCCTCGTCGGAGAGCAGGTGGCGCAGGCTGCCGGTGGCGAAGGGCCGGAGCAGCCGTGCGAGACCGGGGTCTCCCGCCTCGTCTTCTTGCAGATATGCGTAGAAGTCTCGGAAGCCGGTGCGCTCCCTGGGCCGGGCGTAGTAGCCCGCGAGGGCGTGGTCGAGGGAGGCCCTGCGCTCCGCGCCGAGGCTCTCACCCACCATCACCTCGATGAGGCGTCTCAGGCTGCCGATGCGCTGGAGCATTTCTTCTGAATCGCCCTTGTCGATGACGAAGGGGTTCATGCCCTCGCCCGGCACGCCGGGGCTGAGAACGCGCCCTCCGGCTGCGCGGGCCATGTCGGCGTACTCGCCCTCCGGGTCGATGACGTAGGCGGTGATGCCGCGCGTCAATCCCCTGAGCACTCCGAGCTTTGTTGCAAATGATTTCCCTGATCCCGACCTTGCGAGGACGGCGGTGTTGGCATTGAGGTGGGTGCCGTCCCAGGGGTCGTAGACCACGGGGGAGCAGGCCCGCATGTCGATGCCGTAGAGGGTGCCGGAGCGGGTGTCCAGGTCCGGGGGCGAGAAGGGAAAGAGACGGGCGATGCTGGACGTGTCCAGGCTGCGCCACTCGGCCACGGCGTTCAGGGCCAGGGGCAGGGTGGACAACAGACCTTCTCTTTGCCTGAATGCGAGATTGTCCAGCTTGCCGAGCGTCGCGCCGAAGTGGGCCTTGGCCCGCTGGGTCATCTCCCTGAGCGACGCCTCGTCTTTGGCATGGAGCGTGACCGACAGGGAGGAGTGAAACAGCCGCTCCCGCCCCCGCTGCACCTCGTCCCTGAGCCGGGTGATGTCCTCCAGGGCGATCTCCGCCTCGGGCGACATGGTGCGGCCCCGCTTGAAGGAGAGGGACTGGGCCGACTCGAAACGGACCTTCTGCCACTCAAGGGTGCGGGCCGCCTGCTCCGCCGGTATCGGGCCGACGTGGACGGACAGGTCCATCGGCGCTCCCGCCGCCATCAGCCCCTGGAGAAAGCCGGGGGCCAGCGATCGGGGCCACTTGCCCAGGTGGAGGGAGCGGACCAGGCGATCTCCGACGCGCACGTCCCTGCGGCCTATCTCCACCTCGACGGGCTTCTCCTCGTCGAACTCGGACGGCGAGCCGCCCAGGGCGGTGGACACGAGAAACATCCGGAGCTGGCGGCCCCGGAGCAGGTGGACGGCCAGCCCCGCCCTTGCCAGGAGGCCGCGCAGGTCGTCGATGCGGGCCGCCTCGCACACGGCGTAGAAGCGCCGGTCGAGGATGCCGTCGCGGGCCTCAAGGTCGGAGAGCAGACGCCCGAGGGACTCGGCCGCCGCTCTGGTCTGCGGGGGAAGGTCCTCCGGCTGCGCCTGTTCCAGCTTGTCCCTCATTGGTCCGAGGCGCGGGGGGTGCTGTCTGACGAGCAGCTGCGCCGGGAAGTCCAGGGCGTTGAGCGCCCCGGCGAAGGCTCCCAGCTTCGGCTCGTCTATCTCCAGGCCCATCACCTCGCACACGCCGAGCTTCACCCCGTCCAGGCGCACCGGGCCGTCGTCGTCCAGGTGCGACAGCATGAAGAACAGGGGCAGGTCCGGCGGCGGCTTGGGGGCCGGGGTTTCCGTCGTTGCGCCGGGTTCCGGCTCCGTGGGGAGTCCGCCCTTCGGCATTGCCGGCGGAGCGACGGCCCCGTCCGGGGCGCTCCCCGCTCCGCGTCTTGTGATTCGTTCAATCAGCTTCTTCAATTCCGTAGATTCCTTTGCTCTATGGGGTTGGGAAGGGGACGAGGCCGCTTCTCAGCAGCGCCGCCACGCCCTTGGCCGAAAGCACCAGGACCAAGCCGACCACCGCCATGACGACGGCGGTCTTGGCGCGTCCCCCGCCGCGCTCCTCGCCTCCCTCGGCCATCAGGACGAAACCCGCCCAGACGATGGCGAAGAGGCAGATGCCGGAGGCGGCGTAGGACATGGCGGTGAGCACGCGGTCGAACTGCTCCAGCATGGCCTCCTTCGTGTCCGGGGCCGCGCCGGTGGTCGCCAGCGCGACCCCGGCCAGAAGCGTCGCCGTCAGCGCCCGCCTCACCAGGGCCACTCCCATCCCAGCAGGTCGAACCATTCGCTCAGGCCGCCGTCTGCAGGCGTCTGCTCGGCGGGCGGGTCTTCGAGCTCGGGGTCCGGCAGGACCAGGACCTCGAAGGGGTCGTCTGCCCCGACGCCGGACGCAAGGGCCAGCGTTTCGGCCCTGGTCCCGGTGATGGGCGACCGTTCGACCGTCTCGGCCTTGACGTGCTCCTTGTGCAGGACATCCACCGTCACCTGCCTGGCGATGGTGGCGCTGGGGACGTAGGCGTAGGCCGTCGCGGTGGCGGACTCCGTGGAGCCGTCATCGCGGGTGAGCGTCACCGTCTGGCTGTCGTAGTCGCTGTCCCCCGGGCGATGGAGGTGCACGGTCCTGGTGACCTGCTCCACCCGCTCCGGGTGGTGGGTGAGGACGGTCAGCGGGGGGATGGGGATGTTCAGCGACGCCTCGAGGCTCACGTCCACGCTCACGGTGTGGACCGCCTCGCCTTGACCAATGGGCAGCGTGAACCGCGTCTCGCCGCCGGGGATGAACGGGACGCTGGTATGCGACGCTCCCGTGGCTGCGGCGACCGTCCCCGTGACCGCCGTGACCTGGGCGTCCATGAGCGCCGTCTGGCTGATGCTCTGGTGCCCGGCCACCGTCTGAAGCTCTACCGGCTCCTCTATGACGGCAGCGCACTCCGACTCGACGACGCCCGTGACCGCCCCCGGCGTCCAGCCCAGGGAAGTGATTCTCAGTTTGCAGAGCTCCCCGTCGATTTCGGGAAGCGGGTACGGGATGTTCTCGTGCTCGACGGTGAAGGCCCCGGCCTGGCCGAGGGTGTCCTCCCACGAGACGGTGAAGGACGGCGCCGGGCCGTGGAGGGGGAGGGAGTAGTCGATGCTCTCCCCCTCGGCCAGGGACGCCGACCCCCAGAAGCGGAGCCAGCTCCCCTCCGGGCCGCCGTATGCCCTCACGCGCAGGTCGATGTTGGTGGCTGCTCTCAGGGTTACGGCGGCCCGGTCGCTGGAGACGGTGAGCGCTTCGACGAATATCCGTCGTCCCTCCACCGGCTCGGTGACCTCGAAGTCGATCTCGTCCCGCCAGGGCTCGTGGTCGTCGGCCAGCGCCGCCTGGGGCACCGTCGCGGCCGCCATCAGGACGGCCAGGGCCACCACCGGAATCCAGCCCATGCGGGGCTTCCTTCGTCTGCTCTGAAGGGTCTCGGCCCTGTGGTCGTGACGCTGGCCCCTCCCTCCGTCCTTCCCCCTGCGCTTGCCGAACCAGCGCATGCGCCCGTTGCGGCGCTCCTTGTTCTTGCGGGTCTTCCTGTTCTTGCGCAGCCTTGCCAGGCCGCGTCCGGCTCGTTTCGCCATCAGGCTCAGCGGGCCGGGGCCGCTCCTGACCGGCTGCGCCGGCGCGGGCGGCTCACTCCTCACCAGCTGGGACACCGGCCCGGCGTAGAGCCGCGCCCCCAGCCGGTACTTCAGCAGGTCGGCGGCCACCAGGGGCAGCCGCCTCCCGCCGATCTTCCCCACGACCATGACGATGCCAACGAGTCCGAAGACGACGGCTATCGCCATGCGCACCTCGGAGGGGCCGACGGGGGCGTAGCGGTATGCGCCGTAGGAGATGGCGCACACCGCCGTCACCGCCACGATCTGCGGGAAGGTGAACCCCAGCAGCACCCGGTCCTCGGCCTGGACGTGAGTGGGGACCTCGTGTTCTCTCATGGTCTGTTCCTCCCTCCTCACGTCGGCCTATCCGCTGTCGCCGCCGCCGTCGCCGTCGCCGGCGTCCGGCGCTTGCGGCTCTGGCAGCACGTCGTCGATTTCGATGCCGGGGTCCACGACGGCGTTCATCACCAGCTCAACGACGCCGTAGGCGACCAGGGCCAGGACGATGCCCGCCAGGGCGGTCATCATTGCGCTCTTGCCGCGCTCCATCTGGTGGGGCGCTCCCGATGCCGTCAGGTATAGGTAAGCGCCGTAGATGAAGAAGCCGACGCCGATGGCGCCCACGACGCCCAGCAGGATGCCCACCAGGTTCGATATGGTCTGTGTCAGCTGTTCCATTCGTTTCACTCCTCTTTGCTTGTCGAGCCTTCCGCTCGTCTCTACCGGTCGGGGTTCGTAAGCTCCGTTACCTGCACATCGCGACTCCTCCGTCGTGGTATTGGTCGGCGCGGGTCTCGTCCGCGCCTTTGTGATTTCGTTGTCTCGGTCGGGCTACTCACCGCTGCTCCGGGGCTCGCCGCCTCCGTCTCCGCCTGCCGACGGGGTCGCCATCGAGGCCGCGGAGCTGAGGCCGCTGCCCGCCGCCGAGAGGCCCGCGCCGGCAGCAATCGCTCCCACGGCCATGCCTCCCGGCCCGCCTGCGGCCCCGCTCATCAGCCCGATGGTCTTCGCAGAGCGCACCATCGACGAGGGCAGGTTCATGCCGAAGTAGAGCATCGAGAGCCAGGAGTCGAAGGTCCCGGCGTTGCCCAGCATCGAGGGCACCCGGGTCGCCATGTAGACGAAGGCCAGGGACATGAGGAGCTTCCAGATCAGGTCCTGCACCGGCTCGAAGGCGGCGACCGACGCGAACTCGTTGAGGAAGCCGATTCCCAGGGCCAGGGCGATGAGCTGCACGGCCTGCTGGAACACCGTCGTCATGAAGAGCTTGAGCCAGTGACGTCCCCATCCCGCCGTGTGGGGCAATATCCACAACCCCAGCGCAATCGGGGCCAGGGCGAGCAGGATGTCTATGAGGGCCAGGCGCAGCACCATCTGGACGATCACGTAGAGCACGAAGAAGCCGTAGACCAGGTAGAGCAGGGCCAGGAGCTGCGCCATGCCCACGCTCCCGGCTTGGACGGCTTTGAGGAAGGTGTCGAGGGGAGCCCTGAGCAGGTCTCCGGGGGTGACGTTGAGGGAGACGGCTATGAATCCCGACACGGCGTCGGCCACGTCCAGGACGAGGGCGCACCACCAGAGGGACGACGCGGCGGCGACGAGTCCGAGCACCAGCCGGGGGACCATCTCCCGCCACCCCGCCTGCTGGCGTCCAAGGTGCTCGGACACGATGAGGCTGAGACCCATCCAGCCGAGGATCACGACCAGGGCGCCGGACGTGATGGCCCAGACGACCATCCACGCCTGGCGCACCAGCTCGTGGGCGTAGGTGAGGTCCGCAGGGGTGCCGGTTAGGATGTCGCTCATCGGCTACCCGCCCCCGCAGTTGTCGGCGTCCTCGCCGGACGCCCGCTCAACGACGCCGCAGAGCGTCCCGTGGGTGCCCTCGATCACCCAGCCGGCGAAGGCCCTCGCCCAGCGTCCGGGGTTGAGGGCGGACAGAATCTTGTCCCAGATGCGTCCCGGCTCGTGGATGGGGACGACGGCGTAGAAGTCGCCTCTCTTGCCGTCCTCCGCGACGGCCAGCATCACCAGCAGGTAGGCCCGGTCGCGGTCGAGCTCGGGGTGGTCGTTGGCGTCGGGGTATTCCCACGAGTACTCCCAGCCGTCGCCCCTCTTCTTCTCGCCGCCCTTCACCCGGTACATCGCGCTTATCCAGTCGCCGGTGTCGGCGTCCCTCACCGCGTAGTAGAGGTTTGCGATCTCCCGGTCGAAGAGGGGCCGGGCGACGAACTCGCCGCCCTTCTTGCGCTCCACGAAGTCCCGGTCGGCGTTGACGAGGGTCAGCTCGTCGGGCGGCGTCTGGGCCAGGGCGATGTTGCTCGCGGGGATTGCCAGGAGCGCCGCCAGGAGCAGGGCGGATGCCAGGGGAATAAACCGCCTGAAAGACCGGAGTTTCGATTTCAGCGCCAAGATGTTCACCTCTCTGCGTTTTGCTGCGATGCATTTGATTGCGTCGCTCGACAGAGAGTGTGAAGAAGCGAATTACGGGTGGAAACTACCTGAAAGTCTTATCAAATGATGTGCCTTTCAGGGCGCTAGGATTTCGGCCTCGGACATGCAGTAATGGGGGTGTACAGGAAAGTGACTTTCGTCGGGAAGTCGTCAGTCGGGTCGTGGGCAAGCTGAAACAGGGGTAAATCACCCCCCTACAGGAGGTAAACAGTGAACACTTTGTTGAAAGGCCGGGTTCCGGTTCCCGGCGCTGAAACTCGCTGGATGTGGGGGTGTAAACACGACAGTAATGCAGCGGGTTGGTTGGAAAACCGGGGGTAATCTGCGGTGGATGTGGGGGTGCATGACGCCGGTCGGAGACGCTGGTCGAAACCGGTCCAAAGCTGAGGGCAATTCTTGAGAAGGAGAAAATTCGATGAAAACTACCGAACACGGCATCGAAAGCAGCAAGGACGTGGAGAACGTCTACCACATGCGGCTCATGGCGCTGCTGCAAGAGCTGGTGCGGGACAAGGGGTACAAGGGTGCGGCGCGGGTGCTGGAGATTGACCCGCAGACGGTGACGGACAGCGCCAAGACCGGGCAGCTGACCCGGCGGGTGCGCCAGGCGTTGGAGCGTGCGTTGCAGGAGGGCGTCGGCTCGGCGGCGGAGCGGCAGCGCAGGCGCAACGAGGAGATCGAAGGGCGGTTGCAGGCGGTTGAGGAGGGCCACGAGGAGCTGGGCAAGGAGGTGCGCAGGCGTCTCTCCGGCATCGAGGGCGAGGTGGCGGCCCTGCGGCGGGACGGCTCCCAGGGGACCGGGGCCGGTCAGGCCGGCGCCGGTCCATCCCATGATGGTTCAGCCGAGGCCGAAGCCGGTTCATCAGGCCGGGACAGGAAACCTCCCACGAAGCCGTCCATGCGGCGGGAGTACCCCGACCTTGCGACCCGGGAGCCGGCCGACGACGACGAGGAGATATTCGGCGATGCGTGGCCGCTCATCGTCGAGTGGCGGGAGCTGAAGGACTCGCACCCCAACGAGGGCGGGGGCTTCGACTGGCTGACGGCCCAGGAGAGTCTGCTGGTCGCGGAGCTGGCCCTGCTTGAAGAGCACGGGATGACGCTCCCTCCGGAGAAGCAGCCGCTGCGGGGCCTCGACCGGAGCGGACAGGTCAGCTGGCGCAGGACGGCGCTCTTCGACACGCGGAGAGCGCTGAGAAAGTGGGAGCTTCTGCGCAAGGTCGGGCGCTTCGTTTCGTTCGGCCGGTGGTGGAAGTGACCGGGGCGAATGTGCGGCGGGTTGCCGGACGCTCGATGTGAACTTTTGTGGAACCAAATATGAACTAAACATGACCTAAATCGAACGATTTGGGCGGTGTTTGGGGGACATACCCTGCAGGGCATACCCAGCCGGTTTCGGGTGGGGTAATAATGAACGCACTGTTTGGCTTTCTCCAAGGTTTCCGACCATAGAAACCTGGGTGCGTGATCCCTGTTGCACGGGTTGACCTCAGAGTCGCCCACGAGGGAATGCTGGCCACTGCGGAGTTTGACGTTGGTCCTTCGCAACCAGCGCGGGCCGAATCGACGGAGTTTGACACTGGTCCTTCGTCCTCGGTCCACGTCCATCGGGTGAAGTTTGACGTTGGTCCTTCACCCGCAGGACACCGGTCCGGCGAGCTGGGGTTGATCGCCTCATCCGCTGGGCGTTCGTTCGGTGGCTGGGGTTGATCGCCTCATCCGCTGGACACCGGGAACGGAGCGCTCCCTGCGCCTCGTCCCAAGCAAGCTGGTCGGAGTGCGTCTTGCGCTTCGACCGGTTTCTCATGCCTGCGGCATGGCTGACACGCAGCCGGGCCGCAGCTTCGACACGCGCCGGTCTGCGACTGAGAAGCAGGCTGGCCGCTTCACGTCTCGCAGCTTTCCCTTCAACCTGGACGGTATCCACCCTGGGCGAGCTGCGTCTTCGGCACGGCACGAGATTCAAGAAGGAGGTAAGGAACATGGGATTTTTTCCGGCAAGGTCAGAGGGGAGCCGTCATGAGCTGCATCTAGTCACCACATCTGAGGGAGATGAGATCGTGGTCGACGCATACGCGGGGCAGGAGACGGTCGTGGCTCGAGGCGTAAGCTACACGCTTCCAAGCCGCCAACGCGCCATGCTGTGGGTCAACCACGGCCTGGACATCGACGTGGTCCTGCCAATCGTCCGGCGTCTGCTGGGCTTCGAGCCTGACACGCCATTCCACTGGGACATTCGCGCTCACGGAAGGCGCGCCCAGTCTACACACCGGCTGGGCTACCGCATCTCGGTTCGACGAGCATCGGAATTGGATAAGAGCCGTCACAAGCAAGAGAAGGAGGTACGAACATGACGGAGCAGTACGTTGGGCCAAGCGCGGCGCGGATCGCAGACCTGCTGCCGCACCGGGTCAGCTTCGAGCGGGGCTGGTTCTGGACCACGACGGCGGTCTGTCACGGCGGCAAGTCGGACGGGCTGGCGTTCCGGCAGCGGCCTGATGGCAACGGCATCGAGACCCGCTGCCACACCGGGGGCTGCTCGGCCGGCGTGGTGATAACCGAGCTTGAGGCGCTCGTCGGGCTGCCCATCTGGACGGCCTACGAGCCGGTCTCCGACGCGGCGGTCAAGGCCCCTGAGAAGCGGCCATGGTGGAAGCAGAGGCGGGTCCTCGTGCCTGCGGTGGTCGCCCTGGTCATCGGGGCGCCGCTGCTGACCCTCGACGTGGAGCTCTTCTTCCTGAACCTCGTCGGGCTGGGCATCGGGGCGCTGCTGCTTCGGCGGTTCATGCCCCGGCGTCCTGTAAGGCGACGCTGACAACGGGGGCCTCGGGCTCCCTCACAATCCATCCCAAGCGCAAGGGTCGTCCCCATCCGGGGGCGGCCCTTCTTCTTTGCCCGCAAGCGGGCGCAGATCGAAGGCAAGACAAGGCAACAAAACACAGGCACTAAGGAGGTGCACGATGACGACGGCAACGGTAGTAGCAGGCAATCGGACGATGGACTCGGTGGACAGGCCCCGGCGCAGCCTCGAAGAGCTGGTCGACCAGCTCTTCGCTGCAATGGGACTCACGGACGAGCCGGAGACGCTGGCGGAGCCGAGCGCGGTGCGCTCGATCCACGAGGCGAGGCGGCTCCGGCAGGCCGGGGACGTCGACACCGCGCTGGCGGCCCTCGCCGGCGTGGACGCGGCTAAGGCGGCGCCGCGGGAGGCCCGGTGGGCCTTCTCCGAGTGGACGCAGCTGGTGAAGCGCAGGTTCGGAGACCGGGACGCCTTGGTCTACAGCCAGGGCACGGGTCGGGCCGCCGCGCTGGTCCCCCAGGACGCCGGAGGGACGCTGGAGGTGGTGGCGGTCCTGGGGATGCGCTGGAAGCCGGGCAAGGCGGTGTCGCGGCGCAGCCTCCGGGGCCTGCGGCCCTTGGCCGGAGGTGCGTGATGGTCACGGCCAACGTGGACATCCCCGCGCTGAAGGCCCGGCACCCGTTGGGTGACACGGTGGAGGCCGCCGGGGTGCGGCTCAGGGGAAGGGGCAGGGTCCGCCAGGGCGTCTGCCCCTTCCACGACGAGGCCGAGGGCTCATTCACGGTGTACGCAGATTCGGAGCGGTTCTACTGCTTCGGCTGCGGACTGGGCGGCGACGTGCTGGACTTCATCCAGCAGGCCGAGGGGCTGTCGCTGCCTGATGCCATCGCGCGGCTGGACGGCAGCCCAGGGCTTGCGCCCAGGGCCGCCATTCGTCCAGCCCGAACGCGGCGTCCTGCGTCCGCCGCGCTACCTCCACGCGACCCCACCCTGCTGACGGCGGCGGCGCGCTTCTACGCCGGCAAGCTCCGGCGTTCCTCAGAAGCGCGGGAGTACCTGGCCTCGCGGGGCGTCGGCCCGGTCGCCGCAGCCCGCCTCTGTCTCGGCTATGCGCCGGGCGGCGGGCTGCGGCAGGCCCTGGAGTCCCTCGGCTTCTCCGAGAAGCGAATCAGGGACTCCGGGCTGTTCATGGAGCGGGGAGCGGAGCGGTTCGCCGGCATGGTCGTCGTCCCCGACCCCGTATCGAGTACGGGGCAGGCAGGCGGCCTCGTCCGCTGGCTCGTTGGCCGGGCGGTCGATCCCGACCGGACTCCCCGCTTCCAGGCCCTTCCCGGCCCCAAGCCGGTGCTGGGTCTCCGCCGTCTCGGCCCCGCCCCTGATTGGGCGGTCGTGGCCGAGGGGCTGTTCGACTGGCTCGCCCTTACCGGATGGGGCCATCCGGCGGTCGCCGCCCTGGGCACCCAGGGCGTTGAGCGGGTCGCCGACGCCCTCCGGGGCTGCTCCCGCGTCTTCCTCACCTTCGACGGCGACGACGCGGGCCATGAGGCGACGGAGCGGCTTCAGACTCTGCTCGGACGCAGGGCCGCCGCCGTCACCCTTCCCCCCGGCATCGGCGACGTGGGCGAGCTTGCGGCTCTTCCCCACGGGCGCGCCGCCTTCCTGCGCCTGATGGTGCTGGCGGCCCGCTCCGCCCGCTAGCGGCTCCCCGCCGCTCCCCAGCGGGCTTCCCCGGCCCGCTTTTCCCGACTCCCCACTCTTACCCACCCAGAGCCTGCCCCGACTCCGATCGGGGGAGGTCCTATGCCCAATTCGCGACGGGCTTCGCCCGCACACGGCTTCCCATAGAGGGAACCCGCCCATCGGCCATTCGCTACAGGAACAAGGCACAAGCAAGGAGATAGAGATGTTCAACAAGAACGGAAGCAACAACGGAAACGGGAGCGCGAGCGGCGTCCACAAGGACACCGCAGTCGTCGCCAGGAACGGCAACGGGCACAAGCCCGACGCCGCAATCGTCAGCGAGCACGAGCTGCTCTGGGACGGGCTCTCGCCCGCCGTCAGCCAGGCGCTCGGCCAGCCCCTCGACCCCGCCATCGTCTCCCGGCGCCAGGGACGCGGCGGCAAGTACTACGACTACCTCGAAGGCCACGCCGTCATCGACCAGGCCAACCGCATCTTCGGATACGGAGGGTGGGGCTACGAGTTGGTCGAGAACGTCACGCTGCGCCAGGTCGAGACCGTCGACCCCCAGACCGGCGAGGTGAAGGTCGACCAGGGCTATAGCGCCCCGGTCCGGGTCACCGTCGCGGGCGCTCTGCCCCGCACCGACCTCGGCGTCCACCCGGTGGCCGAGAACAACTTCGACGGCCACGACACCGCCATGAAGGGCGCAGTGACCGATGGCCTGAAGCGGGCATTCAGGGGCTTCGGAGTCCAATTCGGCAACGCGTTCTACGGCGACCAGACGCAGGCCGGCAACCAGCCGCAGCCGCAGCGCGTTCCCGCCCCTGCCAACGGCAACCCCGGCCGGAACCAGTCCAACGGCAAGAGCCCCGTCCGGCAGGCTCAGAGCCCGCCCTCGACCGGATCGGGGGACAGGCGCAACGAGTCCCAGGAGGAGATGCTGCGCAGGCGGATCTTCGAGATCGCCGCCGAGCAGGGTTTCGACGATGACGGTGTGCGGACTGCCGTCGTCAACCAGACGGGCAAGAGCATCGACGACCTGACGGCCGCCGAGCTCGGTCCGCTGGTCGAGGCCGCCGCCAACAAGCTCCGGCAGATGCAGCAGGCCCAGAGCCTGCCCCGTACGTGATACGGGGCCGCCTAGTCCGCCGGTCCAAGCGAGGGTTCGGAATCGAGCGGGGTTGTCTCCGATGGGGGCAGCCCTGCTCCTTCATTACAGGATGACAAGGAGGTCTGAAATGACGACGAACGTTACCTACACACCCTGGGGCTGGACGCGGGACGTCAAGGAGCTTGCCGAGGGCGTCTGGCGGGTCTCGACGCCGAGCCACGGCGGGCTGAAGCTCAGCTCGGAGCGGTGGGACTCTCTTCCCGCCGAATTGCGGGACGCCATGTACACGCAGACCTTCGCAGAGGAGGACTGCGAGGAGCCCATCGTCAGGACGCTCCTGGGCCTCGGCGACGAATGCGAGAGGGAGATGGCCCTGAAGGTGGCGGGCTACTTCGACCGGTACGCTCCGGCGCTGCCCTACCTCCGCGACTGCCCGCCGGGAATCCACCACCACGCCGTCGCCTACTGGGGCGGCTTCGGGACGGACCCGTTTGAGCGGTTCGACACCTGCATCGAGGCCGAGTCGTTCGTGGGCGACCCCGAGATGGTGCGGGCCTACGGGAGGATGGAGGCCGTCGAGTGCACCGGGGCGCGCCCGCTCTGCCGGGCTGAAGGGGGACGGCCATGATCGCGACGACGAGGCCCAGGCCCCGCAGCCTGCCCAGCACCACCACCAAGCTCCAGACGGAGTTCGGGAGCCTGTTCGTCACGGTGTCCGTGGACGAGGAGGGCGACCCCTTCGAGGTCTTCGGCTACCTGGGAAAGGGCGGCTCGTTCCAGCATGGCGTTACGGAGCTTGCGTGCCGGTTGATCTCCCTGCATCTGCGGAGGGGAACCCCGGTCGAAGAGGTGATTGACCAGATGCAGGGCATCCAGGAGATGCAGCCATTCTGGAACCAGATGGGCGACGGCAGAAGCGTGCCCATCCACGGCCTCGGAGACGGCATCGCCCACATCCTCAAGGCGCACCTGAAGGCCAAGGAGGAGCGGGAGACGGCGCAAGAGCAGGACATTAAGGCGGCCGCATGAGCGGCGCACACAACGGCATCGTGGCGGGGCTGTCTCCTTCACGGGCGGCCCCGCTTCCCATTTACAGGACTCAGGAGGTGACGACATGACGACAGAGACTATCGACAGGGCGGAGGTCTTCTCCCGCCCTGCTGCGCGGTTCGACGCCGACGGCAACATCGAGGTGCGGGCATCGTCAGCCCTGGGCTGCCGCCGCGCCCTCTGGTACGCCGCAACCGGCTACGAACCCACGAATCCCCCCAGCGGGGACTCGCTGACGGCGATGGAGGCGGGCAACGCCCTGGAGCCGGTGGTGGTGCGGGCGATGGAGCGGGCGGGCTGGAATATCGACGCCCCCGATCCCCAGGACCCGAAGCAGGTGGCGGTGCGCATCGGCCCGAACCTTCTGGTCACGGGCCACCCGGATGGCACGGTGCGGATGCCTCTCGAACAGGGCGAAGCCGACGCGCCGCAACTGTTCCTCTTCGACGACGAGCCTCAGTCTCCCGCATTGGGCGATCCGATGGTCGTCGAGATCAAGACGCGGGGACCGGAGGCGTTCCGCCGATGGCAGACGCTGGGAGCGGAGCGCAGCCACCCGGCGTCGGTGGCCCAGGCCGCCTTCTACTCGCTCGGCGAGTTCGGAGACCTGCGGGACGTCGTGATCGCAACGATGGACACGGGGGCTCGCACCTGGGACTGGGAGCGGATACCGGCCAAGCGGCTGGAGTGGGCCTTGCAGGACGCCTGCGCATGGCTCGGCGAGCTGGCGGCGCACCACGTCCAAAGCGGGCCTGACCCCGACGCGCTGCCCGACCGCGACTTCTCCGCAGCCAGCTGGCAGTGCCGAAGCTGCCCTTTCCTGGCTGTCTGTCTGCCGGGTGCGGCTGAGGTCGGCGATGAGCCTGAGACCGAAGAAAGGGATGTGAGCGATCAGGAGGCACGGGACGCGGTGGCGGCCTATTCGGAGGCCCAGGAATCCCTCAAGGAGCCGGAGAAGGCCAAACGCGGGGCGCTGGACACCCTGAAGGCGTGGATGCGCCGCCAGGGTGACACGAAGGCGACCGTCGCCGGGCGCAAGGTCAGCCTCGTGCAGACGAAGCGTTACTCCGTGAACTACAGAAAGCTCAACGAGCTGCTCGACCCGGAGGTCCGGGCCGACCTGGTGACCGAGGGCGAGTCGGAGTACGTGCGGGTCAGCTAGACGCTTCCCCTACGGGAGCGCCGGACGGGGCCGCCTTCCCTCTATCGGGGAGTCGGTCCCGCTCTCATTCAAACGGGCGCGGCAAAACCGCGCTACTTCACACACAAGGAGAATCGCAATGTCAAGGACGATCAACAAGGTAGAGCTCTTGGGCAGGGTCGGAGTCGACCCGGAGATGCAGTACACCCCCGGCGGCACCGCCGTCACCAAGCTGCGGTTGGCGACGGACCGCTACCGCAAGGACGCTGAGAACGAGACCGATTGGCACAACATCGTGGTCTGGGGCGCCACTGCGGAGGCCGTGAACCAGTACGTCGGGACGGGCCAGCGCATCTATATCGCGGGCCGCCTGGTCCAGAACTCCTGGGAAGGCGACGACGGGCAGCGCCGCCACCGCACCGAGGTCCACGCCTCCGAGGTCGTGTTCCTCGACTCCTCCAACGGCAACGGCGGCTCCGGGCAGGCCCCTGACGCCTCGCCTTTCGAGTAGCCCGCGCCCTATAGCCGCACAGCGACGCCTTCCCGAAGGCGCAACACCCACGGGGCCGCTTCCCCACTACCGGGGCGGCCCTGCCCTCGTTTTTCAACCAGTACCAAAGATAGGTGACGACAATGAGCATAACCATGTGGTTGGCCTTGGGGGAGCGCGGCATTTCGTCCAAGGCCATAGCCCTGACAGCCCTCGGCGTGCATCCCATCGGACACGATGCGTCGTGGCCTCACGACCCCGGTGACCTGCGCCGGTGCCTGCTGCTCCTGGAGGAGGCGCCCGAAACCCGTGAGAACGGACTCCTGGTCCTGGCGAAGCGGTGTCCGAAGTGGGCCGCTCTGCTGAAGGTCTGGGACCGCCTGTCGGAGACATTGCGCTCCGAAATCGGCGAGAGCCTGCCGCCAAGAGGCTCAGCGCCCAAGACGTGGGCATTGATGAAGGAGGCGTTGGACTCGGCCGACAGGGGCTGAGCGATTCTTCAGGTCGCCCGCGAGACCCACAACCGCATAGCGACGCCCGCGCTGACGGGCGCAACACCACGGGGCCGCTCCCAACCTACAGGGGCGGCCCCGCTTTCGTGCTCTAACCGACAACGAAGGAGGCCGACATGACCAGGAAGAAGACCCCCACCAAGGACGCCGCGCTGCTGGAGGCGCTGCGGAGCAACCTGGGCCTGCTGGGAGAGCTGGCGGCACGCTACGAGGTCGCCACCAAGCCGGAAGGCCCGGAGGATCCGCCCTCCATCAACTCTCCCCAGGACGTTCAGCGCCTGCTGGGGCCGGAGATGTCCCAACTCGCACAGGAGCAGCTTCGTGTGCTGCTCATCGACACCAAAAGCCAGGTGGTCGGCCAGCGTGTCATCTACCAGGGGAACATCAGCTCCGCAATTGTCCGCACGGCGGAGGTGTTCCGACCCGCCGTCATCGAGGCCGTGCCCAGCGTCATCATCGCTCATAACCACCCCAGCCGAGACCCCAATCCCAGCCCGGACGACGTGATGATCACGCGGAAGCTGAGGCAGGCTGCGGAGCTGCTGGACATCGACCTGCTCGACCACATCGTGATCGGCGGTAAGGGGCACGTCAGCCTCAAGGACCGGGGCCTGATGTCCGGCTAGAGCCTGTTCCCGCATATCAGGAAGCAAGGAAAGCTAAGAGATGAAAGAGGACGCCATGACAGAGCGAAGAACGGACAGAGACATTCAGAACGCGCCCATCAGGTGGAAGGTCACGGGGGCCGGGTTCGTAATGCAAGGCGGGTTCGTCGCCCTGGTCGACAGGGACCCGGACCCGTTCGCCTGCACCGGCTACAGCGGCCCTCCGGAAGGCATGGAGGCCCACCTGATCACGTGCCGGGAGACCTGGGCCACCGTGTGGGCCCTGGAGGGCGACACGCTCGAGGAGGCCAGGCAGGCGTTGGCGGAGTCCCGCTTTCGCGGGGTCGCCTACCACGTGAACGACTGCGAGCTCCTGGACGACCGGCCTCAGGGAGACACGCCCTAGCGCAAGGAAACCTCATCGACCCCTACCGGGGCTTCACGCGGGAGACACCATCCCGCGCTTGCATCACCCATACCAAGGAACGAAAGGAGACTGCCCATGTTGCAGACTCACGCCATAGACCCCGAAGACCTGTTCACGATAAGCGCAGGCGGCTTCAACGCCACCGCCGACGCCTTCGCCCGCGACGACCGGACGGACGGCCTCTGGTTCGTCTCGATGGTCGGCTCCCAGACGGCGCTGAAGGCGATCTGGGCCTCGCTGCTCAAGCAGCCCCCGGACGTCGCCCACCTGATACGGGGCGCCGACGGGATGGCGCTGCACGGCGGATACGAGCGGTGCATCATCCCGTACGAGACCATCGGAACGTGGACGACGAAGATCGCCCGCCTGCCGGTGACCGGCGGCTGGCACGCCCTCGTGTATACCAAGACGGCGGAGTTCGGCTACGAGAAGGACTCCTTCCTCCTCTTGGCGCAGTCGGAGGAGGAAGCTCCCGCGCTCCATCACCGGTTCCTCGACAAGCGCAGCCCGCTTCCCCTGCACGGCTCCTGGGCCGGTTGGCTCTGGGAGCGGGGACTCGCCGAGGAGGAGATAGTCCCTCTCCAGTCCGTGGGCGTTTCCGCCTACCGGTGCTCTCCCAAGGCCCAGAAGCTCAGGGAGGACCTCTCCGACGCGGTGGCGTCGGGCAGGCTCACGCTGCCCAGGGAGGACCTCGCGGCGGCGGGAGGCGCGACGTCATGATCGACTACCGCTACGACGACGGCGGCCGGGAAGACGCCGGCTACCGGGGCAGGACCGGCGACTGCGTCGTCCGCGCCATCGCCATCTGCACCGGCGAGGACTACCGCGCCGTCTACGCGACGATGGCCGAGCACATGAAGAGCAACGGCTACGCCGCCAGCGGCAACGCCTACGCCACACGGGAGCGCAACCGCAAAGTGCCCCGCCGCAAGGGCCAGATCGCCGCCCGGCGCGTCCAAGACCGCGTTCTCGAAGCCTACGGCTTCCGGAAGGTCCGCCTCCCGGCGGGAGCGCGCCCGACGTTCACGGAGGCCCACCGGCGCTACGGCGACTGCATCGTCGGCACGACGAAGCACGTGGCGGCCGTCGTTCACGACGCCCTGCGAGACACCTTCGACGGCCGCACCTACGAGTGGGACGTCGAGACGCGCGAGCGCAAGGCCCAGTCCGTCTGGGTGCGGCGCCAGGCGACGGAAGAGTAAGCAAGAAAGGAGACACGACATGAGACTAGCTGCACAGGCAAAGGGGGGCTACTACCCGACTCCCGAGCGGGTGGTGGACCTGATCGCCGACCTGATTCACACCCCCTCCGGCTACTACTACCGGGAGCGGGAGTCCCTGCGCATCCTCGACCCCTGCTGCGGGGCCGGGGACGCGCTGGAGAGGCTGGTGGAGGGCCTCAGCCGGCCCAACGCCCTGTCCATGGAGACCTTCGGCATCGAGCTGCACCGGGACAGGGCGGAGGAGGCTGAGGCGCGCCTCGACCACGTACTGGCCGCAGACCTGTTCGCAACGTCCATAGCGAACGGAGCCTTCGGCCTGCTGTTTTTGAACCCGCCCTACGACTACGACTCGGAGGACAAGCGGACTGAGCACGCCTTCCTGACGCACTGCACGCGCTACCTGGCCGACGACGGCCTGCTGGTCTTCATCGTTCCCCGCCAGCGCCTCGCGGTCTCGGCCCGGTATCTGTCCACCCACTACGCGCGGATGCAGTGCTGGGCCTTTCCCGACCCGGAGCGCCAGGTCTTCGACCAGGTGGTGCTGTTCGGCTTTCGGAAGACCGACCCCGTTCCCGATGCCACAGCCGAGAGCATGGTGCTGGAGTGGGCGGTGGGTGAGCCGGAGCCCCTGCGCTCCCACGCCTACACGGAGTTCACCCCATCGACGACGCCAGTCGGCGAAATCCTCTTCACCACCCGGACGGTCGATCCCGTCGCTGCGGCGGCTGAGGCGCGGCGGTCGGGGCTGTGGGCCAGCACGGAGATCACCGACACCCTGTGGCCCGCGAGCGACAGCCGCACCCGGCCGCTCATGCCCCTCAGACGGGGCCACATGGCGATGCTGGTGGCGGCGGGCTTCCTCAACAACCTGGTCCTCGAAGCCGACGACAGGCGCATCCTGGTCAAGGGCCGCACCTCGAAGGATATGGTGCTGGTGGAGGACGCCCCGGAGAAGGAGGTCCACCGCGAGAAGCTCAACACGACCGTCGTCGCCCTGGACCTCGACGACGGACAGATCGAGGACATCGCCGCCTAGACGGCTCTCGCTGAGCCGCACTCACGAGGCCCCGTTGGTCCCTCTGGACTGCGGGGCTTCGCTCCATCGGAACGATTGCCGACAACCTCCACATAAGGAAGGAGAGACAAGGAAGATGCAGACGACCATGACCCTCGAGCCCTGCTGCCGGTGCGGGCAGCCCATCGCACCCGGCGAACCGGCCATGCAGACCGCCTCGGTGGACATCGACATGAACGGCAGGGCCTTCGCCTCCCCGGTGAAGGCGTACCACCTGAAGGGGCGCTGCTACGACGAATACAGGGCCGCCGAGACCGCCCGCAGAGAGGCCCTGAAAGCCGCATAGACGGCTCACCCTGAGCCGCATTCACGAAGCCCGCCGACTGCGGGCCGACACACTGTCCAAACAACTACTGGGGGGCTATGCCTAAACCCACCCCCCCAGAGTTGGGGGCGGAGTGCGTCTTCCTCGATCCTCGCCCTGCGGCGTTGATCGATGGCAGACGTGCGCGGGGTTCCCGGCGTCGTCCTCCGGCCCACCACGGAATAGGAGGACGACTGAAATGAACCTCGGAGGTTTCATAGACACGTTCAAGGACGCCATCGCCAAGAGGGTGGTGGAGTCCTACCCGCCGCTCTACCGGCCCTCGGAGAACGGCGGCACGCTCCCCAGGCTGCTGCGCAAGCCCCTGGGAGCGCAGGCCGACGCCATCAGGGGCGCGGCCCTCTCCCTCAAGGCCCACCGGGGCACCACGGTAGTGGGCGAGATGGGCACCGGCAAGACTTTCATAGGCGCGGCGGCGGCGCACATGGCGGGATTCGAGCGCATCCTCATCATCTGCCCGCCCCACCTGGTGCCCAAGTGGAAGCGGGAGGTGGAGATGACGGTGCCCGGCGTCCGCGCCGCCATCGTCGAGTCCATCACCGACCTGGAGCGGCTGCGCCTCTCCGTCGGCTCCGGCCCCCTCTTCGCGGTGATGAGCCGTGAGAAGGCCAAGCTGTCCTACCGCTGGATGCCCGCCGTGATACAGCGGTGGGCCGTCTCCAAGGGAAGGCTCCTGCGGGAGGAGGAGACGGGGGAGCCCTTCCGGGTCCCCTGCTGCCCCGACTGCACGGCGCAGATCGTGGACAAGGACGGCGTGCCGCTGACCTTCGCGGACCTGAACCGCCGCAAGCACACCTGCGCCGCCTGCGACGCCCCGCTGTGGCAGGCCGACCGATCCGGCCCGGCCCGCTATCCGTTGGCCGACTACATCAAGCACAGGATGAAGGGCTTCTTCGACCTGCTGATAGGAGATGAGGTCCATGAGTTCAAGGGGCGAGGGAGCGCCCAGGGCATCGCCGCCGGCATCCTCGCCGACGTGTGCGGCAAGTCCCTCAGCCTGACCGGGACGCTCCTCGGCGGCTACTCCTCGACCATCTTCCACCTGCTCTACCGGTTCTCGCCGGAGATCAGGACGGAGTTCGGGCGCTCCGACGAGGGGCGCTGGATCAAGCGGTACGGCTTCGAGGAGGTCACCGTCGGCAAGCCCGACGACGACGCGGTGGAGGACGGGCGCAACAGCCGCCGCCGCAGCTACCGCAAGGTCACCAGGGAGAGGCCGGGACTCGTTCCCAGCGCCCTGTTCCACATCATCGGGAACACGGTGTTCCTGCGCCTGGCGGACGTCGCCTCCGGCCTGCCGGACTACGAGGAGAAGATCCTCGTGTCGTCGATGGACTCGGAGGAGGACGCCACCGGCTACTCCCAGCGCAGCGCCTACAACACCGTGTTCGAGGAGCTGAAGAAGGAGCTGGCGGCCGCCCTCAAGAGCGGCTCCAAGAGGCTGCTGGCGACCTACCTGCAGACGCTGCTGGCCTACCCCGACGGCTGCACCAGGGGGGAGACGGTCTTCGACCCCCGGACGGGCGACGTCATCGTGGCGGTCCCGCCGCTTTCCGAGGAGAAGCTCTACCCGAAGGAGAAGGCGCTCGTCGACCTGGTGGCCGCCGAGCGGCTGGAGGGAAGGCGGGTGCTGGTCTACGTCACCCACACGGGGACGCGGGACATCACCGGGCGAATGGACGACATCCTCACCCGGCACGGGTTCAAGGTGGCGGTGATGAAGGCCGACGCGGTGGCCCCGAACCGCAGGGAGAAGTGGGTCGCCGACAAGGTCAAGGAGGGCATCGACGTCCTCATCTGCCACCCCAGGCTGGTGCAGACCGGCCTGGACCTCATCGACTTCCCGACGATTTGCTGGGACGAGACGGATTACTCGGTCTACGTCGTCCGGCAGGCGTCGCGGCGGTCGTGGCGCATCGGGCAGACCCGCCCGGTGAAGGTGGTGTTCATGAGCTACCGGAACACCCTCCAGGCCGACGCGCTGAAGCTGGTGGCGAAGAAGATGCAGAGCTCCCTGGCCGTCGAGGGGGAGCTGCCGGAGGACGGGCTGGCCGCCTACGGGGACGACGGCGACGACATGATGATGGCCCTGGCCCGCAGGATCGTCAGCGGCGACGAGGAGGACGACGAGGCCGAGACGATGGAGGAGGTCTTCGCCAAGGCCAAGGACGCCGAGAGCGAGGCCGAGGAGCTGCTGGTGGACGACGGCTGGCAGGTCGTCGAAGTGGAGCCGGAGACCATTGCGGTCAACGGCAACGGGAATGCCAACGGCCACCACGAGGACGTGTTCGGGCCGACGGTCGAGCTTGTCCCGGCCAACGGCCGCCACGCCAACGGCAACGGGCACACGCCCGCCCCGGTCAACGGGAACGGGACCAACGGCCACCACGAGGACGAGTCCCCGGAGGCGCAGCAGTCGCTGTTCTCCTGGGCGGAGTTCATGGCCGAGGAGCCGGTGAAGCCGAAGCGCAACCGCAAGCCCCAGCCCGCAAGCCTCTCGATGTTCGAGTGGGCGATGGAGCAGGAACGGGAGAAGGAGCCGGTCGGCGCGGGACGCTAGACCGCAGTTCACGGGTAGGGGCCGCCGCCAACGGAGCGGCGGCCTACCCGCAGACGGCAACGCAGGAAGACAAGCAACTCTCACAAAGGAGATCAGTCATGGCAAGAGTGTTCGTCTACGACGACCGCGAGTTCCCGGACCCCGACCCCGAGATGACCGTCGACCAGGTGAAGGCAACGCTCAGCGACTTCTACGGCGAGATCGCCAACGCCTCGGTCAAGGAGACCACCAGAGGCGACGACACCATCTACGAGTTCCAGCGGCGGGTGGGCACCAAGGGCGCGTTCATCCGGTAAGGAGGGCATCCGATGGACAACCGGACCTTCGCGGGCCTGCTGGCGGCGACCCCGCCGGCGGGCCTCAGCATCATCGAGCTCACGGCGGAGCTCACACGGCCCGACGGCTCCTTCGACCTGGACGCCGCGGCCGCACGGCAGGCTGAGGTGGAGATGGCCTGCACCCAGGCCCAGGACTACGCGGCGTCCACGGGACGCCTTCTGGAGGCGATGCGGTGCAAGCTGCTCCGCCGACGCTGAGCGGCCTTGCAACACTGCTCCTGCGGCGTCCGCCGTCGCTGCGGGAGCTGGTCACGCTGGTCGGCTACGCCGACGACTACGCCTGGTTCGCGGGGCTGGTGCGCCGCCTCTTTCCCAATGAGGCGGAGGCGGCGCTCTCGGCCCCCGACGTACGCAGTAGGGTGGAGCGCTTCGCCAACCTCTTCGGGGCGCGGCACTTCCCCCTCTATGCGCCAATGATCGAGTTCTGGACGGACTCCGATGACGAACCGCCCTGGTCCTGGCTGCGGAGGGGAATCCCCTTCGAGCTGATGGGCTTCGGCTACGACGGCCTCCACGAGATGTGGAACGGCTACCGCGAGGGGCTCTCGGCGATGGCCCTGCTGGTCAAGCCCCCCGACGTCTACTACGACGGCCCCGACGGGCTGCGGGTGGCCTGGCTTGAGTCCGCCGCCGAGCGCATCCCGCAACAGACCCTCCAAAGAGTCCCCGAGGGCGGGCATATCCCTGGAAGACCTCACGGAGGCGCTGAAGGACACGAGGTTCGAGGGTGTGGCGCAAGCCTGCTCCTGGGTCCTCGCCGAGACCGGCAACTGGTTTCTCGACCACAACTACGAGGACGGCTCCTACGACGGGTTTTGCGACCCCTGGGATGACGACATCATCGCCGAGGGCACCCAGGAGTGGCGCAAGGCCAATGCCCTCATGGACGCGGTGTGCAAGCTGGGCGACTGGCTGGAGGATGACCTCCCCGCCCGCTTCGCCGAGATGCTGGACTTCACCCTCGCGCGGATACCGGAACAAGAAAAGGGAAAGGAGGACAACGACGATGAGCAACGAACCCGACACGACCCAGTGGTCCCTGCCGGGGCCGGCGGAAGCGCCCCGTGACGACCTGAAGCTCCAGCTTGAGGTCTACGGGGAGACCATCCTGCTGCGGGGCTTCGACGGCGACACCGCGTGGGTCAGGACCGTCTCGGCGGACGAGATCGCCAACGTGTTCACCCAGCACCTGGGCTTCTCCTCGGGGCTGCTGCCCCAGGAGACCCTCTGGTGGAACCAGGGCGAGACCGGGCAGGTGGCGGCCCTCTGGCGGCCGCCGCAGGTCTGGTCCGTGGCCCTGCAACGGGAGGCGTTCAAGCCACCCGCCCGGCTCCGGCTGCCCATGCCGGGGCTGGTCTTCGTCTGCTCGCCGGGCCGCGCGCCCTGGGTCTACGCCGCAGCGGAGCGGCCAAACGACCCTGAGCAGCACCTCTTCCGGGCCCCCGCCTTCAACGTCTTCGGCGACGGGCGGGTCTGCCCCGGAAGCCACCGGTTCCCCGAGGAGGTTGGACGGATACCGGAGTCCTTCTTCCAGTCCTACTTCTCCCTTACCGGAGACACGACGAACCGCTCGAAGAAGCACCCCGAAAACCTGGTCGCATTATGGGAGGAGTTAGATGGAAAGACCGAGTACCCGATGGAGGACCTTGTTCCCCAGTGTTCGGTGGGCCAGGCGATGGCGGTCTCCGAGGGAAGACGTGGCTACCGCTACGGCTAGCCCCAAGCCGGGGCCGGTGGGCTACCTGGTCAACCGCCCCACAGGGCTGGCCGGAGCCCACGGCATCGGCTACGACTACGTTCTGGGATCGGGCGGCGTCTACGTCCAGTCCGAGAGCGCACACCTCACGGCGCGGGTGCCGGTGGCGTCCTGCGAGGTGCGGGGGCTCGCTCCCGTGGCCGAGAAGGTGGAGCTAACCCACGGCCCCATTCCGGCAAGCCTGTTCGAGGTGGGGCTGCGCTGGTTCCAGGACACCCCGGACACCGAGCGGTTCTTCGCCGTGCGGTGGGACGGGGACGCCTACCGGCCGGTGGTGCCCCCGCAGGCCGGGACCGGAACGAGACTCGCCTACCTGCCTCCCAAGGGCGTGGTCGCCGAGTTCCACTCCCACGGAGGCTCCCGCGCCTTCTTCTCGTCTACCGACGACCGGGACGAGCAGGGCTTCCGCATCTACGGCGTCGTGGGAAGGCTCGACGCCCCCAGGCCGGAGCTGAGCCTCCGGGTCGGCGTCTACGGCCACTTCGCCCCGCTCGACTGGCCCCAGGTGTTCGACGGCGCTAACCCCGGCGTCCGGCTCATAGATGAGGACGCTGGGTCAAACCTGACAGAACAAGGAGGTGAATGAAAAATGCCCTACTACCTGGACAACGCGTTCCTGCTGGACGACCCCTGGATCACCGTGGTGGGCTGCGGCGGGACCGGGGGCTTCGTGGCCGAGGGCCTCTGCCGCCTCTTCCAGGGGCGGGAGGCCAACATCGTCCTGGTCGACCACGACCGGGTGGAGCCCCACAACCTGCTGCGCCAGAATTTCTATGCGGAGGACGTGGGGAAGTTCAAGAGCCAGGCGTTGGCCGACCGGCTGGCGCGAGCCTACAGAAGGCCGGTCGGCTACTCCGTCTACCCCTTCCGGGAGTGCGACACGCGCCCCAATGGAAACTGCTACCCCGGCCTTCCCAACTACGGCGACAGTCTCATCATCGGCTGCGCCGACAACGCCGCCGCCCGGCGGGCGATGGCGGAGTGCCTGCCGGGAGACCCGCGACGGTGGCTCATCGACGCGGGCAACGACACCAACTGGGGACAGGTCTTGGTCGGCAACGTCGCCGAGCCGGTGACCCTGGAGGAACCGCCCTTCACCGGCGAGACCTGCCACCTGGCCCCAGCGCCCACGCTCCAGCGCCCCGACCTGCTGACGGCGGTATCGACCAGACCGCCCGACGTGGACTGCGCGGCGGCCCTCGACCTCACCGACCAGGACCCGACCATCAACCAGATGATGGCGTCGCTGGTCTTACAGGTGGTCCGCCGCATGGTGGCGGGCACCTGCTCCTTCCTGGGCCTCTACCTGGACATGGAGCAGGGCACCGTGACGCCGCGCTACGTCACCCCGGAGGCGGTGGTGCGGGTGGTGGGACCCGGCTCCGAGTGGGAAATATCGGCCTAGGGAACAACGCCAACGGACACACTTTGAGAAGCAACAACGAGAGGAGAAACCATGACTGACAAGAACGGGACCACCACGACCATGTGGCAGGACAACCACAGCGGGCTCCGCAGGCACAAGCTGATGACGAAGGGGCTGGGGGACACCATCCCCGCCATCCGCTCCACCGCCAACGTCGAGGACAACGACGACGTGGTGGCCCGCGCGAAGCTGTTCTGCCCCTACAACGGCTGGCGCTGGTACGTCACCGAATGGGACCGCGAGACCGGCCTGTGCTTCGGCCTCGTCGAGGGGTTCGAGACTGAGGCGGGGTACTTCGAGCTAACCGAGTTGGCGGAAGTCACCGTGTTCGGCAGCGTGCCCGCCATCGAGCGCGACCTCTATTGGGAGCCGAAGACCCTCGGCGAAATCAGGAGGGAGGCGCGGCTGGCCGCCTAGTGGCTGCCTTGCAAGACAGTCGGAGAAGCAACAAGGAAAGGAGAAGACTATGCCTGACGAAGTTGGAACGGAAGCAACCCGCTCGGATGCACCGAGCGCCGACGACAGTCTCTTCGGGGATAAGGCGGATGACACTCCCGCCACGGCTGCCGAGGAGAAAGACTCCGACGATGCGGTCGCCGACGGACAGGACTACAACGAGGAGTCCGCACAGGACCCGCAGGGTGCCGATGACGCCGGGGAGCAGGCCGTTGAAGACGAGACCGGCTCGTCCGAAGACCTGAAGGTCGTCGTGTCCATCAAGGACGGCAGGGCCACCATCGGCGTGCAACGGCCCTCGGCCGACCCGCACATCGAGTCGTTCGAAGACCTGGACGAATCCGGGCTGACGCAGGAGGTCTCGGCAGTGATCGAGAGGGCGAGGGCCAAGTGGGAGGAAGAGCCCAAGCATCCGGCTCACGTCAGACCCGCTCCTCCGGCCAGGCGCCGGACACGGCGCGGGCAGGACTCGGCGCAGGAGGCGTCAACCGAAACGTCGGAGGAGACGCAGGCACAACAGCAGACGCTGAGGCTGTTCTAGGCCGGACCCTGCCGTCCCGCTGCCGGGCGCTTGACTGCAACACACAGGGGGAGACCGCCGCCACATCGACGGCGGCCTCCCCCTGCACGGCTATGTATGCGCCTTTTTTGCGTTACAGGCCGATTGCGGACCCATGTGTGCGGCCTTTTTGCATTTCAGGACCGGTCAGCCATTGAGGAAGGAGTAGTAGAGCTGGAATGAAAGCCAGAGGAGAAGAGTCAATGACGGTGACGGTAGAGACCGACAGGAGGTGCGAAGTCATCGAGATGCACCTGCTCGACGAGAACGCGAGCCGCGTGAGGGCTCTCCGGGGGGCCGCCAGCGCAGCCGATGGCCGGAGAAGCGCGAGCGATTACCTGGAGGACCCGTTGGCGGCCATTCGGTTGGCGCCGTCTGCGAGGGGTGCAAGACCCTGGTGATGCCGTTTGCCGGACACATCATCCAGGGCATGGAGGCCGATGGCCGGGTGGACGAGGCGGAGGAGCATCGGCGGGCCGCCTCAGTCTCTGAACAGGTGACCGAGGCCGAGGGAGTCCGCCAGATCGAGCAATGCCTTCATGTGATGCTGGTTGGGCCGAGACTTGCCTTCTTTCCAGAGCCACACCGTGTGAGGATAGGTTCCGAGGCGGCGCGCAATCTCCGCCCACGGCAGCTCGGACTCCACCTGGAACAGCTTCAACCGCTGCGGGAAGTCGGCGGGGATGTCGTGGGTTTCTCTTTGGTGAAGTACGCGCTGTCGAGGCATCGCACAAAGCCCTCTCGGAGCACAGCCGGTGACTCTCTCCAATCCGGGTGCAAGCGTCCCCTTTCCTGTTCGCCTCGGCCCTAGGGTGTTACGGTCGCCGGTGGGACGCTTGCCTCACCGATTCATCCATGTATCCTGCTTTTCTTGTTGCCTGGAAGGCCACGCGCTCTCCACCCACCCGGCCTACCCACCCGGTCCTGAGACGGTCAACTCCAACCGGTTGGAGAGCGGCCTGCCGTCACCCGTGCAGATTGCCCCCTGCGCGTCGCAGTCCTCGGTGATGGGCAATACGATGGTCACGTTGCCGCTGGAGTCCGGCCTGACGTGTATCTCCCAGCGGACGTTCTTGCCCTTCTCCAGCCTCCGCGCCTTGAACACCTCGCCGCCGGTGACCGTGAAGGCGTGGTCCCGGAGGGTCTTGTAGCTGAAACCCTGCTTCGGCGCCTCGCTGAACCGCAACTCGAAGGTGAACGCGTTCTGCCCGTCATGGGACTGCGGCGCATCGTGGATGCTGGCGGTGAACGCGTGCGTCGGAGAGGTGTCGTTCGTCACGCTCTGGCCGGTGAAGGACGCCGCTGCATTGCCCGCCGAGTCCCGCAGGCGGTCCGCCGATTCTCTTGCGGGAACCGCGTAGCTCACCGTCACGGTGTCCTCCGAGGTGGCCGCCGAGGCCAACGCCAGTGTTACCGTGCTGCCGGATACATCCACCGACTCAACCCCGCGCTCATTGCCGCTCACCGTCACCGTGAAGGCCGTCGTGGGCGGCGCCGAGTTCCCGTCGAGGTCTTCGTTGAAGGTGAGGGTCAAAGTAGCCCCGTCCACCGACGCCTCGGACAGGTGCGGCGGTACGGTCTCACGGGGCGTTCCGTTGCCATCCTCCGACGGAGCGCTCTCGCCGACATCGTTGATCGCCAGGACTCGCACCGAGTACTCCGTGCCGTCGGTCAGCCCGGTGATCGTGTGGCTGGTTTCGGTCGCCGTCGCCTCCGACACGTCGGCAGCCGTATCCCAGCTGTCCGCCGCCTCCTTCCACTGCACCCTGTAGCCGGTGACTGCCGAACCTCCGTCGGAAGCGGGTCCGGTCCAGGACACGGCCAGGGATCCGCTCTCTTGGGGCGACACGTCCGGCCTGCCGGGTGGGTCCGGAACCTGGGCCTCCGGCAATGCGGGGGCGGCAATGACACCGAAGCTGGTCAGGGACTCCTCGTTCCCTGCATCGTCCGTAAAGGTGACCCTCACCTTGATGGCCTTGCCCGCGTCATCGGAGGTCACCGCGTAGCTGGAGCCGGTAGCGCCGGCTATATCCGTCTCGGAGCTGGAGCCCAGCTCCGACCGGACCCATTGGTAGGCGAAGTCCGCATCGGTCAGCCCATCCTCGTCCTGTATCCCGGACGTGGTTGCCGTGAGCGTCTCGCCGACCAGCGGCGTGCCGCTGATGCCCGGCCCGCCCGTCGCCGGACTGTTCGACCGGAGCTCAGTGGACTGTTGGCCGGACGAATCCGGCTCGATCATCCCGGTGGCAACATTGGAGGGTTCGCTGTCGCCCACGGCGTTGGTCGCGATGACGCGGACCTCGTACTCCACGCCGGGCGGCAACCCCTCGATGACGTGGGTGTAGAAGAACCGGGCGCTCATGGGGGTCAAGGTGGCTTCGGTGACGTCAGCCGGCGTTTCCCAATCCCCGGAACCCTCCTTCCACTGGACCCTGTAGCTGTCCACGTACAGGTTGCGGTCGTCGTCGTCCCTTCTCTGGGGCCGTGTCCACGTGGCCCATAACTCGTCGCGGTTCTGGGTCTCGACGGTGAGATGGAGAGGAGGACCGGGCGCCTTGGGCGTTTGGGTGTCCCGCGGCGTCTCTTTGATGCTCAGGTAGAGCGTCGCGCCCGTTCCCAGGTCCCCCGGCGGAAACAGCTCGTGGAACTCGCGGCCGTACCACTTGAAGAGGATTCCCCAGTTCCCGGGAATGTCGTCCCGGACTCTCTTGGCCTGGCCGAACGGCAGCTCTACGCCGTTGACGTACAGCGTCCAGTCGAGATAGTGCTCCGTTTCGTAGAGGGGGCCGCGCACGTCGAGTTTGAACCAGGCCCGCTCCGGTATGCGGACTGTCAGGGGGTAATCTTCCTGGGGATCCGGCCCTCCTCCGTACAGCTTGGGGCGGTCGAGCCGGTAGTCGGTTCCCTTGTACTCGAAGTCGTCGTCCTCCAGGCTGACGGTTCGCAACTCTCTCGTGAACCTGGGGTCCTTCTCCATGATGAGGACGCCGCACCAGATGACGACACAGCCGTCGGTGACGGTCACGTCAACGTTCTTTGCGGTGACCGCGGCGTAGTCTCCCCCGCTCACGGTGTGGGTGACTGTCGCCGTGTCCGTCTCGGTATCGTGGTCCGTAATGGTCGTCACGGTCACGGTCTGCGGCGCGCTCCAGTTGGACCGCGTGAAGGTCAGGGAAGCCGGGGCGGCGGTCACGTCCGTGTTGTCCGTCGGGTCGTTGATGACCACGGTCACGTCGTCCGAGGGCTGCGTGTCCAGGGCCACCGTGTAGGTGGCTTCCTCACCCTCGGCGACGACCAGGGAGACCGTGCTGAGCGTCACCGCCGGGGTGTCGTTCTCCTCGATGGTGACCGTGATGCCGAAGTTGTCGCCGCTGCCGTAGCCCCCTCCGCTGACGGTATGCCCGATGGTCACCTGCGCGTCTGGTATGCCGTCGTCGTCATCCGCGGCCGACACTCGGACGGCCTGCGGCACGTTCCAGTTATCGGTGGTGAAGGTAAGACTGCTCTTGTTTATGCTCAGGTCGTTGCCTGTGGGCAGGTTGACGGTCACGGTCACGTCGCCGGTGGGAACCGCGCTCAGGACCACCGAGTAGGACCTGCTCTTGTCCTCGGGCACCGTCAGCGCCTGGGGAGAGGCGGTTACGCCGACTTGGAAATCCAGCGTCCCCGACGCCTTCACCACGGTTACGGCGACGTCGTCGGCCGTCACGGAGCGGTATTCTCCACCGGCGAGGCCGTGGGCCAGCGGGATGGTTTCCGTTGTCGTAACCGAATCGTCGGCCGACACCTCCACGGTCTTCGGCGTGTCCCAGTCGTTCGCGTCGAAGGTCAGCTGCTCCGGGCTGACCGACAGCACCGTGTCGGCGTGTCCGGTGACGGTCACCGTCACCTGGACCGTGGGTTCGGTGTCCAGGACCACGGTGTACTCGTTGCTTCCGCCCGGCAGGACGGTGATGCCCGTGGGGGCTATGGTCACGTCCGGGGTCTCGTCGTCGACGACGGCGACGCTCACGTCGGATGCGGTCTCCGAGGCGTAGTCCGCCCCGCTCACCGTATGGGTGACGGTTGCCGTTTCGTTCACCCCGTCGGCGTCCTGGACCGCCGAGACCGTCACCGTTTGCGGCGTGTCCCAGTCGTTCTCGTCGAAGGTCAATGACGCCGGAGCGGCCGTCACGTCCGTGTTGTCGGTGGGGTCGTTGACCGTCACGGTCACGTTGCCGGTGGGCTCGGTGTCCAGCACGACCGTGTACTCGGCGGTCATGCCCTCGTCCACCCGCAGCGAGGCGGGCGACACCGTGACGCCGCGGGCATCGTCGTCCAGGATCGTGACGGTGGCGCTGGGTGTGGTGGAGGATTCGCTCACCCTGTCCGGTAGGCTAGCCCCGAATCCCAGCACGACGCTCTCGCTGTCGTCATCGATGTCGTCCTGGGCGGCGGTGAAGGTGATGGTCTTGGCGGTCTCCCCGGTGTCGAAGGTGACCGTGGCCGGGACCGAGTAGTCGGCGCCGGACGCGCCGCCCTGGCGCGTGGCCGTCAGGGGGACTGCCACGGTCCGCTCCGGGTCGGCGTCCAGGTTCACCGTGATGGTGACGTTTCCGCCCTCGGCGACGTCGTAGGCCGACCGGTCGAAGCTGACCTCCACCTCCGGGTCGTCGTTGTCGACGATGGTGACGACGGTCTCCGTGGTCTCGCCGGGGCTGAGGTTGTCAGGCAGGTCCCCGAACTCAATTCGCAGGCTCTCGCCGTCGTCGTCCACGTCGTCGTCTTCAGGGGTGACCACGAAGCTCTTCGAGGTCTCGCCGGCCTCGATAGTTATGCTCTCGGGGGCGTTGTAGTCGTCGTCGGTCGCGCCGTCCTGGTTGACCACGGATATCGGGACCGTCACGTCGCGTCCGATGTCAGCGCTCAGCGTGACCTCGACTTCGACGGTGCCGTCCTCGTCGACCTCGTAGGTTTCGGAGGCGAAGCTGACGTCCACGTTTTCGATCAGCTGCAACAGTGGTTTTTCGCCTTCTGTCCATTCCACTACTGGGCCTATCCATACGAGTTCCGCGTATCCATCGGCCACCCAGGGCGCTCTCCTAAGAATCGTCATGGCGTCGCGCAAAGGCAACACCGTGCCGGAAAACACCAGAGCCAGGCGTTGCTTCGCTCGCTCCGAATCTGTCAATGAGCGATTCAAACGCAATCGGGTTCTCCCGCCTAATGTGTCCGTCGGTTCATAAACCAAAGCGGTCATTATGAATTCCTCGTCCTGGTAGCGGACAAACGTCCTGGTAATCCTGCCAGCATCGAAAAAATAACCGAAGCGATCGCTGTCGCCCGGAGCGAATTCCGGGTAAGCGCAGAATAACTGCTCACAGTCCCATGTCATGGAGCCGTCTACGGGATGCACTGGTTGAGTATCCACCGTTGCGAATTCGAAGCTTGTGCTGACCGGAACATCGGTATCCGCCGCGCTCATCCACAGCGGAGCACCATCGACCCATAACAATTCCTCTCCCAGTATGACGCCATCGGTGTCCCTGTCGTCCTGCAACACTTCATAGACCGCGACTGAGCGCCATCCATTGGCATCAAAAGGACGCGGTACAAATCGGGCGCCCCGATAGTTATCCGCAACGTCTCCGAGCCACAACGGCACTCGGACATCATCGCCGTTGGTAGTCGCCGGTATGGAAAACTGCAACGTAACTTCGATGTATCCCCCAGCATGATACGTTTCGCCGTTGAGAGGCATGCTCGTGATTGACGCACTGAGCAGATACGGGATCGCTCCTGGGTGACCCTTAATCTCGACCTTGGGGTAGGCGTAGTCCAACGGGTCGTCGACGCCTTCGATATACTCATGGCTCCTGTCGACTTCCCACCCATCTTCGCCCCCGCTATCTTCCCCATCGCCAACAACCCCTCCCAGCTCTACTGTGCCCGTGCCGGAGCCAACGATTACCAAGACGAACCTTTCGCTGGGTTCAAGGTTTCCGCCCGGGCCCGGGTCCATCGTGAAGGTCTGCCGACCGGCGGTGGTCACGGAACCCGTCAACGTGGCTGAGGGTTCAAAGGCTTTTGGGTCATCCAACAGATTCAACAGATTGTGATCGCTACGAACGTGGAGCCTTACCTCAACCTGTAGGGTGTCGGAGGGCGACTTGACGTCCAAGACCACCGAGTCGAGCTGGTAGCCGCCGCTCTTTCCTCCCGGCGTGAATTCGAGAAAATCGTGGGTGGTTGCCGAAACCCTAGAGTTCGTCGATTCCGTTTGGCCGAAGTTGCTGAGCAGGGTGACCACGATGTCCACCTTGTGGGCGGTGGTCGTCAGGGCGGCGTGGTCAAGGGTGACAGCGGTGGAGTCGTCGGTGGCGACGATGGTCCCGTCATTCAGCGTCAGGCTGTTGGCCACCACCGCAATGCCGTCGTCGTCATCATCCCCGGACAGCACCGTGTATTGGAACTTCAGCTGCGTGGAGCCGGTCCCGCTGTTGTAGTCAGCCCGCCGTTTCGTTCCACCCACGTCGATGAGGAGATAGGGAGCGCCTGTGACCGTAACCGCCTTGCTGAAGGTCAGACCGACCTCGATGGTGTCTCCCAGGGCGTATGTTTCGTCCGTGCCCGGGTTGGAGATGACGGCGACCGTGGAGATGGTCGGGGCGGTGGTCTGAGCATGCGCTACGGACATTGAGCCCAGAATCAGCGCGAGCATCGCCAGCAGGAACAGCAGTGTGGCAGCTATGCCCCTCTGGAAACGCAGCTGGCGAACTGCGACGCGGAGGGCGTCGCGCTTGGCCTGAGGTCTGGTGCTAAGGGCGATGCTCGTCATGGAGCATCACTGTAAGAGTGCGGGACTGCGCCCGGATTAGCGCGGGAGGGGGCCTGACGCGGCTGTGGGGCTATCCGGCCCGGAAAATCGGGGGGGGGGGGGGGGGTAGAACGAATGGTCGCAATCGCTCCGACCCGATTGCGACCGCAGAGGTTGTCCTCTATCACCTGTCTACCTCCCCGTCTTCGGGCTACGGCTTATTCGAATCCCAACCGAAACCCGACCTGCCGATGACAGGCCTGGACAAAAGTCTACAGCAGCTGTGTGACAATAACGTGTAAATCAACCCCTCTACGGTGACAATTACCGTGCAATTTCTCGCCTCCGGCCGGCATGATTGGCTATGCCGGGGCAAGCACAGCTTCCGGCGAAGCGGTGACGCGGGGGCTCTGGCGCTGCCGGATACCGGAGGACTGGTACGCCATCTGGAAGCCCGCACGCCTCCTAGAAGCGCGTCATGCCGCTGCGTAAGGTGGGAACCCACGCAGCGGCATGGCTATACCGATTCGGCTCAGGGACTTGCATTTATGGTTATCGTCGCCGTTGCCGGAGTCCCCACGGACACCCGGTCCGACATGCCGTCGAACCTGAGCCGGTAGGTCTGGTTGGCGTCGAACTCCTCGCCCAGGGCTTTCATTACGACGGTCACGGTGAACTCGGTCTCGTCGGCGTCGAACGTTGCGCCCACGTGCGGCTCGCGGGGGATGTAGGCGGCGTACGCCAGGTAGATGTCGCCGTCGCCCCGGATAGATTCGGCGACGATTCCCACGTCGACGAACCGTTCCGGCGCGGCGGACAGCTTGACGGTCACATCCAGCTGGGCATAGACACAGCAATTCTCCCTGGAGGTGATGGTCGCCTCGTAGCTGGACTGTGCGAAGGAGACCTGCACCTCGGGAACGTCGTTATCGAGCAGGTTGACCCGGTGGTCGTTGTTTCTCCGGTCGAGACCCGTTCCGGTAGCTCGCCGAAGCTGAGCTTCAGCCACTCGCCGTCGTCATCGACGGAGTCGTCGCGGGCCGCGACCCGGAAGGTCTGCTCGGTTTGCCCGGGCTTGAACGTGATGCTGGACGGAATCGAGGTGTAGGTGGGGATGGTGTCGGCGCGGGTGGCCCCGCCCATCCACTCAACGCTGATCGGGATGTCCACTTCGCGTTCCATGGCGCGGTGCCGAGCCAGGCGGACGCGCACGGTGGCAACCTTCCCATACTCGAAATCGCCCTCTGAGGCCTCCAGCTCGGCGTCCGCGAAACTGACCCAGAGCCGGCGGGGGATCTCGAATTTATTGGGGCGGTTGGTCACCGTGACCTCGGTGAACTCGTTGTCCTCGAACCAGACCCTCGTCTCGTTGTAGGGCCGGACTTTCCCTCTGAGCTGGCTGCAACACGGGTTGGTGCCTGTCCTCTCGCTGACGTAGGGATCGGAGACGGTTCCGAAGGCGATGTCCATGTACTCGCCGTCGTCGTCCTCGCTGTCGTCGATGGCCCAGATCTCGATGGAGCGATAGGCGGGTATGTTGTGGTACCGGCGCCCCTCAAGCCGGGGCAACCGGACCTCCGGCACACTGCAAACGGACTGGCGATGACCGGGCCACCCTGGTCAGAACGGGACTGCATTTGCTGTCCGGCCGGACGATCACTCGCTTGTCAGAAGCACCTCCCTCGACCAGGGTCCGTAATAGGTGCTTCCATCGTGGCGCAGGGCGATGTGCTGGCGTGCCCGATAACGGTAATCGGAGCTTGCGCTGGGCACATTGTCGGTCCGATTCAGACTCCAGTCCGTGCCCTGGCCATTGGCAGTTCGCACCACCCGCGTCCAGTCGGAGTCGCTCGTGCAGCCGGCAGAGGTATCGCAACGCTGAATCTCGTAGCCCCCGGCGTTAAACGGGCGGCCGGGGAACAGGTCGGTTGAGTAGTCGACTCCACCGGAGAATCGCACGGTCCTGCCATCCCGAGAAAAGTAGAGGTTGGGGGCGGCCAGGTTGTGGAACCGCACGAAGAAGTCCTTCCATTGGTACTGTGAATCTTCGGTGGAGCGCCAGTTGTCCAGCGGCACCAGTATGTACGTTTCGAGTGTGTCCCAGAATTCGATGTCGGTCTTCCACGGTCGGGGCAGGTCGCTGGTCGTTTGGATGGTCAGCTCCCGAGTCTCTTGGTCCACCGAGAACATCCGGCCATTGAACGTCACACTGGTAATGCTGGGACGGCCGTCGCCGCGGAACACATCCACGTCGTCCGAGTTGATATAGCCGAGATACACCAGGGCCCGGCACACCGGTCCCGACCACGAAGGCAGCGTGACCGTCGTACCGTTTGAGTCCCCGATCACAACGTCGATCGCCGCCGGCAGCGAGCCATTGAATCGGAGCGCACCTTCCACGGTGCAGGGACTGGGGGATGTTACGGCCGTGGCCACGCTGGTCAGGAACTCGGGGTTGCTGTTGTCGTCGTTGAAGGAGACTCTCACCTTCAGCCTCTTCCCTTCGTCGTCGCCGGTGAGCCTGTAGGTCGAAGACACCGCGCCGGAGATCTCCGACTCCGAACCGTCCGTGTCAACGCGTATCCACTGGTAGGAGAAGCTCGCCCCAGTGAGCCCGTCGGCATCGCGGATGTTCGTTGTCACGGCCGTCAACGTCTGGCCCACCTGGGGGGTGCCGGAGATCGTGGGCTGGCCCGTAGGCGCACTGTTGGGGAGCGCAACGGTTCCCTTGACGGCGATCTGGAGAGTGCGGCTGTCACTCCATGTCGCCCCTGATCTTGCCCTGCTGGTGTTGCTTATGTTCCAGCCCGGCGCTCCGCCGGCGTCTTCCGAGTCTGATTCAGTAACGCTAAGCTCAATGCTATTGGTATATGCGGTATCGTCGACCACTATCCAGTAGGAGGCATTTGGCTGCAACCGGTAGTTGTCTGCCCCGAACTCAGCCTCCGTTTGTGTTGTGGTAGAGAAATTTCCTGGATTGGTCAGATCCTTGAGGCTGGAGCCGGGCCTATTGGACCCGTCCGAGTAGATCGATACTTTGGGGGTCCCATCCGGTACCCATAAACTGAGCCGCACCGAACTGATCGTGTATCCACCGGTATTGTTGCCGGTAGTGAACTTCACTCCAACTAAATCGCTTACTAGCCAGGTAGTAGCATGGGAAGTTTGCCCAAGGTTGCTGACCAGCACGTCCGTTTGTACCTTGTAGTGGAACCTGTCGCTGCCGTAGGTTTCCGCATGGTGGTCGCCAGTCTTGCGGGCAAGCCTGACCCTCACCGCGTTGTCCCCGTCCTGGAGGTTCAGTGGGAAAGAACTGGCGAGAGCAGTGTTGTCAGGTTCATCTATGACTTGGGTCCCATTCAGATACACATACACATTGAACTGGTCTTTAATCACGTTATGAAACCGAATTGTGGCGGTATTGCCGAAATGCGTGACGATACAGTCGTCATGGGTGATTTGGGCCGCGGTCCGGTCGGTCGTAGACCGGCAATCGTCGCTCTTTGACAGCCGGTCGCCGTTCAATTCCCAGTACGGCAGAACGTTGACCCGGTAGAAGTGCTCTTCACTGCTGCTGCCGCCGGACCCGTCCTCATCTCCCCACAGGCGCATGAGGTTCCGACCGACCTGGAAGGTCAGTGTCGCTTCCGCGTCCGCGCCGACGAGATCGCTTGCATCGACGGCGTTGGATGCTGCGTCAACCGCCGCCTTGTCCCGGCCGATTTTGATGCCGAGGCGGTCATTGGAGTCCAGCGTGCCGTCCACGGCAAAAATGGCCGTCGTGGTGTCGATGTTGATCGTGCAAGCGGCCGTGACATCTCCGATGGTATCTTCGAGGCAGTTCGAGTCGCCTGTATCCAGGTCTTGCCCGGCCAGGGTGAAGTCCTCGCCGGCTAACGCCCGGGCCGAGGTCGGCGGGTCATCCTCCTCGGGCGCCGCCGACGTGGTCAACGTCACCGGGTCGGACTGCGGGCCGAGCCCGCGGGCGTTGCGGCCCCTGACGGCGTAGACGTAGGTCGTCTGCGCCTCAACGGTGCTGTCGGTGTAGCTGGCATTCGCGTCGCCGGTGTCGTCGACCAGCACCGTCAGGTTGTCGGCGTCGGGGCCGCGCAGTACCTGGTAGCCGGTGATGGTGTCGTCGTCTGGGTTGTCCCAGGACAACAGGACACTGTTATGGTTGGCGCCGGTGAGCATGCCCGTGGGCTTGGCCGGCGGGCTGGTTGACGGACCTTCGTTGGAATCGCCTTCGCCGTCTTGGGACGGCGTTGCGGAGATCGTGATCTCCACAGCGTCCGACCAGGGGCCGCTTTTCTCAAGATCGCCGTTGTCGTTAAAGTAGCGGGCGCGCACCCGCGCCTTGTATGCGGTTCCCTCCTCCAGGCCGGTAACCGTGTGGGACGTGCCGGTGGGGAAGGCGTTGCCGCCGTCGACGGTGTTGGCGTGCTTGTAGGAATGCCACTTGCCGTCGGACTTCTTCCACGTGACGCGGTAGTCGGTGGGAGCGTTGCCGGGAGCGTCCCAGGCGATGACCAGCTCTCCCGGGTTGGGGCTGGTCAGCGTGACGCCGCCGACGTCCCTGTCATTCGCCTGGGCCTCTGCGGGCAGGCGAACGACGAGCAGCAGCACAGCGGCGACCAGCAGTACCGCCACCACCGCTCTGAGGGCGATCTGTCCGGGCCTGGTTCCAACGAGTTTCGCATTCTGCATTTGAAACCTCTCTCGTTCTTTGCGGCCATAGAGCCACTGCCTATTCGAATCCCAAGCGAGAACTGCCCTGCCAACAGCAGGCCTGGACAAAAGTCTACAGCCTCTGTGTGACAATAACGTGCTAATCAACCCCTCTACGGTGACAATTCGCGTGCAATTTCTTGTCTTCCAGGTGGTACAATCGACGGTGCAATAGCCGGTTGGGCTTTGTCCCACAGCCGGCCCGCATCCAATGACCGACCGTGGGCCGGCCGTTCGAGGGAGGGAGAAGATGAAGGACATGGACGAGCGCGATAGAGAGATAAGAGCGTTGCGTGAGCGCCTGTCCCGGTTGAACGAGGCCAACCTTAGGATCAACGAAAGCCTCGACTTCGACACGGTGCTGCAGGGCGTCTTGGACAGCGCCCGCTCGCTGACGGGTGCGCTGTACGGCATCATTGTGCTCCTTGACGATTCGGCGGAGATACAGGACTTCCTGTCGTCGGGCCTCACTTCCGAACAGGCCCAGGGGGTATGGGACCTTTCGGAGGGCGTGAGGCTGTTCGAACACCTGGGCGAGTCTTCCGAGCCGCTGAGAGTGGATGACTTCCAAAGCCACGTGCGGGCCTTGGGCCTGCCCGAGTTCAAACCGCCCCTGCCGGTCAGCGGCTCCATGCCCCTGCTTGCGGCGCCGATCGTTCACCTGGGTGAGCGCGTCGGCATCATCTTCATGGGAGATAGAGAGGGCGAGGGTGCGTTCACGCCCCAGGACGAGGAGACCTTTGTCATGTTCGCCTCGCAGGCGGCGCTGGTCATCGCCAACGCCCGCCGTCACCGGAGTGAGCAGCAGGCCAGGGCCAATATCGAGACCCTGATCGACACCTCCCCCGTGGGCGTCGTCGTATTCGACGCCAGGACGGGCGCGCCGGTCTCCTTCAACCGGGAGGCCGGAAGGATCGTGGGCGTCCTGCAACCCCCAGGCCGACCGCCGGAGCAGCTCCTCGAGGTCCTGACATTCCGGCGCGCCGACGGGAGGGAGATCTCATTGCAGGAGTTCCCGATGGCGCAGGTCCTGACCGGTGAGACGGTGCGGGCCGAAGAGGTCGTCATCCAGGTGCCCGACGGCAGGTCCATCACGACACTGATCAACGCCACTCCCATCTATTCGGAAGGGGTAGGCGAGCTGGAATCCGTGGTCGTGACCATACAGGACATGACGCCTCTGGAGGAGATGGAACGGCTCAGGGCCGAGCTGCTCGGCGTGGTGAGCCACGAGCTGCGCACCCCTCTGGCCGCTATCAGGGGCTCGGCGACTACCATGCTGGACGACGAGTCGGCCCTGGACCCGGCCGAGATGCGCCAGTTCCACCGGATCATCGTCGATCAGGCCGACCGCATGCGCGCGCTGATAAACGACCTGCTCGACGTGGCCCGCATAGAGACGGGCACCCTGTCGGTCTCCCCGGAAACCCTGGAGGCGGCCGTCCTGGTGGACGAGGCGAGGAACACGTTCCTGAGCGCCGGCGGCAGGAACAACGTCCTCATCGAAGTTCCTCCAGGACTGCCCCTCGTGATGGCGGACAGGCGTCGCATCGTGCAGGTGCTGGGTAACCTGCTGACCAATGCGGGGAGGCACTCCTCCGAGTCATCCGTCATACGGGTGTCCGCCGTCCGCCAGGGCGTCCACGTTGCGATATCCGTGGCCGACGAGGGCAGGGGCATCCCCGCCGACCGCATGGCGCACCTGTTCCGCAAATTCTCCCGGATCGAGCCTGAGGACCAGGGAGGAGACACGGGCCTCGGACTGGCGGTCTGCAAGGGGATCGTGGAGGCTCACGGGGGACGCATCTGGGCCGAGAGCGAAGGGGTTGGGCTGGGCGCTCGCTTCACCTTCACGCTTCCCGCGGCCGAGGGGGCCGCGACCGCCGGCCCGGAGGCAATCTCCGGTCGCGGAGCGCGGTCGGCGCGACCGGGCGGAGACCTACATCGCATCCTGGTGGTGGACGACGACCCTCAGACGCTCAGGTACGTTCGGGACGCTCTCTCCAATGCGGGCTACTCGCCGACGGTGACCGCCGACCCGGGGGAGGTCCCCCGCCTGATGGAGGACGAGGAGCCTCAGCTGGTCCTGTTGGACCTGATGCTGCCGGGGACCGATGGGATCATACTCATGAAGTCCATCCGGGAGATGGCCGACGTGCCGGTCATCTTCATCTCCGCGTACGGCCAGGACCAGGTCATAGCCAGGGCGTTCGACATGGGAGCGGCGGACTACGTCGTCAAGCCCTTCTCGCCGACCGAGCTCGCGGCGAGAATCCGGGCCGCCCTGCGCAGGCAGGCCGTACCGGCCCTGGACGCGCCTACCGAACCCTATCTCTTCGGCGACCTGGGCGTCGACTATGCTCAGCGCAGGGTGACCGTCGCCGGCACTCCGGTCGACCTGACAGACATCGAGTACCGGATGCTGGCGGAGCTTTCGGCCAACGCCGGACGGATCATGACCCATGAGCAGCTGCTTCGACGGATCTGGGGCCAGGACACCACGGGAGGCTCTGGCCCGGTGCGCGCCATCGTGAAGAGGCTGCGCCGCAAGCTGGGTGACGACGCGACCGACCCTACCTACATCTTCAACAAGCGGCGCGTCGGCTACTGGATGGAGAAGGGGGAGACGCAGCAACAATTGAAGACGCCATGATGATGAACGACCCTCACATAAAGGCCATCCACTACTTTGTTGAACACGACGACTCGGTCGACTATCGCGACGTTGCGCCCTTGGTCTTTGAGGACGACTTGTTTCGTGTATCGGCGGAAAAGGTTCAAGTGGTCTTCGAGCCGAAGAATCACTACGCGACCGAGGAGGAGGCTAGGAGCGCAGTCGGGGGATTGGTCCGGCGGTGGGAGTTTGAGGTTGCTCTTCAGATCGGCTCTCGCGCATTCAAGCTCGTCTATGCGAGAGTTGACATCGTTGACCGGAACCCGCCTCCATTGCCTCCGGGTGTCGTAAGGGTAGATCCCGTGCACTTCCATTTCCGGGTGTCTCAACCCCAGGTCCGGGTAACCAAGATGCTGGCTGAGTATCCGGCTCTCCCATCAGTGCAGACGTTAGAGCCCGACGACCCCAACGCGTCAGTCATGCTGTCCCGACTGGATCTCTATCGCCAAGGAAGAGGCCCACTCGGAGACGTGGCCAACTTTTGTCTCACGGTCCTGGAATACTCCGCCTTGCAGCTAGCCGGAGGCAAAGGGGATAAACGGAAAGCCGCAGCCAATCACTACCAGATTGCGATGACGGTCCTGAATGGGGTTGCAATGCTCTCGGCTAAGAAGGGCGGTCCTGTTGCTCGCAAAGCCGAAGGGCGTGGCGACCCATTCACGAAGGAGGAGACCCACTTCCTTGAAGCCGCAGTGACCGCATTCGTTCGAAGGGCGGCAGAGAGGGCGGCCGATCCCAACGGGAATCTGCCTGTCATCACGATGGCCAACTTGCCCAAGCTATCAAGGTAGGAAGCGAACGGGAAGACGAAGTAATCGACCGGAGGAGTGCCGAGTTGGCAGGAGGACAAAGTGCAGGAAAATCAGATGGTCTTCGAATACTGGAGGGACAAGAGTGCCAGCGAGTATCGCAGGCTCCATAGCCTGGAATGCCAGTTGTTGCCCGAAATAAAGCGGCGCAATGAGCACTGGTTGGAGGAATGCAGCGCCGCAGAAGCGTTTGTGCTGCTTGCTGGTACCCCAGGAGCATCCAAGTGCAGTCAGTGCCTACCAGAAAAGCCATAGGTGGGACCGTAGGCACATAGATGTGTCGTCCAACAATGTACTGGGTCTTATAGGGAAGTTGTGAGCTACCGCAGGTGAAAAGAATGCGTGATTCCAGCGATCTAGAGAAGGCAATCGATCCTGCTACCGTCCTAATCCAGATAGGGTGGCCCGGCGGTATGTTGACTCTCCGGTACACGGGGATTCCCACGGTCACCAAAGAGGCGCGGGATAAGATCCAGAGAATCATGCAGCAATTCTCGGCCGACTGTCAGATGATGCTGATATGGTTTGTTGGAGTCCTAAACAGTAGAGGGGCTATACGGAATCATCTCGACATTCTCGCCCAACGAGATGAACCCCTCACAATCAACAGCCTGCGCCCGGACGGTAGGGTGGAGTCGGTATTTGCTCAGATGCCGGCGGAAAAGGTCCTCGACGCCTTTTCTGAGGCAGGCGAATTCGAGCGGCTATATTCCAAAGCGTTCGTGGTCTTTACCTTTCAAATCTGGGAAGAGGTTGCTCGACCCAGCATTGCCACCGCCCTAGAGGTAGAACCTGCCCAAATAGAGGCCAACTTGATGGGCGATTGGCGTCATCTGAGGAATTGGCTTGTACACCGAACAAAGAACACCGAGCGGGATTACTTCGATAAAGCCAAAAGGCTCGTCCAGATGATCGGGTCTCGACCAGGAGACCCGAGGCTTACCGCCGACAAGGTGTTCATTCTGATGCAACACCTGAACCGAATGAGCGTGGAAGTAAGTCCACACTCAGTGGAGTCTGGGCTTGAGCCTGTAACGGTGGACCCGGCAATTATAGCTGAAGTAGGAAAGACGCTTGAGCCTGGTACCGGAATGGTCTTACCTGTCGAAGCGGGTATGTACCCGTCGGGCGTGTTCATCTGTTGGGACGGGCCGAAAGCCATTATCCACGAGCGCGATTGCAGCCATGAGGACACCCAATTCGAGAACAGTGGCGGTGTGCGTTGGCTGCTAGTTAGTTCCCGGGGAATTGCCCGTGCGGTAATCGAGCATTTGGGGACACAAGAGCATCGGTGCGAGTATTGCGGACCAAACGAGGACTGATAGCACGTGGAGGGCTTACAGGCCCATCCTAGTCTCGAATACGGTGCCATCAACTGTTCATGTTTGCCCACTCACGTGGGCTCGCATGGGGGGCGGCCGCAGGGGATCACAGGCCGCCCAGCCACATTTCGAAGATAGTTCTGTCTATCGTCAATATAGGCCCACCAAAAATGGTCGACCATTTTTGACTTAGGTCCTTAGTTGGACAATAGACGGAACCCAGGTACAAGTCTTGCCATTCATCTGTCCCCGCCGAACTGCACGGAATCAAGAATCGTTACCTTGAGGTTTGTAATGGACCTGTAACCAAGGTAACCCTGGCGAGAATGCCGGGTGCCGGAGTTGGAATCAGACCAGACTCAGGTCAAGCGCATGGCCGAGATACTCGTGACGGTCCCACAATGGAAGCCGAACGACAACGAGCTGGCTTGGTCGGGCTTACAGCCTGATTTCTGCTCTCCATCGGGAGGCGATAGGCGACTACGACTGTGGATCGGAAGCGCAAGCCCACTGACTGAGTCCATCCACCAATGAACACCGCTTGAGCGTCTTGCCAGCAATTGCCAAGACATGCCCCCAAGCGTAGTCGCCATCGTTCGGAAACGTATCCGTCTGCGCTGGCGCGATAACTGTCGCTAGGTATTGTCCAAGGATGCCGACTCCAACACCGAAGGAGTCATGACCTGGGGCAAGTACCACGACTGAACCCTCCGCGCTTGAGCAGAAGGCTCGGATGGAGTTAAGCCCATCATTCTCCGGTTCATCGGGAACCTCTCGGAGATAAGAATCCACTCGTAGCGTTAGGTGTCCAATACCCAAGTCTGCCGGGGCCTTGGTTAGATAGAGCTCGCGCAGGTCGGTGTTCATGACGTCTCGGAATTGTTGATGGTCTACGTTCTGACGGAACAAGTCCCCATAAGCGTAGTACCCAGCGGCCAAGGCGACTCTCGCAGCGAACCTTATCGGGAGGTCAATGTCGATCGAAACAGAAATGTTAAACCTGGGGACGCGCTCCTTGACTTCCCTGTCACGGGAATCCCAGACTTTCAGTCTCTCCTTCGAATGGAAATCGACTTGCGCCGGGCGGCTGTCCTCACCATAAGTTGCTGACTTGATACGAGCGACTGGCTTCTTGCCACTATGACCCCGGGCGTCGAACTTGGTTCGTTTGAGTGCAAACAGGAACTCGTTTGCAAGCGCTCCGTCTAGTTTACTTCCGACCTCCGAGTTGAACGCACGGTCAACAGGTATCTCAAGGCCGTCAACTCCACCCAGAGAGAGGGGGATTATGTGCTCACGGCTACTCTGAGCTTCAGGAATATCTCTGCCTGTATATGGGCAATATATCAATGTTGGGCCTTTCTCCAGCGCCATCTGCCGACCATCACATCAGTCTAGGTGGTAGACCCAATGCGCAGGAATGCTGGGAACCCGGGGCGCTGTGCTATCCCAATGCAGGTGGCCAGGTTCCGACAAACCTAGTGAGCTACGTCCAACCGGCGGTTTGCCAGACACCGTCATGGTAGAGGCGTCTAGTGATCCAGACGTACCTTATTCCGTCACGGTCCAACGAAACCAGTCGGCAAAGGTAGACTTCATCTTGCCTTAGCGACAGGGGTGTGATGATCTTTGAATTCAGAAGTTCCAGGACTGTAGTCAGGTCACCGTCCGTACGGCCAGCCGCTTCGATTGCCCAGCAGTCAATACCGCCCTGAAAGCCCAGACCACTGACACTTTGAAGTTCAACCCGGTAGGTTAGCTCACCCCCTAGGTATTCCTGATTCGACTCCTCTAACCGACGTTCCACATCCTCAATTACTTCGTCGGGGTCCTCTCCGTATATCTTCAGCATGTCTCCGGCGGTCAAGTTATCCAAGGGGTTAGCCGTTGCCCTAGACTCACGCAGTGCCTCGGGATGTAGGACAGCGACTCTAGAAGTGCATAGGTGGAAGCCGATTCCAGGGGAGGATCCACACGCCAGGCAGGCCGTAGGAGACAAAGTGTTACTCCTTACAGAGAATCAGATGAAGGCCCAACCGCAAGTACCCGAATGTACACAGATTCAGGCAGGGTCATTTGCTTGATTTCTACCGCAGTAATCAGTCGTAGCCTACGTTGGAGGGAAGGAGTGGGCGGACCTGCTTTTCCCTAACCTCCCCGAGCGCATAGTCCTTTAGCCTGTCGACGTCCGGCACATGCACCGACCCCGAGAATCTGTCGCTGTTGTCGTCCCCGATGCGAATGAGGTCGGCGGCGGCGAGTGTTGAAATCCCGCCCGCGACGGCCGAGCGCGACATAACAGTGAGGCGGCCGATGTCTCTCTGACGCACGGCGATCTCCCGCTCGCAGCCCCGATCCTCTCCCAGGAGGGCGAGACGGGAGATCAGAGCAGCTGCGACCCTTGGCGCCGGACTGCCGTTGGTCGCAAGCGAAATCCAGTAGTAGCGGGCCATGCGCCTGAGCAAGACGACATACATCCTTTCGTGAACTTGAGAGATTCTTTGAACGGCGAGTCTCATCGTGGAGACGGGAATGCCCACAACCGTGGTCTGCGTCGCGGCCGAGTAAGAAGCCACCCAGTGCTCCGCACCCATCATGAACTCGTGGTCTCCAATGAGGAATGGGGAATTCAGTTCGGAGTAAGGATACTGCCAAGGCACGACCATGCCGTGTTGGACGAAGTACAGGTGGGTGAAGGGCTCTCCCGACCGGATGAGCGCCACATCAGCCGAGGGCTCGACGAATAGCATCTCCAGTGGTTCCTGGCCTGCGGAGAGCACGTTTTCAAGCTCGGCAGCATCAACGGAATCAAAGACCTGACACCGAGCTAGCGCTTGGGCGAAACCGGCGATTTCAATAGCCATTACGGTTCACATCCAATCATGATACCTGCATCGTAGCATACCGGACGGCAAATGAGAAGATGTTCTGCACCCATTGACTTTGTTGTTCCACAGACATACACTGGTTGTTATGGCGACCTCACCGGAAGAGCGAAGGTGAACGAATAGTGAGAGCGGTTACTGCTCGGCAACAGGGGGACACGTACCAGGGACGAGTGTTCTGGCTAGAGGCCTGCCGCCTGTTTCAACGTCACACTAAGGTTGCGGGCGTTGGATACGAGACCGACCATGTCCCCCACTTCGATGATGTCGCTGTCGTCTATTCTGAACCAATCAGGGACGCCCACGGGGAGTTGGTCTCTGCCGACTACTATCAGATCAAATGGCACGTTGACCAGGGTGGGGCGCTCACATGCGACGCCCTAACGGACCCGTCATTTATTGGCTCCAAGAGCTCTTCACTCCTCCAGCGCCTGCATGAGGCTTCCAAGACGACATCGGCGAGAAACGAGACCGCAAGGTTCACCTTCATGACTACTTGGAGCATCCCAGCCAATGACGTGCTAGCGAAGCTGGTGAGTGGACGCGATGGGGAGTTGAGGCTGGATGTGCTCTTTGGCAATAGCAGCCCCCACAGGTTTTCCGAACTGGTAGACCGATGGTCATGCCACCTTGGTGTGAGTGACGAGGAATTGCGAAGGGTGCTCGCTCGCTTGCGACTCTCGGCCAGCTCGTACAGCCTGGATGGTTTGACCAGGGCGCTGAGTGGCAACATGGCGAGGGTCGGTCTCCGCGCTGTCGAGCTGGGTAGCCGGGCCAATCCGTACGACAGCCTGATCGAACGTCTTCTCTCCGAGGGGCGGAACATGTTCACCGCACGAGAGATTCAGAGCATCTGTGAGCAGGAAGGGCTATGGACGGGTCCTGACTCGGACCACGATGCTCCCCGTGTCGGCATCAGGAGCTTCCTCCGGTTTGCTGAACACATGGAAGACGAAGTCGACCACATGTTGGACCTTGCGGGTCTGTTCGATGGTAGGGAGATTAGTGCAGCCGAATACTGGAACGCCAAGGCTGGCCCGAAGATACGTGAATTCATGACCAGGTCGGTCGCACCCCTTAGTCACTGCCATCTATACCTCTCCGCGCATAGCTCTATCGCATTTGCGGCCGGTTACGAACTGGACCCTAAGTCCGGCACACGAGTCTCGCTCGTCCAAAACACCGCCGCCGGTAGATCGATTTGGGAGTTCTCCTCGGAGGCAGTGGGCTGCAACTCCAATCCATGGAGGGTCTCAGAGATCAGTGCCAACCCCCAGGGCCGTGATATCGGGATCATCTTGTCTGTAACCCATGACGCACGCTCCGAGGTTCTGGCGCATGTTCAGGATCACATCCCTCAACTGGGCCAATTGCTTGTCTTCACCATAGAACCCGATATTGGCCCAACGGCAGTGCGGGACGGCAACCACGCGTGGAGACTAGCTCAGGAGGTGGTGAAAATCGTTCGGGAGCGGCATCCACGGGGCACTCCTATGGATCCGCTGCATGTGTTTAGCGCGGCCCCCAATGGACTGGTGTTCTTCGTCGGGAGGCTCGCTCGCAGCCTCGGCCCCATACAGCTATACGAGCACGCCTTCGAGTCCGACTGGTCGACGAGGTACCGTAAGTCACTGTCACTGCCCACCGGATAGGAATCAAGTACCCAACTAAGGAGAAGTCAAGAATGGAATTGAACAGCTACTTTACAGACCTTCTCAGCAATATCAGGCCGACAGAAGCGCAGACCAAGGAGTTGCAGGAGGCTCACACGCGCCTCCGGAAAAGACTACTGGAGGACGAGTTCCTCGGCCCTATGATCGTCAGCGTGTTCTTGCAGGGGAGTTATCGGAGATCAACTTCCATCCGTCCCCTGGGGGACGACAAGCTGGACGTGGACCTGGTCGCCGTCACTCGTTTCCGCCGCCAGGACTACCCGGTGGCGGACGACGTGATGAAAGAGTTCACTTCCTTCCTGAACAAGCATTACAAGGGCAAGTGGAAGAGGAAGGGACGGTCCATTGGCATAGAGATGTCCAACGTGAAGCTCGATCTGGTGATCGCTGCTGCACCCTCAGAAGAAGGGGCTTGGTCATCCGATTTCATCCAGGGGTACTTCACGCCTGACGACTGGCCAACGGACTCGGATCCCCTCCCCGAATACCTTGCTGACTTCTTCAAAGACGACAACGGAGAGCCGAAGTGGAAACAGGAGCCTCTCTACATACCTGACAGGGATACCCACCAGTGGCAGCGCACCCATCCTCTCGAACAGTTCAGGTGGACCACTAACAAGAACAGGCGCACGAACGGGCACTACGTCAACATCGTCAGGCTGGTCAAGTGGTGGTGGCGGACGGCGCATCCCGAACTCGAGTACCCGAAGAGCTACCCACTTGAGCATCTTGTAGGCGACACCTGCCCGGACGGCGTTGGATCGCTGGCGGAGGGGTTCACCTTGGCGCTCGAGAAAATGATCTCCAGTTACTCGGCGTATGCAGCATCGGGGAAAGTGCCGTTCGTTCCAGACAGGGGAGTTCCAGAGCACAACGTACTTAAGCGGTTGTCTGCTGGTGACTTCTCGAAATTCGTCGACCGTGTGCGGCAGGCCTCCGTTGTTGCAAGGAAGGCACTGGACTCCGACGATCCATCGGCTAGCGCGACGATGTGGCAGTCGCTGTTCGGCAAGAAATTCCCGTCCCCTCCGAGTGGAACTTCGACAGCGGCCGCCGGAACTGCGGCAGCAGGAGCAGGCGGATTCACACCCCGTCAAGAGCGGACGCGTGTTGGAGGGGGAAGATTCGCCTAGCTTCAAACACCAAACGATCTCTGCCAGAGGCCCTGCGCGTCGGGCGCAGGGCCTTGGAGTCGGTGCCCGGCGTAAGGATGCTCGGTGACTTCGTCTGGCACGATGACCGGGCGATCTGGGCTCTCCGGTGCAGGATCACCGCGGATGTTGAGTTCGGGAGCCCAATAGATCGTGTCACCGACTGGTTTCTTCACGTCCGCGACATATACCCATACGGCCAAGTTGTCTTCTATCCAGCGAAGGTCGACGGTATCGAGCTCACATTCAATCACCAGAATCACAATAGCGCCGGGCCCGACGAATTGCCCTGGAGATGTGGTCGCCTGTGTGTCGATACCAGCCTGCGCACCCTGGGCCGGCGATCCTATGACATCGAGCCTTTCGACCCGGAATCGAGGCTTGCTTGGCATGTCCAACGAGTACGGGAGTGGCTTCGCCTAGCGTCCCGAGGTGAGTTAGTTGAGCCTGGCGACCCGTTTGAGTTGCCGCATATTCCATTCTCCTCCAGTCTCACGATCGTATTCGCCGAGGGGTCTGAGAATCTTCCCTTCTGGCAAGGGAAGCACCCGCGGAAAGGGAGAGCGACTGTCCGAACCCTGCAGGAAACCCCTTCCACCCTCGTAGTAGAGGATTTCAATGTGGGTAGGTCAGGAATCGACATCCAGGACTCCTGGACCAAGCCGCTCGGCAAGGAAAACGATCTTGGTGTGGCATGGATTTGGCTCGACCGACTACCGGTTGTCGATCCATGGGCGATACCGACCACATGGGGCGAGCTGCGACTGTGCTGTAAGGCTCAGGGAGTTGACCTGGACTCCCTGTTGAGGCCGTTGGCCAGCGACCTGCGAGACGGAAAGGGACATGTGCTGCTTGTTGGGTTTCCGGTCCCGGCGAAATTTCAGGAACCCGACGTCCAAGCCCACTGGCTCGCTCTAAGTATCCCGCCCCTAACCTCCCAGCCCCAACCTGGGTTTCGATCCACCGAGTCAGGTTACTGGAGCCGGGACCGATCACTGGCATTCGGAGACCATGTGCCTCTCGCATGGGTCGAGACCGAAAACTGGCACCAGGATGAGATATCAGGCAGGGGGAGGGTGAATCCATCAGCACGGTCAAAGTCCGTTCTGATTATCGGTGGTGGTGCGGTTGGGTCCGTTCTGGCCGAAATCCTCGTCCGCTCGGGCGTGCAAGACGTGACCATCATGGATCATGACCATCTCAAGGCCGGCAACCTCGTCAGGCACACTCTGGGAGTTAGCCACCTAGGTCAGCCGAAAGCGCCGAGTCTGGCGAATCGGCTTGATGATGCAATGGTCCATTCCGCCGTATCTGCCATAGACGCTACCTTTCCCCCGCGGGAGCAGAAAGATATCAATCGCGTACTGGACGCCGATGTCGTTATCGACTGTACGGCGGAGGATTCAGTTGTAGAGCATATGCGCAGGTTCGCCTGGGACGGACCCGTCACCTTCGTCTCGGTGTCGGTTGGATTGAAGGCTAGGCGCGCGTTCACCTACGTGGCCCAGGGCAGCACGTTTCCTGCCGACGACTTCGCAAGTAAGCTCGATCCATGGCTGCGGTCTGAGATAGATGGTTACGATGCGGAGCTGCCCCGCGATGGCACGGGATGTTGGCATGCGCTGATGCCAGCACGGATCGACGACATCTGGATGATGACCGGGGCGGTTGTGAAGACTATTGAGTCCGCGATAGCGGAGCCTCCGCGCGAACCAACTCTGGTCGTATTTGAGCAGCAGTACGAGAATGGTGTATTCATTGGGTTACGTAGAGTGTCTGGACCCGACCCGATCTCCTAACCTCACTATGTGCTCCTCCGATGGTCGCTATCGGGTCCGTGTCGCATGTAGCCAGTTGGAGATCCTTCTGGCCATGTGCCGAGAGTCCGGGACATTGGAAACCGGGGGGCTCGTGGTTGGTCGGTATAACAACGCGCACAACACCGCGATTGTGACGCGGGTATGGGGCCCGCCGAAGGACTCAGTGAGGAGGCGAACCTCCTTCTACAGGGGAACCCACGGCCTGCAGAGGCAACTCAACTCCCTATGGAGAACCCAAGAGTACTACCTCGGTGAGTGGCACTATCATCCCAATGGAACAGGTCAACCCAGCAAGAGGGACACTAGGCAGATGATCACGATTGCCAAGTCGCTTGAATACAACACCCCAGAGCCCGTGTTGATCGTGGTCGGGGGATCGGAGTGGGAAGTCGTGGCATACGTCTTCTCGCGGAACAGTTCGCCCATAAGGCTGACGCCTTCGGCACCAACCCTCATACAGAATGTTGGAGTGTGTGACGAGGGCGTTGGGGTGGTGAGACCCTAAGTGGCAGACCGGCGTTGACTAGGGTCCTTGGCCAATGAACAAGGCAATTCATACTCTGTCTCCGGTTGAATGGGACAGTCTTGTCGGTAGAGGGCATTGAGATGGACTTCACATTCACGAACGAAATTAACCTGCTCGACCTCATTGGACTCGTTGGTTGGGCCATAGGGCTTCTCGTTGGGGCCAGTTGGCTCAAACGCCGGTATGCCACCCGCCTGGAATCAGATCCCATGCGTATCTTCCAGTCAAACATAACCGACTTGGAGGTGATAGCTCGCATGATGGAGGACAGCGAATCACGATATTTTGCTCGCGAAGATGATGGCTCGGAGGATGCCCGGGCCAGCGCCAGAATCGCCAAAGTGATGGCTGACTACAAAATACGAGACATGATCTATAGTGGCTGGTTGATCTCATGCCGGGACGCGCATCGGCGCAATGCAAATCCTTATCTCCACGTCAGGCCCGTACCGGCCCTGTATGTCGTTGATCCTCGTTAGCTGGTGGCGAAGGAGGTGACAGTCAAGGCTGAGAGTTGGACGAAAGACGGCGGAGCAGTGGCACAGCTGTCCACCAAATGGCCTGCACCAATGAATAAGGCCACTAAGCGAAGGGTTTCACACAGAACACCAACCCCGTCCCCGCCGGTAGGGACGATTTGCTCCGGAACCCCCTTCCTCCACCCACGCTCCCCTGCACCTGTGACTATCCGGCTTCTACCGCTTCCTCGCACGACGCGCACTCGACCCGTACACGGAGCTGTTGGATTCATCAGTTCTGCGAGACTACAATAATCGACCATAGGGTCTCGGTAGACTCATATGCTTCCCAGCCACATCTCGAAGACGGTTCTGTCTATCGTCAAAATAGGCCCGCTTGAAAGGGCTCGAACCTATCATTCGGGCCGTCCCAGGCCTCCAAGCCAAAGCTCGAAGATGGTACTTGTTTCAGTGCACGGTGGTGGAGCTGGGGGGACTCGAACCCCCTACCTCTTCAATGCCATTGAAGCGCTCTCCCAGATGAGCTACAGCCCCACGAATGCGGTGTTGAGGACGGGTCAGAATATAGCAGACGGGTTGGACGGCTCGCAACTCGAATGGCGTCTTCCGGGTCGCTCGGACTGTCCGAGACCTGCTGGTCAGTGACCTCTGACCCGGTGCATCTCCGCGATGGTCTCCGCGGTCGGCGGGTAGTAGCGCCCGGGCGCGACTCCCTCGGCCCTGATCTTTTCCTTGACGTAGTTCTCGGCGTCCTCGTGCTCGACGGCCCACTCCAAGACGGCCTCCGCCATCCAGGAAGGGACGACCAGCACGCCGTCGTTGTCTCCAACAAGCACGTCTCCGGGACGGACGAGCGCGCCTCCGCACTGGATCTGGATGTTCTCCTCGGCAGGTGTGACCTCGAGGTTGCCGTGGAAGCTGCGGGACTTGGCGTAGATGGTGAGGCCGTACTCCTCTTCGAGTATGACGTCGAGGTCTCGAATTCCGCCGTCGATCACCACGCCATCGGCGTTGTTCATCGCCAGCTGCAACAGTTTGACGTCGCCCGCTACAACCTCGCGTGTCAAGCCCATGATGTCGGCGACCAGCACGTCCCCCGGTCCGCAGCGGCCCATGGCAACGTACTCCACCGCGTGCTCTCCCGTGGCCTTTTCCGCGATGAGGTCGGCACGAGTCGGCAGGAACCTCAGCGTTCTTGCTCGCGCGGCGAACCGCTCTTTGCCGGGCGTGAAGTTCATCAGTCCTTCACACACGTTCACTGTCGAGCCGAACTGGCGCAGACCTCCATACACGGTCGCGGTTGGGATGGACTTGAGGCCGTCGAGCACCTGCTGCGAGACCTCTACGGGACGCATGTCGAACGTTGTCATGTGATTACTCCTGGGGTGTGTTGATGTACCGGCCCGATTGTGTTGGGTCTGGGAGACCGGCTTGCAGAGGCGATGTTATGCAGGTCTGGCAACTGTGTCAATTGGTGTTCAGTGGTTGGTGGCTAGCGCCGTGTCAACTCGAACATAATGGACATGGTCGGCTATCCATCATTCCCACCACCTTCGTCATCCAGGCGAAAACCGGAATCCAGGTGAGTATCGCGGTCTGTCGACCTACAAAATCGGGAGGCTGCGCATGGGCCGTCGTGAGGATCAAGATACCGGAGTCCGTACCGGACTCGGAGCCGGGTCCGATCTGGTGGGGGTCGTTGTGGCCCCGGCGGTGGCGCGGGAGAGACGGGCAGCGGACGATGGCGCCGCCTCCGAATCTCGCAGATCGGGCAGGCTGGATCTGGGGATACTTCGCGGCCGTTCGATACTGCTTCTGAATCTGGCCTATGCTCTGCACACGGCGGAGCTGTACCTGGCGCGGCTGTGGCTTCCGCTGCTGTTGGTGGCGACACTGGTCGAGCGCGGGCGAGAATCGGGAGAAGCCGCCGCCCTCGCCGCGACGTGGGCGGGATTCATGTTCATGACCGGCAGCGTGGGCGTCCTTGTGGGAGGGGTGACCTCGGACCGGCTTGGACGTACCGCTGGCGCGGGGCTGATTTTCATCGCCAGCGGTGTTGTCTCTTTCGTGGTCGGATGGCTGATCGGAGCGCCACCCGTGTTTCTGATCGTGCTGGGCTTTGTGTACGGATTTGCGACGGCGGCAGGCTCGGCAATATACTCCACGGCGGCAACGGAGTTGGCTCCGCGCGACCTCATCGGCTCAACGCAGGCCGTCCAGAACTTCATCGGGTTCGCGGTAGGAGCGGCCGCTCCGGTACTTGCGGGCGCGATACTCGACCTGTTCCAAGGTCAGGCGGGCTGGGGGCTGGCGTTCGGGTTCAACGGGCTGATCGCGGTGGCCGGAGTCGCGGCCCTGGCCGTGCTCAGAAGGCTGCCCGACGCGAGACGCCTGGCGGGCGGCAGACGGTGATGTGCCGAGGCGCGGATGACAGTGGTTCCTCCGATGCCGTCCTGGCCTAGATGAGGAGATCGTCGTCGCGCTTGACCACGCGACCCTGGGACACGATGCTGTTAACGCTGTGCAGGGCTGTGATGTCCTCGGCGGGATTGCCGTTGACGATCAGGACGTCCGCCGACTTACCGGCCTCCAGCGTGCCTATATCGTCTTCGAGACCGAGGCACTCGGCGGAGGTCTGAGTCGAGCAGACGATCGCCTCCATCGGAGTGATGCCCATCTCTTCGACCATCACCTGCGGGATGTACGCGAAGTCGTCGAAGTTGGCGTTGGTCATCCCTGCGTCCATGCCAGTGACGAACTTGACGCCCCTGTCCCACATGTCCTGCAGGATCTCGAACCGGCGCGCCGGATCGCCCATTCCACCGCTCGGCGGCCCGGCCGTACCCCTCAGCCGGTTCAGCCTGCCGAGCGCGAGTGTAGGGTCAACGTAGATGCCCTTCTCGGCGATCAGATCCGCGTAGTCCTCGTCGTAGTCGTACATGTCCTCCTCATTCTCGGCCAGCCATGAGCAGTGAATGAGGTTGTGAATGCCCGCGTTGATGCAGTTGCGCACCCCGTTGGCGGCGTGACAGTGGGCCGCGACTCGCAGGCCGAGTCGCTCGGCGTCCTTGACGGCGGCCGCGAGCGTTTCCACCGGGTACTGCGGCATCCGGACGTTCGTGCCCGGCGTGAATCCGCCTCCCGTGGACATCATCTTGATGCAGTCGGCGCCCAGCTTGAACTGGGTCCTGATCGCGGTGACCACCTCTTCCACGGTGTCGGCCTCGGAGCCGAACATGTTGCAGTGGCCGCCCGTCGTCGTGATCGGCGTGCCGGCCACGATCATTCGAGGGCCGGGGATTATGCCGTCCTGTACCGCCGCCTTGATGGGCAGCACCACCTCGTTGCGGCTGCCCAGATCGCGCATGGTCGTCACGCCCGAGCCGAGCGCCGACCTGACGGCGGAGACGCCGCGCATGATGAACGTCTCATTGCTCTCAGTTGTGATGTGCGTGTAAGCGTCCGTCTGCGCGCTGCAGTGGATGTGCGTGTGCATCTCGATAAAGCCGGGCATGAGCGTGCCGCCGGCCACTTCGATAATGTCCGCCTCCTCCCGTTCGCCCAGCTGGAGCCTGTCTGCCGTCGTGACCTCGGAGATGCGTCCGTCGCTGACCACTACCGCCGCGTTCTGGATGGGAGCCGCGCCGGTCCCGTCAATCAGTCGATCAGCTTTGAGAATGAGCTTCATCTATCGCAGCCTTCCAGTTTCTCGGATTGGTGGTTACTCATGCGTTCTATCGATCCGGACCTATGCCGGGGGCTTTCGATCGGCAACAGGCTTGTCAGGAACCGGGAATGGCGGACCGGGCCACCTCCAGCAGATCTTCTTCCGAGCTGTCGAGATCGACCGGGTCGCCGTGCGGCTGGGGCACCGGGAACCCCGTCTTGTAGTAAACCTCGATGGTGTTCCCCTCGGGGTCCGATGCGTACATGCCGAACGCGTTGCCGTGGCTGACGGTCCGCTGGATCGGTACGCCCTCCTGCTTGAACACCGTGTGAAAGCTCTTGAGCTCCGCAAGGCTGTCCACCTTGAACGAGATCTGCTGAATGACCTGCGCGTCGTCGGGGCCGGTCCGCCCCTTCATGATGACGAACTCGTGGTGCTCTTCGTCCGGGTGGGCGCTGAGGAAGACCATTCCGCGGTCTTCGAGGTCCTCGTCGGCGATCTCCAGACCCATGACCCGTGAGTAGAAGTCGCGCTGCTTCATCAGATCGTTGACGAAAATCCCGACATGTCCCAATCCACTGACCCTAGGCATTTCAACCCTCTCCTATCGAGCTCATAAGTAGATCGATCTGCAAGCGGTTGGAGTCTATCTCACGCCACTTGAGGGGTCAAGATTACCCGACTGGTGACGCTCGGTCCGGACCCGCGTACCCTGCCGCCGCTTCCAGCAGCTTGGGGATCGGGAGATCGGCAAGACTGTCGACCACTATGTCAGCGTCGTCCAGGCGGTGGTGCCTGGTTACGGGATTGGGTACGGCAACCGTGAATAGCCCCGCTGCCTTCGCGGCAGCTACTCCACTCGCCGAGTCCTCGATTGCGATCGCCCGGTCCGGCGCGGTCCTCAGCTCGTGGACAACCGCCAGGTAGATCTCCGGGTCGGGCTTGACCCGAGCCACGTCGTCCCGCGTCTTCAGAACGTCGAACTGGTTGAACAGCCCGAGTTTTCTGAGGTTGGAGCCTACCCACCCGATATCGGAGTTCGACGCGAGTCCGGTCCCATATCCCAGCCGTTTGGCTTCTGACAGATAGCGCTTCACTCCCGGCAGAACTGTGTTCCCGGCGACATGCTCGCGGTACAGCGTCCTCCGCTCATCCATCAGGACATCTCTGTCGAGTGTCAATCCGGTCTGCTCCTCCAGATGTGTATGGAAGTCGAAGTATTCCGCTCCCCCGATGTAGCCGGCGAACAGGTCCATGTCCAAATAGGCCCCGTATCTGGCGTATATCTCCTCCCACGACCAGTACAGCGGGGTCTCGGTATCGATCACCACGCCATCGAAGTCGAACACTATCGCCCGGTCTGGCATCTGTCACTCTTTCGCTGGTCTATAATCAACTCCGGACCCATGCGAAAGATCATAACAGTCTTATCCTCGGCGGTCGTACTGGCAATGAGCGCCGCCTGCGGCGGTACACAGCCCGGACCTACGCCAACGGCAGCTGCGGCTCCAACGTCGGCGCCATCAACCGCGACGCCCGTCCCGCCAACTTCTACACCGATACCGCCAACCGTGACGCCCGTCCCGCCAACTTCTACGCCGATGCCTCCAACTGCGACCCCGGCGCCGCCGACTTCTACACCGATGCCTCCAACCGCGACCCCGGCGATCCCGACCGCTACGCAATCGCCCGCGACTCCAACCCGAGAGGCCGTTCGTTTCCGGGACACTCCGACACCAGTGGCCGAATCCGAGGCGGAGTTGATCCTCCAGGAGTCGGCTGAGGTGATGGCGGACGTGAAGTCGTTTCATTTCGACGTGACCGGCCAACTGGAGCTGGAGTCGTCCGACAGCAGGATCAGCATCCCCATCACTTACGAGGGCGACTCTGCCGCTCCCGATCGGACCAGGGCCCGGCTTACTCTGAGCGTGACTGTGTTTGTCCTCCAGATGGATATCATTATGATCGGCGAAGAGGCCTGGACCACCAACGCCCAAACGGGTGTGTGGCAGGCGGCGCCGACGACCTCGATTGGCCTTCCCAACCCCGTCTTGCTGATGTCCGGAGGCGATCCGGCCCTGGATGACGCGAAGATCGTCAAGGAGGAGACTGTTGACGGGGCGCCAGCGGTGCGGCTGGAGGGAACAGCCAGGCTCGGTGGACTGACCGGCGCGGGCGACGCGCCCACCGCGGCGGAGGTCTGGATCGGCGAGGATGAACGCCTGGTACACAGGATCCGGTATTCGGGCACGATCGACCTGGACGCGCTCGGACTCGATCTGGCCGGTGTCGGACTCGCCGGCGATGCGACGCTGACCTTGGACATGGCGTTGTCGCAGTTCGACGCGCCGGTCGAGATCGAGCGGCCAATCCCGGAGTAGGCGGCTCTAGGCCGTCGCCTCCCGCTCGCGGGCCAGCAGCTCAACGCGCTCCACTATCTCCGTTGTGGCCGTGCCAGGACCGTAGATCGCGCGGACGCCCATGGACTCCAGGGCGGCACGGTCCGATTCCGGGATGATCCCGCCCGCGATGATGGGAACGTCCTCCATCTCGTTGATTCGCAGGCGTTCGAAGATCTGCGGAAACAGGCCCAGGTGCGCGCCGGACAGGATGCTCAGTCCGATCACGTCCACGTCCTCCTGAAGCGCGGTCTCGACGATCATATCCGGCGTCTGGCGGATGCCGGTGTAGATGACCTCCATGCCCGCGTCGCGCAGGGCGCGGGCGATGATCTTCGCCCCCCTGTCGTGACCGTCCAGGCCGGGCTTGGCCACCAGTACACGGATCGGATGATGCGTCGCCATTCCCACTCTACCTCCGGGCCGTGTCCTGATCGACGAGCTCGATCAGCACGCCGCGCGTCGATCTGGGGTGGATGAATCCGATCATGCCGGACAGCCCTTCGCGCGGGGCCGTGTCGATCAGCCGGACGCCGCTCTCCGCCAGCGCGTCCAGGCTTGCCTGGAGGTCCTGGACCTCGAAGGCGATGTGGTGGACGCCCTCGCCTCTGCGCTCGATGAAACGCGCCACGCCGCCTTGAGGGTCGGTCGGCTGGATGAATTCGAGCTGCGAACCGCCCACCCGCACCAGCGCCGCCCGGACCGCCTGGTCTTCGATCTCCTCGATCTCCGCCTCGCCCGTGCCGAACACCTGGCGGTAGAACGCCAGTGTGTTTTCGATGTCGTTCACCGCGATGCAGACGTGGTTGAGGTGGCGCGCGGTGCAGGGTGCGTTCAAAGTCTTTTACCTCGGATTACTTGCGAGCAGCCTCAGCTTCGCCCGGACTTCACTAATGAAGTTTCCCAGTGACGGGACGTTGCGGCCTGCTCTGTACATATCCATATTCTCTACAAGTTTGCCCGCCTGTTCAATTCCTCCTCCGAGTGGAGAGTTCCGGAAGACTTGGACCAGCTCACGCTTGTACTTGTCTTTTTCACAGTCTCCCCGTGGGATCTGAGTTAGCTGTGGAGAATTCAGAAGGGTTTGGAGAGAATTGGGATCAGCAAGATACCAGGACTCTATGTGTGGGTCAGGACTGGCAACAATAACATCCCGCAGATACGCTGCACGGGACACTACGCTCAAAACATCGTTCTTTACCGTAGCTTCGCCCCTACAGTCAGTGTCCTCTACGATTATCAGGAGGTCAAATGACAAGCTGTTGATATGAGCGTACTGTCTCAGAAACCTCGATAGCTCGTCGCGCATCCGCGGAATCCCACCGGTGGCGTTCAGTACATTGAACTCTACGCTGACATCCACTTCAGATGCTATTCTCCGAACAAGCGTCGTTACGAACTGCTGATGACCGATGTCTTCCAGAAACAATCCAATGACCGGCTCAGCCACCAAAGTCACCCCGCATCAGGACCTCTTCCAGGGTGGGCAGGGGGTAATCTTCTTCCATAGCAGATTCGACATCAACGCGAGCAAAAATTGGGCTGTCGTGCAGGTATTCGAAATTGGTTTCGTTGTTGCGCTTCGAACATATTACGAGCAAGGCCCGTGTAGAATGACCCGTATTATAGTAATCAGGATTCAGGAATTCAGGCAGGCGCGGTGAATGAGTCGTAACCAATACCTGAGTCTGGGAATCACCAAGTACGGCGTTGTCCAGCAGGCGGGCGATGATGCTCAGCCTTCTTGGATGAACCCCATTTTCAGGTTCTTCAAATCCGATAGTTGAGGCTTTGTTGAAGCGAGACATTATCGCAAAAAGGCCCAAGACGCGCAGCGTCCCATCTGATATGACGCGCGAGGTGTACTTGGTCCCACTGTCCCGGTATGTAAGTCTTATAAAGCCTTCCTGAGTGCGTTCGGTTTCAATTGCCTCAGCGCTGGGGATGGCAAATGGCAATGATGCCGATATACCATCGAATTGGTCGGGGTATTGAGCTTTCAACGTATGATAAAAACCTGACAGGTCACGGCCATCCGCCTCGAGGGAGTCAACCGTCTTAAGAGCCGATTCCTGCCGCATAACTCCCGGGTCGAAGTAGTAGAATCGCCATCGTCTCAATTCTTCCCTGAATGCGGTGATATGGGGATAGTGAGGTGGATACAGCGAGGTTGACACCAGTGCGTGGTCCAGTCCCACGTCGTGGTAGCTTGGGTGAGCCTGTCCTTCCATTCGCAGGACGAGCCTGCCGTTCCCACTGTCAAGTTCAAGAAACGGTCTTCGGGACTCCTTGGGTTCTCCATCCTTCCTGAGCGCTATCAACCGCTCATCCGCTACCCTGAGCTGTCCGGTCGGTGTGTAGAACTCTATAGTTATCTCATATCGTAGATGCAGCTCCCGGACCCTCTTGGTTCTATTGCTCCGGTCTTTCGATCCTTGGCCAGGCAAGCCCGCTCGCATATCGTGGATCAACTTCTCGGTATCGTCGATTACGGCCGGCGACAGCTCAATATCCACGCCCAATGTGAACGTAAGGTTGTCCTGTTCGAGTAGCTCCTCGAGTCCCCCGGTAGAGACGAAGAAAGCTTCAAGCGGTATTCCGCGGTGCTCATCAAACGCGGCATTGATCGTCGGTTCTGTCACAATCCTGCTGAGCAGCCCCAGTCCATCCAGCAGGTTGCTCTTACCGGAGGCGTTCGGGCCTATTATCACTGTCAAGGGCTTGAGTGATATGTCTATATCCCGGAGGGACTTGTACCCCTTGATGAATACTCGCCTAATCATCGTTCTCCCCCAACAGTCCCAGGCCAGGCCGATCCGATGTTCAGTCTGTCACTCCCTCAACAGATTTCGCGCAATAATGAGACGCTGGATCTCGGAGGTCCCCTCGTATATCTCCTGGACCTTGGCGTCCCGGTAGTACCGCTCCACGTTCGTGGGAGCGAAGTACCCGACGCCGCCGTGCATCTGGACGGCCTTGTCCGCGCACTCGACCGCCACGCGCGATGCGTAGAGCTTGGCCATCGAAGCCTCGGTTATGAACGGACGATCGCTGTCCTTGAGGGTGGCTGCCTTCAGCGTGATGAGCCGCGCCGTCTCGATACTCGTGGCCATCTCAACGAGGTACCACTGCAAACCCTGGAACTCCGACAGCTTCTGTCCGAACGCCTCCCGCTGCTTGACGTAGGCCAGCGCTGCGTCGTAGGCCGCCTGCGCGATGCCGACACACTGCGCAGCGATGGACATTCGGCTCGCGTTCAGCACCTCCATCGTCATCCTGAAGCCGTCGTCCTCGCCACCCATCCGGTTTTCCTCGGAAACGCCGCAGTCCTCGAAGACCACCTCCGCCGCCGATGACGCGCGAATTCCCATTTTGCCGTGCAGCGGGTTGACCGTGATGCCGGGCGTATCGCACTCGACGATGAACGCGTTGATGCCCCGGGAACCCAGGCTGCGGTCCTGGGTCGCCATGACGACCATCGTGCTCGCCTCGGGCGCGTTGGTGATGAAGGTCTTGGCGCCGTTGAGAACGTAGCCGCCGTTCGACCGGACTCCGGTCGTGCGCATCGCCGCGGCATCTGATCCGGCTCCAGGCTCCGTCAGCGCAAACGCGCCGATCTTCTCGCCGGACACCAACGGAGGGATGAACTCCCGCTTCTGGCCCTCCGTGCCGAACATATGCAGGTACAGCGTACACAGCGACAGGTGCGCGCCGAGAATGGTGGCGGTGGCCGCGCAGCCCCGGGCGACCTCTTCCACCGCGACGACCAGCTGGCGCGTAGTGCCGCCGCTTCCTCCGTACTCCTCGTCTATCCCGAGTCCCAGTACGCCGAGCTCGGCCAGCCCCTTGACATTCTCCCACGGGAAGGCCTCGCTGCGGTCGTACTCGGCGGCCCTGGGAGCGAGCTCGGCGTCCGAGAAGTCGCGAATGGCGCTCCGCAGCATCAACTCTTCTTCAGTCAACAGCAATTCGGTCATCGGCTAAGCTCCACGGCTTGAATCGTTGAGCAGAAGTCTATGCTGGTCGGGGACCGTACTGGTTATCGTCGTCACTTCCCATCACAAAGAAGATGAGCAGAACGATTGCACCGATCAGCGGGACAAGGCCGATCAACTGCCACCAGCCGCTTCGACGAGTGTCATGCAATCGCCGAGCTCCCACTGCCAGCGAGGGTATCACGGTAGCCAGAACGTACAGATAGGCTACGATAAGGAACCATTCGCCGATCACAACAGACAGCGCAAGCAATACAGCCTCGATAATTGAGGTGAACAGCACCCATAGCCAATACTCGGTCCGCTTCGCGCGTCCACTGAAAACGGCATACTTTTGTAGAACTTCGATATACGGCATTGGTTGCCTCCTCAGGTGACTATACTATGCCTCTGATCGATTGCCGACGCCGTCAGAACGGCGCGAATTCCCGCTGCTCTCCGAACACATTCGTGTCCGAAACGCCCCATATCGTAGGCCAAGAATAACTATGCTGTGCTGTGTCGAGAATGTAAATTCCAACCGACTATGTCGATTCCGCGCAGACCCAGGGATTCACTACCCCTACGCCCGTGGGGGCGAAGTCTGAGACATTTCGCGTAACCACAGTCATCCCATGAACCAATGCCGTGGCCGCAATGAGCGCATCACGGTCCGGGCGTCGGTCGGGGACGTGGAGTCCGGCACATCGTTGCGCAACTGCGGTATCGATAGGCAGGATGCGACCGGCGAACGCTGCCATCACATGCAGATCTAGCCAGGATCTAAGCACGGAGCCCTGTGCCGGGTCTCGACGCTCAGTCAACAGTACACCGGTTTCGATCTCCAGAACGGAAATGACCGACAAGAACAGGCTGGCCGCAGGGACGCTGTTCGCCCACGCAATGACTCTCCTGTCGGCTTTGCGGGTTTTCCCTTTTCTCATTTCCGCGACGACATTGGTGTCGAGCAGATACATCAGGGCAGCTCCGACTTCCTGTACAGCTCGCTGTCCAGACGGGGGAGTTCGAAGTCGATGTCGGCGGCTTCAGGCATAGCCAGCAACTCTACGATGCCTCGATCTTGGCCAGCCATGTTCAGATAGTCCTCGACGGTCAGTATGACATGCGCCCCATGGTCACCCCCAGTGATGAAGACTGGCCCGGTCGAGGCATCCCCGCGGTCTATGCTCACGTCTTTATCGAGCCCTCCGCCGATACCAATGCCCGCTTCAGTCTGCCATTCTGTGTTCGCCGCCATCCCACGGTGAGCCGAGTCCCGATCGTCATGAATTACGTGTGGCCGGACCAGCGACTCGATGAAACGGCTGATCTTGCGTTTTCCCACCACCCTGTAGAGGCCGGCGTAAACGTCTTCATCTATGGTTATCGTGAGTTTCTTTTGCATGTCCACCTCTTACACGTACATTATACGTGCAATTCTTCGATGGTGTATGTCATCGCTCGGTCCGGGCTAGAACGGCGCGAACTCCCGCTGCTCTCCGAACACCTCGCGGAACACGTCGGATATTTCTCCGACTGTCGCGTAAGCTTCGACCGCCTCGACGATCGCCGGCATCGTATTTTCGGTTCCGCGAGCCACGTCCTCCAACCGGGCCAGCGCCGCGCCGACCGCCGCGCCGTCCCGGTCTCGCTTGACCGTAGACAGCCGGTCGAGTTGACGGCGTGTCTCGGCTTGATCGATGGTCTGAAGGGACTCTATGGGCGGGGTGGGAGACTGGAACCTGTTGACGCCGACCACGACGCGCTCCTCGGACTCGACCTCGCGCTGGTGACGGAACGCGCTCTCGTGTATCTCCTGGATCTGGTATCCGCGGTCCAGCGCCGACAGCGCGCCGCCCATCTCGTCGATTCGCTCGATGTACTCCAACGCCTTCCGCTCGACCTCGTCGGTCATGCGCTCCACGTAGTACGAGCCGGCCAGCGGGTCCACCGTGTCCGAAACGCCCATCTCGTAGGCCAGTACCTGCTGCGTCCGCAGCGAAAGCTGTACGGACTCCTCGGTCGGCAGCGCGAGCGCCTCGTCGCGGGAGTTGACGTGCAGCGACTGCGTCCCGCCGAGAATCGCGGCAAGCGCCTGGATGGTCGTCCGAACAACGTTGTTGTCGGGCTGCTGTGCGGTCAGAGTCACGCCCGCGGTCTGCGTGTGGAACCGGCAGGCCCAAGACCTTGGGTTCTCGGCGCCGAAGCGCTCGCGCATTATCCGCGCCCACATCCGCCTGGCCGCCCGGAACTTAGCCACCTCCTCGAACAGGTGGCTCTGCGCGACGAAGAAGAAGCTGAGTCTCGGCGCGAACCGATCCACATCCAGCCCCGCGTCCACCGCCGCCTGGACGTAGGCGATGGCGTTGGAGAACGTGAAGGCCAGCTCCTGCGCCGCCGACGCTCCGGCCTCCGCCATGTGGTACCCACTGATACTGATCGTGTTCCACCTCGGCACGTTCTCGGAGCAGTACTCGAAGGTGTCTGTTACGAGCCGCATGGACGGTCTTGGAGGGTAGATGTACGTCCCTCGGGCTATATACTCCTTCAGGATGTCGTTCTGGATCGTGCCGTTCAGCCTGTCCGGCGCCACGCCCTGTTTTCGTGCGACCGCAATATACAGCGCCAGCAGAATCGACGCCGTAGCATTGATCGTCATCGACGTGCTGACTCTGTCCAGGGGTATGCCGTCGAAGAGCAACTCCATGTCCGCCAGGCTGCTGATCGGCACCCCGGTCCGCCCGATCTCGCCCTGCGCCATCGGGTGGTCCGAGTCGTATCCGGTCTGCGTCGGCAGGTCGAAAGCGACGCTCAGCCCGGTCTGGCCCTGTTCGAGCAGGTAGCGATAGCGGCGGTTCGACTCCTCCGGCGATGCCAGACCCGCGTACTGGCGCATGGTCCACAGCCTGCCCCGATACATCGTCGGCTGGACGCCACGGGTGAAGGGGTACTCACCGGGATAGCCGAGGCTGTCTTCGTAGCTGAACCCGTCGCGATCGTCGGGCGTGTACAGGACGTCCTCAACGACTCCGGAGGCGGTCTCGAAGCGTTCCTGCCGCTCGCCGAACCGCTTCAGCACCGGACCGAGAGTGGAGTCGGCCCATTCCTGCTTGCTGTCACTGGGCATTGTAGTCTCTCCGTGAGTATCCGATTCAGTGGACCGACCCGCAGTCAGCCCAAAACTGCTCGCGTCACCTCAACGCTCCCCCACCTGCGCCCGAACTCAGCGGAAGCGCCTCGACTGTCTCATAACGAACCCCGACCGGATCGCCGATCTCTAACTCGACGCTGAAAGTTCCCATTCGACTCTCCCGCCGGGTCTGATAATATGTGAGCGCCGATCTTATCTTACCACTCTCGCCAGCCCGGCTCATGGGAAGACGGATATGACCCAGGCACAGCGCATAGTCTCCGGGGGCGTCCAGGATGACGACCTCCATATCGACAACAGCCTGCGACCGCGCAGGTTGAGAGACTACATCGGCCAGGACCTGCTCAAGTCCAACCTGGATATTTCGATCAAGGCCGCCCGTCAGCGCGGCGAGCCTCTGGACCACACGCTCCTCTACGGGCCGCCCGGTCTTGGCAAGACTACCCTGGCCGGCATCCTGGCCACCGAGATGGGTGTGCGCGTCAGGACGACGTCTGGGCCTGCGATCGAGCGTCCGGGCGACATGGTGGCTATCCTGACGCAGCTCCGCGAGGACGACATCCTGTTCGTCGACGAGGTCCACCGGCTGAGCCGGGTCGTCGAGGAGGTCCTGTATCCCGCGATGGAGGAGAGGTTCGTCTCGTGGGTCATCGACAAGGGGCTCAAAGCCCGGACGATGAATCTCACGATCAAGCCGTTCACGCTGGTGGGCGCGACCACGCGGTACGGGATGGTGAGCGCCCCACTGCGGGACCGGTTCGGATCGGTCCACCGGCTCGACTTCTACGACGAAGAATCGATGCGCACGATCGTAGCCCGCTCCGCCCGGATCCTGGAGATCACCACGGAAGCCGAGGGCGTGATCGAGATCGCGCAGCGTTCGCGTGGGACGCCGCGGGTCGCCAACAGGCTCCTCAGACGGGTTCGGGACTTCGCGCAGGTCATGGCTGACAATGTGATCACCGGCGACATCGCGCGTGAGGCGCTTGCGCTGCTCGAAGTGGACGAAAAGGGTCTGGACGACATCGACCGCAGGGTTCTTTACTCTATTATCGAGAAGTTCGACGGCGGCCCGGTCGGCCTGGGTACACTCGCCGCATCGATCAGCGAAGAGACGGACACCATCGAGGACGTCTATGAACCCTACCTGTTGCAGCTGGGATTCCTGGACCGCACCCACAGCGGCCGGGTCGCCACCCGGCGCGCGTACGCGCATCTGGGGCTGGAGTTCACGTCTGGCCCACCGGACTCGCCACAGGCGCGCTTCTTTTAAGCCGTGCAGACAATCCTCAAGGAGAAACACCGATGATCGCAGACCTGACTGGAATGAGGGCGCTGGTAACGGGCGCAGGGACTGGAATTGGGCGAGGGATCGCTGAAGTGCTGGCCGATCAGGGAGCCTCGGTCGCCGTCACGGACCTGGATGAAGAGATGGCCAGGAGCGTAGCCGCCGACATCGGTTCCGAGCAGGCGCTCGCGCTGCGGCTGGACGTCACAGACCGGCAGTCCGCCGACTCGGTGGTGGGGAGAGTCGTGTCAGAGTGGGGGGCGCTGGACATCCTGGTCAACAATGCCGGAGTCGCCTCGGCGCCCGGCAGGAAGACGGATGAGGATGACCGAGAAGTGGACTGGGACGTGACGTTCGACATCAACGTCAAAGGGGTCGTCCACTGCACAGAGGCGGCGGTCCGGCACATGCGGGGGCGCAGGTTCGGGAAGATCATCAACATCGCGTCCATCGCCGGCTATGGAGCGCGGCGGTCTCCCGGCGCCTACGCCGTCAGCAAGGCGTCTGTAATCCGCTACACGCAGGGATTGGCCATCAGCCTAGGGCCATCGAACATCAACGTCAATGCGGTCTGTCCAGGCGCGGTCTGGACCCGTTTCCAGCAGGCCACCGTCGCCACCCGGATAAGTGAGGACACATCGCTGGCCGGCGCCGACCCTGAGCGACTCTTCCTCGACCGCTACGAGCCGATAATGCCCCTTGCACGCGTCCAGACACCCGAAGACATCGGCAAGGCGGTGGCGTTCTTGGCATCTGAAGACGCACGGAACATCACCGGCCAGTGCCTCAACGTGGACGGCGGAGCGGTCATACAGTAGCGCACCGTGTGAACAGAACTGACTAACTGTTCGGAGCCGGGTGGGCCATCCCCACTTGTCGTCTAGGGGAAGTCTGCCCAGGTCTTGCCGCCGAGGTAGTCCGGGAACGTGTAGATGCCCGTAACCTGGGCCCAACACGCTTCTTCGTAGTTGCCGATCGCCACGGGCCTGGTCAGGCCGAGGCGCAGGTAAACGCGGTCGGCATCCTGAATACGTTCCAGCATATTCCTGGATGCCGCCGGCCTATTCAATCCCTGACCGCTCAGCTGGTCAAACAGACCGCGGAACGCCAGGTCGTTGACCGGGAATCGCTTGTACACCGTCCCGGACTCATCCTCGAAATCCAGCCTTAGCGCGACTCGCTTGTGGCTCGATTCGACCTGGAGGTCGTGGACCGTGACGTTCTTGATCGTCCCCAGCGATCTGGTGTCGGCGCCGGGCGCAACCCGTCTCTCGTGCAAGTTCCCGTCGAAGACCTCCTCGACCGACTGGTAGCTCGTCATGGACAGGAGCTTCTCCCAGTGCCTTGGCTCGAAGTCGTCCTTATGCTCAACCGAGCTGAGCTCAAAGGTGCGGTCTTCGATGTGCGGGGGAACTATATCCGTGGTCGACAGGTTCATCCACACCTTCGCGCCCGGATAGATCACGGGTTTCCCGGACTTGTAGAGGTTCCACACCCCGACACCACCGTCGATGACGGGTCGGATGCACTCCAGCTTCTCCGTCACACCCGCGATGCAGACGGTGTCGCTCCACATGTTGGTCACGTCGGTGATCGCCAGCAGCTCTCTCATGATCGCGTACCTCTACAGGTGAAAGATCTCGGCTTCAGGGAATAGGTTCTTCTTCAAGTACTCCGCTGCAAGACGGCGGTGGCACTTCTCGGCAGTCGGTTCGCTGCAAAGCATGACGACGCCGCCGGAGAACAGGCGTCGGTCAATCGCGTCGACAACTTCACGGTCCGAAAGCATCCGAAGGTATTCCTCTTCGAACGGGTCCCATTCACGGGCCTTTCGGTAATGCTTGAAAGCGTCGGGGTCCGGCGCGAGTAGCGGCAGCTCTACGTAGCACATGTCGGCCAGCTTCTCCGTGAAGAACGGCATATGGTCCCTCCTGGCAAAGCCCGCCAGCTGCGACCTGTTGTGAAGACGAATGTCCACCAGGATTTTCGCTTCAGCTGAGTTCAGGAGGCCGAAGAACTCCTTCGCTGACTTGCCGGTGAATCCGATGGTGTATATCTTCATGTCCTATATCGGGAGCGTACCCTGTAGCTGTTGGCCGTACTTCTTCTTGCCGGCGGAAAGCTGTTCGTTCTTCTGTACGGAGCCGTCGCCCCTGATGTGGACCAGGCCGCAGCCGGCTGCTTCGAGCGAGGGTCCCAACAGCAGCCGTCGGTGACACTGAGAGGGATCTTCCTCCGAGCACAGAATGACAGTCTGACGACGCGACGCCATCCCCGCGAGCTGCTCTATCGCGTCCTGAAAGTCATCCAGCGACCTCATCCTGCGATAGTCCGGCTTGCCCTTGGGATCGTACATCGCGCGGTCGGCGGGTTTGCCTCCCAGCGGGCCGCCCATGAACTCGTAGTCGATCCCTACGGACTCGAGTAGGTCGGGCAGCGTGCGGTGGTTGGCGAACGGCGCGAACCGGGAGACCGGGTTCGACCTGACGTCGACAAGCAGCTCAATCTCGTTATCCAGCAGCAGGGGAGCGAAGTCCTCCCATGTGTGGCTGCTGTGGCCGATGGTGTATAGGTCGATGTCCATGGTGCGAACCCGCGATGCTGTCATTTGTCCGGCGGGATTGGCCTCAGTATGCGATGTGCGGAAACCGCGGACTTGCCCGATCAGGCCACGGCTCGCAGAGACAGGTCAAGCTCCGCGGAGTCTCGCTCCACCGCAAGCTCGAACCCTGGTCTGGATGGCTCCATGAAAGTAAGAGCCTCGTAAAAGTCGTCCAGCGCGACAAAGACGCCATTTTCTTCCGCCCACCTGCGCATACGCTGGTTGCATGAATGCGCCCACGACAGGATTTCCACTCGCCAACCGCGTCTGTGCATTCGCTCCAGGGTGCTGTGGAACCCTGCGCCTTCGAGATAACCCGCTCCATCGCCGGTCAGCAGCGCCACTATACCCGGGTCGCCATTGTAGTCTAGGGCATCTTCCAGCATACGCAGCTGCAACACTCGGTCGGGCATCTCCTGTTCGCCACGCTCCGGGCTGCCGCGGTCGAATAGTCGGACCTCCACTCCACGGCTCTCCATCCGATTCCACAGTTGGCGCATTTCCGGCGGTATGGAGCCGGTGGCAAGTGCCTGCTTCACCGGACGACCAGCATGTGCCAGCCGCAGCATATTGTCGAAGTTTATGCGCACGCGGTAGCGGGCGCCGGGGCCTTCGCTTCGTTCTTCGGCAAGGCGCAGCGCCTCGTGAAATATATTGGAGTTGTCCCAATATATGAAAACTCTGTCCACTTTCGATCGCCTCTTGGAGATTAGATAAGAAGGGGTAAGCCGCGCTTCGATCCAGACAATCCTACAGCCACAGGGCCGGTCCTGACAAACTTGCAACTAATTGCAAAAGTCCTGATCGATATTTGCGCCTATTGGTCTTGACACCAGTATGCGAATATGCCATTCTGCATGTCCAAGGTATTTCAGGAATCTCCAATGAGCTGTGAAGATCAGATGGTCCAGACTCTGAAGGAGTCTGGACACAGACCAACTCCCCAGAGGCTGATGATCCTGTCTGCCGTCAGGCACGCTGCGGGTCATATCACCGCCCCGGAGATACTCGAACAGGTCAGGGAGTCGTACTCCTACATTGACATGTCCACCGTGTACCGGACCCTGGACATGCTGACCCAGATGCGCCTGGTCTCTGAGACGCACATGGGCGGGGACCAGCACTCCTTCGAGTGGATCGAGCCGGTCAGGCACCACCACCTCGTCTGCCAGGAGTGTAGAGGAGTGGTCGAGCTCGATGACCGGATCGTCGGCGGGCTCGGCGCGGACATCCTGGACACTTACGGATTCGAAGCCGACATGGATCACCTGGCCCTGTTCGGACTGTGCCGAGACTGCCGGGGATAGGCTGCTGACCGGCGCCAGCCGGCCCCCCTTCAAGGAGGACTGAACGTGCTGCTGAGCACAGGAGTCAACATTCTCAGCTGGGACGTCCCGTTGCCGCTCCACGCGCCGGATGGGTTCTTCTCCCTTCCGGTCGCAGTCGCCGGATACGCGGTTGCGGCAGCCGTGATTGCGTTCGCGATCTACCGGACCAACTCAGAGCTCAACGAGCGAATGGTCCCGATGATGGGCGTAATGGCCGCGTTCATATTCGCCGCGCAGATGATTAACTTCCCGGTCGCGGGCGGAACGTCCGGCCACCTGATCGGCGGCGCGCTGGCCGCCATAATCCTCGGCCCTTGGGCCGCTATCCTCGTGATGACCTCCGTCGTTGGCCTCCAGGCACTTCTGTTCCAGGACGGCGGGCTTGTCGTTCTTGGGGTCAATCTGGTCGCCATGTCGATTGTCAGCGTATTCGTGGGATACGCGATCTACTGGTCGATCAGAAAGCTGGGCGCCTCGTTCACGAACCTGTTCGTCGGCGGATTCATCGCGGCGTGGGTCTCAATCGTCGTTTCCGCAGTTCTCATGGCGTTTGCCCTGGCGATGTCCGGGACCTCTCCGATCGGCGTAGCCCTCCCCGCGCTGGCCGGCGTTCACGCCCTGATTGGGTTAGGGGAAGGTCTCATAACTGTGTTCGCCCTCTCGTTTATCAGGAAGGCCCGCCCCGGGCTGCTCAACGTCCGCTCGGAAGCTCAGTATGCGGGAGTTGCATGAAGTGAAACTGACCTGGTGGATCGTAGGATATCTGCTCGCGCTGGCGGTTACTTTGCTCGCACCTCTTGCTTCGGGCAGCCCCGATGGACTCGAGCGCGTGGCTGAGGACAACGGTTTCATTACCGCAGCGCAGGACGCGCCCTACTCGGCCATCGCCGACTACGTCTTGCCGGGGATAGCCAATCAGGCGGTTGCGACGATTCTCGCCGGCGTCATCGGTGTGACCGTTGTTTACCTTCTCGTGGTGGGCGGAACCTACATGCTCTACAGCGTCGCCACCAGTCGAAGGCCCTGATCCGACCATTTCTACCACTTCCGGCATTCTCAACCGATACCTGGAAGGTGGAGGCCCGCTCCATCGAGTTGACGTGCGCGTCAAACTGGTCGTTACATTCGCGTTCATCGTTGCGACCACGTCCATACCGCCCGGAAAGTGGCCCGCGTTTGGCGTGATGATTCTGCTCGTCTGGTCCGCTGCGGCGCTATCCCGGATCGGGCTGGTCAGAGTGTTCACGCGGTCGCTGATTGCCGTGCCGTTCATTTTCATCGCGCTCCCGACGGTGTTCACCAAGCCCGGAGCGCCGGTGTTCGAGCTGGACCTCCTGCTGTTCAGCGCAACCGCGACAGGTGACGGAGTGGCTTTCTTCCTCAGCGTGCTGCTGAAGTCCTGGACTGCGGTCACCGCATCGGTCCTGCTCACGTCGACGACAGAGTCGTTTGCGCTGCTCGGTGGGCTGAGGTCGCTGCGGCTCCCGGCCATTCTGGTCGCAATCGTGATGCTGATGTACCGCTACCTGTTCGTCATCGTGGATGAAGCGCAGCGGCTGCTGCGCGCCCGCAGTGCAAGGAGTGTGTCCGTCGGTCCCGATTCCGGGGGCACCATCCTGTGGCGGGCCAAAGGCGCCGGAGGGATGGCCGGTTCACTATTCATTCGTACACTGGACCGCAGCGAGCGCATCTATCTCGCCATGCTGTCCAGGGGATACGATGGCAGCATCCGGCAACGTGACTCCAGGCCCGTCGGCAGGTTGGCGGCTGCCCAGACAGCGGCGGCGCTGGCCCTGTTCGTGGCTGTGGCGGTGTCCGCGCGGGTGTTGATCTGAGTATGGCTGCCGCCAAGTCCGCACGATTTGCCGTTGACGTGAGAGACCTCAGGTTCTCTTATCCGGACGGCTCCCAGGCGCTCAAGGGCGTCAGCTTCAGCCTGATGCCCGGAGAGAAGGTCGCCCTCCTGGGACCAAACGGCGCGGGCAAGTCCACCCTACTGCTCCATCTGAACGGCTTGCTCCACGGATCCGGTGACGTGCGCATCATGGGTCGTCCCGTCGTCGAAAACGACAAGAAGTCACTGGCGGAGATACGCGCTCTGGTTGGGCTGGTCTTCCAGGACCCTGACGACCAACTTTTCTCGCCGACCGTGTACGACGACGTGGCGTTTGGCCCGATCTACATGGGCCTCCCGGGCGACGAGATCGACGGGCGCGTCGATGAGGCGCTGGGCCAGGTGGGGCTTAGAGGGTACGCCCACAGGATGCCGTTCCACTTGAGCGGGGGCGAGAAGAAGCGCGCGGCGATCGCTACGGTGCTGTCGATGCGACCGGAGCTGCTTGTGCTGGACGAGCCGTCCGCCGGCCTCGACCCCAGGGCGCGCAGGGGACTGATCCGGCTGCTCGACGGCCTCGACCGGACGATTCTGGTTACCACCCATGACATGCACATGGTCAGGGAGATAATCCCCAGGTCCATCATCATGGATGATGGGGTCATAGTGGCGGACGCTCCTACGCACGAGATCATGGCCGATCGGGAGCTTCTGGAAAGGCACGGCCTGGAGATGCCCTGAGTAGCCCTTGACATCCGAAGGCCATCTGATCACTGGCGCAGGTCTGCTAGGAATGCTCTGAATAAGTCCCTGGGATTGTGGCATAGTAGTGTGCGTCGGTAAACCCTGACGGCGTTGGAGTGAGAGTTGGTGGATCAGAGAACATTTGCGGACCTCGAATACGACGACAAGAAGCGGAAGACCCGCCGGGAGAGATTTCTCGAACGCATGGACGGTCTGATTCCGTGGGAGCGGATCGAGGACCGTATCCGACCGTTCTATCCGAAGCCGGGCAGAGGGCGTCGTCCCTATGATCTGTCGGTGATGGTGCGGATTCACTGCGTGCAGCTGTTCTACAATCTCAGTGACCCCGCGATGGAGGACATGCTCTACGAGATCGAGTCGGTCAGACGATTCGTGGGCGTGAGACTGTGCGGACCGCTGCCGGACGAGACGACGATCCTGAACTTCCGACATCTCTTGGACACCCACGACCTCGGTGAGGGTCTGTTCGAGGAGATCAACGATCATCTGGCGTCGCGTGGACTGCGTCTTCGGGAGGGGACAATAGTGGATGCGAGCATAATAGAGGCGCCGTCTTCGACGAAGAATCGGGCCGGTGAGCGAGACCCCGAGATGCACCAGACCAAGAAGGGCAACCAGTGGTACTTTGGGATGAAGGTGCATATTGGCGTGGATTCTCAGACGGGCATGGTACACAGCGTATCGACGACATCGGCGAACGTGCATGACGTGACCGAAGCGCATCGGCTGCTGCACGGTGGAGAAACGCGAGTGTGGGGTGACTCTGGGTATCAGGGTGTTGGCAAGCGCGCCGAGCATCGTGAGCGGCGGGTGGATTGGCAGATGGCGATGAAGCCAGGCAAGCGTCGGCAGTTGGCGGTGGGAAGCGAGGAGGCGCTGGTGGAGAAGCGCCGAGCATCGGTGAGAGCGAAGGTGGAGCATCCATTCCTGTACGTGAAGCGGCACTTTGGCTACGCGAAGGTACGCTATCGTGGGCTTGGAAAGAACACGCAACGCCTGGCTGTGCTGCTGGGATTGACCAACCTGATCAGAGCCGAGCGCTACATGGCAGGATAGGGTGGGGAGCGGAGCGTCCAGAGCGCTCCGAGAACCGCAAACTGGGCCGGTTCAAGGCCATAATAACCACGATTGACCTTCACTCAGAGCGCCAAACCCTTCCCCATGAGTGCTGGACGATACCTCCAGGCCATCACAGTCCAATCAATCAGACTTACTCCCAATTGTTCAGAGGTTCCCTAGAATCAACTTGAGAACAGCGGGCGCCAAGTCGGAGGATTGCAGGATATGCTGACTGATGAGCATACACAGACCGCGCAGGACTTTCTGGCTGCGGCAGAGCGAGAGTTCGCGGCCGGGGACGAGCTTCAGGGTTCGGAGAAGCTGTGGGGCGCCGCGTCCCACGCGATCATGGCCGTCGCGCAGCGGCGCGGATGGCAATTCGGGAATCACCGTGTGATGATAGACGCGGCCCGTCAGATTGCCGATGAATTGGACGATGGCAATCTCCGCGCCGGGATAGTCGCGGCGCAGCTGTTTCACTCGAACTTCTACCATGGTCACATGGAGACTGCGGACCTGGAGCCGAACACGGAGCTGGTGCGGCGGTTCGTGTCTCGGATGCTGGCACTGGCGGGGTAGATCGTATACATCGATACAGTTGGGCGGCAATGGGACCGACGGCCCGCATGTCGGACTGTCCCCGGACACCAGATGGACACGCTGCGGATGGACAATGCTATGCAAGACGCCAGCGCGCCGCCATGATGCGGGAATTCCTAGGGTTTAGCGAAGAACTCTGACTACCGGCGTCTCCGGATCAGGTGACGGGCTGGCCGTTGCGGGAGACCGGCAGCGGCTCTTCGATCGCAGCATAGTTCATCTGGTATAGATGGGCGTAGAGGCCGTCGTTGGCCATCAGCTCATTGTGGTTGCCCATCTCCATGACCTCGCCGAAGTTGAGGACGATTATCTTATCCGCGCCGCGGATCGTCGACAGCCGGTGCGCGATGACGATCGCCGTCCGCCCCTTGAGAAGTTGCCCGAGCGCGCGCTGAATGAGCACCTCGGTGTAGCTGTCGATGCTGGCCGTCGCTTCGTCCAGAATCAGGATCTTCGGGTCGGCGACGATCGCCCTCGCGAAGCTCAGCAGCTGCCGCTGACCGACGCTGAGGTTGATTCCACGCTCCGCCAGGTACGTGTCGTAGCCATCTTCAAGGGCCATGATGAAGTCGTGCGCGCCGACCGCGCGCGCGGCGACAATCATCTGGTCGTCGGTCGCCTCGGTATGGTTGTACTTGATGTTTTCCTTGACCGTGCCTGAGAACAGGTAGGGCTCCTGAAGCACCATGCTCATCTGGTTCGCGAGCGAGCTTCGCTGAACGTCACGGACGTCGTGTCCATCGACCAGAATGGCGCCTCGGTCTGCTTCAACGTCGTAGAACCGCGAAATCAGGCTGACCATCGTCGTCTTGCCCGCGCCCGTCGGCCCCACGATCGCGACGACCTCTCCCGGCTCGATGCTCAGGCTGACGTCCTTGATCACGTCCTCTCCGGGTACGTATCCAAAGGTAACGTGTTTGAACTCGACCCCGCCGTCGATCCGCTTGAGGCTGATGGCGTCTTCGGCGTCTTCCATGTCCGGCTCCCAGTCGAGCAGGTCGAATATACGCGAGCCCGAGGCCATCGATCTCTGGAGCTGCGTGTACATCATGGTCAGGTTTCGGATCGGATCGAAGAACCGCTGGATGAAGATGATGAACGACACGAGAACGCCGATTTCCAAATCGCCGCCGGCGATCATCCGCGACCCGAAGTACACTGACAGGCCGATCGCGATCGCGGTCAGGATATCGACCACGGGGAGCAGCCCCGCGCCGAGACGGCCCGCCCGCAGGTTCGCTTTGCGGTGGTCAACGTTCAACTTTTCGAACGCCTGTAGGTTCAGGTTCTGCCGGTTCATGGCCTGGACGACGCGGACGCCCGTGATGTTCTGATTGAGCTCGCCATTGACGATCGAAATGGCATGCCGCACCCTGACGAACGCCTTGCGCGCCAGGGGCTGCCAGATAATCATCGTCAGCGCCAGCAGCGGCAGGACCGCCATCGTGATCAGGCCCAGCTCCCAATCGATCAGCAGCAGCGCGATTACGATTCCGGCGAGGCTGAGCATCTCTCCCAAGGTCATGACCACCAGCGCGGAGAACTCCTGGAGCTGGCCGACATCTCCCTGGACACGGGACATCATGCGCCCGACCTCAGTCTTGTCGTAGAACGCGACCGACTGCTTCTGTACGTGGTGGAAGACGTCGCGGCGAAGGTTGTACAGCACGCCCTGGCCGACCCTCTCCATGGAGAACTGCTGCGTGTAATTGGCCAGCCAGTTGATGACCGCGATGGCGACGAATAGCCCGAACATCCAGGTCAGTCCTGAGAAGTCGCCCGCGATGATGAACTTGTCGATCGTGTAGCCGATCAGCCACGGGACCGCGACCTGGGTCCCGGTATAGAGCAGCATCGCCACGGTCGCGATGATGGTGAACTTCTTGAACGGCAGGATGTAGGGAAGCAGCCGCACGATGACCCGCTGGTCGTAAACGGAGCCGAACATCTCCTCGTCCGGGTGCGAGCGCCCGGCCCTGTGGCCGCCAAATCCGAATCCCATCATCATCATGACGGACCAGTCCTTCCTGTCATGGCCAGTATCGGAGACTCGATCTCCCGCATCACCTCTTCCTGGGGCCGAAGCTGGAGGTCGTATATCTCCCGATACAGCCCGTTCAGATCGATCAGCTCATGGTGCGTGCCCTGCTCCGCGATCTGGCCATCCTTCATGACCACGATGACGTCGGCGCGGTGGACGGTGCTGAGCCGGTGGGCGATGACGAATGTCGTCCGTCCCTCCATAACCGACTCCATCGCTCTGCGGATCAGCTCCTCGGTCTGGGTATCTACGCTCGACGTCGAGTCGTCCAGGATGAGGATCGGGGGGTCGAGCAGTAAAGCCCTTGCGATTGACATCCTCTGTCGCTGGCCGCCGGATAGGGTCGAGCCGCGCTCTCCAACAGGCGTGTCGTAGCCGTCCGGCAGCGACTCGATGAAGTCGTGCATCTGCGCGACCCTGGCGGCCCGCTCCACCATCTCCTGGGTCGCGTCCACGTTGCCGTATGCGATGTTCTCTCGGATCGAGGTCGTGAACAGGAACACGTCCTGCTGGACTATGCCGATATTCTGCCTGAGCGACTTGAGCGTCACGTTGCGGACGTCATTGCCGTCGATGGTGATCCGGCCGCCGTTGACGTCATAGAACCTTGGGATCAGGTTGACGACGCTCGTCTTGCCGCTTCCCGGCGCGCCGAGGAGCGCGATGATCTGGCCCGGATCGACATCCAGGGTGAGGTCTCTGAGGACACGCTTGGTGTCGTCGTAGGCGAAGGACACGCTCTCGAACTTGACGCGGCCCCGCGGCCGCACCAGCTCGCGGGCGTTCTCGGCCTGCTGTACCGGAGACTGCGCGTCCAGAATCTCGAACAACCTCTGACCGGCGGACGCGGCCCGCGCGTAGGAGTTCACCAGCCAGCCGGCCATGCGCACCGGCATCTGCAGGATCTGGAGGTAGAATATGAACTCGCCCAGCTCTCCGAAGGTCATCTGGCCGTCGATTACCCGGCGTCCGCCGAAGAACAGGATGAGGCCCACCGCCAGCAGGAACACGAACAGCATGAACGACGTGCTCGACGCCCTCATGCGCTCGGCCTCCACGAAGTGACTGGCGACCTCCCGGTTTCGGATCTCGAACTTGGCCTCTTCGTGCGGCTCTGCCGCGAACGCCTTGACCACCCTGATGCCGGTGAAGTTCTCCTGCAACACGGTGCTCATCTCGGCCATCTTTTCCTGAATGAGCAGCCAGATGCGCCGCATTTTGAGCCGGATGAACGCCGAGTAGATCACCACGACCGGTATGAAGCTGGTGCTGATAAGGCCCAGCCGCCAGTCCTTCAGGAACAGAATCACGGCGACGGCCGTGAGCAGCACCGCGAAGTAGGGCGTTCGCACGAGGCCCATGTTGATGAACATGCGGATGTTCTCCACATCCGTTATGGCGCGCGACATCAGCGCCCCGGTGTGGTGCCTGTCGTGGAACCCGAAGCTCATGTGCTGCACATGGTCGTACAGCATGTTTCTCAGGTCGTAGGACACCAACTGGGAGAGCGCCTCCCCCAGGTAGGTCTGGAAGTAGGACAGGATGCCCCTGGCTATGCTGAGCCCCAGGATGATCCCGACGATCATCAGGATGGTATCCCCGGAGTGGGAGCCGGTCCGGAACATCACTTCGACCTCGTCGATCGCGGCGCCGAAGTACATGGGCATGAGCACAAACGCTATGAGCGCTCCGACCATGCTGGTGTAGGCTCCGATGAGCCTCCACCGATGGTGGAGCGCAATCCCGATGATCCGGAAGACTTCTATCATAGGCTGTTCGCTTAAGCGATCCTCCATCCCTGGACTTCAGGAGCGCCGCGAATCTCCGGCGGACCTCTCAGACCAACCCCTAGCTATCCATTCTACTACTCCTGTGTGGTAGTAATGCAAGGCTAATGTGTAGCCCTATTCCAAAATTTCGTTTCAGGGTTGGGAAAGCAGGTAACGGTCGCCTTGATCGATGCCGCGCGATCCGCTCCAATTGACCGGCTTCCGGACCATACGCTCGGCCCAGGCTTCCGCCCACATGAAACGTCTGCCAGGACCATCTGCTTGAGCAGCTCTGCCGGGAGCCTCGATAGAGTGGCGTGATTCTACTGCCTTGGCGCCGCTCCGAGCACCTTGTACTTTCTGTCCGCCGTTCGCTCGGCTGTTGGCAGAACCTCCACGACCACCCGGGAGAGACCTACGACCTCGCCGTCGGCGTCGAAGCTGTAGTCGTCTCCGATCGCGCCGCTCCAGGTAATGCCATACATACAGTCGCGGAAGCCGTCCGCATCCTGGTCGTCGTTGGTCTGCTTGAGGCACTTGGCTGTGATGTACACATCGTCGTATGCCGACCCCAGATGCCAGGGAAGCGTGACGTAGTTGTAGCGCCCCCTGAAGTTGGCCAGGACCTCCTGCGCCTTCCGGTTGTCGGGGTCGAGGTCAGCCGTGATGGCCTTCATGCCGGTCGCCGCGTCACCCGCGATTTCGAGGGCGGTCGTTCCCACCGACACTGTTTCAGCGTAGATCGGGCCTTCGTAGCCCACCTCCCGCGCCTGCTTGATGATGGCGCCCGCCGCGAATTCGGACTGGGGCGCCAGGTGGAGCGCGTCCGGATTCGCCTCCAACAGCTTACTCAGCTGCGACCTGAAGTCGATGGCATCGGACGCGTACCGCTCCTCGGCCACGATCCTGCCTCCCCGTTTCTCGAACTGAGCGACCGAGGTGCGCCTCACACCCTCAGCGTAGTCGGTGCTCTCCGTGATGGTGGCCAGCTCGCGCACTCCGTCCGCCCACAGAACGTTCCCGGTGTCGATGCCCACCTGTATATCGCTCATCTGGGTGCGAAAGATGTAGTCGCCGGCCTTGGCGATGTCCGGGTTGCTTGCCAGTCCGGAGAACAGGATCACTCCATCCGCCTCAGCCAGCGGAGCGGCGCCAAGCATAGCGCCGCTGCACGAGGTTCCCAGGATGATCTTCACGCCGTCCACGTCGGTCAGCTTGTGATAGGCGGCGATCGCGTCTTGGGCGTTGCAACGGGAGTCCTCGACGATTAGCTCCAGCCTTCGTCCATTGACGCCGCCCACGGAGTTGATCTCGTCCGCGGCCATCTGCTTGGCCTGGTTGGCCACCGTGCCGTAGGTCTCGCCGGAGCCCGTCAGCGATTCCATCACGCCTATCCTGAAGGGGTCCGCTTGCTGTCCATCATCACCGTTGCTACAAGACAAGACCGCCAGCGCCAGAATCGGCATCAAGCCGAAAACAACAAGTCGCTCCTTGGGCAACAATCGCATGATATTTCTCTTCCAATCGCTCATGAACGCGGCATATCCTGTCAACAGGCGGCGAGACTCGGGCGAGCTAAACGTCCTGTCAGATCTGACGTTGGAGTCGGTCAGATGTCCCCGAGACAGCGGCCCGGCCGGCTGATCTTACGGTGCGCCGGTCCCGCGTCCCGCGCCGCCGGTCTGGGGATTCCTGCCAGGGACACCGAACATTGCCGACTGGTCGCCCTCGGGGAGTACGATGATCGAGGATGCCTCGACGTTGCCGGCGTCGTCTCGCTCCCCGGCGATGAGAACGTTCGCGTCGGCCTGGAGCGCGGAGAGAGGCATGTCGCTGAAGCCCTGGACCGTCGTGGAATCGGACACTGTCACTGTCACCGTGCCCTGGGTGGTGGTGACAGTAATGCTGTCTTCGCCAACTGACTCCACAGCTCCGAACGTGTTCCGGCCTGACCCAACTGCGGCGCCCAGCCCGCCAACCGCGCCGGTTGACTGACCGGCCTGAGCGCCCTGGGCTGCCTGCCTGAAGCGCTCAAGCTGCGCCGGGTCAATCTGCTCGACCTGCGCCGCCGTCGCCTGCTGACCCCGTTGCGGCGCTGGCATGGAGAACGACGGCTCCGGCTCGGCCGGCTCCTGGGTCCGCCCATATGCGAATCCGCCAATGAACGAGCCTCCGAATCCGACGCCCAGGATGATGACCCCTATCAGCGTGACGATGAATGCTCTGGTGTTCATTTCAAGGCTCCTCGTATAAGTTCGTCATTCGTACCTCAGTGCGTCGATCGGGTGCATTCGCGCGGCGCGGACTGCGGGGTAGATGCCGAAGAACAGACCGATTCCCGCGGAGACGGTTACTGCAAGCAGCGCCATGTCTCCGCTGATGACGGCGTTGAACTCCTGGCCGGGGCCGAATATCTCCCGGCCGTCGAGCAGGAAGGACAGGCCGGTCCCTATTGCCAAGCCGACGAGTCCGCCGCCGCAGCTGAGCAGTGAGGACTCGGCTACGAACTGGAACAGCACGTCGCGCCGCTTTGCGCCCATCGCCTTGCGAATGCCGATTTCGCGGGTGCGCTCCGTGACCGAGACGAGCATGATGTTCATTATGCCGATGCCGCCGACCAGCAGGCTGATGCCGGCGATGCCGCCCAGGAAGATAACGAACGCATTGGTGGCCTCCGCCACCGCCTGGATCGCCTGCTGCTGGCTGGTGACGGTGAAGTCGTCCTCCTCCGTGATGCGGTGTCGGAGCCTGAGCACAGTGCTGATCTCGCCGATCGCGCTTTCCATCTGCTCCAGCTCGGCCACCTGGACGTAGATGGTGTCGACGCGAATGTCCCCCTGGGAGGTGCGGTTGGAGCTCATCCGGTAGTGGACGGTGGTTATGGGAGCGAACACCAGCTCGTCGAAGCCGCCGAAGAAGCCGCCTTCCTGACTTTCCGTTACCCCGATGACGGTGAACGGCTTGCCGTTGATCTTCACGCTCTGGCCGACGGGGTCCCTGAATCCGAACAGCGCCTCCGAGACGCGCGAGCCGAGCACAGCGACGCTGGTGTTGTTCCGAACGTGGCCGTGCGATATGAACGAGCCGTACTTCATCTCGACGTTGCGCACCTGCTCGAACTCTGGGGTGACGCCCTGCACCTGCGCTCCCCAGTTCTTGCTGCCGAAGTCCAGGCTTCCGAACGTGCTGTTCTGCGGGGCCACAGCGACCACGGACGGCGTGAACGCCGGATCGACGAGCGCGTAGGCGTCGTCGATGGTGAGCGTCACGTCGTCGGAGCCGCCGCGTCCGAACAGCAGGAACGCGCCGAATCCGCCCGATTCCTCAGAGCCGGGCGTGATGGTCAACAGGTTGGTGCCGAGGCTGGTGATATTGGAGGTGATCGCCGCCTGCGCTCCGCGTCCGAGCGACATGAGGAAGATGACGGCGGATACTCCGATCACCATGCCGAGCAGGGTAAGACCCGCGCGGAGCTTGTTGGACGCCAACGACGACAGCGCGGTGAGCATGATGTCGAGCGGGTTCATGGCGTTTTCTTCACCCGACTGTCTCCCCGCCGTCCGGCGCGCGGGCTGACGCTGCGCGCGCGTCGGTCTCCGCCTGTCCGCCACTCTGCGGCGAGGCTGTCTCCCACCACGCGCCCGTCCAGCATGGATATGACTCGCTCGGTCTCCGCGGCGACATCGAGCTCGTGGGTCACGATCATCACGGTCAGCCCCTGGTCGCGGTTGAGGGACTTCAGAAGCTCAATGATCTCTTCGCCGGATGCGCTGTCAAGGTTGCCGGTAGGCTCGTCCGCGAGCATGATGCGGGGCTGCTTGACAAGCGCGCGTGCGATGCCGACCCGCTGCTGCTGACCGCCGGAGAGCTCGGTAGGCTTGTGGTTGGCGCGGTCGGCAAGTCCGACTCGTTCCAGCGCGTCGAGCGCGCGCCGCCTGCGCCTGCCGCCGTGAGAGTACATCAGGGGAAGCTCCACGTTGGCGCGGGCGGTGAGGCGCGGCAGCAGGTTGTACGTCTGGAACACGAACCCGATCTGCCTACCCCTGATATCTGAGAGCCGATTGTCGGACAGCGCGCCGACGTCGTTGCCGTCAAGGAGGTAGCTCCCATCAGTGGGCACGTCGAGACAGCCGATAATGTTCATCAGCGTCGATTTGCCGGAGCCGGACGGTCCCATGATGGCCACAATCTCGCCCTCCTGGATCTCCAGGGAGACTCCCTGGAGGGCGCCGACTTCGACCTCGCCCATCCGGTAGATTTTGGACACGTTTTCGAGGCGGATCATACTAGCGCCCTACGGTAACTTCCCGGCGTACCCTTCGTCCGCCGCCCGGGCCGCCGAAGCTTCCGAACTCGAAATCGCCTGGGACCATCATCACGATCATGTCGCCCTCGGAGAGGCCGCTGGTGATGACCGTCCAGAAGTCGTCGCTGCTGCCGAGTACGACAGGGGTTTCGACTACCTGCCCGTCCACCATGAGGATCACGGTTGGCTCGGTGAAGCTGCCGTGTATGGCGGTGATGGGCAGCAGCAGCGCGTCGAGCTCCTGGCTGATGACGATTGACGCGACCGCGCTCAGGCCCTGCGGCGTCTGCAACCCCGGCGGCAGGTCGAGTCGGACGCGCACCGGATAGCCGACCACGCCCTGTCCCGACTGCGAGTCGGCAGGCTCGGAGGCCAGGAACGACACTTCGCCCTCGATCGTCTGTCCCGGCAGCGCATCGACCGTAACGACCGCCTCCGCGCCGAGCTCGATGGAGAGTACGTCTATCTCGTCCACCGATCCGTCTATCTCGACGACGCTGGTGTCGACGACCACCATGATATTCGTGGACGGTTTGACTTCCTCGCCGGCCTCGACGTTTACCTGAGACACGAAGCCGTCCCACGGCGCCGTCATGGTCGCGTCGTCAAGATGCTGCTCGGCCTGTCCCAACGCCACCCTAGCCGAAGCGATATTGGCCTCGAGCAACACCCTGTCGAGCGGGTCCTGGTCGTTGGTGAGGAGGTCTCGCAGATCCTGCTTCCGCTCCTCGAGGTCGAGACGCGCGCCTTCAATCGCTTGAAGCTTGGTCCGGTACTCGGTCTGTTCCATCCCGGCCAGCAGATCCCCCAGATCCGACTCCGCTTTCTCGACGTCCATTTGCGCGAGGGCTACCTGATGCCGCTGGTTGGCGACGGTCGTCGTTTCGTCAGCCGGCTCGTCGAGGCTTTCCAGGTCTTCCACTGCCTCTTTGAGATTCTGCTGTGCCAGCGCGATTTGCGCCCGTTGGTCCGCTAGCTCGGCAGGATGGGCCAGTTCTCCTAGCTCGGCCAGGTCGTCCTTGGCTGCGTCCAGATCGACGGTGGCGAGGTCTACCCTGGCGCGTTGGTCCGAAAGGACCAACGCATCGGCCGGCTCCAGCATATCCTCAAAGTCATCCCACGCCCTTTCCAGCTCGGCGGTGGCGAGGTCCACCCTGGCGCGTTGGTCCGAAAGGGCCACCGCGTCGGCCGGCTCCAGCATATCCTCATAGTCATCCCACGCCCTTTCCAGCTCGGCGGTGGCGAGGTTGAACTTGGCCTCCAAGTCCTCGCCCACAACGAGGTCGGGCGACTCTTCGAGGTCCTCCAGCGTCTCTCGGGCCCTGTCGAGTGCGTTCTGAGCCGTCCGCACCGCTGATTCCGCGCCGGTCAGGGCATTGGCCTGCTCCGCCTGGAGGGAATCCCAGTTGTCCATCTCCGCCTGGTACGAGTCGGCAGCGGTACGGAACTCTTCCTCCACACACACGCCCAGCGGCGGCAGGTCGCCCGGATCGCAGGTGGCCGTGATCGGTATCGGGGAAAGGTTGATCCATGTGAAGATTGTGCGCTCATTCCAGGGCGTCGAGACATCGTCCGGTGGAATAGGCGCTTCGCCTGCGCGTAGGTCCGGGGCACTTATGGACGGATCGAAGATCGATCGGAGATCGATGCCCAGCCCGGAGAGGGCGGCTTCGTAGTCGGAGTCGAGCGATTTCCGATCCATCCGAACGCCAAGCCACTTCATGAACATTTCGGAGTATGCGTCCGCAGAGTCCGCAAGCGTGTCTGCCGCCGCGCTCGTCTTCGTATTCCAGCTGCGCTCTGCTATGGCAAGGTCGGACTGCGAGTTGGCGAGCACGGTCATGGCGGTCTCAACGGCGAGGCGGGCGTCTGCCAAGTCATCGTCTGAGACGCCAGCCCAGAAATCTTCGAGCGCGTCCCTGGCGTTTTTGGCTGCGACCTCTCTGGCTGCGATATTGGCCTTGACCTCGGCGACCCGGTGGTCTGTTGCGGGTTCCAGCAACGCCTCCAGCGCATCTTCTGCCGTTTGGAGCATGGTTTGGGCGTTGGCGACTTTCGCCTGTGCCTGTGCCTGTTCGAGATCGGTCGGCGGCTCCAACAGCTCGTCGAACGCTTCTTGGGCGTTCTCCAGAGCGAGGCGGGCGCTTGCGACTTTCGCCTGTGCCTGTGCCCGTTCGAGATCGGTCGGCGGCTCCAACAACTCGTCGAACGCTTCTTGGGCGTTCTCCAGAGCGAGGCGGGCGCTTGCGACCTTCGCCTGTGCCTGTGCCCGTTCGAGATCGGTCGGCGGCTCCAACAACTCGTCGAACGCTTCTTGGGCGTTCTCCAGAGCGAGGCGGGCGCTTGCGACCTTGGCGTTCGCCTCGGTGACCAGCAGATCTGCCGGGTTGACGAGGTCTTCCAGGGACTCGGTGGCGAGGCGCAGGGCGAGCTCAGCGTTGGCAACCTGCTGCTCGGCCCGGGCGAGCTCCAGCGCGGAGATGGGTTCCAGATAGTCTTCGAGCGCATCCTGCGCATCCCGGAGGTCCACGCGGGCCTGGACGACGCCCTTGTCGAGACTGGCGATCGTGTCCTCGTCCAGCCGCGCCAGGACGTCGCCTTCCGCGACGCGCTGGCCCTCCTCGATCAGGACTTCATCCACCACACCCTCCGAACCGAACCGGAGCACTTCCCGGCTCGGCAGGCTCAGCGTTCCGCTGATAGATATCTGGTTGACCAGATCCCCGCGTTGGACCGGGACGATCTGCTGGTCTTCCGTGAGCTCGACTGAGTCCGTGCTTGTCACTGAAAGGTAAACCGCGAACGTCGCTACCCCGGCTCCGACAAGTGCAACTATCAGCACGGAGACTTGCCACGGTCTGAGCGATCTCAGCGAACCCAACAACCGGTCCATAGTCGATACTCTCCTACCGGCCCAACAGTGGCGTCGCTACCGGAACTATTATCCTGATCGGTTGGTTGTTCTGCATGGCGTCGATCAGCAGCCAGTATCCGAGCTCGGTCCGACGGAAGTACTGCTCCGCACGCCGCCGCTCCTCGGGCCGGAGACGCGCCAGGATATATCGGACCTTGTTCTTGAATATGGCCCTGTCCTGCTCCAGCCTCGTTCTGAGCTGGGCGGTGTTTGCAGGCCCGATCAGCGCGGGTGGTTTGGAGGGCACCTCGACAAGGTTGACCGTAATGGTAACTCCGGCATACCGGGCGGAGCGGTCCAGATGACGGTTCATGCGCTCCATAGCGCTGTCGGCCCTGGTGAAGTTCCGGCGCTCGATCAGCTTGCGCATCTCATCTCCGCGGACCTGGGCGAGCTTGGCCTGGTAGTTGGCACGGTCCATGTCTGACCGGTGCAGCGTCTGTTCCAGATTCTCGCGGGTGGTCTTGACCCAGTACAGGGGTTCGCCGGGGACCGAGCCGGACGCGGCGGCGGTAGTTGCGCCGATCCCGGTGGCGAATATGGCGAGCGCCGCCGCGGCCACTGCTACCGGGCGGACCAGCGGCGTCCAGAGCCTGGACAACCATGAGCGTCCGCGCTCCTTGCGTGGACTCCGCGCTCCGGATGCGACGGCGTCCGAGAAGCGCTGGAAGTTCCGCGCCTTTGCCGCCGGGTCCGGTCTGATCTGCTCAGCCGTCCGGATGGTCGCCTCCGCGACGCGCAGCAGGGGCTCGAGTTCGTCTGCGTGCCGGGGGTGGAGTCTCAGACACTCTTGAATGTCCTGGCCCTGGACGAGCCGATCCAAGGCGTCGCTCAGGGCGTCGCTAAATTCCTGGCTCATATGTCACCTCTTGTGCTGAAATGACCGTTCATCGTGGCATTGTTGGTTCCGCGTCAGACGGCGGCTGCATACCGGTATTCACACTTCCGGCTCCGGAGCTGCAACGGGCGCCGGCGCCGGGGGGGATGAGGGCCCTGCGCAGCTTCTGGATCCCCGCGTGCTGCAGCGCCTTCACGGCGTTCTCCTTTCGACCGACCGCCGTGGCGGTCTCGGCAATGGACAAGCCGGCCGCGAATCTGAGGGTAATAACCTCACGCTGCAGATCGGTAAGAGCGCCCATCGCGCCCACTACTTCGCGCATCGTCAAGCTGATCTGTGCGGCCCTCTCCAGGTTGTTGTCGCTCGCTCCTACCGTCCCGATGGCGGCGTCCAGAGATACTGTGGGCCGGCGTCCCTTCCGCCGGAAGTTGTCCACCACTACGTTGTGGGCTATCCGATACAACCAGGATGTGAACGGAAAGCCCCGGAACCTGAACTTGTCGATGGACTCCAGCATTTTGAGAAAGACCTCGCCTGTCAGGTCCTCAGCCTCCTGCCGGTTCCCGCATTTGAACGAGACATACCGCAGTATCTGGTCGTAGTACAATTCGTAGAGTCGCGCAAACGCCGCCTGCTCACCATCTTGGGCGCGCCGCACGATGTCCTCGACGACCTGCTGATCTGCGGGTCTTGTCTCCATGGCTATATCTGTCTCAGGTGTCCCTGACAGGGGCGGCATATGCCCTGGGCCTTAGGTTTCTATAACGGGCTGGCTGACCGGTAGGTTAGTGTGGCCTGGTGGCAACCATGCTACCATTGCGCCGTTGCGTCAGATGATTTGCGAGTCCTGCAACCCGGAGCGCGCTGGGAAAGGGTAAGAGTATTGCGAATGTTTGGGGCGGTGCGACCGCTTCTGGACACCAGGCGACGAAGAGAGACCCTGCTGGCATTGACCGCGGCGTATATGCTGGTGCAGTTGTCGAGCCTTCCCGTCGCGATCGCGCTACCCACGATCGCCGAAGCCTTTAACACGGGTATCGACGACACCGCCTGGATCGTCATCATCTACCTTATGATGCTCGGCGCGTTCGTGATGCTCGGCGCCAGACTCGGCGACCGGTATGGCCACGCGCGTGTATTCTTCATAGGGATTCTTCTTTCCACGGTCGGATCGGGCCTGATCGCCTCTTCCCAGGTTCTGTGGCAGATCGTGTTGTGGCGAGCGGTTGCGGGCCTGGGTTCGGCGTTGGTCATGGGGAACGCAAACGCCATCCTCGCCGCCAATTTCGGCCCGGATGAGCGGGGGCGCGCCTTTGCGATACCGATCATCGGAGCCAGGTTCGGCACGCTGATCGGACTGGCTCTCTTTGGCGTCCTTCTTCAATTCGTCGGCTGGCGGATTATGTTCATGACGTTCATTCCGCTCGGAGTTCTGGCTATTCTCGGCTCCATACCGATGGTACGGAATCAGGTCGTCGCCAAGTCGGAGCGAGACAACGGGCCGGTGGACTGGGTGGGCGGCGCTTTGCTCGTTGCCGCGGGCGTCGTGCTGGTCCTGTCCGGCTCGCATCTCCACGGCGGGGAGGAGTCTTACGTTTCCCAGGACGCTCTTACCTATCATATACCAATGCACGTCCTGTTCCTGCTGATGCTGGGTGTATTCTTCCTGGTGGAACGGCGTATGGCCAACCCCGTGGTGGACGTTCGGCACTTCAAACATGCCCCGTTCTCGCTGTCGCTCACGACAAATGTCACCTACCACTTTTCGATGCTCGCGACCATGACTTTGGTTCCGATCCTCGTGGAGGAGGGCTTCGACAGAGCGCCGATCTACGTGACTGTCGTCCTGCTGCCCAGCCAGACTCTTGGCCTATTTATGCCTATGGTGGCGGGGTGGGTGTACGACCGGTACAGACCGCGCCTTATGCGACCGCTGATGATGGTGCTCATCGCCGGTGGATTTCTGTTGCTGAGCTTCTCGTCTCCGCGTATCTCGTTCTGGCTGCTTCCGCTGTTGATGCTGCCCATCTCGGTGGGAACGAACATGTTCAATCCGATCAACAACGCGACGGTAATGAACTCTCTGCCGCTGCGACACAGGGGCGTGGCTTCGGGGATGTTGGAAACCACCCGCGAAATGGGGCACGCTCTCGGCGCGGCGACAGCGGCGGCCGTGCTGGCGCTGGCGCTGCCTTCGGGAATCGCCCGTCTCTCCGACGCGGCCTCGCAGCCCTTCTATGTCCAGGGGTTCCAGATGTCGAGCTTGATGGTTGTGTTCGTGCTGTGCTTTGGCGCGCTGCTGGCTTACATCCACCTTCCGACTTCCTCGACCGCCGCCTCGGCCCAGCGAGGCCAGGAGAGAGCAACGACCGCCGGCGGGGGCGACTGAGACGCACGCTTCCCGGACCTGGCGGCGCATCCCATCATTCCGATGAAGACCTCCGACTTCGACTACGATCTGCCGCCGGAGCAGATCGCGCAGACACCCATCGAGCCGCGTGACGGCTCCCGTCTGCTGGTGCTGGACCGCGGCCGCATCCCGATCGCGCATGCGGGGTTCCACGACCTGCCGGAATACCTCCGGCCGGGCGATCTGCTTGTGTTCAATGACAGCCGGGTTTTCCCGGCGCGGCTGTACGGTCGGACGACCCCGTCCGGTCGCCCGATCGAGCTGCTCCTTTTGACCAGCCTCGGACCCGGTCTCTGGCGGGCGCTCGTCAAGCCCGGCCGCAGGATGAGGACAGGGGCCGAGTTCTCGGTTTCCGACGCCGACGGGACCGTGACCGTACACGGTGAGGTGCTGGAGATGGAGCCTGCGGGCGCCAGAATCGTCAGGTTTGACGACGAATCGCTTCTGAGCGGCATCGGAGTCGTGCCTCTGCCGCCTTATATCCACGAGCCGCTGCGGGACCCGGAGCGCTATCAGACGGTGTACTCGGACACCGAAGGCAGTGTCGCCGCGCCTACTGCCGGGCTCCACTTCACTCCGGAGCTCCTGGAGCGGCTGCGACAGGCAGGCGTTCTGACGGCGTTCGTCACCCTGCACGTCGGCTGGGACTCGTTCCGGCCGGTGAGTTCAGAGGACCCGGCGGGCCACGACATGCACTCAGAATACTGGGAGCTCTCCAAGTCTGCCGCCGGACAGGTCAACGCCGCCCTGGACGAGGGGCGGCGGGTGATTTCGGTTGGCACGACGGCTGTTCGCCTGCTCGAAAATGCCGCGATCAGGGACGGTTCGTTCGCGCGGACGGTCGAGTCCGGATCGGGCTGGGTGGACCTTTTCATCAGACCCGGGTTCGACTTTCGGGTAATCGACGGACTGATCACCAATTTCCACCTCCCCAGATCGACGCTCCTGATGCTTGTGTCCGCGTTCGCCGGCAGGGAGCGGATTCTCGGCGCGTACCGTGCCGCCGTGGACAGTGGATATCGGTTCTATAGCTTTGGCGACGCCATGTTGATACTCTGATCGCCCATCGACAATCGGCCCGGCGCGCCCGGTCCGCACATTTTCCAATTTGAAGGATGGCCACACCCGGAACATGCGCACCGTAGTACGCAAGATAGATGCTTTCCCGATCTACGACTTCGACACGACCGCCGGCTACGCGACGTACAACCAGGGCCGGTATGCCGCGGACTCATTCGAAGATGGCGTCTTCAGCCGCGCGCTCGAAATCGACGACGAACCGGTTGCGATAGCCATTCGGTCCGACACCGGGACCGCGGACCCGGGCCTGATCGTAGAGGTCTCATGCCGCAGCCTCAGTGAGTCCACCGCTGACCGGGCAGCCGGCACAGCAGTAAGGATGGTGGGCGCCCATGTGGACCCGCAGCCGTTCTATGCCGCGGTCGAGGACGATCCTGAGATCGGGCCAATCGTTTACCCGCTTCGAGGACTCGGAATCCCGCAGGCAGCCTCCGCATTCGAGGCGGTGGTCCTGTCTATCCTTGGCCAGCAGATCAGCAACCACGTCGCCCGTGTCATCCGCAACCTGCTGGTTGAGACTTTCGGTCGCACTGTGACCGTGAATGGCAGGCGGCTTAAGACGTTTCCATCTCCGGATGCGCTTGCCGGAGCCGGAGTTAACGGGCTGCGAGCTATCAAGTTCAGTATGCGAAAGGCCGAGTACATCTGCGGAATCGCCTCGGCGGTCGCCGAGGGCGAGCTCGACCTGGACTCTCTATCCGACCTCCCGGCGGATGAGATCGTAAACCGGCTCGTCAGAATCCGAGGTGTGGGACCCTGGACCGCCAACTGGCTGCTCATACGGGCCTACGGCCACTCGGATGGTTTCCCGGACGGCGACTTGGCCATCCAGCGGATACTCGGACGGCTCTTCAACAACGGTCAGCGATTGACCGCCCGGCAGGCGCTGGAGCTGTCTGTCAGGTGGAGTCCCCACCGGAGCTTCCTCACAACCTACCTGTTCGCGGCAGCCCGCGCGGGTATGTTCGAAGACGGCCGGCGAAGGTCGCTCGCCGGACCGTAAACGGAAGCGGCGCCTCAACGGGTGAGGCGAGGCTTATAACTCCTGTATCCTTGACCATCATAATCGGCCTCCGATAACATCGCGATAACATCGCACACAGGCATAGCCGATGGGGAGGGTTTGGGCCGCACAGGGCCCCGACACGCCGGTGTACCTCATACGATTCATACTGATCTGCGTCGATATGGTCAACGACTTTCTGGGCAAGAACTGCCCATACGTTGCCGGGGCCATCGCGTTCTACACCCTGTTTTCCATGTTCCCGCTGGTGCTGGCGATCATTTCGATCTGGGGCTTTCTTCTTGGGCCCGAGGTGGAGCAGGTGGAGCTTGCCGAGCAGATCGCCGAGGTAATCCCGATATCGACCGAGTTCATCGGCCAGACGATGCGGGGGGTCGCCTCCGCAAGGACGATCACCGGCATCGCTTCCGTACTTGGGCTGATCTGGGCGTCGTCAGCCGCGTTCGGCGCCATTCGCAAGGGAATAAACAACGCCTGGGGAGTCACCCGGACGAGGCCATTCCTGCGGGAGCGCCTGATCGACTTGGGGCTTGTTGCCGGAGCCGGTGTAACGATGCTGCTCCTCCTGTTCCTGACGCCCATGACAGCGACCGTTCGGCAGTCCCTGGAGCTGGTTTTCCCGATGGTCGAATTCGAGGGGCTGTCGCGCCTGATCTCACAGGTCGTGTCTCCGGTGGTCTCGTTCGGGACCTTCCTTGTGCTGTACCGGTACATGCCGAACACGAGGGTCAGGTTCAAAGAGGTCTGGCTCGGTGCGCTCGCGGCGTCGTTGGCGTTCGATGGCGCCAAGTGGGGATTCCTCTGGTACATCAACACGTTCCCGGTCTATAACGTCGTGTACGGCGCCGTCGGGGCTGTCATGGCTTTATTGACCTGGGTATATGTCTCAGCTATCATTTTATTGTTTGGTGCGCTTGCGACTTCCAGGTATGCCAAGTTCGCTGAGAACCTCGGCAGCGAGGTTTATGGGATCAGACTGCTTTGGATGGGACTATCGCGTGTCAGACTCCGTGTTATGGGAATGGGTGAAGCTGAGACCTAGACACGTCCGGCGCCACACGCTGCCTATCACGGTTGCCTCCGTAAGCATCGCGGCGGTTATTGCCTGCGCGTCCCCCGCCCCCGCTCCCGCGCCGACCCCGGAGCCGACGCAAGCGCCCATACAGGCGTCTCTGCCCATACCAACCGTGCCGCCGCCCGCCGTCTCCGCTGGTCCTAGCCCACTCACCGGAAGCAGGGTCCCCTCCCCGTTGCCTGCGATCGCGGACCTCGTGGAGGGTGTGGAGCCGTCGGTAGCGTCTATCTCCGTCGAGTCCGTGAACAGAGGCATGTTCTTCGACTTCACGGATGAGGGAGCCGGGTCCGGAATCGTGGTCAGGTCTGACGGCTATGTCGTCACCAACTACCACGTCATACAGGATGTCGTGGGGATCAAGGTGGACATGCCGGACGGGCACACATACGACGCGGACATAGTCGGATGGGACATCGTCACTGACCTAGCGGTGCTGAAGGTGGAGGCGGAGAAAGACCTGCCTGTGATCAGCTGGGGAGAGTCGGACGAATTGCGGGTTGGGGACTGGGTGGTGGCCGTAGGAAACGCGCTCGCGCTCAAGGGGGGGCCTACCGTCACCATGGGCATCATCAGCGCCAAGGGCAGGACCGTGCGAACGGACCGCGGCGCGCTGTACGACATGATCCAGACGGACGCCGCCATTAACGACGGAAACAGCGGCGGTCCGCTGATGAACCTGAGCGGCGAGGTTGTCGGCATAAGCACCGCGATGCTCCGACAGGCCCAGGGGATCGGCTTCGCCATCAGCTCGGAGACCGCCCTCCCGATCATCGACAGCCTGATCGAGCACGGGCGCGTTGTTCGTCCACTTATGGGCCTGAATGCCGAGGACGTCACCCCCGCGATCGCCAACCGCCTCGGCATCAACGTCACGGAGGGGATAATCATCACCCGGCTGTCTCAGGACGGCCCCGCCTACAGCGCGGGTCTGCAGGTTGGGGACGTCGTGACCAGCCTCGACGGTATCCCGACTTCAGACATGAGCAAGTTCCTGACCCTGCTGTGGAGCTACGACGTTGGCGACACGGTCAATGTGGACTACATGAGAGAGAACAAGGTCTTCGAAACGTCCGTGGTCCTGGCCGAGCGTTTCAGGTAGCGTCCGGCGCCCGTCCGGCTCAGTAGGACCTGAACAGCCGGCCCCATTCGGTCTTCATGGCCTCGCGCACACGTTTGCGACCGACGAAGCGCAGCCAGTAGCTGTTGTGATAGACGTTGGACGCGGTGTACGCCCACGGCGTGATGGGCGACCTGAGCAGGACGTTTTCCATGGGCTTGAGCGGCCCCCAGTAGATCAGCTTCTGTCCACGGCTCGCGAACGTATTCTCAGCGGCCCTGAACTCCCAGCTCACTTCGGAGATGTCCTCTCCCACCACGTCGATCTCGTCCATTCGTCCGCGTCCTAGGCCGTGTTCGTCAGCCAGGCGTATGAAGTCGATCGACATAGGATCGAACCCCATCAGGCTGGCGGAGACGGCGTCGATGGCCACCTGGTCGGCGCTGGCAAGGATGACGTTCTTGACGTGCCACCGCATAGCGCGCGGTCCGGGTCCGTCGCCGGCGAACGTCCCGTCCGTCACCGCGAATATGCCCGGGTGGATCTCCTGCTGAATCCGCAGCAGGTCCACCAACGTCTCGTGGATCACGGAGTGCGTCCAGTGCCGCTGGTAGTTGAGCAGACCCCCAAACGCATTCTTCATCGCTCCGGTCATTGTCGTGAACACGTGCGTCTTAATCGTCGGTAGGTGAACGATGTTCCTGCCGACCAGCATTTCCGGAATTTGGAACCCGTCCGGGTAAACCTTGTCGAGCACAAGCATTCGCGACTTGGGTTCGAAGTCCACCCAGCGAACGTCTTCCAAGAAGACGGACTTCAGACCGTGACGCTCGGTGACGACTTCGTGCTTGTTGTTGAAAGCGCCCTCTCTGGGGTCGACGACGACCGTTCCGTTATGAACGGCCGTCAGGTCATCGTAACCGTCGGATTGAAGTGACCGGATCACGCCATCGAGCTGCCAGGGGGAGGTGGAGCACGCGGGGTAGTAGTGCTGCCAGGAGATATTGATTTTCAGCAGCGTTTCCACTTCCGCCGGCAGCGCGGAGCGCACACCCGCGAGTTTCATCGCGCGTCCGATGTCGTCGAGAACGGTCTCCGGGCTGGTATATACTACCGCGACCGTCGGGTTGCCCTGCGCCTGTCCCGCGTCGTGACCGGTCTTGACCTGTGTCTGAGCTGTCATGGTTGCTGGCGACCGTTCGCGCGTTGGATTTCTACTCAAGGAAGTCCTTGAGCTTCTTCGAGCGGCTGGGGTGGCGGAGTTTACGGAGCGCCTTGGCCTCGATCTGTCTTATTCGCTCCCTGGTTACGCCGAAGTCGCGGCCAACCTCTTCCAGGGTTCGCGCTCGACCGTCCTCGAGGCCGAACCTGAGCTGGAGAACATGCGCCTCGCGATCGCTGAGCGTGAACAGGACGTCGTCCACCTGCTCTCTGAGGATCTGGGACGCCGCCGCTTCCGCGGGCGCCAGGGCGGTCGTGTCCTCGATGAAGTCTCCCAGGTGGCTGTCCTCTTCTTCGCCGATCGGCGTGTTCAGGGAAACAGGCTCCTGCGAGATCTTCAGGATTTCCCGGACCTTGTCGGCGGGGATTTCCATGCCCCGGCCAATCTCCTCGCTTGTCGGCTCTCTCCCGTACTCCTGGACGAGCCTCCGCGTGACCCGGAGCAGCTTGTTGATCGTCTCCACCATGTGTACCGGGATGCGAATGGTCCGCGCCTGGTCCGCGATCGCCCTCGTGATCGCCTGGCGAATCCACCACGTGGCGTATGTGGAGAACTTGTAGCCCTTCCGGTAGTCGAACTTCTCGACGGCGCGGATCAGGCCAATGTTCCCCTCCTGGATGAGGTCCAGCAGCGACATTCCCCTGCCGATGTACTTCTTGGCCACGCTGACGACCAGCCTGAGATTCGCCTCCGCCAGGTGCCGCTGCGCGCGATTGCTGGTAAGTTTCGCGCCCTCCAGATGGGTCAGGAACACCAGCTCATACGACTTCAGCGCTTCGATCACCTCGGACTGACGCAGCCAGTTCTGCAGATGGGCAATGTCCGGATCTGCGTGCAGCGCTTCAATGATCTGTCTCGGCAGGAGTCTGCTGCTGAGCGAGAAGAGCTGAAGCTGCTCTTTGCCGATGTTCGGCTCGGTGTTGAGCGCGTCGGCTAGGAAATTCATGACCTCCTCGGACAGCTCGCCGTCGAGCGCGTCTCTGAGGTCGGGGTGGACCATGACTTCCGAAAGCCTACCCGAGAACGGAATGCCGTGGTACCTGGCGACGGCTCTGGCGACATCGTGATGGGTCGAGATGCAGCTGAGGAACTGGGCGACGATCATCCAGGCCCTGGGCCGGCGGCCCTCCGGAGATGACAGCGCCTGTTCGAGGTTATTGATGTGGCGACCCTCCTCGAAGTGGCGGGCCAGGATACGCTCCTCCGCTGCCTTGAGCAGGTCCACGCGACCGATTTCGCGGAGGTACATGCGGACCGGGTCGTCGATCATCTCGACGGCGGTCATGTCCTTCTCCCACTCCGCGGGAGCATTCGCGCCGATCACGCTGATCTGCATCGTTGAGGAGCCGTTGGAGGCCGTCTTCAGGGGATCGTAAGACCCTTCGCCGCGGTCGGAGTTGACGTCTTCACCTTTCCTGAAACCATCCTCGGTTGACCTAGTGGTGCTGATCAGGTCGGCGGTTGTAGAGGCTTCGGACATAAGTCCTCGCAGTAGATCGTCGGCTCCGTCGGTGCTGATGCTTCTATTCATTAACGCAACCCCGCAGTTGTATGAGTCTTACCTTGCCATTGTTTTGACCCCTTGTTATGGAGGAACCGCCCGCTGGCCCGGTCATGGATTCGAGTCTATCGTCTCTCCGTGCTCGGCGACTGTAGCTCACTGATTCGATGGTTGACCTGCTGGACGCGTGCCGCAATGTCCCGAGACGGCGGTTGATCGACGCCGTCCGTCTCCAGAAAGGTCTCCTGCATCTCGTACAGATAACGCAGCTCGATACGTCTCATGCACTCGAACAGCGCGGCGTCGCTCCGGTGCTGCGCGGCCTGACCGATATCCGCCGTCTGAGTCGCCTCCAAGCGATCGATGTGACTCAGCAGCAGCGGATCGACGGTCTCCCGGAGTTCCTCAATTGTAGGGCAGGCCAGCAGCGCGGTAAATAGCTGACGATTCTCTGTTTGGCGGAAGTGAACCGGACTTACGCCCGCGACGAGCTCAATCATGTCTGGTCGCCGCAGCAGCAGCGCGAGGGCGAAGTCTTCGAGAGGGTTCGATCCGCCTTGGCTGAGGACGCGGGGGCTTACTTCGACCTGCGGCTCCTGGTCCGCGTGCGACCGGTCCCGCCTGCCGCGTCCGCCCCGCGTCCCGCTCCTTCTGATAGAGCCGCTCAGCCATTCGACCGGGACCCCGATCAGATTTGCGAGCTTGTCGAGATACGCGTACTGGTCGAAGTCGTCCAGCGCGTTGATGAGCGGCAGGATCTCCCTCGTCAGATGCGCCCTGTTGCCGGGTGTGCTCAGGTCGGCGCGTTCGACCGCGGCGGGGATGACAAAGTCGAGAAGCGGGAGCGCGCCGGCGATGGCGGCGTCCCAGCCTTCCGTGTCGGTCCTGATCAGCGCGTCGGGGTCGAGACCCGACGGGAGCGTCGCGATCTTGAGCGCCGGCGGCTTCCAGCCGCTGGTCACGCCTTGCCGCCGGGGCGCACGGCCCGTGACGGTGCTGACGAACGCGCTCCAGGAAGACTCCAGGCTCCTCAGCGTAGCCTCCTGCCCGGCGGCGTCCGGGTCGAGCGCCAGCACGAAGTCCTGCGCGAGGGAACGGAGCTGGGAGACCTGGTTCTCCGTGAGCGCCGTGCCCATCGAAGCGACCACGTTGGTGTAGCCGTGTTCGTGGGCCGCGATTGCGTCCATGTACCCCTCGACTATCACCGCCGTACCGGTCTGCCGGATCGTGGGGACCGCGAAATTGAGCGCGTACAGCATGTTCCGCTTGTCGAATACATCGGTCTGCGCGGTGTTGATGTACTTCGGATCCGAGTCGTCCAGGGAGCGCGCTCCGAACCCAGCCACGTTACCATCGCGGTCGAAGATCGGGAACATCAGCCGGCCCCTGAAGAAGTCCCAGGAGCGTCCATCGTCGCCCTGTCTGACCAGACCTGCGTCCACCGCGTCCTCCAGCTTCACGTCGTGGGTGTGGAGGTAGGTTGTCAGGCCGTCCCAGCCCGGTGGACTCAGCCCCAGCTTGAACCGCTGTCGCGCGCCGTCGCCGACTCCTCGCTGGTCCAGGTAGTCTCGCGCGAATTTGCCGGAGTCGGACTTAAGCACATCCTGGTAGTAGCTCGCGGCGGCCATGTTGACGCTGTGAATCGCGTCGGCCCTGCTGCGCTCGCCCGAGCTTTGCAGCTCCACGCCGGCGCGTCGGGCCAGCAGCCGGAGCGCGTCGCCGAACTGCATGTTCTCCACGCGCATCACGAAGTTGAAGATGTCGCCGCCGTCCGAGCACGCTCCGAAGCATCGCCAGCTCTGCCGCTCGGCGTTCACGACGAAAGAGGGCGTCCTCTCCGTATGGAACGGGCAGACTGCCTTGAATGTACGGCCGGACTGGCTGAGGTTCGGCACGTAGCTCGCTACGACTTCTACGATGTTCAGCCTAGCTTTGATGTCGTCGGTGACGGCCAATGGTTAACCTGTCGCTTCTATCCTTACGTACTGCCTCTCATTATTCCAAATTCTTCATTCCTCAGCCTGCCTGTAGGCCCATCTGGTTATCTGTCCCATCGGGCGGCGGACGCCCTTCATGTGCCAGGCCATGTGATCGACCGTAGCCCTCAGATCGGCTAGCGTGTCGCCCACGGATTCCCAATCGCCGGGGGCCTCGAGGAAGGCCTCGACCTGCCTGGCCAACGTGTTCTGGGCGCTCCAGAGATCTCCGAGGTCGGTACACATCTGGGAGAGCTGTCCGTCGAGGTCGTCCGGCAGGCCCATCTCCTTGAGCTTGATCACGACGTTGTGCGCCACCACCGAAGCGCGCCGGGCCTGGCCCAGCTCGGGGACGCGGTCGAGGTGCTTCCGAACGGATTCGTTGTTGTCCAATGCAGTGTCCTTCAGTTCAGGCCAACGGCGTAGTGCGTTATGTAGGTCATCCACAGCTCCCTGACCGACTCCAGGGCCGCAGGCTGCAGGTCAGCGTCCAGATTGTTTACGTTGGTGAACACGCCCTTCCAGAGATCGTCCACCTCCGCCTTCCACGGAGGGTACTCCAGGCCGTGCGCGTCGCGCTGCATCGCCTCGAGGTGCTCGTGGATCATTCTGATCTGGTTGCCGACCGTGCGGACTCGGATTCGATCCTGCGGCGTCAATGGTAATCTCGTTCCTGAAACGGTCTTGTGATTCCGGGCTGAATCGCCTCAGCGACTCGCAAGGCGTACTGGTCGGTCATGCCGGATATGAAGTCCACGACCTCCATCTCCTCCGGCTTGCTCCTGTGACTGTACTCCGGGGGAATGAGGGCGGGGGAGGAGCCGAAGTGAGAGTAGAGCAGCCTCATTATCTCCCGGGCGGTCCGCCCCAGAGCGCCCTCGTCCTCCGGCAGGTAAACGTTTTCAAACATGAAATCCCGCAGAACGTTGAAGGCGGCCCGAACGTCGGTCCCCATGGCGATCACGGGTCTTTCGGCTGACCCCCGGCCGCACTCGCCCGACACGGGCCAGGAGCTTTCGATGATGTCGGATACCATCGTGTCGATACGCTGGGCGTGGGTTTCACCGAGGACAGAGGCGATCACTGAAGGCAGTTGTCCCTGCGTGAGGACGCCTGCCCTGAACGCGTCCGCAAGGTCGTGATTCACGTATGCGACCGCGTCCGACACGCGGCAGATCTGGCCCTCCGGCGTCAGGTCGTTGGCCACCCCGTCTTCAAAGAAGTCGCCCATGGGCTTGGAGTGGTTGAGTATGCCCTGGCGCACTTCCCACATCAGATTGAGTCCCTGCCCCTCTTTCTCAAGCCGATCTACGATCCTGAGACTCTGGCGGCTGTGTTTGAACCCGCCCGGATGGAGCCTGCCGAGCTCTCCCTCTCCGATGTGTCCGAAGGGCGTGTGTCCGAGGTCGTGTCCGAAGGCGATCGCTTCGGTCAGGTCCTCGTTGAGGTTGAGGGCCCGTGCGATGGTGCGCGCGATCTGGGCAACCTCCAGCGTGTGCGTGAGCCTTGTCGTGTAGTGGTCGCCGAGCGGGGCGAGGAACACCTGGGTCTTGTGCTTCAGCCTGCGGAATGCCTTCGTGTGCAGGATCCGATCTCGGTCGCGCTGGAACTCTGTCCGCATCGGCGACGGGGACTCCGGCCTGTCGCGGCCCCTGCTGGTTTCGACCCGCGTTGCGAATGGCGAGAGCGACCTCTCCCGTTCGAGCAGGCGCGAGCCGATGCTGTCGGCTATTCCGGAGGAGAGTCGGGGGATGCTGAAAGTGCCGATCGAGATGGAGCCTGGCCTCCCTGGTTGCGAGTGGTCCGGACGACACCCTTTTCAGTACGGACTTCGAGGGGGCCGGAACCAGCGCCTCACCATCCGTGGAAGTTGCCGAATTGTAGCATATTCGCCTGCGGCGGAGTGGATAGTTTTTAGTGGTTGGTGATCGGTCGCTGGAGTCGGCAGGACCTCACCCTCTATGCCAGGGCGCGCTCTTGCCACTGACCACTAATCACCAATCACTCACCACTAATCCTAACCCCGGCCATGTCCTCGATGAAGTTGGCGATCGCGGAATGGTCGGACTGGCCCTTGCCTTCGTTCATCAGGGACACCAGCATCTGCTGGACGAGCGAGGTGACCGGCAGTCCGACGCCGAGGTCCTTGGCGGTCAGGATCGCGTTGTTGAGGTCCTTGTGATGGAGGACTACGCGGAAGCCAGGCTCGAAGTTGCCGTCGATCATCATTGGGCCCTTGGCGTTGAGCACGTTGGAGCCGGCGAGTCCGCCTTTGATCGCGTCGAACACCGTGGCCGGATCGAGGCCCGCCTTGCGCGCGAGCGTCAGCGCTTCGCCCACAGCCTCGATGTTGGCCGCGACGATTATCTGGTTTGCCAGCTTGGTCGTATTGCCGGCGCCGTAGTCGCCGCAGAGGACAATGCTGGAACCCATAGTCTCCAGCAGGTCGATGTGAGAGTCGAACACTTCCTGTTTGCCGCCGACCATGATGGCGAGCGTGCCGCCGATCGCGCCAGGCTCGCCCCCGGAAACCGGCGCGTCAAGGAATTCGACTCCCTGTGCCTCGCAGGCGGTGGCGATCTTCTGCGAGCTGGCGGGCGCGATCGAGCTCATGTCGATCACCACCGAGCCGGCGGATGTCCCTTCGAGAACACCGTTCTGTCCCAGAATAGCCGCTTCGGAGTCGGCCGAATCCGGGACCATCGTGATGACGATGGGCGCCGCAGAGGCGACCTCGGCCGCTGACGACGCGGGCTTAGCTCCGTCGCCGACCACCTCCTCCATCGCCGAACCCACCACGTCGAACACCGTCAGCGAGTACCCGGCCGTCATCAGGTTACGTGCCATCGGCCGGCCCATGATGCCCAGGCCGATGAATCCGACTTCACCACTTGGCATTGCGCTCTCCTTTATCTATCTGCGCGTGCCCGGCGCCACGCCGCCGCGGGGGTTGCGACGGTCGCTGACCGGGGAATCCGGTCACAGGTTAATCGGCGCCGATTGGTTGGTCAAGTGCGCGTGCTTATGGCGCGGATTGCCGGAGCTTACCGCACCGGCATCGTAACCGCGGCTGAAGAGACCTTGGGAAGCTCGCTCAGGATCACCGAGCAGCGATAGCCGCTGGCCTCGGGAGAGCCGGCCCTCACCACCAGGATGTCGTCCGGCTCGGGTACAAAACTCGCGAACGTGGTGTAGTCACTCGGAGCGACATCCCCATCGAGGACTCTGACGATCTTGAGGTCGGCGATCGAGCGCCCGATCCTGGGGTGAAGGTACTGCCGCACGTCACGCTTGGTCCAGTCGCCCCAGAACGCGGCGGAGCCACCGATGGTGATGACGATCTGGCCCTGACGCACCGGCAGGGTTTCGTCGCCAACCGAGTCGGAGGATGCCAGCGAGGACCCAAGCACAGACGCCACGTCGGCGACAGTATCCAGAACCACCTCCTGCGAGTGGGACGCAGACCGCACCTGTCTCGGCTCCCAGGATGCGAATACGGTGACCGCGCTCTGGCCGGGCGCGAGGCCACGCTCCACGTGAAGAGGAGTCCAGTCAGAGTCGGTCTCATTCTCCGCAATGCAGTAAGTGTACTTGCCGGGGTGCCCGATTACCGTCCTGTCGAAGAGTCCGGGGATCGAGGCGCAGGCGTTCATGAGGACCAGCCGAATTGCCCGGCCGATGGTCGCGTTGGCGCGGTTTCCGGGACCGAAGATGTTGGCGCCGGAGTTCATGTCCAACTCGTGGACCGCCGGGCCGTTGACGATGACCAGGACGGCCGCGCCTCCCTGGCTGGAAGAGGGCGCGATCAGGTTGAACTCAGGATGCAGCATCGCCTCTGTGGCAGCGAGAACGACGGGAAAGTACTCGGGCAGGCAGCCGGCCATGACCGCATTTGCGGCGGTCTTGGCCACGGTGACCTCACGTCTGCGCTCGGGGATCGATCCGAGCACCTCGTCAGGGGAGCGCCCCGCGTGGTCCAGGAACTCGTGGACTCGTTCCAGCGTGGGCGGCACGACGGGCAACCCATCGGTCCACCCGAGTTCGTAGCAGCGCTCGATCGCTTCAACGGCGTCGCTCCACTCGGCGGTGACAAGATCCTGCATGTTCCTCTCCCTTCGTTGCCGCAGTATATGGGCTTCGGTCTGGCGGGGCAATGCGGCTCTCAGACAGCAGCAGGCATTTCTCGCCGAGGTCTGTTATTAAGGGTGTAGGCGACCCTCGGTGCTATAATCGGTCTGGCGCTGACCGGCTGCTCAACACATGCCACGCTTTAGTCGAGCTGCTCGTCGGATGATACACAGCCTGAGCCTTCACCTGCTTTCCGGTCCAAGAGAATGACCCGCAACCTCGATCAGTCCTCCAGCCGAAGATACCGCCGGATTGTCGTGAAGGCGGGCACGGCGCTGTTAACAGGCGGCGCGGGCGGTCTTGATCTGGCAATGATGACGAGCCTCGTGAGCCAGATAGCGGGACTCCAGTCCAGTGGATACCGGATGATTCTGGTTACGTCAGGCGCCGTGGCCGCAGGAAGGGAGGCGCTGCCGGTGGACGCTGCCGCCAAGAGCCTGCCAATGCGCCAGATCATGGCCGCCGTGGGCCAGGGCCGGCTGATGAGCATCTACGATCGACTCTTCGAGGAATACGAAATAAGAGTTGCCCAGGTCCTGCTCACCGGCAACGACCTCGACGACCGAGAAGGGTACCTCAACATTCGCAATACGCTGCTGGGGCTGCTGGAACACGGCGTAGTGCCAATCATCAATGAAAACGATGTTGTGGCCGTTGCCGAGCTTGAAGGTGAGGTGTTTGGCGACAATGACATGCTGTCGGCCATGGTCGCCAACATCGTCGACGCAGACCTGCTTATCATGCTGGGCGAAGTGGAAGGGCTGTACACGGCCGATCCCAGGTTGAATCCGGACGCCCGGCTCGTCCCGGTCGTCCCGGCATTCACGGACGACATCCAGACGCTCGCCGGACCGTCGATCGACGGACGCGGCCGGGGCGGAATGACGACGAAGATCGAAGCCGCAAGGTTGGCCACCGCGTCCGGCGTAGACGCATTTGTTGCCAGCGGGCGCGTTCCCGAGGCAGTCCGGCGCCTCGCCGGCGGTGAGTCGCTGGGCACCTACTTCCCCACGCGGGTAACCAGGCTAGAGAGCCGGAAACGGTACCTTCTGAGCCAGATGCGAGACTCCAACATCGTCGTTGTTGACCCCGGCGCGGTGGGTGCATTGGTCCACCGGCACACGAGTGTTCTCGCCGCGGGCGTGGTCGATGCAATCGGGGGGTTCGATCGCGGCGACGTCGTGATGATAGCGGACCCGGACCGGAACCCGATAGCTTGCGGTATCACCAACTATAATGCGTCAGACATCCAGGAGATCAGGCGGATGCGGTCTGACCGGATCGAATCGATACTCGGCCACTACTATGGGGACGAGGTGATCCACCGCGACAATATCGTCGTGCTGGTCCAGGATGGGGATGGTCCGCGTGTCCCATGAAGGATCGTGGGTTCCACACCGCCTTGAACACACTAGGCTACACACGCATCTATCCCTGAGAGCCGGTGATGGGTTACGGTTTAGGAACAGGATGTTCGGGAGTTGACCGATGACGACGACAATCGACGAGCTGACCAGTAGGGGTCGGGCCGCACGCGATGCCGCACGGCAGCTTGCGAAAGCCACAGGCGAAGCCAGAAACCGGGCTCTGCTCGGTATCGCCGACGGCCTCGAATCGAGCCGGGACAAGATACTCGAAGCGAACGAGCGCGATCTGGAAGCCGGCCGCCAGAAGGGGCTCCAGGAGCATTACCTCGACCGCATGATGCTGGACCCCGACCGGCTGGACGCGATTGCGGACGACGTCCGAAGCGTCTCCGCGCTGCCCGACCCGGTCGGCGAGGTGATCGAGATGCGGACGATGCCCAATGGCTTGCAGGTGGGCAGGAGGCGCGTCCCGCTCGGGGTGATCGGTGTCATCTACGAGAGCAGGCCGAACGTCACCGTGGACATCTCGACGCTGTGCCTCAAATCCGGAAACGCTGTCATCCTGAGGGGCGGCAGCGATACCATAAACTCCAACACCGCGCTTGCGACCATGATTCGGGAGGCGGTCTCCGTCGCTGGTGTGCCCGCAGACGCGGTGCAGCTGTTCGAGTCCACAGACCGGGCGCTGGTTGGGCGGATGTTAAAGGCGAGCGACTATATCGATCTGCTGATTCCCCGTGGAGGACAGGAGCTAATCAACAGGGTCGCGCGGGAGGCGGCCATGCCCGCCATCACCGGAGGCGTAGGGGTGTGCCACACCTACGTGGACAGAGATGCCGACCTGGACATGGCGCTGGACATCGTGTTCAACGCCAAGGTGCAGCGGTACTCGGTATGCAACGCGCTGGACACCGTGGTTGTCCACGCCGGGGTCGCGCCCAGCTACCTGCCGAGGATGGCACAGCGATTCACCGAGGCCGGTGTGGAGATGCGCTGCGACAGGCGCGCGCTCAGCCTGATAGGGCCAACCAACGGGGGCCGCGACCTCAGGGCCACGCCTGCGACCGAGGAGGACTGGCGCACCGAGCACCTTGCCCTGGTCGCCGGGGTCAGGGTGGTCGATTCCCTCGACGAGGCCCTGGAGCACATCGAGACCTACGGCTCCGGTCACTCCGACGCCATCGTGACCGAGGACTACACCGCGGCCATGCGGTTTGTGGATGAGGTCGATTCCAGCGCCGTGTTCGTCAACTGTTCCACCAGGTTCAACGACGGCGGCCAGTTCGGACTGGGCGCGGAGGTCGCCATCAGCACCAATAAGTTCCACGCGCGAGGCCCGATGGGGTTGAAAGAGCTGACATCGTACAAGTGGACGGTAATGGGCAGCGGCCAAGTACGCACCTAGCGGAGCGGGCGGGCACAAGTTCAAGGACGCGACCAAGACAGCATATGGCCAAGTACGACTTTCAGAGAGAGACACGGACGCCGTTCTCCGAGTGCTTCATCGTCATGCAGGATGAGACCACCGTCGGCAGACTGGATGTCCACTTCGCGGACGTGGTGGTTCACGCGACGCTGAACGTGAACGAGAACGTGTCATCCGACGGTATCCAGGACATCATCGAGGATGCCGAGGCGGAGCTGCTGGACGCCGTTGGCATCGTGCGGCAGGAGGTCATCATCCACGTACACCAGGGCCGCGATCTCGGCGTGTACAGCTCCAGCGATTTCGAGGGCACCAACGGCGGCGGGATCAGGTTCAATTAGGAGGTCGGAGTGTGGCCGCTCCGGGAATCGGATACGCGATCACGGGCTACATTGTGATGCCCGACGACGGCCTTCGCTCACGGACCGGGCGCGACCTTGGAGTTCCGTGTCATGGGCCTTCAGATCGACGTAAGTAGCGTCTTCGCCGACATATAGAGTCATGGGCAACGTGATCCGGGTGGAGGGCCTGACGAAGTCGTATGGCCAGCTCACCGCCGTCGACAACGTCTCATTCAGCGTCCGGCCCGGCGAGGTCTTTGGAATCCTCGGCCCGAACGGCGCCGGGAAGACCACCACGCTGGAGTGCATCGAGGGCATTCTGGACCCGACCGCAGGCTCGATCTCCGTCCTGGGCATGGACATCGCCCAAGATGCCAAACGAATCAAGCGTCGCATCGGAGTCCAGCTCCAAGCATCGGCCTACTTCGACCACCTGACGCTTCGCGAGATCCTCGACCTGTTCCGGCGCATCTATGGCAGCGATACGTCGGTCGATGCCCTGCTGGCGAGCGTCGATCTGAGCGACAAGGCTAAGAGCACCGTCGGGAAGCTGTCTGGCGGCCAGCAGCAGCGGTTCGCGATCGCGGCGACACTGGTGAACGACCCCGAGGTCGTGTTCCTCGACGAGCCCACCGCCGGACTCGATCCGCGGGCGCGCCGCAGTCTGTGGGAGTTTGTTCAGCAGATCAGCCGGCAGGGCCGCACCGTGGTCATGACCACTCACTATATGGAGGAGGCCGAATTCCTGTGCGACCGGGTCGCGATCATGGACAACGGTAGAATCGTGGCCCTGGACACTCCGGCAGGACTGGTCCGGTCGCTGCCGGACCCCTACCAGATTACCGTGGCGTTGGACGGCGACAGCGCGGCGGACGGGCTGGACGATCTTCCCTCGATCGTGGCGGTCACGCCCGGCCGGTCCGGGGAGTCAAGACTCCGGTCCGCCGACTCGGCGGTCGCTATTCCGGCGATACTGGACTGGGCATCGAAGTCGGAAGCCAGGATCACTCGCCTTGAGGTAGCCAGCGCCAACCTGGAGGATGTTTTTCTCTCCCTGACCGGTCGCGGTCTGGATGAAGGCGAAGGCGTCTCATGATTCTGATTCATCTCACCATAGCCAATATCAAGATGATCGCGCGCGACCGGCAGGCGGTGTTCTGGTCGCTGGCGTTTCCGGTAATGATGCTCACATTCTTCGGACTGATGGATTTCGATGGGGAGTCCACGACCGCGATCGCCGTGGTGGACCACTCCAACGATGCCCTGTCCCGGCGGCTGATCGAGAGCCTGAGGGGTGTCCCCGCTTTCGACGTGAGCGTCCGAATGGACGAGGAGGAGGCGCGCGCGCAGGTGCGCGAGGGCGACCTCGGATACCTCCTGGTCGTGCCGCGCGGATTCGAAGCCTCCGCTTACGGCGCGCCCCCTGTTTCGGTGACACTGGTGTATGACGACACCGACCTGTACGGAGGGGCGGTCGTCGGCGTGGTCGAGAGGTTTCTGGACCGGATGAACATGGACATGTCCGGAGCCGATTCGAGGCTGACACTGCGTCCGGAAAGCATACTTGCCAGAGACTTCCGGCTGATCGACTTCATACTGCCCGGAGTCGTCGTCTGGGGCATCATGGCCAATTCGGTGATAGGAGTCGCCACCAATATGGCCAGGTACCGGGAGAAACAGGTATTCAAGCGGATCAAGGCCACTCCGCTGAATGCCGGGAGCTTCTTCGGAGCGCAGGTCGCGGCGTACCTGATCCTGGCCCTGGCGCAGGCCGCAGTCCTTCTGAGCCTGGGCGCGCTGGCCTTCGACGTGTCGATCGAGGGCAACCTGGCGGCAATCGGGTTGCTGGCCCTGGTGGGCAACATAGTGTTCCTGAACCTAGGGTTCATAGTGGGGACCCTGTCCAAGACGGTGGCAGCGGCGGCGGCCCTGGGCAACCTGGTCGTTCTCCCGCTCATATTCCTGTCGGGCGTGTTCTTTCCAACCGATGCGCTGCCGGCAGCGCTGGTCAACGTGGTGCGGTTTCTGCCTCTGGCGCCGGTGATCGATGCGATACGGGGCATCACGCTGGAGGCCAAGAGCCTGTTCGACTTCCCGCTCCAGATGGCGATCATCGCCGCGTGGATCGTCGTAACCTCGCTGGCATCGATCCGACTGTTCAGGTTCGAGTAGCGGCAGGCTACGTCGAGGATGGACCCTTGCGAGACTCCGGCGGCACCAGCCGGGCTACTTCCATGACCCGAAGAACGCCTGCGCGGGTCAGGAGTCCTATCGGGCGGTTGGACTCAAGCACCACAAGCTGGTGGATGTTCTTCTCGGCCAGGATTCTCAGACCATCTTCCAGCGGCGCGTCGGGAGGTAGGGTTTCCACGTCGTCCACCCGTGTCATCGTCTCGGAGACCCACGTGGTCGATCTCCGGTCGACCGGCACACGTCCGACGTCGGTCACCGTTATGAGACCGTGGAATGTGTCTCCAAGCATGACGAGGTAGACGCGCTCGAAGTCCGTCGCTATGTGGTCGTCGAGGAGCCGCTGGAGCGACATTCCCGGAGGGACCGACTGAAAGCTCCCGTCCATCGCGTCTCGGACGACCCGCCCGGACATGACCGTGCGCTCCTCGCTGCTCTGGCGGGCCGACGACGCCGCCGACTGGATGAACCAGCCGATGAACACGAGCCAGATTCCGGTGATGAAGCTGTTGGTGAACACGAAGACTATTCCCAGGCCGATCAGCCCGAATCCGAGAACCGATCCGGTCACACTCGCCACCCGGGTCGCCCGTTCCTGGCTGGTGGTGGCTCTCCACACCAGTGCCCGCAGGACTCGACCTCCGTCCAGCGGAAACGCGGGGATCAGGTTGAAGAGACCGACGACCAGGTTGACTACCATCAGGTACTGCACGAGCGCCGTTAGCTGGCCCGGTGACGACCGGAGTCCGAGATACAGCAGGCCGAAGATCGAGGCGAGTCCGAGGCTCGCGATCGGTCCAACGACCGAGACCCAGAACTCTTCGCCCGCGGTCCTGGACTCTCCTTCGATCTGCGAGAACCCGCCGAGGAAGAATAGGGTTATGCTGCTGACGGTGAGTCCTCTGCGGATCGCCTCCAGAGAGTGACTCAGCTCATGTATCAGTACGCAGACGAACAGCATCGCGCTTCCGACGATGCCGACCGCCCAATACTGGCCGCCGCTCCAACCGTCGTACCGGCTCGGGAGCCAGATCGTGGCCAGCGACCACGCGATCAGCGCGAAGATGAACACCCAGGAGAAGTGGACCCGAATGTCCACTCCAAGAATCCGGCCTACCGAAAACGTGCCCGACATAGCTATCGCTCCAGGATCACTTGCGAGGTTGTCCCACGTACTCTACCGCAGCAGCCAGCCGGACGCGGCCTGTCGGAGCTCCGATCGAAAGTCCGGGTGGGCTATCGAGATCAGCGCCTCGGCGCGCTCCCGGTGGTTCCTGCCCAGCAGGCGCGCCACTCCGTACTCGGTCACCACGGTGTCCGCCCAGAACCGCGGCATGGTCACCAGCTCGCCGGACTCCAACCTGGGGACGATGCGGGATACTGCGCCGTTCACCGCGGTCGAGTACAGCAGCGTGAGGGCTCGTCCTCCCTTCGAGTACAGGGCGCCCAGGTGGGTTTCCGGCTGTCCGCCGATGCCGTTCATCATCTGTCCGCCGAATATGCTCTCCGACGCGATCTGCCCGGTCAGGTCCACCGACAGCGCGTTGTTGATGCCCACCTGTCGATGATTCTGAGCAATCACCCACGGATTCAGAACGTACTCAGGCGAGTAGAGCTCGAAGATCGGGTTGTCATCTATGATATCGAGGTCCCTGTCGTCGGCGCCGCTCCAGGACGTGGCGACCGCGCGCCACTTGTGAATGGTCTTGCATCTGCCGGTTATTACGCCCGCGTCCACCAGTCTCGCAACTCCCGGGACGGTCAGCTCCGAGTGAAGCCCCAGGTCCAACTTGTCGTCGAAAACGCCCAGCCTGGGCAGGTACGAGGACGGCTTTCCGACCCCTATCTGGATCGTGGACCCGTCGGCAATGAGCAGTCTCACATTCTCGGCGATAGCCTTTGACTCGTCGGACGGCTCGTCGATTCCGAGCTGGGCCCTGAGGCGGTCCAGGTTGACATTCCCGAATTGCGGCGCGATTGGGACCAGGCGCCGCGGGCTGACTTGACCGATGATCTCCAGAAGCGCCGTCCTGCGGTCTTCCGGGAGGCACGCAGTCGCGCCGATCAGGTCCTCGCGACTGCCGCTAGGGGACTCGACCTCGACCAGCCTATCGAATCCGGCCACCGGCATGAAGCCATCGCCGAAGGTCCTGACCAGGGATGGGTTGACCTCGGCGGCGACCTTACGGGCGCGCTGCGCGATTCCCCGCTTGTACCACGACTGCGGTCCGAAGCCGATCTGTCCGTGCTTGTTCGGGTGGGCGACCGTCACAAGCGCGACGTCTATGGGCTTGGACTCCGCGGGCCGCTCATCAGCAGCCTTGAACGTCAGTGAAAACGCGAGCGGGGAGTATGAAGCCATCCCCTTGTGCTCGTAGGGACGTCCATACGGCCCAATGAAGTTCTCGATCTCGACATCCCAGCCGGCTTCCAGGAACGGCCCGACGTCGAACTGCGGCACGGCGACTGTGAGAGTCGCCTCCTCGATCTCCGATGCGCGATCCGCGAGCGCGCGGATCAGCGTCAGGGGCTGCTCGGTGAGGGGGACGACGACACGGTCTCCGTCATCGACGATCGCGACGGCTTCTTCAGCCGATGCGAGTCTATTCTTGTACTCGTCCTGCCAAGACATGAGGGCTGTATCAGATGTCAGGTGTCACGGGTGGCGGTTTTCCGCAGCCGCGTGGAGTCACTGGTAAACCGCGCTGCCGGCGCCGCCGCCCGCCGCAATGACCTCGCCCGAAATCGATGTCGATTTCGGTGAGGCCAGGAACGTCACGACGTAGCCGATCTCGGTGGCGTCCACCATCCGGCGGATGTCGTTGCCCAGAGGCCCGCTGGCTGCCTCCTCCGAGGTACGCTCTGTGATGGTCGCGCCCGGGTGGACGAGGTTTACGTTGATTCCGTCGGGTCCGAGCTGGTTGGACAGCGTCTTCGTCAGATGCACGAGAGCCGCGTTTCGGAGTCCGCTGAACGTCCCGGCGTTCCTCGCCGCGAGCCCGCCTATGTTGATGATCCGGCCCCATCCCTGGGCCTGCATGTGAGGCGCCGCGGCCTTGGCGCACCGGAAGTATCCGACGACCTTGGTGTTGATGTCGAACAGCAGATCGTGGTCGTCGGACTCGGGCAGCGGGCCAAGCACCAGGCCGCCGGGCGCCGCCGCGTTGTTGACGAGAATGTCGAGTCCGCCCAGCTCGTCGACGGCCTGCTGGACCATCGCGTTGACCGAGTCCGTGCTCGTGGTGTCGGTGACGACCGGGACGATCTTGCGTCCGGTCTCGGCCGTAAGCTCCCGCGCCGCGTCCTCAAGCACCTCCTGGCGACGTGCGCAGATGACGACGTCCACGCCCTCCCTGGCAAGCTCCCGTGCCGTCGCCTTGCCGATTCCGACGCTGCCGCCGGTTACGATTGCTCTCTTTCCGTTTAGTTCGAGTTCCATGTAGATACTCCGTGTATCCGGTCAGGTAGTTCGAGGATGATTCAGATTCCTGTGAGACTCAAATCGGTGGTTTCTGCCAGCCGCCGAGGGCCGACTCCAAGAGCAGCGCGAGCGCGAGCGATACGTCTTCCCGCCACGGTCGGGCGATTATCTGGACGCCTATCGGCAGTCCTTCGGGCGATGCGCCGCAGCGGACAACGGTTCCCGGCCACCCCGTCAGGTTGTATGGGCCAGTGAAGAACGCGTTCTTGTTGGCGTCCTCGAATGTCCCCCCGTGCGGCGGCGCGGGTATGGCCGCGGTTGGACAGATGATGGCGTCGTAGCCCCGCATGAACTTCAGCATGTCGCTGCGATACTGGTCGAGGTCTTCGAGGGCCTTGGTGAACTCTTCGGTCGGGAGCGTCTCGGCGTCCCCCAGTCGTCGTTGGAGGAATGGCGACACCTCAGTTGTGCCCGCCTTGTCCAGAAGCCGCTGAGTCCACGCGCGCCCGTCACCCTCTCCGATCCTGGGAGTCAGGTCTGGCACACGGCTGATAGGCTCCGGCGCATCCTCGTCCACGGATGCGACCACGTCGGAGACCACCTTGATCGCGGCGTCGACGGCGTCCCTAGTCTCCTGCGTCGGGCTCTTGAAACCCGGTGCGTCTGTGTAGAAAGCGACGCGCAGCGCGCCGAGGTCCACGTCGGCGGGGTCTCCCAGCGGCATCGGGATGATTGCGGGGTCTTCCCAATCGGGGCCGGAGATAATCGGCAGCGACAGGATCAGGTCCTCGACGAACCGGGCCATCGGGCCGTTCTGAGTGTAGGCGTCGGTGGCGCCCAGTCCGTATGGGATGATGTGGCCTGTCCGTGGGACGCGCCCGGAGTTCGGCTTGATCCCGGCGATTCCGCTGAAGTGTGACGGCAGTCTGACGCTGCCTCCGGTGTCACTGCCCACGTCCAGCGGTGAGCCGCCTGCGGCGATGATCGCACCGGCCCCCCCGCTGGAGCCGCCCGGCGTCCGGTCCAGGTCGAACGGATTGTTCGTTCTGCCGTACACGAGGTTGTCCGTTTCGCCGGCCAGCGTCAACTCCGGGGTGTTCGTCTTGCCCAGCAGGATCGCGCCGGCCGCGCGGAGCCGCGCCGCGACCGTCGAGTCCCGGTCGGGAACGAAGTCCCTCCGGCCCGTCGTGGCCCCGGTGGTGACGACGCCCTCGGTGTCCAGCGAGTCCTTCAGGGTCATCGGGACACCGTGGAGCGGGCCTTTGGATTCGCCGAGAGCTAGCGCGGAGTCGGCTTCGCGGGCCTCTTCGAGCGCGCGTTCGGCACAGAGGTGGACTACGGCGTTCAGCTTGTCGTTGACCTCGGCGATGCGGTCCAGGTGCGCTTCGACAACCTCGACCGCCGAGACCTCTCTGTCCTGAATGGCCTGGGCAATGGATTTGGCGGATGAGTAGATGATGTCGGACATAGTAAAACTCCCGGCGGTCCGTTCTCCGCCCTCGATTCAGGCGGCTGGGCAGCCTGAGGACAGTTTACAGCATTGGGCCGAGTCCATCATTCGGGATCGCGGCGTGTGGCGGCTGGCAGGTCCGGTTCCGTTTGCTTTAGGTGGACGGGCGATATGCTAGCGTTACGGCAAAGGGCCCCATATATCCATAGCAAACGGAACCCTTATTGCATAACTATTTCGCCGCGATCATTTCTGTGATATGACCACGCGGCAATAAGCTGACCTTTCACAGGTTCTCGACGCTATAGTTGCAGGTGGGGCCGTACTGGGATTGACTGGCATTTGCGCTGCCGATACCATGCGTATGCTTCCATCGACAGAACATACCCGGATTACCACCGTCTGACCTCCGCTGAATGAGTACCGAAATCCCAGACTGGCCGCGTGTTCAGGAGTTGCTGCACGGCATAATGGCCCGGTGGGAGCGCAAGGAGGGGCGTGGGGGCCTCCCTGGCATCCACCTGTACGAGTGGGCAACTCCCCAGGAGCTCGCAGGTGACGAGGCGATGGGCATGAAGTTCATTGAACCGGGCGTACCCGCAGAGGAGACCGCGCTGATCGTATCCCTCCGAAAAGGGTTGGGGTCGATACCCAAGATGCCCATGGGTGGGCCGTTCCTGAAGCCGGACGAGGTTGACGAGATCGCGCGGTGGATCGACGCCGGAATGCCGGAGCAGGGGGTAGCCGAGTGAGTGAGAGACCGGGCAGCTCCGTCCGCGTTGACTGGAAGGGCGGGTTCCAGTTCGACTCTACGGATTCCAGCGGGCACACCATCGCCGTCGGCGCGCCGATGGCAGACGGCGACGACTACGAGGGTCTCACTCCGGGCGACATGCTGCTGACGGCACTCGCCGGATGCAGCGGCATCGACGTGGTCAACATCCTGGTGAAACAGCGGCAGCAGGTCGAGGAGCTGAGGATCACCGTTTCAGGCCATCAGAATCCTGACCCTCCCTGGACGTGGGAGGACGTGCAGCTCCACTACGAGATACGGGGTCACGGCCTCAAGGAGCGCATGGTCGAGCGCGCGATCTTCCTCTCCGAGGAGAAGTATTGCTCAATCGGGGCTACGATATCGGGTCGGACGGCGATCAGCAGCACATTTGAGATCGTCGAGGCCGGACAGCCCGCGTGACGGCCGTCTCTTGATCGGCTCCACACCCCACTCCCGCTCCGCACGGTACCTTAAATCAACATCGAAAGTGGGCCACGACTCGCCCCGGGAGGAAATACAAGTGTCTGAAATCAACCCCATCGACGCCGATCTGCTGGAAACCCTCCGGCAGATACCATCCTGCTCGATCGCGAACGCGATAGAGACATTCTCCATCATGCCGCGCAACCAGGGCTTCATGGGTCCTGAGATCAGGAGCATATTCCCGGGAATGGGCCACATGATCGGCTACGCGGTGACGGCCAAGATCGTGGCGGACGCGCCCCCGTCGGGACGCATGAACGTGGCCCGCACCGACTGGGTGGACGAGATCATGAAGGTCCCGGCGCCGCGTGTGCTGGTAATCGAGGACCTCGACTACCCGAACCCGATCGGCTCGTTCTGGGGCGAGGTGCAGTCCAACCTGCACAAGGCTCTCGGCGCGGTCGGCACGGTGACAAACGGAGGCGTCAGGGACCTGGACGAGATGCAAGAGGTCGGCTTCTTCGCCTTCGCCTCGTGCGTCCTCGTTTCGCACGCCTACGTTCACCTGACGGATATCGGGACGCCGGTCAAGGTCGGCGGCCTGGAGGTGAGTCCGGGCGACATAATCCAGGGAGACCAGCACGGGGTGCTCTCGATTCCAAGAGAGATTGCGGCGGACATACCGGCGGCGGTCAAGCGGGTCGAGGACAACGAGCAGGAGCTGATCGGCTACGCCCGGTCGGATGGCTTCACGGTCGAAGGGCTGAAGGAGATGCTGGCGCAGCGGTACTAGCGACCGCCCCGAGCGCCGTCGGAGGGGTGCAAGATGCCCAAGGTGATCTTCCTCACCGGTCTGCCGGACGAGGTCAACGACGTTGTCGTGGAGTACAATCCGGCCGGCTGGACGACCGAGATCGTGTACGGAGACGCTCCACCGGACGACCAGGCGCGCGCCGTGGCGGACGCCGACTTCATCATGGTGTACAGGGCCCGGCTGCGTGACGACGTGCTGCGGGCAGCGCGACAGGCGCGGCTGGTGCAGCTTCTGGCGGCGGGCTACGACGGCATGAACCTCGGGCTCATGCGCGAGCTTGAGGTGCCATGCTCCAACAACGGCGGGGCCAACTCCTGGGCCGTTGCCGATCATGCAGTCCTGCTCATGCTGGCGCTGTACAAGCAGCTCACCGCCGCCGGGACCTCGACCCGCGAGGGGCGGTGGAACGCGCCGATCAGCGGTCTGAACACGTTCGAGATGGCGGACAAGCTCGTTGGCGTCCTCGGTCTGGGCAACATCGGACGGCAGGTGGCCAGGCGGGTGCAGGCGTTCGACGCGCGCGTCCAGTACTCCGACCTCTTTCCGCTGAATGCCGAGCGGGAGGCGGAGCTGGGGGTGACGAGGGTGAGCATCGACGAGCTGTTCAGAACCTCCGACATCATCACCTGCCATACGCCGTTAACCAGAGAGACGCACCACATCGTCAACAGTGAGCTGATCCAGTCGATGAAGCCGACCGCCGTCATTATCAACACGAGCAGGGGGCCGGTGATGGACGAGAGCGCGGTGATCCAGGCGCTTCAGGAGGGCCGGATCGCCGGGGCCGGCCTGGACGTGTTCGAGCAGGAGCCTGTCGATCCTGATAACTCGCTCCTGTCGATGGACAACGTCGTCGTCACGCCGCACTCGGCCGGCACCACCTGGGACACATGGTTCAGACGGGCGGAGTTCGCCTACGACAACATGCGAGGCGTCTGGGATGGTCGTCCACCGATGGCCGTCGTGGGTGAATACGAAATCTAACAGCGACGAGAGGAATGTGAATGGGACCCGTAATCAAGAGCGTAGAGTCAACCGGTAATCCCGTCCTCGGTCCCGAGGACGGAGTACCCAACTACGTCATGCTGTGGGTGCAGCACCCGCCCGGAGGCGCAAGCGCCCAGCACACCCACCCCTGGGAGCACCAGGCGTACATAGTCGAAGGTGAAGGTGTGCTGTGGGTCGAGGGCAACACTCACCCGATCAAGGCCGGGGACGCCGTTCTGGTGCCGCCGGATGTCGAGCACCAGTTCCGAAACACCGGCACAGTCACGCTGAGTCGCGTGACCGTGAACCCGTTGTCCTCGGTGGGCGGAGAGTAGCGGCGTGCCGCGAGCTCACGACAGGGGTGGACTGCCCACGGACGAACCGATCGACCGATCGACCCACGAGTGGGCAGACTGGGAACACCTGACCAACGCGCTCATAGGGGCGCTTCGGCATCACGACATCATGAACGTTGACGAGCTTCGGCGCGGAATCGAGTCGATCCCTCCCGACGAGTACGAGGCGTACAGCTACTACGAGCGCTGGTCGGCGTCTCTGGAGTCGATCCTGATCGAGAAGGGCATCCTGGACAAGGATGAGATCGACGCCAGGGTGACCGATCTGGACGACCGATGGGCGTAGTGTTCGGAGCCGGAGACGTGGTCCGGGTGAGAAGCGACATCGTCTCGCATCACCACCGGACGCCCTGGTTCATCAAGGGCAAGACCGGCGCTGTCCGGGCAGTCAGCGGGCCGTTTCTCAATCCGGAGTCGCGGGCCTACGGCGGCGACGGACTGCCCGATCGTCTTCTGTACCAAGTCGAGTTCAGCCAGACCGACCTGTGGGGCGAGCGATACCGGGAAGACGAACGGGACGTCCTGCTCGTCGATGTTTACGAGCAGTGGATCGAGCCGTTGAACGCTCCCGCTGAGCGGCGGGAATGATTATGCACAGCAGTATGAGGCCGCAGACATGAGCGCAGACCATCACGACGATGCCGAACATCCGGGGGTCCACCCGGAGCTGGAATTGAGAGCCAGAGCCAAGCGCGCCCTGGCGATTCACGAGCTCCTGATCGAAAAGGGCGTTGTGGGCCACGACGAAGTGCGCGAGATGGTCGCGCGGGTCCGGGCGCGGACGCCGGCGAACGGCGCACGGGTCGTCGCGAAGGCGTGGTCGGACATCGAGTTCAAGGCGCGGCTGCTGGCCGACGCGAGATCGGCAGTCTATGATCTCGGATACTCGCTCACGCACGACGCGGAGCTGGCCGTGGTCGAGAACACCGACGAGGTCCATCACCTCGTGGTATGCACACTTTGCTCGTGCTATCCGACCTCGCTTCTTGGCCCACCTCCCGACTGGTACAAGAGCTTCGCCTACAGGCAGCGGGCGGTCGTGGAGCCGCGGGCCGTGATGCGCGAGTTCGGGTTCGAGCCGGACGGCGACGTCCAGGTGCGCGTCGTGGACAGCACCGCGGACCTTCGTTATCTCGTGCTGCCGAGACGTCCATCCGGCACCGAAGGGATGTCGGAGCCGGAGCTGTCCGAGCTGGTGACCCGCGACAGCATGATAGGCGTGACCGGCCCGCTGTCTCCCGGGCAGACTTCGTCAGACGACTGACCGCCGATGGCGCACATCCCTCCGCGCAGCAGGGGAACCCTCAGGGCGCAGGCCGAACGGTCTTACGTTTCGAGAGCCATCCAGCTCCCGGTCCAGCAGTACATCCACACCGAGTCGATCGGCGGCGCGGTGCTGCTGGTCGCGACGATAGCCGCGCTGGTCTGGGCCAACTCTCCGTGGTCTGAGGAATACCACCACTTCCTGGAAACGCGCCTCACACTGGACGTGGCGCTATTCCGCGTCGATCTCTCCGTGGAGGAGTGGATCAACGACGGACTGATGGCGATCTTCTTCTTCGTGGTCGGTCTTGAGATCAAGCGGGAGCTGCTGTTCGGCCAGCTATCGTCGGCCCGGCGCGCGGCCATGCCGGCGTTCGCCGCGTTCGGGGGCATGATCGTCCCGGCGGGTGTCTTCCTGACGGTCAACGCGGGCGGCGACGCGGCCAGGGGATGGGGCATCCCCATGGCCACCGACATTGCGTTCGCGCTCGGCGTTCTCGCGCTCCTCGGACGTCGGATACCGATGGAGCTGCGGGTCTTTCTGCTGGGTCTCGCGGTCGTGGACGACCTCGGCGCGATACTCGTAATCGCCGTCGCGTACACGGAGTCCATCGACTTCGCCCAGCTTGGACTCGCGGGCGGGCTGATCCTGGTCCTGATCGCGGCCAACCGCGTCGGCTTCAGTCACGCGGCGTTCACTGCCGGCCTCGCCTTCTTGATCTGGGTCGCCGTGCTCAACTCGGGCATCCACGCGACCATCGCGGGAGTCCTGATCGGCGCGTTCACGCCCTCGAAGCCGAACTACAGCCGGGAGGAGTTCGCGCAGGAGTCCGAGGCCCTCATCGCCGAGTATCACACCGCTGTCGTCGCCGGCGATCACGACCGCGCCGAAGCGATCCTGGGCGAGATCGAGGAGCTGAGCCAGGGCACCGAGGCTCCGCTGCAACGTCTCGAGCGCCTCGCGCATCCGTGGGCAAGCTACGTGATCCTGCCGGTGTTCGCGCTCGCCAACGCGGGGATAGAATTCGACGCCGGCGGACTTAGGGACGCCATTTCGAGCGACGTGACGCTTGGGATCATGGGGGGACTCGTGCTGGGCAAGGTCGCCGGAATCACACTCCTCCCGTGGCTGGCGTCCCGGATCGGGCTGGTGGAGCTGCCGGAGTCCGTGTCATGGACACACGTCGCGGGAGTGGGACTGGTAGGCGGAATCGGCTTTACGGTCGCGATCTTCGTGGCCGGACTGGCCTTCAACGACCCCCTGCTGGTGGACAAGGCGAAGCTCGGAATCCTGGGCGCTTCGGTGCTGTCCGGTCTGCTCGGCTACTTCGTGCTCCGGTTCGTCGCACGGGAGGCCGTCGTTCGCTCTTAGGCGCTCTCACCCTTGCTGCGAGGCCCCGGAACGTTTGATTTTGATATAGTGGCTCTCACACCAAGCCTCTCACCTGAAGGGGAAACCGGATGAAAGTAAAACATGAGAACGTAGCCAGCGTGGGACGGGCCATGTATGAGCAGATGCGCGCCGAGATGGAGGCCAACGAGTGGGGCCGTATGGTGGTCATCGATGTCAACAGCGGGGACTATGAAGTTGCCGATGACGATCTCACGGCTACGACACGGCTGTTCGAGCGGCGTCCCGACGCGCTTACGTGGGGCGAAATGGTGGGCTATCCGGCGCCGTACTATATGAGGAATCTGGCTTCTTGATGATGTCGATAATTAGGGGCACGGTAGAAGCAGCGTGGACGGAGACCGGAATTGCTCTCCTGGAGCCAAGAATCGCCGTTGGAGTTGCCGGAGGCAACCAGGTTTTCCAGACGGAGGAAGCGGTTATAGACACCGGGTTCACTGGATGGCTGACCTTGCCTGAGGATACCGTCATGGAACTCGAGTTGACTTACTATGGTCAACGGCGTGTAGTCCTTGCTAACGGCGAGTATAGAGTGTCTGACATCTACAGCGCATTGGTATCCTGGCACGGACGCTCACGTCCGGCGCTTGTTCATCAATCAGATGGCAAACCGCTGATAGGCATGGCCCTGCTCACCGGCAGCCGGCTTACCGTGGACGCTTGGGAAGGCGGCGATGTGACCGTCGCGGAAGTAGTTTGAAAAGACTTGCTCCTAGACTCACTTCCACCTATCGACGCTGCCTAAACCGGTCGTAGATCATACTGGCGCCCAGGGCGATCAGCAGCACCGGCCAGTAGGTGCTGAACCCGCCCTCGATGATATTCAGACGCTCCAACAGCAGGATTACGCCGATGAGTATGACTACCAGCCCGAGGAACATTCTCGACTCCGATCCGCGCGGGTCGCCGCGACTAGCTCCGCTCTACAAGGTATTCTACACCCGGATTCCTAGAGCGGCTTCCCCTAGGAGTGATTGCGCCTTCTGCTCCTGACCCTGATACCTGACCTCCCGACACCGCGCCTTGCCGGTTGACCGAGGCCCAAATATAATGCCGCCTGACGGCTCCGGGATACAGCATCGAGGTTGATTATGGAAATCGGCGTAGGACTCGACCCCACTCTCCGGCTCAACTGGGAACAGCAGCACGACGTGTCACGAGAGGCGGCCCGGCTGGGTTACACCAGCATCTGGACACCGGAGGGGAACGGACAGGACTCGTTCCATCTATGCGTGCAGCGATGGCAGGCCACGACCGATGTCGTGCCGGAGGGCCTGAAGACCGGAATTGCCGTCTCGCCGGTCATGTACCGGACTCCCCTGTCGTTCGCCATTGAGGGCGGAACTGTCAGCGAGATAACCGGCGGTAAGTTCATCATGGGCATCGGCTCCGGGGGCGCGCATCGACCGCAGGCGCGCGCGGCGCTGGGCGTCGGCCGGATGTCCGCGCTCGCGCTGATGCGCGACTATGTGACGGTCGTCCGCGGCCTCGTCCGTGGAGAGCGCGTCAACTACCAGGGCGAGACCGTCACGCTCAAGGGGATGAGGCTGGCCATACGCCCGGCGCCCGATACGCCCGTCTATCTCGGCGCGCTGGGGCCGAAGATGCTGGAGTTGAGCGGCGAGCTGGCCGACGGCGCGAGCCTCAACTGGTGCTCGCCCGAACAGATCGCGTGGAGCCGCGAGCGCATAGCCGCCGGCGCGGCCAGGGCCGGGCGCGATCCGTCCGAGATCAACGTCGCCGAGTACATCAGGGTCTGCGTCGATGACGACGTGGACGCCGCCCGAATCGCGCTGGCGAAGGCGACCATGGGATACGCGCTCGGTCCCACGGTCCCGACAGACCGGGAGCGCACGCTCGGATACCGGGCGCACTTCGAGCGCATGGGATTTGCCGATGAGCTGGCCACACTAGACGAGATGCGGGCCGGCGGCGCGTCGAATGACGAGGTGGCCGCCGCGTTCCCGGAGGAGATACTGTCCAGCGTAGGCTACTTTGGCAATGCCGCTGGGGCCGCAGCCGCGTTCAAGCGACTCTCCGAGGGTCTCGATACGGCGATCGTCCGCGTGGTCACCGCCAGACCCGGTGTGGACGCGACGCTGTCGGTAATGCGCGCGTGCAATCCAGCCGCGGTTCAGGCGGCGTGATCCGACTGCGGGCCGTACTGTCGGACGGGTATCGGCGATCGCGGTCCGGCTGGTCTGCGCTCGGCATCCGTCCAACCCTCAAGATACAGGCCACCCCAACGAAAGAGCGCCTCGGCGCGACACCGAGAGGCATTGACCATGACAACGATCGGTAGTGGACAGCACACATTTGAAGTGGACTCGAACTGGGCGAAACTGCCCGACGGCTGGGACGCGCCGATGGCGGCGGTCGCGGTCGATTCGCAGGACCGCGTTTACGGATTCAACCGCGGCGAACGCGGCGTGATCGTGTTCGACAAGGACGGCGGCTACCTCAGTCACTGGGACGCTGAGTTCGATTTCCCGCACGCGATCTACGCCGACCCGGCCGACAACATCTGGATTGTGGACCGTGACGCCGGGCAGGTGCTGAAATACACGTCGAACGGCGACCTGCAACTGACGATAGGCCAGCGCGGTTACCGGTCTGACACCGGCGCCGACAACAGCGTGCTCGGCTCCAACGGGTGGCGGGACGTCGTGCGGGGAGGAGAGCCGTTCAACCTGCCGGCGGGGGTCGCTGTGGCGGAGAACGGCGACGTGTTCGTGGCTGACGGTTACGCCAACTGCCGCGTTCACAAGTTCTCAGCGGACGGTCAACTCCTGAAGAGCTGGGGGGATCCGGGCGCAGGCGCGGGCCAGTTCAACCTGCCCCACGGCGTGTGGATCGACCCGGACGGGCGCGTCCTCGTCGCGGACCGCGAGAACGACCGGGTCCAGGTGTTCGACCAAGAAGGAACACACCTCGGTCAGTGGCCGGCCGAGCTCATCGGCCCGGCGGTGATCTGGATGGACTCTGACCGAAACGCCTACGTCGCCGAGCACAATGGCGGATACTTCAGCATCCTCGACTCCGACGGCAGATCTCTGGCAAGGTGGGGCGGGCCGGAGTTCCGTAGCTGCCACGGCGCAGCGGGAGACTCCGACGGCAACATCTACTTCGTCCAACCCGTCCCCGGAATGACCGGCCGCCAGATAGTGAAGTACGTGAGGGTGTAGCGGCGGTCCAGACCCCGAACTGAAATGAGGCAGGTTAGTGGCGAGTGAAGAGCAGATACAGCAAGCTATCGACAGCCTGGACCTGATCCCGCCGTGTCCAGGCTGCGGTATGCGGTACTGCATGGGAGACTACGAGTGCCCGCACTGCGGCTCGGACCTGGACGAGAATCTGCGGGCGTGGGCGCAGGCTCTCATCGAGAGGCTTCAGGAGTCAGGAGTCAGGAACACTGCTGACGCCTCGTGACCTTCAAGAGAGGGAGACGGCGGAGATCAAGAAGATGCTCTCCGGATTTGTCGGCACCAACAGAAGAAGCTCGGCTTGAGACCATCCACCTGATATCCGACCCTGGTGAAGGAGGTTCCAGTTGCGATTGAAAGAGAAGGTTGCGTTCATCAGCGGCGGCGCTCGGGGCATGGGCGCTGTCGAAGCCACCCTGTTCGCAGGTGAGGGGGCGAAGGTCGCGATCGGCGACGTGCTTGTGGACGAGGGTCAGTCGGTCGCCGCAGAGATCGAATCGTCCGGCGGCGAGTGCATGTTCGTTCCGCTTGACGTGACGAGCGAGTCGGACTGGAGCGCGGCGATCAGCGCGACGTTGGACCGGTTCGGCCGTCTGGACATTCTCGTCAACAACGCCGGAATCAGCGGGCGGGGACTCGTACACGAGACCACGGAAACCGACTGGGACCGTGTGATGGACATCAACGCCAAGGGCGTGTTCCTCGGGACGAAGGTCGCGGTCGGCGCGATGCTCGAATCCGGAGGCGGCTCGATCATCAACATCTCGTCCCAGCTTGGGTTGGTGGCGATGGAGACTTCGAGTCCGCAGTACCAGGCCTCGAAGGGCGCAGTACGGCTGCTGACCAAGCTGACCGCCGTGCAGTACGCCGCCCACGGCATTCGATGCAACTCCGTCCATCCCGGCCCAATAATGACCGCGATGACCGAGCCACGGCGTCAGGACCCCGCTGTGTACGCCGAGATGCTAGCACGGATCCCGATGGGCCGGTTCGGAGAGTCGGAGGAGATCGCGAAAGGGGTGCTGTACCTCGCCTCTGACGAGTCGGGCTGGGTCACCGGCAGCGAGCTGGTGCTGGACGGTGGATGGACAGCGGAGTGAGGTATCAGGGATCAGGCTTCAGGTATCAGGTGTAAGATCCGCTGTTGACAACTCGTGACTTCAAGTCGTTGGAGGTCTGGCGTCGAAGTCACGCTTTGGCGCTGGGCGTTTATCGCGCTACTTCGGGATTCCCGGCTGCTGAAAGGTTCGGGCTGACCAGCCAGATGCGCAGGGCCGTCGTTTCGATTCCAGCCAACATCGCGGAGGGCTGCGGCCGGGGAGGCGACGCGGAATTAGCGAGGTTCCTGAGAATCGCGTTAGGATCGGCGAGCGAGTTGGAGTATCATTTCCTGTTAGCGAGGGACCTCGGTTACATGGACGGAGAGAGCGGTCGGAATTGTCAAGCGGAGGTGGTGGAGATCAAAAAGATGCTCTCCGGATTTGTCGGCGCCATCAACAGAAGGAGAAGCTCGACTGAAACCATCCACTAGGACCTAACAACTGGAACCTGACCCTGATCCCTGAAACCTGAAACCTTACACCTGACCGGAGGTCACCCCCCCATGCTCATCACCGATGTCAAACACTTTCTCGCCAACCCCGGCAGCGGCAAGAACCTCTGCTTCGTCAAGGTCGAGACCGACCAGGGCATTTACGGCTGGGGCGAGTCGTATACGCAGGCGGACAGGGACGTGCAGATAACCGCTCACATCGACCAGCTTCGGCGGTATCTGATTGGCCGGGACCCGCGCCACATCAAGCACTTCATGCAGTGGGCATATGACGACTTCGCAGGCCGTCGCGGGGCGATGGACTTCTGGTGCGCGGTCAGCGGAATCGAGCACGCGATGTGGGACATCACCGGCAAGTCGGCGGGCCTGCCCGTACACATGCTGATAGGCGGCGCCTGCCGGGACAGGATCCGGGTCTATGCCAACGGGTGGAGTGGCGGAAACGGCTCTGCGGAGCAGCTCGCTGAGCGCGCGCAGCAGGTCGTGGAGATGGGCTTCACCGCAATGAAGTTCGACCCGATCCCTGGCCCGTGGCGGACGTTCGTGAGCAAGGACGTAGAAAACGCCGCTATCGAGAACGTCCGCGCGGTGCGCGAGGCCGTGGGTTGGGATATCGACATACTGGTCGAGATGCACCGCAGACTGGCGCCGATGCACGCGCGACGGATCGGCAGGGCGATCGAGCAGTACCGCCCGTTCTGGTACGAGGAGCCGGTACTCGCGGAGAACATCGACGCGCTCGCGGCGGTCAAGCGGGATGTGGACATCCCGATCGTGACCGGCGAAGAGCTTTACACCAAGTTCGAGTTCCGAGAGGTGTTCGAAAAGCAGGCGGCCGATATTCTCAACCCGGACGTGTGCAACGTCGGCGGCATCCTGGAGCTCAAGGAGATCGCAGCGATGGCCGAGCCGTACTACGTGGCGGTCTCGCCGCACAACTACAACAGCACGACCCTGGGGCTGGCGGCCACGATTCAGGTCTCAGCGGCGATACCGAACTTCCTGATCACCGAGTACTTCGTGAACCTGGAAGACTTCGGCAGGGACATCGCCAAGAACCCGTTCGAGGTCGAGGATGGCTACATCAAGGTCCCGGACACGCCTGGCATCGGCATCGACCTCGATGAGGACCGCCTCGCCAGATACCCGTACAAGCCGTTCGATCCACGGTCGCCACTACAGTATTACGAGGAAGGGCCGTAGCTCACAGGGCGCAAGTCTGTTCTCAGGACTGCGGAACCGGCTCTCCCCTGCGCTCCGGCGGCTGTTCGAGCACTTGGATTATGTTGCCGTCCGGGTCCTTGAAGGACGCGACCCAGCCTCCCCAGTGCTCCTTCTCCGGGGGCCGGATGAACTCCACGCCCCTGGACTCAAGCGCAGCATGGAGCTCGTGGATTCCGTCCACGTCGAAGTTGACCATCACCCGGTACGGGTCGCGGGCCTGGCCGTGGACCGAGTCGTGACTGCCGATGGAGAACCGCAGGCCGCCCCACTTGAACGAGACGAAGTAGGGACGGTCGGAGTGCGGCTCGAGGCCGAGCGTGTCGCAGTAGAAAGCCCGCAGCCTGGGCAGGTCGTCCGTCCAGATGATGACGCCGTTGAGGTGACCTAACATCGTCGGTTGACCCCCTTCGTCGATCCGATTCCCAAGCGGCAAGCTGTGCTTATGGCCTCAGCCACACTAGCCCACATTCGATATTCCAGTCTATAATACTCTCCAGGGAATCGGGCGGAGGTGGTTGACAGCCTATGGAAGCGTCCCTGGAAAGGAGGTTGTGCATTGGACAGTAGTATTAGGAGGTGTTCCAGGTAGGTGTTCTCTGGAACATCTCTATTGGAAACGGGGTCCCCGCTCAGCGGGGACCCCGTTCTGTTTCTCCCCGCGCCGATTCTCAGGGTCGTCCTTCAAAGAACCTTCTCGGGTTGTCCATGAAGATGTTGTTGATGTCGTCATCGGTTGCGCCGAGATCCTTCAGCCGCGGAATCACCCGCCGCGTGATAAACAGGTAGCCGTCCGGATTGTACTGTCGTCGCTGCTGCTGCATCTCCTGGCTGGCGATGCTCAGGGTCACCGACCAGTCATGGCCCAGCATTATCCGGCGGCCCCATCCGGCCTGGATCAGCTTCCACGCCGTCTGAGTCCTGCCCTCCCAATCGGGGGTGAGCTCCGTCTGCCGGCCCGGATAGCGGTCCAGTCCGATCCAGACGCCCCGCTCCATCAGGCCGATCAGGTAATCCGTATCGGTCGTGTCGTTGGAGTGGCCGACGTACACCCGGTTGAGATCGACTCCCTCATCCTCGAAGATGCGGACCTGCTGCTCGCCCACGCGTTCGGGCGCCCAGGTGTGGGTGGAGATCGGCACGCCGGTCGCCTTCTGCGCGCGCGCCGCGGCGCGAAGGATGATCTCGCCCTCGGGTGTCACGCCGCCCATGTCGTTGGCGACCTTGATGATCCCCGCCCTGATCCCCGTATTCTCGATTCCTTCTTCGATCTCCCTCCGGTACAGGCCGGCGATGACGTCGGGACTCGCGGTCCAGAACACCCTTGGAATGTCCCGCCACGTTCCGGTCGCGCATATGATGTTGATCCCGGATTCGCGGGAGACCTGCTCCAGCAGCCTGATGTCGCGTCCCAGGTCCAGCGTGGTCACGTCTATGATCGTGCGCAGTCCCTCGGAGTAGGCTGTCGCCAGGTCCGCGATCCCGCGCGCGATCGTGCCCTCCCGGTCGATGAACTCCGGGTACACGTACTGGATGCCCGCGGACGTGACTATGACGTGCTCGTGGGACAACGTGAATCCGAGGTCGGCGGTGTCCATCGGGCCCAATACGGAGTTGATAGTCGTCATTTGGTCGCTTGCTCCTCGGCTATGACTGGGTTGCTTAGCGTACCGATACCTGAGATCTCCACGTCCACGGTGTCTCCGGGCTTGATGTTCTCGGTTGCTCCGTCCGTGCCCATCCAGATCATATCACCGGGGTGCAGCGTCAGGTATCGCGTCATTTCGCTGATGTAGTGGGCGACTCCGAAGATCATGTTGTTCGTCGCGAACTCGGAGGCGACATCGCCGTTTATGCGGACGGTGGTACGGAGGCTGTCGAGGTCGACGTCGGTCTCAATCCAGGGCCCCATCGGCTTGAACGTGTCGCTGTTCTTGGCTCTCCACAGCGTCCGGTCCCCGGCCTGCCACGTGCGCTCACTGACATCGTTGCCGATCGTGTAGCCCAGGATGCAGTCCAGGGCCTGCTCCTCCGATACGTGCTTCACCGTCTTGCCAATTACGACGACCAGCTCACCCTCGTACTGCACGCGCTCGGTCGCGTCGTGAGGGACGACGATCGGTTCACCGTGCGCGATCAGCGCGTTGTTGGCCCGGTAGCCGATATCGGCCTTCTGGGGAATGTCCGGCTCTCTGCCGAGCAGCGCCGCGGCTTCGCGCACGTGATCTTCGTAATTGACCCCTGCCGCGTAGAACGTCAGTGGGACAAGCGGGACCCTGATGTTTACGGCTGACAGAGGGAATCTGTGGCCGGTGCGGCGGTGCGTTCCAAATGGTGTTCCCGATACCTCCTCGACCTGCTGGTCGTCCACGATGCCGTAGCTGGTCGTTCCTCCATACTGATACCTGATCCATCTCATGGCTAATCACTCCTCCACGTCTGATAAGGATTCTGCCGCCGCTGGTTGAAGGTCCTGTCCGGCATCCGCGGCGGTGGATTTCGATGGCGCGTCGTCGCTGCTCCATGCCCGGTAGAAGTAAACGACGACATCCCTGGCCGCCGCGGTCAGGGGCACCGCGACTATGACGCCCCAGAGTCCGGCGAGCTCGCTCGCGATTACCAGCGCCGCCATGATGATCGCCGGGTGGAGCCGGACCGCTCTGCTGTGAATGCGGGGCGAGATCGCGTTGTTCTCGATCAGCTGGACGACAACGTAAACTAGCACGACCCAGACCACCCGTTCGGGCGAGCTAGCCAGCGTGACCAGTATCCCCGGCACCGCCCCCAGCAGCGGCCCGATGATGGGGATCAGGCCGAACAGTCCGGCCACCAGACCGAGCGTAGCGGCGAAGTGGATTCCCAGGATGCTCAGACCGATAAACACCAGTGTACCGACGATAACCGCGCTCAACAGCTGTGCGCGAACATAGGCCCCGATTACGCCGTTGACCATGTTGAGGACGTTTCGAGCGTGCGTCGCATTGCGCGGAGACATCGGAGCGTACAGTCCCTCGAGTATGCTCTCCCTGTCCTTGAGCAGGAAGAAGAGCAGGAACGGCACTATCGCCAGGCCGATCACCAGCGTGACGGCGTTGGAGACCCCACTGATGGTCCGCAGGACGATTCCCTGTGCGGCGCTCGCCAGCACGGCGCCGCCCGCGGCCACGGTGTCTTCGATCTCGGAACGCAATTCGACCGGAATCCGCTGCGTGAAGTCATGGGACCAGCCCTCCACCGCACTCCGCGCCCGCTCATAGAGCTGCGGGAAGGTCTGTATGAACTCCTGAGCTTCCGAGAAGAGCGGCGGGATGGTGAGGTATAGGACCACCGCGACGGAGCCGGCGAATCCGACGTATATCGCGAGAATCGCGATTATCCGGGTCACCTTGGGATATCGATCGTGGCCGGGCAGATGCGTCTCTACCAACGACACGACGGGGTACAGCAGCTCGGCCAGGACGATGCTGATGATGAACGGGAACAGGGCCCCCCTGGCCATGAACAGGACCATCGCGAGGACGACAAGGACCACCACGATCAGGCCGATCTGTCTCCACCTGATCCACATTGACGGACCCGGTTCGCGGTCTGAGGCTACAGAGGACATCTGGTCACCGCCGGTATTTGTCGAAGGTGGCCCCACGCATGGCTCTACGAAGCCAGGGCGGGGTCGTCAGCATACACGCTCGTCGTCGATCATCTGTTGTACCAATGGGAGCACGTCCTGAGCGACCCGGTCACACTCCTCGCGGTGAGGAAAGCCGGACAGGATGAACTCGTCTATGCCGAGCCGCCAGTATCCAAGAAGCTCGCCGGCGACCTGATCGGGGGTCCCGACAATCGCGGTGCCGCAGTTGACCCGCACCGTGGAGATGCCGTTCCAGAGGTGGGGACCGACCTTGAAGTCCTCGACAATCCTCGACTGGGCCCGCTGACCCACCATAGCGGTGCCTGCGAATGCCGCCTGCCGCTGAGTCCGGACTACCGTGGCAGCTTCTGAGAGCAGGTCTTCCGCGGCAGCCCAGGCCGCGTCCTCGGTCGGGCGTGTGATGATGTGCGTCCGCAGTCCGTATGCGGCGTTTCTACCAGCCAATCGGAATTTGCCGCCGGCCCTGCGGATATGCTCGGCGATCTCGGCCCGGGGCAGGATCCATGCCAGATACACATCCGACTGCTGTCCGGCCAGGTCGAGCGCGCGGTCGGATGCGCCGCCGAGGTAGAATCTCGGCCCGCCATCGACCACGCCCGGAGAGGACAACGCCCCACGAAACGTGATGAACCGTCCGTCGAAGTCCACGGGTTCGGGCTTTCGCCACAGCGTCCTGAGCGCGGCGATGAACTCCTCGGCGCGTTCGTACCGGTGAGCATGATCGCTCGTCTCGCCAAACCGCTCGAAATCGCCCTGAATCCCACCCGGCACGATGTTGAGGTCAATGCGACCGTCGCTGATCTGGTCCAGCGTTGCCGCCATCTGTCCGAACAGGCCCGGTGAGATGAAGCCGGGCCGGACCGCTATCAGGAACCGTATCCTGCTGGTGACCGCGGCCAGAGCGGTGACGGTAGTCCATGTCTCGGCCAGCGGCGCGGTCTCCTCGAACAGTCCGTTGGCGAACCTGGTCGGGATCAGAAGTGAATAGAAGCCGTTGCGTTCAGCAGTCTCGACAACGCTGCGGAGGTACTCGAACGTCGGTGGGCGCTCCGCCTTCAGCGTCCCGATGTGTCCGCCGTCGCCGTCGATCGGGATAAACCAATCGAACTTCGGCTGGGGTCTCATCTGTGTCATCGCCGTGCCTTCCGTCACTTCAATCCACTGCCACGGCGGACCTGGTCTTGATGAACTCGCCGATCCGCTCGATTGCTTCCTGGCCCTCGTCGAGCATGGGAGCGAACAGATGCCACACGTGGATCATCTCGTCCCACGACTCGAACTCAACCGGGACCCCCGCGTCTTCCGCCCGCCGGGCCAGCCTCGTCGCATCGTCGTACAGGGTCTCTCGCGTGCCCACCTGGATGAGCAGCGGGGGAAGCCCGCTCAGGTCGGCGTACAGTGGCGCCGCGAGGGGCGTCCTAGGGTCCGCCCCGTCGAGGTACACCCCGGCCATCGCGACGAGGCCGTCCCTCTGGACCATCGGATCGGCGTGGGCGCGGCTCGTCATGGAATCTCCGATTCCCTCCATGTCCACCCAGGGCGACAGGCATACCCCGCAGGCGGGCAGCGGGACTCCAAGCTCCCTCAGCCGCACCAGCGTCGCTACGGTCAGGCCGCCTCCGGCCGAGTCGCCCGCGATTGACAGGCGATCCGGGTTATAGCCCTGTTCGAGCAGCCATTTGTACGCCGACACCGCGTCCTCCACGGGCGCGGGGAAAGGGTGCTCCGGCGCGAGTCGATAGTCGATGACCAGGACGCCTGCTCCACTTGCGGAGGACAGACGCCCTGCCAGATCTCGATGCGTCGCCGGTGATCCGATCACGTAGCCGCCGCCGTGAAGGTACAACACCGTCCGGCTGTCGGGCGCTCCGTGTGCCGTCACCAGCTCCGCGGGAGTCCCTCCCGCGTCCACGTTCTCGATATCCGCCGGAGCGCTGCCGCCGACAAATCTTGCCAGTCGCTCAAAACCCTCTCGCGAGTCGTCGATACTGGGGTTGTCCGGTCTCTCCCGGCTCGTGAGGAGCTCGATAACCGTGTTGAGCTGGGATATCGACATCAACTGCTCCTGATACGCAAGATTTGGATGTACGTCCGCGGACCGCGCCACATACCCGGACTGATCCGCATACCTCTGATCTCTCTTTGATTGGGACGAGGCGGCATCACTCGTCACCGGATTCTGCGCCGAGCAGGGAGAGTATGCTTGCGCCGTTCTGGCTTCCGTCTTCCTGCGGCATTCCGAGCTTCTCCATGAGCACCGGGTAGGACTCGACCTGGGGTGCGCGGCCGCCCGTCTCCACACGCTGAACACGCCGATTGGCGGCTTCCACCATCGGAGCAAACCGCTCGGCCTTGCTCACGGAGATCGCCGCGTCCCGCTCCTTGAATTCGGGAAGCACCTCCCTGGCGAACAACTCCAGCGACTCGCAGATGTGCTCGTGACGGTTCCGGCCGCCCTGCTGGATGAACACGACCTGATCTACTCCGGCCCGCTCGAACTTGAGAAGGGTATCCCTGACCTGCGCGGGACTGCCTATGCAGCCGGTGGGTCCCAGATCCTTCGGCCCGTTGGCCTCGAAGTCCTTCCAGATGTCGAACCGGCCGGGCTCATGCGTGCCGGTGGCGTAGTAGTGGCTCAGTCCGTATCCGAAGAACTGAAATCCCTGAAGGCCGCGGGCGACCGCCGTTTCGCTGTCTTCGTGGCACATAAAGCCGGTGACCATCGCGATGTTGGGGTTCACGGCCAGGCCGACCGGCTCGCACTCGCGCTCGAACGTGTCGTAGTACTCGGAAACCCAGTGCCGGGCCTCATCGGCGTCCACGAACGCGAACGTGAGCGCGCCGATGCCCATCCTTGCGGCGATCTTGATCGTCTCCCGGTTGGAGCAGGCGACCCAGATCGGCGGGTGCGGCTTCTGCAGGGGCTTGGGCACCACGTTGCGGTGCGGCATGGAGAAGTACCGTCCCTCGAAGCCGGGATATGGCTCAGCCGCCATCATCCGCGCCGTCTCCCTGACCGTCTCCTCCCACATGTCATGCTTCCGCTTCGGGTCGATGTCGAACCCCTCCAGCTCGATGCGCGAGCTAGACTCTCCGGTCCCCCAATCGACGCGGCCATCGCTGATGAGGTCGAGGGTCGCGATCCGCTCAGCGACGCGCGCCGGATGGTTGTAACCCGGAGGCATCAGGACAATCCCGTGTCCGAGCCTGATCCGGCTGGTGCGCTGGCTGCACGCCGCGAGGAACACCTCCGGAGCTGAGGAGTGGGAATACTCTTCCAGAAAGTGGTGCTCTACTTCCCAGATATAGTCTATGCCCAGCCTGTCGGCCAGCTCGACCTGCGCGAGCGCGTCCTTGAACAGCTTGTGTTCGTCACCGTCATTCCAGGGCCTGGGAATCTGGTGCTCGTAGAAAATCCCGAATTTCATGTCCAATCCAGGTTGGGGAAGTGGCGCGAGTGTAGCAACGGAGGGGAGAGAGCGTCAACGAGTTGGTAGTTGGTGAAACCTGACTCAGCTTAGTGGCGGCCCAATGTGCAACCGTCCTTTATCGCAGCCCCCCTGTACTCGTTGGCCAGTCGGATGAAGTATGGGTCTGGGTGTAACTCCGGGGTGTGAGGGAGATGAATCACTCCAAGATGTGCAGCGAACCCATGAATGCCCGCGTCTAGACCCTGTCGTTGGAGTTCGTCTGCGGCAGCTTCATTCAGGCGCATCACCATATTGTCCGTCCAGAAAGCGGATCTGTAGGTGGGGCAGGTTCTTCCTCTATGCACCGTACCATTCTTATCCTATATCCCGGCATTTTGTGAAGCTGGACAATTCTATGATATGAATCCAGGCACTTCATCAGCTTGACCGAGGTCCAGTATGCCACTCCCTGCATAGTTCGAATACGGCTCTCAGGCTGCGGAGGCCCACCCCATGTGGGCCAGAGTCGGATGGATTTTCTTGGTGGTAGGTTGGATTCATGTCAATCAGCGCTCGTGTACGGTATTAGCGTAATATGGCACAGGCCCGTACTGTTGTCATTTTGTGAGGTGCTCCTCACTCCACGCACTACACCTTGGAATACTCAGGGACCGCGATCCTGGTGCCGTCCGGAAGATCGGAGATCACGAAGTCCCCGAACATGAGCGGCGACTCTACCTGTAGAAGCTCCAGGACCTCGATTGCGAGCGCGCGGATCTCCCAGTCGGCGAACGCCGCTCCGCGCATCTCGATGAAGTGCCTCCATGCGCGGACGTTACCGGTCACGAAAATCTTGGTCTCAGTCGCGTTTGGCAGCACCGCTCTCGCGGCCTGCCGGATCGCCTTGCGCCGGTCCGTGCCATGTTCGAACCGTTCCCTAGGGAGCGCCGACTCCAATGCGGCAACCAGCTTCACGTAGCTGTCGGCCGCGGACTCGAGCGCACTGTCGAGAATCGCCGTCGCTTCGCCGGTATTTCCGCCCTCCTCAGTCAGCGCGGGCGGGAGCACGAACGACCCCTCGGTCTCGTCGACGTACCGCTGCGACCGCTGGCTGTAGGCGAATCCGGCGCGGTGACGCACCAGCTCGTGCGTAAGGCTGCGAGAGACTCCGGTGAAGACGAACCCGTAGTTGACGTGTTCGAAGACCGATCCGTCCTTGGAGTTGAGAAGGTTGTGTATGAAGTCGGCGATGTCGCGGCGTCCGCGTCCAAAGCTCATGTAGCACAGACGCGCTGAGACCTCGATGATCGCTTCCGCCTCGGACTCTCCCGCGCGGATGCTGTCCGGTATCGGCGGCAGCCCCTCGTCGAGCAGGAAGGCGGCGATCTGCTCCCAATCGACCGACGGTCTCGTCACAAGGTACACGTTCGCTTCGGACTTGTACTGCATTTACGGCTGCCCCTCGCACACTCTTGATTCTACAGGCCCAGCGCTCGCTGAGCGGCAGCGAACATCACGTCCACCGGCGCCGCTCTGCCCGTCCACCGCGACCATGACGCCGCGCCCTGATAGACCAGCATCGGGAGTCCGCCAACGACACGCGCCCCGACCTCGGCGGCTGACCTGAGCAGCGGCGTCTCCGGCGGGTTGTACACCATATCGTACACGACACTGCCTGGCCGTATGGCTCCGGCCGGGACCGGCGAGACTCCTTCGGCCGGACCGTGCATCATGCCCACGGACGTCGAGTTTACCAGCAGATCGGCCCGTGTACAGGCTGCGGCGAGGTGCGGGTCCGAAAGGCTGACGGCGCACGCCTCGATACCCTGGGCCGCCACCTCCTCGGCGAGCGACATCGCGCGTTCGAGCGTGCGATTGGCGATCGTCAACGATCCGACACGCTCCTCTGCCAGCGCGTGCGCCGCGGCCCGCGCCGCGCCGCCGGCTCCCAACAGCACCGCATCCAGTCCGGCAGGCTCCAGTGCAGCCCGCTCCTTCAGCGAGTCGATGAAGCCGCGCGCGTCTGTGTTCGAGCCGATCAGCCTACCCGAGTCGTTGACGATCGTGTTTACGGCGCCGATCTTGCCCGCCAGGTCGTCAACGATGTCCAGGTGTTCGATCACCGCCTGCTTGTGCGGCACGGTGACGTTCGCGCCCAGAAAGTCCTCGCCCCTCAGCCCGCGAACGCCTTCGGCGAGCGCGCCGGGCGGAGTCTCCCAGGCTTCGTAGGTGGCATCGACGCCGGCGTGGTCGAACGCCGCCTGGTGCATGGCTGGCGAGATGGAGTGGCTGATTGGGTATCCGAAAATGCCTGCGCGAAGGGTCAAGACTCCCACCTTGCTGCCAGCGCCTCTCCAAAGCCAGCCACCATTCCGACGGATGCGGGAACCCAAACGGGCGAGGCGGTTTGTCCCCACTGAACCACCAACTAGATCAGCGTCCTCCGAGCCTCCTGATCTGCTCTCGCAATCGGCGGTTCTCATGCTCGGCGGCGATCGCCCGCTCTTCCGCCACCCGCTGTCTGGCTTCGGCAACGAGCCGCTCGGTTTCGGACTCGACATGATCGCGCAGATACTCACCGGCCGCGGGGTCGTAGAAGCGCAGCTCGCCGCGGTCCCAGCACAAGTCCAGTCCCAGCACCTCGCTGTGGCCCCGAATCAACCCATCCGGCTCCGTGGTCAGCCCGATCGGCACATAGACCCCATCGGTCAGCCGATCGCCCGCCAAGGCCGCATCGTGATACCGACCGCCGGTCCAATCGAATCGCCAGTACTCCAACACCTTCAGTCTCTCGTAAATGTCGCGCTTGGTGGTGTAGTCGTTCCTTCCCGTTGACCGAGAGGCGATTTCCAGAACGAAGTCCGGCGGCTTGCCGATTTCGCTGATGTCGTACCCGTTGCTGTCCACGATGCTCTTAGGGTCCACGTCCAAGGAGACCACGCAGTCCGGTACGAGCCACTCGGTCTGTGGTGAACGGCTGTCGAAGCGCAGGTAGCCGCCGCCGCTGACCAAAGCACCGGTCTGATTGCGGAAGTAGGCGACCAGCATTGAGGAGGTCCTGGTGATCACTCCGTGCTGCCTCATGTCGTGTTTCCTAGGCGGGTCCGGCAGGACGGACAACGGCACTTGCCTACCAACTCGTCTAGCTGTGCGTGTGGTCTTAGTAGTCATTGTGGACCTCGAGTCGGCACTATTCGCGCGTGTGATTGTAGCACAGGGCTAGGGTATGGACAGCGTATGGCGCGGTCTCACGACGTGCTAACATAGCGGTGATTTGGAGGTGTTTCGTGGATTCCGGACAGAAGATATCGCTGGAGCAAGAGCTGCTCTTCGCGGTGGTGAAGGAGAGGTACGGCGGCCTCCTCACCGACGAGCAGCTTGACAAGGTCAGACAGTCCGTTCTGGGCCTGAGCGACTTCACACAGCCGCTGCGGTCGGCGCGGCTGACCAACGATGTCGAGCCGTTCTCGACGTTCAGACCGTTCCGAAGTGACTGAGATGTCTGAAGAGCTGACGTTCAAGCCGATCCGGGAACTGGCGGCGATGATGCGCGACAGGCTGGTGTCGCCGGTCGAGGTTGCCGAACACTTCCTGGCGCGGCTCGGTGAGCGCGGACCCGGCTACAACTCGGTGGTGACGCTCACGGCGGACAGGGCGATGGAGACGGCGCGCCGGGCCGAGAAGCAGGTCGCCTCCGGCGATGTCCACAGCCCGCTGCTCGGCATTCCGTGGGGCGCCAAGGACCTGCTGGCAACGTCCGGCGGCATACCGACGACGTGGGGAGCCGAGCCGTTCCGGGAGCAACTGTTCAACCGCGACGCAACCGTGGTCACACGGCTGGAGGTAGCTGGCGCCCCGTTGGCCGCCAAGCTCGCCATGATCGAGATGGCCGGCGGCATGGGCTACAATCAGCCGAACGCATCGCTGACCGGGCCTCCACGCAATCCCTGGAACAGGGACCGCTGGACCGGAGGATCTTCCAGCGGGTCCGGGGCTGCTGTAGCTGCAGGGCTGATACCTTTCGCGATCGGCTCCGAAACGTGGGGATCGATCCTGTCGCCGTCGAACAACTGCGGCCTGTCAGGACTCCGTCCGACCTACGGGCGCGTCAGCAGGTCCGGCGCAATGGCGTTGTGCTGGACGCTCGACAAGCTCGGCCCGTTGTGCCTAACGGCTGACGACTGCGGGATCGTGCTCGAAGCGATCGCAGGCCCGGATGACAACGACCCGACGACCCATCCCGAAGACTTCAGCTACGACGCCCGGTTCGATCCGGGGCGCAAGTTCAAGATAGGCGTGCCTCGCGACATTGCGGAGGGTGCGCAAGATGAGGTGAAGGCCAATTTCGAGGCGGCGCTCGATGCGCTGTCCGACGTGGCGGAGATCGAGGAGGTGTCTCTTCCCAATCTGCCATACGTCGAGGTGACGCGGACGATACTGATGGTCGAGTCGGCAAGCGCGTTCGAGGACTTCCTGTCGGACGGCGGACCCCAAGGATTGACCGCTCCCGAGGACCACTACGCGCCTTATGCGAGGACGGCGATACTCGCGACCGACTACGTGCGCGCCCTTCGGCTGCGCGGGGTGATAGCCAGGCAGATTGACGGCGTGATGTCCGGATTCGCCGCATTCGCCGCGCCGACCTCACCCACTGTCGCCACGCCGATTGATGAGCAGTTCCGGCGCGCGACCACCGGCCCCGGCGACGTCGTGGGCGCCATCGGCAACGGGTGCGGCCTGCCCTCGATCTCGGTCCCGAGCGGGTTCGACGGCGACGGTATGCCCACGGGTATCCAGTTCATGTCGCGCGCCTACGACGAGAACGTCTGCATCGCGATCGGCAGAGCGTATCAGGAACAGACCGACTGGCACGCGCGGCATCCGGCGGACCTGGTGTAGACGGTATGTCGCCGCGGGCAAGTTTCCCATATCGGAGGTGTGACCAATGAGGTACGATCTGGTCATCAACGGCGGCAGAGTGATCGATCCCGAGTCCGGTCTCGATGCGGTCCGCAGTATCGGCGTCACCGGCGGTCGCGTGGAGGCATTGACCGACGGCGACCTGAGCGGCGACGAGACTATCGACGCCGCGGGCATGGTTGTCGCGCCCGGCTTCATCGACCTGCACTCCCACGGCCAGGATCAGGAGAACTACGAGGTCCAGGCACGGGACGGCGTAACGACCGCCCTGGAGCTGGAGGTCGGCGCTGGCAACATCGACGGCTGGTACAGCGCGAGAAGCGGCACATCCCTGGTCAACTACGGCGCGAGCGTCGGGCATATCCCGGTCCGTATCGACGTGATGAACGATCCGGGCGACTTCCTGCCCGTCGCGGACGCCGCTTTCCGCGAGGCGACGCCGGAGGAGCTCGAACGCATCAAGGACAGCATCGAGACCGGACTTCAACAGGGCGCCCTCGCCGTCGGTTTCGGACTGGACTATACCAGGGGATGTTCCCGGTGGGAGGCGCTGGAAGTCTTCAGGATCGCCGCGAAGTACGGCGCGTCCTGCCACGTCCACCTCCGAGGCAAGGGCCACCAGGACCCGATGAGCAGCATAGAGGCGGCGGGCGAGGTCATAGCGGCATCGGCAATCTCGGGCGCGCCGCTCCACATCGTCCATATTCAGAGCACCGGAATGCACGCGACCGGGGACACGCTGGACATGATCCAGGGCGCCCGTGACCGGGGCCTGGACGTCACGACCGAGTGCTACCCGTACTCAGCGGGCATGACCGCAATCGATTCGGCGCTGTTCAGCGAAGGTTGGCAGGACAAGTACGGGATCGACTATGACAGTTTGCAGTGGGCCGACACCGGAGAGAGGCTGACGTCGTCCACATTCGCCGAGTACCGGGAGACGGGCGGGATGGTGATCGTACACTCGACGCCTCAGGATGCCGTGGACACCGCCGTAACGAGTCCACTCACCGCGATCGCGACGGACGGCTTCCTGCGTGGCGGGAAAGGACATCCAAGAACGGCCGGAACGTACTCGTTGATACTGGGTCGTTACGTCCGGGAACGTGGAGCGCTGTCGCTGTCTGAGGCGCTGTCGAAATGCTCGCTCATGCCGGCCCAGCGGCTGGAACGCCGCGCGCCCGCATTCGCCGCCAAGGGCCGTCTGCGGCCGGGAGCCGACGCGGACATTGTCGTGTTCAACCCGGAGACGGTCATCGACAACGCCACATACGAGGAGCCGACACTCCCGCCGACCGGAATCGAGCACGTGGTAGTTGGCGGGACCGCGGTGGTGCGCTCGTCGCAGATCGTAAGCGGGGTAAGTCCCGGGCAGGGTGTCCGGGCGCCTGTTTAGGCCAGAATACGCGCATTTGACTGACGATATTTTGTTTGACACTCGTTCTGAGGCGATGCTACTATCAGTAGCCAAGGTTCATAATAATTGTGAATTACGAATGCTACGAGTGGGAGTAGTACCGCGGCGTGCTGGCAGGTAGAGAGCCGGAGTCAGGTGAAAGTCCGGCGCCAAGAGCCGTGGGAACTCGCCCAGGAGCATCCTGCCTGAAAGGGGAGGGTGAGAGTGGAGGCCAACCGGTCCATATGGTGCGGCCAGCCCATCCACCTCAGACCTCTGTGTAGGGCCGGACGGTGTGGCGCCGTTACAAAGCCTCAGAGTGGTCCGGACCGATGTTCCGGACAACTTGGGTGGTACCGCGGGGTATCAATATCAGACATGATCGTTCCCGTCCCATGATTGGGCGGGAATTTTTGATTAGAGGACTTGAGGAATAGCGGAAGACCGCGCCCGTTAGCCAACTCGGACGAGCAGGCCAGGGAGGTTTGAGTAAAATGCGACGCAACGGTGGACAGATAGTTTGTGAAGCGCTGATTCGAGAAGGCGTGGATGTGATATTCGGACTTCCGGGCGGCGCGATTTTGCCCCTGTATCAGACGCTGCCCGAGTACCCGGAGCTCCGTCACATACTTGTACGGCATGAGCAGGGGGCCGCTCACGCGGCGGACGGCTACGCGCGCGTCACCGGCAGGCCCGGCGTGGCCTGGGCGACGTCGGGACCGGGTGCGACAAACCTCGTCACCGGGATAGCCACGGCCCAGATGGACTCGGTACCCATGGTGGTCGTGACGGGCCAGGTTACACGCCCGGCCATCGGCTCCGACGCCTTCCAGGAGACCGACATCACGGGAATCACCCTCCCGATCACGAAGCACAACTACCTGGTCATGCACGCTTCCGAGATCGCACGCGTCATCAAGGAGGCTTTCTATATCGCCAACTCAGGGCGACCCGGTCCGGTGCTGGTGGACATCCCCAAGGACGTGTTCACGGAAGAGGTTGAGGTGGAGTGGCCCGACGCGCCAGACCTTGCGGGATACAGTCCCAACCTAGAGGGCAACGGTCGGATGATCCGCCGGGCGGCGGACCTGATCAACACCGCGGAACGTCCCGTTATCGTCGCCGGCCACGGTGTGCTCATCTCGCGCGCGCTTGAAGAGCTGCGGGAACTGGCCGAGAAGGCCCAGATACCGGTGATCACGACGCTGCTCGGTATCAGCTGCTTCCCCGAAGACCATGTGCTGAGCGTCGGTATGCCCGGTATGCACGGGATGGCATACGCGAGCCTCGCCATCGAGGAGTCCGACCTGCTGATCGCGCTCGGTATGCGTTTCGACGACCGGATCACCGGGGATACGTCCACGTTCGCCACGGGGTCGAGGAAGATCCACGTTGACATCGATCCGACCGAGATCGGCAAGAACATCCCCGTGGACGTACCGATCGTGGGCGACCTGAAGCGCGTGCTGGCCGCGATGAACCGCCGGGTCGAGCCCAACACCAGGGTGTCCTGGCTGCGCCGGATCGAGGAGCTCAAGCGCGACCACCCGTCGATGCTGGTCCGCGATACCGACAAGCTGATTCCTCAGTACGTCATCAAGGAAATCGCCGAGGCCACCAACGGCGAAGCGGTCATTGTGACCGGCGTTGGGCAGCACCAGATGTGGGCGGCGCAGCACTACACGTTCAACGAACCGTACACGCTGGTCTCCTCCGGAGGCGCAGGCGCAATGGGCTACGAGGTCCCGGGAGCGATGGGCGCCCAGGTCGGACGTCCCGACAAGGTGGTCTGGTCCGTGGCCGGGGACGGCGGATTCCAGATGACGATGTGCGAGCTCGCAACGATGGTCGAGAACCGCATACCCGTCAAGATCGCCATACTCAACAACGGCTACCTCGGCATGGTCAGGCAGTGGCAGGAGCTGTTCTACGAACGCTCCTACGTCGCCACCGGCTATACGGGCAACCCGGACTTCGTGAAACTGGCGGAGGCGTTCGGCGTATTCGGCGCGCGCGTCACGGACAAGTCCCAGGTGAAGCCCGCGATACTGAGCGCGATGGAGTTCGACGGGCCGGCCATTGTGGACTTCGTGGTGGAGCAGGAAGAGAACGTCTATCCGATGATTCCGTCCGGCATGTCGGTCAAAGAGATGATCGAGGAGCCGAGGCCGCAGGAGATCCGCAGGTAACATGGTCACGACGAATGGCAGTCAGTCCGGTCACACTATCACCGCGCTGGTCGAGGACAAGCCGGGGGTCCTGAACCGGATCACCAGTATGTTCCGTCGTCGCGGCTACAACATCGCGAGCCTCGCCGTCGGCCCCAGCGAGGTCCCCAACCTCTCCAGAATGACGTTCGTGGTCGATGGCGATCCACGCACCGTCGAACAGGTTGCGAAGAATCTCAACAAGCTCATCGACGTCATCAAGGTCGTCGACGTGTCCGACGAGTACAGCGTTCGACGGGAGCTTGCGCTCATCCGCGTGAGGGCGAACGTTCAGACTCGCAGCGAGATCATGCAGATCGTGGACATCTTTCGGGCAAACATCGTCGATGTCGCACCGGAGTCGCTGATCGTAGAGGTGATAGGCGACGAGGACAAGGTGGATGCGCTGATCGAGCTGCTGCGGAGCTTCAGCGTCCAGGAGGTCATGCGCACCGGCACGGTGGCAATGAGCCGAGGGATGGACGGAAGCGCCAACGTCAGGCAGGAGGCTCCGCGCATCCGGATGGAGAGCGGGCTGTAACGACAGGTATTGATGAGGCCCCGGCAGGCTGAGATCGGCCGGCGTCCACGCAAGTCAAGAAATCCAGGCGTCTCACAGGACCCAAAACACACCGGAGAAGGAATCTACACATGGCGAAAATGTACTACGAGAACGACGCTGACATGTCGCTGGTCCAGGACAAGACGATCGGGATCATCGGCTATGGCAGCCAGGGCCACGCTCACGCGCTCAACCTCAAGGACTCCGGTCTCAACGTGATGGTCGGACTCTACGAGGGCAGCCGGAGCTGGGAGACAGCCGAGTCCGCGGGGTTGAAGGTGGGACTGGTCGAGGAGGCCGCGGAAGAGTCGGACATAATCATGATGCTCATTCCGGATCACATCCAGGCCGAGGTGTACAGGGAATCGATCCTACCCCACCTGCTTCCGGGGAAGACGCTGATGTTCGCCCACGGATTCAACATCCATTTCGAGGCGATCGTGCCGCCGGACAGCGTGGACGTGTCGATGGTAGCGCCGAAAGCGCCGGGCCACAGGATGCGCGAGGTCTTCACGCGCGGCTCCGGTGTCCCCGGTCTGCTGGCCGTCCACCAGGACGTCACCGGGCAGGCGTATGACGTAGGACTGGCATACGCCAGGGGCGTTGGATGCACCAGGGCCGGCGTTCTCGAGACCACCTTCAAGGAGGAGACCGAGACCGACCTGTTCGGCGAGCAGGCTGTTCTGTGCGGCGGAGTGGCGGAGCTGGTCAAGAGCGCCTTCGAGACGCTGATCGAGGCGGGCTATCAGCCGGAGTCGGCGTACTTCGAGTGCATGCACGAGCTGAAGCTGATCGTCGATCTGTTCTACCAGGGCGGCCTGGAGTACATGCGCTACTCCGTCAGCGACACCGCCGAGTACGGGGACTACACCCGTGGCCCCGTCGTCATCGACGAGCGCGTCAAGGACAACATGCAGAAGATCCTGGCCGACATCCAGGACGGCAGCTTCGCCAGAGAGTGGATCGCCGAAAACGACGAGGGGCGTCCACGGTTCAACCGCCTGCGTGAGGAGAACGCCGGCCACCCGATCGAGAGAGTCGGCAAGGAGTTGCGGGGGATGATGTCGTTCCTGAGGGATGCGGATTGATGGGGTGAGTGCGAATGCCAATGACCTTGGCAGATAGAATCAGGCAGTACGCAGTCGAGAAAGACGCTTTTGACTGCGTTGGCTCTCGCTTCTTGGACACTGTCCATCAGCTTTGCCATCCTGACGAATTAGACAGGAGAACACCACAATGAACCATCCGGAGGCCACCCACATAGTCCGCCATCGCGCCCGGCATGATTCGGGTCCGGCGGACTGCGCTGCCCCCGGTACGCCCTTGCCCCAATAGCTCCTCCACTTCATGAGACCCAAGCGGAACGAAAAATGCCAGACGGAAAAGTTACACAGTGGCGTGAGGGAATCCAGAAACGGGAGTAGGCTCTGCACCGGGCGCCCCATCGGGTGACGTGACGTAGCCATGTGGACACTGTGCTAGACAAGGATGACTGTGATGACTACCCCAAAGACGAAGTTGCTGACTGCCGATGACCTGTTGCGGCTGTACAGCCGAGGCGTTCGCGGGGAGCTGATCCGGGGAGAGCTTCACGAAACCATGTCGAGCGGAAGAGAGCACGGCGAGATAGTGATGAACTTGGCTATCGCAATGGGAGCCTTCATCAAGCCGCGCCGGTTGGGTCGCCTGTATGGTTCTGACTCCGGCGTCTTGCTGGAACGGGACCCGGACACCGTGCGAGAGCCGGACATAGGGTTTGTATCGTCGGCAAAAGCGCCACGCGGCGTCAGGGTTACCGGATACTCTGAGGAGATTCCCGACTTGGTGGTCGAGGTAGCATCCCCAAGTGACAGTCTCAGGGAGATCAGGGAAAAGTCCCTGATGTGGAAGGGCCACGGCGTCCGAATAGTATGGGCCGTGTACCCGGATACGCGAACGGTGGATGTGTACGGAGAAGATGGGGTTGTGACAACGCTCGCCGAAAATGACACGCTGGATGGCAGCGGTGTTCTACCAGGATTCTCATGCGCGGTGAGCGATATATTTGAGATCTAGCACGTTGACCATTGGAAAATGAGTCGTCTCAAATTCCTACATTCTCCCCTGTGACAGGCGAGGGCGAATCCCAATGATCCAGGCAGATAGAATCAGGCAGTACGCAGTGGGAAAGATGCTTTTGACTGCGTTGGCTCTCGCTTCTTGGACACTGTCCATCAGCTTTGCCATCCTGACGAATTAGACAGGAGAACAACACAATGAACCATCCGGAGGCCACCCACGTAGTCCGCCATCGCGCCCGATATACCGCGCGCTCGGCGGACTGCGTTGCCCTTGGTACGCCCTTGCCGCAGTAACTCCTCCACCTCATGAGTCCCAAGGGGAACGAAAATGCCAGAAGAAAAAGTAATGATATTCGACACCACGCTCCGAGACGGCGAACAGTCCGCCGGGATCGGACTGACCACGCCTGAGAAGCTGGAGATCGCGAAGCAGATCGACCGGCTCGGCGTGGACATAATCGAGGCCGGATTCGCGGCCAGCTCGCCCGGCGACTTCGAGGCTGTCAGGACCATCGCCGCCGAGGTGCGACGTCCCATCATCACGTCCCTGGCGCGATGCCACATCCCGGACGTCGACGCGGCGTGGGGCGCGATCAAGGACGCCGAGCGACCCAGAATACACGTGTTCATCTCCAGCTCGGACGTCCAGATCATGCACCAGCTGCGGCGCGACCCGGAGCAGGTGCTGGAAATGGCGGTCGCCTCGGTCGAGCGCGCCAAGGAATACTGCGACGACGTCGAGTTCTCGCCGATGGACGCCACCCGCACGGACATCGAGTACCTGTACTCGATGCTCGAAGCCGTGATCGACGCCGGAGCCACCACGGTCAACATCGCGGATACGGTCGGTTACACGATCCCGTCCGAGTTCTACGAACGTATCAGGCTGATCAAGGAGAATGTCCCGAACATCGACCGGGCGGTCATGAGCGTGCATTGCCACAACGACCTCGGCATGTCCGTCGCCAACAGCCTCGCGGCCGTTCTCGCCGGCGCCAGGCAGGTCGAAGGCTGTATCAACGGACTCGGCGAACGCGCCGGCAACGCCGCGCTCGAAGAGATCATCATGGCGATCGAGACGCGGCCCGACCTCTTTGAGGTCGGCACCAACATCGATACCCGTCAGATATACCGCACGAGCCGTCTCGTCAGCGACATCACGGGCTTTCCGGTGCAGCCCAACAAGGCGGTCGTCGGGGCCAATGCGTTCAGACACGCCTCCGGCATCCACCAGGACGGCGTTCTCAAGGACCGCAGCACCTTCGAGATCATGGACCCGCGCTCGGTGGGCTGGCCGAGCAACGAGCTGGTGCTCGGCAAGCTGAGTGGCAGAGCGGGACTGCGCGCCCGCCTGGAGGAGCTCGGCTACTCGCTGGAACAGTCGGAGCTGGACGAGGCGTTCGAGGCGTTCAAGGATCTCGCGGACAAGAAGCGTGAGGTCAGCGACGCCGACCTCGTCGCGCTGATGTCGAGCCGTCGCCGCGTGGTGGACGTGCCCGCGGTGTACCAGCTCGAACACGTACAGGTCTCATCCGGCAACCACGAGATCCCAACCGCGACCGTGCGTGTGGTCGGCCCGGACGGAGATCAAATGACCGACGCCGCCACCGGCACCGGCCCTGTCGATGCCGTTTACAAGGCGATCAACCGCATCATCCACGTTGACAACACCCTGACCGAGTTCCGTGTGGATGCCGTAACCGAGGGTATCGACGCCATCGGCGACGTGACGATCAGGATCGAGGCGGAAGGCAACGCCTACATCGGGCGCGGCTCGGACACCGATATCATCGTCGCCAGCGCGAAGGCTTACATGAACGCGCTCAACCGTCTGATCTCCGCCGGCAACGGTCATAACGGCATGGGTGATCCCTCACCATGAGAGGACTCAGGGATTGGAAATTAAGAATCAAGGGCTGACCCCTGCGTTGGCCCGCCTGCCCGTGGCTGGAGGGTATCTACGCAGTCCGTCGGAATCCGAGGACGCATTGGCCGCCGCCGAAGGTGAGAACCGGCAGCTGTGAGAACAGTTGCGCCGTCTTCAGGAACAGCAGTCCGACATCCCGTAGCTATCACTCCCTGATGCCGGCCAGAGAGGCCACTGTGCCTGAAACCACGCTTCCCATGGGGCGCGGGGAGCCACCGCCGCCGATTATTCTCAACCAAAATGATAAGCTCGCAGCATCGGATTCAGAGGATGGAACAGGGTGACGACCATGACAACCGCTAAGACCATATTCGACAAGATCTGGGATGCCCACGTGGTTCGAGCCGAGGAGGGCCAACCGAGCCTCCTCTACGTCGATCTCCACCTCGTCCATGAGGTCACCTCCCCGCAGGCGTTCGAGGGGCTCCGGCTGGCCGGTCGCAGAGTGCGTCGGCCCGACCTGACGATCGCCACGATGGACCACAACACGCCGACCTGGGACCTGAGCAGACCGATCACCGATCCGATCGCGGCCCAGCAGCTCGACTACCTGGAGCGCAACTGCAACGAATTCGGCGTGACGCTCTACGACAGGTTCAGTCCATACCAGGGTATCGTTCATGTCATCGGTCCTGAGCAGGGCCTCACGCAGCCCGGACAGGTGATTGTGTGCGGCGATAGCCACACGTCCACACACGGGGCATTCGGCGCGTTCGCGATCGGAATCGGGACGTCCGAGGTCGAGCATGTGCTGGCGACTCAGACGCTCCGCCAGTTCAAGCCCAAGACCATGGAGATAAGGATCGATGGACCGTTGCCGTTGGGGGTCTCTGCCAAGGACGTGATTCTCTGCATCATCGGGCGGATAGGCGTTGCGGGCGCCACCGGCCACGCAATCGAGTACACCGGCGAGGGCATTCGGCAGCTCTCGATGGAGGGTCGGATGACCGTGTGCAACATGTCCATTGAGGGCGGCGGCCGGGCCGGCATGGTCGCGCCCGATCAGACCACCTTCGACTACATGCGTGGCAGGCCCCAGGCGCCGCAGGACGCCGATTTCGACAGGGCCTGCGAGGAGTGGAGCGCGCTCACCACAGACCCCGGAGCGGAGTATGACACTGTGGTCGTGATCCCCTCGTCAGATATCGAGCCCTACGTCTCCTGGGGGACCAACCCTGGTATGGTCGCGCCGATCACGGGAAGGGTCCCAGCCCCGGACTCCTACGAGGACGAGGGCGAACAGGAATCCGCTGTCCGCGCCCTGGAGTATATGGGGCTGGAGCCGGATACCCCCATCCAGGACATTCAGCTCGACAGGGTGTTCATCGGGTCATGCACCAACTCGCGCATTGAGGATCTCCGCCTGGCGGCGGACGTGGTCGAGGGCAAGAAAGTCGCTGACAGCGTGTACGCGATGGTCGTGCCAGGCTCCGCCCAGATCAAGGCACAGGCCGAGGACGAGGGACTCGACCGCATCTTCACCGAGGCGGGATTCGACTGGAGGGTGGCAGGGTGCTCGATGTGCCTTGGGATGAACCCCGACATCCTGGAGCCCGGCGAACGCTGCGCTTCGACTTCCAACCGGAACTTCGAGGGCCGGCAGGGCAAGGGCGGCAGGACCCACCTGGTCAGCCCGGAGATGGCAGCCGCCTCCGCGATCGCCGGACATTTCGTGGACATCAGAGAGTGGTAGACTGGCTCGAAGAGTAGAGTTTCGTATACACGCGGTTCTGAGGATGCGACGAAGGGGCATCGCTGAGCAGGACGTGTACACGGTCATTGATCATGGCGAGGTGATTGAGACTTACCCGCACGACACCCCGCATCCCAGCAGATTGGTTCTGGGATGGATCGGACCCAGACCCCTTCATGTGGTCGTAGCTGATCAGAGAGATACGGATACCATCATTGTGATAACGGCATATGAGCCTGACAACGAGCGATGGCAGCCGGGTTTCAGAAGGAAGAGACGATGATTTGTGTCATCTGCAAGAACGGTGAGACGGCGCCCGGTACGACAACCTTCACGCTGACGCAGGACACAGTTATAGTCGTTGTCAAGGATGTTCCTGCCGATGTCTGCGATAACTGTGGAGAGGCATACGTCGATTCTGAGACGACAGGGCGCTTGCTCAATACCACTGTAGATGATGAGGACTCTGATGCCGAGGTCGTGCTGCTAACTTACGGCAGGAGCTGAGCTGAGCTTTGACCAAGGGTTTCGATGCGCCGACACAGGACGACACGAATACTGCTCCGAGGGACCCCGCTGAAGGAGTGACCAGACAGGAAGTGTGGGCGGTTACGGCCGCTATGTGCATCCCCTACTTCATTGAGGATGAGTCCGGCATGGTTCGAGTCTTTTCTACGCAGGCAAAAATAGATGAACCCGATTCAGAGACAACGCGCGTTGGATTTCGTGAACAGAATTGCACGCGATATAGAGTGCGTAGAGCGTCAAAACGGCTACGATCTGCAAAAACCTGGCAGTACGCGAATAGGGTATGTCAGGTTCAACGTCAGCGGGCAAGACAGGGGGCGATACCGCGTGTACGCCTACGAACCTTTTTCCGACCCACGGGGAAGGTTTGGCAATGACCATAGAAATCCCAGACGCGGTTGGACTTGTGTGACCGACCCCGATGACGAGTCTGATATGACCTACGTTGTCTCCGTACTGGAATCGTCCTACGATCAAAAGTGACTGTTCTGGCTGATTCAGCCTAATCCGAAACTATTGGGAGCAAACCCACATGGACCCTTTCAACAAGATGACCGGCGCTGTTCTACCGATGAACCGCGTGAACGTGGATACCGACCAGATCATCCCGAAGCAGTTTCTGAAGCGTGTGGAGCGCACCGGGTTCGGTGAGTTCCTGTTCTTCGACTGGCGGTATAACGACGACGGCTCCCCGAAACCTGAATTCGTGCTGAACCAGCCCGGGTACGAAGATGTCGAGGTCCTGGTTGCCGGACGCAACTTCGGCTCAGGGTCCTCCAGGGAGCATGCGCCGTGGGCGCTGGGTCAGTACGGGTTCAAAGTGGTCATCGCGCCCAGCTTTGCCGACATCTTTCACAACAACTGCTTCCAGAACGGCCTCCTGCCCATCGTCCTGCCAGAGGACACCGTACAGCGGATTATCGAGAGCGCGGAGAACGATCCCGGATACCGGCTGCACGTCGATCTGGAAGCCGAACGGGTCTGGGACGATAGTGAAGAGGTTGTCGCTGATTTTACGATCGAGCCGTTCAGGCGCTACTGCCTGTTGAACGGTCTGGACGCGATCGGCCTGACGCTCGAGCATGAGGACGACATATCCACATTCGAGGCGGGCCGCCCTTCGCGTGGGGGAGTGCTGACGTTCTAGGCCGCGCCGCGAATTGCGTAGAATCAGTCGTCTGAGTCGTACAGATTACCGTTTGTGAGCGCTTTGTCCGCCGCGATTTCGTCCTTATGCCGGCCCAGGCCCTTGCGGGAGAGTCGTCCGAGGCCCAGTCGGAAGAGGCTGTGGATCGAGTTGAACTCCCGGGCGATCGTCGCTTTGATCTGTGAGCTGTACTCGCCCATCTTGCGGTATTTGGCGTAACGCTCCCTGGCCCGCTTGCCGGGAGACCTGGAGTGCAACTTGGCGAATTCGTCAATGAGGACGCGCTCCAATATCCTGGCCGCCTCGTCGGGGTCGGAGTGCGCGCCGTTGGGGGGTTCCGCCACAATCTGGTCGATGATCCTCAAGTCCAGACAGTCCCGGGCCGTCAACCTCATCGACGACGCGGCCTCTTCGGCTCTGGACGCGTCCTGGTAGATGACCTCAGCAGCCTCTTCGGGGGATACCGCGGTGTAAATCGCGTGTTCGAGCATCAACACGCGGTCCGCGATCCCCAGCGCAAGCGCGCCGCCACTGCCCGCCTGTCCGATCACGACCGAGATCGTCGGCACGGTCAGCCCGGACATCATCGCCATCGTATTGGCTATGGAGTTCCCCAAACCGCGCTCTTCAGCTTCCTCACTCAAGTCGGGTCCCGCGGTGTCGATCAGCGTCACGACAGGTAGGGAGAACTTGCTGGCCAGGGCCATGGTCCGCTGGGCCTTACGGAATCCCTCCGGCGTCGTGCGGCTGTCGCCCTGCGAGTCACCATTGCTGTCGGAGTCCGATCCCCGCTGCTGGGCGATTACCGCGACAGTCTGACCGGCCAGCTGGCCGAGGCCGGACATGACCGTGGCATCCTCACCGTATGCGCGATCGCCGTGAAGCTCTACGAACTGACTCAGCATACGCGAGAGGTAGTCGGCGGAGGTGGGACGGGACTCGTGCCTAGCCATCTGGACCGATGCCCACGCCTGGGGACGGGCGATCTCAGTCGTCTGCCGTCGGCCGGGGTGGGCGCTGGTCAGACGGTACCGTGACCCAAGGAGGTACAGCAGTATCCCGATGATGCTGCGGAGATCGGTCCTCTGGACCACGGCGTCGAGCATTCCGTGATCGAGATGCGATTCGGCGGTATGAGCGCCGGAGGGCAGCGGTTGATCGCTGGCTCGCTTGATCACGCGCAAAGAGGAGAATCCAACGATAGCTCCGGGTTCCGCGAGGATGATGTCCGCCAAGTTTGCGAAGCTGCCGTATGCCTGCCCGGTCGCCGGGTTGGCCAGCACGGTAATGAACGGGAGTCCGGCCTCGTTCAGACGGTTGGCGGCCGCGGCGGCCTTGGCCATCTGCATCAACGACAGGACACCTTCCTGTATTCGGGCGCCGCCGCTGGTTACGATGGCGACCGTGGACAGGCCGCGCTTGGCGGCCCGCTCCAGTGCGAGTGTGACTTTCTCGCCGACCACGCATCCCATCGTGCCGCCCATGAACCCAAAGTCCAGCACGATCAGCATCACCGGAGTCCCGGCGATGGCTGCGGTGCCTGTGAGCACCGCCTCGGTGAGTCCGGTCCGACGCTGGTCCTGGAAGATGCTACTGTTGTAGGACTGGGCCGACGCGAAGGATAGGGGGTCCAGGGAGATGATCCGCCGGTTGATCTCGCTGAAACTGTTGGGATCGGTGAGGGACTCAATCCGTTCCCTGGCGCTCATGCTGAAGTGGAAGCGACACCTCGGGCAGACCTTGTGCATCTGGTAGATGTCCTGATCGCGAAGATCAAGATCACAGACGATGCAGGCGGCTCTGCCTTCGGCGGTCTGCTCCTCGTCCCTACCGCTTCGTGTAACGGAGCCAACCAGGTTGGCGAGATTCCGAACCAATTTCTGCCGTCCCGAAAAGGAGAATTAGAAGGCTAGTACAGCATCCCTATGGTTTTGCCACCTTCGTGACCGCTTCCAGCCCTGGATTCCCGCGTGCGCAGGAGTGTACGGATAGGCGCTGGCGACTTCCTGCATATATCAGAATTAAATGGATATGGTACTAGCTTTGTCCAATTATAACATCTCTGGACTTGGAGCCGTCGCTGGGACCGACCACGCCCTCCTCTTCGAGCTGGTCCATGAGGCGCGCGGCGCGCGGATAGCCGACTCGGAGCCGGCGCTGGAGGAGGGATGTCGATAACTTCCGATGACTGAGGGCGAGCTCTATCGCCTTGTCCATCATGTCGTCCCGGTCTATGTCGTCGTCTCCGGCCTGGTCGCCTGCTTCGAGCTCGTCTTCGCCCCCCAGCAGGTCGATCTGCTGAATCGCGGGCCACGGGGTAGACTGCCAGAAGTTGACCAGCTTCTCTATCTCCTGGTCTCCGATGAACACGTTCTGCACCCTGGAGGGCTTGCCGGCGTCGATCGGCAGGAACAGCATGTCCCCGCGCCCCAGCAGCTTGTCAGCCCCGGCGGTGTCGAGAATGGTGCGTGAATCCACCTGCGAGGTCACGCCGAAGCTGATCCGACTGGGGAAGTTGGCCTTAATCAGACCCGTGACGACATCAACCGAGGGACGCTGTGTCGCTATTATCAGGTGTATTCCCGTGGCGCGGCCAAGCTGTGCCAGACGGCACAGCGACTGTTCCACGTCGAAGGCGGCGGTCATCATCAGGTCGGCCAATTCATCGACGACCACACACAGGAACGGCATCCGGTCCGGCATCCGCTTGTTGTATGCCTCGATGTTGCGGACTCCGACCTCCTCCATCCGGCGGTATCGGTCGAACATCTCCCGGATCAGGCCCTTGAGGTATCCAACCACGGTATCGGTCTCAACGATGACAGGGGCCATAAGGTGAGGCAGTCCGTTGTAAGGCGTGAGCTCGACCCGTTTGGGGTCTACGAGCAGCAGCCGCAGCTCGGCCGGCGTCTTCTCGGTAACGAGACAGGAAACTATCGCGTTCAGGCACACGCTCTTACCGCTGCCCGTAGCGCCCGCCACCAACAGATGCGGCATCTTCGCCAGGTCGAACGACACAGCCTCCCCGCCGCTGCCCCTGCCCAGCGCCATGGGCAGGTGAGAACCTTTGCGGAGCTTCTGGAACTCCGGGCTTTCCATGACGGAGCGGAGCGTGACCAGGCTGGAGCTTGGGTTTGGGACCTCGATGCCGACCAGCGACTTGCCCATCGCCGGGGTCTCGATGCGTATCGACGGCGTCTTCAGGGCCAGCGCCAAGTCTTTCTCGCGGGCCAGAATGCTATCGACTTTGACTCGCGTCTTCTCCTCGACGCGCTTGGTGATCTGCTTGCCGCGATCGTCGAGCAGGGGTTGGCCGTCGGCATCGACCGGTCTCACAATTCTGTTGCGACGTACCCAACCCGGTTGGAGACCGTACATGGTGACCGTCGGGCCGGGGCGAACATGGCTGACTTCGACCTCAATGCCATACTCGCCGAGCGTCCGCGTGATGGCTTCGGCCGTTGTGCGCAGCTCGGTTTCCGATATTGAGTTCTCGGGCGCATCTTTCAGGATCCCGGTGCCCGGTCTTTGCCACAGGAGCGCCGCGCCATTACGGGCCGCCGGCCTGGCTGCCGCTGGCATAGCTGCCATTGGCGCAGCTATCGGAGGAGCGCTCGGCTGCTCTCGGTTCTCCGTGACAACGGCGCTAATGGCCGAAGTGCCCGGCTCCCAGAATCGATTGGCTCTCCGGCTCGCCAACTGGTTCTCGGGCCCACTTTCGGGCAGTCCCGCGCCTACGGTCTCCGGGTCCGGCTCGAACGGTGGTGGACCGTCGTCTGCGTCCCTGTCTTCCTCGTCTTCCTCATTCGGTAACACTGTGTGAGCGACGGGTTCGACGACGAAGCGGAATGGCTTGTACTCTTCCTGGTCACTGTCGTCCTCGTCGCTATCGTCCTGGTTACTGTCGTTCCGGCCGCTGTCGCGGACATCGCTGTCCTCAGCGCCAGTGGAAACCAGATAGGGGGGCAAGCCGGTCAGACTCGACTCGTATGCCGGCGCTTCACCGCCGGTCGGGCGAAGATCGGCCAACCTCTCAGTAGGTGAGAGCCTCGATGCGGCGGTCTGCGCTACCGGCTCTGTGTCCAATGACGCGATTCCGGGGTCTGACCCGGCCTCGTCAGGTTGTGGTCTTCTGGACACCAGTGATCTGGCGGTCATGAAAACCGAAAGGTACGCGACGAGGCATCCCTGTGCGATCAGCCTTCCGAGATCGGCCGACAGCACGGGCAGCGCGACGCCGATCGCCAGCAGGAACACGCCGAATATGCGGAGCGTTCCGAGCCAGTTCGGGCTGCCTATGATCGCGTCGCCGACCTGGCCTCCGAGAGTCGCGCGACCGTAAAGAGAAAACCATGCCAGCGTTCCGTCGAGTGGCCTGAAGAAGGCGAGCGCCCCGGTGATCCCCATGACCACCACCGCGCCCGCGAGCCAGATGTTGACCATCCCGAGCAGGCGGGGCCTGACAACCAGGGTCCCAATCAGCAGCAGCAGCCATAAGGCCATTGGCGCGAAGCCGAGGCCCACGGTCAGCAGCACCTCTTCCCGGAGGTCGGTCAAACCGGTAACGATGGATTCAAGAAGCTGCAGCGCCACCAGCGCAACGGCTACAACGATGAGGATCGCGAGCAGGGCCAACAGCGGTCCGCGGTTGAGGCGCCCGGAACGACTTGACGCCGAATTGGGCTGTGTTGCTGAGCTTGACATATGTCACAGACCTCACAGACGAGAGCTTAAGGTCATTCATCGCAGCGAGGCGTCAGCGAGTATGACGATCTTGCCGGTGCGACAGGGCACGGCTCGTGTACGCCACGCGCAATTTTCCTGAAGAGGGACGGTCAGACCTGCTCGATCACCGTCAACACTGTCGGTCGCCTGCGCGTCTCGCGGTAAAGAAAGTCCGAGACGGATCTAGTCAACCGCACCTTGACCTGTGTTAATTCTACGGGGTCGTCCGCTAGGTCTTCCAGCGCGGATACAGCATGTTTTGATGTATTTTTGAAAAGTGTATTAGAATCTTCCGCTTCAATGAAGCCGGAAGAGGTGATCCGAGGGTCAGCCAGAAGCAAGCCGGTGCGGGAGCTGAGCGTGACCGTGACCGTGACAACCCCGTCACGTCCGAGCTTCTTGCGCTCCGTTATCACTCTGCTGTCCATCGTCCACAGGTCTTTCCCATCGATGAAGACGCGACCTGCCTGGACCTGCTCGACCACTGCGCCCTGCTCCTCGTCCAGCTCAAGTACGTCTCCATCTTCGAGGACGAAGATGCGTCCGCTTGGGATACCCATGTCCGAGGCGATCGACGCATGTTGGACGAGGTGGCGATACTCCCCGTGGACCGGCACGAAGTAACGAGGCCGAACGATGCTCAGCATCATCTTGAGCTCCTCGCGGGCGGCGTGACCGTGGACATGCACCAGCGAGGTCCTGCTGTAGAGGACGTGTGAGTTTTGCCTCATGAGGTTATCGATGGTCTTGGCGACGACCGTCTCGTTGCCCGGTATGGGTGAGGCCGATATCACGACCGTGTCTCCGGGCACTATCTCGATGTCCTGATGGATGCCGTTGGCGATCCTGACGAGCGCGGAAGTAGGCTCGCCCTGGCTGCCGGTCGCGATGATGACGACATTCTCCAGGGGAAGCTGCCTGGTTTTGGAGATGGGTATTATCGTGTCAGCGGGAGCATCCAGATACCCCATGTTCATGGCCATCTTCACGTTGTTGACCATGCTTCGACCGACAACCGTCACTTTGCGGTCGTACTTGACCGCGGCATCGATCACCTGCTGAATACGCGAGATCAGCGAGGCGAAAGTCGCCACCATGACACGACCGGGAGCGTCTCTGATGACCCTGTCCAGGGCCTCGCCGACGACCTGTTCCGAGGCCGTGTAGCCCTCCACTTCGGCGTAGGTCGAGTCCGAGCACAGCAGCAGAGCGCCGTCTCCGGCGATCCGGCTGAGCGTGGTGAAGTCGGTGGGTTGTCCGTCGGCCGGGGTGTGGTCGATCTTGAAGTCCCCGGTGTGGATGACGACGCCCCTGGGAGTGGTGATCGCTATGCCCATGGCGTCGGGGATCGAGTGGCAGACACGGAAGAACTCCGCGCTGAATTGGGCGCCTATCCTGAACGGGGTGTGCGGCTCCATCACGTTCAGGCGAGCTTGCTCCAGGAGCCTGCGCTCGCGGAGCTTGACCGATATCAGGCCGTGCGTCAGTCTCGACGAGTAAACGGGAACGTTGATCTCGGCCAACAGGTAAGGGAGCGCGCCGATGTGGTCTTCGTGCCCGTGGGTGATCAGGACGGCTCTTACGTTGTCCCGTTTCTCTCGAAGGTACGTAAAATCGGGGATCGCAAAATCGATCCCCGGCATATCCTCTTCGGGAAACATCACCCCGGCGTCGATGACGATGATGTCGTCACCGTACTCCAGCGCCATCATGTTCTGGCCAATTTCGCCGAGTCCGCCGAGGGGAATGACTCGGAGTGGTTGATTCAATGCGATAGCTCTGTTGGCAGTTGTGGGTGGCTGTTTGAGTTGTGTTCCAAAGCTAATCTCCGTGTCGGCGGTATGTGGGCGGCTGTCGGCAATGTCGGCATTTATGTCGGCAAAAGTGCCGAGTCACTCACCGATGTACTTACTCAGTCCCTCTCAATCCTGACGGCTTCCACGACTCTGGCATCCAACTGAGTAGGGTGCTGCATTTGTCCTCATTGTAAGAATAGCCGTCGTTCAACAATCTGAAGCCCTCGCCGGGGTATGTGCAAGGCCAATAGTACTCAAGGGTATCTTCTCGCCATTGGCCCATTGGATTGGAATTGCGAACTCTGCGGAACGTCTCCAATGCTACCCTGCTGCGGTTACATGCGATTACATCGTCGGAGTTGTTGTCCATAATAGACGTGAGCTCGTAGATGTGATCGTCGTCCATGTATCGGGTGGGCAGGGCGAACAGAATCTCCAATACCTCACGCTGCTGGTTGATTCTCTCCACCGTACCGCTGTATGAGTAGTTGGCCAGGATAGAGTCAGCGCAGGCCTTGTCTATTGTATAGTCAAGCCGCAACTCAGGGAAGATGTCCAGCTCGGTGAGGTCGCTATCGCTGATCCCGTTAACTTCTCTGGCTCCATTCGAAATGGGACACGTTGCCTTCACCAGGGACTCCAGAAGGACGTTTCCCTCAACGTCAACACAGGCTAATTCCACTACTTGATCAGTTTTACCCAAGCCGGTTGTCTCCGTGTCCAATATGACTGCGGATTGGTCCATGAATACCTGAGCCTGAAGAATAGCTTGCTTTCTATTCTCGGCGACATGTTCCTCGTAAGCAGCCTTGTTTTTGCGCTCCATCTCATCCCCACGAGAGGTGTCTACCCGGATCACAATTTCGTAGTCGTCATCCGCTTTCTCAGCGGGTCCAACTAGGATGCCTTTGAGCCATTTCAAGACCATTTGATGGAGCCTTTCATTTGTACTCGTACATCTCTACCTCAGGGGGTACCACGTGTCTACGTTTGATTTGTTGAAGGCCTGGAAGTGCGACACTCTCTTGCCTTTGACGATGCTCTGGGCAGAAATCCAGTCCAGGCTGATGTTAGGAGGAGTTCCATCCCCAGATGACGTACCGCAATTGTTGCCTGACATGCGGTCTCTCCAGCTTTTAGCGCTGTGGCAGAAGCCTACTTCCCCTGACCATCTGCCGAGCTCGGCGTACGACCACGTCTGTCCGTCAAAGAGATATCCCAGAATGGGGGTATCGTATCCTGCGGGATTCTGCACCTTTCTCGGGAAGTCAGGAATCAAGAGCGCCTCTGAACGAGTTCGGTCGGCCGCATCCTCATACCTGTCCAGTTCAGGGAAGCTGGGTACGTCCTCCCACCTCAAGCCGCCCTTGCACTCGACATATACGGTGGAGTCGCCCTTGAGCTGAAAATCGGGTCGCCACCCTCTGAGGCGCGGATGCGTCGGCTGCGGCTCCCATTGCCAGTGGTACTTGTTGAACAGGGCGGCACACGTGGCTTCATGGAAGCTGTCGAATTCGATGTCTTGGTATCGTACTTTTTTCATGCTACCGGCCTTTCCATTTCTTCAGCTCTCTACCTCTCTTATGGGGTAGGGGTGAGTGTGGACGTGGCGTAGATGGCTCCTCCGGTCATGGGAACTGCCGTAGGCGTGGCGTAGATGGCTGGTCCGGTTGTGGAATTCGGCTCCATCGCGGATATGCGGCTGTCGAGGATGTAGAGCTGGTCGCGCAGGCCCATGAGCGTGGCTCTGGTCTGCGCCGACGGCATCCCTCCGCCCGGTCTGACAGCCGTTTTCCCAGACCTGTTCGAGCAGTACCGATGTCGCAATCTCTTCGCTATTCAAGGGGCTGGGCATCGGTGTCGGCTCCGGCGTGAGGCTGAATCCGGGGAAGTAGTATTGGTTGGCGTCGTACTGCTTGTAGCCCGCCGTCGGAGCGCGGCGTGTTGTGGTCAAGCTCCAGGTATCGCTCGTCGTCGAACGTCCACAGACACCCCCGGCAGACCAGGCCGTTGTTCTAGATGAGGCTGCCTTTCACGAAATTCCTATACGTTTATCGGTGAAACTTCCCATCCTTCGTGGTGTTATGTTTCGGGTTGCTCCCGTGTTGGCGACGATGGGAAGCCAGCTTGCCTGCCTCGACACGTTCGGCAGACTTTCGAGATACTGCCCTAGTCTCAACTACCAGCTTATCTCCTCGACCGAGCTTGCCGTCCCTGCGGTGTTCAGCCGCGCGGCGGCTGGGATTGTTGGTAGTACCTATGTATTTCTTGTTGCCTTTTCGACCTTTGACTGAATACTGAACTGCCTTGCCCCGCTTTATCTGTCCTTTGGGCCGACTGCGACCGCTACGGCCAGAACTCCGCCCGACACCGCCTCTAAAGCCTCTTGCCATCTCTAACTCCTTTCATTGCCAAGCCATCCAGACGTTCTGCCCGTTGAGTTGGCGGAGGCCGGATATGGAACAGTGCTCGGCATGGAGTTACTGTCCGAACATGTTCAGCTGGCGATCGGGAGGCCGCTCGGTCTGCGGCTCAACCGTTTTTCGTTCAGATACTTTCCTGACCAGGTCCGGCAGCGCGGCAAAGTCCTCCAGCAGGACCTGGCGGAGGTTCGGGTTTCGCAGCGCGGCGGCGGGATGGTACACGGGATAGACCACGTAGCCGGACCAGTCCCGCGGCTGGCCCCTCGCGCGTCCGATGGGTTCGTTGGGAAAGAACTTGGAAAACGAGAACCTGCCCAGAGTCACGACGACCTTCGGCCGGATCATGTCGAGCTGTTCATCCAGATAGGGGGAGCATGAGCTGATCTCGGATGGGAAGGGGTCACGGTTATTGGGGGGCCTGCACTTGACCATATTGGTAATGTAGACGTCCTGCCGCGCGAGTCCGATCGAGGCCAGCATTTCATTCAGCAGGCTGCCCGCCTGTCCCACGAACGGCAGACCCTGCCGGTCCTCGTGGAACCCAGGCCCCTCGCCGATGAAGAAGATGTCCGCGTCCAGCGAGCCGTCACCGGGCACGGCATTCGTGCGTCCTTCAGCAAGACCGCACTTGGTACATTCGGTGATTCGGTTGATCAGGGAATCGTGTCCCGACAACGTGTACCCTATCGGGCAGAGTAGTCTGCTGTCGGCGTGTCAATTCGCCCGGCGAGCAGACCGCGCTTCAGGGTCAATGCTATAGGAACGTCGCAGCGCAAGTAAAGCGGCCCTCGGCCGGCGAGCCTGTGCCGGTTTAGTCGGAGCCATCCGGTGAGGGCGCTCCCCACCCCTACCCCGTGGATTCCCGCGTGCGCGGGAATGACGGTGTTGCCTGCTGTGGCGCGAGACACCGACTAAGCTGATACAGCTTCTCGCTTTCTCGCTCGGCACGTGGCGGAGCCTCGACCAACTCGTCACGGGCCGTTGAAGGCCATTCCGACCATGCGAAGCAGGGCCTCAAGTCCGAAGTAGCCGGCGAGCGCTATCGAGGTGACCTTGATGGTCTTGCCTACAAAGATAATCGGCACGAACCGGACGAGGGGGTAGCGGGCCGCGCCTGCCCAGATCCCCGCGATATCGAACGGGACCGGGAGAGCGGCGAATCCGAAGAGGGCGACGGCGCCCCACCTGTCGGTCCACACATTGAAACGTCTGACCATCGGGCCATCCGGCAGGATTGCGCTGCCCTTCCGGCCCAGGTAGTAGCCGACCAGCTCTCCAAGTGTGGCGAATGTCCCACCAACAAACCCGACGGCGATCGGGTTCAGTATTGCTCCCATGGCGAATGTGTACGCCGGCGCGGGCGTGGGGAAGATCAGCATAGCGCAGTTGGCGAATTCGACGGCGGCGACCCCAACGTATCCCCAAGCGCCCAGCGACTGGAATGCCAGACCGAACTTGATGAGGAGGAATGCCAAGCCGATGATCCCAAGCGCGAGGCCGGCAATCTGCAAGACAACGGATCGAGGCAGCGCTCTCCCGGGGGGTGGGGGGCCGACGCGCGTTCCAACATACTCCCGGGTTAGAACCGGCGGACCTACACGTTCGGGCGTTGTGTTCATTTCGGTTCCTTTTCAGGTTTCGAAATAGCTGCCCTACTACCCCAACGATAATCGCCTGGCGTTGATCGCGCGTCATGAGTTTAGGTCACATTTTGTCCAACATTGTGGAGAGCGGAGGGTGAATAGTGAATGTAGAATTTGGAATGGTGGATGAGAGTCGGTGACCACCATTCACCATTCACTAACTACTGACCGCTCACTAGTCACTGACCGCTGACCGCTGACCGCTCTCCACTTGGGGAGGTTGGGAGCGGGGAGCGGTCACGGGTCGTAGTCGTCGAGCCTGCCGGTGTAGCCAGTGTAGCCGGGTCCGGCGTGCCTGGCCTTTAGCTCTTTGTAGATCTCCCCCAGCCTGTACTCGCGCTCCTCAGCCGTCAGGTGGGTGTACTTCGGCGGGCTCGCCATAACCCTGCGGGTGATCTCGTTGAGCTGGCGGTATCCGTCTTCCAGCCACTCCTGGGTGTACGGAACATCCTCGGGAGGGACGGAGTCTTTGGGAGGTTCACAGTCCGAGCCGAGGGTGCGGTCCAGGAGGATCCTGGCGACCGCGATCTGGTGGCATGGCCTGACGGCCGGGTCATCGTCGTCGGCCCTGAGAATGTCGGTGAGAACGGTCACCAGAGTGTGACCGTTGTCGGTGACCATGAGGATGTATTCCTGGGTGTCGATGACGTCGACGATGTGGCTGTCCGTGGCGGACTGTGTGTCCGGCTCGAACGATGGCGCCGGGTCCGGCTCGAAGGATGGCGCGGGGCCGAGGGAGTCATGCAGGGACTCGTCGAGCTGCGCCACGGTTCCGGGTGTGGTCGGTGCGGGATTGTGTGAGGGTTCCACGGGTCTGTCGTGGTCGGGGACAGGTGTCTGGTGGCGATCGGGGTTGTAGTCTGCGCGCCTGGGGACTTTGCCGAAGCCTCTGTCTAGGAGGATGCGTGTGGCGGCGATGCGATCGCGGGTGTTGGCGCGTGGGGTCCTGCCCCGCGCGATGTCGTGTAGTTTGTCGATGACGTCGCGGACATCGGTGGTCGTGTTGCTGATGTCATCGGCGAGGGTCTTGAGTGCGTATATGTTGGTGATGTAGTACATGGTGGGTCTCGGGTGTGGTGTGTGCGTCTGCAAGTACGTATGTTCTACGATAGGGTATGGAGACGGGGTTGTCAAGGGGGATTTCGGTTGGAGCCTGTTTCAATTGGGTAGGGAGATATGGACAGTCAGTAGGGAGATATGGACGGGGGTATGCGGGCGTGACGCGCGGGCTTCCAACCGGCACCCACTAATCTGACACAGGTTCTTCGGTTAGAGCCTGTTTCAATTCAGTAGGGAGATATGGACAGTCAGTAGGGAGATATGGACGGGCGGGTTTGAAACCCGCCCCTACGGGGGTATGCGGGCGTGACACGCGGGCTTCCAACCGGCGCCCACTAATCTGACACAGGCTCCCGGAGGCGGTGAATCTACTACTGAGAGTTGGCGTTGATGTATAATGCGACCCTGCCGAACCCGGTCATTCTGAAGCGCGCGGTGGAGAGTTGTGATTGGACGCACTAGGCACGCACCTGCTGATTGAGCTCAAGGCGTGCAATGCAGATTTGCTGGACGACCTGGACTACGTGCGCGGTGTGATAGTCGAGGCCGCCAACGAAGCCGGGGCTACCGTCGTTGGAGATATGTTCCACAAGTTCCAGCCCATCGGCGTGACCGGGATCGTAGCCATCGCCGAGTCGCATATCGGGATACATACCTGGCCCGAGTTCTCATACGCGGCGGCCGACATTTTCACCTGTGGCGAAGATCTCCGCCCGTACCGGGCGGCGGACCTCCTGGTACGGAGATTCCACTCCGAACAGCCGTCAATCACCGAGATCAGGCGGGGCTTCGTCGTTCCGCTGACGACCGCAGCCGTTTGAGCTCCGGCAGATCCATGCGGGGTCCAACGTCCGGCGACTGGCACTACGAGCTGATTACTCCGGACCTCTACCAGGCGGAGCGCGTCGAGCGTGTGTACTATTCCGGGCGGACAGGGTTCCAGAGGGTTGTAGTCCAAGACGGCGCGGCGTTCGGTCGCCAGCTGGTGCTGGACGGAAAGACCCAGTCAACAGAGGTCGATGAGTTTGCCTACCACGAGGGCCTGGTACACCCTTCGATGATAGCCCACCCTGGCCCGCGGTCCGTGTTCGTTGCCGGCGGGGGCGAGGGGGCGACGATCCGCGAGGTCTTGAAGTATGCTTCGGTAGAGCGGGTGATGATGGTGGATATCGACCAGGAGGTCGTCGATCTGTGCAGAGAGCATCTGCCCAATCACCATCAGGGGTCCTTCGAGGACACCAGGGTCGAGCTGGAATACGCCGACGCACTGGCCTACCTGGAGGGGACGGCCGAGCGGTTCGACGTCGTGATTATCGACGTGCCGGACCCGCTGGAGGCCGGACCGGCATATCTGCTGTACACCAGGGAGTTCTATCGATTGCTGAGAGACCGCCTGCGCGATGGAGGACTGATGGTCGCCCAGTCGGGGCCGACCGGGCCATCGTTCTACGAGCAGTGCTTCTCGGCGGTAGCCAACACGGTCGCCAGCGTTTTCCCAACCGTTACGCTATCGGAGACCTTCGTGCCCAGCTTCGGTTCGACGTGGGGGTTCGTGATCGGGTCGCTTGGCGCAGACCCCGCCAGACTCGGCGTCGATGAGGTGGACCGGAGAGTCGCGTCCCGTGTATCCGGTGAACTGCGGTACTTCGATGGGACCACCCTTGCGGGTATGGTGTCGGTCCCCAAGTATCTCAGGGCATCCGTGGCCCGAGAACGGCGCATCATCACCCGCGAGTCCCCTCTGACTGTCGTGTGACATCACAGGACATGAAACTGTAGTAGTCTCATCATATGACCACCGAATTGCTATCCGAGCTGAATGACAGGCAGCGCGAGGCGGCAGAGACCATCGAAGGTCCGCTGCTCATCGTTGCCGGTCCGGGCAGCGGCAAGACACGTCTGATTACCTACAGGATCGCGTATCTGATGCGCGTGGTACGTGTTCCGCCGAGCCGGATTGCCGCGCTCACTTTTACCAACAAGGCCGCCCGGGAGATGAAGGAGCGCATAGAGTCCGTCGCCTCCTACGGGTCCGACAGGCTCACGGTGGGCACTTTCCACGCCTTCTGCGCCCGGCTTCTGCGGCGTGACGGCGAAGCGATCGGCCTGGACCGGAACTTCGCGATTTATGACGACGCCGACCAGATCGAGATGATAAAGCGCAGTATGCGTGAGACGAAGGTGGACCCGAAGACCTTCGCGCCGAGGGCCGTCCAGTCCGCAATATCAGGAGCCAAGAGCCAACTGCTGACGGCGGACGGATTCACCATGCGGACCGCAAGCTACTTAGACGAGGTTGTGGGCCGTGTCTATCAACGCTACGAGTCGCTGATGACCCAATCCAGCGCGGTAGATTTCGATGACCTGCTGCTGAAAACCTACCTGCTGTTCAACGGCCACAGTGGGGTGGCTGAGAAGTATCAGGAACGTTTCCTGCACTTTATGATCGACGAGTTCCAGGACACCAACGTGGCGCAGTACGCCATTGCGCGGCAGATCGCGCAGAAGCACCGAAACCTCTGTGCCGTGGGGGACCCAGACCAGTCGATCTACTCATGGAGAAACGCGGACATCCGCAACATTCTCAGCTTCCAGAGCGATTTTCCTGATGCCAAGCTGGTGGCACTCGAACAGAACTACCGCTCAACCCAGACGATTCTGGATGCCTCGTCGAAGGTCATATCCGCCAACACCCAGCGGGTCGAAAAGCACCTGTTCACCACCAAAGGCGCCGGTGTCCCGATCACAATCGCGGAGGGCTACGACGAATCGGAAGAGGCGCAGATGGTCCTCCGCGAGATAGGATCTCTGACCCGCCCGGCGCGGGGCGCGCAGGCGCGTTACCGGCTTGGCGACATCGCGGTGATGTACAGGGTGAACGCCCAGTCCCGCGCATTGGAAGAGGCGTGTCTGCGGTACGGAGTGCCGTACCAGGTGATCGGCGGGATGAAGTTCTACCAGCGCCAGGAGGTCAAGGACGTTGCCGCGTATCTCCGTCTGATAGTGAATCCGCATGACGACGTCAGCCTGGTCAGGGTCATCAACCTGCCCACCAGAGGCATAGGCCAGAGAACTCTGGACGAGCTGACGCGGCTCGCCAGAGACCAGGAGACCTCGATGTACGAGGCGATCCAGCGCATATCGCCTGATGCCGGCCTGGGACGTCCACTTGTTTCGAGCGCGTTCACGAGCCGGGCCGCCCGCGCCCTGGGGGATTTCAGGGAGCTGATCGATGGACTCAGGTCAGAGGCTGTCAGCACCGATATTCCCAAGCTGATCGATACGATTTTGGACCGCTCCGGGTACCGAAAGCACCTGGCCAAACAGGACGAGCAGGGCGAGGACAGGCTGGACAACATCAACGAGCTCAAGACTGCCGCACGCGAATATCGCCACATGGAGATTTTCGATGGGCTGACCGCGTTCCTCGAAAGCGTGAGCCTCGTCAGCGACATCGACGATCTGGAGGAGAAGCCGGACTACCTGACGTTGATTACGCTCCACCAGTCCAAGGGTCTGGAGTACCCGGTCGTGCTGATGGTAGGGATGGAGGAGGGGCTGCTGCCGCACGCCCGGTCCGTGGACGATCCGGCGAGTCTCGAGGAGGAGCGCCGGCTGTGCTACGTGGGCATGACCAGGGCAAAAGAGCGTCTCTACCTGATGCGGGCGTTCAGGCGGGGTTTCAGAGGCGGATACGGTCCGAACCTGCCGTCCCGGTTCCTACTGGACGTGCCGAGTGAGCTGGTAGCCGGCCGGGACTCCGCGGAGCCAGACCGCCCGGCGCCTGTTGACCGGGGACGCTCCTCACGCCGGTCCAGCCCTGTTCACGACCCGGCGCCGGCACGGTCGATACGCAGGGAGCAGGGGTTCGAGTTCACACGACGTTCCAAGCCTGCCGACCCCGAATCCGCGGTCCGGCCCCGGAAGTCGGGCAGGTCGGCGACACCCACGGTCCGGCGGCGGCCCCGGTCGTCGGCTCAGGGCGCCCAGTCCCAACCGGCGTTCGCCACCGGCGATAAGGTCCGTCACCCGACGTTTGGCGAGGGGATCGTCATGAGCAGCGAGCCATCGGGGGCCGACTTCCAGATAACCGTCGCTTTCAAGGAAGGCGGCGGGGTCAAGCGGCTCCTGCTCAGCTTCGCTCCGCTGGAGCGAGTCGATGGGCCGACGGTCAGCCAGTGATCAGGCCTATCATCGCCGCGGCCAGGCCCAGATAGATCAGGAATCCGACGACGTCCGTCACGGTCGTCACGGCGACCGCCGAGGCCAGCGCGGGGTCGATTTTCAAGGCCCGCAGCCCCAGCGGAACCACCACGCCGCTTACTCCGGCCACCATCATGTTGGCGACCATGGCCGTTCCGACGACTATCGCGATGAACTCGTTCCTGTGCCATCCGAACGCGATCGAAGCCACCAGCACACCCACAACCAGACCGTGGACCAGTCCGAGTCCCAGCTCCTTTGCCAGCAGCTTCCAGGTCGAACCCGGAATCAGCTCGCCGAGCGCAATCGACCTGACGATCAGCGTCAGAGTCTGGGTACCGGCGATCCCGCCCTGTCCGGCGATCACGGGCAGAAACGCGGCGAGGACAATTGCCTGCGCCATCGTTGACTGGAAGAGCGTAACGACCATGCCAGCCGCGATCGCGGTCATCAGGTTGACGCACAGCCACGGCAGCCTTCCGCGGACAGATCTCCAGAATGGGCCGGCGGCTTTCTCGGTCTCCGGCACGCCGACCATGCGGTACATATCCTCGGTGGCCTCATCCTCGACGATGTCGATGACCTCATCGACGCCGATCGTCCCGACCAGCCTGCCGCGCTCGTCGGTGACCGGAATACGCTGCAGGTCGTACCGCTCGACGAGGCGCGCCACGTCCTCCTGATCACGGTCCGTTCCCACGGCGATCACGTCGGCGTCCATGATCAGCGATATGAGCTGGTAGGGGCGGGCGAGGACAAGGGCCGACAGCGTAACGCTGCCCGTCAGCTTGCCATCGTTGTCCACCACGTATGTCTGGCTGATGTCGTCGGAGTGGTACTCCTGTGCCCACCGGCGGATCGATGTCATAGCCTCGGAGACGGTCATCCGTTGGGACAGGGCGATGAACTCCGGGGTCATCAGGCCGCCAGCGTCGTCGTCCTCATATTCGAGCAGCGAGCCGACTTCCGGGCCGGTCTCCATCCGCGCGATGGTCTCGGCAACGAGCGCGGTGGGGAGATCTCTCAGGATGTCGGCCGCCATGTCGGGGCTGGCGCTGTCGAGCACCGCGGGCAGCTCACCGGGCGCGACGAGACCGGCCAGCCGGACCGCGTCCTCGGTCCCCATGAATCCGACCATCGAGCCCAGAATCGAGGACGGGACCCGCTCTACGAGCGAGTCTTTCAGTCGGTCCGGCAGCTGGCAATAGACGTCGGCCTGGTCGGGGGGCAGAAGCCTCACAAGCCTGACCACGGCTTCCGCCTCGCGCCCCTGCTCAAGCAGGTCGGAGACGACGAGGACAACCTCGTCTCGACCGATCGTCTCCCGGGGGCCTATGTACAAAGCCATTGGCGACACTCAACTCTACTTGGCGAATCGAGGAGTGCAGGGTGTTGGTAGCGCATACGGGACTCGAACCCGTGTCTCCACCTTGAAAGGGTGGTATCCTAGACCCCTAGACGAATGCGCCCTGTCGGATGGCCGCAGCCACCGGCCGGAGGGAGTGAGCAGTGGTAGCGCGTACGGGACTCGAACCCGTGTCTCCACCTTGAGAGGGTGGTGTCCTCGGCCGCTAGACGAACGCGCCGCACAACTGGGTTAGTGGCTCGGAGACTGCTCCTTGACGGTAACGGTTGGCTGGGGATAGAGGATTCGAACCTCTGCTTACAGATCCAGAGTCTGTCGTCCTACCACTAGACGAATCCCCAGCGGCAGGAGCAATTCCACGAGCACGAATTATAGCAATCCACGTTTGCGTTGGCAAACCGATCGACGGATTCTACAATAGCCAGGTCGATCGATTCTACGCCCACGTCGGGCTGGGGAGACGCGCATGGTCATATCCGGAGTGGCATCGGGCGGACTGGTGTCGGGCAGCGACCTGATTGCCAGGGCCCTGAAGCTGGAGGGGGTTGAAACGGTCTTCACGCTGGCCGGCGACCACATACTTCCCGCGCTGGACCTGATGGCCGATCGGGGCTTCCACTTCATAGATACCCGGCATGAACAGGCCGCCGCGCACATGGCCGACGCCTGGGGCAGGATCACCGGTCAGCCCGGCGTGGCGATGTACACCACGCCCGGGTTTGCCAACGCCATTCCGGGTCTGACCAACGCGATGCACTCCGGCAGTCCGCTGCTGTCAATCAGCGGGTGCGCCGAGCTGCGGGAGCTGGGTAGAGGGGCCATGCAGGAGATCGATCAGGTCGGCATGGCCAGTCCGGTGACGAAGGCCGCCTGGATGGTGACGGACGCGCGCCGTATTCCGGACACCATCTCCACCGCGCTCCGGGTGGCATACGAGGGACGGCGCGGCCCTGTTCACATCACGATTCCGGTGGACATCCAGCAGCAGCTTGTCCCCGAAGACGACGTCTCGTTCTACCAGCCGAGCGAGTACCGGGACCTGGGCGCGCCCGCGGCATCCGTCGCCAAAGTCAGGGAAGCGGTCGAGATACTCCGCGAAGCGGAACGTCCACTGATAATCGTTGGCAGCGCCGGCGCGTACTCCCGGTCCGGCGAGTCGCTGGAACGCCTTATCGAGACGACCCGCATTCCGATCATGACCGAGGGCGACGCGAGGGGGCTGGTCTCAGACGCTCACCCGTACTGTTACGGCTTCTTCGACAGCGGGCTCAACCGGGCAGCGCGTCTGCTGCGGGAGGCCGACGCGGTCGTCCTGATGGGCAGAAAGCAGGACCTGATCGTCGGATACGCGATGCCGCCGACCATCGCGCCCGATGCCAGGATTGTGCAGATAGACCCGTCCGCGGCGGAGATCGCCCGGAACCGGGGGGTTGCCGTGGGTATCGTCGGCGACGTGGAGGCAGTCACCCGTCAGATGATCGCGGAGGCTTCCAGGCACGAGTGGTCGGACCTCCCGTGGCTCAAGCGTCTGGCGGAGGAGCGGTCCGCGCAGGAACGGGAGCTCGCGTCACTCGCGCAGCGCGAGTCTCCGATGCACGCCATCTACGTACACAAGATCGTGCGGAACCAGATAGGTCACCGGGACTTCGTCTCCTATGACGGCGGCGACTTCTGTCACTTCGGGCGGGCGTACACTCCCGCCCTGTCTCCGAAGTCGTGGTGGTACCTGCCGCCGCTGGGGATGCTGGGCCAGGCCCTGCCGACGGCGCTGGCCGCCAAGGTCGCCTACCCGGAGCGGCGCGTGTTCATGTTCACCGGAGATGGCGCGTTCGGGTTCAACGCGATGGAGTACGACACCGCCGTCCGCCACAACCTGCCAATTGTGGGCATAATGGGGAACGACTCCGCGTGGGGGATCGATCGGCAGATTCAGGTTGGGGTTTACGGCAAGGCCGTCGCGACCGATCTGCTGCCGTCCCGCTACGACCAGGTGGTCAAGGCCCTGGGAGGTTACGGAGAGCTGGTCGAGCATCCCGACGAACTCGAGCCCGCGTTGGAGCGGGCGATCAAGCTGCACAGGCCGTCCCTGCTGAACGTGCGAGTCCAGAACGCGGTCAGCCCGCGCGGTCAGGCTGCCATCAATCGCTGGAAGAGCCACACGCCCCAGCCCATTTAGGAGACCCGAATCATGCAATTCCTATCCAGACAATGCTGAGATCACTGTTCGGACGCCGTAAAAAAAAGCCCGCGGCCAATGTCCCAACGGACGATTCGATACGCAGCGCCAAACTTGACGACGTCGTATTCATTCCGGGCTTCTGGCCGACCGGGGATGACGCGTACCTCATAGTGGAGCAGATCAACCGCACCGAGACGCCATTCGGCGAGTCTCACGAGGTCGTGGGCGTGGACGGCGACCGCCGCGCGTCGCTCGACTGGTCGGACGACGACGGACTGCACATATCGGTGACCATCCAAGAGCGTCCGATAGGCCTTTCGGCAGTTGGGCTTGACTATGATACGCTCGTCGAATGGGACGACTTCAGGTCAGCCGAGAACAGCATCGAGTACGAAGGTCAACGGTACTTCTACCGAAGGAGTCACGAGGCGTTCTACTTCAAGGGTGAAGAACAGGAGGGTGATGGTTTCTTCACCTGGGAATTCATTACGGAAGACGACGGCGCGGCGGTCACGGTGGTAAAGTGGGAGGGGCTGCCGTTCGAGGTGTACGCATCCGAGTCTGTTTCTCCGCATATAGTGACGGTCTATCACAAGTAATCTGAAAACGAGGAATCGCGATGGTTGAGTCGTTTCTGGACGTCTTTGAACAGATACCAAGAGGACTGGTCTATGTTGGCATGGGAGTCATCGTGCTCGCGATCGCCAGACTGGTCCAGGACGTCATAACTCCTTACCGGATTAGTGAGCAGCTGTCCCACAAGGACAACGTTGCCCTGGCGCTGAGCATTTCGGGCTACTACCTGGGCGTGATAATCGTGTTCCTTGGCGGTCTGTATCAGCCGTTCTCGTTCATCGCGGACGACGGTCTCGGATTCACAACCGAATACTGGCGGGATGTTGGGCTCGTGTTCGGGTACTCGGTGGTTGGAATCATCGTTCTGAACGTGGCCCGGATAATCGTCGATCGCCTGGTGCTGCATGGGTTCAGCACCGAGGACGAGATTATCAACGACCAAAACACCGGCACCGGCGCCGTGGAGTTTGCGGTGTACGTCGCGGTCGGGCTTGTTATAGCGGGGTCGATCTCGGGGGAAGGCGGGGGTCCGGAGACCGCGGCGGCGTTTCTCGGTCTTGGCTTACTGGCGCTGGTCCTGTACACGCTATTCTACGAATGGACCACGTCGTTCGACATCCACGAGCAGATCGAAAGCGACAACGTCGCCGTGGGCGTCGCGCTTGGCGGCAATCTGATCGCAATAGGGATCGTCGTATTCAAGGCGGTGTTCGGCAACTTCACCGGGTGGGGCGACAGCATCGCCGGCTTCATCACCTACGCAGTCGTGGGATTCGTGCTGCTGTACGTGGTCAGGTTCATCGTGGACCTCGTACTGTTTCCGAGGGTCAGCCTGGCGAACGAATTGGCCGTTGACCGTAATCTGGGAGCGGCGCTCATAGAAGGCGCGGCGCTGATCAGCGTTAGCCTGATCCTGTTCTTCGCCATCTAGGGGAGCACGGGGTTCCGGGACCCAGAGCCGGCAACGCTATCTTGAGCGGCCTCCGACCTGTACTCGTTCCAGCGCAAGCCGGTAATCGGCTTCCAGCCTTGCCCAGATATGCGCCGGTATCTCCAGTACCCGCTCGAGGTCCAGGGCAGTCTTGGGGGTAATCGGCCCATTCCCTGAGACGATCTCGTTAATGGTATTGAATGGCCGCCCCATCGCAGCCGCCAGCTGACGTTGGCTCATGTTCCTAGCCGCGAGCTCGTCTTGAATCAGCAGTCCAGGTGGAATTGCGGCATTGGACTCCTCTGATATCGGGTCAGTCACCATAATGCGCGCTTACCTCCTTGATACTAACTGTCTGATCATCAATCGGTTCTATGACCAGCCGCCAGCGCCCTTGCAGCGTCATGGCCCACTCGCCGCGCCTATTTCCTCTGAGTGGGTGCAACCTCAGCGACCGCGACCGATTTAACTCTTGCAGGTTGTTCGCAGCTCTCAATACCTTGACACGCTGGATGTATCGAAGACCAACAGGCTGGCCCCACTCACGTATCGCTCGTGATACATCTACGTAACAACGCTCAAGCCTCCTATTGGCGAATACTATCTTCATAGCATCCTATGCATAGCCGTTAGGGGGCCGTATGGGCCCTTTAGGCGGATGGGTTGAGGGCGATCAGCCGCACCGAGCCGCCTCCGCCGCTGAAACCCCCGCTGGACCGACCCAGAGATCTGCTACCACCGCCCCAGCTCGAACGCACCCCGGTCCCGCTCGACTTGAAGGCCCCGGTGGACTTTTGGGAGCTCAGATACGTCTGGCGAGACGAGCTGACGTTCTTCCCCGCCTGAGCGTAGTTCGACCCGGCGAAACTCTTCTGCTTGCTGAAGTACTGTGAGTTCCGCGAGACCTGGCTTCGATACACACCGCTGTTTCTGTAGTTCGTTCGATTGCGGTTGATCGTGTTGTATCTCGCCGGAGTCGTGTGGTAGTAGTATCTCCCACCGAATGGCGAGAACGTGCTCAGCAGCATGTAGGTGAACAGGAAGTTCCCCGCGCCGAAGGAGTTGTTATAGTAGCCGTTCGCTCCGTAGCCGCGCATTTCGTGCCGTTCGTTTGCCCTGACGATCGAGAAGAGCCGATCGTCAGTCGCGTCCTCGATCTCCCGCGACCGGTTGAGGTCTTCCCAGCCCTCCAGCTCCATGCGCTCGCCGTCCTGTTCGACCCGGATCAGGACGATCCCGTCGCCCTCGTAGATCTCGTTCACCCGCTTCTCGAAGTCCGTAGGGCTTTCGGCGTCCTTGAACGCCTTCTGCACCTCGTCGAGATTTATCCGCCCTGCCGCGCCATCCGTAGCCGCCCACTCCTCATATGACGGGCCGTCGCTGCACGCAGCGGCGACGGGCGCAGCCAGCAGAGAGGCCCCGGCCAGGGCCGCGACAGTCGTTCTAGTGACTTTCTTGCGTCTCATCGCTTCTCCCTCCACACAAGTCTATCAGGTCAACAGGGCCGATAGCGCGATTGGAAGCCGCTCGCCCCGATTGTCGTCGATGTCGCCATCCGAATCAACATGTTCGCCGGTCAAGAGCTCGTTGACCAGGAGATCGTCCGCGCGCGCCCACAGGTCGCTTCGAGAGGCCTCCACCTGTTCGACGAACGTTGCCACCGCCGCTTGGCGCGAGGTCGAACCCAGGGCGCTGGACAGCGCCACGTCGTGCAGCTCCGACAGCCGGCCGGGCCACAGATCGTCGATAACCTCCAGGTATTGCCGCGATACCGCGACGCCCAGGCGTTTTGGCCCCAACCGGTCCCGGTGCCGGGTCAGGCCGCGCTCCACGATGCCGGCGAGTGCGCCCCTGATCTCGGAAGGGGCCATCTCAGCCGACGCGTCAATGGCGATTCCATACCGGTCCGCCAGATCGACGAGGACCGACTCGACCCGGCTCGCATAGCCTCTACGCACGTCGTCGAGATCGCTCGTGGCGCGCACGACCCAGTTGGAGATCAATGCGTCGATCCAGGCCGACGTCCTGCCTGATGCCAGGAGGTCTTCTCGCTCGGCGTAGTGCGCCCGGCACTCGGCCTCGATCACGGCCGCGAAATCCGATCCGGCCCGGGCCGCCGCGCGGCGGCGCGACTCCGAGTCTGCCTGGACTTCACGGAGAAGTCTGTCGATCTCAGGCCCCCGGACATACATCGCGCCGGGTCCCTTCAGGCGCATCAGTCCGTGCTGCTGTCTGCAGAACGCGAGAACGGGGTCATTGAGGTACACGGCCAGCATAGACGCGCCGAACCTGCCTTGTCTCGCGGTACGGCCTCTGATCTGTCGCTCCACCCGCTCTGACGCGGGCATCGAGGCGATTATCACGATCATCCCAAGGCCAAACTCGACGCGCGTATTCCCGTTTCCGCCCGCTTCCCGCGGGCCGGCGCAGACGTGGATGCCGTCGGAGGAGCTCAGCAGACGAGCGTCGGCGTCCTCGACAGTGCTGAGCGCTTCCAGCAACAGATTCGCTTCTCCATCCGAGGCACAGCCGAAGGCGACCGAAAGCCCCTGGGAGAGCTTTGCCCTGGCGAGGTTGGCGGAGGCCTCCAGTACCCTCGCATCGACATCCGGTTCGACGATGACGTCGGTCCCGCGCGCCGCCATTCCCGTGGAGACGGTGACCGCTCCGAACCTCCCGGCTCCGGCGACCACCTCGTTCTCCAGCGACGGGTCCCTTGCGTTCAGGACCCGGTGTGGGACTCCTCGCTCGCTGAGCGCCTGGCTGAACGCCGCCGACTCGGTGACCGTTCCGACGGACAGAAGGACCGGGCGGCCTATGCCGTGCCATCGCTCGATTTCGCGGGCCACGGTCCGGATGAGGTCTCCCCGACTCATGAAGACGCGCGTCCCCAGGTCCGATCGCCGTGGCCGGACTACCGGCGGGACCCTGATGGCTGCAAGACCATACTCTCGCCGGAAGGTATCGGCGTCTTGAACAGCGGTGCCCGTGAGTCCGCCGACGGTGGCGTAGTTGGCTATCAGCGCCCGGACCGTCGTCTGGGCCCTGGCGTCGCCCGCCGCGCGGACCGCCGCGCCCTCTTTGTTCTCGATCGCCTCGTGCAGGCCGTACATGTAGCGGTGGGAGTACATCGGCCTGCCGTCCAGCCTGTCCACCAGTGTTATGCTGTCCTCGTTGACGACGTAGTCCTCATCCGCGTTGTGAAGGACGCCGGCGCGCAGCATCTGGATTACATCGAACGCCGCCGTGGGCTGTGCCAGTCGATCGGATATCGTTTCCCAGCCGCGCTCGGTGAGACTCAATGAGTCCCCGCCGGCACTGACCGCAAACAGTAGGTCTTGTTCCAGCGGGCGGTCTTCGTCTTCGTCGTTCAGGCTGAGCAGGCTGGACATAACATCCCGGGCGGTTGCGCCGCGCTCCTCGAGCGTCGTGGCGAGTCTCCGCGTCAGACCGCCGGCCAGGAGAATAGTCGCAAGACACCGGGCCCGGTCTTCGGATGCGGTCCCTTCGGTGTTCAGCTTCTCGAACAGCCCGTCCACATAGCGGCTCTGCCGTTCCATCAGCTCGGACGCGATCCATTCATAGCTCTCACCGACAACCGGCTGCTCGACAGATTCTCCGGAGATGATGAGCGGCGTCCTCGCCTGGTCGATCAGCAGATGGTCCGCCTCGTCGACAATCGCCACGTCGAATACCGGATGGACGCGCCGCCGGGTCGAACGCGCCAGATTGTCCCGCAGGTAGTCGAAGCCGACCTCTCTCGCGGTCGTAAACACGACGTGGGCCAGATACTGGAGACGCTTCTCGTCCCGGTCCATCCCATCGACCGAGAGGCCGACCGTCAGGCCGAGCGATTCGAAGGTGGGGGCGAAGGTCTCGCAGTCGCGGAAAGCGAGATAGTCGTTGGCGGTGAGAATATGGACCCGGCGTCCGGTGGATGCGAAGACCGCGGCCGCGATAGCTGCCACCAACGACTTTCCTTCACCCGCGTCCATCTCCACAACCGCGCCTTCGATGAGCAGCGCGGCGGCGGCCATCTGTTCCATCGTCGGTTCGAATACCAGGCAGCCGGTGTCGTCAACCGCCTCCAGCGCGTTGTAAAACCCGGCATCCAGTAGGATCTCCGGGGGGTGCTCCGACCTCGATCTGACCAGAGCAGTCAGCAGCCAATGGATTGCGTCACGGGTCTCGGAGTCGCCGCATTCCCGCGCCGCGGCCGCCGCGGCCCAGTCCTCGACTGTCCGGCGCTGCGGGAGCGATTGGTCGGACGGCCTCGCCAGGTCCCGGTGGACAACCTCGTCCGCGGTCCGGCGGAGACAGGCGATTCGACCCGACAGAGCGTCGGGTCCGGCCAGAACCGCGCTCCAGGAGCCTATCCTGCGCCTGACGGCGATATCGACGGCGGCGAGCGCGGTGGCAAAGTCACGATCCGCGGCCGCCGCTTGCAGCGTCAACAGAAGATCGGAGTCCGCGAGCTGACTCAGGTCTTTGGACTTCGCCCGGCGGGCGAGCTCTTCCGCCCCCCGGAGACCGCGGCCTGCTGGATGCGCGACGTGGGCGGCATGGGTCTCAGCCATGTCCGTCCGCGCGCAGCGTCGGCATTGGACGTCGGACCGAGTCCGGGTCCAGACCCGCCTTGAGGGCCGCGACGATTCCAGCCGCCTCCCAGTAGTTGTCGGCCAACCTGAACTGCCCCCTCTTCCATCCAAGACCGGCCAAGTCATTGCGCATCAGGTTGCGGTTCTCCCTGACCGCGATCACCTTGATTCCCTGGCGCAGGGCGGCGAGCGTCGGCAGTCCCAGGCAGCCATCGGGGATCACGAGGCAGGAGATGTCTTCTGCCGTAATCACGTCCTGCCGCTGGAACCGGGACGCGTCCGTCACAATTCGGGGCGCGCGCTGAAGCCCTTTCAGGACGGACTGGAGGAAGGTCATGGAGATGATCTCGGCGGCCATTCTGGCGTCAACGATGCCCGGGTCCACCGCGGCGATGTCGTCGGACTCGATCATCGGAGCGTGCGCGGTCGGCACATTCAGGATCGACGACAGCGCGTGGGTGAGGAGCGCTTCCACTCCACCCCAGGGATTCACCATCTCCCCGCCACTCGTGAAGTAGTCCATGTGATAGTGCGACGGGACCTCGACTACCGAAACCAACGCGACCGCGTCATATGAGTCGCGTCGATCGGTGAGGGCGCTGAGCAGCCCGGATATTCCCTCGACTGTCCCGGCGGCCCGACCCGCCGGCGAGTAACCGCTCACGAGGCGCAGCGCGGGTTCGATCCGGACTATGCCGGGGCACTCCAGGCCGTAGGTGGCTCGCGCGGCGTTGACGGCGTTGACGGAGTAGGTTGCGTACTTTTCGCCGTAGCTGGTGTCCAGCGCGACCAGTACACGGTTCGATCTCGCCCGTTCGAGTCCCACGGTCCCCATCAACAGACGGGTCAGGACGCTGCCCTCGACGTACATCCCGTTGGCCGGCAGCTCGTTGATGTCGGAGGCGTTGACCACGTTCGGATGGGTAATCAGGTTGTCAGCCACTTCACCGATGAGCATCGCGGCCGGTGTGGCGTCTCCCGCGTGTCCGCCGATTTCGGCGCCGATGCCGGTCGGCACGATGAACGCCGCGTTGAACTCAGAAGCGGTCTCCGACTGCCGTCGTCTGAACTCGAACAGCGGCGCGACCGCGTATGGGGCCGCATCCTCTATGACGCCGACCTCGCACTCCAGCGCGCCGCCTTCGGAGTTGACGACAACCAGCCGGATCGGTGTCTCACCGCCCGCGATGGAGTGTCCGATGGCAGGCTCCAGAGCGCCCAGGACGTCGGGGCTTTTGTCGATCGCGACCGCGCGTTCAAGGAGTCGCAACTGAAACCGCTCCGTTTCTTCGCGCGAAGTCGTCGTACCCGTAGGCCGACATCAGCTCGAACTCCCCCGTTGACTTCAGCATGTAACTATTGGGAATCGGGATTCCGTTGAACGGGGTCGCGCGCGAATGGCTGTACGAACCGGCGTGTAGGAAAGCCACCCGCTGCCCCGCGCGGACCGGCCCGGTGAAGCGGTAGTCGCCGAGTATGTCCCCGGCGAGGCACGATCTCCCGGCCAGGATCGTCCGTTGGCTCCCGCCGTCGGTCGGACCGGCCAGCTCGGGCGTGTACTGATACTCGAACGCCTCCGGGAGATGGCTGGTCGATGTGTCCAGCAGCGCGACATCGGCGCCGTTGCTGTCGAATACATCGAGGATCTCCGAGACCAGGAATCCGGCGCCCTGCACCAGCGCCGTGCCCGGCTCGATGAACACGGTCAGCCCCGATCCCCTCGTCAGCGCCTCAACAGCCGCCCGGAGCGGTTCGGGGTCGGTCTCCGGCCCCAGATAGTAGCCGCCGCCGAGATTGACCCATTGCAGGCTCGGCAGTCGCGCGGTGATTCCGAGAATCCGCTCGGCTGTCAGCAACAGCTCGTTGAGATCATCTGATTCGCAGTTGTTGTGGACGTGGACTCCTTCGATCAGGTCCTGGACTCCACCGGACGCAAGTGATCCGCTGAATGTCGAGAGCGGCACTCCCAGCTTGGAATGGGGGCGGCTCGGATCGTAGCGGACGTCATCGGCGAACCCGAGCTCGGGGTTGATCCGCAGTCCCAGCGAAGCGCCGGACGTGTTCAGGCGCGCGGCCTGCTCGAACTGCGCCGACGAGTTCACGGATAGGTAGTCCACCATAGACAGCACGGAAGCCATATCGCTGACCGACAGGGCGGGTGAGTAGCAGTGGAGCGTCTGATCGGACCGGAGCAGGCCGGACGCAAGCCGCGCCTCGAACGTCGAGCTCGCGCCGAAGCCCTCGATCCAGGGAGCGAACGTCTCCAGTACGGGCGCCAGTCCACACGGCTTGAGCGTGTAGATCAGGCCGCATCCTGAGAATGCCGCGATCGCGGACGCACGCTCGGCGGACGCGCGAAGCACGCGCTCGGAGTACACATACGCCGGTGTCTCCGAAACGCACAACGCAGTCTGTGCCTCCGAATCGATCAGCCGGTCCAAGTCTGAGCCGTTCATAACGCCCAATGTACCACAGATATCCGGGGGCCAATGGCCGAGCCGGTCCGACACCGGCCCGTCACTTTGGCCCCCGGAGCTCCACAATGGCCAGTCCCATGTGGTATCCGTCACCCTCGAACCACTCGAAGCGCGCCAAAAGGTGGTCGCGGGAGTCCAGGACCCGGTCCGCGGCAGCCGGTTCCCGACTCCGAAACATTTGACCGAGGACGCCATCGAGCCGCCATTCGCGGTCAACCTCAAATCGGAGATCGTCCGCCCGCGATAGTCCGCTGTACACGTCCACAAGGCTCTCGAACTCCTCCTCGTTCCTGTATGGGACCGGTGAGACCAGGAATTCCGGGCTGATCGCCAGGCCGAGCTCGTTATCGAACACCTGCACGAGGTCGATCTCCGGTATGTAGCTCTCCATCGCGTAGAAGAGATCGAGAGCGAGGTCACCCGGCACGCGGTGGTAGTAGAAGTCCTCCTCGTAAGTCGCCATTCTCACCCGGACCGGTCGTGGGGCGTCCCGGTCCAGGACATCCCCAAGCTCGGCTCCGGTCATGAACAGAAACGGTATGTTGCCGTTGGTCGCGTCGACGAGGATGCCGGTTCCGGCGACCGTGAATTCCAAGGCCATGTGCTGCCAGTGGCGCATGGCGGCCTGCCCGCCCTGAAAGTCGAATGACTCCAGCAGGTGTCGCAGCTCGGCCTCCGGCAGGCGTCCCGCCGCGTCCGGACCGGCGAATACGTACCTCGACCGGAACCCGTATCGGTCGGTCACGAACTTGAGGGCCTGGACTTTCTCCGAGCATATGGCCCCGCCGCCGTCGATGATGTTCACCAGCGTCTCGTCGCCGGTCTTGTACCGGATTTTGCTGCCGGTGAAGCGGGAGTAGTTCTCGAATGGGCTTTCCCAGATTGCGAGCGCGACGCTGCGCAGGAACTCGGTCCGGGCAGCCTCCGTATCCAGTGACAGCACCCGTTCGGCGTCGTTGGGATTGCGGCGGCGCACCGCGTCCTCGACGAAGCGCGAAAATCTGGCGCGGTCTCTTTCCCACCGCCTTCGATTGAATCCGGTCCAGTTGCGGGCGTAACCCGTCTCACTCCGGTCGATAGAGACGTCGATCAGTCCGACCGGAGCTCCGCCGAGCTCAGCCGGCAATACGTTGGCCGGACGATCTCGCGAAAGGGTCCGCGGGCCGCACCGGAAGATCGATCCGGGAACAACGTTGCCCGCATCTCCGTCGTCTGTTAACGTCAGAGTGAGATCCTGGATCGCGAGCAGGTCGGGCAGAGACTCGGGCAGCAGGTTTCGGTTCGAGATCAGCGAGGCCGTATCAGCCGACACGAGGTACTTCGACAGGAGCCGACCCAGCGGCAGATCGGCGTCATCCGCTGATATCCTGAGTATGGACTCCCGACCGGTCAGATAGTCGGTCCATCTAACGAAAATCGGAGGCCGGTCTTCCGGAGAATCGAGTACCAGCCGGCGCTCTTCCGGGCTGATGTCAACGTTAGGAGGCATATGTTGCGACCTTTACAAGTAGGATATAATCCTAATATGAAGATGTACTCGTTTGCCACGCCATCCGGATACCTGCGCAGCGTACTGCGCGTGGTGTCGATCACCTCTGCCGCGCTGCTGCTGTCGTTCGCCGTGGCATGTGGCGGTAACGGTGGTGGCGATGACGGTAGTCCGCGTAGCAGTGGCAGATCGATCCCGCCAACGATCAGTCCGGCGCAATTTGTCGCGCCTCCGACAGCCACTCCCGAGCCGACCGCGACTCCCACGTCCGGCGCGCGAGCGAACCCTGAGCCTCGGGAAAGCGCGTCTGTGCAGGCGCAGGCGCGCAGCTCGGCGCCGAGGGTCGGTCCCACGCCACGCGTGATCCGCAGGGCATCGACAACGCGGCGTGAGCAGGCTCCCGACTTCGAAATGGAGATCTTCTCAGGCGACCTGCTGAGACTGTCCGACCTCGAGGGGCAGGTTGTAGTGCTCAACTTCTGGGCTACGTCGTGCCCGCCGTGTCGCTGGGAGATGCCGTCCTTCGAGCGGATCGCGCAGGAGTACGGCGATCGGGGCGTGGTGTTCGTGGGCGTTTCGGTGTCGGATACAGCCGAAGACGCTCAGGCGTTCGTCGATAGTATCGGCCTGACCTACCCGATCGGGGTGGACCCGACCAACGAGATCGCGCGCGCATACGACGTTGTGTCACTGCCCACGACGTTCTTCATATCCACTGACGGGACCATCGAGCGCAGGCTGAACAGCGCGGCGAACGAGGGCGTGCTGCGGATCTTCATCCGCGGGCAGCTGGGGTAATCGACGCTGGCCGGGGTTCAATCCGGCCTTTCATCTGCGGAACTCCACGCCGGATCTCCCTGCTGTAGGACCGGCTGCCTCGTACAGTCCCGGGAGGGCCGACCCATGCCGGACAGACCCAACATCGTCGTCATCATGAGCGACCAGCAGCGCCAGGACACGCTTGCCTGCTACGGCGCGGACTGGATGCGTGTCCCGAACCTCAATCAGCTCGCCGACGAGAGCTTCGTATTCGACAATGCCTACGTGGCCCAGGCGGTCTGCACTCCGGCCCGCGCCACGATCATGACCGGACTCTACCCACATGCGGCGGGGCCGGTCGTAAACCAGATCCCGCTGCCGGAATCCACGCCCGTGCTCGCGGAGATGATGTCCGAAGATTACTACAAGGGCTACATGGGCAAGTGGCACCTCGGCAACGACCTCGTAAGGCAGCACGGTTTCGACGTTTGGGTCTCCGCCGAGGACCAGCATCGCATAACCAGGCCCGAACAGCGGTATCTGGTATCCGACTACAGCCGATACCTGGCCGCCCTCGGCTACAAGCCGGATGGGATGCGGGACGGCGTCGGTATCTTCAGCTCGGATGCCCACTACGACCTGCCGGAAGAGCATCAGATGGCCTCCTACCTGGGCGACCGGGCGGCCGAGTTCATCGAGTCCAACAGTGGACGCCCGTTCCTGCTGTTCGTCAGCACGTTCGAGCCTCACTCGCCGTACCACGGGCCGTTCATGGACTTGTACGACGCCGCGACGCTGCCCGTAGGTCCGGCGTTCCTCCGGAAGCCGGAGTCGGCATCGCTGGTCAACCGCGTCCGGGCCGACTACTTCATGCAGTTCATGCTCGATGGCGCGGACCAGACTCAGGACGAGTACATGATGCGGTACGCGGCCCCGCGCGAAGACGTCTCCAGCGAGATCGGCTGGAGAACGCTTCGCGCCCACTACATGGCGAACATCAGCCTCGTTGACGGAATGGTCGGTCGGATTACCGGCGCCATCGAGCGCGCGGGAGTAGCCGACAACACGGTCGTCGTGTTCACCAGCGAACACGGTGACATGATGGGCGATCATGGGATGTTGGAGAAACGATCGTTCTTCGAAGAGGCGTCGCGTGTCCCGCTGCTGATCAGAGCTCCGCGGCATTCCCGGCAGTCAACGAGAGTGCGGGGCAGCGTTGGACATGTCGACCTAGTTCCCACGCTGCTGGAGCTGGCGGGCGAGCCTGTTCCGCAGAGACTCCAGGGCAAGAGCCTGCTGCCCGTCCTGTGCGGGGAGTCGGACCTCAGCGCGAACGACGTATTCATCCAGTGGAACGGGACCAACGCCGATGTGCCCGACAGGTTCCTGGGTTCGGCCGAGATTAACAGGATGCTGGCGCTGCCCTGGCGTTCGGTCGTCACGCCTGACCGGTGGAAGCTGAACCTGTGCGCGGGCGACCAGTGCGAGCTGTACGATCTCAACAGCGATCCCCATGAGATGACCAATCTGTTTGACGATCCGGCCCAGCGGGACCGTGTCCGGGACATGGCGGCCCGGATACGCATTTGGCAGCACCAGACCGGGGACACCGCGCCACTGCCGACGACCTGAGCGGTACTCAAATTGACACTGTTTTCTGCCAGTGACTATAATCCGTTTGTTTCAGAGGATGCATCCAAATGCCAAAGAGAACGTATCAACCAAAAAATAGACGCCGGGCCAGAGTGCATGGCTTCCGGTCCAGGATGCGAACGCGGGCCGGTCGGAGCGTTCTCAAGCGGCGAATGTTCAAAGGCAGGCAAAGGCTGACTGTGTGAGCCGCTCGCGTTGGCCGTTACACCTTCACGCGGTCTCGTGGCCGATCGATCCGCAGCGGTGAGGTTCGAATTCAATGCGGCGCGCCCTCCGACTCAGAAAAACGGCGGATTTCGCCGCGGCGCGGAGACGCGGCAAGAGCGGGGCAGACCATAGGCTCGTGGTGATAGCCTGTCCCAACCGTTCCTCCGCACCCAGGTTTGGCTTCTCCGTGAGCAAGCGCATCGGAAACGCGGTAAATCGCAACAAGATCAAACGAAGATTGAAGGCGGCGGCGGTAGAAGCCGGTGTCGAAGGGGGCTGGGACCTGATTGTGATTGCCCGACAGGGCGCAAGATCCGCCGGCTACTGGGAGCTCAGACGCTCCCTGCGCCGGCTGCTTGGACGGGCCAAGGTGATTGGCCGAAAGGATCAGGCCGGCGCCAACGTGGGGCGAGGCGCGCGTTGATTCAGAATCTTTCTAATAGCCCCGCATCGCGTTTAGCCGTTGGCATGTGAGACGTGAGGACCACGTTGATTCAGAGATTTTCGCTGGGGTTGATCAGGCTGTACCAAGCGGCGCTCTCCCCATACCTTCCGGCAACGTGTCGGCATACGCCGAGTTGCTCCGGATACGCATACGAGGCCATTCACAGGTATGGGTTAGGCAGGGGCGCATGGCTCGCCGCCAAGCGCCTTGGACGTTGTCGTCCACTTGGATCGAAGGGGTACGACCCTGTCCCATAGCAGTCAAGTCCACACCAACCGCCGAAAACTCTCCGACAAGGGCGTAAAGCCTGTTGCCGGATCTTTCAGGAAACTCACCGGAGCCGGGCCTACAGGCGTTCCCGCATGGGCCGCGTTCTTCCTCGTTGCCGCATTCCTGCTGGTCGGCTGCTCCCGGATCAACAATCCGCAGGGATGGTCAACCGGGACAGTGGCAGACGACACGCTCTACATCGGTACGGTGGAAGGAGCTGTCCTCGCCGTAAACAAGGATACCGGCGCTCTGGCGTGGCGGTACGAGATTCCCACTTCCGAAGACGCCGACCGCGCGATTTACGGACGTCCCGCGGTGGACGGCGGCGTTATCGTGGTTGGCGGGTACGACGGCGGACTGTACGCCTTCGACGCCTCCGGCGACCTCAAGTGGCAGGAGCGGTTCGTGGGCCGAATCGTGGGCGGGCCGAAGGTGCATGAGGGGATAGCGCTGGTCGGGACCGCATCGCTGTTGTCATCGGACGACGCGGGAGGTTCACTTCACGCCGTTGACATGATTGAAGGAGACCCCGTCTGGTCGTACGAGACGGACGGGGCAGTCTGGTCGTCTCCGACCGTCGCTGACGGTGTGGCCTACTTCGGATCGCTCGATCATCATGTGTATGCCGTGACCGTGACCGGCGGTGAAGAGAAGTGGCGGTTCAGGTCCGGCGGCGCGGTCGTCTCCGGTATCGCCGTGTACGAGGGACTGGTGATCTTCGGAGGTTTCGACAGCACGCTGTACGCGCTCGATGCGGAGACGGGAAGTCCGGAGTGGGAGTTCAATGGCTCCAGCCGGTGGTACTGGTCAACCCCCCTGGTCGCAGATGGGGTTGTGTACGCGCCCTCACTGGATGGGACGCTGTACGCGCTGGACGCCGAGACCGGCCGTCTCAAGTGGCGGTACGTAACCGAAGGGCAGCTCGTCGGTACGCCCGCCGTGGTCCACGATCTGATCGCCGTGCCGGTCGCCGATGGCGGGGACTCCCGGCTCGCTCTGCTGGAGTCCAACGGCAGCGAGCGACAATCATGTCGGATCGGCTCCGATATCCGGACCTCCGTTGAGGTCTCCGATGACCTGATATACTTTGGTGCAACCGACCACACCATCCGCGCGCTCCGAATCAAGGCCAACGGGAACCCGGATGAGGAATGGGTATTCAAGACAGACTCCGATGATCCTCAACCGGCTGACGGACCCAAGGCGTGTTAGGTAAGGACTTGGCTTGGAATTCGTAATAGACACCTGGAACCTCATGATAATCCAGCCCATGATCAATGGGCTGGTACTGCTTTATTATTGGTGCTTCTCCCAATTCGGGATCGCGATCGTCGCTTTCACGCTCCTGGTCAGGATGTTGTTGATACCGCTGACCGTCAAGCAGAGCCGGCAGATCAAGTCGATGAGCCAGCTCCAGCCTCTCATGAAGGAGATCCAGGAGAGGAACAAGAACGACAGATCGAAGGCGTCCCAGGAGACGATGGCGCTGTACCGGGAGCGTGGGGTCAACCCGCTGGGCTGCCTGGGACCCATGTTCATCCAGTTCCCCATCTGGATAGGGCTGTACCAGGCGATCCTGCAGACGGTGCCGTCGAACCCGGAAAGCCTGGTGGGTCTGTCCAGACACCTGTACGACTGGCTCCCCCAGGTCCACAGCGTGATTCCGATAAACAGCAACTTCCTCTGGATGGACCTGGCCCGACCCGATCCGTCGCCGTTCGTCATGCCGATCTTGGTTGGTGTGTCGATGTGGATCATGCAGAAGATGACCACAATGCCGACCGCGGACCAACGGCAGGCCTCGACCAACCGGATGATGCTGTGGATGATGCCGGCGATGTTCGGGTTCTTTACGCTGAACTTCCCGAGCGGTCTCGCGCTGTACTGGGTGGTGTCCAACTTCGTTGGGGTGGTGATACAGGGCTTTGTGACCGGATGGGACCCGCTGTTTAATCTGCTTAAAAGCGGGCGCAACCTGATAAGTAATAGGGGCAGGGAGGACGAAACGGTCGCTGCAACGACCACGCCCGCGCCTGCGCTGGTTTCTTCTGTCGAGGAGACGAATGATGCAAGACCTGGTGATGACAGCGAGAACGGTAGAAGAGGCAATCGAGCTCGGTCTAAAGGAGCTCGACGTAGATCGCAGCGACGTAGAAATAGACGTCGTTAGCCGCGGGAAGACGGGGATACTGGGGATCGGGGCCGAGCCGGCCAAGGTCAGGATCACGCAGATCGAGGCCCCTCCCGACAGCGTCAAGATCACCGCTGAAGTCGTCGAGAGTCTGCTTTCGCTGCTGGGCGTTGACGTCGTGCTGACACTCAAGCAGCTGCACAACGACGACCTCGACGGTCCTATCTTCGAGATCGAGGGGGACGACGCGGGGCTGCTGATCGGGCGCAAGGGCGAGACGCTGAAGACCCTCCAGTTTATCGTCAGGTACATCGTCAGTCACAGATTGGACGACCGGGTCAACCTGATGATCGACGTAGAAGGCTATCAGGAGCGTCGCAACCTCGCGTTGGAGAACATGGCCCGGCGTGTAGCCAGACGGGTCTCCGACACCGGGCGGGAGATAGCCCTCGAACCGATGCCGCCCAACGAGCGGCGGATCGTCCACCTCGCGCTGTCGGACCACCCGCGGGTCACCACGGAGAGCACGGGGGATGGCATCTCGCGGCAGGTGGTGATCCAGCCCGATTAGAAGACCCAACGCGCCAGGCGCTTGCCGCCGGCGCATACCTCAAGCCTCTGATGAGCCGGCCCCGGCCGGCCGGGGCGGTGAACCGGCCCGATAACGACGTATAGCATGAGTGTTGCACTCGACATCACCGGCCATGTTGCCAGGGTCACTCTTTCGATGCCCGAATCGGGCAATCGGATCGGGCTGGACTCGGCGTTCGCGCTGTCCGACCATCTGGTCGATGTCCGGCAGCGGGACGACGTCTGGGTGGTCGTTCTCGACGCGGACGGTCCCGATTTCTGCACAGGGACGGACCCGGACTCGCTGCACGCGGCGGCGGAATCCCCCGAATTCCAATCGCTGCGCGCGGCCCAGGCGGTCGCGGACGTAGAGAAGCCGGTTGTGTGCGCCATTCAGGGCGCGGCTCACGATCAGGGGCTTGAGCTCGCGCTTGCGTGCGACCTCCGCGTGGCGGACTCGACGGCGACGTTCAGGTCGGGCCAGGCAGTGTCGGGAGGGATGCCCTGGGACGGCGGGACTCAGCGACTGCCGCGGCTGATAGGCAGGTCCAGGGCGATCGAAATGCTCCTGACCGGCCGGCTGGTGACTGCCCGGGAGGCGCTGGAATACAACCTGGTCAACGAAGTCGTTGACCCCGGCGTGGCGACACATCGGGCGATCGAGCTGGCGGAAGCCATCGCCGGCCACGGTCCGATTGCGCTGCGATACCTCAAGGAGGCGGTGTCGAGCGGCCTCGACGGTCCGATCTCGCACGGTCTCAGACTAGAGGCGGACCTGAGCTTCCTGTTGCAGTCCACGGAGGATAGGCGGGAAGGCATCGCGTCGTTCCTCGAACGTCGCGCGCCCGACTATCGAAGCCGCTGAGCAACTAACTTCAAAGGTGATTGACATGACGACTCAGATGAAGCTGATGACCGCGGACGACCTGCTGCGACTGCACAGCAAAGGTGTCCGCGGCGAACTTATCCGAGGGGTGATTTGCGAGACTATGGCTGCTGGACAGGATCACGGCAAGTATGTGATGAATCTGGCTGTTGAAATAGGGAGCTTTATCAAGGCTCGGCAACTGGGATCGCTCATTGGATCTGACAGCGGCATTTTGCTGGAGAGGTCTCCGGACACCGTTCGGGAACCTGATTTGGCATTCATTTCCGCCGAAAAAATGCCGCTGGGCATAAGCCAGCCCGGTTACTCGGAAGTGGTTCCCGACATCGTGGTAGAGATCGCATCCCCCAGTGACAGCCGGAGAGCGGTCAACGATAAGGCCAGAATGTGGCACACCTACGGAGTCCGCCTTGTGTGGGTGGCGTACCCGGACACGCGCACCGTGGATCTGCATGGCGAGGACGGTTCAATCGTGACTCTGACCGAAGATGACTCGCTCGACGGCGGCGACGCGCTCCCAGGGTTCACTTGCACGGTGAGCGACATATTTGAGCTGTAGCCGGTTGGAGTACGACAAGCCCAGCAAGCGGATCGTGGAAATGACAGTAGTCCACCATGACTGATGAACCAACAGTGCTGCTCGACAAGGTCCGGCGTGTCGTGGCCACCGTCACGCTCAACCGGCCGGGGGTAATCAACGCTTTCAACATCCAGATGCGCGACGATCTGTACTACGCGATCGAGGCCGTTCGGGACGATCCCGAAGTCCGGGCCGTCCTGATCGCCGGCTCCGGCGATCGCGGATTCTGCGCCGGCGCGGACCTGACGGAGTTCGGCACAGCCCCCTCTCAGACGGTTGCGCGCGAGGTCCGCTGGGAGCGTGACCTGTGGGGTCTGTTCCTCCGGATAGAGAAGCCGCTGGTAGCGGCCCTGCACGGCTACGTAATCGGCTCCGGGGTCGAGATCGCATGCCTCTGCGACCTGCGAATAGCCTCCGCGGACAGCGTCTTCAGGATGCCGGAGACGGCCCTGGGCATGGTGCCAGCAGCCGGAGGCAGCCAGACGCTGCCACGGACTATCGGACTCAGCCCAGCGATGCGGATGCTGCTCAGTAATCAAGTCCTGGATGCGCAGACGGCGCTCAAGCTCGGCCTCGTACACAGCGTCGTCGGTCGGGAGGAGCTGACCGCAGCCGCGTTCGACCTTGCGGAACGGCTGGCGCAAATCCCCCCCGAGGCCGTGTCCGCCATCAAACGCGCGGTTTACCAAGGGATGGACGGTCCCCTGTGGGCCGGTCTGCGGCTCGAGCAGCGTCTGTCGGCGAGGCTGGTGGCGGCGCGGTGCGGAGCCCACTGAAGGTTGACCCGCGCGCGCGGACGGTTCCCGCACGATATGAAGTGCAGACATCCGGCAGGTCATGAACGCAAACTTCGACTCCGATAGACGCAATCGTCGGTCGATCCGTTTGCCGGGCTACGATTACTCACGCGCGGGAGCTTATTCCGTGACAGTCTGCACGCACGACCGGACACTGCTGTTCGGTGAAATCGCGAATGGAGAGATGCGATTGAACGATAGCGGGCGTCTGGTTCATGGGGTATGGGATGGATTGCCTGAGCATTATCTGCACGTCGAGCTGGATGCGTTCGTAATCATGCCCAACCACATCCACGGCATCATTTTCCTGACACCCGATTCCGGGGTAATGGGAGCAGGGATGAACGGAGATGACGTGTCGAACTCAGGGTCTGGCGGGAGTCGGGCAGGTTTCAAACCTGCCCCTACGCGTCATGGCTTGCCCGAAGTCGTCCGGGCATTCAAGACGTTTTCCGCACGGCGCATCAATGAATACCGTCAGACCCCTGGGACGGCAGTGTGGCAGCGCAACTATTACGAACACATCATACGCAACGAGTGTGACCTGAACCGGATCCGTCAGTACATCATTGACAATCCAGCGAAGTGGCCGGAAGATCCAGAGAACCCAGGCCGCAATCCCGGTCAGGTTTACAACGCCCGGTAGGGGCAGGTTTCAAACCTGCCCATGTTCCTTCGCCGGGGCCATATGCACACCGTTCAGGTCCCTTTCTCAAGTAGAATTCGCCAATCGATGGTGGTAATCTGTAGTGCGCTTTGGGGGCTGCCGGTTTATGGTCGGTGGCCTCGCGCCGTGGGATGCCGCGACTGTCGTCAATGACCGGAGGGAGAGGTATAGCGTAGGTATGAATATATCGGAGTTTCTGGCTATATCGGCCGCCATCGTTCCTGACAGAGACGCGCTGGTGTTCGAGGGCAGACGCACTACGTTCGAGCAGCTCCAGCACAGGGTGGACCGTCTGGCGTCAGGTCTGCGTGAGCTCGGAGTGGGGCCGGGAGACAGGATCGGCGTCGTGCAGGTCAACACCGATCAGGTTGTTGAGACCTACTTCGCGGCGGCCAAGTTGGATGCGGTCTGCGTGCCGCTCAACTTCCGCGCGCGAGCCGATGAGATGTCGTTCATGGTCTCCGACTCGGCCCCCAGGGCGCTTCTGGCCGGGTCGAGGTACGTGGCGCTTCTCGACGGGATTTGTGATGACATCGACTCCATCGAGATCCGCATCTCCCTGGACGGCCCCAGGGATGGATGGATGGACTACTCCGAGCTGATCGACGGTGCGCCCGACGACGAGCTCTGGCCCACGTCGGACGAGGACGACCTCGCGGTGCTACTGTTCACTTCCGGCACCACCAGCTTCCCCAAGGGCGTGATGCTCAGCCACAACAGCTTCTCGTCCTACATTCTCAGTCATGTCACGCCGGCGGACCCCGATGTCGCCGAGCGGAATATCCTCACCGTGCCGCTCTACCACATCGCCGGTATGCAGGCGATGGTCAGCGCGGTGTACGGTGGGCGAACGCTCATAATCCAGCGGCAGTTCGAGGCCGAGCAGTGGATGGACCTCGTCGAAACCGAGCGCGTGGACCGGGCAATGATGGTCCCGACTATGCTGAAGATGCTGATGGACCACGAGGACTTCCACAAGCACGACATGAGCAGCCTTCGCGTGATTACGTATGGCGCGGCCCCGATGCCGATCGAGGTGATCCGGCGCGCAATCGTCGAGTTCCCCAACGCGCAGTTCATCAACGCCTTCGGTCAGACGGAGACAGCCGCCACGATCACCATGCTGCCTCCCGACGACCACGTGCTGAACGGTTCCACCGAGGAGGTGGAGCGCAAACTGAAACGCCTGACTTCGATCGGCAAGCCCCTTGAGGATGTCGAGGTGCGAATCGTCGATGAGGACGGCGGGGACGCGGTGACGGGGGAGGTTGGAGAAATCGTCGCAAGGGGCCAGCGGCTGATGAAGGGCTACTGGCGCCAGGACGCGGCGACCGCGGATACGATCAGGGGTGGATGGCTCTACACCGGCGACCTCGGATACTGGGACGATGACGGCTATATCTTCCTGGCGGGACGGTCCAAAGACTTCATCAAGCGCGGCGGGGAGATGATCTCGCCTCAGGAAGTCGAACAGGTGCTCCACTCCCACCCGGATATCGAAGAGGCGGCGATCATAGGCATTCCCGACATCGACTGGGGAGAGCGCGTCCGGGCCGTCGTGGTGGCGAGTCCCGGCCGCGCCGTGGACGAGCAGGACGTCATCGAGTACTGCCGTCAGCGGCTGGCGAGCTTCAAGAAGCCGGAATCCGTCGTCGTGGTCGGTGAGCTGCCGCGAAACCCGATGGGCAAGGTGCTGAAGCGTATGCTCAAAGAGGACTACGGAGAGCCGGTGTAGGTGATGGGTGCATTCAAGGTTCAGGTAGATATCGGCGATCCGGAAGGTCGGAACTTCCAGCGGATTGAAGTGCTGGCAAACACGGGCGCGTTCTTCACGACCATCTCGCCTTATGTAATGATCGGATTGGGGGTTGATCCCCAACGAACTCAGACATTCGAGCTTGCGGACGGGACGACCAAACAGTTTGATACCGCGGATGTTCGCGTCCGGATGAACGGTCGGGAAGTGACCACGCTCGTTGTGATTGGCAAGGAAGGCTGCACGCCACTGCTTGGGGTGTACACACTGACAGGCTTGGGGATGTCAGTAGATTCAACGGGGTCGCGGCTCGTAGAGCTAATCGGCCGTCTGTAGCCTTCACCCAATCCTGTCGAAACCCGTGTACGGCCTCAATACCTCCGGGATGATGACCGACCCGTCCTCCTGCTGGTACGTCTCCAGAATGGAGACGATCACTCTCGGAAGGGCAAGCCCGGACCCGTTCAGGGTATGTACCAGCCGAGGCCTCGCGCCCGTTTCCGGTCTGTACCCCACTATTTCCGTGTATTCCAAGAGCGCTATACCAGCCTCGCCGACCGCCGATGCAGAACAGGAGTTCATTCTAGCGAGCGACTGTGCTAAAGTGATCGCAATCGAGAATTTGCAGTAAGTTAAGGGAATATAGAGTTGACCATGCCTGCCAGAGAGATACTCACACTCGCTGAAGCGGCTGACCTGATTCGCGTCAGTCGAAAGACCCTGGGCGAAATGGCGCGCAGCGGGCGAGTGCCCGCGCAGAAGGCTGGTCGTGAGTGGCGTTTTCTACGAAGCGCGCTGGAAGCGTGGTTAGGCGGACGGGATGGCTCAATCGCCACGGCTCGACAGGGGACCCTCAACATCGGGATTGCGGAGCCGGAGACGCAATACGGGATGCGATTTGCCGGTTTCGGTGATACTGCCTTCTCTGAAAACCACAAGCGGCGACTGCATCGATGGGTGCCGTGGATTGCCGGGTTTTCCGGTTCATTCGTTACGGGAGTTCTGGACAAAATGAAGCGCAATGGAGAAGCATTGCAGGTGCTCGATCCGTTTGCCGGCGTTGGAACGACGCTGGTCGAGGCGATTCAAAACGGTCACAACGCTGTTGGGTTTGAAATCAACGCCTACGCCGCTCTCGCGTGCAGGGCCAAAGTCCACGCCGCCCGCTACGACGTCAGCCAGTTGGCGTCCGCCATTGAGCGTTTCAATGACTATGGCGACGAAAAACTGTGGTTGAACATCCCGCCCTCATCCTCCGCGCCGCCGGCGTTCAGAAGCCGTGTCCCCTTCTTCAGCCCCGACGTTGAGCCGCAGGTGCTCGCTTGCCTGGACTTCATACACGAAGAAACCTCTGGCTGGGTCAGGGAACTGTTTGAGTTGGCATTGGGATCGGTAATGGTCAGCTTCTCCAACTACTCCTATGAGCCCAGCCTTGGCACGCGAGCGGCTGCCGGAAAACCCAATGTCGAACAAGCCGACGTACTCGGTATCGTAGAGCGAAAGTTATATGACATTCACGAGGATATAGTCGATTTCCAGCGCGACATCCCTTGGCGCGAACCCTCAGGGTCCGCCACAATTCATCCCCTGTCCTACATGGATCATGCGAACCGCGTAGCTCCGCAAAGCGTGGACGTGGTCATAACGTCACCGCCATACCTGAACAACTACCACTACATCCGCAACACCCGCCCACAGCTTTTCTGGTTGGGGTTGGTTACTGATACCGCCGACCTGAAGACCATAGAACGCAAGAGCTTCGGACAATTCTGGCAAACAGTCCGCTCGGGCCCTGAAATCGCCCTGCGTACCGGGCTGCCGCATCTGGCTGAACAGATACAGGAGCTCAGAGGGCGCTACGCTGAGAAGGGACCCTACGGCGGCCCAGGTTGGGCCAATTACGCAGCGTCCTACTTCAACGATTGCCAGCGGTTCTGCCGGATAACGAAGCCGCTCATGCGGCCCGGCGGCACAGTGGTCGTCGTGATTGGCAACAACATCCTACAGGGGATGGAGTTTCAGACCGACAGGCTGTTCGCCGAGATCGCCGAAACAGAGGGCTTTGAGATCGTAGGTCTGCACGAAGTACGGACCAAACGAACCGGCAACAGCGTGGTCAATTCGTCGGTGCGGGTGGGAACAGTGTCACGACCGACGCGCCTTTACGAAACGGCGGTGGAGCTGCGGTCTCCGTGAAGCGGCGCATCTTTTAGTGATTCACTATCGGCGTAGTCGAGCGACCCTGTGTAGTAGATCGCGTAGACACCCGATCCGTCGAACTGGGCCGGCGGCAGAGGAGCGCGGTCCGCGGTCAGAAGCGCATCGACTACGCTTCGTGCCAAGTTGGCGTAATCCAGTGGATCGTATGCTTCAGTCATTACCCGATCCGGTCGAAACCCGTGTACGGCCTCAATACCTCCGGGATGATGACCGACCCGTCCTCCTGCTGGTACGTCTCCAGGATGGAGACGATCACCCTCGGAAGGGCAAGCCCGGACCCGTTCAGGGTATGTACCAGCCGAGGCCGCGCGCCCGTTTCCGGTCTGTACCGCACCATTCCGCGTCGCGCCTGGTAGTCGGTGCAGTTCGAGCACGAACTCACCTCAAGCCAGCTTCCGGCGCCCGGCGCCCACATCTCCAGGTCGAACGCCCTGACAGCGGGGGTCGCCATGTCCCCCGTGGCCAGCTCCAGCAACCTGTACGGGATTTCGAGAGCGGCGATCACATCCTCTCCCGCGGCGACCAGAGAGTCGAGCTCGTCGCCGGACCTCTCAGGCTCGACGAACTTGTACATCTCGACCTTGTCGAACTGATGCACCCTGAGAATGCCGCGGGTGTCTCTGCTGGCCGACGCTTTCTCACGTCTCCAGCAAGGTGTATGCGCGACGTAGCGGCGAGGAAGGTCCTCGGCGGCCAGGATCTCGTCCCTGTGCAGGCTTGTGATTGCCGCCTCCGCGGTGGGAAGCAGCCAGAGGTCGTCCTCGTCGTCGTGGTACATCTCGTCCCTGAATCCGGGCAGGTGGCCGCTCGCCAGCACGGTCTCGCGGTTGACCATGTACGGCACGTACACCTCCGTATAGCCGTGTCGCTCGACGTGCAGATCGATCATGAACGAGATAAGCGCCCGCTGCAGCTTGGCGCCCGCGCCTCTGAGAACGAAGAACCTGGACCCCGCGAGTCGGACTCCCCGCTCGAAGTCGATGATCCCGAGGCGCTCCCCGATATCCCAGTGAGCTTCGGGTTCGAAGTCGAATGTCGGCAGGTATCCCACCGTCTTGACGACCACGTTGGCCGACTCGTCCGGACCCACGGGCGCGTTCGCGTCGGGGATGTTGGGCACGGCGAGCATGAGTCCGTTGAGCGTATCGTCCGTGGACCGAAGCCGTCCTTCGAGGTCCCTGATGCGACTCCCGACCCGGCGCATCTCCTCGATCAGGCTCTGGGGACGCTCCCTGGAGCGTCCCAGCTCGCGGCTGACCTCGTTCCGCCTGGCCCTCAGCGTGTCGATCTCGGCGATCAGGGCGCGACGGCTCTCGTCCAGCACGACGATCTCGTCTATGGGCGCATCGGAGGAGCGCTTCCGGAGCGCTTCACGCACGAGCTCCGGGTCGCGGCGGATGAGTTCAATCGAGATCATGGAGCGGCAGCTAACCCAGAATCTGGTGGAGTCTTTCGACGATCACCTGCTCGGCATCCTGCCTGAGCGTCAGGAGTCGGATGGAAAACCTGTCGCCCTCTTCGTGCTCTCTCACCCAGATGCTGGGATTGCCGTCGCGGAGCATTTCGACCACATCGGCGCCAGTCAGTCCGACAACGTCAGGATCGACTATGATCGTGAGCCCCTCCACCGGGCCGTCATCCGTCAGGTCTTCGAGCGATATGCCGGGCGCGTCGCCCATGGCGGCCCTCAGCCCACCGACCCTGGCTTCGTACTCGGCGATTCTATCCTCGTGATTCATGGTCAGCCACGCCCTCAGCGCGCCATAGACGGCCACGACCTCCTGTCTATCGACCTTCATCGGCCGGCCGAACGATCTGACCTGGGTGGACTCGAATCCGATGAAGCTGTGCGACCTTGCCACGTTTACCAGATCGCGCCGGCCGGTCAGCAGTCCGCTGGAGTTGACCGCCCCGAAGTACTTGGCTCCGTGGGCGACGAGGTCAGCTCCCATCTTGACGTATCTGCTCAGCAGGTCGGTGGGGTAAACTTGGCCAGCGGCGTCCACTATTATCGGAACGCCGTTGGAGTGCCCGATGTCGATTACGTCCTCCAGCGGCAGCGCGCCGGGACCCTGATCGCCCGGCGCCCAGTAGTGGATGGCGGCCGTGTTGGGTCCGATGGCCGATTCGAGCTGGGCTGCCGTGGTGCCTTCTTCGTCGCCGATCTCTACGAGCCGTCCTCCGGGGATAGTCATACAGCGGTCGTACTTCAGTCGAAGCTGACGCTGGATGATGATCTCGTTCGGCATCTCCGACGTATCGGGGATCCGCTCGATCCGATCAGCGTCGTCGCCGGTGATGCACGCAGCAGCAGCGTAGGCCAGCGCAGCAGAGCAGCCTGACGTAACCAGCGCGGCCTCCACGCCCAGCATGTCGCAGATTCGCGCGCCGACCGCGTCCATCAGCTCGCCCATGTTGACGTAGTGCTCTTCAATTGAGTCCATCATGGCCCGGACCTCTGGGGAGGGCGTGCCGCCTCCCAACAGGGTCCTGTTTCCCTGTGCATTGATCACAGGCCGAACGCCTAGCTCCTCGAAGATGCTGGCCATTTGCGCGACTCCCCGTACAGTGGATTGAATGGTCAGTATTCTATTGAGCCGGTCTCGGCAGCGCAAGTTGCATTGGATCCAGGCGCGCAAGCGGGGGATGGGTCGCCCGACCTGGAACGGAGCGTTCTCAGGTGACCATTGGCGCTATCGGCTATAATGGGACGATCACACGTCGTTGACTCAGGAGTCGCTTTGGCAGACCGTGATACATGGGTATCCGACTACGCGGACGAGTTGGTGGCAACTCCCAGGGCCCACCTTCGGATGGCCCTTTCCCAGGATGAACGCGGCCTCGTCCTGACTTACCAGGACCGGGAGGTGCTGCGCTGTTTCATAACTCCCAACGGCATGTTGGCAGGGGGTTTCGTATCGCAAGCCCTGGGTGTCAGGCTGCCGCCGCTTGGGGAGTCTGTCTTGGCGCGGATCTCCACCGGCGTCCTGTACCGCGTGCTCGGCGTGTGCCAGCTCGACTACACAGAGGAAGCCGCCTACGTGGTCCTGGAGAGGCTACTCGAGGAGGCGCAGATGCAGCGCGGGGCCACCAACTTGTCCGAGTGAGACGGCTCGCCCGGCACCTGACGACTCGCGCCGGTTGCCTGAGCGCTGCCGAGCGGTCTCCGCGGGCAGCCAGCTCTACGGCTTCGCATCCGCGCCCTTTGCTGGGCGCTGTCCCGCATCGTGTTGATTCGACCCTAGCATGAGCCTATAATCGTTGCGGATTCTATGGAGGCTTTGTCGTGAGTCCGATACTACGGGACTACGGGGAGTTGGAAGCCGGTCGAGAGATATCCAGGCACTGTTACCGCATTGACCACGACATGGTGGCCGACTACGTGGACGCAGTCCAGGACCGCAGCGAGCGGTTGTCGGACGACAGCGGTCGTCCGCTGGTCCCGGCTATGGCAGTCGCCGCGCTGAGCATTCGGGGCGTCGTCCAGGACTTGCGGATTCCGGGAGGAACGCTCCACGTGGGCCAGGAGTTCGAGTTCTCCGGAGGCGTAGTCGTAGGATCGTCTCTGGACTGCGCCGCGATACTGACTCAGAACTCCATACGGGGTGATTGGCGGTTCCTGGGGGTCGAATGCAACGTGACTGACGAAGAGGGCAGTTCCGTGATGACCGGGAAGAGCACAATCATGATCCCCGCGGATCTCGGCCCGCGATGGTACGACGATAAGGCTCCGGCCCGGGATTCGACCAATGCGGAAGGGTGACGATCTCCCACAGGTCGAGAAGCTGATCGATCAGGCCCACATCGAGCGGTACGCCCGGGCTTCCGGCGACTACAACCCCATTCATATCGATCAGGAGTTCGCGGCATCAACGCAGTTTGGCGGCGTCATCGCCCACGGCATGATGATCGCCGCGGCCATATCTGAGATGATGACCGCGGCTTTCGGGCGCAATTGGGCGGATACCGGCAAGACGAGGATCAGGTTCCGGTCGCCCGTGAGGCCGGGCCAAACGATCACTGCACAGGGCAGAGTGAGGAGCGTGGTCGAGACCGGCCACGGCGACCGGATACTCTGCTCGGTCTCAGTGGTCACGGAGAACGGTGAGACCGCCATCGCGGGCCAGGCGGAAGTCACGGCGCCCAACCGGCGCCAGTAAAATTCCGGGGAGATGTCAACTTTGAGTTCTCAGGCCAAACCCGTCCGCATCGCGGTTGACGCAATGGGTGGAGACAACGCTCCGGGGGAGATTGTCGCCGGCGCAGTCCGGTTCGCCGCCGCTCGCCAGGGGCAAGTCATGCTGGTCGGAGACCCGGATGCCGTCCAGCGAGAGCTGGCGAAACACGACACCGACGGACTGCCGATCGGGGTCGTTCCCAGCGACGGAGTCATCCTAGAGGATGAAGCGCCGGCCCAGGCCCTGCGTCAAAAGCCCCGCGCCTCGATTCTCGTATCCACCGGCCTGGTCAAGCGGGGAATGGCCGATGCCAGCGTCACGATGGGATCGACCGGCGCGGCAATGGCCGCGGCCACCGTCGTGCTCGGACTCGCTAGGGGAGTTGAGCGCCCGGCGCTGGGTGGACCCATTATTGGGGTCTCGCCTCAGACATGCATTCTCGATCTCGGCACCAACGTGGACTGTCGCCCGCGCCAGCTCCTCAGCTTCGGCGCGATCGGTGACGTGTTCGCCCGATCGTTCTGGGGCATCGACAGCCCGCGGGTCGCACTGCTCAGCGTCGGCGCCGAGGCCGGCAAGGGCAACAGGCAGGTCCGCGAGACCACTGAAATGTTCGAGAAGAGCGGGCTGAATTTCATCGGAAACGTCGAGGCCGACGATCTGCCCAACGGGGCCGCCGAAGTGGTGGTGTGCGACGGCTTCGTTGGCAACATCGTGATGAAGCTGACGGAGGGGCTGGGCAGACAACTCGAACAGCACCTGCGAATGCGGCTTCGGGGAAAGATCGACGACGAAGAGATAGAAAGCCTCCTGCGCGACTTCTACGAGATGAATAACGTGGTGGAGACCCGCGGCGGGGGGCCTCTGTTCGGAGTGAACGGAGTCAGCATTGTCGGACACGGCGCAGCGCGGGCCGACGCTGTTGAGCGCGCCCTGGGAACGGCCAAGCTGACGATCGATACGGAATTCGTCGAGAGGATGAACCAACAACTGGAAGAGCTGGACTCCAGGCAGCTGGCATGATCGCCGCGCCGTGCCCGACAGCCGGCCGGGACGGAGAAGTCGTCTTTTCTCCGCGGTAAAGTCCACAGGAGGAATCTTGGTCAAGTCTGACATCACCGGTCGCTTCGCCCTTGTGACCGGAGCGTCCAAAGGGATCGGCAGGGCAATCGCTCTGCGACTCGGCGAGCAGGGCGTCAATGTCGCCGTCAACTACAACAGCTCCCCGGACGAAGCGGACAAGACGGTAGAGTCGCTCGAAACCTTCGGAGTCCGCGCGTTCAAGGTCCAGGCGGACGTCAGCCAGCTCGAACAGGTCACCGAGATGATCGAGCAGGCGACGGCGCGATTCGGGCAGATCGACATCCTGGTCAATAACGCCGGCATCATCAGCGACAGCCTGCTGGTGCGAATGTCGGAAGATGCGTGGGACCGCGTCATCGCCACCAATCTCAACGGCATCTTCTACTGCACCAGGGCCGTTGTCAGGCAGATGATAAGGCGCCGCTGGGGTCGGATCATCAACATTGGCTCCGTCGTCGGCATCAGGGGCAACATCGGTCAGGTCAACTACTCTGCGTCCAAAGCCGGCATTATCGGCTTCACCAAGGCGCTGGCCAAAGAAGTCGCCACGCGCGGCATTACGGTCAACACGGTCACGCCTGGATACATAAGCACCGACACGGTGGACGCGCTGCCACAGGCCACGAAAGACCGGATCATGACCTGGATACCCCAGGGTCAATTCGGGGAGGTCGACGACGTCGCCCATCTAGTCGCGTTCATAGCGAGCGAGAAGGCCAAGTACATGACCGGTCAGATCGTCAGCGTCGATGGCGGGATGGCCATCTGATTAGACATCCATTCAGTTGCGGCCCATCCCATCCCCATGGATTCCCGCGGACGCTGGAATGACGGTTGGGTGCGTCGGTCGGATCATTTTCAGAGGAACAGCGGGTGAGACTTGACGGGAAGGTCGCGCTGGTCACCGGCGGCTCCCGGGGGATCGGCAGGGCAATCGCTCTCGATCTTGCGGGCCGCGGCACCGATATCGTGTTCAACTACCTGCGAAATCACCGCGCCGCCGCCGAGACGAGGGACGAGATCGAATCGCTCGGCGTCCGCTGTCTGAGAGTCCGCGCTCACCTCGGCGATCAGGACAAAATCGGCGAGCTGTTCAAGTCCGTGGGTAACGAATTCGGACGGCTCGACATCCTGGTCAACAACGCCGCCACCGGAGTCCAGCGCCCCGCGCTCCAACTCGAGCCCAAGCACTGGGACTGGACGCTGAACGTCAACGCGCGGGCTGCCTGGCTGTGCGCGGTGGAGGCTTCGAGGCTGATGCTGGACGGCGGACACATCGTCAACATAACCAGTGAAGGCTCGCGCCGGGTGCTCCCATACTACTTCTCGGTCGGAGTATCGAAGGCGGCCCTAGAAGCGGTGACGCGCTATCTCGCCGTGGAGCTGGCGCCGCTGAACATCTCCGTAAACGCGGTCTCAGGCGGCTACGTCGATACCGCCGCCCTGGACCACTTCCCAACCAGGGAGCAGATGCTGGAGTCCGGGCGCAATACCCCGGTCGGACGGATGGTTACGGCGGAAGACATCGCCAAGGTAGTCGCGTTCCTGTGCTCTCCGGACGCCGAGATGATACGGGGCCAGATCATCGTGGTCGATGGCGGCGTGACGCTGAAGTCGGAATCGTAGCTCCGGCTTTCGGCACCCGCTATCCTCACTCGTCGCTTGGCCTGATGTCCCGGACGGTGGCCGCTACAGGCTCTCCTCCCGCACTCACCTCGACCTGCGCGCCATCTTGATAGGACCGCTTCCGCAGGAAGGCGAGCGCGAGGCCCGGAGCGGACGACGTCACCTCGCCAACCTCCCTGCCGTCCACCAGGACCGGCGAGCCGGTATCGACGGTTGAACCGTCGTCAATCAGGAGCTGGCACAGATATCTCTGGACCCTGTCGTAAGTGTTGAGACGCGCGACGACCTCTTGGCCGATGTAGCAGCCCTTGTTGAAGTTGATGTGCGGCGTGAGGTTGGCCTCCAACGGGTTCCGGCCCTCGTTCATCTCCGACGGATATGCCGCCACGCCCTGCTCCACCCTGAGCCGTGTGAACTCCGATTCGTCGATCGGCAGCAGCTTCAGGTCGGCTGTCGTATCGCCGGTCGGGGTAATCAGCTCGAATGCGCTGAGCTCGCCGAACGTCGCTCGGACGATGGTCTGCTCACCGTCATCGCCAGCCACGCCCGCGTGGTTCAACTCCTCCGCAAGCTCCCCCACGGGATATCCGGCGTTCTGAAGAGCGTCCGCCGACGTTCCGCCGACAACGAGATGCTGCCGCGTGTCCGGGGTCAGGTCGGTGACCTGTACGTCCTCGGCGAACGTGTAGAAGTCGATCCACTCCGCCACGCGGCCCTGCGTTCCGGGGCTTGTCAAGACCAGGAGGTCTGCCGCCCGGCGCAGGACGCGCAGGAGGTCGATGATCCGCCCCTTGTTGGTGGTGAGCACGGTGCCCATCCCGTGACCGGGTTGCAGCCGTTCGAGGTCGTTGGTGGATAGCCGGTTCAGGAGGTCGATTGCATCGACACCCGACATCAACAGCCGACCCCGATCGGATACGTCGATCAGGGCGGCCCGGGAGTCGAGCCTGGATGTGATTGGGCTGGATGTGATGATGGTTGAGCCGGAAACTTCTGTAGCCACGCCGTCCTCCTGAATGCAGAAGCGCCGCGCTGGGTCGCGCGGCGCGTTTGGTTTCAGCTTTGGTGGTCTGTCCCTGTCCTCACACGCTGAACGAGGTCCCGCACCCACAGGTCGTCTTGGCATTCGGGTTGTTGAACACGAACCCCTTGCCGTTGAGTCCGCCAGAGAACTCGAGAATTGTGCCGGCAAGGAATATGTAGGACTTCCTGTCCACGTACAGCTTCAGGCCGTGGTCCTCGATGACCTTGTCGTCCTCTCGCGGGACGTCAACGAGGTCGAGAACGTAGGTCATGCCCGCGCATCCACCACCTTTGACGGCCACTCGAAGATTGCCGTCCGGCTTGCCGGACTGCTCCGCGAATACGCGGACGTGATTGGCGGCATCCTTGTCGATACTAATGGTTAGCGGAGCCGGCGCGGTCTGTGTCATTAGCTCTTCCTCCTGAACCCGCTCAGGCCGCAGCGCTTCGCTGCGTACCGTGTGATGAATTCTACTATCTTGACGGGATACAGTCAATTTGCGGCAGGTTCTTCCCGACGGTCTTTCGATTATTGGATAAGGAATAAATGAAGCGGTGTCAATCGCCCTCACCCCAGCCCTCTCCTAATCGAGGGAGAGGGGCGGTTGTCTGGTTGATCGACCTGTTTCTCGAAAACCGAAAGGCCCTGTTCTTCCAGGCTTGCAGGGTTGCGTTTTGCGGATTCATTGGCTATATTTGGGCGAGCGTGAAATAGACTCCCTCATACGCGGGACTAGCTATCTGCGCCTCAGGTTCCCACGACGTGTTGGAATCATGCCAAGATGGGGCGGTCTCTGGCAACCACAAGGAGCAAGATCGTATGGCGACTTCCAATGGCAACAATAGCGATGTCGTCCTCGATGTGCGGGACCTTCGTACATACTTCGTGACGCGCTGGGGCGTGGTCAGAGCGGTCGATGGCGTCAGTTTCCATATCCGGCGTGGTGAAACGCTGGGCATCGTGGGAGAGTCCGGCTCCGGGAAGTCGGTGACGACCCTGTCAATCATGCGGCTCGTCCCGTCGCCTCCCGGCCACATCGTGGGCGGACAGGTCTTCCTCGAAGGCGAGGACATCCTCACGCTGGATGAAGGCGAAATGGAGCAGGTACGCGGCAGCCGTATCGGCATGGTGCTCCAGGACCCGATGACCGCCCTGAATCCCGTCTTTGACATTGAGGACCAGGTCGGTGAAGCTCTCAAGATCCACAAAGGTCTCAGAGGCGCGGGTCTCAAGGGGACCGTGATCGACATGCTGAGAAGGGTCCGGATTCCCGCGCCCGAGATCAGAATCAAGGATTACCCGCACCAGCTCTCCGGCGGCATGCGCCAGCGTGTTGTGGGCGCGATCGGCATTTCATGCGACCCGGTCGTGCTGATCGCCGACGAGCCGACCACCTCGCTCGACGCGACGATTCAGGCCCAGTACCTCCGGCTGCTGCGAGAGCTGCAGGAGTCGACTGGCGTTGGCATCATCTTCATCACCCACGACTTCGGGATCGTCGCCAAGATGTGCGACCGCGTCGCGGTAATGTACGCGGGCCGCATCGTCGAGCAGGGTGACGTGCGACAGATATTCAACAACCCGTCTCACCCCTACACCGAGGCACTGATCCAGTCGGTGCCCAAGATGGAGGAGACCGAGGACCGCCTGTACTCGATACCGGGGCAGCCGCCTGCGCTGTGGGACCTCCCCCCGGGCTGCGCGTTCGCTCCACGATGCCGGTACGCGTTCGATAAATGCCGCGAAGAGTTCCCGCCACACTTCGAGGTCGATGCCGGTCAGCATGCTGCATGCTGGTTGAGAGAGTCCGAAGGCGCTGAGGTCGGCGCCGCGGCGAGTGACGACTGATTGAACTGATTGAGAGGATGATATGAGCAGTCAGAACGGCTCTAACGGAGCGCTACTGGAAGTCAAGGGTCTCAAGAAGTACTTCCCGGTCGGATCAGGGTTCCTGTCCCGCAGTAAGGCCATGCTGAAAGCGGTCGACGGGATCAACTTTGCCATCGATCCGGGTACTACATACGGTCTGGTGGGGGAGTCCGGCTGCGGAAAGTCCACCACCGCAAAGGTGATCCTACAGCTCGAAGAGCCAACGGCCGGGTCCTTCTACTTCGAGGGCCAGGACGCGACAATGCTCAACCGGGAAGAGACCCGGAACTACAAGGCCAGCGTGCAGGCGGTCTTCCAGGACCCGTGGGCCTCTCTGAACCCGCGGATGCGGGTCGGAAGCATCATCGGCGAGCCTCTCGAGGTCAACAGCACAATGACCAAGCAGGAGGTCAGGTCCCGCGTGGGCGACCTTCTCGAAGAGGTCGGCCTCCAGGAGTACCAGTCCAACCTGTTCCCGCACGAGTTCTCCGGCGGTCAGCGCCAGAGGATCGGTGTGGCCAGAGCCCTCGCGTTGAATCCCAAGCTCATCATCCTCGATGAGCCGGTGTCTGCCCTCGACGTTTCGATTCGCGCGCAGATAATGAATCTGCTTGAAGACCTTCAGGACGAGCACAACCTCACCTATTTGCTGATCGCGCACCACCTCGCCACCGTGCGATACATGTGCGACAAGGTGGGCGTGATGTACCTGGGCAGGATTGTGGAAGAGGCCGAGACCGACGAGTTGTTTGATAACCCGCTGCATCCGTACACACGGGCCCTGATGTCGGCGGCGCTGCCATCGCATCCGGACATCGAACGCGAGGAGATCATCCTTACCGGTGAGGTCCCGTCTCCCGTGAGTCCTCCCGAAGGCTGCCATTTCCATCCGCGCTGTCCGTCGAGGTTCGAGCCGTGCGAAGACAACGCACCGGTCCAGACCGACCCGGTCGCACATCATAGGGTGGTCTGCCACCTGTACTAGCCATTCGCACAAACCATAGGCACACGAGGCGCGCCAACCGGCGCGCCTTTTTCGTGCGCCGGTGACCGTCGTGTTAGAATGCTGTACGACCGGCCCAACAGGTCCGGGGCATATTGGAGAGACAGCGGCCTGGATCCGAGATGGAGGCAGATATGGCGGATTTCAAAGGAATACTCCCCGCGATCGCGACACCGATGGGGACCGATGGAAGGTTCAATGAGGCGGCGTTCCGCGAGGTTATGGAGTTCAACATACAGGCAGGCGTCAACGGCTTCTGGGTCGCCGGCGGCACCGGCGAGAGTGTCCTGCTCGACGACGACGAAAACATGGCGATCGCCAGGGCAGCCGCCGATCAGAACAGGGGACGTGTCAACAACATCATGCACGTCGGGGCCGCCACAACGCTCAGAGCGGCAAGGCTTGCGGAAAACGCCGCCGCCGCCGGTGTGGAGGCCATATGCTGCGTCCCTCCGTTCTTCTATAGGCAGACCGATGAAAACATAGTTGAACACTACAGGACAGTAGCCGCGGCGGCGGACCTGCCCCTGTTCCTATACAACCTGCCGCAATCGACCGGCGTTGAGATCACGCCGGAGCTGATGGCGAAGATCCAGGACGAGGTCCCGCAGCTCAAGGGCCTCAAGCACTCGTCCGTCAACTTCACCAACGTGTACCACTGGGTTGACATGGGTCTGGACTGCCTGATCGGCAGCAGCGCCCTGATGTTGCCGGCCCTCACGATTGGGGCGTCGGGCTGCGTGGACGGTCCGCCGAACATCGCGCCCGAGATGTGGGTCGAGATCTGGCGAGCATACCAATCCGGCGACCTGGACAGAGCGGAGCAGGCGCAAAAGCGCGCGATGAAGCTCGTACTCCTGGTCAGGGAATTCGGGATGCACGCCGTCATAAAGGCACTGCTGAGCTACCGGCTGGGGATCGACGTCGGCGATCCGAGATTGCCAACAAGACCGCTGACGCCTGAGCTCCGTGACGTGGTAATCGCGCGTGCGGAGGCGATCGGCGTGGACCGGGTCGCGGTCGCCCAGTCAGACGATTAGTCCGGCGGCGGCATGGACCGTGACTCCGCTACAGCGGGGCACACCCAACTCCAGGACAACCTGTTGATGAATGTGGCGAGCGCGGATGTGATCCGCGCTCGCGACGACCTAGAACTATCTGGAAACATCATTAGATCATCGAGTAGCTCTGGCCGCCGTCGGCGACGATACAGGAGCCGGTGATCAGGTCGGCCCGATCGGATGCGAGGAAGGCGCACAGGTCACCGACAGGCTCAGGCCATCCGAATCTGCCCATCGGCAGATTGGACTCGATGAAATCTCTGACGACATCCTCGGGCTGGTCGCGCTGAAAACTCTCCCACCCTCCGCCGGGGTGCGAGATGGAACCCGGCGCGATTGAGTTGACGGTGATCCCGTCCTTCGCCAGCGACAGCCCCGCGTGTTTCGTAGCGCCGATTAGCGCAGCCTTGGCGGACATGTAGCCGATGTTGCCTCCATGCTCCCGCCCCCAGATCGAGGCGATGTTGATGATGCGGCCCCACCGCTGCTCACGCATGTGAGGCAGCGTCAGTCTCGAAAGCTCGTATCCGCCAAACACATTCAGGTCGAACACCGCGCGGTAGTTTTCGAGCGGGGTATCGGCGATGTCTGTCGCGGCCACCGAGCCGCCGGCGTTGTTCACGAGGATATCCAACGGGCCGAGGCCGGCGACGGTCTCGCTGTGCAGGCGCGCCATGTCGTCGGCGTTCATGACGTCGGCCACGACGCCAAACGCGGCGACCCCCATCCCTTCCAGCTCGGCGACGGTGGCGTCGATGGTGCTGCGGGTGCGCCCGCAGATCGCGACGTTCACACCCTCTGACGCGAGCGAGACGGCGCACTGGCGTCCAAGTCCACGGCTGCCGCCCGTTACGAGCGCATTCTTTCCGGCGATTCCAAGGTCCATTTTGCGCGTCCTCCAATCAGGCTCTGTATCTCTCAGGTCGTCAGCCCATCATACACTAGCCCGTGCAGGGAGAGACCCTTGACTGGAATCGGGCGCTTCCATAACATGCAACAGGCGGCGCGGTAACGCGCTGGACCCTGATTCTTCCCCGTACCGGACATTGCACTCGACTCGATGTTCATAGACCTTCACACGCATTCCGTCTCATCCGACGACTCCCGCGCAACTGTCGAACAGTACGTCAAGTGGGTCGGCGTCCTCAGAAAGAAAAGGCAGCGAATCGACGGTTTCGTGCTCACGGAGCACCGGAAGTTCGACTTCGACAAGGACTACTCCGACCTCGCCAGGGCCAACGATGTCCTCATCATGAAAGGCTCCGAGCTCGACACCGACATGGGGCACTTCCTCGTGTACGGAGTCACGAAAGCGCTGACGGACGCGATGGATTTCTCGGACGTTCACATGGACGCGATGGAGCTGGTCCGCGCCGCGGCCGAGACGGGCGCTGTCGCGGTGCCCGCCCACCCGGGCCGATTCGGGATCGGTCTCTGCGAATTCATCGACAACGGCGCCGATCTTGGATCGATCGTAGCCGCCGAGGGACTGAACGGCTCCAACCGCCCCGGTGAGCAGGAGCGCGCCTACGAGCTGATCCAACGGCTGGGAGTACCGGCCACCGGCGGAAGCGACGCGCACCTTGTCAGCGCAATCGGAAAGTGCATGACCAGGTTCGAGAACCGGGTCGCCAACGAGTCTGACCTTGTCAGGGAGTTGCGTTCGGGGGCGTTCGCGCCCGCGCTGCTGGCCGACACGGTCCCCGCATGAGACCGTCCAGTAAGACCTGGGAGCAGCCACATGACAACGCAAGATACGGAGATCAAGTACGACCGCAGCCTCCTTGGGGTGGACTATGACATCGGCTCATACCCCGTAACCAAGGAGATGATCGTAAAGTTCGCCCACTCGACCGGGGAGACGAATCCGCTGTATCTCGACGAGGACGCGGGCAGGCGTTCCGAGTTCGGCGGCATGATCGCGCCACCGACTTTCTGCAATATGTTCGTCTCCGGCGTGACTCGGCCCGACATCAAGCTGGAGTTCGGCGACATGAGCCTGTTCGCGGGCCAGGCCGTGGAGTGCGTCGGCCCGGTGAGGCCGGGCGATACGCTGTTTGCCAAGACCCGCCTGAAGGACGTGTACGCCAAGACCGGACGGTCCGGAAAGATGGTGTTCCAGGTCTGGGAGACGAGCTTCTCCAATCAGGACGAAGAGACGGTTGCGCTCGTCCAGGAATCGTTCGTCACGCGCAACAGGAGGCCCAGATGAGCGGTGACGGCGTTTACTTCGACGACGTGGACCTCGGTGACGAGGTCGGCCCCATCGAGCGCGTCGTAAGCGACGATGACGTGATCGAGTTCACGCAGGTATGGGGCCGGGAAGTGGGTCCGACACGCTTTACAAGCCGCGAAAAGGCACAGAGCGAGGGGCTGCCGGAAGCCATCGTCCCCGGCGCGATGAACATAGCCATCATGTCCCAGCTGATAACCGGATGGTCGCCGACTGTCCGCCTGGTCAAGCTGGACGTGGTCTTTCGCAGCCCCGTGTTGCACAACCGCCCCCTGACGCTCCGAGGCATGATTACCGACAAGGGCATCATCGACGGCGACTCTCGCATCGAGTGCGACGTCACAATGGAAAACGAAGAAGGCACCCCGCACGTGATCGGCAAGGCGACCGTTTCGCTGCCGGTCAGGAGCGACGGTACCAGAGACATCTCATAACATGTCATTCTGAGCTGTGGGTGAAGAATCTAGCCTTGTCTGCTAATCTGGAGGATAGAGTAATAACATTCAGTGGGACTCTTTTCTGTCCATGTGATGCTACGCTGAAAAGAGGGGGTAGCAGATGGGAGAAGGAGCGGGGCTTTTTCAGCGCGGAGGTTAGCAGTGGCTACTCTTGGACAAACCAGAGAACTGGATAGGGTACTCTCGCATCTATATGGCGTTCTCACCGACATCATGGCTGAACAAGATAGTTGGTCATGTAGAGAACTTGCCGAAGCTACAGGATTAGGGTTGGGGGAAATAGTCCTGTACGCAGCGCTCCTCGAAATGGAGAAAGCAGATAGAGTGACTCGTCCGGGACCGAGGCAACGCTGGTCACTAGCCTGAAACCTTGTGCGCTAAGTATGCGATTGCCGATAGGTTCTTCAGTCGCCGCGCTCCCTCAGAATGACAGCGGCCTGCGGGCCTACCCAACCACCGGAGGCGTTCGGCGGCGATTCTCTGTGCGCGGCGGTGTAAGCGCGTCAGTCCGCGCCTCAGAGGTGAGGAGCAGCTCCTTCAGGTCCGGCTTCGTCATCTTCTCCAATCGCCGCCACTGCTCGACGGGAAGAAGTACAGCCGTTTCCACACCACGCTTAGTCACGATCTGTGGTCCATCTGACAAGCTGGCTGCAAGAAACTCGCTGAACCTCACCTTGGCATCTTGAACCTACCAAGTCATGGTCTCGTTACCCTTCAATACTAGGGTGTTGAACCCCTAGTGCTCCATCAACGTGCCGCCGTTGATGTTGATCGACTGCCCGTGAATCCACGAAGCGGCTTCGCTGCACAGGTAAACGCAGAATTCTCCGGTCTCGTCGTCGGTGCCGTTTCGCCCGATCGGAGTGCGCTCCGCCATCTCGACCCATCGCGTTCCGCGGTCGATGTCGTCCATCCTGTGCGTATCGACCGCGCCGGGGCAGACGCAGTTGACGTTTATACCCATCGGGCCGAGCTCTTGGGCCATCGACTGGGTCATGCCGACGAGGGCGAAGTTGGCGGCATTGTAGGCCAGTGTGTTCGCGCTACCTCGCTTGCCCGCTGAGGACGATATGTTGACGATCTTGCCGCCGTGACCCTGCTCCTTGAGCGCGGCCACGAAAACCTTGGTGCAGAGGTACGTTCCGGTGATCTTGATGTCGATGACGCGTTGGAAGATGTCGTCGTCGAGGTCGAGGATCGGCACGCGGTCCGGTCCGCGCGCATAGGCGGCGTTGTTGATAAGCATGTCCACCCGGCCAAACTCGCTCACGGCCTGATCGACCATGTTCTGGACGTGCTCCAGGTTGGTCACGTCCGACACGAGCGGGAGCGCCTTGACGCCGTGCGCCTCGACCTGTTCCGCCACACTGTGGATGTCGCGCCAACCGATGGCCTTCTCGTCGTCCGGGAAGGACGCCGGATCGCGGCCCGTTCCGGTGATAACGACGTTCGCTCCACGCTTGGCGAAGCCTACCGCCGCCGCCCGCCCGATTCCTCGAAGTCTGCCCGCTCCGGTGACAATTGCTACCTTGCCGTCAAATTCGCCCATCGAATGTCCTCACTTGTGACTGGGTTGATTTCGTGAGGCTGAGTATATCGTGACAGCGTTTCCCTGTAAACGCGGCGGGCGGGGGCAGCGGACAGCGACACGACGCTGTAACCGGCTCCGGCGGCCTCAGTGCGCCATGAACGCGCCGCCGTTTATGTTGATGGACTGGCCGTGGATCCAGGAGGCGGCTTCGGTACAGAGATAGACGCAGAATTCGCCGGTTTCGTCATCGGTGCCGTTGCGCCTGATCGGGGTATTTTCCGCTATCTCCACCCAGAGTGTCTCCCGGTCGATATCGTCCACGCGGTGCGTATCGACTGCTCCGGGGCAGACGCAGTTGACGTTAATACCCATAGGGCCGAGCTCGTGGGCCATCGATTGAGTCATGCCGACGAGGGCGAAGTTGGCGGCGTTGTACGCCAGCGCGTTCGCGCTGCCCAGCTTCCCGGCTCCAGAGGAGATGTTGACGATCTTGCCGCCGTGCCGCTGCTCCTTGAGCGCGGCCACGAAAGCCTTGGTGCATAGGTAGGTTCCGGTGATCTTGACGTCGATCACGCGCTGGAATATCTCGTCGTCGAGGTCGAGAATCGGCACGCGGTCCGGGCCGCGGGCATATGCGGCGTTGTTGATGAGCATGTCCACCCGGCCGAACTCGGCCACGGCCTGATCGACCACGTTCTGGACCTGCTCCCGGTTGGTCACGTCGGCAATCAGGGGGAGTGCCTTGACGCCGTGGGACTCGATCTGCTCCGCGACGCTGTGGATGTCGCGCCAGCCGACGGCCTTCTCGTCGTCCGGAAACGTCGCAGGATCACGCCCGGTGCCTGTGACGACGACGTTGGCTCCCAGCTTGGCGAAGCCCACCGCGGCGGCTCGCCCTATGCCCCGCAGTCTGCCCGCGCCGGTGACAATTGCTACCTTGCCGTCGAATTCGCCCATCGAACGTCCTCGCTCGTGACTGGATTGATTTCGCGAGGCCGAGTATATCGCGCCCCCGTTTCCGTGTAAACGCTGCGCTAGTGGCTGGTCAGGACCTTTCGATTGTTGCCCAATGCCGACGATGCCGAACGCTATCCTGTTGTTGGGCGGCGGCTCGGACGAATAGTAAAGACACCGCCCGTTGCTTTCAGGGCGCGCACGTCTCAACCTTCACCGCGTTACAGTCCCAGCTTCTCCCGCAGCCAGTCGGCCAGAAACGTTCTCAGATCGTCCCCGCACTCGGTAAGCCCGTGGCTGGCACCGGGGTACAGCACGAGCTCCTTCGGCTCGTCGGCCCAGGAGTAGATCTGCTCGGAGCAGTAGGGTGGAAGTCGTGTGTCGGCTTCTCCGTGGACGAGCAGCAGCGGGCGTGGAGCCACCCGGCCCGCGCCCCGTGCGCCGTAGGTCTGGCTGGACAGCGCGGCGACCGCCTTCACCTGCTCGCTGAATGGAGCGGCAGAGATCACAACCGCGCCCCCGAATGAGTGCCCCACGAGGACGATCTCGGTATGGCCAGTCCCGGTCAGGAATGAGACGCCCAGCAGCGTGTCCATGACACACTCGGGAATCACGTTAGGCTGCCGGTAATCGACCCTGATGGACGTCGCTTCGTGCTGGAGCTCCTCCGCGAGGTCTCGATACAGGCCGTCCGCCGGCCCCAAGAAGCCGCCGCGAGCGCCCCACACCCACACGACCCCCTTGGTAGTCCGGCGAGACTGGTCGTGGTGAACGATCGTCCGCACATCGCCGCGCGTGGTATGCATCGTCATGCCCCGGCCCGGCTCGCCTTCCGGCGCGGCCCACGGCTCGATTCCCGTTATCTGTATGGACATCTCGTCGTCGGAAGACATGGCGGTCAGAAGCCGAGCGGAGGTCTTTTGCCGTCCCAGCCGGAGGCGCCCTCGAACGCATGGGCGATCCTGAACATCATCTGCTCGCCGAGCGGCTTGGTCAGAATCTGGAATCCTATCGGCAGTCCGTCTTCGGACAGCCCGGACGGAACGGATATGCCCGGGATACCCGCTATGTTCGCCGGGAGCGTGAGGACATCCGACAGGTACATCTGAACAGGGTCCTGCGTCTTGTCGCCCAACCTGAACGCCGTGGTGGGAGAGGTCGCCGACACAATCGCGTCGAACTCCTCGAACGCTGTTTCAAACTCGCGGCGGATGATGGTCCGCACCTGCTGCGCCTTCAGGTAGAAGGCGTCGTAGTAGCCGGCGGACAGCGCGTAAGTGCCCAGCATGATCCGCCGCTTGACCTCGGGCCCGAACCCAATGCCTCGCGTCCGCTCCAGCGCCTCCCACATCGAGTCCGAATCGCGGTCGGAGAAGCCGTACTTCACCCCATCGTACCGAGCCAGGTTCGCCGAACACTCCGACGGCGCGAGTATGTAGTACACCGCGAGCGAGTACGCGGTATGGGGAAGCGACGTCTGGACGACCTCCGCTCCCAGATCTTCGAGCAGCGCAATGGAGCGCCGGGTCGAAGCCTCGACGACAGGGTCCATTCCGTCCACGAAATACTCCACCGGCACGCCGATGCGCAGACCTCGGAGGTCTCCGCCCAGCGAGCCGGTATAGTCGGGGACCTCGAATTTGAGGGAAGTCGAGTCTTTCGGATCGTGGCCGGCGATGGCGTTGAGCGCCATTGCGCAGTCGGTGACGTCTTTCGTGATCGGCCCTATCTGGTCGAGAGAGCTGGCGAACGCCACCAGGCCGTATCGGGACACCAGACCGTAGGTGGGTTTCAGACCCACGACCCCGCACAGCGACGCGGGCTGTCGGATGCTGCCGCCGGTGTCCGACCCCAGCGAGTAGATGCACTCCGAGGCCGCCACCGCCGCCGCGGGGCCGCCGCTGCTCCCTCCCGGCACCCGATCCAAGTCCCACGGATTTCGGGTCGGAAAGAACGCGGAGTTCTCGGTAGAGGACCCCATCGCGAACTCATCCAGGTTGCCCTTTCCCACCAGCACCGCCGACTGATCGAACAGCCTCTGCGTCACGGTCGCGTCGTATGGCGGGACGAAGTCCCGCAGCATCAGCGAAGAGCAGGTCGTGGTCACGCCCCGCGTGGCCATGTTGTCCTTGAGCTGCATCGGGACGCCGGTGAGCGGAGCGGTGTTGCCCTCCGCGATGCGTCGGTCCGCCTCCCGCGCCTGGGCGAGCGCCAAGTCCTCGGTCAGCGTCACGAACGCGCTGACGCTGTCCTCCACCTCTCCGATCCGGTCGAACGCCGCCCGGGTCAGCTCGACCGAGCTTACCTGACGGCTATCCAGAAGCGCCCGCGCCTCGTGGATCGTCATTCCGACGGTGTCCACTACTCCAGCACCGCCCGGACTCTAATGAAATCTCCATCACGATCGGGGGCGTTGGCCAACATATCCTCGATCGCGGTGGATGGTTCCGCTTCGTCCTCGCGCATGACCGAGACCAGGTCCACCGAGTGGGCGGTCGGCTCGACGCCTGTCGTCTCGACACGGTTCAGGATGTCGATACTCTGGAGAATGTTGGACATCTGCTCGCGCATCACGTCCACCTCGTCTTCCGACATGGCGATGCGGCACAGCAGGGCCAAGTGCCTGATCTCGTCTGACGTGATTCGGTCCATCCGATTGCCTCGGTCTGAATTCGCCGGAAGTGTAGCAGAGGGTTTCTGAAAGCAGCAAGAATGGCCGCCTTTTGACACGTCGCGGTCGCGCCCATATGATGGCTGCCGTGACGACTGCAAAGACCAGAGTAGGAATCGCGGGATGCGGAACCATTGGGCGCAAGGTGGCCGCGGAGCTCGACGCCGGGGCTGTGCCCGGAGCATCCCTGGTAGGCATCACCAGCCGCGACCTGGCTCGCGCCCGGCGGTTTGCGGAGACGCTGTCCAGTCCAACGCCGGTTGTTGCGTTGTCCGAGCTGGTCGAACTCGCCGACCTCGTGATCGAGGCGGCTCCCGCGGCCGCGATGGACTCGATTGCCACCTCTGCGTTGTCCGCCGGCAAAGACCTCATGGCGCTCAGTGGAGGCGCGTTGCTGGACCGTCAGGACCTGATGGACCTAGCGAGCGAAAACGGCGCGACCATATACATCCCTTCCGGCGCCATCGCTGGCCTTGACGGCGTGACGGGAGCCGCGGCCGGGCACGTGGAATCCGTGACCATGATCACGCGCAAGCCGCCGGACGGACTCAAAGGCGCGCCGGGCATCGAGGCGTCGGGGCTGGACCTGGATACGCTGACCGAGCCGACGGTGGTGTACGAGGGTCCCGTGCGCGAGGCGTGCCGGCTGTTCCCCGCCAACGTCAACGTCTCCGCGACCCTGAGCATGGCGGGCATCGGACCCGACAAGACCCTTATCCGCATCTACGCGGACCCCACGGTCCACCGAAACACGCACGAAATCGTGGTCGAGGGCGAGTTCGGAAGGCTGAGCGTCAGGATCGAAAACGTCCCATCGCCGTCGAATCCGAGAACCGGAAAGCTGTCAGCCATGTCTGCGGTCGCGACTCTCCGGCGGATAACGTCCCACGTCCGGGTGGGTACGTAACCAATCTTCGTATTGCGGCAGTCGACGCTCCGACCAAGGCCTCATTCAGAAGCATACACTACCGCAGGAGGTGGTTGATGGACGTTCAGGAAATCGCAGAGGCGCTCGTATCACGCGGGCAGACGGTATCCGTCGCGGAAGCCGACACGTGCGGACTCGTTGGATACCTGTTCAGCACCGTGCCGGGAAGTTCCAGGTGGTTTCCGGGAGGCGTGATCGCCTATACCGGCGGCTTGAAACAGAAAGTGCTCGGCGTCTCTGATGAGCTGTACGAGACGAAGGGGACGGTCAGCCCGGAGATGGCGAAAGCGATGGCGGCAGGGGCGCGGGACCTGACCGGGACCGACTACGCCGTATCGGTCACGGGAATCGCCGGGCCCACCGGCGGCCGATCAGGGCTGCCGATAGGGACCTTCTACATCGGCGTCGCGGGACCTGACGACATGGAAGTCGCGGAGCGCATCCATACCGATACCGGCGATCGTGACGGCAACAAGCGCCAGGCCGCTCAGGCCGTAATCGACCTGCTGGGCCGGGAACTGGGAATCTAGAGTTACGCTGGCTTTGCACTAAAAGTCGGTCGAAATCGATACTTTAGGTGGTCTCGGAAGAATTGCATCACCGCCACTCCACCAGAATTCTGCCACCACGTTTTTAGATGAGATTGGCTTCCTTGAGTCTCTGGTAAGAGTGATCTATTTCCTCAGTAGAAAACTTTGGCTTCAGCCTCTTGACGGTCTGCAACGTCTGCTCTTTAGAGGCATCGCCTTTCGGCCCACCTATGAAGTGAATAGTGGCATATAGTTCAATCTGCGGGGTATCAAGTTGTCCAAGGATATCGACTGCACTATCAATGACGTCGGTGAGTCCCTGGATTTCAGGGTCGTTTGACATATCGTACCCTTGCCACGACGCGCTTTCCCTTTCTTTAACCGGCGTCACATGATAGCCAAATCCCATAGGGTCGGGATTGATGTCAATGTACCCCAAGGACTTGGTAAGGGAGAGGACCCCGTCGAGCTCATCCGAGTATGGGCCATAGTAGTGCATCCGAAATGGGTAATTAAGGGGAGCGCTGACCGATTCCTGCAGGAAATACACAATCTTCTGTATTTTGGTCTTGCCGACATCCTCGCAGCGACTTACTATGTGTCGAATGACCGCGATTCTTCTAGCCAGTAGATCTTCGTTTCCCATAGCACTCTCCCCTCAGGCCATCACACTGCGACAAAAGCCTTCGATTTCCTTTTCCAAAGTGTCGTTATCGCGAACGTCTGCATATACTCTGAACTGCCTGATCTCTTCCAATCCAGCCAATGCTCTGGAAAGACTGGCGAGAGACCTCCAACTCCCATTTCTTATCCTTATTGGCCAGCCCTCATCACCCATCTTAAAACGCTCTGGATGATCGGTGGCACTATCTTGCCAAATCATCACGTCTGGAAATTTATTTTTCAGCTCATCGAGTAGATTTTTCATCGCTTGTTCTACAACGATTGAATCAGCGTGATCCCCGGTCTCATACACCGGCTTCGGGTGTCGGCGAGTAGCAAGTCTCCATGCCAGATTTTTCTTCTGCTCATCCATGCGCTGGGGTAACTCCGCCAAGACCCTCCAGTCGGTCCATTCGAGGTATTCCTCCAAATTCTCAGGGTAACGACCCGTTGCCGAAGTCTCTTTCAGAAGTTCTGATATGAAGTCGGTCAGAATCAGGTCATATGCCCGGCGTACCGCATGAAAATAGACTTGAGTGAACATAAAGTACCTGGCGAGGATAAACCCTTCTATCGCATGGATACCGCCATCCTCAATTCCCAGCCTGAGCACACCGTCACGATTTCCGCCATAGAGTGTGATCGTATCTACGATCCTGTCCAAGTCATACAGGCCGTACCGAACGCCGCAGTACAGAGAGTCGCGCAGCAGGTAGTCCATCTTATCGACGTCCCAGACGCTTGAAATCAACTCTCTGACGAAGCCGACCTCATATGTTCCTCTCTCCTCGCTGAGAATCCGGGCAACTCTTTCTTTTGTCACTCCCAATTCCTTGCACCTAGAGTCGATAATGTCCCCGATTCCCAGATCAGACGACAGCAGTATCTCCTCGCTGTACTGTTCGTGTCGTTTTCCTTGCGGAAACAGGGTGGCCTCACCAGTATGTGAGAAAGGAGCATGTCCAATATCATGCAGTAGCCCGGCTAGCCGGGCCTCCAGTACAACCCGATCGACCTTCGACTCAAATTCGTCCTCTGACCATCCTTGCCGCTCTATGAGCATATCCCTATGATTGGGACGCCTGAGAATCTTTTCCACGAATCTCCCCGCTAGATGCATTACGCCCAGCGAGTGGCCGAATCGAGAATGTTCGGCACCGTGATATACGTATGAAGTAAGGCCCAACTGGTGGATGGCACGCAGACGCTGGAAGGCGGATGTGTCTATTATCTCCTTCTCCCATTCAAAAACACCGATGTAGCCGTGTATCGGGTCCCTGAATGTGCTGCTGGGTTCCGGCAGGGCCATGCATCTCTCCGGTAAAACTAATGTTCTTATCTGGAAATGTACCGCCTATAGTGGGGCATTTCTACACCCTCGCCTCGGAATGTACAGGACGCTGGGCCGGGGCTAATCAGTCCAGATGCCTTTGCAGCGTGATTCTGGTTCGCCGTGAAAGAGGTCGGCGCGTCGAACACCATCATCAATGAGTGGCTCAGACCGGACACCGAGAAGTTTTGACGACATAGTAGTCGTCTGGTTTGCACCAAGAGTCGGGGCAAAGCAGGACTTTTGGTGCAACGCCAGTTACGCCCTCGGCGGCTGCACCGGGACCGGGTTGGGCAGGTCTGCGCCCAGCGAGATTGGGACCAGTCGGTCCAGCTCGTCCAGCGTCCAGCGTCCGTTCTTGTGGATGCTGTTGATTACGTGGCGCGGTGAGTACACCGACGCCTGCCATCCGCTGATTCCGATTACCTGTCCTGTGATGTTGCCGGCGGCTTCGGAGCAGAGATAGACAGCCTTGGGCGCGTTGTTCGCAGGGTCGCGGGCTTCGGGAGGCGCTCCCTGCACCTCGTCTTCGGACGACTCCTGCGATTGGATCTGGGCGCGCTGCTGCTGCCTCAACTGGGTGGTAGATTCGGGAATCGACTCGGTCATTCTCGTCGCGCCGCCCGGATACACCGCGTTCACGGTGATGCCATGCGGTGCGAGGTCCTTCGCCAGCGATCTCGCAAATCCGACCATGCCCTCTTTGGCGGCGGCGTAGTTGGTCTGTCCGGATGCGCCAAGCCCGGAGCCGGACGAGAACAGCACGATCCGGCCGTACTTCTGTCTGATCATGTGCGGCACGCAGTTTCGGACCATGTTGAACGCGCCGTACAGGTGTACCCGGAGCACGCTGTCCCACTCCGCCTCGGTCATGTTGAACACCATGCGGTCTCGCAGGATCCCTGCCACATGACACACCGCGTCCACCCGTCCGAAGTTGTCGATAGCCGTCTGGACGATGCGTCCTGCCGATTCGTACTCAGCCACCGAGTCTAAGCTCACGACAGCAGTCCCGCCCGCGTCACGGACCGCCTGCGCCGTGATCTCTGCCGGGGCGTCTGAGCCGCCGGTGCCGTCCAACAGGGTCCCAATGTCGTTTATCACGACCGACGCGCCGTCCGCGGCCATCCACTTGGCGACCTCCGCGCCGATTCCACGCCCGGAGCCGGTGACGATTACCACTCTTCCTTCAAGCCTGTCGCCCATGTTCTGACCTCTCAGGGTGTCCGATTATGCTGTATTTGAGGTTGCCGGGGACGCGGATGCTATCAGATCGCCTCTGTCCGCACACGTTGCGAATCAGAGGGTCCCACCGAATCGGCTAGAACCCGGAGCCGATCATCTTGGGGAACAACACGTCCATCTCGTCCATTGTGAAATTACCCCACTTCTGGACGGCGCGCTCCACTTTCGGATTCGAGTATAGGTATATGCTCCCTCCCCGAACACCGAAGACGTTGCAGTTGATGTTTGGAGATGCGTAGGTACACAGGTAAACGGCCAGCGGAGCGACGTTCTCCGGGTCGTCAGGCCAGCCGGGACCTTCCCAGTCGCCAACTCCCCCAGGAGTGAAGATGCCCGCGCGCTCGTCCCGCGTGGGGCCGTCCGCGGATGCCACCCGGTACTCCTCGACGGAGCCGGGAAAGAGGCGGGTCTCGACTATCGGAGAGATCGCGTTGCAGGTCACGCCGTATCGTCCCATGTCGCGTCCGACCGTGCGCGTAAGGCCGATGATGGCCTCCGACGCCGCGGCGAAACTGGAGCGTCCAACGTCCCCGAGTCCGGCATCGGACGTCATGTTCAAGATGCGTCCGCTCCGCTGCTGCCGGAACAGAATGCACGCGAACTTGGTCGGCACGAATGTCGCCTTCGCGTTGTTCAGCAGCACGCGGTCCCAGTCCTCCGGGGTCGTCTGCCAGATCATCCGGTCTCGGACCATGCCGGCAGAGTTGACCAGGATATCGACCTGGCCATACGTATCCACGGCTTGCTGTATGACGGCCTCGCCGCCGTCCATAAGCGCCATGTTGTCGTAGTTTGCGACGGCCTCACCGCTGCGAGCCGAGATCTCGGCAACGACGCCGTCCGCGGGCGCAGAGGAGCTGCCCGTGCCATCGACCTCAGAGCCGAGATCGTTGACGACGACCCTGGCTCCCTCTTCGGCCAACAGCAGCGCAACGCCGCGTCCGACTCCCCGTCCTGCTCCGGTCACCACCGCAACCTTTCCCTCGAGACGGTTGCCCATAAGTCACCTCCAAATCAATTGCGCGCTCCGCCGCGGGTGAGCGGCGAATTTGTATCCGATCATGACGGGCAACAATATACTGCATGGCGACGGTTAATGGAAGTTCCCGCCTTGTCGGACGAACATCCCGCCACCCCGCAGGCGGGCGACGATCACGATCCGCTAAGATGTCAGCGTTAAGCCCGGCTTGGGTAACATCTCGGCCGCGGCGCCAATACCCTACCCCACTCTCTCAAAGATCGCCAACGGCAGGAGGCTGTCACTTGATACACAAAGACTTCAGATGCGAATTCTACTTCATTCGGCACGGCGAGTCGGAATCCAACGCGACTCCCGGATTCGCGGCGGGGGTCAATTTCAACTCTCCGCTCACCGACCTCGGGATTGCCCAGGCGAAGCTCCTCGGCGAGCGCTTCCGGCGCGCGGGAGTTACGTTCGACCGCGTATACAGCTCCAGCCTGGACAGGGCGGTCAAGACCGCACGGCTCATGCTGGATGAGATGGGGCAGCCCGACCGCGACTTCCCAACGGTGGATGCGCTGGTAGAGCAGCAGATACCGGGCTGGGTGGGAGTGCCTATCGACGAAGTCTATACGCCGGAGAACAGCGCTTACATGGCTACCAAGGGCCTCGACTTCGTTCCTCCGGAGGGAGAGTCCTTGCGAATGGTCCAACGACGCACGTCGGGCTGGCTGGAGTCGGAGATCATCTACAACGACTCGCTGACATCCGAGCCAACCGACCTCACCATCGCCGTAGTCGGACACGGCGCCGCCTCGCGCTGCCTGTTCCAGTACATCATGGGTTTCAGGGAGACGCTGATGTGGCGGCTGGCGCTCGATAACACTTCGGTATCGCGGTTCACATTCGACCACAGGGGCTGGTCGGTAATCAGGATCAACGACGCGTCGCACCTCGCATCGGAGGCGCTGAGCTTCGAGAGTCGTCCGTAGTACAGGAGAAGGGACTTTTGAGATAGTCGCCAAGCGCGACTTTTGTCCAAAGTCCGGTTAAGCCCACCAAACTGGACAAGTCGAGAACCTTCACGTTGAGGTTCAGGTTGGCGCTGTAGCCGCCCAGTTCAGCGAGTGCGGGAGCGGGTGTATCAGCGGACATGGTAGCCTTGTGGTGGACCGAGTGACCCTAGTTGTGGACATCTGAATCATACGTTTGCTGGAGGCTGGTGTTTGGGACTTCAGGATCGCGATTGGTTTCGCGAAGAAACCCGGCGGCGCAGGGAAGCGACTAGAGGCAGTCGTAGAGCCGGATCAAGCTATAGGCAGCCCACCGTAGGCAGAGGAGGCGGTCGGTTCAAGCTGTTCGTGATGGCGTGTCTGATCATAGGCCCCATCTGGATGTGGGCGTATCACGAGGATGTGCCCATCGCAGTGACCGCATGGCAGGCAGCATCAGTTGCCTACGATAGCGTGGCAAGCTTGTCGAAGGAAGTGGCCAGCGATGCGACCACTGCAATATCCGAGGAAATCAGTTCCACCCCCGCGGTGCAGGAGGTATCGCGAGCGACAAAGCCACAGAAATACGCAGGAGGGAGTCCCCTCAATCGCGGAGAGATTGAAGAATGGGTGATCGAGTTCACCAACGAGGAGAGGGTCAGTGCGGGCCTACAACCGCTCCTTCACGACGCCGCGATTTCGGACATAGCACGGTCGCACAGCGAGGACATGGCCAGGCTGGGTCTCATGAGTCATGACATAGGTGGCAGGGATCCAACCGACAGAGCGATGACCGCTGGGTACAATTGCCGCGCCTATAGAGGAGACGGTTCGTACTCCTATGGGCTAAGCGAGAATGTTGCTGAACACCCCAGAGTAACCCAGTGGATGGGTTGGGGCAGATCATACAACCCGGTTGACTACGACCGCGACGCCGAGGAAGCGGCTCGGGGACTTGTGCAAGGATGGATGAGTAGCCCAGGTCACCGTAAAAACATTCTTGACAGGGATTCCCGCAGGATTGGCGTCGGGATAGCCATACAGGAAACGCCAGAATATGGATATGTCAGCGAGACCATCTACGCCACACAGAATTTCTCGGCGTGCAAGTAGGGTAAGGGTAGGTCTAGTAGTGGTCTACCTCTCCCTCCATCGGTAGTGGCCGCTGCCGGTTAGGACAGAAAGAGCCTGGTACACAGTTGGCAGTCTGCGTCGATGGTACAGATTCTCCCTTAGTTTGATGAGAGCCTGATGGATGAGCAAGACCGCCGATAACACCACGGTCAGCGAAAGACCAACATAGGCTCCCACCTCGTTACTTGCAGTGAGGTCCGGCGCGCCGTAGATAACTGATACCGACGATGCGAAGACCAGACATATGGCGAACGGGGCAGTCTTGCGCCGCGCATACTTCGCCATGACCATAGTAGCCGATAGAATCAAGAGAGCGGGACATCCTACAAGCACTACAGCTTGAAGCGTCGAAACCGCGAAAAGGTAGTTGACAGTCGGAGACACGACGAGTGCCACTAATTCAGCACCACTGCTAGCTTCACTCATCCCATCAAGCCTTGCCCAAGGCAAGAAAAACGCTCCCATAATCGCCAGCGTAGCTGCAAAAGCTACGAGACGCATAGTAAAGGTGGCAAGCTCGCGGAGACTAGGCCATGGCAATGACATTTGATTCATCTGTTCGTATCAAACGGCGAGGCAATGATCTCACGGATATTATCCGACGCAATCCGAAATTGAGCCAACTCCTCCTCCAGCGCCAGGATGTCGGAAGGAACTTCGCTGAACCCACTTGCATCGAACGAAAACTCTGACCGCAGTTTCAGCTTTTGCAGGGTAGTATCCATATCGCTGAGACGGTGCATAATCTCCAAAGCTTCCCCTTGAACTCCACGAGCCCGCTCCCGCCACTGTTCGTATTGTGCAAACTCTGCATCATCATCCGTCCGTGCTCGTGCACGAGATACTTCGCTATGGAATCCTTCGGTCAATGCCCTTTGCGCCGCGAAGTAAGCATCTGCGCTACTTTCGGCAGTGCCGATTGCGGCATCAAACTTAAGGTACGCAGTCTGCGCCTGCTGGTATCTCGGGGGCCACTCGTCGAGCAGAGTAGACAGATCAGTTATCTGTCCAACGTCTGCGCCGATTTCCGCGCTAATGAAAGTTCCAGCACGGTTGAGGGATTCACTCATCCGGCCCGTTTGATGATTCACCATAGAAAGACTTGCGTCGGCGTGCGCAGCCTCTGATTTGCTGACTTCGCCATAGGCTATCCATCCAGCACCTACCACGACTGCAACTATGCTGGCGGCGATGGTGATGCTAAAGAATCTTCTCAGCATTCTCCGCTATTCCCTCTGGGCGTCCCAACGCTCTAGGAATGCTCTGAATAAGTCCCTGGGATTGTGGCATAGTAGTGTGCGTCGGTAAACCCTGACGGCGTTGGAGTGAGAGTTGGTGGATCAGAGAACATTTGCGGACCTCGAATACGACGACAAGAAGCGGAAGACCCGCCGGGAGAGATTTCTCGAACGCATGGACGGTCTGATTCCGTGGGAGCGGATCGAGGACCGTATCCGACCGTTCTATCCGAAGCCGGGCAGAGGGCGTCGTCCCTATGATCTGTCGGTGATGGTGCGGATTCACTGCGTGCAGCTGTTCTACAATCTCAGTGACCCCGCGATGGAGGACATGCTCTACGAGATCGAGTCGGTCAGACGATTCGTGGGCGTGAGACTGTGCGGACCGCTGCCGGACGAGACGACGATCCTGAACTTCCGACATCTCTTGGACACCCACGACCTCGGTGAGGGTCTGTTCGAGGAGATCAACGATCATCTGGCGTCGCGTGGACTGCGTCTTCGGGAGGGGACAATAGTGGATGCGAGCATAATAGAGGCGCCGTCTTCGACGAAGAATCGGGCCGGTGAGCGAGACCCCGAGATGCACCAGACCAAGAAGGGCAACCAGTGGTACTTTGGGATGAAGGTGCATATTGGCGTGGATTCTCAGACGGGCATGGTACACAGCGTATCGACGACATCGGCGAACGTGCATGACGTGACCGAAGCGCATCGGCTGCTGCACGGTGGAGAAACGCGAGTGTGGGGTGACTCTGGGTATCAGGGTGTTGGCAAGCGCGCCGAGCATCGTGAGCGGCGGGTGGATTGGCAGATGGCGATGAAGCCAGGCAAGCGTCGGCAGTTGGCGGTGGGAAGCGAGGAGGCGCTGGTGGAGAAGCGCCGAGCATCGGTGAGAGCGAAGGTGGAGCATCCATTCCTGTACGTGAAGCGGCACTTTGGCTACGCGAAGGTACGCTATCGTGGGCTTGGAAAGAACACGCAACGCCTGGCTGTGCTGCTGGGATTGACCAACCTGATCAGAGCCGAGCGCTACATGGCAGGATAGGGTGGGGAGCGGAGCGTCCAGAGCGCTCCGAGAACCGCAAACTGGGCCGGTTCAAGGCCATAATAACCACGATTGATCTTCACTCAGAGTGCCAAACCCTTCCCCATGAGTGCTGGACGATACCTCCAGACCGCTACACTCCGATCAATCAGACTTACTCCCAATTGTTCAGAGGTTCCCTAGTTAACCAACGGTATCTTACCGGGGCCTTCTGTGAGGGTCAACAATGGTGCATCTGCAATCCCCGCGCCTACTTCTGCTACGCTCGACACATGGCTTTCTCCGACCGACAACTACTCCACTGCCTTGCCCGTATGCCGTTCATCGACTCGGTGGAACTGGCGCTCATCCTGGGCGAGCCGCACTCGACCGTCCACCGCGTCCTGACCGACCTGCTGGCCGACGGCATCGCCGGGCGGGCGAGTCACGGCACTGTACATCTGCCGTCGAGCCGGAGGTACTACCTGACGGCCAGTGGCATCGGCTTCAACACGTCCTCGGACTTCGTGCAGGCCTACCCGATGTCCAGGGAGTGGCTCACGCTGCTCATCCGCCGGATGGACGCCGTGGCCTTGATCTACCGACTAGCCGCCTCACTGTCCCCCGGCATCGACGGGCTCCGGTCCCGGGTGGAGTTCCACCGCAGGGGCCGATTCGACGCCATCGTCACCCTCCACGACGGCCGAGACTTCGGCGTGGTGCGCCAGGGCCTGGCCCTGCGGCGGAGGTCCCTCTACGACCGGCTGAGAGCCATAGCCGAATACGACTACAGCCATCGCCCCGACACCGTCCTGATCCTGGTTCCCAGCGTGTGGGAGGAGAGGCTGACGACGAGGTTCTGCGAGGAGCGGAACCTTCGTGACTGCTACGTCGCCGTGGAGTCCAGGGCCGCCCTGGAACGACGGGACCGTCGCCTCTGGTGCAAAACCTCGTGGGTGATCGGCAGCAGCTTCTTCTCGCTGGAGCACGTCAGCTCCCAGGGCAGGCCCGGCAGAAGGCCCTCCACCGAGTCGCCGGAGCGCAAACGCGCCTCCATACCCCGTCCTGAGCGGATGGTGCAGGCTGCGCCGGCCTTCGGTATCAGCCGAGGAGAAGTCCGGGCGCACGGGTTCCTGATGAACATGAGTGTTGTCTTTCAGGAGTTCGTAACGACGGCGCTCCGCGAGGCGCTGGGAGTCTCTGAGCGCACGTTCCGCTCGGACCGCAGCGTTCGCGGCGTTACCTTGGATGAGGCGCGCAAGGTGCATCTCTATCCTGACCTCTCTTGGTGGGACGGCCAAACCTGTACGTTCGTGGGGGATGCGAAGTACAAAAAAGTCACTGGCGAGAGCGTGCCCAACGCCGACCTGTATCAGCTGCTGGCATACGTCACCGCGCTCGATCTGCCGGGCGGACTGCTTATCTACGCTCAGGGCGAGGCCAAGCCGGTGGTCCACGAGGTCAGGCGCGCCGGCAAGCGTCTGGAGATCGCTGCGCTAGACCTGTCCGGCACGCTCGACGAGGTACTCGCTCGCGTCGAGAGTCTGGCGGACAGGGTGAGGGATCTGCGCGAGCGTGGGGTGAGCGGCCGTAGTCACGCCACCGCGATACCGGTGTTCGGCTCTACGGAGTAGGGAGAGGTCGATGGCCAGCGTCGGCGAGGTTTGATCGTAAGCTAGTACCGTGTCCAGGTGGTTTTGCAATGTTCGTGACCGCTCCCAGACCTGGATTCCCGCGTGCGCGGGAATGACGGTTGGGTGGCGTTGATCGGGCCATTTTCATAAGAATACCGGCGCACTGGCATTCGGTCTGGCATTCGGTCCTCTGCTGGGCACGTTTCCCGGTATCCTGTGGCGCAAGGCGAACCTGATAGCCGACAACCTCGGCATCAACGTGCTGATGTACTTCACGCCGCTCCTGTCACTGGGCTGGCTGTTCGCGCTGTCCCTGGTGGGCGACGTGGATATACTCCTGCTTCTCTTTGGCGCCGTGGTGATTATTGCCGCCAATACCGGCGTCTATATGGACGGGCGCCAATATGGGCAGGCTTCGACTTCAAGTCGGCCCGAAGACCGCGACACCGACCACATCATCGCCGCAGCGAGTCCGGCACGGTCGAGTTCAAGCCATCGCTGAGGGTACACGGATGCGGTCGAGACGCCCGCATCCCCTGGCGGTATGTTTCTCTTTACGCAACTCTTAGATTGTGCTATTATGAACAATATCAGAACATTAGTACGATTAGAGAGCTGCATGAACGACGGTAAATCCCACCAACAATTCCACCGGGCCGATCGCTCGAATGGCACAGCGCACCGGGCCGTTTCGTTCCAGGAGCTCATCCTCCTGAACGCCTGCGGCGCGATGTTTACACACCTGCAACACAAGGCTGACCTATGACTGCTAATCAGACAGACGGACGGGCATCCTCAGCCCTTCTCAGCATACCCGATGAGTGGCGTATCGATGCCGCCGAGGCGCTCAGGGGCGACCACGCAGAAAAGCCGGAGAGCATTGCTCTCCACGACTGGGCGCGGTGGGCGCGATCGAATCAGCTTGCGCCTCCGGGTCGATGGGCCGTGTGGCTGCTGCTGGCCGGGCGAGGATTCGGGAAGACCCGATCCGGCGCCGAGTGGGTGCGCGACCGGGTCGCGTCGGGCCGGGCGGGCCGGATCGCGCTGGTGGCGCGGACGCCGGCAGACGCGCGCGACGTCATGATCGAGGGCGATTCCGGGCTCATCAAGGTTTGTCCGTCATGGGACCTGCCCAAGTACGAGACGTCCAAGCGACGCCTGACGTGGAAGAACGGCGCGATAGCGCTTGCGTTCTCCAGCCACGAGCCGGACCAGTTGCGCGGGCCGCAGTTCGACTCCGCGTGGTGCGACGAGCTCGCCGCGTGGGAGTACCCGCGCGAGACCTGGGACAATCTGACGTTGGCGCTCCGCCTCGGAGACAATCCGAGGTGCGTGGTGACAACGACGCCGAAGCCACTTCAGGTGCTGCGCGAGCTGCTGGACCGGGGTGACGTCCGGGTGACTCGCGGGTCGAGCTACGATAACCGGAGTATCCTGGCGGGCACGTTCCTGGAGAACATCCGGCGGCGGTACGAGGGCACGCGGACGGGTCGGCAGGAGATACACGCGGAGCTTCTGGAAGAGGTCGACGGCGCGCTGTGGCGTCGTGACTGGATAGACGCCGCCAGGGTCACGGAGGCCCCGGACCTCGCGCGGGTGTACGTGGCGATCGACCCGGCGATGACGTCCCGGCCCAACAGCGACGAGACCGGAATCGTGGTCGCCGGCTGCGACGAGAACGGGCACTGCTACGTGCTGGCGGACGCTTCGGGACGGCACTCGCCGGCCGGCTGGGCCAGCCGCGTCAGCGTCCTGTTCGACCAGTACCGCGCGGACCGGATCATCGCCGAGGCGAACAACGGGGGCGACCTCGTCGAGCTAACGCTGCGGACCGCGCCCGAGGGCCACAACCTCCCGTTCCAGAGGGTCAGCGCATCCCGCGGCAAGTACGCGCGGGCGGAGCCTGTAGCCGCGCTCTACGAACAGGGCCGCGTGCATCACGTTGGCTCGTTTCCCAAGCTCGAAGACCAGATGTGTACCTGGGAGCCCGGCTCGAAGACGTCCCCCGACAGGACTGACGCGCTGGTGTGGGCGATCAGCCAGCTGATCGTCCGTCCGTCCAGCCCCATGCTCTGGTAAGGCTAGACGCCGGTTGGGGCACTTCAATTCACTCACAACACCTGATTCCAAATTCCGAGAGGTATGCCTGATGAAACACTCACTCTACTGCGACGACTGCGGACGCGAGAAGATGGCCGAGCTGCGTGACGGCAAGCTCGTCATCACCGATCGGCGCCACGGTCGCCGCCACGTCGCCGTAATCCCCCTGTCGGAGCTTCAGAGCCTGCATCGTCGATTCCAGCCTCACGCAGGGGACGTTCGCTAATGGCCGGATGGCTCATCCTCACCCCCGGCATCCGCCGGGGCAGACTCTAGCCCTCTCCCGTCGGGGAAGAGGGGACCTGTTTAACTCATCACCACCACTCAGAGGTGCTCGACATGAAGATCCCATTGACGCCATTCACAATTCTCAACTCCAAATTCACATTTCCCCGCTTCGGTGGTCGCGCGAACCCGGCGGTCGAGCCGGTGTCCGACCGTGGGGGTCTGCGACTCGGACTCGGAGCCGCGTTCGGCGGCGACGACTGGGCGCCGGACCACTATGCCAGCTACTACACGACGTCGGTACCGGTGTATGCGGCGGTCAGGCTGCGCGCCGACGCGGTCGCAAGGCCCCGGCTGAGGGTTTACTCGGAGAGCTTCCTTCACGGCGAGTCCCGCAGGTCGTGGGTCGGACCGGACCATCCGGCACAGGAGCTGCTGGACAGGGTCAACCCGCACTGGACCGGCGGAGACCTGTGGCGCGCGACCGAGACGTACCTGAACCTGTGGGGCGTCGCCTACTGGGCCGTGGAGCGGGCCGATTCCGGTCAGCCGTTCGAGCTGTGGCCGCTGCGTCCCGATCGGGTGAGGGTGGTGTCCGACCCGGAGGAGTACATCCGGGGCTACGTTTACACCGGGTTGTCGGGCCAGTCGCTGGCGTTCACGCCGGACGAGGTGGTGCGGCTGCGCTACTTCAATCCGCTGGACGAGTACGCGGGTATGTCGCCGATCGCGCCGGTGCGCCTGTCGCTCGAGCTGGGCCGCGACGCGCTCCACGGCAACATACACGGCCTCGCCAACGACTCCAGTCCGGGCATGGTCATCGAGACGTCCGAAAGGCACACCGAACGGGATTTCCTGGACTTCTACGACCGGCTCGAATCGCGGATGCGCGGTCCGAAGAACCGGCGGCGTCCGCTGGTCCTCGGCGCGGGGATGCGACCGTCCCAGGTCGGCTTCTCGCCGAAGGACATGGAGTACCTGAACGCGCTTCGGTGGACGGTCGAGGACGTGGCGCGGGCGTTCAACGTCCCGAAGCCGCTGCTGCACGACCTGGAGCGCGCGACGTACTCCAACATCGAGACGGCGCGCCGTATGTTCTGGGAGACGTGCATAGTCCCGGAGCTCCGATTCTTCGAGGATACGCTGCGCGAACAGCTGCTCCCGATGTTCGGAGACCGGTCGCTGACAGCGGAGTTCGACACGACACAGATCGAGGGCCTCCGCGAGTCGGAGTCCGAACGCGCCAAGCGCATCCAGATATACGTCTCCGAGGGGATCATGACGACCGAGGAGGCGCGGGCGGAGATTGGGCTGGCGCCCGGTGGTCAGTGAAGTCGGCGCGTGGTGGGTGAGTAGATTACAATGGGATCATGCGGTTGGGCAGGGATTGCCGGTCCCGCGCGGGATACCGGATGGAGGGAGCAGAGTTATGTCCACAGGGCTATCCGATAGCAAAGACCTCCATCTTCCTGATCTGACGATCAGGGGGTTTAGGGGAATAGAACAGTTGTCGATCTCTCGCCTGGGCCGCGTGACGCTGCTCGCCGGGAAGAACGGGACCGGCAAGACCACGTTGCTGGATGCGGTCAGGGTCTATGCTGCCAGGGGCAGCTGGATCGTTATCGAATCGATTCTGCGTCGCCATGACGAGGTCTTCGAGATAATAGACGAGGACGGCAGCAGGGTCGAGCTGCCGAACTGGGATGCCATCTTTCATGGCAGGCAGACTTCACCGCTCGGTGAAATCTCGATAGGTCCAGCCAAGAATCCACTGCAAATCCGCCTTGACCGGGAGGGATCGGATCCATCGGTGGTAGGGTATCTCTCTGAGGGTCATGGTAATCTCGCCCTCCACGTTGATTACTGCGGGACGACCATTGCCTACTATGTGGGGAACCGCCGGAACCGGAAGGGCGCTGTGGGTTATCGTGCGAACCCGTCCTTACCATCCACGATCGAGCGCCAGCGGGTTGGGCCGGGTGTGATAAGAAACCGGAAAATCGCGCGACTGTGGGATGAAGTGGCCCTGACCGATGATGAGAACACGGTGGTGGACGCACTGAACTTGATCTTTGGTGACAAAGTCGAACGGGTAGCCGTGGTCGGAGACGATACCAGAGGGGCTTCCGGGCGCCGGCCAGTTGTAAAGACCAAAGCTTCTGACCGCCCGGTCCCGCTCAGGAGTCTTGGGGACGGAGCAATGCGCCTGTTCGGTGTCGCCTTGGCGCTTGCCAACAGCCGGGACGGCTTCCTGCTGATAGACGAAGCGGAGAACGGCATTCACCACTCCGTGCAGAGAGACTTCTGGAAGATGGTGCTGAAGACAGCGCATGAGAACAACGTCCAGGTCCTTGCGACAACTCATAGCTGGGACTGCGTGGCGAGTTACGCGATGGCGGCAACGGAGATCGAGGAGGTGGATGGCGCCCTCGTTCGCCTCGAGAGAAGGCCTGGCGGAATCCGCGCCGTCGAATATCCGGAGGACGATCTCGACGTCATCGCTCGGCAGGGCATCGAAGTGAGGTAATCAGTGAATCGGCCAGCCCCGAACTCGCGGAATCAGGTCCTGATCGTGGAAGGGCAGAATGATCGCCATGTTGTTTACAACATCTTGGATCGTGAACAGACGACTGCCTCCTTCGCCATCGTGGATAAAATGGGGGTTGACGAAGTCCTCGCCTCCATTCGGAGTGAAGTCCGCGCCCCGGACCGTCAAGCCGTCGGTATTATGGTGGATGCAGACGACAACCCGTCGGCACACTGGGATGCGGTAGCGCACCAACTTCGGAGCCTGGATATCCACGCTTCGGCAGCGCCCAATCCAGACGGCACAATCATCGTCGGCACTGACGAAATGCCAAGAGTCGGCATCTGGTTGATGCCGAACAACATCTTACCTGGCGAACTCGAGGACTTCGTGGTCCAGATGATCCCCGACGGGGACCCGGTGTGGCCGCGGTCCGAATCCTACATCGACGATATTCCGGCGTCGGACCGGAAGTTCGCTGTTGGCAAAACACCACGCGCCAAACTCCACGCCTGGTTGGCGGCCAGAGAGGACCCAAGGCAGATGGGGTTGGCTGTCGGTGCGCGGGACCTGGAGGTCGAAGGCGCTCTCTGTAGGAAATTCGTTGCGTGGCTCACGGAGCTGTTCGGCTAGAGGCACCGTTACACCAAATCAACACCGTACCAACACCGTACCAACACCGACAAGGGGCAGAGGTCGTCTCCGAGGGGATCATGACGACCGAGGAGGCGCGGGCGGAGATTGGGTTGGCGCCAGTGGCTGGGTGAGGCGGTCGCCTGTCCCGCAGCTCATAACGATCGGACCGCGTCTTCGACCACGCTGGTCGCTTCCTGGTAGTCCGTCGCGGGCAGGAAGTTGATAGGCTCGCCAAACCGGACCTCCACCGAGCCTCGTTTCAGAACCGGGAAGCGCGCCGGAGCGCCGAATCGGTGGATGTGGAGTTTCATGGGAACGACCGTCAGCCGCCCTTCGACGGCGACCAGGCCTGTTCCGTTCATAAATGACTTGATCGGGCCCCCGACTGTGAGTTCTCCCTCCGGGTAGATGAGCACTGACCAGCCGTTGTCCAGGATCTTGCCCATGTTCTCCAGGCTGGGCCTGACCGCGCCCTCCTGCGCGATGGGGAAACCGTTGCCCAGAAGCGGGTTGATTACCCAGTAGATCGGGTTCCTCCACAGCTTGGCGGCGCCGGCGATCGCCAGCCTTCTACGCCATGCGAGAGGGACCGCCTTGATGATAAGTGGGTTGTCCAGGCCCAGGCTGTGATTCGACGCGAAGAGGACAGGGCCGCTGATGCCTCTCAGGTTCTCGTGTCCGGTCACCTTCAGGCCGTATGACAGTCTCAGGACCGGGAAAATCAGCAGCCGTTGTAGGAACCCCCGAGCCATGCGACACCACCAGTCCATTCCCCAGTTCGGGAAGCTCGTGAGCGGCGGGTTGTTCGCCCCCTCTTCGAGGATGGCGCCCAGCCGCCTGACGGTGGTATCCGGGCCGATCTGGCTCTCGTCGAGGTAAACTCCGAGATCGGCCTCGATCGCCGACAGCAGCTCGATCCTGCCGAGTGAATCGAGATTGAGGTCGTCGCCGAGCGTCAGGTCCGGCGTGACCTCCGAGACGTCCAGCACCGATACCTCAGCGATGATGTCCAACAGGCTCCGCGCCCCGTCCCGACTGCCGCTCGTCGATGCGCCGGCCGTGGGCCTCTCGACGTCGGTATTGCCCTGAAGCACATCCATCAGCAGCGGCTTTCTGATTTTCAGGGTGTGCGTGCGCGGAAAGTCTTCGTCCGGCCAGACCGTGAAGCCTCTGACTCTCTGCTGCTCCGCCAGTTGAGCGTTGGCCCAGGCGACGACCCCCTCGGCGTTGTCACCGCCACCCAGAATCAGGGCTGCGTGTACCTCGATCGAGCTGTCCCTCGGCAGTCCGACCACTGCCGAATCGGTGACATCGGGATGCCTGTTCAGCACCGCCTGAATATCATCCGGATAGACGTTCTGTCCGCTGGGGAGGACGATCATGTCCTTCATCCGTCCCCGGATGTGCAGGTAGCCGTCGTCGTCGAAGTAACCCAGGTCGCCCGTCTTGTACCAGTCGCCGTCGAACGCCGCGGCCGTCTGTTCCGGGGCGTTCCAATATCCGGGTGAGATGCTGTCCCCGCGGACTAGAATCTCCCCCTCTTCACTGATTTTGACCTCGACGTTCGGCAGGGGATGACCCACCGAGTCGGGCCGACGCTCCCGTATCGTGTGGTTGCTGATTACCGGGGACGCCTCTGTCGCCCCGTAGCCCTGTACGATCTTGACTCCGAGCAGCTCCCACTTCTTGCCGAGCTCCGGGTCGAGCGCGGCGCCTCCTGAAACGATGAAGTCCAGCTTTCCTCCGAACTGCTTGTGGACACGCCTGAACAGGCGTCGTCTGAGCGGGAAGGGCGTGCTCTCGGCGATCTTCAGCAGCTTGGCCCACAGCGCCCCCTTTCCCTGGCGTCTCACCTCGCGTTCGATTCCGTTCATCAGAAGCTCCAGCCCCTGGGGAACAAGGAGCATGATCGTGATTCTCCGCTCACGCATCGTGCGAGCCAGCACCGTCGGCTGTCGGCTGGTGGGGTACGTGACGCTCGCCCCGAAGTGCAGCACGGTGAACAGACCGCCCATCTGCTCGTACATGTGGCTCAGGGGCAGTATGGACAGGAGGCGGCTGGACGTGTCGCAGGTGATGTACTGCGAGATGCCTTCGATGTTGGCGGTCAGATTCCGATGGGTGAGCATGACCCCTTTGGGGTCGCCCGTCGTGCCGGACGTGAACATGATCTCGGCGAGGTCGTCCGGCTCGATCTCCTGGGCCGACGGCTCCGGCAGCCTATGAATGGCTCCCTCCAACTCCTCGAACGCTATCTCGGGCAGACCCATCTCCACGTCTTCCTTGGGGGTGTAGCGCGACGTGAACGCCAGCTTCGGGTCTATCCTGGAGATGACGCGCTCGACGTAGTCGGGCGCGCTGCGGAGGTCGAGCGGAACAACCACCACGCCGGCCCTCAGACATCCGAAGAAGATGAGCACCCACTGCGGCGAGTTGGGCCCCCAGAGGATGACCTGGTCCCCCTTGGCAAGTCCCCGGCGCTGGAGAAGGGTCGCGACCTGTCCGGACTCGCGCCAGAGCCGGTCATATGACCAGCGCTGGTATCTGAAGCCGGGCTTGAAGACGAGCGCGTCCCGGGGACCGTGCGTGGCGACCTTTCGCTGTAGGAACTCGACGACAGTTCTCCCTACTGATGTGCTGGCCGGCGACGACGGTGTCATTGTTACCTCCTACTCGATCTGCGGATAGAGCCATGACATTGGAGTCTCGGGCGCGGTGTGGATTTGACTTCCGGGAAGTGGCGTGGCTCCCGTCACCCCGAATGCTGCTCGATCATCCTCCTAAGCGCGGCGTGCGCGCCTCCGCGCATCGGGGGAAAGTGGCTGAAGCAGATTGTATCGAAATCCAGGTCCAGCAGCTTATTTAACGACTCCATCGCCTGCTGTGGATGTTGTGTGACGTTCGCGTCGGGCGGGCTGAGCTTTAGAGCGAATTTGTACTGAAGCGTGTCCCCGACAATCACCAGTCTCTTGTCGGGCATGAACAGCGCGATGCTGCCCGCGGTGTGTCCGGGGAGGTGGACGACCAGCGCGGGAGAGGCGAACGGCACGGCGTCGCCGTCTTCCAGCTCGATGTCAACCGCGACCGGCGTCCCGTTCATTCTGTCGATCACCGGCTGGGTGAGCCGCGCCATCATTCTGTTCTGAATCGGGTTGGGTGGAAGTTCTGTCCCCCGAAGGATTCCGGCCTCCAGCCGGTGCGCCGCGACGACGATGTCTCTGCCGTCCACCAGCTCGCTGAGGGCCCCCACGTGGTCGGGGTGATGGTGGCTGACGACCACTGTTCTTATCATGTCGGCGGATAGACCGATCGCCCGAAGACCGGCGACGATCATGCCGGAGCTCCCCTTCATTCCGGTATCGACCAGCAGCACCTCATCATCCTCGACCAGGACCGTGACCCTGGAGCCGATTGCCCGGATCTGAAACACGCCGGCGGCGACCGGAATTGGGTTGCCAAGCTTCATGAGCCGAGTCCGATCTGGTAGTCGTCCAACAGGCCGTTTCGCACCGCCCAGACTACCAGCTCCTGCTTGGTCTCGATTCCGAGCTTGTCCTGAATGCCATAAATCGCGTTCCTGATAGTCAACGGCTGGTTGTTTCTGGCCTGCGCGATCTGTGCGTACGACAGCCCCTGCGCGAACAGCGTGAGTATCTCTTGGTCCCGCTGTGTGAGCCTGCCCAGCTCCTGGGTCTTCTTCTGTTCGGCGGCGGCGCGAATTCCGGCGAACACGCTTCTTATTACGTCGCCCGGTATCCGGTACTCCCCATCGGCCACGTCCCGGACGGTGACGAGGAGTTTCTCCTTGCCCGAGTACTTCTGAAGGTAGCCGCGGGCGCCAGCGGCGACCGCCTCCATCACGGCATCCTCCTCCGCAGAGGCCGTCAGAATCAGCACTCTCGTATCCGGCAGCATCTCGGTGATCTCCCGACATGCGTCGATTCCGTTCTTCAACGGCATCATCACATCCATTATGATAATGTCCGGCCTCAGCTGCTGTGCGACCCTGACCGCGGCCGCGCCATCTCCGGCCTGCCCCACTACCTCGAAGTCCCCGGAGCGTTGGAGAACTTCACGTAGGCCGTCCCTCATTATCTCATGATCGTCAACGAGCATTACCCTGGGCTGCTTAGTTTGCGCCAAGTTACCGACCTCCTTGTGCTGGATGATACGGGATCGTGCAGATTACTGCTGTGCCGCGTCCGTACTCGCCCGGAGCCGCCTCGAGTGTCCCGTCCATTCGCTCCGCGTCCGTTCTCATGTTCCTGAAGCCGTGACCGCGGTTCTCGTAGTCGTCGGGGAGGCCGATTCCGTCGTCGGATACCGACATTCGGAGCCTCTCATCCTCGAAGCTCAGCGAGATGGTGACTTTGGTGGCGTTCGAGTGACGAAACGCGTTCGTCATCGCGTTGTGAGCTATGGAGAACAGCAGTCTCCTGGTGGCGGTGGGAAGCCGCGGCTCCGCTCCCGTCTGGACCAGCTCGGTGGGGATCGACGTGATCGTGGTGAACGTGGAAGCGTGCGACCGCAGCACTCTGCTCAACTCCCGGCCCTCGAAGATCGGCCCGGCGTCGATGGGATGCCTGAGCTCCCACATGGTGGACTTCGACAGAGAGTGCGTCGCTTCGAGCTTGGCGATCAGCTCCCGGTCCGAATCGTCCGCCATCTCTATCGCGGTCTCGACGCCCAGACCGATCATGTATGCGGACTGCGCGATCGTGTCATGAATGGTCTGTGAGAGCTCGATTCGCTCCCGCTGGAGCTCCCGTTCTCGTTCCACGGCTTCTCTCCTTCTGATCCGCTCCAGCCGGGAGATCAGGTTGACCGCCGCGACGACGGCGTACATGGTCACGATCCTGATGAACAGCACCTTCTCCAATCTGTCCTCGAAGTCAACGCCCGGGTGCAGGGTCAGGCTCAACGCGGCGTACACGGCGGCGACCATAGTGACCCAAGCGAAGCTGACCCTGAACGACGCGAACACCACCGCGAACGTTGCCAGAGCAGGGTAGTACAGCACGTAGAAGGCGTTCTGGAACCCTCCTGAGATCACGAGGCCCGTCGTAATCGTTATTACGTCCATCGCGCTGATGGCGAGCGCCCAGTGCCAGGTCACCGTCCGGCCTGACCGGACCCGGTAGTGAAGGTAGCCGTTCAGCGCCAGCAGCGACGCGGCCAACAGCGTGTTCGGAATGTAGTCGTCATGGGAAAAGTCGGCTCGATAGTTGGACTGCACGAACCAAGCTATCACGACAAACCAGCGCACCCAGACCGAAATGCGCAGACTGTGCCGAAGGTCATCGGAACCAGTCCGATTGAGTGCCCAACCGGACACTGCTCCTGTGTCAACTGACGCGGTCAACGTACCTGGCCTCAACGCTCTGATAACTGCCTGATCTGAAGTGTATAGCAGACGACAGCGGCGTCAAGGTTCGGACGTACCTCAGTAATTCGGTACGAGTGAACCTGTTGGCGCTGTTCAGGCGATGGCATGGTGCGGACGTGATTCTGACGGGGAGGTCTGTCTTCAGATGCCTGACCCGTTGAAGCGCCGGTGGATTCAGCCGCCGGCGCCGGAAGTCGAAACAGGAATCAGCGATCTGCCGGCGGGACCAACAGGCGCGTCGGCAGTCAGAAAGGAGGTCACCGTGGAAGGTGGAGCTACGATAAGGGAGGGCATGATGAGTATGCCGGAAGCGGCCCTGAGTCAGCCGAACAGGGAACATTTCTACTGCACGACGTGCGGCAGTCGATTGGAGTCACCATCCGGGGTCTGCGTCTCATGTGATCCCGGTCAGGATTTCCGGGATCGGGCGGAATCGACCCGTGAGACCCACGGGTTGGGGAGCTTGATCACGGGCTGGCTGAACGGCGCCGAAGAGGTGATGGACGGTCAGAAGATACTGGTGGCCGCCAGGTGGATTCTGGTCGTCTCCGGTCTTCTGCTGGCGCTCTGGAATCCGGATGAGCTGGGCGAGCTGAAGGTCGAGATCGGGCTGATTCTGACGCTCGCGGTCGCCAACTTCTTCCTCCACGTCCAGCTGCTCAAACAGCAGCAGCCATTGCAATGGGTCGCCTATTTTGCCAGTGCGGTCGATATTGTGGCGATCACGGTTATAGTCGCTGTCTCCGGAGGCGCGGTCTCGGGCCTGTACGTGTTCTACTTCCCGGCCCTGTTTGCGATCGCGGTCGCTTTCCGGCTGAGCGCCAGCCTTGTGTTGGCATTGGGAGCCGTCGGTGTGTACGGCTTGATCGTGGCGGCAGACCTGGGAGGCGACAACGGCGCGGCGCTGGCCGCCAGGGTCATCATGATGGCCGCGGTGGTTACGTGTGGGGTCCTCTACAGGACCATCGAGCGGAAGCGACGCCGTGAGGCGGGAGAGACACTCTAGCCGACAGGGCCGGATATCAGACCGGTCCCGCATGAGCGAGAGTCGGGACATCGAAAGGAGAGGACAAATGTTTGGACATCGCACCAGTGAACGGGCGGCCGCGGAAGACATCTACTTCGGGCAAGTCGTAGCCAGCTGGGCACGGTGGTTCGTAATCGCCGCCGCCGTGTTGATGATTTTGTGGACTTCCATGGATACGTCGAAGCTCATCTCCGGTATTCTGCCGGTCGTCTGCCTGATAGTAGTGAACTTTTACCTTCATGGACGCTGCCTCGCCGGGCAGCCGGCGAACGGCACGCTGATCGCGGCCGCGGCAGCCATCGACATAGCGCTGATTACGGGGCTCATTGCGCTGTGGCCCGCAAACGCGTCGCTGGGCAGTGGCCTGTTCGTGCTGTACTACCCGGTACTGGTAGCGTTCGCGTTCATCATGCGGCCTCGGATCAGTATTTCGTTTACGGCCTGTGTGATGGCCATCTATGCCTGTACTTCGGTCCTGAGCGATCCGAGCATTCTGACCAGCCTCGCGGCGGTTGAGACGCTGATTGCCAGGCTGATCACGCTGGCGGCCGTCGGCATCCTCGGAGCCTACTTCTGGCGGACTCAGAGGCGACGGCGACTCGACGACAGCGCGAGACGACCGGCTGACGGCTGAGGCGCGGTCATGTTTCGCCGGATATGGCTTATCTTCGTAAGACTGGTGAAGTCGCTGTTTGCGCCGGCGCCGGACCCGCGAAAGAGCGAGACATCGGCTCGGCAGCGTCACGAAGATCTGCTGGCCCGTATCGCAGATGCCAGGAGCCGAGTCCAGACGATCCATGCGCAGCTGGAGCGCCGCGTCACCGCATCGCGGCGGGAGGCGCCGAGACTTCTCGACGAGGCCCGGCGCCTGGTGGAGATCGGGCATGAGGATGCCGCGCGGGTGGTTCTTCGCCGCAGGCAGACGGCGCTCGACCAGATACGGCTGCTGGATGAGCTGCTGGCGCGCGTCATATGGGAGGGCCAGACCCTTGCATCGGTCGAAGACGGACTGAAGGGTGAGATAGCCGTGCGGTCCGCGCATCAGGACGCTGCCGCCGCGCGATTCGACGCCGCCGAGGCGCGCGCGACGGTCACTGAGGCGCTGACAGGTGTATCGGACGAGTTCTCAGGTGTGGCGGCTGAGCTAAGGCTTGCCGATGAGCGCGCCGAGCACATGGAGTCGCGCGCTGATGCTCTCGACGAGCTGGTCGAGATCGGAGTCCTTGGATCCTACGCGCCGACCCGTGATCTGTCGGCAACCTCGGATGACTCCACCGACTCGGTGGAGACGCTGCTCGAACAGATAAGGCGCGAGTCCGAGTCGGGCGGCTGCGCGTCGGTTGACGCGTATGGGCTATAGATATATCGTCTAGCCCATACGTTACAGGCCCGTTGGAAGACCGTCGAGGGGCAGATCACCATGCAGTACGATTACATCATTGTCGGAGCCGGGTCCGCGGGATCGGTCCTGGCCTCCAGGATCACGGAGAATCCGGACCGCTCCGTGTTGCTGCTCGAAGCAGGGCCGGACTACTGGGACTTCGAGACCATGCCGGACAATGTCAAGTTCGGAAACAGCGTATGGGACGCGGCATACGGGCCGGAGGCCGAGACCTGGGGCTACATGGCGACGGCGACGCCGGACCGCGAGCCGTTTCCTCTACCGCGCGGCAAGCTGACCGGCGGCTCCAGCTCGGTCAACGGCCAGGTCTTCTTCAGAGGCATACCCGAGGACTACGACGAGTGGGCCGACCTCGGCTCGCCTGAGTGGTCGTTCGTGAACGTGCTGCCCTACTTCAGAAAGTCCGAGACCGATCTCACGTTCGGCGCCGATGATTTCCACGGCGGCGAAGGCCCGATACCGGTCCGTCGATACACGAAAGATGAGATGCTGCCGGTGCCGCGGCGCTTCTGGGAGACTTGCGTGGCGGCCGGATACCCGGAGTCGTCCGACCAGAACCACCCGGAGGCCGAGGGGGTCGGGCCGCGCCCGCTGAACAACGTGGACGGCGTTCGCATGAGCACCAACCTCACCTACCTGTCGATGGCCCGCCACCGGCTGAACCTGACGATCAGGTCGGGCGTGCTGGCCCATTGCGTACTCTTCGACGGAGACCGCGCCATCGGCATAGAGGCCGAGAGCGGCGGGGACGTATTCCAGGTGTTCGGTGACGAGATCATCCTGTCGGGCGGCGCCATCAATTCTCCACACCTGCTGATGCTCTCCGGCGTTGGCCCGGTGGAGCACCTCGAATCGCTCGGCATCTCCGTCGTCCGCGACATGGCGGGTGTCGGCGAGAACCTGCGAGACCATCCCGCCGCGTTCATGCTGTACAAGTCCAGCGTCGAAGACCCGCCAAGAGGCTCGCCCTCCATTCAGGCCGGAATGCGTTACACCACGCCCGGCTCGCCGCACCGAAACGACATGCAGATGAGTCCGATCCTGCTCACCAGCGAGCACCGTCCCGCGACGGTTGCAATACCCGAAGGGGAGACGTACACCGGATTCAGCGTCGCGCTCCAGAAAGCGGCGTCCGCCGGACGGATCACGCTCACATCCACCGATCCGAGGACTCAGCCCAATCTGGACTACCGTTACCTGATTGACGCCTGGGACCGGGAGCGGATGCGCGGCGCGGTCAGGGTGTGCGTCGAGCTCACCCAACAGCCGCCGCTGTCCGATGTGATCGAGGAACGGATCACCCCCACCGATGAGGACCTCGCCTCCGATGCCACACTGGATGCGTGGCTGCTGGCAAACGTCGGCACGCAGCACCACTCGTCGGGCACGTGCAAGATGGGACCGGCCTCGGACCCGATGGCCGTCGTGGACCAGTATCTGAGAGTCCACGGCATTCAGGGACTGCGGGTGATCGACGCGTCCGTGATGCCCGACGTCGTCCGCGCCAACACGAACGCCACCACCATAATGATCGCCGAGAGGGCGGCCGAGTGGATCGCGGAGGGCGGCTGATCCGAGTCGGGGTCTGATTCAGGCTGGAATCGGCGCTATTCGAGTCTCTGCGGTTCCTCGCGGAACAGGAACTTCACCCTGCGCCAGTCCATTGCTATCAGCAGCGCGGCCAGCGCGAAGTAAAGGATGGCATATATCAGGCGCACTTCCGCGTCTGCGATGAACCCCGGCAGACTGTCCGCCGCGCTGCCCAGCACGTCCCGAATGGCGGAGTTGGGATAGAACAGGTGGGCGACGAAGAGCGCCAGCAGAATCGCCCCGGCGCGCCAGCTTATGATCCGCTTGGCGATCAGCAGTATGGCGAACATCGAGACCGCCGTCGTCAGAAGGAACTCGATGGTCTGCCTGTCGTCGAGAGGGAAGCTGAGTATCTCGCCCGCTGACGCGCTGAACAGCACCACCATGCTCCCGATCAGCAGCGTGAGCTGATTGACCTCAGACGAGATCAACGCCGTCAGCCCGGCGACCGGATTCGCTCTCAGGCTGAACAGCACCGCTACAATGATCTCCGGCGACTCCGAAGCCAGGGGCGCAACCCACTGGATCAGAATGAACTCGTCGATCCCGAAGCTATCTCCGGTCTCGACGAGGCCGTGGACGAAAGGCTCCGCCGCTATCAGGATGACACCGGCGGCGAACACGAACAGGAACACGACCATCGTCCGGCGCCACTTCACGGGCAGCGAACCGATCAGCGCCGCTGCGCCGATCAGATCAGGCTCCTCGACCTCCCTGGTGGAGCTGATCCACAGGTAAGCGATGTAGAGTCCGATCAGACCCGCCGCCAGCAGAATGTGGACCCCGTGCATGAAGAAGATCAGCAGTGTCACGAGCGTGGCGATGGTGAGCATGGTTACTTCCAGGCCCATCTCGCCGCGCATGTCCAGAATGCGTTTGCGCTTCACCCAGTAGATCAGGATGACCGCGGACCACCCCAGCCCGATCAGCAGCCGGTTCGCCCCGGTGACGTTGGCCGCCACCCGCGACATCTCATCCGTGACCTCTCTGGTCTCGGTGTTGAACGACGATCCGGCGTCCCACGCCAGCACCGCCTCGATGGCGTACTCGGGGAGAATAGCGATCAGGGCCAGCACCGCGATCGCCAGCGACGCCGACACGTCCAGCTGAGCAACCTCGGCGGCCCAGGAGAGCAGGAATGCCCCCGCGACAATACCCAGGCCGTAGATGAGCGACGCGACGAGCGGGTCGATGTGAATGCCCGAGAATCGGAGTGTTGCGCCCGGAACTCCCAGCAGAAGGAGAACCACGATGGTTGTCCACAGTCGGCGGCTATTGAGCTGCTCTTCCAGGTTTCGGCTCCAACGTCGTACAGGTGGGCCTTTGGCGGGTAGGCCAGGATCGAACCGTCGAAGTGTAGCGTTCGCCTGTCGCTGAGGTCAACAAGAGTGAATAGTGTGGAATGGTGGAGGGGAGCCTCTGACCACTGGACACGGTGCTGGTCTAAGATGCGATTGCCCTGGTGGTTGTTGCGGTCTGGCTGCGCGGCGCCGGACCGCGGAGGACACTCACAGACGACGTGCCGCGCCGGCTGTACCGCTGTATATTGCGGTTTTGCGATTCACAGACCACAGCATATCGTATTATGAAACTCCAGTTACTGATCAATCATCTATCTGACACTTTTCGGCTCGAAAGTATCAAGTACGCTCCTAACTTGACACTTGAGTTTCATTTCGACCTACCACTTGATACAATTTGGGCCAAAAGTGTCAAGTGCATCGAATGTCTGGTAGTGGAGTTTCAGCCTGATGCAGCAGCTAGCTCACAGTACGTGTGGCAGTCTGGTCCCAACCATCGAGGGACAACGGGCGTTTGTGCCAGACCCGCTGCCCCGAGAATTGGACCTGAGCCCCGGTCTGGTGTCGCTGCTGGACAGGGCATCTCGGGCGATCGCCACGCTTGACGGCGTGGGCGAGACAATCCAGAATCCCCACCTGCTAATACAGCCGCTGATCAGACGAGAGGCTGTACTATCGTCGAGAATCGAGGGCACCGTCGCATCCCTGTCTGACGTGTTTTCATATGAGGCCGGCAACGAACGAGTCTCAGGCGACGTGCGTGAAGTAATCAACTACGTAGCAGCCCTTGAGCACGGTGTACGGACACTCAAACGCCTGCCGATCTCGTTCAGGTCCGTGAACGAGATCCATGGACAACTATTAGCCGGAGTCAGAGGGGAGAACAGACGGACCGGCGAGTTCCGGCGAGAGCAGGTCTGGATAGCGTCGCCGGGTTCTTCGATCAGGGAGGCGCGCTTCATCCCTCCGCCGCCGGACCGCCTTCGGGACCTCTTCCAAGATTGGGAGCAGTTCGTCAACGGTCCTCTGGAGATGCCGCCACTGGTGCGATGCGCGCTGATGCACTATCAGATCGAAGCCATTCACCCCTATGAGGACGGCAACGGAAGGATAGGACGACTTCTGATCACACTCTTCCTGATTGCCAGCGGCGTTCTGTCGTCACCGCTGCTGTACTTGAGCGCGTACTTCGAGCGCGATCGCCAAAGTTACTACGATGAGCTGATGGCGGTCAGCGCCGGATGTGATTGGGAGCGGTGGCTGCGTTACTTCCTGACCGGGGTGCTCCGAGAGTCCCACGACATGCTGGCAAGGATCAGGCTAATCCGTGATCTACAGGACAGATACCGCGAGCTTCTCGAGGAAAGGCGTGCAGCTATCAGCGCGCTTCGCCTGGTCGAGCGGTTGTTCGCGAGTCCCATCATTACCGTCAGGGGTGCAGCGACGGTGCTCGGCATGTCCATCGCCGGTGCTCGCGGAGTTCTGAATCGTCTGGTGGCCGCCGGACTGGTGCGCCACGATGATCGGACGTGGCCGCCCCTGTACATTGCCGACGAGGTGTTGGAGGCGCTGCAGGCCCCAATCGACCTGCCGGATGTCTAGGTTCTCAATCCCCGCGGGCGCTTGAAGTCGTAGCCGGCGGTAGAGGCACAGCGTCAATAGCAGCCGGGACGTGCGTCCGTTGCCGCCGCTTACTCAAGTCGCGTGGCTGCGCTTCTCCAGCCACCATACTCCGATGTCGCAAGTTTTGTCGCAAGATTGTCGCAAGCTCATGGGACTTCATGCGCGAGAACGTATTCCAGCCGGGACGTGCTGTGTCGGCGGTGGATCAGGCCCTTTTCGATCAGGACCCTGAGATCACGCTGGAGGGTCCGGCGCGATGTGTCGGGGAAAAGGCCCTGGAATTCGGCGATGGTGAGCCTGCCATGCTCCATTATGTAGTCTAGCGCCCTTGCCTGCCGGTCTGTCAAACCGTGGCGTCGGTTGAGGATGTCCTGCCGGATCGCGAGCTCCCCTCTCCACTTGACTTCGGCGAGCTGAGTGGCGAGTCCGGTGGTGAAGAATTGGACCCATCCGGTCATGTCCATGTTTGCCCGCCTTACGCCTTGCAGCGCTCCGTAGAAGGCCAGCCGGTCCCGGTCGTAGTACTCGCTGATGGTGAATAGGCGCTTGAAGTGGTAGCCGGCGCGGTATAGGCACAGCGTCGATAGCAGCCGGGACGTGCGTCCGTTGCCGTCGAGAAAGGGGTGGATGTGAACGAGCTGGAACTGAGCGATGGCGCTTACGATGACGGGGTGTATGTCGGTTGGACGGTTCAGCCAGGCGACCAGCTCGCGCATGAGGAAAGGCACGTCCTCGGCAGGAGGCGGCGTGTATATCGTCTCGCCGGTAGCCGAGTTGATGATGTAGTTCTGGACGCGCCGGTACTCTCCCGGCGCTGCGGATTCGCCGTGGACGCCGGCGACCAACCGCCTGTGTATTTCGAGGATGAGCCTCTCGGTGATTGGTCCGCCGTCGTTGAGGTAGGCGCTGACGAACTCGAAAGCGTCACGGTAGTTGAGGAGCTCGCGGGCGTCGTCGGGGTCCGCTCCCGGGACAACATGCCCCGCCAGAAGGTCCGCGGCATCCTCGATCGTAAGACGTGTTCCTTCGATGTGCGTCGTGTGGTGCGCTTCGAGGAGGAACGCCTGCGAGCGCATCGAGTCGGTCCACTCATCGGAGAGGGTCGCCGCTTCTAGGAAGCCGCGGGCGCGCTCGATGTCGGAGAGGGCCGCGGTTATCCCGTTGGTAATGGAGAAGCGTGGGGCGAAGGTCATTTTCCTCGTCTCTCTACTACACCGCCACCCGCATCTCCACATCCCCAGCGGCCAGGGCGTTCATGTACGCGAGGACCATGTCGCGGGTCCGGTAGCTGCCGAACGCGACCTCATCCTCTCTGCGGACTATGGGGAAGGTGTCGAGGACGTAGCCCGCGTCTTCCCTGCTCAGTCCGTAGAGGTGGAAGTAGAGCGCGTCGAGGCGGGCGCGCAGGTGGCGGCGCTCCTCTTCGTTCCAGACGAAGGGTTCGCCGTCGTAGCCGAGGTCGCGGGCGAAGGGCTTCATGTCGTGGGCGGTGTAGGTGAGTCGGAGCACGTGGTCGCGCACGAGATCGCGGGCGGTTGTGCCGCCGAATTGCCGGTCGTAGTCGTCGGGCGCGACGACGGGCAGTTGCTCTAGGATGAATAGATTCAGATTTTGTCCTTGGAGCTTCTGGCGGGCCACAAAATCTAGGGCGAAGGCATTTAAGTTTGCCGCGAGCAGATATGAATTCTCTTGAACTCCCAGCTTCGATTCGTGTTCAGATTTTTTGATTGGGAAGAAAACTGGCACGCTGTTGCCAAAACCTGCTCGCGGCACAAGTGTGACGATAATCGTACGAACATTTGTCGAAGCGGACACATGCTTGACAGCTATTGTCCATTCAAGCTCATCAGGCCAATCAAAGGAATCTGCGCTAACCCAGAACCTAGGATTCGGCAGCCAATTCGGGTCAGCGTGTTGTTCAAGGCTGGCTTCGCGTGGCTGGGCAGGCCGATTCAGGTTCTCAGGATTGACTACCACGCTGGCCGCACGGTGATCGAACGCCTGCACCATCTTGCCCTCATACAGCGGAACGTACAACTCCTCGCCCTTCTTCCAGCGGTTGCCCTGCACAGGGTAGAAGCCCTCGGCATCGAGCTGCGCCGCCGTGCGGAACAGGTAAGAGTCGTTGGTCATGTCAAACATGCGGTTATAGCGGACCGGCCAGGCGCGGCGCTCTTTGTCATCTGATCGGTCCACCAGCACGGGGTGGCTCTCGTAGATGCTCCGGGTGATCTCCGCGTCGCGTCGCGTGCGGAAGATGGGCGCGGTGCCGGTGTTCGGGTTCACCCGGTCGAAGTCTGAGGGGGCCAGAGAGAAGCAGCGGTCGGGGTCGTTGACGGCCTCGGTATCGTGCAGGAAGAACGCGCACTCGGTCTCCTCGAATTCCCGCTCCTCACCGCCGAGGATCAGGACGCAGAACTTGAATGATGCGTGGACATCCTTAAAGAATATCTTCCTGTTCTCGAAGTCGAACAGGCCCGACACACGGCCTCCGGTGGAGACTGACTTGAAGAACCGCGCCGCGGTCTTGTCCGCGTAGATACCGGACGGGGTGAGCAGGCCGAAGAATCCATCCGGCTTGACCAGGCCCATCGCGCGCTCAACGAACAGCGAGTAGAGGTTGATGTCGCCTCCACCCAGCAGGGGATAGTGACCGGAGCCGCGGACCAGTTGGCCCAGGCTGTCCGCCCGTTCCTTCGCGTCGTCGAAATCGTTGGCGAGCGGATCGCCGTCGTCACGCAGCTTACGAATCCCGGCACGCCGCGCGGCCGCGGTCGGAGCGAGGGCCAGATCGGGAGCGCGGGTTGCGAACCACTCCACCTCCTGCAGCTTGATCCGGTCCCAGGGCGGGTTGCCGATCACGGCGTCGAATCCTCCCTGCGGTCGGATGTCCTGCCATCCTCGCCACACTCCCGGAAACGCGACCTCCCAGTGCAGGAAGCCTTCACGGTCCGCGACGGACTTGGCATCGCTCCACAACTCTTGGAACCCTGACCAGGAGGCGTCATCCTCGCCCGCCGGGCCGTCATCACCGGCGTCCGGACCCCGCGCCAGGAGCCTGTACGCATCGTCAAGCCGGCGTCCGAGGGTCTCGACCAAGGGAGTCTCGAAGTTCGTGCGCGCTCTCTTCTTCATGCCCGCGGTCAGCCAGCGCATACCGCACAGGAAGTCGAGCAGCCCACGGAGATCAGCCGTCGTATCCTCTACGCCCCGGAACAGGTCGGCGGACTCTCTCACCTCGGCAACGTCGGCGTCGGACATCTCCTCGATGCGCCGCATTCCGGAAGTGGCGGCTTCCGCTCCGGCTATGGCGGAGCTGGCAAACAGCCCGCCGAGGCGATTCAGCTCCCCTGTGGCCTCCATCACGCTGAGGCCGACCAGCGAGTCGCCGCAGCGCAGGTGATGGTCGAGGAACGACAGCGGCGCGCCGACGGTGAAGCTGTGCAGCCAGAGCGACACCTTGGCCAGCTCGACGGTCAGAGGGTTCTTGTCCACCCCGTAGATGCAGCGCTTGAGCACCATCCGGCGGATGATGGCCTGGTCGGTAAGCTGGGCCTCGTCGATTACCCAGTCCGACTCCCGCGCCCGCCGGAGGATGTCCCGCCGTATCGCCGCGACGCGCTCCACCAGCGGCGATACGTACTCGCCGTCGAGCCAGTCCGGCGCCGCGGGCACGTACTCGACAAGCTCGGCGATGTAGTCCGACAGGAAGTCGACGGCGGTCACCAGGAAGTGGCCGCTTCCCATCGCCGGGTCCAGCACCTTCAGGTCGAGCGCCGCCTCGGCCGGGTCCAGCTTCAGCAGGTCGGCCAGCCGTTCGGCCCTGGGTCTGTGATCGCGCTTCAGCTCGTTCGACCTGTCCTCGAACGCCTTCAGACGCTCCTCGGCCAGCGGCTTCATGGTGCGATCGACGATCAGGTCCACAAGCTCCTGGGGCGTGAAGAAGCTGCCGCTGTCCTTGCGCGCGTAGGAGTTGGGCCGAATGACGATCTTCCCGCTGTCGTCGCGGACCGGCTCGCGCTCCAGGAGGCGCTCGTAGATGGACCCCAGCTGCTGGACGGACATGTCGCGGTAGTTGACGAAGCGCCGCCCCCCGGACGTTTCAGCGTGGCTCAGATCGTGGATCATGGGTGCGATCGTCGCGTCGGACAGCCGGACATCCTCCAGCAGCGGAGCGGCTTCGGCGGCGAAGAGACCGCCATTGTAGGGCGGAAGGCCGATGGAGGCGTCGCCCTCGTCGATCAGCCCGCACAGTGTCATCAGGTGGTCGTAGTAGCTGGAGGCCCTCGTCGAGAAGGCGTCGCGGTCCGCCATCCTCCGCGCGATGTCCTCGCGCACCGGCTTTCGCAGGCCGTAGTCGTCGTAGCGTGGATCGTTGACGGGCAGGAGTCCGCGGTCCTCGGCGTACAGAACGAACAGCAGCCGGTACAGGAATATCAGGGCGGCGTCCCGGACATCCGGGAGGTCCGCACCCGACTCCATCGCGACGGCGTTGACGAGACTCGGAAACACGTTCTCGAAAACGACCCCCGACAGGTCCTGGGCGACCTGTTCCTCGTATCGCCTGCCCTCGGAGATCGCGGATTCGAGGAATGTGGTCGAGGCTCCTTCATCGAGGATGAAGGCCCCGCGACGGAACAGCAGGAAGAACGTCCTCAGTCCGTCGTCATCGCCCTCTTCCAGCATCGCCCGGAAGTCGGCCTCGTAGTAGCCGCTCGCGCGGGGCCGGGCGCGGCAGTCGTACAGCCGCCATGCCGCTCCGTTGGTGAGGATTCCCCATCGAATCCGCCCATCGGAGACGGTCTCCGCGGTCGATAGATACCTGAGAACCTGGCCGTGCGGGGTGTTGAGCTGCACCCTGTCGCTCCGGTCGCGCGTGTCGAGAGACAGGCCGAAGCGCTTGCTTTCCTCCACCACGAGGGCGTCCGCGTACCGTTCGTCGGAGCTGCCGCGCGCCGCCGCGCGCGTTTTGGATTCAGCATCGGCGAAAAGGAGATGATCGGGGATGTCCTCGTTACGGGCCGCGCCCTGCTGCGGCAGGTAGTCGGCCCATCCCAGCAGCTCCAGGACCGGACGGACCAAATCCTGCTCGGTAACCGCCTCGTTCGGGTTGTTGTAGCGTCTGAATGCGTCAAGCCGTTCCGAGATGGCGCTCCTGAACTCCGCGAACGCGCCGAGCAGACCGGCGGATGTATGCCACTCGGCGGTCTGCTGTATGCCGTCGGTGAGAAAGTATTGCGTGAATAGCTGACCCGGCACAATCGGTCCTTGGCGGCCGCGGGGAAAGTCAATGATCCGGTGGCCCTCCGGCCAACGGCCCACTGGCCGACTCAGACATGATACCACCGGCCCGCGCGCCATCTGGGTTCCGGCGCTGCCGTACCCGAGCTTACCCTACCGTGAACTGGTCCATGACCTGTGTGTTGGCCCTGAGTACACCGTCTTCTACGGTGATCAGAGCTTGGGTTATAGCGTAGTCAGGGTTATGGACGTGCTACAATTCTGCACGCGATGGAGACGCAGACACGCAGAATCAGGCAACGGTTGGAGCGGGATGGCTGGTACTTGGAACGACATGGCGGAAGGCACGATATCTACCGCCACCCGGACATTTCCTATACGGTCGTGCTGCCTCGCCATCGAACTGTGTCGCCAGGAGTGGCCCGCAGAATCGCGAAGGACGCAGGTTGGGAGGAGTCATGAGGTATCCGGCATTGATTGACGGTGAGACAGGAGCTTACGGCGTCGTGTTCCCTGACCTGCCTGGATGCGTGGCGATGGGCGCCACGGTCGACGAGGCTCTATGCAATGCAGAGGAGGCGGGGCATGACTGGATTGAGAGCATGGAGGCGCATGGTCAGACGATACCCGCCGCCAGTGATCTGGAAGCCGTCGAGGTTCCGACCGGAAGCGCGTTGACGTCTGTCCTATTGGTTCGAGCTGCCCCCGATAAACCGAGTGTGCGGATCAACTAAGCCATGGTCCGATGGGTCCACAAAGACCTTAAAATGCACGTTCCAACGTGGCATATTTGCCCTCAACAGCGGCTGGACATTGTCCACGGTAATGTCCAGCCTTCAGCGGGGTTGGCCGGATCGCCATGTATGGCCGGAACCCGCCGGGGTGCTATAATTCTTCTGCTATGAATCGAGCGCTGGCCAGAGTATGGCCTGTGATGCTGACGGCAGTGATGGTGCTTCTGCCGTCGTTGGGGCCGCTGGCCGACCACCACTTCGCCGAGCGGCAGCCGTACCACGCCCACCTGGGCGCCGACTCCGGGCACACGCACGACTACGGCGATCTTCACGCGCATACGTCGGACAGGAGCGGCGGGGCCAATCCCGCCCTGCCGAACCTTCAGGTGTCTTCCGCGGCTTCCGCGATAGCGATTCCGTCCGACTCGGAGCTGGTCCGCCGCCTCACCATCGAGCCGGACACCGTGTTTACGGTTCCACCCGCGGCTGACTCCGTACTCAGGTCGGTGTACGCATCACCGCCTTACAGACCTCCCAGGGACCGGTTGCAGGTCTCTGTCGCGCTGTAGCCAGCGGACTCCGAACCTCATTCATCGAGGGGCCTGATGAGCATGTGGCTGAACTGGGCCCTCGCGATCCTTGCCATTTCCGTGCTGGCCGTCGCTGTGCCGTATCGCATCGGGAGCGTGAGCGCCCACGGCGGTGGATTCCAGCTTACCGAAAGGGCAATCGCGGGGCCATACGAGCTGAGACTCGGCACCATACCCGACCCGCTGGTAGTGGGCGAGGCGATCCTCATCATGGAGGTCTCGGACCCGATCACCAACGAGCGGGTGTCGAACATAGACGTGAGGATCACGCCGCAAGCGCCGGGGAACGCGATCTCGCGGTCCGGGCCTATCGATGTCTGGCCGGACTCGTACGATCCAACCCTGTACGAGGCTCGGATGGATCTGGACATCGAGGGGTACTGGCTGTTCAAGATCGAGGTCACGGGTCCGGAGGGAACAGGGCAGGCCACCTTCACTTATGAGGTGCGGCGGGTGAGTCCAATCGGCGGGATCATTACCCTGATGGTGCTGCTGGCTTTCCTGACGGTGCTGGGGCTCTCGATGCGGGCATTCCTAAAAAGCGGGGGCAGAGGCCAAAGAGTGAGACGCCGGAAGGCGTAATCGAAGCGACTCCCGGTGCGAAGATGACGCGCCGGAGCGCACAACACTCTTTGGAGGTTGGTCTTGTTGAGGTTGGTCTTGTTAAGGATTATCTTAGTCTTGGCTGCGGCGGCAGTCACTACCATCATCGCGCCAACCGCCGCATTGGCGCACGAGGAGAGGCAAGTGGGGGACTACCAGTTCATTGTCGGGTTCCTCGACGAGCCCGCCTACGAGGGCGAGAGGAACGCGGTCAGCCTGCGGGTGACGAAGGCCCGGGAGGAGGACCACAGCGAAGACGATCATGGCGCGGAGGACGACGACTCGACGGGCACGGACATGGACTCGGAGGATGATGACCATGATGACGACCACGAGGTCGAGATGGTCCCGGTGGAGGGCATCGAATCGACGCTCCGGGTGGAGGTCACGCACGTCGCTTCAGGAGTCTCGAAGACCATGAACCTGCGCGCCGTGTTCGGTGAGCCTGGCCACTACGCGGCAGACCTGATCCCGACGTCTCCTGGCCACTACCGGTTCCGGTTCGTCGGCAGCATCGACGGCGAGGCTATCGACGCGACTTACGATTCCAGGTCAGGAGGAGGCGACTTCGATGATGTCCAGGTCGCTTCTGCGATACACTTTCCCGAGCCGGTATCGTCGAGCCGGGAGCTCGAAAGCGTGGTCAGGGGCGGTCAGACCGCGACCCAGCAAGCTCAGGATGCCGCGATCCGCGCCGAGGACAGCGCGAGCAGCGCGTCAACACTGGGGTTGATCGGGGTCGTCCTCGGCGTAATTGGGACGGCTGTCGGTTCAGGCGCGGTGGCGATTGCCATTCGCGGCAGGAACACTGAGTAGTATCGAGCCGGCCCCGCGATCCGGGCTGAACAAGGAGTACCGATCAAGTGAAAACGTCGTGGAGAATCGTCCTCGGTTACAGTATGACGGCCCTGGCAGGTCTGGCCGTCGGCATGTTGGCGGCCTGCTCGACGGACGCGGTCCCGGAGAGCAGGCCGTCCCCCACGGTCGCGCCAACGGCCCAAGCCGCGGTCCCGAAGATCGCGCCGTCCCCCACGGTCGCGCCGACGGCCCAAGCCGCGGTCCCGAAGATCGCACCGTCCCCCACGGTCGCGCCGACGGCCCAAGTTGTCGAAGCTCCGCAGGGCGAAGTCGCGCCCGATTTCACCCTGCCCACCGGGTCCGGCGGGACACTGTCGCTTGATGGGCTCGTCAGCGGGCGCGATGCGGCGGTGGTCGTGTTCTACAGGGGCCTGTTCTGAGGGATTTGCAGGAACCAGCTCGGTGAGCTGGCACAGGCGTACCCTCGATTCGCCGAGCGCAACGTCGCCCTGGCCGCGATCAGTACCGACAACCCAATTCACGCCATGGGCATGAAGCAGATGTTAGCCGCCGGATTCCCGATACTGTCGGATGAGAATACGCAGGTCGCCAGGGAGTACGGCGTCTATAATCTTCTCCAAGACGGCGTCGCGGCTCCGGCCACGTTCGTGCTGATGCCGGACAAGACGATCGCCTGGAGTCACGTCGGCGCCGACATCACGGACCGGCCTTCACCGGACCAGATCCTGGCTGAGGTTGACCGGCTTATCCGATGAGTCGCCAAGCTCGATTTCTGCCGTTGGCCGCGGTATCTCTTGTCGTGACGGCTGTCATCGCGTGCTGCGCCGGAGACTCCGGCGTCCCGACGTCCCTCACGCCTTCCGCAGCTTCTCAGGCCGGCGCAGACACCATCGACAAGGGCAGACGACTGGCCAAGGCCAAGGCGTGTCTTACATGCCACTCGATAGACGGACGGGAGATGCTGGGTCCCACCTGGCAGGGGCTGTTCGGCAGCGCTGTCCGGATCGAGGGCGCTGATACGGTCGAGGTGGACGACGCCTATCTCAGGCAGTCCATCACCGACCCCGGCTCGATGATCGTCGAAGGTTTTGACGACATTATGACGGTCGTGCCGCTGAAAGAGGACGAGGTGGATGCGGTCATCGCCTACATCAAGACTCTTGAGTGATCGACGGCCCAACGGCAGCGCCGGAATGACGTGGCTCCTGAATCTCGCCGTTCTGACGGCGCTGGCGGCCCTGCTGGCGCTGGCCCCGCGGACCGCGGAGGCCCACGCGAATCTTGTCGAGTCCGACCCTGCGGCGAACTCGGTGCTGATCGCCGCGCCGGATGAGGTCAGGATAAGGTTCACCGAGCCGCTCGAAGACGACCTGAGCCGGATACAGGTCCTCGACTCGCAGGGGTCGAGGGTGGACAGGGACGACAGCGCCGTCGATCCTCGGGACCCGCCGGTGATGTCCGTCTCGCTCGACCCGCTCCCTGACGGGACGTACACCGTCGCCTGGAGCAACGTCTCATCCGTTGACGGGCACCGGGTCCGCGGCGCGTTCTTCTTCTCGGTGGGGGAGCCGATCTCCGCGAGCGCGCAGGTCGCACTGCCGGACCAGCCGCTGTTCCAATCACCGGCCGAACCCCTGATTCGCTGGCTCGTGCTGGTCGGAATTCTGGTTGTGTTCGGCGGGCTGACGTTCCATTTGCTAGTCGCCGGACATGCGCTGAGGCCAATCGACTCCCCGGGTATATCTGAGCTGCGCTCCGCGCTGGACGCCGCAACAACGCGGCTGCTCTGGGCCGCGCTTGCCGCGGTAAGCGTCGCCTCCGTCGCCCAGCTGGTGGTCCAGGCGGCGGTCGTTTACGAATCGTCGGTCTTGGGCGCGGTCCGCGGGCCGGTGTGGTCGCTGCTGTCGGAGACTGACTGGGGCCGGTTGTGGATATGGCGGCTCATCCTGACAGGATCGCTGGCCGAGTTGGTATTCATCAGCCGGCGAAGGGCGATGAACACACGTTTGCTGATCCTCGCGGTCGCGTTAGCCGCCGGGGTGATGCTGACTATCAGCCTGACCAGTCACGCCGCAGCGACGCCGGACATCAGGGTCGAGGCGCTGCTGAACGACTTCGTTCACCTCGTCGCGGTCGCGATATGGGTCGGAGGTCTGGTCGGCCTGGCCATCCTGATACGGCTGACGTTCACGATCCTGGACGATCCGCAAAGAAGAGAGACGCTGGCGGTGACGGTCAAAAGGTTCTCACTGGTCGCCGGGCTGAGTGTGGCGGTAGTGGTGCTGACGGGAGTGTTCAACTCGTGGGCGCAGGTCACAGTGGTCGAGGCCATCCAGGCTCCGTACGGAAGGGCACTGGCCTTCAAGATCGTGACGTTTGTGGCGTTGCTGCTAGTTGCCGCAGCCAATCTGATCTGGATTCGACCTCGATTGAGGGGTGACAGCCGCGCGTCCCGGTGGCTGAAACGTCTGGTGATTACCGAGTGCGTGTTGGCCATGCTGGCGCTGCTGGCAGTGGGCTTCCTCACGTCGCTTGAGCCGGCGCGACAGGTGGCCTCGCGTGAGGGGATTGGCGTCACAGACGGTTTCCGATTTCAGGATACGGTCGAGGGGACAGACATTGCGATCGAGATCGACCCCGGCAGAGTCGGACCGAACACCGTCGGAGTGTCAATCGACGATCGATTCGGGGAGCCGATCACAAACGCGGTTGACGTAAGGGTGCGCACATCCTACCTCGACGCGGACCTGGGCGAGACTCCAGTATCCGCCACGCCGGCAGGCCCGGGCCGGTACGTACTCGACAACCAGATCGTCAGCATCGCCGGGGCGTGGCAGGTCGAAGTCGTCGTCCAGCGCCCGAACGCGTTCGACGCCAGGACGGCGTTCAGATTCGAGGTGGCCGCATCGAGCGGAGGCAGTCTGGCAATCGCCCCGGATCGGGATACGGGTCGGACCCTGCTGGGAGTGGAGCTGGGCATCCTCGGGCTGATCTTCCTCGGCATAGGAATCCCACTGGGCGGGTGGTACAGCCGGTCCGGGGTGATCGTCATGGCGCCCGGCGTACTCGGAGTAATGGCTGGCACAGTCATACTTTTCAACGCCTTCTCATCGGACGAAGGCGCGACGGCCAGAAACCCGGTCCCGCCGACACAGGAGTCGGTCGCGCTCGGGCGAGACCTGTACGACTCCAACTGCCTGCAATGCCACGGTGAGACCGGAAGAGGCGATGGTCCGGCGGGCGCTGCCCTGGACCCGTCGCCAGCGGACCTTGTGGTCCACGTACCACTCCACCCGGATCGGGCACTGTTCGAGTTCATCCGGGACGGGATAACGGGTTCAGCCATGATCGGATTGGGTAATAAGCTGTCCGATGAAGAAATCTGGCACGTTGTCAACTACATCCAGACCCTGGAGTAGTACCGTGTCCAGATAATGCTGACATATGCGGGAAATCGTCAGCACCCACCCGCTATTCCCGCGCACGCGGGAATCCATGTCTGGGAGCGATCATGAACATTGTCAAAACCACATGGACGCAGTAGTAGCAGTGAGATTGGTTAGAGTCCTATTGGTATCGGCAGCGCTGGGAGTAGCCGCGCTGTCGGCGTCTCCGGTTTACGGCCACGCATTCGGACAGCGCTACGACCTCCCGATCCCGTTGAACTACTTTCTGATCGGAGCGGTGGCAACCGTCGCGCTGTCTTTCGTCGTGATCGGGATGTTCGTGCGCCGGCGGACCGCGTCGCCCGCATACCCGCGGCTGGACCTGTTGAGAGCGCCGATCGTCGGAACGGTGATCTCCAGCCGTATCACGTCCATCACAATCCGGACGATCGCGGTGGCGGTTTTCCTGCTGGTGGTGGTGGCCGGGTTCGCGGGTACGAATCGGCCGGTGGAAAACATCTCTCCCACCTTCGTCTGGATTATCTGGTGGGTGGGGATGGGGTACGTCGTCGCGCTGTTCGGCAACGTCTGGACGTACCTGAATCCCTGGAAGATCACGTTCGAGTGGTACCGTAGGCTCCGCCGTCACTCCGGAGAGCCGGAGGACCCGCCGTTCAACTACCCGGACGGCTTCGAAGTCTGGCCCGCCGTGCTGCTGTTCTTCCTGTTCGCCTGGGCGGAGAACGTGTTCACCGGGGCGTTCCGTCCGTTTACGTTGTCGGTCATGGTGCTCACGTACTCGGCGATCACCTGGGTCGGAATGGCGGCGTTCGGCAAGCACGCCTGGCTGAGAAACGCCGAGGCGTTCACGGTCCTCTTCGGGATATTCGCCAAGTTCTCCCCAACCGAGGTCCGGGTCACCGACCGGCGACTCTGCCGGGACTGCGGCTCCGGATGCGATGAGGAAGCCGGGTGTATCGACTGCTACGACTGCTACGAGAGGGCGCCTTCCGAGTCCCGGGAGCTGAACATCCGTCCGTTCGCCATCGGCCTGGCGCTGCCGAGCCGGATCACGGCGGGCGCGGCGGCATTCGTTATCCTCGCGCTGTCAGCGGTCACGTTCGATGGATTCCAGGACACCGAGACGTGGACGGACCTTCGCACCGGCCTTCTGACCACCACCACGGTGGACGTGGTGGATACGGCAGCCCTGGTCGCCGCGCCGCTGATCTTCGCCGTCGTTTACCTGGGCTTCTCATGGGGCGTGAAGCTGCTGTCCGGCGGTCGGACATCCGTCCCGGTATTGGCGAGAGCGTTCGTGTTCTCTCTCGTGCCGATTGCGCTCGCGTACAATCTGGCCCACTTCATCACGCTGCTGCTGATAGAGGGGCAGAACATAATCCCGCTGGCGTCCGACCCTCTTGGGTCCGGTTGGGACCTGTTCGGGACGGCGGACTACAGGCCACAGGCGAACATCATCAACGCCAAGGTCGTCTGGTTCATCAGCCTGATCGCGATCGTCCTGGGTCACGTGACCTCGGTGTACCTCGGTCACGTCGTCGCGCTCGCCCGCGCGCCGGCCTCGTCGAACGTACTCCGTGAACAGACCCCAATGCTGGCGCTGATGGTACTGTACACGGCCAGCAGCCTCTGGATCATCGCCCAGCCGATCGTGGGGTGAGGGTAGGCGTTGGAGTCCTCGCTTGTCGGACATTGATGCAGCCGTTAGACTCAGACTATGGATAGCGTGACTATCAAGGACTACCGTTGCTTCCGCGGGGAGCAGACGGCGCAACTGGCTCCGCTGACGCTGCTCGTAGGCGAGAACAGCACGGGCAAAACCTCGTTCCTCGCGATTCTCCGTGCGCTGTGGGAGGTGGCGGTCAACGAAGCGGTCCCGGATTTCCGTAGACCGCCCTACGATCTCGGCGCTTCCAGCGAGATCGTGTACAACGACAGTAGCCGGACCGAGCAGCCTGATACTTTCCACGCAGGGTTTCGAGACTCTGGCTCGACGAATTCCAACGAGGTAGTATCATTCGACGTGACGTTCGAGGATCTCGATGGAGTAACGTTTCCCGTTTCGAGGTACGTGTCGGTAGATGACGTATCCTTTGAGGTTGCCGCTCGACCGGAGCAGAGTGGAGAGCTTCGACTTGGCATCGAAGACCGTAGCTGGAAAGTGGCCTCCGCGCTAGTTTGGTCCAACTCCAGTCGTGAACGGCTGTTTCCTATTGATCCGGTAATTTGGGACGCTTTGCGCATATTTGAGCGGAACGGACCACCGGGTTCGGTCCGAGAGGCAGCCGAGCAGTATGGAGGACTTTCACTTGATGAAGACGACATAGAGCGCATTGGAGAATCGCGACTACTATTGGAGTCTTGGCGGTTCCACCGAGGACACGTTCTTGGCGGCGACAGCGCGGCGCCGTTCGCGGGCGCGCCGGTCCGCTCGAAACCAAGGCGGACTTACGACCCGTCGCGACCAATCACTGACCCAGAGGGGGGAAATGTCCCTGCCTACTTGTCTATGATGTCGCGTCGCGATCCCGGCGCTTGGAAGAAGCTCAAAGAGCGTCTCGAACGGTTCGGAACTGACTCTGGACTATTTGACGAAATCTCGATCGAGTCCTTCGGCCGGACGGGTGATGCCACTCCGTTCCAGATTCAGATTCGCAAATTTGGCAGAGAGATCAAGGGTAATCGCAGGAACTTGATCGACGTGGGATACGGCGTCAGCCAGGCGCTGCCGATCATCACTGAGCTGCTGCGTCCAGATGCGCCGTCGATGTTCCTGTTGCAGCAGCCGGAGGTGCATCTGCACCCGAGCGCGCAGGCCGCCCTCGGAAGTCTGTTCTGCTCAATCGCTGGACAGAAGCGGCAGCTGGTGGTCGAAACGCACAGCGACTACATCATCGACCGTGTACGAATGGATGTCCGGGATAAACGAACGGACCTAAAATCCGACGACGTTTCGATCCTGTACTTCGAGCGCGGCGAGCTTGATGTGAATATCCATTCGATCAGACTGGATGACTACGGCAACGTGCTGGACGCGCCGGAAGGCTATCGTCAATTCTTCGCGGATGAGCTACGCAGGTCCATCGGCATTTAGATGTGCGCGATCGTAGACGCAAGTGTCGGATACGAGGTTTTCATCGAGAGCAGTCAGTCCGCGGCGGGCAAGTTCTTTTTCGACTGGTTGATGCGAAAGAACGGCGGAACCCTTGTTGCCGGGGGGAAGCTCCTGTGTGAGTTGAACCGGATCGCAGACTTCCAGCGGGTGTTCAGCGAGAGGTTGCAGGCAGGACGCGCCAGACGGATCCCCGACGAGGTTGTGGGCACCGCAACCGAGGCTATGCAATCACGTCGAATCTGCCGCTCCAACGACGAACACGTCATCGCGTTGGCGCAAATCAGTGGAGCGCGCCTCCTCTTCACAAACGACAATGCTCTACAGGACGACTTTCGGGATCGCCAGATCATTGGCGGCGCCAGAGGGCGAGTTTACACAACGGGACAGTCCAGGAACATTAGCGCGACGCACATCAGGCTTCTCAGGCGGCGCGACCTTTGTGACGGATAAACAGCCTAATAGCGCGTTGACCGCCCGTGCGACTGGTGCGTATAATCGGTCTGCGGTCCACGTTCGCCGCTCTCGGGATTGTGGCCGACTACTCCCCGAGACCGACACGCGGGCCGAAACGAAGCACTGGCAACCGGGTCTATGGAGCGGAGTCCCATCGGTCCTGACAGCCATCTCCTGCACCGCGCAGGTCACTCATTAGAAACTTCCGACAGCGCCCGCGAGGCGTGCGGAGTTGTGGGTGTGTACCATCCGGGCGAGGACGTTGCCCGGATAGCATTCTTCGGTATCTACGCCCTGCAGCACAGGGGCCAGGAAAGCTCAGGGATCGCCGCCTCCGACGGATCGACCCTGCGTAACCGGACCGGGATGGGCCTCATCAACCGGGCGTTCGAAGAGGATGATCTCGTCGATCTGCCGGGTCACCTCGCCATCGCTCACACACGCTACTCCACGACCGGCTCGTCCCGTATCGTCAACGCGCAGCCGATTGTGGCCAGGGGGCCGGACGTCGAGCTGGCGCTGGCGCACAACGGCAATGTGATCAACGCCGTTTTCCTGCGCCGGGAGATGGAGGATCAAGGGTTCACGTTCAACGGGACCAGCGATACTGAAATCATCGCCAGCCTGCTCGCCAACGCCCCCGCCGGAGACTGGGAAGGTCGCGTCTCATACCTGATGCGCAAGCTCAAGGGGGCCTACTCGCTGACCGTGCTCACCAGGACCCAGCTCCTGGGGATTCGTGACCCACTGGGCGTCAGGCCGCTGTGCATCGGCAAGTTGACCGACGGCTGGGTGATGGCGTCCGAGTCATGCGCGCTGGACCACGTGGGCGCGCAATTCGTCAGGGACGTCCAGCCCGGAGAAGCTGTGCTGATCGACGAATACGGCCTCCGCACAGTGAAGGCGCCAAGCGGCGATGGCCGGCGCGCAAGCTGTGTCTTCGAAAACATCTACTTCTCACGACCCGACAGCGTACTCGACGGGCGTCTGGTGTACAGCGACCGCATGAGGATGGGCGCGGAGCTCGCGCGGGAACACCCTGTCGAGGCCGATATGGTCATCGGTGTTCCGGATTCGGCGACCGCGGCGGCGGTGGGGTACGCCCAGGAGACCGGCATCCCCTACGGCGAGGGACTCGTCAAGAACCGCTACGTTGGCCGGACGTTTATCGAGCCCAACCAGCGGTTCCGGGACTTGGGAGTCCGGCGGAAGCTGAACCCGCTGTCCGAGATCATCCGCGGCAAGCGACTCGTGGTCGTGGACGACAGCATCGTGAGAGGGACCACGACCCCGCACGTCGTCAAGCTGCTGCGGAGAGGCGGCGCCGCGGAGATCCACCTCAGAATTACGGCGCCCCCGATCATATCGACCTGCCACTTCGGGGTCGATATGGCCTCCAAGAGTGAGCTGATTGCCGCGAACCTGTCCGTTGAGGAGATCAGGCAGATGGTCCAGGCGGACTCGCTCGGATATCTCAGCGTAGAGGGGTTGTCCCGCGCGGTGTACGGGTCAGACCGGACCTACTGCATGGGATGTTTCACCGGCGAGTACCCAATCCCCGTCCAGTTGGAGATGGACAAGCTGGTAATGGAGGCTCAAGAGATCGGCGCGGACTAGCACAGTGTCCACATGAATATGATAGATACTGTGCCATTACTCGTCATTCCCGCGCACTCGGGAATCCAAGTCTGGGAGCGGTCGTGAACATTGTCAAACCCATCTGGGCGTAGTGCTAGCACCGGTCCGGATGAATGAGCGGCAGGCTCCTGTGCTGACGAGAAAGCTCCGACTCGCCGTGTTGGCTTCGCATGGCGGCACCAATCTTCAGGCGATCATCGACGCCTGTCGCGACGGCTCGCTGGATGCCGAAATCCGCGTGGTGATTTCAAACAACTCACGCTCACTCGCGTTGGAACGCGCGCGCAAAGCCGGCATCCCCACGATGCACCTGAGCTCCGTTACCCACGCAGACCCCGGGGCGCTGGATGAATCGATTACGGATACTCTGCTCGCCCACGGAACAGAGGTGGTCGTGCTTGCCGGATACATGAAGAAGCTGGGAGCGCGGTGCCTCCGCGCCTACCGCAATCGGGTCCTCAACGTGCATCCGGCGCTGCTTCCGAAATTCGGCGGCCCCGGCATGTACGGCGATCGGGTCCACGCGGCCGTGCTCGAATCCGGCGACCCGGTGTCAGGCGCAACGGTCCACCTGGTGGACGAGGAGTACGACCAGGGACCGATCATCTCCCAAGGAGAGGTCCCCGTCCGCCCCGGCGACACTGTCGATACGCTGGCGGCGCGGGTCTTGCGTCAGGAACACTCACTATACGCGACAACCCTACAACGGATCGCCGCGGGCGAAATAGACCTCGATCATGTTGCAGACCGCGACCGCGGCTAGGAGCGCAATCTTCCGATGACCGAACAGACCTACAAGCAGGCGGGAGTCGATCTCGAAGCGTCGCGGGACGTGAAGCGCCGTATCCAGGATATCGTGGCGCGTACGCACGGTCCCGAGGTGCTGGCCGGAGTCGGAGCATTCGGCGCGCTGTACTCGTTCTCCGGATTCCGGGAGCCGGTATTGGTGTCAAGCACTGACCCGGTCGGGACCAAGCTCAAGCTGGCGGTCATGACCGGCCGGTTCGACGGGATCGGGGAAGACCTCGTCAACGCATGCGTCAACGACGTGATCGTATGCGGAGCGCGGCCCCTGCTGTTCCTCGACTATATCAACATGAGCGAGCTTCGGCCCGACGTGGTGACGACCCTGGTCGAGGGAATGGCGAGAGCGTGCGAGGAGGTCGGCTGCGCGCTGATCGGAGGCGAGACCGCCGAGATGCCGGGCGTGTTCGCGGACGATAACTTCGACGTCTCGGGGTTCGTCCTCGGGGTGGTCGAACGGGCCGAGATGATCGACACGTCCCGGATCGCGGCGGGCGACGTTCTCGTGGGGATTCCGTCCAACGGCCTGCACACCAACGGGTACTCGCTGGTCCGGCATGTGTACGGTCTGGACATCGACCCGGCTCCGCTCGCGGAGTACCGCCCCGAGCTTGGAGAGACGCTCGGAGACGCGCTTCTAAGGCCGCACCCGCCGTACTTCAACATGCTGAAGCCGGTATTCGGCATGGTCAGGGGGATTGCGCACATCACCGGCGGCGGCCTGATCGAGAACGTCCCCAGGATACTCCCGGACGGGACGGCAGCCAGGTTCGACACGTCGTCGTGGCCGGTCCCACCGGTATTCACCCTGATCCAGGAAGACGGCGGCGTCTCCCGTGACGAGATGTACCGCGTGTTCAACATGGGACTCGGAATGGTGCTCGCCTGCGACAGGAGCCGCCTGCCCGACGTTCTCGCGCTGCTCCCTGACGCGCGGGAGGTTGGCGAGGTTGCTCCCGATGACGGCCGGGGACGTGCTATTCTATAGCTACTTGAGGTGACTGTATGCTGGACGACTGGCAATCGCAGTAGCAGGTCAACAGTAGGAGGGCGTCACAGTGCCAGCAATCAAGTGGTCACCGATCAAGCCCCTGAACAAAAACTCCATTGACGTAGATTTTGCCGAGATCGATGGGTTGCATCAGCAGTGGCTGGAGATAAAGACTAGTGTTGAAGACTCCAATCCGAAGGCATACGACCAGTTCAACGAAGAGTTGTTTCGTAGCTGGGCCATTGAGACAGGAATCATCGAGGGTCTGTACGAGCTTGACCGCGGGATTACACGGACACTGATACAGCGGGGCTTCGCTAGTGACTATGTCGAGAGGAACTCATTCAACGGGCCGCCAGAGGAGCTCATCGCCATCCTGCGCGACCACAGAGAAGTGATTGATCATATCAACGCTTGGACTGAGGACTCTCGTCCGCTGACTACCTGGTTCATCCGGAGCCTGCATCAAGCGATTGCCCGTAATCAACCGACCTATAGAGCTGTCGATCAGTTCTGCCACTTCTTCGATGCGGAACTCCACAAGGGCCAGTTCAAGAGATTGCCCAACAATCCGACCCAACCCGACGAGATTGTCCATGAGTACTGTCCGCCTGAACAGGTCGATTCCGAAATCGAGAGTATGATCGACTGGTATCAGTCTTATGATGACAAGCACCATCCTCTGGCGGTTGCCGCTTGGCTCCATCACAGATTTACACAGATTCACCCCTTTGAAGACGGCAACGGCAGGGTGGTTCGAGCGCTGTTGACGTGGCATCTGGTGAGGACTGGTTTCCTGCCAATTGTGATAACCCGCGACACCAGATCTGAGTACATCGCTACCCTGGAAAAAGCCGACAGCGGAGACCTATCGCCGTTTGTGCGTCTCTTGGTGAAACTTGAGAGAGAGACATTGCTTAATGCTTTGAGCGTCGAGCATGGTCAAATTCCTAGTATAAACACCGTAGAAGAAGTTATCGGATTCATCGTTGATGGATTCCAAAAGAAACAAAGGGAACAGGAAAGTAAGCTGCGATCGGTGCAGCGGACCGCCGTTCTGCTTAGGGAACACGCAGGTAACATTCTCCAAGAAGAAACCGGACGGGTCAGTCAGCAGCTTGCTGATACAATTAGCCTGGAAGTGGATACGAGAATATCTCTTGGCGGTCCGGAAGAAGGGAACGAGTATTACTACAAGCGTGAAGTGCTCAAGACAGCTCAAGATGCAGGACACTGGGTAAATTTTCAGGAACCTCGATACTTCGTAAGGGTCACGATGCGTGAGACTTCACAATCTCGAAGCCCCGCGATGGTTTTCGTGATCTCATTGCACAGTGTAGGCCGGCGCCTTACAGGAGTCATGGCCGCTACCAGTTTTTTGAAGCGGCGCTATCCGTCATCCCAGGACGAACATGAAGATGACGCGGAGGAAGTGAATGATCCTGAGTTTGAAGTATGCAGCCTCGATCCATTTCTCTTTACGGTCGCTGACACCTTCGACAACTTGAGACTCCGGTTTGAGACATGGGTGAGGCAGAGTTTTAGCGTGGCGCTTCGAAGATGGGGCGAAACAGTAATCGAACAGGTCTAATGCGTTGAACTCCGGACATTTTCTTCAACAAGGATGATACCCCGTGCAGATTAGAGAAAAGCCCCCTGTCGTCGTCGACCCGAGCGTCGAGCACTTGATGAAGGGAGACATGATCGAAATTCGGAACACGATCCTCGATCTTATCCCTACGGTCGCTGGATGCCATGGCATTCAGATAGATCGGATACGTATCATGCTGCACGTCTTCGCCGAGGACGACTGGGAGAATGTCATCTTCGAGATCTACGTTGCCGCTGACGAAGACAGCGCATTCGCATACTGGGAAGCCGTCAGCGACGCTGTCTCACAGGCCGAAGAAGGCATGGAAAAGGCGATGCAGGACACCCTTAACTATCATGTCGGGGTGTCTGTCGAGTGGTAACGTCAGAGCTTTTTGACCCATCGGGATTTCTGCGAATCGCCGAGTCACTGGCGGCGCGGGACTCATCCGAGGCCAGCTTGAGGACCGCTATCAACAGAACCTACTACGCAGCGCTTCTGGCATCACGGGAAGCGCTGCAAGTTTCCGGCACGAGGCACATCCACGGGCGTGTAATCGGCGAGTTGCGCAGGCACGACAGGCGCGCGGGCGACCAGCTTGAAAAGCTGGAAATACTCCGTGGTCTCGCGGACTACCACCTGGAAGTCACTGATCCTCTCAGAAGCGACTGGAGCCGGAATTATGAGCTCGCTCGTCGATTCGCTCGGTTCGTACTCAGAAGGCTCTGATGAAGGCTCTGCTCAGCGTATATGACAAGACCGGGCTGTCCGATCTGGCCCGAACTCTCAGCGACGCGGGTTGCGAGCTGGTTAGCACAGGCGGCACCGCGGGAGCGCTGGCCGATGATGGCCTGGCAGTTACGCAGGTCGCCGACATCACAGGCTTCCCGGAGATCTTGGATGGACGGGTCAAGACGCTGCATCCGACGATCCACGGCGGAATACTCGCCCGCCGGGACCTCGAATCGCACCACGCCGAGATCGAATCGCACGGCATCGGGACTATCGACGTGGTGGTGGGCAACCTCTACCCGTTTGTCCGGACAGTCAGCGCGGATGACGCTACGCTTGAGGACGCTCTGGAGAATATCGACATCGGTGGGCCGACCATGATTCGCTCCGCCGCCAAGAATTTTCCGGCCGTGCTGGTGTTGGTAGACCCAAAAGACTACAAGTGGGTCTCCGAACGCATCGAGGACAGCGGCCTCACCGGAGACACATTCAGTCCCGATGAGCGTCGCGAGCTGGCCCGAAAGGCGTTCCAACATGTGGCGCTGTACGATACCGCGATCTCACGATACCTGGCGGGAGACTCGAACCGGACATCCTGGCCCGAGCTGACGTTCGGGTACGATCGCGTCGCGGACCTCCGGTACGGCGAGAATCCGCATCAGAAAGCCACTCTCTACGCCTCCCCTCTCTCCTCCGGCGGGGTGGTAAGGGCAGAAAAACTTCATGGCATCGACATGTCCTACACGAACTACCTCGACGCGGACTCCGCCTGGCGGACGGTCTCCGACTTTTCGGACCCTGCCGTCGCCGTCATCAAGCACACCAACGCGTGCGGATTGGCTGTGCATGATGACCAGCCGACGGCTTACCGGCGAGCGTTCGAGGGGGACTCGGTATCGGCATATGGAGGCGTAGTCGCGTTCAACCGCCCCGTCACCGCCGCCACGGCCGCCGCCATGCGCGGCGTGCTGTACGACATCATCGTCGCCCCCGGCTACGAGGACGAGGCGTTGAAGGCGCTCCGCCGTCGTCGTCGGACCCGCATCCTCCGGATCGAACCGGAGTCCGGGCCAGACTCACACCTGGACTTGCGACTCGTCACAGGGGGAGCGCTGATTCAGGCTGTGGACGACATAGACGAAGACCCGTCTGCGTGGAGGGCCGTGACTTCGCTGAATCCGACCGCCGACCAGCTCGCCGATCTCGCCTTCGCGTGGAAGGTCGCCAAGCACATCAAGTCCAACACCATCGTTCTCGCGAAGGACAGAACGCTCGTCGGTATGGGCGCCGGGCAGCCGAACCGGGTAACCAGTGTGCATCTCGCGCTGCGGATCGCCGGAGACAAGGCCAGGGGGTCGGTTCTTGCCTCGGACGCCTTCTTCCCATTCCCGGACAACATCGAGAGGGCGGCAGAGGGCGGAATCGTCGCTATCGCCCAGCCCGGCGGATCGATCCGCGACGACGAGTGCATCGAGGCCGCGGACCGTCTCGGCATCGCGATGGTGCTGACCGGAACCCGGCATTTCAGGCACTGAACGTCGATGATCGCCCTCGACGTCGTAGTCCCCGGCTTGAACGAAGAGCGGGGACTGGCAGATACCATCGCCACGCTATCCGCGTTCATGGCCGAGCGGATGGACGAGTACGCCTGGCAAGTCGTCATCGCCGACAATGGCTCGACTGATGCCACCCAGGACATCGGACGGCAGCTCTCGGCGGAGTCCGACCGTGTCCGCTACCTCCGTCTGGAGCAGCGAGGACGTGGTCGGGCGCTCAAGCACGCCTGGACGCGGAGCGATGCCGACGTGATGGCGTACATGGACATGGACCTGTCCACCGACCTTGCGTACCTGCCGGCGTTGGTGAGCGCAATAGTGGAAGACGGACACGACGTCGCCGTCGGATCGCGTCTGAAGCGTGGCGCCGAAGTCGTCGGACGAACGCCGAAGCGGGAGTTTATCTCTCGTTGCTACAGCCTGCTGTTCAGGAGCATGTTCCTCACAGGATTCGTCGACGCCCAATGCGGATTCAAGGCGATCAGCCGCAGGGTCGTCGAACAGGTGCTTCCCCTCGTACAGGACACCGGCTGGTTCTTCGACTCCGAGCTTCTGATCCTGTGCGAAAAGAACGGTTACTCAGTCGAGGAGATCCCGGTCCGCTGGGTGGACGACCCGGACAGCAGGGTGCGGATCGTGAGTACCGCCTACGCCGATATCAAAGGGCTGCTGCGGCTGAGATTCGGCGGGCTGCGCCGGTCCCGCAACGCCCTGCGCAGCTTCAGGCAGATGCCCTAGGTTGAACCGGGACATGCGCGCTTTCCTACTGCTGATCGGATTCATCGCCGTGCTGTGGGTCGTCGCCGGTGTGAATCACCTCGCGGGTCTGGACCTACAGCAGTACGGCATCCTGCCTCGGACCGTTACCGGGCTGCGGGGAATACCACTCCACGTCTTTCTACACCAGGGGTTCGGACACCTCTTGTCGAACACCGGACCGCTTGTGATACTCGGCGGCCTGACGGCATTTCGCGGAAGCCGCACGCTGTTCGGGCTCTCGGTGTTCGTGGTGGTATTCGGCGGAGTATGCGTGTGGGTGGTCGGCCGGACCGCAATCCACATAGGCGCAAGCGGCCTGGTGTTCGGCTACTTTGGCTATCTGGTAGCCCGAGGATTCTACGAGCGCAGCTTCGTCTCCATCATCGTCGCCCTGATCGTCGCGTTCTTCTACTGGGGAATCATCTTCGGAGTTATCCCGTTGGATGGATTCGTATCCTGGGAAGGCCACTTCTTTGGGCTCCTGGGCGGCATACTCTACGCCCGCGACAGGGGCAGGAACCGGAGTTGAATGTGTAGCGGGCTGAACATTCGGACGTTCGCCCCTCGCTGGCAGCCTGCGCTGACGACCTACAGAATGGTGAGACACCGGGAATTCTGAACGGGTGCAGTTGTGTACCCGGCGGAGTACCCCGTGGTCCGCCGCCGGCCTCGCCGCGTTGACACCCTCACGCGCCAAATCTACAATTCGCCTACCCTGACCCACCGCCGACAATCCATAGGAGTCGCCCATGTCTCGTCCCGTCCTGAGCACACGGCTCTGCGATGTACTACAGGTCGAATACCCGATCTGTCTCGCGGGAATGGGCGGCAAGTGGACACCGCCGGAGCTCGTCGCGGCAGTGTCGGAGGCGGGCGGCCTCGGAGTCATGGGCGGGACGGGCATCCAGGTCGATGAGCTGCGGAAACGCATCCGCCGGGTGCGCGAGCTGACCGATAAGCCGTTCGGCGTCGACCTGCTCCTTCCCGTCGTCACCGGACAGGTTGAGACGGACAGTCAAGCAGGGCAGCAGGAGTCGGAAGCACAGGCGGTCCGTCGGCAGTACCCGAGGCACGCCGACTTCGTGGACACGCTGATGGCCGAGTTCGGTCTGGACCGGGCCGAACCTCCTCCTCAGCCTCGCGAAACCGGCATCGCGCTGGCGCGCAGCCAGGTGGACATGATCCTGGAGGAAGACGTGGCGGTCTTTGCGGCTGCCCTCGGAGACCCGGCGTGGGTGGTCCCGAAGGCGCGTGAGAAGGGCGTTACCGTGATGGGCCTCGCCGGGAGCGTCAGAAACGCCCAGAGACAGGTGGCGGCCGGAGTTGACATCGTCGTCGCCCAGGGCACCGAGGCCGGGGGACACACCGGTCGAATAGCCACCATGCCCCTGGTGCCCCAGATCGTGGACGCCGCATCCCCCCGTCCGGTGGTCGCCGCGGGCGGCATAGCGGACGGACGCGGGATCGCGGCGGCGTTGGCCCTCGGCGCGGATGGCGCGTGGCTGGGGACCGCGTTCCTGGCGGCCAGCGAGTGCGGCATCCACAACATGCAGCGCGACTCGATAATCCGAGGACGTTCAGAGGACTTCATCATCTCGCGGTCCTACACCGGCAAGACCGCCCGGCAGTACCAGGGGCCGATCGTGCAGGCGTGGGCCGAGTCCGGCCTGGAACCGCTCCCGATGCCGTTGCAGGGTCTGCTCATGTCCGGCTTCAACCAGGCCGCCGAGAAGGCCCAGAGGTTCGACCTGGCGTTCAATCCCGCGGGACAGGGCGCGGGGATGGTCAACCGGAGCCGGCCAGCCGCGGACATAATGACCGACCTCATAGACGAGACGGTCTCGGTGCTCAACGAAATGCGTGACAGGGTGACCGTTACGGCCACCCGGCTGAATCGCCGCCATCGTGAAGTGACGGACACTCCGGGAGACGCCGGAGTTGGCCTGGACGATTTCGCGCCGGTTGATATTCGGGGGCAAGACTTGTCTGTCAGGTAGTGTCCTAATTTGAGTTGAGGCGATACAGAGCGGGGCGACAGCTGACCCGCACGAAGAGATCCGTATCGCCACCTGGATTGCCGACTCGATGCTTGGGAAGGAAGGTTCCTCCCCAACTAATCCCTAGTGCGCCATTCACGTGTTGTGGGCTAAACGGCTCCTCAAGGTTCCCCTGGCATACCGCGTCTCGAATACGCCGGATAGTAATCTCTTCACGCATACTCATTGAGACTCTCTTTGTTCCTGAACGATAGCCGCCCTCACGGCCGCCTCAGGGGAATCCACCAGTTCTTGGTGCAAGACAGCCACGTAACGGCGCTTCTCAGAGTCGTCTAGGGCGTGTGACCAGGCGTAGCAGCGTCGCACTATCGGATGCCCCTGTAAGTCAAAGACCTCCACAGTGCCATCCCATACGATCTGGCCTTGGAAGGTCTCTGTCACGGGTACGGATCCCACCCAAGTGGAATCGCACCCATGCAGGTCACGTATCGTTCGATTCAGGGCTTGTAGGGAAGTCAAGGGCATCAGCACTCTGGTCTATCTGCTTTTTCTCTACCAGTCCCGGCTCCATAGCCTTGAGAAGAGCCAGCATTTGGTCCCATAGCTCCTTAGACATAGGGAACGGGCCGGTCAATGTGGGCCAGACCTTGCCCACTGGCAGGGTGACGGAGCGTGCATCCGGGTGACGGGTAGATGATCGGGGAGGGCTCACTGTGTCCTCATTTTCAAAAGAGAATTCATCCTCATCTAGCCCTGTCATTATATCATCTTCGTCAAGGCCAGCTAGCCTTAGACTGCTCCGATAGACTTCAACGAACGTATCGGCCCCATCCTCAGTAAAGTTCTTGTCCAGCAGGAGGTACTCACGAATCGCACCATCGCTCGCGCCTGACTTGGTATCATGCACTTCCCGGAATAGGGGAGGGGCAAGCGCAGCCACGCGCAGGGCATCTCTGTACTCACGGGACGCTCGGGTCCGCACCACGAAGCCTTGGCCCGCGCGCGAGAGCCTTGGATTTGATCCCTTCTTACCCTCCACTATGCCATACTGTCGCAGAGCACCCACGCGACTTCGTACAGGGCCGCTAGCACTAGAGTAACCCCAAGCCCTAGCCGCATCCTCTGGTCTGAATTCACCACGCTTGACAACCGAGTAAAGCTGACCGGCGAAATCTATCGCCGCCTCCAAGTCGATACCAGGGTAATTGGGGGACCGTTGCCGACTAACCATAGCTATGTACACACTCACTTCCTAAGATTTCAGGGCATTCTACAGCCAATTGAGGCTAATGTCAAGGCTAGAATATTAACCTCCACGAGCCTATCAGCCTTGACTAATCTAAGGCATTATGATAGTATCAGACAAAAGAAACCCCCGAGATGTGCGTTCTCAGGGGTCTTGGGGCGGGGATGGTTCCGAGTGGCGGGATTTACACCATGCCCTCTGGGGTCCGATTCCCCACCGCTCCACCACTTATTATACCAAAACTGCACGAGGGTGACTGAGGTGAACAGGCTCAAGCCGGACAGACAGGCAGCGGTGATAAGTGCCTTGGTGGAAGGGGTCTCAGTCCGATCCACGGAGCGAATGACTGGCGTTCATCGCGACACGATCATTCGGCTTATGGTGCAGGTGGGCGAGACGTGCGACGAAATCCTAGACACGATGATGCGAGGTCTACCGTGCCGGCGAATCGAGGTGGACGAGGTGTGGTGCTACGTTGGGAAGAAGCAGCGCCACGTCAAACTGACAGACGATCCAGACAGGGTTGGTGACTTCTGGACATTCGTCGCCATCAATGCAGATACCAAGCTCGTGCCAACCTACCGTGTGGGCAAGCGTGATGGAGCCACTACCTATCATTTCATTACCGACTTGGCGTCTCGGCTGGAAAACCGTGTCCAGCTTAGCTCTGATGGCCTGATGGCCTACGTTGACGCCGTAGAGCGCAGCTTCGGGGCGGATGTGGACTACGCTCAGATCGTAAAGTCGTATGAAGCAGAGCCGATCGGACCCGGTAGATACAGCCCGCCGAAGGTCACCGCCCTAGACAAGGCCATCATCCAAGGCAGGCCAGACTGGGACAAGATTTCGACTGCCTACGTGGAGCGCCAGAACCTAACGATGCGCATGTCCATGAGGCGTTTCACTAGGCTCACTAACGCGTTTAGCAAGAAGGTCGAGAACCTAAAAAGGCTGCGGTGGCCCTTCATTTCGCCCATTACAACCTCGTGCGACCTCACCGATCGCTCAATGGACTGACGCCCGCCGAGGCTGCCGGATTGTAGACGCGTCGTTGGTCAGTCGCCGAGCTTGTGGACTTGGCAAATTAGGACACTACCGACTTGTCAGAGACGGTAATTCAGGAGAGATGCTGATCGGCGCCTCCTCGACGCCGCGCAGTCCGAGGAGCTAGGTAGTGTTGACATTTCGACGGTGTGGGTCATTCTGAGGAGATTGCGATGATGAATCCTGAATTTATCACTGCGATCCAATGTCATAGGGACTTCCCTGTGTGTGGAATTACATGCAATGGGCTTGCATATCGGCTATAAATACAAATGTCAACACTACCTAGTGACCTTGGACCCCGCATCTTAACGACGCTCAGCGAGTCAGCCTCCCAGGACTGAACCGACGAAGCCTCCGTATCCCTGGACGAAGTCCGCGGCGTTCACGGCTCGTCGTCCCTGGAGCTGGACTGACTCCAACTCGAGGACTCCGGCTCCGCAGACGACGCCGGGCGCGGGACCATCGAGTCTGACCACCACACCCGGTTGACCCTGGCTGACGATGTCCAACGGCCGCGGCCGGGCCCGGACCACCTTCAGCGTGCGGTCGTCCCAGGTCGTGTACGTCCCCGGCCACGGGCTGAACGCTCGTATCCGACGACCGATGGCGGCAGCCGGCTGAGACCAGTCCAGTCGTCCATCCTCTCGCTGGAGCAGCCTGGTGACGGTCGCGCGCGCGTCGTCCTGGGCCACGGGCGCTATCCGGCCCGCCGCCCACTCATCCAGCGTCTCGACCAGCAGCCGCGCGCCGAGCTCGAAGAGCCGCGCGGTCAGGTCATTCGCCGTCTCGTCTTCTGTTAGCTCCGTCTCCCGTTGCGCCAGCAGAGGACCGGTGTCCATACCCTCGTCCAGCAGCATGACGCTGACGCCGGTGGTCCCGTCTCCATCGAGGATCGCGGTGGCGACCGGCGATGGCCCCCTGTGCCGGGGCAGCAGCGACGGGTGGATGTTGAGGCATCCCAGGCGGGGCAGGGCCAGTGTGTCGGACGGAAGAAACAGGCCGTAGGCGGCAACGACGATGGCGTCCGGCTCCGTGGCGGCCAGTGCGGACCGCGCGCCCGCGTCCCTGCGCAGGGATTCAGGCTGGAACACGGGCAGTCCCCGGCCTTCGGCGAACGACTTGACGGGCGGAGCCGTCAACCGCCGGCCGCGGCCCGATCGCCGGTCAGCCCGGGTGTACACTCCGACGATCCTGTGACCGCGGTCGATAAGCGCCGCAAGCGTCGGAACGGCGAACCTCGGCGTGCCCATGAACACTACGCGCAGTGAATCGGTGGACATCAGCACACGACTCCTCTGCCCGAGAGTCCGCCGAAGCGCACCCGGTCACCCACCGTGACACCCAGCTCCGCCACTTTGCCCCCGTTCACCTCCAGCGTGTACCGGGCAGGACTGCTCGAACTCAACACCTCCAGAGAATCGTCTCCGGACGAGGCCGGAGGTGGAGGCACGTCGGAGTGTAGGTCCACGACGGTACACCCATCCCCGATCCAGATGAAGTCCAGCGGGATCTTCATGTCCTTCATCCAGAAGCCGGAAGTCCGGCTTGACTCGAACACGAACAGCATCCCCGCGGAATCGGAGAGGCTGTCGCGGCCCGATAGACCCCGGGTCCGGGCGTCGTGGGTGTACGCCAGCTCGACATCGAAGACAGCGGCGCCCACGGCCACAGTGGGTCTGTCCCCCGCGTCGATGACGATCAGCGGCGCCTCCACGGTCACAGGCGGCGGACCGGACGCGTCCTCGCTCACGCAGGCTGACGTGAGGAGCAGCAGCAGAATCCTGAGCAGCGACAACATGACCGGTTGACAGACCTCGCCGGCGCTTCAGTTGAGCTCGATCCACGTGGCGCCGTTGCCTCCACGCTCCTTCGGTTCCGGCCCATAGCTCTTGACGGCGCGATGGTGGCGCAGATGATCGCGCACGACATTTCTCAGTACGCCCGTCCCTCTGCCGTGAATCACTCGCAGACGGGTCAGTCCATCTCGTATCGCATGGTCCAGGAATTGGTCCAGGTCGATCTGCGCATCTCCGGCGCGCATCCCTCGCATGTCGATCTCGACGCGCCCGCCGGGGCCTGCAAGGTCCGTCGTCACCGCGGGAGTCTCGTCCCCCGGTTGATCTTCCCCGTCCGTCTCGATTCGCGACAGCCGGTGTAAGTCCACGTTCACCCGCACCCGCCCAATGCTGACGGTTGCGCTCTCGCCGGGGCGGTCGATCTCTACAATCCTGCCCCGAAGGTTCATACCCCTGATGAATACGGTGTCGCTCTCGGCGAGCGGTCGGGAGACCTGCCGCTGTGGTCTCGACGGGGTCGGGTCCGGTACTTCCACAGCCGCAAGGTCCTGCCTGATCCGCGCGATCCGGGCTCGCGTGGGCGACGCCTCCCCTGTGGACCGCTCAGGTCCGACCCACTGTAAGGAAGCCTCCGCGCCGTCCAGCTTCCGGCTGATCTCCTCCATCCGGAGCAGTACGCCACTGCGAACAGAGTCCAGCATCTCATCGCGGCTGTCGACCAGGTACTCGATCTGCCCTTCGAGCTCACCACGGAGCGCTTCCGCTTCCGCCTGCGCCCTTGCTGTCGCCTCCACGTTGGTCTGAAGCTCTCTGCGCTCACGTTGCAGCTCGTTCAACCAGTCCTCGAACAGCAGGTGCTGCGGCTCCATCAACTCCCGCGCCTCTTCGAGAATATCCACTCGCAGTCCCAATCGCTCGGCGACCGCCAGCGCGTAGCTTCGACCGGGGATGCCTACAGTCAGCTCGTAGGTCGGCTCGAGGGTCTCGGGATCGAGCTGAAAGCTGGCATTCATCATGTCGCTCGAAGACTCGGCGAACGCCGCGACGTTCCTGTGGTGTGTCGTCACGACAGTCGCGATCCGCTTACGCGCCAGAAAAGCCACTATGGCCTTCGCGAGCGCGGAACCCTCGTCAGGATCGGTGCTGGTGCCCAGCTCGTCCAGAAGCACGAGGGAGTCCGGTCCGGCGTGTCGCAGAATACTTATGACGTTGCGAATGTGGGAGCCGAAGGTCGAAACCGAATCGGCTATGCTCTGCTGGTCTCCGATATCCGCAAAGACGCCCCCGAACACGGGCAGCGCGCTGCCCTCGTCCGCCACGACCTGTAGGCCCGACTGGTGCATGAGCGCCGCAAGTCCCACGGTCTTCATCGCGACGGTCTTGCCCCCCGTGTTAGGACCTGTGACAACCAGCGCGGACCAGTCGGGACCGACGTTGATCGTGAGCGGCACGGCGTCGCGTCCCAGCAGTGGGTGCCTGGCCCGTATCAACCGGAGATGCTCCCCACCGTCAGCGGCAGAGGGCGGGACGGCGTCGAGGCGCCGGCTGTACCGCGCTCTGGCCAGCGCGAAGTCCAACTTGGCCGTCGTCTCATTGGCGAGCCTGATGTCCTCAGAGACCGCCCCCACGAGCTCCGAGAGGTCCCTGTAAACACGCAGTACCTCACGTTCTTCCTCGAGGGCGAGCTCGCGCCACTCGTTGCACAGCTCAACCGTCGAGAACGGCTCGACGAACACGGTGGCGCCGGTATTGGAGGCGTCGTGTACGATTCCGGAGACCCGATGTCGCCGGTCCGACCGCACCGGCACCACGAGCCGGTCCCCGCGGACCGATATGATCGGGTCCTGCAGCGCGTCCCGACCTGTTGGCGACTGGATGAACCGCTGAAGCGCTTCGGTGACGTGTTCGTATGCGACCCGTATCTGTCGCCGCAGGGCGCGCAGGGTCGGCGTCGCGTCGTCCCTGACCTCGCCCCGGCGATCGATCTTCGCCCGTATCTGTCGCTGGATCTCGCGCAGATCGGGGATCAGCGAAGCCAGCTCTCCCATGATCGGGGCTACGTCGCCGGCCCGCGAAATAGACGATCGCGCTCTGCGGTGTACTTCGAGCGAGTCCGCCACCGCCAGCAGCTCGCCCCCGGTCAGCACGCCGCCCAGACCGGCGCGGGATACGGACTCCGACGTGTCGGTCTCGGAATTGAGGGACAGGTCGTCGATCTCGTCCAGGAGCGCGCGCGCGTCCGCGGTCTGCTCCTGGAGTCTGTCAACCTCGAAGGGGTCGAACGAGGGAACCAGCGCCAGCGCCAGGCTCCTGGCCCCGTAGAACGTGGTCTGGTCCGCCAGCCGACGGCGTATCTCATCGAAGTCGAGCAGCCGAAGCGCCGATGCCCGCAGCTCGGCAAGCTCGGCGGCCAGGTCGGTTGCCGAACACTCCCGGCCAGTGTCGGATGATTGAGGTCTGAGCAGTTCGGTCAATGGTCTGGCCGATCAAACTTGCAGTCGAGCTGAGTCAATCAGATCCTGTGTTATCCGCACTCGCTCGTCTGCTTCCTGTAAGAGGTCAGTGTGAGGCGACCGGCCATGAACAAGCCGCACTATCACACCCTCTGCCCTCACGGCCGAGACCGCGGGAATGAAATCGCTGTCCCCTGCCAGCAGTATAGCCTCTTGGATGAAACGTTTTGCCGGGTACCGGTAGGGTCGTTTTGCCATGAACACTTCCGAGCGACTTCAAGTGGCCGGATCGGGCCTGTCAGAGTCGAGCCACCTAATCATACTATGCCATTGGACCGGGGGCTGAAAATCGCTAACCTCGAAATCAGGAATTCCACTAACCCCCTCTTGACAACCCTAGCTCCATACCCTAGAGTAGAACATGCGTACTTACAGACGCACCCGAAACCTGACATCTGACACCCGAGACCCACCATGTACTACATCACCAACATATACGCACTCAAGACCCTCGCCGATGACATCAGCAACACAACCACCGATGTCCGCGACGTCATCGACAAACTACACGACATCGCGCGGGGCAGGACCCCACGCGCCAACACCCGCGACCGCATCGCCGCCACACGCATCCTCCTAGACAGAGGCTTCGGCAAAGTCCCCAGGCGCGCAGACTACAACCCCGATCGCCACCAGACACCTGTCCCCGACCACGACAGACCCGTGGAACCCTCACACAATCCCACACCGACCACACCCGGAACCGTGGCGCAGCTCGATGAGTCCCTGCACGACTCCCTCGGCCCCGCTCCTTCCTTCGAGCCGGACCCGTCCCCATCCTTCGAGCCGGACCCCCAGTCCACCACGGACAGCCACATCGTAGACGTCATCGACACCCAGGACTACATCCTCATGGTCACCGACAACGGTCACACTCTCGTGACCGTTCTCACCGACATTCTCAGGGCCGACGACGATGACCCGGCCATCAGGCCAAGCCACCAGATCGCGGTCGCCAGGATCCTCCTGGACCGCACCCTCGGCTCGGACTGTGAACCCCCCAAAGACTCCGTCCCTCCCGAGGATGTTCCGTACACCCAGGAGTGGCTGGAAGACGGATACCGCCAGCTCAACGAGATCACCCTTAGGGTTATGGCGAGTCCGCCGAAGTACACCCACCTGACCGCTGAGGAGCGGGAGAACAGGCTGGGCGAGATCTACAAAGAGCTAAAGGCCAGGCACGCCGGACCCGGCTACACCGGCTACACCGGCAGGCTCGACGACTACGACCCGTGACCGCCCCCCGCTCCCAACCTCCCCAAGTGGAGAGCGGTCAGCGGTCAGTGATTAGTGAGCGGTCAGTAGTTAGTGAATGGTGAATGGCGGTCGGTGACTCTCATCCACCATTCCAAATTCTACATTCACCATTCACTCTCCGCTCTCCACAACCCCGGCAGACCTCCGCGCAATGTACTAGAATCAGGGGGCTTTGCGGACGGAATCTCACCGAGGCGTTATGGCGGCAGTACCTCGAAATCTAACCTACAAGGGCATACCGGTCTGGCGGCACGTCCAGGTTATCCAGTGGACCACCCAGATCCTGTCCGGAATCCTGGTCGTCGTGCTGGTCGTATGGTTCTTCGCCAACATCGGCAGCGCGATACGGGAGAGGGAGATACCCTACGGCTTCAGCTTCCTGGACCGTGCATACCAGACCCCCATAGGGCAGCACTTCCTGCCATATGAGTCTTCAGACACCTTCCTGTACGCTTTTGGCGTCGCGGCCGTCAACACGGTAGTCGTCTCCATCGTCGGCGTCGTGCTGGCAACGGCTCTGGGCATATTCATCGGCATCTCCCGGATGTCCGGCAACTGGATCGTGTCGAAGGCGGCGCTGACCTACATCGAGTTCTTCCGCAATGTGCCACTGCTGGTGCAGCTCTTCTTCTGGTTCTACATCGTACTCGCGCTGCCGCCCGTGCGACGGGGATACGTCATCGCCGACCGGCTGTACATCAATAACGGCGGCCTGTCGATTCCCTGGCCTTCACCAAGCAGCCTGAACGCCGCGTTGACCTGGCTCGGACTGGCGGTCGCCGCCGTGGTAGCGGGCGCGGTCGTTCACCGATGGCTGACCCGGCGGGAGACCCGGACCGGGGCGGCGTCCTACCCCCTGCTGCTGGGCTGCGCCACAGCCATCGTCATCGCCGCCGCCGGCTGGCTGGTCATCGGCGCGGCATCCGGCGGAGCGCCCTTTGTAGTCTCGCATCCGGCGCCGCAGGGAACGTTCGGACGCATAGCGGGCGGCTTCACCTTGCCGGGAGGGCTGATTGCGCTGCTGGCTGGACTGGTGATCTACACGTCGTCCTTCATCGCCGAGATCGTGCGCGCCGGCATACAGTCGGTGGGACGTGGACAGACCGAGGCGGCGCGCGCGGTGGGCCTCTCGGGGATGAGCACGCTGCGCCACGTGACCTTTCCGCAGGCGCTTAGAGTCATCGTGCCGCCACTGATAAGCCAGTGCCTCAACCTCACCAAGAACAGCAGCCTGGCCGGAGCCATCGGCTACTCCGACCTGACCAACGTGGCCAAGACCATGACGCAGACCGCCCCCGCGGTGTCTATCTTCATCCTGATTATGCTGGCTTATCTGGCGATGAGCCTGACCTACTCGCTGATCGGCAACCTGTATAACCGGCACATACGCTTCTGAATAGGAAATAGAGCGCGGCGAGGTATGAATGTGGACGATGGCGACGAACGTTGAAATAGATCAGGGGCGCGTGCTGCCGCCTCCGCGCTCGGAGAGAGGCGCGGCCGGTTGGATTCGCGCCAACCTGTTCAGCTCCTGGTACAACGGCGCGCTGACCGTCACATCGGTTATCGCGCTGGCAGTCGCGCTGTGGTTCGGGCTGGGTTGGATACTCCTCGATGCCGACTGGACGGTCATCGCCACGCTCGGCGGCCGGATGATTATCGGTCAGTACAACATCGAGAGCGCGTGTCCCGGCCAGAACTGCTTCTGGAGGCCGCAGGCGGCGCTGCTTATGGTGACGTTGCTCCTGGGTATGGCGTGGGGAGTCGCGGGCGGCGGAGTCACCAGGCGCATCGCAGTCGTGGTTGCCGTAGCCATCGTCGCGTTCGCCCTTCTGCCCTACAGCCTCGACGACATGGGCATGGACGTGCGACTGCTGCTGCTCGCCAACCTGCCCGCTCTGGGGGCCGGGTGGCTGATCGCCCGCTACACGCGGCTGGGCGCGGCCCGCTGGATCGCCATACTGGGGGTGGTCGTGTTCGTAGCGACCCTCGTGCTGCTGGGCGGAATCGAGGGCGTGCCCGGACTTCAGCCGGTGTCGGTGATCTACTGGGGCGGCCTGATGCTGAACCTGCTGCTCGCGGTGGCCGGGATCGTGATCAGCCTGCCCATCGGCATCGCGCTCGCGCTGGGACGCCGGAGCCGGCTGCCAATCGTGAAGCTCCTGTGCGTGGCCTTCATCGAGGTATTCCGCGGGGTGCCGCTGATAACGCTGCTGTTCATGTCCCAGGTACTTGTGCCGCTGGCCTTCCCGGAGGACTTCCCCCAGAACTCTCTATTCCGCGCCGCGGTCGTGATCACGCTGTTCAGCGCGGCGTACATGGCGGAGAACATCAGGGGAGGACTGCAAGCGCTTCATCCCGGACAGGCTGAGGCGGCGCGCGCGCTGGGGCTGCCCGGATGGCAGACCACCATGCTCATCTCCCTGCCCCAGGCCATCCGCAACGTGATCCCCGCCATAGTGGGCCAGTTCATCTCCCTGTTCAAGGACACCAGCCTGGTGTACGTCATCGGTATGCTGGACATTGTGGAGATCAGCAGGGCGTTCATCCAGGGCAACGCGGAGTACCTCGCGAGCACGAAGGAGCTGTTCATATTCCTGGCGCTGGTCTTCTGGGTCTTCACCTACGGAATGTCGTACGTCAGCAGACGCGTCGAGCACAACCTCGGCGTCGGACAGCGGTGAATCAGGGATGGAGCGCGGGCGCCCCGCCCGCATCTGAGTTGATTGCGAGTCCAGGACCGGGGGTTGTACGCCCCCAGAGGAGTTAGGGACGTGATGGAAGGGACAAACGGGAGCGACGACATCATCATCTGCCGGGATGTACACAAGTGGTTCGGCAGCTTTCACGCCCTTCGGGGCATCACGACGACTGTCAGGAGGACCGAGGTCGTCGTCGTGTTCGGGCCATCCGGCTCCGGCAAGTCCACCTTCATCCGCACGATCAACCGTCTCGAGGAGCACCAGCGCGGCGACATCATCGTTGACGGCATCGAGCTCAGCAACGACATCCGCAACATCGACGCCATTCGACGGGAAGTGGGCATGGTGTTCCAGTCGTTCAACCTCTTCCCGCACCTGACCGTGATGCAGAACATCGCGCTGGCGCCAACCAAGGTCAGAAAGATGCCCCGCGCCGAGGCTGAGGAGACCGCCAACGAGCTGCTCAGCAGGGTCGGCATCCCTGAACAGGCGGACAAGTACCCCGCCGAGCTCTCCGGCGGCCAGCAGCAAAGAGTCGCGATAGCCCGGGCGCTCGCCATGCAGCCGAAGATCATGCTGTTCGACGAGCCCACATCCGCCCTCGACCCGGAGATGATTAAGGAAGTGCTGGACGTGATGCAGGAGCTGGCTGGCTCCGGCATGACAATGATAGTCGTTACGCATGAGATGGGGTTCGCGCGCGAGGTCGCGGACCGTCTGATGATGTTCGACGGCGGAGTCATCGTCGAGGAAGGCCCGCCGGAGCAGATATTCGAGGACCCGCAGAGCGACCGGACCAAGCTGTTCCTGTCCCAGATACTCTGACGACCTCTTTGCCCTCCTCAGCGGCCCCAGGCGCGGATGGTCCCCGCCCGGCCCCATCCGAAAGAGCCGTGCAAACCCGCGAATCCGGATGAAGAACCACAAGCCATCCCAGGGAAGGGCGCAGCCATGAACAGAGTGTCCAAATGGACAGGCGGTGTCGAGTTCACGCTGTCGGAGTAGCCGCCAGCCTCTGAGTACAACTGCGGAGTCGTCAACCCTGGTGTGACGCCGGTTGAGCGCGTCTTCTTCGGATGTACATTATGGCGACCGCGACGCCGCCCAATGCGCCAAGAGCCAGGCATAGTAGATACACCTGGCCTGTGGACAACAGGTGCAGCATCACGTTGACCTCCGACCACGGAGCGAACGGCCTCACGTCCGTGTGGACTATGCTGTCCAGCAGGACGTGGCTGTAGCCGCCAACCAGCGCTCCCGAAATCGCCGCGACCAATGGGATCCGTGATCCGATCCGCAGGACGCTGTCCTGGTCCCGGGCAGCGAGACGATTCCACAGGGTGAGCGCGTGTTCCAACACCGGCCGGCCGATGACGACAGTCAGCAAAGCGACCAGGGTAGCCCCCGGATAGGTGTGGAGGAACCGGTGGTACGGCCAGTCCCCTCTGAGCAGGTGGACAGCCGCTTCACTGTCGATGACTACCTGTGTTACGCCAAAGACCAGAAAGCTAAAATACCTGGGAGCCGCGGCCTTCACCGCCAGCGCAACCCCCATATGAACCGGAGTGATCGGCATGAGCTTGAGTGTACCAGCCTACGTCTTTCGACGCTTGGTCTGGAATGTGTAAAATGGTTGCTATGGGAAATTAGCATTGATTCCAGCCGCCAAAATCGTTGGGTAGCCTCGTCTGCCGAAGGAGTGTAGACGAATGAAGCTCTTGAGCCTCACTGTAAGGAACTACCGCAGTCTCCGCGATGCGAGCATTGAGTTGGGCGACCTCACATTATTCATTGGGGCCAACGCATCGGGGAAGAGCGCCATACTCGACGCACTCCGATTTCTGAACGAAGCTGTTCAGACACGCGACTTCCGCGCGCCGGTATTTTCTCGCGGCGGTATCCTCAATCTGGCATGGAAGGGACAGGAGGCAAGCCAGATAGAGTTGATGGTGGCTCTGGAAGACGGAGACAGCCGTTTCGAGTGGTCTGTACGTCTGATCAGACAGGCGCGTGATTTCCATGTCGAGGAGCAAGTCCACGAAGCTCCTACCGGGTACCCTCCGACCCAGCTACTCAGCGCTGAGAAGGGCGAGGGCTGGTGGTGGTCTGGCGAGGAGGGGGAACGGGTGATGCTGAAGCAGCCGCCATCCACCTGTGCGCTCGCGGCCGCTTCCGCCGACGCGTCGTTCCCGGCCCGTGAGGTCGCGGAGTTCATCGGGAGGTGGGGCTTCTTCGACCCGAACCCGTTCTTGCTCCGGCGGGACTGGAACCTTGCGGACTCTGGCAGGTTCGATCCATACGGGCGGAATCTCGGCGAGACGCTGTACGCTCTCTCAAAATCGTCTCCTGATGTCCTGGAGAAGATCGTCGCGGCAACCCGGTCGGTGGTGGGCCTTCCATCCAAAATCGAGACCAGGGAGTCTGAGGACCGCTTTTACTTCGTGCAGACTGAACCCGGACTCCAGTTCCCGGTGAACCAGATGGGCGTATCCAGCGGGACGCTGCGTATGCTGGCGCTGATGACCGCCCTTCATGGACAACCGGAGACCGCGCTGATCGGCATCGAGGAGCCTGAGAACTACATCCACCCAGCCGCTCTGTCCTCTTTCGTGGAGCACATACTTGACGCGCGGGACCGCATCCAATTCATGGTGACCACGCACTCGCCTCTCCTGCTCGACTTCCTGAACGACCCTGCGGCCGTGAACGTTGTCAAGCGTGACGACCTGCGGGGCACAGCCGTCTTGAGAGAGTGCGATCCGGACAGTGTGCGAAAAGCTTTGGAAGCTTCAGGCTTCGGGCTCGGTGAGTACTACGAGACTAGGGGGTTTGGAGGCTGACAGAGGTGACGAAACATGTGGTGGTCATTGCCTCCGGCGAGACCGAGCGCCGAGCGCTTCCTCATCTGCTGGTGCATCTGCGTGATCGCGGCATTGAGGTGAGCGTTCGTATTCCGTCTCGAAACCGGGCGCTAAGCGTCGAGGTGGCCTACAAACTCATTCGGTCCTCCCTGTACGACATCGGTGGGCTGTCACCGGACAAGTATGTCATTCTTGTAGACCTCGACGATACAGACCCTCGTAAAGTGTTGGACCCTATAAGATTGGGACTACAGGAGCGTCTTGGCGATCAGTTCGAGCCGAGCGTTCAGTACGCGTATGCGCAGTGGCATCTTGAAGCGTGGTATTTTGCCGATGCCGCACACTTGAGAGATTACCTCGGAGGTGCCCTGAGGAATGTAGATACTTCACGGCCTGACGAGATTCAGAATCCGAAGCTTCATCTGAAGCACTTGCTCAGTAACCGGTTCTACACCGCTCGGGTATCCGAAGAGATTGCAAGGATGCTGGATGCTGAAACCATCGCGGGGCGCAGCCCCAGCTTCAGCGGATTTCTGGAGGAGGTCAGGAATGGCGCGTCACACACGGCTACAGCCTGATAGACACTGAGATTGTCTGCCGGACTACTCCACCACACCATCGGCGCGCAGAGACTCGATCTCCGCGTCTGAGCAACCAAGATCGCGCAGCACCCCGTCGGTGTGCTGGCCGAGTGTCGGCGCGGGACGCTGAAACCTGCCCGGCGTCTCGGACAGCTTGATCGGGATTCCGATGTTCTTCACGGAACCGGCCACGGGGTGCTCGGTCTCGACCATCATCTCCCTAGCCCGCACCTGCGGATCGTCATACATCTGCGCGAGATCGTAGATCGGGCCGGCGGGGACGTTGGCAGATTCGAGTACGTCGAGCCAGTGCTCGGAAGTCTGTTGCGCGAAGGTACGTTCCAGGGTGGATACCAGATCGTCCAGGTTGTTCATGCGGTCTTTGGGCTCGGCGAACCTGGCGTCCGACACCAGCTCGTCGCGCCCGATGGCGGCGCACAGCCGCTCCCAGTTCGCCTGGTTCGCGGCGCCGATGTTCACGTATCCGTCGGATGTCTCGAACGCCTGGTATGGCGCGGTCAGCCGGTGCGCGCTACCTCCGGGTCCCGGAGCGTCGCCGGTGGCGAAGTACATTGCCGACTCCCAGAACGTGTAGGCGATTCCGGCTTCGAGCAGCGACGTGTCCACGTGCTGCCCCTGGCCCGTCCTGAGCCGGTTGATGTACGCGGTCAGGATTCCAAGAGCGGCGAACATCCCCGCGTTGAGGTCGCAGATCGGCACGCCGATCTTGGTCGGCGGAGCGCCGGGATGACCGGTGACGCTCATCAGTCCGCTCATACCTTGCGTCACAAGGTCGAATCCGCCGCGCCGCGCGTATGGCCCGGTCGCCCCGAATCCTGAGATCGTGCAGTACACGACTGCCGGATTGATCTCCCGTACCTGCTCGTAACCGAGGCCCATCCGCTCGATCGCGCCGGGTCGAAAGTTCTGGACGAGGATGTCCGACTCCCGCGCCATTCGCTGGGCGAGCTCGCGTCCGCGGTCGGCCCTGAGATCCACGACGATGCTGCGCTTGTTCCGGTTGATTCCGAGGAACGCCGCCGACTCGCCCTCGATGAACGGAGGCCCCATCCTGCGGGCGTCGTCTCCGCCGTTGGGCTTTTCAACCTTGATCACATCCGCGCCCATGTCTCCGAGCATCATGGTGCAGTACGGCCCTGCCATGATCTGCGTCAGGTCGAGGACTCGGATCCCGTCAAGGGGCAGCGCCTGCGCCACAATCATCGCCCCCTGAACCGGGGAGGACGCCGCTCGAGGAACGCCGCGCGTCCCTCGTGGAAGTCCTCGCTGTCGAAGTTGGCGAACGGCAGATGTTCCTCATCCTCGGTCAGAAACTCCACCGCGGGATTGTCCAGGACCGTCTGGAGTATCCGCTTGTGCCTGGCCTGCGACAGAGGGGCCAGCGGGACCATCTCTCTGGCGAGGCCATACGCGACCTCGGAGACCTCGTCCACCGGAACAACCTGAGTGACCAGGCCGATCCGGTGAGCCTCGTTGGCGTCGATCAGACGCGCCGAAAGCAGAATGTACGAAGCGTTGCCCGGCCCGACGAGCCGCACGAGCCGGCGCATCTCCTTGTATCCGACCAGTATTCCCAACCGGGCCACGGGTATTCCGAACCGGCTGTTGTCGGCGGCAATGCGGATGTCGGTCGCGGTGGACAGCTCGCACCCTCCACCGACACAGAATCCCTTTATCAGCGAGATGGTGGGCTTGGACATCGCCTCGATCGCGTCCATGGCTCCGTCGAAAGCCTCGGAATAGACCTTGGCCATGGTAGAGCTGTTTCTGTAGGTCTCGAAGTCCTTGATGTCCGCGCCCGCCGAGAACGCGCCGTCTCCGGCCCCGGTGAAGACCACGACTTTGACGTCGTCGTCGTCCTCGAGGTCCAGCGCGATCCTTCTGAGCTCCAGCCATCCGTGGTAGCTGATGGCGTTGCGCTGGTCGGGACGGTTGAACGTGACAGTGGCGATACCGTCCTGTGAGGTTACGAGAATGTCGTCGGTCATGGGTTCCAATCTGTTTTCATGCGGTGTGGTGAAGGCCGATGCCGGTCCATGTACTACCCACCCAATTCAACTCTTGATAACTTTCCGACGATCCCTTATTGGCCGAGCGCCCCTGCCTACTCGTTCAGCGAGGCCGAGAACTGCCTGCCAGTCGCCTGTACGTCCCCATCGAACGATCCCGTCCCTCATTAGCGACTCCAGGGCATCGCCGAACTCCTGTTCCGGGAGATTGACCGCCTTGCGTAGGGCATCTATCGTCAACCATTCCCCCCGAGTGTCCGAGAGAGCCAGCAGGATTCGGCGTTCATGGCGGTCGAAGTCTTCAGGGTGGCTTCTCCAGTCGAGACCCTTCAAGTATGTCGCCATGGTCTTGCTCCTGGTGTAAGCTCAAGCCCCCTGACAGCTTATCTCTTCATCCTTAAACGCGGCGATAGTTCATAGGCCCACCTCTGCGAATGCCAGACATGACTCAAGGAAGATGAGCGTCGTGTTGGCGCGTTTCATCAATCAGCGCAGTCCGGCAGCCACCCCCACGGACGAGGACCCCACTCCGCGGTGAAGACCTCACCGGCCTTGACGGTGAGTACCGGGGTCAGGGCCTTTTCGCCTCTGATACTTCCGCCTTCGGTGTCGTGGAACAGCCAGCTTCCGGTGTGCTCTTGCAGTACACTGATATCCGCCTCGCGCCCGACGGCCAGGCTGCCGAGATTACCCTCCATGTCCAGCGCGGAGGCGGGATTGGCGGTAGCCATGCGGATAACGTCTTCCAGGGTGAATCCGAGCGCCATGAATCTTGACAGCATCTCGACCATGCTGTGGACGGTGTTCAGCCGTCCCGGAATGGTCAGATCGGTGCTGATGGAGCGCGGCGCTACACCCTGGTCGAGCGCCGACTTCGCCACGTCGAAGCTGAAGTTCTGTCGGCCGTGCGCGGTGTCGAGGAACACTCCCCGCTCCTGCGCCTCCATGATCTCCGGGATCACCTTGCCGTCGTCGTCCAGAATGCGGCCCGCGTTGCCGCTGAACAGGTGTGTGATGATGTCGCCTGAATCCAACAGCGGGAGCAGACCGCGCGTAATGGTCGGCCCGTCGCTGATGCCGCGGTCGCCGATATGCACCATGAGCCGGACTCCGCCATCGACCGCCGCCTGCTTGGCGAGCCGGATCATCTCCACGCCCAAAACAGGCACGGCCGGCCCCACGGCACGCACCTTGACCCCCTGTATCAGGGGCTTGTTCGCCTCGATCACCCGGACCGTCTCCTCCAGGTCGATATCATCCCGGTCCGCTATCTCGGGCCGAAAGTTGAGACCGGCGCGAGAGATGTGCAGCATACACACGATGCGCGTCCTGGCGTTGGGGACGACGTGCCGCGGGAATCCGCCGAACGTATAGCATCCCGCGCTGCCCGCGTCCACGACCGTCGTGACACCCGCGTACACACCGGCGAGGTCGGGATCGACGGCGGTCTGGTTGACACCGTGGTAAACGTGCGTGTGCAGATCGACCAGTCCCGGAACGACCAGCTTGCCGCTCACGTCTATGACGCGCGTGTCAGGCCCGGGACTGATGGTTGGGGCCGCCTCGGAGATGGCGCCATCCTGGACCGCGAGATCCATACGCGCGTCGATACCTTGTGACGGGTCCAGAACCCGTCCCCCTTTGAGCAGCAGATCGGTCATCACAGTGAACCTCCGGGGTGTGTTTGAAACTTGGATCGCAGGGCCGATGGTACATCAGCGTTCTGAGGGGGCGCAACGAAACACGAGGCGCCCAAATCCACCGCCTAGATGTTGAGAGAGGCATGAGGGACCTTCAGAATGGGTTGGAGGAGAAGTCCAGTCGGTGGTCATGGGGTACATCTGGGACGGTTACCCCGGGTGCCGCGTTGTTGTGAAGACGCGGGCCGTCAGCTATCCTAAAACAACGACTCGTTCGAGCCCACACAGACACGGCGGTGAGACCACATGACATCTTCAGCAAGTTTGGACCGGTTCCGGGGATCGCTCGCCATCCCCAGCGAGACTGAACGCCGCGACGTCACAGTCGAATTCGACAAGGCCGGCGGCTCTGTCACGCTGAGATTCGACGAACCGGTAGCCGGCTCAGCCGAGTGGCACGGTGTGGAAGTCGTGATGATGGACCGCCCGAAGTACCATGAGGTCCAGTTCTTCACCGTGGACCTGCCCAAGGAGACCGTCCGGCTCATCTGGAAGATGAATGAGTCCAAGCTGGACAACACGATCGCCGGGGTGGTAGTCGCGCGGCCCAACAATGTGCGCGTGAGAGGTGAAAAGGGCTACATCCTCACCAGGCTCTGACGCGGGGTAGGATAGGTTTGCGGCCCCATAGAGTTGGCTGAACCGGCGGACTGAACAGAACTCTGTTGCCGCCGTGTATCTGGGCCGCTACAATTTCAGTATCGCGCCGATGCGGGCGCTCACCTCGGCGGCGCGATACACGGAGGGGTGGCCGAGCGGACGAAGGCACCTGTCTTGAAAACAGGCATACGTTAAGCGCGTATCGCGGGTTCGAATCCCGCCCCCTCCGCCAACACTCCCCAGCTTTCATGAGCGTATGAGGGAGACTGGACTGCGCGTAGAGCGATCCGAGTGCGGTCAGGCGCCTGGTGTCTTCTGCACTTCGATGGGATCCTGGGACGCCTTGCCGTGGGTCTTGCGCCAATGGCGAACCAGCTCAGGATCGACTTCGATGGCTGGTTTGGCGCGCGCGAACCATGGGTCGTCCAACTCAGGAGCATCCGGGTCGGCGGCGATGCCCGCGTTGATAGCCGCGTCCTCTTCAGGCGTGGGGCTAACATGGGTTGCCTTAAGTCTGGGCATAACGTCCCACCTCTCTCCTGTTGGCCTTGCGCAGGCTGATGATGCGGCGATTGTCGTCCCGCTTGGTATAGACCACATACAGGAGTCGGTCCCCGATGTAACCGACTCCTGTATAGCGAGTTTCTCCTTGTCGGAGACTTCGCCCGACAACAGCGGTGTCCCACTCGAACGCATAGATGGCGGTGAAGTCAACCCTGTGTTTGGCTCGATTGGAAAGTCGCTTGGCTTCATCCTACTCGTACTCCACGTGACGAAGTGTACCATGAAACTTCGATATGGGATCCTGAGACATAAGCTAGCCATCCGTCGCTTCCTGGGATAACCTGAGAGCGCCGTCGAGTCCAACGAGATCAGGGAGGTTACAAATGGCAGCGTTCACAACTCGTCCAATCATCATGGGTCGCCGGGGTGTGGTCACTTCGGGCCACTACCTCGTGTCTTCGGTTGGGCTGAGGATACTGATGGGCGGAGGCAACGCCATAGACGCAGCTGCCGCAATGGGCATATGCGAGACGCTCATCGAGCCCCAGAGCTGCGGCATCGGCGGTGAGGTCCCGACGCTGATCTACTCCGCCAGGGAGGGCAAGACCTTCGCGATCTCAGGGATGGGCTGGTCTCCGAAAGCGTTCACCATCGACTGGTGCCGCGAGAACGGGATCGACCTGATTCCCGGGGACGGTTACCTGCCGGCCTGCGTTCCCGCCGTCGTGGGCACGTGGGCAGCCGCGCTGGCCCGATTCGGCACGCTGAGCTTCTCCGAGGTACTGCAACCGACGGTCGAGCTGGCCGAGGACGGATTCCCGGTCTATGAGAGCCTGCACTTGCGCGTCGCGGAGAGTGTGCGAAAGTTCACCGATCTCTACCCGACAACCGGCGAGGTGTACTGCCCGGAGGGTCGCGCCCCACAGGTGGGAGAGATCTTCCGCAACCCTGACTTCGGCGCCATGCTGCGAATAATGTGCCGAGCCGAGAAAGAGGCGAAGGGCAAGGGCAGAGTGGCCGGGATCGAGGCAGCCAGGGATGCGTTCTACAAGGGCGAGATCGCCGAGAAGATCGTCACGTTCATCAACGATAACCCCGTCGAGGACGCGAGCGGAGAGGACCACGCTGGGCTTCTCACGTATGAGGACTTTGCCGAATGGGACGCGGACGTCGAGGAGCCGGCGTCGCTGAGCTACAAGGGCTACGACGTCCACAAGTGCTCGTCGTGGACACAGGGGCCGGTGTTCTTGCAGCACCTGGCGATCTTGCAAGGCGTGGACATCGCCGGACTCGGGCACAACTCGGCGGACTACCTCCACACCTGGGTGGAGTCGGCCAAGCTTGCATTCGCGGACCGTGAGGCATACTACGGCGACACCAAATTCGACGATGTCCCGTTCGACGCGCTGCTCTCGGAAGGGTACGGCAGCCAGCGAGCGGGGCAGATCGGGGCCTCGGCGTCGCTGGAGTTGAGACCCGGCGACGTTGGGAACGGGATTCCCAAGTACACGGCGATCACCGTCGGCGACGATAACCGCCGCTCACTTGGAATAGATGCCCGCGAGGTCAGGGACCTGGGCATCGGCCACGCGCACATCGGGGACACTACGCATCTGGACGCGATGGACGCTGAGGGCAACATGGTCGCCGCGACGCCGAGCGGCGGCTGGATAGGCACGTCCCCGGTGGTACCCGGTCTGGGTTTCCCGCTTGGCACGCGGGGGCAGATGTTCTACCTGAATCCCGAGCGTCCCAACGCGCTCCAGCCGCGCAAGCGTCCACGGGCGACGCTTACTCCAACCGTCGTCACAAAAGACGGGCGTCCGTTCATGGCGTTCGGGACTCCGGGCGGCGACTCGCAGGAGCAGTGGACACTCCAGTTCTTTCTGAATCACATGGAGTTCGGGATGGACCTGCAACAGGCGCTCGACGCGCCGACTGTGCATACGACACACTTCCCATCGTCGTTCTATCCGCGTGAGGCGTTCCCCGGTCGGGTCGTAGCCGAGTCGCGTATTCCCGCCGAGACGATCGCCGCGCTCCGGGAACGCGGCCACGACGTCGAGCTAACAGGTCCGTGGGCCAACGGGAAGGTGCTTGGAATACGCTACGACGAGCACACGAAGGTGATCTCGGGCGCCGCATCGCCCAAGAACAACATAGGGTACGCGATGGGGTGGTAGAGGGATAGTGATTGGTGGTCGGTGGTAGTGGGGCGGGGCAACTCGCTCCTCGCAATCAGGAAGCCCGATTTCGTTCACGTCACCGTGAGGGGATGGCGACCCCGACCGGATTCGAACCGGTGATCTCTGCCTTGACAGGGCAGTATGTTAAGCCACTACACCACGGGGCCGCGCGGGTATGAATTCTACCGTGGAGCCGCGTTGCCGGTCAACGGCAGTGACGCCAGGCTTGGGCTAAGCCAGGCCGGAATTCGAAGATGGACTCTGTTATACTTGTGCGCCAAATAACATCCACTCACGTCTGCCGTCGACAATGCCTGACAGCGGGCCCAAGCGCAACAACCGAGGCTCCCGTTCGCCTCAGTCGTTGGTCCCAGGATGGTCTTCATGACCGTTAGTCGCGCGGCCATGTCAAACGTGGCTGAAGAGCATGATCTGGTCGCACTCCTGCGACGGCAGGGGATCTTGTCCGTCCTGCTCGTCTCTGACGAGGACCTATCCATCCTGGCAAGCGAATCCGACTCGGGACCGCAGTTGGCGCTGATCGACACCGGATATCTGACCGCCTCCGAAGTGGGCCGCTGTCTGAAGGCGTGTTCGGATTCCGGTGTGGCGAGTATCGTGATGGCGCCGCGCAGCAGGGTCCCGAGCCTCGATCCGGCGATGACCGCTACCGACTTCATTATCAGTCCTCCTGACCCAGACGAGCTGGTGGTCCGGGCGCGACGCGCGCTTGGAGCCGGGGACCGCGGCGCGAGCTCCGGGCGCGACGCGCCTTGGAGCCGGGGGCGGCGCCTCCGACAGCGGCGGCGACATCATCAGCGTCGGAGACCTGCAGATCGACACGTCCAGCTACGAGGTTACCATCAGAGGCGAACGTGTCGGCCTGAGATTCAAAGAGTACGAGCTGTTGAAGCTGCTGGCGGAAAACCCAGGCAGAGTCTTCTCGCGGGACGCTCTGCTCAACCAGATCTGGGGTTATGAATACTTCGGCGGCACGCGGACGGTCGACGTCCACATACGGCGTCTGCGAAGCAAGATAGAAGGTTCCGAGCACAACTTTATTGAAACCATCTGGAACGTCGGTTACAGGTTCAGGGAAGTAAGATAGAAGCCCGGAGGAGCACTCATGGCCACAGAAAGAGTCGCGTACGTTAACGGTCGGATCGTCCCGGAGAGTCAGGCGGTAGTGTCCATCAGGGACCGGGGGTTCCTTTCGGGGGACGCGGTATTCGATACTACACGGACGTTCGGCGGGAGGATCTTCCGTCTGGACCAGCATCTGGATAGATTCTTCAACTCCCTCAAGTACATGCGACTTGATCCGGGCCTGTCTAAGTCCGATTTCAAACGGATAACGATGGAGGTGCTCGAGACGAATCTGCCCCTCATAGATGCCGACGACGACTACTGGGTCTCGCAGCGTGTCTCGCGCGGCGTCACCGTCGATGGAGTAGAGAAGCCGACCGTGGTGGTCGAGTGCCTGCCGCTGCCGTTCAGGGCACGGGCGAACTACTACCAGGATGGACTGCCGGTGGTAGTCCCCTCGGTCCGGCGGACGCCGCCGGATTCCCAGAGTCCAAGGGCCAAGGTCCACAACTACGTGAACCTGGTCCAGGCGAGCCTGGAGGTACAGTCTCAGAACCCGGACGCCTGGCCGATCTTGTTGGACACCAACGGCAACCTTGCCGAGGGGCCGGGCAGCAACTTCTTCATTGTCAAGGACGGCGCTGTCATCACACCCAGGGAGCAGTTTGTGCTGGCCGGAATCAGCCGCTCGGTAACGATTGAGCTGGCCCACGAGCTGGGGATCGACGTTCGAGAGGCGGACATCGACCTCTTCGACGCCTACACGGCTGACGAGGCGTTCGTAACGTCCACGAGCTTCTGCATCTGCCCCGTGTCGTCCGTCAACGGCTCGGAAATTGCCGATGGATCGGTGCCCGGGCCGGTGACCAACAGGTTGACCAGGGCATACAGCGGCATGGTCGGAATCGACGTCACCGGGCAGTATCTGTCCCGACTCGAGGAGTGACGGCTGGCCCCGAAGCAATGGATCGTCGAAGCGTCACCGTCAAGGTTCCCGCGACATCGGGCAACATCGGGCCGGGATTCGACTGCCTCGGTATTGCGCTGGACATCTGGAACACCGTCACCGTTGAGATCGGAGGCACGGGCATCGAGATCTCGGGAGAGGGCGAGAGCGAGCTTCCGCAGGACGAAACCAACTTGGTCTGGCACAGCATCGCCAGGGTGTTCGAGGAGACCGGTCAGACGCTGCCGCGTTTTTCGCTGCGCTGCCTCAACAATATCCCAACGACGCGCGGCCTCGGTTCGAGCTCGGCGGCGCTGGTCAGCGGCCTGGTCGCGGGCAACGAGCTACGCGGGCGGCCCTTCTCAGAGGAAGATCTTCTCCAGTTGGCGGCAGATGCCGAGGGGCATCCCGACAATGTTGCTCCCGCCCTGTTCGGAGGGATGCAGGTGGCGGTGTACGACGGGGAACGTGTTGTCAGCGTCGGAGTGCCGGTTCCTGAAGACCTGTCCGTGGTCCTGTACATCCCCAGCGTACCGATGCCCACGAAAGAGGCGCGGGACCTGCTGAAGGACGAGGTGCCGCGCTCCGAGGCCGTGTTCAACATAGGCCGCGCCGCGCTGCTGGTCCGGGCCATTGCGCGCGCCGACTTCACCCATCTGCGTATTGCCACGGAAGATATGCTTCACCAGCCGGCCCGCCAGACCATCTTCTTCCCGATGAAGAACATAATCAGGGCGGCGCTGAGCGCGGGGGCGTTGGGCGCCTTTCTCTCCGGCGCGGGGTCCACGGTCGCGGCTTTCGCCACGGAGAAGGAGTTCACCATCGGATACGAGATGGCGGATGCCGCCGCCAAGTCGGGAATCGACGGCGAAGTCCGGATCACGCGGCCTACGGCCTTGGGTGCGCACGTCGTGGGGTGATACGACTTGGCAGCACCAGCCCATCACGCTACAAAGCCATTGAGTCCTGAATACCGATTACTACTTGTACGAACAGGCGGCCGAGTAATGGCCCTGGTTATGCATAAACACGGCGGCAACTCTTTGCTGACTCCACCAGGATAAAGAAACCCTCAGTTATGATTGATATGCTCCGATCCACGAGACAGGAGGGTACAGGTGGTATCTACCAAGCTCACATACGCAGACTATCTGGATCTTCCGGGTGACGAGCGTTATGAACTCCTCGACGGAGAGCTGGTTATGGTCGCATCGTCTAATGAGCCCCACCAGAGAGTCAGTAAAAGACTGATGTGGCAGATGCTACCCGTAGAGGAAAGAGGCTTGGGGCAAGTCTATAATGCTCCATTCGACGTGGTCCTGTCCGATACCGAGGTTGTGCAGCCCGATCTGTTGTTCGTTTCCCAGGAGCGCGCGCATATCATCACGCGCGCCAACATACAGGGCGCGCCCGACCTGGTGGTAGAAATCCTGTCCCCTTCCACGGCGAATCGGGACTGGACCTACAAGCGCGAACTGTATGCCAGTCACGGCGTGAAAGAGTTATGGCTGGTGGCTCCCGATGCCAAGATCGTGTGGATAATGCTGCTCCGGGGCGACAATTTCGAGCTTACCGGTATCTACCGAGAAGGGCAGACTTTCAGCTCGCCCACCCTCGAGGGCTTCACCATCAACCTCGACGATACATTCTAGCGTCCGGACAAGGCAGGATTATCCGAGACTCTGTTCAGGACGTTGCTGGATTTGACAACGGCTGACGCATCGCGCTACAAAGCCACTGAATCTCTTGAATACCGGCTACCACTTGGATGAACAGGCGGCCTTGAGTAATGGCTCTGGTTGTGCAGAAGTACGGCGGCAGCTCGCTCGCGGACTCTGAGAAGATCAGGAATGTCGCTCGCCGTATAGCGAGCACGAGCGACTCCGGCCACAGCGTCGTCGTCGTCGTTAGCGCGATGGGCGATACGACGGACGAGCTCATCGAGCTGGCGGGCGAGGTCTCCGACAGTCCGGACCGTCGGGAACTGGACGTGCTGCTGTCGACCGGCGAGTTGAGGTCGTGCGCGCTGGTTGCGATGTCGCTGACGTCGTCGGGCCACACCGCGATCAGCTTGAGCGGCGCCCAGGCCGGTATCCAGACCGACGATCAGTTTGGCATGGCCAAGATTTCGGGCCTCGACCCCGAACGCATCTTGAGCGAGCTCCGGGACGACAAGATCGTCGTGGTCGCCGGGTTCCAGGGGATCACGCCCGGCATGGACATCACGACGCTGGGCCGGGGAGCGTCCGATCTGACGGCAATAGCGCTGGCAGCGGGCCTCGGCGCGAGCCGGTGCGAAGTCTATACCGACGTTGACGGCATCTACACCGCCGATCCGCGCCTCGTCCCCCGCGCCGGCAAACTCGACGAGATCAGTTTCGAGGAGATGCTGGAGCTAGCCAGCTATGGGGCCAAGATGAACCCCAGGTCCATAGAGCTTGGCATGGTGTACAACACCCCGATCCTGGTCGCGTCCAGCTTTACCGACGTGCCCGGCACGCTTATTCACGGTGATGGTGACATGAACAGAAACGTAGGCGAAATCAGGAACCGCGTGTCGGGTATAGCGACCGACACCAACGTCGCCAAGATCACGGTACAGGGGGTCAGGGACCGTCCCGGCATCGCCGCGAGTCTGTTCGAGCCTCTGGCCGAAGTCGGCATCAGCGTTGACGTGATTGTGCAAAACGCCAGCACCGGCGGCACGACGGACCTTACCTTCACGGTCAAGCGCGACGACCTTGAGCGCGCGGAGGATGTGGTCCGCAGGGTAGCCGAGGACCTTGGCGGGCAGGGACTTGTTACCGCGCTCGGTCTGGCGAAGGTGAGCGTTGTCGGCACCGGTATGCAGGATGCGCCGGGATACGCGAGCACGATGTTCCGCACCCTTGCCAACGCCGGAATCAACATCGAAATGATTACGACGTCAGAGATACGCATCACGTGTATCGTCTCAGAGGACCACGTCGGCGAGGCGTCCAGGGCCCTCCATACGGCCTTCGATCTGGATGTGCCTGCTTAGCCTGGGGACGGGTCTGCATTGGCGGCGGGCCCCGTTCGATGGTTCCCGCGTGGATCGTACTCAGGAGTGCCGCGTGAGCGGATTGAGGGGAAGTTGAGCAGTTCAGACCTCGATGACACGTCGGGAAGACCGTTCCTGTCGGTGGTTATTCCCGCGTTCAATGAGTCCTCGCGCATCATCCCTACGCTCGAAAGCGTTGCTTCATACCTCGATGAACAGGCCTATAGCTGGGAGGTCCTGGTTGTGGACGACGGAAGCTCTGACGGAACGGCGGACCTGGTCGCCGAGTGGACCGAGGCCCGCTGCAACGTCCGGGTGGTCCGGCGGGACCACTTCGGCAAGGGATGGGCCGTCAGGGCAGGGATGCTAGAGGCCACCGGGCGTAACAGGTTCATGTGCGATGCCGACCTCGCGATGCCGATCGACTATCTGGCGGGATTTCTTGCGAGAATCGAGGCCGGCGTGGACCTGGTGGTCGGCTCGCGTGAGGCGGAAGGAGCGCGGCGCTTCGACGAGCCTGCATATCGCCACCTCATGGGGCGTCTGTTCAACTGGGTGGTCCGGCTGGTCGCGGTGGACCGTATCCAGGATACACAGTGCGGTTTCAAGTGCTTCCGTGATGAGGTGGCGATGGAACTCTTCAGCAGGCAGCGCAGCCGGGGAATGGGGTTCGACGTAGAGCTGCTTTACCTTGCCCAGAAGAGGGGATTCGAAGTCGAGGAGCTGCCGATAGACTGGCATCATCACGCGGATAGCAGGGTCAGACCCGGGGTCGACAGCTTTGACATGCTCAAGGACACCCTCCTAGTCCGGCTCAGGGATGCACTTGGCAAGTACCGGTGAATGAACGAGCGGGCCGGCGAGATCGGAAGATGATGGCCTCAAGCGATCGGCAATCGGACGCCAATACGAACGGGGGACCCAGATTCGGGGGCCGCGTCGCGGTCGTCGTGCCCACCTACAACGAGGCCGGAAACCTTCCGCAGCTTGCCAGACGGCTGTTTGGCCTGGGCTTGTCGGACCTGCGGCTGTTTGTTGTAGATGACGGCTCACCCGACGGCACCGCTGATGTCGCTCGACGGCTCTCCGATGAGTACGATGGGGGGATCGAAGTGATCTCCAGGGAGGGCAAGCTCGGACTGGGTACGGCGTATGTCGCCGGGTTTGCCAGCGCGTTGGAGAGCGGGGTCGACAGTGTCGTCCAGATGGACGCCGATCTGTCACACGTTCCTGAACAGATACCGGACATGCTCAGAAAGCTCGATCACGCCGACGTGGTGGTGGGGTCCCGTTATACGCAGAATGGGGGCGTGGACCCCGACTGGAGTCGGAAACGACGGTTCCTGAGCGCGCTTGGGAACCACGCGATCCGGTTCGTAACCGGCCTGAAGCAGAGGGATGTCACATCCGGGTTCAAGGCCTACAGGGCTGATGCGCTCCGCTCCCTTGACATGAGCGAGGTCCGATGCAGGGGGTTCGGATTCCAGGCGGAGATTGCCTACGAGTGCCATCTTCGCGGATACGACGTAGTTGAGCATCCAATTATATTCATGGAGCGCGTGGAAGGCGAGTCGAAGATGGGACTGCATATCGTTGTAGAGGCGATCTGGAAACTGGTGCTGCTCCGGCTGAGACACGTTTGAGAGGATGCACAAAACTTGCCGCAGTTTTCACGAATCGGCTAAGATGCCGTAACCTTCACCGAGGCAGATGCAGATGAGCACACCCGGAATGGAAGACAGAGAGAGGGTTAGGCGGGATCGGGCAAAGCTGGCGGTCGCCCTGGCAATGCGTAACAGGTGGCAGAATGCCGCAACCGTAAACCGCTCCATCATTACTGAATTCCCGGACGACTTAGAAGCGTATAACCGCCTCGGAAAGGCTCTGAGCGAGCTCGGCCGGAACTTGGAGGCCAGAGCTGCGTTTCAGTCCGTCCTGCAGAGGTCGCCGAGCAACGCGATCGCGAAGAAGAACCTCAGCCGTCTGATGAAGCTCGCCGATGAGGAGACCCCGAGAGTCGCCAGGCGGGCCAGCCGGCAGCTCCACACCTTCATAGAGGACAGTGGCAAGGCGGGAGTGACCTCGCTCAACAAGCTCGCGTCGTCTGATGTTTTGCTCCAGCTTACTCCGGGAGACCTTGTCCGGCTGGATGCAAGAGGGACCGCCCTGAACGTCGCCGACGAGTCCGGGACCTACATCGGTCGGGTGGAGCCGAAGGTCGGCAGCCGGATCGCGAGGCTCATCAGGGGTGGCAACAAGTACGAAGCCACAGTAACCAGCGTGGAGGACCACGAGGTCGCCGTCATAATCAGGGAGACCTACAAGAGTCCATCCCAATCGAGTACGGTGTCATTCCCCTCTCGCGGAGGCGCGGACTTCCGCGTGTACGTCCCGGGCGCCGTGATGGGATACGATGTCGCGGACGACGATGGGGAGCTGGCAGCGCCGGAGACCGTCGCGGTCAAAGACTGGTCCAATGACGATACCGAGCCGGGAGATGACGAGGCGTTCAGCCCGGTCATCCATCGGATAATCAACGCGCCCGGCGGCGACGAGGACTTCTAGGGGGCAAGCTGTTCTTGCTACTCGTTTCCGGGCAGATCCTCGGCCAACGGGCGAGGGCGGTAGTACAGTCCCCAGCGCTGCATCAGCTCGTGGACCCGGTCGTCGTCGAGCTCCATGAGCTGGCGGAAGAATCCCGCCATCGCATGAGCGTGCATAAGCTCCTGCGAGCAGACCCACGACGACTCAGCGGGGACGACGTACAGCAGGCCGTTCTGGTGTTCGCACTCCAGCTCGACGCGCTTGCCGCCCTGGTCGCTCTTCACGTTCAGTCCGAATTCGCCCATCAGAAGACCTCACCCAGGTAGTCCTCATATGTGTACCGGACCCGCTGTTGCTGCGTTGTCATGACCTGTTCTCCTGGCGATCACGTGACCATTATAACGGTGTTGACGGTCGAATGGCCGTTGCTATAATCAAACTCGACACCGAGTCGCCCGCTCCCTGTGTTCGCCGGGGACCGCGGCTCAGCGAAGACCAGGAGGAATATATGCAGGCCCACTTCCAGGATGATTCGATCACCATCCACAAGATCCAGTGTGGACCCTACGGGAATAACGCTTACCTGTTGGTGTGTCCGGAGACCAACGAGAGCATAGTAATCGACGCGCCCCCGGACCCGGCCGCTCTGATCGAGGCCGCTCAGCAGACGGACGTGAAGGCAATTCTGATTACTCACAACCATTTTGACCACATCGAAGGGCTGGACCAGGTGAGGGAGGCGCTCGGCGCGCCGGTCGGAATCGGTTCTGCCGATGCCGACGGACTGCCAAATGCGCCCGAAATCGTCGTTGACGACGGCGACGAGATTAACGCGGGGAAGATCACGCTCACCGCGATCTTCACACCGGGCCACACCGCGGGATCGACCTGCTTCTCATTCGGCTCCCACCTGTTCACCGGGGACACCCTTTTCCCCAATGGACCGGGCAGGTCGCGGGACCCGGAGGCGCTCGGACAGCTCATAACAAGCATCACGGAAAGGCTGTTCACGCTCGACGGAATAGCGGATTTCTACCCGGGACACGGCGATGATGGAAACCTGGCGACCGAGAAGGGGAAGTATGAGGTGTTCGCATCTCGCGAGCATCCGGCCGACCTTCAAGGCGACGTGGACTGGCTGAAGAGTTGACGGCAGATCTGTCCCTATCCCGCCGGCCCGAACCGGGACGGTTCCAGTGATCGACCCAGTCGGCGAGCGGCCCGTCGGCCTCGCCTCCGGGGTCCGCTGGACTGTGCCGGACCTGGTCGTCGGGACCGCGCTTGCTCTGGTGAGCTCCACACTGTTCGGGGCACTCATGTTCATCCCAATGGATGGTCCGCTCGGCCCACTCGATCCGCTGGTCTTTCCCGTTGTGGTAGCAGTCTCGGGAGGGGCGCTGCTGTGGGTGGTGTGGTGGATGACTGTCCACAGATACTCGATCCCCTGGAGCTCGCTGGGACTGCGATGGCCGGCGCGCAAACAGGTCTACTGGACCGGACCGGCCGTCCTGATCGGCAGCCTGGCGTTCACGGGTGTTTACACGGCCATCGTCACCGAGCTGGGGCACGATATCCTTATCCCGGAGCGACTTCCGGAGGATCTGTTTGGACGGGGCGTGTCTGGAGTAATCTCAGCCATGCTGGTCATCATGTGGGTCCCATTCGTGGAAGAGGTGTTCTTCCGGGGTTTCCTGTTCGCCGGCCTGGCCGCTAGGTACGGCGTCATGGTCGGCGCAATCTCCAGCTCGGTCCTCTTTGCGCTCGCACACGTTTCCCTGGGCGCCATGCTGCCGATCTTCGTGACTGGTATGCTGTTCGCGTGGGCCTACCAGCGAACGCGGTCGACATGGATACCGGTTTCGGCTCATGCGGCGCAGAACCTGTTGGCCGTGTTGACCATCGGCCTGGTCTGAAAGACCCTGTTAGACGGGAGGTGCGTCGGGAATGACAAACCGAATCGATACTACACTCCAAAGGTTGAGGGAGTCCGGAAGGTCCGCCCTCGTGCCGTTCATCACCGTGGGCTTCCCTGACGTCCCGACGTCGGAGTCGTTGGCGCGGACAATCCTGGAATCCGGCGCCGATATGCTGGAGCTGGGGATACCGTTCAGCGACCCGCTCGCGGACGGCCCCACCATCCAGATGACCAGCTATCGCGCGCTTCAGAACGGGGTCACCTTGTCGGGATGTATAGATGTACTACGAAGGCTCAGGCAGACCGGCGTGGATTCCCCGCTTATCTTCATGGGGTACTACAACCCGTTCTTTCGCTACGGACTACAGAGATTCATGGACGACGCCGGCGCGGCCGGACTGGACGGCGTGATCGTCCCTGACCTGCCCACAGAGGAGGCGGCACACCTCGCGCAGATCGCGGGGGGCCGCAACATTCACCTGATACCGCTGCTGGCCCCGACCAGCACCGACGCCAGGATCGAGGATGCTTGCAAAGCCGCAAGTGGATTTATATACTGCGTGAGCCTTACGGGGGTGACCAGCTCGCGAAACTCTCTGTCAGACCGCACCTCAGGTCTGGTGGCGCGCATCCGTCGATACACCGATCTGCCGATACTGGTCGGTTTCGGCGTCTCCCGACGGGAGCACCTGCGGGAGATCAGCGCCTACGCTGACGGCGCCGTCGTGGGCAGCGCGCTGCTGGATGCCGTGGACGGCGCCCCTGAAGACGGCAGACTGGACGCGGCCCGCAGATTCATCAACTCACTGAAAGCCGGGGACAGCCAGGACATATGACCAAGGTCAGGGGACTCAGAGGGGCCACCACCGCGGACAGCAATACCAGCGCCGACATCCTGGACGCGACCCGGGAGCTCCTCGAGGCGCTGGTGGCGGCCAACGATGTCGAAACGGACGACATCGCATCGGTCATCTTTAGCACCACCAGCGACCTCGATGCCGACTTTCCGGCGGTGGCCGCCCGCGTCCATCTGGGCTGGACAGACGTTGCGATGATGTGCGGCCACGAGATGAATGTGCCAGGCGGGCAGGCGCGGTGCATCCGCGTGATGATGTTGGTCAACACGGACAAGAGTCCGCAGGGCCTCGAACGCGTATATCTTCGGGGTGCGGCAAGCCTGCGCTCCCGGGGCGGCCGAGGCGATTGAGGACAAATCCCAGGAGGAATCAATCCAATGGAAGTAGTCAGAAATGGGTCTGTACCCGAAGAAGACGCCACCAACGCGCCGATTTTCTACGGTGGAACGGTGACGCGGCAGCCGATAGTGGGTCCCGGAAAGAGCTCCTACTACAACTTCAGCCAGGTCAACTTCTACAGCGGAGCCAAGAACAAGTTTCATGCTCACACGACCGACCAGATCCTGTTCGTGACTGGCGGCGAGGGCTACGTGGCCTCCGAGTCCGAGGAGATCAGGATCGCTCAGGGCGATACCGCGTTCATCCCCGCTGGAGAAAAGCACTGGCACGGAGCCGCCGACGGCCACGACTTCTCCCACATCTCCCTCACCGGCGCAGGCAGCGAGACTACGGTTTACGATTAGACCGGAAACGCGAGCGTGCGCTGAATCCTCAGCGCACGCGGACCTTCGGATTGTGAGACTGCGCCGAGGGCATGGATAAGAGTCGAGTACGACCAGGGGTTGGCGTGCGATCCTGTTCGTCTCCAACTCATTAGGCCCCTTCGGGAGTCGTAAGTTTATGGTCAATCCGGCTTCGACACTCCCCGTCCCCGCGGTGTGGTGGCTCGCGATATCAGTAGTGACCACGATTCTTCTCTCGGCCTGTGGCGAAGACAGCAATCCGGTACAGGTCGCGTCGAATACACCGTCGTCAGCGGTGGCGCCCTCAGCAACCGGACCTCAGCCATCGCCCGGACAGTCACCCCTGCCGGCGAATGTACGCTCGCCGGAGACCGCGACGCTGGTCAAATCGACGCCGACCGCGGTCCGAATCGGACCTACAAGAACTCCGACACCCGGGCCGGTGGCGACCAACGTCCCGGCCACACCGCAACCCAGCGCTGTACCGTCGCCTCAACCGACGACAGGCCTGGCTCCGACCATTTCAGAGACGGCCACGCCCGGTCCCGAACAGGCAGCCGCTTCCGGCCCAACCCTGTGTACAGTCATCAGACGTCTGCGACGAGCGGGACGTGAGCGACCTCAACCCGTTGGCAGTCAGCACTGGTGGATTCAGGGCGGCGTACTCAGGACCGACGGTAGAGGACATACTCGAAAAGGGTCTGCATCAGCCCGGTGCGTCCCCGGTCCACATCGCTTTCAGGGGAACTGCGAGGCGGGACTCAATTCGCTGCGACTGGCGTGGCATCGTCAGAACGGCCCAGGAGCGCGAGCGGTATTTGCGGTTCCGGCTGGAAATCGAAGAGGGCGAGCCGCTGCCTCCGACCGCCGCCTTTGAGAGCATGTACTCGAATCCGCTTGATAACCCCCTGCAATCCATGTGGGACTCCATACCGGACGTGGCGCGGGGCGGGCTGTCCACCAAATACCAGCTCCTTATCTGCTACGCAGACTACCGGGTGCAGGAGTACCTGCTGGGGTCCGGCCCCGGTACGCTGACGGTCGCATATGACGCCTTCCTCCATGGCTATCCCTTTTCATTTTCATATGAATGGTACAAGAGACTGCATGAATCCGGCGCGATTCCGGGTGTGTTGATACCGGACGAGGCAGAGTATGCGCGTCAGCGGCAAGACACTGAGGCGGGAAGCGAGGCGGCGATTGCGCCAATGATCGGCGGACGGGAAAGCGTCTTCTTCCTGGCGCCCGCGGGCGCGCACATCACAGTCGCAGTGCAGGCGTGGCAGGCTGTCGCGCAGTGGGACCTGCAGCTCGCGGATGACGGGTCAGTCGAGGCGGCCCGATACGGAACGCCGAGTGACGACCCCGAATACCGCCAACCCCTCGACGAGTTAGCGAGCCGGATCGAAGCCGTTGCCGCGACAGACGCCTTTGCGGGGAAGAGAATCGCCAGCGCGGACGGGCTGCGGGCGTACTACGAGAGCATCGGCGCATATGACGTAATCGGGCCGTACAACGTCCCGCGCAGCAGGCGAACCCCGTTCGCGCCTTCGCCGCCTCCACCTCCCCGCGAGAGACCGGGGGATACTGGCCCGTCTCCGACACGTACCCCGACCCCATACGTCGCGCCCAAATTCGTGTCTATCAGCAGCGGCGGCGATCTGACGTGCGGACTGCGGGAGGACGGCATCGCGGTGTGTTGGGGTGACAACGAAACGGGAAAGGCTAGCCCGCCGGGCGCTGAGACGTACACTCATATCGGCGCCGGTTGGGCGTACTCCTGCGCGCTTCGCTCGGACGGCAGTAACCACGTCTGCGGCATCCGTTCGGATGGCACAGAACCCGGCCTGAACACCGCTGTGACAGTGTCGGTGCGGTCCTCGTCAGGGATGCTTGGGGACACCGCACGCCGTCACTGACTCAGGTTAACGACCACCACAACCGTCAGAGACCTCATCCGGGACTTGTCCGCTACCGAAAACAGCCTTCTTCAACAGCCTGCTAGAGCAGCCAGTTAGGGAGATAGGCCTCATGTCGAGGGCGGGGAGAAATCAGGACACGGGGCGGAGCCAGGCCACGGAAGTCCACCAAACTGGACAAAATCCAGAGCCTTCATTCTTTGGAATCAATCAACACGCAAAACTCAGATACTCATGGGCGGTCGGTTTGGGTCCATTCAAGCCGGGGCGGGTTTTTAGACAATAGCGTGCGCCCCCCAGGGACTGGCGGAGAGGTTGGGGCCGTTGGTACGAGCGTGTCGGCCAACCCGCGCCGAACCCAGCTAGGCCGTCCGGAACTGAGCTAGACGAGCCGGCATAGATGAGTCGTCTCCCTTATGACTGGTTCGATCCCTGTCAGTTGGGCGGGACGGATGCCGCGAGAAAGTGCTAACCATCCTCTTCCCATCGGCATCTCGCCGTCTTTGGCGTGTTCCCGGCATCTAGAGCGCTCTTTATCTCCGCCATTCCCTTTACTGCCCCGCCTTGGACACTGTCATAAGGTATCTCGCTGGCAGCTTCCGCCGCTACTTCAAACCGACCCGCGTATGCAGCGTGGATGGCCACGCACTTCAATGTTTCCGATCTGTCGGATTCATAAGGAGTTACCCGTCCTGCTTCAATAGCTATATCGTAATGTCCGCTTGAAACTGCCTGCTCTGCGACGCTCCTGAGGTTGTCTCCCTGTTCGCTCTCGTATCCAGAAGTTCGCGCGACCTCGAACATTAGCCTCAAATTATCGCGCACAGTCGGCGTGCCCTCCGAGAAGGCAAGATGCACTGTTGCCGGAGTTGGAGCTGCGGTCGGAGTTGGAGTGGGGGTGGAGATGTCGGGTTCAGCTAGCACGGGGTTGCCAGGACCATTCGAGCCACTGAACCATTTACCCGGCGGAGGACCACCCAAGCCAGCGTAAATGCTGGCGACAGCACCCACAAGCATAATCATGCCGATAACAAACTTGCTAAGCTTCGATTGTCGTGCCAACCATCCCATATTTTCTTGGACTCACTATATCACTTCAGTACCATTCATAACCGGAGGGCCACCTAAACTCATAGATACCGCGCCGCGCTTCTCTGACCCGTATTTCTTCTCCAGTACGCGGGTGGTAAACAACCCCTGCAACGTCGGCGTAACCATATTCATCGCTGCCCAATTGAGCATCTACAGATACTGCACAACCGTCAATGGACAAGCTCCCTATTTCGTAAATGACTCCCTTTACCGGGAACAATACCCCGCTCGCGTCCCTAACCTGTTTTAATTCTTCCCTGGTCCTAGCGTCTCGGCAGCTACTTGTGTAATCGGGCCCGTCTATACACGCCATTACTAAGACAAGCAGCCCGGTCAAGGCGATAGCGACAACTCCTTGGCCCATGTAAATTCCCTTCGGTTGAATGCTGCCCCGATACCTCGGCGGTCAAACCATACCCGTGCCACTCCCGGGGTCGAGGCGCGCATGTGCGGTCCCGAGTAGGAGGAGTGCCCGGCCATGAAACTTGCGATGGTGGCAGGCGTCAGGTAGTGTCCGCCGTTCTTCCGATGCTGGTGCCTGGAGAATGACAGGTAAGACCCCCCACGGATTCGGCATATTCCAATGGGCTGGAGCTTCCTGTGGGAACAGGAACGTTCATGCCAGCCGGGAATGTGCCGAGCGGGATGCTCGTAGCCACTTCCATCGATGCATTCATGTCCGTAAGTTCAATCGGTCTCATCTATCTGAGAAGCGCCTCCGGCGATGCTGGCTGGCGCATCCTCTCCAAGCATTAGAGCAACTGTTGTACCTGGCCCGTCTTCGGGTCGTAGCTGTTGGCGAATTCCACAAGCACATCGCGTGGAATGAACCATTGCGTACCTCTCCTTAACGCCTTCAGGCGCTTTGACCTGATGTTTCTGCGGACCGTCTCCTCGCTCACATTGAGGTAGGACGCCGCTTGCGGCACGGTGAATTCGTCGGGCATATTCATGGCTCGATCCCAGTGGGTTAGATACCTTATTGTAGTATACTACATCACCCCCCTATTTCTCCTCCGGTTCCTCCGTCTCCCCCTCCGCCATCCGGTAGCCGACGCGAGGCTCGGTGATAAGTATTGGCTCAGAACAGGGATGCGGAGTGCGTTTCGACGGCACGGTCGTCTGCTGGGGCGAGCATGCCGACCCGGTTCCAGGCGGTCAACCGTTCTCCGCCGTCTCCACCGACAGCGGCCACACGTGTGGGTTGCGCGATGACGAATCCATCATTTGCTGGGGAACCGACGGGGATGGACAGACGTCCCCGCCCTGGGGGCGAGTGACAGGTTCACGGCAATTGGCACGGGGTCCAGGCACTCGTGCGCGATTCGTGATAGCGGCAAGATCGTATGCTGGGGCGCGAACTACGATGGACAGGCATCACCTCCAGGCGGCGAACGCTACGTGGATGGGCCGACGACGCCAGTGTCCGGCAGTCTGACCGCCGTCAGCAGCGGCACGTTCCATACCTGTGGCCTTCGCGGCAACGGCACTGCCGTCTGCTGGGGCGCGGACTGGCATGGACAGCTATCTCCACCAATAGGGGAGATGTTCTCGTCCATCAGCAGCGGAGTGGATCATACCTGCGCGACGACGGAACTGCCGCGTGCTGGGGAGACGACACTCACGGAGAGTCGTCTCCTCCGACAGGGGCGGTCCTGAAGTCGATCAGCGGCGGCGGACAACACACGTGCGGACTTAAAACGGATGGCTCGGCTCTGTGCTGGGGCGGCGACGAGTACGACCAGTCTTCGGCCCCGGAAGGCGAGACGTTCGCAACAATCAGCAGCGGCATCTGGCACACCTGCGCGTTACGACTGTCGGACGGCGCGCCGGTCTGCTGGGGGAACGACTACAAGAACCAGTCGTCACCGCCTGAGCGGGACGGGCTGGTTGCGATTAGCAGCGGTTTGTGGCACACCTGCGCGATAACCGCTGACGGCTTCCCCTGGTGTTGGGGAGAAGGGTACGAGGTCAGCAACACCCCGGTCGTCGGTCACCGGTTCACACACATCAGCAGCAGCGGTAGGTTCTCCTGCGGGTTAGTCTCTGATAGCAGGGCCATCTGCTGGGGACGGAACTCATACGGCGGCACGTCGCCACCCGCGGGTGGCCGTTACGTCACGATCAGCGGCGGCCTGTACCACACCTGCGCCCTGAAGGAGAATGGAACCCCCGTCTGCTGGGGATACCACTGGTCCCCTGGCGCGGCAACGCCCGCCCTCGAACTGCCAAACTGGTAGAGTCGGCAGGCGTCTGCGACGCCTGCCAATTCGTTCTTGCATCTACGGCTACGACACCCGCGGCCTGACGTGCGCCCACGGACGCGCCTGCTCGAAGGCGGCGGACGCGGCCAGAACCGTCTCCTCATCACCGGGACGTCCCACGATGTGGAGCCCAATCGGCATACCGTCGGAGTCGAACCCACACGGTATGCTGGCGGCCGGGAATCCGATCGTGTTGATCGGGTGCGTAAAGGGCAGGAAACCCCAGGCGGGGATCGGGTACGACGCTTCCCCTCCGATCTCCTCCGGGTACTGCTCAGTCGAGAACGCGGTCACCGCCATCGTCGGCGACAGTAGCAGATCGACCTCTTCGAAGACATCCAAGAACTGGTGGACCATCCTGTCCCGCTCACCGAGCGCGCGTATGTAGTCTGTGCCGGTGATACTCGCACCCTGTTCGATGGCCCAGCGTCCGTACCAGCTCAACGGGTCTTCGGGGTCGTCCAGCAGGTGTCCGTTGACAGCGTAGGAGTTGCCGGCGAAGAAGACGATCCAGGTGTCGAACGGCGATTCCAGCTTCAGATCTACCGAGTCAACGGCGCAGCCGAGCTCCTCGAAGACGCCCGCGCCGGCCTCGGCGGATTGCGCGACCTCCGGGTCCACGGACGCGTAGCCATAGTCAGGACTCCAGCCGATCCTGAGCCCGTCTATGCCTCGTCCAACCGCGCCTACGAAGTCCGGGACCGGCGCCCGCAGAGACCCCACGTCGCGCGGGTCATAGCCGGACATAACCTGGAGCAGCATCGACGTGTCGGCGACGGTGCGGGACATCGGGCCTTGCTGGCTGGTGAGGTTGACCATCGGAAGGGCATCGACGCCGGTGTAGCTGGACACGCGGCCCTGGGTGGGCTTGATTCCGTAGATGCCGTTGAAGCTGGCCGGGATGCGGATCGAGCCTCCGCCGTCCCCTCCGGTGCCGATCGCGCACAGCCCGGCGGCTATCGCCGCGCCCGTGCCGCCGCTGGACCCGCCGGACGTCCGATCAGGATTCCAGGGGTTGCGGCAAGGCTCACCGAGCCTGTTTTCGTTGGCTCCCAACAGGCCGAACTCCGGGGTGTTGGTCTTACCGAGCATGACGGCGCCGGCGCTGAGAACGCTTTCGACACAGGCGGCGTTGGCATCCGGGACCCGGTCCCGGTACGCGAGCGATCCGCCTGTCGTGCGAACGCCCTCGGTCATCTGGAGGTCCTTGATCGAGATCGGGAGACCGTGCAGAGCTCCGAGGGATTCGCCCCTGGCCGTAGCCTCGTCAGCGCGCCTCGCCTGATCGAGCGCGATCTCCGGCGTCAGCGTCAGGTACGAGTTGAGCTGGCCGTCGAGCCGCTCGATTCGGGACAGATACAACTCCGTAATCTCGACCGACGTGATCTGCTTACCGGCGATAAGCTCACGGAGCTCAGTGGCCGGTGCGAACGCGAGGTTGTCGTTAGAGTCAGTCATATTCAGCCTCCGTGGATTTGTGCGGCAGCCGTAGGTTGGGTTAGCGCTCACGAAACCGGCGGTCGCAGGCGCGCCCACGGGCGGGCGCGCTCGAAGGCGGCGGAGGCGGCCAGGACGGTCTCCTCGTCGCCCTTGCGTCCGACGACGTGAAGGCCAATGGGCAGTCCGTCCGACGAGAAGCCGCACGGCACGCTGGCGGCAGGGTGGCCGATCGCGTTGATCGGGTAGGTGAACGGGATGTATCCGAAGGACGGGTCGTCGATCGGCTGTCCGCCGATGATCGCGGGGTGCTCGCCGATTGGGAACGCGGGAACCGCCATCGTGGGCGACAGCAGCAGGTCGTACCGCTCGAAGAGCGCGTCGAACTTCGCCTTGAGGACGTCGAACCCGCCCACCGCCCTGGCGTAGTCGGCCGCCGTGAGCGGCGCGGCGAACTCCATCGCCTCGCGGAAGTAGTCTGTCAGATCATCCGCCCGCTCGCGCAGCAGGTAGCCCATCGAGGCGTAGCTGTTCGACGCGAAGATGACGCGGAAATGCTCCTGTGGCGAATCGAGCGCAAAGCCGGGGTCGTCGACGGCGCATCCCATCCGCTCGAACTCGCGCGCCGCATCCCTGCACACGTCCACGACCTCGGAGTCCACCGGCGCGTAGCCGTAGTCGCTGCTCCACGCCACGCGCAGCCCGCTTACGTCGCGGTCCAGGGCGGCCAGGTAGTCGCCCGGCGCCTCCCGCAGCGAACGGGCGTCCCTGGCGTCCCAGCCCGCCAACTCCCCCAGCATCATGGCGGCGTCCCGGACGGTGCGCGTGATCGGACCGGACTGGCTGATCTGGTTGGCGACGGACGGTGCGGCGCGTCCGCCGTAACGAGGCACCCTGCCCTGCGTCGGCTTGATGCCGTAGAGACCGCAGAAGCTGGCGGGGATTCGGATGGAGCCGCCACCGTCGCTTCCGGTCGAGATGGCGCACAGCCCCGCTGACAGAGCCGCCGCCGCGCCGCCGCTTGAGCCGCCGGGCGTGTACTCCGTATTCCACGGGTTCCGGCACGGGTCGCCAAGCAGGTTCTCGGTAGTGCCGCGGTATCCGAATTCAGGAGTGTTGGTCTTGCCGAGCGCCACCGCGCCCGCGTTCCGGACCCGCTCCACCACGACTGAGTCTTCATCCGGGACCCTGTCCTCGAACACCAGCGATCCGCTGGTCGTTCGGACGCCCCTGGTCAGCTCCAAGTCCTTGATCGAGATTGGGACGCCGTGCAGCGCGCCGAGACTCTCGCCCCTGGCCGTGGCCTCATCCGCCCGCCGCGCCTGGGCCAACGCCGACTCCGGCGTCAGCGTCAGGTACGAGTTGAGCTGCCCGTCCAGCTTCTCGATGCGGGACAGGTACAACTCCGTCAACTCCACTGAGGTGGCTTGCCTGTCGGCGATTAGATCACGAAGCTCGGTGGCAGGCGCGAACGCGAGGCCCTCATCGAGATCAGGCATCTCGGGCGTCCTGGAACTTGTGCAGCCCGATGTGGTTTCCCTGCGGGTCCCTGAATACGGCGATGTGGCCCATACCGTTCGGAATCGGCATCGGCGGGACGACTGTTACGCATCCCAAGCTCTCCGCTTTGTCCAGACAACCCTGTATGTCATCGACGCTGACGTAGAACATCATGTAGCTTTCCGGCATCTCCCCGGCTGTCTGAATAATCCCCCCGCCGATTCCACCTTCACTCGCCTCGACGTAGTAGAAGTCGGTCCCCACGGCGGACGGCCCGGCCTGTTCGACATTCCAGTCGAACAGGTTAGCGTAGAGATCGCTCAGCCCCGCGGCGTCCCTGCCGCCGAGCTCGAAGTATGCAACGGGGTTTGGCATGATGGTACTCCTTGTCTGCGGATCAGCGAATCAGTTGAATGTCAATGTCGATCAGAATGTCTGCCCAACTGCGGTCTGCGGTCAGAGGGGCCTTGCGCCTCGCTTTCAAGGCTGAGCTCCCCTCCAGTCGTCCATCATCAGAGCTTGAACCGGGTATCCCATGGCGGCGGCCAGTCTCTGGATGGTTTCCAACCTCGGAGATTGGGAGGCGGCCTCGAGCCTAGCAATAGTGACCCTGCCCACGCCGCTCAACTCCGCCAGCTTCTGCTGGGACAAGTCAGACTCGCGTCTCAAGCCGCGCAGGCGTCGCGCGAACTTGTGCTGCCCCCGCAAAAGGTTCTTCAGGATGGTATTTTCTCATGTAGAGAATATGCTTTGTATCTATTCTGATACCACCGTGACACAGAGCAAATCGGGCTGTCAAGACTGGCTTGAGTTCGTTTGTGGACAGTGTGTTACCATCCGAGCCGGAACCCAAACGCTCTGGAAAGGACACAAATATGAAGATCACCAACATCGAGACGTTTATCGTGGACGCGGGCTGGAGGCCCTGGATGTTCGTCAAGGTTGAGACGGACGAAGGCATCACCGGCTGGGGCGAGTGCAGCGACGGCAGGTCGCCTCACGGCATCGAGGGCACGATCAGGGACATGAAGCCGCTGCTGATCGGCAAAGACCCCCGGGCTTTCGAGATGCGTTTCCAGGACATGTACCGCATCACCCGCCAGAGTCCGGGAGGCATCGCCGCCAAGGCGATCGCCGGTCTGGACTGTGCCTTCATAGACATCAAGGCCAAGGCGTTGGGCATCAGCGTGACGGAGTTGTTCGGCGGTCCGACGCGGGAGCAGGTACGCGTCTATTGGTCCCACTGCGGAAGCTCGCGCGTTCGACACCACGACATACTCGGCACTCCGCCCATAGACTCGTGGGAAGCCATAACCAACCTGGGACACGAGGTGAAGGAGCGCGGCTTCACCGCACTGAAGACGAACATCCTCATGCCCGGCCAGGAGGCTACGTTCGGCGGTGGCTTCAGCGGCGGGATCGGCTCCACAGACCAGTACGCCCCCAAGTGGCTGCCGTCACACATCGAGAAGCTCATCGGCACGTTCCGCGACGCGGTTGGCGACGACATAGACATCAACCTGGACCTGAATTTCCACTTCAAGACAGAGGGCGCCCTGCGCATCGCCAAGGTGCTTGAGCAGTTCGACATGCTCTGGCTCGAAATAGACATGTACGAACCCAAGAGCCTGCGCCAGATAAAAGACTCGACCACCACGCGCATCTGCACCGGCGAGAACCTGTTCTACATGCGCGACTTCATCCCGTACTTCGAGAACCACTCGGCCGACATGTTCATGATCGACGTTCCCTGGAACGGGTTCAGCCAGTCCAAGAAGGTCGGAGACCTCGCCGAGGTGTACCAGCACAACGTCGCGCCGCACAACTACTACAGCCACCTGTCCAGCCTCGTCAGTGCCAGCCTGTGCGCCACGCTTCCCAACGTGCGGATCATGGAGATCGACATCGACGACATCCCGTGGAAGGACGATCTGACCACCTCCGCGCCCGAGATAATCGACGGATACATGACCGTGCCGACGGCTCCGGGCTGGGGCGCGGACATCAACGAAGAGGTCGCCCTGGCGCACCCGTGGGACGAGAACAGCCTGGCCGTCGGCACAAGCGGCTACAAAGTGCCGAGGTAGCTCAAAAGGGACTCCACGAGCGTCAACTCTCAGCCGCCGGAGACGACAATTGCCTGACTACGAACACATTCTCTACGAGATCAGAGGCTCCACCTGCCTCATCACGCTGAACCGGCCTGAGACGCTGAACGCGATCACCCAGCCGATGGAGGCTGACCTGCACGACGCGCTCGACACCGCCGAGGCCGACCCGGAAGCGCGCGTCATCGTTATACAGGGAGCGGGCAGGGCGTTCAGCTCGGGGTACGATATCGCGTCGTTCCAGGAGACCGATCCCGTATCGATGATCGCAAAAGGATCGAGCGCCGCCGACCACGTATCGCGCTGGTTCTACCACGATCGCAACATGGTGAAGAACCAAACGCACATCCTGGAGCTGTCGAAGCCGGTCATCGCGTGCGTCCACGGCTGGTGCATGGGCGGAGGGACATGGCTGGCGCTGACGTGCGACATGACCTTCTGCTCGGAGGACGCCGTTTTCGCGCAGCCCGAGGTGCGGCAGATATCCAACACCAGCTTCCTGTGGGTGCTTATGGCCGGGTACAAGAACGCGCTGCGCTACTCGCTGACCGGCGACCACATCGACGCCCAAGAAGCATATAGGATCGGCCTGGTCAACGAGGTGTTCGACGACAGAGACTCCATGATGTCCGAGGCGTTCCGGCTCGCCGAGCGCATCGCCATGATCAGTCCAGAGACCGTGGCGGCGAACAAGTACGTGGCCACGCTGGGGCTGGAGATGATGGGCCTGCGCAACGCGATCACGGGCAACTGGCTGCTGTCCTCCATCGCGCACGCATCCCAACGTCCGGACTACAACCGGCGCGAGATGCTGGACGCAGCATCCGAACGCGGAATGCGGGGCTTCCTGGAGGTGCGCGACGGCCCGTTCAGGCCGGAGCCATTCGGCCCGCGGTCTGAGCCGAGAGAACCGGGAAATTCGTCTTGACCTTGCGCCTGCTATCGAGTAGTGTTGATTTACCCCCCCTGACCGCCTCTGGCGGCAGGGCAGCAAGACCACCTAACGGTGGTCTTTGCATTTGTAAAAGACTCGGTCTTGGCTACGAACATCTACATAGACGGGTTCAACCTCTACTACGGCTCTCTCAGGGACAACCCGCAGTTCAAGTGGCTCGACCCAGCCGAGATGTGCCGCAGACTTTTGTCGGGCCGCGAAATCAGCAAGATCAGATACTTCACCGCCCGGCTAAAACCGTTGCCGCACGATCCGCAAATCATAGACAGGCAGAACGTCTATCTGCGTGCTTTGGGCACTGTTCCAAACCTGACGATTCACTTTGGGCGGTTCGCAACCCGACAAGTCAGTATGCCTCGGGCCCCGCTGACATACCCTCCGGGTCGGAATAGACCAGAGGTCGTATCGGTCATACGAACCGAGGAAAAGCGCTCTGACGTGAACTTGGCCACTCACCTGCTGGTGGACTGCTTCGACGCCGACTTCGACGATGCGGTCGTTGTCTGCAATGACTCCGATCTAATGCTTCCTATCGAAATGGTGGTCAAGAAATTCGGCAAGTCGGTTGGGATGATAAACCCACATCCCCAGAACAGACTTAGCAGCGAATTGGCGAGAGCCACGACCTTTCAAATCAGATCAATCAACAGGTCGGTCTTGGCGCGCAGCCAGTTTCCCCAAGTCCTGACCGATGACAGAGGCGAGTTCCGGCGCCCGTCGCGGTGGCGGTGAACACTTAACGTGAAATGTGCGATAAGCCAGACCTACACTGCGACGATCCAGCGTGATAGTGACTGGTGGATTGGTTGGGTCGACGAAATCCCAGGCGTCATCGCTTAGGAGCGTACCCGAGAGTATCTCCTCATTAGGTAGTGTTGACATTTCGCCGGTGTGGGTCATTCCGAGGAGATTGCGATGATGAATCCTGAATTTATCACTGCGATCCAATGTCATAGGGGACTTCCCTGTGTGTGGAATTACATGCAATGGGCTTGCATATCGGCTATAAATACAAATGTCAACACTACCTAGTCTCCGGTATGCTCTTGACGACATTCTGGAAATGGACTCGGCCGATGCGCCAGATGCTGATACAAGCGACGGCCGGCAAACCTCTTGACCGCCTCAGCGACGGACTTGGGCTGGTCCATGTACATGTTGTGACCGCTGTGCGGGATGGTCAGCAGATCGAAGTCCGGGGTCTCCTCGGCGATGGGGATCAGGTGCCGGAAGCCGTCGGCCAGTGAGTCGCTCACCACGAACAGGATGGGTTTGCCGAGCGTCCGCAGCGTGGGCTTGAGGTCGAGGTAGTCACCTTCGCGCTCTTTCCAGTTCATGCTGGCCGTCGCCCACTTCATGTCCAGCCGTCCATTGGGAAGCTGGTACGACTCGTGCGCGACTACGTCCCTGATCACGTCGTCGCGCCATTTTCCTGTCATCGGATGCCGCTTTAGGTAATCGTACATCTCCTCGCGGCCGGCCCATGTGCGGCGGGGCCGCTCGGAGCGCTTCGACACCATCCGCTGGAAGCTCTCGGTCACGAGGACCATAGGCTCAAGCAGCATCAGCCTGCTGAAGATGTCCGGCCTGCGCCGCGCCACCAGCGCGGCCACCACGCCGCCGGTGGAGTGCGCGACGGCGATCGCGTCTCGCATCCCGATCACATCGGCGAATGCCTCGAGGTCGTCGACTCGCTGCGCGAATGTGTACCCGGAGTCAGGCCAATCGCTGTCGCCGTGGCCGCGGGAGTCGAGCGCGACGACGTGGAACTCATCGCACAGGTAGCGCGCCACTGCGTCCCACGACCTGCTGGTGCGCATGTCGCCGTGGAGCATGAATACCGTCGATCTGCCATCAGGCTCCGACGGAGTGCCCCAGTCCACGTAGTGGAAGTAGATGCCGTTGACGAAGACGAACTTGCGCTCAGGTTGCGGCCGAAATGACAAATGATCGGTTATCGTGGACAGGGGAGTCGGCCTCTTCGCTACCCCGTCAGCCCTAACTCCTCCAGGATCGGGGGGATCTGGGCCTTTTCGTCATCCGTCAGTGGGCGGAATGGTCGGGAGGTGGTGTCGTGGTCGATGACGCCCATGTGCTTGAGCGCGGCTTTCATGCCGCCGAAGCTGGCGGCGTTGGCCCCGCCACCCCTGGCGACCGCTCCCACCTTCTGCGCCGTAATCAGCTTGGCGTTGCACTCGCGGACGGTGTCGGTATCTCCGGCTTCGCCTGCCTCCCAGCCACGGGCGCAGACATTCGGCACGAGGTTGGCGATGCCGGGTATCACGCCGTGAACGCCGACGGATCCCGCGCTTGTGACCCGGAATACGGTGCCGAGGAACCGGAGCAGCGATATCTCGCCCTGGTCGCACAGGATGTTTAGCTGCGCCAGAAGCTCCCCGGCCCCGGAGCTGTCCTTTACTCCAACGACCGTTCCCTCGGCCGCGAGCATCGCAACGGTGCCGGGTTCGACAGCAGTCTTGACCGTCTGGGGGATGTTGTACACCCATAGAGGCAGGCCGAGCCTGTCCTGTGCGTAGCGATAGTGATCGGCCAGCTCATCCTGCGAGTCCGGGTAGTAGTAGGGCGGGGTCAGCGCGATCCCGTCCATGCCGAGCTCGCGGACCTCATTCGCCAGCTCCACCGACATCTTCGTGGAGGTGCTGGAGATGTTGCAGATCACGGGGACCCGGCCGGCGACCTCGTCGACGGTGGCCTCCATCACCCGAACGCGCTCCGAGTCCGGCAGGTTGGCGAACTCGCCGGTGGTGCCGGATGCCCACAGTCCGTGGACTCCGCTGTCGATCAGGTAGTTGACCAGACGCCGGAGCGACGCGATATCTACGGTCTCGTCCGGATTCAGCGGGGTGAGCATCGGAACGATTACACCCTTGATCTCTTTTTCTGCCATGTCTTTCGTCTCCCCAGGGTCCCGGCCATCCGGGAGCGCTGCTCTCTATAGTTCGTATACCTCGAAGCTGACGGCGTAGTCGCAGCCGAACTCCATTCCGATTGCGTTGGCAGTCATGGTCAGGAATATCTCGGGATCCATGCCGGTCCCCAGTCCCTTGATGTACTCATCGTGTTTCTGGAGCGACTCGACGCCCTTGTAGACGTGGTCTCCGACATCCACCGCGTGGGTCACGTTGGGCGAGCCGTTTACCAGCAGCATCCTGACGCCGCTCCACGGCTCCAGACCCTCTTCAAGCAGCTCTGGAAAGACCCAGCGGTTTCCAGCGTCCCGGGCCGCGTCGAGAGCGGCGAGTCCGACCGCTCGGTGGTCCGCCTGGTTGGTCATGCCGCCCGCGAAGCGTAGGTCGAAGTTGATGGTGACGACGACATCAGGCCTGTGGGTCCGTATGGCGCGGGCAATGTCCCGGCGTAACGACAGGCCATACTCGACGGCGCCGTCCACGTGATCGAGGAACTCGACTGTCTCCACTCCGACGACCGCGGCGCTCTCCACCTCTTCCCGCGCGCGTACCCTGCGCGTCTCATCCGGGTCCATTCCGTCGATTCCGGCTTCACCCCTGGTGGCAAGCAGGTAGATAATGCGCTTGCCCTCCGAAGTCCACTTGGAGATGGCGCTGGCGGTCCCGTACTCAAGGTCGTCAGGGTGGGCGACGACGGCCAGCGCGCTTTCCCAACTCTCGTCGAGAGGTTGCAGCGGGTTCGCTGTCACTTGCCGCCGCCCAAGGCGGGCAGGAAGTGGACTTCGCTGTCCTCGCCGACCTTTTCGAGAATGCCCAGCGGCGTGATCTCGCCGTCGATGGCGACGGAGATGTTGCCCTTGATCCGGCCATCCTCAAGCAGCCGAGCCTTGAACCCAGGGTACTGGGCCTCAAGGTTATTGACGATCTGTCGAACGGATGAGCCCTCGACCTGTATTTTGGAATTGCCGTCACTCAGCTTCTGCATCAGCGACGGGATGAAGACTGTAGCCATGCTGCCGTCTCCTCGATTCTTACTGGGTCCCATTGGCACTGGCTGAATCAAAGCTGGGCGGCGATTCGTCGAACGGCTCACCCATAGCCTCTGCATCCATCCGGCGATTGTTCCATTCGGTCCACTTTTGCTGGGTTTCGGCGGTTGCTTCGGCGGTTGCTTTCGCGGTTGCTTCGGCGGTTGCTTTCGCAGTTGCTTTGGCGATTGTCGCAGCGACCGCTCTGTCCACTCTATCCTGTTCTCGTTTCTTAAACCAGCGGTCCAATTGTTCACCGAGAACCATAATGAGTCGCGCCCCTTCCGTGAGAGTCAAAGTTATGCCTGCTGATCCGACTGTGATCTGCCCTGATCCCTGAATGATGTTCAGGATGGTCTGAATCAGAGAGTCTTCGGTTCGGTGGAATATCTCAAACCAGCATACCAGAGATATGCCAGCGACGTTCTGGATGACGAACAGAGTGAAGTAAACCGTCCGCCATCTCGGTGAAATGCTCCAGATCGATTCCCGATCTGGTGGGGGTGAGTTGTCTTCGGCAGTCAATCTCAGTTGAACTCAGTTTCACATAGTGACGGTAGAACTCGAAGCTTCACGAGGCTTGGATTCATCTGACGAGTGCATACTCGGTGAAAGGTTCTGATTCGGGTGCGATCTTGCTGTCGTCTTCCGCCAACCCCTCTAGGTGCATCTGTATAGCCTCATAGCTGAAGGCTGTCTTGAATCAATCGCCTTTTGCCTCGTCACTCAACTTCACTTGCTCCTCCCTTAAAAGATACGGGGCGGATCACAGATCCGCCCCGTATCTTGCTTACCTCAACCGATTCACGATTGGCAGATGCTATTAGCCGCCGCTTGCGCCGGTTGCCTCCATGATGGCGACCGGGTTCATCGGGGTATCGAACAAACGGGTCCCGATTGCTCTTTGCAGTGCGTTGGCGACTGCGGGAGTGGGAGGAACGATGTTGGCCTCGCCCACGCCCCGGACTCCGTAGGGGTGTCCGGGATTGGCGACCTCGACGATCACAGTGTCGATCATGGGAAGGTCGAGGCTGGTGGGCATTCGGTAGTCCAGCAGCGTGGAGTTGTCCATGCCGCCGTCATCGTTCATGAAGTACTCCTCGTTCAGCGCCCAGCCGATCCCCTGTACGGAGCCACCCTGCATCTGTCCCTCGACATATGACGGGTGGATGGCCTTGCCGACATCCTGAAACGCGGTGAAGCGGACCACGTCGGTCTTGCCGGTCTCAGGATCGACCTCGACGTCGACGATATTGCCGGCGAATGAGCCTCCGACGCCCGTGGGGCTGACTGAAGCTGTCCCGCTGATGCCGCCGCCGGAGCTGCCAAGCTGACCTGCCAGCTCCTGGAAGGTCATGTTGAGTTCGGGGTCGGACTTGGACTTGATAACGCCCTTGTCCATGTCCACAGAGTCCGCGTCCACATCCCAGATCGTGGCGGCTCTCTCGATCATCTGCTGCTTGACGGACTGTGCGGCCTCGTAGGCGGCCCAGCCGGTGGCAAACGTCGTGCGGCTGCCGCCGGTCACGGCGGTGTAGCCTATGGAATCGGTGTCCACCACGGACGGTCGGATGTCCTCGGCAGGAATGCCGAGCACTTCCGCCGCCTGCATGGCGATAGAGGCGCGGGTGCCACCGATGTCGGTCGATCCCTCGGTCAGGTTCAGGGTGCCGTCGGCGTTGACCGCCAGGTTGACGGCAGAATCGAATCCGATGTTGAACCAGAAGCCGATCGCTATGCCGCGACCCTGATTTTCGCCGACCGGGGCGTTGTAGTGCGGATGGTCGCGCATGGCCTCGAGCGTCTCGACCAGTCCGACCCTGTTGAAGGTTGGGCCATCGACCCTGCGTGTGCCCTCTTTGGCGGCGTTCTTGAGCCTGAACTCTATCGGGTCCATGTCGAGCTTCTGAGCAAGCTCATCCACCGCTTGCTCGACGGCGAACGCGGCGTTCGGAGCGCCGGGGGCGCGGTAGGCTGCGGTCTTGGGCTTGTTGACAACCACGTCGTAGCCGTCAACGGTACCGTTCTCGATGTCGTATGCCGCGAGCGCGCACATCGCGCCGGCGCCGACCGGAGAGCCCGGGTAGGCCCCGGCCTCGCAGGCCAGCTCGACCTCGGCAGCCGTGATAGTGCCGTCATTCTTGGCGCCGATCTTGACCCGACTCCAAGAGCCGCAGGTCGGACCGGAGGCCTCGAAGACATCGGCCCTGCTCATGACGATCTTTACCGCGTGTCCGGTCTTTCTGGACAGCAGCGCCGCCACGGGCTCGAGATAGACCGGGATCTTTCCGCCGAAGCCACCGCCGATCTCCATCGGGGTGACCCTGACCTGAGACACCGACATCTCCAGCATCTGCGCCATCGCGTCCCTGACGGTGAACGCGCCCTGGGTGCTGCACCATATGTGCAGTCGGCCATCGTTGTTCCACAGCGCGGTGGCGTTGTGCGGCTCGATGTAGCCCTGGTGGACGGTCTTCGCCCTATACTCGCGTTCGACGATTACGTCGGCCTCTGAGAAGCCCTGGGCGGTGTCGCCCTTCTTGTGCTGGAAGTGCTGCGCTATGTTGCTGACCGTGTCAGTCTGCTCGCCCAGCTCCTCGGTCTTGAGGTCGTCGTGAAGTATGAAAGCGCCCTCCCTCATGGCGTCCTCGACGGTCACCACGGGCGGGAGGACTTCATATTGAATGTCGATCAGCCGGAGCGCTTCCTCGGCGACGTGGGCGTTGACGGCGGCGACGCCCGCGACCGCGTGGCCCCTATACAGGGCTTTGTCGGACGCGAGCACGTTGTCGCGCAGCCACTTCAGGCTGGTTGCGCCCTCTCCGAAGTCGACCACTGCGTCTTTTTCACTCCCGAAGTCAGCGTTGGTGACGACGGCCTGGACTCCCGGAAGCGCTTCGGCGGCGGCTGTGTCGATGCTCTTGATTCGGGCGTGGGCATGGGGGCTGCGCAGGATCTGGCCCTGCAGCAGGCCGGCGGCGTCGAAGTCCGCGCCGTAGAGCGCCCGGCCCGTCACCTTGTCGGCGCCATCGTGCCGGATCGGTCGGGTGCCCACCACATCGTAGGTCTGTGTAGCGAGCACCATGTTGGGCTCGTAGTCGATAGTCTGTGTCATAGATTAAGCCTCCTGCATCTTCACCGCCGCGTCCTGGACCGCGCGGACGATCTTGTCGTAGCCAGTGCATCGGCAAAGGTTGTTGGCTAGCCAGAAGCGGATCTCGTGCTCGGAGGGATCGGGGTTCTGCTCCAGCAGCGACTTCGCGGCCACGATGAAGCCGGGTGTGCAGATGCCGCACTGCAACGCGGCGTTCTCAAGGAACGCCTGCTGGACGGGGTGCAGACTGCTGCCCTCCGCGACGCCTTCGATGGTGATGATCTCCTTGCCGTCGGCCTCGACGCCGAGGACGAGACAGGAGGTCACGATGCGCCCGTCGAATTCGACGGTGCAGGCGCCGCAGTTCCCGTCGTTACAGCCCTCTTTGGTGCCGGTAAGCCCGATCACGTCTCGCAGGACCTCGAGCAGGCTCTGTCGAGGCTCGCACAGGAGGTCGACGTGCTCGCCGTTGATAATGGTCTGTACGTAGGTCTTTGCGGGCAATCTAGTTCTCCTTAGCGCGTTCGATAGCGGTCATGAGCGCCCGGCGCGTCAATACTTCGCACAGGTGCTTGCGATACTCGATGGTGCCTCGCATGTCGGTGATTGGCCGACTGGCGTCGCTGGCGATTCCCGATGCGATACGGACTGTCTCTTCCGAAGCCTCCTTGCCTGCAATGGCGTTGGCGGCTTCTTCGACAAACAGTGGTATAGGCGCAACTGATGCGAGAGTGATCCGAGCCGACTGGATGTTGCCGTTGTCGAGGACCACAGACACACCGGCCCCGGCCACCGCAATGTCCATCTCGTTACGTGGGATGAAGCGGATGTAGTTCGCGCCGGAGTTTGGCGCGGGGGTCGGGAAGTGTGTGGATGCCAGTATCTCGCCCTGCTCCAGGACAGTCTGGCGGACTCCTGTACAGAAGTCCTCCAGCGGGACCTCGCGGTTGCCGTTGGGTCCGGAGATACGGGCGACTCCGCTGTAGGCGATCATTGCCGGTACGGAGTCGGCGCTGGGGGCCGCGTTGCACAGGTTGCCTCCGAGGGAGGCGCGCCCCTGTATCTGTGTGCCGCCGATTATGTTAGCGGCATCGACTATGCCGGGATACACGGACCTTACGGTCGAGTTGCCGTAGATACGGTAACACGGCACGGCCGCGCCGATCGTGAGTCCGTTGTCCGGGTCGTAAGTTAGCTCGTTGAGCTCCGGTATGTTCTTAACGTCCACCACCAGGTCCAGGTCGTAGGTGCGGACCCTGAGCTGTACGAGCAGGTCTGTGCCGCCCGCCAGGGGTCTGGCCCTGTCGCCTGCTTCGCTGAGCAGGTCAACGGCTTCCCGGACCGAGTTGGGAGCTTCGTAATCAATCCACTTCAATCGCTGCTACCTCCTTTGCTTTCTGTATCACGTCTTCAGATCGTGCGGGCTGAACCTCGTGGGTTCACCAATCGCACTGCTGATCTGATGCCGGGTATCGAATGACCACACAGCTAAGGATAGGGAGGCCGGACAGTAGCTGAGGCAGCGAAAAGTTGGGACGCCTCACCAAGGGTAGAACCAGCCTCGAAAACCGGACACTGTAACAGGCTCCGAAACCGGCTTTAGTATATCAGAGGCGGGAATACTCAACAATGGGCGCGAATGGCCGGAGGAGCGAGGATGGTTGAGTGTGCGACAATGGCCTGCGTCCACCACAATAGTTGGAAACGATACTGCCGCCGGAGACCTCGTAGAGACTCCCCGCTGATATGTGGAGCCGCAGATACTTGTCCTACAACTTCGAGATCATCGACGACGAAACCGGCTTCCGCAGAGCGATCGAAGCCATCCGCGGGGAGTCAGTCATCGGCTTTGATCTGGAATCGAACGGCTTCTTCAGATACCCGGAGCGCATCTGCCTCGTCCAGATTTCCACCTCTGCCGGCGCGTTTCTCATCGACCCACTGGCCATTAGCGACCTGGCTCCTCTGGGTGAGATACTGGCTGACGCAGACGTCGAGACAGTCCTGCACGCCGGCAGCTATGACATCCTCAGCCTCGACCGCGACTGGGGATTCCGCGTCGAGAGACTCTTCGACACCAGCATCGCGGCGGCGTTCGCCGGGCAGAGCCGCCTCGGTCTCGCCTCCGTACTGGACGCAGTCCTCGGAGTCGACATACCCAAGGAGAAGAAGCTCCAGCGCTCGGACTGGACGAGGCGCCCTCTTACCGACGAGGCGCTCGCCTACGCCGCCGAGGATGTACGACACCTGCTGGACCTTCGGCACACCCTGGGCCAGACGCTTTGCAGGCTTGGACGGACAGAGTGGGTGGAGGAGGAGTGCCGGCGTCTTGCCGCGACTCGCTACGAGCCGCCCGTCCCGGAGATGTCAGTCTTCAATGTCAAGGGCTGGCGAGACCTCGACGGTCGTGGGCTTGCGATACTCAAGGCGCTGGTGGACTATCGGGAGCTTCACGCGATTCGAATGGGCAGGCCGCACTTCCGCGTGATCCCCGATATGGCGCTGGTGGCACTGGCTGCGGAGCCCGACGCCGACTTGCGCGGCGTGCGTGGTCTTGGCAGGTTCGGACGTGGCAGGCTCGCTGCCGGTATTCGTAAGGCGATTGCCAAAGGAAGGTCCTCCCAGCCACCGAGTCGCCCGACCCCGCCTCTCAGCCGCCGTCTGCCACGCTCTGAACGAGTGGATGCAGATAGACGTCTGACCAAACTCAAAGCGTGGCGCGTCCAGCATGGTAAGCGGCTGTCGCTCGATCCCGCTCTCCTGTGGCCAACCAAGAGCCTCCAGCGCCTTGCCCGCGATGTCGATGACCTCGACGCAGAGCTGCGAGACCCAGATATCAGACATTGGCAGCGAGCGGAGTTCGAAGACTCCATCCGCAAGGCGCTGTAGCGCTGTCACTCCGCCTATCCGCCACGGCGGAAGGCGCAGCTAAGAATCTTCGGTCCCGGGGCCGCGCAAATGGCATGAACTCCGGGGGCAGCTCTTCGAAAGGAAAGCCCCGGGGATCTGTCGACTACGCGAGTCAACAGTCGTCAGCCCACAGGCTCGGTTCCGGTTACGCCTTCGGAGTCGAGCAGCGAGATTTCTGAATCGGACATGCCGAGGAGCTGACCAAAGACGTACTCGTTGTGCTCTCCGAGACGTGGAGCAGGCCAGCGGACCTCTCCCGGCGTTTCGGACATCTTCCAAGCCGTACCGGGTAGGAAGTAGGCCCCGGCGGATGGGTGGTCAACGAGCTCGAGCAGGCCGCGCTCCTGGTAGTGTGGGTCGTCGAAGATGTCCTGCCCGGTCATGACGACGGCGGCGGCGACCCGGTTGCGCTGTAGCAGGCCCGCCAGCTCGTGTGCGTCTTCACCGGAGGTCCAGCGGGAGATGACCCTGTCGATGGCGTCGTGGTTGCGGTGTCTGGAGAGCAGGTCCGCGAACCGGCGGTCCCGGCCCAGTTCGGGCCGTCCCATGACCGCGCACAGTCGCGCCCACTCGTCGTCCGAAGCGACGGCAATCGTGATCCAGCGGTCGTCGCCGCGACACGGGTAGGCCCCGTGAGGAGCCATCGTCGGATGCCGGTTGCCGCGGTTTCGTGGCGGCTGGCCATCCATCTGATAGCCGAGGATGTGCTCGCCGACAGCCATGATCGTGGACTCCAACTGGGAGACGTCGATGAACGCGCCCTTTCCAGTCCGTCTTCGGCGCCAGAGCGCGGCCATAACCGCCCCGGCGGCATGGGCGCCGCTGATGGGGTCGCCAAAATTGACCCCGGACTTCACCGGCGCATCCTCACCCAAGTAACCGTTCATCGAGGCGATCCCGCCGAGCTGCTCCTGACCGATGCCGTACTGTATGAAGTCCTTCCACGGTCCGGTATTCCCAAAGGCCGGCATCGAAACGGCGATTACGTCGGGCCGCAGTTTCCGAAGGTCCTCGTAGCCGAAGCCTCTGCGCGCCATCAGCCCGGTCCTGAAGTTCTCGATGACTACGTCGCTGACAGCTACCAAATCTTCCAGGACCAGCTTGCCCGCCGGGTGGCGGATCTCGCAGGTAATCCCGTACTTGGACATGTGCAGCGTGTTGAACCAGCCTGACCGGTTCCAGGGATCGAGCCCGGGCTCCCCGTCGGGCAGGTTTCCGGAACCCACTATCGTCCGGTGAGGGTCCCAGTTGCCCGCGGACTCGACCTTGACCACTTCCGCGCCCATGTCGGCGAGCAGCTTGGTGCAGTGGGGGCCGGCCCATATGCGGGAGAAATCGAGGATGCGGACGCCGTCGAGGGCATGACGGTATGAGCTGTCTGGCATCTGGGATCACCTGGAGTCGGAGAGCTGACCAGACGGATTATAGCGTGTGAGCGGCATGGCGTGGCGGGTCCGGCAGACGCGGGCGTCAGTACGTGGAGACACCCGTTTCGGTGAGCCTGCCGGTCACCATGAATATGACGCGCTCGGCGATGTTGGTGGTGCGGTCGGCGATTCTTTCGAGATCGTGCGCCACCCACAGGAGGTACGTGGCGCGCCGGATCGCGCCGGGGTCGGCCATCATGTACGTCAGGAGTTCGTGGTACACCTGTTCGTACAGTTCGTCGACCTCGTCGTCGTCGTCGCAGATCTGGTGGGAGGCGTCGATATCGCGGTTGACGAACGCGTCCAGGCTGCGCCGAAGCATGTCCATGGACCGGTCCGCCATTCGAGGTATGTCGATAAGGGGCTTGAGCGGCGGTTCGTCGCCCATCGCAATGCTGATCTTGGCAATCCCTTCGGCGTAATCGCCCATCCGCTCGAGTTCGACCGCGACGTGGAGGACGGTGACCAGAATACGTAGGTCGCCGGCCAACGGCTGCTGAGTGGCGATCAGGTCGATGCACTTCTCCTCGAGGTCGAAGCGTCGCTCGTCAATGATGTCGTCCTCTCTGACGACCTCTTCAGCCAGGGCCATGTCGCGGTTCTTCAGCGCATCCAACGACTTGTCGATAGCTTTTTCGACCATGCCGCCAAGTCCCAGAAGTTCATCCTGCAATTCTCTGAGGTCTCTGTCGAATTCTTTTCGTGGCATCTCGATTCCCCCATTTGCTTGCAATCTCGACTACTGCCGGCTCGAACCGGATGTCGGAACCATGTCCGACGTATTTCCTAAGGCCTCGTGGATGATCTAGCACCACTCAGGTCTTCTTCCTTGATGGGAGAGGGGGCTAGAGCCTGCCCCGGCCTCCGCCGGGGTGAGGGTGAACCATCATGGGACCGCGCTAGCTGAATCTTCCCGTTATGTACGCCTCGGTCCTCTCGTGCTTGGGAGTGGTGAAAATCTGGTTCGTCTCTCCGTGCTCCACCAAGTAGCCGGCGCGGTCCTCGCCCACCATCAGGAACGCGGTCTCATCGGAGACCCGCGCCGCCTGCTGCATGTTATGTGTGACTATGAGGATCGTGTAGTGTTCGCTCAGATCGCGGACGAGATCCTCGATAGCGAGCGTCGCTATCGGATCGAGGGCGGAGGCAGGCTCATCCATCAGGATGACCTCCGGCTCTACCGCCAGCGCGCGCGCGATGCAGAGTCGCTGCTGCTGTCCACCGGAGAGGGCGAGCGCGCTGTCTCTCAGCCGGTCTTTCACCTCATCCCACAGCGCGGCCTGACGGATTGATCGTTCGACCGCTTCGTCCATGTCTCCCTGGTACCCGTTGACCTTCAACCCGAACGCGACGTTGTCGTAAATGGACTTTGGGAACGGGTTGGGCTGCTGGAATACCATCCCTATACGAGAGCGGATTTCGGTCGCGTCCACTTCCGGCGCGTACAGGTCCGAGTCCTCGAACAGGATCTGGCCCTCAATGCGGGCCGTTGGGATGAGGTCGTTCATCCGGTTGAAGCAGCGCAGCAGCGTGCTCTTGCCGCATCCGGAGGGGCCGATCAGCGCGGTGATCGAGTAACGTCTGATCTCCATGCTGATGTCTTTGAGCGCCTGAAATGCATCGTAGAACAGGTTGAGATCGTTGACCTTGAAGATCGGGGCCGTATCGTTCACGTCAGTCCTCTGAGTGCTTCTGGTACTTGTTCCTCAGTATCACCGCAACCGCGTTCATCGTCAGCAGTATCACGAGAAGCACGATTATTCCGGCGGCCGCCAGCGACTGGAAGTCGTCCTGGGGACGCCCGACCCAGTTGAATATCTGGATAGGCATTACGGTGAACTGGTCGAAGGGGTCAGTGGGAACGAACGTCAGGTACACCAGCGCGCTGATGGCGATGACCGGCGCCGCCTCGCCGATTGCCCGGGAGAGCGCGAGGATGGTCCCCGTCAGGATGCCGGGGATCGCCGACGGCAGCACCGTGCCCTTGATTACCTGCCACTGGTCCGCGCCCAGCGCGTAAGCGCCCAGCCGGTACTCGTTGGGGACCGCCCTGATCGCTTCTCTCGACGCGAGAATTACGATCGGCAGCACGAGCAGCGACAGCGTGAGCGCACCGGCCAGCACCACTCGACCCACTGACATGATCTGCACGAAGAGCGCCCAGCCCAACAGCCCGTACACGATGGACGGCACTCCGGCGAGATTCGAGATGTTGATCTCGATTATCTTGGTGAACCAGTTCTTGGGAGCGTACTCCTCCAGGTGGATCGCCGCTCCGACCCCGATTGGGACAGTCAGTATCGCGGTCAGCGCCATCACCCAGATGGTCCCCATCATCGCCGATCGGATGCCCGCTATCTCCGGGTGCCTGGACGGGTAGTTCGTGAGGAAGCCCAGGCTGAGCCAGGGGACGCCTTCGATGAGGATGCGCGTCAGCAGCACGACCAGGCTGAGGATGCCGACCATGACGGCGAGCAGGAAAACGAAATAGACTATCCGACCGACCACTTTGCGGCGAGCGAGCTCCGGTTTGAAGTTAGCGCTAGGCTGAGCCATCAGTACGCCTGCCTCCACTTTCGCACCACCCAGTATCCGAGCAGGTTCATCACAAGCGTCATGAAGAACAGCAGCAGTCCTACTGCGAAGATCGTGTTGTATTCGAGAGAGCCGTGGGGAGCTTCACCCAGAGCCAGCTGGACAATGTAGGCGGTCATTGTCTGTATGCTGTCGAGCGGGTTGAGGGTCATCCGGGGAGTGGCGCCGGCGGCGATTGTAACCAGCATGGTCTCGCCTATGGCGCGGGAGATCGCAAGGATGAATGAAGAGACGATCCCGGACAGCGCCGCCGGGACGACGACCTTGATGCTGGTCTCCAGTTTAGTGGCGCCGAGCGCGTAGGCCGCCTGGCGCAGTGACCGCGGCACGCTGATCATCGCGTCCTCGCTCAGCGACGATACCATCGGGATAATCATGATTCCCATGACGACCCCGGCGCTCATCGCGTTGAAGACGATCATGTCCGGGAAGACCCGCTGGAGCTGAGGTGTAACGAACGTGAGCGCAAAGTAGCCGTAAACCACCGTGGGGATCCCGGCCAGGACTTCGAGGGTCGGCTTGACGACCTTGCGCACCTTTTCGTGCGCGTACTCGGCAAGATAGATCGCGGTGGCCAGGCCGACCGGCAGCGCCACGATGGCCGCCAGGGCCGCTACGATGAGCGTTCCGTTGATCAGCGGCAGAACACCGTAAGATCGGGGTTTCAAGATTGGGGTCCAGCGTGTGCCGGTCAGGAACTCCCATATCCCGACTTCCCTGAAGAACCCTATGGCTTGACTGAGCAGGCTGAACACGATTGCGACAGTCGTAAAGACCGAAAGCATCGCGCAGAGGAAGAACACCCACCAGAGCACTTGACTCTGGAGGCTGGCCCCACGTTTACGACGGAATCTGCCCGTTGCCACTCTTGCGGCGGAACCCGGCGGACTTGTGCCTCGGGCGCCCGCTACCGTGGTCTCCACTAAGTCTCCCCCTCAACTATGGCGCGTGCGACGGGTGGCGGAGAATCTTCGACTCGAAGTGTCCACCACTCGTCACTTAGAAAGGTTTGGCGCGAATGGTACCCTACCTCATCGGAGTTGGGCCATGTTTCCCTGATATGCCTGTAGGTCCAGCGGGACGTAGCCGACCTCGCTGGTCAGGCCCCGTCCATGCTCCATAATGGTGCCGCTCAGGGCTGCCGTCGGGGCCTCGGGCGTCATTCCGCCAAGCGCCGCTGCCTTGTTGGCTTCGTAAGCCTCGTCACTGAGCGGGACGTATCCGACTTCCCGCGTCAACTCGGCGCCGTTATCCATGTAGAACTCTACAAACGCTCTGAGGTCCGCTCGCTGCTGAAGCCGATTTCGGTTGACGTAGATGAGCAGCGGCCTGGACAGTGGGCTGTACGCGCCGGATGCAATGGTCTCGACGGAGGGCGCGACGCAGCCGGAGCCGTCGTCCACACTGATCAGCTTGAGCTTGTCGGCGTTCTCGGCGTAGTAGGCGTAGCCGAAGTAGCCGAGCGCGTTGCGGTCGCCGTTGATGCCCTGCACGAGTACGTTGTCATCCTCTGATGCGGTGTAGTCGGCGCGTGAGGCCTGAACCTCTCCGACGATCTCCTCGGTGAAATAGTCGAAGGTGCCGGAGTCGGTGCCCGGACCGTAGAGGTTGATCTGCCGGTCGGGCCAGCTTGGATCGAGGTCGTTCCAGCTATCGACGGAAGTTCCCGGCTCCCAGAGCATCCTGAGCTGTGCGACGGTCATGCAGTCCACGAAGTCGTTCTGCGGACTGACCATGACGGACAGTCCATCGAGACCGACGAGGAACTCGAAGTATTCGATCCCATTCTCGGTCGCCGCCATCGCCTCTTTGTCCTTGATCGGCCTGGAGGCGTCAGAGATATCGGTCTCACCGACGGTGAAGCGTTTGAAGCCGCCACCGCTGCCAGAAACTCCGACGTTGACCTGGACGCGGGGAGCAACCTTTCTGAACTCCTCGGCGACCGCCTCTGTGATCGGGAACACAGTGGACGAACCGTCGATCTCAATGGCGCCGGTCAGACCGGCGCGCTCGGGCTGTACCTCAGATGGCACTGCCTGATCTACAGACCCCTCCGTATCGTCAGAACCACAGGCGACCGCGGACATGGCGACTGCGACGATCCCTACCAATATCAGAATAGGTAATCTCAGTGCTTTTGTTCGCTTGATTCCTATCATAGTGATCGCTGTTTCCTCCAGATACTCCAGATATGCCTTGCTAGTCAACTGTAATTGGGACGCGCCGACAGCCACGCGGCTTTCGGCATCCCGTAGTGACTGTATGTGCTTCTCTTGAACATGCGGTTAACAGTGCGTTAACGGGGATTTACCAAACGGGGAATAGACTGTTAACAGACCAATATCTGCGGCCCGGGGCGCTGGGTGGCTCCCTACGTCGGCCAGCAGGCATTGCCAGTGGGGTGCCAGAGCGTTGCGCCGCCCGATGATCTTCGCGCGCCGCTCGGCGGTTTCGGGACGTAGGGCAGCCGCCCGCGTCGCCCTGTGTGCTCAGTCGAGAGCCTGCCACACGCCGCCGCCGGATATGGCGGCCCCAACGACAATTACGAACCACCCAAAGTTGAGCCGACCTGCCAAGTCCAGCAGCGCCCGGATGGTTGTGAACCCGACTACCGCGGCCACCGACAGCGCGGCCACGGCCTGCGGGGAGGCGTATGCGCCCGAGTCGATCGCCGCGTAGATGCCGGCGCCGACGCTTGCGGGCACGCTCAACAGGATGCTGAGCGTCAGCGCTTCGCGGCGGTCGATCCCCCGCGCCAGCAGAGTTGATACGGTGATCCCCGAGCGACTGAGACCCGGTATGGCGGCCAGACCTTGTGCCAGGCCGGTCAGGACCGCATCTATCCAGGTTGCGTCGTCCCGCGTCCTGGCTCCAATCGTGTGACGCTGAAGCAGGACAGCGCCGGTCACCAGCATCATGATTCCGACGATTACCATGGCGATCGAGCCGATCTGGTCGGTCAGCTCGTCCAGGACGATGAGCAGGGTGAATCCGATCGGCGCGCTCGTCACTGTCGCGACGATCAAGAACGTGGTCATTGCGGTTGGACGAGAGGGCTGCGTCAGCAGGTTGCGGCATACGGCTCCCACCTCGGTCCTGAACGCGGCCAGCGCAGACAGGGCCGTGCCGACGTGGAGCCACAGCGCGAATGAGACAGCCTCCGATACAGGTCCTCCGAAGACCGCCGAGTAGGCCGTCGCAACCAGGCCCTCCGAGCTGACTGGCAGCCACTCGGTCAGGCCCTGGACAACCCCGAGCAGAACGGCTTCCGCGTAGCTCATGTGGCCCGTCTGAGCTTGAGGGTGAACGTACTTCCCTCCCCCTCTGCGCTGGCTGCGTCTATGTCGCCGCCGTGGACCTGGACCAGGTGTTTGACGATCGCCAGACCGAGTCCGGTGCCCCCTTCTCTGCGGGACCTGTCCACCTTGTAGAAACGCTCGAACACGTGCGGGAGGTGCTCGCGTGGAATCCCGACCCCCGTATCTACGACTGTCAATTCGACCCACCGCGGGTCGAACTCTGCTGAAAGCGTGATACTGCCCCCTTCGGGCGTGAACTTGATCGCGTTCTCCACGAGGTTGGTGAGAATCTGGTCCAGCTTGCCCTCCTCAGCCATCACAAGAGGCATGTCCGGGGGAACGCGCTGTTTGAGATCGATGTTCCGGTCGAGCGCGACCGGTCTGAACCGCCTGACGACCTCCTCAGCCGTCCCGCTGAGCGATACGGGCGCCAGGTGAATCGAAACTTGGCCGCCTTCCAGACGCGAGAGCTCCAGCAGCTCGTCCACCAGCGCCGACATTCGCCGGACCTCGCCCTGGATTCTGCTGATGAAGTCGATGGCGACCACCCTGTCGTCCAGGGCTCCGTCAGCGAGCGTATCCACCATTGCGCGCACCGACGTGATCGGACTGCGCAGCTCGTGAGACACGTTGCTGACGAACTCACGTCGGGTCGTCTGCAGATGTCTCAGGTCTGTCACGTCCTGGAGTGTCAGAAGAACGCCCGGTCCCAGGTCGCCTGACGTCGGCGTCGCGATCACGCGAAGGAATCGCCGCTGATGGAGAAGCTCGACTTCAGTCTGGTGAATCTGGCGGCTGGATGCCGTTACCGCGGCCAGCGCGAGGAGGTCGTGATCCCGTACTACCTCGGCGAGAGGACGGCCCTCGATGTCCGTTACATCACTCTCCAGCAGCCACTGAGCGGCCTGGTTGACCAGGCTGATACGGCCCTGCTGATCGAGGACGACAACGCCGTCCGCCATGGTATCCATGACGACGGCCAGAAGGTCGTGCTCCGTCTCCAAGTCACGGACTGTCTCGCGGATAGAGTCCGCCATCAGGTTGAAGGAGCTCGCTAACTCCGACGTCTGGTTTACGCTAGCCGGCCTCACCCTGTGGTCCAGGTCTCCGTCGGCCAGCCGTCGGGTGGCGTTGGTAAGGGTCCGGACCGTCCGGGATGTCGTTCTGGTCAGCGCGTGCGCCAGGGCTGCCGCACAGATTCCGCCGATCACCACCGGGATGGACAGACCCACCAGCGCTCTTCCAACTCCGGTTTTGCCTGCTGGAACGATGAAGTCGAGAATCGCGAGAACGACCACGGCCCCCGTAACCAGCATGACGAGGGCCGTGTATGCGACAGTAATACGCCACTGTAGAGAACGCGGAAATCTCATCCGTCGAAGCGGTAGCCCACCCCTCGTATTGTCACGATCCTCCTGGGCTTGGATGGATCGGGTTCGATCTTCTCACGCAGCCATCTGATGTGGACGTCCACAGTCCGGGAGTCGCCGATGTAGTCGTGGCCCCACAGTCGCTCCAGGATCTGGTCACGCGTGAATGCGCGGCGCTTGTTGGCGACCAGCAGCGCGATCAGCGAGAATTCTCGCGGCTTCATGTCCACGGGGCGGCCGTCGAGCAGCACGGAGTGACTTGTCAGATCGACGGTGAGGTCCCCCGACCGGAACTCTTCGGCATCCCCACCCGACGAGCCGGACGACGGCGCGACCGATCGACGCAGCATGTTGCGAATCCGGGCCATCAGCTCACGCATACTGAAGGGTTTGGTCACGTAGTGGTCAGCGCCCAGCTCCAGTCCCACAACGCGGTCCACCTCTTCGCCGCGGGCGGTCAGTATCAGAATCGGCACGTCAGACTCACGTCTGATCATGCGGCATACCTCGAATCCGTCAATGTTGGGCAGCATGACGTCCAAGATGACGAGATCCGGCTCGCTCGTCCGGGTCAGCCGGAGCCCGGACTCACCATCGGTGGCGGTGAGGGTCTCGTAGCCGGCCTGCTCCAGGGTGTACTTGAGCGCAGTGAGCAGGTTGGGCTCGTCTTCTACAACCAGAACGGTAGGAGGCATGATCTTGGACCATCACGGGGCAGTAACTAATGCACCTGCACAGAGGCCGAAAAGACCTGCCGCAACGCAGCCGCTCCACCCCTGTATTGCCGACCTGCTCACAGGCCCTCAGCCTGAGAGTAGCACAATTCCCGACTCGACATCACCCCGCCGGATGACTCGCCGAGTCCCACTGTGGTCTCTCCGCGTGGTCAACTCTTCGGAGGTGATTCGCCGGGCCGGTCGTGGCATAATGCGTCGGAGCGACGGCTCCGCGGTCGTGGAGTCGAATGTCCGTCAAGGAGGAACATCTACCATGCCCGATTCACCAACCATCCGCACCGCAGTCGGGACAGGAGACCCCGGATACAGCGGAGACGGTGGACCCGCGTCCGCCGCGGCGATCAACGAGCCGTTCATGTGCGCGTTCGATGCCGTGGGTAATCTGTTTATCTGCGAGGTGGGAAACCATGTGATACGCAGGGTCGATGCCGGCACTGGGACCGTCTCCACAGTGGCCGGCACCGGCGAGCCGGGGTACTCGGGCGATGGCGGCCCCGCCACGGACGCGCGCATGTGCGAACCGTACTCTCTCGCGGTGGACGCGGACGGCAACATCTACATCGTTGACCGCCTCAACGCCGCCGTCCGACGGGTGGACGGCGACAGCGGGATTATCACCACTGTAGCAGGCACCGGCGAACCGGGTTACTCAGGCGACGGGGGACCCGGCAATCTTGCGCAGCTCCGCGAGCCCAACGACTGCTTCCTCGATGGCAGGGGAGGACTGCTGATCGCCGACATCCAGGACCAGCGGATACGTCGTCTCGATCTGAACACCGGCGTTATCGACACGTTCGCGGGTACCGGGGAGAAGGTCCGGTCTGGGGATGGCCGGTCGGCCACTGAAGCCGGCATCTTCGGCGCGCGCGCCGTATGTATGGACACGGCCGGAAACACCTACATCGCTGAGCGGGAGGGCAATGGAGTGCGCGTGATCGACGCGGACGGAGTCATGGGAACGCTGGCAGGGAAGGACTGCGTGTTCGGATACTCGGGCGACGGCGGACCAGCGCTGGCCGCGCAATGGGGAGGCCCCAAAGCGCTCCGCTGCGACGCAGCTGGCAATATCATGGTCGTCGATACCGAAAACCACGCCATCCGGCGGATCGACGTGAGCACCGGCATCGTGACCACGGTGGCCGGCGGACAATTGGGCGGTCACGGTGACGGCGGTCCGGCGACCGGAGCGGGTCTCGACCGTCCGCACGGCTGTGAGATCGCCGCCGATGGCTCGATCTACATCGCTGACAGCAACAACCACAGGGTGAGAGTAGTGAGAGTTCACTGACCACCAGCCACTGACCACTACCAGATCTGCAATGAGTCGAGGAACAGCCTGCGGAGGTCGGCTTCGTCCACGGGACGGGGCGACAGCTTGATGACCCGTTCCTGGGGGATTGCGCCAGCCGCGAGTGCCGGAACGTCGTCCGCGGTGTACCCGATGTCGCCGAGGCCGTTCGGAACTCCGATCTTCTTCAGCAAGGTCACGATGGCGTCGGACAGAATGTCACCGGCGTCCTCCGGTCCGGCCCCGGAAACGTCCGCCCCCATGAGACGGGCCGCGAACAGGTGGCGTTCGGGATTGGACGGCGCGGTGTACCTGAACACCGCCGGGGCGTTGAGGATGACGCTCATGCCATGCGGGACGATCGGGTGGTCATCCGGGTATCCGTCCGGGACGTAGTGGCGCACCATGCCCGAGACCGGGTACGACATCCCGTGGGGCAGGTGGCATCCGGCGTTGCCAAACCCAACGCCCGCGAATGTGGCCGCAAGCATCATGTTGGACCTGGACTCGATGTCGTCAGTGTCCTGCACGGCGGGAACGATGTTGTGAGAGACCATCTCGATTGCGCGGGTTGCCCAGACGTCGCTGATCGGGTTCGCTCCCTGGTACGAGGGGCGAAGACCCGGGTTCGGTGGGGCCTCCCGCTGGCTGAACGGCATCGCGGTGTAAGACTCCAGACCGTGGCACAACACGTCGAATCCGCTGCAAGCCGTGACCATCGCCGGAAGCGTGCGGCTGTTGTCAGGATCGACTATGCCCATCGTCGGTCGAAGGGCGCGGTGCGCCAGGCCGGTCTTCGCCCTCATCTCTAGCAGGTCGAAGATCGCTACCCCGGTGGTCTCCGACCCCGTCCCCGATGTTGTCGGGATGGCTATGTGAGGCTTCAGCGACCCTGGCACTGGCGTGCCCAGCCCTATCGGCGCGTTGACGTAGGTGAGGAAGTCCGCGGGGTAAGTTGAGTAGAGGTTCGCCGCCTTGGCGGTGTCGATGCTCGAACCCCCGCCTACCGAAACGAATCCATCGAAGCTGCCCTGAGCCGCGAATTCGATCGCGACTTTGAACGACTCGTCGGTCGGTTCGACCTCGACCTGATCGAACAGCACGGCATCGACGCCCTCGACCCTGAGCGAGTCGAGCGTTGTCGAGACGGGTTCGAGTTGCGCCATCCGGGGATCGGTGACGACGGCGACTCGCCGGGCGCCGAGCCGGGCGATCTCGAACCCGACCTCACGCGTCGCCCCTGGGCCGAACTTGATCGCCGACGTGTCCATGGTGAATGCGGTTTCAAGCTCGTGGTGCATCATATGGAGTTATCCTCCCCGGGCGCGTCCAGCCTCTGGGGGCCCTGGGTCCGGGCCCGCTCCATGTCTTTCATAGTGTGACCGGATGTACCTCATACTGCCAAACGGCTGACCGGCTGATCCTAACAATGCTGAATTCGATACGCAATGCGCGCGTATGTTCCGACGTCCTGAGCTTGTCGGTTGGAGTGCGGGCGTCTCGCCCGCAATTGAAAACAGGCTCGAAGCGCCCGTTCAGGTTGTTAACCGCAACACACTGATGCTATACTCTGCCCGCCCAATTGAGCAGGACAGCGGCGGTATCTTGAGGAGGATTCTGTGGAAGGTAGAGACTTCCCTAACTGCATGAGTTGTAGAGACGGCGACCTGTTGCCCCTATCCGATTTTGGAAGCCAGGGAGCGCCCATTCACTATAAGGCCTGGGTCTGCAGCAATCCCGACTGCGGGTTCAATATCAAGATCAGAAACGGCGACGTCTACCTGAACGAACCGATCGCAAATGGGGCTATGCACTCACCACGCTACAGGTAACCACTTCATACAACCGATCTCAAAACAGTCCGCCGTTGGCGGACTGTTCTGCGTCTGTCCGAATGCCAACATGCCAATCACGGTCAGTGGCTCGCTCATCCAATGGTATAATCGGAAACCAACGCTGCCATCGTAAGGCCATTCGACATGATCGAGGCGCAATCCACCAATTCGAAGTCAAGACGACGCATGGTCCGGCGCGGCAGCGGCATCGCCTTGACAGTAGTCGGCGTGCTGCTGCTGATCGCGGTTGCAGCGTACTACGGACTCGGCCGGTACAACTCGTCCCGGCTGGAGGGTATGAACGCATCGATCCAGGGACCGGCTGTCCTCCCCGACATCCCCGAAGGGCAGGCCGAGGTCCACGGGGCGCTCATGCCGGACCGCACCTTCAAGCCCATTCATACCGTCGTCAAGGACATAGACGCCTCCGTCAACGACAGCTCTTTCACGGAGTACAGACCTCCCGACCCCACGTCCACGCAATCCCCGGTCCCGGCCATCTACTCCCCACAACCGAGCGCGCTCCGGACTCCGGAGCCGGTAGTACAGGCTGTCCCGACCGCAGAGGCCGACCCGCCGGCGCCAACAGTTTCCGTCGGCACGCTGATATCGACCTACAACTCCATGTATCCCGGATTCGAGATACATCCGAAGTACTGGGACCGCCCACTTCTGGCCGGCGCCGACCCTTACGAATTCGGCGTCATCATGCGTCCGGACGGCTATATGCATGTCTCGGCGACACAGGGTCTGCCGAGGGGGTCTGTAGGAGATGCCGTCCACATCCGCATCCCCAGCATAGGCGTCGATTCCGATGTAGCCAATCTAGCGATACTCGAACTCGAGGACAGCCGCGAATACGAGACTCCCAGTCAAGTTGTTGGCCGCATTCCAGTGACCTCCAACCCTGGCGAGCTCGGCAACTCGTGGCTGTTCGGCCATCTCGAAAGCATCATCAAGGGTGAGGGCAACGTCTTCCGAAGGCTGCCCGATATCCCGGGACTGCTGAACAGCGGCGATCCGGTTTACGTAACCCTTCTGAACGAAGAAGGCGATGAGTTCCTGTACCAGGTGACGGCAACGGAAGTGGTGCATGAGGACGAGCTCGCCCTCTACGACACCGACGACGCCACCATCACCCTGGTCGCCTGTGTGCCGAGGTTGGTGTACGACCACCGCATCTTGGTCACCGGGAAGCTCGTCGGGATCAAGCTGGCTTCCTAGACGACCCGCCGTCCGGCCGCAAGTCTATCGGTCCGTTCAGCCGAGCATTTGCGGACGAGGGCCGCAGCGGCCGTCACGCGCCGGGCTCTGCGGAATTAGGACGGCCTGCCCGCCGGAGCCAGTACATCCCGCATGACCGAGATGAAACGCTGGGCGGGTGTCGAGAGCCGCTTGCCTTTGAGCGTCATTATCCCACCCTGCTCCACGGGTAGAATGTGGGCGAGGCTGACAACTTCCAGGGTCTCCTGGTCCCAAGGGTCGATCGCCAGCCGGGGGCCGACCGATACGCCCATGCCGAGCGCAACGTATCGCTTGATCATGTCCATGCTGTCCAGGTCCACGATGACTTCGTAGTTGACCCCCCGTCGCCTGAACTCAGACTCCAACAGGTCGCGCGTGTGGGTGCCCTCGTTCATCAGTATCAACGGATATTGGGCAATCTGCGCCAGGCCCTCCACGGGATCCCTGGACAGCGGATGATTGGGCGGCGTGATCAGCACTCGCTCGTAAACGAACAGGCCCTCGAACTGGAACGCGTCGTCCCGGTCGTAGTGCTGAACGATTCCGATGTCCACCTCTCCCTCGGAAACCAGCTGCTTGACCTGTGTTCTGGTCGCTGACTTGATGGTCAGGTGAATGTGTGGATGCCTGGCAAGGAACACCCGGACGACTCTCAGCAGTGTGTGCGGAATGATGTCGGGCGTCGCGCCGAGGACGACAGGGCCGCGCTCCTCCGCCTCCGATGCCGTGTGCGCAAGGCTGTCCATTCCTTCCACCAGAGGCGTCGCCAGATCCGACAGCCGTCTGCCTGCCAGGGTCAGCTGGATCGGCCGCTTCACCCGGTCGAACAGCAGCGTATCCAATTCAGACTCGAGCTTTTTGATATGGGTCGTGACTGTCGGCTGTCCAATACCCAGCTGCTCGGCGGCCCGGGAGATGCTCCGGAGTCGGGCCGCGGCGCAGAAGCTCCGCAATTCTCTGATTTCCATGTCTGTGTCCGCGCCTCTATCAGAATATCAGATAGTGTAAATCATATAATATCACTTCACAACATGCAGCAGAGTTCCGACAATAAAGAGTGTAGAACGCAGCGCATACAACCAGACGCAAAGGAGCGAACGATGAGACACGGAGTGATGTACAGAGTGAGACGGATGTTGAATCGGCAGCATGTGGCCACCGGGTTCGACGCCTACTTCCGCACCGTGCAGCGGCGCGGAGGCGAGGGCATCCCGACCTTTTCCGAAGCTCAGAAGGACTTCAGCCGCATGGGCGGCTGGTACAACGAATACCGCAGCTAACAGCCACGCCCGACGACGCCCACCGGCCACGGATGCGGCGGGGCTGACCTTCGATGACCGGGCGCGCTCCTTCTGTCCTACAGGGAACCGGACGAGCTCCGGTACCACATACGAGGATGTCGCAGTCCGGTCATCGTCCCAAGATGAAGACGCCGAAGGGCTGCTTCGGCGTCTTCATTTGCGTTACTTTTCCGCCATCGGCTCCTGATCTCGCCAGGTAGTGGAGTATGTCCCCCGGACTGCGCCTCCTAGACGGCCGCACTCTCCCTGACGCTGACTGGGTGACCCACCGCGATGGCCCCACCCCGCAACACCGTCGCCAGCATTCCCCGCTGACCTTCCAACACCTCCCGGAGACCGTCCCTGATCTCATCCATCCGTCCACATGGCGCGCAGTGGCCCGTTATCTCAACCACCGCCTCCTCTCCGAGCGCAAGACACTGACCCGGTTGGAGAGAGTGCAGGTCGATCCCGGAGGTTGTAACGTTCTCCCGCACCTCCCCACGTGATAGTCCGAACCGTTCGAGGGTCTCCTGATCGATCAACAGTACCTGTCGGGCCGTTCGCACACCCTCGGACACCGCATGACGGTCTCCTTCGATTCCGAAGCCCTCCCGCATATTTGCCGACTCCACCGTCTTCATCGGGTCTCTGTGGCCAACGCATAACTGTATCGAAACTATGGAACCGCTCATGACTTCTCCCCCTTTGGATCATCTGGTTCGCCTATTGTACACCCTGAGCGTGGGAGGGCCATGCCATACGGACAGCATCTATCAACGGTCAGCGTAAGAGGGTACACTGGAGGCGGCAACCACTATCCAGGAGGAGATCATGGTAAGCGCCGTCAAGATGGGCACAGGGCAGTTCACGTACGAGGTCGTAGCCGACTGGGAGACCCTCCCGGCGGGTGTCGGATGGCGGGAGGTTGCCGGCGTCGTCACCGACGCGGACGACAACGTGTACGTGTTCAGCAGGGGCGACCACCCTATGGTCGTCTTCGACAGAGACGGAAACTTCAAGAAGACCTGGGGTGAGGGTGTGTTCACCCGCGCTCACGGCGTCTCCACTGGCCCGGACAATACGCTGTACTGCACCGACGACGGCGACCACACGGTCCGACAGTGTACTCTGGACGGTGAGGTCCTCATGACCATCGGAGTTCCGGGCGAGTCCTCGGCGCCCTTCAGCGGTCAGCCGTTCAACCGGTGTACCCACGTCGCCACCGACCCGGCTAACGGAGACCTCTTCGTTTCCGACGGCTACGGAAACGGCAGCGTCCACAAGTTCACGCCGGACGGCGAGCTGATAACCTCCTGGGGCGGACCGGGCACCGACCCGGGCCAGTTCAACATCGTCCACAACATCGCCACCGACCGTGACGGCTTCGTTTACGTCTGCGACCGCGAGAACCACCGCATCCAGGTGTTCGACCGGAACGGCGGCCTGGAGGACGTCTGGCACAACGTACACCGGCCCTGCGCGATCTACATAGATGACGGCCAGCGCGTATATGTGGGCGAGCTGGGTTGGGGAATGGCCGTGAACCGGGACATGCCCAACATCGGTCCGCGCGTTTCGATTATGACCACCGCCGGCAAGGTGCTGGAGCGGCTGGGGAGCGGGTACGGTCTGGAAGCCGGGCAGTTCATCGCGCCGCACGGCATCTGCGTCGACTCCCAAAAGAGCATCTACGTGGGCGAAGTCGCGCACACCAACATCAGTCACACCGCCACGCCTCCGGACAACGTCCGGGCTTTGCAGAAGCTGGCCCTCGCAACCCCGTAGCCGGGCTGCAAGCGAGTTTGTTTCAATTTAGTAGGCGCAGGGGTTCCAGGGCAATTGCATATTAAGTGTTGAGCACCGTGAGCAGGTAATCCTCATCCCACCCAGCCCTCTTGCGCTTGGCGGCGACGCCCCCTTCAACGTGGATCCGCGTTTGAGCATGTTGAGCGCCATCCGACACAGGATCGAGAAGTTTTCGGCGGCATTGCCCACTCTCACTCGGCAATCGTCCTCGTCGAACGCGACGTCCAGCGTCCAATGGACTGAGTTCTCAATACCGCAGTGTCCTCTCACCGCCGAGAGCATTCGGTCGGCTCGGTTCGGCAGACTCGATATGTAGTAGCGCACTTGCCTGGATATTTTGCCGTCAACGAGTCGTTCTGATTCGACCATCGCTACGCTCGTGAGTTCTGAGCACTCCTGACGGTCGTTGATGTACCCGATGTGTTCGGGGACCGGGACATCTTGTGCAAGATGGCCTGTTTGTGCAGAATTCGGGATAAGATCCGAGGGGCGCAATGTTCAGTCGGCCGAGCCGTCTTTTCGTGCAGGCGGATCCGGCCGATCCCACTTTCTGTGCAATCCCGATTCAGGTGCAAAGTCCGAATAAGGTGTGAGCTTGAATCTACCGAAATTCCCCAAGGAGCGGCGTGAGAAGCGGCGTCTTTTGCTGGACGCCGTCGAGGCTGTGCGCGACACTGTAGCCGCCAGCGCGGACGAGTCCGAGCGGCTCGGCACGCTCGTGCCTGCCGCCGTCGAGGCAATCCGAGACGCCGGCCTGTTCACCCTCAAGCTGCCACAGCCTCTCGGTGGAGCCGAGGCGGACCCCGTCACCCAGATCGAAGTCATAGAGGCCCTGGCATACATAGACGCGTCCGCCGGCTGGTGCCTGATGATTGGCGCAACCGCAATCGGCCAGCCCGGAGCGTTTGCAGGCAATGACGCCGTCGCCGAGATTTTCAGTAACGGGCGCATCCCCACAGGCGCCACGTCCACAGCTCGCAGGGGTACAGCAATTCCCGTTGATGGCGGATACATCCTCTCTGGCAGGTGGCCCTTCGCAAGCGGCGTACGCCACGCCGAGTGGATGACGGCCGGCGCGACAGTTCAAGCCGCCCCCAGCGCGGAAACTGTCAACATATCCCTCGTCTTTCCCGTCGCGGAAGGGCGCATCCACGACAACTGGCACGTATCGGGGCTTGAAGGCAGCGGCAGCAATGACATCTCAGTCAGCGACCTCTTCGTGCCGGCCGCATTCAGCTGGGACTCTTCAGTGTGGAAGCCCAAGCGCGGCGGCGCCATTTACCGGATGGGCAGGCCAGGATTCGTGGCCAACGAGCATTCAGGAGTCGCGCTCGGAATCGCCCGCCGCGCGCTCGACGAAATCGTAATGAGCGCCCCCATCAAGAAGCGCGGCAATCCGCCCACCGCGTCTCTGGCAGACCGCGAGGCGTTCCGCGGAGCCATCGGCGCGTGCGACCTACGCCTCCGCGCCGCCCGCGCGCTCGCCCATGAAGTATATGAGCGCGCCTTCCAGACCGCTTGCAAAGGACAGGTACCCGACGCCGCGGCGCAGTCAGAGATGCGTGCCGTCTCGACGTATGTGACCGCGGTCGCGGTGGATGTCGTCACCACCGCTTTTCGCTACGCCGGCGGCTCAGCCATATATCGAAGCAACATCTTGCAGCGCTGCCTCCGCAACATCAACGCCGCCGCCCAGCACTTCATGGTCAGCGACACCGCCCTGGAGAACTACGGCGCTGCCCTCCTCGACCTACCCGGCGTCAAGCCCATGGCATAGCGCCGAAGCGAAAAGGAACGACTGCGGCCTCAGCGTCCGGACCCGGGCATCCTCATCTGTAACGCGGTATTGAAGTCCGAAAGGCGCGCCGGCCTAAGCTCGATTTTGCACAAAACTTAGACAGAGGGAACAGGGTAAGCTGACAAGACCCAACCATCACGAAAGGTCATGTTATGCTCACCCCGCCCAATGCCATTGGGCCCGCACTCAATTCGTTCGCGCCGATGTTTCAGGCCAGGACATGGACGAAAGTCCAGGTGCTGCTGGTTGGCGCAGTCCTGACCACAGATCAGCGGCAGTACTCGCTCTGAACAGGGAATCGACAGCAACATGGCCTGGCATCCCTACTTTGCCTTCTGGCGCGACAAGGGCCTTAACCCCCTCTTGGAATGCCGTAGGCTACTCATTTCCCCTCAAGTCTGAACAGTTCACGGACCCGAACCAGGGCAATCGCATCTTAAAACCTGTGTACCAGGTCCAAAGCTAATGCCAACGGGTCGGTACTCCGAACCGTTCAGAGTCCGGTAGGCGTAGGGCCTAGCCAAAGCTAATGCCGAATAAGATGCGATTGTCCTGACCTGGGTCCATCGTGGACTCGACTGGATACGGCCAGACTGTTATCATACCGATGGCTCCGTTCCGGGAGCTCGATGGGGCAAGTGTCACCATCAACCCCACGGAGACAGTAAAGACCCTACCGGCGTAAGCGTGCTGAGGGGCGATCTTTAGGAATTGCCTTAAAAGATCATCCGACAGGCCCTATGCTTGACTTGTGCCTTGTGGTAGGGTTACAACGGTGTGAAATCATTGCAATCTCGTACTAATCACCGATCGAAATCGTCCACCTGAAGGAGGGGAGACACTCAGCATGCCCAGGTCTAAGTTCCTTGTAGTCTTGGCCCTCTTGTTTCTGCTTACGGTTCCCATCGCCGTAGCCGAGGCGCAGACACCACCAGACGCCGACCCCGACGAACTCGGGACCGGCACCGGTACCGCAGTCATATTTAATAATATCTCACTCAGCGATGGAGTCCACGTCACAATGTCGGACGTGAGCGCTCCCCCTGAAGGCAAAGAGTTCGTGGCTTGGCTGGTGGGAGGCGAGCCCTACGACATGTTCCTCAGACTGGGTGTCCTGGAGGTTGGAGCCGACGGCAGCGTCGACGAGATGTTCTGCGACAACGAAACAGTCTGCACGGGAGGCAACCTTCTGGCAGGCTACGACGGCTGGATCATCAGCATTGAAGACGCCGGTTCGGATGCATCCACTCCATCGAGTCGCGGCGTAAGATCACACGTCATCGACAGCGTTGCGATCGGACATATCAGGCAGCTCGCGCAGTCCCTCACGAGCTTGTCAGGCCAGTCGGACGCGGCGATGGTCCACGCAATGTTGGCCAACAACTCGGAAACCCTCGAAGACGTGATGTCCCATGCCTATCATGTCGTGAACATTATTGAAGGCGCGTCTGGCGCCAACTATGACGCCAGCCACGGAGACCCCGGCGACGGCACTGGAGCCCTGAAGTACGCCTCCGACTCAAAGGACGCTGCAATGGCTGTCGGTGGCGCGGCCGAAGAGGGGTCGACAATGGCAGACCATGCCGATCATGCTCTCGTATCGGCGACCAACGCGGAAAGTTGGCTGATGATGGCCAGGGACGCAGCGTTGTCGGCGATCGCCCAGGACGATGTCGAACTCGCCAGGATCTTCATCGCACGGCCCGGCGGCAAGAGTGTGGTGAGCTACCTGCAAGTCGCTTCATACGGATTCGACAAGGACGGTGACGGCGCAATCGACGCGACAGCCGGTGAGGGTGGCGCGATGCACGCGTATCGAGATGCTCAGCTCGCGGCCTCATTGTCCGCGATTCATGGTGCACTGCCAGACCTTCCGACACCAACACCAACACCGACGCCGATACCGACTGCGACACCAGTGCCGACTGCAACACCGACACCAGTGCCGACTGCAACACCAACGCCGACTGCGACACCGACACCAGTGCCGACTGCAACACCAACGCCGACTGCAACACCCGAACCGACCGCCACGCCGCTGCCGCCAGAGCCAAGCGGGCCGGGACTACCGGGCGCGAACCTCCCGGACGTAGGCGACGAGTCGATCCCGTTTGTGGCACAGCTCGCTCTGCTCGCGGCGATCGCACTGTTCGCGATCGGAGGTGTCAGCATTATCAGAAGCCGCCGGTCACGAAGAGGCGCATAGCCACAGTTGATCGACCCTGATCGAACAAAAAACAGGCCCCGCGACTCGCGGGGCCTGTTGTCATTCCGTCGAATCGCCGTCCCGATGGCTCCACAGACCGCTTTCTTGCGATACTTGTCGGGAGTGGATGATCGGCATCCACTGCAAGCTGAGATGTCCCCGGTGTGGCTACATGCGCGACTGCTCCGACCCATAGTCGCTAGCCGCCGATATGGTACATCTCCACCTTTCGGCGTGGCTCGTCGGTGAACATCGTCCTGATCTCCGAGTAGCGGTCTTCCCTCAACCCCCAGACCTGACGGACGATCTGTTCAATCTCCTCGTCACTGGCGCCTGAACGAATCGGCGCGCGCAGGTCGGTACCGGACGCCGCGAACAGGCAGGTGACGATCTGCCCCTCGGGCGACAGGCGCAGACGGGTGCAGTCGCCGCAGAACGGCTTGGTCACCGACGCAATGACGCCGATCTCGCCGGCGCTATCCCTGAAACGGTAACGCATCGCGACTTCACCCCTGTAGTTGGCCTCGACGGCCTCAAGGGGCATCTCCGCGCCAATACGTTCGACGATCTCGTCCGCGGACACCACATCTTCCATCTTCCAGCCGTTCAACGTGCCGACATCCATGTACTCGATGAACCTGACGATGCGGCCGTGATCCTTTGCGAAACGCGCGAGATCTACGATCGTGTGATCGTTGACCCCGCGCTGGACTACCGCATTGATCTTGATTGGGCCGAGGCCGGCCTTTTCGGCAGCGGTGATACCCTCCAGCACGCGATCGGTACCGAAGTTTCGCCCGTTCATCTGCCTGAAGACTTCATCGTCCAGAGAGTCCAAACTGACGGTAATCCGTTGAAGACCCGCGTCCTTAAGCCTAGCGGCGAACTGGGAAAGCAGATACCCGTTGGTGGTCATCGTCAGGTCGTCTATGCCGTCAACCAGCGCCAGCATGCCGACGAGGCTGTCGATGTCTGCCCTTACCAGCGGCTCGCCACCGGTAAGGCGCACCTTGACCACGCCGAGTCCGGCGAATACGCCGGCCAGCCGTGTTATCTCCTCGAAGGTGAGGAGCGACTCTCTGGGCAGGAACTTGTAGCGTTCGCCGTATATCTCCGCCGGCATACAGTAGGGACACCGGAAATTGCAGCGGTCGGTTACCGAGATACGCAAGTCCCGGAGCGGCCGCCTGAACCGGTCCAGGACCGGCGGCTGTGGAGTGACAGCATGTTCACGTCTCATGAATACCATTATACCGCCAATCGGATCGCGGGTGGCTTGGACGGACTGGTATGGCGGACAGCGACCGCACCACCTGGCGCGCGGCTGCCGCCCTGTGGCTGACCCGGTTCTTCTGATCTACGGACAGCTCCGCCATCGTCAGTCCGAGCTCGGAAATCTGAAAGACCGGATCGTAGCCGAACCCGTTGTCGCCGCGGGGCTCAGGCACTATTCGACCCTCGCACTGACCCGAGTACAACACGGTCCGCAGTCTTGGGACCGCAATCGCGATCACGCAGCGAAACCGGGCCGTCCAGGATTCCGGCGGCACGTCTCGCAGGTTCTCCAGAAGCAACGCGATCCGGTCGGCGTCGGTGGCGTTCGGGCCGGCGTACCGAGCCGAGCGGACGCCCGGGTCACCGGCCAGAGGGTCCACCTCCAGACCAGAGTCATCGGCCAGGGTTACGAGGCCGCTGAGCCGACAGTACTCCTCCGCCTTCGACGTCGCGTTCTCGGCAAACGTCTCACCCATCTCCGCCGCATCGCGATCTATTCCAAGATCGTGGAGCGAGACCATCTCATATGGGATGTCGCCGAGGAGATCGGTGAGCTCACGCAGTTTGCCTCGATTATGCGTCGCAACAAGCAGCTTCGGTTTGGGCGTCACGGAAGCCTCCGAACACGCGCCGATTATTCGGACGAAAGGACTGTAGAAGGAAGTGTATCAATGGCTCCGGATAGAATCAACGAAACTCGCGAGGAGCTGTGCCGCGGAGCCAGCCGCCACCGGCCGGCCCGCGGTGGTAGAATCCCGCTGGGAGGTGAGGACTTGTCAGGAGCGCTCTCAACCTACAGGATCGTCGAGTGTGGCGACCACCCGGCCGTCGCCGTACTGGGAATGCTGCTGGCCGACCAGGGCGCTGAGGTCGTGAAGGTAGAGTCGCCCGAAGGAGACCCACTCCGGGGAACTCCGGTCTTCTCCGTCTGGAACAGGGGCAAGCGGTCTGTGGTGATCGATCCAGCCGCAGAGAACGACATGCTGCGGCTGGGCCGGCTGGTCGCCGGTTCGGACGTCGTGGTAGAGGGTTTTGAGTCCGGGCGCAATCCGTACCGAATCGGCTTCGAGCCGGCGAGTCTTCTGAGCGAAGACATCATTTACGTGACGCTCCCCGGTTTCGGTCCCGGACATCCGGACGAAGGACTGCGCGGGGATGAGATCATCGTGTCCGCCTCCACCGGCGTGTATATCGACCGCAGCCCAGACGGTGACGAGGGCGCCAGTTTCATAGCCTTGCCTTACGCCAGCATTTTCGGCGCGATGGTCGCCGCGACGGCGACGACCGCCGCTCTGTTCCACCGTGAGCGCACCGGCAGGGGACAGGTCGTATCGGTACCGCTGTACGACGCGATGTTCACGGCAATGGGGTCCGCAATTGTCAGCAGGCCCGACGCGCCCGCTCCGCCTCGGGTTCTGTCCCCGGCGATCGCGCGCTTCTATCACTGTCGTGACGGAAGGTGGATCAACCTGAACGCCTCCTACGAACGCTCCCTCAGACCGCTGCTCGAAGCGCTGGGGCATCCCGACTGGTACGAAGGACTGGCAGACGCGCGCCTTCACCAGAATGTCGAGGAGCGGGACGAGTGGGCCGCGCGTTTCGCTGAGCCGTGGCTTCAGAGACCCGCGCCGGAGTGGGAGGAGGTCATGGCTGACGCGGGTGTTCCCCTGACCATGTGCCGCACGCTGCAGGAGTGGATGGAGACCGATCACGCGTGGGCATCGGGCGCGGTGACGGAAGTCAATGACCCGGTTTACGGACCCATGCGGCAGGTTGGGATACAGGTCAGACTCAGCGATACGCCCGGCGCCGTCGAACGTCCGGCTCCCGCGCTGGGACAGGATGACGACGCCTTCCGGTAGGCCGCATGTGATCGCCACACAGGAGTACACAATGCCCGGAGCGCTTGACGGAATCAGGGTCCTGGACCTCTGCATCATTCTCGCCGGCCCGACCTGCGGTCGGACGCTGGCCGAGTATGGCGCGGAGGTTATCAAGATCGACCCCGAACACCGGCTGCCCGCCCTGACACCGTGGCTCGACGTGGGCAGGGGCAAGCGGAGCATCTCACTCAACATCACCAGGAAATCGGGGTTGGAGGCGTTCCTCGCGCTGGCCGAAACTGCCGACGCGGTGCTACAGGGATTTCGCAAAGGGGTCGCCGAGCGTCTGGGCATCGGGTACGAGCAGCTCAGCGCGCGCAACCCCGGCATCGTCTATGCCTCGATCAATGCCTTCGGGCAGGACGGGCCGTGGGCGCAGCGTCCGGGGTTCGATCAGAACGCGCAGGCCGCCACGGGTATGCAGCTCCGCAACGGAGGGACGGACGGAGAGCCCGGTCCGCCTCCATACACCTTCAACGACTACGGCACCGGCATCATGGCTGCCTACGGGGTCATGCTGGCGCTTCTGGAGCGTGAGCGGACCGGAAGGGGCCAGAAGATCGATACGTCTCTTGCCCACACCGCTTCCACGTTCTCTTCCGCCTACATGGTGGACTTCGAGGGATTCGAGTCCAACGAGATATCAGGGCCGGCGGCCAAAGGCGCCTCGCCGCTGTCGAGGCTGTACCGGACCTCGGACGGATGGATTGCCCTCTCAGCCGAAAGGGACGGCGATTTGCGGCTTCTGACGGCTCTCGAACCATTCCGTGAGCTGACGGACCCTCCCGACGAGCAGGATCTGGCCTCGGTTTTCGCCTCACAACCGGCGGAGCGCTGGATTGAAATGCTGCGGGCCGTCGGCATCCCGGCAACAACCAACAGGGCGCTTTCCGAGGTAAGGTCGGATGCCCATGCGCGGGACGCCGGTCTGATTATCACGGAGACCCACCCCGCATTCGGCAGCATCGAGCATGGCGGAGTCGCCCAGAGAATGGGCGGCACGCCGGCCCGGACAGGATCATCGCCAGTGTTCGGCGCCGATACGGAGGCTGTGCTCGCCGAGATCGGATACACGGGAGCGCAGATCGAAGCAATGCGTGCCGAGGGCGCTATACCGCGGCGCGACATCCTACCGCTGACCTGAGCGCAGCTCCTCCGACACCGACCGCGCTCGCGCGGCGAATCGCTGGGCCAGCAGGCTGCTCACGCCGGTGTACCGGGTCGGGTCCAGCAGCGTTTCGATCTGAGCCGCGGTCAGGTTCTCCGAGACATCCGAGACCTCTGAGAGCGCCTCGGTAAACGGTCTGGACTCGGTGGCCGAGGCCTGCGCTGCATCGTATATCGCGTCGTGGGCGCGCTGACGGCCTATGCGCCGGCCTAGCTCCAGCATGAGCGCCTCCGACATGATCAGACCACCGGACAGGTCCAGGTTCCGTCGCATCCTGTCCGGGAACACTCGTATGCCGCTGAACAGCTCGATCATGTACTGGAGCATGTCGCCGACGAGGACTGCCGACTGTGTGAGCGCCCGGTCCATGGTGACGCTCGTCGTGCGGTCGGCCTCGTGCTCGGTCATCATAGATTCGAGCGCCAGCGGAACCAGCGCCCGGACCTCGGCGGCGGTCGCGACGATGTCCTGGCACACCTTCGGGTTCCGCTTCTGCGGCATCGTGCTCGATCCGACCGTTCCCGGAGGGACAGGCTCTTCGACCTCGCCGAACTCATCCTTCATCAGCGTGTACACCTCACGCCCCACCTTCGAGCAGGTGGCCGACAACATGCCGAGAGTCACCACGTACTCACACAGGTGGTCCGAGGTCGTGCGGGAGGGCATCGACATCGGGCGCATGTGGAGCAATTCGGCCATCTTGTCCTGGACGTCAAGACCGACTTCACCGAGCGAGCCGAGCGTCCCGGCTCCGCCTCCCAGCATCGCGACGAACACACGGTCCTCGCAACCCGTCAGCCGATCGACGTGTCTGATAAGCTCGTCTATCCAAACGGCGACCTTCAGGCCGAACGTCGCCGGGACCGCGTGCTGACCGTGTGTCCTGCCAGGAAGGGCGGCGTCCTTCGTCCGCTCGGCCAGGTCCGCCAACAGCGTCAGGACCTGAGCGAGCTGAGCCAGGTAGATCCGGTGGGCCTTGCGAAGCTGGAGCAGCTTGCCGGTCTGCGTGATGTTCTGAGTCGTCGCGCCCCAGTGGACGTATCCGCCGGCGTCGCCTTCGCAGACCCGGTCGAGCTCCCAGATAAGCGGCACGAGGTCGTGGCCGGTGTGGACAAGCCCCTCGTTGATGGCCTCCCTGTCCAGGTACTCCAAACGGGCCTTGCGAGTGATCTCCTCAGCCGCCTCGTCGGGGATGATGCCGAATTCAGCCTCGGCCTGCGCCAACACGACCTCAACGTCGAGCCATGACTGGAGTCTTTGGTCCTCGGAAAACAGGGCGCGTATCCCCGCGTCCCGCAACCTGAGAGAGGTGGGTTCCTGCTGCATGGGTCTGGATCTCCGGGTCGTAGTGGCGTGAGTGTATGGAGCAGTGAATCAGAAGTCAACGAAGACCATAAGAGGGCGGTCTCTAACCCGCCTCTCGCAATCTTCGGCGTCCGTCGTGGGTTAGCGCCATTTCAACCCGGACTCGGCGGTCCGCTCGGAGCGTTAGACCACCATCACTCTCAGCCCTCTCCCTATCGAGGAGAGGAGGAGGCATCGAGGCATCCGGGACAGGCGCTAGCCGCGCCGGACGAGCGCCCCCACTCCTGTCAACAAGTTGAGCATGAAGAGCTTGAGCCTTGTTCGACGACTCACGTGGTGGCGCCAGGCCGCTCCTATCAGGGCGTTGACCATGTCCTCCTCCTCCGACCGCCAAGCATATGGCTCTCGTCCGACAACAAGGTCGACTTCCCGCGTCTGACCAACTTGCATACCCTATTCCCCCCGGAGGACCTGCCTGGCGGCGGCCCGGTTTTGCTAGAAGCTGTGGGTAAATAGTAACCCCAAACCTTCGCGGGAGACCTAGCGTAATTACAGCTATGATTTGGGAAGTTTTCGGAACAAGTCCATGTCCGAGTTCAGTCCGGGCGGTCGTCGAGGTGGCTTGCGTCGTTGAACCTGTTGATGCGCCACAGGTTGACGTTGGCGCGACTCTGGCCGTCCAGGCGCCAACTGTCCACGTCGATGGCAAACTCGAAAATCGCGGTGTTGCGAATGCCCAGACTCCACAGCCGGTCGGCGCCCAGCAGCCGTGCGACGATGTGGGTCATTATGCCGCCGTGGGAGAACAGGAGCACCCGGTCCGAGTTGTCGTGTTCGACGATGACACGATCCACGACCCTCTGCGCGCGAGCGGACCGCTCGGCGTGGGTCTCCGCGCCGTCCACGAGGTCGAGGTTGCGGGTCGCGGCGAAGTCGCGGGCGACTTCCGGGAACCGCTGCTCCACATCGGCCCACGTCAGGCCCGAGAAGACTCCGACGTCGGTCTCCATCAGGTCATCCCACGCTTCTATCGGGCGGTCCCAGATGGACGAGGCGATCCGGGCGGTCTCGAACGTCCGGCTGAGCGGGCTGGAGTAGATATGGGTCGGCGTGTAGCCTTCTCGCTTCAGCCTCGAACGGAGACGGCCGGCCTGTCCGCGGCCGGCATCAGACAGCCGGAAATCGGCTCGGCCCTGCCAGCGGCCCTCGGCGTTCCCGGCGCTCTGGGCATGTCGGACTATCATCAGGTTCATGAGATTCATGGCGCGCACAGGTGGCTGGTGGTCGGGCTGCCGGTTGGATGGGTGGGTACATGTTGTCTGAGTACATGGTAGCATAAATTAGAACGCATGTGTTATCGGAGAAAGGGAGAGGTGGAGTCACGTGAGCACGGAGTGTCAGGCTTGTGGGGGCGATGTCCACGCTCCATAGCTTAGTATAGCATCCACATGGTTTTGACAATGTTCGTGACCGCTCCCAGACTTGGATTCCCGCGTGCGCGGGAATGACGGATGGGCGCTGGCGATTTCCCGTATATGTCAGCATTATCCGAGTCTAGGGGAGCCTTCTGATGTTGCGGAGGGCCAGGCCGGTGGCGACGCTCACGGCCAGCAGCACTGAGCCATTGATGAGCAGGGCGGTCGGCGCGTCGAACGCGTTCGCGAGCGCCCCTACGCCGGCGTGGCCCAGCGGCGCCACTCCTATGCTAAACACCCAGGAGCCCATCGCCCTGCCACGCTGCTCGTTCGGGACGTTCTCCTGCATCAGAGTCTTGTAGAGGGTGTCCACCGAAGACGCGCACGCATTTATCAGAAGCAGCACCAGGACGAACCACAAGAACCCTCCGCCGAGCGAGAACGCCATCTCCCCCGCGCCGAACCCACCGGCTATCAGGAAGATCAGCATCCCCTTGTGCCTGAAGCTCCCCAGACTGGCCAGCACTATCAGCCCGATGAGTCCGCCGCCCTGGCGGCAGGCGCTCATGAGCCCAAGACCGACGGGGCCGACACCAAGCTGGTCCTTGGCGAACACCGGCAGCAGACTCTGGTGTGTGAATCCGAATATCTCGGTGATCGCGGCCAGGATCATCAGGGTCAGCAGCACACGGTTGGTCGTGATGATGTTTAAGTAGTCCGCCAGGTTCCGCATCACGGATTGGGGTGTGCGGACCGCCGCCTGCCCCACCCCGCGCGTCATCAACAGGACCGCCGCGGACAGGGCGTAGCAGGTCCCGATCGCCGAGTACTGGTTGTCGATGCCGACCAAGGCGATGATGGCGCCGGCAGCCAGCGCCCCGGCCACGCCTCCAAGTCGCTGGCTCAGACCGGCGAGCGCCATTCCGTTGAGCGCGGCCTCCGGCCCGACGATGTCGTAGGTGTACGCCTGCCGCAGCGTCAGCGTGAATGCCCAGACGCAGCCCATAGCCGCGGTCAAAACCAAGATCGGCCAGACGCGGTCGTAGTCCAAGTAGAGGACGAGGGCGGTGAGGCCCGCGATCAAAGCTCCGGCGACAGTTACCCAGCGGACCAGGATGCGCCTGTCCACACGGTCGGCCACGGCCCCGGAGACTATCCCAAGAAAGAAGAACGGGGCCATCCGGGCCGCGGACGCCAACCCGACGAGAAACGGGGAACCCGTCATGTCCAGGACGAGCCATCCGAGCGCGACGAACTCCATGCCCATGCCGACCGACTGGACGACCGTGGACAGCCATAGGTACCTGAAGTCGCGGTATCCGAAGGACGCGGCCCAAGCGAAATTGCCTGTCAGATGGGAAAGCAGGGCCATCGGTGGGAGTATCGGTTAGTGGCCGGTGGATAGTGATTAGCGGTTAGTGGTGCCGAAGGTCGGAGTCGAACCGACACGGGATTGCTCCCACCGGTTTTTGAGACCGGCGCGTCTACCATTCCGCCACTTCGGCGCATCTATGCCGACGGACATGGGGCGCTGGTCGCCCGGTCCGGAATCTTCGTCCGGGTCCGCAAGCCCCTGGTGACAAGAGAGTATATCGGAAGCGTGGTGAATAGTGAATGGCGATCAGCGCCCGCGCTTCATGCAGGGGCGGCCGGGGTCTGGGCAGGTTTAGAGACTTGGGCAGGTTTAGGGAGACCTGGGCAGGTTTAGGGAGACCTGCCCCTACCGACTATCCGCATGGAGGGTCAGGGGTCGTCGAATTTGCCGGTGTAGCCGCCGGAGTAGGCGCGGGGGTCGCCGACCTGGGCAAGGTGGCCGGGACCTGGGCAGGTTTGAAACCTGCCCCTACCGACTATCCGCATGGAGGGTCAGGGGTCGTCGAATTTGGGGGTGTACTTGGTGTGGGCGCGGGGGTCGCCGTCCGCGGCAAGCAGCGCCCTGTAGGCCCTGGCTTTGACCTCTTCGATCTCCTCCTCGGTCGCTTCTCTGCCCCTACGTCTGTCCTCTTCGGTGGCGCTGTCCATGATCTTCTGGATGTGTTCGTTCAGCTCGCGCTGGGCCGATTCCAGCCACTCGGGAGTGCCGGGGATGTCCTCCGGGGGGATCTCGTCGGCGGGGTCTTCGGGGGGATCACAGTCCACGCCGAGGGCGCGGTCGAGGAGTATCTGCGCAACGTCTATGCGGTGGCAGGGCTTTACGGCCAGGTCATCGGGGTCGGCGTAAAGGATACCCACGAGAACTGTCACGAGGGTGTTGCCGTCGTCTGTGACGGTGTGGATGTATTCCTGGGTGTAGGAGACGAGCTCCGACTTGAGGTCGTCGTGGTCCTCGGTGAAATACGGTGGGTCATCGAAGGTCGGGGGAGGGCCGAGGGAGTCGTGCAGCGAGTCGTCGAGTCGCGTGACGGTCCCGGACACGGTGGAGCCGCCACTGCGTGAGGGTCCGACGGGTGTGGGGTTGTCCCTAGCCGGTGTTGGCCGGTGGTTGTGGTTGGATGGCGCGGAGTTGGGGCAGGGGCGCCTGGGTGCTTTGCCGAATCCCCTGTCGAGTAGGATGCGTGTGGCCCTGATGCGGTTGTGTGTGTTGGCGCGTGGGGCGTTGCCCTGGGCGATGTCGTGCAGAGTGTCGATGACGCCCCGGATGTCCGTGGTCGCGTCGCGGATGGCGACGGCGAGGTTGTTTGACTTGGTGTGTTGGTTGTGTGAGCACATGTGTTTTTCAGGTATCAGGTGTCAGGGATTAGGTATCAGGTGTTGTCTCTGAGTACGTATGTTCTATGGTATGGTGTGCGGACGGGGTTGTCAAGGGTGAATTGTGGGGGTGGTTGGCGGTCTGGGGTCCGGACTCAGATGGCGGCGGTTGCCGGGACTATAAGTCCCGTGCGATGATTTCCAGTTCGTCAAGCACTTCCGGCAGAGTCGGGAACTGATACCGTTCCAAGACTTCGTTGAATATCTCGGCCCCAGTGGCAGGGTCATAGACCCGGTGGATGTACTCATCCGGATCGTGATGAAGGTTGTGGTACTTCACAAGGAGATGTTCGTCTCGAAGCCAACCGATATAGACATACGTGTGACATCGAACACGCAACGTATGGCCAAAGTACCGGGAGTCGAACCACTTCTCGACTTCCAACTCTACAGACTTACGGCAGGTAACGGTCCCACCCAATAAAATCTCACCCTCAGCTACTTCGGAGAAGTTAAGGGTGTCACCGACTACGAAAGGGTGTTGACTCAGTCGGATTTCGTGGATGGTCCGGTAGTGGTCCCAGCTGTTCCAGTCGTGCGGGTCTTTTCGCGGAGCGATCTGGCTCCTTGGTAGGCTGAATACCATCTGAGGACCTCAGCAGTTGGACGCATGGCGTCCAATTCCAACAATGTAGCCATCTTGTCGCTGGACATTTCGTACCTGCGCTCGTACCTGCGCAGCTTTTCATCCAGCTCGGCGAGCATTGTCCGGGCGGGGACCTTGTGAACGGGGATTTTACGCCTTCCGGCAGCAGGCTTGGCGGCAGTCATGGTCATTCTCCTTGTCCGTGAATTGTATGGATTGGTAGGTGAAACCGTCAAACGGAACCCGTCAACCTCGTGTGGTTGGTGGTTAGTGGCGGGACGGCAGGACCTGGGCAGGTTTGAAACCTGCCCCTACATCGCCAGGGTTGCGTTCCTGGGGCGTTTTTGCCGCCGTGGACTGAGGGTTCGATGCACCAATTGGCGGCGAGTCTGCACACGGCTTGGTAGGTGTCTGCGTCGAAAGTTGAGGAGGTCGCAGACGACGCGGTGGTCGAGGAGGTCGCGGTTCGGGTCGGCGTCGGCGGAGGAAGGCGGGCATGAGGCGGCGGAGTCGCCGATCTTCTCGATAACGCGGTGATAGGCTTGGCTCATGCGGTCATAGTCGTAACGCTTGCTCAACGACCCATATGCTTCCTGATAGTTTTGTGCATGAGTCGCTGATAGATTAGGGGGTTGTAGATCAAGAATTCATCTAGGACGCTACTCCTACGATCCTTTCGATATCGTAAGCGGCGCTCTCTCTGAAGTCGTCCAGAACAGGATACTGCCGATCTGCATTCTTGGTGAGGTAAACGCTCTCTTTGCTTCCCAGATCTTCCATGTTTTCATGGACTATCAGGCTGATGTAGCTCAGCTTCGCTTTCTGGAACTCCAGTAAAGAGATAGCTACGTTCTTGGCCTTGTCGCCGCCTCGTACTCCGAACACATAGAGGTCTCGGCTGTTGTGCGTCAAGCTCCAGTCCACGCTTATTATCGAGTAGTCGGCTAAGGGAGATTTGTCAGCGACAGGAGAAAACCGGCTCAGTTCGGTTGTGATGTAGTCACCCAGATCGTCGTAAAACTCTGAGCGAACTATCTCCCTGCTCCAGTACCGCATATTGCACACTTTCTGGATACAACCCGCAAAACGCAAAACGCCTTCGTAGAGTGCGCTGATATGGGTATCCAGATAGAGATTGCCGTCGTTGTTACTGACCTTGTTGTTTATAAGTATGCTGTCCAGGATCCGCTGGCGAGCAGGGGTGTCCACGTTGTATGTATATGAGAGACGCATCAACGCCAGTCCAAAATCGCAGATTCTGACATACTTTTCACCCATAGGACTGTCTTGCAGATATACGTCCAGCATATCCCCATCTTCGTGAAGTATGGGAAGTATCAACTGGTGATCTCCCGGGCGGCGCTCGTAGAGGTCAAATCCCCCGGATCCCATGCGGTTGAATAATTCCCTGATTCTACTGATGTCCATCTAAGAGCCTCGGCTGGACTAATTCAGGAAAGTAGTCATTGTGGTTTTGTGTTGCAATGTCGGAGAAGAAAACTCTGAGGGCCTGTTCATAGGTGCTGTATAGATCTGTGATCTCTCTGTAGCTCTCTTGTGGTTGAACACTGCCAGAGACTATCTCTTCCTCAGTAATGCGGTGTATGTGAGACGCGGCGTAGTGTCCATCGGGATGACGGCTAGTATCTCCATGTGGGCCGTTGTAGCGAACCAGCGTAATGCTTCCCAACGCCGTGTCCCCAGTTCGATAACGCAGCCCGATGGAAAAGTTCTCGATGAACCTGTTGTGCTGGCGGATGAAGATCGTGAATCTGGCGTCGTCACCAGAAGTGGCTTCCAGTTCCAAGTCACAACGTCTGTAGTTGCCGTCTTCTCTGTATCCACTAGGAATGCTCTGAATAAGTCCGTGGAATGTGGCAAATTATGGGTCAGCCAGACACGATTCCGGCAGAGAATAACCGTCAACCCTAACTTGTTCAGAGGTTCCCTAGCGGGTGTCCTGGCTGTGATTCTCTTGGGATGGTCAATCAAGTCCTGAATATCTTCGTCGGTCAGCATCTGTTCCCCTATGGATCTTTCCGATGAGCCTGTATAGGTTACTACATCACCAGCGCCGCCCCTGACGGCCTCCGCTTGGCGCCGTGGACTGAGGGTTCGGCGCACCATTTGGCGGCTAGTCTGCGGACGGCGTGGTAGGTGTCCTCGTCGAAGTTGAGGAGGTCGCAGAGGACGCGGCGGTCGAGGAGGGCGCGGTTGGGGTCGGCGTCTGCCAGGTACGCGGGTTTGAGGTCGAGGTCGCGGAAGTCGTCGAAGATTTCCCCGGCGGTGGATAGCTGCTCGTCGGTCAGTGTTCGGAGGTCGAGGACGGGGAGGGATTCTGCGGAGCGGATGGTCATGCCGGCTTTACTCGACTGCTGGCGGCTGGAGTGCCACCAGTAACAGAGCAGGCCCAGCGTGCTGTTGCCCCATACTGCGAATGCGTAGTCGAACCGCGGGTCGTCGAAAATCACGTTGGGCCACACTCTACCACCGATTGATTCTCGATCAGTAAACGCAACGGTTAGGGCTTGGGAGCCGAAAGTGAAGTCCCGGTTGATGTGAGCGCGGCTGGCGGTAGCCCAGACGGTGGCCGCTTTCGCTTCCATCCCTTGTCGCACTTGCAACTGCGCGTCCGGAGCACAGACGATTCTTGTTTCGTTCCTGGCGTTGTGGTTCCAGAGAGAAGGATACGTGGCGGTGGGGTTGGGCGTCGTCTTGGTGAATGGCCCACGCGGTGGCGGACCTGTGACATCACGATCAACCAGCCCGAGATTCCCGACATCTCCAAGCGGAACTGATGGCAGATCAAGAGCCATCGGCGCTCCGGGCAACCATAACTCTGAGTTTACGAGCGCGTAAGCGGTCTGAGCTACGGAGTAGTCCGATATCCGCACTGCGCCCCACACTCCGCCGTCCGCACGGCAGGGAGCTGACAGCACTTCTCCGGCCGGCGCATCACCCTCCATCAGGGCGCTGCCCCCGTAGGGGCCGTCCTCGATGTTCCTGATGCCATCCGAAGCAACGATGTTTCGAGCCAACGAACCGGCCTGAGCAAAACCGTTGGGACGCCTATCAAGAGAGGTGAACTTGCCCCGATACGCGGGGTCTTCTTTTGCTCGGAGCTTGCGGGCGATTACCAGACATTCGGCCATGCCGGTGTCGGACGAAAAGGACATGTCCCTGCCGTTGGCGGCGATGCTCAAGACAGTCAGACCCGTGTAGCGCTTCCCAAGCATCTCCCGGAATCCCTGCCATGATAGGCCGGCGGCTGCGGATAACGGCAGCACCATCGCGAGTACGCCGCCGGGTCTCAGCTTCCGGTCCACCAGAGCCGCGAACGCGGACGCAATTCCGGCGTTGCCGTGATAACAGGTCCCCCTACCACGCTGGTTTATTCGCTTTCCCATTGCCGTCTGATCGGCCTGGGTCGCTCCGAATGCGGCAAAAGCTGGGTTTGTGACATCCGAATGAGCGCCCTCATGGTTAGTCGCGCGAGTAAACGGGGGGTTCATGATTACGAGATCGAATCCCTCGTCCGGCACGTCCACGATGACCTGGGCGGCGGTCTCCTCGCCGACGCTGCCGGTGCGGAGCGCGGGGTCGCTGGTGTTGAACAGGGTCATTGCCGCAGACGACTGGAGCAGCTCCAGCGATCCGATACGGACAGCTCCGTCCTGCTGTCTCCCGTAGGCCAGGGTGTACAGGCGCGTCTTGCCGAACCCTACCGTGGGCTGAGCGCCTGACAGGGTCGATCCGGTGATGTGGATTGCGGACGGCATCACGTCGCAGCCGTACAGGACTTCCTCCATCATCACGGGATGGAGCGTGGCAAGGTCTCCGCCGGCGCGCTCGTGTCGTGTCGCTATCTGCTCGTACACGGCTGACAGCAGCGCGCCTGTGCCGCACGCGAAGTCGCCGACGCGGAGCTCCCCTATCGCGTCCGCGTCCGACCAGTCCACGTCCATCTTCGCGACAGCCAGCCTCGCGAGCAGAGCGGCAGACGCCGGGAGGGTGTAGAACGTCGCCAGGTACTTGCGGTCGGCGATGAGACGCTGGAAGATGCGTCCCGTGAGGTCGTGCGCCTGGTTTGCCCCCGTCGCCTCGACGTCCTCGACCGTGATGCGGAGGTTGGACAGAAGCTGGGCGGCCTCGGCGGCGGGAAGCTGCTCGACGATGTCCCGCGCGATGGAGAAGATGGGCCAGTAGTTGATCTTCAGCACCTCGGTCCAGGCGTCGAGGATGTTCTCCTTGGGGCTGCTGGCGCGAGTGGAGCAAAGCTGTGAGAGGGGCTTGACGCCGTGCATCCCGACGAGGCGTTCGTGGAACACCATCGCGTTGGCGACGATGGCCCCCGCCATCCGGTAGGTCTGCAATACCTCGGACATTCCGAGCAGTCCGGCGACGTTGGTTACGACATCGGGTCTGGATTGGGCAAGCTGCCCCAGGATCGACGCGGCGCGGTCGATGCCTTTTTCGAGGGCGTCGGCGGCCTCGTCCACGGCTCGCTGGGGGACTGAGACGAGCCGGACCAGGTCGGCAAGGTCTTCGACAGACCCCTCCAGCCAGCCGGACTCCGGGAACCGCGTGTCGTCCTCGTAGCAGACGCAGTATGAGAGGCTTGCGGTGGAGATTGCGTCGTAGAGGTCGTCGGCGTATTCAACGCGGTCGGGATACCGGAGCGCGACCGCGGCGTCGATGAGCCGGGCCGTGTGTTCGACTTCGAGACCGAGCCGGTCCTTCGCCTCCGGCTCGGCGGTGCGGGCGGGCATGAACTCGGCTTCGATCACGACCGGAGAGCGCCCGGGCGCGGTGATGAGGATGTCCGGCTGAAGTCCGGGCCGATCGACGATCTGCCGGGTGTTTTCGGACGACACGCGGCATCCGGGCAGCATCCGTTGGAGGAGTCCGCCCAGGGCGTTGTTCGCGCTCGGCTCTGTCTGTCTTGGCATGGGGTCAGGTTTCAGGGGTGTTTTCGTTACTTGACGTGGCACGGCGGAATCGCTGGCGTTCTACACCTCGAGCTCGTCGAACACGGCCCTGTAGGAGGCGACGCGCGACGCCGAAATCCATCCGCGCTCCTCTCCGGCCCGCACCGCGCATCCCGGCTCTTCCAGGTGCGAGCAGTTGCTGAACCGGCAGTCGGCGGCCAGCTCGTCTATCTCCGGGAAGTACAGCGGCAGCTCGCCGAGGGTGAGGCCGACGATTCCGAACTCCCTGATCCCCGGCGTGTCCGCCACGTAGCCGCCCGTTTCGAGCCTGTACAGCGTTGACTGCGCGGTCGTGTGGCGTCCCTGGCGGTGGGCGTCGCTGATCGCTCCCACCCTGATGTCGAGGCCCGGCTGCACGGCCGCCATCAACGAGCTCTTGCCGGTCCCCGAAAGCCCCACCACGGCCGTCAGCCTCCGGGCCAGCGCGGATTTCAGCTCCGATATGCCCTGCCCGGTGACCGCGGAGGTCAGGAGCACACGATGCCCCATATCCCGGTACACGCTGACGGTGGCCTCGTACCCGGGGATGTCGTCAACGAGGTCGGCCTTGTTGATGCAGATGACCGGCTCGATCTCGGACAGTCCCGCGGATATCAGGTAGCGGTCCACCAGCTCCAGCCACAGGTCGGGGTCGCGCCAGGACGACACGATCAGAAGCTGGTCCACATTGGCGGCGACGATCTGCTGACGCGGAGCGAGGTAGGGGTCCATTCGCGCCAGAACGGTCTTTCGGGGCAGGACATCCCCGATGGCCCACGCGCCCGCCCCGTCCATGGTGATCACCGCGCGGTCTCCGACAGCGACAGGGTTGATGTATCCGGTATCCAGCTCGGTCAGCAGACCGCGGATAGTGGCCGGGTACTCGGTCCCGTCTCGCTCGATCCGAGCGGACATCCCGGCCACGGCGGTCACCAGGGCGACCTCGGCATCGGCGGCGGCCCGTTCGACGCCCAGCCCAGGGTCGGCCGGACCGGTCTCGGTAGCCGCCTGCTCGATACGGCGGCGGCGGTCGCGCTCGTCCCTGGGCATGATGCGTTCCATCGTCTCGGGGGTCGCATCGTCCCAATCGCGGTCCGTCGTGGATGTCCAGTCGTTCTGACGGGCGCGTGTCCGCTTGACGCTTCCGCTGCGTCTGAGGGTCTTCCTGGCCCCCGGGGATTGGCGTCTCTTTCTAATCCTGGCCATGTACTACCGAAGTCTGTGGATACGGCGCTAATAAGGCGGCTCGGCCGGGCCATCGTAGCCGCACATGCCCACCCTGGGCGAGTTCACCACAGGAAGCGGGTCGCCATAGTCTCCATGTGGGTGCGTCTTCGTATGATTTTGGCATAACATCCCGTCCCTGTCATATTCATAGACGCACTCGATGCAAATACTCGCCGCGGGCTGCTCACACTCCATGCAGGCGACTTCCGGCGGGTTGTTGCGGGCCATCAGGGCAATTGGGTTGGAGGTCGTTGGCCTGCCGTCCCGGACGGCTACACTTCTCACGAGGGTCTCAGACGAAGTGCCGAAATCATAGATATGGACAAGCTCGACACCGGGTTGAAGTACCCGATCAATTCGTGTCGTCATGGAGATTTCATCTCCTGCCCAGCCGCCGACGGAAAACCGGCTCAAGTGTCCGCAACATTCCAGCCAGACGAATCGCAGATATTCGTCCAGGTCCTGCAAGGTGTCTGAACCTCGCATCTCGAGGTCGAGCCAGAAATCGTCGGACCAAGAATCGGACACGCGCAGGTGAGTTAGCCCGGTCTTCCTGCCCGGATTCCGGTCGGATGCCGCGACAACTTCGTTTCGCTCGCGGCAGGACGACAGATGCCTCAGCATTCCTCCCCTCGTTAACGCGCGTCCGCAGTATCCGCAGTCGCCCCTTGTTTGCTTTCTTCGAGCCATTGCGCCGCACCTCGTAGAACCTCATGAACCGCTCGCGGTAAAACAACTCTAATGCCTACGCGGGAACCTTACCATACCCTGTGGGCGGCGTCGGCAGCCGCGGGCAAACCGGGACTTGCCCGCGGCACCCTCACTCAAGCCGCCGGATATCCGGCAGGCCGACCGCGGTCGCCAGACCCGCAAGGACCAACACCGACCCGCTCGTGAACAGCGTCCACGGTACGCCGATCGCGCCGGCCAGCGCCCCCAGTCCCAGGTGCCCGACAGGCGCCACGCCGATGCTCAACGTCCATGCGCCCATGGCGCGACCCCTCTGATCATCGGGTACGTTATCCTGCATCAGCGTCATGTACAACGTGTCGACCGACATGGCGCACACGTTCGCCAGAGTCAGGATCGCGACGTAGTAGACGACGTTGGTCGATGCCACAAGGGCCATCAGGCTGGCCCCGAACGTGACCATCAACATGAACATCAACAGCCCCTTGCTTCGGAAATCACCCGCTCCCGACAGGGCCAGCAGGCCCGCGATTCCACCGATCTGACGCGCCGCGGTCATTACGCCCAGCCCCACGGCTCCCATGCCCAGAACATCCTTGGCGATCACCGGAAACAGGCTCATGTGCGTGAATCCGAACAGCTCGGTGACGGCGGCCAGCGCCATGAGCGTCACCAGTACGCGGTTGCGTCGCATCGTCTCCGCGTACTCGCGCAGGATGTGCGCAATCGATTTCCGCGGTCCGCCACGCCCTCGGCTCGACGCAGGCCGGATGAACACCAGGAACCCTGCCGAAGCCATGTAGGCCAGGCCGATCAACAGGTACTGGCCGCCCGCGCCGAACGCCTCGATTATCAGCCCGGACACCAACGAGCCGACCACAAGGCCGACCTGCATACCGACCGAGTTCAGGGCCATGCCGTTCAGGGCCAGTCCGGACCCGACTATGTCATACGTCAGAGACTGGCGCGTGGTCATCATGAACGCGGTCATACACCCGGTGGCCGCGGTCAGGGCCAAGACGTGCCAGAGGTCCGCGACCTCTGAGACCAGCACCACGCCCGTCAGTCCGGAGGTCGCCGCACCGCCCAGGGTGACCAGTCGCAGGAGTAAGTTCCGATCTACCCTGTCAGCCACCGCTCCCGAGACCAGCCCCAGAAAGAAGAACGGCGCCATCCCCAGGGCAGAGGACACGCCAACCATGAACGGTGAGCCGCTGATTTCGAAGACGAGCCAGCCCGTGACCACCCAGTTCATGCCCATCGCCGCGGACTGCATGAGAATCGAGACCCACAGGAAGCGAAAGTCGCGGTGTTCAAACGAGCGCGCCCACCTTGGGGTGGCGGGGCGGGATGCTTGGCCTGTGGTCACCGGGGCATTCAGGTCAGGGGGCTGCCGCGCGCGCCGCTCAGCCCGTCTCGCCCTCGGCCGCGATGTACTTGGAGGGGCACTTGACGATGACGTTCTCGCTCATGAAGACGCCGTCCGGATGATACCGGCCCTCCAGGATAATCTCAGAGTGGTCGTTGAAGAACAGGTCCGGCAACACGCCGTCGTGCGCCGCAGAAAGGTTTTGGGCGCCATCGGTGAGGTGGAACTCGGCCAACGTGGAGCCTTCGGCGCGCTGGAATGAGTCGGAAACCAGCTTCCCGCTCACGCGCACCACCCGTCCTTCAGGCGTGGCGCCAATGTCCTTCACCTCTCCCACAGTGTAGTAGTACACGGTGGCGCCCTTGAACGCCCAGAATGCAGAGTAGCCGAGGGCCCCGACCAAAACCACCAGCGCGATCAGCAGCTTGATCCGATGGGACGAGACGATCCTCTCTTCAGAGTCTGTGTAAGCCGGTATGGGTGTTGCTGTTTGAGACATCTCTCTATCGTGACTCCGTATGCGCGAAGCGGACTAGCCTGCCGACCCGGGTCCGCTATTGTGTTCGACCGCCCTGCCGTCGCGCTCTTCGAGCGCACGCTTGAGCGCTTCGATCTCCCCCTGCATCTCCCTCTGACGACGCGATACGTAGAACACGTAGGCGAAGAACGCCGCCCAGGTGATGATGTACACGGCGAACAGGTACGGCAGATTCGCCTCGGGACCGCTTGACGCTTGCGCCAGAGGTGTCGCGTCAACACCCGCCTGGAGCGGCCCCTCATAGGCTACGGCGCTCTGCGCCAGGAGCCAGACCGCCAGACCGATCGTTATCGCCGCTGCCACCACGATCAGGCGGATCGTGTAGCCGCTAGGCTGTTCGCAAGTAGAGTTCATCCAGGTCGGACTCCGATTTTCTCAGCGAGTACCGCTCCATCAACAGATAGACATACATTACCGTGAACGCCGCCACCGATACCAGCAGTGTCAGAAGAATTCGCCCATCCAGGCCGCCCGGCACATTGTTCTCCGGGTGCGCCGTCCGCCACCAGTTCGTAGCCATGTAGATGATCGGGGCATCGACCGCGCCGATGAGGGCGATCACAGCGGCAAAGCGCCTGCCCTGGGTTCCGGCGGGACCGTATGCGCGCGCCATCAGGTAACCGACGTAGATGAACCACAGCACCAGCGTCGTCGTCAGCTTGGGGTCCCACGTCCACCAGACGCCCCATACGGGCTTGCCCCAGATCGCCCCGGTTACCAGTATCAGACTCGCGTAGATGATGCCAAGCTCCGCAGTCGAGTAGGCGAGGTCGTCCCATCGCCGCCGTCCGGTCAACAGGTGCATGACGCTGGCGACCGCGACGATGACTATGGACACCATCCCAATCCAGCCCAGCGGGACGTGGAAGTAGAAGATCCGTTGGGAGACTCCGAGGTTCTGCTCTGTTGGGACCCAGAAGTGGACGAGGTAGAGCGTGGCGGCCATCAACACCGCGCTGACCACAAGGAGGACATCGCGCGTCAGACTCCGGGCCGGGCCGGGAGTGGTTGTACCAGCTGACAAGAGCCCCGTAAACATATGTGCAATATATCACAAATAGGACGCCGGACGGATGTCTCGCGTCGCCTCCCTCACCATGATCGATGGCGAATTCAACTACATTCCGGTCATGGACAGCGGCCGGCTGGCAGGTCTGCTCAGGGACCAATGGTTGTCGTGAAGCCCTGCAACCCGCGGCGTGTGTGGTAGAGTGTGTAAAACCGAGCGAGGACATGATGATGACCCAGCAGAAAATCAGAAGCACCGAGGTGGATATTCCATCGACTCCCGTGAGCGTCTATGACGCGATCTTCCGCAGACGCATGGCGAAGGAATTCACGGATGCGCCGGTCTCCGACGAGATACTCAACAGGCTGTTCGCCGCCGCGGTCTGGGCGCCAAACCACCGTCTCACCGAACCCACCCGGTTCTTCGTGCTGCCAAAAGACAGCGCGACCCGCGCCAGGGTTGCCGAACAGGCGGCGGAAGTCGCCTACCGGAAGGTCGTCAATCCAAACCCGGAACAGAAGCGGAGATCGTCGGATGCCAGCAGGAGCCGCGTCCTCGATGCTCCCGCGATGGTCTATGTGTACAGTCTTCCCGGCGACAACGAAGAGGTGACGCAGGAAAACTACGCGACGGCGTGCTGCGCGGTGCAGAACATGGCGCTGGCCGCGGTAGCCGAGGGACTGTGTCTGGACTGGAGTACGGGCGGCGTCACCCAGCATCCCGACCTGTCAGCGACGCTCGGCGCCGAGCCCGACTGGCTGATGGTTGGGGCAGTGTTCCTCGGACAGCCAAGAACGCTTCCGGCATCCAGACGGACGTCTCCCTCCGAGATGGTGACCTGGATGCAATAGACCGGGCCGGGCATCTCCGTGCGGCATGGCCCAACATCGAGGGCGGTCGCCCGGAGGACTCCACCCGGATCGTGGGCCGCGGTCCGGTATCTCGGGCAAGACTCGTCGCCTCTAGGGGAGAACGGCGGAGATCGCCGGTTCGAGCTCGTCCGCGCCTACGAATCCCTCGTACTTGGCCGTGATGGCTCCCCGGCCGTCCACCACAAAGGTCCACGGCTCGCTGGGCAGACCCCACTCGGCAACCGGCGGGGCTACTCTGGCGACCGCGATGCCCTGCTCCCGGATTTCGGACGGGTTATCGTACACCTCGACGTGGATGAAGTTCATCTTCCCGGCGTGCCTGTCCTTCAGCTGCTTGACGACTTCCATCTGGGGTCCGCACGTCGCGGTCTTGCAGAAGGCGGGCGTGGAGAAGCTCACAAGCAACGGGCGAGCATCGGCGACTGCCTCTGCGATTGTCATTCCGTAGAGATCAGGGTCGGGATCGGGGTCAGTGGTCAGATTGACAAGCTCGTCCACGTCCCGGGACGTCTTGTTCACGCTACGGGGCCCGGCTGATCCAATGGCTGGGGTCGAGCCAGTCTCCTTTACCATCACCCGCGCGCCGGCTTGAGAGGCGGTCCCGTCATCGGCTGTGGTCTCAATACGAAGTCCCCACTCCCCAGGCTCATCGAACTCGAGGTTGACCACGTAGGCCCCACCCACCCCTCCGGGCCATTCGCGGAACGCGGCGTCAACCGTCTGCCTGGGACCATCGGGAGAGCCGCCTTCATGCAGCAGGAATGTCTGGAGTTCGACGTTGGCGTTCTTCACGGCTCCCTTGCCGTGACGGACGACGCCGAACGCGACCCGGTTGTCTCCGACAGCCAGGTCGGTTGACAACATGATGACCTGCAGGCGGTCGGGTAGCCCCGGAGGGATCGGGGGCTGGGCCTGCGCGTCTGGCGCGGGGGTGGCCGCTGGCCCGGCGCCACCCCCCTGGGAGCACCCGGCGACCCCAACGGTGATGAGCAGGGCACAGGCGGCGAGTATGAATCCACATACGGCTGAGGTGTTCATCGCCTTCACCCACAATCCTGGATCGAGTCCAGGACAGGCTCTTGGCCGTGGCAGCCCGCAACCCTCTCCCATCGAGAGATGGGGAAGCATTGGTTCCGGTTCTAGGAAAACGGCCTGCGGTGGCTGAACTCGCCCTCTTCGCTTGTGACGAATTCGAGCAGGGCTGCCTGGCCGTTCTCCGTCGCGGCCCTGGCGCGCAGGATTGCCGGACCGACATCGGCCGGGTCTTCGACCCTCTCGGCCCATCCTCCCATGGCCCGGCCCAGATCGGCGTAGTTACCGCCCAGGTCACGGGTGCCGTACAGCTCGTGGGACCGCGTCATCGCGGACGTCTCTATCGCCATCGTGGAGTTGTTCAGCACGATCGTCAGTATCGGGATTCCAGAGCGCACCGCGGTCTCGAAGTCCAGACCGGTCATTCCGAACGCGGCGTCCCCCATGAAGTTGACGACGAACTTGTCAGGATCGGCCAGCTTGGCCCCGATGTTCAGTCCAAGCCCGGTGCCCAGGCCGTGCGACTTGCCCCAACCCAAGTAGGTATGGGGACCTCCGGCCTGGTAGAAGGGCATGAGCTGGTCACGAGGGCTTCCGGAGTCGTGCGTCACGATCGCGTGGTCCGGATCGACGTTCCGCATGAACTCCCACATGACCCTGTACGGGTTGATCGGCACCTCGTCTGAGTCCAGCTTGCGCATCCAGTCGGCAAGCCAAGCCTCGCGAACGGTGGCGATCTCCTCAGCGGTCGCGCCGTTCCTCGTCGCGCCGACGAGCCTGTCTCCGCACGCCTCGATCAACTGGCGGATTATCAGCCTCGCATCGCCCAGCAGCGGGTACTCGATGTCGTAGTTCTTGCCGATGTCTATCGGGGAGTTGGTTGCGTGAATGAACGTTTTGTCAGCGGGGATGGGCGTCGTCATGCCGTGCCTGGTCAGGCTGGACCCGACCGCCAGCACCACGTCGGCGCGCCTCATGAAGTGGTACGCGGCGCCGTTCATCACGCCCGAGCTGGAGCCGAGTGACAGCGGGTGCCGCTCCGGGAACCCGCTCTTGCCCGCCATACTGGTGGTCACGGGGATCTGAAGAAGCTCGGCCAGCTCTACAAGGTCGTCCGTGGCCTCGGCGTGCATGACCCCCTGTCCGGCGTAGACGATCGGGTTGCTGGCGGACAGAAGCGCTTCGGCGGCCTCATCGACTGCTGAAACGTCCGCGCCCGCGATTGCCGCCTTGACCGGACGATAGCCGTCCACCATGCCGTCCGATACCTCCTCAGCGCCCACGTCGGCCGGTATCTCCACCATCACCGGCCCCGGACGTCCCATCTTCAGCAGCGCAAACGCGCGGCGCATGGTATCCACAACCAGGTCCGGCGCCGAGATCCGCTCGACGTTCTTGGTGACAGACTCGTAGCTGCGCACGGAGCTGAAGTTGGGGTAGACACCGTCCCGTTCACCGGGATATCCGAGAGGGAGCAGGAGCATCGGCACGGCATCCGAGAACGCAGTCGCCACGCCGGCATAGGCATTCTCCGCTCCCGGGCCGTACTGCATAGCGAACACACCCGGCGGACGCCCGTTCGTAACGCGACTGTACCCATCGGCGATGCCGACGCCGACACGTTCCTGCCGGCATATGATGGGCCGGATGCCGATATCGGCGGCCGACTCGATAACATGCGTCGTCGGGAAGGCGCTCAGGTACTCAATGCCCTCTTTCTTGAGGATGTGGGCGATGGCGTCGAGTGTTTGCATGGGGGTCTCCTAATAATGGGATTTTACCGGGGTCCTGCGGGTGCCCGTCCGAACAGCGCCTCCCGAATACCGTCGAGCAGGCCCTCCAGCCGTGCCTGTCCTCGTTCGAGCACCGCAACCCTGGAGTCCAGCGCCACGATTTTGGTATCTAGGGACGCGATTCTGACATCCAGCCTCTGCTCCGACTCACGTATACTCGCCTCTAGCTGCTGAAATCGTCGCTCGTTGCGGGTCTCCAGCTGTTCGAACCGTTTATCGATGCGGACGATGAACGTAACGACCAGACCCGCAAGGGCGACTCCGACGCTGAGAATAGCGATCATCTCCGGTGTCATCAGCACTACTCCCCCGTTTCCCGATTCTTCCTAAGTCCCGTCAACACTTCGTTGAGGCTGCCGGAGCGGAAGCCTTCCAGGTCAAGGGTCACGTATGAGTACCCGATCGAGCGGAAGTAGTCCGTGACCTTGGCGCGGGTGCCCTCCTCCATCAGGGTGAGGAAGTCGGCGGGTTCGACCTCGATGCGGGCGATGGTGTCGTGGTGCCGGACACGAAGCTGCCGGATTCCGAGGTCGTGCAGGAACTCCTCGGCCTGGGCGATGCGGGTCAGCGCCTCGACCGTCACGGGCGTGCCGTATGGGATGCGTGACGACAGGCAGGCCTGGGCGGGCTTGTCCCAGGTGGGGAGGTCCATATCGTGGGACAGGGTGCGGATCTCGGCCTTGGATAGACCGGCTTCGACCATCGGGCTGCGGACGCCGTACTGCTTGGCGGCGTTGAGTCCAGGCCGAAAATCGCCGAGGTCGTCGGTGTTGGTGCCATTGGTGATGTGCGCGTAGCCCTCTTCCCGGGCAAAGTCGGACAGGTAGGTGTAGAGCTCGTCCTTGCAGAAGAAGCAGCGGTTGGGGTTGTTTTCGGCGTAGTCGTCGCGCTCGACTTCGTGGGTCTCGATCACGCGATGGTTCAGTCCGATACGCTGTGCAAGCTCGACGGCTTCTCGCAGCTCGGAGGGAGCCAGGCTTGGCGACTTTGCGGTGACGGCCAGTGCTTTGGGTCCCAGAACGTCGTTGGCCGCGGCGGCGAGGAACGCGCTATCGACCCCGCCGGAGTACGCGACGATGACGGTACCCATCTCCCGCAGGGTGGAGCGCAGCGCATCCATCTTCTGCGCGGTGGTCTGCCTGTTGACTACCTGGATTTCAGTCTGTGTCACCATCGTTCTAACTCCATGGTTCCTGCCGGTCTCTCGGAGGTTCATCGAATGTTGACGGTGCCGACGGCTGCTGTGTCCATGCAGTCTGCTGAAGCCGAAGAGGAACCGGCAAGGACTGACTCCAGCAACTTGGCGGCATGTTCAAGCGTGAAACCTACTACTTCACCCTCGGCATTAAGGTCGGCGGTGAGGCTCTCTGCAACATCGGCTCCTTCATTCGCCGGCTGCCCGTTCCACAGAGACAGCGTGTCGGTTTCGGTATCGTAGTATATGTTCAGTTTCATGGCCGCCCCCACTCCCTCAGTTTGTTTCGGTCGAAGAATCGGTTGAATAGCTTACCATCCTCGACAATCACCCTGAGCCACTTTTCTTCCTCGTCGATGAATCCGTAATATCTGATCCTGCCATCAGGCTGGGTTTCAGTATGGTATGGATTGGCCAGCACACGTTCCACCCAGTCGTCCCTAACGTCAGGATGCTTTCGCCTGGCTTCCTGATCGTAGTATCTGGTGGTTTCCATCCCCTGACAATCTGCCGAAATCCTCACTCCTCCATCATGGCTTGAATGATGGCCTGCATCTCGCCGATGTAGTGCTGGTAGCTACGGTTCTGGTACTTCAGTACGCGCTGCGAGTCTTCGGTATCATACCAGTCCATCCAGCCCGGCGTATCGCGGTAGGTCGCCATCTCCACCGGCGCGCCCATGACCTCGAAGAAGTCCTTCACGTAGTCCCGGCCGTGGAGCTGCCAGGTCGGACCGCCTCCGATGTTGAACACGTTGCCTCCGGCGCCGTCGGCTCTGGCCGAAGCGAACAGCGCGTCCGCGACATCGTCCCGGTGGACCATCTCCACCCGCTGGTCCACCATGAAGGGCCACGGGACCGGAGGCTCCAGGAACGCCGGAACGGCGATCCCGGCGATTCTCAGCGCCACCGCGTTCTCCAGCGAGGAGGCCGCGATGAGCTTTTCGCCCTCGATCTTGCTGTCGGCGTATATGTCGATTGCGCTCTGCGAGTGACTCACCCCGATCGGCGGCGGGTCTGAGCTGGTGTCGCCGTAGGTGCTGATCGACGACGTGAACACAAGACGCGCGTCCGGGTTGACCGCCTCCATCGCGGCGATCACGTTCCGCGTGCCATCGACATTGACCCTGAATGTCAGGTCCCTGTTCCGCTCGCTGTTGGGCGGAAGCAGCGCCGCAAGGTGGAGGACCGAGTCAGCGCCTGCCACGGCGTCGCAGACGCTGCCTGCGTCGGTGATGTCGCCTCTGACGATCTCGATGCCAGGCCGGCCTTCGAGTCCGCTGAAGTCCATTAACGGCAAGTCGAACACGCGGACTTCATCGCCTGCATCGGCGAACATCTCGACGAGCTGCCGTCCGACGCTTCCCGCCCCGCCCGTAATCAGGACGGGGCCGCTCACGTCAGCGTCGTCCCCTTCATACCGGCCTTTTCGATTACGTCCTGGGCACTCGCGATCAGCCTGGTCAGCGCGGGACCGAACGCATTCCAATCTCCCTGACTCTTAAGTCCAAGCAACGCGTCAGCGTCGCGCATTGCGGTCCGTGTCGGCGGCACCGACGGCATGGTCTGGAAGAAGAACGTCCCGCTCAGATCCCCGAACTTGTCGGCGATCTCCACGACCGACGTCTCCCAGGCCGGGTCCCGCGTCCCAAGACCATCCGCTATCTGCTGGCAGGTGGAGATGCTCTGCTCGAGCATCTGCTGTCCTGATGGTGGCATATGCTCTCTGTCCTCCTGATGGTCAATAGGGGCGGGTACAAGGCCCGCCCCTACAGCTACGATTATCTAACACGACCGGCGGGGTCATCCTCGCCAGTGTGGATGTCTAATCGTCGTCGTCGTCCGCCGGTACCAGCTCCTCGATCTGCTCGAATACGTGGTGACCGTTGGTGGAGTCCTCGTAGTGGCGCTTCATGGCGTCGATGTCAACCTCGTCGTTGCGGGCGAAGCCCTTGCCGTCGTGCCGGTCATACGGGAACGGCATGAAGCGCTCGAAGTTGGCCATGTAGCGCTGGCGGCTGGGCCTGCGGTCGTACGGGAATCGGTGGGCCTCCTCGGGCTGCGGCTCCACGTCGACCAACTCGTAGTCGCGGCTGCCGAGTCCGATCTCGTGACCGGTGTTGATTGTGGCGACCTCGCTCTGGGAGTGGAAGGTGGCAGCGGCTGCCTCGAACTTGCGGTCGCCGGGGTGGTGCGCCTCCATCAGCTCGGCGGCGGAGCCGGGCATACCCGGCGAGCGCCTGGCCGCATCCACGCAGGCCATGTCGATGGCGACGGCGTCGGTCGATGCGAACACGCCCAAGTGCGGTACTATCGGAATGTCCGAGTGGTTGCCGCAGTCGCAGCGCGGCGACACGTCGATCGCCATGTTGATGTAGCCGACCTTGCCCTTCAGCACCTTCTCGACGCCGAGGCAGGCGTCGGCGATGGCGATATCCACCGCGTCGAAGTTGACAGGCGGGATCTCCAGAATACCCCTGCTGCCCATCACGCCGAAGCATCCGAGACAGGTGGCGCACTTCTCGCGCTCCCACTCGATCTCGTCGTTCTCGTTGATGTGCCACAGGTTATATGGGCAGCAGTCTTCGAGAATCTCCCAGTCCGGCGTGTTGGCCTTGCCCTTGAACGCCTCCGGGTGGAACACGGCGGCTCCGCCGAGTCCGTAGTTGGGGTGGCCGCCCATGTGAACGTTGAGCTTGCCGCGCTTGGACTGGGCGCCGATGCCCAGGTTCTTCATAGCGCCGCCAATGACGCCCATCGAGTGACCCTTGAAGTGGGTCAGCGCGATCAGCACGTCGGCAGCGGCGATCGCCTCGGCCACGTATGCCTCTTTCAGCAGGTATCCTTCCGGAATATCAACGCGGAAGTCGGCGGTACCGAGCCACCCGTCGGCGCATACGAACGGACAGCCGAGAGTGGCCGAATTGAACCCGTTGCGCTCGGCGGTCAGCAGAATGTCGAGTTGGCTGGAGCGGGAACCATAGGGCGCGTAGGTGGAGGTGGTGGTGTCGCAGACGAAGGGCCTGCCGCCAAGCTCCTTGATCCGGTCCGCGAGAGCTCGCGGATAGACCGGTCGCAGATACGCGGTGTTATTCCACTCGCCGCAGTGGATCTTGATCGCCACGACATCGTTGGGCTTTATCATCTTGTCCAGTCCCGCCGCGTCGAAGACCGTGGTCATCTTGGCGACTAGGCTGGTCTCAGTGGACTCCGAATGTGCGTCCATCCAATAGACTTTGGAATTGCCCATAGTTCCCCTCCTGGCTGTCTGTTTCCAACTATATTAGGCGCAAGTATAAAAATGGTTGGGCTGAGATTAGCATTGGCATATTGGCTTGTCAATGTAAATGCGCCCCAACGCTCGCAACAGTCTGTCCCTTCGGATAGAATCTGCTTCCGAACGACGGAGGAGATCATGGCGCACATTGACGACATGTGGCTGACGCCGGGGCCGAGGCCGAACGGATTGCAGGCCGACGAGGACGGTCTGTGGGTTATCGACGCGGAGAACAGTCATCTGTACAAGCTGGACTACGAGACCGGCGAGGCGATCATCGACGCGCCGACGGAGACGTACAAGTCGAGCGGCCTGACGGCAGGCGGCGGGAACGTCTGGGTGGCCTCGACACACAACTCGCGTCTGTACAAGCTCAACGAGGACGGATCGACGGTCAGCTTCCACGAGCCTCCGGGAACCGGAGTCCACGACCCCCGCGACGCCGGGCCCGCGTACAACCGTCCGCACGGCATGGAGTGGGTGGACGGCAGCATGTGGGTGGTGATCAAGCCCGCGCTCCGGCTGTACCTGATCGATCCGGAGACGCTGGAGGTGGAGCACTCGATCCCGACTCCGGGGGCCGCTCCGCACGGGGTGGCCTGGGACGGCGAGACGATCTGGTGCGCCGACCGCGCAATGGGGAAGGTCCACAGGCTGGACCCCGAAGATGGCGAGATACTGGACGAGATCGAGGTCAAGGCCCCTGAGCTCCACGGGCTGACAATGCACGATGGCGCGCTGCTGTTCTGCTGCGATCCCAGCCGGCGGGTGTGTCGGATAGAGGTGTAGGCTGCCCGTCTCGGGACGATTCTCAGGCCGCCCTATCCTCGACGACGAGGGTACGCCCAACGGCTCGGAGGGCCTTCTCGACCTGACTGATATGAGAGCGATGGTCTGGGTTGACGAGCCTACGGACTGCGCCCTCGCTCAGTCCCAGCCGGTCGGCGAGAGCGACGTTGGTGATTCTCTGGCTGCGCATGGCGGAGTAGAGTGCCAGCTTCGCGGCAACTATGGGCGGAACAGCGATCAATACCTGGCCCTCAGCGACGGGGCTGGGCACAGGGATTTCCTCACGGCATTTGACGTACATACCCAGTGCGACGGCCAACCCGTCCTGCGCCATCTCGAGCGAGTCTTCCCGGGTTTTCGCCCCGGTGATGGCCTCGGTCACATCAGGAAACGTGACCACGAAGCCTTCGCCTTCTTCTTCATCGGGGGTCAGAGTGCATGGATATACGTATCGCATTATGATGCAATCGTAGTACAGTTATGTACGACTGCCAAGAGGTGGATTAACCTAAGGTGACCATGCGGATACCAGAACGGGTGGGGTATTCATATGCAACGCGACGAAGCGCTCAGGATACTCTCGGGGCATAAGTCCGAGCTTTGTCTGATGGTCCGGGTCGCGTAATCAAGATATTCGACTCGCAACCTACTCCAGAATCTTTAACAATGCCGTACGGTTGTCATGCCCGACTTCATTAAACAGAGCCAACACTTCTTCGTAGGTGCCCGAGCCTCCAAGCATCTTCCAAAACTCTGACCCAAGCAGGATTTGTGCATGAGCATCAAGATATTTCCGAGCTACTGACCACCTATATGCTTCACGGGTCCCGTAAGGATTGTACGACATAGCATAATAAGTCTGGACTCTTGGCGACTCACTCCTACGCATAGCGTGAATTTCTAGGAATTTTCGAGTTACAGATACGCACTGATCCAAGTTTGGTTTCGGAGTCTTCATTTCGAAGAACATTTCATTACCATCATGGTTTCGTAAGTACAAATCGGCCCTTACTGTCACAGGTATATGGTCAGCATGGAATGAGTTGACTATTGTACTCACATAGTCCAAATACTTGCCATTAAATCCATCTGTCCTAATCAAATCTATTATCCCATCAATGCCAGAGCGAACTGCGTTGCTTATGTATCCGTGAACATCATGCGATCTGAGCGACTCAGCGAAGTTCTGTTGACCAATCATCTGAGCAGTAACTTCAAACATACTGCCGAGTGTAGTCGAGAACGAACGTTCAAATCTGGACAGTCTGATGCTTCCTGGTGTGAGAATAGCCTGGTGGAATGGGTTTGATCGCCCTTCTCTATAGATTTTCCGGGTATCAGCAAGTACGTACTCTGGACTGTCAGGGTTATACTTATCGATTACACCCAAGAGAAGTGCTCCGATAGCTTCTTTGATTTGTGCCTTGGTGTCAGAGTGTATCATTCAGAGACCCAAACCAAGACGCTCTCGTAGAAGTCACCTGATCGTCGACCCGTTCGCCGATTGACGTGTCGCTCCAGACGGCTTTCAATGCGCATCCCTGACCGTTGACGGATTTCGTCATACAGACCGAGCCTGTCGTTCACTATGACCACCATGCGTCCGTCAGGGGCCAGACTTCGCTTGACATTCACAAATGACTTGACCATGTTTTCAACGTATTCAGCTTGAGCCCTCCGAGAATTACCGTTAGAAGCGCTACCAATCTCAGACTCAGCCTTCCACGGTAGTCCGAGTAGTTCATAAGCATATTTATGCTGCTCATGGTAGTCGATCAGACCGACATATGGAGGGGACGTAATGACAAGGTCGTGTCTAGGAAATTCAACGGTTGTGGTATCCCCGTTAATGATCGATAGAGCAGAATTTTTGCGGATACTAGAGAATTCGCGAATCCTCTTCAGTGTATCCGTACTATATCGTCTGAGAAAGCGAGCGGCATCTTCTGTTGGTTTACAAGTACGTCCGTGCTTGTAACAACGATACGGTTCGGTCTGAGGTTTCTTGGGAAAATCGAGGTCAAAGTGGGTCGTCTGGCGTGCAGATCTTGCTGCACGGGACAAGATAAGCCGCAGTACGTCACTATACGTGTAGTCGCGGATTAGAGATTGGTATGCGAGAAGTGACTGAAGGGCGGAGAGTGCGAACCATGAATTGAGGTATTCGCTTGTATGATACAACTCAGTAGTCTCAATTAACCTCTGCTGATCTGGCGACAATGCTTTGGTGACAATCTCAGTGATCTCAGACTCAAGCAACTCAAGATCGTATTCACTAGTCTTCACTTGGGTGATCAGCGAGTTGAACTTAGAAATATCACACCCAATTGCGTTGATTCCCAGCGTGATTGCTTCAACGAGTGTTGTCCCGGACCCCGCGAACGGATCGCAGACGGCTATTGGTTCGAACTTTCGCAAGAATATCTCGACAAGCTGAGGTACAAATTTGCCCAGATAGGGATGAAGGCGATGAACGTGCTTCGTACGGATGCGCTCCGGAAGATCCTGTTCCCGCCAGTTCAGATTCAGATTCTCCAGCGGCGTAGCCGGTGTGATCGAGTCAAATTCGGTAAACGGAATGAGGGGATACTGTGGCGCGTAGCCGTAATGGGAGTTTCCTGTGCCATTAACGTGGCTACCACCGGCGCGGCTCTTATCAGCGGCAGTCATGGGGTGCATCTGCAACTCCTAGAGCCCAGTCACAAAAGCAGATCATGTGTACGGGTTGGGCATAGATATGCTATCAGCAGCCGACCGCAGTTGCAAGAGGCCACGGACACCGGTTCTGTTTACTTCAGAGGCGTTTGATGTCGAGACCTCCTGCAGCGAAGTCTTCAAAACTACTCCGATGTCCAGTCCCATGATTCACCTCTCTGGCTCTTTTGGGGACCGGTATTCTATCGGACCATGCCGAAAATGTGAGGACCCGCCACAGACGGTTGACGGATGCGGATGATTTTGGAGGGCGACGTGGCTGCCCACCTTCGTCTAGCCCAGCTTCTCGGTGAGGATTCGACGCGCCCGGCGGAAACTCGGCAGGCGCTCCTCCAACACATCCGGGGTCAGCTTGCCCAGTACCGCGAACGACCTCTTCCCCTTGCTATACGGGCCGGGACAGTCACGAGTCGCGCGTTCCAACCTGTTCTGCACATCGTCTCTGGACCGATTTTCGAGGTTCTGTAGTGGAGGCAGCGCTGAATCCCGGAGGCGGCTTCCGAAATGCTGGTTCAGTGTCTGACAGTCCGCAGCTATCCAGGTTTCCATGCACGTTGTCATGAGCAGCGCCTGGTCGTCCTGAACTTCAGTTGGCCTCTGCCAACCATCGCGCTGGTTGAGGTGCGCCCACGTCAGATCGATGTTGGCTACTGTGTCCTCGCTATCGATCAGCAACGCGACGTAGTCGCTCACGCCAGCTTGTTCGTGAGCGGTCACAAAGCTCTCGTAGGCTGAATCTCTGCCACCACGCGCTACGATGGTCGGCATTCGACCGGTGAAACCACACTTCTCAAGCAATTTTCTAAACCCCTCGCGACAACTGCTCCGGCCTGATTTGCTGTTTCCACCACCCTCTACGAATATCCGCGCGCTCACCATCGCACCCCGCCGAGATCCCCGCTTGTCCACAGTTCGCCCAAGCTGTATTTCTCAAGCCACACTTTCAGGTCAGAGCGGTCGAGTCGTCTCATGCTGGTCTGGCCGTCGTGCTTCTCGCACACGACCACCGACTCCGGTCGCTCGGACAGCGCGTCCACCAAGATGTCTGAGTGCGTCGTCACGAGCAGTTGGCACCTGCTCGATGCGTCGACCAGCAAGTCCGCGAGTTTGGGAAGCATGTCGGGGTGAAGTCCCAGCTCAGGTTCTTCTATTCCCAGGAATCGGGGCGGCTCCGGGTCCAGAAGAATCGCCAGCATGAATAAGTATCTCAGGCTACCGTCGGATAGGCGAGATGCCGGAATCGAAAAATCACCCTCCATGAAGAAGACCTGCACCGTGCTCGGATCGAAGTAGAGTCCGAAGTCAGCGATGCCCTCGTAGAGGTCAGTCAGATGTTCTGTCAAACGCGCCCTATGGGCTGGGTACAGTACCAGCCGGTTGAGGAACATCCCAAGGTTCGAGAGGTTTTCAGTCAGCGGACTCGGGCGCACGTCGCTCCTCTGCGGGTTACGGATGCTGGCGCCTCGTCCGAACTCCCAGGAGCCGTACAGGTTGATGCCCTCGTAGAACCCGCCCAGGTAGCTTAGCTCCGGGTACTGGTCGGGGTCTTTCCGTTGCGACAGAATCGACCTGTCAGGCTCAACGTCGTCCCGGCGAAGCTCCCTCATACCTCCATCACGAACGTTGAGCACCGGGCGCCCGCCCTGATATCTGTAGAAGAAGTACGGCTCGATTTGTCCTTCATGTGGATGCTCGTTTTCGATCCGCTCGTCCTCCAGGGTAAACAGACGGTTCGACTCTCTGAATTCGATCACATGCCGTAGGGGTCGACGGCCACCTGGGTTCTCGACGATGGCCTCGACCGTCGCGGCGGACTTCGGCTGGCCCTTCCAGATCCAGTCGCTGATGCCGCCCCCGTCGCGGACGGGCTCGGCCAGATCGCGCGGAGCGGCTTGCAGCAATCTGATTGCCTCGAACATGTTCGACTTGCCTGACCCGTTCGGGCCGATCAGGACGGTGAGCGCGGGCAGTTCGAGGTCGATGCCGTCCGGCCCGAACGACAGCATATTCCTGGCCCTGATCCTCTTGATGGTCGGTGTCTTGGCGTGTGGTTGTTCGGTCATACTGCACGGCCTCCGGGGTGGTCTTGGTAGTCTTCCCCGCCGTCGTCCAGGCGGGCTTCTAGTCGGTGGAGCGCATCCTGCGTGGCGCGGATCTCGCGCAGGAGCTCCTCTCTCGATACCGGACGCTCGATGTCGCGAAGTCGATCGAGCTTGGCTTCGTCCAGATTGTTGATGATTATGGCGATGAACAAGTTTATCACCACGAAAGTCCCTACTACCACGAAGCTGACGAAGTAGAGCCACGCCAGCGGGTGCGTCTCCATTGCGGTGTACATCACCTCTGTCCAGCCCTCCAACGTGATTACGTTGAACAGGGTCAGCACGGCAATGCCCAGGTTCCGCCAGTTGTCCGGGTCGTTTTCGTGAAACAGGTGGTAGCCCATTACCGCGTAGATATAGACGATGATGCTCATCAGCATCATGACGTGCCCGACGCTGGGGATGGAGCGCACGAGCGCGGAGACGATCAGACGCAAATCTCTGATCGTCGAGATGAGCCGGAGCACTCGCAGCAGCCGGGCGAGGCGGGCGATCATCGCAAACTGGCCGGTGGCCGGAATCAGCGCGAACACGATCACAAGAAAATCGAAGATATTCCAGCCGTCCTTGAAGTACCCGACAACACGGGGCGACGACGCGACCATCTTGAGCAGCGCTTCGGCGATGAATATGGCCAAGGCTATCCGGTTGCCGAGGCTGAACCAGCTCCCGTACTGCTCACTCAGCGCAGCGGAGGTTCCCACTCCGAGCAGCACACCGTTGAGTATGATGATCGTTATTATGGCGTACTCGAAAGCGTCCGCTTCGACCACCCGCCGAGTTATGTTCGTCAACCGTTCCATTGCCCGGCTCAGCCAAACAGCTCAGCAAGCGCGTCTTCCGGTGTGATGGCCGGAATCGGCGATCGGCGGCAGAAGTTGGAAACCGAACGCCACGTGATGAAGGCGGTCCGAGGCGTCGGCTCAAATCGGTCCGGAAGCTCGGACGCCGGACCAGCGAAGGGACGCCGATCGAGGGCAAAGTCGATCAGCACATCGGTATCCAGCAGGACCGCAGGTACTTACGCGCCAGCGCTCCGTATCGCGGAGCGTTCCCGGCGGCGGCTTTGAACCTGTCTCTCCAGCGCATCGAGAATGATGGGGCGTCGTCGCCTGTCATCTCCCCGATCGACGCCTCGACTAGCGATGACAGAGAGACGCCGCGCGCCTTAGCGCAGCGCTCGGCCCTGGGGATCAGCTCACTGTCCACCGTGACCGTCAACCTGGCCTTCATTTTCATTCCCCGCCGCATAGATGCGTGTACGTGTGCGTATCTTTAGAAAGTAGCATACGGCCAGATATGAGACAATATCCATCGGCGGTACGTGCCATTCAGCCACAGACCGCTATGCCATCAGACCCAGGAGCGAATCTCCCGATGCCCTTTGACAACAGACCCTTGTTTCCCTTCACCGCGGACGTCAACCCGCAGGACCACCTCACCATCGGCGACTGCGACACCGTCGCGCTCGCCGGCGAGTTCGGCACGCCGCTGCTCGTATTCGACGATGTCACCCTGCGCGGCATGTGTCGCGGATTCGTGGATGCGTTCACTTCGCGGTATCCAAAGAGCGAGGTGCTGTACGCGTCGAAGGCGTTCGTCAACGCGGCCATCGCGCGGACGGTGGCCGAGGAGGGACTCGGACTCGACGTCGTCTCCGGAGGCGAGCTCGCGGTCGCGGTCGCGGCGGGCGTCGATCTGGGGCGGGTCTACTTCCACGGCAACAACAAGACGCCTGACGAGCTGGAGTATGCCATCGAGTCGGGCTGCGGACGGATCGTAGTGGACAGCTTCTACGAGCTCCACCTGCTCAACGACCTGGCCAGGGGGCGCGGGGTCACCCAGGATATCCTGCTCAGGCTGTCGCCAAGCGTCGATCCCCACACCCATGTCCACACCACCACCGGGATACTGGACAGCAAGTTCGGCTTCTCGATTGAGACTGGCGACTCCACGACCGCCATCAGACAGTCGCTGAGCGCGTCCAATCTGGAGCTGATCGGGCTGCACTTCCACCTGGGCTCGCCCATCTTCGAGCTAGAGCCGTACGAAATCGCGGTAGATACCGTGCTCAGCTACCTGGCGCCGTTCAGGGACGAGGGCCTGAACATGCGCGAGTTCAGTCCGGGAGGCGGATTCGCGATAGGGTACGTCCGCGACCAGCTTCCACCCGCGATCGACGACTACGCGGAGGTTATCACGTCGGCGTTCAAGCGCGGGTGCGCCGACCTCGGCTTCGGAGAGCCGGCGCTGATCGTCGAGCCCGGACGCTCGATCGTCGGCAGGGCGGGCGTCGCGCTGTACACCGTCGGGGCGATCAAGGACATCCCCACGGTGCGCAAGTACGTGTCGCTCGACGGCGGAATGGGAGACAACATCCGGCCCGCTCTCTACGGCTCCGAGTACGAGGCGGTTGTCGCTTCGCGGATGTCGGATACACCGTCCGAGGTCGTGACCCTTGCGGGGAAGTACTGCGAGTCGGGCGACATCCTGGTACGCGACATCGAGATGCCGGTGCTGGAGTCCGGGGACGTCATCGCCATCCCGTCGTCCGGCGCATACGCTCCGTCAATGGCGAGCAACTACAACTTGAACGGCAGGCCCGCGATCGTCGTCGCGCGCGAGGGTGAGGCTCGTCTGATACGCAGGCGCGAGTCGTTCCAGGACATGATGGCACTCGACGTGGTGTAGCAAAGGAGGCTCCCAGACTGGTCGCCGCCTGAACGAGGAGAGGGCCAACCACATCCAGAACGTTTTGCCAATGTTCGTGACCGCTCCCAGCCCTGGATTCCCGCGCGCGGGAATGACAGTCAGGTGGCGCCGGTCAGTCCATTTTCAGAGGAATGGCGGTTGGGCGCTGGCGATCTCCCGCCTATGTCATCATTATCCGGACGCTGTACTAGTAGATCGAAATCTTTGAAATGACGGGCAGTAATGGAGGGTTGGATTTGCGTTCTACAAGGACAGGGCGGATTGCAAACCCGCCCCTACCAAGTCATGGTCTCGTTACCCTTCAATACTAGGGTGTTGAACCACTAGTCGTCATCGCCGGACGGGATGTCGATCACGAATTCGTCCAGCACCACCGGTTCTGGGTCGATCTGCTCGTTCGCCAGGTCGCCACCGAATCCGAGTTCCGACTCGACACCGACCAGGATGGGATCCTGCTGCGCCGCGCCGGTGGTCATTATTCCCATGCCTCTGGTCGGGGAGTTGGCCTCCTCGAGACTCAGTCCGCTGACACCATCCTCGCTGAGGTTGAGTCTGGCGGGAATCAACCGGCCGATGATGACGTTTTCCTTCAGGCCGCGCAGGTGGTCGGTCTGGCCGTTGACCGCCGACTCGGTGAGCACCCTGGTCGTCTCCTGGAACGAGGCTGCGGCCAGGAAGCTGTCCATGTTGAGCGAGGCCCTTGTAATGCCGAGCAGCACCGGCGTCGCGGTGGCCGGCTCGCCGCCCTCCGCGAGAATCTCGGCGGTCACCTCCTCGTAGTCCTGCCGGTCGATGAGCTCACCCGGCAGCAAGTCGGTGTCGCCCGGATCGTCGATACGCACCTTGCGAAGCATCTGGGAGATAATCAGCTCAACGTGCTTGTTGTGAATCGGCACTCCCTGCGAACGGTAAACCTTCTGCACCTCGTCGATCAGGTAACGCTGTACTGCGTCCCTGCCCTGGATACGGAGGATCTGCTGCGGGTTCTTCGGCCCCGAGGTCAGGGCCTGTCCCGCGACGACCCTATCGCCGGACTTGACGGCGATGTGGGCGGCGGCGGGTATGACGTACTCACGCTGGTCTTCGTCAGTCCAGGTGACCGTCAGCAAGTCTCCATCGATCGAGACCACTCCTGATACCCGGGCCATCATGTCGCCGGCGGCCAGCGCGAGCGACTCTTCATCGGCCTCGTCGGCGGCGTCCGATTCGGCCAGCATATCCCCGATCGCAATGAGCGAGCCGTCTTCAACCACAGGGGTAAAGCCTTCGGGAATGACGTAGTCGTCCGTGTACTCTTCCACGCTGGCAACGCGGATGCTGCGCCCTTCGTCGAGGTCCGCAACCTCGACGGCGCCGTCGATCTCGGACAGCACGGCCTCTCCCTTGGGGGTGCGAGCTTCGAACAGCTCCTCGACCCTGGGGAGACCGCTGGTAATATCCTGGCCGGCGACGCCTCCGGTGTGGAAGGTGCGCATGGTGAGCTGCGTTCCCGGCTCGCCGATGCTCTGGGCCGCGATGATTCCGACGGCCTCACCCATCATGGATGGCCTCATTGTCGCGAGCGAGAGACCGTAGCACATCTGGCAGATGCCGCGCTGCGCCTCGCAGGTCATGGGTGAACGCACCACCAGCTGTTCAACGCCGGCCGTTTCCAGCCGGCCAACTGCCGCATCGTCCACAGGTTCGTTGCGGTCAAACAGTATCTCGCCGGTCGCCGGGTCTGCGACGGGCATTGCAAGATTCCGGGTCCTGAGCTGCTCGCCAAACGGCGCGGTGCCCTCTTCATGGGCGTCTCTGTTGACCCAGACTCCGTTGGGCGTCTCACAGTCGTCCCGCAGGATGATTATCTCCTGGGAGACATCGATCAGACGCCTGGTCAGGTAGCCCGAGTCAGCGGTACGGAGCGCCGTGTCCGCCAGCCCCTTGCGCGCGCCGTGAGTGGAGATGAAGTATTCCAGGACACTGAGGCCCTCTCGGAAGTTGGCCTTGATCGGGCGATCGATGATCCGGCCCCTGGGGTTGGACATCAGGCCGCGCATTCCGGCCATCTGCTTGATCTGCGCGATGTTTCCCTTCGCCCCGGAGTTGGCCATCAGGTAGATTCCGCCGTAGTTGCGGAGGTTCTTTTGAATGTCTCCTGTCAGATTCTCGTTGGCAGTTGTCCAGATGTCGACGGCGTTCTTGTAGCGCTCCTCCTCGGTTATGAGTCCGTCCATGTACTGCTGTTCGAGCAGCTCGATCATGCCTTCTGCATCGGCGACTATCTTATTCTTATTCTCCGGAACCTCGACGTCGCTGATGGCTATGGTGATTCCGGCCTTGGTCGCGTAGTGGAATCCCAGGTTCTTGATCTGGTCCAGAACGTCAGCGGTGCCCTCGTTGCCAAGAATGCCGTAGACTTCGGCGACGATCTCCTTGAGGACGCCCTTCTCAACCTCCCGATTCCAGGTTTTCACTTCTTCCGGCAACGTCTCTTTGAATGCGAGCCGCCCGACGGTCGTCTCAGTCAGCTCACCGTCCATCATGACGCTGATCGGGGCGCGCAGATCGATGGAACCGAGTTCGTAGGCGAGCCGCGCATCGCCGGGACTGCTGAATGTCCTCCCTTTACCCCTGGCCCTCTCGTCGACGATCGTCATGTAGTACGTGCCCAGGACGATGTCCAAGGTCGGCGCTACGATCGGTTCGCCGGAGCTTGGGGAGAGCATGTTGAAGGTGCTCAGCATCATCTGACGCGCCTCCATAACTGCCTCCCTGGACAGTGGAACGTGGACGGCCATCTGGTCGCCGTCGAAGTCCGCGTTGAAGGCGGTGCAGACCAGCGGATGGAGCTGGATGGCGCTCCCGTCGATCAGGACGGGCTCGAACGCCTGGATGCCGAGTCTGTGCAGTGTGGGAGCACGGTTGAGCAGGACGGGGCGATCGGACACCACCTCTTCCAGGATGTCCCAGACCTCAGGCCGGATGCGCTCCGACATTCGCTTGGCGCTCTTGATGTTGTGCGCGTATCCCTTCATCACGAGGCGGTTCATGACGAAAGGCTTGAACAGTTCGAGGGCCATCCTGCGTGGCAGACCGCACTGGTGGAGTTTGAGGTCCGGTCCGGCGATGATAACCGAGCGTCCGGAGTAGTCGACACGCTTGCCGAGCAGGTTCTGCCTGAAGCGGCCCTGTTTGCCTCTCAGCAGGTCCGACAGCGACTTCAGCCGGTGGTTGTGGCTGCCCGCCACGGCCCGGCCTCGACGCCCGTTGTCAACGAGGGCGTCGACCGCCTCCTGCAACATTCGCTTTTCGTTGCGAACGATGATCTCGGGGGCGGCAAGCTCGATCAGTCTCTTGAGCCTGTTGTTGCGGTTGATGACTCGACGGTAGAGGTCGTTGAGGTCGCTGGTAGCGAACCTACCACCGTCGAGCTGCACCATGGGCCGCAGCTCGGGAGGCAGCACCGGCAGCGTGGTCAGCACCATCCACTCGGACTTGTTGCCGCTCTTGCGGAACGCCTCCACCACCCGCATACGCTTGATTGCCTTCTTGCGTCGCTGGCCCGACGTGGACTGGATCTCTTCCTGCAGCTTGTCGTGTAGATCGTCGAGATTGAGGCCACGGAGCACGTCGAGGACTGCCTCGGCTCCCATGGCCGCACTGAAGATACCCGCGAACCTGTCGCGAAGCTCACGGAAACGGCTCTCTGTGAGCAGGTCGCCGATCTTGAGGTTCTCAAGGTCGGACATCTGGTCGTCCAGCGCACCTTCGAGCTCGGACTTGTCCTCGTCGATCTGTAGCGTCAGCCGGTGGATGTCCGCCTCGAGCTTGATCCATGGAGCGTCTAGCTCCTCCTCCGAGTCCTCATCGACTTCGGGGCGTTCGCCGAGCTCTTCGAGCTGCGCGCGGAGCTCTTCGAGCCTCGCCTCGCCCTCCTCGTCCAACCTTGTCAGGCCCTCGTCCAGCTCCTCCTGAATCTGGTCTATGCGGGACGCACGAAGTTCGTCATCTACGCCGGTGACCAGGTACTGGGCGAAGTAGAGCACCCTGTCCAGGTTTCTCGGAGACAGGTCCAGCAGCAGGCCGAGCCTGCTGGGAGTCCCCTTGGAGAACCAGATGTGGGCTACGGGCGCGGCGAGAGCTATATGCCCCATGCGTTCTCGCCGGACCTTGGCGCGGGCGACTTCGACCCCGCAACGGTCGCAGATGACGCCCTTGTATCTGATCTTCTTATACTTGCCGCAGTAGCACTCCCAGTCCTTGGTGGGGCCGAAGATGCGCTCACAGAAGAGCCCGTCCTTTTCGGGGCGAAGTGTGCGGTAGTTGATGGTCTCCGGCTTGGTGACCTGTCCGTACGACCAGATCTTGATCTGTTCGGGAGAGGCCAGAGAGATTCGGATTGCGTTGAAATCGTTGCCGCCCAGGGCCATATTCACGCTCCATCACGTACTAGAAATTCGAGACTGTCGGTGTATATCCAGGGTGCAGCCGTCTGATATAGGCTAGTCGTCGTCCGGGGCGCCCGATTCCACGGCTCCCGGCTCCGAGACAGGGACATCGATCACGACATCGTCCACGCGGGCTTCGGCTTCGATGACGGTCTCGGTCGCGCCCACAGGCGTCGGAATCGGGCCGAGGTCACCAAATCCGGCTCCCCCGAGCAGCTCCAGGGAAGGCATGGCATCAGCCAGATCGTCACCTAATTCTTCATCCAGGTCACCGAGCCCAAAGTCGTCCAGCTCCTCATACAGCAGCTCCACAGAGAGTCCGAGGCTCTGCAGCTCCTTGAGGAGCACGTGGAACGACTCCGGTATGCCCGGCTGGATGACATCCTCGCCCTTGACGATGGCTTCGTAAGTCTTGACGCGCCCTACGACGTCGTCCGACTTCACGGTCAGCATCTCCTGTAGGTTGTAGGCGGCGGAGTACGCCTCCAACGCCCAGACCTCCATCTCGCCGAATCGCTGGCCTCCGAACTGGGCTTTGCCACCCAGCGGTTGCTGCGTAATGAGCGAGTAGGGACCTGTCGAGCGGGCGTGTATCTTGTCCTCAACCAAGTGGATGAGTTTCATCATGTAGATCTGGCCCACCGTGATCGGCTGATCGAACGGCTCCCCGGATCTCCCGTCAAAGAGGGTGGTCTTTCCGATGTTGGGCGCGGCGACGCGTTCATCGCGATTCAGCCGAGACGCCTCCTGCAGGATCTCCTGTTCGGTCAGATCAGAAGTGTCCAGGCCGCGCTCTTCCTTGAGCCATATCTCAACGCTGGCTCTGCGCGCGGCGCCCAACGCGGCGCCGGGGCCGAACAGCTCATCGTAGTCGTAGCCGCGGTCGACCAGCCACTCGCGAACGACGTCGTGGTCGATGTCGCGGCTTCTTATGTCGAGCGCCCTGGGGTCGACCGCGCCGGATTGCTCCACAATCCACGCCTGTCCAAGGGAGTCCTCTATCGCCGTGTCCGGAGCACCGTCGAAGACAGGGGTCATTGCCCGGAATCCGAGAAGGCTGGCGGCCCAGCCAAGATGCGTCTCGAGTACCTGGCCCAAGTTCATCCGGGACGGCACGCCGAGCGGTGTCAGGATGATATCGACCGGAGTGCCATCGGGCAGGAACGGCATGTCCTCCTGAGGGAGGATCCGTGCGATCACACCCTTATTGCCGTGACGTCCGGCCATCTTGTCGCCCTCGGTGATCTTGCGGGTCTGGGCAACCCAGAGCCGCACGAGCTTGTTGACGCCGGGAGGAAGCTCATCCTTGTTGTCACGGCTGAGCACACGGACTTCGATGATCTTGCCCCGCTGTCCATGAGGGACGCGCAGCGACGTGTCCTTGACGTCCCGTGCCTTTTCGCCAAAGATCGCCCGGAGGAGCTTCTCCTCGGCACTCAGCTCGGTCTCGCCCTTGGGGGTGATTTTGCCGACCAAGATGTCTCCCGGACCGATCTCCGCGCCGACTCGAATGATCCCCTCCTCGTCGAGGTTCCGAAGGCTCTCTTCGCCGACGTTGGGGATGTCGCGGGTGATCTCCTCGGGACCGAGCTTGGTGTCCCGGGACTCGACTTCGTGCTTTTCGATGTGAATCGAGGTGAACTTGTCGTCTTCCACCAGCCTGCGGCTGATGATTATGGCGTCCTCGAAGTTATAGCCCTCCCAGCTCATGAAGGCGACGAGAACGTTCTGGCCCAGCGCCAGCTCGCCGTGTCCGGTGGACGAGCTGTCGGCCAACACGTCTCCTACCTTGACAACGTCGCCCCGACTGATGATCGGACGCTGGTTGACGCAGGTACCCTGATTCGAGCGCACGAACTTCAAGAGGTTGAAGATGCGGACTTCTCCGTCACTGTCCACCACCACGATCCGGTCACCGTTGACCTTGGTCACCACCCCGTCGACATCCGAGATGACAACCTGTCCGCTATCCCTGGCGACGCGCTCCTCCATACCCGTACCGACGAGCGGCGGCTCCGGGCGCAATAGGGGGACCGCCTGCCGCTGCATGTTCGATCCCATGAGGGCGCGGTTGGCGTCGTCGTGTTCCAGGAACGGGATCAGCGCGGTCGAGACGCTCACGAGCTGTATCGGCGCGACATCCATGTACTCGATACGGTCGGGCGACTCCATCAGGCTCACCTGCTCGCCCATCCGAGTCTCGACCCGCTCCTCGGTGAACTGTCCGAGCTCATCGAGCACGGCGTTCGCCTGTGCAATGTGGACGGTCTCCTCGGCGTCTGCGGCTAGGTATATGATGTCGTCGGAGCGGTCCGACACGAATGGGCTGACCGCGATCATCCGCTCCGGAAGGGAGGCGATCTTGGTCAACCGTCCGTTGCTCCTTGTAGGTGTGCCGCCGGCCTTCAGAATCGTGGGCCCGCCGTCGGCGACGACATCGGCGGTCAGCGTCCGCCCGGCGAGGTCCGGGTCAGTGTTGAGTATCTCGGTGTGGACTTTTCGGTAGGGCGTCTCGATGAAGCCGTACTCATTGGTCCTGGCGTAGGTTGCCAGCGACCCCAGCAGTCCGATATTCGGACCTTCGGGAGTCTCGATGGGGCAGATACGCCCGTAGTGAGAGTGGTGGACGTCGCGAACGTCAAAGCCCGCCCTCTCCCTGGAGAGACCTCCCGGCCCAAGCGCGGACAGCCTGCGCTTGTGCGTAAGCTCGGCCAGCGGATTGGTCTGGTCCATGAACTGCGATAGCTGGGAGCCGCCGAAGAACTCACGGACCGCCGCTACGACCGGCCTGATGTTGATCAGAGCCGCCGGCGTGGTGGTCGCAGGGTCCATCTGCGTGGTCATACGCTCCTTGATGACGCGCTCCATGCGGAGAAGGCCGACGCGGACCTGGTTCTGGATCAGCTCGCCCACCGCGCGCACGCGCCGGTTCCCCAAGTGGTCGATGTCATCTGGGTCAATTACACCGTTGTTGATCTGGATCATCCGCCGGACCAGGGCGACGATGTCGTCTGGGGAGAGGGTATATTCCTCGAGCTCGTCATCGTTCTCGGCGTGAAGCTTGCGGTTGAGCTTGTAGCGGCCGACCCTGCCCAGGTCGTAGCGCCTGGCGTTGAAGAACAGGCTATCGAGCAGGTTCTTGGCGTTGTCGGGGTTGGGAGGCTCGCCGGGCCGGAGCCGCCGGTAGAACTCCATCAGCGCCTCATCGGGACTGGTCGCGGCGGTGTCCTTCTCGATCGTTGTCGCCATGAAGTGGTGTTCCGGGTCAGTATCGACATCCTCGAACAGCGAGAGCAGGCCTCCGTTGGACTCGAATAGGCTTCGCTTTTCCACATCTTCGGTCTTGTCATAGTAGTAGCTGAGGCAGCGAAGCAGCGTGCTGACAGGAGTCTTCCGCTTGCGGTCGACCTTGACCGACAGTACGTCACGGTTGGACGTCTCGAACTCCATCCAAGCGCCCCTGTATGGGATCAGCTTGGCTGCGGCGAGTGGCCTTCCGGTATTGGCGTCGGAGTTGGTCGTGAAGTACACGCCGGGAGACCGGACCAGCTGGCTGACGACCACGCGTTCGGCGCCGTTGATGATGAACGTGCCGGTGGTGGTCATCATCGGAATGTCCCCGATAAAAATGGGTTGTTCCTTGATCTCCCCCTGGCCGGTGCTGCCTGACTTGATCTTGAGCTGGACCGTAACGTGCAACGCCGCGGCGTACGTCGTCTCCCGCTCCCGGCACTCCTCCTCCACGTGCAGGGCGTAGGTCCTCTCCCGCTCTCGGCATTCCACACACGCCCTGTCATCCGGGCACTTGGGCCAGTCGAAACAGTGATCGCCGAGACACAACTCGCCACATTCGACATGGCGGTCCTTGGGGCAATCTTCCCGCGCACGCATATTTTTGAAGCGTTCCGGGCGCGTTGCCTCCAAGTGCAGGGCGAAGGCCCTCTTACCCTTCAGAAATTCGACGCATTTCTTGCCCTCCGCCGGGCACTTGGGCCAGTCGAAACAGTGATCGCCGAGGCTCAACTCGAACCGTCCACCGGGGAAGTCCTCGATGGGGGAGATTTCGTTGAACAACTCTCCCAGACCTTCGGACTTGAAGTGTTCGAAGGAGTCGAGCTGTACCTGAATCAGGTTCGGTACGTTGATGATTGACGGTATCCTGGAATAGTACCTTTTCGAGGTGTTTCCGTTCTGACTGTTGCTCACTTGCAAAGCGGTTGACGCCATACGCTTTCACACTCCTGCTTACAAAAAGCGACAAATAGCTAAAGACGGCTTGCCAATGCTAACGAGGTCGTGGCACCCTACGGGGTTAGGGGGAAGAGGGGCAAACGTGTAGTAGGGTCTTGACGATGCGGAAAACTGAAACGTAGTTCAAAGGGCATAGAACAACTGGCTATCAACCATAACATCACGTGCCACGGATGTCAACCGAAAATTCTCAGGATCGGAACCTGTCCCAGAAATGGTCGGGGCGAGAATTGCGTCACACGTGGAATTCCGGTGTGCTACTCTTTATTATGTGAACTAATTCACGAATTGGTCGGAGAGAGACGACACTGATGGGACTCATAACTGGTCTTGCACTTCGCCGAAGGACGGTAACGGTTCTTGCGGTGGTGCTGGTGTTGGCGGCGGGAGTATTCACGTACCGGACTCTGCCGGTGGAGCTGTTTCCTGAGATAGAGTTCCCGCTGATTACGGTTACCACGTTCTATCCTTCCGCCAATCCCGACGCCGTCGTCGAGGACGTCACCGCGCCTGTCGAAAACGTGATATCAGGAATCGATGGCCTCGAGAGCACGCAGTCTATCTCCTCAGAAAACCGCTCGGTGGTTCTCGCGAGCTTCGAGTTCGGCACGGATATGGCCGAAGTCGAAAACCTCATCAACTCCAACATCAATGGAATTCAGTTCCCGACAGGCGTGAACCCACCCATCGTTGGCCGAATAAACCCCGACTCGTTCCCGGTGCTCCAGCTCAGCGTGACCGGCGATGGTGACATTCTCGATATCCAGGAAGTTCTGGAATCGCGAATTCTGCCGGAGATATCCGTAGTGGACGGCGTGTTCAGGGTTGAGGTCACGGGGAATGTCCAACGCCAGGTCACGGTCACCGCTGACCCGGACAGGATGTTGGACAAAGGCGTATCCCTGTTCCAGATATCCCAAGCGCTCAGGGAGAACAGCATTACGCTCCCGGGCGGCTCTATTACCGACGCGGGACAGGTGCTGCCGATCAAGACCACCAACACCTACGAGTCGCTCGATGAGCTGAGGAGCCTTATTGTTGGGATTCAACAGGCGCCCGCCGGTCAGCCGCCTTCGGTCCCGCAGACGCCGCAGACTCCGCCGGCTCCGGTGACGCTGGGCGACGTCGCGGACGTTCAGCTGGGCACCGGCATCGCCACCAGCATATCCAGGACCAATGGGAAGCAGAGCCTTGGGGTCGCGGTAATCAAAGACCCCGACGCCAACACGATTGACGTAACGACCGGCGTGTTGGAGGCTCTGGACCAGGTGGGACAACTTCCGCCGGGCATCGAAATTGTGGTTATCTCCAACGACGGCCCTGAGATCCAGGCCCAGATCGACACGCTCGAACGCGAGGCCATCATTGGCCTGATCCTTGCCGTAACCGTAGTGTTCGCATTCTTCCTGACAATTCGGCCAACCGCTATTCGAGGGGTCCTGACGACACTGAGACCGACCGTGGTGATCGGGCTGTCGATACCGCTGAGCATCTTCGCCGGCGTTTTGCTTATGAGCTGGCAGGGGCTGTCTCTGAATTTCATGACGTTGGGAGGACTGGCCATATCGGTCGGCAGGGTAGTGGACGACAGCATCGTCGTTCTTGAAAATGTTTACCGCAACATCCAGGGCGGCAGGGAGAGGTGGCGCGCCGCTCTGGACGCCACGGTAGAGGTGGGGCCGGCCATCACCGCATCGACCCTGACGACGATCGTGGTATTCATTCCCCTAGCTTTCATTCAAGGACTGGTGGGGTCATTCTTCTTCCCGTTCGCGCTCACCGTCAGCTTCGCGCTCATAGCCTCTCTCGCAGTCGCGCTGACCGCCGTTCCGGTGTTGGGGGCGTATCTTCTCAGAGCTGGCGACCTGCCACAGGGCGTCGTCGGTGAAATGGACGATCTGCCGCAGACCGACACGTGGATGCAGCGTGTCTATACACCCATACTGCGGTGGTCGCTTGCCCACAAGGCGGTCACGCTTGTGGCGGCGCTGGTCATCACGGTCGCCAGCTTGGGCCTGACGGCATTCATTCCGGTGAACTTGTTCTCATCCGGAGGAGAGAGATTCCTGACCATAGATATGTCCCTGAGCCCCGGCACTCCGGCTGAGACCACTCTGGCCGAGGTCGAGACCATAGAGGGCCGGATCAGCGGCGTCTCGGACGTTTACATCACAACCGTGGGAAGCCCCGCCGCCGCATTCGGACAGAGCGGGCCTTCAGGATTCAACCAGTCCACAACCTTCGTCAGACTGAGAGAGGACTCGCCCGATGACATAACCGACACTCTGAGGGAGGGCCTCGGCGGAGTCGAAGGACGCACGGTCAGTATCGCGGAGATCAGCCAGGGTCCCCCAACAGCGGGCGTGGAAGTCAGCATCACCGGCTCCAGCTACACTGACATCTCAACTTCCGCGCTCCAGCTTGTGGAAGAGCTGAAGACGATAGAAGGCGTTGAGAACGTCACGACCGATGTCAGCGAAGCGCGAGACGAGATAATCGTCAACGTCGATCCCGCGCGCGCCGCGTCGGTGGGTCTCAGCGCCCAGATGATCGCATTCCAGGTCAACCAGTTCCTGGTGGGCCAGCAGGTTACTCAGGTAGAGATCGACGGCGCGCCTATCGACGTGGTGCTGACCGGGCGCGCCGACGGCATCACCGGCGTGGATAAGATCGGCGCTCTGATGATGGCCGGTCCGCTTGGAGCCGCGCCTCTCGGCGAAGTCGCCTCGGTGCGGATTCAGAAGAGTCCGGTGGTCATCAGCCGTATCGACGGATCGCGCTCCGCGAGCATCACCGGAAGCATAACGGCCGACGACACGCAGGCCGTGGGACTGCTGATACAGCAGAAGATCGACGCTCTGACGCTTCCTCCGGGCGTTGAGGTGACGAGCGGAGGAGTGTTCGCCCAGATCGCGGAGGGATTCCAGGATATATTCCTGGCGATGGCCGTCGGAATTGTGCTCGTTTACCTGGTCATGGTCGTCAGTCTCGGCTCGCTTCGGAACCCGTTCGTGATAGTCACCAGCCTGCCCCTCGCGCTCATCGGCGCTATGGTCGCGCTGGCTGTCACGGGCCGCTCGCTTGGGCTTCCCGCCATGATGGGGATCCTTCTGCTGATTGGGATCGTGGTGACCAACGCCATCGTACTCATATCGTTTGTGGAACAGCTGCGCGAGCGGCGGGGACTCAGCGTGTACGATGCCCTGATCCGCGGAGGCCGGACCAGGCTCCGGCCCATCCTGATGACCGCGATCACGACCAGCATGGCCCTCATGCCCCTGGCGGCGTTCGTCGAAGACGAAGGCGGCATAATCGGCGCGGAGCTGGCCACTGTCGTCATCGGGGGCCTGGCGAGCTCCACCGTCCTGACTTTGATAGTCGTGCCCGTGGTCTATACGCTGGCGAACCAGAGCATTCCGAGTCTGTTCCGGCGCGTGTTTCGACGTGGGACGGTCCCCGCGCCGCAGCCGGAAGCCGTTTGAAGATTGTCGGGCTCACACCCGCCACGGACTCGCATACGAATGAAACACTCCCCGAGCCGGCTCCACCAGATCGAGGCCGCTCTCGAGCTCGAATTCAACGACATCTCGCGGCTGGAACAGGCGCTTGTCCACAGCTCGTTCGTCTCTGAATTCCCGGGCGTGTTCAGCGAGTCGAACGAGCGCCTTGAGTTCCTCGGCGACGCCGTTCTGGACTTGGTAGTAGCTCAAGAGCTACTGACCAGATTCCCCGACCGGCCCGAAGGACACCTGACACAGATGCGGTCTTCGTTGGTTGACCGCGGATCGGTCGCCCGCGTTGGTGGAAGACTGGGTATTGGCGAGTGGCTGGTGATGGGGAAGGGCGAAATGGAGCAGGGAGGCCCCGCCCGCGAATCGAGTGTAACCAATGCCTTTGAAGCGTTGGTCGGGGCGCTATTCCTGGACCAGGGATATGACGCCGCACGGCAATTCGTTCTGCGCGTCATGAGTGTCGAAATGGACGGCATCGGCGATCTCGACGACCCGCCGCGTCACCCCAAGTCCCTGCTGCATGAAGTGGCCATGGAGCGCGGTTTCTCCCCGCCGCTGTACGAGCTCATCTGTCGGGCCGGACCGGACCATGCCCCGACATTCACCGTACAGGCACTTGTGGATGGCAGGGACGTCGGGCGGGGCGTGGGAAGCAGTCTGAGGGAGGCCGAATCCCGGGCGGCCGCGCAGGCGCTGCGGGCGATTGAACGCTAATAACCGCCGCTGACTAATCTTCAGTCAGCAGTTGTCGAACCGCGTCGTGGCGAAGTGCCGCACTTCCCCCGTCTCGACGTTGTACCTGCTGCGCCGGAGACCGCGAAGGTCGTGACCGTAAACGTGTATCTCGACAGTTGGCGTATCCGAGTAGTTGTCCATCTGGTGGATTTCGTCGACGTCAGGTATCAGCAGGCTGACTTCACCCGGTCGGATCAGCGTCTCCCGGTCCCTTTCGAGTTCGGCGTAGTCGTCGCGTGACCGGTCGTCGTGGCGGGCGAACCGGGTCTCCGTTATCCCGTTGTCCATCACGCCTATCATGCCCCAGGTGCAGTGATCGTGCGGGCCGATGTGGTCGCCGGGTCCCCACACGACTGTGGTCACCAGCAGGCCGTTGTCGCCGTGGTGAAGCAGGTACGTCCCGTGGTTGGGATCGCGTCCCCCGTGTCCGGCAGGCACGCGGAACTCGTCCTGGATCGCCTCCGGGTTGTTAATGAGCCGCTCCAGGTAGGATGAGCCCAGGTCGAACAGCCGATCCTGCTCCGGCTGCTCGTCCACAAGCGCGCTCATGTCGTGGACGAACTCGTCCAGGGCGTACTTGACGGTGGTCATGAGATTCCTCCTGATCGTACTGTGATTCAGCCAGTGTACGCCTGAGCTTATCCGTTCCCCGTCAGGATATCTCTGAGGCGCGACGCGACGACTTCCTCCTCCCCATCCCTGACGTTGACGGGTATGAATAAGAAGCTGTCGTCGATCTGTGACGCTCTGACGCGAATCCCCGGATCACCGTCCTCCAGCATTTGGATAATTTCTTCCATAGACGGTCCTGTCCAGGACTGTGTGAAGCTGACCTCGGTGCGTGCAGTGTTGCTGTCGGGTTCATCCTGCTCCGGTCGCGCCTCCATCAGCTCGACCCGCAGCCCCGGGATGTCGCCGAGCCGGTCGGCGACGTGGACGGACTTGGCCCTCCAATCGGCCTGGAGCGCGTCGAAGTCGGTGTCGACGAATATCTCCAATGCCGTTACCAGACCGGCGATCTCCTCTTTACATACCTTCGCGGCACGTCCGATCGCCTCCGAATTGGGCGATGAGTTGGCGTATGCGGCCTCGATCAGGTCGGCGCGTCCGGCGAGGATCCCGGTGGACTGCGGCCCCAGCACACCTTTACCCCCGCTGAAGCTGACCAAGTCGGCGCCCTGGTCCAGGTACTTGCTCAAGTTCTCAGGCGGGGGGAGCATCGCCGCGGCGTCCACGATGACCGGCACTTCGCGCGCATGTGCGATCTCTACAACCTTGCTCAGCGGCAGCGCGCCCCCGCGCCTGGGTCCGTAGACGTAGGCCACTGCCGCGGTCTGCTCCCCGATCGCCGCCTCGAGCTCCCACTCGTGCGTGGTCCCCGTGTTTCCGATCTCTACCAGCTTTGCGCCCGTGACTCGGAAGCTGTGGTCGTAGTTGACACGGTGGGCGCGGTGGATGACGATCTGGTCTTTCATGCCGGTCGTGTCGGGCAGTTGCCAGATCTTCGCGGGATCGGTCCCCGCCATGCACGCGGCCGCTTCGAGCACCATGCCGGCTGCGGACCCCGCGGTCACCAGACCTGCCTCGGCGCCGGTGAGCCTGGCGATCACCTCACCGGCCTTCTGGTTCAGCTCGTGCAGATCGACAAACCAGCGTGACGCCTCCTCCATCGCCTCGACCACGGCCGGGGGCATGATGCTCCCACCGTGAACCGTGATCCAGCTCGCGGCATTGATGATGCGCTTTACTCCGAGTCTCGCGTAGAAATCGTTGCTGTGTGTGGACATGGACGTCTCCATTCGAGCCGACGATCGCACTCCCCGGCTCTGGGTGCTGGGATTCCAGCTACTTTAGCACATCGATCCGGGACTCACCCCTGTCGAAGGAAGCGCAAAACTCAATCAACAGCAGTTTCGTCACTCGGCGAAAAGCCTGTGCCCGTGAAAACGGGTATGGGAGTCCAGCGTTCCGAGCGGTGGATTCCTGCTTGAGCAGTAATGACAAGGGACCAAGGCGGAGTGAAATACAGAGTTTTGCGCTTCACTCCCTGTCGCTTTACCGTCCCTGGAACACGGGTACCCGCTTCTCGGTGAAAGCCCTGATCCCCTCCTGGGCGTCCTCGGTGCGCTGTAGGCGTCGATTCACGATTCCGGCGAGCCGAACGCGATCCTCGAGCCGCATGTTCAGACCCCGGACCGTCACCTCTTTGATGGCGCGCATGGCCAGCGGAGCGTTGGCCTTCAGCGTTTCAACGTACTCCTCTGTCGCAGCCTCGAGGTTTTCGTGCGGCACGACCTTGTTGACCAGACCCAGATCGAGAGCGCGGTCGGCGGAGATCATGTTTCCGGTGAACAGGAACTCGAACGCAAAGTTCAGCGGCACCCGGTGCGCCAACATGCAAGGGCCGCTGACCGACCCGATCCCGCGTCTGGCTTGAGGCCATCCGAACTGCGCCCGGTCCGACGCGATCCGAATGTCCGACGCTAAAGCGATGCCGCCGCCCTGCGCGAGGCAGAAGCCGTTGATGGACGCGATGATGGGCTTGTATATCTGTGTCTGATACACGTAGAGGTCTTCGGTGGAGACCTCATCTTCGTATAGGTCGTCTCCGCGGCCCGACATCGAGACGAGGTCGTGGCCGACCGAGAAGGCCCGGCCGCTTCCGGTGATGACCGCGATCCAGACCTCGGGGTTGTCGTTCACGTCGTGCATGACGCGCCATATCTCGTTCCGCATCTCCACGTCGATCGCGTTCAGCTTGTCCGGGCGATTCAGCGTGACGTAACCGACCCTGTCCCTTACTTCATACTCGACAGTTGACATTCTTCACCGTGTCCTGGGCCTGGGTTTTGTTGAGCATTCGCCGGCAGTCTCTTGGGGAAATCGGGCAACGGCCTATAGTTTACAGTCGCACAAAGAGCGCTACAACTTTGGGTGGAGCCTGTATCAGCTTAGTCGGCGGTCAGTTTGAGAGGATGGCGTTCCGTCCCTCTCGTCACTCCCACGAAAGCGGGAGTCCACAGGCCGGGGCGTGAGTATGGCTTCGACCCAACCACCAGACCGACTAAACTGATACAGCTTCTACTGTGGTCCGTCCGCATGAATGTGATCGTTCGACTGATGTATCATGGCAGTGACCCAGCTAACCGGAGGCTGTCTGAAACCATTGTCCTCGTATCCACCACGCGGCGGATGTCCGCCGGATACGTTGCCCACTGATTCAATGAACAAGGAGAGATCTGTATGAAAGTCGTCGTAACGAGCCTGTTCGGAGATGGGTTCGAGCAGAGTCTGACGAGCGAGTTCCCCGGCCTCGAATTCGTCTTCGTATCGTCCGAGGAAGACCAAGCGCGGGAGATCAAGGACGCCGACGTGTTGATGGGCATGCCGACGCGGGATGTGTTTCTCGCCGCTGACCACCTGCGGTGGATGCACTGCCCAGGCACCGGGATCGACCAGATTTCCAAGATACCTGAGATCATCGACAGTGATGTCGTGCTCACGAACGCGCGCGGACCTCATGCGGCGCCGATGGCCGACCACGTCATATCGATGTGCCTCGCGTTCTCCCACCGCATCCACGAGATGATGGTCGACCAGCGCGCCCGGCGCTGGGACGGCTCGCCCAAGTACAGCGATACGTTCATCGAGATGGAAGGCTCGACGATGGGGATTCTGGCGCTTGGCGGGATCGGCAGCGCCGTCGCCCGTCGCGCCGCGGGGTTCGGCATGACGGTCTATGCGGTGGACAAGAACCCTTTCCCCGCGCCGCCCGGTGTGGAGGCTGTCTGGGGCCTCGACAGGCTCGACGATCTGATGAGGCTGTCCGACTGGCTCGTCATCACGGCGCCCTATACTCAGGACTCGAGAGGCATGATCGACGCCGACAAGCTGGCGCTGATGAAGCCCACGGCCTACATGGTCATCATCTCCCGTGGCGGGATCGTGGACGAAGACGCCCTTTTCGACGCGCTCGATAACGGACGGATTGCCGGCGCCGGAATCGACGCGTTCGAGGTCGAGCCGCTGACCGAGGACAGCCGGTGGTGGGACCTCGACAACGTCATCATCTCGCCGCACTCCTCGGCGCTGACGGTCGAGATGACTGAGGGCAGGCGGGACGTCTTCCGGGAAAACCTGCGTCGTTTTCTCGCCAACGAGCCGTTCATATACGTCTGCGACAAGGTGGCAGGGTTCTGAGCTCGCTGCCTGACGCTGCCACAGGAGCGACGCCGCGCATCGCCCGGCGTGCGGAGCGGAGTGAACAGGATGGTATTCGACGGCCACGCGTACTGCTTCCCACCGACGGGCGGAGACGGAGGCTTCTCCGACCCGGAGGACTTCCGTCGCCACCTGCAGCAGGCGATGGCCACTCACCACCAACCCGTGTGGCGGGCGCGCGACCTCGCTCCGGGCGACGTGGGCGCCCTTATTGACTCGACCAACTGGCCTTCGCTGGATGCACTGAAGCCATCGGACTTCCACGCCGCCTCCAATGGCCGGTTCGAGTGGACGGTCGATGGTGAGCGGTACTTCAAGCAGTATTTCCCGCCGTCGGTCTCTGACATGAGCTACACCCCGGACCGGCTGGTGGCCGAGATGGACTACGCCGGTGTGTCCAGGGCGCTGCTGCACCGCACGCCTTACCTGGGAATCGGCAACGACTTCATCGCCGATTGCGTCGCGCAATACCCCGGTCGCCTCCTGGGGCTGGCGCACACCCCCGAATGGCTGACACATGCCGAACCCGAGGAATCCCTCGCCAGCGTCAGGCGAGCCGTGCAGGATCAGGGGCTGGTGGGCCTTCAATTCCTACCGCCGCAATTGGACCTGTACAACTACGGAGGTCCCTGGGACGCGCCTGAGTTCTGCCAGTTCTGGGACGGCGTCGCGGAGCTCGACATTCCGGTCTTCTTCTCATTGAAACCGCGCCGGTCCCCGGAGCCGGAGAGCTACGCCGCGGACATGGAGACGCTTGTCCGGTGGATGAGGAGGTATCCGGACGTTCGGGTCGTGATGACCCACGGCCTGGAGTGGCGGATGTTCATGACCGAAGGCTCGCTTGAGCTTCCGGACGACGTATTCGTCCCGTTCGACCATCCGAACCTGCACCTGCAATTCCTGTTTCCGATCGCGCTGGGTGCGGTCTGGGACTACCCCATGACCGAGGTGCAACCCGCGATAGAGAGGTGCGTGAGCCGTATCGGCGCAGACAGGATCATGTGGGGCACCGACATGCCGATCGTTATGCGGTTCTGGACATACCGGCAGAACATCGACCTCATACGGACGTACAGCGATTTCCTGTCGGAACGCGAGCGGGACATGATTCTGGGTGGAACGGTAGCCCGCCTGCTCGGATCGGAGTAACGCCCGGTCGGGCCGGCAGTGTCGTTGCGGGAGCCGGCCTAGAGGTGAGTCCTCGGGCTACCACGAAGGGTCAGTGTCGTCCGCCTTGTTGTTGGTCAAACGCCTCTGGTTCGAGCCGTCGATGTCCATGACGAAGATGTCGGCGTCGCCGTCAAGATAGCTGACGAATGCCAGCTCGTTCCCAGAGGGAGACCACGCCGGACCGTTGTCGATTACGGTATTGTACGTCAGCCGTTTGTGGTCCGAGCCGTCCTCGGACACGGAGTACAATTCAGGATTGCCGTCCTGCTCGGAGACAAATGCCAAGAACTTGCCGTTTGGCGACCAGGCGATGTCGTACTCCGCGGCTTCGGTATCAGTGATGCGGACCAAGCCCGAACCGTCGCGGTCCATAATGTAGATTTCGGGGTTGCCGTCTCTCGTGGACAGGAATGCGATCCGCTTGGAATCTGGAGACCACCGCGGACTGTAATCGGGCTGATCGGTCACCCGAAACTCGTTGACCCCGTCGGGGTTGCGAGTGTAGATGCCCTGGCTTGGACCTTCAGTTACGGAGAATGCGATGGCTTCTTCGCTGCGTGACCAGTCGCCGACCTCGTCACCCGCGATCGAAGTGAGAGGAGCGGCGGCGGAGCCATCTCTGTTGACCAGCATGACGGTGTACTGACCGTCCTCGTTGGCGACGTATGCGAGGCGCTCGCTGTTCGGACTCCAGGTCTGGTCTCCGTGCCGCGCGGAGGGCTTGGCGACCTGGGATCGCTCGGAGCCGTCGGTCTGCATTATTTCAATGGAGGTCCTGTCGCCTGCGCCTGAGACGAACGCGATGAAGCGGCGGCCGGGCGACAGAACCGGGGAGGACTCGTCCGACGCGGTCTCGGTCAGATTCTGCTCCTTCTCACCGGAAGGGTCAATCGAGTAGATTTCGAGGTTGCCGTCCCGGTCTGAGGTGAACACAATCTGCGAGCCGCCGGAGTTACATCCGAAAGCCGCCAGCATCAGGCATATGGTAAACAGCACCGCGGCCAGCCTCGCCAGCCGCAGGGTGTGGGATGGGACCGCCATGCCTATCCTCCTCGCCCGATCGTCCAAATGGGACCTGGTGCGCCGTGCGCGCCGACGGTGAACCGATCCTGGACTGGGACAATTATTGCGATGTTATCACGCGGTCTCGTTAACACTTCAACGCTTCTGTGGGCCAGCTTTGAGTGAAGTTTAAGACCGGGAGAAGCACGAGGAATTGGGCGTGGCTGCCGGCAGGCAGTCCGGCGCGGCGGTAAAGCCGCTCAGGAACCGGTCCGCGGCGTTCACCGCCGGAGCGCGGTATGGAAAGCCCGTGCCCCCTGCTACCGTTTGGGCGGCACTGGTCGGGTCATTTTCAGAGGAATCACCCATGCAGGTTGCCACCTGCACCACCAGCGATGAAAATTGGGTTGCGGCCCAAACCCCTCCCCGTGGATTCCCGCGTGCGCGGGAATGACGGGGAGGCGACACTGGTCGGGTTATTTTCAGAGGAGTGACGACGGAACCAGTGAGAGTGAAATACGGAGTTTTGCACTTCCCTCCGGCTATGTCCCTTCTTCATACTGGCCCACCGATGGCGGTATACTGATAAGTCCAATGAAGTACTGGTTAGGCATTAGCGTCAGCGTCCTGCTGCTGGCCCTGTTCTTGTTTACCGTCGATGCGCGGCAGATGCTGAGCGCGCTGGGCGGCGCGAACTACTGGTTCCTTGTTCCCGCGGTTGTCTTGTACCTGATCTCCACCTACTTCCGCACCCTCAGATGGACTGTCATGCTCCGACACCTCAAGCCGGTGCGGACAACCAGGCTGTACCCGGTCGTGGTCATCGGCTACATGGCGAACAACCTGCTGCCCATGCGGCTTGGAGAGCTGATCCGCGCCTACTACGCCGGGGAGCGTGAGGGAATCAGCAAGGCGTCGGCGCTGGTGACGGTCTTCGTCGAGAGGGTCTTCGACGCGCTGACGCTGCTGTTCCTCATCGCGGTGGTCGCGCTGTTCGTGCCAGTATCCGGGCTGGTCCAGTCATTCGGAGCGCGGTCCGGCGTTCCGTGGCCGCTGCTGGTCGCCGGGTTCAGCCTCCCGTTCCTGGGCGCATTCGGCGCGCTGGTGCTGTTCGCGGTCTATCCATCCGGAACTCGGTCCGCGGCGATGTGGCTGGCGCGGCCCTTGCCATCCAGGCTGCAATCCATGCTCGGCTCAGTCATCGGAATGCTTCTACAGGGCCTGTATCCGCTCCGCAGTCCGAGGATGTTAGCGCTCCTGTTCGCGCTGTCGCTGCCGATCTGGCTGACCGAGGCGGCGGTCTTCTTCATCATGGGTTTCCCGTTCGGGATCGACGAGGCACATTCGGGGGCCGGTCCGATGGCCGTGACGATGATTATGGTGACCGCGATCACCAACATCGGCAGCTCGATCCCGGCAGCGCCGGGCGGAATCGGGCTGTTCGAGCTAATAGCCCGGGAGACACTGGTGCTGTGGCCGCCCGCATCCGTGGACAGGTCCGTGGCCGCGGGATTCGCGGTGGTAGTCCACGCCGCGATCCTGCTGCCGATGATCGTACTCGGCCAGCTGTTTCTGTGGGCGAACCACATCTCCTTCGGCAGGCTCTCCAGAGCGGGCCGCCGGGATGAGGTCGCATCACCGTCAACAGGGCAGGGGTAGCGCCGCACCGTCGTTATGAACGGAGGGTAGCATAGTGAAGAATCTCTGGACTGAACCTCCGCAGATCGGGGAGCTGTCATGCGGGTAGGCATCATCGGGGCCGGGGCCACGGGACTTCCCGCCGCGTACGACATTCTGAGGGCCGGACACCAGGCGATAGCCTATGAGCGCGCTCCGTTCATCGGCGGCCACGCGTCGACGTTCGACGTCGGAGGTCAGCGCCTCGAACGCGGGTACCACCACTGGTTTACGTCCGATACCGACATCGTCGATCTGGTCGAAGAGATCGGACTGGGCCACACGATCCGCTGGATCGACTCGACCGTCGGCACCCTGAACGGGGGCCGGATCTACGACTTCGTGACGCCTCTGGACCTGCTCAGGTTCAAGCCGCTCAGCCTGTCGTCGCGCTTCCGCCTGGGCCTGATGACCCTGTATCTCCAGAGGCAGAAGGACTGGCGCAAGTACGAAGGCGTCACCGCCGCGGAGTGGCTCCGGCGTCACGGGGGGCAGAGCGTGTACGACGGCTTCTGGGGGCCGATGCTCCGAGGCAAGTTCGGCGAGCGATACCATGACCAGGTCTCGATGGCCTGGGTCTGGGGGAAGATCAACACCAGAGTAAAGTCAAGGGACAAGAGCATGGTCCGCGAGAAGCTGGGCTACCCTATGGGCAGCTTCGGGATGGTGTTCGACAGGCTCGCGGACCGCATCCGGGAGCTGGGCGGGGAGGTACACACCTCCGCGTCGGTCAACCGCATCCTGGTGGATGATGGACGGACTTCGGGGTTGGAGGTCCGGCTCGGAGACGCCGAGCCAACCGAGGAGTCCTTCGACGCGGTGCTGGCAACAACGCCGTCCCCGGTCTTCACCAGACTTATGCCGCCGCTTCCGGAGGAATACCAGTCCAGACTTGACAGGGCGCGGTACATGTCGGCCGTCCTGATCGTACTGGTGCTGCGCAGGCCGCTGTCGCACGTGTACTGGCTCAACGTGGCGGACAGGTCCATCCCGTTCGTGGGCGTCATCGAGCACACCAACCTGATCGGGCCGGAGCACTACGGCGGCCGGCACATAGTGTACCTCTCCAACTACCTCACGACCGACAACCCGCTGTACGGCATGAGCCATGAAGATCTGTTGGACGAGTACCTGCCGCACCTGAAGAAGGTGAACCCTGAATTCGACCTCGACTGGATCGAGACGAGCTACCACCATCGCGTAGATGGCGCTCAGCCCGTAATCGGCGTCAACTACTCGCGGCACATCCCCGACCACCGCACGCCATTCGCGGGGGTCTATCTGGCCAACACGACGCAGATCTATCCCGAGGACAGGGGCACGAACTACAGCGTCCGCATGGGCCGTCAGGTTGCGCGCATGATAATGGACGACCTGGAATCGTAGTCCGAGATCTGCCGGGCCGCGCTCAGGAGGCCCTCACCTGAACCGGGACGTTTTCTCAGCGGCTCAGCGAGACAGGAACTCCAGCGTCAACCTGTTGAAGTCGTCCGCGCGCTCCATATGCGGCCAGTGTCCACAGTTGCCGAAGACGTGTAGATCGGAGTGCGGAATCGAGCGGGCCGCCCGGTAGGCATGCCTGACCGGAATTACCCGGTCGTCTGCGCCCCAGAAGATCAGCGTGGGGGCATCGAGCCGGCGAAGTCTGCGCAAGACTATCGACCGGCGGCGGACGCCCCACAATCCGATGTGTGCCCGAATGAGCCGCAGGGCCGACTCACTTCTACCCGGCAGCGCCCTGATCCGACGGATCTCGTCGAGAAGCTCTGTGGTCACTAAGCGCCGGTCGTAGAACGTCCTCCGCAGCATGATGCGCGTGGGGTCCAGAGGACCGTCGACCATGAACTCGCCCACGCGCGGCAGCGACGCGAGCCTGAGGAACATGGAGATGTCGCGGCCCAGCCCGCCACTTGCCGACAACACCAGCTTCGACACGACGCCGGGAAGTTCGAGCGCGGTCAGAAGACACAGCCCACCACCGGAGGAGTTGCCGACCAAAGCGATCCGCTTATGTCCCAGCGCCTCGATCAGACCGCCCACGAACTCCACCATCGAGTCCACATCGTAGGAGACGTCGGCAACCTCGGAGTCGCCGTGTCCGGGAATGTCCACCGCGTACACCCGGTGGTGTTCGGCGAGCGCGGCGATGTTGTCTTTCCACGTAACGGACGAACCGCCCAGCCCATGTATCATCAGAACAGGCGACCCATGCCCGGCTTCGACGTAGCGGACTCGCGCGCCCCCTATGATCGCGTCTCTGGACTCGCCGGGTAGATTCAGCATTGGCCGCCGGTGGGGTGCAGGCGAGGTGTAGGGCAAGGAAGGAGACACTTCTTTCGCTACACCCCCGCGAGCACGGGTTCGGGCTGTCTGGAGTTGGCGAAGGCCAGGCCTGACTCGCCGGTGTCGGCGATGATGTGGTCGCCCTCGGTGAACTCGCCCGCGAGGATCATGCGCGACAGCGGGTTCTCGACGAACCTCTGGATTGCCCTTCTCAGTGGCCGCGCGCCGTACATCCTGTCGTATCCCTCGCGCGCCAGCCAGTCCCGGGCGGCGTCGGTCAGCTCGATCGTTACGCCGTGAGCGGCGAGCCGCTCAGCCACCTCAGCCACGCTGATGTCCACCACCTGGCGGATCTCCTCCTCGGTCAACGGATCGAACACTATGATCTCGTCGATGCGGTTGAGGAACTCGGGCCTGAACGCCCTCTTCAGCGCCTCGTCAATCACGGCGACTCGCCTGGAGCGCTGCTCGGCGCCGATCGAGTCCGAATCACGCAGGAACCCGACAGACTCGCGGGACGCCGCACCCGTTCCGAGGTTGCTGGTCATGATTATCAGCGTGTTGCGGAAGTCAACGGTCCTGCCGTGCCCGTCGGTGAGCCGTCCGTCCTCGAGTATCTGGAGGAGGATGTTGAATACGTCCGGATGGGCCTTTTCGATCTCGTCGAACAGGACCACCCTGAACGGACGCCTGCGGACGGCCTCCGTCAACTGTCCGCCCTCGTCGTAGCCGATGTAGCCCGGAGGAGCGCCCACCAGCCTGGATACCGTGTGCTTCTCCATGTACTCGGACATGTCCACCCTGACCATGTTCTGCTCGTCATCGAACAGGAACTCGGCGAGCGCGCGGGCGAGCGCGGTCTTGCCGACGCCGGTCGGGCCGAGGAATATGAAGCTGCCGATCGGCCGATTGGGGTCTTTGAGCCCGGCGCGGGCGCGGCGGACCGAGTCCGATATCGCCCCGGTGGCCCGGCGCTGCCCTATGACCCGGTCGTGGAGCCGGTCCTCCATGCGCAGGAGTTTATCCGCCTCCGTCTCCAACAGTCTGTCCGCCGGGATGCCGGTCCACGTGGCGATGAGACTCCCGACCTGCTGCGCGGTCACGACATCAGCCGTTTCGTCGTCCAGCGCCTTTGACGACAACGCCTCCCGCTCCCCTTCGAGCTTCAGTCTGTCCGTGCGGAGCTCGGCGGCGCGCTCGTACTCGGCGCGCTGGGATGCCGCGACCTCCTCATCGGCCAGGCGTTGGATTCGCGTTTCGAGATCGATGAGCTCGGACGGCTTGGACTGCGACCTGATGCGCAGCCGAGCGGCCGCCTCGTCGATGAGATCGACGGCCTTGTCCGGGAGAAGGCGGTCGGAGATGTAGCGCTGGCTGAGCCGGACCGCGGCCTCGAGGGCCTCGTCCTCGATCCTGACCTTGTGGTGAGCCTCATACTTGGGCCGGAGCGCCGCGAGCATTTCGAGCGCCACGTCCGGCTCCGGCTCCTCCACGAGCACCGGCTGAAAGCGCCGTTCGAGCGCGGCGTCCCTCTCGATGTGCCGCCGGTACTCGTCCTCGGTGGTCGCGCCGATCGCCTGTAGCTCGCCGCGGGCGAGCGCGGGTTTCATCATGTTGGAAGCGTCGATGGCGCCCTCGGCAGCGCCCGCGCCGACAACGTTGTGCAGCTCGTCAATGAACAGGATGATCTCGCCGTCGGCCTGCCTGATCTCGTCCATGACGGCCTTCAGACGCTCCTCGAACTCGCCCCTGAACTTGGCCCCCGCGACCATGGCCCCCATGTCGAGCGCGAGGACGCTGCGGCCGCGCAGCTCCTGTGGCGCGTTGTCGGTGACGATGCACTGCGCGAGTCCCTCGACTATGGCCGTCTTGCCGACTCCCGCTCCGCCGATGAGGACGGGGTTGTTCTTGGTGCGGCGGATAAGCGTCTGCATCACGCGGGATACCTCCACCTCACGTCCGATCACGGGATCGAGGCGGCCATCCCGCGCAAGCTGGGTGAGATCGATGCTGAACCGGTCGAGGGAGCGGTAGCGGCTCTCGGCGCGCTGGTCGGTGACGCGGTGGCTGCCGCGCACAGTCTGCAACGCCTGGTACACTCTCTCGGTCTCTACGCCGTACTCCTTGAGCACCTGCGCCACCGGACCCTGCTGCTCCTGGGTGAGCGCGATCAGCAGGTGCTCGGAGCTGATGAAGTCATCGCCGAGGCGATCAGCCTCGGCCTTGGCCCGCGTCAGCGTCCCCTCGGCTCGCGGCGTCATGAAGACCTGGTTGGACTCGCGCGCCAGCTTGGAAGCTCCATCCAGGATCGCGTGGAGCCTGGCGCGCATGGCGTCCCTCGGCACGCCAAGCTCGGCAAGCAGGTCGGGCGGGACTCCCTGCTCCTGCTCCAGCAGGGCCATGAGGATGTGCTCGGCATCCCACTGGCCGTGACGGTAGCGCCGGACCATCTCCTGGGACTCTCTGATGACCTGCTGCGCCTGTTCGGTGAAGTTGTCCGGGCGTAGTACCATGATTACGTCCTCTTGAATCGAGATATGTCAATCAGTATTGCTATATTAAACATAGCAATGAAGTTGATATAATTCAACTCATCTTTAGGGAACAAGAATCAGGCATCGCAGGGGTGGTGAGTAAAGGTAGGGGGTAAAGACTGTCGGGGAATGGGGGACCGAAAGAGCTGTTCGTCAGCGCCCCTGTCTGCTGACGCACGCGGTACATGCGCAGATTGCGTCTGTAGTCAGATGCGCTAGGCCATGTACCACGCCATTCTTTTGATCAAACTTCGGAGCTATACGATCGAAGTCACCGATAAGGCCAGAGTGGTATCTGCCGTAGACTGCGTTGGCGCTGAAGTCTGCGTATTGAAGCATCCGCATATCTTTGGCTGGGGCAAAGAGAGGGATATCCGTGACGTTGTGCAATGTGCCCCATCGGGTACCCAATCGCTGTAGTCGCAGAGCGAGTATCCCGATCGTCTTCTGATAGTTTGACTCCGCCTGTACGATCATCCCCCTCTGCTCTTCTCTACCTTCCTGAACCGACTGGGCATTGATTCTGGTCATGAACAGATCGAAACGGCTGACGATGTCTTCAAATGCACGCTCGTAAGGGTCTTCGTTTCGTTTCGCTGCGAACTCCTTCTCGACCGCACATGCGAAGAGCACGCCTCTGCGATTGCGGATAACATCATAGATTCGGTTCTTGAGGTCGATCCGCTGCTGATTGGTCAATTGATCCCAAGGCGGTTCTACATGAGATCCGCGCCTTACTCGGAGACGGGAAGCGTGGAAGTGAATCGGGCCGACTTCGTTGGGAAAGTACTGTGACTGAAGGTCTTCCAGATCCTGTCCGTACCAGTAAATCTCCCGCTCGAAAACGGCGAGGCCAGCTAACACAAAGTAGCTGGCCTCGGCATGGGTGCCGGATTCGTCTAGGTACAGGACATACATGAGCTAACAAAAAAGTCGGCGGGAATACTCCACACGGGCCAAGCTCGCAGCCCTACCGACCGTCTTCATCATACAACAGCAGGTCGAGTGTGTCAAATCTTGCCCAGAAACGGAAGTATCACAAAAGTAGTGGGCAGCGGTGCAGAGGGTATGGGATAGAGAGGTGTCCACATACTGTCACCGCATAGATACCCACCAGAGTTTTCATGCTTCCCCAGAAACGCACGACAGAGTCATGCGTCCTGAGCATCGGCTCGGGCAGGCGACCCCGGCCTCTGCGACGCTCGCCGCGGCAGCCATTCCTGAACCTCCTTCAATCAGGGTATCGAGTCGAGTTTCGTCAGTGTCTTGACTTACATGCCGGTGACTGCCAGACTCTACTATCGACCTCTGAGCCGGAGTCCGTCGAAGCCCAGTTGATAATCGACATCCACACGCACACATACCCGACCTCCGTTGACAGCTTCATCGATGCTGACGAGCTCGTCGAGGAGGCCAAGCGGATCGGCCTGGACGGTGTCTGTATTACCGATCACGACGGGTTCTGGGACCACAGGGAGGTCGAGGACCTGTCCCGGCGACACGACTTCCTGGTTCTTCCTGGGTGTGAGGTGACGACCGAGGAGGGCCACCTGCTCGTCTATGGTCTGCGGCAGTATATCTTCGGGATGCACAGGGCCGGGTTCGTCAAGGACAAGCTCGACCGCGAGGACGGCGCCATGGTCGTGGCGCATCCGTACCGGCGGACCTACCGCAAGGGAGCCGACACCAGCCGGGCGGCGTACCACGAGATGATCGAACGGGCGGCGCGCAATCGCGTGTTCGACATGGTTGACGCCGTCGAGGTCATGAACGGCAGGGGCTTGCCGGATGAGAACGCATTCAGCCACGAGATGGCGAAGTGGTTCGACCTGCCGGGCACCGGCGCGAGCGACGCGCACAACCTGGAAGACCTCGGCAGCTTTGCCACGGAGTTCCAGCGACGGATCACCTGCCTGGACGACCTGATTACCGAGCTGCGCGCCGGCCGTTTCAGAGCGGTCGTGCTCGACGAGACCCGAATCCCGGTGGACTCCGCTCCCGATCCGATTGGAGCGAACGTCTCATCAGGCTAGGGCAAGGCTAGTGACAGCCCCCGTTCTACCCGCACATCGGGGCGTTCCGCGCCGCCGGTTTGGGGTATCATTAGTCATAACCCGAAGAGGTCAGTTTCCGCTGTGGCTCCGATCCTGGAAATCCGGGACCTGCATACCTACATCCCTACAAGCGAAGGGATAGTCAAGGCTGTCAACGGCGTTTCGATGTCACTCGAAGCCGACAGCGTCCTGGGCGTGGTGGGCGAGAGCGGTTCCGGGAAGACCATGACCGCGCTTTCCATCCTCCGGCTGGTCCCATTCCCGGGCCGGATAGTCGGCGGACAGATCATCTACGACGGTCGTGACCTGCTGCAGCTAAGCGACAACCAGCTTCGCCACATCAGGGGGCAGGAGGTATCCCTGATATTCCAGGACGCGGCCTCCGCGCTGAACCCCGTCATTACCATCGGCAAACAGGTCGAAGAGCTGATGCTGGAGCACACCAGCATGAGCAAGCGCCAAGCCCAGAGCATGACGACGGAGCTTCTGGCCAACATGGGCATCCCCGATGCCCGGAAGATGCTCGGACGATATCCGTTCCAGCTGAGCGGCGGGATGGCGCAGCGTGTCATGCTGGCGATCGGCGTCGCGCTCAAGCCCAGAGTGCTCATCGCGGACGAGCCCACATCCAATCTGGACGTCACGCTGCAGGCAGAGATTCTCCAGCGCCTGCGGATCCTGCGACAGGAGAGCCAGACAGCCATCTTGCTGATCACCCACGACCTCGGCGTGATCGCGCAGATGGCGGAGCAGGTGGCCGTGATGTACGGCGGCTACGTGGTGGAGTTCGCGAAGACCGCGGCGCTGTACCGGAGGCCGATGCACCCCTACACCTGGGGACTGTTCCAGTCGCTCCCCCGGCTCGATGCGGCAGACCAGAAGCTGAGACCGATGTCCGGCGCGCCGCCGCCGATGCTAGATCCTCCGGACCAGTGCCCATTCCTTCACAGGTGCTCCAAGGCCACCGTCGAGTGCCGCACCAGTCCGCGGCCCGCGCTCAGAGAGGTCGAGGCCAGCCACATGCTGGCCTGCTACAACCCGATGGAGATCGAGGAGCCGGCGCGAAGCTAGACACCCGCCGGCGCCGAGCACCGGCCGGCATGGGGTTCACAGCGCCAGATCGCGCATCCGGTATGTGGGTGTGTCTCTCTGTGACAGGTGGCTCAGCTCATATGTCGCAACACCGGTGCCGATCAGGGCTGAGGCGATCCCAAAGTCGTTCGCGCCCCTGATGTCAGTGTCCGGCGTGTCCCCGATCATCACCATGTCGTTGGTCCCGCTGCGGCGGCTCGCCTCCTCGAACATGGCCCTGTGCGGCTTGCCGAGACGGGTGAACCTGAGATCCGGACGGTCCGGATAGCGCAGCGCAAGCGCGGCCTCGAACATCTGCGCGACCGTTCCGCTCGCAAAGCCGAAACCCGCCCCTTCCGGGTAGATGATGTCCGGATTGGGGAGTACCATCCGGATGGGACAGCCGGCGTCGATCCTGCGGATCAGGGAGCTAAGCACGACGTCCGCCGTTTCCAAGAACGGAAACCCGCTCTGGTCCCCGATCACGAGCACGTCGAATTCGTCAAATGCGGAAACGATTGTCCCACCCGCCAGCTCGACGTAGCGCGCGCTGTCCTCCGTGCCGAGCACCGCGCAGGCCAGGCCGGTCAGGCCGTTTTCCTCGAAGTACCGGGGCAGCAATGTCCCGGAGGTGATGATCCGACCTGGATCTATCGACAGCCCCATGGAGGCGTAGCGACGCGCCCTGGTTTCCGGGAGGGTGGACGCATCGTTGGTCAGGACGAAGTACGGCTTGCCCAGTGAGTTGAGCCTGTCGATGGCCGCCGGAGCCTCGGGAGCGACGTACTCGGAGCCCGCCAACACACCGTAGGCGTCGAACAGGATCGCGGAGTACCGATCAATCAGCTCGCCGAGCGTGATCTGCGTGACTGTGTTCAAGGGTTCCAGCCTGCGGAGCGACTGCCTACTGCGCCGTGTAGCCTCCGTCGATCACGAGCTCGGCGCCAGTCACGTAGGATGACTCGTCCGATGCCAGGAACAGCGCGCCGTTGGCAACCTCTTCAGGCTTGCCGTACCGGCCCATCGGCGTGCTTTGCTGTACAAAAAAGTCGCCGACTCGCTCCGCGTTCTCCCATCCGGCCTGGGTCATTGGCGTCTGGATAGGACCGGGGTGGATGGTGTTGACGCGGATTCCGTCCTTCGCGTGTTGGATCGCCGCCGACTTCGAGAAGATGCGCACCGCGCCCTTCGAAGAGTTGTAGGCTGCGGCCACACCATCCTGACCGACGTTGCCGCTGATCGACGAGATGTTGATGACCGAGCCACCTGTTCCCTGACTCTTCATCTGCGTGATGGCAGCCTTCGTGCCCAGGAAGACCCCCTTGGCGTTGATGTCCATCACACGATCCCACTCCTCGATGGTCGTCTCCTCGATCGACAAGTTGCTCGCGACCCCGGCGTTGTTGACTATAATGTCCAGCTTGCCGAACTGCTCGACCGTCCTGCTGATCGCGGCGTCCCACTCTGACTGCTGGGTGACGTCCAACTTGACGAAAATCGCGTCGCCCCCTGTCTCGTTGATCTCGGCCTCGGTCTGTTGGCCGTCCGCTTCCAGAACGTCGCAGATCACGACCTTCGCGCCCTCTCTGGAGAACATCTTGGCCTCAGCCGCGCCCATGCCTCTGGCGCCACCCGTAATCAGCGCTACCTTGCCTTCCAGTCTCATTTGACAGCCTCCTACATATGTTGTCAGCCGGGTCCCGTTTCCAGCTTCACCGAGAGATTTTCGAGCATGTCATCCACCATCGCATCGAGATCGTACGCATGACTCCACCCCCACTCGGCACGCGCGACTGAGTCGTCCAGCGAATCGGGCCAGGAGTCCGCGATGCCCTGGCGGAGCGTGTCTATATCGTAGTCGATTTGGAAGTGCGGCATCCGGCGCTGTATCGCGGATGCGATCTCGGAGGGCGTGAAGCTGACGGCGGTCACGTTGAAGTCAGCGTGATGCGTCAGCTTGGTGGTGTCCCCCTCCGCGAGATCAATGATCGCCTTGATGCAGTCAGGCATGTACATCATCGGCAGCCTGGTGTCAGGTCGCAGATAGCAGGTGTACCTGCCCTCCCTGAGCGCGCCGTAGAAGATCGCTACGGCGTAGTCCGTGGTGCCGGCGGTCGGCTCCGTCTTCCAGCTGATGATACCCGGCAGCCGGAGTCCGCGGACGTCCAGCCCCAATTTGCCAGAGTAGTAGTTGCCCAACAACTCTCCAAAGACCTTTGAGATCCCGTAGAGGGTGTTGGGACGCTGGAGCGTCTCGTTGGGCGTGTCGACGGGTGGCGTGTCCGGCCCGAAGGCGGCAATTGAGCTGGGCACGTTCACCTGACGGACTCCGGTCGAAAGCGCGGCTTCGAGCACGTTGTACAGCCCGTTGACGTTGACCGCGTGCGCGGTCTGCCGGTTGGCCTCGGCGAGGGCGGACAGGATGGACCCCATGTGGTAGATGACGTCGACGTCGTTTTCACACGGATGGCCGCCTCGACGTCGGCCTGGACGGTCACGTCAAGGGTGATGGACGGCCCACCATCGCGCACGTCATCCGGCAGCGGAGTCCGGTGTCCGGCCGCGATAACGTGATCGCCTCCGTACCGCGCGCGCAGCGCGGGAACGAGCTCCGAGCCGATCTGCCCGGCGGCTCCCGTGACCAGTATCTTCGGCACACCAACCCCCTGCCAAATGTGAGCGGCGCTATTGTATATTCAATCGGCGGCGGTAACCAGCGCTGATATAAACAGGAGCCTGTGTCAGATTAGTAGGCACCGGTTGGGAGCGCGGGCGAACCGCCCGTCCATGTCGTAGCTGCCTGCCAAATTGACACAGCACCTATAAACAGGCTCTTCTCTCAGATAATCGAAAGAGCCTGGTCGTCTGGCGGCCTGGGCAGAGTGAGCCATGGGGGCGAATGGCGTACAATTGCTATACCGGAATTCTAACGGCTGAAGCGAACGGAGGAGGCTGAATATGAGGCTCGAAGGAAAGGTCGCGTTGATCAGTGGAGGCGCTCGCGGGCAGGGCGCAGTTGAGGCGAGGCTGTTTGCGAGTGAGGGCGCGAAGGTGGTTATCGGGGACATCCTGGACGAGGAGGGCAGGCAGGTCGAGGCGGAGATCGCCGAGGCCGGCGGCGACGCCACGTACGTCCATCTGGACGTGACGAGCGAGTCGGACTGGGATAGCGCAGTGCGGACAGCGGTAGAGAGCTACGGCAAGCTGGACATCCTAGTAAACAACGCGGGGATCCTGATCCGCAAGTCGGTCGAGGAGACGACCGGTGAGGACTGGGACCGGATCATGGACATCAACGGCAAGGGGGTTTTCCTGGGGACGAAGGTGGCGATTCCGGCGATGAGGGACGCGGGCGGGGGGTCGATAATCAACATCTCATCGGTAGCCGGGTTGCAGGGCAGCCCGACGTCGACTGCCTACAGTGCGACCAAGGGCGCGGTGAGGCTGCTGACGAAGTCAACCGCGGTGCAGTACGCGACCAAGAACATCCGGTGCAACTCGGTCCACCCGGGGATCATCTACACGGACATGACGAGGGACTCGCTGGACACCGAGGAGGGTCAGCGGTCGTGGATGGCGCGTGTTCCCATGCGCAGGCTGGGGCGGTCAGAAGATGTGGCTAACGGGGTGCTGTTCCTGGCGTCGGACGAGTCTTCGTACATGACCGGCAGCGAGCTGGTGATCGACGGGGGTATCACAGCGCAGTAGGGCCGGAGTGGCCACCCGAGATGCGGTGAGCGCCGGTGAGTCGGGGCGTTCCCGTTATTGCGCGCCATCAGTGAAGGATGTCTGAGTGAGTATGTCGCACAGACTTGACCTTATCGCCCGGCAACGACCCCCGATCTACTGATGGCTGACTATCCGATCGATGTTCTCATTCCAGGCGACCTTCACGGCGACGGGGGTATCGGGCAGTTCTATGGGCATTTCGGACGCCTAATGGTTCAACACCCTAGTATTGAAGGGTAACGAGACCATGACTTGGTAGGGGCGGGTTTGCAACCCGCCCTGTCCTTGTAGAACGTAAATCCAACCCTCCATTACTGCCCGTCATTTCAAAGATTTCGATCTACTAGTAGTTGGTCCAGAGGGCTTCCTGTCTCATCTTCTTGATCGCGTGTGACTGCTTGACGGGCGCGAGACGTAGGTTCCAGTCCGAGTATAGTGTGTCAAGGAGGTCACAGCGGTAGCCTGATAAGGCAACCTTGCCCTTGGCCTGCCGCAACTGCTCGGCGAGCTCCATGTGTTCCTCGTCGCTCAACTCGTACCCATAGGCCCTGCTGTCGCCTCTGGCGCTGTGCGGATACGGAGGGTCACAGTAGAAGAGTGTATTGTTATCGTCATACAGTCTGATTACGTCGGCGGCTGGCCGGTTTTCGATCTGCACTCGCAGCAGCCTGAGCGCGATTTCAGGAAGTGATTCGACACTTCCGAGCCATCTGGACACGACGCCGGACATCCCGGCACGGCTGGTGTTCTTGCAGTTCGCCCATCTTCCCAGCGTGGCAGTTTGCGCCAGCCCGGTGCGGGCCTGCCTCGCTCGGATGAAAAACCGTCGTGCCCTTTCAAGCTGTGAAATCTCGTCGTCCTGACCGGAAATCGCGAAGTAATACTCCTCCCGCGAGAAGGGCGTGAACGCGATCATCTCGATCAGTTCGTCTCTCTGCTCTCGGAGTACCCTGAAGAAGTTCACCACCTCCCCGTCGAGGTCATTGTACGTCTCGACCGGCGACGGCGGCCGATTGAGCAGGACAGCGCCAGAGCCGCCGAACGGCTCACAGTAGTGATGGGCCTTCGGCAGCAGCGGAAGTATCCAGTCCAGATGGCTAAACTTTCCGCCGTACCATCCAAAAGCGATGATCTTGCGGCTGGGTCTCTTGATTGCGCCGATGGGGGAGCCGCCCTCGGCGTTTGTGTAATCTGAGTCCAAGTATAGCTGAGACGGCGAGCGTGTCATGGAGTTCGTCCTAAGATCGGATTCAGAACATATTATCTTATTCTTGTGCCAAGCCCGTCAAGCTCCGGGGCGCTCGTAGCTCACGCTGACGGTCGTATGCAGGCCGCCACGCACCTTGTAGTCGAGCGAGACGGTCATCCTGTGCGGGCGGCTCAGAGCGACCAGGTCGTTCAGGACCCGGTTGGCCGCGTGCTCCTGGACTACGCCGACGCCGTCGTAGCTCAGCAGGTAGTATTTGAGCGACTTCAATTCGATACACAGTCGGTCGGGCACGTAGGATACCGTAAGCGTCCCGAAGTCCGGAAGGTTCGTCCACGGGCAGACGGCGGTGAACTCGTCGGTGTCGATTACGACCTCGGCGCCGCTGTCGGGGTAGTCGTAGTCGAACGCCAGCAGACAGCCGGAGTCGATATCCTCCTCGGTCTTGGGCTGACGGGTGAGGTCGTTCAGACTCTCGTACTGCTGCTGGAGCTGCTCGATAGTTGCCATCGTGTTCCCTTCAGGTCCTTAGGATGGTGTCCCTTATACTACATAAGCGCCGAAACCAGGGAAAGGCAGCCCAAATGACGGGCAGCGAGAATACACAGTACGCCGTCCAGCTTCGGGGGGTGACCAAGGCCTTCGGGCGAACTCCGGTGCTGAGGGGGATAGACCTGGACGTGCCGTGGGGACAGGCGCTCAGCCTGGTGGGACCGAACGGCTCCGGCAAGACCACGCTCATCAAGGCGCTGGCGACGCTTACCAGGTGTGACTCCGGCCAGATAGCGGTCGCTGGGCTGAGACCCGATCGAGCCGGAGCGCGCATCCGCCGCCTGGTCGGTGTCGTGGCGCACGACCCGCTGCTGTACGACGACCTGACAGGCCGTGAGAATCTGCGGTTTTTCTGTCGTATGTTCGGACTCGATCAGCGCGACGAACGGGTTGCGCGCGTGACCGCTCTGATGGGAATGACCGCCCGAGCGGACCAGAAGGTCGGAGCCATGTCCCACGGCATGAAGAAGCGATTCAGCATCGCCCGCGCGCTGCTCCACGATCCGCCGCTGCTGCTGCTGGACGAGCCTGAGAGCGGTCTGGACCACGAGGCGCTGGCGCTGTTGGATGCGGCGCTCTCGGACCGCGCCGACCCGCGTCGCACGATCATCATGACGACCCACAACCTCGACCGGGCGGTCGCGCTCGGCGACAGGATCGTCGTTCTGTCTGAAGGCCGCATTGCGTACGACAATCTACAGTCCGCGCAGGGCGACACCGATGCCGCTCACGACGCCTACCTGCGCCACACGGGCACGCCCCGATGAGGAGCTACTTCGGCGCCGTCTTCGGCATCCTGGCGAAGGACCTGCTGCTGGAGCTCCGCACCAAGGACATCCTGGTCTCCATGCTGGTCTTCGGACTGCTGGTTATCATAGTGTTCAACTTCGCGATCGACCCGACCCCAAAGAACGTCGCGGCGGTCGCTCCCGGCATCCTGTGGGTATCGTTCACGTTCGGCGGCGTGTTGGGACTGAACAGGTCGTTCGGTGTCGAGCAGGACAGGGGCAACCTGTACGGGCTGATGCTGGCGCCGGTCGGCAGAGACGCCATATATTTCGGCAAGTTTCTGGGAAACCTGTTGTTCATGACTGTGGTCGAGGCCATCATCTACCCGGCGTTTGCGGTTATGTTCAACCTTCCGCTTCTGCTGCCCGGACTCATTCCGGTCTTGCTGCTGGCCACGGTTGCGGTAGCCGCGGTCGGCACGGTGTTCAGCGCGATGGCGGTCAGCACACGATCGCGCGAGGTGATGCTGCCGGTGCTGTTCCTTCCGGTGGTCGTACCTGTGATAATAGCCGCGGTAGAGGCGACCGGGGCGGTCATTCGCGGAGACGGCGCTGAGCAGCTGACTCTGTGGATTCCGTTCCTGCTGGTGTTCGACTGCGTATTCCTGGTCATCGGCCCGGTGGCGTTCAGCTACGTTGTCGAAGAGTGAGAGCGTTGCGCCCCACGCTCGATAGTACATCGCATGGAGGGTCGGTTTGGACGCACCGGTAAAGATTTCCGACGAGATACTGGCGGAAGTGTACCGCCACGCCAGGGAGGAGTTCCCAAGAGAGTGCTGCGGATGGCTGACCGGGCCGCGCGACGCCGGCGCGGTCGTGGGAGTCAGGCGGGCGGCCAACGCCTACAACCCGGCCTCACACCCGACAGCGCCCGACAGGAGCGCCGAGACCGCCTACGTCATAGACGGCCAGGACCTGCTGGAGCTGAACCGGAGTTTCGACGACACGGACAGTCCCGCGCATCCCCGCGTGATCTACCACTCACATCCGAACGGGCGGGCGTACTTCTCGGAGACCGACCGGCGGGTGGCCGCCTGGGACGACGTCCCCGTCTATCCGGTCCAGCAGCTCGTGGTGGGGATCGACGCGGACAGGGTCGTCGAGGCCAGGCTGTTCGACTGGGATGAACAGGCCCAGGGCTTCGTGGAAGTGGCCGCGTTCAGAGGCTCGGACATCTGACGCGCCGATCAGCGTGCCATATCCGGTCGCCAATGCCACGACGTCAGGAGTCCAGTACCCGCTCCAGCGTTTGACGGAGCTCGTCGAGGGTCGTGAACCCCTCGAATCGGCCGGCGACAATCCCTTCCCTGTCGATGACGAATGACCACTCGGCGCTTGGCAGGCCCCACTCGGTCACGACCGGAGATATCACCGCGCGGTTGAGGTCCCCCTGAATCTCCTGGGGGTTATCGTAAAGGTCCACGTGGATGAAGTGGGCCTGATCCCTGAACTCCTCCTTGAGCTCCTGGAGCACCTCCACCTGCGGACCGCAGACCGCGTTTGTGCAGAAGGCCGGGCTGGCCATGACAATCACCGCGGGCAGCCCGCTGTCCACGGCGTCTGCTATCGTGATCCGGTACAGATCAGGGTCCTGCAGCGAGCCTGTCGTAAGGTGAGACAACCCCTCGACATCCTCGATCGTCTTGCTCACGCTCCTAATGGCGTGGGCGCCCACAGCCGGAGCCTGCGGGTGGTCGGGAACGTCGAAGAACAGTTGGACTCTCCTGGGCGTCCCGTCGTCGCCCAGCACGCTGGCCTGGATTGCCCACGGTCCGGAACGGTCAAAGGTCATCTCGGTCGCGTACAACCCGCGCTGTACCAGAGGAAACGGCCTGAAAACCGCCAGGGCCGTTTCCACCGGATCGTCGAGTGGACCGTCCTGTGGAGGATTGCGGAACGACTGGACCGTCGCGAACGGCGCGGATACGAGGCCGGTCTTGGAGGTCAGGGCGAACGCGACCCGGTACTGTCCGGGCCCGAGGTCTGGAGTCGCGAATATCGCCTGGAGTCCGTCCTCGGAGACCGGCCCCTTGATCAGCGCGAGCTCGGTGACAGCGGGTCCGGTCTCGTCCGGCTCGGACGGGGCTTGCTCAGTAGGTGTGGGTGGCGGCGCGGACAAGACCTGTGCGGTCGCGCCGGACGCCGGCGCGGTTGACCGGTCCTCGGTCTCGGCACACGCCGGCGCGGTCAACGCCGCTATCGCAAGCGCCATTGCAAGAAAGACAGGCAGTCGCATACTAAGAGTCCCGGCCGGGTTCTCCGCCCTCATAAGCGCCAAAAGTGAACGCGAACACCTCGAATCCGGGCGAGTTCGACGTCAGCCGCAGCTCGCCTCCCTCGAACAAGCTCTGGTCCACCAGAAAGTACATTCGCGACTCGTCCACCGAGACATAGCTGTTGCCGACGTCGTCGTACATGATGTCTCTGCCCGCTCTATCCTCCGGGACAGGCGCGTCGTCCAGGAACACCCTGACGTTGTAGTCCTCCTCGACAGTGTCCGGAGACATCACCACGTTCACGCTGGTGCCGAAGAACTTGAGGGCGACGTAGTCCTCGAAGTCTGCTGTGGAGCGGGCGTGTACGAGGCTCTCATCGGTGTTCAGCCACAGCCCCTGAAGGTATAGGAAGTGGTTCAAGTGGTCGCCCGGGTCGGTGTACTCTATCTGCTTGTGCGACGCTTCATAGTATTCCGGGTGCGCCACGTAAGGCGGAGCGCTCTGGGACATCCACGTGCTGATGTTTCGATCGTAGCCCGCGTAAAGCTCCCGCGTCTGACTGTTGCCAACATCTCTGCCCGGGGCGCTCGCACTCGGGGAGATGATCGGTCCGGGGTCAGTATCCGGGGATATGTGCTCGATGTCGTAGCCGGCCTCCAACAACAGAGACCTGATTTCGAGTTCAGTCTCGTCGTAGGCGCCCTCGCCGAAGTGGGAGTATCGAATCTGCCCGGTATGGTCGATCAGGTACTTGGCCGGCCAGTAGCGATTACTGAACGCGCGCCAGGTGCCGAAGTCGTTGTCCTGTACAATCGGGTACTCCAGACCGAACTTGCCGACCGCTTCAACTACGTTGTCGTAGTCGTGCTCGAACTCGAACTCGGGAGTGTGTACCCCAAGGATTACCAATCCGTGGTCCGCGTACTTATCGTGCCACTCCCTGATGTAAGGGAGAGTGCGGATGCAGTTGATGCAGGTGTAGGTCCAGAAGTCTATCAGGACGACCTTGCCCTCTGCCTGCATGGCCTCCAGGGTGAACGGCTCGGAGTTGACCCAACCGCCGGTCATGACCAGATCCGGCGCCGCGGAGAACTCCGGCTCCGGCGTTGGCTCCGGTGTTGGCTCCGGCGCTTCGGTCGGTGTGGCGGCGACCTGGGTGGCCGTCGGCTCAGGCTCCGGCGTAGGCGCGGCAGCGACCATAGCGGGCGGTTCCGTCGCTGCCGGAGCGGCTGGCGGCGCTGACGTCGGAGCCGGAGCCGCGGGCGCCGATGTCCCGGATTCGGGCTCATCGCCGCCGGACGAGCAGCCCAACACGATTACGGCCAGGGCTGACACCAAGAAAATTACACTCAGAAGTCTGGTTGAGGCAGACAGATTCAGCATGGCATACCCTTCGTTCACCGGGGTTTGGGACGCACTTCGGGGCAGACCTCCACCCCTAGCATACGGAGCTGTCGGGGGGAGACAGTTTATAACAGTTGGATGCCGCGAGCGGGTCAGGCGATGCAAGAGTGCCTCCGCTACTTCCGCCGTTCTTGTATGATTCTAGCCGAGGGCCCGAGATCCCGGTGAATTTCTTGTATGATTTTAACTGCGGCCCCCAGGGGCGACAGTGAATATAGATGGAGGCATCGTACCATGAAGGTTGGGTTCGTAGGAGTCGGATTCATGGGCCGTCACATGGCCCGCAACGTGCTGAACGGAGGACACGATATGCGCGTGTACGACGCGCGGAGAGACGCGGCGGACGAGATCACTTCTCTCGGCGCTGTGTGGGCCAACAGCCCGCGCGAGGCCGCTGAGGACCGCGACGTGCTGTTCACGTCGCTGCCAACACCGCAGATCGTGGAGGAAGTAGCGTCCGGAGAGGGAGGTCTCCTGAGCGGCGCCCGGAGGGGCGCGGCATACTTCGATCTGAGCACAGCGGACCCCGGCACAATGCAGCGAATCGCCGCCAGGGCCGGAGCCGGTGGAGTACACGTGCTCGACGCGCCGGTCTCCGGAGGCACGGGCGGGGCGGAGGCCGCCACGCTGTGCGTCATGGTGGGCGGAGACAGGGCGACATACGACCTCTACAAGCCGGTGCTGGACCTGATCGGGGACAAGGTCATGTACTGCGGCGGACCGGGGTCCGGAGCCGTCTGCAAGATCGTGAACAACCTGATCGGGCTGAGTGTGGGAGTGCTGCTGTCGGAGGCCTTCAGCATGGGCGTCAAGTGGGGCGTGGACGCCCGGACTCTGTACGACGCAGTGTCCGGGAGCTCGGGCAACACAACCTCGATGCACGGCTTCCCGAACGGGATATTCAAGCGCAATTTCGAGCCGGGGTTCCAGCTAGACCTCGCCACCAAGGACGTGGGCCTCGCGACACAGCTTGGCCGCGATCTGCGCGTGCCGATGGAGATGTCCAACATTGCGCAGCAGCGCTACATCGACGGCCAGAACCGGGGCTTCGGACGGATGGCGGCGGGAGCCGTGGCGATGGTCCAGGAGGAGCGGGCCGGTGTCGAGATCGCGCCGAGCCAATAGGGCTATCCCTGAAGTCTGACCAGGCGATACTCTCTGGCCCCGCGCCGGAGCACGACGACCCGACCGTCCACGGCATGATCGAGCTTGACGCCGTACCTGGCGTCCGACACCCGCCGGTTGCTCAGCGCGATGCCGCCGCCCTGTATGAGGCGCCGGGCTTCGCCACGGGAAGAGGCCAGCCCCGCCAGCGCTACGAGGTCCCGCAGGGATACTCCACCCCCTTCGAACCTTTCGCGTGGCAGAGACGATGACGGGACGTCTTGAAAGATGTCCAGAAGCTCATCGGCGCTCAGGCCGGAGATGTCGCCCCCGAACAGCACGCTCGTCGCGGCCTGCGCTTTTTGCAGTCCTGACTCCCCGTGAGTCATCCGGGTGACTTCCGTGGCGAGGCGCTGTTGAGCTTCACGCTTCTCCGGCCGCGTCGCCACCTCTTCCCCGAATCCGTTGATCTCGTCCGGGGTCAGCAGCGTGTAGTACCCCAGAAACCGGACGGCGTCCGCGTCCGTGGTGTTCAGCCAGAACTGGTAAAACTGGAACGGCGAGGTCTTGTTCGCGTCGAGCCATACCGCCCCGGCCTCGGTCTTCCCGAATTTGGCGCCGGACGCCGTGGTGATTAGCGGAGTGACGAGCGCGTGTGCCTGCGACCCTCGCGCTCGGCGAATCAGGTCCACGCCGGCGGTGATGTTGCCCCACTGGTCGCTTCCTCCCATCTGGAGAACGCAGCCGTAGCGGTCGAACAGCGTCATGTAGTCGTAGGCCTGCAACAGCATGTAGCTGAACTCGGTGTACGAGATCCCATCGCTCAGCCGGCTCTGTACGGACTCTTTGGCGAGCATGTAGTTTACGCTGAAGTGCTTGCCGACATCCCGCATGAAGTCAATGGAGTTTATCCGTTCGAGCCAGTCCGCGTTGTTTATCAGGAGCGCGGCGTTGTTCTGCGCGCCGAAGTCCAGGAATCGCGCCAGCTGCGCCCTGATGCCCTCCAGATTCGCCTGTAGCGCCTCCCGCGTGAGCAGCGGGCGCTCCTGAGACTTTCCCCCCGGATCGCCGATGAGACCGGTGCCGCCTCCCGCAATCGCGATCGGCCTGTGACCGTGCCGCTGCATTCGGACCAGCATCATTATCCCCAGGAGATTCCCTATGTGCAGGCTGTCCGCCGAGGGGTCGAAGCCGATGTATGCGGTGATCCTCTCACGGGCCAAAAGCTCATCCAGTCCGGGGGTAAATAGCTCCTGCCCGTCCTCGGTGACGTGAATCAGCCCTCTCCACCGGAGCTCGTCAATGATCGAGTGGGTCGTTCGGGCAGCCGCTTGCATGGTCCGGGTCCTCCGTATTCCGCGAACATCAGTGTAAAGGTCGGAGAGGAATTGTACCAGTTTGGTAGGCGCCAGTTGGGAACGCGAGCGTCCCGTCCGCAGACCCGCATAGGGTCGGGTTTGAGACCCGCCCGTCCATGTCATAGCCGCCTGCTAAACTGACACAGGTTCCCTGGGAGACCGAAGACGGGACTTTCGAGTTCGAAGTGTTACCATATTTGCCAGCGCTCGCGTGGGCATACGAATCGAGAGCCGGCGGCTGAAACCCGGCGGTTCGCGCTCTTCCACAGGAATCATGTGATGGATGAACGACTCCGGGTCAACCGCGGCAACTGGAACGAGCGCACACCCGTCCATGTCGGCTCCGACTTCTACGACGTGGAGGGTTTCAAGTCGGGCCGGATCACGCTCACCGACATCGAGACTCGTGAGATCGGTGACGTATCCGGCAAGGCGCTCCTCCACCTCCAGTGCCACTTCGGTCTCGACACCATGTCGTGGTCGCGCCTGGGCGCGGAGGCGACCGGCATCGACATGTCTGACGTCGCAATCGACGTGGCGCGGTCGCTGAACGACGAGCTGGACCTGAAGGTTAGATTCATCTGTTCCAACATCTACGATCTGCCGGATGTGCTCGATGAGCAGTTCGACATCGTATTCACGTCTTACGGAGTCCTGACCTGGCTGCCGGACATCCGCAGGTGGGCCGAGGTTATCGACAACCACCTCAAGCCGGGCGGTCTGTTCTACATCGTGGAGTTCCATCCGTTCATGGGCGCATTCGAGCCGTCGGAGTCAGGAGACATGCGACCGGCGTACAGCTACTTCCACGAAGAGCTGTTCTTCGAGGGCAACGAGCCAAGCTACGCCGGCGCCCAGCTGATCGAGAGTCCCGCCTACGAGTGGCAGCACAACCTCGGCGATATCGTCACCGCGCTGATCGATGCCGGTCTCAGGATCGAGTTCCTCCAAGAGTTTCCGTTCTGCGGCTACCGGGCCTACCCCGTGATGGCGCAGAGTGACGACGGGTGGTGGCGGTTCCCGGAGCATAACGACTCGTTTCCCCAGATGTTCTCGATCAGGGCGACCAAGTGAGATGCGCCGCTGCACATGCGGCCCGGATGTGCCGTCCGCTCTGCTTCACCTCTCCGTCGTAAAGACCGAGACCCAACAGGGGTAGAAGCCCGCCGATTGGGCCGTGCGCCTCGACGCGATGTTGTCCACCGCGCTCCCATAGTACGGCACCCTCCCCTGGCGGAGAACAGCGCGCGCCGCCTGGGATGTCAGGACGACGCCCAGACCCCTGCCTCTGTGCTCTGGCTGAACGTCTATCCCTATCTGCCAGAGAGTATCCGAGTCGGCCCCGGCCGTAGCCACGCCGACTACCACTTTGCGCTGCGTCGCAACCGCCGCGACAGCGACGTAACGGCCCTGGGCAGGCGCCCTGGGAGATATCGCATTTGGCCAGTCCGCCTGGTCCAGCGACTCCAGCATCTCCACGCCGCCAACCTCGACGGTGTATCCAGCCGGCGCCTCATGCGCCCGCAAGTCTTGGCTGGAGGTCACATTGTAGAGGAGCGGCCCATTCAGTCGGTACGAGCAACGTGACACCCACCTCGACGCCTCGCTGAGAAGATCCAGGCTGAACGCCTCATCAGGCTCCACATCCCGGAACAACTCCGCAACCCACGGCATCCACTTCCGAGTCGCGGACACGACTACACCCTTGCCCATGGTCGTGATTGCCAGACTATCCTCACGTTGTGGGAATCGCCTTCGCATGGGGTTGATGCCCCGACAAAACGCCAATTCTGAGAGATGTACGCCTTCGTCAGCAAAATCTTCAGGACGGCAACAGGCTTCGGCCGCAAGTGCCGAAGCCACCGTCTCGGTGGCGTACGATCTAGTCACGGGCAATGCTAAGCTCAGGACCTCAATCCGAGGGAAGTGCAAAACTCAATCAACAGCAGTTTCGTGACTCCCGCGCCAGCCAGTGTATCATCCACGATGGTGGGCGATCTGCTCCGCGGGAAGGCGCGCGCGGGCGGATGCGGCGGATGTTGAAATCGTGACCCCAAACCGCCTTTGACTCGTTTTACGACATGGACATAGAATCAGTCATGTCTATGAGCGGCATCCCCACGTTGCCATACGAGAAAACAACGCTGGACAATGGCTTGCGAGTGGTGTCCTGCGAGATGCCTCATACCCGGTCGGTTTCGATCTCGGTGCTGGTAGGTGTCGGCTCTCGGTACGAGAGCGACTGCGAGGCCGGACTCTCACACTTCATCGAACACATGGTGTTCAAGGGTACGCGCAGCCGCCCGGACCCGGTGCGGATAAGCGGCGCGGTCGAGGAGCACGGAGGCGTCATCAACGCCGGCACCGAGCAGGAGTTCACTGTTTACTGGTGCAGAGTCGCCCAGCCGCACTTCGCCGACAGCCTTGAATTACTGTTCGACATGATTCGCAACTCCCTCTACAAGACCGACGACATCGAGCGGGAGCGCCAGGTCATACACGAAGAGTTGGCGATGATACACGACTACCCGACCGCGCGGGTGGACTCTCTGATCGACGAGATGCTGTGGCCCGGTCACCCGCTGGGTCGAGACGTCGGAGGCACGAGTGAGTCGGTGGATGGTATCACCCGGGAAGCGCTTCTGCGGCACATGGCCGAGTTCTACACTCCCTCCAAGATCGTCGTGAGCGTTGCGGGCAATGTCCCTCACAGCGAGGTCGTCGCGGAGGTGGTGGAGTTGTCGCGCGACTGGTCGAAGGTCTGCCCGGACGATCCGGAGCCGGTCACCCGTATCCAGCAGGAGTCGCAGCTAAGACTCGAATACCGTAAGACGGAGCAAGTTCACCTGTCGATAGCGCTCCCCGGCCTGGCCCTGAATCATCCGGACATCTACGCGCTCGATCTGTTGAGCGTGATACTCGGTGAGGGGATGAGCAGCAGGCTTTTCGTAGAGCTTCGCGAAAAGCGGGGACTGGCCTACGACGTCCACAGCAGTGTAACTCACTTCAGCGATACCGGAGCGTTCGTAATATCAGCCGGCGTTGACCCGTCGAACACCTATGAGGCCGTACCGACCATCCTCGAACAGGTGGCGGCGGTCAGGGACGAAGTCCCGGAAGAGGAGCTGGAGCGCGCCAAACGGCTGGTCGCCGGGCGCATGATGCTTCGGATGGAGGATACGCGCTCCGTATCCGGCTGGGCCGGCAGCCAGGAGCTTATGCTGGACCAAGTGCTCACCGTTGACGACGTGGTGGAGCGGGCCAACGCGGTGACGTGTTCAGACCTCAAGCGGGTCGCCGAGGGCCACCTCGTCACCGATCGGTTGAACATGGCGGTAGTCGGCCCCTGCCGGGGCCGCAAACGCCTCACACGACTGATGAAGCTGTAGCAGTCCGGCTTCAGGCAGAGATGATCTCCAGACCCTCGATGGCCTCGAAGTGCCTACGATTGTTCGACAGTAGGGTCAGGTTGTGACGAATGCAGGTCGCCTCCGCGACTCGTACAACCGTCTCTTGAGTTCTGGCGCATCCACCAAGCCCCGCCAGGAACCAAACGCATGTCCAGGCAGCCCAACACCGGAATCGATGGGTACTATCGACACCATGACCTCCGAGCCGCTTTCCAATTCCAGAGGTTCCATTGGCTCCAAGACCCCGTTAACGTATCGAGCTCTGAACTGATTGGCTGACATGAACCCTGTCCTTTTGGTAACTAACGGAGCCGGTATTACTTTCGGCCCCGGTAATCTCTGAACGGCCCATCGCGCCATTCCAGCGCGGCCTTGAGACCCTCCTCGCGGGCCATCCTGGAGAACTCCTTGACGATCGGCGCCTGATGCGCGATGGCGTCGGTCTCCGCCGATATGTACTGGAGCGTCGTGCGACCCATGAGGTCCATCGCCTTGTTGACGATGCTCTTGTTGGCGGCCAGAAGCTCCCACGGAATCCGCGCCATCGTCGTCGCAAGGTCGTCCACCGCCGCGTCGAGGCCTTCGCCGGGCACCGACTTCCAGACCAGCCCGATCTCCTCGGCGCGCTTCCCGGAAACCGACTCGCCCGTCAGCAGGAACCACTTGGCCCACTGCGGTCCCACCATGTAGGTCCACATGTGCGTCGGCGGGGTTCCCATGGAGCGCACCGGCGGAAAGCCGATCTGCGCGTCGTCCGCAGCGATGATGATGTCGCAGTGCATCGCCAGGTCCGTCCCTCCCGCGATGCAGTAGCCGTGGACGCCTGCGATCACCGGCTTGCTCAGATTGAGGATGCTGTTCATGGTGTTGGGCGTCCGCTTCATCCGATGGATGTCCGCGCGGATGTTGTCCCTCTGCCTCTGGGCCGCGGCCTGCGCCTCCGGCGTCGACGGCGGAGTGATGTCGTACCCCGCGCAGAAAGCGCGTCCGCTGCCCCTGAGCGTCATCACCCTCACATCAGGATCGTCGTCAGCGCGCTCCAGGCAGTCCACCAGCTCGTCCTGCAGCGCGCGGCTGAGCGCATTCAGCTTCTCCGGTCGGTCGAGCAGGACCCTGCCGACCCCATCAGACGCCTCGTATTTGATGAATTGATACGACATCGAACCGACCTCCGCGAGAAGTGAGAGCCGCCTAGCCTAATCCCTGAACCCTGAACCCAATCATACATTGAAGAGTATATACACCACGTCGCCATCCGCGACCGTGTACGATTTCCCCTCCTGTCGGAGGACGCCCTGTCTGCGGGCCTCAGCCTCGGTACCGCAGCGAACCAGATCGTCGTAGGATACGACCTCCGCCCTGATGAAGCCGCGCTCCATGTCCGTGTGGATCAGCCTTGCCGCCATCACCGCCGGCTGCCCTCGGGTGAGCGTCCACGCGCGGACCTCATTCGAGCTGCACGTGAAGAAGCTGATCTGGTCGAGAGCCTGGTAAGACAGGCGGACCATACGGTCCAGTCCCGGCTCCCCGGCTCCGAGCGACTCCCTGAAGACAGCCTCGTCCTCCTCGGACATCTGGGTGAGCTCCATCTCCAGGCCGCCGAACAGCACCGCGGACCGGTACCCGGCCTCCTCGAACTCGCTGTCCAGTCGCGTCTGGATCTCTTCGGCGCGATCCATCTGGTCTTCGCCCGCGTTCACGACGACGATGCCGGGCTTGGCGGTCAGGAACTGGAACTCGTTCACGCGCCTGAGCTCATCGGGGCTCAGGCGCTGGTCACGAACAGGGACGCCGTTCTCCAGTCCATCCTTCAACCTGGAAATCAGCGCCCGCTCGCGGAGCAGCGCATCGCGGTCGCCGGCCCTTGCGCCCTTGGACCTCTGGTCGATCCGCTCAAGCCGCCGCTCGAGAATCTCCAGATCGGAGAAGACCAGCTCGTACATCATGGTCTCGATGTCACGAAACGGGTCAACCCCATCACCCCCGTCGGGAACGGATGGGTCCTCGAACGCGCGGGCGACGATCACCAGCGCGTCGACCGTCTGGAGCTGGTTGAGGTACTCACCGGACACGCCCCTGGTACGGCCCAGTCCGTCCGGGGCCGCGGGCAGATCGACGAATGTGACCTCCGCGGGCGTCGTCTTCTCAGGTCGATACAACTCGGCGAGGACAGCGAGCCTGTCGTCAGGGACCTTGGAGACCCCAACGTTGGGCCTGGCCGACGTCGAGTACGCGGCGACCCGCGCCGAGCCTCGTGTAGCTGAGTTGAAAATTGTTGTCTTGCCGCTGTAGGGCAGTCCGATGATAGCAAGCTGCATGGTGGGTTTCGGGAGACGGGATATTATCGCAAGGTTCAGCGCGGACTGTCGCCACAAAGCTGAAAGGGCGCTAGTCGTCCAGGCTGCGGTACTCGCCGTCTATCACTGTCCTCCCGTCATCGGGCTTGCGGCTGCCGCCCTGGTGTCCGGGGCGGCCGGCGACTTCCATCAGCACGTCTCGCGGCGTGAGCAGGATGAGGAGGAGGCCCGCCAACAGGAGCGCAAGCAGGTCGTCGATCCGGCCCAGGATCGGGATGAAGTCCGGGGCCAGGTCGATGGGGGAGATGATATACACGACCGCGGCAGGCAACAGCAACTTCAGCTTGAGCGGAACTCGCCTGTCCAGCATCAACCGCAGGATCAGCCGTGGGATCCCGGTCATGCTCAGCAGCGTCAGCACTCCCCTCAACATTGTTCCACCCCCTCTCGGTCTACTTCAGATTATAGACATACCTCCCCGATTCCGACACCCCTGATCCCCCATGTCTGATACCCTGAAGATTGGGCCGGAGTCGATGAGTAACCCCACTATAAGGTGCGCGCGAGCGGCGAGAGACCATGACACAAAACGCAATCGACCTGAACGGCGTGGGCAAGACCTTCGAGGTCGGGGCAACCACGGTCACGGCGCTTCAGGGGGTGGACCTGAACATCGCCGAAGGCGAGTTCGTGGTGGTGCTCGGACCCAGCGGCTCCGGCAAGACGACGCTGCTGAACCTGATCGGCGCGCTGGACACGCCGACATCCGGCACGATTCACGTGGCCGGACAGGACATCACGGGCTCATCCGGAGGCGAGCTGTTCGCCTTTCGCCGGCAGTCGGTCAGCTTCATCTTTCAGAGCTTCAACCTGTTCCCGGGCCTGACCGCGCGGGAGAACGTCCAGTTCGGAATCGACGTGGCCGGACGACGGAACGGATCGACGGCTCAGGATGTGCTGGCAAGTGTCGGACTTGGCGACAGGGTCTCCCACTTCCCTCACGAGCTGTCCGGAGGCGAACAGCAGCGCGTGGCCATCGCGAGAGCACTGGCGACCGACAACCCGGTTCTGCTGGCGGACGAGCCCACAGGGGAGTTGGACTTCGCCACCGGCGCACAGGTGCTGCGGCTGCTTCAGGAGCAGGCGGAGCGGGGCAAGACCATTCTGGTCGTTACGCACAACCGGGAGATTTCACGCATCGCCGACAGGGTGCTCCAGCTATCGGGAGGCAGCATCGTCAGCGACGGACCGCCGCCCGACGGGAAGGCCGACATCGCGGACCTGAGCTGGTAGGCCGCCGCCGGCTCCCGGAGACCGGGACACAGCGGACGGAGGGGCGAGCTGGGCGCAAGGATCCCCGCGGTCGCCTCGATGGACGCATGAGCGACGAACCTATGAAAGCGAATCGACGCAGAGGCGAAGATGATCTGGCTTAAGCTGTCCTGGCGCGATCTTCGTTCCAGGTGGGTGCAGGTGGCCGCCATCGCGATCGTGATCGCGTTCGGCACGGGCGTTTTCTCCGGCCTGCGGAGCATGAACGTGTGGCGCGGGCTGTCCAACGACGCCAGCTACGAGGCCGCCAACACGTTCGACCTGCGCGTCAAGCTGGGGACCGGAAGCCTTGTGGAGCGGGGACGGCTGCTCGACATCCTTTCGGAGATCGACGTTTCCTCCGTCGCCGTCGCTGAAGAGAGGCTGATCCTTCCAAGCCAGGTCTCCGTCGAAACCGAGGACGGGAAGGTGATAGTTCCCGGCCGGCTGGTGGGAGTCGACCTGACCGACGACGGACCGCACGTCAATACGCTGCACGCCAAGGTCGGCAGGAATCTCGAGACTGCCGACGCCGGTGAGGACCTGGTGGTCCTGGAGCACAATTTCGCCAAGTTCTACAAGTTGCCCGGATCGGGACCCGCGAGCCTTTCGGGCGGTGTCCCCGTCGAGTACGTCGGTCAGGCGCTGTCGCCGGAGTACTTCTTCGTCGTCACGCCCGAGGGCGGAATACTCGCGCAGGCGAACTTCGCCGCCGTTTTCACCTCAATCGAGACGGCCCAGCGGCTCGGCGGTGCGGACGGCAAGGTCAACGACCTCCTGGTGAGGCTCAATCCCGGCGCGGACGATTCCGACCTGTTCGCGGCCCTCGGCGAACGGTTCGAAGAGATCGGCGGAACGGTCTCCAGGAGACTGGACGATCCGTCCATCAGGGTGATGATCGAGGACGTGGAGGGCGACCGGCAGTTCAACACGGTGCTTGCGATCGCAATACTCGGCGGCGCGGTGTTCGCGGCGTTCAACCTCACCAGCCGTATCATGGACTCGCAGCGTCGGGAGATCGGAATAGCGCTGGCGCTGGGCGTGCCTGCGCTCCGGGTCGCGTTCAGACCGCTGCTGTTCAGCGCGCAGGTCGCGCTGCTGGGCGTCGTGTTTGGGATCGGGATGGGAGTTATAATGGCGGAAGCGCTTGGCGGGTACCTCGAGGACTTCCTGCCGCTGCCCGAATGGCGCACGCCGTTCCAGTTCAACCTCTTCATAGCCGCGGCAGTTCTGGGATTCGCCATACCTTTTCTCGCGACGGCAATCCCGGTCTGGAGGGCGGTGCGCGTGCCGCCGGTAAACGCGATCAGGACCGGCCACCTCGCCGCGCGCGCCGGCGGTCTGGCGTGGCTGATCACCAAGCTCCGGATACCGGGGCGCACCGTCAGGCAGATACCGTTTCGGAACATCGCGCGCGCCCCCAGACGCACCCTGCTCACGGCGCTCGCAATCTCGGCGATCGTCACGGTGCTGGTGCTTCTCATGGGGATGCTGGACTCGTTCCTGGGAACGCTGGACCGGAGCGCGGTCGAGACGGCGGGAACCAGCCCCGACCGCATAGAGATTACGCTCGACACCTTCTATCCGCGTGGCTCGCCGACCGTACAGGGCATAGTCGATCTGCCGGCCACGGCCGACGTGGAGCCGGGACTCCGAGTCGGCGGCGAGATCTCCAGCGCGGACGATTCGTTCGAGGTGTTCGTTCACTTCATTGACTTCGACAGCAACCTGTGGCTCCCGACGGTCACCGAGGGAAGCCTGGACGCATCCACGCCCGGCGTGCTGATCTCCGAGAAGGCCGCCAGCGACCTCGGAGTGGAGCCGGGGGATTCAGTGAGTCTGCGCCACCCCGTGCTCAGCGGCCCGGCTTCGTTCGCCTTCGGCGAGTCCAACCTGCCCGTCCTGGGTCTGCACCCACACCCTTTCAGGATCAACGTTTACCTGCACGTCGATCACGTGTCGATGATCGGAGTTGACGGGCTGACGAACGTCATCAGCGCGCGTCCGTCGAACAGCGTTGACACGGACACGTTGAAAGAAGACCTGTTCAGCCTGCCAGGCGTCGGCTCGGTGCAGAAGGCCACGGCGGCGGCGGACGTCTTCAAGGACCAGTTCGAGCAGTACACCGGTCTGCTTCAGCTGCTTCAGATACTCATAATGGCGCTGGCGCTCCTGATCGCGTACAACACCGCGAGCATCAACATGGACGAACGCCAGAGGGAGCACGCCACCATGTTCGCCTACGGGCTGCCGGTACGGACGGTGCTGGGCATGGCGGTTGCCGAGAGCGCGATCCTGGGCGTGATTTCCACGCTGCTGGGCCTGATCGGCGGCTACCTGCTGCTCCAATGGGTGGTCATAGTGCTGATGCCGGCAGCCATGCCGGACCTGGGCATGACCGTTCTGTTCAAACCGTTGACGCTTGTGACCGCAGTGGCGCTCGGGATCGCGGCGGTCGCCGTCGCGCCTCTGCTGACCGTGCGACGGCTGCGAAGGATGAACATCCCTTCGACGCTGCGAGTCATGGAGTAGGACGCAGACTCGTGATTTCGCTGATCTATGGAGAAGACGAGGTCCGAGTCGACGAGGCTACAGCGGCGGTCATCCGGTCCGCCGGCCCCGACGAGCTGCGCGACGTCAACAGCACCACGCTCGCGGCGGATGATCTCGGACCCAACGCGGTAATGAGCGCAGCGTTCACCGTTCCATTCCTGGCGGAGCGGCGGGTCGTGGTGGTGAAAGGACTGCTCTCCAAGTTTGACCGCGGGGCGCGGGGAAGGTCCGCGGCGCGTGGCAGGGGTTCCGGTCAATCGGACATAGCGCCATGGTCGAGCATGGTTGAGCAGCTTCCGTCGATGCCTCCCACGACGCATCTGGCGTTCGTGGACGGCGGAGTCGGCAGGAACAACCCGCTGCTGCGGAAGCTGGCCCCGATGTCGGAGGTCCACGAGTTCCCGCTGCCGAGGGATCGCGGCATGGCCGGCTGGATCGCGCAGCGCGCGACGGAGCTGAACGTCGACATCGAGCCTGCCGCGTGTGCCGTTCTGGCCGACGCGGTGGGGAGACAGCCCAGGCTGATCGACTCCGAGCTCCGCAAGCTGTCGCTGTACGCGAGCGGAAGGCGGGCCGTGGTGGATGACGTGAGGGAGATGGTCGCCTACGTTCGGGAGGCCAACATATTCCAGGCGGTCGACGCCGTGATCGACGGCCGGACCGGGGTCGCGCTCCGCCTGGTACGTCGAATCATGGACGACGGGAATCCGGCGGCGTACCTGATGACGATGATCGCTCGACAGGTCCGGCTACTGCTCATGGCCAAGGACATGGAAGTCCGGCGGCTGCCGCGCGACGAGATCGGGCGACGGCTGCGACTGTCGGGCTGGGTGTTGAACAAGACGCTTCAGCAGGCGAGTCGCCTGTCGTTGAGCCATCTGGCTGAAGTCCACGCCAGACTCATCGAGACGGACCTGACGCTGAAGACGAAGCCCATCGAGGAACAGCTCGCCATAGAGCTACTCATCGCCGAGCTGACGATGGGCGTCACGCAGGCCAGGTAGAAAAACAGCAGAGGCGGGTCTGAAACCCGCCCCTGTTATCTGCGTCAATGTGTTTCGGCTGCGCTAGATCGCGAAGCTGTCCAACAGGGTGGACACGGACCGGGCCGGAGCCTTTTCCGATATGTCCTGAATCCGCTGGTCGAACGTGGGGCGGTCAGCGTCCCGGTAGATGACACCGAGGGGAATACCGCCTGAGGATGCTATCTGGAACGCAGACTCGGTGTCGGTCTCGTCGTAGTCGTCCGGGACATCGTAGGCCAGACCCGGAATGCCCTTCCGTGGGTTGCCCTTCAGGACGTCGTAGGTGTTGTTGTACTCGGTACACGGCGACTGGACGTGGACGATCGCGAACCCCGGATGGTCCATCGCGTCAACTACCATCTGCGTCATGGGCCTGATCTGGCTGGATATTGCAGACGCGATGTAGGACACGCCCATGCTGAGATACATCTGGAATGGGTTCATCTTCTCCTCTGCCTTGCCGAACGGGGTCGAGCTGGTGACGACGCCCAATTCGGTCGTCGGAGAGCTCTGGCCCTTTGTCAGACCGTAAACTCCGTTGTCCATGACGACAGCGGTTACGTTGAGGTTTCTGGCAGCCTGGGGCCCAATATGCTCGAACCCGATGCCGAGGAAGTCGCCGTCGCCGGCCACAACCACGACGTTGAGGTCCGGGCGCGCCATCTTGACGCCCATCGCGATGGGGAGCGTCCTGCCGTGGATTCCGTGGAACCCGAACGGCTGCGCGTCGCTCTCGAGCATGTGGACCATGTTGCCGGAGCACCCGATCCCGGCCACCACGACGTTGTTCTCCATCGGAGTCTCGGTCTCAACGATGCGGCGCTGAATCGCCCCTTCGAGCGCGCGACGCACGCCGAAATCACCGCAGCCTGGACACCACTTGAAGTCGTACTCCGGGTTCTTGCTGGTCATGCGACTACACTCTCTTTCTGGTGAACTCCGGCCTTATCCAAAATGGCGTCTGCCAAGTCTCGGACTTTGAACGGGAGTCCCGTGAACTGTGTGATGGACTCGGCCCTGATGCCGAGAGACCTCAGATGCGATGAGAACTGACCCATGAAGTTCAGCTCGGGAACGATAACCAGGTCCTTGGCGCGGAGCTCCTCGACGAGTCCGGACGGCAGCGGGTTGAGGAACATCGTGTAGTACCACCCCAGGTCGGCGCCTGCGGCGGTAAGCTGCCTCCACGCGCCGAGCGTTGGTCCCTTGGATCCTCCCCAGGGCATCACCGCGACGCTGGCGGCGGTATTCTCGCTCTCGTATGTGCCGTCAGTGAGCAGATCGACCTTGCTGAAACGACGCGTCGTCATCTGTATATGGCGTTCGGGCCTGTGGGTAGTGTCTCCCATGCCATCATGCTCGGAGCCATTGGCGACGTAGGCGCCCGGCCCCCCCGGCAGCGGCATCGGGGACATGTCCCAGCTTTCGTACCGATGGTAGCCGTTGGTGCCCATGTAGGTCTTCCGGCGCTCGACCGCGATCTTTCCAAGGTCCGGCTTTGGTATGTTCTGGTTACGCTCGGAAAGCATGTGCTCGCTGAGAATGACGACAGGCCCCTGGTACCTTTCCGCCCAGTTGAAGGCGTGGATGGAGGCTTGGAAACACTCTTCAACGGTCCCGGGCGCGATGATCGGAAGTCTGACGTCACCGTGACCGGGATACATTGCGGACATGAGGTCCGACTGCTCCGTCTTGGTGGGAAGTCCGGTGGACGGTCCTCCGCGTTGGATATCGGCGACCACCAGCGGTATCTCGGCCATCCATGCCAGACCTAGCCCCTCGCCCATCAGGGAGAATCCGGGGCCGGCGGTCCCTGTCATGGCCTTCTTGCCGGCGAATCCGGCGCCGATGATGCTCGTGATCGACTCGATCTCGGACGTAGCCTGATAAACGAACTTTCCGGGACCCGCGAGGTTGTTCTCCAGCCAGATCAGAAGCGAAGTGGCCGGGGAGATCGGGTATCCGACGTAAACGTCGAGTCCGGCGGCCAGCGCGCCGAGTCCCAAAGCCTGGTTGCCGTTGATCAGGATCTGCGCTCCCTCCGGAGGGATCGAGTCCGCCAGCTCCCCGAGATTGAAACCGCTCTTCTCGGCCTCGACCCTTCCCAGGCCCAGGGCCTGGTGGTTGGATTCGATGATCTGCTGGTCATTCGGGCGTCCGCGGGTGAACCGCTTGGTTACGAAGTCCTCCAGGATCTGCTGGTCGATTCCAACCAGAAATGCCAGCGCGCCCATGACGACCATGTTCGCGGCCCGGGCGTTGCCGGTGGACCGCGCCAGCTCGTCGAACCGCATACCGAAGCTCTTGCCATCGGGCTCGAGCTCGAACTCTTCGGAGTTGTAGATAATAACTCCGGTCTCAGCGACCTCCCCCTTGTGCGTGTCGTAAGCGTACTCGTTGAACGCGACCAAGACATCGAGGTCATCACCGGAGCTGAGCACCGGCTCGGTGGATATCCGGGTCTGAGTCCATGTGGGGCCCCCTCTGATCTGTGAGGGGAAGGTGGAGAACGTCTGGACGTGGTATCCGACCTGGGCGTTGGCTTGAGCGAACCCCTCGGCCGAAGTGACCACGCCCTGGCCGCCCTCTCCGGCGAACCGGACTACGAAATCGGTCTTCTTCAATTCTTCACTCCCTGCAGGGCTGGGCTGCAAACAGCCGCAAATAGCGCACCAAGCCACACGGTATTCATGAAATGAGACCAAGGCCGCCGTGGCCGACCCGCGACGGCAGGCCCGATAATGACGACGGCCCTCCGGAGGCGACTCTGGCGGGCCGGTGCATTACCTCGATGGTCGGTGGGCAATTGCTGGGATCGGAGGCTTTTGGTGTCGAAATCAGGTTTGGTAAAGCGCAATCTGATGACCCAGACGCATACCTGAATATATCAGTTGGTATTTGGAAGTGTCAATTTTGTGACGGGTTGCACAAGGGGCGTTTAGCGTGGTGGGCGGTGGGCGCTAACTCCGATAGGTTGCCTCATTCCGGCGTGCGACTCTCAGGATCACAACCAACAGCTCATCCGCGTGTACCTCATAGACGACTCTGAATCTACGGACTCGAATCCTCCATGTGCGTTCTTCCCCTCTCAGCTTGACACTGCCGCGTGGGTATGGATTGCCAGCCAGTCCATAGATGGCGGACTCGATACGGTCCCGGAGAATGCGGTCGATTCGGCGAAGGTGTCTCTGCGCGGCGGGTGAAACCTCGACGCGGTAGTTCATAGGTCGTGATCGGGCTCCTCTTCGCGCAGACTGTCGAAGAAGGCTTGGGCTTCCATCCCACCTTGTTCTTCCCACTCTCGCCGAGCTTTCTCCACCTCGTCGCGCTCTTCTACGTCCAACTCAGCGTCAGTCCGCCACTCTCGCAGGGCTTGGACTATCACGTCCTGGACAGCGCAGCCGGTGCTCATCGCCTCGGCTTCGATCGCCGAGTAGAGTGAATCGTCGTCCAGAACTAGGGTTAGCTCCTTCATCAGTCCCTCCTAGTGTCGCGCGTTCTTCTCGGTCTGGATGCTATTCTACCGCAGATGCGTCATAAGCCTGTCGCGGTGGTGGCCGTTGTCGGTTGTGATGTCCGCCGCCGCGATGAGTACGACGTCGTTCGGATGGCGGAACAATGCGTTACTCGACAAGCGTCGCCAGCGCTTCCCGCTCCTTGCCTGGCTGAGGGACCATCGTCATGTAGGGTGGCTTGTCGTCTTTTCCCTTGCGGGCCTGAATCAGACCTTTGCCAGCTTCGAGAAGCTCCGTAGCTCCTTGGGCGGGTCCATGTGACTGCCGCGGATGGTGAAAGACACCTCACCGACATAGATGTTGCCGCTGCTGTCCACGCCCATGCCATGCGGGGCGATGAACTCGCCGACTCCCTCTCCCTCGTCGTCGTCGCCAAATAGCGCGAGCCGCTTGCCGTTCGGATCGTAGATGCTGATGCGGTGGCCGTGCCGAGGCGGGGTCGGGTCGGACTGTGTCGCGCTCGGAAGCTCGCCGACGTAGATGTTCCCATCCGGACCGATCGTCATGCCGTTGGGAAGGTGGATGTTGTTCCACACGTCCAGCACGTTGCCGTCGCCGTCGAACACCTGGATTCTGTGCGCCTCGCGGTCTGCGACGAGGATCCGGTCGTCGTCGTCCACGGCGATGTTGTGCGGGCGCAGGAACTCGCCCGGATCTATGCCGGGACCGCCCCAGCTCTTCACGTACTCTCCGTCGCCGGTGTACTTGTGGACGTTGAAGTTGCCATAGCCGTCGGATATGTATATGTGACCGGTCTTTCTGGAGATCGCGGCGTGCGTAGGCCGGTTGAACGGTTCGCCTCCCCATATCCGGGACGACACGCCGGATGTGCCGATGGTCATCAGCAGCTCCCCGTCACGGGTGAACTTGGTGATGGTGTGGATACCGTCGTCCACACAGTAGATCGTGTCCTCCGGTCCGACGTGGATGCCGTGCGTGCGGTTTCCGAAGATGCCCCTGCCGAACCCGCGCGCGAAGTTGCCGTCCCGGTCGAACACCATTACGGGGAAGTCGGGATTGCGACTGAAGGCATAGACGTCGTCCTGAGAGTCCACCGCTACGCCGGGAGTCTCGATCAACCTCGCGCCTTCCGGCATCTGGTGCCAGTCCAGGATGTGCTCGTATCTGAAATCGCCCTCGCCCAGTATCGCGCCCATGGTCGCTCCTCCTGTTGCTTGCGTCTGATAGATCAGGGCGCATCGTAGTCTAGGGCATGTGGCGTGTCAAACCGCCGAGCCGCCCTGCTGTAGGTGTTGGCCTACTAGCAGGGCGAGGTCGTCTTCTCGGCAGATCAACTTGGTCAACCACCGACCTCGCCTATTCTTTTATAGACCGTCCAGCCCTCGATCACTTCGATCGTTTCGTACTCTGACTCCACAAAATCGAAGAACCTTTGGAACACACTCGAATCGTGCAGGTAGCGTCCGTCGGTGGGACGCCAGTCTCGGCGTGTCTCTCTGTCCAGGGGAGGCAGTCGTAAATTCCGTGTGTCGACTATGATCTCTGGACGCCCGTCGATGACGGCAGAAGTAAACTCACTACGATTGATTGGATCGGCATAGCCGTGCTTGACTAGCGGGTATTGATAGAAGAACCGTGTGGGTGAGTCACGGTCGGTGAGTAGATGTATCTGTGTGTCCGCACCCCAAACTAGGATCGAGTCGTCGGGGGCAGTCTCACGTTTGATAAGTTCGGAGACGTGAACTCTCTTGTCTGTGGCAGTCATGGGATCGTCGGTGTAATTCTCGGCTAAGTGCCTGACCGCTCGATATATGTCTGTGTAGGGAGCATAATAGTTCACCACGATAAACAGCAGCAGGACTGATATAAACACGGGGGAAACGAGTTGTTTCTTGCCGAGATGCACCAGATAGCCCATATACAGTGTTCCAACTGGAAGCATGGCTAGGAAGTAGTGGGACCAACCAAAGCCAGATAACAGGATGAGTGCCACCTCGACCGGACCAAGGATCAGGGCGCACGACAGAAGACTCTTGTAGCGATCTTCCTCCGTTTTGCCGGTCAGACAATGGTGAACTCCGATACACCAGGCCGCCACGAACAGCAATGACACCAAAGACAGAGTTGCCGCCAGTTTTTGGGCTGCATTGAACCTATCTGCGAGCGAAGCGTCTGAATAAGCGATGTTGTATGCGAGTGAAGCATCCCATAACGCATCCAATGCGCCTACCACAGCGAACACCAGTGACACCACAATGAGGACTGCCAAACCCCCAGCGACTGACCAGAGCAGCCACGTGAGAGCGATGCCTCTCCTAATGACCCAGTAGATGCCAATAGCCACCCATACGCCGATAAGATTACCTCTGAGTAGGAACGCAGCCGCACCCAGCACACCGATCAGGAGGGATTCCCAAGTCCCTCCCGCCTGGGGTTGCTTCTTTCCCATTCGCCCGAATAGGTACAGGCTGCCGAATTGGAACAGCAGGGCGTAATACTCTGTCAGGTTTCCGCCGAGCCGCCAGACGTAGACCAGCAGGACTGCTACCGAGAACAGCGCCGCGTCAACGCCAAAGTGCTGGCGCACTACCTTGAAAGCCAGCCAGGTCAAACCGATCAAGAAAGCCGTCTGAACGAACCAGATACCCCAAAGGCCGCCAATGACGAGACCTAAGCTCGACTTTGTACAAAACTTAGATAGAGAGAACAGGGTAAGCTGACAAGACCCAACCACCACGAAAGGTCAGAGTCATGCTCACCCTGCCCGATGCCATTGTATCCCTACTCAGTCCGTTCGCGCCGATGTTTCAGGCCAGGACATGGTCGAAAGTGCAGGTGCTGCTCGTCGGCGCAGTCCTGGCCACGCGCAAGAGGACCGTTACCTCCGCGCTCCGCGCCATGGGACTCAGCGACGAGCCAGGCTTTGCTCGGTACCACCACGTTCTCAACCGCGCTGTGTGGTCACCGCTCCAGCTAAGCCGTGTGATGCTGTCGCTCTTGATACAGCACCTCGATCAGGGTGATGGTCCACTGGTGTTTGGGATCGACGAGACCTTGGAGCGGCGACGTGGCAAGCAGATCAAGGCCAAGGGGATATATCGCGACGGAGTGCGCTCCAGCGGGAGTCATTTCGTCAAGGCCTCCGGCCTGCGTTGGATTGGATAAGTCTGATGTTGTTGACCACCATACCCTGGGCACATCGGACATGGGCGTTGCCTGTGCTGACTGCCCTGGCTCCCTCTGAGCGCTACTGCCAGAAGCTGGGGCGGACTCACAAAAAGCTCACCGACTGGGCGCGTCAGATGATCCTCCAGCTCCGTCGCTGGCTGCCCAACCGTCCCCTGGTACTGGTCGCCGACAGCAGCTACGCTGCCCTCGATCTGCTCCACTTCTGTCAGTCCATGACTCATCCGGTCACCTTCATTACCCGTTTGCGTCTGGACGCCGCGCTCTACGAACCCGCTCCACCTCGACTGCCCGGACAGATGGGGCGTCCACGCCTCAAGGGCCAACGTCTGCCCACGCTCGGCAAACTCCTTGAATGTCCCGATGCAGGCTGGACCACGATGTCTGTGGACTGGTACGACGGCGCCATCCGCACGGTGGAGATCGTCTCTGATACAGCGGTCTGGTATCACACGGGCAAGCCACCCGTGCCCATTCGCTGGGTCCTCATTCGAGACCCCCTATACCAGTTCGACTCCCAGGCGCTGCTGTGTACTGATCCTGCGATCAGTCCAGACCAGATCATCGAGTGGTTCGTGTTGCGCTGGCAGATCGAGGTGACGTTTCAGGAGACACGCGCCCATCTGGGAGTAGAGACTCAACGCCAATGGTCGGATCGCGCCATATCCCGGACCACTCCTGTGCTGTTGGGGCTGTTCTCCTGGATAACTCTCGCAGCACACCTGTTGAGAGATCGCCGGCTGGCGACTCCACGATCAGCGGCATGGTATGTCAAGTCGGTGCCCACTTTCGTCGATGCGATCGCTCTGGTGCGCCGTCACCTCTGGAGTGCTTCAGAGACTTTCTGCATGTCCCCACAGAAACCCGATATGCGGAAAGTCCCAACGCCGCTGTACAACAGATTCATAGAATCGCTGGCCTACGCAGCGTGAATGTACAAAGTCGAGCTAAGAGGTTAATCAAGTATATGACAGGGCCCTTGTGATCCCAGCGGTCCAGGTAGGGGATCTCTCCCTCCAGGACACCCTCTGCCACATAGACGAAGGCGCTTGCGTCACGGCCCGGATACTCTATGAACGAGTTCAGAGTCAGGACGATGAGGACGCAGATGGTGACGGCCCAGGCGATGCGAACCAGGGTTCCGTTTGCCTTGAGGGGAATGAAGACCTTTGTCATGAGGTATATCCTAGCACTCACCACCCCGAAGCAAACGGAACCAACCGCCCAGCGCCAAAGCCCGCCTTACTTGTCACCTCGTAGCGCCGTGCGGTAGAGTTACTTGAACCGAGACAATCCTCCGGGCGCCCGTTGAAGGGGCGCTCGGATCGTCGCGGACAGGTGGCCGAGCGGCTGAAGGCGCGCCCCTGCTAAGGGCGTAGGGTCTCAACGGGCTCTCGTGGGTTCGAATCCCACCCTGTCCGCCAGTGCCGCCCATATTCAGTCTGAACACCGCGCCTTGACCAAAACCGCCGACCGCGATCACGCCTCCGCTATCCTCGTATCCAACGAGGGCCGATCATGACAACAGGTGTACTGGACAAGTACCAGGACTACCTCCCGGTTAGCGACGACACTCCGATGTTCTCGCTGGGAGAGGGCGACACACCGCTCGTGAAGTCGCGGACCATCGGCGACATGGTGGGATGCGACGAGCTCTACTTCAAGCTCGAGGGCTGCAACCCGACCGGCTCGTTCAAGGACCGCGGCATGGTGGTGGCGGTGGCCAAGGCGATCGAGGCGGGCGGGCGGAGCATAGCCTGCGCCTCCACCGGCAACACCAGCGCCTCGGCCGCGGCGTATGGGGCGTACATGGACCTGCCCACGACGGTCATCGTCCCGAAGGGCAACGTGTCCAGGGGCAAGCTGGCGCAGGCCATCGCCTACGGCGCGCGAATCATGCTCATCCGGGGAAGTTTCGACCACGCGCTCCAGCTCGTCAGAGAGCTGACGGAGCGAAACCCGATCATCCTGGTGAACTCGGTCAATCCGAACCGTATCCAGGGTCAGAAGACCGCGGCGTTCGAGATTGTCGAGGACCTCGGAGCCGCGCCGGACTTCCTGTTCATTCCCGTCGGGAATGCCGGCAACATCACCGCCTACTGGCTTGGATTCCAGGAGGCCTTCAGCAACGAGTGGACGTCGGTACGGCCGCGGATGATGGGCTTTCAGGCGGAGGGCGCCGCTCCGATTGTCCGAGGCGATGTCGTGCCGGAACCTGAGACGATCGCGTCGGCGATCCGCATCGGCAACCCCGCAAGCTGGAACGGCGCTATCAAGGCGCGTGACGAGTCCGGCGGCGCAATCGACATGGTATCGGACCAGAACATCCTGGACGCATACAAGCTCATGGCCAGCGGTGAGGGCGTGTTCTGCGAGCCGGCATCGGCGGCAAGCGTGGCGGGGCTGTTGAAGCGCGCGGAGTCCGGACTGGACCTCACGGGCAAGCGCGTCGTATGCGTCATCACCGGCTCAGGACTCAAGGACCCCGATCTCGCCAACGAGATCGAGCCGGAGTGGATGGAGGAGTATCCTCCGGACCTGGCCGCTGTCGAGCAGGCCCTGACTCAGACGAAGTGAATAGAATATGATGGAACAACCGGCCCGACAGTACAGCCGAGCGCCTGTCCGTGCATGTGGGCAGGCCGGGAACCCCTCGGAAGGCAGGAACCTCCTCTGTCAATAGACGAACCACGGATACGCGACGCTGTGGCATCGATCATCACGGCGCTGGGAGAAGACCCCGAACGCGAAGGCCTGCGACAGACGCCAAGCCGCGTCGCGGCCATGTACACCGAGTTCTTCTCCGGCCTCGACCAGGACCCGGCCGATGAGCTGGCAGCCGGGTTTGAAGAAGGCCATCAGGAGATGGTGATCCTCAAAGACATCTCGTTCTTCTCGGTCTGCGAGCATCACTTCCTCCCGTTCTACGGGAAGGCGCACATGGGGTATCTGCCCTGTGGAAGGGTGGTGGGCGCAAGCAAGATGGCACGCGCGCTCGACGTGTTGTCGAGGCGTCCGCAGATGCAGGAGCGGCTCACCACTCAACTCGTCGACGCGGTCCAGGACACCCTCATGCCGCAGGGGGTGATAGCCGTACTGGACGCCGAGCATATGTGCATGACGCTCCGCGGAGTCAGAAAGCCGGGGAGTCGCGTCGTCACGACAGCGGCCCGCGGCGTGATCCAACAGGACTCGAACAGGCGGGCCGAGTTTCTGTCGCTGCTTCGGGAGGCCTAGACGGTGGGCGTTTCGGTCAGGCAGGAGACCTTCGATTCGATAGAGCGCACCTGGGAGGACATCCTCCCATCCTGCGTCACCGATACGATATTCGTAACGCCGTGGTGGCAGAGGACATGGTGGAACAACTTCGGCGGGGAGCGCACTCAGAAAATCCTGTCCCTAAACGACGGCGACACCCTGCTCGGAATTGCGCCGCTGATGTCGCGGGATGGATATCTGACCTTCCTGGGCGACCGGGACCTGTCGGACTACTTCGACTTCATCGTCCCTGCCGACAAGGTGTGCCGGTTCTACCCGGCGCTGTTCAGCTGCCTGTTGGACCTGGACTGGCGGACGCTCGACCTGCCATCGCTGCCGACCGGGTCGCCCACCCTGGACTTCCTGCCGAAACTGGCTGAGGCCCGGGGTTGGCGCGTCGAAATCGAAGAGGACACGACGACACCGAAAGCGTTCCTCCCCGGCACATGGGACGAGTTCATGGCCGGCCTGAGAAGGAAGGACCGGCACGAGCTGCGGCGAAAGCTGCGCAGGCTGGAACGAGAGGACTCACACCGCCAGTACGCGGCGGACGGCGACTCGCTCGATGCCACGATGCGTGACTTCTTCAGGCTGCTGCGGGCGAGCCGTCAGGACAAGAACGAGTTCCTCACGCCGGAGCGGGAGCGGTTCTTCCTGGACATCGCGCGGGAGTCGGCCAGCCGGGACCAGTTCAGGCTGTACTTCCTGGAGGTTGGCGGCGAGCGTGTCGCGGCCTGCATCTGCTTCGACTACGGCGACGACTATCTTCTGTATAATAGCGGCTACGATCCCGGCTACTCGCGGCTGAGCGTCGGCCTCATCAACAAGGCGCTGAGCGTTCAGACGGCGATCGAAGAGGGCCGCAAGGTCTTCAACTTCCTCAAAGGCAACGAACGGTACAAGTACCATCTGGGCGCCAAAGACGAGTCCGTATTCAACCTGACAGTTACTCGTGATTAGAAACACACGCTTTGCATAGAGCCTGGGTGCCGGTTTGGTCCAGTGGACCGACCATCGCCCCAGGCCGGAACCTCTCGGAGTATCCTATTATTGTGTACCGGTAAACTGGCGATACTGAGCTTTCATGGCTGTCCCGTGGCGAGATTGGGTGAAAAGGACACGGGCGGCATGAACGTTTACGTGCTTCAGCTCGCTCGCGAGTTCGCCCGGCGGGGCCGCGAGGTGGACGTGTTCACCCGTTACCACGATCCGGACGATCCAAAGATCGTGGACATCGAACCGGGCGCCAGGGTCATCCACCTGGAAGCCGGCCCTCACGACGCCGCGAAGGGCGACCTCTACCATTACATCCCCGGATTCGTTACGAAGCTGCTCGACTTCCAACGAGCCGAGGAGGCCGAATACGACCTGATCCACAGCCACTACTGGCTGTCCGGCGGGGTGGGAATGGTCCTGAGCCGCGAGTGGGGCATCCCGCACGTCGCCACGTTCCACACGCTCGCAAAGACCAAGATGCAAGCGCGCGCGGGAGAACGAGAGTCCCAGCTTCGGCAGGATGTCGAAGAGCTGGTGATGTCCGACGCCGACGGCGTCATCGTTTCGACAGGAGATGAGCGCCAGGACGTCGGAAGGCTATACGATGCTCCGATTCACAAGGTGGAGGTCATTCCCGCGGGCGTAAACCTCGACACCTTTCACCCCGTTGACCGGGACGAGGCGCGTCGAGCTCTGGGCATCGCCGAGGAGAACGTCATCCTGTACGTGGGACGGATCGAGCCGCTTAAGGGGATCGATATCCTGCTCCGGGCGGTGCCGATGCTCGAACGGGAACAGGACCTCCGCGTACTGATCGTCGGTGGAAGCCCAAGCGGCGACGCTGAGCTCGATCGCCTGAGAACGCTGGCGAAAGATCTCGATATTCAGGACTCCGTCACGTTCACCGGATCGGTCCCCCAGCACCGGCTTCCGGCGTACTACGCCGCCGCCGATGTCTTCGTCCTGCCGTCTCACTCAGAGAGCTTCGGGCTCGCGGCGCTGGAGGCAATGGCCTGCGGGACCCCGGTGGTCGTATCCAGGGTCGGCGGTCTGAAGACCTTCATAAAGAGCGGCGAGACCGGGTACCTCGTGCCGTGGAGATGTCCTGAGTCGTTCGCCCAGCGTCTGGACGTCCTGCTCGCCAACCCGGAACTCAGGTATACGATGGGTCGAGCAGCCCGGACGCAGGCGCTGAACATGGGTTGGGGACGTGTCGCAGACCGGATGCTGGACTGCTACGACGGCATGATCGGCGACTACGCGTCAGCCGGAACGATCGCCGGCGACTGAGCCGGCGGGACTAGAGTCCGCTCACGCCCGCGGTGGACGGGGTCGCGGCGGCGCGTTCGCGCGTTCGACTGATACCGATCCGTCGGGAGATGATTACCTTCTGGATCTCGACGGTTCCCGCGGGGTGGGCGCCGACAAGGCTGCCGCGCTGGTAAACCTCGGGTTCGCCTCCGAACGGAGCGCGCGGCTCCTGGGTCCCGCACAAGCTGTACATGCCCATGATGTCGCGCGCGCGGTCCGCATTCTTGATCCGGTACAGCTTTCCGAACATCGACGTCTGGGAGCCGTGGTACGTCATCTCCTGGCGGGACTGGTACATACCATAGTTGCGAAGATTCAGTAGGCTGTGGACGTGGGAGTCGATGTAGGCCGATACAGTCTCCTGCTGGGTGATCGGGTCATCGCCGAGGCCGCCGCCGTTACGCTTGGACGATCGGACGAACTGCAAAAGATTCTCCATCGACTCGTCCCGAGGGAACGCCTGACCCCGTCCGCCGTGCTCGACCTCGAGCGTCGTCTGCGTGACCTGCCAGCCCTGATGGTCGCCGCCGATCAGATGGTCGCCGGGAATCCGGACGTTGTCGAAGAAGAAGACGCTCTGGTCGTCCCCGGACAGCAGGTCCATCCGATCCTGTGACAGTCCGCCGGCCGGGAACGGGACCATGAAGTAGCCCAGGTTGCGGTGGCGCGGGGCGTCCGGATCGGTCATGAACGGTCCGAAAAGGAAGTCGGGCTCACCGACACCGCTGATCCAGATCTTCTGGCCGTTGAGGATGAAGTCGTCGCCGTCCCTGACGGCGCGAGCCTGCAGCGACGCGAGGTCTGAGCCGGCATTCGGCTCCGAGAAGTTCTGGAACGCGACCTTGTCCGCGCTCAGAAGCGGCTTCAGGAACTGGTTCTTCTGCGATTCGTCGGCCCACACGAGCAGCGTCGGGAATACCAGGCCGTTGGTGAACCCCGGAACGACCCTGGCGCGCCGGAACTCCTCCTGGATGATCGTCTCGTGCTCACCCGAGAGACCGCCGCCGCCGTACTCCTTCGGATATGTGGGATAGAGCCAGCCCTTTTCCGCCAGCGTCTTGTGCATATCCCGCCAGAACCAGTACTGGTCATCGGACAGCTCCATCCGGTCAACGGGGTCCTTCATCCCTTCGGGGATGTTCTCGTCCAGCCATGCCCTGATTTCCTGACGGAACTCTTCCTGGTCTTCAGTGTACGCGTACGCAAAATCCATTCGGTCACACTCCGGCTACAGCCTGATTATACAGGCTCAAATCCAGACACTATTCAAGCGATGGCGACAATGGTAGGTCGGTAGGTGGGCGCCTGTCAACATCGGGACCGTTTCGGCACTGTTGCATACGGTGTTGAGACTGTGGGAGACACCGTAACAGTTGCGCCCCTACGGTCATCCGTTTGCTTGACTTGACGGTGCTGGGACCCCCCAAGAGCGAGGCGGTCGATACTGGATGGCGTGGCTCCGCAGGTAGGATTCGAACCTACGACCAATCGGTTAACAGCCGACCGCTCTACCACTGAGCTACTGCGGAGCGTTGCGGGGGAAGTGGCGCAGGAACCACACGATCATAATATCACCGCGTCTGGACGCGGCTCAAGTTGGCCGAGGGTCGCAGTGGGATGAGGCCGGCGGAAAAGACTCCCGCCACAGCAGGCAACACCGTCATCCCCGCGCACGCGGGGATCCACGGGGTAGGGGCGGGGAGCGCCCTCACCGGATGGCTCCGACCAAACTGACACAGGTTCAGGGTCGCAGTGGGATGAGGCCGGCGGAAAAGACTCCCGCCTCAGCCCTGGGCCTGATCGCAGTTGATCTGCCAGTTGATGCCGAACTTGTCGGTCAGCGATCCGAAGTACGAACCCCAGAACACGTCCGCCAAGGGCATACTCACCGAGCCGGCCTCCGAGAGCTTCGCGAACAGGTCGTCTGACTCCTCTCTGGTCTCCGGGCTGGCGGATATGGAGAAGTTGTTCCCCGGAACGTGCGACATGCCGAACCCCGACGGGACATCACTGCCCATCAGCACGCCGGACCCGATCGGCAGCGAAACGTGCATCACGTTGTCCAGCTCCGACTCCGGCACTCCCATATCGGGCGGACCATTGCGGAAGGTCGCCATAGCGTCGAACTCCCCGCCGAATACGGACCGGTAGAACTCAAACGCCTCACGGCAGTTGCCCTGGAAGTTGAGATATGTGTTGAGGTTCACGGGCGTCTCCCCTGTATGAAGTATCTACTTCCAGTGTCACGGCGCTCGCGGCCTGGTTCAAGGTCAAAGTTCCCCCAATATCATGCATGGGGGCGCCTTGGCTCCGGTCCTCACACCCTGTACTGGTCCACGCCGACCGTCGCTACGCCTTCGCCCGTCGGCATCACAAGCGTCTTGGCGCGGTCGGCGCCGACCACCACGATGTACCACCGATCAACACTCTCCAGCAGGGGTACCGTGATGTCCAGACGCTCCTGCTCGGTGAGGCGCTCCAACCAGCGCCACTGCTGCCCGACTCGCGCGTCGTCGATCGGCATGTACTGGATCATCTTGCCCAGGCTCTGGTTGGCGTGGAAGTGGATGAACTGCTTGGCCTCCTGCTTGGAGAAGCCCTGGCCGCCGACCGGTCGCGCGACGTCCGGCGGCATGAAGATCAGCCGCTCCGCCGGGTGACTCGAACCAAGTCCCCGGGTCCCGAAGATCGATCCGTATGCGATGGTCTTCAGCAGGCTCTCGGCCAACGTGTTCCCCTGGTCCTGGACGTCGAGCTCGCCGTCCGTGATGAACACGCTGACCGTGCTCTCGTCCGGTCCGTAGCCCTGGTCCACGTGGAACGGCTGCCACGGGCTCATGTCCTCATTCTCCGCCACGCAGTGGACGAATTTCCGCGTCGTGCCGATGGTGTCCATGTCCATCTGGCCCGGATACCAGTAGCCCAGATTCCTCAGACACAGCGAGAAGGCCCTGCCTATAGTGATGTTGACCTCGTTGTCGCGGCCTGGGCCGAGTCCGGACCGCGGGTTGATTCCGAGCTCCGCCGCGATGGGACCGTTGACGACCAGCATCGGAGCGTGAGGGCTGGTGGACATGAGCAGCGACTTCCCCCCGTGCTCGCCGACTTCGGACAGCGCCTTGACCGCGGCGATGATGACGGGCATCTGCTCGGGCCTGGCCCCGGCCATCGCCGCGTTGATCGCGATCTTCTCCACCGTCGCCAGTCCGAACCCCGGCGGCATGTCGCACACCAGGTCGTTGCGGTCGAGTCCGGTCCCGAATATCAGATCGTTGATGGCTTCAGGTGTGGGAGGGTATAGGACCAGCGAGTCGCCCCAGTCGCGCAGCAGCCACTGCTCGTTCATCTTCAGGATGGCGTCCCACCGATCATCGCCCTCGAACCGCTCCGTAGCTGCCGTGGAGTCACGCTCCTTGCGACCGTGCTCCTGGTCGATGGTCAACACCTCGATGATATCGTCGATGGCGGCCTCGGTCTGGCTCACGCACTCCTCGATGGCGAGGTTTCTGTAGATTCGCGGAACGATGACGAATTGTAGGTCCGGCATCGCGAACGCGCGTGAGCTCGCGATGGCATCCTCCTCGAACCGTCCGGATACGATCGGGATGGCGGGCTTGCCCGTCTTCTCGATCTCGATCATGTCGTGGACCATCCACGACGCGCACGTCCCTCAATCAGCGGTGGCGCCGATGACGACGTCGCACTCCCTCGCGGCCTGCTGCACTATCGGAGGAGGCGCCGGGTAGTTGCCGCCGGTATAGAAGTTGACCGTTACGTTGTCGAAACGGTCCTGGATCATCTGCCCGGCCCGCCTGAGTGCGACGTCACCGCCGTGCGTGCCGCTCCACAGCAGTCCGACGATCTTGTTGTCCAGGGACTCAGGTCTGGAGCTGATGGTCATCGAGTTCAGCAGTCCGCGCTGCTGGCCGATGGGGTTGAGCACTTCGAGAAGATGCATGGGAGGGCCTCCACTGAATTGAGAATGGTGTGAATTAGGAATGGTGAAGATTATATCTTAATGGCAACTGGACATATCCCCAACCATTGGATGCTGGTACCTGCCGCCCAGTAGATCAGATCGCCTGCCAGTAGCGCCGGCCATCGAGTCTGACGAATCGGCCTACGTGACGGTCGGGATGGAAGTGTCCGGCGGCGACGATCATCTCCTCCCGCTCGGCGCGGTCCATGAACGCCTTGCGAGACCGGCGCGTATCGTCAGGACTCGTGTCCACGAAGGCGCACCAGTCGGGTTCGTAAATCTGCACCGGGTTGTGTATCAGATCGCCGATGATCGCGGCCCGCTCGCCCCCGGAGCTGACCAGAATGACCTGATGACCGGGGGTGTGGCCGGGGGTCTCCAGCGTCGTGATCTCATCGGTGACGTTGTGGCCGTCGTCTATGAACTCGATCAGGCCAAGCTCGTTGAGCGGGACCACGTTCTGGGAGATGTGGGGCGCGGTGGGCAGCACGTCGGGCTGCATGAAGTGTTCCCAGTCCTTGCGCGGGCCGAGGTATCGCGCCTTCGTGAAGTATGGCTTGTCGGACTCCCCTGAGCTGTCGATATTCCACCCCACGTGGTCCGGGTGCAGGTGCGTATGGATGACGATGTCCACGTCGTCCACCCCGACCCCCGCTTCGCGGAGCGCGCCGAGCAGGTTGCCGGTCCGGTTCTCCAGGTGCGCGTGCGGCCCAGGCCCCATGCCCGTGTCCACCAGGACGGTCTGCCCCTCGGACCTCAGGAAGAAGCTGCCGTAGTAAAGCTGCAACATGCCGTCTTCCAGCACCTCGTCCTCATACGGCTTCCACGCCTCTCTGGGATAGTCTCTGATGAATACGGTCGGGTCACGGGGCGGCGGGACCATATCCAGCACCGCGACTACCTCAACGTTGCCGACGCGGAACCTGTCAGTCATGTGATTCACTCCTCAGTCTGCGTGTGGCCCAAAGCTCATGCACAGGATACTATGCGCTGATCCTGTCGCCCGTCGGCTACTCCCCCAGCTCGAACGTCTTGCGCCAGACTCCGGGCGACTCCGGCAGGTGGATCATTGCCTTGCGCATACGAGCGTTGTCCGGGTGCGCGGTCTGCTGCGTCAGCCACTCCTGGCCCTTCGAGATCTCGGTGTCGTCGAACTCGTACATCGTCAGGTACTTCGGCGCGCCCGTGACAGCGGTATAACGCCGTCCGCGCCTCACGCCCGGAACGGTCTCATAATTGGGGATGTACACCGTGTTGTACCAGCTATTCCACTCGTCCTCGGCATCGGCGGGTATGTCCATTCTTCCGATCTGCAGCGCGGGCGCCATCGGACTGGCCGCGATCTCGTCGGTCAGTCCTGACGGGTGGACCATCTCGTACACGTTGCGGACGTAGATCGTCGCCGTGTATTCGGGCGACATGCGCTTCGACCACTCGGTCGGCTTCGCGCGGACCTCCAGGTACTCGTCCGACTCCATCACGGCTGAGCTTTCCAGCTCATATACTGCCAGGTGCTTCGGGCCGCTCATCACGGCCTCGTATCTGGCCGCGCTCAGGACACCGGAGATGGACAGACGCTCCTCGATGTGCTCCTCGTTGTACCAGCGGTTGAACTCATCCTCGACCTCGTCCGGCACCTCGCACCACACCATCAGCAGCCCGGTCCCCTTCTTGTTCGCCATGAGCGTCCCTCCTCGTCGTGAAGTTTACAGTTGGTGAGTGTCAGTTTACAGTTGTAAGCCAGAGTTGTCAGTCTTGGAATACCCGATGATCGAACAGCGAGGAGCAGACTAACTCATGACACTGATAGAAGACACGACGAAGACGATTCTAGACCTCGAAGACCAGCGGCTCGCGGCGATGGTGGCCGCGGACGTCGATACGCTGGACACGATCCTGGCGGACGATCTGAGCTACGTGCATACGAGCGCCGCGATAGACACCAAGGAGAGCCTCACGACCGGGCTGGCCTCCGGCAGACTCAACTACGAGTCGATCACGCCATCGGACCGGGTTGTGCGGACACACGGCAATTGCGCCATCGTCAGAGGACAAGCGCACGTCCACGTGAACAACAACAGCTTCTCGCTGGAGTTCACGGTCGTGTACGTCCGGGTCGGCGGCGACTGGCGGATGACATCCTGGCACGCGACGCGGCTGCCGAATTGAGAATTACGGATTAGGAATTGTGAACAGGATCGCCGGCGTCTGTTGCCGGTCCCTGTTCAAACCGAGGAAAGGCGATATGGGATTCATCCACGTAAACGTCGAAATATCGAATCCGGCGGCCCCGGACGACAGCGAGAGCGTCCGCGTGCTCGTGGACACGGGCGCCACGCTCAGCGTCCTGCCGGCCAGCATGTTGGAACGGTTGGGGGTCCGGCGGGAGGGCAGACGCCGGTTCCTTGGATTCGGGGGCACTGTAACGCGCGATACTGGAATCGTACGTATACGCTACGGTGGGGCAGCGGCCGGTGTATCCACGGTGTTCGGAGCCGAGAACGATCCGCCGATCATGGGAGTGACGGCGCTCGAAGTGCTGGGCTTCGATGCAGACCCGGTATCCGGTAAGCTGAACCCGGTGGATATGCTGATGCTGTGAGGGACTAAGGCGAGCGGACTAGGCTCGACGCTAGCTGGATGTTGGCGGTGAGCCGCTCCTTGTCCTTGGCAAGCCGTCGAAAGTCGCACTCCACCTGGATGCCGTGCCAGAATTGGTCCGACTGGCCAAAGAACGCACCGAAGCGGATGGACATGGCGGGAGTGACCGATCTCCATCCGTGTACGACCTCGTTGATAGCTCGAGGCGAGACACCAATGGCGCGCGCCATGGCGTTCTGCGAAATCCCCATCGGCTTCAGATACTCCTCCAGAAGAATCTCGCCGGGCGTGATTGGGTTGTTCGCCTCTGTCATTGCCTGACACCTATGACTAATGGCCTGCCCCTATAACGTATAACGTTATAGGGGTGCTGTCAATGATAATCGACGATGGACACCTGTTCGGGACCAGAAGCCGTCCAGCGAAATACGATACGCCACTGGTCGTTGACACGAATGAATGGAAGCCTGCTCTATCGCCCCTGAGAGCTTCAAGCCTGTTGCCAGGTGGCGCCGCGAGATCGCCGAGAGTGACCGCCTGGTTCATCTGGATCAGCTTTCTCAGCGCGACTCGTGAGATGGATCTGAATCGGCGGCTCTCTTCCGAGACGAACAGGGCCTCAGCGTCCTTGTCCCCGAAGGATAGGATCATGACATGTACGTCTCCAGAGACACTCTAACAGGTAATCAGAACCATCTATGGCAGGCTGAACCGGGTGGACATGCTGATGCTGTGAGAGTTGGGCTGGAGGCACGCATCCAATAGGCTTGGGTCCAATCCAAGAGCCAAGGGAAACTAGGAATGCTCTGAATAAGTCCGTGGAATGTGGCAAATTATGGGTCAGCCAGACACGATTCCGGCAGAGAATAACCGTCAACCCTAACTTGTTCAGAGGTTCCCTAGGTAGTGTTGACATTTCGCCGGTGTGGGTCATTCCGAGGAGATTGCGATGATGAATCCTGAATTTATCACTGCGATCCAATGTCATAGGGACTTCCCTGTGTGTGGAATTACATGCAATGGGCTTGCATATCGGCTATAAATACAAATGTCAACACCACCTAGAAAAACTCACTATGCCTGCGGGTTATAGAATCTCCAGTTCGGGATATGACTTTCACGAGCGGACTTGGTGATGTCCCGAGCAAACCGGGTCTTGCAGCGTCCATCCTTGCAGAAGAACAGGGCATACTCATCAAGCGGCATATCGTCTTTGGAAGCTCGCAGCAGCAGGTAACCGACAGTAACAACTGCCAGCCCTACACCAGCGACGACCGGAGCGCGCCTGAGTGCTTCTCTGGCCGCCCCCCGGCAACCGTAATGAACACTTCTCCAGCCATCCTAGCACCTATACCCGCATCATGGTCATCGGGGGGTTGTCCATCCTATGGTTCCGACGAGTGTAGTGATCAAGCCACCTCGCGTAGCAGGCGCGGGCGGGCAGTCCGCGTTTCGCATCGCACTCGGCACAAGTGATGCAGAAATTCTCGTACTCACCACGCCGGAAGTTCTCCGGCATTTCCAGCGGCATCTGCGAGAGGCACTCCGTCCCGGACGGGATTTTGTGACTGCACTCCGTGCAGTGCATATCTTCTTCGGCGATTACGTGCCACATGTCGAGTCCTCCACTCAGTCCGCGGGCACTGGCTCCGGGACTGCGCTGCCCTTGAACGCCGGCATCACCTCTTCGGCGAACCTCTCAAGCTGCTCAAGTATGACCGCCTGCGGTGTGCCGACCGGCTGTCCGACACTGATTCGCTCCAGTCCGGGGTAGGCGTCTTCCAGCTTACTCAGCTGCTCGATTATGACCTCGGGCGGCCCTACCAAGACCCCGCCGGTCCTAACCGCGTCCTCGATGCGCGGAAGGTCGAACGTAGGAGCGCGGGCCGGGTCGGACATTGCGTCGATCTGCTCGTCGCTCAGCGCTCGCACCAAGCGGAGCGGTCCGAACATCTTGAGGTTTTCCTCATAGTATTTCGCCGCAGCCGCGATCGCCTCCTCCTGTGTATCGGCGATGTAGAAGTGGAAGCCGATCGACAGGTTCTCGCCTAGCTCCAGGTCGCGCCCCGCGCGGGCGTTGGCGTCTCTGAACGACTCGATGACCCGGTGCATCGCGCCGCCCTCGGCCACGCCGCCGCCGATGACGCCCTTGATCCCGTGTTTCGCCATGAAGTCGAGACCGCGCGGGGTCGCGCTCTGGATCGGCTGCCAGCACTCGACCGGCAGATTCACGGGCCGGGGGACCACTGTGATTTCCTTCAAGGTGTAGCCGCGATACGGCACCTCGGGCGGGATGGTGTAGTATTCGCCCTTGTGGGAGAACGACTCCTCGTTGAACGACCGGAAGATGACGTCAACCTGCTCCTCGAACAGGTTGCGGTTGGCCTCCTGGTCGAGCAGCGGCGAGCCGAACGTATCGACCTCGCGGGTATGGTAGCCGCGACCTACGCCGAAGATCACCCGGCCGCCGGTGAGGATGTCCGCCGTGGCGTAGTCCTCCGCCAGTCGCAGCGGATGCCACATTGGCGTGATGTTGAATCCGCAGCCGATCTTGATGTTCTCGGTCAGGTGCGCTAGGTGGACCGCCTCCAGCAGGATATTGGGAATGCACTCGTACCCCTCCGGCTGGAAGTGGTGCTCCGCCATCCAGAACGTGTCGAATCCGAGCCGGTCCATGGTCGTGGCGATGGCCTCCGTCTTGTCGTAGGCGGTCACAAGGTGCTCGTTCGGAAACCAACGGTCGTTCACGGCGACACCGCCGTAGCCGACGTTTTCCATATCCACGTGACCGGCGTACAGACTGTCGAATTTGGTAATCATGGCTGTCCTCCTTGGTGGCCGTGAGACAATTGTAATGGTGGGGCGGTGGGTGTCAACCCGCCGAATTGCTTCACAGTTATCGTTACCAGATGGGTGTCGTGCTTCAGAAATCATCTTACCGGAGGAAGACATGGGAAGAAGCAGCGTGAAGGCGAGAGTATGCACAGACATGATGAAGCAGCGTTGCTCAGGGAGCACAGAGAGGACAGAGAAAGACCGGGAAATCGCCGGTTCGGGCTGGCTGGCCGCTCAGGTAAGACTGCTCTGGCCCTGCCACTGACTCGGGGTAGTGGAATGCGCGGGCGAGGACAGTCTCTCGATGATTAGCTGGCAGAATCGAGTTCCGGGTTCGAGCAACACGGTGTAAGGCCCGATGTTGGATATTTCCAGTCTGAGTTGGCCCTTGAAGTTTGCTTGGACCGTGGGTGCTGTCAGGTGAACGGAAACCCCAAAGCGCGCCATCTTGCTCCGGCCTTCGATCCGCGCAGCAAGATAGTTGGGCAGGTCCACTCTCTCCAATGTGTAGCCCAGAACGAAGTCTCCCGGTTTCAATTCGAATTTCCCGCCGGGCGGCACGGTGATTGTTTCACCATGCTCACTGGACACTTCCTCAGGTGAAGCCCTGTCCGGGTCTATGGTGACGGACATTCCCGTGGCCGGTCTCAAGTGGCGCGTGAAAACATCGCCAAGCCGAAGATCGATAGACGACGTGGAGACCTGATCGGACTCGATCATCGGATCGAAGTTCAGGCCTCCACTCTCGATCTCTGCCATGATGTCTCTGTTACTGAGGATCATAGACCAGTTCGGGAGCGCCTTTCTGGACCTTCATCCTGTTGCCTGAAGTGAACGTATCCGAAGGCAGTTCGATCAAGTATGACCCATCTTTGAGCAAGCCAACCACGCTGACTCGCATCAACTCCCGCTCATGGTCAATGTACCCTGCCGGAACGAAAGAGAGGTAGGAACGACCATTGACCTCGAACCTGATCACGTACTCCCCAATTGGGTCGGTGTCATTGCTGATGTCAGTATATCTCAACGCTCCCGGCTGGGGAGGCGAAATCCACTCGGGCATCTCGAATTTTGGCATACGGTGTCCTCCTATGGCTTGGGGCCTATGTATATTGCGCAGACCCTCATATGTCAATACAGAACCTGCCTAATCCGGCGCATTGACGCACTGCAGGGCTTGGGTCGCGCCAGTCCGGTTTCGTTGATCGATCGATCCTGCGGGTGCCCGGTGCGCATAACCTCGCCGCCGCACTAGAACAAATATACTATTAGATGGTTGGAGAATCAATAGCACTCCCGACTCCCCATCCGCCACCGCGTCGCCGTCCGTGGGAAGTCGGACTCCATCCACGCAAGCGCCTTCAACAGATTCAGGCGGTACATGCCCTCCGGCTCGTCTCCGAGGGAGAGGCCGTACTTGTTCTCGTTAGGCGGAGACTGCCTCCGGCGTGGCCCGAGCGGACGCGATCTCACCCTCTAGGATGCGCCACACGGCAGTAAAGCCTCTGAGTTTGACGCTTCTGACAGGTCGGGGGTCATCGACCAGACTCCGAAGGGCATCTCGAATGCGACGGGCGTCAATTTTTGGGATTCGGCGAGTCTGGCGCTGCGCGGCTGGTGACAGTTCCAGAAGGTAGGGCATCGAGAATCAACATGGAGACTGCAGGAGCTCGTCGAAGAACTCCTCGAACTCAACCCCGCCTTCTTTAGCCGCTTCGACACGCGCTGCTTCAATCTTGGAGCGTTCCGCCTCGTCCAACTCGGAATCCGCGAGCCATGATTCTATGGCCTCAATCACAAGATCGTTGACCGTTCTGCCGGTCCTGCGAGCTTCCTCTTCCAGCGCCGAATATAGGCCGTCATTCATCGTCATTGTCTTCATCAGGAGTCCTCACCCACGTCGTTATGGCCTATCCTAACTTGCTGAGCCTCAAGTATGCACGCACGGCCCCAGTTGAGTCGGACCGACGTAGCTGTTGGTAATCGTGGCTGTCCTGTGGCCCAATTGTAGTCGCGCGTCGAAGCGTGTCAACCTGAGACCTCATCCTCGAAGACGACGATGCCAAAGCCGTCGAACACCATCGTGCTGACCTGTGACGGCAGCATGATTGCGCCCTTGAGACTCGCCCTGACGAGGTGCGCTCCGGAGATGAGCGCTCCCCGGAAGTCGGCGCCGTCGAACCTTGTCTGTTCATCGACGAATGCGCCCGTGAGATGGCATCCCTCGAACACGACGCCGGTGAAGTCGCAGCCGGCGAGGTCGGCTTCGGTGAGATTGACTCCGATCAGCCTGCGGTCTTTGAAGCTGTGCCCCCTGAGCGATGCCAGGCTGAAGTCGGCCCGATCTACCTTTGTCCCGTCCATCCTCGTGCGGGAAAGATCGACGCCTCTGAATCTGGAGCCCGTCAGGTCCGCTCCGAAGATGTTCGCGCCGTCCAGCGCCGCGCCGGACAGATCGCAGTCCGTAATCCGGGCGAGATTGAGCTGCGCCTCCCTGAGATCCGCTGAGGTCATGTTGCATCCCACGATCTGCGCGTCGTGCGCGTCCAGCCCGGACAGCCGAGCGTCTTCGAGAACGCAGTCCCGGAATCGGAGGTCGCCGCACACCAGGTCGGTGAGATTGGCGCGCCTGAGAGTGCAGCTCTCCATACACACGGTGTCGGCCTCGATGCTTGCGAAGTCCGCGCTATCGAAGTTGCACTCCCTGAACAGGACATCATGCCCCAGCATGTCGTAGAGACGATCGCCGTCGGTGATGGTGAGGCCCTCGTGGACAGTCATGCCTAAATCCTAACATCACGGCTCCCGGTATCGGACACCGGACGCCGAGAACGTAGTAGAATGTGATCCGACAATTCCCAACCGATCCAGGAGGTTTGACATGGCCGACTCCAACTGGGGTCAGATCTACAAAGAAATCGGCGCGCAGCCGGTGATCAACGCAATTGGCAGCGTCACCATGCTGGGAGGCTCGACACCCGTGCCGGAAGTCACAGAGGCGATGGAGGCCGCGGGTGTGGCGTACATTCCTCTCATGGAGCTCGAAGAGAAGGCTGGCCAGGCCGTTGCCGACATCGTCGGCGTCCCGGCCGCCTGGATCACGTCGGGTGCGGGATCGGCGCTCACGCTGGCGGCGGCAGCCGTCATGGCCGGAGACGATGACGACCACATTCAGCAGCTCCCTGACACGACAGGGATGAAGAACGAGTTCCTCATCCAGCGACGACAGCGCTACTGGTACGACCGCTGTCTTGAGACCTCCGGCGCAAAGCTGGTCGAGTTCGGCTCGGACGATGGGACCACGCGGGAGGACCTCGAGAACGCGATCGGACCAAATACGGCGGCGGTCCACTTCTACGCCGTCGAGCAGGACACCGACCCCAACATCCTCTCGCTCGAAGACTGCATCGAGGTGGCGCGTACCCACGGCATCATGGTGACGGTGGACGCGGCGGGGCAGATATACCCGCTGGAGAACTTCGGCAAGTACGTGCGGATGGGCGCGGACTTCCAGTGTATCGCCGCCAAGTACATGGGCGCTCCACAGTCCACCGGCCTCGCGCTGGGGACCGAGGATATGATCCGCAAGCTCGGATACCAGTCGTTCGTCGGATACGAGGGACGTCGGATCCGCGGTATCGGAAGGCCGCACAAGGTGGACCGCCAGGAAATGGTCGGCGCCGTAGCCGCCGTCAAACGGTGGTTCACAATGGACCACGAGTCCAGACTCGCCGAAATCGAAGAGAGAACTCAGACCGTGCTGGCTCCGCTCAAGGGCATCCCAGGGCTGAAGGCCGAGATGATGGACAACATCATCGGGCACCAGCCGTTCGGACTCCGCATCCAGGTCGATGAGGCTGTCGCGGGCTTCTCGGCGCAGGACCTGGTTGACCGGCTGAAGGGCGGAGACCCGCCGATATGGACGCGCGTCCGCGAGGATGAAGACCACATGGATATCCACGTCTTCGGCTTGAACGAAGGCGAGGAGAAGATCGTCGGAGAGCGCATCGCCGCCGAGTTCGGCCGCTGACGCGGCTGAGGTCAGTCCCGTGCCCGGCCCACTTGATGGAATCCGAATAGTTGACCTCACGCAGGTGCAGGCCGGGCCGTCATGCACCCAGCTCTTCGCATTCCTCGGCGCCGACGTCATCAAGGTCGAAGAGCCGAGCGCTGGCGACAGGACACGCCACGAACGCGCCGTCCGGGACGACCTCGACAGCTTCTACTTCATCGTATTCAACGCCAACAAGCGCAGCGTCACGCTCAACCTCAAGACCGTTCGGGGCCGGGAGCTGCTCCTAAAGCTGGTGGAGCGGTCTGACATCGTCGTCGAGAACTACGGACCCGGCCAGATGGAGAGGTTCGACCTCGGCTACGATGTCCTCAAGACCGCCAATCCGAAGATCGTGTACTGCACGATCAAGGGATTCGGGACATTTGGCCCGAACGCGCACGTCAAGAGCTTCGAGCACATCGCCCAGGCAATGGGAGGCGCGATGAGCGCGCAGGGCGAGCCGGGACGCGAGCCGATGTTTGTGGCGCCGGGAGTCGGCGACTCCGGCACCGGCCTGCACGCCGGAATCGGAATGCTGGCCGCCCTGCGCAAGCGGGATGCGACCGGCGAGGCGCAGCGTGTCGAGGTGTCGATGCAGGACGGTGTGGTCAACCTGATGCGAATACGCATGATCGACACGTTCAATACGGGAAATCCGGTGAAGCGCGAGGGTAACCGGACGTGGGGCGGTCCGATGGTCGTCTATCCCTGCAAGCCCGGCGGTCCGAACGACCACGTGGCCATAGTCATGGCGGGAGACTCCTGGGACACGATCCTTGCCCTGGCCGGCAGGGCCGAACTGATCGGCGACCCCAGATACTCGACCGCGGAGTCGCGGGCCGCGCACGTCGCGGACGTGGAGGAGATCGTCCGCTCATGGACGCGGACGGTGACCAAGTTCGAGGCTATGCGGACGCTCGTCGATCTCGGCATTCCCGCCGGAGCGGTGCAGGACTCCTGCGAAGTCCTCGACGACCCCCACCTCCGCGCCAGGGAGATGGTTGTCGACATTCACGACCCGGCCCGCGGCGACTACCAGGTCATCGGCTGCCCCATCAAGGTCGAGGGCAGCAAAGTCGAGATACAGCCCCCGCCGCTGCTCGGAGAGCATTCCGAGGAAGTGCTCGGCGAGCTACTCGGCCTGTCTCCGGCGCAGATTGCAGACCTGAAGAACGAAGGCGTCGTCTGAAAGAGCGCGGGTTGCCTACTCGGCCGTTCTTTCCTTCAGTCGGGAAGCGCCAAATTCTGCAACCACGACTCGGTCATTCCAAATCCCTCAAGTAAGCTTTGCTTAAGGGTATCGGTGTGATTACTGGCCGATCCAACAAGCGCGGATGGTAGATAGGTGCAGTCGGGGTTATCGTCGCGAAGGATCGCCACCTGTGGCTCTCCACCGACTGTATTGTCGACTCCCTCGGCAACCCAAGAAATCACGAATGCGGACCGAACCGCGTTGACGATCACAGACTCATTCCGCGCTATCAAGTGTGTTGCAATTGAGTGGGCGTACTCCGCCCCGTGACCGGAACAACGATAGTTCACAGCCTCTCCGTACCCCGCAGGGTGAATGTAGTAGAGTTGGGCTGGACCAGACGTGATCTCCTGCAGGCCAGCGATCATAGCCCCGAAATATGCTTCTTGACCGATTCGATCAACATAACGTTCGTGGAATACTTTAACCAAGTCTTCCATGACGAGTTTGGCCTCCAACATGGATGAGAACCCATCGTCAAGCGTCATAAACTCCCGCTCGAGTGCATAGAGGAAGTCTGTCCTAACGCCTGCTAGTCCCTCGAACGCGAGAACTACGCCACCCAATGTCGAAAGCTTGGACTGGTAATCGGTTTCACCTCCACGGACAATCTTCTGATCAGCCGCTAGGGTCACCCCGTCTCGGCAGCGAGTTCCAATAATCAGCGTCACCTAGGCATCCTCTTTCTTGGGAAAAATCGCCTATGGGGGTTTCGCCGTTGCCTATCCCCCATTTGTCGTTGCCGTTCAAGCAATATCTGTAACGGCGTCAGGGGTTCGTTCCGATCGCCCGGTGGGGTGTTACGTTCTTTGCGCCATCGGATAGCTTCCAAAGGTCGCATGTCATTCTCCTCCTAGATGCGGAGGTATCTGCGCTTTCCAGTTCGATCCCTCTACGTTCCTCCCATGGTACGACAGCCGGGTATCCTATACTAGGGTCAATCGGGGATCAATCCGCCGCCGGAATCGCCAGCTCCGGATGCGGCATTGGCGGACTCTGCGACGCGATCGCGGCTTCCTGCTCCTCTGTCGTCATGGCAGTGAACCGCTCCGCGGCGTCCAGCACCTTCGGCAGCAGACCGATCTCCCCGGAGCTTGGCGCCGTGTGCATCGGCTGGGACAACACCCACCAGAGCGATCTGTCGATGTCGGCCTGTTCTCGGTGCGGGTCGTACCACACATGACAATCCCTCGGACCTTCGCCCCAACCGCCGCGGGCAATCATCTTGATCGTCTGGACTCCAACATCCCGCGCCGCGCACTCTTGCAGCAGCGCCTCCGAGTCGCGCTTGTAGCCCGGGTCCCGCGCCATGGCCGGGTTCAGCGGGAACATGACGGTGTCGAAATCGAACCGCCGGAGCGCCTCCAGGATCGTGCTCGGCACCAGCGGCCCGTGACCTGTTATCCCTAGCCAACGGGTCAGCCCCTGCTCGCGCATCTCGACAAGAGTCTGGAGCGCGCCGCCGTCAGCGGTGGCCACGTCGAGCTCGCGCAGGTTGACCACCGAATGGAGCTGGAACAGGTCGAAGCTCTCGACATTCATCCGCTTCAGGATCGACTCCACGTCCCGCCACGCCTCGTCGCGAGTGCGGAATCTGGTCTTGGCCCCAAGGAACATCCTCTCTCGGATTTCGGGCATCCACGGGGCCATCCGTTCCATCGCGTGGCCGTAGCTTGGGGCGATGTCGATGTGGTTCACACCGTGGTCGAGGGCTAAACGGATAGCCCGGTCTGCCTCATCCTGGTCCACGTATCCCACTACGAACGCGCCGAATGTGACCACCGTGCTGTGATGTCCTGTCCGTCCGAGCCTTCGCTTATCCACTGGTACCCTCCTGTCGCGTGGGTGTCTGTTGGCGCTGCCGCTTCGGAGCCATCCCGCTCCCGGCATCCTCATTGTATCGTGCATCACCGCGCCCTGTGCTAGAATCTCACACCTGAATTAACCCATTTGGATAGGCAGTGAATAATATGTCCCAAGTATTCGAGATTGCCGATAGGTACGTGGAGCGCGTCGCGGAGATGAACCCCCTGGCCGCGACCTACATGGGCGTGCCCGGACACGACCACGAGATGACCGACTTCTCGCCCGAGGCCAGCGATGCTGAGGCGGAGCTTGACCACGCAGCCCTGGCAGAGCTCGATGCGGTGTCGATCGGGGATGAGAAGGACAGGATCGCGCGCGACGCCATGGTGGACAGCCTGCGGCTCAACCAGGCGCGTCATCAGGCGCGGGAGCACTTCCGCAGCCTGAGCATGATCCACAGTCCGGTCCACAGCATTCGCCAGGTGTTCGACCTGATGCCGCGTGACACTCAGGAGGACTGGAGCAACATCGCTTCCCGGATGGCGAGGGTCCCTGAAGGACTCTCCAGCTATCGGAAAACGCTCGAAGAGGGGTTGAGGCGCGGACTGGTAGTAGCCAGGCGGCAGGCGGCTGAGACGGCGGACCAGTGCGACGTCTGGACGGGCAGCGCAGAGGGCCACGATTCGTTCTTCCACGGGCTTGTGGCCGCGTTTGACGCCTCCGAAGTCTCATCAGCCGGGCTACGGGCCGATCTCGAATCAGCCGCCGCATCGGCAGATCAGGGAATCGCGGACATGGCCCGGTTCCTGCGGCAGACCTACGTGCCGGGCGCGGCTGAGCGTGACGCGGTCGGCTCCGACCGCTACTCGCTGGCGGCCCGCGTGTACAACGGCATCGAGCTCGACCTGCGGGAGACCTACCGGTGGGGATGGGAACAGCTCGCCTGGGTCGAGTCCGAGATGGCGGCTACCGCGGAAAAGATCGCTCCCGGCCAGGGCGTCGAGGCGGCCAGGGAGCTGCTGGAGACCGATCCGGCCAGGGCGATCAATGGTGAGGCGGAGTTCAGGACGTGGATGCAGGAGCTGCAGGACCGCACCATCAGCGAGCTCGACGGGACACACTTCGACATCGCAGAGCCGGTGAAGAACATAGAGGCCCTGATCGCGCCGCCCGGCGGCGCACTGGCGATGTACTACACTCCGCCGTCCGAGGACTTCTCCAGGCCCGGACGCACCTGGTATCCGACCGGCGGCAAGACGCGATTCCCCATCTGGAGCGAAGTCTCCATCGCTTACCACGAGGGCGTCCCAGGACACCACTTCCACCTAGGGACTACCGTGTACCTGTCCGAGCGGCTCTCCAGATTTCAGAGGCTTCTGGGCGGCACATCGGGGCAGATCGAAGGATGGGCATTGTACGCCGAACGGCTGATGGGGGAGCTTGGATACCTGGAGAACCCCGACTACTATCTCGGTATGCTGGCCGGCCAGTCGCTGCGATCGATCCGCGTCATCATCGACATCGGAATGCACTTGGAGCTGGAGATACCAAGCGGCCAGGGGTTTCACCCCGGGGAGCAGTGGACGCCGGAGCTTGGACTGGAGTTCATCCAACAGAAGAGCCTGTTCCCGCCCGACTTCGTCGCGAGCGAGGTCAGCCGCTACCTGGGGATACCGGGCCAGGCGATAAGCTACAAGGTCGGTGAGCGCGAGTGGCTGGCGGCCCGCGAGGAGTCGAAGCAGCGCGAAGGCCCGGACTTCGACCTCAAGCAGTGGCACACCCGCGCCCTGTCGCTGGGCCCGATGGGGCTATCGCAGATGCGGAGAGAGTTCAGGCGGGAGTGAGAGGGTCACTCGATACGCTCAACCAGCGCATCTTCAGAATACCCACCTTTCTAAACTTTGACAGATTGGCAGTATCCTGAGTAAACTCCATAACCAACGCTGACCGAGAGTCATTCTTTCTACCGATGCATCTCCATGTGCAGGCTTCGTCCCTTCCTGCAAACTCATCTCCTGTGTCCAACGGGTGATTGACGATGCGCGCTCCTCGACGCAGACGCCCGCGGAAGCACGTGATCTGCGTTCCACCCGACACCGACCTCAATAGCTTGGCTATCCGAGCCAAGTACGTGGGAAGTCCGGAACACAAGGATTTTCCCAGCTTTGCGGGTCAACCTCGTCGACGGGCTGACGCTTCACTCTGTCCCAGATGGATCAGGGATCAGAACATGGTCCGTGGATGGTTGCGTTCCGCGATTCGTCGAGGCGCCGTGAGCGGTCCCTGGGAAGGGGGGTTCCCGCGTTACGTATGGCACAGGGAAGGCGGCACGGTGTTCGAAGGGCGTCTGGTGAACCGTGGAGACGGTTCCTACAAGGGGTATCCGCTCAATGAGGACGAGTGGCCGCGCGGCATCGAGGAATTGTATGCAGGGACTTAGTTTTGATTTCGACTGGGTGGACCCGGAAGGGATAAGCGGCCCGGAACTGTCTGCGACTTGGGCCTCCCTGCGAATCCGGGCAGGCGACTCGATTATCACTCGCGTTCTGGACACGCGGGCGAAGACAGTTCGCGACTCTGTCTATGTCCCGCTCTATCCGCTCGCGGAGTGGTTGGTCACCAACTGGTGGTTCATAACGCGCGAAATCCAGAATCCAGCAAAGGAAGGCTCCCCTGATTTCCGTCGCCGGCATTCTCTGGGCGCCAGCCGAGAGGGTTATGCGTTTCCCAACCTGGAGATGATCCCCTACGGCGCTCGGACACTCATCGTTTGGAAGAAAGATGTATCTCCGTGGACCAGAGTGGAGTTCCTGAATGATGGGCACGTCCGGATGGATGTCAGCGGGTTCCGCGAAACCTGCTCGAACCTCATCGACCAGGTGATTCGACGACTGGATTCTCTCGAAGTCAATGATACGCTACTACAAGAAGAATGGGACGCAATTCAGACCGCGGACGACGAGGAAACCAAATTCTGCGAAGCCGCGGCTGGTCTCGGATGGGACCCGTACGCGCTGAATGACGTAGATCGCGAACATGTACTTCTGCTCGCCGATAAGCTGGGAGGACTGCTCGATGAAGCAATTCCAGCCCTGGACGAGACAGACCCGGTTACCGGCTCGTCCGCCATCGTGTCCGCCATCGAAGAGGCCAAGCTGAACACTCTTCCCTTGGAACGGATCGAGTCCTTCCGTGCCGAAGTCGGCAAGGATTCGACCACAGGGATCGATCCCTGGGACGAGGGTTACGACTGGGCGCGACGACTGAGGCGGAACCTGGGTCTCGGTGGGCAGCCGCTCCATTCAATGCCAGCAATGGCCGAAGCGCTTGGCGAAGATGCCGAGTCGCTTAACAAGGTCACTCAGCCAGTGGGGAGCTTCACCAAAACCCCGCTGATCGACGGAGTGATCACAAGACAGGACGATGGCCCCGCGTTTGCATTCCGCCCACTGCACGATGATGCCAAGAGGTTCCAATTCTGTCGCGCCCTCGCCGAAGTCTTGGCGTCTCCACACTCAGATGCACTGATCACCAGGGCTCACTCCGAGCGGCAGCAGCGCAACCGCGCCTTCGCCGCCGAGTTCCTCGCGCCCTCGTCCGCTCTGAGGCAGCGGGTGTCGCGTCCTGTTGTCGACGACCATGACATCGACGAGTTGGCTGAGGAATTCGGCGTCTCCTCGCGCGTCATCGAACACCAGATCGCAAACCACCGAATCGCTTGGCTCGGCGAGCGAATGTGAGCGAATGTCCCGAACACTGCGATCAATAAGCGTACTGGAACGGCTCTAGCCGCTGCGGTCAGGCGTCGGCAGCCATCGCACAACAGCGGCCATGCCCAGGACGGACACGGCGAGCGCGAGCGCGGTTATGGCGGCTTCGGTGTTGGTAATGACGTCGCTGGCGCAGTGTCCCCGTGATTCGCCTCCCGACAGGGCTAGGCTCAGCTCGCCCGGCCCGCCGAGGTTGGGCCGGGCTTCCCACCTGGACGCTCCGTCCGGGGATTGGACCAGCGCCCAGCACTGGGGTTCGGGTTCCTGGACTCCGAAGAGGGCAAAGAAGCCGAATGCGGCTGTAGCGGAGATGAGCAGACCGGCGACGGTGGATGGTACGACGGTCAGCAGCTTTCTGTCGGCGGCAGTCAGGCTTCTTGCGGCGGCGAACCAGATGACGAAGGTGGCGGGCAGCAGGACCACCGTTACGAGCGACAGCGAGGAGAAGCTGGCGGCGAACGACAGGAGGCCGACGGCCAGCAGCAGACCGCCGCGCACTCCGGGGTGGGGCGCCCGGGCTGCGATGAGGGCGAGCAGGTAGGGCGTGGCGTACGCTAGAAGGAATGCGAGGTTCCCGGCGAGCTGGCCCGGACTGCTGGCGTTGAACAGAGGCAGGGACGCGAGACCGAGCGCGCCGAGCAGGCCGAGCGCGCCGCCAATCAGCGCGGCTTTCCCACCACGACTGCGGGATGGTCTGTCACCGGGTTCGTCGGGCAGTGTTGACATTTCAGTACCGGTTGGCGGGTTAGCCGACAGGGGTGACTCGACAACCCCCAACAAAGCCAACTCCAACCTAGTGGAGCGCCCTGCTGGCCGCGGCGACCGACGCGCCCGGCGCGATCTCGTACCCGACCCTCGGCAGGATCGACTCCAGGGCCGACAGAGCGAACAGAACGTAGTCCGGCCTGCTCGACTCTCCCATCAGGCCGAACCTCCAGACTCTTCCATCGAACTCGCCCAGGCCCTTGCCGATCTCGATGTTGAACTCACGCAGAAGTCTCGCGCGCACCTCGACGTCGTCAACGCCCTCGGGTATCCACACCGGCGTCACCTGCGCGAGCCTGCTGTCCTCCGGAGTAACGACCTCGAGCCCAAGAGCTTCGAGTCCGGCCCTGAGTGCGGCCGCGTTCCTCTCGTGGCGTGTGAACCTGGCATCCAGCCCCTCTTCGAGAACGATGCGCAGGCCCTCCCTGAGCGCGAGGACCAGGCTGACCGGAGAGGTGTGGTGGTAAACTCTGGGGTCGTACCAGTACTTGGCGTTGAGGTCCAGGTCCAGATACCAGGACGCCGGGGGCGTGCTGCGCGCCCGAATCGCTTCCATGGCCCGCTGGCTGACGGCGACCGGAGACAGGCCCGGCGGACATCCGAGACACTTCTGGGTCGCGCTGTAGCAGTAGTCGATGCCCCAGTCGTCGAACGCCATCTCGTTGCCTCCGAGCGACGTGACCGCGTCCACCATGAACAGCGCGTCGTGGGCGCGTGCGAGCTGTGAGATGCCCTCCAGCGGCTGCCGGATACCTGTGGACGTCTCCGCGTGTATCGCAGCGACGAGCTTGACCGAGGAGTGCTCGTTCAGTGTCTTTTCGAGCATCTCTTCCGGGAAGGGACGGCCCCATTCGGAGCGCAGCGTGACGACGTTCGCGCCGACACGCGTCGCCATATCGACCATCCGCTCGCCGAAGAACCCGTAGATGCAGATGACCGCCGTATCCCCCGGCTCCAGTATGCTGGACAGCCCCGCCTCCATTCCTGACGATCCGGTGCCGGACAGCGCCAAGGTCGTCCCGTCGCCGGTCCGGAACACCGCCTTGAGCAGCTCCGAGACCTCTTCCATGATCAGAACGTAGTCCGGGTCCAGATACCCGATCATGTTCTGCATCATCGCCTGGAGCACCCTCGGATTGACCATGGACGGACCGGGCCCCAGCAGGATGCGCGGTGGAACGCTTTCCATGGAAGGGCCGTCTGTCATCCAGGGTTTGGCTTCGGCCATTACTCTCCTCCGTTTCAGTTCCTGCTGCCTGGCCCCGAATGGGCGGAAGCGTTAAACGTGCCGGTTGTACAGGTCTTCGAATCGGACAATATCATCCTCGCCGAGGTAGCTTCCGGACTGCACCTCGATTATCTCCAGTGGAATGGACCCCGGATTTTCAAGTCTGTGGGTCTCGCCGAGCCTGACGTAAGCGGACTGGTTTTCGTACAGGAAGAACTCCTCGTCCGCCTTGACGACCTTTGCGGTCCCGCTGACCACCACCCAGTGCTCCGAACGGTGATGATGCATCTGGAGTGAGAGGGCCTGGCCCGGGTCAACGGTAATCCTCTTAACCTGGAAACGCGGGCCTGAATCAACCGTCTCATACCATCCCCACGGACGGTGGACACGGCGGTGGTTCTCCCGCTCCGGCCGCCCTTCCTCCTTCAGCCGCTCGACGATCGCCCGCACGTCCTCCACCCGGTCGCGGTCGGCGACCAGCACGGCGTCCGGAGTCTCGACCACAATCACGTTATCGAGTCCGACCGCGGCCACGAGGCGGTGATGTCCGAACACCATCGAGTTCCGCATTTCGTGAGTGTAGGCGTCGCCGCGAACCACGTTCCCATCCTCGTCCTGATCGCTCACGTCCATTATCGCCGCCCAGGAGCCGACGTCGGACCACTCCACGTCGAGCGGGACCACGATCGCCTGGCGGCTATCGGGGCTGTCCGTTCCGGCAATGCGCTCCATGACCGCGTAGTCGATCGTATCGGGAGGGCAGGACGCGAACAGCTCGGCGTCCGGGCGGTAGAAGCTGCCGTCATGCGATCCGCCGGCATGTGCGGCCCGGCAGACTTCGGAGATGTCCGGCCTGAAACGTTCCATCTCCTCCAGCCACGCCGACGCGCGCATGATGAACATTCCGCTGTTCCAGAGATACTCCTCGGTCTCCAGCATCCGCTCGGCGGTCTGCCTGTCGGGTTTTTCGACGAATTCCGCGAGCTCGTAGGGGATGAGTCCGTCGTCGGCAGTGCCGTCCGGGTACTCAGCGCCCCGGCGGATGTAGCCGTAACCCGTACTCGGAGACCGTGGGGTGATTCCGAACGTGACAATCCGGCCGGCGCTTGCCAGGTCCGCGGCCAGCTCCACCGCCGTCCGGAACGCGTCGGCCCCGTTGATTATGTGGTCCGCGGGCAGTACCAGCATGACCGGGTCGTCACCTTCGCCCGCCTCGTTCCGGAGGGTCAGCGCGGCGAGCGTCAGCGCCGGCGCGGTGTTGCGCCCGACCGGCTCCAGAAGAATCGACATCGGGACACATCCGATCTGTCGCGCGTGCTCGGCAACGAGGAACCTGTGCCCCTCATTGCATACGACGACCGGGGCGGCGGTGTCCTCCACGCCTTCGAGCCGCAGAATCGTGCCCTGGAGCATCGATTGGCCGTCGGCGATGGACAGAAACGGCTTGGGGTAGAACTCTCTCGAAAGAGGCCACAGCCGGGTGCCGGAGCCCCCTGCAAGTATGACGGGGTGAAGGGTCATGGTATGACTCCGGTTCGTGTGCGTATTTCGGACGTGTGCCAGACGCCGTTAGCCAATTGATCTGCCCACACCAATACGTTACTGCGAGTCAGACGCCGATGCAAGAGAGTATCCGGTTTGGAACCTGTTTCAGTTTAGTCGGTGCAGGCTGTAGGAGCGCGGGCGCTCCTGTTACTATATCGTTACAGTAGCAGCATTCCCGGAGGAGACCCAAATGCCCGACATAATGGTGCGCGGAGTACCCGACCACCTACACCGAGAGCTCAGTTCAGCCGCGAGTCGCAACCACCGCACCCTGAACGGGGAGATTCTAGCGAGGCTGACAGCAGGGTCATCAGTCAGCCCCAAACCCAGAGACACGAAGGCCCTGCTCGAACGGATTCGGCAGCGACGCAAGACCCTCGGACCGATGGACCTCAGTGAGGAAAATCTGAGAGAGATGCGAAATGAAGGGCGCCCGTGATCGTAGTCGACACGAATGTTATGGTCCTGTTGGTGGAAAGTGAAGAGGGGGGCACAGACGCGGATCTTCTGTTGGAACGGGACGATCAGTGGGCGGCCCCCGAAATCCTCATGAGCGAGCTGCGTAATGTCTTGATCGGGTTCGTCCGGCGGGGCGAGATTACTCCGGAGCAGGCCAAAGCGATGAGTGATGACGCCGCCGAGATCCTGCAGGACCGCATCTTAAGTGTGAACGGGTCCCAGGTGATCGATGTCGCGTTGGAGTGCGGCCTCACCGCATACGATGCCGAGTTCGTTGCGCTTGCGCGGACTTCGGGAGTCCCGCTGGTTACGCTGGACAATGCAATCCTGAACGGCGCGGATGACGTGGCCGTGTCATTACAAGCGTCGGTGGACCCTTCGGTCATGTGACCAGCGATCGGACTATGCGGGTGAGACTCCCGCGCTCCATGTCATGCGAGCAGCAGAGTCACGACGCGCCGAGGGCGACGCTGACGATCTGCTTCTCCATCGCGATGCCGAGCTCCGTGGCCTCGCCGAGACGGAGGTGGTCGCCCACCGTCGCAACGAACACGACTCCCAGAATCCTGCCCACCCTGAAGTCTATGACGGTGGAGGAGACCATGTTTCCCGAGCTGTCATGCAGGGTCTTGAGCCCGACCGCTTCGTCGTAGAATCCCCGGGGTTCGATCTGTTCCAGTCCCACCAGCGTCTGGCCGTCGCCAACTTCGTTGCCGACGTTCTCGACGAAGTCGCTCAGAAACACCTCGTGCATCCAATCGTGAACGCTGTCCGGGGTCCGGAACAGGTGCGCGACCGACGCGACCACGAAATCAATTCCGTCGGCTGCGATCGGAGGCGGGGGCGGGCCGAACTCTCGCAGGAACCCATCGATGCGGCCTATTTCGCGGAACCGCTCCTCGGTCGCTCCGGCGAATCCGTGTTCGGCCATCGTGCGATTGTCCAGGCCGCCATCCCGGATCGACCGGTAGTCGCCATAAGTGTCGGGCAGGTCGATCTCGGTGAGGACCAGCCGCGGAAGATCATCAGCGTCCAGCTCGAACGTCGCCTGGGTCACGGGATCGGACAATGATCTCTCCTCGCGTCGCGGTCTGCGGCGGGCTTTTCCAAAGTCGGCTCGGCCGGGGGAGCGCACGCGACGGCCACCTGGGATTCCCGGCATGGTTGGCGGATGAGGCTGACCGTCATCTCCCCTTCGCAGGAGGCGGCCCTGTCACCCTCTCCAGGGAGACGGGCGACCATCATCCGTGTACTTCCACGTCTCAATGGGACCGACACCGGAAGGAAGGTATTTATTGACGATGCCCAACACCTTCTTGTAGCGGGGCTTCGTGCGACCGCCGGGGGTGTCGTGGCCAAAGCCGACGACAGCCCGAATGCCGCCGGTGAGATCGGGAACATCCTGGGGCGTCAGCCCCACGCGCTTGCGAGCGTCAATCATCTTCTGCAGGTCGCCTTGCACTGCTTTCAGCGCACTGTGCCACTCCCAGACGTACTGCAAGAGCTGGAACGGCGCGTAGTACACCTTGACTTTGGCGCGAGCCGAAGCGTATTTGAGTTCGATCAGTACGAGGCGCCCCTTCGGGTCAATTGCCAGTTGATCTATCTTTTCAGCGCCTTTCTCTGGTTCCTTCCACCCCCCTTGCCGAGCCGCGGCTTGGATGGCATCGAAAGCCGCCTTGACCTCTGGAAGCTCCGCGGCCTCCTTCCGATGCCCCTTGGACTCGTATTTCAACTCGACTTCACGTTCGAATGGTATCCAGGGATCTGTCACCCGTGACCATTGCGCTTGGACGGCCCCTTCCCCTTTGGTCAGGCTTGGTTTGACCTTCACGCATCTCAGGTAGGCATCTATCATCTCGCTGAAGCCATCCTCGCCTATGCACCATCGGCGGAAGAGTCTCTTTGCGCATGGCTGCTTGGTATAGGTATCGTCAGCCCCTACCCTCACGCATCCATCGGGACTTTTGAGCCTTCGAACCGTGAGTACCGCTGTCAGCCCACGGTAGACGTGAATCTCGTCATCCCGGCGGAAATGCACGTCGTGTTCATGGCCTCCGACTTCCCGCTTGTTGAGATCGATCAGCGGCGCGAGGAACTCTCTCGGCTTCAGGAGCCCCAGTAACTTCTCCGAAGGCGCGCGTTCGTAGGAAATCGTTGGCGTCGTCATTGTGAACCCTCCTTGATGAGATAGCGGTCACGCATGTAGGTCGCCCACTCCGTCAGCCCCTCGGCCTCGCCGATGCGGATGACTTCTGACGCGGGGAGGAACGGGGCCTCAGCCGGGTCGTCGCCGGGCAGGATACCCTGCCAGTCCATCCAGTGCTGGGCAATGTAGGGGTTGTCGTCGTGCGCGCAGAGCGCGATCCGTGCTCGCAAGCTGGATAGCGAGCTGTGCGGAGCCACCGACGATAACCGTTGCCTGACCGAGTGGAAACCCTGGTACGACGTGCGCTTCACGCCGGTAATCACGATCGAAGCGCCCGATCTCGTTGACGACAGCACGGACGCCAGAACCATGGAGCTCCGCGCGGATTTGGGGGAGGCCCTAGAGGCCGCGATAGAGCCGATAGGCACTACGGTGGACAGCGCGCAGGTGATCGAGTTTCTCGTCGTCACCGCCGCTATGGTGACAGCCACTCTGAGCATCGCAATAAGCTGGCGACGTGGAATGGCCCCGCTCGTCGTCGGCATGGGCGCGGCGATCTTCATTCTCATCCTGTTCGCCGGCTACCGCCTGCTCGGGACCAATATAGCCTGGCCGATCGCGGCACAGGCTCTCGTGGCCGTCGCCGGCCTCCTCGCCCTGACGAAACAGTTCGGCCTGTTCCGCTAGTCCCTGCTCTTACCACGTCTCTCCCACCAGAGAGACGGCGTAGATGAATGGATCGTCGTTTGACGTCAACTCTAGGTAGCCCACGACCTCCCCGTTCGCATTGAGCATAGGGCCACCGCTTCCGCCTGCGCTCGTGACCGCTGTGCCGATAATGTAATCCACCCCAGTGGTGCGCGTTCCCCATCTTGCCACCGCGCCGACGACACCCTCAGACGCTATGAGAATGTCTTCCTCTACGATGTTTCTAGCGTAACCAAGGAGATAAATGGTCTCACCCAGCGAGATCGAGCGGGCGATGACCACTGGCTTCGATTGCACCTGTCCGCCATGCGGAGTAAGAAGTACGCCGTTGATGTGGTCCAACTCTTCCTCTATCTTGTATCGGACCGACCGACCATCGGAGCCTATCACTGAGATTTTGTCCGCAAGGACATCATCGAAGTAGACGACATGGTCCACGGTCAGGACGCTTCCCTGATCGTCCACATAGAAGCCGGTCGCGCACTGGTAGGCTGTCCCCTGCACGGCGACCTCCACGCAAACAACACTGTCTCGAACAGCCTGAAGCACCTCTGTCAACGTTGCCGAGGCAGATCCTTCTCCCGCAGGTCCCTGCGGACCCGGAGGCCCTGCTACACCCGCCACACCTTGGGGGCCTTCCTCGCCCTCAGGACCCCTCTCGCCCTGTTCTCCGTCCGTTCCTGGCGCTCCAGGAGGACCCTGTGCGCCCTCAGTACCCGGAGGCCCTGCTACACCCGCCACACCTTGGGGGCCTTCCTCGCCCTCAGGACCCCTCTCGCCCTGTTCTCCGTCCGTTCCTGGCGCTCCAGGAGGACCCTGTGCGCCCTCAGTACCCGGAGGCCCTGCTACACCCGCCACACCTTGGGGGCCTTCCTCGCCCTCAGGACCCCTCTCGCCCTGTTCTCCGTCCGTTCCTGGCGCTCCGGGCGGACCCTGTGCGCCCTCAGAAAGACACCCGACTGTCAGCAGAATCACGATTAACGCCAATATCGCTCGTTTCATTGTCGTCCTCCTGATGAGGGTTGTTGTCGTGCGCGCAGAGCGCGAACCAGGCCTTCTCGACCGCGCCCTCCTGTTCGAGACCGCGAGCGATGGCGAGGTTGCGCATGGGCTGGTTCATGTCATAGGCAAATGGGCACGGCCCTTCGAAGTCGGCGTTGGGAAAGGCGTCCCGAACGCTGCCATGGCTCTTGGCGAATATCTTCCAATAGCGCCGGTAACGCCCGCTCCATTCCGCTCCCGCCGATCTGATGAGGTAGCAGGCACTCGGGTCGTCGAAGAAGAGCTTCGCGGACTCGCACACGTCTTCGCGGTTGTTTCTGGGGCTGGTACGGCCTTTGCAATGCGAGAATTTTTCCTCGCTCAGCTTGACCTCTACCAAGACAACGGCATGGTCGCCGTTCTCCAACCGGCCCCATAACACCACGTCAACCGCCGTCGCATAGTTGCCCGATTCAACGAGCAACGTGGGCGGCGGCACCCACTCGAAGCGCACCTTATCGATGGTCAGGCGGTCGCCGACCAGCTCGCTGATGTGGTCAGACAGCAATGTTGGCTTCTCTCGAAACGGCAGGAAGAGGTTGAACGCGAATACCTGGGAACTACGTGGATGATGTATTTGGTCATCAAGCTTCACTGATTCGTCGAGCACCAAAGTCTCCATGAGCCTGAGGTATGCCGGATAGACTCCATCTCTCCAGTTGACCCATTTGAGCGTGAGTGGGCGGCGCGTGCTCTTGCTCCATGTCACCAGATGCTTCTGCAGACTCTTTTGGAAAGGCGTTGATCTGTACGGACGCTTGCGGCTCGTCATACTTGCCACTCCTTCACTTTGTACGCGGTCAGCCCTATCGAACCGGAGTGAATCGGTAGCCTACCACGATCACTCAGCAGCGTCCAACGCGCCAAACACCTCGGGTTTTGGTTCCGTTTGCTATGGATGTATGGCACCCTTTGCCGTAACGCTAGCGCATCGCCCGTCCACCCAAAGCAAAGGTTCTGTGTCAGTTTAGTAGGTGTGTCGCGCCACAGCAGGCAACACCGCCATTACTATGAAAATGACCCGACCAACGTCACCCAACCGTGATTCCCGCGCACGCGGGAATCCACGGGGAGGGGCTGAGGCGCAACCAAATTTTCATCCCTCTTGTGTGGCCTTCGCAAGGCCATGGTGATTCCCGCGCACGCGGGAATCCACGGGGTAGGGGCGGGGAGCGCCCTCACCGGATGGCTCCGACCAAACTGACACAGACTCCAAAGCAAAAAACCTGTATCAGTTTAGTCGGTCTGGTAGTTGGATCGAAGCTATGCCCACACCCCGGCCTGTGGACTCCCGCTTTCGCGGGAGTGACGAGAGGGACGCAACGTCATCCTCTCAAACTGACCGCCGACTAAACTGATACAGGCTCCAAAGCAAACGGATCACTGTTCACTGTTCACTGTTCACTGTTATAATACCGTACCAGCAGTTTGAGAAAGAATTCACTTTACGAAGGGCATTGAGCACATGGACGAGCAGACGCAGTCTCAGAAGAGGTTCACCCGCAGACAGGTGATGAAGGGTGTTCCGCTTGGACTGGCCGGCGCCGCTGCTCTCAGCCTGATCTCGGGTCGTGTGGCGTCCGCGTTCGTCCGACGCAGGCGCATGCCCGACCTCCCGGAAGACTCGATCTTCGCGCCGGACAAGAACCGCTATCCGGAAGCATAGCCTGAACAGTCGCGGCTTCAGCCGATGAACGCGGGTGGATTCCACCTCTGAAACTCCATCCGGCGACTGCGGGTCGCCTTATCCCGCGCTACGGATGTCTCAGGCGCCGTGATCAGGAGGCCTGCCGCACCGACCATGATGGCGTCTTATCGTCTGTTCATCCTCCTCACCGCGCTGCTCCTGGCGATCGCGACCTCCGCATGTCGCGGCGGCGCCGACCCCGTGCCTGCGCCCCCGCCGGTCCCGACACCGACGCCCATCGACGTCTCCGACCTCCTGCGACGGTCCGGCGAGGCCACGATCGCGCTGACGTCGTTCAGCTTCAGATTGGAGCACAACAAGGGAGGCGGAACGCCGCTGACCGAGACGCTGGTGGTCACCGAGGCCGACGGCAAGGTGGTCAATCCTGACCGAATATCGGCCGACTTCGCGGGGACCCTGGGCAGCTTCGCCGTGCGCTCCAGCTTGATAACGGTCGGAGAGGCGAGCTATATGACCAACCCGCTGACCGGCGGCTGGGAGGAGGTCCCACGGGACGTCAGTCCACTCGGATTCTTCGACCCGCAGCGGGGAATCGGGGCGATGATCGGCGGAGTCCAGAGCCCGGCGCTCATTTCCAAATCCGACTCGACGTTCAGGATCGACGGGGTCCTGGAAGTGGCGGCGCTCAGACCCCTTCTCGGAGACGCGGCAGTGGGGACGACGGTGCAGGTCAAGCTGAGCATCGACGCCGAGACGCTCTATCTCGAGAAGGCGATCATCGAAGGACGGGCCACCGCCACCGAGCCCGACGGGGTGGTGCGGACGATTACGCTGTCCCGGTTCAACGAGCAGTTCACGATAGAGCCGCCCGGATAACTGCGGAAGGTGGCGCCCGTGACCGCAAGTCAACGCAGTCGGTCCGTCTCCCCGTACTTGGCGCTTGTGCCCGTGTTCATCGGCATATTCATCGCGGCCGACGACCAGACCGTTATCGTGACGGTCCTGCCCGAGATCATGTTGGACCTGAAGGTCCAGATCAACGAGCTGGACCGCGCCTCCTGGACGATCACCGGATACTTGCTGGGCTACGTCGCGGCCATGCCGCTGGTGGGCCGGATGTCGGACGTATGGGGTCACCGGAACCTGTACGTCGCGTCCATGATCGTCTTCATGGCCGGGTCGGTAGCCGCCGCGCTGACCACGAGTCTGACCTGGCTCGTAGCCGCCAGGGTGGTCCAAGCGGTCGGCGCCGGCGCGCTGGTCCCGATCTCCATCGCGATCGTCGGCGACCTCTTTCCAGCCGAGAGGCGAGGCATCCCACTCGGTCTTCTGGGCGCTTCGGCGGAAGCGGGGGGAGTTATCGGCCCCCTTTGGGGCGGCCTTATCAGCAGATTCCTGGACTGGCCGTGGGTGTTCTGGATCAACATCCCGCTCGGCGCCGTCGTACTGGTATTCCTGCTGGCGCTGCTGCGCCCGAGTCCACGGTACCCCGCCCGTGTGGACTACATAGGAGGCGCGCTGATCGCGGCCAGCCTGTCCACGCTGACGCTGGCGCTGGCCAGGGTGGACGCGCCCGACCCGCTGTTTGGCGCGTACCTGGCGGCGGCCTGCGCGACTTTCGGACTCTTCATCGTCCGCCAACGGACCGCGCTCGACCCGCTGCTGCCGACCACCATGTTCAAGACCGGGGCGTTCACCGCCGCCAACCTGACCCACGGACTGGTCGGCGGAGCGCTCATCATCGCCATGGTTACGGTGCCGCTTATGGCGAACACCGTGCTTGGACTCACGGCTCTTGACGGCGGTCTGATGCTGATGCGCCTGACGATCGCGCTGCCCGTGGGGGCGATCGTCGGAGGGTTCATGTGCCAACGACTGGACCCGCGAGTGCCGTCCGTCGCTGGGCTCGCGCTCATGGCCGCGGGGTTCTGGATGATGAGCGGATGGGGGCTGGACATCGCCGACCCGTATATGACCGTCCATCTTGCGACCGCCGGCCTCGGTTTCGGGCTGCTGATCGCGCCCATCGCGTTGGCCGCTACGAACTCGGTGGACGCCGGTCTGCGCGGGACGGCTTCGGCGGTGGTGACCGCGATGAGGATCCTCGGCATGACCTTTGGACTGGCGACCCTGACGGCCTGGGGGACCGGCAGGTTCCAGCAGCTCGTCGTCGGCCTGGATCTGCCGCTACCGCTGCCTGGGGAGTCCGCGGGACAGTCGAGGGCGCGCGTGGCCGAGTTCGAGGCGCACCTCGTCGATGCCGGTCTGTCGCTGTTCAACGACTTCTTCGTAATCGCCGCCGTCGTCAGCCTCGTCGCGATCGTCCCGGCGCTCTTCATGGTCTGGCGACGGTCAGCGGGCTGATCTGGTAGAATCGCGCACGATCCAGCGGGTTGGGTTCCTGTCCGTAGTGGACAGTGAATAGTGGAGAGTGAGACCACACCCACCGCTTGCCACCGTCCATCCAACACCCAGCCACACGAGAGAGAGGGAGTCGAGAATGGCGAACAAGACCAGGGGCGTAGTAGCGGGTTCCAGGGGAGCGCCGGTTACGGTGGAGGACATTCTTGTACCCGACCCCGGACCGGGGGAAGCGCTCGTTCGTGTTCAGGCCTGTGGGGTCTGCCACACCGACCTGCACTACAGGGAGGGGGCGATCAACGACGACTTCCCGTTCCTGCTCGGACATGAGGCCGCCGGGACCGTCGAAGCGGTCGGGGCAGGGGTGTCGAACGTCGCGCCCGGCGACTTCGTGATCATCGCCTGGCGCGCGCCGTGCGGAAACTGCCGCTCCTGCCTGCGGGGACGACCGTGGTACTGCTTCGACAGCATGAACGCGGCTCAGCCCATGACGCTTGCCGACGGCAGCCCCCTCTCCGCCGCGCTGGGCATAGGCGCTTTCACCGAGCTGTCGCTGGTCCACGCGGGTCAGGCCATAAAGGTAGATCCTTCGGCATCCGCCGCGGCGGCTGGGCTGATCGGCTGCGGCGTGATGGCGGGACTTGGGGCAGCGGTGAACACCGGCGGTGTCAGCCGTGGTGACTCCGTCGCGGTGTTCGGATGCGGAGGCGTCGGCGACGCGGCCATCGCGGGCTCGCGTCTGGCCGGAGCGCACACGATCATCGCCGTCGATATCGACGACAGGAAGCTGGAGTGGGCGAAAGACTTCGGCGCAACCCACGTCATCAACTCAACCGATACCGACCCCGTCGAGGTGATACAGGGGCTGACAGGCGGCAACGGCGTTGACGTAGCCATTGAGGCGGTCGGCAACCCCGTCACCTACGAGCAGGCATTCTACTCGCGCGATCTGGCCGGGACCGTGGTGCTGGTCGGAGTGCCGAGTCCCGACATGAAGGTAGAGCTCCCGATGCTGGAGGTCTTCGGCAGAGGCGGCGCTCTGAAGTCGTCATGGTACGGCGACTGCCTGCCGACCCGGGACTTCCCCATGTTCATCGACCTGCATCTACAGGGACGGCTGGACCTGGAAAGGTTTGTCTCCGAGAAGATCGGGTTGAACGACGTGGAGGAGGCGTTCCACAAGATGGAGCGCGGAGAGGTGTTGCGGTCGGTAGTGATGTTGTAGGGGAGCGGCTCGGTCGGTCGCCGCCGCGCGGGGCCGTCGCGGAATAACGGATACCGGAGACCCGGAGGAACGGATATGGTCGATCAGCGGGTGAGTTACGAGTTCAGACAGGTCGGCGACGGCGACAAGACCGCCGGCGCCGATCTGTTCTACAAGGAGGAGATCCAGCTCGCCCTCCGCAATCGAGGTATGCCGCTGGAGGGCCTGCGATACGACGTCACGCCGACGGGTATGCACTACCTGTTGATCCACTTCGACATTCCACACGTCGATGAGGATGCGTGGACCCTCGAGATCGGTGGCCTCGTCAACAGCCCGAGCCTGTATCAGTTTAGTCGGTGTGTATGTCGGATGAGGTTTCTGAGGGAGCGCGTCCATGGTCGAGAGTTATGCGGTCCGCTCAACGCGGGTACAGACGCATCAGCCCAATCGCTCACTCGTGTCTTGCGCATAGTTTGACGGCGCCGGGCTGAGGGTGGGTCAGGTCCAGATCGCTCCGAACGCCGATGAGACCGACTGCGACAGAACTCTGCCAACTCACCGTTCCGATTCAACTCAATCACCTTGACCATCCGGTGCGCTCCCCGTATCGTCCAGGTCATACCCCGCTTCTTCATTCGGTTCGCCGTGGTCTTGTCCCCATTACTCTCCATGGTTCCCAGACTCCGAGCCTCCGACGGAGCATTGGGGACCCGGTTGCGCCAGTCCATACCTGTTATCACGTTGGACTCGACATACTCTCTGTCCCGGATGGCCGTTGTGGTCTCGGCGGGCAAAGCCGCAGACATCAACGCACCAGCGAACGATTCCGATCCTGAGCGTATAGCATCGTAGATCGCCTTTCCGAGCTTCCTGCCGTAGCCACGGCCACAGGCACGAGACAGGTGGAAGCCGTCCAACTGGAAGATGGCGTTGCCGAACTCCTCTGCGCCCCGACGTATCCAGTTGGCTCCGTCGCCACCCACCACGAACAGCTTCACCCGATCCAGTGCGTACTGCTTGGCCCACTCCAGGCTCGCTCCCTCCCAGAACGGCATCTGTTCTGATGCATGTCCATACACACGCTTGTCCACCAGTTCATACCTGTCATCACCCACACACCGCCACCCTCGATACGCTATGCCGCTCTTGACCTCGTAGCGCGTGCGCTCTTCGCGTTGCAGATGCACCCATACACCGTCCGCTTCTGTGTAGAGAACGTCCGTCTGCTGCTGACCATCACACACATCCTCTCCACGCTCGAAGCACGCTTCCCATCGACTGCGCTCATCATCCATCGCGCTCTGTGCAACACCGCTCAGTAGCCGATGCACCGTCATCGGTGACAACACCCCGGCCGTCAGGTCGCTCACCATCTCGACCACCATCCGAAAGGGCGCCACACTTGCCATGGCCACAACGCTCTCTGTCAGCGACGGAGTTGCCTGCTGGCGAGGCTTCCACCCCAGGTGTTCGTCCAGCGCGAATAGCGTGTTCCCTTCATCGTCACGGTACATTCGGCGTCTGACCACCACATCACCAAACCGAGTCACCACAGTCCGCTCACGAAATCCCTCCACTCTCAAGCCCTTCGGCCTCAAGCACAGCAACTCATCGTCCAGAGCTTGGAGTCTGAGCCTTGCCTGCTCGCAAGCATAGGCGCATCCCTCACGGTAACTCTCCTCTTCCCAATCGACACTCCGGGAGGTCTGGTCTTCATTGTCCCGCTGCGCCACGCTGTGTTCCGCCATCAGTCTCGACCCATCCTTTTGGTTGTACTTCCCTCTAGGATAAGTCTATGACTGGTGGCTACCGACTAAACTGATACAGGCTCCAACAGCCCGGCGACTCTGGACATGGACGCCGTCAGAGCGCGACCGCAGGTCAGCTTTCCGGTCACAATGGAGTGCGCGGGCAACGGCAGAGCGCTGATGGAGCCGCGCGCGATCAGTCAACCGTGGCTGCTGGAGGCGATCGGCACCGCCGACTGGACGGGCGCTCCGCTGAGGGGGATCCTCGAGGAGGCGGGCGTCAACGAGGAGGCGGTCGAAATCCTGTTCACCGGCGTCGATCAGGGCGTCCAGGGCGGGGAGCTCCAGTATTACCAGCGGAGCCTCACGGTCGAACAGGCGATGCGCGACGAGGTGATCTTGGCCTACGGCATGAACGGCGCGCCGCTCCAGCCGCAGCACGGGTATCCCCTGCGGCTGCTGGTGCCCGGCTGGTACGGGATGACCAGCGTGAAGTGGCTGACGCGGATCGACGCGATCGCCGAGCCGTTCGACGGATACCAGCAGATGCGCACCTATCGCTACGCGCAGTCAGCCGAGGACGACGGCGATCCGGTCGATCTGATCAGGGTCAGATCGCTGATGGTCCCGCCGGGCGTCCCGGACTTCCTGACCCGGACCAGGCTGGTCCAGGCCGGGACTCACACCGTGAGCGGACGCGCATGGGCCGGACGGCTACGGGTCGCCTGCGTCGAGTTCAGCCCCGACGACGGAGTTACGTGGAACGAGGCCAGGATCGGGGACAGTCTGGGAGAGTATGCGTGGCGTTCATGGTCGGTCGAATGGGACGCGACGCCCGGCGAGCACATCCTCCGCGTCCGCGCCACCGACGAATCCGGCAACGTACAGCCGACGGAGCAGCCGTGGAACTACCAGGGCATGGGCAACAACATGGCGCACCGGGTAGAGGTCCTGGTGGAGTAGCGCGCGGGCCTGCTGATCGTCAGATGAACTCTACGTGGCTTATCATGTCTTCAGGGTCCAAGACCTCATGAACCAGCATCAGGCCATCTATCATCCTGGAGAACGAAGCCCTTTGGTTAGCAAAGACGATGCCCTCGTGCGCAAATCCCCGGTGGTTTAGGCTAAGGAAGTCGTCATCCTGTGTGAAGATCACTCGTCCAAGCCTTGTAGCCAACTCAAGGTGATCTTCATCCGACTTTCCCAACATACCCGCATCAGGCGTCGATACGACATCGGCGCCCCTCCTGCGCAACCCGTTTATAACAGCCTTGGGAACATTCTCGTCCGTGTAGAATCTTATTTTGGCGGCCATTCATTCAGCTAACGAAGCGAGCCTCTCTCGTAACAGTGATGGAGAAGCCTTCCGCATCTCCTCGGCAAAGCGGTCGCCGTCAATGATCGCCTGGTCGATCTCCTCTCGGTGATCGAAGTAGTAGGCAAGCGCGGCGTGGATGTCGGCGAGACCCAAGTCGTACTCATCGGCGATTTTGTCCGGGCTCATGCCCATCCGCTCATGCCAGACCGCGATGTGCCGAACCTTGATCCGCCGGTCCTTGATATGAGGCTCGCCGCCTGAATAGCCGGGCGTGATGTCTATATGTCCGTCCATATATGCGTTCGTTGGAGTGGGCTTCACAATGCGACTCCTACAGAATAATGCTGAGCGGGTTTTCGAGCAGGTCCTTGATCTCGTTGATGAACGTGGCCCCCTCGGCTCCGTCCACTATGCGGTGGTCGGCGGAGAGAGTGGCGGTCATCATCTGACGCACGACTATCCGGTCGTCGTCCGTCACGATCGGACGCTTCTGGACCGCGCCGACTGCCAGCACCGCCGATTGCGGCGGCTGAATGATCGCCACGAAGCTGGTCACGCCCATCATACCCATGTTGGAGATGGCGAACGTCCCGCCCGAGTACTCATCGGGACTCAGCGTGCCCTGCATCGCCCGCTCGGCCAGGTCCTTGCTGGCTTGGGCGACCTCCCTCAGAGACATGGCGCCGGCCCCAACGATGGCCGGCATTATCAGCCCATCCTCCACCGCCATGGCGATGCCGACGTTGACATCGTCGTTCGCCCTGATCCCGCCGTCCTCGTAGTAGGCGTTGAACTTGGGATGCCGCTTGAGCGCGATCACGCTCGCCGCGATGATGAGATCGTTCACCGTGGCGCGGACACCGTCCGAGGACATCGCCTGGTTGATCTGGGCGCGTAGCGTCATGGCGTCGGTCATGTCGACGTCCGTGTTGACGTAGAAGTGCGGCTTCTCGCTCTTCGAGCGTATCGTCACACGGGCGATCTGCTGTCTCATGCGAGACAACGGGACGATGTCGGCTGCGTCCTCGGCTTCGACCTCTTCTTCGACGACGGCCTCAGGTTCGGAGACCGCGGGCTCGACGTCCGCCGCCGCGACTTCGGGTTCTTCGACCGGCTCCGGCTCCACCTCTGCGACCGGGACGACCGCCACTTCCTCCGGTTCTGAAGGCGCTGGCTGGGCCTCAGCGACTCTAAGGACATCCTCCTTCACGATACGACCGCCCGGGCCGGTTCCCTCGATTGTCGCGAGGTCGATTCCGGATTCGTGCGCGATCTGGCGCGCGACGGGAGTCGCGAAGATGCGCCTGCCGGGATCCGGCGGCTCGGGAGCTTCAGGCGGCTCAACGGCAATGCCGTCGGTGAACGGCGCGGACGGCGCTCCGAGCGGAATGGGCTCAGATGCAGGTTCGGCGGGAGGCGCGGCCTCCGGCGTTTCCGCCAGAACCTCACCGGCTTCACCAACCACGGCTATGGCCTCACCAACCGGAACGGTGGAGCCTTCTGTAACCAGGATCTTCTGCAACACCCCGGATGCGTAGGACTCGAACTCCACCACCGCCTTGTCGGTCTCGATCTCGGCCACGGGCTCGCCGAGCTCCACGTTGGAACCCTCCGCCTTAAGCCATCGGACCACAGTGCCTTCCTGCATGTCGTAGCCCATCTGGGGCATGGTGAGTTCAGTTGCCAAGTAAACAAGTCCTCTCTTAACTCAGGAAACCCGTAGATCATCGTAAGGAAAGGGTTAGATGCCGAAGTTCCTGCCGATCTCATCGACGACCCGCGCGGCGTCCGGTATCGTTATGGCCTCGAGCGGACCCGAGTACGGCGCCGGGACATCAAGCCCGCCAACCCGCAGAACCGGGCCGTCGAGGTAGTCGAAGGCCTCCTCCTGGATCGCGCTGGCTACCTCGCCGGCGAAGCCGCCGGTCCGCCACGCCTCTTCAACCACGATGGCGCGGCTCGTCTTCTTAACGGACTCGACCACGGTGGCGATGTCCAACGGTCTGAGCGTCCGAAGATCGATCACCTCCGCCTGTCTGCCCCTCTTGGCCAGATCGTCAGCGGCCTGTTCCGCAACGTGCGCCATCCGGGAGTACCCGATGATCGTGACGTCGTCACCCTCGCGCCGGACGGCAGCCTTGCCGAAGGGCACCTCGTAGTACTCGTCCGGCACCTCGCCCCTTACGCCGTACAGCAGCGCGTGTTCGGCGAACATTATTGGGTTGCCGTCCTTCAACGATGTCCTGAGAAGTCCCAGCGCGTCATACGGCGTCGATGGGACCACGACCTTGAGTCCGGGCACCGAAGCGTACCAGCCTTCGAAGTTCTGCGAGTGGGTGGCCCCGAGCTGCGCGCCGCCGCCGGTCACCGTCCGGATAACCACCGGCACCGTGAGCTGGCCGTTCGACATGTATCTCAGTTTCGCCGCATGATTCACAATCTGATCCATCGCCAGAAGGGAGAAGTTGATCGTCATGATCTCGACGACCGGCTTCATGCCCACGAGGGCAGCCCCCACCGCGGCCCCCACGAATCCGGCCTCGGAGATCGGCGTGTCCCGGATGCGCTCAGGCCCGAACTGCTCCAGGAACCCACGGGTGACGGCGTATGCGCCGTCGTACGCCCCGATGTCCTCACCCATCATGAATACGCTGTCGTCGGATTCGAGCGCCTCTCGAAGACCCCGCGCGATGGCCTCTCTAACGATGGTCTCGGCCAAACGGTCCTCCCTCAGTTGGTGGTCAGTGGCGTCTCAGGGATCAGGCGCCGGGGGCGTCCCGCCACTGGGCACTATCCACTCCCCTAAGCGTAGATGTTGTCGTAGATGCTGCCGACTTCAGGAAACGGGCTCTCTCTTGCGAACTCCACAGCCTCAGCGATCAGCTCGGCAACCTCCGAGTCGATCTGCTCCACCTCGGGCAGCGTGATCAGCGCTTCTTCCAGCGCGAACGCCTTGAAACGGTCGATCGGGTCGTTGATGCGCCACTCCTCGACTTCCGAGTTCTCCCTGTAGTTGACCGGGTCGGCCATGGAGTGGCCTCGATACCTGTAGGTCATCGCCTCCAGGAACACCGGCCCATTGCCGGCGCGCACGCGGCGCAGCGCCTCTCCGGTCGCCTCGCGCACCTCCAGCAGGTCCATGCCATCGATCTGCATTGCGGGGATCTTGTAGTACTCCGCCGAGTTGTAGATGTCGCGACCTGCGGCGTGCGTCCGCTCTACGTGCGTGCCCATGCCGTAGAGGTTGTTCTCCAGGAAGAAGACAACCGGGAGCTTCCAGAGCGACGCGAGGTTGAGTGATTCGTGAAACTCACCCTCGTTGGCCGCGCCGTCTCCGAAGAAGACCATCACGACAGCGTTCTGCTGCTTCAGCTTGAGGCCGAGACCGATTCCGACCCCGATCGGCATCTGCCCTCCCACAATCGCATGGCCGCCCATGAAGTGGAGACCGGCGTCGAACAGGTGCATCGATCCGCCCTTGCCTCCGCTGGAGCCTGTGGACCGCCCGCACAGCTCGGCCATGGCGGCCTTCGGGTCCATGCCCCTCGCCAATGCGTGGCCGTGGTCGCGGTAGTGGGTGATGATGTAGTCGTCGGGACCCAGGTTGCTGATCGCGCCGACCGCTACCGCTTCCTCTCCGATGTACAGGTGGAGAAATCCCCTGATGAGACTCTGCATGTAGAGCCGCGCGCTGGCTTCCTCGAACCGTCGGATGGTCAACATCTTCCGGTAGAACTCAGACACCTGGGCCTTGTCGATGTTCGCGGCTGCTTCCATGGTCTCCCCGGGAATCCGGTGTTCAGTGCCTCTCGACCTTGAGTCAGACCCAAATCCTGACACCCTATACATGGACCGCCTCCCCCTCCGCGGCGAGGGCGGCTTCCTTGATCGTCTCGGAGATGGTCGGGTGCGGATGCACCAGCCAGCCAAGCTCGGCTGTGGTGGCTTCGAGCAGCTTCGTCATAGCCAGCTCGCCCAGCAGCTCCGTGACCTCCGCGCCGATCATGTGTCCGCCAAGAATCTCGCCGATCTCGGCGTCCACAACCAGTTTGACCATGCCCTCGGCCTCATTCATGGCCAGCGCCTTGCCGCTGGCGGCCATCGGAAACCTGCCAATTTTGATATCGCGTCCATCATCGCGGGCCTGCGCCTCGGTCAGCCCAAAGCTGGCAACCTGCGGGCGACAGTAGATCGCCCTGGGAATCTGGACGTAGTCCAGCGGTTGGGGGTCTAGGCCCGCTATGTGCTCCACCGCGGTCACGCCCTGCGCGGACGCGACGTGCGCAAGCAGCATCTTACCTGTCACGTCACCGACCGCATAGACCCCGGGCACGTTGGTCCTCATCGAGTCATCGACGTCGATGAAGTCTCGCACGGTCTTGACGCCCGCGGACTCCAGTCCGATGTCGTCCACGTTGCCCTGTACGCCAACGGCTACGAGGACATTGTCGCAGTCGATGACCGATTCCCCATCGCTCGAGGAAACGGACACCTTTGCGGTATCGCCGTCAATGCCGATTCCCCGCACCTGGGCGCCGGTTACGATCTGGATACCCTGGCGGCGGAACGAGCGCGCGAGCTGTTCGCTGATCTCTTCATCTTCATTCGGGATGAGCCACGGTAGGAGCTCGACTATCGTGACCTCCGCGCCGTAGGTGCTCCAGATGTACGCGAACTCGCAGCCGGTGGCGCCGCCGCCGACAATGACGACCCGGCGCGGCACCCTCTTGAGTTCGAGAGCCTCGCGGCTCGTGATCACAACCCTGCCGTCAATGGGCAGAGAGGGGATCTGCCTCTGACGCGCTCCGGTGGCGACGATGACGTTGCTGCTGGACAGAACGCGCCCGGTACCTGAGACCTCGACGGTGTTCGCGTCGGCGAGTACGCCGCTGCCTTCGAAGTGGCGCACACCGTTCTTGCGGAGCAGCATCGCGACACCGCGCGTCAGTTGTTGAACAACCTGCCGGCTGCGGTCGATCGCCTTCCCGAAGTCTGGTTTGAGGGTCTGTACGCTGATCCCGTACTGGTCCGCGTGCTGGATCAGACTGAGGACCTCGGCGTTTCTGAGAAGAGCTTTCGACGGGATGCAGCCCCAGTTGAGGCAGATTCCACCCAGGGCGTCACGCTCGACTACCGCCGTCTTTAGACCCAGCTGCCCGGCGCGTATGGCGGCCACATACCCGCCCGGACCGGAGCCGAGAACCACAACGTCATAGTCAGCCAATGAGTCACCTCTCAAAGGACGCATGTGGCCGTGCCATTGAGACGCGGACACGAACGGCACCATTCTACACCAAACCCGATACCCGTTAAAGTTGGACCGCTCGCCCGCATACCCCCGTAGGGGCGGGTTTCAAACCCGCCCGTCCATATCTCCCTACTGACTGTTCATATCTCCCTACTGAATTGAAACAGGCTCTAACCGAAAGGAAGCATCAAAACTCTGGTGGGTATCTATGCGGTGACAGTATGTGGACACCTCTCTATCCCATACCCTCTGCACCACTGCCCACCACTTTTGTGATGCTTCCCGCCACTAACTCCCTCTTGACAACCCTGTCTCTACACCCTAAAGTAGAACATGCGTACTTGCAGACGCACACACCACACCCGAGAACCACCATGTACTACATCACCAACATATACGCACTCAAGACCCTCGCCGATGACATCAGCAACACTACTACCGATGTCCGCGACGTCATCGACAAACTACACGACATCGCGCGAGGCCGCACCCCACGCGCCAACACCCGCGACCGCATCGCCGCCACACGTATCCTCCTAGACAGAGGCTTCGGCAAAGTCCCCAGGCGCGCAGACTACAACCCCGATCGCCACCAGACACCCGTCCCGGACGACGACGGACCCGTGGGACCCTCACACAGTCCCACACCGACCACACCCGGCGCCGTGGCGCAGCTCGACGAGTCCCTGCACGACTCCCTCGGTCCCGCTCCATCAGTCGAGCCGGACCCGACCCCATCATTCGAGCCGGACACACAGTCCGCCACGGACAGCCACATCGTCGACGTCATCGACACCCAGGAATACATCCTCATGGTCACCGACAACGGTCACACTCTCGTGACCGTTCTCACCGACATTCTCAGGGCCGACGACGATGACCCGGCGGTCAGGCCATGCCACCAGATCGCGGTCGCCAGGATCCTCCTGGACCGCACCCTCGGCTCGGACTGTGAACCTCCCAAGGACTCCGTCCCTCCCGAGGATGTTCCGTACACCCAGGAGTGGCTGGAAGACGGATACCGCCAGCTCAACGAGATCACCCGTAGGGTTATGGCGAGCCCGTCGAAGTACACCCACCTGACCGCTGAGGAGCGCGAATACAGGCTGGGTGAGATCTACAAAGAGCTAAAGGCCAGGCACGCCGGACCCGGCTACACCGGCTACACCGGCAGGCTCGACGACTACGACCCGTGACCGACATGGACGGGTCTCCCATATCCTTGACACCCCAAAGCGCGAGACCCTACTATGATCGATACTGTACGCCGAGGTAGCTCAGTTGGTAGAGCACAGCACTGAAAATGCTGGTGTCGTCAGTTCGATTCTGACCCTCGGCACCAAGGTCCAAGACCTCCCTCAACAGGTTTCCGAGCGGGAGTAGCTCAGTGGTAGAGCACTTCCTTGCCAAGGAAGGGGTCGGGGGTTCGAATCCCCTCTCCCGCTCCATAATCGAAAACGACCGAGCCTGGAAGCGCGGCTCATTAGAGGGGTTTGTTGCCGCAGCACGGGCGCTGAACATATCTACGGATTATCTGCATGGGCTGACCGACGATCCAACCGCGATTGCAGATCGGGACGCCGTGATCGTGGAGGTCCACACCAGATTGGCTATGGCCAGCTTCAACGAGAAATCGACAGTCATACCCGATGAGGCTCCCTACCCCTTCCGGCGCAAGCGGCTGATCGAGGGAGAGGGTATCTACCCCCGACCACGCTGGCGTCTTCCGTGTCGCCGGGAACTCCATGTACCCCGTCCTGCCCGACGGCGCCGCCATCCTGGTGGACTACCTGTGCAAAACCCTGATCGAGCACTGCATTTACGTGTACCGCACCAGCGACACCCTGCTGGTCAAGCGCGCGAAATAGTGTCCAGATGGCATCTGGTGGTGGTGCAGCGATAACCCGATGGGCGGGCAGGCTGAGTGGAAGAATACCGACGAAATCATAGGCCAAGTCCGCTGGGTCGGCCACGCGCTCAACCACGGTATCAGCTTCGGGGTTTAGAGAAGGATGAACAGCTTCAATGCCATTGACGTTGAAACGGCGAACGCGGATCTATCAAGCATCTGTCAGATCGGAATCGCTCACATTCGTGCGGGGCAAATACAAGACACTTGGAAGTCCCTCATAGACCCGGAGGATTGGTTTGACCCGTGGAATATCGACATTCATGGGATTACAGAAGAAGACGTGGAGACCGCTCCAACCTTGCCGGACGTTAGAGAGGAACTGTGTCATCGGCTGCATGGTTCAATCCTAGTGAGCCATACCGCGTTTGATCGGACAGCTTTCAAACGCGCGATGGACAAATATGGATTGGAACATCTCGACGTTACATGGCTGGACAGCGCGATGATAGCTCGCAGGGCATGGCCAGATAAGTATGGACGTAATGGTTGGGGCCTGTCGTCAGTGGCCTATGACCTTGGGATAGATTTCCAACATCACGACGCTTTAGAGGACGCGCAAGCCGCCGCAAAGATCGTGCTGCACGCTTGCGCCGACACCGGATTAGATATTGAGATGTGGCTCGACCGCGTCAAAAGACCTATTAGTGGTGTAGCGAAGTCACGTAAACGTCCAGATGTGCGGAGAGACGGTAGCCCGGACGGAGAATGGTTCGGTGAGAATGTCGTGTTCACCGGCCGCCTAGTCATTCCAAGGCGGGAAGCGGCCGATAGGGCTGCTCAAGCAGGATGGAGTGTCCTTGCCAACGTAACGAAGAAAACCACAATACTAGTCGTCGGTATGCAGGACAGAAATAGGCTGAATGGATACGGCAAGAGTTCTAAACACAGAAAAGCTGAGGAATACATCAAGTGTGGCGTAGATATTCAGATTCTATCTGAGAACGACTTCTTGGCGATGATTTGGGACGGAACGACTTCATAATGAGATACCCTGACCGGAATCGCAATCCTGATTCTATTCGCAGTTGGATGCAGCTTCAGCGAGTACGCTCAGTCCGAAAACCTGACTGAGAGCATCGACTCGTATCGCACCGGGTGCGAGCTGGATACCGCTGGCCTGATGGCGGGCTACAAGCAGTACGACGCCAATCGGTATAGCTTCAGCTTCAGCCTCAGCTCCACCCCGGAGCCGACTCCGACTCTCAGACCTGTCACCGACGATGAGATTTCGACATCGGTATTGCTCGAACAGGTTTGGGAGCACGGCTGTCAGACAGGGCGGAGGGATACTGTCGGCGCGGAGCAGGCCGCGCTCATGGGTCTGCGCGACCAGCTCAACGTCCTCGACAGCCGCATCTCAGCGATGGAGCCGACACCCACACCCGCGCCAGCCGGTGGATCGTATCTCTCACAAGGCCTTGGCTCGATTGGCCTGGCAGCACTACCGGAACGTCAGCGCCTATGATGCCTTCTATGTCGCCGCCGCCCACTCCTACGACCTCCCTCTGCTGACTGCTGACGGCCGGCTTGCAAGGGCGTCGGGCTTGGGTGTAGTGGTGCAACACGTTAGCATGAGGTGATCCGGACTCGCCGCCGAGGCAGAGCGGAGACCACCTTCTCCCTGTGTGGCATACTGGATACGAACCTCAGTCCGGGTGAGCATGGGCCCGCAGAGCCGGACGGCTGCCCATCTGGTGGGCGACGCGTCGGTGCTCCCAGGGCGTGAGCTCAGGACCGGCCAGCGACTCTGATAAATGCCCGGAACCTGTGCCTGGCACCCTGTTTGCAGACTGCGGCGAGTATGAAAAAGCCCGTCGCCACGAGCGCCATCGCGGGGCCGGACGCGAGATTGTAGTGGAAAGACAGGTACAGGCCTGTGACGGCGGACACGGCGCCGATCAGCGCTCCGGCAACCATTGCCCAGGTGAAGCGGCGGATGAGCAGTTGGGCCGCTGCCGCGGGCGTGATCAACATCGAGATCACCAGCACGATTCCGACCGCCTGCAGCGCGATGACTATCACGATTGCCAGCAGCACCAGCAGGATGTAGTCCAGCATCTGGGTCGGAAGCCCTATGACCGCGGCTCCCATCGGATCGAAGCTGGCGAACACCATCTCCTTGTGCAGCGCGTACAGCAGCGCAACGACACCGACCGCGAGCGCCATCGTAACCGCCACGTCACCGTTCGATACGCCAAGCACCTGGCCCAGCAGGATGTCCTCCAAGTTGACCGGCAGTCCCCGCGCAGCGGTCAGCATTGCCAGGCCCAGCGCGAACAGTCCCGCGAACAGTATGCCTATAGACGTGTCCTCGCTCAGGCCCGACTGCTTGGTCAGGTAGCCGATCAGCAGCGCAACCGCGATCGCGGTGGGGACCAGTCCGAAGAAGGGGCTCACGCCCACCAGAAAGGCGATGACCATCCCGGGCAGCACCGAGTGGGCCATCGCGTCGCCCATGAATCCCAGGCCCCTGACGACGACGTAAGCGCCGAGGACCGGACACATGATTCCGACGAGAACGGAGACGAGCAGCGCCCGGCTCATGAAGTCGTACTGGAGGGGCGCCAGGACCGCGTCAGTGATGGTGTCCATCGAGAACGCTTCCGTGGACCGGCGCCGCGCCGTAAGGCCCATACATCTCCGTGAGCACCTCCGGAGTCAGGACGTCGCGGGGGACGCCGCACGCGCAGACGTGGCAGTTGATACACAAGCACTCGTCGCAGTAGTGGGCGACGTGGGTCACGTCGTGCGAGGACAGCAGGATCGTCCGCCCCTGGTCCCGGAGATCGTGCAGCACCGAGACCAGCGCTTCCTGCGATGCCACGTCAACACCGCTGAACGCCTCATCGAGCAGGAGTATGTCCGCGCCCTGCGCGAGCGCCCGGGCGACGAAGACCCGCTGCCGCTGTCCACCGGAGAGCTCGCTGACCAGGGAAGAGCGTCGCTCGAACATTCCCACCTGGGCAAGCGCTTCGTCGACCGCCCGACGGTCCACGTCGCTCGGTCTGCGGAGCCACCCGATCTTTCGCGTCCTGCCCTGCATCACCACGTCCCACACGCTCATGGGCACACGCCAGTTGACGCTCTCCTGCTGGGGAACGTAGGCAACGAGTCCACGGGAGTCCTCTATCGGCCTGCCATGGACCAGCACCCGCCCCTGATCGACCGGAAGCAGGCCCACAATCACGTTGAACAGGGTGCTCTTGCCCGCGCCGTTGGGGCCGACGACGCCCATCAGGCATCCGGGTCCCGCGGTGAACGAGACCTGGTCCAGGACACGGACGCCGCCACGGTTGACGGTCACGCCCTCGGCCGCCAGGGGCGCGCGCGGGCCGGTCTGCCCGTCATCCGGGAGCTGGCCGGGATCGATGGGCAACAGAGAATGGTCGTTTACTCGCATGTCGTTCAATCCACAAATTACCCGGGCAATGCGCCCGGCGCTACTTCAACGCCGCGACTATTATTGCGACATTGTATCGTATAAAGTCCATGTACGTCCCAGCGTCCCCTTCGGGTTCGCCAAGCGAGCCGGTGTACAGACCGGTCACGACCGCGGCGCCGACCTCTTGCGCGATACGCTGCGCGATCTTGTCGGACACGGTTGCCTCGGTGAACACGGCCGGCGCGCCGGCATCCCGGATATCGTCGATCAGCTCGGCCATCTCCCGCGCCGACGGCTCGCGCTCCGTGGTCCCGCCGGGAGAGACTGCTCCGACAACCTCGAATCCGTAGGCTGTCGCGAAGTACCGGAAGCTGTCGTGGCTGGTGACCAGCACCCTGCGGTCAGAAGGGACTGTCGCGACCCGCTCCTCGATCCAGGAGTGCAGCTCGTCGAGCTCTGAGCTGTACTCATTGGCGTTGGCCCGGTAGAAGTCCCTGTTCTCGGAATCCATCACCGACAGCCGCGCGGCGATGTCGTTCACGGCACGTTTCACCCGAAGCGGATCGAACCAGAAATGAGGATCGAGAGCGCCGTGGTCATCCTCGTCGTGTTCGTCATCCTCGTGGCCGCGCATATCCATGAACTCGATGGGATCGACCGATTCACCCAGAGCCACGATCTCTCCAGGCTCTCTCGCGGCGTTCTTGACCAGATCGGCCAGCCAGCCAGCCTCCAGACCTAGGCCGACTGTCAGAACGAGGTCGGCGTCAGCAACACGGGTGATGTCGCGCGCGCCTGGCTGAAAGGCGTGCGGGTCGACGTTCGACGGCAGCAGCGGGTCGACGACCACACGGTCCTGACCGACCTGCCTTACCCAGTCCGCGACGATGTTGCTGGTGGTAACCACCCGCAGCTTCCGTTCCGACTCCGGCTGCTCCGCAGGTACGGCCGGAGGAACCGCGGCCGCCGCCGCTGGAGCGGGGTCTGCACCGCACGCTACGGCGACCGTGAGAGTCGCCAGGAGCGCCGATGCGATAGCGAATCCGGTTATCCTCGCCATTGAGGTCTGCGGGCTGCGACTTTCCATTTCTGTCCCCCTCAGGCGACCGGGCAGGGCCGGTCTGTAATGATATTAAGTATCATATTGGACAGGAACTCGTCAACCATCTACAGAACACCGTAACCTGTCGCCAACTTTCGGCGAAGACCGTTAACTGCTAGTATCTCAAAGGCCCCCTGCGTTGCCACCAACCGGTGGACCTGATCTACGGGCGAGTCGAAGACTTGGAGGTGTTCGTGCCCGGCCTCCGCGACGTGTATCTCGACGGAAAGGTCGTGCTGGTCAACGGGGTGGGATCGGGTGCTGCCGACAACAAGCTGGTCTTCTTCTGGGTGCCGGAGATGTATGCAAACCGACATGGGTGGTCAGCTAGACAACAGGCGCGTAACGGCCTCTTACATATACGCCGCGCGCTACGGATACTCTGAAACCGTACTCCACAACGACAACCGGATCAGGCTATTCCCCCGCGACGGCGAAGGCCAGACGCCGGTGCTGGCGCGGCTCTGGACGATGCCGCAAGCCAGGGGCATCGACTACCGTGACCACTTCGGCAACCGCGTCCACAGGGTCCGCATCATCGAGCGCCACACGGACCTTGTCGTTGCGACCGCGGGCCGGGTCAGCCTCTCGACGGAAGTCGTTCCGGCTGGCGATCTCGGCCTGGGCGACCTGAGCGACACCCCCGAGGGCCTGGAGTACATGTTCAGCTCTCGGCTGGTGGACCCGGACACGGTGTCGGGACTCGCGCTGCAGGTCGCGTCCGGTTCCGAATCCCTGCTCCAGGTTGTCGATCGGGTCACGGACTGGGTGTACCGTAACATCCGCTACAGGCGGGGCGCGACCGACGTCACAACCACCGCAGACCAGGTGGCAGTCTCGATGGAGGGCGTGTGCCAGGACAAGACGCATCTGACCCTGGGTATGCTGCGCTCGCTGGGGGTGCCTTGCAGGTACGTTAGCGGACTGCTGACCGGCCAGACCGGAGAAACCCACTCATGGCTGGAGTTCCTGCACCCGCAGGAGGGCTGGGTGGGCGCGGTTATACTCTGCCCTCCTCCGTGGCTTTCATTCTCCCCGTCGGTGCGACTCAGCCGGTTGCTTCAGCCCTGGTCAGTTCTGCCTCGACTGGCTGCCTTACCCTTGCGGCGCTCCCACTGAGGTACTAACATGAACCGCAGAATCATGGCATCCGCAAAGAACGAATTCACCAGTGTATCCAAACTCGCCGCCGAGGCGTTTGGCGAGCCGGGCAACCGGACCTTTCGCATCCAGGTGGACAGCGCCAGCAGCACGGCGTCCATCTGGATAGAAAAGGAGCAGCTCTTCCAGCTCGCGCTCGCCATCCAGCAGATGATGGCCTCGTTGCCGGAAGATGACGACCCGGCATCCGATCCCCCCGCCGATCGTGAGGCGCCCGGACTCACGAGCCTCGACTTCAAGGTCATGAAACTGGTGCTCGGCCACGACACCGGCAGGCGCCTATTCGTCCTCGACGCCCACGACGAGGCCGACGAGGAGCAGGCCACGATCCGGGTCTGGGCCGACAAACGACAGATACAGGACTTCTCCGAAGGGGCGTTGAGGGTGTGCGCGTCCGGCCGCCCGCTGTGTCCGCTGTGTGGCAGGCCCATGGATGGGGAGGGTCATCGGTGCGCCCGCGTCAACGGCCATGCCAAGCTCACGCCGGAGGACCTTGCCGAGTCGGAGTAACACCTCCGATAACGCTCCACCCAGCAGTCAACCCCTACCACGCTCCCACACCCCCCTGCAATGGCCCGTCGCAATCGACAGAACTATCGAGTCGTTCTTCCAGTCCCGGAAGGCTCCACGCCGGTCGTGCTGTGCGAGCAAGACGCCCGCCCGCTGTTGGAAACCGGAGAGATCACCGGCGGACACCGGATGCCGTGGGGGTCGAACTACACCTTCCTGGTCTGGATTGCCGCCGGACCGGACCGACACCTCCGCGCAATTTACAAGCCGCGCGACGGTGAGCGTCCCCTCTGGGACTTCCCAGCCGGCACCCTGTACAGGAGGGAGTTCGCCTCGTTTCTGCTCAGCCGCATACTCGGCTGGCCCAATATCCCGCTTACGCTCGTCAGGGACGGTCCCTACGGCATCGGGATGTTCCAGCATTTCGTCGACTGCGACCCGGATGTCACCTACTTCGACATCATCAAGGAGACGGCCACGTATGAAGACCTGTGCAAGATCATGGTGTTCGACCTCGTGACCAACAACGCAGACCGCAAGGGCGGTCACTGCCTGATCGACTCGGACCTCCGTATCTGGAGTATCGACCACGGTCTCACATTCCACCCGAGCTTCAAGCTCCGTACCGTGATGATGGAGTTCTGGGGTCAGCCGGTCCCGGATGGCCTCGTCGCCGACCTCGCGACGCTGCACCGGCTGCTCGACACGGAGTCGCCGGAGACCGCGGAGCTCAGGGATCAGCTCGCCGGTCCCGAGATCAAGGCGCTGAAGAAGCGCCTGCGGTTCCTCATCCGGGACCCGGTCATACCCAGCTTGGACCCAAACTACAACATACCCTGGCCGTTCGTCTGAATACGAGACCAGACCTCTGACGATCATCCGGTATGCTATAATCCGTGTCTCAACAGCAGATCAGTGGCGATTGTGATTCAGAAAGTCAGGACAACGGGAGAAGATACTTGTCATACGTAAGCCTGCGAGAGGGTGAGGATCCGGAAGCTCTGCTGAAGCGTTTTCAGACGTCAATGCAGCGATCGGGGATCCTCAGAGAGTTGCGCAACCGCAGATTCTTCCGGTCGAAGGGAGAGCAGACGCGACTCGATAAACAGCGCAGCCTGAGACGTATCAGGCGAAGGCGAAGACGCTAGGTACACACTTCGACCTCATCTGCTCGTCTGACAACCCCCGGAGGCAGATGAGCGTCACTCCCATCGCCACTCCGCGTCTCCGATACGGACAACGTCGCCAGACTCGACGCCAGCGTCCTCAAGAGCGCGAATCACCCCAGCCCGTTCGAGCCGTCTGTAGAACTGCATCTTCGCGGCCCAGTTCTCAGAGTCAACCATCACGGCCATACGCGCCACTGATGCAGAGTCAACGACGAACGCACCTTCCTCATCGACACTGACTGTGGGCCTCTGGCGTGTGGGCGCCGGCCGGAGGACCGGGAGATCCCCGGTCTGCTGGGTAGTACCCCCGGAAGACATATCCGGCGCCGCCCTCAACGAGTCCAATACCGCATCCAGCAACTGTTCAAGACCCTGGCCAGTGACGGCGGACAGAAAGTACACATCCCCGGCGCTCAGCCCTGACATGACGTCCCGTAAATCGTCTTCAAGGATCGCTACATCCGTCAGATCGAGCTTGTTCACGGCCAGTATCTGTGGTTTGAGACGGAGGTCATCGCTGTACTCCGCCAACTCCCTGTTGATCTTCATGACTTCCGTGACCGGGTCATCCAAAGCTCCGTCAACCAGATGGATCAGCACTCTGGTTCGCTCGATATGTCGCAGGAACTCTTGTCCCAGCCCGACCCCCTGGTGCGCGCCCTCGATCAGCCCCGGTATATCGACCATTACGAACGTCTCGCCCCGGTGATCGACGACTCCGAGGGCTGGCTCCAGCGTCGTGAATGGGTAGTCTGCAACCTTCGGCCTTGCCGCTGAAACACGTGCGAGGAGGCTGGACTTACCAGCATTCGGCGCGCCAATGATACCGACATCGGCCAGCAACTTGAGTTCAAGTCTGAGCGAGCGCTCCTCGCCGGCCTCGCCGGCCTGCGCAAGCAAGGGAAAACGGTTAGTGGACGTGGCATACCGCGCGTTCCCGGCGCCGCCCCGGCCACCCTGAGCAACCAGCAACGACTGCCCCGGCTCACTCACATCCCCGAGCAACTGTGGAACGTCGCCATCGACCCATACCTCTGTCCCAAGAGGCACCTGCAAGGCGAGGTCTGGCGCATCCCTCCCATGCCGGAGCTTCCCGTCACCCCGACGGCCATTCAGACCCTTGAACTCCCGCCTGTATCTGTAGGCGAGTAGGGTATTCACGTTTGGATCACCACTCAGATAGATACTGCCGCCGCTGCCACCGTCTCCACCGTCAGGACCTCCACGCGGCACGTACTTCTCGCGCCGTCCGCTGATCGCGCCGTTGCCACCGTTACCACTAGTAACTCTGATAAATACTCTATCAATCATTTTTGAGTGGGAGTAATAGTAATAGTAAGGCTGTTGATGACGTGGACAAGTGAACTATACGTACTCGTAGGCCCTGTCTGGGTTGGTGATTCAGTGGTGTGGACTGGCTGCGGATTACTTTGCGCAGTCGGCTGAGTACTTGTCTGTACAGGTGCTAGGTTTCGGACGAATCCTGGAACTATCGACATGGGACGCTGGTTATCAACGAAAGTGAGTATGTTATCAACGAAAGCGACGGAGCATCGTTCATTTTTCGTATTGACCACAGACGGGAAAAGTGTTGTCCGATGCCGGAACACTCGATCTACCGCTGCGCCCGCGGATCAGGCCGTGGTCAACTCGGCGCGGATGTTGATGACGTCACGTCTTAGGTGGGCATCGACGTTCATTTGATTGGAGATGCGGTCGCAACCATGCATGACCGTGGAGTGATTCTTTCCCCCAAGGATGCGGCCGATGGCCGTCAGTCCAAGCTGTGACTCCTCACGCAGTAGGTACATCGCAACCTGCCGGGCTTGGGCCGTCTTCCTGTCTCGCCTGCGGCCCTTGATCTCATCGACGCCGATGCCGAAGTACAACGCCACGGTGTCGACCACCACGGACTCCGGAATACGCCGGTCCGCGGCGGTGCCGACGACCTCGGCTACGACGCTCTTGACAAGATCAATCGTGACCGGCGTATCCATCAGGTCCGCATGAGCGACGACCTTGTTCAAGCTGCCCTCGAGATCACGTATATTCTTGTGTATCCGCTCCGCGAGAAAGTGGAGCACGTCGTCGGAGACCCGCTTGCGGGAGCCGCTGGCCTTCTCAGTCAGGATGGCGATGCGGGTCTCGATGTCCGGGGGCTGGATGTCAACGACTAGGCCCCCCGCCAGTCGGGACTGTATCCGGTCCTCGAGCAACGTGAGCGCGGACACAGGTCGGTCCAGCGTGAGCACAATCTGCCGGTTGGTCATGTGCAGAGCATTGAAGGTATGGAAGAATCCCTCCTGTGTCTGCTCTTTGCCCACCAGAAACTGGATATCGTCGAGGAGCAGCACGTCCGCCGACCGGTACCGGTCTCTGAACTGCTCAGTCGTGCCTTCACGGATGGACTTGATGTACGAGTTGGTGAACTCTTCGGTCGTTGAGTATATGAGCGACATGCTTCGTGAGCTGATGCGGTGCCCGATCGCGTGCATCAGGTGGGTCTTCCCGAGGCCGACGTCCGAGTACATCACCAGCGGGTTGTAGCGTTGGCCCGGTTTCATGGCTACGGCTTCCGCCGCCGCGTGGGCAAGCTCGTTCGACTTCCCGACCACGAACTGCTCGAAGGTATATCTCGAATTGAGCGCCGTGGACGGGTAGGGCAGACCCGCGGCCGCCCCATCACGCGCAGCCGGACGCGGCTCCTCCAGGACGTCGTACCCCGGCCCGCTTTCGCCCGAAGAGGTGACCGTGAATTGGACGTCCACGTCGGATCCCAGCACGGCTTCGAGCGTCCGCGAGATGAGAGAGTACATCCGTTGCTCCAACATCTCAGCGACGAAGGCGTTGGGCGCGCCTACGGTAAACTCGCCATCTTGGTATGCGACGCCAACAGTGTTCTTGAGCCAGGTCTCGAAACTGGGACGGGTGACCTTCAACTGAAGCTGACCCAGTGCGGAGTCCCAGACCTCCCCCGGCTGGAGGTCGATAGTCGTCATATGGCTCCTCAAAACATGCGTAAGAACTTCATCGTATCGCGCCCATTGTGATGTGGCAAGAGGCCCGAAACGGCAACCGTGGGAGGTCGTATCTGAGCACGTGACCACCCCAACTAAGGGCCATTCCGCGACGGTCCTAGAGGACGCGCCCCGCGTCGTCCGCTTGGTCGTCGTCCGGCCGCATCAGATCGTCGGCGCGGTCGATTGCGTCCCTGATGGCTTCCGGGTCCGCGATGGCCGGGTCGTAGGTCACCGTTGCGAGCCGCTCCCCAAGGTCGAATGCCACGCTTACGATTCCGTCGAGCCTGTTGACCTCACGGGTCACATAGTCTGCTCAACCATCTCAAAAGGCGTTCGGCGCCGAGCGAGAGAGTACCTGGTGTTCCATTGCCGACATCTCCCTGGGAGTGAGGAGTCCGCTGTCACATCTTATCGCTGCGATACAGCCGGTGTTCCCGAATGTAGCCGATCACGGCCTCCGGCGCCAGGCCGGTGATCGGGCGTCCATCGGCCACCCGGTCTCGGATGTCGGTGGCGCTGGTACGCATCAGCGGCCCACGGAGGGCGATCACCCTTCCGCGGGCGGCTGGGAAGGTACGCGCAATCTCGTCCGCCGACAGATCATCGACGAGGGGACGCGAGACCGCGACCACGGTGGCCAGATCGAATATCCGCTCCGGCTGACGCCATCGCCGCAGCTCGCGGACGGAGTCCATACCCAGGATCAGGTACAACTCGGTGTCTCCGACACCCTGGCGCAGCAGCTCCACCAGGGTGTCGATTGTGTACGTGGGACCTGGCCGGTCGACATCGATCGTGGATATCGTAAAGTCCGGAATGCGAACGACCGCGAGCTCGACCATGGCGAGCCGATGCGCCGAGTCGGTGATACGCCGTTCCGCCGCGGTCTTGAGCCACGGTCGTCCAGCCGGGATGAACACGATCCGATCGAGGCCGAGGCGCTCCAGGGCCGCCCGCGCGATCGCCAGGTGTCCACAGTGGATCGGGTCAAACGTCCCGCCGAGAATCCCCAATTTGGATGTACGTCTGTGCTTCCACACGACCCCATCGTAGCAGACGGCCAGGAGCTTAACTCACGCACATCGTGAGTGTAAGATAACCTTCGAACTCGTACGCGCCCTGGACTTCAGGACCGGCGGCGCTCTGTGGGCACATACAAAACTGATTGGAGAAACTATGACTGCTATCACCCCAACCGACCATACCGTCGAGGTGAACGGATTGAACATTCACTATCTCGACTGGGGAGGACCCTCTACGAGAAACCTGCTTCTCGTTCACGGGCAGGGCGGAAACGCCCACAACTGGGACCACATCGCCCGGGCGCTTCACGATGAATTCCGTGTGATCGCGATCGATCAGCGCGGTCATGGCGACTCTGATCACACTTGGGAGGGCTACGGCGTCGCCAACTTCGCGATCGATCTGGCGGAGTTCGTCGGGCTGACGGGGATTGCCCCCTGCGACTACGTCGGCGCGTCGCTGGGCGCGCGCAACGGGATTGCGTACGCGGGCGATCGCTCCGACCACCTCAAGCACTTCGTATGCCTGGACTACGGGCCCGAAATGAGTGTGGTGTCGGCACGGAAGCAGATCTCCGGGATGAACAAGAGGCTGTTGGGCTGGCGGAGCATCGAGGAGTACGTCGATCTACAGATGCAGGGCAACCCCAGGCCGGGCGAGGCGCACTACCGGCGCCAGGCCGAGCACAGCCTCCGGCTCAACTACGCCGGCAAGTACGTCGCCAAATCAGACCCCGACATGTTCTGGATCAACGGCAGCTTCGGCGTCAGGGAGGTGCCGTACCTGTGGGAGCAGTGGTCCAGAATAACTTGTCCGATACTGGAGATGAAGGGGAGCGAGAGCGACTTCCTTTCAACCGAGATCAAGGCTCGGATGATTGAGATGCAGCCAGCGATGACCTGGATCGATGTGCCGGACTCCGGCCACGGGATAACCGGCGACAACCCCGACTTCCTGATATCGGAGCTCCATGGCTTTTTCGTGGACTGAGCCAACATTCCCGCAACACAGATGCAACGCTGATGTAACACTCGTGCAATAATCCGGTAACATTTGGCTGACAAACTTGGAATATGTCTTGATGTGGGTTGCCGACGGGTGGGCGTCTGCCTGTTGAGGCGGTCCCGAAACCGGCCCAGCGCCAAACCGGCGCTCTGGACAGAACCGGAGTTTGGAACGGCCTCCGCAGCCGAGGTGAATATATCGTTCGGGCAGAGATATATTGAATAGTCCCTCCGGGATCTGTGTCTGTGTACCGCGGTCCCCATTCCCGCCTTCCGTGGAGGCGGTCGCATGTTAATCACGACGGTGCTCGGTCCCGTCGCGGCCCGCTACCTGCGGCCCGTGCTGATGGGGTTGTGCATTACGCTAGTCGCTATGGCGATCAGATCAGGCGTCACGTGGGCGGAGGGGGACCCCGCGGGGGCCGAGACCCTGGCGGATGACTCGAACGCCGCCGTGAACTTCGCCTGGACGCTCTCCGCCGCGTTCATGGTCTTCTTCATGCAGGCCGGGTTCGCGTTGTTGGAAGCGGGGTCCATCAGGTCGGGCGCCGTGGTGAACGTCATGGCGAAGAATCTGATGGACTTCATGACCGCGGGCATCGCGTTCTGGGCATTTGGTTTCGCGATCATGTTCGGAGGCTCAGAGCTCGGACCGGGGCTGGACTTGGGCAACGAGCTGCTGGGATACTCCGGATTCTTCCTGGCCGGCGACGCCTATGACGTCACAACCGCGCTCTACTGGATGTTCCACATCGTGTTCGCCGCCACTGCCGTGACGATAGTATCCGGCGCAATGGCGGAGCGGACCAGGCTCAACGCCTACATGGCCTATACGTTTATGGTCTCTGCTGTCGTTTACCCGGTGTACGGCCACTGGGTATGGGGTGGCGGATGGCTGAGCGATCTCTCATTCATCAGGGAAGGACTCTATGCGGCCGACTTCGCCGGTTCCGGGGTTGTGCATGGTCTGGGTGGAATGGTTGCCCTCATGGGAGGTCTGATCCTCGGTTCGCGTAGGGGCAAGTTCGGCCCCGACGGCAAACCGAGGACGATCCCGGGACACAACATGGCGTTCGTCGTGCTCGGGACGCTCATACTGTTCTTTGGGTGGTTTGGCTTCAATGCCGGCAGCACGATGGCCGCGACCGAGCTCCGCGTTTCTGTCATTGCGGTCAATACGTTTCTCGCCGCGTGTGGCGGCGGGATCGTCGCCTACTACATCCGGCTCGTCGAAACCGGCGGCAGGGCCGATGTCCACGCGACCGCGTGTGGACTCCTGGGGGGCTTGGTTGCGATCACGGCCTCGGCTGCGTGGGTTGCCCCGTGGGCCGCGGTTGTCATAGGGCTGTTTGGCGGGGTGGTGGTGATCTACGGCGCCCGATTCCTTGAGCGCGTGTTGAAGCTCGATGACCCCGTCTGGGCCGTCGCTGTCCACGGGCTTTCGGGAATATGGGGCCTGATTGCGGTTGGAATCTTCGCCGATGGGACCTATGGAAGACATTCTATCGACGGCGCAAATGTGACAGGTCTCATATACGGCGACTCCGCCCAAATTCTGGCGCAGCTCATATCCGTGGGAACATTGCTGGTCTGGACCCTGGTGGTATCGACCCTGGTATTCACGGCCATCAAGCACACAATAGGACTCCGAATTACCGAAGAGGCCGAGCTCGCCGGTATCGACGCGATCGAACATACGCAGCCTGCCTACCCGGAGCTATCGGACGGTACGACCACTTCTCCTAGGGGAAGGTGATCGCAACGACCGTTAATCGCTGACAGTGGGCCACGGCAAACCGGGCCCGCCTGTATCGAAAACGAATGACAGCCCCCGTCTGAACGGGGGCTGTCGACCCTTCAGGGTCAACCAGGTCGCGGGCTGACCTCTCATCGAGGTCCAGGACCGGCCGGGAGCACTGGATACCCGCTCGGGCCAGGTCTTCCCAGCACTCCCGGTTGAATCGCGCGATTTCATCTACCATGTCTTCACCGTTCGAGATTGTGCCGAGGCTAACCGCGAGCTTTGCCGCGCCGTTCTAAATAGGTCAAGGCCCTTGAACAGCGGGAGTCTGATTCTTCATCCCGCGTCGGCTGCCCGCTGATTACTCTGGCGGATGGGGCGTTCTGGGGTCATCACCGTCAGTCCATATAGGAGAGGTAATCCGATGTGGCAGTCACACATCGCTCCGCCAATTCTGGCCCTGCTGCTCGCGGTGGCGCTCGTCCTGACCGGGTGCGGTCAGGGTCCTGACTCGGAACCGGGCACGGCCGCGCCGACCGTGGATACGGTAGCTGAGACGGCCTCCAACCCGACAATGACCCCAGCAGCCCCGGGGTCAGTCGCCACGGCTCCGGCGCCCACCAAAGAAGCCAGGCCGAGCTCGACCACAGAACCCGCGCTCGTTCGGGCGCCGGACTCAACCGCAACCCGGCTGCCGGCGGCGTCCCCGGACCCAACCGCAACCACCAGACCCGCCGACCCGTCGCCTACGGAGACCCCGATCGCAGTCGGACCGAGTCCGCCACCTTCACCCGAACCGCTGCCTACGGAGACCCCGATCGCAGTCGGACCGAGTCCGCCACCTTCACCCGCGCCGTCACCTACGGAGACTCCGATCGTGGTCGATGGCGAGAGCGGCGGCGGAGTCCAGGGGGCTGTTGCGGTTACGCTCAGAGAGGCGGTCGAGATTCCAACGACCGAAATCGTCAAGATACTCACTCCGTCGGTGGTGGACATCACAACGGAGTTTGTGGGCGCCTCGGCGTTCAACAGTGCAGCGCCCCCGAGCGGCATTGGAACGGGCGTGGTACTCGACCTCGAAGGTCACATTCTGACGAGCAACCATGTGATCGAGGGCGCGGAGCGGATTGACGTAACGATGCACAACGGCACGAGCTATCCCGCCGAGGTCGCCGGGTTCGATCCACCCACCGATCTCGCGGTCATCAAGATCACCGCGGAGGGCCTTGAGCCTGCCGCGCTTGGCAAATCGTCCGAGCTGCTGGTCGGAGAGGACGTCATCGCGATAGGCCATGCGCTCGGGCTGTCAGGCGCGCCCACCGTCAGCAAGGGTGTCGTCAGTGCTCTCGGCCGGTCGATCGATACGGACCGCAACGTGACCGTCATAGGCCTCATCCAGACCGACGCGTCCATCAACCCTGGCAACAGCGGCGGGCCACTCGTCAACAACAGGGCCGAGGTGGTCGGCATCAGCACAGCGATGTTCAGGGCAGGACAGGGCATCGGCTTTGCGATCAACATAGACGACGCGAAGGTCGTTGCGAGGCAGCTTATCGACCAGGGATTCGTTACCAGGGGCTACCTCGGCGTCCTGATTGCCCGTCTCACCCCTGCGCTCGCCGTCCGAATGGGACTCGACGCGGACACGGAGGGCGTTGTGCTGAGGGCGGTGCTCCCCGGCGCCCCCGCGGACGACGCCGGACTTCTACAGGGTGACATCATCCGGATGATGGGGGGTCAAACACTGCGAAACACCGGCGAGCTCTCCAAGTTCCTGATCGCCCACCGGCCCGGTGATACCGTTGACTTCCTGGTCATCCGCGACGGCGAGGAGGTAACCGGACAGCTGACCCTGGGTTCGAGACCGGAGGGTTAGCCGACAGGCCGAAACCGCCAGTTGGGTGCTGAGGGCGAAGCATTTGCAGCGGGCGCGTTTCGGGAGTTGATCGACCATCTGCGGCGGTTGGGGTCGGCGCATTGTGTATAATCAACGCTACATCTCCAACCGGAGGCTTCCCATGAAACATACGATGACGGCCACATACAGGGGAGGGGTGTTCTACCCCGATGAACCCTGTGACCTGCCGGAAGGTGTCAAAGTTGAAGTGGTGGAGTTGCCGAGCGGCGTCAGACCTCCGCTGGTTGCAGACCCCGTTGAACGACACAGAATCGCGGCAGAACTCGTGAAGCGCATGACAGGGACACCGCTTCATCTGAGCGCTCCCCGATTCACCAGAGATCAGCTACATGAACGCCGTTGGCACCAACGTCTTGATCTATGCGGACGATCCTAGGGACCCTCGGAAGCAACGCATTGCGGCTACGCTGATCGGTTCGCTAGAAGATGGGGTTCTACTGTGGCAGGTCGCCTGCGAGTACTTGAATGTTGTCAGGCGGATACGGGCGACTGATGACCGATTGACCGAAGGCTACCGTCGAATCCATAGCATCAGGCGAATGTGGCACTTTGCCGAGCCGCAAGCCCCTGTGATTGATCTGGCAGTGGGACTTCTGGGCCGCTACAGCCTGTCTTTCTGGGACAGCTTGATTGTCGCTGCTTGTCTCCATGCTGGTGTGGAGCGACTCTACACCGAGGACTTCGACGCCTATCCCCGAATTGGTAGTCTTGGAATCATCAACCCGTTTGCCGGGTAGGGTCTGCCTCGACACGATGAACGACCGCATCGCAGACGCTAGCGGACGCCGACGTAGGTAAAAGAACTGGCGTGCGGCGTGGCTTGTCCATTAGTTCTACCGTGTCAGTACAAGTTGACAACATGAGGAAAACACCTATAATCGCCTCCAATGAGCAGGTATTGGAGCAGGTAGTGGTTAGCTTCGAACAAGCCTTCAGCGATACCGAACGAGCGGCGGACTCGACGCTAAAGTCGGCAGCGGACTTGATGAGACAGGTCAGGGCTCTGAAGAAGGCATCCCAGACCGGAAACATCGCCGCCGTCAGGCGTTCTCAGGACAGGCTCGACGACGCATTGAGCGCGCTGCGGCAGGAGGTGGCGAACGCATCTTCTTCCTGGATTTTTGAGGAAGAGGAAGAGAAGCATCACCTCGATAACCAGTACGCTGCCGAACTCCGCCGCGCCGCCGAGGAAGTGGGCTTGGACATATACGAGCGGGACGGACGGTTGATCTCTTACCCGTCCATTGTGCGAATTCTGCCGGGCGAACAGGCGGTGAGAATTGACAGGAAGAAGGTTTCCACCATCAGACCGTCTCACCTGGCCGGTCTCCTGCTGGACAACCAGAAGAAGTCCAGCAGCTTTTCTGCAAACCGTTTTCTCGAATCCCTTTACAATGTCTATTCCGACATCGTGAGCGGGGAATCTTCGGGCCGCATGGTGGAAGGCAGCGGGCGTGTCGTGCCCCTGGCCAGGATCTACAGGCTATTCACATCTTTGCCGGGCAGCAGTCGTGAGTACGATCGCACCGACTTCGCCAGGGACTTGTACATCCTGGACTCTGACGGCCCCAGGCGCACCAGAAGCAGCGCTATCGTCGATTTCCCGACCTCTGCCGGCGCCCGCCGACGTTCGAGCGACCTGTTCTCATTCATCGGGCCGGATGGCCAAAGTGTCGAGTACTATGGACTCAGGTTTACCGAGGGCGGTTAGTGTCAAACACCATTCCCATTAGCGACTGGCTGAAATTCGTCGATGACGAGTATCTGTCCACGTTCATCAGGGACGGCGGCGCATCCGTCAAGTTCGCGGTAACTCCCGACGAGTTGAAACTGGACTTGTATGCGGATGTGAAGACCCGCTGCCAAGAGTTGGACTACGCGTTCATCAATCTGGACGCGGCCATAAGTCGCGCCCACATGCCACAGGACATCTTCTTTGGACTGGCCTCCCAGATCGATTGGCGACTCTTGGCCCGTCGCCTGATCCTGCGGCTGGCTGCCCAAAAGGGCTATCGAGTCGAAGGCATCGACCCGGACGGTGCCGGCAACGTCTTCGACGCTATCGCCAATGCCAATGACCTCGAACCGCAGTTCATTCTGTTAGAAATGAGGCCGGCAATACAGAACGACGTCCTGAAAAACCCGAATATGGCCAGAGATTTCAGGGTGGGCATGACCTATCTCTGCCTGATGAGTGGGGAAGTCCTGACACCGGGGCAGTACGCCGATCAGCCGCTGCTGGACTGGCTGACCGGCGCCAACACGCGGGTGAGCAACGTCCGCCCATTCACCATCTACACCAGCATCAACCGGACCACGGCCCGGTACTTCATCGAATCGGCCCTCTACTGGGTCCGCTACGTGGGGTACTCCGGAACGGTGATACTGCTGGACAACTCCCGCGTAACACTGGCCCGCAACCCCAAAGACGGCCGTCGGTACTACACCAGGGCGATGGCTATGGAGCACTACGAGCTGCTGCGCGAGTTCGTTGACGATGTTGACCGGCTGTCGGGAACGCTGTTCGTGGTGGTAACCAACTACAAGTTCCTCGACGAAAGCTCCGCGAGGGGCTACGGCATCTACCCGGCCCTGCGCACCAGAGTGATGGATGACGTTCGAGACCGGATTCTGGTCAATCCAGCCGCTTCCTTGGTGCGGCTGTCGTAAGGAGACCTGCGGCATGGCGGCTCACTCTGACGGCAACTCGACCCTCACCTACCGGCTGGCTGTGGAAGCTCTGCGCAGCGGCGTGCCTAACAGGGAGGCTGTGCGGATACTGGGCTGCAACCAGCCGCGGGCAGAAGGCCGATTCGACGGTATGTTGACCAGCGTCATGGACGCGGACAACTCTGTGGGGATGTTGGTTTCCGGGGACTTCGGTTCGGGCAAATCGCACCTGCTGGCCCACCTGGAGGACCAGGCGCTTTCCCAGAACTTCGTTTGCAGCAAGGTGGCTATCAGCAAAGAGACGCCCCTCTACGACCTGGGCAAGGTGTACAAGTCAGCCATGGAAAATGGGCGGATGCCCAGCCGCAGCGGACGGCTCATCGAAGAATTGGCACAGGCCATGAAACCGGCCTCCGAGGAGTACGCGGCCTTCTTCAGGTGGGCCAACAGCGCCGCCTCGAGCGGCCTCATCAGTCCGATGTTCCCCGCGAGCCTTATCGTCCACGAAAGGTCGAGAGAGCTCGACCTCAACGCTGAGATTGAGTCGTTTTGGGCGGGAGACCGGATACTGGTTTCTAGGGTAAAGAACGGGCTGAGACAGATCGGGCAGCAGCAGAACTTTACCTTCCGCGCGCCCAAAGCCGCCGAGCTACCGCCGCAGCGCCTGCGCTTCGCCATCGAGCTGATCAAAGGCGCCGGTTACAGGGGCTGGGTGATCCTGCTGGACGAAATCGAGCTGATAGGCTCCTACTCCATATTGCAGCGCGGCAGGTCTTACGCTGAGCTGGCGCGGTGGATGGGGCAGGATGTCAACGAAGCATATCCGTCCCTCGTCGTCGTCGGCACGGTGACCGACGACTTCGCCTCCTACATCATCAGCCCGGACGGCGCCAAGAAAGATCACGACTACATGGGGCCAAAGTTGCAGGACAGCAGCAGATATAGCAGTATCGCTGCCCGCGCAGAGACCGGCATGAGGCTGTTGGAACGGGAGTGCGAGCCCCTGAGTCCTCCCAATGATGATGACGTGAGCGCCACCGTAGAGAAGCTACGGCAGCTATACAGCGACGCCTATGACTGGGAGGCCCCGCCGCTGGAGGGAAAGGCCGGCGGCGCCGGGTTCCAGGGACGGATGCGCTACAAAGTCCGGGCCTCCATCAACGAGTGGGACTTGCTGCGGCTCCGTCCGGGCTCGCAGCCGCACACGGTGAGCGAAGAGTTCATCCTCACGTATGAAGAGAACACCGATCTGGAACGGGAATCCCAAGCCGATTCCGGCGACACAGGGTAGAGTCGGTCATGCCGATCCCTTTCGACGACTTGACCGAGGCAGATCACTCCGGCGCGGTGGCGTGGCTGCGGTTCGTCGAAGAGGAAGACGGCAGGGGTATCCGGGCCGCGCTGTTTGAGACCTCGGCTCAGGGTGAGCCGCTGGCGTTCAGCTTCACGCGCATGGACAGGCGCGATCCGTCACTCGGGCAGCGAGGCAACGTCAGCCAAAGCGCACTGTCATCTCTCGCCAAATCTCTGTTTCAGGCATCCACCACATCGCCGGCGCTGATATTTGGTCTGGCCGATGAAACACCGTCAGGGATGTTCACCGACGATCTGCGTGTCGAGCTGCCGGTCTGTCGCATCGGATCAGCCGGCGGCTTGGCGAGTACCTACTCGGGGCATGTCGGTCCGGCTAACGGCCATCGACAGCAGTTGCACTGGGCGACGGAACAGCCCGGCCAAGCGTCCGACGCGGACCGTATTCTCCATGAAGTAATGGGACAGGCCGATCCGTTCGAGCCTTTCGAGCGAGCTACTGAGGGCTTGGCCGAAGCGTTCTCAGATCGCCAGATACAAGGCTTCATCGCTATGTCCGGGCTGACCACCGTGGTCAGTCTATCCTCGCTGCCGGCGCGCCGGGAATATCGGGACGCTCGTTCGTCTGCGACTCCTTCGGCTGCCACTCGTGAAGCCGTTCGGACACCGAGTCGGACACCGAGTCGGAGAGCGAGGCGCGACCTGACGCTGGCAGAACGGCTGTGGGCAGTGCTGGCCGCTCCTCCGAAACGCTCACAATCCCCTTGGAACATCCGGTTGAAATGGCCTGGAGAGTTGATGCCATTCCAGCAAGACGGTGTCCGGGCGCTGCTCGACATGGACCAACTTCTGCTGGCCGACGATATGGGACTGGGAAAGACCATTCAGGCCATCGCCGCCATGCGGATTCTTCGGGCGAGGCGGGAGATCGGGGCGTGCCTCGTGGTGGCCCCGGCCAGTGTGCTGGATCAGTGGCGACGGGAGATGTCGAAGTGGGCGCCGGAGCTTTCCGCCATCATCATTCGCGGCTCGGCAGCCGACCGGTCGTGGCAGTGGACGGCCGAGAAAGACGTAACCCTGGTCAGCTATGGCGTGTTACGCTCGGATTTCGGCGACAACGCGCGATCTCCGGTGCGGATGAAGGCCTGGGATGTCGTCGTCGCAGACGAGGCCCAGCGGATAAAGAACCGCAACGACACCAGCAACGCGCTGAAAGGGCTGCACAGAGTCCGCTCTTGGGCGCTGACCGGCACGCCCATCGAGAATCATGAAGAGGAGCTGGCCTCGATAATGGAGTTCGTGGACCACGACGGAAAAGCTCCGCCGAAGCGCTACCATCCGGGTCCGGCATTGCTGGATAGACACCGCGAGCTTCAGCTTCGACGCAAGAAGGGCGAGGTACTGGACGACCTTCCACCCAAGCAGGTATCCAAGCTGACTATTGACCTTCATCCCAAACAGCGCGCTAGCTACAGGAAGGCCGAGCAGGATGGGATCATCTACCTGAAGTCTCTCGGCTCCGAAATTAGAGTCCGGCATATACTCGAGCTGATCACTCGCCTGAAACAGATCTGCAACGCGGACCCCAAAACCGGCGAGTCCAGCAAGCTGGATGACATCGAGGACCGGCTGGAGCAGCTGACGGCTCAGGGACACAGGGCGCTGATCTTCTCACAGTACACAAACGACGTTTCCGGTGTGGCCGCCGCGGCCAGATACCTGCGAGAATTCAACCCGCTCACCCTGACCGGAGACACGCCCCAGCAGCAGCGCGCCACCGTCATCGATCGATTCAAGACCCACGACGAGCACAAAGTGATGGTGCTGTCGCTGCGAGCTGGTGGCCTGGGTCTGAATTTGCAGGAGGCGTCCTACGTGTTCCACCTGGACCGCTGGTGGAACCCCGCCGTAGAGCGGCAGGCCGAAGACCGGAGCCACCGGATCGGCCAGACGGTCAAAGTCAACGTCATCAAGTATTCCTGCGCCGGAACCATCGAGGAACGCATCGACCAGATTCTGGAGCGCAAACAGGGCCTGTTCGACCAGCTCATCGACGACGTATCACTAGACCTGTCCACCAAGATGAGCCGGGAAGAGCTCTTCGGCCTGTTTGGTCTGGGCTAGTACGGGCGAGTCCTAGAGAGGAGCGCGACTGCCCGGTCGTGGGCCAGCCGCGGGATTGGGGCTGGGTGTTGGATGAGCTCACTTGGGCGCTCTTGGAAGAGATCAGCCCGTCCCGCAAACGCGGGACGGGCTGAGATTGTCCTCGGTCCGCTCAGCGGAGAGAGTCAGCCGGTCAACCTGATCTGCTTGAGCTTTGGAACGATCATCGGAGTGACGCGGTAGTCCTCCACGTAGTCCTTTATCAGCACGTAGCGTTCACCGGTGTACCACAACGGCAGCCACGGGGCGTCCTGCACTATCAGCTTCTCGGCCTCGTGGTACAGCGCGACTCGGCGGTTGACGTCCGGCTCGGTCCGGGCCTCCTCCAGAATCGTGTCCAGCTCAGGGTTGGAGTACTCGCCGTGGTTGAGCGAGCTCTTCGTGTGGAACAGGACGTCCAGGAAGTCCTGCGGATCGGGGTAGTCCGCCTCCCAGCCGAGTCCGGCGTACGCCTGGAACTTCTGCTGATTGAGGTCCTGCAGATAGGTGGCCCACTCCACCTGCTGGATTTCGACCTCCACGTCCAGCTCCTGCTTCCACATCTCTACGACCACTTCCAGGTCGAGACCGATGGTGCCGCCGGTGCCTGGCACGGTCACGACGATCCTGGGCCTTGTATCAGGGTCGGCGTACTCCGATTCACTGAGCAGCTGCCTTGCAAGCTCCGGGTCGTACTCCAGACCGGTGAGCTCCGGGTTATATCCGGGGAACCCCGGCGGAAGTATCCCGTACGCAGGCTCCACCATCTCGGAGAGCACCTCCGTTGCGATCAGCTCTTTGTCAACCGCGTGCGTCAGCGCCTGCCTGAACTTGGGGTCGTCGAACGGGGGCTGGCTCGCGTTGAAGCCGACGTACGAGATGCTGAAGTCGGGAGGAGCGACGACAAGCTCCTTGTTGAGCGGTTCTGACGGATCGAGCACCCTGTCCAGGTCGAACAGCCCGACCCCGGTTATGTCGATCTCGTCGTTTTCGTACATGGCCATGGACTGACCACCCGCGAGGTTCATCGCGACCGAGTCCAGGTGCGCCGCCTCGCCGTAGTAGTTGTCGTTGCGCTCCAGTACGAGCCGCTCACCTATGCGGTACTCCTTCAACGTGAACGGTCCGGACCCATTCGGAGAGTCCGACCATCTGCGCCCGCCCGCTTCGACGTTCTCCCTGTCCAGCACGTATGCGGTCGGGTACGTCAGCTTCGCCAGGAAGTAGGCTTTGGGCGCGTCGATCTCGATCCGGAGGGTGTTTTCGTCGATCACCCGGACCCCGGATATGTCCGTCGTATCACCGTTGAGCACGGCTTCCAGCCCTACGATATCCGACAGGTAGGTATCGGCCACAGGGGACGCGGTCTCCGGGCTAGCGGCTCGTTCAATGGACCACTTGAAGTCACCGGCGGTTATCGGCTTGCCGTCGTGGAACGTGGCGTTTTCGCGGAGATGGAAGGTGTACACCTTTCCGTCGTCGCTGATGTCCCAACGTTCGGCTATGTCAGGCACTAGCTGAAGGTCGGTGTTCAAAGCCACAAGGCCGCTGAAGATCTCGACCACCAGGGTGGCCGACGTGGTGTCGGTGACCAGGTGCGGGTCCAGCGTCGGCGGGTCGGCCCATATCCTCCGTAACACGCCTCCTGAGACGGCCTCACTGGGCGTTTCGGCAACCTCCACCTCAACGCGGGCGGGTGATTCCGCCGGTTCCCGCGCTTCCTGAGAGGCTGCCGCAGGCTGCGTTGACTCGGCCGTGGACTGCGTTGACTCGGCTGCTGGCTGCGTTGACTCGACTGCGGACTGCGTGGACTCGGCTGCGGACTGCGTGGACTCGGCTGCGGACTGCGTGGACTCGGCTGCTGACTGCATTGACTCGTCAGTCTCGGTTGTCGAGACCACGGCTGGCTCGGCAGTGGTGTCCTCGATCTTCTCTTCGGAGCCGCACGCCACGGCGGCGACCGCAACCATCGAGGTCAACGCTATGAGGAAAAGTGTGATTCTGGTCATGGTAGTACCTACGCTCTCCGATCTTTTGATATTGGATTTGGATACGGAAGTCCTCGATTCAGGACGACTCCACGATCATTCGACTTCGGGGCTTCATCGCCAACCGGTCGAGGTCAAAGACCCACCACCAGCTTGGATACTCGCGCGCATATCCCTGTGAGTGAGACTCTTGCGTCCGGGCCGTTGGAACCACGGATTGCCGGACTGTTCATGAGGTATAACGCTGGCCTTTGGAAATGGTTATTGACCACTTCCCAGCCTGTACGCGCGGCGTCGAGGGTTTTCCGAGTAACGACGCGTTGCCCCTGGTAGACCGCGGAGGACCCGTCCGAGGCGCCCTTTCAGCGACGCCTGGACTTTCATCCAGGTCGCACTTTGATACATCGTCGAGAACGGCTTGACCACGGGTATAATGACATCAGACAGGGTGAGCCTAACCTGTCTCTTGATGGGAGTCGTCTTGTTAGTACCGTGTCCAGATAATGCTGACATATGTGGGAAATCGCCAGCACCCATTCGTCATTCCCGCGCACGCGGGAATCTGGGTCTGGGAGCGGTCACGAACATTATCAAAAGGGACTTATATATCGCTGACTACCCACTAGGAGGTGAACATGGGAAATAACCGTCCCTCGCTGTCTGAGGGTGGGAACCGCGGGACTCATGGGTGCGTGTACCGAGAGGGCGGTCAACTAACCGACGCCGATGGACGCGGTGTACACGGAAATGTACGCAGGCGGGTAGCTTGCGATATAAGTCCCTTGCTCATGCAGTCCAGTTGATCTTTAGGCACTGTCCAAGACTTTCCGCCGGCCTCTACCCATCCCCCAGCCGCAGAACGCGGCTGAGCGACATGCGGCGGATGAACCAGATTACGCCGAGGACTATCGCCGTGAAGATCACTGCCATCGCGACGTAGGTCACCAGCAGGTTTTGCCAGCCGACCTCAATGACGAACGGCGGCAGCACCTGGGAGCCGCGGTCGTCGTGGGCCAGGAATGGCATGATCGTCGCGCCGAGCCGCCCGCCCATCCACGTGCCCAGGGCCAGTCCGACAGCGATCACCAGCGCCTGCTCCAGCCACATCAGAGAGACCAGCTGCCTGGTCGTGAACCCCATCGTTCGCATCAGGGCGAACTGAAGCTCCCGGTTGCGGAATGAGATGTACGCGTGGACCAGGAATCCGAGGCTGCTGAGTATCAGGATCGCGCCGAACGCCATGAGCAGCAGCGCCCGCCATCCGGCCATCACCAGCGGGTCGATCTGCGCGAGGTGGAGGTTGGCCTCGGTGTCTATGATGGTCGAGGCCCGGAACGGCCGTCCCTCCGCGAACGCTTCCAGGAGCTCTTGACGCTCGTCCCCGGCCAGGTCCGTGCTGACCCAGACCTCGTTTGGACTGATCTCGCCTCTCGTCATGCCCAGATTGCCGCGCGCGCGCACCGCCGCGAGCTCGATCAACATGAACCGGTCGTTCAGACTGTCGAGCGTCGGGAAGAACTCGATCGTGTCAGCCAGAACGACGTCGAGCCGCCGGCTGCTGACCGCGACCTCGAACTCGTCGCCGACCGAGCGTCCGAACCTCTTGGCGAATGACGCGCTGGTGACCACGGGGACCGGCTGCGGCTCTGCGCCGGGGTATATCCCACGAGGGATGAGCGGCGAACCTCCGGCCCATGCGAACATCATCGACCCGTCACCACGGGCCGAGACCTGGGACCAGCGGGCCCTGTCCCTGCGCGAGTTGCGGGCATTCTGGAGCACGTTCCAGCCCCCGATGTCCCGGAAGTCCTCCAGAACCACATACGCTCCCGTGGACGTCCTGGCCCGAACCGTATCGATCATGACCGAACCGGGGACCAGGTCGCGTTGGAGGTCGGTCTCGCCGACCATGATGGACACGAAGGACAGCGGATGGGTGGGAACTACCCCAAACCTGAAGCTCCTATTGTCGAACAGGTCGGACCTGTAGAGATTCCAGTTGCTGGAGTCCAGGAACCCCAGCGGGTACGTGAAGTAGCGTCCATTGGCGTCCCTGAGTCGTGCCGAGACCCCGGTGGTCGGCAGCGGCCTATCGACCCTCATCAACACCTCGATCGATCTGGCGTTCTTCGGCAGCTCCAGGCCCAGGGGCAGCTCTGCTGATCCGTTGAGTTGGGACAGGACGTCCGGCAGTGGATCGGTGGAGAAGTCATCCCTGTACCAGGCGATATCCGCAAAGCGCTCCGAGTCCAGCGCGAGAACGTCGAAGCTCGGATCGCCCCTCAGCAGCGACAGATCCAGGCCGGTGGTCCGGAGCGCGGGCGCGGCCGCCTCCACTCCTGGAAACGTGCGGTACGGCTCGGCGAACGGCCTCGAGATCCCATTGTTGTTCAGCGAGACTCCCGACAGTCGGATGTCCGCGCCGGAGTCGTACAGCACGCGCTCAACGAAATTACGGTTGAGCGTTCCACCGAAGCTGGCGGCGAAGATGCCGAGGCCGGCCATAAGTATCAGCAGCAGGGCGAGTCTCGCGTAGTGCGTCGGGTTTCGCGCCATCTGCCACAGTCCCAGCACGAGACCGGGTCCCAATCTGCTCTCAAGCAGCCTGCTGGCTAGGGCCATCACGAGCGGGAAAAGCCTGAGCAGCACCATTGCGCCGGCGACCAGCATTATTCCCGGCACCGCCAGGAGCATCTGATTCACGGTCACCTCGCCCAGAAGGTTGGTGGCGGCCAGAGACCCCTGCTCGGTCAATTGCCTGAACAGAACGATGCTCACAGCCAGCAGCATGACGTCCAGGTAGTAGCGTTGGAAGAACGACAGGGACGACGGGCGGGCTGACTCTTCCCGGCTCCGGGAGATCGTGGACCGGGAGGCCTGAAAGGCGGGTATCATCAGCGCAGCGAAGCTGAGAACGCCGCCCACCGCGCTCATGACGAACGCTCGCTGACTCAGCTCCACCGGAAGGGGCGCGCCTCCGGTGAGATCGGAGAACGCCGGAGAGTAGCCGAGGAAAGCGATCGTCGCGGCGGCAAGGAAAGGCGCGATAACGATCGCCAGGACCGCGATCGTTGCTCCCTCCAACAGGAACACGATCAGCACCTGCCGCTCCGTCGCGCCCCGTCCCTGCAGCAGCCGGATCTCGTCACGCCTCTGCTCCGCGACCAGCGCGGACAGCGTCACCACATAGTACAGGACCACCACCGCGATCAGAATCAACACCACGAACATCTGCAGCTTGGTAAACAGCAGTCTCTGGTCATAGACGGCGAGCGCGTCGTCCAGGTCGGTCATCTGGCGGTATGAGGTGAATAGGCTGGACAGCCTCCGGTCCATTGAAACGACCGAGAGCCGGGTCTCCGTTGAGTTGCTGGCGCGCAGCCTCTCCTGGGCTACCGACAGCATCCAGCCGTAGTTGCTGTCCATGTCCGTAAAAGCGCTGCCGATCCCGCGCAGCAGTGTGGATTCGGATACGAGGAACGGTGCGGTACGGAAGTTTCCCGAAGTGAACGTGTGGAAGATGGTGTCGTTGAGGCGCCAGACGGGATGCTCGGGATCGACCCGGCGGTAGATACCCGTGATCTCGACGGACACGTAGGGTGTGAGCTCAGTCCAGTGCGGGATCAGGGAGAGCGTGTCTCCGATACCGACTTCGAGCTCCTCGGCTGCGTTCTCCGGCAGGATCGCCTCCACTGTCAGAGGCGTCCCGTCGGGTGAGACCTCCGACATGGGAGTGGGCAGTCTGCCTCCCGGGAGCAGAGCGATCTGATCGCCGACGCCTGCCAGGAAGTGAAAGTAGCTGCGGGCGTTATCATCCCCCGCGGACTCCTCGAGACCGGGTGGGGTCATATAGAAAGTCGCGGTCCTGCCTCCCCGGATCACGTCTTCCAGGAGCCACCCCAGCCTCGGCCTGTACTCACGTTCCATGACTTGGCGCACTCCCGCGTACTCGGACGGGGTCGTCGGCCCCTTGGTGGCCTTGGCGAGAATGTCCAGGTCGATCGGATCACGCTGCGAGAGGGCGGACTTCAGGGCCAGATCGCGGAGCGAGTCGAAGTAGATGACGGTCCCGGCCATGATGGCCGAAGCCAGCACGACCCCGATCACAACGGAGGACAGGAGCCTCCAGTTGGCGAGGCTCCGCTTGGTGACCATCGGCCATGCTGCCAGTATGCGAACGATCATGTGGTCCGAGTCCGGTTGCGCGGTGATTGATGACAGGGTAGCACGCTCCGGCGGCGCGCCCGGTCGGAGCCGCTCCTCGACGATGTTGCTGTCGTTGGATTGCAAGTCACGGTCCGTTAGCCTTCCAGCCGCGACAGGTGTCTGAGGTCAATACTGAGCACCCTGCCGCCGATCGTCAGGAGCGACGCCACGAATATCGCGATCAGCAGCGCAAACAGCGGGACCAACAACGTCCAGTCCGTCGTAAGTATGAAGGGTGGAAGCACCCGGCCCCCGCTGTCGGTGACGGTGACCGACGACACCATGATGCGGCTCATCTGGAATCCTGCCCAGGTACCCAGTCCCAGCCCGACGAGGGCGACCAGCATGTGCTCGAATGCGAGGAGGCTGATGGTCTGGGCGCGGTTCAGGCCGAGCGACCTCAAAGACGCCATCTCTCCGACGCTGCGGTCAGCGTGCGCCATCAGGTACACGACGTATCCCAAGGCTGTGATGAAGAGCACGACGGCCAGGGAGACCAGGACCAGCGTGCGCCACCCGGCGGAGATGAGAGGGTCAGCCGCCTGCGCCGCCATCTCAGCTTCGACGCCGATCGCATCCCCCTTGAACCGCAGCATCTTGTCCAGCTCCCGAAGAACGTCGCTTCCCGCGCCCGGCTCTACGCGCAAGAACAGCTCGTTGACCGGAGCGTTGTATATGGGGTCCAGCGAGTCCGTGTATGCCAGCAAGGCGCGGACATCGAAAATCAGGAAGCCCCAGACTCCGGGGTCCATGGTCGGGAAGTAGTCCACCACCTCCCGGACGACGACAGGGACAATCCCGCCGGGCAGGGTTACGAGCATCCCGGCGCCGGGCTGCGCTCCTGTCAAGGCGCTGAATGAAGAGCTGGCAATTACCGGCAGGAACCCGGCGCCGGCAGACCGGTACACCCCACGTATTCCGCGATTGTTCTCCTTTCCGAACGAAAACCACAGCGCATTGGCCCCGGAGTGGACGTCCTCGGAGACCGTCAGCAGCTCGTCAGAGCCCAGCTCGGTAGTCGCGATGGGCAGCCACTCCAGCGACCCTTCGAAGCCCTCGAGGAGCATGACCTCACCGGAGCTCGACGTGAACGCCTGCAGGTCGTCAAGCAGCACCTCTCCGACGGTGCCGGTCGCGCCGAATCCCGCCTCGTTGAGCTGGATTGAGACCACTTTCAGGGGCCGGACAAGGTTGTCCGGCAGGTCCGCGCTCATCAGAGTCCATCCCGGATGTCCGATCTCCCCCAGGCTCACGGTATCTATCCTGCCATTTGCGTCCTCTACGACCACCCACAGGAAGATGAGGGAGTAGTACGCGGCGGGGTTCAGCCACAGCTGCACTTTGTCCGGGCCTTCCGGAATCAGGATCGGGTCGGCCGGGGGTTCGGGCTGGATGCTGGACAGCGTCTGTCGAAGAGAGTCGCGTGAGAAGTCGTCTCTGTACCAGGCGTCGAAGCTGTCTGAGTCGACCGCGAGGTAGGAGAATACGAGGTTGCCCCGCCCGGCTCCGATCCGCCCCTGGCCCCTTACGCCGGCAGACAGCGACCGCACACCCGGCACGGCGCCAAACGTCCGCTCGACCCTGCCGTCGCGGCGGCCGAGGTAGGGTTCCAGCTTGAACACCCGCACGTCGGAGCCGACCCTGTAGCGAATCCGCTCCTCGTAGCTCCGGTCGAGCGTGGCTCCGACGGTTGTGGCGAGCACGCCGATCCCCGCGCCCAGGACCAGGAGCAGCATGAGCCATGAGTACTGGAGCGGATTCCGGGCGATGTGCAATAGGGCCAACGACACCCACACGGGGGCGCGTCGCGCCCAGAACGCGAGACCGAGGAACAGCAGTTGGCCCGGCACAATCAGCGCGAGCGCGATGGAGCCGACGAAGACTGCGGCGGACGTATCCGGATCCGGCGGTAGCATGTAGAGGAACCAGAGTGCAAATCCCGCCTGCGCTGCCATACCCAGACCGGACCTGATCCCATCCGACACGCGGGATGTAACCCAGTAGGCCGCACCGAATCCGCACAGGGCCACAACCGGCGGGGCCCAGCCGGTCTGGTCTTCGGCGCTCATCCCCTCGATCCCGATCGCCGCTGCCAGCGTCGGCAGGGTCGCCGCCGTAGCCAGGTGGATCAGGGCCAGCGACTCGCCGCTGACGTAGCGAACGAACATCGGAAAAACCCGGAGGAAGAGAAGTCCGACGGCCATCAGGAACAGGACCGGGGAAACCAGGAGCGCCTCGTTGACATCCTGCTGTCCGAACAGGCTGCCGGAGACCAGCTCCCCGCGCTCCCTTAGCTCCCAGAAGAGCACCCCGCCCACCACGAGGAACATCACGTCGATGTTGTAACGCTGCATCAACGGGACCACCGGCGGACGTGACGCCCTGAGCCGGTGGACTATCAGCCCGGCCCTGGTACCGACGACGCCCGGCACGACGAAGATGACCATACACACCAGTCCGGCAACCGCCGCGGCGGCGAACGGCATCCACGTCAGATGCACCGGCAGCGGTCTGCCTCCGGTGATGTGGGAGAAGTGCGGCAGAAGTCCGGCCAGCCAGACCAGGAGCAGCGCGGGGCCGGGCGCGAGGGCTGCCGCCACCAGCGTCAGGATGGTCCCCTCTGCCAGATACACCCTGAATATGCGCCATGTGCTGGTGCCCCTGCTCCTGAACAGCGCGACATCGCCTTCACGGGTCGGCACAAGGTACGACACTATCATGAACAGGAAGTAGAGCACCGCGACGCCCAGGACGGTCAGCAGCAGCAGCAGCGGCACACTGGCCAGGAAGCTCTGGCGTCCGAACCGGACCAGCATGACGTCGATGCCGCTGAAGACGAATGCGTCGGGCAGCGACAGTGAGATCTCCTGTCTCAGCAGCTCCATCCGGGAGCGCATCTCGTCCTTCGACCATGTCTTGAGGACGGTCGGGTCCACGTCGCTGTACCAGGTGGAGTCCACCGCAGCGCCCGGGAACGCGGTGTCAAGCGCGGTTGCCAGCGCGTTCTTGCCCACCAGCAGGCCCAGCGCCGGGGGAGAGGTGCTTGTCACCGTACCGTCCGCGCCCGGTATCAGGGGATACAGGACGTCGTCGTACCCGGTCTGCCAGTACGACTCTGAGGGATCGGCGGCTTCGATCACGCCGACGATCCTGACGGAGATCTTCAGAGGCGCGTCCAGAGACGGGGCCACTACGATCACGTCGCCCGGCGAGAGGTCTCCGAACCTCGCCGTCGTCGTGGCGCTGATAACCGCCTCGATCATCGGTCCCAGGGTCCCCCGTGTCACCGTGTCCACCAGCGGCCTTCCATCGACAAAGGAGATGTGCTCTTCCAGGTCCTCGTAGTATTGGAGTATGCCTGTCACCACCATGTTCGGCGGAATGCCCGGGTCCAGCTCCTGGTGCTCCTCGTTGAGAAGAGCCTTACGGATCTCGTCGAGAATGGAGGACGGAATGTCCTGTGCCAGCCTCTGGTACTCCTCTCCCTCCTCATCGAGAAGAGCTTTTCGGATCACGTCAAGAGTGGCGGGCGAAACGTCCCGTAGCAGAATCTGTTCCTCCTCGCCGGTCTCCTGGCTGACGATGACCAGTGTGTCCACGGCTGGATGCTGGCGCCCTTCGCTCTCCTGGTCCTCTCGGGTCTCGGAGTCGGCGTCAGGGTCTTCGTCTTCCAGTTCCAGCGCGCGAGGCAGCACCATCGGGTAGAAAGGAGTCTTCAGATGCCGCCTTGTGCCGGTGTGTATCGGGGCGACGCTCGCGTCTATGACCTGCGCGTGGGCCGAATCGGTGCGCGCGATCTCATCGCCTTCCAACGTGACGAAGTCCGAAATCACGGTGATGCCGAAGAATACGTCGTCACTGCGTTCGACCGCGGACTCGACGGCGCTGTTGATGCTCTGGCGCTCCAGCGCGTCCAGGTACACGGGCGTCGCGGCCATCAGAAGCGTCGCGACCATGATGCCCAGGAACACGCTGGACATGAGACGCCAGTCCGTCACCAGGCGCCGGACAATGAGCCTGGGAGTGGTAAGGCCCGGGATGTCGTCTCGTCCAGTCAACGGGTTGGCGGCCCGTGTGGGGGTCGAATGGCAAGCGCCGCCCCACGGTGGGACGCAGCGTTAGTCTGAGCCGAAACTCGCATCCGCGCCTCTTGCAGGACGACACGCACATCGATGGCTCTCGATGTTCCCATCGGATGGGTCGTAAGTGAGGTGAGGTGACCCTGACCAGCGGGCATCGAACTAGCGAGGCTCTCGCCGGAGAACCATCCTCCACCGGTCGGTGTGTAGAGTTCGACCGATCGCAGGGCCACGAACCCGATTCCACCGACCACCTGTACCTGGCCGGTGCTGAGAAGGAGGGCGGTGTGGCCCCACCGTGCGTCTCCTATGGACCTCGCGGACTTCCATCGCCCGCCGTCCGGCTCGAAGACCTCCACGGACGCAAGCGGGGCCATCTCTTGTCCGGCCCCACCCACGACGACCACGCGACCGTCGGGCATAAGCGTCGCGGTGTGGAAAGCCTTGGGCTCGGCCATACGTCCCGCGTCGCCCCACGCTCCGGTTCCAGGGTCGAATACCTCGGCGGAATCCAGCGGCTCACCATCGGGACCGACGCCTCCCACAATCAGGACCCGTCCGTCCGAAAGCAGCGTCGCGGTGTGCCCGTCTCTCGGTTGACCGAGCTCTCCGGTTTCGGTCCAGGACTGGTTTGTGGGGTGGTAGGTCTCAGCGGACGAGATGCTCATGTCCTCCGTGCCCACCCCACCGGCGACCAACACCCTGCCGTCGCTGAGCAGCGTAGCCGTGTGCCCCCAGCGCGCCACGTGCATCGGGGCGGCCGCTGTCCAGCTGCCACTGTCCGGGTCGAGTATTTCGACTCCGGCGATCGACCTCTTCCCATCCCATCCTCCTACGGCGAGCGCTCGCCCATCCCGCAGCACAGACAGAGTGTGACGGCTCCTGGCCTGCGCCATGTCCTCCAGCGCCCCCCATTCGGAGTCGCCGGGGCGCAGGACTTCAGTGCTGCTGAGCTGCTGGACGACTTGATTGGCCCCTCCGGCGACGAGCAATCTGCCGTCCGGCAGCGCCACGCCCGCGTGACCCGATCTGTGGGTGGGCATCCAGGGCGCAGGCGTCCACCTTCGAGTGCCCGGGTCGAAGCGCTCAACCGCTCGGACACTTCGGGCCGCCGCGTTGTTGCCGCCGATAATGAATGGTGTGCCGTCCTCGGCCTGCATTGCGATGTGGCCCCAACGCGGCTGCTGGATCCCCCCTCCTCGAGACCACGAGCCTGAGTTGGGGCTGTAGAGCTCAGTCCGCGTCAGAGACGCGACGACGCCGGCCATGCCGCCCGCGATGACCACGTTACCGTCGGTCAGCAGGGTCGCGGTGTGTTGGCTGCGGGGAGAGAGCAGTCTGTCAGTGCGGCTCCAGACGCCGGACGCGGGATCGTAAAGCTCGGAAGAGCTTAACGGCAACATCGTACCTCCCCCGGCCACCAGGATGCTGCCGTCTGAGAGCAGCGTCGCCGTGTGTGCAGCCCTGGGATCGTCCATCTGAGCGCCGGATGTCCATGTACCTGAGCCGGGGTCGTAAATCTCGGTGGAGTCGCGCGGGGTCCGGCCGGCCCTCCCACCCGCGATCAGAACACGTCCGTCCGGGAGCGGCGTCGCCGTGTGGTCGCCGCGTTCGGTCTCCATCGGCGGGCCGGGAGACCACGCTTGTGTCAACGGATCGAGTATCTCAACTGACGACAGCGCTGACCAGGGAAGGATGCCGCCGGTCACAATCACTCTGCCGTCCGACAGCAGCGTGGCTGTGTGTCCGGCCCGGGCGCCGGCCATGGGAGAGATGCCGGTCCACATGTCCGACGAAGGATCATAGATCTCGACACTGGCGGTGGTCTCCTCGTCGTCGGATCCCCCGGCAACGAGCACGCGTCCGTCGTGAAGCAGGGTGGCAGTGTGGTCGGCCCTCGCGACTGACATCGGCGCGGCCCTCGACCACGACTCTGACTCCGGGCTGTATATCTCCACGGACGCAATGGATCTGAAGCCGGATATTCCGCCGGCAACGACAAGACGTCCGTCGCGGAGCAGAGTTGCGCTGTGACTGTGTCTGGCCTCGGAGACCGGGGCAGCGAGCGACCATAATCCCGTGGATGGGTCGTAGGACTCGACCGAGGTCAGCTCCCCGTCGCGACCCAACCCGGCGACCGCCAGAATAGTGCCATTGGGTATGAGGGTGGCCGTGTGGTTGGCGCGCGCGTCATTCGTACTGCCCGGCGCGCTGGGCGAGCCGATCGGGGGAGGGGGCGTGGGGGTCGGAGCAGCGGCAGGCGTATCGTCATCTGTGGCAGGCTGGCCGCAAGCCAGGATACCCAGGCATACGACCGCAATCAGACCCGCGCCGGTAAGAGCGCGTCCAAGACCAGCGGATAGTGCCTGAGTATTTGCCCGCAATCGCATCGGTGAATTGTGTAGTGATTGGGTTGGACAAGTCAATTCAGAAATTCGATGTCGGGTGCCGCCTCGGATCACATGTCATGATAGCCAGGCGTCCTGAGACAGTCTGCAACAGCACACTTGTACTATTCATGATATAATCGATTTCCCAGCGGGTATTCATCTGATCGTATCGTAGGAAGTCACATGCCAGAAGACATAGGGGCTCAACAGTTTGCGACTGGATTTGACGTGTCAACGCACAGCGGGCCCATCCCGCAGCCGACACTCAACGAACGCCCAACCGACTATGCCGACCGCGTAGGAGAATGGTATGTCACCTTGAAGTCCCATGACTACCGGAAGAAGCACGGCCTCTATCTGACTCCGGTGGCAGTCGCGGACTTCATGGCCAAGCAGATTGATGCTTCCGCCACCGATCTGCGCCTGCTGGATCCGGCCGCTGGCGCTGGAGTTCTATGTTGCGCTGCTGTAGAGGCCCTCTCCACGAATGTCCCGGCGCCAAGAGCGATAGAAGTGGTTGCTTACGAGGTCGATACTGGATTGACCGAACCCCTGTCAGCCGTGTTCGACTATCTGATCGAGTGGTGCCGCACGCAACACGGCGTTGTCATCGACGTACAAATCAACCTTGCCGATTTCGTGCTCACGCACGCAAGCTCCCTCCGGCACATAGGGAGTCTGCTCCCGTATGATTCGGAAGACGGAGAGTTCGATGTTGTCATTACGAACCCACCGTACTTCAAGATTGCCATGACAGACCCCCGCGCCGTAGCCGCGTCCGCTGTCGTGCATGGACAGCCAAACATCTATGCATTGTTCATGGCTGTAAGCGTCGCGCTGCTGAGTGAGGATGGCGTCTTCGTCTGCATTGCGCCTCGAAGCTTCACGTCAGGCGAATACTTTCGACAGTTCCGAAGCGTGTTCTTCGACATAATTCGGCCAATCCAGGTGCATGTCTTCGGCTCACGACGCGATACGTTCAGTCGTCATGAGGTGCTACAGGAGAACATCGTACTTGCGGGCGCTCGCCACGACCACTGGTTTAACGACGGTGATCCGCAGGTTTTAACGGTATCCTCAAGTCACGGCGTTCATGACATCGTAGAACCCAGTCGGCAGCCGGTGCCGTTAAGAGCCGCGCTCGATCTCGATACAACCGACAAGGTGTTGCGACTCCCGCAGTGCCATGAGGACGAGCGAGTTCTGGCATTGGTGGATAGCTGGCCGAATAGACTGCGCGACATGGACCTGAACATCTCTACCGGTCCTGTGGTGGCCTTTCGCGCTGTCAAACTCATCGACAAAAATGGCCGCATCTCTGACACGCATGTTCCGCTTCTGTGGATGAACCATGTCCGCGAGATGCGAGTGACTTGGCCGCTCGACCTACGCAAGCCAGAGTATATTAAACGACTCAGCCCCAAAGCCCCGCTCGTGCCGAACGATAACTACGTACTGCTGCGCCGCTTTAGCTCCAAAGAGCAAGCCCGGCGACTGACGGCGGCTCCTTACATTGCCAGTGATTTCGCGATCCCGGCAGTCGGTATTGAAAACCACCTCAACTACATACACCGACCTGAAGGCGCACTATCGGAAGACGAGGCGTGGGGACTGGCCGCACTCTACAATAGCCATCTTCTCGATACCTATTTCCGATGCGTGAACGGCAGTACTCAGGTTAATGCGACCGAGCTGCGAGCAATGCCTCTGCCAAGACGCGACGTGATCGTCGCTCTGGGTAAACGAATGAGGTGTTCGACTAATCCAATGGAGAATCTGGACTTGGTGTTGATGGAATTGGTTGCAACTCCAATGCCCGCGGAGGCAAGCGTTGGCGAGCGTTGAAGAAGCTCAGACAATCTTGCATGCACTGGGTATGCCACCCGCCCAGTGCAATCCTATGTCAGGGATGACATTGATCGCTCTATGCAGGCTCAGGCGGGGATCGAGTTGGTCAGAATCGGAGCGGAGCGGCTGCACAGTCACCAAGGGCATTATGGATTACCTACGGGAGCGCTTCTAGCTAGATTACGCAGCCAACACTCGGGAGACGTTTCGACGCCGGGTTCTTCACCAATTCATTCAAGATGGGGTCGCTGATTACAACCCATTCGATCCTGGCCTCCCAACCAATAGTCCTCGAACTCACTACGCGGTGTTCATCACCGCATTTCCGGACTTCGGCGAATTCCGAAGGCATAGCCGGTCTCTCGCTTGGGAAACTGAGGTGTGGCTCGTAGACGTCCCGGATCACATGATCCACTTCGACGGAGAGCGCTTTCTAGGACCCCACACCTGAGAGCCGTAGCGCCAGAGGTACACTTCACAAGTGATGTCCCTGCCCACGTCGTCTCAGTTCAACCGGCATTCTCTGTGGCGAACTGCTCCTCGTACAGACGCCGGTACAGATGGCATCTCCCAAGAAGTTCTCGATGCCCGCCCACATCGACACAACGTCCGCCGTCCAGGACCAGGATCTTCTCCGCAGCCAGCACCGTCGACAGCCTGTGTGCGATGACTATGGTAGTCGATTCGCTGAGCGTGGTGGCCAGAGCTTCCCGGATCGCCGCCTCCGTGATTGAGTCCAGCGCCGATGTTGGCTCATCCATTATCAGGAGTTTCGGCTGTTTCAAGACTGCCCTGGCGATGGCCAGCCGCTGCCTCTCACCTCCGGAGAATCTGTAGCCGAATTCGCCCAATTCGGTGTCAAGACCGTCCGGCAGAGTCTGGAGCAGGTCGTGCAGCTGCGCCGCCGCGCACGCGGCGATGAGGTCGTCATCCGTGGCCTCCGGTTTCGCTATCAGCAGGTTCTCCCGGGCGGAGCCGTTCAGGACTGTGCTCTCCTGCGGCACGATGCTCGTGTGGCGACGGAGCGCGGCGAGCCGGTACTCCCGCAGATCATGGCCGTCCAACTCGATTGAGCCGGACGTCGGGTCGTAGAATCGGAGCATCAGGTGCGTCACTGTGGTCTTACCCGCGCCGCTCGGTCCCACGAGCGCGAGAAGCTGCCCCGGCTCCGCGTCGAACGACAGGCCGCGCAGCACCGGGAAGCCGTCGTCGTATTCGAAGCAGACGTCCCTGAACTCCAGCCTGCCCCGCGTTACGGGCAGATCGCGCGCGGAAGGCGAGTCCACGACTTCTGGCTCGAGATCGATCCACTCGAAGATGCGGTCGAACAGCGCGAGCGAGCCGATGAGGTTTACGTTCGTGTTCGCCAGGCTCATCACCGGCGATAGCATCCTCATGGAGAGTGCGATGAACCCCATCAGAAGTCCCAGAGTCAGATCGCCCCCGATCACCTGCAAGCCGCCGTAGGAGTAGATCGCGGCGGAAACCAGCACTGGAAAGACCGCGACTATCAGGCTGACCCCGTTCATCAACATGCTCTGACGGACGGACAGCCTCAGCAGGTCTGCCGCCGTGTCGCCGAACCGCCTGGAGTCGAGCGTCTTGTCGTACCCGAAGCCGTTTATGAGCACGAATCCGTTGATGTTGAGCCTGCCGAATACGAACGAACCAATCTCCTCATGCTTGGCGAACAGCCTTTTCACCGTGTCCCTATTCAGCCTGCCCAGCACGAAGCTGATGCAGAACACGACCGGCAGGAAAGCCACGCAGAGCAGCGCGAGAACCCAGTTCCAGACGAACATGAACACGAGGATGCAACTCAGAAACAGCACTGCGCCGAGGACGTCGAGGAGGCCGAAGCTGACCGCCATTTGTATGCCGGAAACGTCGTTGAACAGCCTCGACGCAATCGCGCCCGGACTGGTACGTATGAAGAAACGGTGCGACTGGAGTTGGAGAGACTCGAACAGCATGACCCTCACAGTCCGCACGAACCGCTCCCCCAGCAGGGTCACAAAGTAGCTCTGGACGAGGTCGAGTACGACGATGACGAGCGCTACCCCCACGATGGCGGCGGTGAGCGTCGCCAGGAGTTGGCGGTCGCCGCCCAGGATCGCCCGATCGACGATCCGGCTTATCAGTACCGGCGGGATCAGCCAGAGAAGTGAGACGACAAGCGAGAGCGCCGCAGCCAGCGCCAAGATTCGCCAGTGGACCCCAAGAATCGGGATCAGCCGCCGGACTATCTCCCCAGCCGGCCGGGCCGCCCGATCGTCCGCGGGGTCGGAGCTTTCGGGGCCTACTTCAATCACAGGACGACCTCAGCCGAACGTCATCCCGGAAACCCGTCACGTCGAACGTCGCCCCCTCCGCAGGCCGCGGCCCGGAAGCGCGCCCGTGTTCTCGCCCCGATCGATGACCACTCTACCGTTCACGATCACGTACTCGATGCCGACCGGATACTGCTTGGGATTCTCGCGGGTCGCGTGGGTCTTGACCGTCGCCGGATTGAATACCACGATGTCGGCCTTGAATCCGTCTCTGAGGATTCCCCTGTCAGGCAGGCCCAGCCTCTGTGCCGGGAACGAGGTCATCTTGCGGATTGCCTCGGGCAGACGTAGGTGCTTCTCGGCGCGCACGAACTCCGCAAGCACGATTGGGAAGCAGCCATAGGTGCGCGGACTCGGGTACTCCCCGAACAGGATTGCGTCCGACGCTATCATGCCCGCCGGATGCGAGACGAACGCCGGAAGCGTCTGCGGATTCGTCCCCAGGCCGACTGTCGAGATGCCCAGGTTCTCCTCAAGCAGCAGGTCGAACAGCGCCTCGGCAGACTCCTGACCACGCATTTCGGCGATGTCGATTATCAGGCGTCCATCGTACTTACGGTTCTGCGGCTGGGTGAAGTTGGTCAGCCAGCTGTTCTCCAAGCGGTCTCGCGCGATCTCCATGGCCATCCGGGCGCGGTCATCAGGGTCCCCGAGGGCCGCCATCAGCCGTTCGGGTCCGCCGTCCTTGGCCCAGAACGGCAGCCCGATCGTAACCGTGGTCCCTGAGTACACGTAGGTGTAACAGTCGAAGGTGACGTCCATGCCCTCGGAGCGTGCGTCTTCGACGAGGCCGAGGTAGTCGAGATGGCTGCCCACGCCCGCGGCGCTCTGACGATAGTGGGTCAGGTGGATGGGGATTCCGGACCGCCGCCCGATATCGAGGGCCTCCTCCCACGGGGCGAGCAGACTCCTGGCCCGAAGGCTGGCGCGGGTGTGGGTATGGTAGAAACCGCCCATGCTCGCCGCGACCTCCGACAGCTCGACCAGCTCGTCCGTATCCGCGTACGCTCCCGGCGGATAGTCGAGACCTGTGGACAGTCCCCACGCCCCCTCTTCCATCGCCTCACGGACCACGGCCCTCATATCCGCGGTTTCGGCTGCGGTCGCGGGTCTCTCTTCCCAGCCCACGGACCAGATTCGGACCGGTGAGTTGCCCAGAATATACGCGACATTGATCGCCACGCTGTTGTCGAACTTGCCCAGGAAGTCCGCTACCGTGAGCCAGTCCGCCGGCATCGGCGGGTATCCGTTGAGGCCGGAGTCCAGCCAGATGTACCGGTGAAGCTCGTCCCGGGTCTTGAACGGCGCGTGCGAGATGCCGTCGATGCCCACCAGCTCGGTGGTGACGCCTTGGCGCACCTTGGGATCATGGTGGGGCTCGCCAAGCATGGTCAGGCCCGCATGTGAGTGAAGGTCGATGAAACCAGGGCAGACGACGTGACCTGTGGCGTCGATGGTGCGTCCCGCCTCAAGATCGGAGACGTCACCCCGGTGAATCGAGACCGTTTCTCCTTCCACTCCGACCGCACCGTGGAATCCGGGACTGGCCGTACCGTCGATGATAAGTCCGTTGGTGATGAGAAGATCGAGCATTTTAACCACGCCTCATGTGTCAGGGATCAGGATTGGCGTACGGCAATGATGATACCAGAGCGCAGTATGCGCTAGGATGTGAGCGTCGACAATATCGGGACTGAGGACTAGCGCATGACAGCAAATCCAAGCGTGTCCGGCGTTGAGCTGGACGGCCAGAATGTACGGGTGAAATGGACCGATGGGCACGTATCGGACTTCACCGCGACATACCTCCGGGTCAACTGCGGCTGCGCCGAGTGCGTGGAGGAGTGGACAAACCGACGGCTGCTGGACCCGGCCAGCGTGCCCGCGGACCTGAAAGCCGAAGACTACCTGACTGTTGGCCGCTACGCGGTCCAGTTCCTATGGAGCGACGCCCACTATACCGGCATCTACCCGTTTGAAACGCTGCGCGGGCTGTGCCAGTGCGACGAGTGCCAGGCCGGGCGCAGTGGATAACCGGTTGCCGCAATCCATGCTGGTTGACCTCGACGACACGATCCTGGCCTTCGACGCCGTCTCCGATCAAGTCTGGCTCGACCTGTGGGAGCAGTACATCGACCGGCTGCCGGGGTGGACCGTCCGGCAGCTCTTTGACGGAATGAACTCTTACCGCCAGTGGTTCTGGTCGGACCCGGACAGGCACAGGAAAGGCCGCTTGGAAGGCTCCAACGTTCAGCACCAGATCGTGCTTGGCGCGTTCAGACAGATGGGAATAGACGCGCCGGAGCTCGGACGCCGGATCGGGGACGACTATGCCCGCGAACGGACAGAGCGTGTGCGTCCATTCCCCGGAGCGATCGAGACACTGACCGCGCTCAGGAAGGCCGGGGTCCGGCTCGCCATGATCACGAACGGCTCCACGGCATCGCAGCGCGCCAAGATCGAGCGATTCGACCTCGCCCGGTTTTTCGACTTCATACTGGTCGAGGAGGAGTTCGGTGTGGGCAAGCCTGACGAAAGCGTCTACGTTGAAGCGATGAGGCAGCTGGCGACCGAGCCCTCAGAGACCTGGATCATCGGAGATAACCTGGAGTGGGAGGTCGCCGCGCCTCAGCGGCTCGGCATATTTGCGATCTGGAACGACCACCGCGGCAGCGGCTTGCCAGAAGGCTCGCCGATCAGACCCGACCGGATAGTCAACTCGCTCCACGATATATTCCCACCCGGGAGCTTGTCTCTAAAAGGTCATTGAGACCTTCAGCGCGCCGTCCCCCCTCGACTCCGCGAGGTCGAACGCCTCCTGCACGCGCGAGATCGGGAACTGGTGGGTCACAAACGGCTCCATGTCGATCTCGCCGCTTCGGATGAAGTCCACCGCAAGCTGGAACGCCGGAAGTCCCGGCTCGTCCTGGGCGCCGAAGACGGTATGGATGTCCAATCTTTTGCGGAAGAATGTGTCCCAGTCAAACGGGACGCGGTCCATTGTGGGCGGCAGTCCAAACACGGCGATGCGGCCGAGCGGCTTCACCAATTGAAGGGACTGGTTCAGCGTCTCGACGCTGCCTACAGCCTCGATTACGAGGTCCACGCCCTCTCCGCCGGTCAGGTCGTTGACCGCGTCTGTGGCGCGCGGTCCGGTCACGTCGATCGCCTCGTCGACGCCCATTCGTCTGGCGTGTTCCAGCCTCTCAGCCACGGGTTCGATGGCGATTATCCGGTGCGCGCCGATGCGCCGCAGCATGAAGTCGTGGAATAGCCCGACCGATCCCTGTCCGACCACCGCGACGGTCTTGCCGACGAGCGAAGGCAGCTTGCGACAGCCGAAGACGACGGTGCCGAGCTGCTGCGCCATGAGCAGGTGCGCCTGCGGCACATCTGTCGGCAGCCGCATCAGGAACTGCGGATCGATCAGCTGGTATCCGGCGAAAGTCTTCGACCCCCAGATGTTGGGCACGGTGAGGACAAGCTCGCCCTCCTCGAACCCGGTTTCGCCGCCATCCACGACGACGCCGACACCCTCATGGCCCGGGTAGCCGTGCGGAAGCGGCCACTCGTAAACGTTCCAGCCCATGTAGCAGATGTGGAGGTCGCTGCCGCAGATGGATGCCAGGGTGGTCTTGACGAGCGCCTTTCCGGGTTCCGGGTCGGGTACCGGGATCTCGTCGCACCGCAGCTGCTTCAGACCTGTCGCGAGCGCGGCGGGCATCGTGGGCATCAGTGGTTATCCTTCTGTTTTGGCTGTGACAACAGGCTTGTTGAGAATCATTTTCATGTGTGGCACGTAGTGCAATTCCACTTCAAAGACCCTTCCAAGTGGCTTGAAATCATCTGTATCGCCGCGATCGAGCTGCGATGTAATCCGCTCGAACTCTCGCACGATACTAGCCGCATATAGCTCTTCCCGGCAATAGACGCATTTGAGGGCCGGCGCATGTACGACAGCAGTGTGGTCACCACCTCTGAGTAACACTTCAACCTGCTTATCGATCAGTTGGCCGCCACAAATCGGACAGAGTTCATGTTTCCTCGACATCCAGACTCCTGACTCTCCAATGAACCCGTAGCCTCGGGTTGGGACGATACGCCGTGATTAGGACTCGTCTAATAGGTTGCTCTCCCCCCGGTGATGTCGAACACCGCGCCTGTGCTGAAGGAGCACTCCTCAGACGCCAGCCACGCGACGAGCGCGGCTATCTCGTCGATCTCGCCGGTCCGGCCCATGGGTATCCGTTCGACCATGTAACTGACCTGATCCGGGGTGAACTCATCCAGTATTCGGGTCTGGACCACAGCGGGCGTCACGCAGTTGACGCGCACACCGGTCTGGGCAAGCTCCTTGCCGACCGACTTGGTGAGACCGATCACGGCCGCCTTGGTCGCCGAGTAGGGCACCATCCTCGGATTCCCCTCTTTGCCGGCCACCGAGGCGATGTTGACCACTCGTCCGTAATCGCGCTCAAGCATGTGGGGGACGACGGTGTGCGTAAAGGAGAAAACTCCGCGCAGGTTGGTCCTGTACACGCGGTCCATCTCCTCGACCGGCAGCTCCCAGATGTTGCCGTTGACCCCGCCGATGCCGGCGTTGTTGACGAGGATGTCGATTCGACCCCACTCGTCCAGCGCCTGTTGGCACGCTCGTTCGGCAGTTTCTGGCTCGGCGACGTCGCCGAGGGTCAGCCGGGTCCGGACGCCGCGCGCGGACAACTCACTGGACGCCTGCTCACCGAGGTCGCCGTCGATATCGACCATGACGACGCTCGCCCCCTCGCTCCCAAGTCGGCGAGCGATGCCGTAGCCGATTCCCGTCGCCGCGCCGGTGACTATCGCTACCTGATTATCGAAGCGTGGCAATGGTCTGTTTCATCCTCACCCCCGGTGTTCTCCGGGACAGGCTCCGGTGGTTTCTTGTTCTGACCCTGGCCCTACAGGACACCCTCCTCCCGGAGGTCTTTTTTGACCTTGGCCTACAGGAGGACGCCCTCTTCTCGGAGGTCTTTCAGAGACTGGGAGAAGGCGGCGAGGGTCTGATCGACGACATCCTCGTCATGGGACGACGATAGCAGGAAGGCCCGGCCGCCCATCATGTCCACGCCGTTGACCAGCATCGCGCGTCTGACGGCGCGGGTCTTCTCCTGCGGCATGGTGCTGTAGATGTCCTGGTACGACATGTCGCACAGGTCCCGATCGCAGCTGCACTCGGCGCCCAGGTTCACGTGAACGATCGAGGCGATGCCATGGGCGTGACCCGTGATCTCGTTCTGGATGAAGGCGTCGTTGAGTCCCTCTTTGAGCCGATTGGCCATCGCGTCGGCTCTGGCGTTCACCCCGCCGCCGGCGATCGCCTCAAGCGTTGCGACACCGGCGGCCGCCGTCACCGGCTGCGCGTTGAAGGTGCCTCCCTGTGGGACCCTGTGGACCGTGTCCCACTCCGGGTCGTCCCGGAATGCCATGAGCTCCATAATGTCGCCGCGACCCCCGACCGCGGCTCCGGGTTGGCCGCCGGCAACGATCTTCGCCATAGTGGTGAGGTCAGGCTCTAGGCCCCAGCGCACCTGAGCGCCGCCGGGCGACAGCCGGAACCCGGTGATCACTTCGTCCATGATGAAGATCACGCCGTGCCGGTCGGTTATCTCGCGGATGTCGTGCAGGAAGTCCGGATTCATCAGCGGAAAGGTGCCGTAGTGAGCGCCGTTGCACTCCACGATCACGGCCGCGACATCATCATCTTCGGACAGGATTCTGTCCACCGCGGCGGCGTCGGACGGCGCGACGATCACCGTGTCGAGGACCTCCTGGGGAACCCCGCCGAGAGCCTGTCCCGACTCCGGCGTTACGTAGTCGTGCCACCCGTGGAAGTGCTCGTGGAACTTGACTATCTTGGTCTTGCCCGTGTAGGCGCGGGCAAGCCTGAGCGCCAGGTAGGTGGACTCCGTGCCAGAGGTCGTGAACCGGACCCGTTCCAGGCTCGGCATCAGCCGCTTCACTGCCTCCGCGTACCTGATCTCGTGCGTGGTGGCCCCGCCAAGGTGTGTCCCCCGCTGGGCCTGAGCGGTGACGGCAGCCGTGACCTCGGGCGGACTGTGCCCCATCAACAGGCTGCCGTTGCCCATCACGTAGTCGATCAGCCGGTTGCCGTCCACGTCGTACTTGTACGGACCCTCGCCGTGCTCGATATAGACCGCGAACGGCGACGTGAATCGGGTCTGGTGGGTTATCCCGCCAGCGAACAGCTCACGCCCCCGTCGATGCCAGTCCTCCGATGCCCTGAATTTTTCCTGGAACCGCTCTTCAATCGTCGGCATGGCGAACTCCTCCTGTCACATCGGTCGCAACCGTTGACTCTCTAATGGGAAGCATTATAATTCGCCCGGCCTGAGCGGGCTAGCCCTGAGACCCCGCAATAGGCCGCGAGCGGTAATCCCTTCTCGTAGGGTTGCTCCTCATGGGCGCACTGCCCGACCACTCAGCGGGCAACCCTCGAAGCCTGTCTCACAAGCGGTTGGGGCCAAGGGGAGCGCACGCCGACTCCGGTCGAGTTCGCTGGAAGATCGGGTCTGATGAGTTAGCGCAGAGTAACGTCTGGGTGAATGGCGGCCTTCAGGTCAGACGGGTCAGCCCTGGTTGCCAGATGGTCGTAGTCGCCTTCCAGCCTGCCGACCCGATCATCCGGTGTCGAGATCGTTATTGGTCACGCTCCCTGTCGATTCGTTCTCACGTCTTGGCGTTTAGCGCAGGAGCGACGGTCGCTCAGACAAAAACGCAAGAGAACCCACTTTAGTCAGCTGCATGGCGTCGTCGGGGTTGGCGAATCTTACAGACGTCTGTTCGACACCACTGGCTCCGAAGCCAGCAGACGACGAAGATTGCCCAGGTCCGGCAGACCAAGGATTTCGGATATTCCGTCGTCCAGGCGTTTCCGTGCCGGACAGTAGGCCATCGCCGGCAGCGGCTCGAACTCCTCTTCTTCCATGTCGTCGAACAGGTTGGACAGCCTCCGTAGCTGCGAGGCAGAAATAGCCCGAACGTCTAAGACGGGCATCTCTTTCAGGTCAGCCTTCTTCAGTTTCACCCAGTTGCCCATTGTGGTGTTGCGGGTTGCCAGCAGCGCCAAGATACCAACACTGCTGTTCAAGTAAGCACAAAGGGCCTTGTCCAAATCGTGCTTGGTGGTCTTCACTGGCCACCAGACATTCGATAGGACCGGCATTTCTATGCACATGGACACAACTCTGGCTGTGTTCAACCGAAGTCGTTCGGCTATGAGCAGTTGTGCTGCCTTTGGCCACAGTTGGTCAACACGCTTTAGTTTGCGACCCGCTCGCGGTTGAACAAGTGGCGCCAGGTACTTGTCTGGTTCTGCGGCCAAGCGCCTTCTTGCATCGGTATCGTGATTTTCTACCATCGGGTAGGCTGTCACGGTACTTGTCGTCTCGAATCCATCACGTACGTCTCGTACGTCTGGGCCAATTAGCCCAAGTTCATCGAGACGGCACATCTTGATGTCGGATGTCGTCTGCTCTCCCGGAACCCACACTGCCCCTTCGTCCAGTAGCCTGAGCGCGCTGCGAGTCAGGTCTGCCCTTGCAAACTGTACCCCGGACCACTTCTTGCCGACGATCCTCGACGCGGGGAGGGAGATCACTTCGCCGACGTGATTGCCGTCCACCTCCAGCAGCGCCGTACCCGTCTCTTCGAGCTTCGCCGGAGTAGTCGCAGTGATCGCCTGCGCGAGCCGGTGAGCGTCCAATACACCGTCTGGGTTCTGCCAGAGATTGACGAACGTCGTTCGGTGTTCGAATGCTGTGTCACCATCGGATCGACGGGTTGCGATCAACAGGGCTTCGGATAGGTCGGTGCTGTCCGAGAAGTTCCAGCGCAGTGGGTCGTGCGACGTGATAACCATGTCGAGAACGAATCGTTCATTGATCACATAGCGGGTCGACGCCCAGGACGGTCCGGTGCAAACTGTAGCTGGTAGCACGAGTGCCATGCGTCCCTCACCTTGCCGTATCCAGGGCCAAGCAGCAGCGACGAACGCAGCGCCAAGTCCAGCGGTTACTGACGCTCGTTTCGACTTGAGACGGCGCGACAGTTCATCCTGAAGCATTCGTCGTTCCGGTGCAGGCAGGCTGCCGAACAGCAGGTTGCCGCCCACGGAGCGATTGAATGGCGGATTCATTATCGCCAAATCCAGTTGCGGCAGTTTGGCAGTCACACCTTCTTTAGCGCCCTGAGAACCACGCCCGGACACGCGCTGTGATCCCTCATCTTCTCTGTCTTCTGGGGTCAGCGCGTATTGGACCGGCACTTCATCACTCTCTCCCAAGTATTCTAGAGAGCCCAGCGACACACCCGATTCATCAACCCCGAGCGGCATTACCCAGAGGTTCATGCGGTCGAACTCTATGTGTGGGTTCAGCATCGCGAGGCTGGTGGCAGCGAAGTGTACGGCGGAGAGCTGCACATCGTAGCCGTGCAGCGCCTGCTCCACCATGGCCTTGTGAAGCTCGGCGGCGTTCTCACCTCCGGCGTTTGTGTGACGGCGCTCCACTTCAGCGGCTACCGCAATCAGCAGCGTCCCGGTGCCACATGCCAAGTCTGCGACCTTCATGGAAGCGGGGAACTCATGGTCGCTCCAGTCCACACTGGGCGGCCAGTCTTCGAACACGAGCCGGGTAAGTAGCGTGGCCGCCGGTACGGACGTGTAGTAAGCGCCCGTGAACTTGGCGTCGGTAAGCAGTGTGTGAAACAGCCGCCCCGACAGATCGTGCCCCTCCAGTTGCCGCGTGTTTTCCATCGCCCTGATCAGGGGCTCTATGACGGATGAGTGTGTGTCTTCTGGCCCGTCGCCCAGAATGTCCAGAATGCCGGTCGCCAACTCGAACACCGGCACGTAATCGATCTCATCGCATATCTTCCGCCAGGCGTCCCGCAGTCCGTGAACGCCCGTCCCCCACGACTCGCGTACCGTCGGCACATCGCCGTTGGTGGCCGCAAGCCGGTCCTGAAAGGCAACGGCGTTGAACAGCACCAGGCACCCGATGCGCAGAGCCGCGTCGCGGTTCTTCTCCTGGTCCGTCCTGGCGATGATGTCGGCGACGCGGCAAGACATCCGTGCGTGTCGCCCCACCTGTTCTGCCGCCTGCTCTATTGCGTATCCAACTACTCCGGTAGCCGCTACAACCCGATCTGACCCCTCCAGCTCCAGTGGCAGGGCACGCAGTTGGTCCGACAACTCTGCCACCGATCCACTGCGGATGTAGCGGACCGGCGCCCTCTGGCCGCGAGAACCGTGCAACCACCACCGGATGTCCCCGGCGGTCTGGAGGGCGGTTTCGACGTTCACCGTACGGCGCAGACGGTCAGGGTAGAGGACCCCCAATCAGTCCGATCGGTTCCGGGAAGGCGTCGAGCCGCTCATCGAGCTGGTCCTCCAGGAGCCTCCTCGAACCATCCCACTTGCACTCCAACAGCACCGAGTCTCCGGTTTTCAACTCAACCCGAACATCGGGAGCACCCATCCTGCTGCGACGCTCAGCGCGAGCCGATGCCCCATAACCGCGAAGCATCCGCGCCAACAGTGTGTTGACCGCTTCTTCGCGTATCACTTCAGGATCGTTCTGTACGGACGGCAATATCGACTCACCTTTCCCGCGCAGGTCATCACAGCGCCAGGTCGCGATCATGCGTGGAGTATACAGGTTCATCAACGGTTGAGGCTGACGAACGAACGACGCTAATCATTTGCATTGTGACGGTATCGAATCCAACATCCGGGATGCTGGCGGGTCCCGATCTGAGGACCACGATGGGAGCGGGCTTGGTAGTCCGGTATCGAATCGGCGATATTCTCGCCCGAATGAGGTCCCAAAATCCGACCCAACCGCCGGTTACATCGGATATGATGAAGGTACGGGATTCCCAAGGCGCACGAGCCTATCCAGGAGTCTGAGAGCATGAACGGTATACAGCACTCAGAGTTGGAGCCTGAGCTCCAGGGCAGGGCGTCGGGCGACAGCTCGACGCGGACGCAACGGGTCCAGCGTCACCTTTGGCAGCGCGTTGGTCGGGGTATTCTGGTGCTGATCCCCATGCTGGTCACACTGCTGATCGTTCGCTACTTCATCATCGCGATTGCGGAGGGATTATTCAGCCCGGCAGTTGACCTGATACTGGACCAGTCGATCGTGCGGGAAATACCCGGAGCGACGCCGATCACGTGGATTGTGGTCCTGCTTCTGGCGCTCGTGTTCTTCTACCTGCTGGGGAGCTTGGTTACCGGATCGGGCGGCCAGAACCGGGTTGTGAGCATACAGAACGCCGTCCTGAGCCGCATACCCGTGGTCAACAGAATCTACGGCGTCGCGCGTCAGACTACCGAGGCCCTGTCGGCCTCGTCCCGCCACGAATTCAGCCGCGTCGTTTTCCTGGAGTGGCCGCGTCCGGGAGTGCGGGCGATGGGTCTGGTCACCGGACGCTGTACGCTGCCTGACGAAGACCGCGCGTTGCTCATCGTGTACATCGCCACGGTCCCCAACCCAACTTCCGGAATGTTGGCGATTGTGCCGGAGGATGAGGTCATCGAGACCGACATGTCCGTCGAAGACGCCATGAAGATCGTCTTTTCGGGCGGTATCGTCTTGCCGGACCTGATGCGACCGGAGAATCCGGTGATGCTTTCGCGTGTGCGTCAGGATAGGCCTGGTCGCACAGAAGAGCAGGAGCGTCGCGTGGGCTAGGCCCCTCGCCGGGTACCGCCTACAGCGTCACAGCCTCTGGTATGGCGTCCATTCCGTAGTAGTCGTGCTCGATCGCGTCCTCGTAGATCCTGACGACGCGGATCCCTGAAGGGTCGTAGCCGAGCGGGTAGCCGACTGCGCCGGTGGTAATCATCTTGAGGTCGCCGTCCGCGGCAATGTTGTTCTTGTGCATGTGGCCGGCGAACACGGCGGTGGCCCCGTAGTCCTTGAGAATGTTCACTATCACCTCGCGCCTCGCGCGGGGTATGACGAAGTATCCATCGTCCTCCTCGGCGCGTTGCTCGAACAGCGGATGATGAGTGAACAGCACGATGTCCTGCACCCCTCTACGCTTGGCGGAGCTCATGTCGTCCGTGAGGAACTGCACGACCCGGTCCCACTCGCGAGGGACGTTGGTCGGGTCCGAGGCGACCGAGCTGTTGATGACCACGAAGTGGTAGCCGTCGTGGTCGAACGAGTAGTTGTCCTCGCCGAATCTCGCCCGGTAGAGCTCGATCGACTCGGGGGTTGGAGTATTGCCGACGTCGTGATTGCCGGACACGAAGCGGATCGGGATGTCATCGTCCAGCAGCGCCGTTACCCGGAACAGCTCGTCGATCTGGGACTGGTCGGAGGGATCGTGGACCATGTCCCCGCACACGACGACGAAGGCGGGACTCAGCCGATTGGCCGCCTCGATCGCCGACGTGTAGAGCCGAGTCTCGTCAGCGAACCCGGTGATCGGCCTGGGCGCCTTGCGCATGATGAGGCCGCGCCTGCGCCCGTCCTCGATATCCGCATCTGTCGCACCGCTCAGCGAGGCGAACATACCGAACTGCGGGTCGGCCATCTGAACGAAGTGGAATGCCATGTCTGTTCAGAATCTCCGCTCGTACCAGACCGAGTGGCGCACCTGCCGAAAGCCCAGCTTGAGGTACAACTCCCTGGCCGGCGTATTCTCCGCGTCGACCTCGAGCTCGATCGATTCAACCCCCTGTTCGTTCAGATACCGCATCCCGCTCACCACGACCGCTGTCCCCAGGCCGTTCCCCCGGTAGTCGGGGTGTACTCCGGTCATGGACACGATGCCGACATTGCCGTAGCTGTTCTCGTGTCGAAGCGTCCAGTTGTAGCCGGCCGGCCGGTCGCCGTCCATCACGAAGATGATGCCTTCCGGGTCCGACGTCCGTATTCTTACCCGCGCGGCGATCTGCTCGACCGTATTCGGACAAAAGCCCCAGTGCTCCCCGAATGCGGCGTTCTGCAACTCCGTCAGCGCAGGTTCGTCCTGACCCAGCCGGAAGGACTTCAGGTTGAAGTTCGACCTCAATCGGAGTTGCGGAAGGTCGGCGCCTTCCCATCGCATCTGCCAGTAATCTTTGACTTTGTGAAAGTCCTCAGACTCCAGCAGACGCAGCGCATCGTTCGAGGACGCACCGGTCTGGATGTGCAGGACTTCGACCCCGAGAGAGGCGGTCTGATCAACCGCGGCACGCAGCAGCCTCCGGCCTATGCCGCCGCTCCGGTAGTCGGAGAGAACCCCCCCTGAGACAACCGCACGGCTGATCGAGACTTCCGGAGAGAGCCAGTAGTAACCGACAGGATCGGACTCGTGCATGGCCAGGGAGAGATTGGCTTCGGGGAAGACCGTCGGATGGGCCAGCGTCTGCCGCATGAGCCCGGCGTCGAACTCCCTCTCGGTACCCTCAATAGAGCTTATCCGGTTGACCAGACGGACGACCGATTCCAAGTCTCCCCATTCGAACTTGCGAATGTTGATGTCCAGATCCATCTCCCATGCGATACGCTCAATTGGGCCAGCAGACTTCCCGATTGTAACAGAGGCCCGTTGAAAGTTCTGAAGTGTCTTCGGGCCGTGAGTTGAGGATTAGCTGTCTGCTGACAACGATCAATCTATGGCTGTAGACTGATAGCCAACTAACGTTCAGCGAGGTGGCGCAGACAACGATGGATAGACCCGAACGAGCATTGGTGGTGACACCCCACCCAGACGATGCGGAGATCGGCTGTGGAGGCACCGTAGCAGGCTGGATTGCCGGAGGGACAGAGGTGTACTACGTCCTCTGCACCAACGGGGACAAGGGGACCAGCGACCCCGATCTAACTTCGAAGAGGTTGGCGGAAATCCGAGAGCGAGAGCAGGCCGAAGCCGCCGAAGTCCTCGGGATCAGGGAAGTCACCTATCTCGGATATCCGGACGGCGCTCTGGAGGACACGTCCGAGTTCAGGGGACACCTCGTACACGCCATCCGCAAGTACCAGCCGGACGTCGTCCTGGTCACGGACCCGCACAGGCGCAGCTTCTACCTGCATCGGGACCACAGGATGTGCGGGATGGTCACGATGGACGCGGTGTTCCCATACGCGCGCGACCGGCTGCACTACCCGGAGCACATGACGGAAGACGGACTCCAGACCCACAAGGTGGGCGACGTGCTGTTCTGGGGCACTGAGGAGCCGGACACCTACATCGACATTACCGAGACGATCGACAAGAAGATCGTCTCGCTCGAAAAGCACGTCTCCCAGATATCGTCGGACAACGGTCGAGACGTGGGTGACTTCGTAAAGGCCAACGCCCGGCGAATCGGACAGCGGGCGGACATGCCCTACGCGGAGGCGTTCCGCCGAATCCGGATTCGCCGCTGATGTACGACCTACACGCGCACATTCTCCCGGGAGTCGACGACGGAGCTAGGAACCCCGACGAGACTTTGGAGATGTGCCGTGCAGCCGCGGCGGCAGGTACCGCGACCGTCCTCGCAACACCACATCGAAAAGACGTCACAGAGGACTCGTCGGCCGAACACATCCGCCGCTTGGTCGATGAAACGAACGCCATAATCCGGGAAAGCGGAGTCGGATTAACGCTCGAGCTGGGTATGGAAAACCATCTGAGTCCGGACCTTCCGGCTGAGATCGCCGCTGGGCGGGCGCTGACAATGAACGGCTCAAGATACATCCTGGTCGAGATGCCATTCTTCGGCAGGCCGGACTGGATCGAGGACGCCTTGTCCGGCGTCTGGCGCCTCGGGCTTACTCCGGTCCTGGCGCACCCTGAGCGAATCGAGTCGTTCCAGCAGGACCCGGGCCTCCTCGCGTCATTCGTCGAGCGCGGAATGCTCAGCCAGATAACAGCCGGAAGCCTGGTCGGATACTGGGGAAGCCCGGTGAAGGACTTCACACACGAATTGCTTCGCATGGGCTTGGCGCACGTCATGGCTTCAGACACCCACGCTCCAACGGGAAGGCGGTCACCGGAGCTAATCCCTGGCATCGAGGCGGCGGCCCGAGTAGTCGGCGCCGATGCCGCAACGGCGATGGCCGTCGACACACCTCTGTCCATCCTGGAAGACCGTCCGGTATGATTCGCGTCTGTGGGCGGTGGTCCTGATGGCAGGCGGCGCGTTTAACTTCGGCGGGCTCGTTCGGGCCACGCGGTACTCGTTCGCCGGACTTCGGAGCGCCGTCCGGCACGAAGTCGCGTTCAGGCAGGAGCTGGCGCTCGCGGCGGTCCTGTTTCCGGTCGCCGTGTGGCTGGGCGACAGCGGGGTGGAACGGGCTGTGATGATCGGCGTTCTGCTGATCGTACTCATCGTTGAGCTGATTAACTCCGCGGTCGAGACGGCCGTTGACCGCGTGGGCACAGAGTTCCACCACCTGTCCGGGAGGGCGAAGGACCTCAGCTCCGCGGCTGTATTCATCTCTTTGATCTCGGTGCCCGTCGTCTGGACGCTGATGCTTCTTGACTGACGCTCTGAACTTGTCCGGTCGTAACCGTCACCCTGGGGCGCCATCGCTACCAGGCACGGTTCCGTGAGCACGCGATGCGCTTCTCCTTGGGATGCCTGCACCGCAACTCTGATCGAGTGTCTGACCCCATAGAGCGTCGTGGCCGCCGGGGAGCCGGTGGCCGGGACGGTCAGGGCACGCGGTAGCGGGCCTAGACGACGGGAACGGTACTCCTCCCCACTCCCACGTACTCGAAGCCGAGGCCGTTCATTTCGGCGGGATCGAGAGCGTTCCTCCCGTCGTACACGAATCTCGGAGGAAGCATGCACCGGGCCACGATCCGCCAGTCGGAACGGACAATGCAGGCCCACTCGGTGAGTAGCACCAACGACTGCGCCCGATTTGCGGCTTCCTCCACGCCTCCGACAAGCCGGACAGATGACGGCAGGCTCGGACGCGCCGACTCCATCGCCTCGGGGTCGAACGCCTGAACTTCCACCCCCTCGTCAACCAGCGCCCGTATCAGGTCCAGGGATGGGGCGTCCCGGACGTCGTCGGTCTCAGGCTTGAATGCCAGCCCCAGGATGCCGACTCTCAGACCGGCGAGCGCACCGTCGAACCGCTGTCGGAGAGCGTGCAGCGGCAGAAGCCGCTGCCTGTTGTTGGTATTGATTACGGACCTCAACAGATCGACGTTCGCCCCGCTTGTCAGCGCAAGGTGGTCGAGGGCCCGGACGTCCTTGGGAAAGCAGGAACCGCCATATCCGACGCCGGCGTGGATTCTGGCGCCTGTCCTCGAGTCCATCGCGAGGCCCTGGCTGACCTCGTCAATCGAGGCTCCAACGGAGTCGCACAGCGAGGCGATCTCGTTGATGAAGGATATTCGGGTCGCGAGAAATGCGTTACTCGCGTACTTTATCATCTCCGCGCTGGTGATATCGGTGACCATGTAGGGGGCGTCGATGCCCTTATGAATCCGCTTCACGACCTCCACGGATCGGGCGTCACCCGTATCGGCGCCAATGACTATGCGGTCCGGGGCCTCCCAGTCGTCGATCGCCCGGCCCTCACGCAGGAACTCCGGATTCGCGGCGTACCCGATTGGGGAACCCTTGAGCTCGTGTTCGAGGATCCGCCGACCGGTGCCGGGTGGGACTGTGCTCTTCATGACGATGAGCAGGTCTTCGGGCTTCATGGACCTGATCCACGTCACCGCGGCCCGGACCTGCTGCAGATCGGCGGCCCCGGCATGAGTTGGGGGTGTGCCGGTGGCGATGAGAGCAACGTCTCCGAGGTCTTCGGCCACTTCATCACGGTGAAGAAATCGCAGTACCCCACTCCGCAGCGCTGAAGCTACCCTCGGTTCCAGCCCGGGTTCATACAGCGGGACTCTTCCGGTGTTGAGCGCGTCGATCCGTCGCTGATCGATATCTACGCCCAGCACTTCATGTCCCGCAGTCGCGAGTCCCGCGGCGGCAACTGTGCCTACGTATCCAAGCCCGACGACCGTGATCTTCAATTCTGGTGCGCTCCCGGCAGCTTCATAAGACCCTTCGAATTGAGGTTACTGTAGCACTTGTCCAAAGGTCAAAGTGGCTCATCCCCGAGTCCTATCATCATCATCATCGACCGCTTAATCAGGGATGACGAGATTGGCGGACAGCGGAGCTGCTCTCGCGTCTCACATGCGTCGGGGCCGCGTGGTTTAGAATGGTAACGATTCGCAATTCGGTTTTCACTTGCCGCTGGGACGACCCGCCCGGATCAGGACGCTGATGAGCCACGGCCGGTAGCGTATCTCATCAGCGCCGGGCGGTACTACTCCTCAAGCTGCTTGAATGGGAGGGGACACAACATGAGCAGACTGATCGGCCAGGTCGCTATAGTCACCGGCGGAGCCCAGGGTATCGGCGGAGCCACAAGCCGCAGACTGGCGCAAGAGGGCGCGCAGGTGCTGATTGCCGATGTCGATATGGAGTCGGCCAACGCGACGGCGGAAGCCATCGCGGAAACAGGCGGAGAAGCGTTGGTGATGCAAGCCGACGTGAGCAAAGCATCTGAAATCGAGGCGATGGTGGACAGGGCCTTATCCGAGTTCGGCAAGCTGGACATACTGGTCAACAACGCCGTGGCCTCGGGGCTGTGGGGCGGCGACAACCGGTTGACCGACATAACCGAGGACGACTTCGACGCCGGAATGGGTATCCTCGTGAAGGCCCACTTCACCGCCGCCAAATACGCCGTGCCGCATATGAGAGAGACCGGAGGAGGCAGCATTGTCAACATATCCTCCGTTCATGGGATGCTCGGAGCGCCGGGCGCGCTGATCTACGAGACTGGAAAGCATGCGGTGATCGGCATCACCAGGCAGCTAGCCACCGAGCTTGGGCCGTCCGGAATACGAGTCAACGCGATCTGTCCGGGCCACATCGTCACCGAAAGTGCCCAGCAGCGGTGGGACAGGTATCCAACAGGTCTGCAATTCTTCGAAGACCAGTACCCCGTCCGTCGCACGGGCCTGCCCGTCGACATTGCCAACGCCGTTGTGTTTCTGTGCTCGGATGAGGCCAGCTTCATCACAGGTCACGCGCTGGTTGTCGACGGTGGTCTGACCGCGCAGCTCCAGGAGAATTTCGGGGTCCGGCAGGCCCACTACATCAGACAGAACCCCGATACCGAGCTGCCCTACTGATGGGAACGACTCGTATCGGGCACGACGCCATCCAGTACAAGTTTGAACGCAGTCCAGAGGTGGAAGAATGACCACAGTCGGAATCGACCATATCGCAATGCCCACCGCCAATGCCGAAAATCTGATCGCGTTCTACAAACGCATCGGTTTCACGATCAACGACGAGGACGCTTGGCGTGCGGGCCAGGCCAACGCGTTCTCCATTCAGGTCGGCGACTCCAAGATCAACGTTCACCCCGAGGGCTACACGGCAAGCCTTCGCGGCCCGACCGCCGTGCCGGGCTCCGCCGACATCTGCTTCGTGTGGGACGGAACGGCGGAAGAGTGCAGCCGGATGCTGGAGGACGCGGGCGTCGAAATCATCTCGGGACCAGGCCCCCGGCGTGGCGCACTTCGCCACAGGAACGCCGTCAGCCTCTACGCCAGGGACCCCGATCAGAACCTTCTCGAGTGGATGGTCTATCTGGATGAATGAACGCCGGTCGGACACCACTTGGTCACGTCGGTGTCACCTGCGGCGATGACGTGACGGTTTGACGGTTTCCGCGATGGTTGCTACACTCGCGCCGTGGCAAGCGGGGCACCGTGTTCGTGTGTCCGCATCGTGGCCCAACGGCTTCTTGCGTGTTCCCAGTTTTCCGTGGAGGAGAGTATGAGCGCTACCCATTCAGAGCTTAACCGAGAGTCCTTCCTGTGGATGTACAGGACCATGATTACCATCCGCAGATTTGAAGAGCAGTCGCGACGCGAGGCCGACGCCGGGAAGCTGCGCGGAATGCACTCGTCCATTGGCCAGGAGGCGGTCCCGACCGGCATCTGCGCCCACCTGCGAGACGACGACTACGTCCTCGGCACTCATCGAAGCCATCACCACTGCATCGCCAAGGGGGTCGATCTGAGCGAGATGATGGCCGAGCTGCTGGGCAAGTCAACCGGCACCAACAGGGGCAAGGGCGGCACCATGCACATCGCCGACATCAACAAGGGGATGTTGGGAGCGAATGGAGTCGTCGGCTCGAACATTCCGGTCGCCACGGGCGTCGGCCTGAGCGCCAAGGTCAGGGGGACCGACCAGGTAAGCGTCGTCTTCTTCGGTGACGGCGCCTCCAGCCAGGGCGTGTTGCACGAGTCCATGAACCTCGCGAGCATCTGGAAGCTGCCGGTCCTGTTTGTGTGCGAGAACAACCGGTACGCGGAATCGACGCCCTTCGAGTTCACCGTGGCCGGCGCGTCCGTGGCGAACCGGGCCGCCGGTTACGACATGCCCGGCGTGTCGGTGGATGGCCAGGACGTGATCGAGATGCACGAGGTTGCGGCCGAAGCCGTTGGACGCGCACGCAAAGGCGAGGGCCCGACCCTGATCGAGGCACAGACCTACCGCTACCAAGGCCACTTCGGCGCCGACGATCCCCTCGGATACCGGTCGGAAGAAGAGGAAGCCTACTACAAGGGCCGGGACTGCCTGGTGCGGCTACAGAACTACATCGTGGACGGGGGATTCGGCACGGAGGCCGAGCTGGAAACGATCGACCAGGAGTCGGTCCAAGCCGTGCTGGACGCGACGAAGTTCGCCGACGATAGCCCCTTCCCAGAGCCGGAAGAGCTTCTGAGTGACGTGTACGTGAAGTACGGGTAGCTGAAAGAGGTCAACTGAGGTCAGAGACGGTTCCAGCGGTGATGACAGACTCCGCGGCCACAGAGTTCGTACTGGAGAACTACGAAGTTCACGAATGGAGACATGCCGTTGCGATCTTGAAGAACGACTTCCCGTCCGAATGGGCCGACATCATTGACGTTCTCGCTTCCTTCCGTCTGCTGCGGAGCAGCGTCCTGACTAGGGGCGGCAGAAAGTCGCCGATCGCGAGTGCGCTTGACGGAGCTTTCTACCGACGCGGTTGGGAAGAGAAGACCTTCCAAACGAGTGTTGTGGTTGACAGCGAGGAGACTGAGAATCCGACGCATGGCATTGACTGTTTCAAGCATAGGGTTGCCCTCGAGGTTGAATGGAACAACAAAGACCCGTTCTATGATCGAGATCTGAACAACTTTCGTGTGCTGTTCGATCTCCGGGCTATCAGTGTTGGAGTAATAATCACAAGGAGCGATGAACTACAGACCATCTTTCGTGATCTAGGAAAACGTGGAGCGTATGGAGCTTCAACCACTCACATGAGTCGACTGTTGCCGCGAATAGATGGCGGCGGTGGCGGTGGGTGTCCGACCTTGGTGTTCGGCATCACAGCGGCGCTATATGTCGAGGATGATTGACAATGACGACCAATGGCGCACGAAGATCACTGGCACTACCGAACGCACAGAAGTTCGGGACGATACTGGCCGACCCTCCCTGGCGGTTCGCGAATCGCACTGGCAAGATGGCTCCGGAACATCGTCGCCTTTCGCGATATTCGACCATGTCCATGGACGAGATACACGAACTGCCCGTGTCGGACTTCTCGTTAGATCAGAGCCATCTCTACTTGTGGGTGCCGAACGCGTTGATACAATATGGCCTCAAGGTTATGGAGGCGTGGGGGTTCACGTACAAGACAAACTTGGTCTGGTACAAGATCAGAAAAGATGGCGGCCCCGATGGCAGGGGCGTTGGATTCTACTTCAGGAACGTCACCGAGTTGGTTCTGTTTGGTATCCGAGGTTCACTGCGAACACTCCAACCAGGGCGCAGACAGGTGAATATCATCAGTAGCAGGAAACGCGAACACTCACGTAAACCTGACGAGCTCTATGACATCATCGAAAGCTGTAGTCCAGGCCCTTACGTGGAGCTTTTTGCGCGGCACAGGCGGGAAGGCTGGACGCAGTGGGGGGACGAGCTGGAAGCTGACGCTTTTGTCAACGGCGCGTCAGAGGGGAGCGCAGAATCGGCAATCAGTCAGCGTCTGCTCGAACGCGGGAAACCCTATCAGCGCGACGCCGGTTAGGAGTTCTGACAAAGTTGTGGGCCAAGCCGGTCTCCATTTCGCAGGAGGCCCGCTCGGCCCACGGTTAAGCGAGTGATTGTTATCAACACTGTACGCCGTATGGTGTGAAACGCCAACGGTTTTTCAGGAGGAAACAATGGTAGCGGAAGCTGTTAGACAGGTGTCCTACATACAGGCGATCAACGAAGCTATCCGACAGGAGATGGAGCGCGACGACAATGTCATCGTCATGGGCGAGGATATCGCCGGTGGAGGTGATCGGGAGGATAAGCAGGATGCCTGGGGCGGTCCGATGCGGCTGACCAAGGGCCTGATCGGAGACTTCGGTCCGCAACGCATACGAGACACGCCCATTTCCGAGGCCGGGTTCGTTGGTGCGGGCGTCGGGGCTGCCGCCTCCGGCCTGCGTCCGATCGTGGACCTCATGTACGTCGGCTTCTACGGCGTGTGCGCGGACCAGATCACCAACAACGCCGCTAAGATCCACTACATGTTCGGCGGCAAGGTCACTATTCCGTTGACCATCATGACGGGGACGGGAGCCGGGACGAACTCCGCCGCGCAGCACTCCGAGACGCTGTACTCGATCTTCACCCACTTCCCCGGACTGAAGTGCGTGGCGCCTTCCGACCCGTACACCGCAAAGGGTCTGATGACCGCCGCCATCCGCGATAACGACCCCGTGATCGTCTTCAACAACCGCCAGCTTATGGGAATCCGGTTTGACGTTGACGTGCCCGAGGAGTCCTACGAGGTGGACATCGGCAGCGCCCGCGTCGTACGGGAGGGCGCCGACGTCACTCTGGTTGGCATTAGCTACACCACCAACATATGCCTACGGGCCGCGCAGGAGCTTGAAGACCAGGGCTACTCCGTCGAAGTCGTGGACCTGCTGTCGCTGTCGCCCATGGACGACGAGACGATCCTGGAGTCTGTCCGCAAGACCCGGAAGATAGTGATCGTTGATGAGGATTACCCTCGTTGCTCGATCGCTTCGGACATCTCTGCCCTTGTTGCCGAGGAGGCATTCGACTACCTCGACGCCCCGCCCCGCAGGCTGAACGCCCCTCACGCCCCGGTCCCGTACAGCATGCCGCTGGAGGCCCTGTTCGTGCCGACCAGCGAGATGGTGGTGGACGCGGCCCTCGGCGTGCTGGAGTAGTAGGCGCGCGCACTCGCGCCGGCATCTGTCGCTCAAGCCGCTCTGTCTTGATCGATGGAGTTGAGCGCCGGTCGTTCCTTTTCCCATCTTTGGGGAAAGGTCAGAGTCTGTCCCGGCGAAGTCCGGGAATGAGGGGGAAAGCTCGCTCCCTGACCATGATTGAGTCGATCATCACGGCTGGGGCACGCAAGGAGAAAATTAATTGGCAACTCCCATAGTGATGCCCCGGCTGGGCGACTTCATGACCGAGGGGACAGTGGTCAGGTTGGCCAAGTCGCAGGGCGACGAGATTACCCAGGGCGAGGTAATCGCCGAGATTGAGACCGAAAAGCTCAACTACGATCTCGAATCGGTAGCGGGCGGCAAGTTCCACCCGATCGTCGGCGAGGGTGCGACTGTCGCCGTCGACGGCCTGATCGGCTACGTGCTTGCTGAGGGAGAGGAGGCTCCGGCTGCGGAGTCGCCGAGCGCCCCCTCGGCCACAGCGCCAACCAGGCGAGCGCAATCCCGCCGGCCCAGCGCCCAGCGCGGAGGAGGTGGCTCCGTCCGATCGACCCCCGGCGCCAGACGAGTCGCGGCCAACCTCAGCGTCGATCTGTCGCAGGTCACACCCACCGGTCCCGGAGGCCGGGTTGTCGAAGCCGATGTCCGCGCATTCGCGGAACAGCAGGCGGCCAAACCGGACGTGGTCCCTTCCACTCCTGGCGCGCGCCGCCTTGCCTCCAGCCTCGGCGTCGATCTGTCGCAGGTTACCGCAAGCGGACCCAGAGGCCGGGTTGTCGAAGCAGACGTTCGCGCCTTCGCTGACCGGCAACAGGCCGAACAGGCTCCGACGATGCCTCCGGGCCTTCCGGAGCCGTCGGGGAGCGAACCGTTGCGCGGGATGCGCCGCGGCATAGCGCAGCACATGAGCGACAGTCTGAAGAATTCGGCCCAGCTCTCCTACTTCCTGGAAGTCGACGTGACAGAGGCCCAACGCCTCCGCCGCGAGGCCTCCCAGGGCGGCGACGCGAACATCACCCTGGCCCATGTGTTGATCAAGGCGTGCGCCACGGCCCTCCAGCGCGTTCCTGCCATGAACAGCGTCCTCGCATCCGGTACCGCCCACTACTTCGATCAGGTCAACATCGGAGTTGCGGTTGCCCTGGATGACGGGCTGATCGTCCCGGTGCTCAGGGATGTTGGCAACATGGACATCCGCGAGATTTCCACGGCTACGCACGAGATGGCTGAGAAGGCCCGCGCCAACAGCCTGTCTCCTGACGACGTTGTCGGCGGAACCTTCACGATCAGCGTGCTCGGTTCGGTGGACGGATTTACGCCGATTCTCAATCAGCCGCAGAGCGGAATCCTGGGTGTTGGTCGCAGCGTGCAAAAACCCGTGGTCATCCGTGGCGAAGTGGTTGTCAGAGAGATGATGACGTTGAGTCTGACCGCCGATCACCAGGTCATCGACGGAGCGGTTGCCGCCAGCTTCATGCGCCGGCTGCAAGCGACGGTCGAACGGCCCGCGAGACTGTTCCGGTAGGAACTCTCATGCGCGCCGGACATCTCTTTGTACGGAACACCGCCGCGCCTGAGCTGATTGAGCTGTTCCTGGTATCCGGCGTAGTGTCGGTGCTGGTGATTCGCGTATTCCTCGCGATAACCGGCTATCCTCAGATCGGCGGCGACGGGCTTCACATCGCGCACATGCTCTGGGGCGGCCTGTTCATGGCCGTCGCGCTGCTAATTCTGTTCACCGTGCTCGGACACGTAGCGCGAAGGTTGGCGGCAATCCTCGCGGGTATCGGATTCGGCACGTTCATCGACGAGCTCGGCAAGTTCATCACCAGCGACAACGACTACTTCTACCAGCCGACAATCGGCCTGATCTACATCATATTCATCGGGATATTCCTCGTTCTCAACGCGCTCCGCCATCAGAAGCTACGATCAAACGAAATGCTCGCGAACGTGTTCAACCGGCTCGAACTGGCAGCGGGACGACCCCTCGACGCCGAAACCAAGCGCGAAGCGCTAGACCTGCTTGCGCAGTCCGACCAGTCCGACCCGCTCGTGCAGGGCCTTACGGCGTTCGTAAAGTCAGTGCGGCCGGAGCCGGTGTCGGACATGAGCTTCTACTTCCGTGCGCGAGACTTGGCGGTACACCTGTACAGCCGCGTCGTTCTGCACCGGTGGTTTCGGCCCGCGCTGATCGGTTTCTTCCTGATCGCCGCGCTGTTGCAGATAGTGGTGGTGACGTTCGTTGCGCTGGCGAACATCCTCGGCAGCGACGATCCGGCGACACAGCTCGACTTCCTGAGCGCTGCGCGACTGACCTCCGCCACTGTCTCGACCGCACTGGTCCTAGTCGGAGTTTGGCGGCTGCGTCGCTCACGGATAGCCGCCTACAGGTGGCTGCTGAGGGGTGTGCTCGTCAGCATCTTCGTGACTCAGGTGTTCACATTTCTGGAGTCCGAGCTAGCCGCCATCTGGGGTTTTGCGTTCGCCATCCTGATCTACACGGCGCTCAGGGTGATGATCGACCGGGAGCAGGCCATGACTCCAATATGACAAATCCCAACACACCGGAGCATAGAAATGGACTACGTTAGACTCGGCCGCAGTGGACTCAAGGTATCGCGTGTCTGTCTGGGCACCAACATGTTCGGCGCGGGGTACGTCGATGACGACCGCGCCATCTCGGTGATAGACGCCGCGCATGACGTGGGCATCAACTTCATCGACACCGCCGACGCCTACAACTCCGGTCACTCGGAAGTCGTGGTCGGCAGGGCGGTGCGCGCCCACCGGGACGACTACGTAGTCGCCACCAAGGGATTCATCGCGACCGGCGATGGCCCGAACGACGTGGGTCTGTCCCGCAAGCACCTGATCGCGGCGGTGGAGGGCAGTCTCAGACGGCTGGGCACGGACTACATAGACCTGTATCAGGTCCACTACTTCGACCCCGAAACGTCGGTGGAAGAGACGCTCAAGACACTCGACGACCTGGTGAAACAGGGCAAAATCCGTTACATTGGCTGCTCTAATTTTGCCGCATGGCAGCTCATGAGGGCGCTGTGGGCGAGCGACAAGAACGGGCTCGAACGATTTGAGTCGGTACAGCCGGAGTATAACCTCGGCAAGCGAGACATCGAAGGGGAGCTGTTCGACGCCTGCGAGGATCAGGGGGTTGGGATCGTCCCGTACCAGATCTTCATGGGCGGAGTTCTGACGGGGCGGTATGACCGCGGCTCGCCGCCGCCGGATGACAGTCACATGGCGTCCCGCCACGCGCAGAGGGCCAAAGGCGCCTACTGGAACGATCGGACCTTCGAGATGGTCGAATCTCTGAAGTCGAACGCCGCGGAATTGGAGGTCTCCGTACCCCAGCTGGTTATCGCCTGGACGCTGTCCCGGCCGCAGATAACTTCGGTAATAGTCGGCGCGTCCCGCCCGCAGCAGGTGGAAAGCAACGCCGCGGCGGCGGCGATCGATCTGCCCAGCGAGATGCTTGAACTTCTCGAGGGGCTTTAGAAACCGGCTGCATAAGGCCAGTGGTCGGAACCGGTGTTGGCTCTGGGAAAGCAACTCGCGTCTCTGACGTCAAGGGTTTTCTCGTCCGCCATGTCAGCGCGAATTCCGTTGCGGCTACAGATGGGAATCGTTTCGATTCTTGCGGGCTACAGTGAGTCCGTTCGAGGTGGACCGGTCGAACCATGAATGGACGGCCGGTCCTTTCGACAAGCTCGGGTCGAACGGCCGATTGTCGCCTTACACCAAACAGCGCGGCATCGGCCTGAACATCTGGGGCAGCCTCGGTGGTATGATCGGCGGTGGCGACGGGTGTTCTCCCGCGCGCGTGGCCGAAGACCGGGTACCGGGAACGCAGCCGGCAAGGAGCCAATCATGATAATCACCAACGTCAAGGTAGAGATGTTCAACTGGAAGTCGGAGCCGTGGATGACCGGGGTCGGGATGCAGTTCGGGGAGACGCGGCAGCTTGGGATCGTGACGGTCGAGACGGACGAGGGAGTCCGCGGCAACGCTTTTCTCGGATCGTCGCGCATGGGCGCGGACCACTACGCCAAGGGGCTGATAGAGTTCCTCAAGCCGATCGTGGTGGGCCGCAATCCACAGGATATCGGAGCGATATGGTGGGACTTGTGGAAGATGAACAGATCGGTCTCCACTAACGCCATCGGCGCGATCGACATCTGCCTCTGGGACATCAACGGGAAGATCGCCGGACAGCCCATCCACCGTCTGCTCGGCACGTGTAAGGAGTCCGTCCCCGTCTATTCGTCCACCGCCTACTGGGAGACGACCGAGGAGTACGCGGAGGAGGCGATCCGGTTCCAGGACATGGGCTGGCCGGCGCACAAGATCCATCCGCACGGAAATCCGAAGTACGACATCGAGATATGCAGGGCGGTGCGAGAGGCGGTCGGCGACGATATGAAGCTGATGCTGGACTCGATGTGGGCCTACCAGTATGAGGACGCGATGCGCGTCGGACGGGCCATCGAGGACATCGGCTTCTACTGGTACGAGGACCCGCTGGTCGAAGAGGATATCTACAACTACGTCAAGCTCCACCAGAAGCTGGACATCCCGATAATGTCCACCGAGTACGCTCCCGGTCGCTACTACGGGATGACCCCGTGGATCACGCAGTACGCGACGGACATCCTGCGGGGCGACGTCGCGGTCACCGGCGGAATTACGCCGATGGTCCGGCTCTGCCACATGGCGGAGGGGTTCAACATGAAGTGCGAGATCCACCACGGCGGCAACTCGCTCAACAACGTCGCGAACCTGCACGTGACGATGGCGGTGCCGAACTGCGAGTTCTTCGAGTTCTTCCCATGCACCGGGGCGAACATGTACGGTCTGGTTGAGGATATCGACATGACGGGCGGAGTCGTCCACGCGCCGACGGAGCCGGGACTCGGCTACCAGATCGACTGGGAGATGCTACAGCGGGAGTACACGGCGGTGGCGGAGTAGCGATGACCTTCCGACAGCCGGAATTCCCAGACCTGAGTTGATTCATGCTTGACTTGAACGAACTCGACACTGACGACATCCCGGGTGTAGGTCGAGAACGGGGCGTGGACTTAGCGAAAGCCGGGGCTGTATGCTTGGAATCGCAGGGGCACATCCAGGGTGTGCGGCTCACGGTTCGCGGGGTATTTGATGGCAGTTACACATTGACGTGGCCCCAGGTCACCGCGCAAGACCGTCGCACTTGGGGTGATCCGGACGAAGCCACTGAGGACGGCGCCGCTGGGATAGCGACTCTTCTGGCCATTCGAGAAATCGGCTACACTGTTATCTTACGGTCGCACAAGAGAACGGGAATCGACTATTGGCTGGGTAACGACGATCAATCCAATGTTACTGCCGTTGAGCGGACGCTGACCGCTGACCTCCAAGCCTTGCTCGAAGATGACGACCTCGTCGTGAAGGGACGTATGGAGGTGTCTGGTATTCGCCAAGGCAACGACAGGGAGATCAGAAGGAGAACCAGTTTGAAACTGAGTCAGACGGACCGGTCCGATTCATCTGGACTCCCAGCCTACGTGGTCGTAGTCGAATTCGGACGGCCATTTGCTGAGGTCACAAGAAAATGAGCACCACTCGCGAGTTACACAACCGTGCGATGGCGTTCGTGGACCAAGCTCTCCGCAAAAGGGCTCTGGGTAACACAAAACGCTCACTGGAGCTTTTTGGACAAGCCCTTGAGTCAGAGCTGGCCGCAATTGGCAAGCTGCCCGAGCAGAGCGGGTTGGCTTGGTCAATCCTACATCGCAGTGCGGGGACTATGGCCCTGGACTGCAACAACTTCCGTCTGGCCGAGCAGCTTGCCATCAAAGCGTTGGCCGGCGATCCGCATCCGGAGATCGTGGACGAGCTACGCGACCTTTGGGAGCAGGCCAATTTCCACAGACATCTCGAACTAAACGAAGTTAAGTTGGGCATTGGGGAAGTGCAACTGAGTCTGGTCGGTGGTTGGGTGGCAAGCGGGATAACACTACTGTCCGACCTACAAGATCGGATGGACAGCTTTGAGAAGCTCGTTTTTCGCATTGCCCAGCGGAGAGCGAAGAACGAATACAATGATCGCATACCACCGGAGATACAGAAAGGCTATCGCACATTTGTGTCAGTGCCGAGGCGAGGCAGCTTTGCGATTTCGCTCATGTTGGGGCACACGCCAGAACAACTCTCTTTCTCCGACATGCTGGATACTGAAGAAGTCATCAGCGAACTCATGGACCTGCTTGAACTAGCCGATGCCGCCGATACTGCCGAGCTAGAGGCACGCATCCCCAATGAAGCTTATCGCAGGAACTTCCTTGTCTTGGCGAAGAAGCTCGCTCCCGATGGAGACAGAATCCGACAAGTTGGGTTCACGAGGGTCAGCCACGGTGAGCCCCGTACTCTCTCCGTGACTACGCCAGCCTCTCAGTTCCCGTCACCGCATGGCGAGTCACCGCGTGTGTCAAGAGAGACCGTCGTTAAGATCAGTGGCACTCTACAATTCGCGAATGCAATAGGATCGAAATCTAATCTAATCAAGTTAGTTGACAGTAACCAAGTGCGACATAACGTTCGTGTGCCCGATGGAATGATGGATGACATTGTCCGCCCAATGTGGAACTCTGTTGTCACCGTCAGAGGGACGCGACGACATGGACAAAAGTTGATCAGACTTCAGGAGATATGGGACTCGGATCGTGCGTCTGACCAGAACGATGTCCACCGCGTTGCTCCCATTTCACACTTTGAAGATACCCTACAGCAGGCTTTTCCTTTGTAGTCTCTATTGACGACCACCTGACAGCCCATGCCCCAGCAGACTGAACCCAGCGCCAACAACGCCCTCGGCGCGCCGCTCGGCAAGATGCTCCCCACGAGCCGGGTACGCTCCGAGAACACCCAGACCATCGTCGGGCATCCGGGACTTCAGCCGGATATCCTGATCACGGCTCCGGGCCGCGCCTGACAGCTATCGGGATGTACTCCCCCCGTCCACCAACGCGTCGCCCGCCAGCGCCGTGTCGTGGCAGCGTCCTCCGGTCTCGTCGAAGCGCCAGTACTCCAACACACCGTATCGCGCGTAGGCGTCACGCTTCGTGGTGTAATCATGTCGGCCCGTGCTTCGCGATCCCACCTCCAGCACGAAGTCCGGCGGCTTGCCGACCTCACTGATGACGTACCCGTTGCGACCAGTGATAGCGTCCGGATCAACGCCGAACGCGACCACGCAGTCGGGCGCGAGCTGTTCGGCGCGATTGTGCGCGTCCTGTCGGAGGTAGCCTTCACCACCGACCAGAACGTCGGAGCGGCCGGCGAAGTACGGCTTGAGAGCGCTGTCGATATGATAGATCTGGAGGCATTGCCGCATATCGTGCGACCTGGGCGGATCGGGCAGCATGTCCGCAGGGGAACACTGGCCTGATCCTACATTTTCTCCATGCATTATGTGATGCGGGATAGCCGGTGTGCGCCGAGTCACGCGATCACGGCAACGGGACTGGGCGCTCCCCATGGGTTTGCCTTGAGTCTTCTTTAAGCATCTGGTCAGGCATTGAGGGAAGAACACCATCGAGCCTTTGAAGACTTAAGGGCGAATACGTCCCGGAGACCCTCGTCTGTCGTCAGGACAGGATCGTCTCGGTGCATCTGTTGTTCACTCCCCCGTTAGCTTTACTTAAAACCCACATACCCTGGCCTGGCGTATCATGATGCACCTCCGCGTCCCCCTTCTGGCTGGGCTGTCGCGTTTTTGGCGACCCTTCTGCTGATTGCCGTCTTTGTTGTCTCATGCCTGGCCTACCGGAGAAGAAAAGATCCTGCGACACGCGTAAGTTAAGCGTATCTACATCTTTACCGCCTCGTCCGCTGCCAGGATCTGGAGCGCGTCGAGAGTTGTGCGTTTCACCAGTGTTCGCCGGTCGGCCGACTCGACGCCGGCCGTCAGTCGCTCCACGATCTGGTGCGTCGCACGCTGGCCGTCGATGATGGCCACCAGCGCCGCGACCAGCTGGCTGACAGCGAGTCCCTCCGGCCTGTCGGGACTCACCAGCGCAGCGCTCCACCTGAACTCTCCATCCGCGAAGACAGGTCGTCGCTCGATCCGGACGCCGTCCGCGAGGGCCGGTACAGTATCGAAGCCCTCCCTCGTATCGAAGTCCCTGGCTCTCACCTGGCGTCCTCTCTCGATCTCGCGGATCGCTCCCGCGAGGTCGGGTGGAAGGTCGCCCCTCTCCAGGACGGCGCGCTCGTAACCCCTGGGCGCCTGGCCCGCCACAGCTCTTATGAAGGACTGGCGGGACCGTTCGTCCTCAGTGGCTCCCAGCAGCCGGCGGGCCTCCCAGAAGTAGGATTCCACGGTCCGGTTGCTGGCGTAGAACAGCCGCGCCAGCTCCCTGAAGTGGGTGTACTCCTTGCGATACAGATGCTGGTACACCTCCCCGGCGGGTCCGGACATCGATGGGTCGTCCAGAACAGCCTGTATGTACGCCGCCGCCATGACCGCGGACATCATCGCAAGGTGGACCCCGGAGGAGAACAGCGGGTCCACGAAACAGGCCGCGTCCCCGACCAGAATCCAGCCGTCTCCGACCATTGTGGAAGACGTGTACGACCAGTCCTTCACGACGTGTGGACCGGCAACCATTCTCGCGCCCTCGATCATCGCATTCGAGTGGAGGGCGCCCTCGATCTGGCTGCGGTAGTATGCCTCGACGCCGCTGCGCCGGATGCCGTCCTGACCAGCCCGCGAGTCCACGACGACGCCAACGCCCGACCTTCCGTAGGGCAGCGGGACGTTCCACACCCATCCCTGGTCGTAGGACTCGATGAAAATGTTGGTCTGGTCCGGGGTCGACAGGCGCTCGCCATCCTCGAAGTAGGCGTACACAGCCATGTTGCGGAAGTGCCGATCCCACTGTCGAAGTCCGAGCGCTCTGCTGAGGACAGTGGCCTGTCCGCTGGCGTCAACAACCCAGCGGGCCTCCACCGTGGTCTCCGAACCGTCCTTGGTTCGGACTTCTACGCCCCTGACTCGACCTGAATCCAGTAAGGGGCCGGTTACCGTCACGCGCTCGCACACGACAGCCCCGGCGGCGCGGGTGTTATCGAGCAGAATCTTGTCGAACGTCGGACGCCACACCTGATAGGCGTGCGGATAGGTCTGGTTGGTCTCCCTGAAGTACCACGACCACGGTTCGGGGTCCTGTCCCCAGACCATTGTCGCTCCCCACTTCTTGGGAAAACCGGCTTCGTCCATCCGGCCAAGGACGCCGAGGTCTTCGAGCACCGGCATCGAAGCCGGAAGCAGCGACTCCCCAACGTGGTCACGCGGAAAACGCTCGCGTTCGAGGAGAACGACTTCAAGCCCTGTGCGGGCGAGCAACGTCGCGGCTGTGCTGCCTCCCGGCCCTCCGCCGATGACGGCGACGTCGTAGTTCACGCCGGATGTGGAAACTACGACACCCGCTTGTAGATCTGGATACGGTGGCGGTTGCTCTCGGTCACATAGAGCCTGCCGTAGTCGTCTAGCTTGACGGATACGGGCGACCAGAACAGCTTCTCGATGTGCGAAGATTCTTCGTGCGGGTCGTCCGGATCGAACAGGTCGACCTCCGGCTCCAAATCGGCCCGCGCGCGGGCCACAGCCTCTTCCTTGTTGACATTCAGGAATATGCCGGCCCACTTCGACTCGGTGGCCTGACCGCGGAGCTTCTGCACGAACCCGCCATCGGGATCAAATACCTGAATGCGCTCGTTGCCCCAGTCCGCTACGTAGATGTAACCGCGCTCGTCAACGGCGACGCTGGACGGCCTTCTGAGCTCGCCGTCACCGCGTCCGGACGTCCCATAGCAGGCGACAAAGTCGCCGTCCGGAGTGAACCGCTGGACACGGTCGTTGCCCCAGTCCGCGACGTACACATCGCCGTTCGGAGCGACGGTCACGCCCCAGGGCAGGTCCAGCTGCCCTTCGCCAGCCCCCTTCGAGCCAAATGCCAGGAGAAGAACGCCGCTGGGCGTGAACTTCTGGACGCGGTTGTTGTGGGTATCGGCCACGTACACCGAGTCGTTCGCGCCGACCGCAACACCGGATGGCCCATCCAGCTCTCCTTCGGCGCTTCCCGGCGTGCCCCAATTCCACAGGAACTTGCCGTCCATGTCGAACGCGGTCACCCTGTTCGCGTACTCGTCGCTGATGAACACGCACCCCTGCGAGTCCTCGGCGATGGACGACGCATAGACGAACTGGCCGTCTCCGTCACCGGCAGACGCAAAGGTGCCGTAGTATTCGCTGTCGATATCGCACATGGTGACCCGGACGCCGCGGTCCACGCCGTCCACTGAACGGTTGACGACGTACAGACGTCCGGTCGAGGTGGGCAGCGTGTCCACGGGGTAGTAGAACCCGCGTCCCTCCATAGCGGAAAGACCCACCGTGAGGCTGTACTCAAGGACTCCGGTCTGTGTTGCTGCTGTGCTGACAACCATTTGGCTCTCACCTTCACCTTCTCCCATCGAGGGAGTCGTATATCTCCGCTAGGCCCGCTGGAAGTCGTGAGTCGCACCGGCGAGCCTGAGCACCTGCGCCACCTTGTCCTCGCGCGAGGACGCTCCCTGTTCGGCGACCCGCAGGATCGCCTCGCGCGTCGCGTTCGAGATCGAGATGACTCCCAGCTGGTCAAGGCACATGTCGATCAGCTCATCGGGCGACGGATCGGGATTCTGCGCCATCATGGCGTCGATCATGGAGCGCACACCGGGCTTCGCCACGTCGCCAAGCTGCTCCGAGGCGAAGTTGATTCGCTCCATCAGCGTGCCGGTGTCGATCCAGTCTACGCCCTGGCGCCATCCCTCCACGCTGGGCGGATTCGTCAGCATCTGCCCCATGAAATTCGTCTGGAAATATCTCTCCAGGATCTCGCGCCTCGGACGGTCGAACTCGCCTGTGAGCCTGAGAACCCCTGTCACGAACTCGGCGGGACCCTTCACCTTCTCGTATCGGATGTCCTCGGACTTGAAGTACTCGGAGTTGAACAGCGCCGTCAACATAGACGTGATGTCGTGGTCGCTGTCGAAGTAGGCCTGCGCGAGCGTGTCGATGGCCTCGGGGTCTCTAGGTGGGGTGTAAGGCCATGACGGCACCGGCGGCTCGTCTGCGACGAAGAAGTGGTACATGTGCCGGGCTATGAATCTGGCCGTTGCCTCCTGCTTGCAGATGATCTCGATAATGTCCTCGCCGTTCAGATTTCCCGTATGACCCAGGAACGTCTTCTCACCATTGTCGTGGTCTTCAGGTCGGTACTCGAAGTGCCATGAGATCCGGCCGTACGGCCAGTCCGAGTCACGCATGGAGCGCAGCACCATGTACTCGGTGTTGCCGAGCGTCCATCCGGTGAACGCGCGCGCGCACTCCTTAATGTCCTCCTCGCTGTAGTTGCCCACACCCAGGGAGAACAGCTCGAGCAGCTCCCGACCCCAGTTCTCGTTGATGGCGCCACCGTGGTTGTCCTGGTTGTCCAGCCACACGATCATGGCGGGGTCCTTGGCGAGCTCCATCAGCAGGGTGTCGAACCTGCCCATCCCGTAGTGTCTGAACATTCTGATCTGGTCCGAGAGGGCCTTGCCGTGAATCACCTTGGGATACCCTGTCGCGAATATCCCGTGCCAGAACAGGGCGACCTTTTCGTGCAGGGGCGCGCGCGTTGTGATCATCCGGTACAGCCACTGCGACGGCCCGCCCTGCGGAGTCAGCATTCCCGACTGCTCATGGTGGAACCGTCTCGCCATGTAGGCGCCTGCCCACCCGGCATCGGTTGGATCGATCAGCTCGTCGACGGCGGCCTCGTAGCCCATTTCCGCGTAGGCTTCGATCTCTTCACGGGTGCCGCCGAAACCTGCCCGGCGAAGCAGATGTGCAATCAGACCGGTGTCCGTTCTTGTACTTACCACCATAGTGTCACCTCTTTGTTGAGTCGTGTCTGGTTCCAAGAGATTATTGCACGCGCTCGGATATAGTCAATCCCGGTTACATAGACTGTGCTGCTGCCCTTTCGACCGCTTCAGAAATCCAGGCGTTCAGGCTCTTCCCTTCCGCCTTGGCCGCCGCTGTAGCCGCCCTGTGAACATCTGGGCGTATCCGTAGCGGAATCTTACCTGAGAACGGCTTGTCCGGTTCGCGCCCCCTCTCGGCGCATACGGTCAAATAGTCATCTACCGAAAACTGAAACTCCTCTTGGAGTTGTGTCACGGACGTCCCCTCGAAGAAGATCACGTCCCGGGTATCTACGACCTCTCCGTGAAACACGCCTCCATCGTAATCGAAACTGACAACAGCTCGGTAGCCTTTGTACTCCATCATGGCCTTATCCCCGCCCTCGTCAGGAATTTTCTCACTGAGTCCACTGCGCCTCGCCTTACTTCACGCTGAGGGTGCGGCCTGTGAAAATGCCCAGCGACATCGTTCAGTTCGATGTAAACCCGTGAACCCGCACGCTCCTCAAGGTAGGCTCCGCACGCCAGAAGCATCGACTCAACATCGTCCCACCGTATGCCCGATGGCGTTGGTCGCTGATAGATCGCTTCCAACGTCCTGCGGTGCCGCCTCCTCATACTCGAATTATATCATGATTAGATATCATCTGTGATGGTCCTCAATGCAGATGCCCGGTGATCTTACAACGTCACGCTGCCCACTCACCGACCTTCGAGGCCAGTCAACTCAGGCCATATGCTCCGCATCTGCCAACAGTCCAGCGAGAGCAGTTTCGCGTCGCCGCCCCTCGCGAATAGAGAAACTCCCCGGCTGTCCTCTCGCTCCGGATAGACCCGGACCGTCAGGCACTGCCGATCGTTGGCGTACACCTCGATGATGCTCCGGTCGATGAATACTCGCAGGTCGAGCAGCTCGCCTTCCGCCATCTCGATCGGACCGATCTCTGCCGACCGTGCCCAGGGGTCAGATGCGATCGACGCCTCAGAGACATCGATCTGGAGCGAGCTCGTGCCGAACCGGCGATGGTCGAGCGGATACAGCGATATCCGTGTGCGTTCGGCGCGGTCCGGGGAGCGCAGCACGTATAGGCCGACTTCACGCGCCGACTTCGGGTCGAGCACCGCCCTGATCTCGGCCGATTTGCCGCCTACACCGTTCAGCACGACTTCCCCGTTGGCTGGTACCTCCATTGCATCGATGGTCCGACGGTCGAACCGCAGAGATTCGACCTCGTCCACCGGCGCCGTCTGCAGCGAGTTTTTCGAGTCAAGCCAGTAGCGGCGTGGGAGCGTCATCATATCGTCGGTCTCGTCTGTGTTCCTGCCAGTGTGCAGGTTGAAGATACCGAGGTAGCGACCGGAGTCGTCTATCGTCGCGGACGGCGCGTGAACGCTGCCCACAACCCACGGCCCGTAGTTCATCCGGCCATGCGATTCGGGTCTGAACCGATGGGTCGTGGTATCGTACTCGCCGATGTAGTACCGTGCCGCGCGCTTGTGGCTGAACAGCAGCAACATGTGCTTTCCGTTGCCGATCGGCCAGAAATTGGGCACCGCGGCGTCCTCCCCCGGCTCGGCGAAGAAGGCATCCTCCATCAGCGGACCGAGGTACTCCCACTCCGCCAGGTCGCTGGATCGGAATAGGTGATCCACGCCCACCGCGTCAAGCCCGCGGTCGCCCTCCTGAAACGTTCCGGACACGGAGTAGTAGCCGTCGTCTTCCTTCCAGATGCAGGGGTCGAACACGCGGTACTGAGCGCCGCCCACGCCGGTTGCGCTCCGGTTGTCCCCGGGAATCACAGGGTTGTTCGGGTGCTTGCTCCAGTTCAGCAGCAGGGGGTCCGAAGCCGTTGCGATCCCGTTGCCGGCCTGCGTCCCGTGGTAGATGGCGATCACCCGATCCCGCTCGACCAGCGTCTGGCCACTGAAGCAGTCTCGCTCCACGTCCGGGTACAACGCGACGGGCAGGTCCCGCCAGTGGACCAGGTCGTCGCTGACCGCGTGTCCCCAATGCACCCGGTCCACGCCCGTGGGCCTGAACTGGTAGAACAGGTGGTAGCGCCCCTGCCACTGGCACAGCCCGTTCGGATCGTTCATGTAGTTCTCGGGCGACGAGAAATGGTACAGCGGCCGGTGCGGGTCGATCTCGGCCAGCCTGCGCCTGGACTCCTCGAAACGCTTCACCCACGCATCTTCTTCGAGTGAGTGGGTCTGCGCGTCGAGTGTCGTCGAGTATGTAGGGCCGCTGAGCGGTTCAAAAGAGAATGGTCTTGTCATGGTCTCCGCATCTCACTTTCGCCGGATTGTCGAGGGACGGGCAGAGTGTATAACAGGCCGTTTCCTCTGGTACAGTTGCCCATACGAGCGCCGCCACATGGAACGAGTCTAGGGAATCTTCTACATGGAAGTCATCTCACATACGCTGACTTGGGAGATGAAGGCTCCGTGAACGACGGTAAGGTCCGCGCATTCGTCGCAATCGAGCTTTCCGGCGACGCAAAGCGGGAGCTCAGCCGCGCCATCGGTGCGATCGACGCGCTTGGCGTGGCAGGCGTGCGCACGGTCAGGGCCGAGGGCATCCACCTGACCCTGAAGTTCCTGGGCGACATTGAGACCACGGCGATCGCCGACATCGTCGCGGGGCTTGGCAGGGCCGCGAACCGCTCCTCTGGCTTCAGCCTTTGGTTGGGTGAGACAGGCGCGTTCCCAAACCGATCCGACGCGCGCGTCATCTGGGTCGGTATCGATGGAGAAGTGGACAGGCTGAAACGACTCCAGTCGGACGTAGAAGAAGAGTTGCGCGCCCTCGGATACAGACGTGACCGGCGCGGCTTCAATCCACATATCACGATTGCGCGCGTCCGCAGCCGGGTTGCCGCTGAGGACGTTCGCCGTGTGGTGGACGCGGCATCCTCCAGCGGGTACGCCCCGGCCCGGGTCCAAGTCCGTTCGATCAGCCTGATGCGTAGCGTTCTCCATCCGGACGGGGCGGTCTATACCAGCCTGCGCGTTGAACGGCTCGGCGCTCCAAGTCCGCGTGGTTGATCTGGGATGTTGCGGAGCCAATCCGCACGATGTAACGTAGCGCCTGATTCGACCTCAGTGGAGGGACCAGTATGACCTCAGTTCTGATCGCGGTGTTCGACGGGCTGCAACCGGCGCAAGTGCGGGCAGACCTGGCGCCCAACCTGGCCCGGTTCGCTGAAGAGGGGATCTTCTTCGAGAACCATCACCCCGTATTCCCATCGGTCACCCGGATCAATGCTGCCAGCATGGTCACAGGCCGTCATCCCGGCAGCCACGGCCTGGCGGCTAATACGATAGTGGCGAGGGACTACGACCCGTCGCTCGTATTCTCCGCGCTGGAGCCGACCCTCGAAGCAATGGCGCAGAAGACGGGGCGCGTTCTGCTGGCGCCGACGCTCGCTGACATCCTGTCAACGCATGGGATGGAGTACACCGCCATCGGAGTCGGGACGTCGGGAAACGCATACATTCACAATCCCAGCGCGGACCGCTCCGGCGGAGCGACGATCCACACAGATTTCACGTTACCCCGCCATTTGGGCGGGAGGCTGGAATCCAGGTTCGGGCATTGGCCTGTGGAGTCGCGCCCGAACACTCCTCGATTCGACCACGCGATCCGTATCTTGACCGAGCATGTCCTACCCGAACGGCAGCCCGCGGTTGCGCTGATTTGGTCGTCGGAGCCTGACAAGGCGCAGCACGCCTCGGGGGTCGGGTCGGAGATGTCGGACCGCGCCATCAGGGAGGCCGACGCCGGGTTTGGCCGGATTATAGACTGGCTCGATCGAAATGGGCTTGGGTCTGGCACCGACGTCATGGTCGTCTCAGACCACGGATACTCCACCATCCAGGAGGTGGTCGACGTCGAGTGGTACGTCCGCGATGCCGGCTTTTCGTCCGAGGAGGTGCTCGTCGCCCCAAATGGCGGCAGCGTTCTGTTCTACACCAGCGACGCGGGAGTCGCGGAGAGGCTTGCGCCGTGGCTGATGGAGCGACCCTGGTGCGGCGCGTTGATGGCGTCGGAGTCGGCTGGCGAAATCGCCGGAACCCTACCGCTGGCTCTGGCAGGATGTGAAGGGCCAAGGGCCCCTGAGCTTGTCATGTCGTTCGGGTGGGACTCGCGTCCGAACGCGGCCGGTTACAACGGCTTTGTACACTCAGCGGGCGGATCGCCGGGCCTGGGTCAGCACGGCTCGATGAGCAGTCACGAGATGAACAATGTGCTGCTGGCGCGCGGGCCGAACTTCAAGAGCGGGGTGCGAATATCGTCTCCGACGGGGAATGTGGATGTGACGCCGACCGTGCTCCGTCTTCTGGGACTGCCGTCGGTCGATGCGATGGACGGGCGGGCGCTGACCGAGGCGCTCGTGGATGTGCCTGGCTCGATCGACTGGACGTCGACGACGCACTCGGCGGACCGGGAACTCGAAGGTGGGATGTACTGTCAGCAGGTCAGCGTCTCGACAGTGGGCCGGACGACGTATCTTGACGAGGGCAATGGCTGGCGGGAGTAGGGGCGAGACTCCACAGGCCGCCTGCGGCGGCTAGGAGAGTGTGGCTAGGAGGAGCAGAGGACTTCGATAATCCATTCGCGGACGGCGGGTACTCTTTCATGAGCGCAAGCAGGTGTGAGGAGCCGGCTTCTCAGCCATTAACTGCCATTGGTCCCGTTTGAGTCGAAGTTGGGCGGCAGTTCATCGAACGGCTCGCCGTTGGCCTCGGCTTCCATCCTGCGCTGGAGCCATTCGTCCCACCGTCTCTGCGTTTCAGTACGCCCCTCAGTACGCCCCTCAGTACGCCCCTCAGTACGCCCCTCAGTACGCCCCTCGGCACGCCCCTCGGCACGCGCTTCGTTGACGCTTTCGACGACTCTCCTGTGGACTCTTTCGTCCTCTCGTTTTCGGAACCACCGTTGTAGCTGTTCGCCGAGAACCATGGTTAAACGTACTGCCTCCGTGATAGTCAGAGTTGTTCCAGCCGATCCGACGGTGGTCTGCCCCGATCCATGACTGATGTTCAGAATCGTCTGGACCGCATCGTCTTCGGTCCGCCGGAGTATCTCGTACCAGCATAGCAGAGATATTCCGGCGATGTTCTGGATGACGAACAGAACGAAGTAAACCGTCCGCCATCTCGGCGAGATGCTCCAGATCGACTCTCTATCCGGCGGGGTTGAACTGTCTTCGGCAGTCAATCCACCAACCACTATACCCCGGTCGGCTTGAACTTGGGCAGCGAGATCGTGTCGGTGATGTCTTCGAATACGACCTCTACCGACATCCCGATTTCGAGCTTCTCAGGTGTGGGATCGTCGATGACGATGTTCGTCGCCATGATCGGGCCCTCTTCCAGCTCGACCAATGCGGTCACGAATGGCGCGTCGGCCGCGAATCCGGGATGAGGCGCCCGATGGACAATGCCGTAGGTGAACAGCGTCGCCTTGCCACTGGCCTGAATCCAGTCTGTGTTTCTTGAGAAGCAGCACGGGGATATGTCCCGCGGATAGAAGTATGCCGTCCCGCAGTCCTGGCAGCTGCGAAGCCAGAGTTCATGCTCCTTGGCCTTCTCCCAGTAGAAGTCCGATTCGCCCTGCGGCTGCGGAACCGGCTTGTTGTACGCCTGTGTCATTGATTCGCTCCTGAGTTTAGCTTCCCTCTGCGAGGCCCCCTCTTGATGAGAGAGGGGCGGTGCCTGACCCAGCGGAGAGCCTGTCCCTGACTCTATCCAGGGCTGGGGCGAGGGTGAGTTTCATCATCATTGGTGCTGATGTCTAGTCGACTGCCAGGATCACCGTTCCGGTGGACGAAAGCTGGCCGCCGGTGCCGTGGACGAGCGAGAGTTTGGGATCGTCGATCTGCCGATCTCCCGCCTCTCCGCGAAGCTGCCTGACCGCCTCCAGCACCAGGAACATGCCGTACATGCCGGAGTGGGTGTAGGAGAGGCCGCCGCCGCTGGTGTTCATGGCGAATTCGCCGCCCGGCGCGGTGCGCTGGTTCGCGACGAAGTCCGCAGCCTCGCCAGGCCCGCAGAAGCCGAGGCTTTCGAGAGTCACGAGCACGGTGTACGTGAATGAGTCGTAGATCATTGCCAGGTCGATGTCATCATGGGTGACGCCCGCCATTTCGAGGGACTTGGGCCCGGTGTAGCGGCCCCAGGTGCGCGTCATGTCCGGCATCGTGCTGATCAGGCCGTGGTCGTGTCCTTCGGCGGCGCCGAGCACGTAAACAGGCTTCTTCGGCAGGTCCCGCGCGCGCTCCGCGGTGGTTATCACATACGCGCCGCCCGCGTCTGTAACGAGGCAGCAGTCGAACAGGTGGAACGGCCACGAGATCCAGCGGGACTCGTGGTAGTCGTCGAACGACATCGGAACGTCTTTCATGTAGGCCTTGGGGTTCATGCTCGCCCACTTGCGGGTGGCGACGGCGACCTCGGCCATCGCCTGCCGAGTACGGTCTTCTCCGTACTGGTGCATGTATCGGCGGGCAGCCATGGAGTAGACGATGGGCGCGCCTATAAAGCCGTAGGGTGTCTCGAACTGCGGACCCGGCTCCGAGGCGTTGCCGCCCGCCCGGCTCCTTGCGCTGCGTCCGGCCTCCCCGTGGGTGACCAGCGCCACCTCGCAGTAGCCCGCGTTGATCGCCGCCATCGCGTGCGCAATGTGGATAATGAACGACGAGCCGCCGACCGAGGTCGAGTCCGTGTACTTCGGTTGGATGCCCAGGTACTCAGCGAGGGTCAGCGTTCCGAACCCGGCGGACAGAAGCCCGTCCACGTCGCTCATCTTGAGACCTGCGTCTTCGAGCGCGTTGTATGCGGACTCGGCGTGGTGTTGCAGAGATGACTTGTTTTCCACCCTGCCGATCTCGTCGGACTCTGCTACTCCGACGATGGCAACGGACCTCGACATATCAGCCATTCTGGCGCTGACCTCCTGCAAATATGGGGCTGGCGTTTAAGCGGGGATAAGGTTATCGCACTCGGCATCGCTAGGCAAGACTCGTTCCAATGGGTCAGGGTCTTTCGATTGTTGCCGAGTGCTGACGATTCCTGACCCTATCCGGTCGTTCGAGCGAAGGCCGCAAACGGGGAGCCGATGCCAGAGTAAAGCGAAACCTGACAATTGAAAGACCCTGTAATGGGGTTCCGTTTGCTATGGATGTATGGCGTCCTTTGCCGTAACCCTAGCGCATCGCCCGTCCACCCAAAGCAAACGGAACGCGCGGCCGATTTCGATTGACATCGGTGGCGTGTACTTGAAGCCGGACGTTAGTTTCCGGTCGCCAATCGGGTCAGATTGTCCAGATGCTCTTCGATGTAGCAGTGTCCGAAGTAGTACACCTCGTACTCGGTATCTTCTCTTGCCTCTTGGTACCGGCGTCTTGGCTCAAGGCTGTTACTGGTCAGGTACGCGCGAACCTCGCTGTCCGTGTCGGTCTGATTCAGCGGATCGAACATCAGCAGGACTCGCTGCTCTCCCGGCGACACCGTTATCGTCTCCAGCTTCACTGGCATCCCCTCCGACTCCGAGACTTGTAGGCGGATTGTAGCAGGTGGTGGGAGCATGAGTAGCGGGCATCTTCACCGGACCGCCGCCCTGATTGACCGTCGCAGCCACCCTTGCTAGACTCCGGTCCCGTGGATTTGGCTGATTTGGACGGGTATGGACGCACTCAACCTCACACAGCTCTTGGCCGACCGGCTCGGTATCGAGATCCCGCCTGTCGCTATGACATTCGTGTCCAACGAACCGGAGGAAATCCCGCCCCTGTTCAGGGACCCACCCTCGTTCTGTTCGTTGTGGCGGATGGCTGAGCTCCGGGTATTCTACGCATCGGCCGAGCAGCACGAAGGGTGCGGAATCGGAGGAGTGGTGTCAGGGTTCATGTCGTCCACGGGGCGTGAGGACGAGCTGGTCTCCCTGCTCGAAGACCTGTGCGAAGCCGGTGTCGGGACCAGTGAGGAGATCGAGCTGACCCCAAGATTCGAGGAACCCGGATCGGGTGTCGTCTACGGCCCTCTATGGAAGACACCGCTCGAACCCGACTTGGTTCTGATGTGGGCGACCCTTCCGCAGATGGGTGTTGTGCAAGAGATCATCGGAAAGATTATGTGGCGGGACAACCCACAGGGAGCGGTCTTCACGCGTCCTGCCTGCGGCGTGTTGCCGGTAGCCCACCAGCGCCGGAAGTCGGCGATGTCGCTCGGATGCGTCGGTATGCGACTGTACACCGGAATACCGCCGCGGCTGTTCCTGATAGCGATGCCCCCGGAGCAGCTGACGCAGCTCGAACGTGGTCTGGAGTCGAAGGACGACATCGGCGACCGGTTGGACCACTACGCCGGTAAGCTTGAGACAGACAGAACCTGACTGGCTTCACAGTGAGTATTCCTGGATTCTCACCCTTGGACGCAACTCGTCACCATGTTCTCTGGTCGTCACATGGAACGGCCTGTCGAACGGACTGTATGTACCCAGGACGTATGGAATCACATATGCCAACAGACGTGACTGGCTACGTGCCGACATTGCGCCTCGGCGTCGCCTCACCCATATGGTGCTGATCCGATTCGAGACAATGTCAACCTTGTGGACTTTCTTGGCTCGATCGTCGGCGTGAACCCAGAGCCCGGCCGGTCCACGCCGACCGAGCCAGGAGATGATCTCTTGGTCTTTGACATTGTCGCGGCGGTCGAAAGTCTCATATGCACTCACTGCCGGCAGCCCCACCAACGCCAGAGCATCGGCTACGCTGTTGGCCAACGAGTGGTCAAGCAACGCCAGCGGGCTGATTAAGCTCACGGAGTCCGTTCTTCCACTCAATTGCCAGCTCAACCTCTCGACGTTCGATCGAATAGGATTTAGTCACATATTCAATGGAGTCTCCACCTTCAACCATCCCCCAGATCGAACTGGTGGGAATGCTCGTTCCTTTGATGCAGGGTGCGCCAAGTTGAATGTCGGGCGACAACATGATCCCTTTGTGAGGTTCCCACGTCACTGCGACGCCTTGAGAGTCGAACTCCAGGCCATGAACCGGCATCAACCAATCCCGGAGAAACTCCAGCGCCATCTGTCCTGACCTCGAGGCCGCTATGAGCCGCTGGCAAAAGCTCACGAACACGTGCGAGCCCTCGGTCCACAATAACTCAGTCGCAAAAGGGCGAGGATGCTGGGTGGTCTTGCGCAGCCATTCCTCGGCGGCGTATATTTCCCTGAATGAAACGCCCGCCGCTCGCAGCGCAGCAATTACGCGCAGTGATATCAGATCCTCGAATCCGATTATAAGATCCGATCCCTTGATGCCTACCAAGTCTCGATCAGACAGTCCCTGTCTGATCCACCTGATCAACTTGCTAGAATCTACCCGGTAGATCTGGTTCCCCCCTCTGCTCGCACGCAGATACAGGGCAGCTTCGGTCATTTCGTATAAGCCGGTAAACGCGTACCGGCTAACCGCAGACAATTGGTACACGTCAATCCTCCCGCCTTACAATACCCTGCCGTCAGATCTCTCAGGAGACCATTCTAACCAAAGTCGACAAACTCGTCGGCCTGCTCGGTCTGGCAGGCTCGTCCATAGTACAAACATGCTACAATCCTACACCATTCCCTCCGGAGGTCGCTGAACCAAAATGACGGACAGTAGATTTACGGTCTACTACGTAGGCCACACACCCAGCGCAAACCATGCGGACACTATCGAGGAGCTGGACAAGGTCGGCGCGGAGTTGGCGCTGCTGCCGCGACTCGATGACGAGGATGAGATCATCGCACAGGCCAAGAACGCCGACGCCCTGATCGTGGTCGAGTCTCCGATCACCCGGAAGGTCTTGTCGTCGCTTGAGAAGTGTACGGCTGTGCTCCGGACCGGCGTGGGCTTCGACTGCATCGACGTTCCCGCGGCAACCGACAACTGCATCGCAGTAATCAACGTCCCGGACCTCTGGACGCGCGAAGTGGCCAACCAGGCCATGATGCTCCTGCTGGCCTCCAACCGGAAGCTGCTCGAACAGGAGAGCAGCGTTCGAGAGAACCGCTGGATGCCGCGGATCCCGGCCCCGGTCGGCCCGCTGCACACGGAGACGGTCGGGATTGTCGGCCTCGGACGGATCGGCAGCGCGTTCGCCCGGCGAATCGCGGCGTTCGAGGTCGAGCTGATCGCCTACGACCCGTTCATCGACGACGACGCATTCGAGGCGGTGGGCGCAAGGTCGGTCTCCTTCGACGAGCTGCTGGCCGAGTCGGACTACATCTCGGTACATACACCGCTGGATGACGGGACTTTCCACCTGATCGACGAGGAAGCGCTGCGCAAGATGAAACCCAACGCGATCCTGATCAACAGCTCCCGTGGCCCCGTGGTGGACGAGGGTGCGCTGATCACGGCGCTGCAGGGGGGCTGGATTCTGGGCGCCGGCCTCGACGTGCTGGAGAAGGAGCCGCCCGACCCCGACAACCCTCTGCTGAGCATGGACAACGTGGTGCTGACACCACACGCGGCCCACTACTCGGAGCTCTCAATGTCCCTGCGACCTCGCCGATACGGGGTCGAGATCGCCGCGGTCCTCGACGGACGCAAGCCCATGAACCTGGTCAATCCACAGGTGCTAGAGGTGCTGCCGCTGCGGTAAGCTCCGCAGGCGACGGTAGATGAACGGCAGGAGTAGTCATGGGTACATTTGTGGTGGAGATAGAGGTCGGCGACCCGGGAGGCAGCCGGTTTGAGACGGTGGAGGCCCTGGTCGATACCGGCGCGACCTACACGATGCTTCCCGCCACATTGTTTACACGGCTTGGTGTGGAGACGGCCGAGACGCAATCATTCATGCTTGCCGACGGCAGTCAAGTACGGCTGGATGTAGGCGATACCCTACTGAGAGTCGAAGGACGTAGTCGGTATAGTCCGGTCGTCTTTATGGATTCGGAGACCATTGCTGTTCTAGGAGCGGTCACTCTGGAGATTTTCGGGCTGGGGGTCGATCTGATCGGTCGGCGACTGATTCCCGTAGACGCGCTTGCGATGGCGTACAGATCAGGAGCTCGGTAGGCAGCCTACTCAATCTCCATCTGGTCGCCGTCGAATGTTATACGCCGGCCCCCGTGTTTGAGTACAGCCTTCCTGAAGTGGCGAAGCTCGACGCGAAGCTCGTCCAGTCTGCGCGCGGCCTCGGACCGGAACCTGCGGTGGCCCGACGTGCGTGCCATGCGTCCCCACAGCCCGCGCTGCGGCATCCCCTTGAGCACCCTCCCGAACTCCTGCATGAATGGGGCGAACGCCCGGTGCGACAGCTCGGCCATAGGTGCATCGTCAGCAGGGTCGGCGAAGTACAGGTTGAAATACAGGTCCGAGCCCTCGGACATCGTCGCGTCCAGCAGCAGCACCGGCTGAGGCTGTCCGTCGAACATCGAGCGACCATCCTCGACTCCGCGAGCAACCTCCCGCACAGCGGCCTGGAGCACCCTGAGCGTGGAAGAAACGTAGGACACCGGCAGCGACCGCGCATCCAAAGTCAGCAGCAGCCGATAGTCGGTGTCGGTGTTCGTGTCAGCCGGCATATGGCTTGCCTTCACCACCAAACTCTGGGTTCCGGCCTTGGATCTAATACAGGGCCGGCTCTGCGGCGGAACGACATATTCCTCTGAGAATACATCTATGCGCCCTCATCTGAGCACCCGGACGTCTCCGACCCTCCGGGTGATCCGCACGTGATCGAGGTGGTCCATCAAAGCGAGCGCGTACTTGCGACTCGTGCCGAGCAGGTCCCTGACATCCGCAACGGTGATCTCGCCGTGCTCACTGAGGTGCGCTGATATTCTACCAACCATCTCGTCGTACGCCGAACTCGCGAAGACGACCGATTCACTGACCTTGACAACCTGTCCCTCATAGTCCAGCAGGTTTATCACCTCCGGGTCTATGCGGATGTCGGTCGGGGGCGAGAAAGGGTTGGATTCCAGTTGGCGGAGATACCCGTCGACAGCGCTCCGCTGGGACTCGCCTAGGCTTGGCGTGTGGTCCGGCAGACGCACCATCGACCCGACCTCGACCGTGACGCCGGCCCCGTTGAGAAGATTGAGAACGTCGTTGAAGACCTGCGGGGACAGATTGAGCCGGGAACGCAACTCCTCTTTTGGCGCGCCCACCCTCAGGGGGAAGTCTTGGTGGTAGTCTGAGAGCGCCGTTCGCGCCCGGCTTTCCAGCGCTCTCCATCCCGCCCCAGTGTAGAACCTCGTGTTCCGGGTGATGCCGCCCGCGCCTAGGACGACGACCTCGCCATCCGAGATCATTGACCGGAGCTCCGCGCGGGCATTGTCCTCGTTGAGATTGGCCCGGTTGACGACAGCGCGGAGCTCCGCGGGCTCAAGACCCTCGATGGTCTTCACGAGGACATCGCGGTCCGAGCCGCGCTCCATGATCTCCAGACGCTCGATGGTCGGAGTGTGGCGTCGCCGGGGACGTGGCGCGTGGGTGTCGACGATGTTGCCGCCTCCCAGCGTGGTCATGTTGGACCGTACCACGAAGTAGTCCCCCTTTGCGATGGCTATCGGGGCATCCAGCTTGAGCTGCGCCCAGGTTGTGTCACCGGGCTGGGCGCGGTCGTCCTCGAGCAGGCGCAGGCGGGCGACCGATTCGCTCGATCCGGTGTGTACCGTGAGGTACATATTGTGGCGGAGCGGCTTCGGCGCGTCTTCGAGGACCCGCAGGTGAACGTCGAAGGCCGTTGTGGGCCTCAGCCAACCGGGGATGGTGAGCACCTCGCCGCGGAATATGCCGTCCTGGGGGACACCGATGAGGTTGGCCGCGACGCGGGTGCCTGGCTCTGTCCGGTCGACCCTCTGCTGGTGAGTCTGTAGTCCTCGTACTCGGGTCCGCTGTCCCGCGACAGCCAGCTCGACCTCCTGACCTGTCTGCAGGTGACCGTCGATCAGCGTCCCGGTGACGACGGTGCCGAACCCTGTCATCGTGAAGGCGCGATCTATCGGCAGTCGCGGCCTCGCCAGATCGCGCTTGGCGGGGATCCCCTGAATCATCGACTCGATTGCGGTCACCAGCTCCGGCAGACCCTCACCGGTGTGCGCCGAGACAGGCAGGATCTGCGCGCCCTCCAGCGCTGTGCCCTCGAGTGTGTCCTCGACATCCGCGGTCACCAGCTCGAGCCAATCGGCGTCAACCAGGTCTCGTTTGGTCAGCGCGACCAGTCCGCGCGGAATTCGGAGCAGATCCAGAATGGCCAGGTGCTCTCGTGTCTGCGGCATGACAGACTCGTCCGCGGCGACGACCAGCAGCGTGAGATCGATGCCTCCGACACCGGCGAGCATGTTGTTGACGAAGCGCTCGTGTCCGGGAACGTCCACAATGGAGACATCGTTGCCCGAGGGCAGCTTCAGCCACGCGAAGCCGAGGTCAATCGTCAGCCCGCGCTCCTTCTCCTCGGCGAGCCTATCCGGGTCGATCCCGGTAAGCGCCTCCACGAGAGTTGACTTGCCGTGGTCCACATGTCCTGCTGTGCCAACTACGAACATGGTGTTCCTCTGGTAAGCGGTGAGTTCGGCGTAGCATAGCACAGGAATTGTGGATTTCGCGGCGCAAGCGCTTGTGGAATAAATGCGCGGCAACCCAGAAAAAGCGGCCTACCGGGCGCCACTGAGGATAGCTTGTCTCTCAATCCCCGACCGGTATTCGCGCAGGTCTCCGACCTCGTCTCGCTGCCGTCACGGCCGGCCCCTTCAGGAACGAGGCCACCGCGCCGACTATCAGCAGACATCCCATCGCAGCGTAGAGCAGGTTCATCCCCGTCACGAACGAGTGTGAGAGACCTTCGCTGCCCTCGCCGCCCACGCCGCTCAGGTCGGGAGCGTAGCCCATCGAGACCATGGTGGCCGTTACCACGGCTGTCGCGACAGCGATGGACGTAACGTTGGCGGAGTTCCGCACCAGGCTCAGCAGCGCGGACACGATGCCATGCCTGCTGGACTCCGCCGCGCTGAAGATCGATGCGGAGTTGGGCGACCCGAACAGGCCGGTCCCCGCGCTCTGCGCGACCATCGCCGCGATGACCACACCGAGGTGAGTCGTCTCCGAGACGCGCGATATGGTGAATATGCCCACCGAAGCGAGCGTCAGCCCCAGAACATTGAATATGCGGTACCCGTAACGGTCCGACAGCCGCCCGGCGATCGGCCCCATGATGGTCATCGCGATGGCTGTGGGCAGCATTATCAGACCCACTTCGCCCGGCCGGTAACCGAGTACGCCCTGCAGATAGAAGGGCATGAGGAACCGGACAGAGCCGACGCTGAGGAACGACATGAAGCTGGCCAGAACGCCGAGAGAGAAGACCCGACGCCGGAACAGGCTCAGGTCGAGCATCGGCGCGGGGGACCTCGCCTCCCACCAGATGAATCCGATCAGCATGGAGACGAACAGCAGTCCGGCGACAACGATCACCGGTGAACCCCAGCCCAGCCTGTACCCGTTGGTCATCAGCAGCAGGAACGTGACAAGCGAGCCGGTGGATAGGGCTGCCCCCGGCCAGTCGAAACGGACGCCGCGGCGTTCTCTGAAGAACAACCTCGAGTCCATCAGCAGCAGTGCGCCTACGAGTGCGATCGATACCAGCGGCAGGTTGATCAGGAACACCCATCGCCATCCTAGGGTGCTCACCAGGAAGCCGCCAACGACCGGGCCGACCATCCCGCCGGCGCCGATCACGCTCATGTGGGAACCTATGCCCTTGCCGCGCTCCTCCTCCGGGAATACCGACGTTACCATCGCCATGCCGGTGCCCTGTGTCATGGCTGCGCCGACGCCCTGCACCACACGGGACAGCACAAGCATCAGCACGTTCGACGACGAGGCCGCAAATACGGACGCTCCCATGAGCAGCAGCAGTCCGGCAACGTACACCTGCTTCCGGCCAATCATGTCCGAAAGGCGACCCATCGGCAGAAGAAGCGCGCTGATGGTGAGCGTCTGGGCGATTACGACCCACTGGACGGTCGGCAGATCGGTCTCGAAGTAGCTGGCAATCGTCGGCAGCGCGACGTTGACCGTGCCAAAGGACATCACTCCGGTGAACGAACCGAGACCTACCGCCGCGAATACCCACCACTTGTAGTGGGGACTGCCAGAGAGCGAGCTGGAGAGCAATGGCCAACCTCACATGGGAGGTCAAGCCAGTTTAGCACACCTCGCGCCGCGGTCTGTCCGGGTCGCTCGAATAGGAACGGTACAAGGAGAGTGGCCGCACTGTCTGGTAGAATGTCCACGTGCGCGACTGTGCTTGGCGCGTGTGTTGAGTTCGAACCTGGGAGGGTGCCATGAAATGGGTGTCCGCGGTCTCTGAGCACCGGTTTCTGAAGTACGCGGTGGCTGAGTGCGCGGGCGAGATCAGGGCCGCCATCGGCGGTGTGACCCCCGACCTCGTCGTCGCATTCGTATCCGCGCACCATGCAGCCCGCTACGAGGAGCTACCGGGGTGGATACGCACGCTGCTGGGCGACTGCGTGTTGGTCGGATGTTCGGGAGGGGGCGTGATCGGCGCGGGACGCGAGGTGGAAAGCCGTCCCGGCTTCTCCCTGACCGCCGCTATCCTTCCCGATATCGACGTGACGCCTTTCCACGTCGCGGACGCGGACCTTCCCGATGGCGACGCGCCTCCCTCGATGTGGGAGGACCTCACCAGCGTCACGTCAGCCGACGGTCCCCATTTCATCCTGCTGTCGGACCCGTTCAGCATCCGCGGAGAGCAGCTGCTGATGGGCTTCGACTACGCCTTCCCGCGGAGTGTGAAGATCGGAGGCTTGGCGTCGGGAGGACAACAGCCCGGCTCCAACGCGCTCTACCTTGGGGACAGGACCTACGATTCCGGAGCGGTGGGAGTCGCGCTCTATGGCAATGTCGCGGTCGACACCATAGTAGCGCAGGGCTGTCGTCCGATCGGGGGCCGGATGCAGATAACCTCCTGCGAACGCAACATGCTGATGGAGCTGGACGGCACGAGTGTCCTGGATGTTCTGCGCGAGACGTTGTGGAGTCTGAGCGAGCGCGACCAGCAGCTTGCCCGACACTCGCTCTTTCTGGGAGTGGTCATGGACGAGTTCAACGACGATCCGAAGCTCGGCGACTTCCTGATAAGGAACATCGTGGGACTGGATGCCCGCCGAGGAGCCCTGGCGGTGGGGGAGCTTCTCAAGGAAGGTCAGATCGTCCAGCTCCACTTGAGGGACTCCGAAACATCGGCGCACGACCTGGATGCGATGCTCACGAAGTATGCGGCTGACGGGGTTGCGGAATCCGGATCAGGGGCGCTGCTCTTCCAATGTCTCGGACGCGGCCAGTACCTGTACGGCCGACCGGACCACGACACCGACATGTTTCGGGACAAGGTGGGCGACATACCGCTGGCTGGCTTCTTCTGTAACGGCGAGATCGGCCAGGTCGCCGGATCGACCTATTTGCACGGGTACACCAGCTCGTTTGGGATATTCCGACCGAAGCTTTCCGCAGCGGACAACGCCTAGCGGCACAGCATGGGGACCTCTGCCCTCTGAGTCCGACCTCTATGAGATCGAAGTAGCGGTCTGGGGTGGCGCGTGTCCGGGTGGGAACGCGGCTGCTCAGAAGTCTCCTGAGAGATGCGGGCGTTTCAAGGGATGAATTCGCCAGACTCATGAATTGAGCTGTGTCTCCAGCTCCCGGGCTTTGAGGAAGTCGCGGTAGGACGCGTCTGCGTTGCCCAGCAGGTGGTGAACGACGCTCCTGTGGCGATATGCGGGCCAGTAGTCGGGGTCCAGATCGATTGCCCGGTTGAAGTCGGCCAGGGCCAGATCCAGGTCCCCGACCTCCGAGCGCGCCAGCCCGCGGTTGTGATATGCGTCGCGGTAGTCCGGGTCGAGTTCGATGGCGCGCGAGGTGTTGTCGACAGCGTGTTCGAAGTCGCCGAGGCACAGATTGGCGACGCCCAGGTTGTTGTGGGCCATCGCATTGGACGAGTCGAGCGCGATCACCCGCTCCATGTCCGCCCTGGCCTGGGGATAGTCGCCCCGGTTGGAATGTGCGTTCCCTCGCCTGAAGTGGGCATCGGCGCTGCCCGCGTCGATCTCGATTGCGGCGGTCGTCTCGGCGATGATGCCGTCGAGGTCTGCCGGATACGTCACGAGGTCAGACCGGCTTCGCCGAATACTCGGACAGCGCTTCCAGGACCTTTGGACTCAGGCTGTAGCTCTGGTCTTCGGTGGGGAACACCCCCCGGCGAACGTCGTTGACGTAGGCAGCCGTAGCATCGACGACGGCGTCGCCGAGCTTGGCGTACTGTCGTGCGTGCTTGGGGGTGAAGTCTTGGTACAGGCCCAGCAGGTCGTGAAACACCTGCACCTGTCCGTCGCACCCAACGCCGGCGCCTATGCCTATGGTTGGCACGCCGACCCGGCTTGTAATCATCGCCGCGAGAGGCGCCGGCACACACTCCAGGACGATCGCGTATGCCCCGGCCTCTTCGAGCGAGCGAGCGTCCTCCATGAGTTTGACCGCCGCCTTGAGGCTCTTGCCCTGGACCCGGTAACCTCCAAGCTGATTGACCGCCTGTGGGGTCAGTCCGATGTGTCCCATGACCGGGATGCCGCTCTCGACGATGCGGCTCACCGTTTCGGCCTGGATCTGGCCGCCCTCCAGCTTGACCGATTGGGCGCCGCCCTCCTTGAGCAGCCGACCGGCATTCCGAACCGCCTCCGGAATCTCGGCGTGATAGCTGAGGAACGGCATGTCCCCGACGATGTGAGCGCGGTCGGCGCCTCTGACGACGGTCTTGGTGTGATGGACCATCTCGTCCATTGTCACTGGGACCGTGGAGTCGTATCCAAGCATCACCTGCCCAAGGCTGTCGCCGACAAGTATCAGCGGGATGCCCGCCTTCTCCACGAGCTGCGCGGACGTGTAGTCGTAGGCGGTGACCATGGGGATTTTCTCCCCGGCCAGCTTCATCTGCCTGATGTCTCTGATTGTTACCCGCATCTCTGGTACCTCCTCACTTTGAGTGAAGTCCAATTCGAGTTACAGCTATGAGTGTACACGTTACGGTGATGGCGCTCAGCCCTCAGCTGACGGTCCGGACCTGTAGCTTTCGACGATCCCGGCGATCTCCTCGGCCAGCTCGGCGCTGAGCGAGCCCTTTTCCACTGCGAAAGGCAGTCCGGCGAGGGCCAGCTCGCAGTAGAGCGGCATGAACTCGGGGGCTGTGGTCTTCAGCGCCTCCAGGTGCTTGCGTATCGTTCCAACATCGCCTCTCGGATACGGGCCCGCGACGCCCTGTGGGACCCCGTTGACTTCGAGATTGCGGGCTGCCGCTCCCATCATCGGGATCAGGGCGCGTACCCCCTCGTCCCGAGTGCGATCGAACTTCGGCCAGACCGACGCCGCGACAGACGCCAGCACAGCCAGCAGGTTGCCCATCAGCACGCCCGACAGATGATACAACACCTTGTCCTGCGGTCGCAGGAATATCGGGCTGCCGCCGATGTCCAGGGCCATGCGTTCCAGGTAGTCGTGGAGTTCGGGGCCGGCCTCGATTCCGAACGTAGTCCCCGGGATGTTTCGCGCGCCTTCTTCGACGGACGTGAAAGCCTGAAGCGGGTGGAAGGCTCCGGCGAGCGCGCCCCGCTCCACCGCGCCGCGCAGCGGATCGAGGCTTGCCGCGCCCGAACAGTGGGCCACGCCCTGGCCCGATCGCCATCTCAGGGCGTCGCATACGGGCTGAATCGCGTCGTCAGAGGTTGTGATGAACACAAACCCGGCCGAATCGACCAGCCGCTGGAGGCTGCGGTAAGGGGTGCAGCCCGGTATTCTGGCGGCGAACGTCTCAGCAGAGGCGAGCGTTCTACTCGCGACAGACACCACAGGGTAACCGGCGCCATGCAGCGCGACCGCGATGGAGCCGCCCACAGCGCCCGCGCCGATGAATCCTATAGATGTGGATGCGTCAAATGGGCGCAAGGTTACGATTCCCAACCCTAGATGACTTTACATGGATGCACACGATTTTGAGGTTTCAGCCTGTCTTGAGCTCTACGTACTTCGCCAAGTTAATCCCATGTCGAATTTGGAGGGTGTAGGAGGCCGGCATGGCGGCATAATCAACCAGTTGACGGAGTGACAGTGAATGTATCTCATCGGCGTATTTGATTCCAAACAAGAGTAAGTTGGTTACCATCTCTCCTTCTGGCGCATTGTAATACATATTTCTGAGTAGTCTTGCGGCTTCTGCGACAGTCATGCGTTTTCTCCTCGTTTCAGTTCGGATACACCGCTCACTCCGCCGATGCCTTTGGCCTTTACGATGGCGCGGACGATGGCCCGTCCGACGCAGGCGGCGGCCGCGGCGCATAGCCTGTTCATACTGGCCTGCGGCCCGAATCCGCCGGTGGCGAGCGCGAACATCGTATCACCGTCGCCCATCAGGTGGGCCGGGCGGACCGCCATCGCGAGGCCGTCGTGAGCGGCGCTTGCGAGCTTGTTTGCCTGGGCCTTGGTCAGCTCGGCGTTGGTCGCGACCACGCCGATGGTCGTGTTCTCTCCCGGACGGACACGGGCGTCCTCGAAGTCCGGCGCGGTGATCAGCGCCATAGAGTCCAGCATCGTCAGATCATCTTCGTCCAGGGGGCCTGCGACGATCTCGGAAGTCTCCGGATCGGTCACGCCGCCGATCGCGTTGACAGCCACGATCGCTCCGACCTCCAGCCCGCCGCCCAGGTGGATGCTTGCGGTGCCGACACCGCCCTTTACGGCGCGGTCCCGTCCCAGCAGCTTTCCGACCGTCGCCCCTGCGCCTGCGCCTACGCTCCCCTCATCGACGCGGTCTGCCGACGCCGCTTCGCAGGCCGCCCGTCCTTCCTCCGCGCCCGGCCTCACCCGGCCGGTAACGAGCCCGAGGTCGAACAGGATGGCAGCCGGAACTATGGGGATCCGGCTGTCGCCGAACTCGATGCCGACGCCGCGCCCTTCCAGGTACTCCATGACCCCTGTTGCGGCCGCGAGTCCAAAGGCGCTCCCGCCGCTCAACAGGATGCCGTGTACCCGGTCAACGGTGGCGGTCGGAGACAGCAGATCGGTCTCCCGCGTGCCGGGCGCGGAGCCACGCACGTCAACCCCGCCGACCGCGCCATCCTCGCATAGGACCACGGTACACCCGGTGGCGTTGCGCCGGTCGGTATGGTGTCCGACTCGAATGCCGGGCACCGAGGTTATGCCGAAGCTGTCCATCGGCCCTCCGAAAAGCAAAGGGCCTTCCCCGGTCTACAGGGAAGACCCTAGTTCAGAATGCCGATTCAAACACTGGGTGTTTGAGGCGCAGCATTGCGCCCTCCGAAGTCTTGCGCTCACCGTCCGCGCGAGGCGGGTCGGCTGCCAGATAATGTTAACAGTGGCGCCAACCCGGCGCAATCATGCGCTGATCCGGCGAATTTGGAGGTCCCCGGTCGCGGTCGCGCCAGGGGAGTCAAAGATATGTCCACGCGGTGAGCAGCCGGTGGGTGGAGACGATCAGGGGTTGGCCAACGACCAGCTGTTTGTGGAGGGATCGTATATTTCCGTGGAGTCGAGCGGTCCGCCGAAGCCGAAGCCGCCGGTTACGACCACTCTGCCGTCGTCGGTGAGGGTCGCCGTAAGGAATCCGCGACCGGTCGCCATCGACCCCGCGTCCGACCACGTTCCGGCGGCCGGGTCGTACACTTCCGCCGAGGACAGGAACTGTCCGGCTCCAAGGCCGCCGACCACGAGAACCCTGCCATCCTGCAGCCGCACCGCTGAGGGCCTCAGACGTTCCATTGCCATCTCGCCGGTGGATGACCATGCGCCGGTGCCGGGGTCGTATATCTCGGCGGACGTCAAGCGTCCGTCCGCGCCGCCACCGCCTGCCACGAGGACACGTCCGTCCTCGAGCGGCACTGCCGCAAAGCGCTCCCGCGCGTCGGTCAACTCGTCGGTGGATGACCATGCACCGGTCGCGGGATCGTACAGCTCTGCGGACTGGAAGGGGTCCTCACCGGCGTCGCCGCCCGCAACCAGCACCATACCGTCGTTGAGCAGGGTTGCCGAGTGTCCCTGACGACTCTCGGACATGCTTCCGGCCGGCGACCACTGGCCCGAAGCCGGGTCGAACACCTCTGCGGAATCCAGAACTGCATCATCGCTGCCGCTGCTGTCGTTGCCTCCGGTTATCAGGACGGAGCCATCCGACAGCAGCGTGGCGGCGGCGCTGTCGCGAGGGGTGCTGAGCTCACCGACAAACGACCATGATCCAGTGGTCGGGCTGAAAACGTCGGTCTCAATGAGCGGCTGGTCTATCTGCTGTTCATCGATCTTGGCCTGGACAACGCCGAATCCCCCTACCAGCAGCGCCCTGCCGTCGTTGAGCAACACCGCGGCGTGCTGCGTTCGCTGGCGGCCCATGACGCCCGCCGGCTCCCAGCGTCCGCCCGCCGGATCGAAGAGTTCTGCGGAATCCGTTATCGCCTCCAGCAGTCCTAAACCGTCGTCGCCGCCCGCAATCAGCATCCGACCATCCTGTAGCCGGATGGAGGTGTGATTTCCGCGAGCCAGCGCCATGTTGTTGATGGGAAGGGGCGTCGGCGTATCTATCAAGACCATTGGCGTAGGCAGTTCGGCAGCGCCATCCTTGGAGTCGTCTCCGGAGCCGCAGGCAAACGACACGAGCAGAAGACCGACGCCGGCAAGGAGGGCCAAGGATAGAAGGCGCATGTGAGTGATCCCGACGATCTTCATGGGCAGGTTACATCCGACGCCTTAGCTTGGGGTCCAGGCTGTCTCTGAGTCCGTCGCCCGCGAGGTTGACGCCCAGCACCGTGAATGTAAGGAACAGGCCGGGGAAGAAGATGACCCACACGGCGCGGGAGATGTAGTTGCGGCCCGCGGCCATCACGTTGCCCCAGCTCGGCACCTCCTCAGGCAAGCCCGCGCCCAGGAAACTCAATCCGGCTTCTATCAGAATCGCCGAGGCGCAGATGGCCGTGGCATTGATGATGAGCGGCGCCATCGTGTTCGGCAGAATGTACCGGGCGAGGATACGAGGCGGGGGTACGCCGATAGCGCGAGCGGCGTCCACGAACATCTGCTCACGGAGACTCAACACGGACGACCTCACCACACGGACCGAACGCGGGGTCTCGACCACAGTGAGTGCGATGATTACGTTCTGCATACTGCCGCCGAGAAGCGCTGCCATTGCGATGGCCAAGAGGATCGATGGAATGGACATCAGGCCGTCCATGACCCTCATGATTACCGCGTCCAGCTTGGGATAGTAGCCCGCGGGCAGACCTATGCAGATCGCCGTGAGCAGTGTGATCAGGGCGACAGAGAAGCCGACCGTCAGGGATATCCGGGCCCCGTAGATGGTCCGCGAGTAGATGTCGCGTCCGAGGTTGTCGGTGCCGAACCAGAACTCTGAACCGGGCTCGGTGAAACGGCTGAACGAATCGACATACGTGGGGTCGTTCGAAGTCAGGAGCGGCGCACATATGGCAATCAGGGCCATGATCGCTACAACAGCTAAACCGGCCATCATGGTCGGATTACGTCGGGTCTGATACCCCAGACCCCTGACGAGCTGGGACAGCCTCTCCCTCCGGGACCGGACGTCGATCACGGTGGCTGTTTGTCTCTCTCTAGCCATCAGTACCTGACCCTCGGATCGAAGTAGGCGTACGAGATGTCCACCAGCAGGTTTATAAACACATAAACGGCCGACACAACCAGAATAACCCCCTGGATGATGGGATAGTCCCGCGCCAGGATCGAGTTGATCAGCAGCCTACCCAACCCGGGAATGGCGAAGACGCTCTCCGTAATCACCACCCCGCTCAGCACCCCGGCTATCCCGAGCCCGATCACGGTCATGATCGGAAGGGCGGCGTTTCTCAGCGCGTGCCGGACAAGGACGGCCCTTTCAGCCAGTCCCTTTGCGCGGGCCGTGCGGACGTAGTCCTCGTTGAGGGTTTCAAGGACTGTCGCGCGCGTCATACGCGCTATCAACGCCATGAGGATAACTCCGGTGGCGACCGCGGGCATGATGAGCCTGTGTATGTAGGCACCGAAGTCCTCGGTGGGCGCGACATACCCGGCGGCAGGGAAGATGCCCAGCTTTACGGCGAACAGGAAGATCATCAGGAAGCCGAGCCAGAACACGGGTATGGAGAACCCCAATGTGGCAAAGACCATCACGGACCGGTCGATCCAGGAGTTGGCCTTCCATGCCGCGAGTACCCCCAGCGGGACCGCCAAGCTTATGGCGATCACCTCGGTCATGATCGCCAAAGACGCCGTGGGCACGGCCCATTGGCGGATGAGTCCCGCCACCGGATGTTTCGACACTATCGACGTCCCCAGATCGCCCCGGAGTATGTCCCTGAACCAGATTCCCAGTTGGATCGGCAGGGGTCGATTGAGGCCGAGCGCCTCTCGAATCGCCTCGACCTCCCACTCCATGGCTTCATGTCCGGCGATAAGGGCGGCGGGGTCCCCGGGAGACAGCCGAATGAGTCCGAAGACGACAAGCGACACGACCAGTAACACCGGTATGGTCGCCAAGATACGTCTGATTACATAGCCAGCCATGCCAGACCCAATACACATTCTTGAAGGGGACGTAGGAGACGCCGTTGCTGGCGCAACAAATGTGTGTCTCCCACGCCCAAGATTCAGCTATAAGTTGACGTTACGGTCGGGCCGCTGAAGTAGGAACGGGTTGTGCGACCTACTCTCGACCTTCGATCCAGACGTTGTTGTAGTTCTGCATCCCCTTGATGACGGTGAAGTTCTTCACCCACTGACGGTATGGAGTGGTGAGGAAGAACTGCCCGATGAGCAATGACGGGACCTCATCCCACCAGATGTCCTCGATCTCGCTGACGATCTTGGCCTTCTCCTTGGGGTCCATAGCTCCTGCATACTGCTCGGACAATTCGACCATCCTCTCATTGAGGAAGCCTTGTCGGCTGGAGCCGTTGACGTTGCCGTCTGTGATCGGGTCATGGATGCCGTAGAATCCGCCCCAGGTGCTGAAGAAGTGCCAGTATTCGAGGTCCCCTATGCGCGATATGAGCGTAGCCCAGTCCATGCCGGGCAGCTCGATGTTCACTCCGACCGCCGCCATCTGCTTCTTGAACACGGGGCCCAATGGCGTGATGGTGCCGTAGTCGTTGGGGTTCATGTGTGTGAGCGGCTCGCCGGCGTAGCCTGACTCCTCGATGAGCTTCTTGGCCAGCTCCAGGTTGTTCTGGTTGTAGCGGTCATCTCCCTCGTGGGACTCCAACGGGGTGCCACAGTGGAAGGCGGTCGCGCACAGTGTCCACAATTCTTCCGGACCCAGGGCGGCCATGAACTCCGCCGTGTTCAGAGCGTACTGGATTCCCTGCCGGAACTTCCTTTCGCTGGTCGGGAACTTCGTGTGGTTGATGCCCAACTGGGAAGCCTTGCCGGGCTTGTCAAGCGCGACGTCGATGTCCGGGTGCGCCTCCATCTCCGGGAAGAAGTCCAAGCTGGCGCCGTCAACGATGTCCCACTCACCGGTCTTGAGTCCGGCTATCTTGGTCTCCTCAGAGGGGATTTCATACCAGATTATCCGGTCAACGTAGGGGATCTGGGAGCCGGCGAAGTTGCTGTGAGGGTCCGAGCGAGGCACGTAGTCCTCATAGCGCTTCAGGTACACCTTGTCGCCCACGTCCCATTTCTCCAACTCGTAGGGTCCGGTGCCGATGTAGTTTTCCACACCGACGTCTAGGTACGGGTCCATCTCAGCTATCTCGGCCGGCCACTGGATGTTGCGGCCTCGGAGCATTCCGAGGTGGGAGACCAGCGCGCCATACGGCTGCTTCAGGTTGACCTGGAATACCCGGTCATCCACTCTCTTCATGCCGTCGTCCGCGAGCACGCGGCTCAGGGACTTACCGGCGGCGTGTCGTATCATCCAGCGTTCGAAGCTGGCGATCGAGTCGTCCGACGTGATGGGCCGGCTCTTGTGCATACCGCGCCCGTGGAAGGTCGGACCCTCCCGCAGGGTGAACGTATAGGTCATGCCATCACCCGAGACCGACCAGTCCTCGATCAGCTGCGGCCTGGCATTGAAGTCATCGTCGTAGGCGAGCAGCCCCTCCTGGTAGTGGAGGTGGACCGAGCCGCACACGTATGCGCTGGTGAAGTCACAGTCGAGGGACTTGATGCTCGACTGGGAGACTACTCTGAGGTCGCCGCCATACCTGGCTGCTTCCAGGGCCATCGCGGGAGAGAGTTTAGCCTCGATCTCTTTCTCGACTATCTTTTCAACGGCTACTTCTTTGATGATCTCTTTAACGACTTCCTTTTCAACGGCTACTTCTTTAATGACTTCGACGGGTACTTCGACCTTTACCTCTTTGACGACTTCCCTGATCTCAGGCTCGGCGCTGCCCTGACAGGCGCCAAGAACCAAGATGAACGAAAGAACCGTAATAGCTGCGAAACCTAAACCGCGGAGTCTCATGACATCCTCCTTACCGTGAGTTCCGATTATGGTGCGCGCCCCAAGTTCCAAGTGATACTTGGGGACTGCTCTACTCGCCCGAAACGATACAGCGCAACCCGTCAGTTGTCAATTTCCACAAGGTAGCCCGAATTGACACCTCCTTTACTCGACTTTAGAATGCAGACACTTTCCTTTCCCGTGGAGACCCGCGCGGGTCTCCTGACTCCATAGACAGCAGAGTCCCCCCGGAGGCAGGCCCAGATGACCACCAAGGCTTACGTTCTGATTGAAACTGCGGTCGGTGAGTCCGAAAATGTATCAAAAGCGCTAAGGTTGCTGCCCGGCGTGGATGCGGTGGACACCGTGACCGGACCTTACGACATCATCGCCGTCGTGTCTGCAAACGACCTGAACGCGGTCGGTCAGATCGTAACCCGCGAGGTGCATACTGTCGCGGGAATCGTCCGGACGGTGACGTGCATGGTAGTGGGCGGCGGATAGACTCGGTGGTCCGCACAGCGGACCGGTCCGAGTCTATTGTCAGAACTTTACAGGGGCGCACCACGGTGCGCCCTTACGCCATTTAACAGGAATTGACCGGGAGCGGCCCGTTGGATCTCGGACTCACTGAGACGCAGCAGATGCTCAGAACAAGCGCCAGGGAGTTTCTGGCCGCCGAATGTCCGACATCGTACATCCGTGATATGGAGCTGGACGAGCGGGGGTACACCCCGGAGATATGGGAGGCGCTCGCCAGACTGGGCTGGTTGGGTCTGGTATTTCCAGCCGAGTATGGCGGCGAGGGTCTGGGAATGGTCGAGCTTGCGATCCTGTTGGAGGAGATGGGCAGCGTGCTGCTGCCGGGTCCTTACTTCTCGACGGTGGTAATGGCGGGCGTGGCGATCTCGGAAGCCGCTTCTGAAGATCAGAAACGGGAGTTTCTGCCCCGGATCGCCAGCGGGCAGCTCATAGCGACACTGGCGTACACGGAGCCGAGCGGACGATGGGACCCGGCCGGAGTCGATACGACCGCGAGCCGCGTTGGTGGCGAGTACGTGATCAACGGGACCAAGCTCTATGTCCCCAACGGACACGTCTCGGACTATATCGTCGTCGTCGCACGGACGGGCATCGACGAGACCGACCTCAGCCTGTTCCTCGTGCCGTCGAACGCCGGGGGTATGAGCCAGACGCTGCTACAGACGATCGCCTCCGACAGGCAGTCCGAGGTAGTCCTGGACTCCGTGGCTGTCCCCGAGTCGGCCCTGCTCGGCGACATCGACGGTGGATGGGACGCGATGGCCAAGGTGCTGAAGTGGGGAGCCGTTGCCAAGTGCGCCGAAATGCTTGGCGGCGCACAGCGGGTCCTGGACATGACTCTCGACTACGTCAGGCATCGGATTCAGTTCGGACGGGCGATCGGCTCGTTCCAGGCAATCCAGCATCACGCCGCCGACATGGCAACCGACGTCGAAGGGTGCCGGCACATCACGTACAAGGCCGCCTGGTCGGTTTCGGAGGGGCTGGCGGCAGACCGGGAAGTCGCCATGGCAAAGGCATGGGTCTCCGACGCGTCGCAGCGCGTGTGCGCTCTTGGCCATCAGTGTCATGGGGCGATCGGGTTCACGAAGGAGCACGACCTCCAGCTGTACTCCCGCAGGGCCAAGGCCAACGAGCTCATGTTTGGGGATGCCGGCCTGCACCTGGAAACGGTGGCCGCAACGATGGGTCTGTAAGGGCTTGGTCCGTTGACAACCTACTCGTTCATACTCAAGAGACTGGCTGACGACTGGAAACTGCTGTTGGCGATCTTCGCCGGCGTCGTCATCGCCTCCACACTGCTGGCCGGCGCTCCGATCTATATCAGCACTCTCGAACGTCAGGGTATTGACACGGCGATCGACAGGGCTGAACAGACCGCCTTGAACATCTATGCGGTCGCCCCCTATATCGCGCTGACACAGGCTGCGATTGACGACACCGACCGGTCATTGACAACCTCGATCGACAGTCATGTCGCGGAGATCTACCGGAGCAAGGAGCGGTATCTCAAGACCCCTACGCATCTCGTCGGGACTCCCAACAGTCCTCTGGTCAGGGAACATCCGGCCCGAGGGGATACGGCCAAAGCCTCCCGCGGCTACTTCCAGTACCTGTCGAACATAGGCGACCACGTCACCTTCCTGAGCGGTCGCATGGCGACGGACGAGATCACCTGGGCTGGGGGCAATCCCAGGATCGAGGCGGTTATAGGAGAGAGGGCGGGTCATGTCTTCAACGTTGACCTCGGCGATACGTTCGAGTTCACGCCGTCCCTGACCAACTCGATTCGCGCCTATGTCGAGATAGTAGGGGTCCTCGAGCCGACCGATCCCAGCGAAGATTACTGGCAGCATAACTCGAATCTGCTGATCAACCCCGCCCCGCTCGAAGAGCCGCCCGATATAGGGGTAGAGGTCATTCCTGAAGAACCCCCTCTGGCGGTGTTCGTTACCAAAAAGGCCTTGATCGAGGCGGTAGGCGGAGCGTTCCCCGGAACGCTGGTCAATTCGAGTTGGTACGTATTCATCGACAAGGAGAGGCTCAAGGCCTGGAGCAAGACCGAGACACGAGGGCGACTGTCGAGGCTGGAGGCGGATGTCGCGCGGGCCATGCAGGGATCGGCAGTGTTCACCGGCATCGATCCTCTGCTGGCCGGGTTCGAGCATCGCAGCCTGTTCACCAGCGTTCCGCTGCTTCTGCTGCTGGTGGTTACCTCAATTACGGTCCTGTACTACGTGCTGATGATGGTCTCGTACCTGGTGACCAGTCGCGAGGCTGACGTCGCCTTGCTCAGAAGCCGGGGAGTCGGCTCATGGCATCTGGTACGCATATACGCGCTGGAGGGACTTGCGATCACCGCCATCGCCGTGCTGATGGCCCCTCCGATTGCAATGGGGGCGATTACGCTCGCGGGCAAGCTGCCCTACTTCCAGGACATCACGCTCGGAGCATTTCTGCCGGTGTCGCTGCAATGGAGGCCCTTCGCCGTCGCGGCGGGGACCGGCCTGGTGTGCCTGGCGATTTACGTGGTGCCGGGTGTCGTTGGAGCGAGAACGGGGCTGATCGTTCACAAGCTCCGATCTTCGAGGCCGCCGTCAGCGCCTTTCTTTCAGCGCTACTACATAGACGTCGGGTTGATGATAATAGGCGGGCTGATATTCTGGGAGCTGTTCTCCAGGGGCCAGATCATATCCGGGGGTCTGTTCGAAAGGGCCGGGATCAACGAGGCCATGTTGTCTGCGCCGGTGTTGATTCTGACCGTGGTCGCTCTCCTCTTCATGCGCTTTTTCCCCCTGATCGTCAGGTACCTGAGCGGCGATTCGCCTGCCCTGATGCATCTCCTGGCCTTCAGCGTCCTCGCCGCGCTGGGAGCCATTGTAGTGGTGTCCGGGTTCAGAGCCGGGGAAGGACTCGGCTGGATCTGGCGTCCGGCTCTTCTGGTCGTAATCGCCGCGCTATACGCCGGCGTCTGGAAGTGGCGGCGCAGGGCCTATGTAATTGGCGGACTGGCCCTGCAGGCCGGACTTATGGCGGTCTTCGTCTATGCCGACCCACCGACCGCCGACGCCGTCATCTACATCCCGACTATTGTGCTGGCGGCGCTCATACCCATGCAGGTCTTGTACATGGCCCTGAGCAGGCTGGCCAGGACCTACCCCGTCTGGATGTCGATGGCCATGTGGCGTATGGCGCGCAATCCTCTACAGTACAGCTGGCTGGTCCTCCTGATCGTAATGGTCACCGGCCTTGCGATACTGGCAACCACCGTTGGGGGGACGCTGGACCGGTCATATAAGGAGCGCGTCCTGTACGACGTGGCGTCGGACCTCCGCGTAACCGGCATACCGGCGTATTTCGTCCAGGGGACCGACTCGATGAAGCGCCGCTACCTGGCCCTGCCGGGAATCAGCTCGATATCTCTCGCGTTGAGGTCCCAGGGAAGAGTCGGCGCGACCTACACGGGAGGCGGGTTCAACATTCTGGCGGTTGAGTCCGAGGAGTTTCCGTATGTCGTGTGGTACCGGGAAGATTTCTCGGAGCGTCCGCTTCCCCAGGTGATGAGTCTCCTGCGGACCGGCGCCAACCTTCCGCCAATCCAGCTTCCCTACGATGTGGACCGGCTGTACGTCTGGACCCGTCCGGTGGAAGAGTACCCCAATATGTTCCTGTGGATGGTTGTGCAGGACGGCAGGGGCCTTACCGACACGGTGACCTTCGGGCGTATCCCGGGGACCGAGTGGTCGCTGCTGGAGACGACCGTTCCCCGGTCCCTGCAGCCGCCCATCAACCTGATCAGCGTACAGGTATTCGAGCCCGCGTTCGGCCCCACGGGGACCGCCGGAACGATCCTGCTCGACGACATCTACGCGACTACCCGGAACGGGGGCGAGCCTCAGATGCTCGATGACTTCGAGGGGGTCAACAAGTGGACACCGCTTTCCACGTCCATGATCTCCAACGATACGATCGGATCGACGCGGCAGAACGTCAAGAACGGCGAGCGGTCCGGAGTTTTCATCTTCGGTAAGGATACCGATAGAGGAATCCGAGGATTCTACCGCAGCCCCAGCGGGGGACCGGTTCCTGTCGTAGCCAGCTCGGATTTCACGAGGTGGACGGGGACCGCCCCGGGTGACTCGCTCATCGTCAACATATACGGACGGCTTATTCCCGTTCGCATCATGGATACCGTTAACTACTTCCCGACGATGCGCCCGGGCAAAAATGGGTTCCTGGTCGCGGACCTGCAGAGCCTCCTCAGGCACCTGAACATTCTCAGCCCAGTCGGCAACGTCAGTCCGAACGAAATGCTGGTGACCAAGGCGCCGGGCGCCGGTGAGGACGTGTACCGGATGGCCCGGTCCCTGGCTCCCGCTCCTGACCTGGTCCGTGATAAGTCCAAGATGTTGGAAGCCATACGTGTGGACCCGCTCATAACTGCGGGTTGGCGAGCCATGATGTCGGTGGCAGTGGCAATAGCCATACTGGCGGCCGCGCTTGGATACATCACGTACCTGTTGTCCTTCTCTGCCCAGAGCAGGATGGAGATGGGCTTCCTGCTGGCGCTGGGCCTTCGGAGTCGTCAGATGACCCGACTGCTCAGCGCGGAGCACCTGGTTATAGTGGCGATCGGTCTGACCATCGGCACCGTCGCGGGCTTCTCCATGAGCAGCATCATGGTATCGGCGCTGGCCGTCACCGAGTCCGGCGCCGAGGTGGTCCCGCCGTTCATTCTGACCACCGACTGGGTGGTCATGGCTCCCGTCTATGGCGCGCTGGTGTTCATTTTCGTCGGGGCGCTTCTGTGGCTGTCCCGCTCGGTGACCAGGCTGGACCTCTACGAAATGTCGCGTCTGGAGGGTGAGTGATGGCCCTCTTGAAGAGGCTGATTACGGCGTGGCCCCAGGTCCTCCGGCGGACGGTGGCGAACTGGCGGCTCATGTCCACAGTGGTCGTCGGAGTCCTGCTCGCGTCCGCGATCATGGCCGGGACCGTGCTGTACTTCGACGCGCTCAGAGAACTCGCCCTCCGGAGCGCGGTCGACGAGATGGACGTCAACGACTCGAACATCGTCATCAAGAACGACCGTGGTCCCACCAACTACGTGGAGCGGGACAAGGTGGTCATCGCGACGGAGCGCGAAATCCAGGCACGGGTCTCCTGGCTGCTCAGAGATCGGACGACCGGAGTCAAGTCAGCGACGCTATTCCTGTCCGAAGTTGGTAAGGAGGCGTTCGCGGACACTGAAAATCCACGTTCGTTCTTCGGACACCTTCCCAGGCTGTTCGATCATGTGACGATTCAACCCGGAGGGCGCCAACCCGGAGATGCGCCGGCGCCCACGCCGGACGGGACTCCCACGGTCGAAGCGGTCGTGCCGCTTGAAGCGGCCCAGGAATTCGGCGTCGGCGTCGGGGACAAGCTCGCGAATGTCCCATACTGGACGGAGGGCATACCGTTCATACACATCCTCATAACCGGGACGTTCACCGTGGATGACCCGGACGACGAGATCTGGTACCTCAACGACAGGGTCTTCCTCTCTTCGACGGCGAACAGCTTCCGGACGCTGCCGTTTTATGTGACCGAAAAGGCCTACTATGAGGTGGTCGGCGCCACATTCACCCAGATGGACAGCGTCTATTCCTGGCTCCTCATGGTGGACACCGGCCGGCTGAATGCCAGGAACGCCACCTTGGCCGATCTGTCGATCAGGTTGATGGAGAGCCGGCTGTCAACCAACCTGTTCAGCTATCGGCAGATCACCGAGCTCGACAGCGTCCTGAGACTGTATGACATCAGGCTGTTCTTCTCCAAGCTGCCGATGTTCGTCATCCTGATACTCATCTCGGTGGTGGTCCTCTACTACGTGATCACTCTGTCATCCCTGGTTGTCGAACAGCAGAAGGGTGAAATCGTCCTGCTCAAGAGCCGCGGCGCCAGCGCGGCACAGGTGCTGTCTGTCTATGTTGTCGAGGGGACCACCATCGCCGTGCTGTCAATCGCGGTCGCGCCTCTTCTCGCGGCGACGGTCATCAGTGTGCTGGGAGTCACTCCCGCGTTCTCCGGGCTGAGCGGAGGGGATCGACTCGGCGTCGCGATCACGCCGGGCGCGTACCTGATGAGCGCAGTCGGCGGACTGCTCAGCTTCGCTGCGCTCATGATTCCCGCGGTCCAGGCCTCTCGGATGAGCGTGACCACATTCCGCCAGCAATCTGCCCGACCGTACTCGCAGCCCTTCTATCAACGGTTCTACCTGGATGTTCTGCTGCTGGTAATCGGCGTTCTGTTGCTCCGGCAGCTATCCGAGCAGGGCTCCGTGGTCGCGGTCGGGATTTTCGGAGAGATAGCGGTGGACCAGGCGCTTCTGGCAGTTCCGGCGGTTATTCTGGTCGCCTCCGCGCTGGTCCTTCTCCGGCTGTTTCCACTCTTCATGCGCGTGTCAAGCGCGCTCCTGTCTTCATTCCTGTCCGCCGGACTCGTACTCGGCATCTGGCAGATGGCGAGGAACCCGACACACTACGCCAGGCTGTCGCTGCTGCTGATACTGATGGCCGGCCTCGGAATCTTTGCGGCCAGCTTCGGCGGGACGCTCCAGCGCAGCTTCTCGGAGCGGGCCCTCTACTCCACCGGGACCGACATACGGCTCGAGGGCGCCATGATAAACAGTCTGGGCAATACCAGACCGATAAGAGAGTCGTTCGAGGGCCTTCCCGCGGTGCGGGATGTCAGCCTCGCCTTCCGGGGCTTCGGGTCCGACCTGTCCAAGATCTTCGCGGACTCCTACATCATGTTTGCGGTGGAAGGCGACAAGATCGAGGACATGGGCTGGTTCAGAAACGACTTCTCGGACACCGCCATGGGGTCGATGCTGTCTGCGCTCGGGCCGAACGTTCTCCCCGTCGGACTGGAGCTGCCGCGGCAGGCGAGGTCGATAGGCGTCACCGTAAAGGCGGACCGCCCACATCCCAGCGTGGTGGTGGCGGCCCGTATCAAAGACACCTACTCCCGGTACTTTACCTACGTTCTGGGCACTCTGGACCACGGCCAGTGGACGACTCTGGAGGCGCCGCTCGAACGCTCCAACTCCTTTCGGCCCGGTCGCGTCCTGGTCCCGACTGAGCCGCTGACTCTGGTTTCCTTTGCGGTCCATGAGACCAACGGGCGCAACCGGCTGCGGTCCGGTTCGGTGACGATCGATGACATTCATGCGGGGATGCCGGACGGCGAGACGCGAATCGTCGAGTCTTTTGACTCCTTGTCCGACTGGAGCATGATTCGTGCGGTGCCCGAGGCGCAGTCGGACGTAATCAGACCGGCTGACGGGGGCATGGATGGGTCGTCGGGCGCGGCCACGTTCATCTGGGCGGAGGGACGTCCATTGGTCAGCCGGGGGATATTCCATGGCCCACCGCTGACGCCGCTTCCCGTGATCGCCAGCTCCAGGTTCATGCGCGTGAACAATCACGAGGCCGGCGAGACGATAGAGGTCTCCGCCCAGGGACACCGGGTGAAGGTGACCCTGATGGACGAGCTGGACTTCTTTCCAACGCTGGACACGTTCAGGAAGTCCTACCTGCTCGCCGACCTGGAGACGCTCATGGCGTACACGAATCTGGAAGCGACCGGCGGCGAGCTCCGGCCCAACGAGATATGGATGACGACCAATGGTTCAACCGACGACTACGAACATCTCATCACAACGTTGCAGGACGGAAGTCCGTTTCCGTCGCGGCGGGTTTTCGACAGGGTCCAGGCTCTGGAGGATTCCAGCGTTGACCCGCTCGTAGAGGCTGGATGGCGCGCTCTGCTGTTCGTGGCCTTCGCCTCGGTCCTCGTGCTCAGCGGCCTCGGATTCATGGTTCACGCCTACGTGTCGTTCAAGAGTAGAGAGATCCAGTTCGCGCTGATGCGCACAGTGGGCTTCTCGATGAGCCAGTTGACAACCCTCGTCCTGTTGGAGCAGGTGCTGGTCATCGGGGCGGGACTCGCGCTCGGGACCTGGATGGGCGGACGCCTGGGGACCACGATGATGCCATTCCTCGGCCACACTGACCGGGGCACACAGGTACTGCCGCCGTTCGTCGTCGACGTCAACTGGGGAACGCTCGGGCTGACCTATGCCGCGATGGGCCTCCTGTTCGCCATCATAATCTCAGGAGTCATCATCCTGGTGCGCCGGATATCCCTTCAGCGCATCCTCCGACTCGGAGAAGTGTAGAATGGGAGTATGGATCGGGCCATCGCCTGACGACAACTGTGAATGGAATCGATTTCGGGATGAAGCTACCATTAGTATCACTTGCGGAAAGTCTTGATACGGGGTCTGACACAGGACGAACGAACTTGGCCACGTCCAGCGGGCCCACAGCCCTGACTCGAATCCGCAGGAATCGAATTGAGACAGTACGAGACCTCTACTGACGGAGACCCACATGAACAACGATCCCTACGTCTTCTGCCAGGATGTGTTCAAAATCTACAAGATAGCCGATCTCGAGGTCGTAGCCCTTCGAGGGTTGGATATCGAGGTCGCTCCGGGTGAAGTGGTCGCGATCGTCGGCGCAAGTGGGAGCGGCAAGAGCACCCTTCTCAACATACTCGCCGGTTACGATACACCGTCTGCCGGTGGCGTGATTGTGGGAGGCAAGGACCTGCTGCGAATGGGGCTTCGTGAGATCGAGGACTACCGTCGCAACGACGTCGGCTTCATCTGGCAGCAGACCAGCCGCAACCTGTTCTCGTATCTGTCCACGCTGGAGAACGTTTCGCTGCCGATGATGCTCACGAATACTCCCGGGGGGGAGCGCAGGGAGCGGGCCGAAGAGCTGATTGAGCTTGTCGGCCTGAGCCACAGGCTGCATCACACCCCGGAGAAGCTGTCCGGCGGAGAGCAGCAGCGTGTCGCGATAGCGGTCGCGCTCGCGAACAGGCCGCCGCTCCTGCTGGCGGATGAACCCACAGGAGAGCTGGACGACGCCACCGCAGCCGAGATACTCGACCTCTTTGGCACGGTCAACCGGGAGATGGGGACAACCATCCTCATCGTCACTCACGATCCGGACATCGCGTACAAGGTGGGTCGTGTGGTGATGATCCGCGACGGCAAGATGTCAACCGAGATACGTCGCCGAGTCACCTTTCAGCGAATCCGCGGCGAGGTCGAGGCCGATCAGCCGCTCGAAGAGTTTGTTCTGGTGGACGGCAACGGACGAGTGCAGATTCCGAGAGACCTGCTCGATCAGCTCAACATCGGTGAGAAGGCTAGGGTACAAGTCGAGAACGGCACCGTTACGATCAGGCCGGGAGAGTAGAGCCTCTCACAACACGGCGCTGGCTGCCCACCCAAAACAGACATGAGAAGACGAGGAGAGCCGACCGGATGAGTAGAGTCCCACCCCTCATAACCACAGTTGATCTGTGGCGGACCTACATGCTGGGGTCTGAGGAGATCAATGCGCTTCGAGGAGTGAACCTCAGCGTAATGCCCGGTCAGTTCATCGCGGTCGTGGGACGCTCCGGCTCCGGCAAGACCACTTTGCTGAACATCCTTGCCGGGTTGGACAAGCCCACGTCCGGCCAGGTGCTGTTCCAGAACCGGGACATCGCGGAGATGGGAGAGCACGACCTGACGGATCTCCGGCGCCACAAGATCGGGTTCGTGTTCCAGTCATTCGGACTGCTGCCGCTGCTGTCGGCGTTCGAGAACGTGGAGCTGCCGCTGCGTATCGCGGGGGTGCGGACACGTGACCGCGAGGAGCGCACACGCGAGGCGTTGGAGATCGTCGGACTGTGGAACAGGGCGAGGCATCGCCCCTACGAGTTGTCTGGCGGTGAGCAGCAGCGTGTGGCTATCGCACGCGCGGTCGTCAACGAACCACCGCTGATACTGGCCGACGAGCCGACGGGTGAGCTGGATTCGAACAACGCCCGCTCGATCTTCGGCCTCTTCAAGCAGATGGTCCAGGACCGGGGGATTAGCGTCGTGTCAGCTACACACGATTCAACCCTGTTGGAGATGGCCGACGAGGTCAAGGAGATACGCGACGGCCATCTCTCCGACGCCGAGAATCTGGGACGCCGCTACCGGGACTGACGCGCCCGGCCACCCACTGCCTCACTGTCTACAAGCAACTCCACAATCGCCGATATATTTTGGTTTTGTCTAAAACAATAACTAAATATACGTTTAACTCTGTTGAGCAACGACTGTACGATGAACTATGCCAATCTCGGCCGTTCTCTTCGCCTCAGCATCGTGGCTCCTCATTACGAATGCAGTGGCCGGTCGGGGTTGGCTTCGTTTTGGGCGCTATTCCGGGTCCCAGGTGGTCTGCACGGCTGGCGTCGGGTGAATTCCGTAGATCAGCGCTGACTTGCCGGACTTGTTGGCGAAGCCGTGCTTGACCCCTGGGGGCGCAAGCACGAACTGGCCCGCAGTCACGGTGTACGTCTCGTCTCCGACGTAGGCCTCCAGCTCACCGTTCGCAATCAGGATCGTCTCCTCGGTCGGGTGGGCGTGGAGCGGTGGCGTGGACCCTGCCTCCATGAGGACCTCGCTGACTGACAGTTGCGTAGAACCCTTCTCACCATCGACGACTGACCAGCGTTTGAATCCAGGATACATCTCGTTCATCGAGCTCCCGGACTTGTCAAGAATCGGCATTGTTCTCTCCTAGGTTGCAGCTCGCTCAGTTGATTAACGATGCGTAGGTCCGCTCCGGACTGTTCGGCTCGGCATCGCCGACACTCCGGAACCGGGTAAGAATATACTCGTCTGCGCTGTCTGGTGGCAACTTCACGGCGCCCGGGCTGCTGCGAACAAAAAAGTCACTTCCCGTTTCGGACCGCTTGGAGAAGGTGGCGCATGAGCTTGTCGTCGTTTTCGAGTTAGTCGCTCTCGATTCCGACAGTGGCGCGACCGTCGATGCACCGTCCGCAACCGCGTCCGGGCCGGAGGCGGCACACACTCAATGGCGTCTTCGAATAACCGCTCGGAGATTGTGGCGCTCATTCCAACTCTGTCCCCTCGTTCAGGATGGCCAGGTACTCATGGTAGGTGAAAACGCGATTGCGGCGTCTGCCGGTGACCTCTCGAACCAGCCCGAGATCGACAAGTCGGCGCAGGGCGGTGGATGCCGTCGGAAACGACAGTCCTGTCGATGCACAGACAGCGGATACGGACGTGACCGCCCGTTCCTTCAATACCTGGTGGACGCGCGCCACCGACCCTGCGGACCGACCGACCCGCTGAATCCGTTCCTCATCCTCTGCGAACAACGAGACCAGCCGCTGCGCCGTTGCGACGGCTGACGAGGCGGTATCGGTCACACCCTGCAGAAAAAACTCCAACCATGCCTCCCAATCACCGTCCCGACGCACGGTGTCGAGGAGTGAGTAGTACTCCTGACGGCGTTGCCGGAAGAAGAGGCTCAGGTACAACAGTGGGTTGCTCAGGATGCGGTCATTGTACAGCAGTAGTGTAATCAGCAGCCGTCCGATGCGACCGTTGCCGTCCAGAAAAGGGTGGATGGTCTCGAACTGGACGTGCGCCAGTCCTGCCCGCACGATAGCGGAGATCCCTACGAGGTCTGCGTGAAGGAAGCGCTCGAGGTCCGACATACAGTCGTGGACCGCCAGAGGCGGGGGAGGAACGAAGTGCGCGTTGCCAGGACGGCTTCCGCCGATCCAGTTCTGAGTTCGTCTAAACTCGCCGGGGGACATCCCGATCCCGCGTCCGCTCCGCAAGAGTACCGCGTGCATCTCCCTGATCAGCCGATTGGACAGCGGGAAGCCATCCCGGAGGCGGCGTATCCCATGGTCGAGAGCCGCCACGTACCTGGAGACCTCGACAACGTCGTCCATCGGCGCGCCCGGCGCTTCCTCCAGCTCGAACAACAAGAGGTCCGACAGCGACGACTGTGTGCCCTCGATCTGTGACGACAGCACAGCCTCTTTACGGACATATGTGTACAGAAACAGGTGAGGGTCGGGGAGCAGGGTCGCAAGGCTGTCCAGCCGTCCCAAGGCTAGCTGCGCTCTCTCTATTGGGATCTGTAAACTCGGCAGGTCGAGCGCCGGATCGGGTGGGAGAGGAGTCGGGACGAATGCCCTGACCGTCTCGCCCGCCGCAATCGTGATCTCGTACCTGCCCGGCTGCGAGCGTCTCACTGTTCAACGACCATCCGCGCGGTTGCTTTATTAAGCGATCGCTTAATAGCTCCGATCGTTATTAAGCGTTAGGCGCTTAAGTATAAATTATCACGCGGGCGTGATAAACAGCGTGGTCGGCATCTCCCGTCCGCGCGACCAGGACCAGTACGGCGGACACAAGCGTCACGCACCACACCTTGCAGGACCGGCTGTTTTCCGCCATCCGCGTGATCACATCCTGCATGATCGTAAGGTGCGTCTGAACGGCTGAGGATTCTGCGCTGAGCGACTTTGGTTCGGCCATCACTTCACCTCACCGGCTGTAGCTCTATGTTGTGACTCCCATTCTGCGGATCAGTCTAACACGCTTGCCTCATCCGCCGGCCTGTCCGGACGGCTGAAACATCCGTGTAAATCGGCAATCAATTCTATTGTAGATTTATGAGAAACATATTAGACTTCGCGCATCTCAGCGTTCCGCCCGAGGCCCGCTCATGCGTCGATATAGGCAAGCGCCCCACAAGCTCGATCAGCTTCTCGATGACTTTCTCAGCACTCGACTGCCGCCTTCTGAGAGCCGGGTGCCGCCGCTGTATCGCGAGACCACGAAGTGCTTCGCCTACATGTGCGTCTATGCCTACGGATGCAGCGAGCGCGCCGAGAGGCAGGCGCAGGTGCTGATGCGACGTTGTATGCGCTACATGCCGGAACGGCTCCGAGTGAAGCCCAAGCTGTCCGATTTCGCCCTCGACCTGCTGGCCGCTCAGCGCGAGGCCGGAGTCGAACATGCGCAGGAGACCAACGCCATTCTCGACGAGCATAGGCCAAGTGGTCCCCTTCGGAGGGTTGCGTAGGCCGCTGCGAGCAGATGGCGGGCCTGCTTCCTAATCAGGGCAATGACAGGGTGACGACCGCGGTCAGGGCCGGGCTTATCCGGTCCGGCGGTCCGCGTCAGAGTGTTGGCTAGACTCCGCCGGCCACCGCCGGGACGATGCTGATCTCATCGCCGTCGGATGTCGCGGACTCCATGCCCTCCAGGAAACGGACGTCTTCACCGTTGACGAAGACATTGACGAAGTTTCTGAGATCGCCATTCTCGTCGCAGAGCCGCTCCTTGATGCCGGGGAACTGGCTTTCCATGGAGTTGATGATCTCCTTGAGCGTCTCGCCCTGAGTATCCACCTTGTCCCGCCCGTCGGTTACCCGGCGCAGCGGGGTCGGAATCCTCACCGTAATGGCCATCTTCGTTATGCCCTCCAGAGGCTTTGCGCCAAAAGTCGGAACCGTGACGTGTGGAGACCATCTTAGCATATGCGGGGGCAGATTGACTGAGAGGGGGAGGGAGGGAACGAGCCAAGCAAACTGCTAAGCTAGACTTTGTACAAAAGCTAGACAGGAAGTAAGAACAGGGTAAGCTGACGAGACCCAACCATCACGAAAGGTCATGTCATGCTCACCCCCGTATCAAGTACGGGGCAGGCTCTGCCCGAAGCCATTGTACCCCTACTCAATCCGTTCGCGCCGATGTTTCAGGCCAGGACATGGAAGAAAGCCCAGGTGCTGCTGGTTGGCGCAGTCCTGGCCACGCGCAAGAGGACCGTCACCTCCGCTCTCCGGGTCATGGGACTCAGCGACGACACGAGCTTTGCTCGGTACCATCACGTTCTCAACCGCGCTGAATGGTCACCTCTCCAACTCGCACGTGTGCTGCTGTCGCTCATGGTCCAACACCTCGATGGGGGCGATGGTCCCCTCGTGTTCGGGATCGACGAGACTTTGGAGAGGCGGTGGGGCAGGCGGATCAAGGCCATGGGGATATATCGTGACGGAGTGCGCTCCAGTGGGAGTCATTTCGTCAAGGCCTCCGGCCTGCTATGGATAAGCCTGATGTGGCTGACCACCATACCCTGGGCACATCGGACGTGGGCGTTGCCCGTGCTGACCGCCCCGGCTCCCTCCGAACGGTACTGTCAGCATATGAGACGGACTCACAAAAAGCTCATCGACTGGGCACGTCAGATGATCCTCCAGCTTCGTCGCTGGCTGCTCAACCGTCCCCTGGTAGTGGTCGCCGACAGCAGCTACGCCGCACTCGACCTGCTCCACTTCTGTCAGTCCATGGTCAGACCCATCACCTTCATCACCAGATTGCGTCTCGACGCCGCGGTCTACGAACCTGCTCGGTCTCGTCAGCCCGGGCGGATGGGGCGCCCACGCCTCAAGGGCCAACGTCTGCCCACGCTCGGCAAACTCCTTGAGCGTGCGGACACGCACTGGACCAGGATGTCTGTGGCCTTCTACGACGGCGCCACCCGCACGGTGGAGATCAGCTCTCATACAGCGGTCTGGTATCATACGGGCAAGCCCCCTGTGCCCATTCGGTGGGTGCTCATTCGAGACCCACTACAACAGTTCGACTCACAGGCGCTGCTATGCACTGATCCTGCGGTCGCCCCGGTCCGGATCATCGAGTGGTCCGTGTTGCGCTGGCAGGTGGAGGTGACATTTCAGGAGGCGCGCGCACCTGGGAGTGGAGACTCAACGCCAATGGTCAGATCGCGCCATATCTCGGACCACTCCTGTGCTGTTGGGACTGTTCTCCTGGATAACCCTCGCAGCCCACCTGCTGGGGGATCGACGGCTGGCGACTCCACGATCAGCGGCCTGGTATGTCAAGTCGGTGCCGACTTTCGTCGATGTGATCGCTTTGGTGCGTCGTCACCTGTGGAGTGCTTCAGAGACTTTCTGTACGCGCCGCAGAAACCCGATATGCGAGAACTCCCAACGCCGCTGCTCAACAGATTCATGGAATCGCTGACCTACACGGCATGAATGTACAAAGTCGAGCTCAAGGCCCTATGAGTTGGAATCGTCCCTGTGGAGTCTGCTAGAGTGAACCGGGGCTCCTAGGATCGAGCGTCATCTGGCTATCGACATCCTCGCTTTCTCGTCTCTCCGAGCACGCGCCTCGCCACTGTCTCACTCCAATCAGACCAGGGAAGACTCTCTACGTATGCCCTCCGCACCCCCAACACCCCTCCGCCGTCCGACCCGGCGCAGACAACGTCACGATGTCGTCTGCGCTGACTGCCGCAGGCCAGCCACTGTCTCGTTTCGTCCGAGTCCCGACAGGCCCGTGTACTGTCATCCTTGCTTCAGAAGCCGGCGGGATCACCCCGCGGCGGCAGACCGCAAGACCGAACGCGATTCGGGCGCCGCGAGCCACGTGTTTCCCGACATCCCGATGAACGACGCCACCAAGGCGGCGATTGCCAGGATGGACATAACAGAACCCACGTCGATCCAGTCCAGGTCCATTCCCCACCTTCTCCATCGACGGGACCTGATTGGGCAAGCGCGTACCGGCTCAGGCAAGACACTGGCTTTCTCGATTCCGATGGTGGAGCGCTGCGACCGGTCGGTTCGGAAGGTCCAGGCGCTCGTGCTTGTGCCCACCCGGGAGTTGGCCATCCAGGTCGCTGGGGTAACAGAGGCCCTGGCTTCGCCGCATCGACTGCGAGTGACATTGCTCTACGGCGGGAGGTCGTTGAGACCGGAGTACGCGGCATTGGAGAGCGGGGCGCACATCGTCATCGGGACGCCTGGGCGTACACTGGACCACCTGCGACGGGGCACACTGGATCTGAGATCAGTGAGATTCCTCGTCCTGGACGAGGCGGACGAGATGCTGGACAGGGGATTCGCGCGCGACGTCGAGGCTATTCTCAGCGGCACGCCGTCCGAGCGTCAGACCGCGCTCTTCTCGGCAACCATGCCGGAGTGGGTGGCGAAGACCGCCAGGAGCCACCTGCGCAATCCCGTCAGTGTGGAGGTGGACGCTGATCTGCGGACGCTGCCGTCGGTGCATCACTTGGTCTACTCGATCCGTATCGAAGACAAGATCGACGCGCTGCGAACGCTGCTGGATGAGCGTAGCGACGGTCCGGTGATCGTGTTCGGCCGGACCAAGCGCGGCGTGAGGAAGCTCGCAAGACAGCTCGAAGTGCTGGGGTATCCTGTGGGGGCGCTCCAGGGCAACCTGAGCCAGAACGCGCGCGAACACGTGATGAACGACTTTCGAGCGGGCGACACGTCGGTGCTGGTGGCGACGAACGTGGCAGCGCGCGGCCTGGACATCGAGGGAATCGGGCATGTCATCAACTACGATCTGCCGGACTCGGAGCTGCTCTTTACACACCGGGTTGGTCGGACCGGCCGCATGGGGCGCGCCGGCGAGGCGGTTACATTCGTCACTTCAGACGAGGAGAAGAAGTGGCGTGAGATCGAGCGTGGGCTGGGTCGCCGATTCATCCGCACGCCCTGGACCACTGCCCGTCAGGGAGCCAAGCCAAGGTAGACTCATCTCTGTTCAGTCCCTGCTCTCACTCGCCGCCCTGAAGCGTCCGGTCGACACCATATCGGTCAGCTTCCCGCGCTTCCTCAACGCTCAGGGAGCGGAGAAAACGGACAACTCCCAAGGTTCTTTTCTCCCGTTGTCCTCCACATCGCGGCTTGATGGCGATTGTGTGGCATCGAACGACGCGCGCTATACCCGAAGGCGGCGGTTTCGGCCTGCATCCACGACAAATGCCGGCCATGGGCCACGACGCCTGTACAGTCATATCTGACCCGGGGGATGACCCAGCCACACACAGGTGGCCATCTGCGACCGCGAGCGGATCCCGTGGATGGCGTTCGATGGATCGCGTCAGGCGACCACTGGTGGAAGATACGGGAAACTGTGGATGACCGGGTGACGACGAGGCTCCTGCCCAGGGGCTGGGCCACGGTGCCCGGACGGCGCCGGATCGCGGAGGTGGTCTCGCCTTCACCCGCGGTCAGGTTGCCCGCCTGCCCCATACCCGATACGGGGTCGTCCACGCGCCTGTCGACACACCCTCCACGTATGCCTGCTGTATCACGGCGAGCAGAGTGCGCTCGCTGCGTCTGCGAGGCTCCAGGATTAGACAGGCCGCTGGGTAGTTGTGTTGTTATCCATCACAGTTACCGTCTGATTGAGGTCATGAGCAAAGTCCCTTGGTTAGGGGGTATCAGGGAGTCAAGCGGTTTTGGGTAGCCTGCGATATAATTCCCCCAACAAGCCCTATTATCAGAGAATTTATGTACAAAGCATCCCTATGCCCGTACCGGGCCGTGCAGAGGCGACTAACTGGACCGGCTGGGCTGTCCGCAGAGCGTGGATCAGTAGGGTAGTACGGAAGAATGAAAATTCAGGTGAAACCCACATGTTTCCGGCGGGTGACATCTGATAACCCGCAAATTAGTCGATAGCCGCCGTCAGCAGACCTTTGATTCAGGATCCGGGTTTGAATCAAAAGTCGCTCGAATTTGAGACTTTTGGCGCAAAGCCCCCTCCAGAGTTCTTTAACCGGGTCTGTAGCCCTATCCCACACTGTTGCGGCGGGACAGGTCCTATCCTTCGATCACGTCTCCGCTGACCGGATCGACTCGAACACCGGTGGACGTGACCCACTCGAGGCTGTTGGCAACCTCGTCCTCGGACCCCTCCAGCTCCAGCACGACCCAGCCCATGTCATCGCGGACGTCCGCCCGGCGGATGTTCGTCACAACTTTGAACCGGTGTCCCAGCTCATAGATTATCGGGTCTGTCACCAGTTCGGTCGGAAAGGTGAACTTGACACGTCTCGTCGCCATTCCACGCCATCCTTGTCCCTAGCGCTGCCTTGCCGCCATCGCTTCTTCAAATGAGCTGTACGTCGGGGCGATCTCGACGGTCTGAACGGCCGGCTCCACCGCCTCCAGCGTCTTGAGGCCGTTTCCTGTAATGTATGCCACCGTCAGCTCGTCCGGCTTTATCGCGCCCCTCTCCACGAGTCGCTTCAGCCCGGAGATGACCACGCCTCCGGCGGTTTCGGTGAATATGCCCTCGGTCTCGGCCAGCAGTATGATCCCGTCAACCACCTCGCTCTCCAGGGCGATTACGCCTGAGCCGTCAGACTCCTCGATGGTCCTGAGCGCGAACGGCCCCGACGCCGGATTGCCGATGGCGAGAGACTTGGCGATCGTGTCCGGACGGACCGGACGGACCTGCGTCTCGCCCCGCTCGTATGCCTGGACGATCGGCGCGCATCCTTCTGCCTGTGCGATGTGCATGTGGGTGCCGACCTCGCCGATCAGTCCCACGTCTGACATCTCGGTGATGCCCTTGTGTATCTTCGTGAACAGCTCTCCGGAAGCTCCGGGCACCACGCAATGGTCGGGCGCCTGCCATCCGAGCTGTTCGGCGACCTCGTAGCCGAGCGTCTTGCTGCCCTCGGCGTAGTACGGCCTCATGTTGACGTTCACGAACGCCCATCGGTGGTTGTCGGCGAGCTCGCTGCACAGGCGGTTCACCTGGTCGTAAGTGCCATCGACGGCGATGAGCGTCGCGCCGTAGATACCGGCGCCCAGCACCTTTCCCTTCTCCAGATTGCTGGGGAAGAATACCATCGTCGGCACGCCCGCCTTCGCGCCGTGCGCGGCGACGGACCCCATCAGGTTCCCGGTGGACGCGCAGGCCAGTGTGTCGAATTCGAACTCCAGCGCCTTCGCCGCCGCGACGGAAACAACCCTGTCTTTGAAGGAGAAAGTCGGGTTGACGCTGTCGTTCTTGATGTAGAGGTTGTCGAGGCCGAGTTTTCGTCCGAGGTTCTTGGCATGGATCAGCGGTGTGAAGCCGGTGCCCATGTCGAGAGCGCGGTCCGCTTCCACCGGGAGGAAGTCGTGATACCTCCAAATCGTCAGCGGCCCCTCCGCAATGCTCTCGCGGCTGACCGCTTCGGCGATGCTGGCGTAGTCGTACTCCACTTCCAGCGGGCCAAAGCAGAAGTCGCACGCGTTCAGGGCTTCGACGGGGTACTCCCTGTCACACCCACGGCAGCGCAGACACGTTACGTGGGACAACTCCACAGTCCTCCATCACCTGTCCTCCACGCTCGGCGCCGGTGTCGCCCGCCACGCGGGGACTGTTGGCGACCATTGGGCGGGACGCGGCTATCGCAAGGGGAAGTTCTGCAAGCGCGTCATGGGACAGGAAGGGTTGATTGGCAGTCGAATCGTAGCAACGGCAAATCCGCATTGTCAAGGAAGTCCGGCTTGGGTACGCTGGAGCAGGCAGAATCCAATAGGGCGTTCCGTTCCGTTGTAGGCTATACTGCCTCCAGTCGGTATTGAGAGAGAGCATGATAATGTCGGCACATCGTGGCGTTATGAGAGTGCGAAGAGCCTCCCCAGCGATCGCGGTGAGTGGCTTATTGTGCTTGCTGGTGTTGACGTTACTGTCGGCATGTGTCGACCGGCCGGAAGCCACGGTTACTGTGCAGCCGACCAGCACTCGTGCTCCACTAGCTACATCAACACCGACGCTCACGTCAGTACCTACCCCCACGCCGACTCCCACAAGCACGCCGACGCCTCTTCCTCCGACGCCTACCCCCACGCCGACTCCCACAAGCACGCCAACCCCCACGCTCACGTCAGTACCTACCCCCACGCCAACTCCCACGCTCACGCCAGTGCCTACCCCCACACCAACTCCCACAAGCACGCCGACACCTACCGCTACGCCGGACCCGCGTGTGTCCGTCGCCATGCGTGACGAGACGCTGCATAACATGGAGCGGTTTCTCCGCGTATACTCCCCGCAATTCAGCATTCAGCTCAGCGAGAACAAGCCGGATGGCCTGACCGGCGCTCCGGAGGCTGCGGGCGAGGCCCAGTACGGCCTCGCAGACCTGGGGGACGGAAGAACGCTCGCCGTCATGGTCGATGTGACCGTGACGAACGAGGATCTCCAGCGCGGAGGCGGTTTCTGGGGAACGCTGTACGTGGGCACGACCGCGGACGGGTCGCTTGCTGACCCGGTAAGTCAGCCCTTCATCGACTGCTGCGCGAACGTTGAGGCAACGCTTTCCTTGGAGTACGACGGCGAGGAGACGCGTCTACCGGTGCGCATGTCCGCCAACATCAACCCCCAATACCAGCCCTGGTCGGAAGCCGAGAGGAGGCGTCTCCGAGAGCTTGAGGAACTCGAAGATTGGGAGGCCGTCGACGAGATGTATAACTCTCGAGAGGTGAGCGGCTTCTGGGTACACGCTGACATCAGGAACGAAAGTCTGCGCGTCGGGGAGCTCCCCGATACCGGAGACCTCTTTATTCTGCAACCCACGTCTGCTGCCGTGCGGTTCGACGGACTCCACGCTCTCCAGGTCCTCCAGGACCTCGATCAGGATGGGCTATTCGAGGATGATGTCGTAGGAGAGGTGCAGCAAGCCTTCCAGGCGGTCCTCATCGGCATCGACACAGCCTGGGAGATCCATTCGGTCTCCCCCTCCGGCAGGACCGTGCAGCTTGTGCCCAAGCGGACCGGCGTGCTGGCGGGCCGGGCAGTGACGTTCGGGGGCGGCGACCCCATCGCGGGCGCGACGGTGAAAGTGGAGCCCGGCGGATTCGAGGCCCAGACCCGGGAGGACGGGTCCTTCCGCCTGGAGGTGTACGAGGGCATCCTCTGGAAGCTTCTTGTCACCAAAGACGGGTTCATCCCATACACGGTCAGGTTCTATCTCAACCCCAACCGTCAATTCGATCTAAACCAAGACGAGGAGCGCATTCTGGTGCGGGCAGGAAGGGAGACCTCCCACACGGCTGAGCTTTTTGAGATCCCGGACGATAAGTCGGGTACCGTTCTCTTGAGGGACTATGGTTCCTTCTACGGAGCACTCGGTCTGACGTTCCGAGACCAAGTCCTCGGGGACTTTGTCTTCGAGACCTGGTTGCACCACTCCCCCGAGGGAGACCGCTTCCGAGGCGATGTGTGCGCCTGCAAGGAGGGACAGCGGGGGCTGGTGGACTTGGGCGACCAGGGCTCCAGGCCCCTGGAAGACATCCAGATCGTGCCCTTCGGCTACACACGAGACTACGTTGAACTCCGGGAGGGCAGCGTGTACTTGGTGAAGGCTAGAGAGGGGCTTGAAGGCCACTTCCTGGTCTTCCGGGTCCTCTCCAGGACAGAGGACGGGATTGAGATCTCCTACCTGTTCCGTTAGCAGTCAAAACTGGGTCTGGAACGGAGTGGGATCGGGCGACATGCGCCGTCCCACTCTAGTGTTTGCGCAGAACCCACGGCGGTTCCGTTTCATCACCTACAACGAAACGGCCGGCTTGCATATGATTGATGGCAACCCTCGACGCTTGAGTGGGTGCGCGCTGGTCAGCTCCGACCGGCGGATAGTCAGGTACCCGCATGTGGATACGGTCTCTTGAGCACTCTCCTGCGGCAGTGGCTGGTGGTCAGTGACCGGTGGGAATACCCCTCTGCTTACTCCCCAGCCAACTGACTGAACCGGCCCTCGAAGTAGAGCAGCGGTCTGCCCTCGCCGACCTCGACCTCTTCGACTTCGGCTATGAAGATCGTATGGTCTCCGGCTACGTGCTCGGTCACCACTTTGCAGTCCATGTGCGCGAGGCTGCCGTCCACCGTGGCCGCTCCCCGGTCGGTCCGGGAGAACGACACCGCGAGGTCGCCGGTCTTCTGGTTCGTGGGGCGCGCATAGTACTCCGCGATAGGCTGCTGCTCCTCAGCGAGTATGTTGATCGCGAACCGTTGAGTCTCCTTTATCATCGGGTAAGACGTGGTGGTGTGACCGGCGCAGACCAGGACAAGCAGGGGATCGAGCGAGACCGAATTGATCCCGTTGGCCGTCATCCCGTGGACTTCGCCATCGGCATGGACGGTCGTAATTACGGAAACGCCGGTGGCGAATTTCCCCCATGCTTGGCGGAAGGTCTGTGCGTCGGGCATCTGCTCTCCTCTCGGTTCGGCTTCGACACTCCTCGGTTGGCCGCGTCTGAACAGGTTGGTCAGCCTTGTCAAACGCCCTCGAATTATATTCGCGGCATCCGGCAATGAAAACCCCCGCGTCTCCCGCGTCTCATCCAGGCGTTCGACCACGGCGGCCGTCGTCTCCCCCAGCCCGCCGACCTGCCGGCGCAGCGATCGGACCTCCTCCAGCAGTAGGTCCACATTTCCCGCGACCCTATCCTCGGACCTCACGATGGCAGACGCTAGGTTCGCCGTCAAGGCGCCGAAAAGCCCGATTCCGCCACACATGAGGAAGACTGCCATGGTGCGTCCGACCGTCGTGGTGGGGGTGACGTCCCCGTACCCCACGGTCGTTACCGTTACGACCGACCACCACATCGCGTCCGCAAAGTTGTCGATCGTATCTTGCCCCTGCTCCGCGGCGGTCACCACTGTCGCGGCGATGATCACGAGGCCGATCCCGTAAACGAGCAGAAAGTCGATGTTCACCAGCCGCCGGATGCCGTACACTCCCCTGAACCCGAAAACCACAAGTCGCACGAGTCTGAGGGGACGGAAGAATGGGAGAGCCACGATCAGAACGTCCAGCCAGTGTTCTTTGGCGTAGGTGAGCCGCCTTGGCGCGACCGCGAGCTTGGACACCAGGTCCGCGGCGAACACCGCCCAGATGAACCCGTCCAGGGTCAGGAAGACGATGTCCTCCGTCTCCGACAGATCCCACAGAATCGGGCCCAGCAGGAGCGGGACCATCGCGAACGACAGCAGCAGCAGCGGCAGCTCGGTCAGCCGTTCGAGACGGTCCAGCGCCGCCTGTCGTTGCTGCATGTCCAATGTGTGGAAACGGAAGTACCTGTTCATCGGGATAGCTCCTGATCGCGAGAGTCCTGCCCATGAGCTTACACCGCCCACCTTTGAGAGTACACGCGGCAGCCACATCTATTTGACACCCGACCAGTCAGCATTTAACGTAGAATCAAGACCGGTGGGAGTACACGGCACAACATGAGACGTTGAGCGATCAATGCCCCGGTTTACGGGTATGATCGCTTCCCACCGCGCCCAACCGGGGCTACAGGAGCAGAACATTGAGAGAACAGCCCAGCGAAAAAGCGATGCAGCGCATGCGTCGCTTCGTGGAGAAGTTCACCGAGAAGTCGGGCACGTACACACACCCCGGAGAGGGCGTTACCGACGCCGTCGTCCTGGGTCTGGCGCAGAACGTAGATGAGATCGGGCGGCCGCTGTGCCCATGCCGCTTCTATCCGGACAAGGTCGAAGAGATCAAGCACCGGACGTGGATCTGCGCGTGTGACGACATGCAGATATACAAGTATTGTCACTGCCTGCTGTTCGTGGACAAGGAGGGCCTGCCGATCACGGAGTACCTGCCCGAGGACCACGAAGGCTTGGAGATGTACGGTCTGGTCAAGGACCCGCACCCGGACAAGGGTCGAGTGCTCCGCCACAAGGCCGAGGAGCGCGAGATCGAGCGTCGGGAACGCCCTTCCTAGCTTGTGCCGGCGTGAATTCAGCGAAAATCCGACTGGACACCACCACATACCCGGAGGACCGATGAGCACAACCAACAAGACGGTCACGGTTTACTCAACGCTCGGCTGCGGCTACACCGACATGCTCAAAGAGCAGCTTGCCAGGGACGGCATCGAGTACGAAGAGGTCAACCTGTCGCTGTATCCTGACCGGTGGCCGGAAGTGCTGCCTCACACCGACGGCCAGCGCATCAGCCCGGTGATGATCGACGGCGACGAGGTCACCGTCGGCTTCAACGGCATCGGCTGCTACGGATAGAGGCGCGACCCGTGGCGAGTGACGGAGTAGTCATCTACACACATCCCGAATGCACCATCTGCGTCTCTGTCAAGATGGAGCTGGACGAGAAGGGCACGACCTACGAAGAGGTTGACCTTGGGGATCACCCCGAAAGGTGGCCGGAAGTAGAGGATCTCACCGGGGGCGACAAGATCACGCCGGTCGTTGTCGAGGACGGCGAAGTGACGATCGGCTACCACGGCATCGGCTGCACGTTCTACTAGCGCCCCTTATGTCATACCCGCGCCCGCCCTAGACTGGCCTACGTTCCCCTTCACAGTAGCCTGGCGGCGGGAACGATGCACTCCGGGCCGTCGTTGGCGGTGGAGTTCACCGCTCGCGATACTTCGTAGGCGGTCATCAGCTCCGAGGGGAAGGGCGTCAGGAGCTCGGACAGCAGCGATGTATCTTCGATCTCCCTGTCGAGCCATATGGACTCCGCTTCGGGGTCCAGAATGACCGGCATCCGGTCGTGGACCGGCGCCACCAGCTCGTTCGCCTCGGTGGTGATTATGGCGCAGGACAGTATCGTGCCGCCGTCCGTCCGCCTCCACGTCTCCCACAGTCCCGCGAACGCGAACACCTCTCCCGACTTCAGGCCAATCCGCATCGGCGTGCGCCGTTTGCCGTCCCGCCTCCACTCGTAGAAGCTGTCCGCGACCACCAGGCATCGGCGTCGCCGGAACGAGACCCGGAAGCTCGGACGCTCGGCCAGCGTCTCGGAGCGGGCGTTAATCATCCTGCTGCCGATCTTTGGGTCCCTGGCCCAGGATGGGACCAGTCCCCAGCGCATCATCTCAGCGCGGTTGTGGTCCCCGTCGTTGGTCACCGTGAGAACCTCCTGAGTCGGGGCGATGTTGTACCTCGGACCCCGGGACCCGCCGGCTTCCTCGAACCGCTCCAGCAAGAGAGCGAACTCCGCATCAGAGAGTAGGAACCGCTGCGCGATGCCGTCCCAATCGATCAGCGCAAAACGTCCGCACATTGGACTGCCTCCACCATCATTCGACTCCCGGTCGGCCCTGGGCGCTGAGCCACTTCAGCCGCTGCTCTCTGCGAACACGCTGGTCCGGCGGGGTGAAGCGCATGTGGAACGCCTCCCTGTACTCCTGGAACGAACCGGCGACCACCGCCTCGCGCATCTCGCGCATCATTCGGAGCACAAAATGCAGGTTGTGGATGGTTGCCAGCCGGTAGGCGAGCAGCTCTTTGGACTTGAACAAGTGGTGCAGGTATGCTGCCGAGAACGTCCGGCAGGTGTAGCAGTCACAGCCCGGCTCTACAGCCTCGTCCCGTTCGCGGTGTGGGGCGGCGTAGATGTTGATGCGTCCCTCACCGGAGAACAGCGCGCCGTTGCGGGCGATCCTGGTGGGCAGCACGCAGTCGAACATGTCGATCCCTCGCGCGACGCTTTCGACGAGGTCCTCCGGAGAGCCGACGCCCATCAGGTATCGCGGGGCGCGCACCGGCAGCAGGCTGGCCGCCATCTCCGTAATGTGGTACATCTCCTGTTTCGTCTCGCCGACGCTCAGCCCTCCGAGTGCGTAGCCCGGAAAGTCGAGCGACACGATCTCTTCTGCTGAACGCCGTCTGAGGTCCTCGTACATGCCACCCTGGACAATGCCGAACAGCAGCTGGTCATTGCGGGTATGCGCTCTCCGGCAGCGTGTCTCCCAGCGGGTCGTCCGCTCCAGCGCCTCCTCGACCTCCTCCCGAGTTGAATCGGCCGCGACGCACATATCGAGCGGCATGATGATGTCCGCGCCTATTTGCTCCTCGGCCTCGATGGTCGACTCGGGGGTGAACATGTGCGGCGACCCGTCGATGTGCGATTTGAACAGGATGCCGTCTTCGTCGATTTTGCGCAGATGACTGAGGCTGAAACCCTGGAATCCTCCGCTGTCCGTGAGAATCGGGAGGTCCCATCCCATGAAACAGTGAAGCCCGCCGAACCGCTCGATCAGCGCGGTGCCGGGACGGAGGTACAGGTGGTAGGCGTTGCCAAGCACGATGTCCGCGCCCACGGTCCTGAGATCGGCCGGGTCGAGCGCCTTCACCGCTCCCTGCGTCGCGACGGGCATGAAGAGGGGTGTGGGCAGGTCGCCGTGCGCCGTGCGCAGCACGCCTGCGCGGGCGCCGCCGTCGGTCGCCTGAAGGCTGAAGACCGGGTCGTCCATCGGTGAGGTCAAGTCCCTAATCACTAATCATCAACAAGAATACAACAGACGCGGTCGGCGGTGAACGTTGCCCGACGACCACGGGCGAGGACTATAGACGCGCGGCATCTTCCCCGGTCAGACCGACTTTGAAAAAGCCCCGGCGGACGTTTGGGTCTTCTTGACACTCGACTACCCCCGTCTTACACTTGGCCCAGATTTTTGCGAGCCGTTCAGCGGCTTTGGGAGCGGGTGGAATGACCCAGGAATCGGCTATAACCCCTGAGATGAGGGCGGCTATTGGGGTAGAGTCCGAACCGTACACCAATGACGTCGAGAAGGGCGCGATCCTCAAGTTTGCGCGGGCGATCGGCGACACCAACCCGATCTACAGCGACGACGAGGCCGCTCGACAGTCCAGGTACGGCGGACTGATCGCCCCTCCGACCTTCTTCCGCTTGTTCAGGTCGGGGCCGATGAAGGTGGACGTCAAAAGCCCGTACTCGGCGAACCTCGACGGCGGCAGCGAGTGGGAGTATTACGAGCCCGTCCGCCCAGGCGACAGGATCACCGTGACCACGAAGATATCCAACATCTTCGAACGCGCCGGAAGACTTGGCAACATGCTGTTCATCCAGCGCGAGACCAGGTACGTGAACCAGTTTGACGCGACGGTGGCGATTCAGAGGACCACAGGCATCGGCTACCAGCCTCCCGAGGAGTAGCACCGGCAGCCGGAGCTCAGGATTGATGACAACTCAGGAGAGATCATTCATGGCGGACCAGGTGTATTTTGACGATGTGGAAGAGGGAATGGACATTCCGACGCTCCGCAAGGACCCGACGACCCAGCAGCTCGTGATGTACGCGGGGGCATCGGGGGACTACTACCAGATCCACTACGACCTGAACTTCGCCAAGAACAACGGTCTCCCGGACGTCATCCTGCACGGGGCGCTCAAGAACGCCTTCCTCGGCCAGGTCATGACCGATTGGATCGGCGAGTGGGGCACGTTGAAGAAGCTGAGCGTCCAGTACCGGGGCATGGATGTCCCCGGCACTCCGGTGTTCGCCAAGGGCGTGATCAAGAAGAAGTACCGGCAGGAAGACGAGAATATCGTCGAGTGCGAGATCTGGCTGGAGACCCACGAAGGCCAGCGCACAACACCTGGTTACGCGGTCGCCGCGCTGCCTGAGAGAGCCGGCTAGCCTCTCCACCGGACTGTCGAACGTCATCAGGGGTGTCCCCGTTCTTGTGGGACGCCCCTGATTCGTTTACGTAAACGGACAGCCTCGACCGATGGGCGTTTTGACGGAGAGTGCGATCGCCGGCGCGGCGTTCGTTGTTTTGCCTTCGATAGCGTCCGGTGCTGGTTGGGTTGGCAGTGTACGTGTTCGGTGTTGTTTTGTGGTTGCGGTCGGGTGTATGAGTTGATACGAACTACCCAACCGCTACGAGCGTGGCCCCGACTCCTTCAGCGATTCGGCGATACTCGCGTAGCACCGAGTTGTTGTTGAGCACAGTGGGCTTCGACGTGTCCCGGTAGTCGGCCCGCATCTCGATCCGGCCGAGGAATGGTATGTCGAGGTGTTTGGCGAGCTCCTCCCCGGCGCCCGATCCGAAGATTTCGCCCGAGAAGTTCTCAACCACGCCCAGGACGTCGATGTGCAGCTTCTTGATCATGTTCACGGAGCGAATGGCGTCGATCTTCGCGAGCTCCTGGGGTGTGGTCACTACCACAAATCCGTCCATGTCCATCGACTGCATCACAGTCAGGGGCGCGTCGGATGTGCCGGGAGGAAGGTCGATCACCAGGTAGTCGAGCTTCCCCCAGTCTGTCGATTGCAGCAGCTGATTGATGGCGTTATGGATCATGGGGCCGCGCCATATGATGGCCTCCTCCTCATCCTGCTGGAAGAAGCCCATTGACATCACCTTGACTCCGAAGCGTTGCGGCGGGATCATTTTGCGGTCTTCGCCGACCAGGGGCGCCTCGGCGACCTTCATGGCGCGTATGACGTTGGGACAGTCGATATCGACGTCCAAGATGCCTACACTGGCGCCGTCGTTGGCGAGAGTCACGGCCAGATTCACGGCCACGGTGGTCTTCCCGACCCCGCCCTTGCCGCTGTACACCCCAACCTTGTGCTTGATCTGTGACAGCGTCTCGGAGACCGCGCGCTTCTGCTCGAACTGCCGGCGCATGGCCTCTACTTTGGCCCTTGCCTGCGCCTGCTGCTGGGGGTTCATGGAAATCTCCTGTGCCGTTCGGGGTTGTCAAAAGCGCAGGGGCGGCCCGACATCTCGAGCCGCCCCTTGCAGTTGTCTATTTCGTTATGCGACAGGACACGGTCGCCCTCTGTCGGGCTTCCCGCACGCCCCGGTCTGAGATCGAGCCGTTCAGCCCTAGTCCAGACCGAGCAGCTTCTTGCCCTCGTCCGTGATCAGGTCGGGAGTCCAGGGGGGGTCGAAGGTCAGCTCGACGTTCACGTCCTCGACGCTGTCGATCTCGGCGATGCGCCACTCGGCCTGCTGGGCGATGTACGGTCCCATACCGCAACCCGCGAACGTGAGGGTCATCTTCACGTCCACGTTGCCCGAGTCGACGTCAACGCCGTAGACCAGTCCCAGATCGACAATGTTGACGGGGATCTCAGGATCGTACACGTCCCGGAGGGCCTCATATACCTCATCAGCAGTCAGTGTAGATTGTATGGTCATTTCGTACCCTCCACCGTGTCAATTTGTGATCTGTCCAGATTGTAGCCGTGGGGCTGGCTGCTGTCAAAAGAGTGACTGACTGGAAGTACCGCGTTTCTGTATGGACTGGCTCACTCAGTGAGCGCTCGGAGCATCAGCTCCTCGGCGTGCAGTCTGGTCCCGGAGACGGTCGCATAGACCAGGCTGCCCTTGTTTTTGAGGATCAGGTGGGCATCCTCGAGTCTCAGATAACGCGCGTTGGTGTTTCCGATGTCGATCGTGTCCATTCCAAGTTTGCTCGCAATTGAACGGACCAGGAAGGCGACTGCGACTCCGGGATAGTTTGTGCCGCTGACCAGCACGATTCCGGTGCTCGTATCGTTGAGGAATTGGACGTCGATCTGGGATGGGATGTCTTCAGGAAGGGCGGCATAGACCGCGTATGCAACCGTCTCTACCATGACCATCTCATACGCTGTTTCGAGCCCTTCAACACCGATGCCGGCCGTCTGTGCGAGCCATTGCACCATCTCGTTGTCGATAGGGATGATCCCGGCCGCCACGGGAGGATCATCTTCCGAGATCGGAAGGTTGGTCACGAGGTTCCACGCCCTGGGGTTGGTCTCGTTGAGCGGGGCCCGGGTCTCTGACTCGAAGCTGAGCAGCACCCTGGCTGTCCACTCCGTATCACCGCGGACCACGTGGACTGTGGTGGTGGCGATGTGCGTCATTGTCAGTCCGTCGGCGGTGAGATGCTGGTAGAGGTCGAACGCGGTCTGCGCGTCTTCTTCAGTGGGGAACTCCAGAGTGCCGGCGAACTGCTCCGGACCGGCAAGTATGAAGGAGGCCCCGGATACCGGAACGCTCTCAGGTGTCACCGGAACGCCGTCTGGCGTCTCGGGCGGCAGCTCAGGCGCGTCGGAAGGCAGGAACCGCGCAACGGCGATATTCACCGGAGTCGCCGGACGGAAGTACATGTAAACCGGGAACTCCGCGTCCGGGACGAGCTGGGTCTCCATGCCCTCGGGCAGAGTCGCACGGCCTTCTCCCACGTCGGAGTCACAGGCGACTCCGAACGCGAAGATGGAGATGAACCCCAGGATGATTCCGTACCACCGCAACATCGGCCTCCCGGATAAGCGCGGGGTGACTGGCCCTATACTACACTATAAGAATACGAAGCTAACCAATGTCCGGACGCCTCTTCGGGCGTGCGGACTACTCCACCATGACCTTTCTGAGGTCCGTTATCTGGTCGCGGAGCAGCGCAGCCTTTTCGAACTCCAACGACCTGGATGCCGTCTTCATCTGCGATTCGAGGTCCTTGATCAGTCTGAGTATATCGTCTTTGGGCATGTCCGATGAGTCAACCGTGTAGGTTTCCGGAGTTTCGGCGATAGCCCGCACCCGCTCGGTTATGTCATGAATCGTCTTCTGGATGCTCTGTGGCGTGATTCCGTTCTCACGATTGTACACCTGCTGAATTTCTCGGCGCCGCTCGGTCTCGTCGATTGCCCGCTTCATGGAATCGGTGACGCGATCGGCGTACATCACCACATAGCCCTGAACGTGACGGGAGGCCCGCCCGATCGTCTGCACGAGTGACGTCGTCGATCTGAGGTAGCCTTCCTTGTCCGCGTCCAGTATGGCGACAAGGCTGACCTCCGGAAGATCCAGCCCCTCTCTGAGCAGGTTGATGCCGACGATGACGTCGTACACGCCCAGGCGCAGGTCGCGGAGTATCTCGCTGCGTTCGAGCGTGTCGATCTCCGAGTGCAGGTAGTGTGTGCGAACGCCCATCTCCCGGAGGTAGTCCGCCAGCTCCTCGGCCATCCGTTTGGTCAGGGTGGTGACCAGGCAACGCTCGCCCCGATCGACCCTGAGCCTGATCTGGTGCAGCAGATCGTCGATCTGACCCTCGGTGGGCTTGACGTCGATGATCGGGTCGGTCAGTCCGGTCGGGCGGATGACCTGCTCGACCATCTGCTGAGAGTGCTCGTACTCATACGGACCCGGCGTGGCCGATACGTACACCGCCTGGTTGACGAAGCGCTCGAATTCGCCGAAGTTCAGCGGCCGGTTGTCCAGCGCCGAGGGCAGGCGGAACCCGTACTCGACCAGAACCTCCTTGCGCGCCCGATCGCCGTTGTACATGCCCCGAATCTGCGGCAGCGTCATGTGCGATTCGTCGATGAACAGCAGGCAGTCCTCCGGGAAGTAGTCCAGCAGGGTGTACGGGGTGCTGCCCGCCTCGCGCGCCCCCAGGTGACGGGAGTAGTTCTCAACTCCCGCGCAGTACCCTGTCTCGCGCATCATCTCGACATCGTACCGGGTCCGCTGCTCCAGGCGTTGGGCTTCGAGCAGCTTGCCCTCCCGTTTCAGTATCTCCAGCTGCTCGCCGAGCTCCTGATCGATGCCGTGAAGCGCCTCCAGCATCCGCTCCTGCGAGGTGACGAAGTGTTTGGCCGGGAAGATCTCGATACTGTTCCGATCGGATAGTATCTCGCCGGTCAGCGGGTCGAGCTCTACGATCCGCTCCACCTCGTCCCCCCAGAACTCGATCCGCACTCCGACGGTCTCATACGCCGGCAGAATCTCCATGGTGTCGCCGCGGATCCGGAACCGCCCGCGGGCGAGGTCGAAGTCGTTCCTCTCGTACTGCATGTCGATGAGCTGCCGGGACAGCCGCGCCGGACTGCGGATCTCTCCCCGGCGCACGTGGGCCATGAAGCCCTGGTACTCTTCAGGCGACCCCAAGCCGAAAATGCAGGAGACCGAGGCCACGATCAGGACGTCGCGGCGGGTCAGGAGCGCCCGCGTCGCCGAATGGCGGAGCTTGTCCAACTCCTGGTTGATGTCGGCGTCCTTCTCTATGTAGAGGTCGGTGCGCGGAATGTACGCCTCCGGCTGATAGTAGTCGTAGTAGCTGACGAAGTACTCGACGGCGTTGCTTGGGAAGAACTCCTTGAATTCGGTCGCCAACTGCGCGGCCAGGGTCTTGTTGTGCGCGATGACCAGCGTGGGGCGCTGAACGCGCTCGATCACGTTGGCCATGGTAAACGTCTTGCCGCTGCCGGTAACGCCAATCAACGACTGGTGGACCATCCCGCGCTCCACGCCGGACACGACCTGGTCCACAGCCTGCGGCTGATCGCCCGTGGCCTCGAAGTCGGAGACTATCTGAAACTCTGGCAATGTAAACGTTTCCAGCTAATTCGTGGCGCTGACCTGATAGACGACCTGGTCATCTTTTTCGGTGCAGCACCCGCTTTCTTCCTTCGACCTCACAACTCCCCCGGATTATATTGTACACCGATCCGACCCGGGACAATCTACACTGTGCCCTTCCGAGCGACCCAGACCATCTCGGTGCTACTCTCGTCGAACTCCGAAAGGTCGAAGTCGCCGTAGAGGGATTCGACCTCGAAGCCGCAGTTGTGAAGCAGGTGATGGATCTCCCATCGGTGCGCGTAGCGTAGCTGGTAGTCTCGGTACATCCGGCGCGAGACCACCCCATGCGGGTCGAGCTCCTCGATAATCATACGGATCGAGACGATCTGATTGTGCCAGTCGTAGCTGCTCTGCTGGTAGAGGATGCGGGTCACCCCCGAATCAGGGTCTGTGACGTCGGTCAGGTGTCGCGGAACGTCGCTCTGTTCGAGCGCCATGTTCGGGTCCGGGACGAATATGCTGAATACCAGCCTGCCGTCCGCGGCGAGGTGTCGACGGATTCCCCGCAAGGCGCGGACCTGGTCCTGCACGGTCATCAGTGCCAGGAATCCCCTGAACGGGACCGTCACCAGTGGAAACTTCCGGGGCTCTCCCTGTTCGTCGCGAAGGTTGAGCGCCCTCATGTCGCCGAGTACCAGGTCAACAGATCCTGCTTCCGGACCCAGCGACTCGACCTTACGTCGGGCCACGCGCAGCATGTCGCCGGAGTTGTCCACCCCAACGACATCCACTCCCGTCTCGGCTGTGGGTATCGCCACCCTTCCGGTGCCGACGCCCAGCTCCAACACCGGCCCTCCGGACTCCAACGCCGTCCGCGTGTAGAAGGGGACATCGGACAGGACGTATGAATAAACCGAGTCGTATATGTCCGCCCAGGGATCGTACAGAGAGGCTGCCATCTTACTCGGCGGCCAGCTGTTCCAGGGCGGCGCGAATCCGCTCCTCGTCGGACTGTTCCGGGTCGGTTGCCGACAGCGCCGCTCGCGCCTCGCTGTCGCCGTAGCCCAACGCGGTGAGAGCGTCGACGAGGTCCGCGTCCCGGATCGCGGCAGGCCCTCCGGCGAAGGCGAGGTCCAGCTTGCCCTTGAGTTCGAGCAGGATTCGGCTGGCGGTCCTGCGTCCCACGCCCGGAACCGACGAGAGCGCCCTGGTGTCCTCCGCCTCGACGGTCTGCGCCAGTGCCTGCGGACTGAACCGGGCCAGCATCGCCAGCGCCAGGCGGGGTCCGATTCCGCTGACGTTCAGCAGCGTAGCAAACGTCTGCTGCTCCTCCTCCTCCGCAAACCCGTAGAGGATTAGACTGTCATCCCTCACCTGTAGCGAAGTGAAGAGCATGACCGGCTCTCCGACACTTCTGAAGCTGTCAACAGACGTGTCCGGGACAACCACACGCAGCGTGATACCGCCCACCGATACGTCAACCCAGTCCTCCCCGGTCCCGACGAGCTTCCCGCTCACCGATGAGATCAGCGACGTGACCATCGACTACTCCCACATCTCGATGTCTGACACTCGGCTGGCGTTGATGTGGCAGATCGCTACGGCCAGGGCGTCCGCCCTGTCCGTCTGCTCCAGCGGATCGGGGAGTCCCAGCAGCGCCTGCACCATCTCCTGGACCTGCTCTTTGGAGCTGTTGCCGTGGTCGGTAATGGACTTCTTGACGTCCCGCGGCGCATAGCTGGCCACCGGAATCGCGTGTGACGCGGCGGCGATCATCACGACAGCCTGCGCCTGTCCGACGGCGATTGCGGCCTTCACGTTTCGGGCCACGAAGGGCGCCTCGATCGCGATGACGTCCGGCCTGACGTCGGCGACGATCGCGTCCACGCGCCGGTGAAGCCATCCAAGTCGCTCGGCCAGATCCGCCTTGCGTGGAGGGCTGAGGACTTCGGACAAGGTCAGAAGGTAGTCGTCGCCCTCGGAGTCAACGGCTCCGACGCCCATGTGGTAAGTTCCGGGGTCTATGCCAAGTACGAGCAACTGCGAGCGGCCACCATCGAAAGATCGGATTCACTCGATAGTATCAGATGGATGTTGGTCTCTGTGAGGCTAAACCGCGTGTGCTTGACGCTCTGCTAATACGACCCTTATTATGGGCCGCACTCAGTCGTTGAGATCGGAGGCCGATATGAACATCACCTTGAGCATCGACGAGGAAGTCGTGAAAAAGGTCCGCAGAATCGCACTTGATAAGGATACAACCCTGACGGCGATGGTCAGGGACTACCTGACGTCCGTCGCCAACAGCGACGCTGCCGCACGGGAGGAGCATGTCGCCAGGCTGAGGGAGTCCTTCGAGAGATTGAGTCGCGATATGGGGCCCCGAGAGTGGACGAGGGACGAGCTCCATGCCCGCTAGATCATTCATGGATACGAACGTTTTGGTTTACGCGTACGACCGCCGCGACATATCGAAACGGTCACAGGCGCAGGAGTTGCTAACGACGGGCATCGAGGACGAGACGGCGGTCATATCAGTGCAGGTGCTGGGCGAGTTCTTCACTGTGGTCACACAGCGCATTCAGAATCCGCTCTCAACCGAAGAAGCGCGAGAGGCGGTGAACTTGATCGGCATCCTGCCAGTCATGGCGCTCGATTTGGCTATGGTCCGGCGGGCAATCAGTACGCTCCTTCGATACCGTATCTCATACTGGGATGCCTTGATTATAGCCGCTGCTGAGAGGGCAGGGTGTGCGCGAATTTTTTCTGAAGACCTAAACTCAGGGCAGTCTTATCACGGGATCGTTGTCGTCAATCCCTTCTGAACGCCTCTTGCGAATCCCCAATTCCAAATTGCTGATTTCAAGAAACCTGCCTGGTCGTCCCCCTCAGAGTCAACGACTCCGACGCCCATGTGATAACTTCCGGGGTCTATGCCAAGTACGAGCAACTGCGAGCGGCCACCATCCAAAGGTCGGGTTCGCTTGATGGTCTCAGATGGGCGCAGTCGGAGTAACGGTACAGCCGGGCAGCTCGCTTGCCCTATCCGGCGCTTTCCGTATAATGAGCGCTGCGGATAGTGGAAAGTGATGCGCCCTGCACATATGCGGCCCACGACATACATCCTTGCTGCTTCAACCAAATCTCAGATCGACATGGGGTGTTCAACACCTGCAGGCCACCGGCGCGGCGCTGATTCATGCTTGACTTGAACGAGTTGGGTAACGGTTCGATCCCGGCTATCACCCCAGCATTGGGAGACATGCTCGCAGAGGGAGCGGGTGTATGTCTTGAATCTCAGGGACACGCTCCTGGCGTTGAGCTAACCGTCCGGGGTGACGAAAACAGCAGCCACTCGCTAACGTGGACCCTGGTCACCGATCAGACGCTCAGGGCGTGGGCCGATCACAGGTACGCTACAAAACACGGCGCAGAAGCTATAGCAGTACTGCTCGCCACTCACGATCTCGGCTATGCTGTGATTGAGGCATCTCGTCAAGGCACTGGAATCGACTACTGGTTGGGAGAGCCGTCTGACGATATATTCGAGCGAACAGGAAGGCTCGAAGTGTCAGGGATTCGGCAGGGAACAGAGAGCGTTATCAGAAGACGGGTAAATCTGAAACTCCGTCAGACCGATCGGTCTGACACGACCGGAAAGCCGGCCGTCGTGATCGTAGTCGAATTTGGAACTCCCCTTGCGGAGGTCGCCAGAAAATGAGTATGGCAAGAGAGTACCATCACATTGCAATGGATTACGCGGCTAAGGGCCTCATGGCTAGAATGCGTGGCGATACGGAGGAGGCCGCCGCTCACTTCAAGCAGGGGCTGGAGAACGAACTGGCCGCAATCGACAACCTCTCCACGCAGAGCGGACTGGGTTGGTCTGTTCTCCACCGCAGCGCCGCGACTCTGGCGCTGGACTGCAACGACTTCCGTCTTGCCGAGAAACTAGTGAGCAAGGCATTGGCCGGAGACCCACATCCGGAGATAGCCAATGAGCTGCGTGACGTCTGGGAACAGGCTAACTTTCAGCGACACCTTGAGTTGAGGGGAGTAGAACTCGCTGCCGATGAGATCCAGTTGAGCCTCTCAGGCCAGAACGTGGGGTTTGGCCTCACACCTTACAATGAGTTCTCCAATCGTATTGACTACTCAATCAAGTTGATGCACAGAATTGTCGAACGACGGAGCAATCGACCGTTTAGGGAGAGAGGTCGTCCAGGAAAGAGTATTGAAGATAATCATCAGCCATTCATCTCCGTACCTAGAGCTGCAAGCTTTGCCGTAACATTGAAGCTCGGTCGTTCACTCCATCAACCTCCTCTTCCCAGGATACTGGATACAACGGAAGTGGTGGATGAATTCTTGTGGTTGATGAACCTAGTTGATGATCTTAATGAGATTTCGGAGATACAGCAGCACATTCCAGACCAGGCATACTTGGGTAACTTCTTAGGACTTGCCAAGCAGATAGCACCAGATGGACGAAGAGTCCGGCAAGTGGGTTTCACAGTGGTCAGACAAGGAGACCAACGGTCTGCAAAGATCAGCCGATCTAGAAACCAGTTCCCACTGTTGCCGTGGGACAGTTCTCCGTCAATGGATCCCGTGATACGTGAGATTCAGGGCGTGCTACGCTACGCAGATGCTCGAGACCTTGCTAGAAACACTATCAGAATCGTTGATGATAAAGAACAGACCCATTCTGTAACCGTTCCTGCTGGCCAAATGAATGACATAGTACGGCCAATGTGGGATACAGAGGTTGCAGTTGAGGTTCAGTCAATGCTTATAGGCAGATCTATGGTACATGTGCTCCGGGATATCTGGCCCCGTGAGGAAGTCCAAGGCTACAATGAACCACCAGTCCTTAGGCGTCAGAACGGTATGGCTCGCCTTCTTTAGAATCAAGAGCGGTCAGCCGGGCAGTTGCAGTGTCAATGTTCCCAGGGATTGCCACAACGGGTGATGTTCTTCCGAATGATATAGTTGATGGCGAGTTGGACTGTGTGGGACTCATTCAGCCAAATCACCCCACACCCGCCCCACTGCGTCCTGAATCTTCTGCTCGAAACGGGCGATCAGTTCACGGTTTGCATCGACCAGAGCCTGCTCGGCCTCGATCTCGGCGACGATGGCTTGCTGGGTTTCAAGGGGTGGGAGAGGGATCTTGACCTGCTTGATGGCGTTCCCATTGAACTGTGGCTGCCCTCCACCGGTCATTAACGCCTTCGCCTGAGTCCAGTAACACTCGGTTTGGGCGAACGCCCAATAGAAGTAGGGATCGACCAGATGTGATGGGAAACGCAGGCGAATCAGGTAGGAGGCGAACACGGCGGGATAGTCATCGTCGAACAGCACAGTCTTGCCGTATGTCGCACCAGTTCGAGCGACGAGAATATCGCCTCTTCCAAGCAGAGATTTCTCGGCCTGGCTCGTCAGATCGATGAATTTAGGCTCATCATGGTTGAGAAATCCCTTTTCGGAGATGTCAGTGATACGAATGAATCTGGCTTCTCCTTGGTCTTGGGCGCTTGTGGTGAACCCATATTGAGGCTTTGAAAGCTCAGAGATTGCCACCACCGGCCACTCCGGGTCAATCGCGATCCGTGGTCGATAATTCTCAACAACCGCCCGCGCTCCGTCGATGACCTTCTGGTAGCCCTCGATCTCCGCCGCGATCTCCTTCTGCACCTCCAGCGGCGGCAAAGGGATTTGGAGATCCGCGAGAGTTTTCAAGTTGAGGTTGGAGATATTGGTTGTGGTCTTTGCATTCCTGAGAAAGAAGTTGTAGGCAAACTCAGTTCGAAGACAATGTATTAGATACGCATCCAGGACTCTTGCGCTTGGTCGGATCACTGACATGAATGCCCCGAATGACATTGGATGACTGACCTCTTGAACATGTGTGGTCCTTCCGAGTAGCCGAAGGCTATTAGCTGTTGAGATCAGAATGTCTCCAGATTGCAGTAGCTTGCGGTCATCTTTCAAAAGTGAACGTGGAATATGATAAAGGGCATCTTCAACGATTCCTGATTCTTGGGAAGCCTTTGTTGTTGCCACGAGCAACGAATCTTGAGTAGCTCCTTCGAGTTGATCAGACTTACGAAATGTGATTCCTCTGATCAGTTCCGCAATTTCGCCCAGTGGTACCATTGGGTAATCGCTGTTTCCAACTTTAGCTGTGTAGTACCTCTCCCCGCTCAGCCCATAGTCCCCATCAGCCGAAATCTTCGCCTTGGCTGCCACCAGACCCAGCTCCGGCTGGAAGTCGTCCACGGACTCCCCTGCCTGTAGCCGGCGGAGGTACTCGGCGAGATCCTCCCGCACCCGCGGCAGGTCGTTCTCCGCGATCGGACGGCGCTGGGCGCCGAGGTCGTAGCCGTCGTTCTCGACCTTGAAGAATCCGATCCGGTCCGTCCTCCGCGCCAGCGACTTGTCCAGTATCAGGATGGATGTCTTGACTCCTGAGTAAGGCTGGAACACGCCCGCGGGAAGCGAGACCACGGCCACCAAGCAGTCCTCTACCAGCATCTCGCGGAGCTGCTTGTGCGCGTTCTGGCTCTGGAAGATGATGCCCTCTGGCACGATGATTCCGGCGCGGCCCGACGGGTTCAGGTGCTCGGCCATGTAGTCCACGAACAGCACCTCGCTGCGCCGGGACTGCACGGAGAATCGATTGTGCGGGCGTATGCCGCCCTTCGGCGACATGAACGGCGGGTTGGCCAGGATCACGTCGGCGAAGTCGTCCCAGCGGTCGTCGCTGGTGAGCGTGTCGTACTCGAAGATATTCGGGGCGACGAAGCCGTGCAGATACATGTTGACCAGCGACAGCCGCACCATGTCGGGCGATATGTCGTAGCCCTGGAAGTTGTCCGCCAGCCGCGCCCTGTCGTCGGGCGTCAGCGTGGAGACGCCGTCGGCGTCCGTGTTGACGGCGAGTATGTGCTTGTACGAGGAGATGAGGAATCCGGCCGTGCCGCACGCTGGATCGAGGACAACCTCGTCCTTCTTCGGGTCGATAACCGAGACGATAAAGTCGATGATGTGGCGCGGGGTGCGGAACTGTCCGGCGTCGCCCTGCGAGCCGAGGACGGACAGCAGGTACTCGAACGCGTCGCCGAGTCTCTCAGAGTGGTCGTAGCTGAACTCGTCGATCACCTTGAGGAACGCGCGGAGCGTCTCTGGGTCTCGGTACGGCAGGTAGGCGTTGCTGAAGATGCTCCTGAACAGTTGGGGAATGCCCGGGTTCTCCGGCATCCGAGTTATCGCCTCGGCGTACAGATTGAGCATCTCGTGTCCGCCGAGGCCGGAGCGCATCAGTTTCGCCCACCCGTATCGGGCGAACTCCCCTGGAAGAACTTTGGCTGCCCGAAGGGTATCCCCTGCGCTTGTTTTACCATGGACTGATCAAGGCGGCGGTTGGCCTCCTGCACCTAGAGCGACATAACCGCCATGGAGGGACAGCTAAGCTCCGTGACGCCCAATATGCCCTGACCCCCTTTTCTCCCAAATTCATGGGCGTTGAAATCGGAAACTTGCTCAGCGATATCGGCAAGCGTTTGGCCTATTGCCAGGATGCAGAAGTAGCAGACTGGTACGCCATAGACCAACTTGCTCCAGTCTATTTACACTTTGAGAACCCCTATTGAAACCATGCTAGTATAGCTCGGTGAACGCCAGCAGGAGAACCAGGGGAACCTATGGTAAATCGAGAAATTCAAGCCACCTGGTATTACCACAACGGCACCAAGCACCCCCACGGGAATCTGATGGACCCTCGGCACTCCTTTGACCCGTCGAGCCAACCCCTGCTGTTCAAAATATACCCGGACCTGGATCCGATTCCGTTGCCGTTTGAGGCATCGCCATCGGTGGTGCCCGCGCTATCCGCGATCTCCATGGAGGTTATTCCCTCAGTCAGTGACGGAACACTGGATATCACCACCTTGAGCAGCATTCTGTACTTCTCAGCTGGGATTACCAAGAGGTTGAACTTCCCCTGGGGATCCATGCCGTTTCGTGCCGCGGCCTGTACCGGTGCTCTGTACCACATCGAGCTTTATGTGGTATGTGGAGACCTGCCTGGTTTAGCAGCCGGAGTCTACCACTATAATCCCGGAGGGCCGTCCCTAACCCGGCTACGGCCGGGCGACTATCGGGGAACCCTGGTGGCTGCCAGTGGCAACGAGCCGAGCTTGACCCATGCTCCCGCCATAATCCTCTATACCGATGTATTTTGGCGGAACGCCTGTAAGTACCAGGCCCGGGAATACCGCCACTCCTATTGGGACAGCGGAACCATTCTGGCGAACACTTTAGCCATAGCCGCGGCGCATGGCCTACCTGCTAAGGTGGTGGCCGGATTCGTGGACAGCTCGGTTAACCGCCTGCTGGATCTGGAGAACCGGCAGGAAGTAGCTCTCGTGTTGGTACCAGTTGGATTCGTTCCCGAGCCGTCAATCGGATCCTCTTCCGACTTAGAGCCACTTTCGCTGGATACTCAGCCGATTTCGGAGTACGAGGTAGAATTACCCGCCATTTGGGAGATGCACGGTGCCTCCTCTCTGACGGATGAAGCAGAGGTGGTTTCTTGGCGAGGCGAAGGCCCGGCAATGCTGATGCCCCATCCTTCGGGACGCCTGGTACCGTTAAATCGCTACTCTGACGGCGAGACGCCCCAGGACTCCATCGAGTCGGTCATCGTTCGGCGCGGGTCCGCACGCCGTTTCAGCCACGAATCGATAACCCTCCGGGAGCTGTCGACGGTGCTCGAAAAGGCCACGCAGGGCATACCGGCAGACTTTTTAGGACAACCTGGCGGTGCTCTCAATGATATTTATCTGATCGTGAACACTGTGGACGACCTCCCATCTGGCGCATATGTGTTTCACCGAGACCTGAAGGCTCTGGAGCTGCTGAAAGAAGGAGACTACCGTCGGCAAGCTGGTCATCTGGGGCTCGATCAGCCGCTTCCGGCCGATGCCAGCGTCGACTTTTTCTTCATGACTAATCTGAATCCGATACTGGAGCGTTTTGGTAACCGGGGTTACCGGTTGGCTCAGCTGGATGCCAGTATCACAGCGGGCAAAATCTATCTGGCAGCCTATGCCCAAAGACTGGGGGCCTCTGGCCTGACGTTTTACGACGACCAAGTATCCGGATTCTTCTCGCCCCACGCGGAAGGTAAAAGCGTGATGTTCCTGGTGGCGCTGGGGAAGCGAGCCAGGCGTAGGCTAGTCACCCTCGACACCAGTCGGCTGAGGCAACAGCCCAACTTGTAAAGGGCACGCCACTTAAGGAACTTGACCATCGCCGAGGAGTTGCCATACCTGGAGAGAGAACACACCTCTCCGAGACCAAGCGAGCAAATTTTAGAAGTAGAGACTATCAAGGTCCCAAAACCGTCAAGCTAGAAACCGGAGTCGAGGAGTGCTTTGCATGAGAGTGTATTGGCGAAAGGTAAAAAGGGGAGAGAACCTGATTCTCAGTGACGAAAACGACGGCCATGAAGAGGAGCTTGGAGGGTTCCGAGACACCAAACGGGGCATCGACGCGTTGGCGAAGACTTTTAGCTACGACCCGAGCCGCTCCCGGAAGGGGTTCCCATCTATCGAAGAAGCCAAGGATTTCGTGGAGTCCTTCAGACCTTGGGAGCTATTCGGTACCCAGGGCGTTACTGTTGACCCTGGGGTTAGGCCCGCCCTAGATTCGGCCACAACAGACACAGCGGCCACAACAGACACAGCGGGCACGCCAGACCAGCCGGCGCAGTCGATGGTGGCGGACCTGCGATCAACGAGAGGATCGTGGCAGTTCTGGAAGAAGAGTTAGACGCTCCATGACCCTCCCGCCAGAGACCCGCGCCAGTAGATGCCACTTGGCTTTGGTTTAGGTTCCCATGCTCGCACGGGCAGATATTAAGCTGTTCCAATCGCCAAAGGGACTTCCTTTCGATGGGCGGACGCGGCAACTCTCCGGAACCGTTAACCCAAGAATCAGATGGTTTTTGCTATCAAAGTTGGGGGAAGGGAGTGACGAATATAGCGGAACGACAACAGAAGTGGAGCTTGAAAATCGTACCACCCGCCTCCTTCTGTCCATAGGGTTCATGAGAACTCGATGGAAGGTGTGTAATTGATTAGCGGCAGTGATTGGTGGGATTGCAGTCGGCAGGTCATGTTCTTATACTTCGGCCATGTGTACCGACAAAGACCGCGCTCCCTGTGAACACGACGATCTGATCGCCCAGGTCGAGCGCTTGCAAGACCACAACGCGCGTCTGACCACGACAATCAAGGAGTTGCGCAAGCAGCTCGCCGCAGCGCAGCGAGCGGGCAAGCGCCAAGCGGCTCCATTCTCCAAGGGCAATCGGACCTCAAAGCCCAGGCGTCCGGGTCGAAAGCCGGGCATTGGATCGTTCAGCTACAGAAAGCCGCCGACGGTAGACGAACTGACAGAACCGACTATTGACGTTGCGGTAGCGGCGGAAAGCTGCCCCGGATGTGGAGGCATACTCGAGCATGCGGGAGAGAGTCTTGCGTACGTGACCGACATTCCCCCGATGCCCAGACCGCAGGTGACTGAGTACCGTGTGCAGATATGCCGGTGCGTGTCGTGCGGCAGGCGTGTACGAGGGCGTCATCGGGATGTTGGGCCTGACCAGTACGGTGCGAGCGCCCATCGGGTGGGAAGAAGAGTGATGGCTGCGGCTCACATGCTCCACTATGGAGTGGGCATACCGGTGCGGAGGGTACCCGCCGTGCTCAGAGCGCTGACCGGAGTGGAGTTGAGCCAGAGCGCGATCACCCAGGACGCTTTGAGACGTGCGAGGGGAGCGGTGGGAGACGTATACCGGAGGCTGCGGGGTTCGGTGCGTGAGAGTGCGGTGGTCCACACCGACGACACGGGCTGGCGAGTGGGTGGTGAGAGCGCCTTTCTGATGGCGTTCGAGACTGATGATGTCACCGTGTACCAGGTGCGATCTCGTCACCGCAACGAGGAGGTCAGGGAGGTTGTGCCGTCGGACTATGCGGGAGTGATGGTGACCGACCGAGCGCGGAGCTACGATGCCCAGGCTCTGTCGAGTGTGAGACAGCAGAAGTGTCTGGCTCACGTGCTGCGCTCGATCAGTGAGGTGGTCGAGACCAAGGTGGGCAGAGGTCGCAGCTTCGGGAAGCGGCTGAGCGGACTGCTCAGAGAGGCGATGGAGCTTCGGGAGTCATACCATCGTGGAGAGGTGGTGGACTATGCTGGGGAGACGGAGCGGTTGAGACGAGAGGTGAGCCATCATCTGCGAGACCGTCCGATGCCTGATCGCGACAACTGGAGGTTGCAGAACGAGCTTGGCTGGCAGGATGATCGTGGCAATCTGCTGCGATTTCTGGATGAGCCGACAATAGAGCCGACGAACAATCGGGCGGAGCGGGCGCTGCGTGGAGCTGTGATAGCGAGGAAGGTCTCGCACTGTTCGAAGACCGACGGTGGGTCAGAAGCGTACTCGGCGTTCACCAGTGTAATCAGGACCCTGGCTCGGAACGGTGGTGGTCAGCCGGTGGTGGATGGTCTGTGCGGTGTGTTCAGCGCCGAGCCTGTCCACGCCCGCTCCATCTGAACCTCTTCCCCCCTCCGACTCCGCTAATCAATTACGAAGGTGTAAAGGATGTACAAGGTGGAACTGTACGCTCGAGTGCGCCGGGCCTGTATAGTGGAGGGGATGAGCACTCGGGAATCGGCCCGAGTGTTCGGGCTGCATCGGGAGACGGTGCGCAAGATGCTGGAGTACTCGGTGCATCCCGGATACCGTCGACAGTCGCCGCCTCGTCGTCCGAAGCTGGGCGCGCTGTCGGTTAGGCTACTCGCCCCGGTAATTCGCGAGCGCCTCGTCCGGGAAGTCGGCGTTGGAGTGTATCTTCTGGACGTCGTCGATATCTTCGAGCTGGTCCAGGAGCCTGAGTATCTGGCCCGCCATCCGGGTGTCCAGCGCGACGGTGTGGCTGGGTATCAGGGAGACCTCGGACGAGCTGATGGATGCGTCGCTCGACTCCAGCGCGCTCCGCACGTCCTCCAGCGCGCCCGGGGCAGAGAAGACCTGGAGCGTGGAGTCGTCGGTATCTATGTCCTCTGCGCCCGCGTCGATGGCGACCAGGGCGAGATCGTCCGCTTCGTTCTCAGACGCCTCGACCGTGATCACGCCCCGCTTCTCGAACTGCCACGAGACGGAGCCGGACTCCGCGAGGTTGCCTCCGGCGCGGGTGAGCGTGGTGCGGACGGCGGACACGGTCCGGTTCCGGTTGTCGGTGAGCGTTTCCAGCATGATCGCCACACCGCCGGGGCCGTAGCCTTCGTAAACTGCCTCGATCATCTGCACGCCGTCCGCGTCTTCGCCGGAGCCGCGCTTGATCGCGCGTTCGATGTTGTCGTTGGGCATGTTGGCGTCTTTGGCGCGCTGGACGGCCATCCGCAGCCTGAAGTTCGCGTCCGGGTCGCCCCCTCCCTGGCGCGCCGCGACGATCACCTCGCGGGCCAGCTTGGTGAACAGCTTGCCCCTACGGTGGTCGGTGACCGCCTTGGCATGTTTGATCTGGGCCCATTTTGAATGTCCGGCCATGTCGAACCTCCGGGTGAGTCGTGCCCTGAACCGGCTCGCAGAACATACCCTGCGGACACGTCTCGCCGTCAGCCCACAGGCCGACGGATCGTCCCAAGCGCGGAACGTAGTGGGCCAGATTCTAGCATGGGGCCTATAAGCGGTCAAAAACGCTAGAACACGAGTGTCAGCAGCCCCGTGACGATCAGCGCGAGCGCCCAGACCCTGTCCAGGTTGAGCCACGCGCGACGCAGTATGGCCAGCCCCACCTTCTCATATACGACGATCGCGACGACCGCCATGACACCGAACATCGCCACCGTGTGGATCGAGATGGCGGTGAGCTGGGAAACGATCGTCGCCAGCGTGGGCGGAGCTCCGACCAGCATGTAATCCGCGTGCGGGATGTCGCGTTCGCTGATCGGTCCCGCGACGGACGCCCCGGAATACGAGAGGTTCAGGAGTACCGGGAGCAGCATCAGCCCCGCGCCGTGAGCCGATGCCATCAGGAACGACCAGGCGGTGAGGTCCCGAAAACCCACCCGCATCCCCACCCAACGCGGATGAGACCCGCGGCGGACCAGCTTGAAGAGGCCGAACGCGATCAGGACTGTCGCCGCGACGAATTTCAGGATGTCCGGCGAGATCACGGTCCTTCCGAGAACGAGAACGGCGACGACGGCCGCAACGGCCGCCGCGTGACCTAGCGCTATCGGGCCGAACGCGCGATAGACGGCGGCGCGGCTGCCTTCCTGCAGGCCCAGCGCGACCGCGAACAGCCAACCCATGCCCGGATTGATGCCGTGGTAAGCTCCCAGGCCGGCAAGCGCTATCCACGGCCAAAATGCGCCCAGGTCCAACGCCTCGCCTCCGTGCGCCCTGGCCGGTCACGCAAAGGCGAAGCGCGACCGGACCGGAACCGCCTAGTGGTTCAACACCCTAGTATTGAAGGGTAACGAGACCATGACTTGGTAGGGGCGGGTTTGCAACCCGCCCTGTCCTTGTAGAACGCAAATCCAACCCTCCATTACTGCCCGTCATTTCAAAGATTTCGATCTACTGGTCCGGGTAGCAGAAGGAATCGGAAGAGGAGTCGCCGCCCTCCAGCCTGATCTGGTGCGGGCGCTGTTCGCCGAAATCGACGAAGAAGTCCGGGTCAACCTCGATTCCGCCATCTGGCCCCGCGTTTATCATCGTCGCCCAGCCCTTGATTCCCTCAGGGTAGAACTGCTCGTCCCACGCGATATAGAGCGAGTTGGTCAGGTAGACCCGTCGCCCGTCGCGGCTGACCTCCACCATCTGCGGCCCGCCGTTCAGGGTACCGTTGCTGGGGTGGGACGCCTTGCGAACGATCCCGCCGAGATGCACCGATCCCGTAAGCTGCGGGTCGAACGGATCGGATACGTCATACTGTCGCAGCTCGCCGGTCCCCCAGCAGGAGACGTACAGGAACCGGTCGTCGAGCGACAGGTTGATGTCGGTTATCACGGGCGGGACCGCGCCAAAGCCCTGCAACAGCGGCGGGAGCCGGTCTGCGTCAGCGGGCTCCGCCGGGACCTCGATGACTTTCTTGACGGCCCAGGAGTCGCCATCCTTGTACCATGTCCAGACGGACCCGGACAGGTTATTGAGACTGGTCACCACGCCGACGAATCCGTAAGCCTTTCGCGGATCGTGCGCCGGGCGCAGCTCCAGCGCCATCTGGTTATCGGCGCCGAGATCGAGGACCTGGACGTGCTTCCGGGTACGCAGGTCCCAGACGTGAAGCCGGTGACCGTAGCTGCTGCTCATCAGCAGCTCGGGAACCACGCCGGACTCCACCATCTTGGGAGTGCCCCACTCGCTGGTAATCATCGTGTCGTGATTGAGGTGCCACCAGAAATCGTAGGCGAGGTGCTGTGGGCCTCGGTCCACCTCCCACTTGCCCTTCAGCTCGAATGTCTCGTGGTCGAGCATGAAAACGCCGCCGGGCCCACCGCCGTCGGGGGCGCCCAGCGCGTTCATGTATATTGCGTCCGGGCCGCAGTGGACCGTGTGCGGGCGACTGTAGCCGGTCTTCTCCGCCAGATCGTCCGAATCGATGATCTTGGCAATCGTCGGGTTCTTCGGGTCGTCCTTGGTGTCGACAACGTAAATCCTCGAAGACCGGAGGCCGCCGAGCAGCAGATAGCGACGCTCGACGTGGGGATGCGGCATGTTCGGGCACAGGGACGCGCTGCACGCGTTCCAGCCAAAATGGTGAAGCTCGTCACCGGTGGACGGGAGATCCATCTTCCCAACGACCTTGCCGTAATCGGACGACTTCGGATCGACGTCCATAACGCCGAGCGCGTCGGGGCGATCGTCGTTCTTCGGATTTACGATAACGACGTAGGCGAGTTCTTCCTGTGGCGCATCCATCGCCATCTTCGGAGAGGGGTAGAAGGTCGGATCAGGGGTCCAGGTGGCCACGTTTTGCGTCTCCTCGCTCGTTGAATTCAGTCTGGCTCCAAAAAATACCGACATATAATAGGGGCTATGCAAGGGTAAAGCAAGGGATATGATGGGAGGGACTGTGGTCAGCCAGGTAAGAGGGTGTCTGAGAAGTTCTTCCGTAGCCCGCAAAAATGGTTCGTGGTGAGCATGTCAAACTATGAACGGCTCTTCGACAAGCTCGGAATCCGCCTGTGATACCCGCTTCACCGTAGCCTAACCCACCAGGCCGCGGAAAAAATGGGGTAGAGACAAGGCAAGACCCGTTGCTGAGTGTGACACATCCATGATTGGGGTTGCAGATGGGTGTTGGGCGATGGTCTTGCCCGCCGATCGAATGTCCCTGATCACCTGCGTCGGGAGCAGCTAGGACATTCGCACCGTGTTATACGTTTCATCGGCCATGATCTTGATGCTTGTTAGACAATATCAACGAAAAGTTGCGGTACTCGTGGGCGGTCGATTTGGATACAACCAGGTAAGCTCGGGCGGATCGACAAATGGTTGTGTCACCTCGGCCTTAATCACCGGTTCGAGCCTTCTCGGGTGGGCCTGACAAGACTGAATTGCGAACTTTTCGCTGGGAGGTCCTCATGTAGTGAGAAGGGAACTCGTCGGATACCTGCCAGCCGAGCTACAGCAAACAACTTCAGTTCAACGTTGGTATCGGGTTCATGATGTTCGCAACTCAGAGGCGCAGGCTCTCACGATTGCGCTCGGATCGTCATTCAGACGCTGTCGAATGCGTTCATACGAATCGGAATCCATACACGATAGTTCCGTAGCCTGCTCCCTACAAAATCCCCCTACGGGTCAGGCATTGCCCAACCGTATCTACTTTCCCAATTCTGGCGTTTGGCCGCTCCACCGGACCATAACCCTGTGTCGCAAGCGAGGGTCAACCCGTGGTCGGAGATCATGGCTATTTCCAACTCTCGGTATCGTTCCCACTCTTCGGCGACGGCTTGGGGTCCTTGAGTCAGATCCTGAGCCTTCTGCTCTTCTCCCGCCACTTCTCGACCAGCGCCGCCAGCCCAAGGACAGCTTCCTCACCAGCAGAGGGTTCCCTGGCGGTGACTCCAGACTGCAGATGGGTCTCCGGCGGCGGCTTGACAGAGTTCTTCCGAGGCTCCTCTCCGCTTGACCGATTGCCCGGCGCGCCCGATCTGGGGTGTATCGAGAGAGCCGCCGCCTGGCTCGGCTCTTCCATAATGATGTGCCAAGAAGCCTACCATGTGATCTCATTAGCGGTTCAGGTGAATTTCTAATCTGTAAGTGCCGACGCTGCCATAACCGCCATCTACAACAAGGTAGTACTCTCCTGAAGTCGGCGCCATCCACATTGTGGGATTTTCTCTCCCATAGCAAGAAAAGGACTCCGTCCCATCGCTCCAACGCCTGAACCAACACCCCCAGCTTGGATGCGTCCATTTCTCTGCCTCGTCCATATAGTGTACCGTTCCCTCTTGCGTCCACGTAATCCCATCGGGCGCATACACGCGGACACGAGAAAACGGTAGTGTCAGTCCCTCGATACTTAAACGGTATGTTTGACCCGCCTCAGCCTGGAACCGAAAGAAATCATATTCGAAGTCGTAGTCTATGGCGCCCTCGACCGTCTCCCCAATCGATATGTCGGTGGCGGCGGCGGCGCTATCGTCGTGGTCGTCCGGGAGCGTCGCAACGGGGGTAATCGTAAAGGTGTACTGGCCAGTCTTACTACCGAAGTTCTGCACAGCAAAGTAGTAATCGCCGGAGGCTGGCGCTATCCATCGCATCTGGGGGCCGTGGGACGCGCGGCCACTGTCCGTCCATCTGTACTCCCATTGTTCCTGAGTCTGCCCGTCAGGGCCGTAGAGCGTGACGCTGGTGGCGCGTAGAGTCTCGTGGTTGACGCCTATCCGGTACCGCTGGCCCTCTTCCGCCCGGAATCGGAAATAGTCGAAATCGAAATTGTAGTCCAGAGCGCCCTCGACGACCTCTCCCACCGCGACTTCAGTGGCGGCCACCGCTTCATCGCCGTGGTCGTCTGAGAGATCTACGTCAGGGCCTGGGTAGGGTCCACCATGCAGTCGGCGGTACACGTCTCTGAACTCTTCTTGCCGTTCCGGCGGAGTATGCTTCAGAAACGTGTCAAAGATCACCTCGCTCTCGTCATCCCATCCAAGATTCTGTCCGTCCGACACCAGCAGGTTTATCTCTCCCAATGCCGATGCCGTAGCCTCTTCACCTATCGCCTCGAATAGCTTGTGCATGAAATAGCCAACCATCGAATAGGCGCAATCGGAAGGTCTTGGCGAAATATAGCGGCAATGCCGTATGTTTTCTACCTCATTGGCAATGCCACTTTGAACGCCCCATGATATGGCAGTCATACGCTCGCCAAGGCGCGTGCCGCCCGTCCTATCCCAGACATAAGCCGCGATGAAGTTGGCGACGCCCTCGTTGAGTCTCCCAAACCTAAAGTAGTGGGCCATCTCATGAGGGACCACGCCGGCCTCGCCCGGATTCACTTTGATGTGAGTCCCAGCATGGTGAGGAAACCAATCGAACTCCTCGACCCACAGAATGATGTTGGTGGTCGGGAAGGGCGTTCTCAGAAACCCCTCGATGATACGTGCGCTGTCTCCGATGAGCGTCAGCCAGTCTTCGTCCGATGTGTGAGAGGTGTCTTGCACAACCCAGATGTTCGCGTCGCCTGTCAGTGGTAAGGAAACGCTCCTGGTTTGAACAAAGTAGGCTTCGGGCAAATCGCAGAACTCTGGACTATCGTTGGAGAGCGTGACCGCTAAGACAGCCTCTTGTGGGTCCAAGCCGTCGACAATGCAGGGCTGACTAGCCAGTTCGCCGAGAGTGTCGCCATCCTGCCTCCCCAGAGAAGTGAGAAAGTGATTGCCTAGATCCGGTCCCACGCCATCCCGTCCCATGCCGTCGGCAATCCAAAGGAGATTCACCACCAACCTCGCCAATTCGAGGTTAATGGATGCGATATGGCTTAGGCCGTAGAGCGCGTCCGCCTCGTATTCGGTCACGCCGTCAGTGAACCAAGAGCGGCCCGCCGCCAGCTTCGCCAAATCAATGTCAGTGGATGCGATATAGCCTAGATAGTTGATCGCCTTCCACTCACCTCTGGTCAATCCACCGTCGGAAACCCATGGATAGCCCAATACCCGCTTGGCCAACTCCGGGTCAGCGTCGGTAAGGACCCTGAAACTGTAGAGAGCCGCGTATACCTCTTCGCCGATTGGGGTTGAGGCAATCCAGGGGAGCTTGGCAACCGCCTTGCCAAGGCCATCGTCTTGCAGCCAGATGGTGATGAGTAGCTCGGCAACTTCTGTGTAGACAGGCCCCGAGGGAGGCTCTCGGAACCACGATATGAGATCGGCTAGGTGAAGCGCGGCGGCTTCCCTGGCAGTTGGCGTGGGCGTAGGGGTAGGCGACGGCGTATTTGTCGGTGTGGGTGGCGGTGTTGCGGTAGGTTCGGCGTGGGAGTCGGCGACGGCGTCTCCACAGGCATGCCCCATGCCACATACGCGACCTCCATGAGCGCCTCTTTGGTGAGTTGGCCGGACCATGTCGCGGCGATGGTTCCGTCGGCATTTATGAAGACGGTGCTGGGAATCTCTGAAACGCCATAAGACTCAATGACGCTTAGGTCTTCGGTGTAACCGACGGGATATGTGGCTCCCGCCTCTTTCACCAGATATGGGACCCCATCCTGCGCGATTGGACCAACGGCTCCGCCGATGTTTACGCCCAGCACCAACACTCGGTCTCCGTATTCCTCATGGAATCTTTGCATCTCGGACAACTGGAACTTGAGGCCGGCCCAGAAGTTGAGTACCAGGGGCTTCTCGCCCAGCAGCGAGTGAAGCTCTATTTCGTCCCCGCCGCCAACCACGTCCTGCCCTTGGAACATGACGATGACGAAATTGGATGCCATTGCCCCTCCCGCAGTCCCGGGACCTATGTCCGCGCGGGGAGCTGTACGGGGAGCGGTTTCGATAATGAAGATCTCCTCCACAACGTCACCCTGAAAACCGTCGGTACTCGGGTCCCGTTCCCGAATGCCCAAGACGTGCTCCATACCGTCGACAACTCTCCCGAAGACCGAATGGCACGACACTCCGGACGCGGCGCAGTCCTTGGGAGACCCGTCCGGGTTTAGGCCATCGAGGTGAGGCGTTGGCGCCAAAGTGATGAAGAACTGGCTCCCGTTGGTATTCGGCCCCGCGTTCGCCATCGACACGATCCCCGCTGAATCGTGCCCGAGACCTGGATGAAACTCGTCCTCGAAGCTATACCCGGGACCGCCCCCGCCAGTCCCGGTAGGATCGCCCGTCTGGGCCATGAACCCCTGTATCACACGGTGGAAGCTAACCCCGTCGTAATAGCGCCCTTTGGCCAACCAGACGAAGTTGTTGACCGTGACGGGAGGCCCTGTCTGCAAAGAGCTCAATCGTGATCGCAGCCCGAGGGTCCTTAGCCAGTTTCATCACGGCAAAATGGCGAAGAGCTGGGTCGATAAACATTGGTGGAGGGGACCCACTCGGTCGTCCCGGCAGTGCCGCTACCGGGGGAGTGCCGGACTTGGGTTCCGCTATGTTTGAAAGCAACTTTTCCAGTACCTCTTCGGTCAACGCGTCATGCCACCTGAACACAATGTTGTGGTCAGCATCGAGGAGTATGGTCGCAGGTGCATCGTGGAGTCCATAATCCCTGGCCACTTGTCCGTCGCGATCGAACACGAGGGGGTATGACACGCCTAAGTCCTGGAGGAGCAGTTGGGCTCTGTCCGGGTCTCGCTGCTCGAAAGTCTCAACGCCAAGGAAGTGTGTCGATGGCCATCTGCCACTCCTGTAGGCTTTGTCTAAGAGGAGAATGTCGGAAGTACATATGGAGCAGCCGGAGTGCCAGAAGTGGAGAAGAACGGTGAAGCCACGCATGCCTGGGTCGGAAAGGCGTTCGGCCTGTCTGAACTCACCGGGCCGGTTCGGGTAGTCCGGATAGAACGAGAACTCGAAGTCGGGTGCGACGGATGGCGGAGCGGGGGTTGCAGCCGGGGCAGCCGTCGGTGCCGGGACCGCGGGAACAGCCGTAGGGGCTGGCGCTGGAGTCGGAGTGGGTGTCGGAGTCGATACTCGCGTGTTCGTCTCACCTAGCAACGTCTGAAGCTCAAACCCGCAGTTCTCAGCGGCCCGGAAGTGCGCCAAGAGAGGGTCTCCCCGTTGGGCGGCCAGGAACAGTTCGTTTGTGAGGTCCGGGTCAAGCTCATTGACGAAGCACCTGAGCTGGTCGATGCCGAGGTCCTGCAAGTTCAGGAGGTTCCTCCAGACTCTGGACCACTCTTCCTTGGCGCCACACATGAGGATCGACCAGAAGACGTCCCGGTTTTGCTGATACAGCTCCTCCAGCTCGGACGGGTCCAACACGTCGCGTACCAGACGGAGCCGGAGGCTGACCAGCAGGCCGTCAGGATAGAAGGCGTCAAGCCGACTTGCCATACACGAGGTTGTATCATCGCCCAGGTGATAATCGGACTGCTCATGACCGAGCCTTAGGCGGAGCACCGTGTCTTTGCTGAGGCAGCGGGTGACGACGCGTTGCTCTTCAACCGTCGCGGTAGTCACCGTGCCGTCGAAGAGTTGGGACACGCGGTCCTCTTCGAGGCTGAACAGCAAGCAACTGCGCTCGCTGGGAGGGATCTCGTCGAGGAACAGCCCTGGATTAATGGGTTCCAACCGAAGCTCCGGTGTAGGCGTTGGCGATGGGGAGGCCGTAGGCGTGGCTGTCGGCGTAGGCACGGGCGTGTTGGTCGGCGTGGGTACCGGCGTGTCAGTCGGCGTGACCATGAGCTTTGAGGTCGGAAGGGCGGTCGGCTCCGGTGTCGCTGTGGCCCTGGGTTCTGGTGTAAGCGTAGGAGAGGGAGTGTCCGTTGGCTCCGGCATTGGGGTGCTCGTCATATCTGGCGAGACCGGCATGGATATTTCGGGCGGTATCGGGGAATTCATAGGCGTCGGCTCGTCGGCACATCCTGACAGTAAGGCGGCAACCGCCAACCCTAGCAAGACAGGTCGAACGAATAGCAGCTTAGGGCTAGACGACGCAATCTCTATTGGGGAGGCGAGTGCCACCATGAACTCCTCACATGTCTTCGATGAGGTCTGCTGCCCTTGTAGTCTACACCACCAATCTGAACCTCAGGTCGAAGGTTCTCGATTTTGTCCAGTTGGGTGGCGTGTGCAGCCCTGGTGTTTAGATGTGCTTGGGGCACACCACCGTCAGTGGACAGTCACCGCAGAGAGGGGTGGTGGGTCTACACCAATTGATGCCGATGTCCCATGCAGGCCAGTCCAGTTCACCAGGGAAACGGGGATTGAGCTCACGGGCGGCTTCCACCGCCTTCCTCGCGTCCTCAGTCTGTGTAAGCCCGGTTCGCGTGAATACCCGCATGACATGCACGTCAGGTTTGACATCTATCTCACGTTCTTGCCCCCTGAACTTTCCCCAATCGTCCCGCAGTATGCGGATGGCCATGTGCGCTATGCCTGGTCCGATTCCGTACACACTTTCTAGGCGCTTCTGAACCTCCAAGGGAGGCACCCCGTCCCATATCGCGCCCGCGTCTCCGCCTGCGTCGAATCTCATCACGAGGTTGGCTGCATCGCGGAGCGTTCGCGCACCCTTCACGCACCCGTAGCGCGGCTTTACGGGCAGGCTCTCCAGCAGGCGTTGCAGGTCCGGTTCCTCCATTGCAGCGAGCTTTGAGGCTTCCAATTGCCCCTTCTGGTCTATCCAATAGGAAATCTCCCAAGCCTTCTGCCAAGGCATTCCCCTGTCAAACGCTGCCCCTACTAGGAAGGCGAAAGGGTTGGTATAGATGAGGTCTCCAACTTCTTTGGGTAAGCTAGCCCTGTCAGAGCGCAGGTTTTCGTTCCGATATCCTATGAGCGCAGCGACTATCTCTGCCGGCACGCCCAGGGCGCCGCGTCCCTCCAACTGTCTTCGGGGCCACAGCTTCCAGTTCATATCCAGTCGGCGACGCCCGCCGGACATCTCACGCGCGCGGCGACCGTCAACACGAGACCTGCTTTGAGATCTCGTTGAGGACCTCCTCTCGTCAGGCGACCAGAACTTCGCTTCCCTCCAACCAGACCCCATAAAGGATATCAGGGGAATTTCGATCGCCTCGCGAAACCTCCCGGCAGTCACGTCGTCGACCATCTCATTTAGCCGCTCGATCTCGCCTTCCGCCGACTCATCGCAGGCATCGCAGCCACAGTTTGGAAAAGGTTCGATGTACCATCGCCCAAACCGGAGATGAAGGCCCGGGAAAGCGGTAAACACCACCGCGATAGGCGCGGCGTCAGGGTCCGCCGGGATGAGTTTCACATCTGGACGGGCAAGATCCAGACCTCTCTCCAACTCCTCGTCGAGACCATACCGTTCTGTACGCTCGACTTCGAAGTCATTCTCCAGCCGACCGATAATCTCCAGCACAGCGGTATGCAACGGAAGGAAGCGCTCGGCGTTGGTCACGCGGCTGTATGCTGCGTCCGTAGGTGACTCCTCACCTCTTCCGTATCCAAACCACCCAGACATTTCTCTCCGTTCCTCACACATCGGCGTAGGTACATGCTATCGTCCCGATGCCGCCGACGGCCATCTTGCCCTGGTGTTCTACCCTATTGGACCGACTTGCAGGAGGCTCAGTTGCCAGTAAGCAGGCTTGCTGCCAAGCAGGCCCTATAGCGCTAACGTGAAGGTCAACGTGAAAGTTCTCGATTTCGTCAAGTCTGGTGGACTACCGTTTACGGAAGATACCACCGAGCCGTTCAGCGGTATCTCCTGTACTTTTTTTCCCGGAATCAAGCTGTCGTCGGGCATTGGAACGCTGTAGCGGACGACGGCGTTGTCGGGCAGGAGCTCGATCTCTTTCACGAAGGTCTCGATGAAGGCCCTGCGCTCCGTCAGCTCGCTCGACTTGAGGAACCTGCTCATGTCCTTGGCGTAGGCCGTGATGGTCTTCACGTCATCGAGGACCGCCCTGCGCTGGGCCAGGATTGCCCTCGCGCCCTCTGCGGCGGACTCAAGGCGCTCCTGACGCTCCTTGTGGTCTCGGATGCGGTGGGCGAAGTCGGCCATGTTGAACTCGGTCGTCGTCTCCACGAGGTCGTAGAGCCGGTCGAGCCTGCCCCTCACGTCGGCAAGCTCCTTCTCGATGGTCTCCAGCCGCTTGCGCTCGTCGCCGGCCACGTCGTCCATCTGCTCGTCCACGACATTGACCAGGCTCCGAATGTTGCCCTCGGTCAGGATGTTGGAGCGAATCAGGCCGACGACCAGCTCCTCGAACTGCCGTGCGTCCACCCTGGGCGAGTCGCAGGACCCGGGCGCGCGCTTCACGAAGGAGTGGCAGACGTAGTAGGGGAACGTGCCCCTGCTGGAGTAGCGGCCTGAGAGCGCCCTCTTGCACCTGTAGCACTTGACCAGGCCGCTCAGCAGGAAGGTGCTCCCCACCCTGCGGGGGTGGGAGACCTTGGGGGCGCGGGAGCGCAGTATCCTGTTCACCCGGTCGAACTGGTCCTTGGCGACGGTGGCGGGGAACGCCTTGTCCACCCGCACCGGCTCGGCCCCGTCCTTGGCGTTGTTGCCCCAAACGAGGGTGCCCAGGTACGCCTCGTTTCTGAGGATGTTGTGGACGGTGGGCTTGTTCCAGAGCTTACCCCTGGGGCTGGAGATGCCCTCGTCGTTGAGGATGCGGACGATCTTCATCATCCCCTTTCGAGTCTCGGCCAGGTCGAAGATGCGCTTGACGACGCCGTTCGTTTCGGGGTCCGGCTCCAGGGCGGGCCTCTCCTTGGGGCCGTCCTGCACCTTGACCTTCCTGTAGCCGTAGGGGGCCATGGGAGCGACCCAGAAGCCACGGGATGCGGCCTCGCGCATTCCGCGCAAGACCTCCATCGCCAGATTCTCGCTGTAGAACTCGTCCACGGTCTCTATGATGCCTTCGAGGAGCCTGCCCGTGGGGTTGTCCTCGGCCTGCTCGGTGATGGAGACGACGCGGAGGCCCTTGCGCCTGAGCATGGACTTCAGAATGACGGCGTGCTCGCGCTTGCGGGTGAAGCGGGAGAACTTCCAGACCAATATCTCCTCGAAGGGCGCCTCGGTCCTCTTGGCCTCGTCCAGCATCTTCTGGAACTCCGGGCGGTTCATCACGCGCCCGCTCTCCGCCTCGTCCACGAACTCCCGGACGACCTCGTAGCCGTTCTTGTCGGCGTAGTCCCTGAGCGCCCTAAGCTGGGCGGACACGGACAGGTCCACGTCCTGGCGGTCGCTGGAGACCCTGGCGTAGAGGGCCGCCGGCGTGCGGTCGTTTCGTTCACTCATCTGTTGCTCCTTCTGCTTCCTGCTGTTCGTTCCGGCGGGCCTCTGCCCGATGGCGGCGTTCTCGCCGCAGCCACTCCCGTTCGTCCATGTACAAGCGGAGTGCCTCACGGATGAGCCCGCTCATGGTGCGGTCCTCTTCCTTCATTAGTTCCCTCACCTGCTCGGCCATCTCTGGAGGCAGGGAGATTGTGATGATCTCTGTGGTTCTGGGCATGCCTCTTGGGAACTCCTAAGAATCTGAGCTAAGGGCCTGATTGCAGCTACATAAATGTAGCTCGCCGACGATCAAATGACTTCAAGGTATTTGTCGCTTCCGCAGGTCGGGCATACCGTATTGCCAAGGCCAAGGTATGGGGTAGGCATGTTGCATTGGATGCAGAAAAACTGCATGTCTGTAGTGTCCGCAGGTGTATCTGCGCTCTCTCCACTTTCCATGAGGTGCACCCTATGTGCGAGTCTGAAGGTGATTCGCTTAAGTTCATCCGAAAAGTCCTCTTGGAAACCTTCGAGCGTGCCACGAGAAGTCCACAGCCGAGTCAGATCAGCAAGGGTGCCGGACTCAATATCATGTAGGATTCTCAATTGTTCAATAGACAGTAGCTTTAGGGCATTCTCCAACACTGACCTAGCGGCGATCAGTTTTCCCATGTCATCTCTGTTCATAGAGCAGTCATCCTTTCAGGCGACGCATACTTTTGGGTAATACGCAGTCATACCCTTATCATGAACGAACCGGCTGCCCCTGTCAAGGGACGCAGCCCCTATAACCGGCGCTCTGAATGGAGTAAAATGGGGTGGTAGACACTGAGAAGGAGAGGCTCTCCCTATGGGGACTTTCAGGTGCCCTCTGCGCATCTCCAGCATGGATGGGCAGCAGGGGCGGGACGTAGAGGCGACGGTGGACACCGGGGCCGCCTACACGACGCTGCCCGGCCGCCTTCTGCGCGAGCTGGGGATCGAGCCGATGGACAAGGGCGTCTTCCTGCTCGCCGACGGTCGCCGTGTGGAGATGGACATTGGGAGAGCCTGGGCGACGGTCAACGGCTCCAGCGAGGTCACTCTCGTCGTGTTCGGAGAGGACGACGCACCGGCTCTGCTGGGAGCCTACACCCTGGAGGGGTTGAGGCTGGCGGTGGACCCCATTGCGCAGCGACTCGTTCCCACCCATCTCATCATGTACTAGAACGCGCCACACTCGCTGCGCACCTTCCTCCCGCACCGGACCGCCTGCACCCCCGCTTACACTCCACGCTGACCCTCTTCCTCGCCGCCATCCTCCCCGGTTTCTGCTCGATGCGATGCGGACGCCCGCTCCTCCATGTAGGAGCGGATGGCGACGCGGGCCAGGATGCGCAGCCCCTTCAGGACGGCCCTCCGGTGTTCCGGGGTGTAGGACGGCATGGAGCGCTCCAGGGCGTCTTCAAGCTCCTGCTCTCCGGGCCTCTTTCGTCCGTTGTTTCTTCTGGGATCTTTCATGGTGCGTGGTCGCAGCGGAGTCTCTTGTGGGCCGCTGGCCTCTCGTTGCAAGTTGTGCGGCCGGGCCGCCGGCGCCGACGGAAGGGGCGAGCGCCTACGGCCTTCATGCCGGTTCAGGCCCCGCCGTACCGCCGATGCGCGCCCTGCGCCCGGCGGGGCCGGTTGTCTAGCTCTCCTCCTCGAACAAGGTCATCTGGATGCCCTCGCCCAGGATGACCGGCAGGCCGCCGGGTATCCGGAACGCGAAGCGGCAGATGGAGAGCATTGCTCCGCCGCAGGGCTCGACGCCCTTCCTGCGCCACATGCGCAGCTGCTTGGGGTCCACGCCGAGGGCCTTGGCGAAGCCGCGCCACGAGAGGCCGCTGAGCTCCTTGAGCTGGTCGAGGCGCTCACCGAAGTCCTCGGGCAGCACGCCGCCGTCCAGGGGTTCGGTCCCATCGGCTACGGGGTTGTCGCGCCCGTCGAAACGGGCCGGGTCGTTACTGTTGTTCATCGCTATCCTCCAGTCTGAAAAGGTCTCCGAACTCGGTCAGTTCCAGGGCCTTGAGCATCCGGCGGCGGATGCGACCGGAGGGGGAGCGCCCCGTGTTGACCAGCTTCGACACGTAGCCGGGGCTTATCCCGATCTCCCTGGCGAGCCAGTTCTGGGAGCGGTTCAGCAGTGCCAGCCGCTTCCAGAGGGCCGCCACGTCGAGCAGGACAACGGTCCGTCCTCCGCGCCTCCGGGGGCCTTCCCGCTTATGGGCATCTTGTGTAGGCATTGGTATCTCATTCCTCGTCGTTCATTGAGGCGTCAGGGCCTGGGGCGACTGCGGGTCGGCGGGGGAGCGCCATGCGTGTCCCATCGGCCCCAGGGCGTCTATGGCCTGCCTGTGGGACACCAACAGGGGCACCGTCACCCCCTCGGCCCGCATCTCCTCCCGCGCCACGCGCAGGAAGTGGGTCTGTGCGATCTCGTCGTCGAAGACGACCAGGACGGCGGGCCGTGTGCCGTGGTCGTCGGTGGGCCTGTGAGATGAGTAGTAGCGCAGATAGGGGGCCAGCCGGTCGGACATGGTGGAGGGGCGCACGGCGCGTCGCTCCCACTCCAGGAAGAAGGGCCAGGTCGCATCGTCCTTGTGGAGGACGCCGAAGGCGTCGGGGTTGACGGCGCGCATGCCGCCGTCGTGCCGGAAGTGGCGGGAAGTCCTGCGGGGCGGGTCGAGCTGGACGACCTCCCACCCCAGCAGGGGGGCCTGCTCGGCGAGGGCGGCCAGGAAGCCGTGTGCGGCGGCGGTGTGCTCCATGTTCCTGAGCAGCTGGCGGGTCCGCCTGCCGGTGACGTTGCGCCACTCGAAGGGGCCTTCGGCGTCCTCCAGGGTGACGCTCCACCGCTTCCTAGCCACGGCCACGGAAGTCCTGTCCCTGCGGGCCAGGAGCGCCAGCCCCCGGTCGGTGAGGGCGAGGCGTCCGCCCGCCTCCCTGGGCCGGGCCGCGAGGCCGAAGCCTTCGAGGGGGATGACGCCGTGGGAGACCCTCTGGGTCGAGACGTTCATCAGCCCGGCCATCTCCTTGAGGGCGATCCAGGGCCAGTCGGAGATGAGGTCGAGGGCGCGCTTCTCTATGGGCTTGAGAAGGACCGGCAGCATGTGGTCGGGGATGTCCCATCCCGGACCCTCGACGGCGAAGTCGGCGGGCGGGTCGGCGCGCTGCGGTTCCGGCTCTATTGGAAGTTGTCCGCCCGGCCCCACCCGGTCGAGGGCGTAGCGCAGGTCGATCTCGGCGCCGATCTTCGGCGGACTCCATATCCGGTCGCCCGCCCCCGTCAGGACCGCAAGGCGTTCCACGGCGAGCAGGGCCGGAACGTCGGTGGTGGAGAGGAGCCTTCGGGCGTGCCTGAGCCGCATCTCGTCGGCCATGAGCGCCAGCACCGTTCCGGGCATGGGCCAGTCGCGCAGCCCCCAGAGACGCCGGGAGAATCCCGACCTGTCGGCGGTCAGTCCCTGCCGGACGATGCCGACGGTCCTCCCGTCGGGAAGGGTCATGGCGGCGTCGAGGGGTACGGAGCGGTACCAGCGGAACCGGACGGGGAACGCGATTTCGGACACGTTGGAGGCGACGCCGTAGACGGATGCCACGGCGTCGAGGCGCTCCATCAGGCTGCGCCGCCACTGGGCGGAGACGGGGCGGCTGCGAAGCAGCTCGTCGAGGGAGACCTCCTCCTCTGCGGCGAGCCGCCTCAGCCCCTCGGCGGTGAGGTGGAACCTCCGGGAAGGGGGAAGCAGCCCCGTGGCGTGGGGCACGGAGGCGCAGAGCCCCCCGGACTCCAGCCTCTCTATGGCCTCGTAGACCGCGCCCCTGGACCAGCCGCAGACGGCGACCATCTCCAGCCGGCCGAGGAAGGGCATCCGCGACAGCGCGCGGAGCAGGTCGGCCTCACATCCTTCGGGTCTCATTCCTCAGCCTCCTCTGCTTCCCCGGCGTCCGGCTTCTGCTGATGTTGTCCGCCGTCCTTCCCAAGCTCGTCGACGCCCCTGCGGAACTCCTCCACCTTCAGGTCGCCCTCTGCGTCGCCGTAGGCGATCTGTCGGGCCGGGACGGTGTATGCGGCAGCCGCTGCGCGGATGCGTGAGGCGGTGTCGGGGTCTCCCTCCTCCGGCTTTCTGACCATCATCGAGAAGGCGGGCATCCGCTCCTTGCCGACCGTGGCCCGGACGTAGCAGTGATGGACCGGCAGCGACGTGATGTCGTCCTCGGTCACCCGGTCCTTGCCCAGCTCCCACACCAGCGTCCTGGCGTCGTTGCCCGCCACCTGGAAGACGGCCAGGCAGCCGACGTTGGCCAGCAGGGTGTCGCGCATGGTGCGGGAGAGGTCGTCCAGCTTGGCGAGGCTCTGGGTGGCGAGGACGAATGACGCCCCGAACTTCCCGAGCTCGCTCAGCATCGACTCGTAGTCCACGCCGGGCATCGACTGCATCTCGTCCACGACGACCAGCGCCCCTCTGCGTCTGCTGAGAGGCAGGCTTCCCTGCTCCCGTATCACGGCGTCCACGAGGTTGAGGAGGGACGCGCCCACCAGGGCGGCCACGTCCCTGCCCACGGTTCCCTGAGACGTCGATACGAGCAGGACTCCGCCGTCGTGGATGGTGCGGCGCAGGTCGATGGTGGAGCGGCGCTGTCCGAGGATGGCCCGCGCCCGCTTCGACGATGCGTAGTAGGACAGGCGGGTCTGCACGGGGGCCAGGGCCTCGGCCTTGTACTGGCGGTGCCAACTCCCGAAGTCCCTGGCCCACCACTCGAGCAGATAGGGGTCGGAGACCTTCTTCAGCACGGAGTTGCGGAAGGGGTCGTTTGACAGCAGGCGCAGCCCGTCGAGGATGGTGTACTGCCGCTCCGCCTCCACCTGCTCGTTGGCCTCGTGCAGGGTCTTCACCGTCTGTTCGAGGATGGACTGCATCCTCGGCCCCCACTGCTCCCACAGGCCCTTGGCGACGCGCACCACCGAGTCGGCGGTGCGGTCGCGGTCTGCGAAGATGCGGGTGTCCAGCAGGTTGATGCCGGGGGAGCGGGTCTCGTCCGACAGGTCTATGAGGCGCACGCGGTCTACGAGGGACTCCGGCACGTGCTCCATCAGCCCGGCCACAAGGTCGGTGTGGGGGTCTATGACGATGATGGCGTCCGGGTCCCTGCCCTCGGCCTTCTCCCGCATCTTGTGGGTGACGAGGTGGTGCATGAGGGTGGACTTGCCCATGCGGGTGCGGGCGACGTAGAGGTGGTGCCGGCGGAGCAGGTCGTCGGGGAAGCGGATGGGCCGGGGCTTGCCCGCCGTGGTGTCTCCCACCAGCGCGCCTCCCCTGACGCCCTTCGCAGAGGGCAGTAGCGCCCTCGCCCCGGACCGCTCCACCAGGGGCGTCTCGTCGCCCGCTCCGGGCGGATGCCACAGGCAGGCGATCTCGCGGACGCCCATGACGCTGCGCCTTCCGAACAGGCCGGGGCCTGACGGATGGAGCATGTCGGGGTCCGGCGTTATGGGCCGGACCCCGCCGACCTTGAACCGCGCCCCGGCGGGGTTGTCGAAGTGGCGGTAGGCGGCGGCAACCGGACCGAGAAGCTCGGCGGCCCGCTGGGGCCGGGTCGTCTCCGGCAGGATCGCCGTGACCTGTAGCTCGGCGTCGAAGGCGATGCGGGAGACCTTTTCCTGTATCAGGATGGGGTCCTCGACGCGCTTGCGGGACTTCTTCCACCGCCACAACGCCCAGCCGCCGACCGCCAGGCCCAGTACGGTTCCGGTTCCCAGGAGCGCGGCCTTCCATATCTCGCCGTCCTGCACCCACAGGTAGCCCTTCAGGGCCGCCAGAGCGCCGATGCCGAGCACGGCCATCGTGATGCCGTCCATCTGCAACGGCTTGGTCTGGTAGGTGTAGGCGGGTTCCCTCGGCTCCATGCCGGGCCTCTTGTGGGCCTTTTCGAGATGGGGCTGCGACCAGTCGGGGCCGAGGGAGCGCAGCATCAGCCGCGCCACGACGCGCTCGCCGTCCTCCAGGGCCGAGAGCGCGCCCATCAGGGCGATGAGGGGGTCGGAGCCGGGGTCGAGCAGGTCGTCGTCCCGGAAGGTCCTGAGGGGGACGTACTCCGGGCCGTCGGCCCGCAGGGTCATGCTCCACGCCCGCTCACCCTCGCCCAGGCGCAGGGGGTCGTCCTCCGGGTCAACCTTCTGTATTCGGGCCTGGGGGTAGTGTGCGGAGAGCTGGCCTCTCACCACCTCGTCGTCGAGGCAGCGGGCCATCAGGGTCACGCCGTCCATGTCGGCGGCCAGCTCCAGGGAGAAGGGCTCCGGCACCGCGATGGAGCCGAGCATGTTCTCCACGCCCAGGAGCGTGCGCTCCCCGGCGCGGGGCGGCGTCACCGCCAGTAGCACGGGCTTCTTCTCGGCGTCGTCTCCAAACAACAGGTTCTTCGGGTTCAGCTTCAATGCTCTACTCCTCTCTATTGGTGGTCTCTATGCGTGTCCGTCGTTGCGTTCTCTACCTGTGCTGGCCCGGCCTCCACTCGATCACCGCCGTCTCCTCCGGCGTGGCCTCGATGCGGACGGGGAAGCGGTTGCCCCTGGCGAGAAGCAGGCCGTCACCGCGAGGGCACGAGAGCAGCCATCGCTGGAGGTCTTCGGGCAGGTCGAAGGCGTCGCCCACCGTGCTGATAGCGGCGGCGTCCTGCTGGAGCAGGAGCTTGAAGGCGGCGTTCTGAAGCAGGGCGCGACCGGAGTGGCCGGTGATGGTCCTCGACGTGTCCTCGCTCAATAGGTCCTGCACGTCCTGGGTGATGAACTGGAGGCCCAGCCGGTGCTTGCGGGCGCGCTTCGCCATGCTCACCATGAAGGCCGCGCCCTCGGGGTGCTGCATGATCGACCACACCTCGTCCACGACCAGCAGCCTCGGCTTGGGGTCCTGGGCGGCGGCGGCCCACACCGTCTCGGTGCAGACCATCGCGGCGGCGGGTCTCAGCTCGGGTTCGAGCAGCCGCAGGTCGAAGACCGTCACCAGGGCCTCGCTGCCAAGCAGGTCGTCGCCCTCGTCGGATAGCAGGTGTCTGAGGCTGCCGGTGGCGAAGGGCCGCAGTAGCCTTGCGAGGCCGGGGTCTCCCGCCTCGCTCTCTTGCAGATACTTGTAGAAATCTCTGAAGCCGGTGCGCTCGCGGGGCTGGGAGTAGTAGCCCGCCAGGGCGTGGTCGAGGGATGCCCTGCGCTCCGCGCCAAGACTCTCTCCCACCATCACCTCGATGAGGCGTCTCAGGCTGCCGATGCGTTGCAGCATCTCCTCGGAGTCGCCTCGCTCGATGACGAAGGGGTTCATCCCCTCGCCCGGCACTCCGGGGGAGAGGACGCGCCCGCCCGCTGCGCGGGCCATGTCCGCGTACTCGCCCTCCGGGTCGATGACGTAGGCGGTGATGCCCCTGGTCAATCCCCTGAGCACGCCGAGCTTGGTGGCGAAGCTCTTGCCGCTTCCCGACCTTGCGAGGACGGCGGTATTCGCGTTGAGGTGTGTTCCGTCCCAGGGGTCGTAGACCACCGGGGAGCAGGCCCGCATGTCGATGCCGTAGAGGGTGCCGGAACGGGTGTCCAGGTCCGGCGGTGAGAAGGGAAAGAGCCGGGCGATGCTGGACGTGTCCAGGCTGCGCCACTCGGCCACGGCGTTCAGGGCCAGGGGCAATGTCGAAAGCAGCCCCTCGCGCTGGCGGAAGGCCAGGGCGTCCAGCTTGCCCAGGGTGGCGCCGAAGTGGGCCTTCGCCCGCTGGGTCATCTCCTTCAGCGCCGCCTCGTCCTTCGCGTGAAGGGTCACGGAGAGGGAGGCGTGAAAGAGCCTCTCCCGTCCCCGCTGCACCTCGTCCCTGAGCCGGGTGATGTCCTCCAGGGCGATCTCCGCCTCGGGGGACATGGTGCGTCCGCGCTTGAAGGAGAGGCTCTGCGCCGACTCGAAGCGCACCTTCTGCCACTCAAGGGTGCGGGCCGCCTGCTCTGCCGGTATCGGGCCGACGTGGACGGACAGGTCCATCGGCGCTCCCGCCGCCATGAGTCCTTGCAGGAAGCCGGGGGCCAGCGACCGGGGCCACTTGCCCAGGTGCAGGGAGCGGACCAGCCGGTCTCCGACGCGCATGTCGCGTCGGCCTATCTCCACCTCGACGGGACTCTCCTCGTCGAACTCGGAGGGCGAGCCGCCGAGTGTTGCCGCCACCAGGAACATGCGAAGCTGGCGGCCCTTCAGGGCGTGGACGGACAGCCCGGCCCGTGAAAGCAGCCCGCGCAGGTCGTCGATGCGGGCCGCCTCACAGACGGCGTAGAAGCGCCGGTCGAGGATGCCGTCGCGGGCCTCCAGATCGGTCAACAGGCGCCCAAGGGACTCGGCGGCGGCCCTCGTCTGCGGGGGAAGGTTCTCCGGCTGGGCCTGCCCGAGCTTCTCCCGCATCCCCGTCAACCGTGGCGGGTGCTGCCTTATGAGCAGTTGGGCGGGGAAGTCCAGGGCGTTGAGCGCCCCGGCGAAGGCCCCCAGCTTCGGCTCGTCGATCTCCAGGCCCATCACCTCGCAGACGCCCAGCTTCACCCCGTCCAGGCGGACGGGACCGTCGTCGTCCAGGTGGGACAGCATGAAGAACAGGGGCAGCTCGGCCGGGAGCTTGGGGACCGGGGTCTCCGTCGTTGCGTTGGATTCCGGCTCCGTGGGGAGTCCGCCCTCCGGTATCGCCTGCGGAGCGCCGACCTCCCCCGGTGGGGTCTCCGTTCCTCGCCTCGTGATCAGTTCAAGTAGCTTCTTCAATTCGCTCGTTTCCTTTTTCTCTATGGGGTTGGAATGACGCCGTGGCTCAGCAGGGCGGCGACGCCCTTGGCCGACAGGACCAGCACCAGGCCGACCACCGCCATGACGACGGCGGTCTTTGCCCTGCCCCCGCCGCGCTCCTCGCCGCCCTCGGCCATCAGGATGAAACCGGCCCAGACGATGGCGAAGACAGCGAGGCCGGAGCCCGCGTAGGCCATCGCCGTGAGTACGCGGTCGAACTGCTCCAGCATCGTGTCGTGCTCCTCCGGCGCAGCCCCCGTGAACACGAGGGCCGCGCCGGTCAGCAGCAGCAGGGTCGCGGCGCGTCTCACCAGGGCCACTCCCATCCGAGCCGGTCGAACCACTGGCGCAGCCCATCGGCGGGCTCCTGCTCTGAGGGCGGGTCCTCCGGCTCGGGCTCCGGCAGGACTAGGACGGCGAAGGGGTCGTCCGATCCCACGGCGGACGCCAGAGACAGCGTTTCGCTCCTCGTCCTCGTGACGGGCGACCGCTCCACCGTCTCGGCCTTGACGTGCTCCTCGTGCAGGACCTCCACCGTCACCTGCCTGGCGATGGTGGCGCTGGGGACGTAGGCGTAGGCCGTCGCGGTGGCGGACGCCGTTGCGCCGTCCTCGCAGGCGGCCGTCGCCGTCTGGCTGTCGGAGTCGCTGTCCCCCGGGCGATGGAGGTGCACGGTCCTGGTGACCTGCTCCGTCCGCTCCGGGTGGTGGGTGAGCACGGTCAGCGGGGGGATGGGGATGCGGAGGCTCGCCTCAAGGCTCACGTCCACGCTCACTGCGTGAATCGCCTCGCCGGTGGGAACGTCGAGCCGGAAGCTCGTCTCTCCGTTGGGGACGAAGGCGACGCTGGTCTGCGATGCTCCCGTCGCTGCCGAGACCGTCCCCGTGATGGCCGTCACCTGGGCGTCCATGAGCGCCGTCTCGGTGACGCTCTCGTATCCGGCCACCGTCTGAAGCTCGACCGGGTGCTCGATGCTCGTCACGCACTCGGACTCGACCACTCCGCTGACCGCGCCGGGCGTCCAGCCCAGGGAGGTCATACGCAGGTCGCACAGTTCTCCCTCCACGACCGGAAGGGGGAAGGGAAGCTGTGCTTCCTCGACCGTGAGCGCCCCGGCCTGGCCGAGCGTGTCCTCCCAGGACACCGTGAAGGACGGCGCTGGGCCGTGGAGGGGGAGCGAGTAGTCGATGCGCTCCCCCTCGGCCAGGGTTGCCGATCCCCAGAAGCGCAGCCACGCGCCGGTCGGCCCGCCGAAGGCCCGGACGCGGATGTCCAGGGCGGTTGCGGCGCGGAATGTGACGGCGGCGCGGTCGCCGGAGACGGTCAGTCTCTCGACGAATATCCTGCGTCCCTCGACCGGCTCCTCGACCTCGAAGTCGATCTCGTCCCGCCAGGGCTCGTGGTCGTCGGCCAGGGCGACCTGGGGTACGGTCACCAAGGCCATGGCAAGGACGGCCAGGGCCGCGAAGGCCAGGAACCCCCTGCGGGGTTTCCTCCGCCTCGTCTCCAGCGTCGCGGCCCGGTGGTCGCGGGCCTGCTGGTTCCCGGCGTCCTTCCCTCTGCGCTTGCCGAACCAGCGCATCCTTCCATTGCGGCGTTCTTTGTTCTTGCGGGTCTTCCTGCGCTTGCGCAGCCTCCCCAGCCCGCGCCCGGCGCGTTTCGCCATCAGGCTCAGTGGGCCGGGGCCGCTCTTGACCGGCTGCGCCGGCGCGGGCGGCTCCGCTCTCACCAGCTGGGACACCTGCCCGGCGTAGAGCCGCGCCCCCAGCCGGTACTTCAGCAGGTCGGCGGCCACCAGGGGCAACCGCCGACCGCCAATCTTCCCCACGACCATCGCTACGCCGAAGAGTCCGAAGACGACGGCCAGGGCCATGCGCACCTCGGAGGGGCCGACGGGGGCGTAGCGGTATGCGCCGTAGGAGATGGCGCACACCGCCGTCACCGCCACGATCTGCGGAAAGGTCAACCCCAATAGCACCCTGTCCTCGGCCTGGACGTGAGTCGGTACCTCGTGTTCTCTCATGTTCTGTTCCTCCTTCCTCACGTCCGCCTAGCTGTTCGACGTTGGGGTTGCCGCGTCCGGCGCTTGCGGTTCGGGCAGCACGTCGTCGATCTCGATTCCCGGGTCCACGACCGCGTTCATCACCAGCTCCACGACGCCGTATGCGACCAGGGCCAGGACGATGCCCGCCAGGGCGGTCATCATGGCGCTCTTGCCGCGCTCCATCTGGTGCGGCGCTCCGCTGGCGGTCAGGTACAGGTACGCGCCGTAGATGAAGAAGCCGACGCCCACCGCGCCCACGATCCCCAGCAGGATGCCCACCAGGTTCGATATGGTCTGTGTAAGGTCTTCCATTCCTTGTCTCCTCTCTCGTTTCGAGCCTTCCGCTCGTCTCTGTCGGTCGAAGTCCGTAAGCCCCGTTAGCTGCACATCTCTCGCCTCCGTCGTGGTATTGGTCGGCGCTCTGTCGTTCGCGCCTGTTGGTTGTCGTGGCTATTCCCCACTGCTCCGGGGCTCTCCGCCGCCGTCTCCGCCTGCCGATGGGGTCGCCATCGAAGCGGCCGAGCTGAGGCCGCTGGCTGCCGCCGACACCCCCGCGCTGGCCGCAATCGCTCCGACGGCCATCCCTCCCGGCCCTCCCGCCGCCCCGCTCATCAGCCCGATGGTCTTCGCCGAGCGCATCATCGAAGCGGGCAGGTTCATGCCGAAGTAGAGCATCGAGAGCCAGGAGTCGAAGGTCCCGGCGTTGCCCATCATTGAGGGCACCCGGGTCGCCATGTAGACGAAGGCCAGGGACATCAGCAGCTTCCAGATCAGGTCCTGCACCGGCTCGAAGGCGGCGACCGACGCGAACTCGTTGAGGAAGCCGATTCCCAGGGCCAGGGCGATGAGCTGCACCGCCTGCTGGAACACCGTCGTCATGAAGAGCCTGAGCCAGTGCCTTCCCCAGCCCGCCGTGTGGGGCAATATCCACAGCCCCAACGCGATGGGGGCAAGTGCGAGAAGAATGTCGATGAGGGCCAGTCGCAGAACCATCTGCACGATGACGTAGAGGACGAAGAAGCCGTAGACCAGGTAGAGCAGGGCTAGGAGCTGCGCCATGCCCACGCTCCCCGCTTGGACGGCTTTCAGGAAGGTGTCCAGGGGAGCCCTGAGCAGGTCTCCGGGGGTGACGTTCAGGGAGACGGCTATGAATCCCGACACGGCGTCGGCCACGTCGAGGACCAGGGCGCACCACCACAGGGACGATGCGGCGGCGACAAGTCCCAGCACGAGCCGGGGCACCATCTCCCGCCAGCCCGTCTGCTGGCGGCCCAGGTGCTCGCTCACGATGAGGCTCAGGCCCATCCAGCCGAGGATGACCACCAGGGCGCCGGTTGTTATGGCCCAGACGACCATCCACGCCTGCTTCACCAGCTCGTGGGCGTAGGTCAGGTCTGCGGGGGTGCCTGTGAGGATGTCGCTCATCGGCTACCCGCCCCCGCAGTTGTCGGCGTCCTCGCCGGACGCCCGCTCAACCACTCCGCAGAGGGTCCCGTGTACTCCCTCGATCACCCAGCCGGCGAAGGCCCGCGCCCACCTGGCGGGGTTGAGGGCGCTCAGAATCTTGTCCCAGATGCGGCCCGGCTGGTGGATGGGGACGACGGCGTAGAACTCGCCCCGCTTGCCGTCCTCGGCGACGGCCAGCATCACCAGCAGGTACGCCCTGTCGCGGTCGAGGTCGGGCTGCTCGTCGAGGTCGGGGTACTCCCACGAGTACTCCCAGCCGTCGCTCCGCTTCTTCTCGCCGCCATTGACCCGGTACATGGCGCTTATCCAGTCGCCCGTGTCGGCGTCCCTGACCGCGTAGAAGAGGTCCGCGATCTCCCGGTCGAAGATGGGGCGGGCGACGAACTCGCCGCCCTTCTTGCGCTCCACGAACTCCCGGTCGGCGTTGACCAGGGTCAGCTCGTTGCCGGGCGGGGTCTGGGCCAGGGCCATGTTGCTTGCGGGGATTGCCAGAAGCGCCGCCAACAGCAGCGCGGCTGCCAGGGGAATCAGCCGTCTAACGGGCCGGAGTTTCGATCTCAGCGCCAACTCGTTCACCTCTCTTCTGCGGTCTGCCGCCAATGGCCGGATTACGGCGGTCGCAAAAAAGTGTGACTAAATGAAACTGGAAATAAGACCCCTGGTAACTCTGCGCACGGATGCGGGGGGTTACGGGCCGTTCCCCTGTGACTCTGCGCACGGATGCGGGGGGTTATAGGCCCTCTTTTTTTCGGCCCCTTTCGTGCAGTATTGGGGGTGTACAGGAGTTTCAGTTTTGTAGCAGAGCGGCCAGAGTCGTGATTTCGTAGCTGAAACAGGGGTAAATCACCCCCCTACAGGACGTAACCAGTGAACACTTTCAGAAAGGGTGCGTTCCGGACGGCAATGACATCGCCAAACGTGGGGAATGACATCGGCGGGTTGCTCGGAGCGGCTTCCCAATGACATTAGGCCCCGGAAAAGGCGCTTGAAGTGGGGGTGCAGGACGTGCCCGAAAACCGTGGCCTGAGGCCGCTGGAAGGGCCGGACGGAGGCTGACCGGAGACTCAAGCGGAGTTTGCAGAGGGAGAAAAGAGCCATGAATACCACAGAACACGGCATCGACAGCAGCAAAGACGTGGAGAACGTCTATCACATGCGGCTCATGGCGCTGCTGCAAGAGCTGGTGCGGGACAAGGGATACAAGGGCGCGGCGCGGGTGCTGGAGCTGGACCAGCGGACGGTGGCCGAGTGCGCCAGGACGGGGCAGCTGTCGAGGCGGGTGCGGCAGGCCCTGGAGCGTGCGTTGCAGGAGGGCGTCGGCTCTGCTGCGGCCCGGCAGCGGGAGCGCAACGAGAAGCTGGAGAGCCGGGTCGAGGCGCTGGAGAAGGGGCATGCGGCGTTGGCAAAGGACTATGACGACCTCGGCAAGGAGGTGCGGAGACGGGTGGCCGCCGTCGAGGGCCGGGTCGAAGCCCTGCGTCGGGACGGGGCCCAGGGGACCGGGGCCGGTCACGCCGGCGCCGGTCCCTCCCAGGCGGCAGCGGACGGCTCGGAGAGCGGTGCGTCGGGCAAGGGCAGGAAACCCCCGCCGAGGCCCAGGTTGCGGCGAGAGTACCCCGACCTCGTGACCCTGGAGCCCGCCGAGGACGACGAGGAGGTGTTCGGGGAGGCGTGGGCGATGATCGTCGAGTGGCGGGAGCTGAAGGACGTTCACCCCAACGACGGGAAGAGCCTGGACTGGCTGCGCACGGAGGAGCGGTTCCTGGCGTTGGAACTGACGTTGTTGGAGGAGCACGGCATGACGCTCCCCCCGGCTCGGTTTCCGCTGAGGGGCTTCGACCGCAACGGGCAGGTCACCCATCGCCGGACGGCGCTCTTCGACACGCGGAGAGCGCTCAGAAAGCGGGAGCTTCTGAACACGCTGACCCTCCGGCTGTTGTGGCGGTAGCCGGGCCGGGAGTGCGGCGGCTTTGCAGGCAACTTTAGTGAACGATTTGGCGGCAGTTTGCGAAAGGGGCGTCGCAGGCCCTCTTTTGCGGGTCTCGAAGCGGCGATACTAGCCTCACTGTTTGGCTTTTTCCAAGGTTTCCGACCATAGAAACCTGGGTGCGTGATCCCTGTTGCACGGGCATGACCGTAGAGTCGCCCAAGAGGGAATGCTGCTGAAGCGGAGTTGACGTTGGTCCTTCGCAGGCAGCGCGGGCCGAAATGATGGAGTTGACCTCGGTCCTTCGTCCTCGGTCCAAGTCCGGCGGTTGGAGTGATAAGCCCTTCGCCCGTTGGACACCCGTCCGGTGGTTGGGAGTTGATCGCTTCCGTCACTGGGCACCGGTCTGGCGGTTGGGGTTGATCGCTCCTTCCGTTGGGCAATCGTCCGGCGCTTGGGGTTGATCGCCTCATCCGTTGGACGCCAGGACAGAGTGCATCCTGCGCCCCGTCCTCCACCAGTCGGTCGAAATGCGTCTGTCGTTTCGACCGGCTCCTCACGCCTGCGGCATGGCTGACTGACAGCTAGGCCGCAGCTTCGACATGCGTCGGCCTTCGGTCACATCGTGGGCTGGCCGCTTCACGTCTCGCAGCTTCCCCACTGACGTCGTTCACCCTGGGAGCTGCGTCTCTACCATGCCTGGTCTGCGAAGGCCGGCCGCTCCCCTCGTAGCAGCCCCCCGGAGTCGATTCCCCAACGAATCACCCCCGTATCAAGTACGGGGCAGGCTCTGGGCAAGCTGCGTCTTTCTTCACCCCCGCTCCGTCTCCCGCGTCCGGCATCCGACCGTGGGCGGAGTGCGTCGTTCGTCAACCCCATCACCAATGACTCCCGCCGTGGATGCCGCGCGGGTCAGCTACCGAAAGGAGGAGTCCATGCACGTCAACGAGGTCCATCGCCGCTGACGGCGGGGCCTCCGGGTCTCACAGCACATCCCCATTCACAAGGGTCGTCTCCATCCGGGGGCGGCCCTTCTTCTTTGCCCGTAGGCGGGCGCAGGCCAAAGGCAACACAACACAAAAGGAGGAAGCGACATGACGACGGCAACGATGGCAACCGGAACGAGGACGGCGGAGAGCGAGCTCAGGGCTGCTGCGAGGCGGCGCGGGCTCACCATGAAGGAGCTCGCGGCCATGATGGGCGTGAGTGCGGGCTACCTTTCGCAGATTGCGAACGGTGGTAGGCCGTGGACGCCGAAGATGCGCGAGAAGGCTGCGGCGGTGCTGGGAGAGGTCCCCGGGCAGGGGACCGTCTACCGCCAGGGCGGCGTCGTGACCGGCGAGAGCAGCTTCATCCGGGAGCGCGCACGCACGCTGGGCATGACCATGCAGGACCTGGCCGACCGCGCTGGCGTGTCCTACGGCTACATGACGGACGTATCCCGTGGCCGCAGGCACATGGGCGTCAAGGTCCAGGCGCGGGTCGAGTCGGTGTTGCAGGCCCCGGCGAAGGTTGCCCCGGCGCAGTGCGTCAACCGGCAGGGGGAGGTGGTGAGCGGCGAGTCCAGCTACATCCGGGAGCGGGCCAGGGAGCTGGGCATGACCATGCAGGACCTGGCCGAGCGCGCTGGCGTGTCCTACGGATACATGACGCAGGTGGCCCGTGGCCGCAAGCGCATGGGCGTGAAGATGCAGGCCAGGGTCGAGTCGGTGTTGCAGGCCCCGGCGAAGATCGCGCCCGCCAAGTGCGCCAACCGCCAGGGGGAGGTGGTGAGCGGCGAGTCCAGCTACATCCGGGAGCGGGCCAGGGAGCTGGGCATGACCATGCAGGACCTGGCCGACCGCGTGGGCGTCTCCTACGGCTACATGTCAATGGTGGCGCGGGGCCGCGGGAGCATGGGCGTGAAAGTCCAGGCGCGGATCGAGTCGGTGTTGGAGGCTCCGGTGAAGGTCGCTCCCGAGCAGCCCGCCTGCATCGACCGGGAGGCGATGTGGGGCCGGATGGACGCTCACGGCTTCAGCCAGAACGAGGTCGCCAGGCGAGCGGGCATCAGCTCCGCCAACCTCTCCCAGATCATGAACGGCAGGAACAACCCGTCGCCGGGCGTTCTGAAGAGGCTGCACGGCGTCCTGTTCCAGCCGACGAGTGCGGAGCGGGTCATGCCCGCCGAGGTGAAGGTGCTGGGCTGGCGCAAGGGCGAGCGGAGCGGGATGGTCGTTCGCGGCGCCGGTGGCCCCGGGCGCGGCGCCAAGTCCGGCGGCGGCTCCATTCGGGTCGGCGGCCGGGTGCCCTGGGGCGCGAAGGCGGAGTACGCCTACCGCGCCGGGTACGACGGCATGGGCCGGGTCTCGGTCACCCACGTCGTCGAGAGGGGCTACTCCGCCATGCTGAGGCAGCCGGAGACGGCGGCTGCGTAGGGCTCCGTGACGCACCGCATGATGGGCGGCTGCCTCGAAGCAGCCTGGGACGGCCCGCACCGGGCCGCATACGCGAGTCCCGCCGTGGGCGGGCCTTCGCACGTACAAGCATTCGCCTGGGGGCGTTGCCGGAACCCGACCGCCCCCGATGGGGCGGTGCAGTCCGTCTCCCGTCGCTCTCCGCCTGGCGGCGGCGACTGATGGAGACGTGCGTCCGGGTTCCGGCGTCGTCCTCTAACCACCACGAAAAGGAGGACGATTCACATGGACCTCGGAGGTTTCATAGACACGTTCAAGGACGCGATAGCCAGGAGGGTTGTCGAGTCCTACCCGCCGCTCTACCGGCCCTCGGAGAACGGCGGCACGCTCCCCAGGCTGCTCCGCAAACCCCTGGGGGCGCAGGCCGACGCCATCAGGGGCGCGGCCCTCTCCCTCAAGGCCCACCGGGGCACCACCGTCGTCGGCGAGATGGGCACCGGAAAGACTTTCATCGGCGCGGCGGCGGCGTACATGGCGGGCTTCGAGCGGGTGCTCATCATCTGCCCGCCCCACCTGGTTCCCAAGTGGAAGCGGGAGGTGGAGATGACGGTGCCCTTCGTCCGCGCCGCCATCGTCGAGTCCATCACCGACCTGGAGCGGCTTCGCCTCTCCGTAGGCTCCGGCCCGCTGTTCGCGGTGATGAGCCGGGAGAAGGCCAAGCTGTCCTACCGCTGGATGCCCGCCGTCATCGAGCGGTGGGCCGTCTCGAAGGGAAGGCTCCTGCGGGAGGAGGAGACGGGGGCGCCCTTCCGGGTCCCCTGCTGCCCTGACTGCACGGCGCAGATCGTCGACAAGGACGGCGTGCCGCTGACGTTCGCGGACCTGAACCGCCGCAAGCACACCTGCGCAGACTGCGCCGCACCGCTCTGGCAGGCCGACAGGTCCGGCCCGGCCCGCTATCCGCTGGCCGACTACATCAAGCACAGGATGAAGGGCTTCTTCGACCTGCTCATCGGGGATGAAGTGCATGAATTCAAGGGGCGAGGCTCCGCCCAGGGCATCGCCGCCGGCATCCTCGCCGACGTGTGCGGCAAGTCCCTCAGCCTGACAGGGACCCTCCTCGGCGGCTACTCCTCGACCATCTTCCACCTCCTCTACAGGTTCTCGCCTGAGATCAGGACGGAGTTCGGACGCTCCGACGAGCACCGCTGGATCAAGCGGTACGGCTTCGAGGAGGTCACCGTCGGCAAGCCCGACGACGCCGCCGTGGAGGACGGGCGCAACAGTAGGAGACGCAGCTACCGCAAGGTCACCAGGGAGAGGCCCGGCCTCGTTCCCAGCGCTTTGTTCCACATCATCGGGAACACGGTCTTCCTGCGCCTGGCGGACGTCGCCTCCGGCCTGCCGGACTACGAGGAGAAGATACTCGTGTCCTCGATGGACTCGGAGGAGGACGCCACCGGCTACTCCCAGCGCAGCGCCTATAACAAGGTGTTCGAGGAGCTGAAGAAGGAGCTGGCGAAGGCCCTCAAGTCCGGCTCCAAGCGGCTGCTGGCGACCTACCTCCAGACCCTGTTGGCGTACCCGGACGGGTGCACCAGGGGCGAGACGGTGTTCGACCCCAGGACGGGCGACGTCATCGTGCAGGTGCCGCCCCTGTCCGAGGAGAAGCTCTACCCGAAGGAGAAGGCGCTCGTCGACCTGGTGGCCGCCGAGCGGCTGGAGGGAAGGCGGGTGCTGGTCTACGTCACCCACACGGGGACGCGGGACATCACCGGGCGGATGGACGACATCCTCACCCGGCACGGGTTCCGGGTGGCGGTGATGAAGGCCGACGCCGTGGCCCCGAACCGCAGGGAGAAGTGGGTGGCGGACAAGGTGAAGGAGGGCATCGACGTGCTCATCTGCCACCCCCGGCTGGTGCAGACCGGCCTGGACCTGATCGACTTCCCGACGATTTGCTGGGACGAGACAGATTATAGCGTGTACGTCGTCCGGCAGGCGTCGCGGCGGTCGTGGCGCATCGGGCAGACCCGCCCGGTGAAGGTGGTGTTCATGTCCTACCGGAACACCCTCCAGGCCGACGCGCTGAAGCTGGTGGCGAAGAAGATGCAGAGCTCCCTGGCCGTCGAGGGGGAGCTGCCGGAGGACGGCCTTGCCGCCTACGGGGACGACGGCGACGACATGATGATGGCCCTGGCTCGCAAGATCGTCAGCGGCGAGGAAGAGGACGAGGCCGAGACGATGGAGGAGGTGTTCGCCCAGGCACGGAACGCCGAGAGCGAGGCCGAGGAGCTGCTGGTGGACGACGGCTGGAAGGTCGTCGAGATCGAGCCGGAGACCATTGCGGTCAACGGCAACGGGAATGGCAACGGCCACCACGACGACCTGTTCGGGACGACGGTCGAGCTTGTGCCGGCCAACGGCCGCCACGCCAACGGCAACGGGAACGGGACCAACGGCCACCACGACGAGGCCGAGGAGCCGCAGCAGTCGCTGTTCTCCTGGGCCGAGTTCATGGCCGAGCCGGTGAAGCCGAAGCGCAACGGGAAGCCCCAGCCCGCAAGCCTCTCGATGTTCGAGTGGGCGATGGAGCAGGAACGGGGGAAGGAGCCGGTCGGCGCGGGGCGCTAGACCGCAGTTCACGGGAGGGGCCGTCGCCGCATCGACGGCGGCCTCTCCCGGCTCTCCATGTGTGTGGCCTTTTTTTGTTGCCCGAAATCACCGCCCGGCTTCGACATCGCTGAAGTGGGGGCAGCGGGAGTCCCACCTCGAAGTCACGTCCGCGCGGCGGCGCTACCGCGCCGCCTGCCCCTCGCCCGCGCCTCCCCGCATCTCCAGCGTCTCGCGGGCCAACTCCCTCGCCCCCCGCGCCGCGGCGTGCCCCGGCTCGATGCCGAGGATGGCCTCGAAGTCCTCGACGGCGCTCTCGAACCGGGCCGTGTACATCCGGGCGATCCCCCGGCTGTAGAGGACGTTCTTGTTGCGGGGGTCGAGGTCGAGGACCCTGCCGTAGTCCTCTATCGCCAGCTCGTATTGCTCCAGGCTGCTGTGGGCCAGCCCCCTGGCCGCCAGGGCCTCGGCGTTGCCGGGCTCAAGCTCCAGGGACCGGTCGAAGTCCCCGACCGCCTCGTCGTAGCGGCCCAGGCTGCCCAGGGCGACGCCCCTGCCCCGGAGCGCAGAGGCGTTGTCGGGGTCGAGCCCCAGCACGGCGTCGAAGTCGCCGAGCGCGGCCTCGTGCGCTCCCAGATTGACGTTGGTGATCCCCCTGGCGTAGTAGGCGAGGCCGTACCGCTCTTCGATCTCGACGGCGGCGCCGAAGTCCCTGACCGCCCTGTCCATCCGGCCCATGTCGCGGTAGGCCATGCCCCGGTGGTAGTGGGCGTCGGCGAGGTTGGGGTTCAGGTCTATGGCCCTGCTCAGGTCCTTCACCGCCCGGTGGCGCTTGCCCATCGCCACCTGGGTCAATCCCCGGTTGTAGTGGGCGTCGGCGTCGCCGGGGGCCATGGTGACGGCCACGTCGAAGTCGCTCATCGCCCCGGCCAGGTCGCCCAGCTCCGCCTTGCACGCCCCCCGGCTGTAGTGCGCCACCGCGTCGCCGGGGGACAGGCGGATGGCGGCGTCGTAGTCCTCCACCGCCAAGCGGTGCTCCTCCAGCCTGGCGTAGGCGCGTGCCCTGTCGAGGTGGGCGCCCGCGTTGGCGGGGTCCAGGGCGATGACCCCGCCGTAGTCCTCCGCCGCCCGGCGGTGCTCCCCCAGCTCGGCGTAGGCCAGCCCCCTGGCGCCCAGGGCCTCGGCGTCGCGGGGGTTCGCCTCGATCCTCTCCGTCAGATGCTCGACCATCCGGCGAAGGCCCTCGCGCCCCATGCCGTCCATCATCCTGCGGAACTCGCGGTACTCTTCTTCCGATGGATTCCCCTGGTCCATCCCGTCATGCTCCTCGTTCATGACGCTCCTCCCTGTTTGTCCTGGCGTTCTCCTATCGGGCGGTTCCCCTGTTGCGGGAACGATCACCTGGGACGGGCCAAACTCCGAGCGGCCCGGACCTGGGTTCGTCTCCCCGCCTGCTCGATCCCGTTGCGGGACCGGCGCGGGGGACGTCTCAATGATGGCGAAGCCGTCACCGGAATGCAATGCGGATCTGACGTTGAGGACTCCGTGTATGACGGCCTTTCGGCGTCTCAGCCCATGCGGTCCGCGTCCTACTCAGTCTCTGAAGATGTGGCCCAGGCCCAGCGAGTCCGCCACTTGCAGGAGCGCCGCGTAGTTCCGCGTGTTGGGCAGCACGTCCTTCTCCCTCCAGCGCCTCGCAGTCTCGGGATGGACGTCGAGACGTCGGTGTATCTCCGCCCACGGCAGGTCGGACTCCTCCTTGAACCGCACCAGGCGCTCGGGGAAGTCCTTGGGGAAGCCGGGGGGTTTTCTGCTGTGGTGTATACGCTGTCTCGGCATGGAATCGCCGGTCCTTCAAAACATCAGTCGGCAACGTCTCTCCTATAGGAGCGTCCAGACCGTGCGGCAACCGCGCAGAGGACGGAACAGCGCTTGCGATCCCGCCGCTTTCCGTCCGCTCCCCCATGCCCAAGAGAGTCCCGGTCCGGGCGAGGCGGCGGCCCCCGCCCGGACGTATCCATCTGTGAGGCTCTCTTTGGTTGTCCGCAATTCCGAGCAAGGGGGCAGGTCACTCGTCCAGGGTGAGGCTGACCTCCACAATGTCCCCATCCGACAGGGCCGGTATCTTGTTCTGCCATTGGTAGCTGTAGGAGGAGGAGGACGTGTTGACGTCGGCCTCCTCCGACCTGAGGGTGGTGTCGCCCACCTGCAACGTGAAGTCGCCCGGAAGGGCCTGGTCCAGCACGAAGGCGAACATCAGGTCGCTATGATTGATCAATGAGATGACGGTGTAGTCGCTGCCGTCGATGTTGAACCCATCGGGCGCGAGTGATCCCATCAAGTCATTCCAGTAGCCGTGGAAACTGCCGGAACTGCCCACGGTAAGCGTCGCCGACCACACGGCGGACTCATCCGCCGCCGCCGTCACCGCCGCCGTCGCAGCACTGGTCAGGGATTCCTGGTGGTTCCTGTCGTCTCTGAACGACACCTTCACCTTGATGGCCTTGCCAACGTCGTCGGCAACCGGGGTGTAGGTGTCGCTTGTTGCGCCTGCGACATCTGCGCCGTTGGCGAGCCACTGGTAGCTGAACACCGCCCCGCTCATCCCGTCGGCGTCGGCAATGTCCGACGTGTCCACAGTCAGGGTCTCGCCCACCTGCGCCGTTCCGCTGATGGTGGGCGCTCCCGTGGCCGGAGAGTTGGGCCTCGGCTCCACCGCCGCCGTAGCCGCGCTGATCAGCGTCTCCTCGTTATCGGCATTGTCGGTGAAGATGACCCGCGCCTTGATTGTTTTGCCAACGTCGGTGTCTACCAAGGTGTAGGTGTTGTTTGTTGCGCCCGCGATGTCCGCATCGTCGGCCAGCCACTGGTAGCTGAACACCGCCCCGCTCATTCCGTCGGCGTCGTCAATGCCCGACATGTCCACAGTCAGGGTCTCGCCCACCTGCGCCGTCCCGCTGATGGTGGGCGCTCCCGTGGCGGGAGAGTTGGGCCTCGGCTCCACCGCCGCCGTAGCCGCGCTGGTCAGCGTCTCCTCGTTATCGGCATTGTCGGTGAAGATCACCCGCACCTTGACGGGCTTGTCTAAGTCGGCATCCACCAGGGTGTAGGTGTTGTTTGTTGCGCCTGCGATGTCCGCATTGTCGGCCAGCCACTGGTAGATGAAGACCGCGCCGCTCATCCCGTCGGCGTCGGCGATGGCCGAGGTTCCCGCCGTCAGGGTCTCGCCCACCCGGACCGTCCCGCTGATGGTGGGCGCTCCGGTGGCGGGAGAGTTGGGCCTCGGCTCCACCGCCGCCGTAGCCGCGCTGGTCAGCGTCTCCGGGTTGTTCTTGTCGTCTCTGAACGACACTTTCACCTGGATGGTCAGGCCAGCATCGTCATCTACCAGGGTGTAGGTGGGGTCCGTTGCGCCCGCGATGTCCGCGCCGTTCGCCAGCCACTGGTAGCTGTAACCTACGTTGTCCAGCCCGTCGGCGTCGGCAATGGCCGAGGTTTCCGCCGTCAGGGTCTCGCCCACTCGAGCCGTCCCGCTGATGGTCGGCGCTCCCGTGGCCGGAGTGTTGGGCGGCGGGGGAGTGTTGTTCACCACCGCCTGGTCGCTGAAGGACGCGGCAGGATTGCCCGCGTCGTCCTGGATTCGGGGAGCGGCGGTGTCTGCTGGCGCGGCGTAGCTCACCGTCACCGTCGCCCCGGACGCCACCGCCGACCCCAGAGTCAGTATCACCGAACTGCCGGACACCGACACCCCGTCAACCGCCCGGCCCGTGCCGCCGACGGTCACCGAGAAGGCGTCTGACGAAGGTTCTGAGTTCTCGTCCAGGTCCTCGTCGTAGGTCAGGGTCAGCGTCGTCTCGTCTACCGTTGCCGTAGCAAGCTCCGGCGGGGTGGTCTCCCTGGGCGTTCTCGTCGCCTCGTCCGACGGCGGTCCGTCGCCGACATCGTTGACGGCGATGACCCTAACCGCGTACTCCACGCCGTCGGTCAGTCCGGTGATGGTGTGGGTCATCCGGCTGACCGTTTCTTCGAAAACGTCCGCCGGTGTGTCCCAGCTGTCGCCGACCCTCTTCCACTGCACCTTGTAGCCGGTGATGGCCGAGCCGCCGTCGCTGGCTGGGGCTTCCCAGGACACGTCCAGCGTGCCGGTGTCGTCCGGGGAGACGTTCAGGCTCCGCGGAGCATCAGGCACCGCTATTTCGGCTGCAACCGCCGCCGTCGCTGGGCTGGTCAGCGTCTCCTCGTTATTGTCGTCGTCGTTGAAGATCACCCGCACCTTGACGGCCTTGTCAAAGTCGGCTTCGACCAGGGTGTAGGTGTCGCCCGTTGCGCCCGTGATCTCCGCATCATTCGCAAGCCACTGGTAGCTGAACACCGCACCGCTCATTCCGTCGGCGTCGTCAATCCCAGACGTGTCCACAGTCAGCGTCTCGCCCACCTGCGCCGTTCCGCTGATGATGGGCGCCCCGGTGGGGGGAGAGTTGGCAGCAGCCGGACCCGGAACGGTCAGCTCAGACCGGTTGGAGAGTTCCGTGCCGTCCCTGGTGCAAACGGCATCTTGGGCCGCGCAGTCCTTGGTGATGGGCAGGACGACGGTCACGTCGGCGTCTGAGTCCGGCTCGACCGTTATCTCCCACAGGTCGCTCTGACCATTCACCCGCTTGGCCTTGGTAGCCGAGCCGTTGGTCACTTCCAGGGAGTCGTCCCGCAATGTGACGTAGCCGATGGAGATGGGCTCGCTGAAGGCGATGCGGAAGGTGAAGGTGTCCGACCCGTTGTGACTGGGCGGCGCGTCCCGGAACCCGGCCGTCAGCGGCGTGACTACGGTAGCGGTGGCCTCGCTGGTCAACGTCTCCAGGAAGTTCAGGTCGTCGTCGAAGGACACCCGCACCCTAATGGCCTTGCCCACGTCGTCGGCCACCAGGGTGTAGGTGAGGTCCGTTGCGCCCGCGATGTCGGTGGTTCCGGCAATCCACTGGTAGGAGAAGGTGGCGTTGTCCAGCCCGTCGTCGTCGCCGATGCCGGAGATGTCCGCCGTCAGCGTCTCCCCCACCTGGGCCGTCCCGCTGATGGTGGGAAGGCCGGTGGCTGGAGTGTTGGGCCTCGGCGCTACCGACGCCGTAGCCTCACTGGTCAGCGTCTCCTCGTTAGCGTCGTCGTCGTTGAAGATCACCCGCACCTTGACGGCCTTGTCAAAGTCGGCTTCGACCAGGGTGTAGGTGTCGCCCGTTGCGCCCGTGATCTCTACGCCGTCTGCAAGCCACTGGTAGCTGAACACCGCACCGCTCATTCCGTCGGCGTCCTCAATGCCCGACGTGTCCACAGTCAGCGTCTCGCCCACCCGCGCCGTTCCGCTGATGATGGGCGCTCCCGTGGCGGGAGAGTTGGCAGCAGCCGGACCCAGAACGGTCAGCTCAGACCGGTTGGAGAGTTCCGTGCCGTCCCTGGTGCAAACGGCATCTTGGGCCGCGCAGTCCTCGGTGATGGGCAGGACGACGGTCACGGCGGCGTTGGAGTCCGGCTCGACCGTTATCTCCCACAGGTCGCTCTGACCATCCACCCGCTTGGCCTTGGTAGCCGAGCCGTTGGTCACGTCCAGCGAGTCGTCCCGCAGGGTCTTGTAGCTGATGGAGATGGGCTCGCTGAAGGCGATGCGGAAGGTGAAGGTGTCCGACCCGTTGTGACTGGGCGGCGCGTCCCGGAACCCGGCCGTCAGCGGCGTGACTACGGTAGCGGTGGCCTCGCTGGTCAACGTCTCCTGGTTGTTCTTGTCGTCAAAGAACGACACCTGCACCTTGATGGTCAGGCCAGCGTCGTCATCTACCAGGGTGTAGGTGGGGTCCGTTGCGCCCACGATCTCCGCATCGTTCGCAAGCCACTGGTAGCTGAACGATACGTTGGCCAACCCGTCTTCGTCGTCGATGCCGGAGGTGTCAACCGTCAGCGTCTCGCCCACCTGCGCCGTTCCGCCGATGCTGGGTGCTCCTGTGGCTGTGAAGGTCGGCGGCGCCAGCCCCGTGTCGTTCCTGACGGGTTCTTCGGTCAGGGCGGCCGCTTTATTCCCTTTAGACTGATACTTGCGGCGAAGGGGTTTCTCGGACGGCGGCGTGTAACTCACTGTCACCGTCTGTCCGACTGTCACTGCGGAGGCGAGGGTCAGCGTCACCTCCTCCTCGGTCAATGACACCGACGTGACCGTCCGCCCGGTTCCCTCCACTTCCACCGAAAAGGCGTCGGATCCGGGATTCGCTTGAGTCTTCAGGCCCCCCGCATAGGCAAGAGAGAGTTCGGCCCCGTTGACAGTCGCGGAACGCAGGACCGGGCGCCACCGAGGCCGTGGCTCGGTGGCCGGAGGGGGGGTCAGAACCGAATCCCAGACAATCTCTTGGCCTTGCTCGGGCATCGAGTCAAGGACCGCCTGCAGCGCCGCCCGGGCCGCGCGAGAGTCCTCGTCGTCTTCCGCAAGCGGACGCACTTCGTGGCGGTCCACCGAGAGGTCGTAGAGGTCTCCCGATGCATAGAGCTTAAACGTTTTGTTTCGAACGTACGCGACTTCCGGATGCTCGCGTGGAAAGTTCCAGCGATCGGTGTACGGCTCTGGAAAGTAGTACGTGTAGATCCACTCCCGCAGGTTGCCCGATCCGCCCTGCAGCCGGTCCCAGAAACTCTGTCCGTCGACGGTGACATCCGCGGGAAGCGTCAGGCCCGCCGCATCGGCCAGGGTCGGCAGGAAGTCGGTGAAGTCGATCAGGTCGTCGATGACCTGCCCACCCGTCGCCCCGGGCGCGTGCACGATCAAGGGTACGTGCGTACTTCCGTCGGTGGGCTCGCCCTTTTCCCCATGGATCGCTTCTCCATCGAGATGCGAAACCTTCGACTCCGGAGTGCCATTGTCGGAAGTGAACAGGAATACGGTGTTGTCGAGCAGCCCCAGGGATTCCAACTTGTCGTAGATGCGCCCGACGTTGTAATCCATGTAGGCGACCATGTCCTCGAAGACACACTGTGCGTTGTCGGCGTCGACGCATTGCGCGGTCGGGGGGAGGGCGTCGAACGGAGCGTGCGGAAGGAGCATCGAATAGTAGGCGAAGAACGGCTTATCTTGGTTAGACTCGATAAACCCATCGAGGAAGTCCACCAATTCGTCAGGTCCGTAGTCGAGGGCGGCGTAATCGATGACCTGTCCGTCGCACTCGAAGGTGGGCTGCCAGTATCGCCTCTCTGAGATGTCCGAGTACCACAGACAGTACGTGTCGAATCCGGACTCCTCCGCCGCTACGCCAGTGATGTAGTTGGGCCTGCCTTGCAGTTGCCACTTTCCCGCGATAGCCGTCGCGTATCCGGCGTCGCTAAACAAATCGGCGATCGTGTACTCGCCAGGGAGTAGCGTCCCCCAGTCCACGTAGTTCCTGACATTGCTCTTGCCCGTCATCAGGGCGACCCGGCTCGGGGTGCTGCCCGGCTTGGAGTAGGCGTGGGTGAAACGCACGCCGGCGGCGGCGATTTCGTCGATCCGTGGCGTCCGGTACTGCGTGCTTCCGTAGGCGCCGAATAGCTCGTATCCGCCCTCGTCCGCCATGACGAGGACGATGTTCGGGTCGTATACGTCCGTGACTGTGACTGTGACCGCAATGGTGACGGCCGCCCCGGAGGAGTCCGTGGCCGTGACGTCCACCAGATACCCGTTGTCTTCGCCTTCGTCGATAGGGTTTTCGTAGTTGGGAGGGGTCAGCAACTCAAGGACACCCGAAGTTATGGAAAACAGCACATGGTCCGTTCCAGACACGCTCCACTTAATGGCCTCTCCCTCCGGGTCCACTGCAATATACGTCGCGACCGAACTCACGCTGTTCTCCGCGTAGTCGACGTCGGTTGGGCCGGTCACGGTCGGCAGGCTATTCGGCTCCTGCGTCTGGACTGCGGCCGTCGCCGCGCTGGTCAGCGTCTCCGGGTTGTTCTTGTCGTCAAAGAACGACACCTTCACCTTGATGGTCAGGCCAGCGTCGGCATCTACCAGGGTGTAGGTGGGGTCCGTTGCGCCCGCGATCTCCGTGTCGTCGGCAAGCCACTGGTAGCTGTAACCTACGTTGTCCAGCCCGTCGGCGTCGTCAATGGCAGAGGTCTCCACGGTCAGCGTATCCCCCACCTGGGCCGTCCCGGTGATGGTCGGCGCACCCGTGGCCGGAGTGTTGGCTGGTGGGGGAGTGTTGTCCTCCACGTCCTGGTCGCTGAAGGACGCGGCAGGATTGCCCGCGTCGTCCTGGATTTGGGGAGCGGCGGCATCCGTCGGTACGGTATAGCTCACCGTCACCGTGTCCTCCGACGTAACCACCGACCCCAGAGTCAGTATCACCGAACTACCGGACACCGACACCCCGTCAACTGCCCGGCCCGTGCCGACTACGGTTACCGAGAAGGCGTCCGACGAAGGTTCTGAGTTCTCGTCCAGGTCCTCATCGTATGTCAGGGTCAGGGTTGCGCCATCCACCGTAGCGGTCGAAAGCTCCGGCGGGGTGGTCTCCCTGGGCGTTCCCGTCGCCTCGTCCGACGGCGGGCCTTCGCCCACGTTGTTGGCGACGATGACCCTGACCGCGTACTCCACGCCGTCGGTCAGCCCGGTGATGGTGTGAGTCGTTCCGGTGGCCGTTTCCTCGGAGACGTCTGCCGGAGCGTCCCAGTTACCGGCGATCTCCTTCCATTGCACCCGGTACTCGGTGATGGCAGAACCGCCGTCGCTGGCTGGGGCTTCCCAGGACACGTCCAGCGCTCCGGTGTCACGGAGGGAGACATTTAGATGCTCCGGTTCATCCGGGACGTTTGCCAACACCGCCGTCGTCGCCGCGCTGGTCAGCGTATCCGGGTTGTTCTTGTCGTCAAAGAACGACACCTGCACCTTGATGGTCAGGCCAGCGTCGTCATCTACCAGGGTGTAGGTGGGGTCCGTTGCGCCCACGATCTCCGCATCGTTCGCAAGCCACTGGTAGCTGAACGATACGTTGACCAACCCGTCTTCGTCGTCGATGCCAGACGTATCCACTGTCAGCGTCTCCCTTACTTGGGGAGTACCGACGATGTGGGGCCCGGAAACGGCCTCCGGGCGGTGGCCTCTGACGATGACGCTCCATTCCTTGAGCTGGCCCTGGTATCGCGAGACGTGGTCGGTGATCCGCAGCGTCCAGGTGCCGACGGGGTTCTCGCCCAGGTGTTTCGAGGAGCCGAAACTGTATTCGAAATCAAAGACTCCTCCGCGCAGGTCGTTGTCGTGCGAGGCCAACTTGGACACGGTTCCGGTGGGGGAAACGAGCTCTACATCCAGGTCTCGGAAGGACGGGTGGTCGAACTTGACCTCTATCTCCACGTGCTCGGTGAATAGGGGAGTGGAGTGGCCGTCGTCCTCCAGAGTGACGCTTGTTTCAACTGTGGTGGGTGTTCCGCTGTTGGGTGGGTCCGGTATGGCTAGGTTGGTATTGCCCGAGTTCGCGCTGGCAGTCTGCATTGGTGGCAGGTTGGTCCAGGTCGCGGCCAGGTCCACCGCGGCTTTGGCGTCGACCACGCCGAACCCGTAGTTCGGGTTGAACGAGTACGTTTCGGTTGTCGAGCCGTACTTGAGGGCACCGGCCTCCCAGCCGGCGTGGTCGGGGTCGTTCTTGACCGCTGACCCGGCCAGGATCAGCTTGACGTCGCGCCAGGTAAGCTCCATGTCTGCCGAGCGCACCAGGGCGGCGACTCCCGACACGTGGGGCGCCGAAAACGACGTACCTACCGCCCCGCCGTAGTAGTTGTTGTTATGCGTCGTATAGCCGCCTAGCGGCGCGCACATCCACAGGTTGTATCCGTGGCCTTCGTGGATGGACTTCTTGCCGTCGGGTCCTACCCCGCAAACCTGAATGACCGCGTAGTGGGAGCTCAGTTCCCAGAGGTTCCCGTCTTCATCTATCGCGGAGAATACGTACAGTGTGCCTTTGCCGTGGAATCCTTCATTGATGCCCTTTAGTAGGCTCTGGGTTCTCAGCTCATCCATCTCCCCCGGCACATATCCCAAGAGGCCAGTGCCCCAACTGTTGTTTGAAACCGCGACATCTGTATGGTGGAGCGTTAATGGATCGCCCAGGGTTTGGGAGGTCCGAGACTCGTAGGGGTTAGTAGACCATTCCCTGAAGCTACTGTCTTGGAAAAGCCTGAAGCTGTAAATGGTGGCTTCTGGAGCTATTCCGCGGACTCCCACCGTGTTGTGCTGGGCAGCGATGATGCCGGCTACTTTCGTACCGTGCTGCGATCTGGGATCATAGAGCCTGGGTAAATGTTCGGTTTTTCCACTCTTTCCCACGACGACGACGCCGACCAGGTCCTGGTGTTGGTCGTCGATTCCTGTGTCCACCACAACTACGTTGATGCCTGCTCCAAAGTGTCCTGCCTCCCATGCAGGCACCACGTTGATGTCCGATCCTGGGTATTCGTCGTAATCATCATCGGCCTTGAGGTGGCCCTGGCAGCCGAACAGGGGGTCGTCGAACCCGGAAGAGGAATCTCTACACTCTTCGAGCCTGTCGTAGTAGTGTTGGTCTCTCGCCCAAAATACATAGTAACCTCGATTTGCCCCCACAGAGTCAGTATCAAGGTCGTGGTGAGGTCCTGTTATACGGAGGTAGTAAACGCCGGGTTGCACGTAAGCCTGCAAATAGCCGGCGTCAGTGCCATTGTCCAGGTCACACAGCCTGGTGACGCAGGTCCCGTCGCCGTTGAACAGTGCTAAGCGGGCATAGAAAAGGCTCGGGTCGGGGTCCGAGTCCTCCCATTCATAGAAACTGACTTTGATATAGCCGGAGTTTTCGTCCGTCACTTCCAAGCGGAAATAGTCGTAGTCGTCGCGAGGGTATACGGTCCCTTGCGTCGGATTGGAGTTTGGAATATCCACCGGAAGTGGTGTCGCCGTCTCTGGGGTGTCGCCGTGGTCGTCCGTCTCGAACACGGGCACTGTCGCTGCACTGGTGACGGACTCCTGGTAGCCACCCTTATCCGTGAAGGTCACCCGCACGTGGATTGTCTTGCCAGTGTCATCGGCGATTGCCGTGTAGGTGGAATCATCTGCCCCGGCGATGTACGTGTCGGTGGCGCCGTCGCTGACGACCCACTGGTGGCTGAAAGCGGCCGGGTCCAGTCCGTTGGGGTCCGAAATCCCGGAGGCGTCCACCGTCAGCGTCCTGCCCACCTTGGGCGCTCCGCTTATGGTAGGAACGCCGGTGGCAGGGATGTTGGGGCCGGGCGATACCTGCGGCGAGGGCGCACTGGTCACGGTTTCCCGGTGGCCCCTTCCGTCATTGAACTCGACTTGGACCCTGATGGTCTTGCCCGCGTCGTCGACCGTCAGCGTGTAGGTGGTGTAGTTAGGGAACCCGGAGTTCCCTGGACCATAGCTGAGCTCGGTGTCGGTCACTCCATCGTTGGCTATCCACTTGAACTGGAACCTCACCCTGTCCCGGTTGATGCCGTCAGCGTCTTTAATACCGGATGTGTCCGCAGTCAGCGTCTCGCCGACCTGCACGGTCCCATTGATGGTGGGCTCCCCGGTGGCGGGCCTGTTGGGCCGGGGTCCGATAGCGCCCGTGGGGACGCTGAGGAGTGTCTCCTCATAGCCGTCGTCGTCGGTGAAGGTTGCATCCACCTGGACGGTCTTGCCTTCGTCCGCTTCCGCCAGGACATAGATGGGTTTCTCGGAGTCCTGGACGACCGTTTCGATGGTCCCTTCGGTGGCGGTCCACCGGTACCGGAAAGCTGCGTGGCGTAGTCCGTTCTGGTCGTCAATCCCCTGGACGGAGGCCGTTAGCGTGCCGCTCACGTGGGTTGGCCCGCTGATGGCCGGAGCGCCTGTGGGCGCTATGTTGGCTGCGGACTCCAATGCCGCCGGGGTTGCTGCGCTGGTCAGGGACTCCGCGTACCCGTGTCGGTCTATGAAGGATCCGCGCACTTTCAGGGTCTTCCCCTCGTCGGCAGCTTGGAGCCTGTAAGCGCTCTCAGTTGCGCCCTCGATGTCAGTATCAGTTGTCCCGTCGTTGGAGACCCACTGGTATTGGAACTTCACCCGGTCCAGGCCGTTCCCGTCCTCGATCCCAGAAGCGTCTGCGGTTAGTACCTTACCGACCTGGGCGGTGCCGCTGATGGTCGGCGCGCCCGTAGCAACTACGTTCTCGGGCCTTTCCTTCCTTCCTGCTTCAAAATGGTAGGTGGGTTGCATCAGGTACGGGTCCGACCATTCTGACGACCCCTTGGCGTTGTTGGCCCGCACTTGGAACCAATACGTGTAACCATCGTGGTTCAGTTGGCTGATGATGGCCCCGGCCCCGTAGAAGGCGATTTCAACGCCGTCTCCAGGCAGGTCGATCCACTGGACATTTCGGAATAGCTGGACTTCGTAGGACTCCGCTCCCGGTACGTCGGTCCACTCAAGGTCCACCCCGCCGACGAAGATGGCCGTTCCCTCGAGACCTTCGGGTGTGTCAGGAGGCTTCCCGGGACCGCTGCTCTCGGCGGTCGTGGGGACTGCGGCGAATAGAATGGCAAGCCCCACCAGAGCCAGCAGGACTGGCGCGGCTCGCGAGATCAGTCGTCGGTTAGCAGGACGGGCGTTCATGCTCCCTTTCGTCTCAGGGTTCTTTGCTGTCCGGAAGACGGGCGGACAGCCCACGGGAGTTGCGCGCGTGCGGCGGCGCAGCGGTGTAGAGCGGGGTTGAAAGGGCGTAGAGCGGCCCGGCTACGGGCGGGTGATGAAAATCGGGGGGGGGGGGGTGAACAATTGTGCGAAAACGTCGTGGGCGGAGGACACCTCGGCCACGGTCGTCACTGCGGCCTTCGCAGCCAGTGAGCGCGGCGTCTCAAGCGTAGGTTGTCCCCATTCGAGCGACATGCGGCTATCTCCCCACTTGGGCAAAGTCACTCCCCACTATACCGTACGCGTATCAACTTGCTATCAACTATCGACGTATTTTCCGTAATGTCTTATCAACTTTCGCCTAAAATGCTAGAATTGCCCCGGTTGTCCCTATTCCAGCCGGTCAATGAGGGTGGGAGTATGGGTCTTCCTCAGCACAAGCGAGGTGGCACATTGGAGCCAGCAGACGGCCTGAAACGGGAGATTGAAACCCTGCGGAACCGCCTCTCCGGACTGAGTGAGGCGGGCGTCCGCATCACCGAGGACCTCGACCTCGATACCGTCCTGCAAGAGGTCGTGGACGCAGCTCGCTCCCTCACGGGCGCGAGGATCAGCGGCCTCACCGCCCTCGACGAGGACGGCGTTCTGCAAGCCTTCATCACCTCCGGGATGGCCCCCGAAGACCACAAGCGGTTCGTCGATCTGCCGGGGGGACCGGAGTTCTTCGCCTACCTGAGCAGCCTTCCCGAACCGCTGCGACTGGCCGACTTCTCCGCCTACACGACGGCGCTGGGCCTGCCGGAGATCGGCCCTCCCCTGGGGCCGGTGAAGGGCTTTCTGGGCGCGCCCATCCGTCACAGGGGGCGACACATCGGCAACCTCTATCTATCGGACAAGGAGGGGGGCCTTGAGTTCACCCAGGAGGACGAGGACACGCTGCTGATGTTCGCGTCCCAGGCTGCGATGGCCATTACCAACGCCCGAAGGCACAGGGAAGAGCAACGGGCCAGGGCCGACCTGGAAACCCTCGTCAACACCTGTCCCGTGGGCGTGGTGGTCTTCGATGCGAAGACCGGAGCCCCGTCGTCGCTCAACCGCGAGGGGAGGAGGATCGTCGACGGCCTGCGCAACCCGGACCAGTCGGCGGAGGAGCTGCTTCAGACGCTGACCTACCGGCGAGCCGACGGGCGGGAGATTTCACTGCGAGAGTTCCCGATAGCGCAGGCGCTGAGCACGGGGGAGACGGTGCGGGCCGAGGAGATCGTGATGCAGGTCCCCGACGGGCGGAGCGTCACCACCATCATCAACGCCACGCCCATCCTCTCGGCGGAGGGCGAGTTGGAGTCGGTTGTCGTCACCCTACAGGACATGACGGCCCTGGAGGAGCTTGAGCGGCTACGCGCCGAGTTCCTGGGGATGGTGAGCCACGAGCTGCGGGGGCCGCTGACCTCCATCAAGGGCTCTGCGGCAACGGTGCTGGGTTCGGCCACCGACATGGACCCCGCAGTGGTCCGCCAGTTCTTCCGCATCATCGAGGAGCAGGCCGACCACATGCACGACCTGGTGGCCGACCTGCTGGACGTGGCCCGCATCGAGACGGGCACGCTGCCGGTCGCCCCGGAACCTGCGGAGGTGGCTGCGCTGGTGGACCGGGCAAGGAGCGCCTTCATCAGTGCCGGGGGCAGGAACAACCTCGCCATCGAGATCGGACCCGACCTGCCCCTGGTCATGGCGGACCGGCTGCGCATCGTGCAGGTCCTGGGCAACCTCCTGTCCAACGCCGCACGGCACTCCTCGGAGTCGTCCGTCATCACGGTGACCGCCGTGCGGGAGGGCGTTTACGTTGCGGTCTCGGTCGCCGATGAGGGCAGGGGCATACCCTCCGAGCAGCTGCCCTTCCTGTTTCGGAAGTTCACCCGTATCGACGGCGACGACCTGGGGAGCGGTGTCCTCGGGTCGGGCCTGGGTCTCGCCATCTGCAAGGGGATAGTGGAGGCGCACGGTGGCCGCATCTGGGCGGAGAGCGAGGGGCCGGGCATGGGCGCACGGTTCACCTTCACGCTCCCGTCTGTTGAAGAGTCCGGTAGCGGCACGGCGAGCGTCCCCACGCCGCGCTCGGTCCGCTCCTCACAGCGAGCGGTGGGAGAGGCGGGTCAACCGGTGCGCGTCCTCGCGGTGGACGACGACCCCCAGGCGCTCAGGTACATCGGCGACGCACTCAACAGGGCGGGCTATGCGCCGCTGGTGACTGGTGACCCGGGAGAGGCGCTCCGCCTCGTGGCAGACGAGAAGCCCGATCTTGTCCTGCTCGACATGATGCTGCCTGGCGCCGACGGGATCGAGTTGATGAAGGACATCCTGGAGGCGGTGGACGTGCCGGTGATCTTCCTGTCCGCCTATGGACAGGACCAGCTTGTTGCCAGGGCCTTGGACATGGGAGCCGTGGATTACGTCGCCAAGCCCTTCTCGCCAACTGAGCTTGCGGCGAGGATCAGGGCGGCCCTGCGGAAGCGGGCGGCGTCCGAGTCGTCAGAGCCGTATGTGCTGGGCGGCCTCGTGGTCAACTACGGCGAACGCCGTGTGACGCTGGCAGGCCGTCCGCTCCAGCTGATGGCCATCGAGTACCGGCTGCTCGCCGAGCTATCGGCGAACGGAGGACGGGTGTTGACCTACGAGCATCTGCTGCAACGGGTGTGGGGGGAGAAGACCGACAGCGACGTTCGCGCCATGAGGACCATCGTTAGCAGCCTCCGCCGCAAGCTGGGCGATGACGCCGACAATCCCACCTACATCTTCACCGAGCCTCGCGTCGGCTACCGGATGCCCAAGGGCGAGACGAAGGAACAGGAGACGGAGGGGTGAGCGTCACAAAGATAAATGCGAAAGGACAAGCCACAATTGAGCCATCTCTCGACGGACATACAGACACACATTGCTGAGGGACGCAGGCTCGTTGAAGCTCTGTTGGCCCACCAGCTACGCTGGTTAGGGGTCCGGAACGACGCAGAGGCTCCATAGACTGCTTCCCGGCCGTTCGAGTCCTCGATCCATTTCGCACAGCCGAAAGTGCTCGACCTGTGATACTCCTTCAAGACGAATACCAAGTGGGCGCATGTCTATTCATCTAATTGATGCTGGTGACTGTCACCTGCATCCGGTAGGCGTGTGATGAGGTGCGTTTCAGTCTCCAGCCCCTTCTTTCTACACCTCCAACCAATTCGGTCATTTGCTTGATGGCCTCATTGGATGTATTGAATCCTACATAGACCTCTTCAATAGCCTCCTGAGGAATATCCAACACCCTTATTGGATTCCCATTCGTGTCAGTTTCATCCAGAGGTCGTGTTTCGTTCTGGTCGACCAATAGCCGTATCTCCCTTTCGTATTCCCACCATGTGCTCTTAGTAAACAACAGATTCGATAGCTTCCTCCAATTCCGTTCCAATGTCAGAAAGTCGAAAGATTGCAGAATTGAAGCGCCCTTTGGCCGTGTACTTACTTGATTGTTTCGGTTCCGCTCTTCGTCGTCACCGATTACTAAGCCGAAATCCTTCATCTTGGGCTGGCCCCTGGAGCGTATGTCTACTCCGGGTTCGATGGGCCGTCGCTCTTCGTCGAGAAATTGTAGCCTAATTATGTTGTCTCGCGCCGGGTCGTATGCAGGTGCAAGCTCCATATATAGCATCTTCTTCAGTTCGAATCCGAGAGTCCTTAATATCTTTGTGCTATATCCTACAACGAAGCCAGAGTTCTCAGCGTAGTGTGCCCACATAGTCGGAATCAGCGGGTCGCTTGAGAGAGACACCACGCCGACATATGGATTCAAATATTCCTGAATGACAGTTGATATTCTCGGATCTCCATATGACCCCAATCGGAGTTTCATGTCATCCGAGGAAATTGTAGTGCCCAGATTCTGCTCCAATGCAGATATCAGAACATTTCCCCACTCTTCCCTGCTAAGGTCATTGTTCTTATACGTTGTTATGTTACATTCCATCACGTCATTCAATGCTATCAGCTGAGTTGCTCGCAAAGAACGAGGAGCTCCATTTTGGAGAAGTCTGTACGGAATATACTTGTAGAGGATTTCAGGTAGATCCAGGGTATCCTCTATTTGTTTGTCAACCCATTGTTTCACCGCATTTTTGTAACGGTTGTAACCGTCGATGAGATTCAAAATGGGTGCTCGCCGCTCGGGAGGCAGTTTCTGCATGATGTCCACAAGGGTGTTTTCGTTGTTGATGTCTGGCATGTTGATGTGGCTCTAGTACTGTGCCTTGGTGATTGCAGCTATCCTCGATCTGTCCAGTCTATTGTACTACGCGTCTCTGCATCCCAGACAGTGAATTCAGAGGTTAGTAACCCAGACCAAGGAAACCGGTGTCTGGCTTTGTCATTGCAGTCAGCGCCTGCCCGCCTATCGCCTGACGACGCCCTGGGGGTCTCGCCTGGACACCCTGCGGTTGAGGGCGCGGTCGAGGATCCCGAAGGCCCGAGCGATGCCCAGGCGCTCGACCCTGGGAGACGGTTCCTCCTCCTGCTTGAGGAGGGCGTGGGCGATGAGGTCGGCCATCTGGAGCAGGCAGTCGGCGTAGGAGCTGCGGAAGGCTGGGCCGCCGATGACGTTCTCTATGGGGATGTCCCTGGTGCGCTCGCCGTCCTCCCAGACCTCGTATTTGCTGGGGACGGGGTGCGGCTCCTTAGCCTGCTGTACAGGCGGGTCACCATCTCCTCGCGGCCCTCGTCAAAGATGAGGAAGGCATGGCGGTTGGCGGATGCGACGGCGGTGTTGATGCGGTTGAGCAGCCGGTCGAGGCTGACCCGCTCGTAGCCTCTGACGTCGGGCTTGCGCAGGCAGACGTTGACGACCTCGACGCCGCCGATGGTGCGGGCGGCGTCCTCGATGACGCGCAGCCCGCCCGTGAAGATTTCGGCCCGCCACGCTGGATTGCCGTCGACGATACTGGAGACCGTCGGATTCATACAGGCGGTCCCACCAGATCTCGAAGATGGTACCATTTGCCATCCACGTCGGCTCCGCTTGTTCATCCGGGCTGGGCCAGTTCAGATCCAGACGGGGTAGCAGGGTTCGTTGCCTAGGTTGCGCGCCACGCCCGTTCCCAACGGCCCCACCTTCTCCGGCAGGCTGTTGTGGGGCGCGCTACTGTCTAGCAATCCGACCTAGCTTGGATGGACCGAATCGACCGCCCATGAGTACCGTACGTTTCCGTCGCTATTGAGTCCAGAGTGTGAAGGTTCTCGACTTGTCCGTTTGGTGGCCCCAACCGTCACAATACAGGAATCGCTAGTCCTGTGTGCTTTGACAGGCTGCCCAGCCACATTTCGAAGATGGTGGTATCTACCGTAAACCGTGGTGGGCCAGCGTGTACTGTACTGCGAACTTTTCAGTGGGTCGTGACTCTGTGAACCACGACAGGGACCCGGGGAACACGATCAGTAAAGCCACGGTCCGTCCCCTTAGTACGGAGCGCCCTCGCCGATTTTCTTGGAGAGTTCGCAGAGGCTTCCGACGAGTTCTGGAAAGCGGTTCTGTCGCTTCAGCCACGATCCTGCGGACCCCATCTTTTCTTGGCTAATCGACTTCAATGCGGCCTGTTTTGAGAACTTGTTGGCGTGTGCCGCGTAGTTCCGCACCCCATCGCCCACGCGCCTTGGTCGTCGCTGAGTATGAAGAGGATATTCGGTGTCTGTGGATCTCTGCTTGCCATGTGGTCTTCGTCTCTGTCCCTACGCTTCGTTGAATATCTTCGTAACAGCCGAGACGGGCTAGCTTTTGAGCACCTCCCGGTATCTCAAGAGGCTGTGACTGTGGGTTCTAGGGTTACAGCGGGGTCTTCGGCAAACAGGCCGCGTGGAAGCGGACGATCCGTGTCTTCGTATATTTCAACGACCCCTGCGAAGCAGTCCTGTACGTGCGCCAGCACCTCCTCGATCGTGTCACCTTCGGTTATCAGCTCCGGCAAGAGCGGCGAGGTTGCTGTGTATCCGCCCTCCGGTTGAGGCTCGAGAGTCAGAGGTACTGTTGCGGTCAAGGCTATCTTTACAATCATCTGTCAACTCCTATGCCTGGATCTCCACCCCCAGCGCACCGGCGACGGTGTCCATGTCCTTGTCGCCGCGTCCGCTGAGGCCCAGGAGGATGATCTGGTCCCGGTCCAGCCTGGGCGCAAGCTGCGATATGTGGTAGATCGCGTGTGAGGGCTCCAGCGCGGGGATGATTCCCTCCGTCCTGCACATGAGCTCGAACCCCTCCAGGGCCTGGTCGTCGGTGACGCTGACGTACTCGGCGCGTCCGGTGTCCTTGAGCCAGCTGTGCTCGGGGCCAACGCCGGGATAGTCCAGGCCCGCCGAGATGCTGTGCGCCTCGTGGACCTGGCCGTCCTCGTCCTGGAGCAGGTACGACATGCTGCCGTGCAGCACTCCGACCTCGCCGGCGACCAGGGTGGAGGAGTGCTCGCCGGTCTCGATGCCCCGGCCTCCTGCCTCGACCCCGACCAGCTTCACGTCGGAGTCCTTGACGAACTCGTAGAACAGCCCCATGGCGTTGGAGCCGCCGCCGACACAGGCGACGGCGTAGTCGGGCAGCCTGCCGACCGTGGATACCAGCTGCTCCTTGGCCTCGCGTCCGATCACCGCCTGGAAGTCGCGCACGATCATCGGGTACGGGTGCGGGCCGACGACACTGCCGATCAGGTAATGCGTCGTCTCGACGTTGGTCACCCAGTCGCGGATCGCCTCGTTGATGGCGTCCTTGAGCGTCCGGCTGCCGCTGGTGACGGGCCTGACCTCCGCGCCCAGCAGCCGCATCCTGAACACATTCAGCGCTTGGCGTCTGATGTCCTCCTCGCCCATATAGACGATGCACTCCTGCCCAAGCATGGAGCAGACGGTCGCGGTGGCGACGCCGTGCTGTCCGGCTCCGGTCTCGGCGATGACCCGGCGCTTTCCCATTCGCTGCGCCAGGAGACCCTGGCCGAGCGCATTATTGATCTTGTGAGCGCCCGTGTGCGCGAGGTCCTCGCGCTTGATGTAAATATGCGCGCCGCCCAGCTCGCGGGTCAGGTTTTCGGCGTAGTACAGCTTCGTCGGCCTGCCGACGTAGTCACGGGATAGAAGCTGGAGCCTGGACTGAAACTCCTCGTCCGCTCTGGCGGCTTGGTACTCGACCTCGAGCTCGTGAATCGCGCCCATCAGCGTCTCGGGCACGTACATGCCTCCGAACTGCCCGAAGCGCCCTCTCTCGTCCGGTAGAACCTGTGTCTGTTGCATTCTCTCTTCCTGAAGTTGGCGTTGATTGAGGGTTGATCGAGTGTACTATAAAACTATGACCCGGCAGACGGCGATTCACTTCCGAAATGAGGATACGATGAGCATAGACGGCCAGGACGATCAGGAGCAATCGAAGAAACCCGAACCGGGCAGGTGGATTGGGGTAGGTATGGCGATGGGCGTAGCTATCGGCACGGCCATCGGAGTCGCCCTGGACAACATAGGCTTGGGTATTGCGATCGGCGCCGGTGTTGGCGTCGCGCTTGGAGCCAGGTTAAGCGCGCGACGATGACGAGTTGACCCGATCTCCATCCGAACCTAGAATGTGGGCAGCATCCGGGACCGCGTTTCGCGAAGGGAATGAATAATGCCGATCTACGAGTACGTTTGCAACACTTGCAGCCACAGGTTCGATAAGCTGCGGCCCATCAGTCGGATGAACGACGACGCGCCCTGCCCGATCTGCGCGGGCGACTCCGAACGCAAGCTGTCCGTGTTCGCCGCGTTCACGTCGGACGATTCGGGCGCGGTCGGAGCCGTCGCGGGCGCCGGTGGATGCGGTGGGTGCGGCCCCGGCGGGTGCGCCTGCTCCATGGGCGTCTGACCCATGACCGCCATCGTACAGATTCTCCTGACCCTGCACATCCTGGCCGCGCTCCTTGCGGTCGGCGTCACCCTGTCCTACTTCTTCTGGCTCCGACGCGCCGTGTTGGTTCCCGAGTCGCGCGAGTTCACGCTCGAAACCATCCGGATTGTGGAGCGGCGGTTCGTGGTCCCCGCGTATGTCGTCCTCCTCTTGACCGGCCTCGCCCTCATCGACCGCGGCTCCTGGGGCTGGTCCACTCCCTGGCTGGAGTTGTCGATTCTGCTCTTCATCGCGTTGATGGGCCTCGTCGGACTCCACGCCCGAGTCGTGAAGCAACAGATCGCGCTGGCCTCCGAGGGATCGACAGACTCCGCCGCCCACACCGCCGCCCACGCGCGCGGCCGGATTCTCATGCTCGCGAAGGTCATCGTCGTGGTGGCGCTGGTCTACCTGATGGTCTTCAAGCCCACCCTCTGGGGCTGATGATACGAGGTCAGACTGTATACGGCGATTAGGACGTAAGCGGAAGTCGGCGAGTCCTGACCCTATTGTCCCCGACAGTTGCGATTACTCCGTTTGCAACGTCTTCTTCAAGGATCGGCAACACATGCTGCAATCGTCTGTTCACGCTGTCGACACGCGCGTCTGATAACCGAAGGGACACAATCGACGGACTTGCAGCACCTGTCGTCGCCAGAATCCGCGAAAAGTCCAGATCCTGAGTCAGCACCGCTCTATCCTGCTCCGCCGCTGTAGCTGTTATGTCCAAATCCGACGCATTTGGCGGCAGCACGGACTGAACAGGAATGATGTCATTTCCGAGTGATCCAAGGAACCGGACAGTACGAGGGGAGATGTGAACGTCGGCGATCAGCCTCATCCAACGGATACTGTGTTGTCGCTAGCCAGCCAAGCGCCAAACGTAGCGCATTCATAGACGTCCTCAAGCTCCAAAACCGGGTACTCTCTGACCACGTCGCCCGCAGTGTAACCAGCACCCAACAGCTTGAGTACAAACTCGATAGTCATGCGAGTGCCCTTGACGGTCGCCTTGCCCTCGCAGACCTGAGGGTCGATCGATATGCGCTGGAAGTCCATGAGATCAGAGTACACCAACAGACTCGTGAGCGCCATCGGAGCGGGTCGCTCAGAGCAGTGGACCCATGGTACTCTCTGGCCTACAACTCCTGTCCGGCACCCTCCTCGACCGCCCTGTCGTACACCGCCTTCGCTGCGGCGATGTCCCATAACGCCATTCCGAGCGACTTGAACAGCGTCACATCTTCAGGTCGGCTTCGGCCCGGGACCTGGCCGCCCACGACCTGCCACAACTCCGGCATATGCTCCCACATAACGAGGCCGCGCGACACCGGCATCATCAGCTCGCCAGACTCGATCTTCGCCTGCTCTCTGTCATCCACCACTATCAGGTCCGCCCGCTGCACCGCCGCGTCGTCCATCTCGGTGACGTAGGGGTCCGCGCCCCCTGCTGCCACGAGGTGCATCCCCTGTTGCAGCCAGTCGCCTTCCAGCACCGGCGTCCTCGAGCTGGTGATCGTTATCACGATGTCCGCGCCTTCCACGGCGTCCTGCGCCGAGTCCGATGCTGTCACTTCGAGTCGCAGCGTCTCGGACATCTCCGCCGCGTACGCGCCGCGGTGTTCAGGGTTCGGGCTGAATACCTTCGCGAGTCGAAGGGGTCTGACCATGTTCACGGCCTCGAGCTGAGTTCGAGCCTGGTAGCCGCTGCCGAGGACCGCGACAGTGGCCGCCTCCGACCGGGCCATGAATCTGGTGGCGACGCCGGACGCGGCCCCGGTACGAAGCTGGCCGAGCCGGTTTGCCTCGACGATCGCGAGCAGATCGCCGCTCCGACTGTCGGACAGGAACACAAAAAATTGGTACACGCCGCCCGCGAACGTGTAGGTCTTGAATCCGAAGACCCCCAGCTCATTGTCGGCTGCCATCATGGTGCTGACGTAAGTATCGGGGCCGGCGGTGAGCCGTCGCCGAGGATTGTTGAGAGCGGTCCCGCTGGCTTGGTGCCGAAGTGAAGACTCTACCGCAGAGAGAGCCGCCTCCATGTTCAGGAGGCGGTTGACATCTTGTTCTGCGAGATACAGGGCCAATCGCTAGCTGCGGATCGCCACGATATCCAGCCAGTTGCGAGGGACATGGGTGATGTCCATCTCCTCGAAGGTCTGATGGACTCCCGTTTGCAGCGATGCGCTCGCCTCCTTCAGCGGAACGCCGGGCATGGTGCCCACGATGAAGTCCTCGAACGTGCTGATGTCAAGCCAACCCTCGATGGGCACCTGGACGGTATCCTCCACCTGTCGGACCACCTTGAAGTCGTGGCGTTCCAGGAGGTCTCTGTACTCGTCGGCGGTCAGGTGCTTTCGGGACTCTACCTTGGCCGCCCGCTGAGGTGAAAGGCCGTACTCTCTGCGCAGGACGCGCGCCGACTTGAACATCCACTTGCGGTAGAACTGGAGCGACTCCGGGACCTGCCCGCCTTCGTAGAAGGAGGTGTTGAAGGCGAACTTGCCGCCGGGGTTCAGCGCCCGCGCGATCTCGTCCACGAGCCCGTCCTTGTCCGGGATGTAGTGGATCGCGTTGCAGAAGATTATCGTATCCGCCTGCTCCTTGAGCGACTCGGACACCTGCTCCACTTGGCTCTGAACGAACTGAACGGCATTGTCCCTATGCACTTTCAGCTCCTCCATCGCCTGCTTCAGGGCCCCGGCGGAGTGGTCCATCGCGATGATGACCGAGTCGCGCGCGCCGCGAAGCTGTTCGAGAATGAGCTTGGTCACGCCGCCGGTCCCACAGGCGAGATCCACGATCCGCTGACCGGAGCCGGGCTCCGCCATTGCCACCAGCCTTGCGTTGATGGCCTCGTAAAAGGGATTCTGGGAAAAGGTGGCAAACGAGAAATCGCTGGATGCCATGATGTCCCTCCTGATCTGGAGTGCTACGCGAAAGCCGAAATCGCTGAATCCAAACGGCCAATCGACAGCCGACGCCGGTCCCCGTAACCTCAATTTCATGCGCCGACTTCAGACGGACAGCCTCAAATGCCCATCTTCAGATGAGCGTATTATACTATAGCATCACCTACGGCATCAGACATCGAACGCGCTGAACAGGCGTCAATTGTCAAAGTCGCTACTATCAAACCTGTCATTCTGAGCGAAGCGAAGAATCTCGTCTACTGGGAGATACCCTTCGCTCGGTTTAGGGTGACAATGAAAAGACCCTGACGGTCACCCTGGAGCTTTTCCAAAGTCGAGCTTGGTCAGGGGAGGGAATCAACCATGTGCTAGAATCGAGCAGAGGAGGGGAGCATGACTACCAGACCCGCGGACACAGCTTCCACCGGCGATCACATCGCTATTGTTTACCCCGAATCGGACGGTGTTCCCTTGCCCGATGGACATTTCCAAGACCCCCTGTTCCGTGAGATCGTGTCCACGCTGGAAGCCCACTTCAAAGACCATCCAAACACCACGGTGAGCGGCAACACATTCATCTACTACCGGGAGGGTGATCCGCGACGCTGGGTATCGCCCGACTGCTACATAGCCTTCGACATCAGCCTGGAATCCATAGAGAGATTCAACACCTACCGGGTCTGGGAGGTGGGCAAGCCGCCGGACTTCGCGCTGGAGATAGGTTCTCCGAGTACGGCGAGGACGGACCTGGTTGACAAGCGGGAGTTGTACGCGGAGTTGGGCATACCGGAATACTGGCGGTACGACGCGACGGGCGGCGACTTCTACGGTGAGTCCCTGGTGGGAGAACGACTGGTGGAAGGTGAGTACCGTCGTTTCGAGTTGGACCGGGAACCGGGTGGTATGGTGCGGGGTCACAGCCCGCAGTTGGGACTGGACCTGTGTTGGGATGCCGGGCGGCTGCGTTTCTACGACCCTGTGGCAGGCAGGTGGCTGCTGAATCAGATGGAAACCGAAGCTCGCGCCGATGCAGAGCAAGCCGCCAGAGAGGCAGCCGAAGCACATGCTGAATCGGAGCGTGTTGCCAGAGAGTTTGCTGAATCCCATGCTGAATCGGAGCGTGTTGCCAGAGAGTTTGCTGAATCCCATGCTGAATCGGAGCGTGTTGCCAGAGAGTTTGCTGAATCCCATGCTGAATCGGAGCGTGCTGGCAGAGAGTTTGCTGAGTCCCGAGCTGAATCGGAGCGTGTTGCCAGAGAGTCAGCCGAAGCGCTATTGGCTGCAATGGAGGCCGAGCTACGGCGACTACGCGGTGGATAGCGACCGGCGTTCAGGATCGGGGTTTTGCGGCGCGGTCTTGCCATCTTGATTGAAGACAAAGGGCCACCCGCTTTGTCGACTACAATGCCAGGGAGTATCGCAGCTGCCACTATTGGGTGAAGGTGCGGACAGCCCTTGTTGCCATAGCAGCGGCGTCCGACGGAACGGCGACATGCGATTTATGGACAACGAAAACACCCTGACTGAACAGGCGTCAATTGTCACACGGGCCCAATGCCGACCGCGGAGCGCTCCTGTATAATTGCTCCGGAACTACTTGGGAGGACTCTACGATGGTGACAGCGACTCGCGTACAACATGTGTTGGTGGACCCTACTACGGAACCGATCATCCCTCGGTTCGAGTCGGCGCCGAGGCTCGATTCCCTGGCCGGTAAGCGTGTCGGCCTGATCGACGACGCCAAGGACGGCGCCCGTGAGCTTCTCGAAGAGATCGCCGACGCGCTGCGTGAGCGGCACGGAATCGCCGCAGTCAGCTACCATCGGAAGCCGTCCGCATCCAAGCCCGCCGAGCCGGAGGTTATCCGGAACATGGCTGCGGAGTGCGACTTCGTCGTTGTCGCCATCGGCAGTTGAGGGTCATGCAGCGCGTGCAGTGTGCATGACGGCATCCACGCAGAGAAGGCCGGCATCCCCTCGGTTACGATCTGCACCGACATATTTGAGATTACGGCCAAGTCCATGGCCGAGATGTGGGGCGCTCCCGCGTATCCGATAGTCCTGACCCAGCACCCCATCGGGGAGCTGAGCCGGGAGCAGCTCAGGGCGAGGGCCGAGGACATGCTGCCGGAGATGGAGGCGATCCTGCTCGGTTCGAGAGTCTGAGCGGCCCTGGCCGGCAGACGCCACAACCGCGGTATCCGTCACCGGCGTCGGCGAACGCCGGGGGAACAGCAGCTAGTATTACGACTGCGTACGTTCTACGCCCCGGACAGATCCTGGAACACCTCGCGCCACTTTTCAGCATTGCCACTGCCCATCCTTTCGCGGTAAACGATGACGCCATTGGCGTCGATCGCCACCTTGGTGGACTGCTGCGTGACCTTCAGGCTGGCTAGGGTGTCCCCGCCGGAGTGCGCGATCGGCCAGGGGTAACCCTGGTTCTCACGGAACGCTTCAAGTCTCTCCATGTTGTCGGTGGGGTCTATGTTGACGGCGTAGAAGTCCACCTTGTCCGCAAACTCAGGATAAACATCCTTCAGGCTCCGCAACTCGGAGCGGCAGAGCGATCAACTTGTGGAGAAGAAGAACAGGAACGCCGGTCTCTCTTCGGCAATCAGTCCGGCCGAGGTGACCGGCGTGCCGTCCGTGAGGCTGATCTCGAACTCCGGCGCGCGGTCCCCGATGCCGGTGCCCGTCTTCACATCAACGACCGCCGCCTGCGGTGGGGCTGCCGTGGGCGCGGGAGCGACAGCCGGGGCAGTCGTCGGAGCCGGAGCTACGTCCGGGACGGTGGACTCGGATGGTCCGCATGACACCGCCGCGATAGCGCCGATGGTGAAAGCCGCTGCTACAATTCGCTTAATCATCGCGTCGATCTCCCTCCTGAGGATTCGGTCTTCCAATTGTACTGTCTGATGCGCCGGGGTCATAGTCCGGTTCTGACTCCGGGTTTCGTCGAGGACTACCCAGACCCATCGCCTCTACCAGAGCGGCGAGGTCCGGGACCACGAGGTCGGGGACGTCATCGGTCCGGCGCGTTGCGCCGCCTCGACCCTCGCGGTTCACCCATACACATGTGACCCCAAGCTGATTCGAGGGGCCGATGTCGTGATACAGGCTCTCGCCGATGTGCAGCCAGCTCTCCTTGTCAATTCCCATCCGCTCGAGCGCGGTGTTGAAGTTGCGCAGGTCGGGCTTGTAGCTGCGGACCTGTTGCGCGGTGACCACGGTATCGAAATCGACGCCCAGCCCATCCGCCGTCCGCGCGAACAGGGCGTCATCCACGTTGGAGATGATTGCGAGCTTGTACCGCGACTTCATGTTCCTCAGGGCGTCCACAGTATCCGGGAACACCGGCCACCTCGGCAGCGTGTCGGCAAGACAACCCAGGTCGGACTCGGTGAACTGGAATCCGAGCTCAATCCCGATCATTGCCATGACCCTGCGCAGCACGCGGCGGTACTCCAGGTACCCGGTTGAGTCCTGCACCCTCGGCTCCACTTCCGCGAACAACGCCAGGACCTCCGACCTGGACATCTGTATGCCGTGGGATTCGAGTACCTCCACAACCGCCTCGAATATGCCGGTCTCCCAGTCGATCAGCGTTCCGTAGCAGTCAAAGCTCAGCCACTCGAATCGGTCGAAGTCGATCAAAGCTCTCCTCCTGTAACGATGGCGCCCCGCCGCCGCCGGTCGCCCTGGCATTGAAACAGGTCATCGCCGTCAGCGGCCCTGTCGATCAGTGTGAGTACATCGTATAATCTGCGCCAGACAAAGCCAATGGAGGTGAGCCGTGCGACTGGAAGGCAAGGTAGCGTTGATAAGCGGGGGCGCGAGAGGCATGGGAGCGGCCGAGGCCAGGATCTTTGCCGCGGAGGGCGCAAGCGTAGTGATCGGAGACATCTTGGAAGAAGAGGGCAACCGGGTCGAGGCCGAGATCGCCGAGTCCGGCGGCGAAGCCGTATTCCTCACACTGGACGTCACGAGCGAAGAAGACTGGCAGGCGGCGGTCGATACCGCGGTCGAGCGTTTCGGAAAGCTGGACATCCTCGTGAACAATGCGGGCATCTGGGACCGTGGCAAGGTCGAGGAGCAGTCGAGCGAGAGTTGGGACCGCGTGATGGAGGTCAACTCCAAGGGCGTGTTCCTGGGAACCAAGGCCGCGATACCCGCGATGCGGGAGGCCGGAGGCGGTTCGATAGTCAACATATCGTCGGTGGCCGGCCTGATCGGCAGCGCCAGATCGACCGCCTACAACGCCTCCAAGGGCGCTGTCAGGCTGCTGACCAAGGGGACCGCGATCCAGTACGCCGCTGAGGGCATCCGCTGCAACTCGGTCCACCCCGGACCGATCGAGACGCAGATGCTGGCCGAGGTTTACCCGGACGACGACATGCGAGAGGAGAGGCTGACCGCGATCCCGCTGGGCCGTCTCGGACAGATGGAGGATGTCGCCAATGGCGTCCTGTTCCTGGCCTCCGACGAGGCATCCTACATGACCGGCAGCGAGCTCGTAATCGACGGCGGCTACACCGCGATGTAGTTGGCGATGTGGGTTTGGTTTGGCGGGCGCATCCGCGTAGCTGGAGAGTCGTTGACATAGAACCTTATCCTTAGTATGGTCTTCCATATGAAGACGACCCTCAACATCGATGATACGGTGATGCAGCGGTTGCGTGAAACGGCGGCGCGACGCGGTACGACTATGTCCGCTCTTGTGGAGGCCGGACTCAGGAGAATCCTCGATGAGGACCAGCCGGGGCTGACCGGCAGCGACTCCCTGCCACCGCTGCCGACATGGCGTAGCGGGGGACTTCTGGTCGATGTCGCGAACCGCGAAGAACTCTATCGGGTGATGGAATCGGGATCAAATGAAGGTCTTCGACACTAACGTATTGATCTACGCGGCGGATGAAGACTCAGAGTTTCAAGCTCCTTGCCTCAGGCTCTTGGAAGAGTCGCGGCGTGACCCGATGCCGTCCTACCTCACATGGAGTATCTGCTACGAGTTCCTGCGTGTTAGCACACACTCCCTTGTGCTTAGATCGCCAATGAGTTCCCAAGACGCTTGGAGATTCCTCGAAGTATTGCTGGACGCGCCCGGCTTCGCGATGCTGACACCAACGGAACGGCACGCGGCGGTGTTGTCACGGACAGTTGCGGAGCTGCCTGATATTCGGGGGAACATGTCCCACGACCTCCACACTGCCGTGTTGATGCGCGAGCACGGGCTGAGCCAGATATGCACTCGCGACACCGACTTTCATCGCTTTCCCTTTTTGTCTGTAATCGATCCCCTCCGCTAAAATCAATCGAGCCGTTAGCATCGATGGCTGCCGCTTGGATCAGGAGCGCCGGCTCAGCGCCACTGGCCCCGACCTCGCGGGACGCGCCAATCCGAATCAGGAGAACCCCATGTCAACCCAGGACAAACTCCAGCGTGAAATAGACCGGTTCATCGACAGCACTCCGATCTCTAGGCAAAAGCAGGCCGACGCGGAGGACTATCTTCCGGGCGGCAGCTCACGAGGCACCGCGTACTTCGGACCTTACCCCCACTTCATCGAGCGCGGCGAGGGTCACTACATCTACGACGCCGACGGCAACCGGCTGCTGGACTTCATGATCAACGCCACCAGCCTGATACTCGGCCACGCCCACCCGGACGTCACCCGGGCGATCCAGGAGCAGGCGGCGCGTGGCACGGCCTTCGCCGGGCCGACCGACCCACAGGTGCGAATGGCGAAGATCCTCACCGAGAGGGTCCCGTCGCTGGACCTCGTTCGTTTTACCAACTCCGGCACCGAGGGGACCATGATGGCGATCCGGGCCGCCCGCGCCTTCACCGGCAAGGAGAAGATCGCCAAGTTCGAGGGCGGCTACCACGGCGCGCACGAGTACGTGTCCGTGAGCGTCAGACCGCCGCTGGAGAAGCTGGACCCCTCCGGACCGACTCCGATCCCGGGGCATCCCGGACTGCCGCAGAGCATCCTCGACCAGGTGATCGTTCTGCCGTACAACGACCTGGACTGGTGCGAGCGAGTATTGAGGGAAAACGCGCACGAGCTATCCTGCCTGATAATGGAGCCGGTGATGTCCAGCTTCGGATACCTTCCCGGAGACTTGGACTTTCTCCAGGGCATTCGGGACCTGACGACGGAGCTGGACATCGTCCTGATCTACGACGAGGTCCAGAGCTTCCGCATCGCTCCGGGTGGCGCGCAGGAGGCGCTCGGCGTGGTCCCCGACATGACCGCTTTTGGGAAGATCATCGGCGGCGGCACCCCGGTGGGCGCGTTTGGCGGCAGGGCCGAGATTATGGAGATGTTCGATCCGACCAAGGGCGCCCAGATCGCGCACGCGGGCACGTTCAACGCCAACCCGGTAACGATGGCCGCCGGCGAGGTTGTGATGAACCACCTGACCCCGGACGTCTACGACCGTATGAACGCAATTGGCGGAGAGCTGCGCGCCAAGCTGCGCGCCGTCTTCGACGAGTTCGAGGTCCCGGCGCAGATCACCGGCATCGGCTCCCTGTTCGGCATCCACTTCACGTCGGAGGAGATCAGGGACTACCGGACCGTCGTGCGCGCCGATCAGACCATGCGGACCGCGCTGTTCACCGGCCTACTCAACGAGGGAGTGCTCACGATGGCCGCAACCGCGGGCGCCATGAACTCGCTGACGACCGACTCGGAAATCGATACCCTGGTTGACGCCACGCGGCGGGTGATCCAGCGGGTGCGATAGGCGAGGCTTTCACGAGAATGCCCATATACCCAGCCTCGAACATAATACGGCCAGAAGTCCTTTAATCTGGGCATGTGTTTTGCTTATACTTTACTCGGCAACACTTGGTTGCAACCACGGTACGGATAGTGAGTAGTGCATTCCTATGGAGAGGTACATGTTGGTCAAGCTAAAAACTTCGTTGATTCTATTGGCGATTTTAGTTCTTGCGGCGGGGTTTGTCGCGTGCAGTCAGGAGTCGGACGAGATGACGGGTGACCGTCTCCAGACCGTTAAGGACCGGGGCGAGGTGAGATGCGCCAGCCGTAACGACGTGCCGGGCTACGGCTATCTGGACGCGTCCGGCAACAACGTCGGCTTCGACATCGACCTCTGTCGCGCGTTGGCTGCTGCCGTCCTCGGCGATCCGAACGCGATCGAGATCCGCCTGATTACGGCCGCCGAGCGCGGCCCGACGATCCAGTCCGGTGAGGTCGACATGCTGGTACGCACCGTTACATGGACGACATCCCGCGACTCACAGTGGGGCAACTACGCCCAGACCATGTTCTACGACGGCCAGGGCTTCCTGGTCAACAAGGACCTTGGCATAGAGAGCGCGCTGGAGCTGAAGGATGCCACAGTCTGCGTGACCCAGGGCACCACCACAGAGCTGAACCTTCAGGACTTCTCCAACCAGAACGGCCTGAACATCACCGCGATAACCTTCGAAGATACAGACGCGGTTGTCGCCGCCTACCAGAGCGAGCAGTGTGCCGCCTTCACAAACGACCGCTCGCAGCTCGCCGCAATCAGCAGCGCTTTCGAAAATCGCGACGCCCATGTCATCCTGCCGGAGACCATCTCGGAAGAGCCGCTTGGCCCCGTGGTCCCTCACGGTGACGACCAGTGGTTCGACATCGTCAAGACCGTTATGAGCATACTCATCTATGCGGAGGGATATGGTGTGGACTCAGGCAGCGTGCCGACCTCCGCGACCGGCAACACCGCGGTTGATCGGCTCTTTGGGCTGGAAGGCTCGTTCGGTCAGGAGAGTCTGGGCATCAGCCAGACCGCCTCTCAGGACATAATCCGCACCGTGGGCAACTACGGCGAAATCTACGACCGCAACCTCGGTCCGGGCGGTATCAACCTGCCCAGAGAGAACGGTCGGAACGCGCTGTGGGCCGACGCCCCCTGCATGGACTGCCCCAAGGGCGGCCAGATCTACGCCGCGCCCCTGCGGTAACGCCAAAACCGGACCGAGAACCGGATAACCTGGGATAGGCTAGCGGAGAGGTGGCCAGCTTCATGCTGGTCGCCTCTCCTTATGCCCAGGGGCAATCGCGTCTTGGACGAGCCTGTTTCAATTCAGCCGGTGCAGGTTGTGGAGCATCGGCGCCTCGCCCGCATACCCACGTAGGGGCGGGTTTCAAACCCGCCCGTCCATGTCGTAGCTCCCTACTGAATTGAAACAGGCTCGTCCAAGACGCCCCCTTGACAACTCCCGTCTCCATACTCTATCGTAGAACATACGTACTTACAGACAGACACACTACACCCGAGACCCGCCATGTACTACATCACCAACATATACGCACTCAAGACCCTCGCCGATGACATCCGCAACACGACCACCGATGTCCGCGACGTCATCGACAAACTGCACGACATCGCGCGGGGACGCACACCACGCACCAACACCCGCGATCGCATCGCCGCCACACGTATCCTCCTCGACAGAGGCTTCGGCAAAGTCCCCAGGCGCGCAGACTACAACCCCGATCGCCACCAGACACCTGTCCCAGACCACGACGGACCCGTGGAACCCTCACACAATCCCGCACCGACCACACCCGGAACCGTGGCGCAGCTGGACGAGTCCCTGCACGACTCCCTCGGTCCCGCTCCTTCCTTCGAGCCGGACCCGACACCATCGTTCGAGCCGGACACACAGTCCGCCACGGACAGCCACATCGTAGACGTCATCGACACCCAGGACTACATCCTCATGGTCACCGACAACGGTCACACTCTGGTGACCGTTCTCACCGACATTCTCAGGGCCGACGACGATGACCCGGCGGTCAGGCCATGCCACCAGATCGCGGTCGCCAGGATCCTCCTGGACCGCACCCTCGGCTCGGACTGTGAACCTCCCAAAGACTCCGTCCCTCCCGAGGATGTTCCGTACACCCAGGAGTGGCTGGAAGACGGATACCGCCAGCTCAACGAGATCACCCGTAGGGTTATGGCGAGCCCGCCGAAGTACACCCACCTGACGGCAGAGGAGCGCGAGAACAGGCTGGGCGAGATCTACAAAGAGCTAAAGGCCAGGCACGCCGGACCCGGCTACACTGGCTACACCGGCAGGCTCGACGACTACGACCCGTGACCGCCCCCCGCTCCCAACCTCTCCGAGTGGAGAGCGAATAGTGGTCAGCAGTCAGCGGTCAGTGATTAGTGAACAGTCGGCGGTCAGTGAATGGTGAGTGGTGGTCGGTGACTCTCATACCCACGTAGGGGCGGGTTTCAAACCCGCCCGTCCATGTCATAGCTCCCTACCCAATTGACACAGACTATTCAATAAGTGACGTGGCGCCTATCCCCTGGCAAAGATATAGTGTATGGAGGCGGACTGCGCTCAGGCGGCCATAGCGGGTGTGAGCGAGCACAGTCCACAGGAGGGGCGCTGTGTCTTCAGAGTCGAATCGGGGCGTTGTGAGAAGGGTGGCCTCATCGTTCAGTCCCTACTCGCTGCACGTCGTAGGGATAGTCCTGCTGATCCTGGTTACGGCGGGTCTTGGGGTCGTCAACCCGTTCCTCATACGCTCAGTCTTCGACGATGCACTTTTCCCCGGAAGTGGTGGACCCGATCTGGCCCTGTTGTGGGTCTTGTCCGGCATCATGACCGGCGCCACGATCGTTACCGGCGGCCTGGGAATCTTGCAGACCTACTCGACCAACATTGTCGGGCAGCGGGTCATGCGCGATCTGCGAGACCGCCTGTACGGTCACCTTCAGCGACTGTCGCTGGGGTTCTTTACCGGGACGCGGACCGGCGAGATACAATCGAGGATCTCCAACGATGTCGGGGGCGTCCAGAACGTCGTCACCAACACGCTGTCCAGTGTCCTGTCCAATACCGTCACGTTCATCAGCACGCTGATCGCGATGACATTCCTATCGTGGCCCCTGACGCTTGTCTCCGTCGGGACGATCCCCATTTTCATCATAATGTCCAGGATCGTCGGAGAGCGCAGGCGCAGGGCGACCGCTGAGGCGCAGGAGGCCGCGGCCGAGGTCACCGCAATCACCCATGAGACGCTGTCCATATCCGGCATCATGCTCGCCAAGCTGTTCGGAAGACAGAACCAGGAGATAGAGCACTTCCATAATGAGAATGAGCGCATGGCGGAGCTCTCGATCCGGCGCCAGATGACCGGGCAGTCGTTTTTCGCGGTCATGCAGATTTTCTTCTCGATCGCGCCGGTGGTCGTTTACGTGATCTCCGGATACCTTCTGACAGGCAGCACGTCGCTCGCGGTCACGTTCGGCACCATCGTAGCCTTCACGACATTGCAGTTCCGGCTGTACTTCCCGATCGTCAACCTGATAGAGGTCTCGGTAGAGCTCCAATCGTCCGTTGCGCTGTTCGAGCGCATCTTCAAGTATCTGGACATCAGACCGGACATCGAAGACAGGCCGGGCGCCGTTCATGTGGACCAGCGAGATGTGCGAGGTCGCGTGACGTTCGATTCGGTCCGGCTTTCGTACAATCCCGATCATGGGGAGCAGCCTTCGGAGAACGGCGCGCGCAGATGGGCGCTGGACGACGTGAACCTGGAGATCCAACCCGGCCAGCTCGCCGCGTTCGTCGGCCCGAGCGGCGCGGGCAAGTCCACCATCTCGTACCTGATACCGCGGCTGTACGACCCAACGGAGGGCGCGGTCAGGATCGATGGGATGGACGTCCGGGACATCAAACTAGACTCGCTTCCCGACATAGTCGGATACGTGACTCAGGAGAGCTACCTGTTTCATGCCAGCCTTCGGAGCAACCTGCTGTACGCCAGACCGGACGCCAGCCAGGACGAGATCGAATCCGCCGCGCGGGCAGCCTACATCCACGACGCGATCCTCACGCTGCCCGACGGATACGATACCGTGGTGGGGGAGCGCGGCCACCGGCTGTCGGGTGGCGAGCGCCAGCGGCTCGCGATCGCGCGTGTGATCCTGCACGACCCGCGAATTCTCATTCTCGATGAGGCCACGTCCGCGCTCGACACGTCAAGTGAGAGACAGGTCCAGCTCGCGTTGGAGCCCCTGATGCGCGAGCGGACGACCATCGCCATCGCGCATCGACTATCGACGATCATGTCAGCCGACGTGATCTTCGTGGTGGACGGGGGCAGAATCATAGAGTCCGGGACCCACCAGGAGCTGCTGAGAAACTGCGGACTCTATGCGACGCTGTACTCCGAACAGTTCGACGACGGCAGGGTAGAGTCCCGCTGCGAGGACGGCATAGTCCTGGCCGACGGCAGCGTCATGACCCACGAGGGCGTACTGGTGGGCGCGGGAGCGTGATGGGTCCCGGCACATAAAGGCTTTCAGTGGAAGTGCGCGTAGATGAAGCGTAGGACCGCCTACTTGTAGTTTTCAGCCATGCACTTGTAGTTTTCGGCCATTGATGTACCGCGGAAGTGCGCGTAGATGAAGCGTAGGACCGTCTACTTGTAGTTTTCAGCCATATACTTGTAGTTTTCGGCCACTTATGTACCGCGGAAGTGCGCGTTGAGATTAGGACCGAAGTTGTCGAGACTGACCCCGCTTAGGTCACGAGAGGTCAACCACACGATAAGGGGCGCGCCATCCGGCGCACCCCTTTTGCTTTGGCGCTGCTGAATCCCGTTCGGCTACACGTTCGTCGCAGCGGGACGGCCTTCGATGGCGTGCCGGACTTCAGGGTTCACCACAGACATCGGGAACGTCCCGTTCAGCAGGCGGGACGTCTCCTGGCCGACCTGTAGGCCGGACCTGATCCGCGACATGTTCGACGTGCCCGCCGAGTGCGGCGTCACCACCACGTTGTCCATCTTGAGCAGCGGGTTCTCGGGGTAGGTCGGCTCCTCCTCGAACACGTCGAGGCCGGCGCCCGCGATCTCGCCGTTCTGGAGGGCGGCGATCAGCGCGGCCTCATCGACCACAGGGCCGCGGCAGGTGTTCACGAAGTAGGCGGTCGGTTTCATCGCCTTGAAGAAGCTCTCGCCAAGCAGCCCTTTCGTCTGGTTGTTCAGAGGCGTGTGGACGGAGATGAAGTCCGACTCCCGCGCCAGCTCCTCTAGGCTGCCGACCAGCCTGACCCGGTACTCTCTGGCGATCCAGGGCGGGCAGTAGGGATCGTAGGCAATGACCTCCATGCCGAACGCCTGACCCTTCCGGGCCGCGGCGCGAGCGATGTTGCCAAACGCGACAAGGCCGAGCGTCTGGTCGTAGATCGGGACCATCGGCATGGTGGCGGCGCGGGTCTGCCCGCCCCACTGGCCGGACTTGACGTGGTCGTTCAGCTGCGTCAGCTTCTTGGCACAGGCCAGCAGAAGCATAATGGCGTGGTTCGATACCTCCTCGGTGCAGAAGCCCGCAGAGTTGACCACCATGATCCCCTGATCGGTCGCCGCCTCGTGGTCGATGTGATTGAAGCCGTGGCTTCCGACGAGTATCGCCTGAACGCCCTCCGTCTCCTCGATCACCTCTCGCGACAGCTCGACCCCGGCGTTGATCACGATATCCGCGCCGGCCATGGCCTCGATGGCCTCGCCGTCGCTGGCACACTCGAACTTGTCGAGCTCATAATCTAGTCCCTGGAGCTGCTCCTCGATCAGTTCTGTGTCCGCTTCTCCGCTGCTTGAAATAACCGAAATCTTCATTGTCATTCTGTTTCCTCCTAACGGTTCTACCTAGCGATTTTCATTTGCGAGGGCGCTTATGCCCTCGATTACCGTGTCGATCTCCCGGTCTTCGATAAAGAACGCGCAGCACAGCCGCATCGCGCTGTGGTCCAGCGCGGGACGACCAAGGATGCGCCACCGCTCGAACATCTGCGAGTTGACCTGGTCTCCATCCAGTCCGGCCACTGAGAAGGTGACGATGCCGGTCGAGAACTCGCGGCTCTCCGGACTTCGGAGGACAGCGCCCGGTATCTCGGCGATGCCGGCCTTCAGCCTGTCGGAAAGCTCGAACGAGCGCGCCTCGATGTTATCACTGCCGACGGCATCTATGTACTCGATGCCCTTGCCCATCGCGTTGTACAGCGGGTGGTGGCGACCGCCGAACTCGAACTTGCGGGCTGTGTCGTGGAACTCTAGGTCGTCCGACAGTCCGTGGCGGTCGAGTGTTCCGGCGCCTGAGCCTGTCCAGGAGACTTTGATCTCTTCAACCTGGTCCCGCCTGATGTAGAAGTAACCGACGCCCCACCCTCCGAGCAGCCACTTGTGACCGGTGCCGGCGTAGAAGTCGCAGTCCATCTCCCGCAGATCGACGGGGAGCTGGCCGGAGGACTGCGCGGCGTCCAGCGCGACCGGCACGCCGCGTTCGTGGGCCAGCTTGCAGATGTCCGCGGCGGGCAGGCGCGTTCCGGTATCAGTCGTAACGTGGCTGATGCAGACCAGCCGGGTGCGGTCGTTGATGAGCGCCTCCAGACCCGAGAGCATCTCAGCGCGGTCCTCGACGAGCGGCATCTTTCTGATCCTGATGCCCCGCTCCGCCGCGAGGTTGAGCCAGACCATGATTCCGGTGGGGTGCTCCTCCTCGGTGACGATAACCTCGTCACCCGCGTTCCAGTCCATGCCGTAGGCGACCGTGCTCAGACCCTCGGACACCGACCTCAAAAGGGCGATCTCTTCGGGGGTGACTCCGAGGAAGCTGGCGACAGTCTGGCGAGTCTGCTCGAACTCCTCGATGATCGGGCCACGCACGGCAGGGATGTCAGGCCCGCCCTGGAAGGCTGACCGGTACTGCTCGACGATAGAGTCGGCGACCGGACTCGGAAGCGGACCGGTACCGCCGGTGTTCATGTATATGGACTCCGCCAGCGCGGGAATGTCGGAGCGAATGCGGTTCAGGTCGAGTGGCACGGGTGCCTCCGTCGGACGTGGGTTCTCGCTGGACATTATACCCCTCGTCTTGAGACTTGTGGGAATGAGCGGTTCAGCGCCCGGTGTCCGCCCGGCTGTCGGTCGCCGGTCAGGAAATACAGGCCGAGCGCGTTGCCGTCGTGGATGTGTAATCAATCTTCGCTATCCGGTTGATGCCGTGAATTCGGAGCAGATAGCGTGATTTGAACCGATACTTCAAAATATCATGATAAACTAAAGTACATGTTCAATCGAGCGCTAAATCTACCGCCGCCGGGAACCGAGACTTTCTTCCTCTGGGGACCCCGTCAGACGGGGAAGACCACGCTGCTGAGACAGCGCTGCCAGCACGCGCGCTGGATCGCGACTTGCTCAAGAGCGACGAGTTCCGACGCTACGTTACGCGCCCTGAGCTGCTGAGGCAAGAGATCGAGGCGGATGGGTCGGACGCTGCGCGACAGGTCGTGATAGACGAGGTTCAGAAAGTCCCGGCGCTTCTGGATGAAGTCCACTGGCTGATTGAGAATCGAGGGGTCCACTTTGCGCTATGCGGGTCGAGCGCGAGGAAGGTGCGGCGCGGCGCGGCAAACCTTCTGGGCGGGCGGGCGATCCGGTATGAGATGCGCGGCCTGACGTCGGGCGAGCTTGGAAACGCTTTCGATCTCGACCGGATGCTCAACCACGGCTATCTGCCGAGGATGTACGAGGCGGGCCGTCCCAGGCGACTGCTGGACGCCTATATCGCGGACTACCTCAGGGAGGAGATCGCGGCTGAGGGCTTGGTGCGGAATCTGCCGGCGTTCGCCGATTTCCTGGACGCCGTTGCGCTGAGCGACGGCGAGATGGTCAACTTCACGAACATCGCGCGGGAGTGCGGCGTGTCGAGTCCCACGGCCAAAGGCTACTTCGGCATTCTGGAAGACACTCTGCTCGGGAAGTGGCTTCCCGCCTATCGCAAACGGCGCAAGCGCAGGGTGATCGGCGCGCCCAAGTTCTATTTTGCCGACGTAGGAGTGGTGAACCGGCTCGCCCGTCGTGGAGAATTGTCTCCCGGATCGCAGCTATACGGCAAGGCATTCGAGAACTGGGTGTTCCACGAACTGTCAGCGTTCGTCAGCTACCGTGACGTGGATGCCGATCTGTCTTACTGGCGGCTGCCGAGCGGCATCGAGGTCGATTTCATACTGGGCGACATGGATATTGCGGTCGAAGCGAAGTCGAGCGCCAGAGTCACCCGAAACCACCTCAAGGGCCTGCGCACCCTGGCGGACGAACACCCGGATGTACGGCGCCGGATCGTCGTGTGCCTCGAACCCCGCGCGCGGAGGACCGAGGACGGCATCGACATCCTGCCGGCGATGACTTTTGCGCGGCGGCTATGGGAGGGGGAGGTGTTTTAGGCTACGAAGCTCGCATTGAAACAGGCTCATCGGAAGTGTCCCCGAACATATCCGCGACGAGTGGTCGGTTACGCATCGAATATATCATCATATGATGTACGATATAATGCAATCACGCCCACACTACGGAGGTCTGACGTGAGAACCACCGTGAACATAGACGACAAGCTGTTTGAGGACGCCAAGTGGCTGACCGGCATCGAAGGCAGGAGCGCCCTGGTCAGGGAAGGCCTCCGCGCCTTGGTCGAACGCGAGAGCGCGCGCAGGCTGGCCAAGCTCGGGGGGACTCAGCCTGGGCTTGAATACGTGCCCCGGCGTCGGAGTGACCCCGCATGATCCTGGCGGATACCTCGGTCTGGGTCGATCACCTGATAGTCGAGGACCCTCACTTAGTGTCTCTGCTGGATCAGCAGCAGGTACTGATTCATCCCATGGTGATCGGCGAACTGGCTTGCGGCAACGTGCGCGACCGCGTCGACGTAATGAGACTGCTCAGGGGACTGCCGAAGATACTCGTAGCTACACATGACGAGGTACTGTTCTTCATCGAGCGCCACCGCTTCATGGGCAGGGGCATTGGTTACATCGACGCCCACCTGCTGGCAACTACGGCAATGGCAGCGCCGACACGGCTATGGACGCACGACCGGCGGCTTATGGAGCTGGCCGTTCATCTGGATGTGGCGTATGGGCAGCCTCGTGCGGAACGGTAACAAATCGGGACCGGAACCCGCCTATCGCCCCCAACCGCAAATCGCGATGCCATGATAGAAGCTCTACAGCGTCGTCTCCTCTGACATGAGTCACATCGTTGGGACGGTGTTGACCGAGTGCGGGAGGTTGGTGGAACCCATGAGGTACTCGTCGATGCCGCGGGCCGCCTCTCGGCCCTCGGCCATCGCCCATACGACCAGCGACTGGCCGCGGGACATGTCTCCGGCGGCGAAAACGCCGGGGACGGTGGTCATCTTGTTCGATGAGGTGACGACGTTGCCGCGTCCGTCGAGCTCCACGCTGAGCTGTTCGAGCATCCCCTCCTTTTCAGGGTGCATAAACCCCAGCGCCAACAGCACGAGGTCAACGTCCAGGTCAAACTCCGAGTCCGGAACCTGGATCATTGCCGGACGTCCGCTCTCGTCGGGCGGGCCCCATTCGAGTCGAACGGCGTGCATCTTCCGGACTTCTCCATTAGAACCCGAAAACGAATTGGTCAGGATGTTGTAGTCACGGACGGCGCCCTCCTCGTGTGAGGAGGATGTCCGCAGGATCATCGGCCACTGCGGCCAGGGGTTGCCTTCCCGCCGGACCTCCGGGGGTTCCGGCAGGAGCTCGAACTGGTAAACTACCTCCGCGCCCTGTCGGTGAGCGGTCCCGACACAGTCGGACCCGGTATCTCCGCCGCCAAGAACGAGGACGCGCTTGCCTTCGGCGACTATGCGCTCCGAGCAGCCGAACGTCTGTCCGGCGTTGACGCGATTCTGCTGCGTCAGGTACTCCATAGCCAGGTGAACGCCGGCAAGCTCGCGGCCCGGAATCGGCAGGTCGCGCGCGACGGTAGATCCGCCTGTGAGACATATGGCGTCGAAATCCGACCGCAGCGCGTCAACCGGGATGTCGCGGCCGACGTAACAGCCGGTCCGGAACGTGACGCCCTCGGCCTCCATCTGATCGACTCGACGCTGGACGACACTCTTCTCCAGCTTGAACTCCGGGATGCCGAGCCGGAGCAGCCCGCCAACGTACTCGCTGCGCTCGAATACGGTCACGTTGTGGCCGACACGGTTGAGCTGCATCGCGGCCGCCAGACCTGCCGGGCCGGAACCGATGACCGCGACACTTCTGCCCGTCCGCGACTGTGGCGGTTCGGGAAGTATCCAGCCCTCTTGCCAGCCCCGGTCGGCGATGGCCTTCTCAATGTACTCGATCGTCACCGGGTCGTCGTTTATGTTCAGGACGCACGACCCCTCGCACGGAGCGGGGCATATTCGACCTGTGAACTCCGGGAAATTGTTGGTGGAGTGCAGCTCGTGGAGCGCCTCCTGCCACTTCCCGCGATATACCAGGTCGTTGAAGTCGGGAATGATGTTGCCGAGCGGGCAGCCGCCCATGCAGAAGGGGACCGAGCAGTTCATGCACCGGCCGCCCTGGGCCCGCGCCTCGCTCTCCGACCAGTCGGTGTAGAACTCCAGCCAGTGATGCGTTCGTTCCGCCGCGTCCTGCCTCGTGGGCGTTCTGCGCGCCCACTCTATGAATCCTGTAGGTTTCCCCATTATGCCTTTACTTTATTGCCCAGGGTGTCACCATCGGCAGATGGGCGTCTTGCGCGGAGACACCGTCACTCACAGTCGAGGAATTCAGCGTCGGCTTCGGCGTGTGCCGTTCCAGGTCTCTGAATGGCGGGGAGACGGTCCGGTCAATCGCCGGCGCCAACGGCAGCGGCCTGCGCGCGTTCCGCCAGCACCCGCTTGAAGTCCCGAGGCATGACCTTGACGAACTTGGGAAGCATCGAGTCCCATTCGTCCAGGACACGCCTTGCGTTGGCGCTGCCGGTGTAGCGAAGGTGATCTTCGATCAATCGCCGCACGGCTGCGACGTCTGCCTCCTCCACCAGATCCTCGAGGAAGACCATCTCGGTGTTGCAGAGGTCCCGGAACCGGCCATGCTCATCGAGCACGAACGCCTCCCCGCCACTCATGCCCGCGGCGAAGTTTCGGCCGATCGGACCCAGAATGACCACTCGCCCGCGCGTCATGTACTCGCATCCGTGATCGCCGACGCCCTCGACAACGGCTTCAGCGCCCGAATTACGCACGCAGAACCGCTCTCCGGCGACACCGCGTATGAACGCCTGGCCTCCGGTGGCGCCATACAGCACCACGTTGCCGACCAGGATGTTTTCTTCCGGAACGAAGGGCGACTCGGCCGGCGGCCGGATGGTCACCCTTCCGCCGGAAAGCCCCTTGCAGAAGTAGTCGTTGGCGTCGCCTTCCAGGTGGAACGTTATCCCCTTTGCGAGGAATGCGGCGAAGCTCTGGCCCGCGGAGCCTTGGAACCGGACTGTGATCGTATCCTCGGGCAGCGCGTCCTCTCCGTATCGGAGCGCCACGTTGTAGCTCAGGGTGGTCCCAACGGTCCGGTTGGAATTCGAGATCGGCAGGTCGAGCTCAATGGGTGTCAGGGACTCGACCGCGTCCCGGCAGAGCTCGATCAGTCTGTTGTCCAGAGCCCGGTCCAGACCGTGGTCCTGCGGCTCGCAGCAGTAAGTCGCGATGTCATCGGGCGCCTCCGGCATCTTCAGCAATCGGGAGAAGTCGAGACCACGCGCCTTCCAGTGACCGATCGCCTTCCGGGTGTCCAGACGGTCCATCCGTCCGACCATCTCGTTGATCGTGCGGAACCCCATCTCGGCCATGATCTGTCGGAGCTCCTCGGCAACGAAGAAAAAGTAGTTGATGAGGCTCTCCGGCTCGCCTACAAATTTCTTGCGCAGATCCGGGTCCTGCGTAGCGATGCCCACCGAGCAGGTGTTCAGGTGGCACTTGCGCAGCATGATGCAGCCCATGGAGATCAGCGGCGCCGTCGCCATTCCGAACTCTTCGGCCCCCAGCAGACACGCGATCGCCACGTCGCGGCCGGTCTTGATCTGGCCGTCAGTCTGCACGACGATTCGACCGCGCAGGTCGTTTTCAACCAGCACCTGCTGCGTCTCTGCCACGCCCAGCTCCCACGGGAGTCCGGCGTACTTGATCGACGCCTCCGGAGACGCGCCGGTGCCCCCGCTGTCGCCGCTGATCAGCACGACGTCGCCGTGGCCCTTGGACACTCCGGCGGCTATGGTGCCGACGCCGGCCTCGGCTACGAGCTTGACGTTTATTCTCGAAGTCGGGTTCGAGTTTTTGAGGTCGTGGATCAGCTGGCCCAGGTCTTCGATGGAGTAGATGTCGTGGTGCGGAGGAGGTGAGATCAGCTCGACTCCCGGGGTTGAGTTCCGGATCCAGCCGATGTACTCGTCCACCTTGTGACCGGGAAGCTGTCCGCCTTCGCCCGGCTTCGCGCCCTGCGCCATCTTGATCTGCAGGTCTTTTGCGTTGGCGAGGTAGTTGATCGTCACGCCGAATCTGCCTGACGCGACCTGCTTGATCGCGCTGTTGCGAAAGTCGCCGTTCGGGTCCGGAGTGTACCGGTGCCAGTCCTCGCCGCCCTCCCCGGTGTTGGACCGGGCGCCGATGCGGTTCATGGCTATCGCGAGCGTTTCGTGCGCCTCTCTGCTGATTGAGCCAAGTGATATCGCTCCGGTCGCGAATCGTCTGACGACCTCGGTCGCGGGTTCGACCTCATCCAGAGACAGCGGCTGGTCCGCCTGACGGAACTCCAGCAGGCCGCGAATCGTACACATCTGCTGCGCGTACCCGTTCGCCCACTCGGCGAACTCCTGGTAGGTCGTCCAACTGTTCGACTTCGTTGCGTCCTGCAACTTGGCGATGGTCGTGGGGTTCCACATGTGGTACTCGCCATCCCGCCGCCACTGGTAGAAGCCGCCAGCGTCCAGCCGCATGTTGCCGGGCACAACCAGATCGACATAGGCGAACGAGTGCCGGGACCTGGACTCTTCCTCGATCGCGTCGATGCCGACGCCGCCAATGCGGGACGGCGTCCAGGTGAAATACTGGTCTATGAACTCCTCGTTGAGGCCCACCGCCTCGAAAATCTGCGCTCCCCGATAGCTCTGTATCGTGGATATGCCCATCTTGGCCATGATCTTGACCACGCCTTTGTGGGCGGCCTTGAGGAAGTTCTTCTCCGCGGTCTTGTAGTCGATGCTGGTCAGGAAGTATCCCTGACGGATCATGTCCTCCATCGACTCGAAGACCAGGTACGGGTTGATGGCTCCGGCGCCGTAGCCGATGAGCAGCGCGAGGTGGGCGATGTCACGCGGCTCGCCCGACTCGACGACCAGCCCGCAGCGGGTACGTGTGCCCTCCCGGATAAGGTGGTGGTGTACGCCGGCAGTGGCCAGAAGGCTGGGTATCGGGGCATGGTCGGAATCGACTCCCCTGTCGGACAGTATCAGAATCGAGTAGCCGTCTTCGATCGCCTCGGAGGCCTCCCGGCATAGACGCTCCATCGCCAACGGGAGCGCTCCCCGAGTCTCCGGGTCGAACAGCGTCGATAGAGTCTTCGACCTGATGCCGTTCACGTCGATGTTTCGTATCTTCTCCAGCTCGGCGTTGGTTATGAACGGCTCCTTGATGGTGAGCTGCCGGCAGTGCTCCGGGCTCTCACCGAACAGGTTCAGCTCCCTGCCAATCATGGTGCGTGTGGATGTCACCAGCTCCTCGCGGATCGAGTCGAGTGGGGGGTTGGACACCTGGGCAAAGCGCTGCCTGAAGTAGTGGAACAGCACGGGCGACTGCTCAGACATGACCGCGAGCGGCACGTCGGTGCCCATCGACCCCACCGGGTCGCCGCCCGTAAGGGCCATCGGCTCCAGGATCATTCGCAGGTCCTCGAGCGTGTATCCGAAGGCGGCCTGCCGAGGCGCCAACGTATCGAAGTCAGTCCCGTGTACGCGGTCCGGTTCGGGTAGATCGTCCAGTACGACCATGTTCTCGGCGAGCCATTGGCCATACGGATGGCGTCCGGCGAGCTGGGCCTTGAGCTCGGCGTCCTGCACGATCTCGCCGCGTTCGGTGTCCAGCATGAACATCCGGCCCGGATAGATGCGCTCCTTGTACAGAACGTTCTCGGGCGGCACATCCAACACGCCGGTTTCCGAACCCATAACAAGGATGTCGTCGGTTGTGACCAGATACCTGCATGGACGCAGCCCGTTGCGATCGAGTACGGCGCAGACCTTGGCGCCGTCCGTACCTATGACCAGCGCCGGACCGTCCCAGGGCTCCATCATGGACGAGTGATACTCGTAGAAGTCGCGCTTCTCGGCGTCCATCGGTATGTGGTCGCCCCATGCCTCCGGGATGAGCATCATCATCGAGTGTTCGAGCGATCGGCCGGACGCGAGCAGCGCCTCCAGGGCGTTGTCGAGCGTTGCGGTATCGCTCTGGCGCGGGGTGACGACCGGCGTCAGCTTCTCCACGTCATCCCCGAGTGCGTCTGACTCGAAGTTCCTCTGCCGCGTGGTCATCCAGTTGATGTTGCCCTGCAGGGTGTTGATCTCGCCGTTGTGAATTATGAACCGGTAGGGATGGGCCAGTCTCCACGATCCGAGCGTGTTCGTGGAGAAGCGAGAGTGTACGAGAGCGAACGCGGTGACGATGCTCTCGTTGACGAGGTCATGGTAGAAGTCGACCAGCTGGTGGGCCATGACCAGCCCCTTGTACACGATGGTCTTCGAGGAGAGGCTGCATATGTAGAACTCGCTCACTGCCGACAGGTCGGCGCCCAAGACCGCCTTCTCGATCTGCTTGCGTACCACGAACAGCTTCAGCTCGAACTCCCGGTCGCTGCCGACTTCGTCAGCGCGACCGACCATGAACTGTCTGATCACCGGCATCACACGGGCGGATAGCGTCCCGATCTTGTCAGGAGACACGGGGACGTCACGCCAGCCAAGGAACTGCTGGCCTTCGGCTTCGACAGTCCGCTCGATAGTATCTTCGCACTGCGCCCGCTCGTCGGGTTCCCGGGGGAGAAACGTCATACCGACGCCGTAGCTGCCCGGCGGTGGAACGGCCACGTTCAGATCACCGAATGAGGCCGCAATGAAGTCGTGCGGCATCTGTATCGTGATGCCGGCGCCGTCACCGGTTTCGGGGTCTGCGCCCGACGCGCCCCTGTGTCCCAGGTTGACGAGGACCTCGATCCCCTGTTCGACGACACGGTGAGACTTCCGCCCCTTGACGTTCGCCACCAGTCCGACACCGCACGCCTCGTGCTCGAAGGACGGGTCGTAGAGTCCATCGGTGGATAGCCGTGGTGTGTAGTCCTTGTTGTAGCTTGTGCTCATTGGTCTGCTTTGAGTGGCCTTGCTGCGGAGAAGTGACCGGTGTAACAGGAAAGAGGCCGCGTGGGGAGCCGTTCGTATATGCGGCCTAGAGGGTCGGCAGATATTGCGCTACCTCGTAGTCGGTCACCTGGGTCCGGTAGCGCTCCCAGTCGATCTTCTTGTTCTCGACGAAGCTCTTGAACACGGAGTCTCCCAGAGCGTTGTGGACCAGCTCGCTCTCTTCAGTGATCCGGAGCGCTTCCAGCAGGTTGCCGGGAAGGGACTGGATGCCTCGTTCGACCCTCTCCGCCTGCGTCATCCCGAACACGTCGTCTGCCGCCGGATCAGGGAGTGGGTACTGGTTTTCGATACCCTCCAGTCCGGCCGCAAGCATGACACTGAAGGCCAGGTAAGGGTTGCACGCGGGGTCTGGCGCCCTGTACTCGATGCGCCTGGATTCCTCACGCCCCGGCTTGAAGGAGGGGACGCGCACCAGGTCGGCCCGGTTGACCGTGGCCCACGTGACGTGGACCGGGGCCTCGAAGTTCGGCACAAGCCGCTTGTAGGAGTTGACCCACTGGTTGGTTACAGCCGTGATCTCACGGGCGTGCTTGAGCAGTCCCGCGATGAAGTACCTGGCCGTGTCCGACAGCCGGCCCGGGTCTTCCGCGTCGTAGAAAGCGTTGCGCCCACCTTCGGACAGGGACTGGTGTATGTGCATTCCGCTGCCGTTGACGGTCGCGATAGGCTTGGGCATGAACGTGGCGTAGCAGTCGTGCTGTTGCGCGACCTCCTTGACCACGAGCTTGTAGGTCATGACCGTATCGGCCATTGTCATCGCGTCGGTGTGACGCAGATCGATCTCGTGCTGGCTGGGAGCGACCTCGTGATGGCTGGCTTCGACCGGAATGCCCAACTCCTCGAGCATGAGCACCGTCTCCCTGCGAAGGTCGGTCGCAAGATCGGTCGCGTCCTGATCGAAGTAGCCTCCACCATCCATGGGCCGGGGGTCTGAGTCGGTCTTGAAATAGAAGTACTCGATCTCGGGTCCCACGTAGTACGTGTAACCCATCCTGGCGGCACGCTCGATGTTGCGGCGCAGAACGAACCGGGGGTCGCCCTCAAACGGCGTCTCGTCGGGGGTGATGATGTCGCAGAATACCCTGGCCACGGCGTTTTCGCGCGGTCGCCAGGGCAGGATCGCAAAGGTGTTTGGGTCAGGCAGCGCGTAGAGGTCTTTCTCCTCGGCGCGAGCGAAACCCTCGATGGCCGATCCGTCGAACCCCATTCCCCGGGTGAGCGCCGATTCTAGCTCTTCGACCGTTATGGCGAATCCCTTCAGGTTACCGAGAATATCGGTGAACCAGAGCCGGATGAACTTGACATCGCTGTCTCTGGCTTCTTTGAGGGCGTATTCGATTGCCTGATCTCGGTCAACCATGAGGAAGTTTACAACCGTGGTATAGGGACGGGGTGGACGCTACGGAAATCCACTGGTTCAGCGCCTCTCCAGCGGGGATTTCATACCGTTGGGACGCACTTCCACCACCTAGGAAATCTCAGCGAATATAGCAATTTGTGAAAGTTGTGTCAATCTATTCTCGATTGGAAACACCCGTGGCGGGGGCAACATTTCGGGCCTCAGGCGGCGATGGCTACAGACCGCTGGAGGTCCACGACATGAGTAACGAAAGGGTCCGCAGACCACTCGAAAGCCGAAGGCCACTGGAGCAGTTGAAAAATATAGGGGCGACCGTTAGGTAGTCGCCCCTATGTGTTCAAGCTTGTGAGCTCCGGCGATAGCTACGCGTCGAAGTAGAGGAAGAACTCGTACGGATGCGGACGGAGCCTCATCTCGTCCACCTCGTTGGTGCGCTTGTAGTCCAGCCAGGTCTCGATGAGGTCTGACGTGAACACGTCGCCGGCGAGCATGAATTCGTGGTCTTCTTCGAGAGCGTCAAGGACTTCCTCCAGGCTGCCGGGGACCTGCGTGACGTTCGCGGCGTCTTCAGGAGAGAGATCGTAGAGATCGACGTCCAGCGGGTCGCCCGGGTCGATCTGGTTCTGGACGCCGTCGAGACCTGCCATCAGCATCGAGCTGAAAGCGAGATAGGGGTTGGCCGTCGGGTCGGGGCATCGGAACTCGACGCGCTTGGCGGGCGGTGTGTCGAAGTACACCGGGATCCGGCAGCATGCGCTGCGGTTGCGCGCGGAGTATGCCAGGTTCACCGGCGCCTCGAATCCCGGCACCAGGCGGCGGTAGGAGTTCGTCGTGGGAGCGGCGAACGCGAGGAGCGCCGGGGCGTGCTTGAGCAGTCCGCCGATGTAATACTTCATCGTGTCGCTCATGTTGGCGTAGCCGTCGCCAAAGAAGATGTTCGTGTCGCCGCGCCAGATGCTCTGGTGAGTGTGCATTCCGGTGCCATTGTCTCCGAACAGGGGCTTGGGCATGAAGGTCGCGATCTTTCCGTAGCGGGCGGCGACGTTCTTGACCAGGTACTTGTAGATCATGATGTTGTCGGCGGTCTTCGTCAGGGTGTCGTACACGATGTCGATCTCACCCTGTCCGGCGGTCGCCACCTCGTGGTGGTGCTTTTCGATCTTCATGCCGAATTTCTGCATCTCGGTGATCATCTCTGTGCGAATGTCGCTCAGCGTGTCCACCGGGGGCGCCGGGAAGTAGCCCTCCTTGTGACGCGGCCTGAATCCCTTGCCCAGGGTCTTGCCGTCCAGCCTGTAGTCGCTGCCCGAGTTCCAGATTCCCTCGTCCGAGTCGATGTTGTAGTGCGCGGAGTGGGCATCCTGGGCGTAGCTGGCGGCGTCGAAGATGAAGAACTCCGCCTCGGGACCCCAGTAGCTCGTGTCGCCGATTCCGGTCGATGTCAGATAAGCCTCGGCCTTATGGGCGATGTACCTGGGGTCTCGACTGTAGTCGCCACTGGTCAGCGGGTCCCTGATGTCACAGATCAGGCTGAGCGTCTTCTTGCTGTAAACGGGGTCGATGGTCGCGGTACTGGCGTCCGGCACCAGGAGCATGTCGCTTTCGTCGATGGTCTGGAATCCCCGGATGCTGGACCCGTCAAAACCCGTGCCCTTTTCGAACAGCTCTTCGTTGACCTCGCTCGGTGGGACTCCGACGTGCTGCAGGGTGCCGGGCATGTCGGTGAACTTCAGGTCGATGATCTCGACACCCTCGTCCTGGATGAATTTCACAACTTCTTCAGGGGTCATTCGCGCCACTCCTTGTATCTGACTTGGGCCTCCCCGCCGTCGGCCTCCCGCCTGGGTATGAACTGGGACGGAAGGCGGTGTAGGGCCCTGTTACACCGAATGTGCCTGGCCGAATCCCGGCCAGGCACTATTCTATCAAAGGGTTATTTCGATTGGCGATGTCGCCTCTGTGAGTATGACTACCCGCGTCGGCAGATATTCCTCAACCGGCCACCCCATAGGCGCCGATGAGTCGTTGACTACTCCCGGTTCTTCCGAATCCTGCTGGGGAGGATTGCCCAGAGTGCGAATAGTCCAACGAAGGCCACTCCTCCGAGAATCGCTTCTACACCCATCTATGCTTGCTCCTGATCGAGAGTCTGGCGCCGGGTTCTCCGACGCCTGTTTGTTCTGTGCTTCACATTATCGGCGGGCTTTGTTTCGGGTGTGTTACGCGAATGTTACATTTGTGTTACACGTCACAATCTCTCAACTGACGGAATTCGGCGGTTTGCGTCGCCCGCGCTCCAGCGCTCATGTGTGAGATGGCTCCATGCAATATGAAAAGGCCTCGACCGCTCAAGCCCCCTTGGAGCGGTCGAGGCCTTTGTGACTGTGGGAAGGTTTTCTGTCTGTGCGGAGTCGCGGCTAGCCTGCTATCTCCGGGTATGCCACCGCGCCGTGCTCGGGCTCGTCCAGACCCTCCGCCTCCTCTTCGTCCGATACGCGCAGACCCATCGTCAGATCGATGGCCTTGAAGAGTATGAGTCCTACGCCGAGGCCCCAAGCGATCGCTACGATAAGTCCGACGATCTGGGGAACGAGCTGTTCAGCGTTGCCGGCGATCAGGCCCTCGACGCCATTGTGCCCAGCGGCGAAGATACCGACTGCCAACAGGCCCCAGGCGCCGCAGATGCCGTGGACGCTGATAGCGCCGACGGGGTCGTCAACCTTGAGCGTGTTCTTGATGAAGCTGACACCGAAGATCATGATGACGCCGGCGATAAGGCCGATGACGACCGCCGCCCAGGTGTCCACATAGGCGCAGCCCGCAGTGATGCCGACAAGACCAGCCAGCGCGCCGTTGCACGCCATTTCGATGTCCGCCTTGCCCGTGCGAATCAGCGTGACGTATATGGCCGCCGTCGCGCCCGCCGCGCCTGCGAGCAGGGTGTTGACCGCGTTCAGGCCGAGCGTGTCCGAGTTGATGTTGAATCCGAACCAGCCGAAGAACAGGATGAACGTGCCGATGACAACGTAGGGGATGTTGTGTCCCTTGAGCTCGGCGCCCTCGGCGAACCCCTTCCTGGGACCGACAATTATCGCGCCGGCAAGCGCCAGGAAGCCGCCGATCATGTGGACCACGCCGGAGCCGGCGTAATCGGCGAAGCCCGGACCGATCTGGGTTAGCCAGCCCTCGTCGCTCCACGCCCAGTGGCCGTAGATCGGGTAAACGACCGCGCCGACCATGAAGCTGTAGGCGAAGTAGGCGTTGATCCTGGTGCGTTCCGCCATGGCTCCGGCGATGATCGTCGCAGCCGTTCCGGCGAAGACCATCTGGAAGAGCCAGCTCACGAGTTTGGTGTCTGCAAAGTCGACAAGGAAGAAGCCCTCGGAGCCGATGATCCCGGAGGCTGCGCCGCCGCCCATCATCAGCGCGAATCCGAACGCCCAGAAACCGATTGACGCTATACAGAAGTCCAGGAAGGACTTAGTCATGTAGTTGACCGTATTCTTGGAGCGGATCAACCCTGCTCCCAGGAATGCGAAACCCGCCTGCATGAAGAAGACGAGCGCGGCCGCGACGACAAGAACGAAGTCATTCAGCGTGGCGCTCACTTCCTCCGCGGTCTGTGCATAGGCTACGCCGCCGCTTCCGAGGAATATACCGATTCCGAGCAATGCCACCATCCAGAGCCGAAGCTTGAAAGGCGTTATACTTAGGACCTCTTTCATAACCAATTCGATCACCTCCTCAGGTGGATGGGGGCTATTACCTCCAGCATCCAACAATATCGAGCGTGTGTTTCCAATTCTTTTCTGCGGTGTAACATTTTTATTGCGATGATGTAACAAAAGTGTTAACTGGCAGCTGGGGGACATTTTGCGTGGTATGATCAACCGCGGCGTCCCGCCGACCGGTGATTCTCGCGGGTAGCCGGTTGACCATCAGGGGGACTGACATGGACCTGGGACTTGAGGGCAAGCTGGCATTGGTAGCGGGAGGAAGCCGTGGGATAGGCAAGGCCATCGCGCTGGACCTCGCCAGGGAGGGGGTCGATGTCGCGATCGCCGCCCGGACCTCGGACCAGCTCGATCACACCGCGGCTGAGATCGAGGAGACGACGGGGCGGCGCGCCATCCCTATTGTGGTTGACGTGACCAGCACTGAGCAGGTCTCGGCCGCCGTCGAGGATGCCGTATCCCAACTTGGTGGACTCCACATCCTCGTAAACAGCGCGTCACTGCCGGGAGGGTCCCCGAACGCTGTCGGCCCGGTGGACACGGTTGATGAAGACGCGCTGTTGCGCGATTTCGACGTGAAGTACGTTGGCGCGCTCCGATGCGCGCGCGCCGCTATCCCCCACCTCAAAGAGCAGGGCTGGGGTCGGATCATCAACATCAGCGGCGCCAACGCCCGGCGCGCCGGCAACCTCAGCGGCGGCGCCCGCAACACGTCGCTGGTACACATGACCAAGACACTGGCCATCCAGTTGGGACAGTTCGGAATCACGGTCAACTGCATCCATCCGGGGACAACGCGCACAGAGCGGACTCCGTCCCTGCTCGCCGCCCGCGGAGCGGAGTTGGGGATTTCAGCGGATGAAGTGGAGGAGCGGGACTTCGCTCCGGGATCATCGACCGGAAACGCGATAGGCCGCATGGTTGACGCCGAAGAGATCGCCTACGTCACCACATTCCTCGCCTCCGATCGGGCCTGGGCAGTCACCGGCGAGCTGATCGTGGCGACCGGCGGCGCGGGAAATTGGGTATACTACTAACCTGAGACGTTCCGACTACGAAACCCGACTTCCCGTGATACAATACCGCCGCAAACAGGTCGGCTATACTTGCAGGACGGATAATGGTAATCAAAAACTCGCTACACCAGTTGGTCGAAGAGCTTCCCGAAGAGGAGTTGTCAACGGCGTTGAGATTCCTCCAGTACCTGCGGGACATGGGAGGCGACCCGTTCGTCGAAACTGTGATACGCGAGCCCGATGACGACGTGCTGGTTGCCGACAACCAAGAGGCGTCGGTCGCCGACGCATGGCGAGAGTACTTCGACTCCAGGGCCGGCTCCGGGCAACCCACCGCGTAGTCACTTTCGGACCATCGATCAGCGGAGAGCGCTCAGAGGTCGGGCGTCAACAGGTAGCCGGCTGACCTTCGTCGCAAGCAGCATCGGCGGAGACTTACCCAAGATTACGTCCTCCCGCGCAGCGACCATCCAGTCATCCGGCTTTCGAGTCTCCCACGCCTGTCTGTCCCTGTCCAGCGGCGCTGTAACCGGACTAACAAAGCCAGGACTCCAGAAAATCGGGGACCGACCATCGCGTCCAGATTGCGGGCGCGACGGCAGGTCAGGGGAGGCAGCGGCAGCGCTCAACGATGCCAGCTTCATAGATATACTGGTCAGCATGGTCAGCGGGCCGTTCGACGAGGCAACGGTATTTCAGAGTGGCCTACGCCTGCGAGCAGTCGTCACCGAGTCGATCTCTCCGACCGCCAGTGTAGCGGCAGGCGGGCCGGGTACTTACCCGGCCCGCAGCCTGTGATCACATCCGCCGAACGGGGATTTACCGGGTTGGTGCGGCGGTCTCTATCTCAACCCGGAGTCCGCTCAGTCGCTAGGAAGCCTTACCGATCTTGAACATCGTGGTCCCGCACAGCCCGCACTTGCCGCGGGTGGCCGGGCGACCGTTCTTCATCGTTACCTGTTCGGCATCCTGAATCTCTCGAGACTCGCGACACTTCATGCAATATCCAGTCATCTAGACCCTCCTGAGTATGTCGTGGGCAGACATAATACCCAACATTGAACCAAGTTGCGACCTTCCGAACCGGCTGGATTGCCCTGCCATACTCGCAGACCGATTGCAAATTCCCAAAGCTATCGGCCTGTGTTCGAGCCTGAAAAGGGCGCGCGCAACCCCCAAACAGAGGGATCGGGGTTTGTGGTGGGCGGTACTGGATTTGAACCGGTGACCTCTGCGATGTCAACGCAGCGCTCTAGACCACTGAGCTAACCGCCCTCCGATCAGGATGACTGGAAACCAAGTCTAGCAAGTACCCCTTATACGGTCAATAAACGACCTCCGTATCCCAGGGCCTGTCCTAAGTTGCGGATGGATGTATAATCCGATCAACCCCTCGCTGGCGACAGGCCACGGCCGATTCGCCTTTGAAACCGGAGGAATAGTCATGCCTGAACCGGCAGAAGTCTCCATGGACGAATTCAAGCTGATGGCCGACCGGGCTGGGCTTGGTATGGACCACCAGGAGCTGGAAGACCTCAAGCCCATATACGACCTGTACGCCGACTACGCCCGGCAGCTCCACAACATCGACTTCGGCGCCGAAGAGATGGTGGTGGAGTTCCACGCCGACTGGCCGGAGAATTAGACCCGCCTCCCATTTCCGGAGACCGATGGACCTTTCAGTTGAGAGATGAATCACTATGGCCCCTCCCGATACCGAACTCCATTTCTTGACCATTCACCAGGCCGGCGAGCTGATTCGCAAGGGTGAGCTCTCCCCGGTGGAGCTGACCCGGGCCTGCCTTGAACGCATCGAGCAGACCGACGATCGACTCCACTCGTTCATCCTGCTCCTGGCCGACGAGGCGTTGAGACAGGCGCGCGTTGCCGAGTCGGAGGTCCTGCGCGGCGGCTACAGGGGGCCTATGCACGGCATCCCCTTCGCTCTGAAGGACCTGTACGACACCGCCGGTGTCCGCACGACATCCGGCTCCCAGGTTGACATCGACCGTATTCCCGCCGAGGACGCCACCACCACGGCGCGGCTCAAGGCCGCCGGGGGCATCCTTCTGGGCAAGCTCGCCATGCACGAATTCGCCCTCGGCGGTCCCGACTGGACAACCCCCTTCGAGCCTCCCCGCAACCCTTGGAATCCGGACCACATCACCGGCGGCTCAAGCAGCGGCTCAGGCTCCGCTGTCGCCTCCGGGCAGTGCATGGGCGCGCTTGGCTCATGCACGGGGGGGTCCATTCGAGGACCGGCGTCGTTATGCGGCATTGTCGGCCTCAAGCCCACCTACGGCAGGGTGAGCCGTTTTGGTGTGGTGACCCTGAGCTGGTCCCAGGACCACGCCGGCCCCATGACCTGGACGGTCGAGGACACGGCCTACATGCTCCAGGCAATCGCCGGACATGACCCGAAAGACCCCACTTCGAGTCGCGCGCCTGTGCCCGATTACTCACTGTCGCTGAGGGAAGACATACGAGGCGTGAAGTTCGGACTGCCCCGTCACTACTTCTTCGATCCTGACCCAAGCGTCAGCCCCGAGGTGGTGGCCACGGTGGAGACAGCGGTGACTGTGTTGGAGGACCTGGGCGCTCACGTCGAGGAGGTGTCCCTCCCCAGCCTGGAGTACGTGAGGGCGGCCAACTCGGTGATTATGGTTAGCGAGGCATACGCTTACCACGAGCCCAATCTGAAGGCGCGCCCCCAGGATTTCGGCGAAATCGTCCGGGGGCGGTTCCGCGTCGGCGCACTGATGAGCGCGGCGGACTATCTTCAGGCGCAGCGGGTGCGGACCCGGGCGCGCCGGGACTTTGCTGAGGTCCTGAGCCGAGTCGATCTGCTGGTGACGCCCACGATGGCCCAGCCGGCGGCGGCATTCGAGGGATACGACCCCGTCATCACAGCCCGCGGTCGGAGCTTCACCGCCCCGTTCAACGCCACCGGCCTGCCGGCGATCTCGGTGCCATGTGGGTTCACGGAAGGCGGACTCCCCATCGGTATGCAGATAGCGGGCAAGCCTTTCGACGAACCGGGCGTCATTCAGGCCGCCTACACCTACCAGCAGCACGCCCGCTGGCGCGACACTCGCCCGCCGATCTAGCGCGGCGTCGGCAGCCGGCTAGCCGGCTATATCATCAGATCGCCGCCGTTGATGTCGAGCGACGCCCCGGTGATGTACGAGGCCCTGTCGGACGACAGGAAGGCCACCAGCTCTGCGACCTCCTCCGGCTGGCCGAGACGCTGGATGGGAAAGCTGGCCGCGTATGCGTCCGCGCGTTCGTCGGAGATCGTGTCGCGGACCATCTCCGTGTCAATCAGCCCCGGGCAGACGGAGTTGACGGTGATGCCGTACTCGGCTTCCTCTTTGGCGAGGTGCCGGGTGAAGCCGAGGATACCGGCTTTGGCGGCGGTATAGTGCGCGCCCCCGACCGTGCTGACGTTCTTCCCAGCGGTCGATGAGAAATTCACGATGCGGCCCCAACTTTGACTCCGCATCGACGGCAGGACCGCGCGGCTGCACAGGTAAGTGCCTTTCAGGTTGACGCCCACCACGAAGTCCCACTCGGCTTCTTCGATGTCGATGACGGGAGTCGGCCTCAACACGCCCGCGTTGTTGATAAGGATGTGGACCGCGCCGAGCGCATCTACTGTGTCGCCGACCATACCGCGGACGTCCTTGGCGCGTGTCACGTCGCCAGGTACCGCCACCGCGTTGGCTCCCGTCGCTGTCAGCTCAGCGGCGACCCGATTGGCAGCCTCGGCGTCCAGATCGTTGATCGCGACAGACGCACCGCCGGCAGCCAGCCTCATCGCAACCGATCTTCCCATCCCGCGTCCCGCGCCGGTGACAATCGCAACCTTGCCCTGGAACTCCACGTTTTCCGTCATTGGCATACTCCTGTACATGGCCCGTGCCCCGGGCACCAGGCCAGCAGTGGAACGAGTTTATAGTATCGCAGTAAGAATACCCATCGACCGTTCAGCGCCCTACCGCCTACCTGTTAGAATTACCCATCACTCAGACGACGCTTCGGATGTCCGATGTCGGTGACGTCCCCCGACCCCAGGAGATGGGGGGAGCCAGGCGCGCTTTGGAGCCGCCGCCGCTGCTCTCCTGCTGCTTCTCGTGTCCGTCCTTCATGTATCCGATGCGACCGGGCAGTCGGCCGCCGGACCATGCTCGAACAATATCGCGGACCCGGACCCGGACTCCAACCCGCTCCTCGTCTCGGACTGCATCGCTCTCCTGGTGGGTTGGCGACGCGCTCGCCGGAGATGCGGACCTCAACTGGTCCACGCTCACGCCGATTTCAGAGTGGGAGGGCGTCACGGTCGGCGGCTCGCCGCCCCGTGTGACCGAGCTGCGATTCGTGCTGGGCGAAATCTCGGGGCATCTGTCTCCCAGGCTGGGCCAACTCTCGGGCCTGCGGGTGCTGGACTTTCGTATTAACGGACTAACCGGTCCCATCCCGGCCGAGCTCGGCGATCTGCCCGAATTGGTCGAGATCGACTTTCATGGCAACAGACTGACTGGCCCCATCCCCCCGGAGTTGGGGCGACTCTCGAAGCTGAAGTATCTCGATCTCAGCGCCAATGAGCTGACCGGCACAATTCCACAGGAGCTCGATGGACTGTCCAGCCTCGAATGGCTTGATTTAGGATTCAACTCACTGAGCGGCGGGATTCCACCGCAGCTTGCCAACCTCTGGAGTCTCAAGAGTCTCCAACTTGGCGGCAACCAGTTGACCGGAGAGATTCCTCCGGAGCTGGGCGACCTAGCCCGTCTGGAGAACCTCTTCCTCTCCTTCAATCAGCTGAGCGGCGAGATCCCTCCTGAGCTTGGGAGTCTCAGCAGGCTCAGGCACCTGCTCCTCGACTCCAACAACCTCACCGGGGCTGTTCCGTCCGAGTTGGCATCCCTCGCCGATCTGGAGTTCCTGCACGTGCAGGACAACAGCCTCACGGGCTGCGTTCCCCGTGAGCTTGCGGACAGGGCTGGGCTGGTGGTCTCGCACGACGGGTTGCCGAGTTGTGAATAGCTGCCTCAAAACCCCTTCTCCATCAGATGCCCATTGCCACCTGGCATCCCGCGACTCTCTTGACCGCATCTGTCGCAGAACCTAGAATTCCCGCGATCACAGAGGCAAGGGGCATATGAGAAAGAGACCGACGTTCGAGCTGATGTCCGCGGGAGGCGTGGTGTACCGCACCGACACGGTCGGACGGGTTGAAGTGATAATATGCGGCCGTGCATATCCCGCAATCTGGGGGCTTCCGAAGGGGACGCCGGATGCCGGGGAGACCGAGGAGCAGACCGCGCTCCGCGAGGTGCGTGAGGAGACCGGTCTGGAGGTCGTGACGGAGGACTACATAGACAGTATCGACTACTGGTTCGTGCGTGCCGGGGACGGGGCGAGATGCCACAAGGTGGTACACTTCTACCTGATGAGGTCCGTCGGCGGTGACGTTTCACAGCATGACCACGAGTTCGATTTCGTCAGATGGGCGCGAACGGACGACGCCTGTGAGTCCCTCACTCACGACAACGAGGTGGATATTGTTCAGAAGGGTGTTTCCATGGTCGGGCAGGGAGTCCGAGCAGACTGACGGGCGCGACGAGGTCCACATCCGCGGTGACCGGGTGGTCCTCCGGGAGAAGGCCGTCACGGACATTCCTGACGACTACGAGTGGCGGACAGACGCTGAGCTCTCAAGGCTGGACGCCACTCGCCCCCTACAGATGAGCTTCAAGGACTTCGAGAGGTACTCGGTCGAGGACCTCGGGTACCCCACGTCTCGGTCCAAGCGCCTCTCCGTAGATACCACCGACGGCGTCCACATCGGCAATGTCATGTTCTACGACATCGACCTGCGCAGCGGCGAGGCCGAGCTCGGCATCATGATCGGCCACAAGGACTACTGGAGCCAGGGGTTCGGGACCGAGACGTTAGGGCTGCTGCTCGACCACATGTTCCGGGAGTACCCGTTCAACCGGGTGTACCTCCACACGCTGGAGTGGAATTACCGGGCGCAGAAGAGCTTCCACAAGGCCGGATTCAAGGACGTGCGACCAATACGGAGGGGCGGCCTCGACTTCATCCAGATGGAGATCTGGCGACACGAGTGGGACGCGATGAGGGGCGGCGAGTGGCGAGGAGAGAGTAAAGAGGGCTGAGAGCCGCGCCCTGGCCCCCGCCAGTGTCTCGGACCGTTAGAGCGCGTTGTACGCCTCGATCAATCCGGACCTTGGACTGTGCCGCGTATTCCTCGTTGAGTTCCATCAGGACCGCTCTGCGATTCAATTCGGCGGCCATGACGCCTGTCGTTCCTGACCCGGAAAAGGGATCGAGTATCAGGTCGCCGGGACGACTGCCCAGCAGTATGCAGCGCCTCACCAGCTCTCTTGGAAAAACGGCGGGGTGGGATGCTCCGCTGGAGTCGGGGCCAAGCAGCCAATAGTTTCTGAGATTTGCGCCGCTCTCCTCTCGGACGGCCTGGTTATCGTAGTAGTATTTAGCTGTCTTCGAGAACAGAAATATCTCCTCGGTCGCGTTGGACGGACGGTTCCTAACGCTTTCAGGCATCGGAGCTTTCTTGATCCAGGTTATTCTCGACCGCAGCAGCCACCCATCCGCCTGCAGGGCAAACGCCACACGCCACGGCAGCCCCATCAGGTCCCGGTCCTTCAGCCCCCAGCAATCCGGCACCTTGCAGTTGCGCTTCTGGATCAGTTTCTTCGTGTTTCCAACCTGCGCATTGGGACCTCTCTTACCAGTCCCACCGTTGCGGGCATACCCGTCCCCAACGTTCAGCCATACAGTCCCGTCATCCGTCAACGCTCGACGAACTTCTCGGAAAATCGTCACCAGGCTTTCCACGTAGTTCTCAGGGGAAGACTCGGCGCCAATCTGCGCCACGTTGTCGTAGTCCCGCAGGCCCCAATACGGCGGCGAAGTCACACAGCACTGGACTGACCGAGCTCGGAGACCGGCCAGCAGATGCCGGCTGTCACCGACCAGGATCTCAACGTCACCATTGGCGGGTCCGTGTGGTGTTCCGATCTTTGTCGTCATCGGAGAGTTAGGCTCCAAATCGAGTCCCCCAATCAACCTGTCAATATCAATTGCACGACTCATGGTCATGGTAGTACATGCCGGGAGACCACGCCATAAGCTCCCCTCGCCGTACCGCCCACCAGCCACTAACCACTAACGACCATACTCATCAGCTCATCGGTGAACAACACCTGCCCATCGTAGATCTCCCGCACGTCGCCGATGCCCTTCTCCATCGGCCCGTGGGCCGACAGGTGTGGGCCGATGTGGACGAGTGCCAGCTTCTTGACCCCGGCGTCCTGCGCCATCTGCGCCGCGCCCCTGGTCCCGCACTGTCCCCCGGCCTCCCCGGTCTCATCCATCACGTCCTGATCGTCCCAGCACATGCACAGCATCACGTCGGCATTCCTCGCGAGGTCGCGGACAGTAGCGCACGGCTGTGTGTCTCCGGTGAAGACGACGCTGCCGTCGGGAGTGTCGAACCTGTATGCGAGCGAGTCGAGGTACGGCTGGACGTGCTCGGCGGGAGCAGCGGTCACCTGCCAGTCCGCCCCGGTGTATGACGTGACATTCACCCTCCCGGGCCCGATGTCCGTCGCCAGAACGTCAGGCGCCGGACGTGGCAGCGTCCCCCCGCGGTTGACGAATATCTGCTGGCTGAGCGGATGGTTCACCCGGGCCTTCCAGTCGTGCGCGAACACGCCGTCCTCTCCGAGAATTCCCTCGGTGATCTTCTCCGTCAGCGTGGGTCCGTACACCCGAAGACGGTTCTCTTTGCCGATGCTCTGGTCCCACCGGCACAGCAGAAAGCACGGGTAGTCGATGTCGTGATCGAAGTGGTGATGGGTGAAGAATAGATAGTCGATCTCGGTGGGCCACAGCCCCGCCTTGACCAGCTTGTGCGTCGCGGCCGGCCCGCAGTCCACCATGATCCGGTCGTTGCCTGTCCGCAACACGAACGAGCTGCCGAACCGGGTCGGCGTGGGTGTGGGCGTTCCCGCGCCCAGAACGTAGATGCGCGTCATCTTGCGGGGAGGACCTCCGGTGAGTGTGCGCAACAGTCTAGCAGACTGGGGCGGGTCGTAATCGTAGTCTGCCGGCCGCGTCCGAGCTCACCGGCGGCGCAGGGCAGGGGAGAGCAGGTACGGTCAGTAGGATGACCGGCGTGCTTCCCAGCGCACCGAGGATGATGGCGACCTCGTTTCCGAGCGCGGACGCGAGCGCTCCGCCGATGATGAAGCCGAGTGGATACGCGGCCGTGACCCCGCTGTACATGCTCAGCACACGGCCCAACATGCGGTCCCTGGCAACCGTTTGGAACAGCGTCGGCAGGAGTATGACGTGGACCGCGCCGCACACACCCATCAGCATACAGACCGGCCGCTGTCACTCGCCAACCGATGGTTGTAAACTGATGCCTGACACCTGTTAAGGAGACGTCCAACATGCCCAACCTCCACCTGCTCACCGCTGCCGAGGCCGCAAGCATGATCCGGGAGCGCACCATCTCATCGGTCGAGCTGATGGAGACCCTGCTGGAACGCAGCCGGTCTCTGGAGCCCGATCTGCGTGTGTGGGTTACGCTGGACGAGGACGCTGCGCTCGCAACCGCGCGGGCGCGAGACCGCGAGCTGGACACCGAGGGACCACGCGGCCCGCTCCACGGCGTGCCGGTTGGGATCAAGGACATCTACAACACCCGGGGAGTCCTCACGACCGCGTGCTCACGCATCCTGGCCGACTTCGTCCCCGACCACGACTCCACCGCGGTGTCGATGCTGAGAAGGGCCGGCGCGGTGATCATGGGCAAGACCGTGACCACCGAGTTCGCCTGCGGCGACCCGCCGCCCACGCGCAACCCCTGGAACCCGGAGCATACACCGGGCGGCTCCAGCTCCGGCTCGGCGGTCGGTGTGGCGGCCGGCATGTTTCCCGCCGCACTCGGCTCTCAGACCGGCGGGTCGATACTGAGGCCCGCCGCGTTCAACGGCGTGGTCGGACTCAAGCCCACGTTCGGCAGGATCAGCAGGCACGGCGTGGTCGCGGTCGCGGCATCGCTGGACACGATGGGCCACTTCGCCAGATCGGTCGAGGACGCCGCGCTGCTGCTCACGGTCATGTCGGGTCACGACCCGATGGACGAGGGCTCGGCGAACAGGCCCGTCCCCGATTACGGGGCCGCGGTCGGCGCGCTCCGCTCCTCGCCGAGAATCGGACTCGTAAGACGGCACTTCTGGGAGCGCGCTGGTGAGCAGGCCCGTCGGCACGCGGACGGCATCGCCGAACGGCTTGCCGACGCCGGAGCGTTCGTCGAGTCCATCGACTTCGACATCGACTTCGACGAGGCGCTGGCGGCCCATAGTGTGTTGATGAGCTCGGAGGCGGCTGACGTCCATAGGGACTGGTTCGCCGGACGCGCTGACGAGTACTCGCCGAACATCCGCAGGGTCATCGAGAACGGTCAGAAGGTCTCGGCGGTGGACTACCTCGAGGCGCTGGAGGTCAGACGGCGGTTCGCCGCCGCGTTCGATGACGCGCTCAGACCTTACGACGTCGCGCTGACCCCGGCCACCCCGACCGCCGCGCAGCGAGACCTGTCAACGACCGGCAACGCTATGTTCCAGGCGCCGTTCACGTTTGGCGGCCTGCCCACGATCACGCTGCCGTCCGGACACGACGCGGACGGAATGCCGCTCGGCACGCAGCTTGCGGCAGCCCATTGGGACGATGCGCGGCTGATCGCGGTCGCCGCTTGGTTCGAGCGCGTGGTGGGCGCCGTCTGGACGATGCCGCCGCGTATCTGAACTTCGTCAACCCGACCCGCGCCGCCACCGGCCGGCGCGCGTCTCGGCCACCCTGGCATCGACATCGAACAGGTCGCAGATCTCGGAGGACGACATCCCGACGAGCCGGGAGTCCTCGGACTCCGGTATCAGCAGCCACGCGGCGAACTCCTCCGCCTGGCGCTCCTGCTTCCAGCTCCATGCGCCGTCGAAGCCGCGCATCCAGACCTGGTTGCCGAGGTGAAGAAAGTGGTGGCCCAGCGCGTGCGCGATGTCGGACCGCTCATCGGCGCTGGACCCTGCGGACAGCGGCAGGAAGATCACGCCGTTCACGGAGAACTCGCGGAACCTGGCCCGTCCGAAGTCGAGCCGTGCGATGGTGAGGTCCTCGCTCCGCGCTAGCTCGTAAGGCTCGTTCGTGCCATGCAGCCGGATAACCTCCGTCGCCTTCTGTCTGCCAATCACAGGCGTTCAGTCCTGCGCGCCGAGATCGCGGCGACGGCGTTCAGTCATGTCTGCCGCTCCGCTGCCTCGCGGCCCTGTACGCAGTCGCCATTCTCAGGCCCTGGCGCACCAGCTCCTGCTCCTCCTCGGTGAAGTCGTTCCATTCGTACTGCCGGAAGAACAGCCGGACTTCCGGGTCCTCCACCTCGAACACCTCTTCGCGGCCTTCCAGCAGCCACTGCACCGACCGTCCGAGCACCCTGGCGGCCACCGGCGCCTCGCGGGCCGACAGGCCGATCTGACCGGCCTCGACCTTCCAGGCCCAGTGCCTCCCGGATCTGCCCATTCGGTGCGCGAACTCCTCCTGGCTCATGCCCAGGGCCATGCGCGCCTCTTTGAGACGGGTCCCGATCTCTATTGCCACTGTGTCGATGTCGCGACGCTGCGTCATGAATATCATTCCAGGGTGTCGTTAAGACAACATGGTATCCACTTTGGCGAGAGGTGGAAAGCGTCAAAACCGCAATGGCCATGCCCTCCGAGCTATCGGCGGGCGACTGTTCGGTCCGCGAATCGAGGGGGCCGGCGCGAACGGGCCGCGCGAACGGACGGGGAGAAGCGCCGTCGGTGCCTACCATCAGCCCCCGCTCCGGCCGACCATCTGGATCAGCACGCCGACGATCGCGGTCATCACCGCGCCGATTCCGGTCAGCAGAATGCCTTGTAGTATCCGTATCATCCTGTCCAGCTTTGCCTCCAGGATGTCGGTGTCGTTTTCCAACATTGTCAAACGTTCGGGCGCCCCCATGTGGTGGCGCTGCTCGAACCGGCTTGGAATCTGTCTCATGAGTTTCACCTGATGTCGTTTCGTTCCAGTATTTCGATTAAGGATGTGCCCTCTCTGTCCGGGCGAATCGTGAGTGTTCCGTCTGTGTGGTCGCAGCGCGTCTCCTCTATGAAGAAGGTGCGAAAGGCGTCAAGGTTCGTGCCCGCAAGATCCCCTGTGCTGGGAGTGAAGTCGGGCAATCGGATGACATCGCCTGCCCGTACTCGACACAGCGGCCACTCTGTTCCATCGACATCCCAGACCCGGTCTATCACCAGGCCGTTCGTGCGTTGCTGGAGGTCTTTCCGCAGCGCCAGCTCCGTGTCGCGACGGGAGTTGGCTGTGGCGGACACCGACTCGCCTATGTTTGAAATGTGGCGCTCCCTCCTGATGTGACGGGAGATGCTGCGCCTGTCCGCCGCTTCACTCGTCCTGCTGACTGCGCCTGAGTGCGTGTAGGTCACGACTACCGCGTTCGCCACGTCCTGCCAGGCCACTCGCAGCGGCAGCGTCACCACGCCGCCGCCGTTTTCGGGTCGGACGAAGCTGTGCCAGTCGATCCGCCGCGGCGACCGCTGTCTATAGTGCAGCTTCCTGCGCTCCCACACGCCGATGTCCATCTTGACGCCGGACCCGGACCCGAACGACGCCACCCCGCGACCGTAATCGGTCAGAATCCGCCAGACTGTCCAATCGTCCTGGTATCTCTGGACGATTGCGGGCCCCGTCCTGATGTGTGCGTCCGACGTGGATACCTGCCGGGTGTCGGAATGGATGTTTCGGAGCAGATCGGAGATGATCGAACCGCCGGTATCCGAGCCGCTGGTGTAGTCCCTGTTCAGTACGGAGTCTGTCAGGTTGGACCAGTAGCCGAACGCCGTCAGGTCCACCCGCCACAGGTCGGCCAGCGCCACCTCTTCTATCCGGCCCTCCCAGACAACCCCGCCGCCCGGTTCCTCTATGACCAGCCGGGACAGCATCCGGTTGTGCCGCCAGTCCCAGAACCCCCGTTCTGTGGTCGGCAGGGTGACCCGGGTCTCGAAGAATCCGCCGGGCAGCTTGGTCGAGTGTTCCAGGCGGGCGGCCTCGTTGGGGTCCAATGCCAGGGTCAGGGCGTTGCCGGACACGTTCTTTTCGTATAGCTTCAGACTCTGTGAAATCGTTCTGGGCATGGCGTAAATCTGACCTCCCGGCGCTCGGTTAGACCCCTGCCACCAGGGGAATATGCTTGGTCGATAGAGCGAACTGGACGCTTGAAGGGTCACCGGTGTCGTCCCGCACGACGTATATGCGCGTGTCGTCCGGACCGATGTTGAATGGCCCTCCCGCGAAGTCCGCGAACTTCCGAACTGTGTCGGCGGAGTCCAGCAGGTGGACGCCGGGGGTATCGCTGATGGTGTCGAGGAGGATGCGGTCCGACGCTCCGACGGAATCGACGATCGCCGCCCCCTCGTCGATCGGCAGCAGCAGCACATAGTCGATATCCCAGTTCAGCCTGTAGGTATTGAGGTCTCCGCGGCTGGCGCCGCTCCGCTGGTCTATGATGCCGTGGATGTTGAGATGGAGGTCGGGCGGTGTGTAGCCGTCCGGGTTGGAGACCGGGGACAGCGCCAGCTCGCCGAGGTCCAGGGTCCGGAACTGGTTGGTGGAGGACAGGCGCGCCTCGTCGCCTTCTCTGGGTGTCCTGGATCTGCCGCGGTACGACCAGCCCAGCGCGAAACCCATCACCCGCGAAGTGGGCGCCGAGATGGCGGTCAGCGCGTTCCCGCCGACGCTGACACGCGCCAACACCCGGAACAACCCGCTGGGTACGCTGCGTCCCGGAACGGTTATCCGCAGGTACCCGATCTTCGTGTAAGACCTCACGACCTCATGAAGTCTGGTGTAGTGCGACCAGCTGAGCCGGGCGACGTTGTTCCCGCTGCCGCTCGCGTTCGACGACTCCACGGCCTCCGACGTCCAGGTCTGGGACGAAGACCCGGTCAGCGGCGACGCTCCCTCGACCCCGGTCCCGGACTCGCCCTGGAAGAACAGCGCATCCGACCGCCGCGGCCCCGACCGCTTGGCGATCCACATCTTCCTCGAAGACGACCAGACGCTCGGACCGCCGGGCTTGGCGATCTTGATCTGGGCTTTCGCGCCATGAGTGCCGCCTATCCCGGTCAGGTCGAAGTGGTTCACGTTGGCGCCGTCCTGCTCGTTGTGCAGCGTGACGGCGTCGTTCGACACCGCCGCCAGCCGTCCGAAGGCCGAGACCAACAGCCGGAGCCGCGCCCCGGGCGCCGCGAACACCGTTGAGAGCGTCGGCTCCTGCATCAGCGCGGGCGGAAGCGCCACCTCGCCCCTCAGGACTCTGTACTCGACATCCTGCGCGTCGACGCTGCCGAGCTGACATCTCAGCTTCACCGCCCCGCCCTCGGCCATCGACATCCGCCGCTCTGCCACGGCGCACACCGACTCCAGGTCTCGCAAGCTGTCGCGAAGACCCGAAACGCTGGTCGCCCTGACGTTCAGGTCCACCTCGACCGTCCGCGGGGAGTAGTGGACTGCCCTGAGCGTGTTCCCCGCGAGCGCGGCCCTGGCCGGCGGTGGCTCGAACCGGACCTGCCGGCTCGCGTGGTAAGGCCCACCGAGGAGGTCGATCGTCCTGGACCCGTCGTAAAGTTCAAGTGTCGCCGTCATAACTCCTCACTCCTCCAACACGAATCGTCTCTAATCACCAATCACTGACCACTAACTACTCCGTCCACTCGGAACGTCGCGGAGATCATGACCCGGTTGTCGAGTGATGAGGAGATGTCGTAGCTCTCGACCCAGCACTTGCCGCTGTATCTCGTGCTGGTTGGAGCGTCCCCGTGCGGAAAGTAGCTGAAGCCCACTGGGGCGGAGTGGGAGAGCAGCGGACCTAGGACAGCGTCCGGCCCCGATGAAACGGTGTTGTCGAACACGCCCCTGATCGTGATGATGCCCTCCTGCCTGCCGGGGATGAACCGACGGCCGGAGTCGGCCAGCGAGGTGACCTCGGCCAGCACACGACTGCCGGGAAGCCCGCTGATCTCGGTGAGATACGCGGACAGATCGCGCTCCGTTCCGCCGGCGTCTTCTATGAAGAACTTGGAGTTTCTGCTGTCGAATAGCGCCATTTGTAGGTCTCCAGTGGATAGTGGTCGGAATTCTGGATTCCGGGGGTCGGCGGTCACGAGATGCAGGGATTTCACTCCCCACCATTCACTGACCACTAACCTGCTTTACGAACTCGACGGTGAAGTCTGCGACGGGATAGCTCCCCGAACCGATCTCCCGCCTGCCGATGTTCGTGACCGAGGTCAGCTTTGCGTAATCGACGCTGCCCCCGAGAGTAGGGTCGCCTTCGATGGCGGACTCGATACTTTTGGCTCCCGTCGGGTCGATGAACGCGCCCACACCGGCGGAATCCGCGTCGTCCACCAGGACGGTGATCATGAACTCCCCTTCGAACGATCGCCCACCCAGGGCGACATTAGAAGCGCTTCTCCCGGCCAGCGCGACGATCGCAAGTGGGAACTCGCTCCAGTTCGCGGGAGTGTAGTCTAGGACTCTCAGCCCGGAGATTACGCTGAGTCGGGCCTTCAAACCGTTGGTGGCGTGAAGTATTTCGTTCGCCATCAGGTGATGCCCACCGAAATTTTGCGGTACAGGCCGATGAGAGCCTGAACGTCCGGATCCAGCCCGCCGGGAGTGGGGATATCCAGTTCGGACGTCGATGCCGCGCTTCGCCTCCATAGTCGGGCCGCTTGGAGCAGCGCAGCCTCGGTCACCGGACCGGGATACTCGAACACCGAGACCTGCGCCCCGCTTGGATGAGGCGCGGCCACTGTTCCGTTGACTCCGCGCGTCATGGCCGCGGAGCCGACGGCGGTTTCCCGCACGTACATCTGCTCTGTCTCCACAAGCGCCGTGTGGCCCGTCTTGATGCCATACTGACTGCTCACGTACAGGCGGCTCTCGTCTGCGTCGATCGGCGCTATGAGAGACGCCTCCGATCTTAGGCGACGCCAGAATCCCCACTGGCCCGCGATCCTTACGGTGAGCGGACCCACGGGGAACCGGCGCCGCGCGCCCGCCACGCTATCCACGACGACGCTGGTGTATGGGCCTGAGGAGTCGTGTCCGCCGGCCGGGTCGGCGTTGGCCGGGTATAGGTGGTAGTCCGATTCGGACCAGGTGGCAGCGTACTGCCGATCGTGATCGTCGTCCGTACTCAGCCCTCCGCCGTCCACCGCGATCAGGTCGGGCACACGCAGGACCCCGGAGCCGTCGCCGTCGAAGTACCGCGTCGCCGACAGCGTGTAGAAGTGACGGTTGCAGTATCCGTCCACCTGTCGGGAGACGTTCTCAATCGTCGCCCGCAGGCGGTCGTCGTGCTGGACGCCCCGTATGTTCAGCGCAGACGGCGACTTGAGCATGTCGAGCGTGGCGTAGGCATTCATGTTTGGCGCTCCCTGGTCAGTGATTGGTTCTCAGTGGTTAGTGAATAGTGAGCAGTGACTCTCACTCACTGCTCACTATTCACTAACCACTAGACTCCCGTAATGTTGTACTGGAGCGCGGTGTGGGTCGCGCTGGACCGCGCTCCGGAGCGCTCGGTGAGCGCGTGACGGAAGCTGACGGTCACCACGGTCTGCCGCTTCTGCGGGTCGCGGACCACGTCCACGGTCAGCCCCCGGCGGAACCCCTGTGCCCACTGTGTGCGATTGACGAGCAGCAGTCGCCCGGTGTTGGCGGTGTTCCCGCGGGCTGTGACCTTGCCGTCCGCGTCAGAGGGCCGCATCTGCTCGGATACAATGACCGGAATCCCCTCGACCGCGCCCAGCATTCCTGTCAGGATGGTCGCGTTCGGGCCGAGCTTGTCCATCGTTCGGAACGAGTCCACGGACTGCGTCCTGATGAAGGTGCTGACATCCATGATCCAGGCGAGCTCCGACGGTCGGACACCGTAGCGTCCGGTCTTGGCCCGGATCTCGTTGAACATGTCGTCCGACACCGCCGCGCCGTGGTTGTTTGCCATCGAGGTGTTGTCCACCAGCGGCAGGTGGACTATGCCGTCGTAGCCCAGCAGCCAGTGGCTTTTACCGGCGTCGGTCTTGGAGATCGTCGCGCCGTCAGCGTTGATGTTGTTGGTCGTGGTCCTGTCCGCGTTCAGGATGATGTCGTCCAGCGCCTCGGCGCTGTTGCGCACCAGGGATGCCCTGATCTCGCCCAGCAGCGCGGGCAGCACGTTGTCCTCTTCCAGCGTGAAGCTGAAAGGCACCTGCCCGACCAGCTCATGCGCCGTGAGAGTGACGCGCCCCGTGGCCAGCGCGGTGGAGGACGCGGCCGCGTTTTCGACGCCGGGATAGAAGTCCACGTCGCCGAGCTGCGTCGGGATGTCGAACGGCTGGCTTGGCATCGGGAACATCGGCACCAGCCCCGCGATCAGTGTTTGCAGATTGACGTCCATCCATAGCTCGGCGCGTTCCAGCGTCGGCACCAGCTCGTCTCCCCGGCCGGCGGCGGTGGAGTCCATCGCGGCGCGGATCGCGATCTGCCGCAGGTGCGTCAGCGTGGGCTGAACGACCTGGCGGAACTGCATCTCCGGATCCCGCGCCCCCGCGCCGGGAATCGACCCGTGGACGTACGCCCTGCGCAGGCGGCGCTCCATGCTCTGGAAGTGTCGATCTACGACGTCCGGGGTGAGGTCCGTGACCATCGTCCGCGTCGCCTCGCCCAGCTCGGCGATCCAGGCGCGGGCGTGAGTCGCGTGCGGGTCGTCACGGTAGTTGTGGGCCACCGCGCGCATGATGCCAATGTCCAGAGGGCTGTATCCGGCGAACCTGCCGCCGCCCACCCTGATGCCGAGGTCCGAGTCGTCCAGGCGCATGACCTCGCTGCGCCGCCGGTCCCGCAGCCGCTCCTGGAGGGAGACGACGTCCGACCTCAGCCGGTCGTTCTCCTCCCGCAGCGTCCGGACGTCGCCGGTGAGTGTGTCGGTGCGCTCCCTGACGAAGCTGCCGATCTCATTGATGCTCTGATTCATCTGTTCGATTGCCGTGGTCATGGCTTCTCCTTGGTGATTGGCGCCGTTTCAATTCAATAGCCGAACGTTCCGATGATTCCTCCTCTCCCTCGATGGGAGAGGACTGAGGTGAGGGTGGTCCAGGCGCTCAGAAGCCTCACTCCTCGTTGGCGGGGACGAGCGCGTGTCGCAGCTCGGCGAGCAGCCTGCGTGTTTCGGCGAAGCCCGACTCGTCGTCCGACTCCTGATGCCTGGCGCCTGACTCCTGTCCGTGATCGAAGATGACCCGGTCCGCCCGCGTGTCCGACCGGCGGCTGTCCTCCAGCAGCGCGGTGATGATGCGCCGGTACGAGTCCCGGAGCGCGTCCGGGTCTGCCGGGACGGCTACGATCGACCACTCCAGCAGTTCGGAGCGGACGACCCGCAGGCCCCGGCTGGTCGGGCTGGACTCGATGGCGCGCCAGGCGATGGACGCGCCGCGCAGAAAACCCTGGTCCCAGGCGTTGCGCACCCGTTCGGCGAACGGGTCGCCCGTGATGAACTCGAAGTCCGCCCTGATATGGCCGTCCGCGGTCCGCACCAACCTCAAAGTCCGTCCTATCGGGAGTCCGCCGGACTCCGTCCGACCCGCGAAGTCGTGCGCGTAGAGCACGACGGGGTTCTTCTCGTAGCTGGAGAAGTCCATCCCGTCCGGGTCCACGATCACGCCGTCTCTGGACAGCTCGTTCGCGAAAATGGTGACCGAGTGGATGTCGTCACCGAGATCGGTCAGGTCTCGGATGGTAATGTCGGATCGTGTGATATCGCTCATGTCGTGCGTCCATCCTCTACGTGGTCTGCTGCGCCGGGCCTGTGTTGCCGAGGCTGTGTAGATTTTGGTCGGGCCAAAAGAAAACGGCCCGCCCGGGCGGATTCCCCGCCTGAGAGGGCCGTTTGCAGACCTGCGTATGGACGGACGCGCCGTCTCTATTCGGTTGTCATCGCGGTGCGGTCATCCGGGGACTCAGCCCCGCCGCCGACCAACGTTGCAACCACTCTACAGAACACTTGTGCGTATGTCAAGCGCCAGCGCTGGAGAAAAACTGTATCAGCTTGGTCGGTGTATCTACCTGCGGCGCCACAACAGATTGGGCGCGTCATGGTCGGTGTCGGGCTAGGTCCGGCGCCTTTCGGCGGCCCTTTCCGCCAACGACTGAAACAGCCGGTCGAAGTGCGGCGGCACCTCCATCCTTCGTTCAGGACGGAACTGTACCGCGATGACCCATCGGTGCTCAGGACTCTCGAGCGCCTCGATCGTCCCGTCTTCGAGAGAGTATGCGGAGGCGAGGAGCCGCCGGGCCTTCTGCGCCTCCCGCACGCCGCGGCGGTGAAGGCTGTTGACGCGGACGAATCCTCCTGAGCCGACAACCGCTGCCAGCTTACTCCCAGGAGAAATATAGATGTGATGATACGCTGGCTCCCGGTCGCCATCTTCATCTTCGGACCGGCCCCCTGCGTGTCCGCCGATATCCTGCGCAAGCCGCCCGCCCATAGCCACGTTGAGCACGTGCATACCCCGATCGATGCCGTACAGGGGCAGATCGGCGTCCAGGGCCGCGCGGGTGAGGTCGAGCTCCATAGCGTCGCGGGCGTCGTCGAGCTCCGTGCGCTCGTCGCTTGGCTGGGAGCGCTCGCCATAGCAGGCCGGGTTCAGGTCCGCGCCAGCGGTCAGCGCCAGCGCGCCAACCCTGTCGAGCACATCGGCGGGGGTGAGGCGCATACCCGGAGTCAGGACCCACGCCTCCGCGCCGGCGCGTTCGACGCCATCGACGCAGCGCCCGAGGCCGCTGTCCCTCACCTCGCCGGTCGTGACGCCGATGAGCGGTCTATCGGACATTTGCGGGAGTCAGTTGAACTTCGGCGGACGCTTCTCGCGGAACGCGAGCAGCGCTTCCCGGTGCGCGTCGCTGGTCGTCGCGCTGTCGAATGTGACCCCCTCGTCAGTGAGCACCTTGTCGAGGTCATGCTCGATATAGTCCTGGTGTACAAGCCGTTTGACCTCGGCCATCTGCCAGGCGGGATTGTCCGCAATCTCCGCGGCCAGCCCTATGGCCCTGTCCAGCATGTCTTCATCCGGGTAAACGTAGTTGACCAGTCCGACACGCAGCGCCTCATCGGCGGGAATGAAGTTCCCTCTCAGCATGTATTCGAGGGTGCGGCCCAGCCCGATCAGGTAAGGCGCGTAGTGCGTGGAGGCGAACTCTGGGGTCAGCCCGACCCGCACGAACCGGAACGATAGCTGGGCGCTCTCGGCTGCGACACGGACGTCGCAGGGGAGCGTGCGAGTCAGACCCTCTCCGACGGCAACGCCATTGATGGCTGCGACCACGGGTTTGGCGCGTCTGATCAGGTCGTGCCAGCTATCGCTGTGGGACGGGGCGATCCGGTCCGAGGTCTGGCCGTCCCGTCTGGCCTCGAATCGGCCGATGTCGGCTCCGGCGCAGAAGCCGCGGCCGGCGCCCGTCCACACGATCGCGCCGATGGACTCATCGTCGTTCCACCGGGAGATCTGATCGCGGATTTCGTAGTCCATCTGAGGGTTCATCGCGTTGAGCTTGTCCGGCCTGTTCATCCTGATGATGCCGACACGTCCCGTTACTTCGCTGATGATAGCCTGATATGACATTTTCGATCCCTGGTTGGTGGTTGTGGTTAGTGGTTGGTGTGAGATGTTCAGGAGTTGCGTTCCGTTCGTGTGGGTTCATTCTCCGCGATTCTGGAATCAATCGCTTAATCGGCAGCCTCACCGTGTAGATCAATACCGCGATCTATTCGGACATGGTTGTGCTAACATCGCAGGATACCATGCCCGAACAGGTCCCGACGATCCGTGAACAATCGAGAGAGAAGTGCAAAACTCCACCGGCGGGGCCTGACGGCTGAGCGCCGGTCGGGAATCCCACAGATCCCCTAGTCAAGCCTGAGTAGATCAGAGCCGATTTCATAAGTCCCCTCTGACAAAACGTCGTGTGTGAATCCCGCCCGCGGGCGTACCAACTGACCGCCGCCCTGGAAGGCTTCGGCCTCCTCACTCGGCCTATCGCCGCGAGCGGACGCCTGGCCCTCACCGACCTGGGGCTGGCTACGCTGGCCCGCTGGGACCGCACAGCCGTCGGCGGAACTAGGAAGCGGTGGAGCGCCGCTCCCCTGCACTCCGGCGACTGGCGCAACGTCTCCGGCTGTCTTTAGAGAAGTGCCCTCTACATGGTATGCTTGTCCCCTACCCTACGTGACTGCCGCCCAACGGCATCCCTACGAGGATTCTGTATGTTAGGAATGCTCTGAATAAGTCCCTGGGATTGTGGCATAGTAGTGTGCGTCGGTAAACCCTGACGGCGTTGGAGTGAGAGTTGGTGGATCAGAGAACATTTGCGGACCTCGAATACGACGACAAGAAGCGGAAGACCCGCCGGGAGAGATTTCTCGAACGCATGGACGGTCTGATTCCGTGGGAGCGGATCGAGGACCGTATCCGACCGTTCTATCCGAAGCCGGGCAGAGGGCGTCGTCCCTATGATCTGTCGGTGATGGTGCGGATTCACTGCGTGCAGCTGTTCTACAATCTCAGTGACCCCGCGATGGAGGACATGCTCTACGAGATCGAGTCGGTCAGACGATTCGTGGGCGTGAGACTGTGCGGACCGCTGCCGGACGAGACGACGATCCTGAACTTCCGACATCTCTTGGACACCCACGACCTCGGTGAGGGTCTGTTCGAGGAGATCAACGATCATCTGGCGTCGCGTGGACTGCGTCTTCGGGAGGGGACAATAGTGGATGCGAGCATAATAGAGGCGCCGTCTTCGACGAAGAATCGGGCCGGTGAGCGAGACCCCGAGATGCACCAGACCAAGAAGGGCAACCAGTGGTACTTTGGGATGAAGGTGCATATTGGCGTGGATTCTCAGACGGGCATGGTACACAGCGTATCGACGACATCGGCGAACGTGCATGACGTGACCGAAGCGCATCGGCTGCTGCACGGTGGAGAAACGCGAGTGTGGGGTGACTCTGGGTATCAGGGTGTTGGCAAGCGCGCCGAGCATCGTGAGCGGCGGGTGGATTGGCAGATGGTGATGAAGCCAGGCAAGCGTCGGCAGTTGGCGGTGGGAAGCGAGGAGGCGCTGGTGGAGAAGCGCCGAGCATCGGTGAGAGCGAAGGTGGAGCATCCATTCCTGTACGTGAAGCGGCACTTTGGCTACGCGAAGGTACGCTATCGTGGGCTTGGAAAGAACACGCAACGCCTGGCTGTGCTGCTGGGATTGACCAACCTGATCAGAGCCGAGCGCTACATGGCAGGATAGGGTGGGGAGCGGAGCGTCCAGAGCGCTCCGAGAACCGCAAACTGGGCCGGTTCAAGGCCATAATAACCACGATTGATCTTCACTCAGAGTGCCAAACCCTTCCCCATGAGTGCTGGACGATACCTCCAGACCGCTACACTCCGATCAATCAGACTTACTCCCAATTGTTCAGAGGTTCCTTAGTGGGAATCAACATTATCCAGGCATTAACCAACCCGGACTTACCGATTAGCGAGAAGCGGGGGTATGCTGCATCATTTTCGCAACAGTTTGGCTGGCGGCCGAACGACTTTCTGGATGTGCCGAGCGCGTTGCCGGCGGCAAACTTGGTTGTCGAGCATGGCTTGGACAATGCGGCGATGCTGTCATTTCTGCCTTCTGATCGGCGGTTAACCGATATCCGAGATGAAGAACGGCGAGACATCTTGGGGCTCTCTTACAACAGTTTGGTCGACTGGCATATCTGGATAGACCAGGAGTCGGTTCAATGCTTCTACAACCGCTTCAATCCGCCGGTTCCGGCGTACACGCAGCACTTTGATCAATCGGATTATTCCGCACTCACCAAGCGGGTATTCGATGAGGCCGTTGGTCGTGCCCCCAATCCCAATTTGCTAACCCTCGACGGCGCGCTCTTGGGCACCATCTCGACGTGGAAAGAGATTCTGCATCTGGAACTCCCTGAGGCAACGGGGTCAATATCGGCTCTCTTCAATGCAATAATCCTTGCCCGAGCGGTCGAAGACTTCGATGCTCGGGTCGGAATCGAGACTGCAAGTACATCTCTCCTCAATCGCGTGAATAACCCAGATGTCAGCATCGGCGAAGCGATCGAGCAAATGATGTTGGAACGTACCGGATCGCGAGTCACGCCCAAGCTGTTCGACCGCTCGGCGCTGGAACCGTTCGACCGGCTTTCTATGAGCAGTCGCATAAGGTTGGTAAGGGGATTCTACCGGCACGAGGCAGTTCCTTACGATTATGACTTTTTGGTGATGTCGAAATATGCCTTGAGCAGGCTCTACGAACGATATGTAGCTGTAATGCGGAACGAAGGGGCGGTCCAATTGCCCATGTTGCCCTCGGCTCCCGAGGAAAGATGGAACAAGGAGCTTGGAGGAGTCTACACACCCCAGTACATCGCCAGTTTCTTCGCGAGATACCTACGAAGCCGGGTTCCGGCGGAACAGTTTGTCGAGTCCTCGGTCGCAGATACCGCATGCGGTTCCGGAATCTTCCTACGCGCTGCCATGGAGCAGAAACTGCTGGCCAGCAACATGCCACTCGCTGAATCAACTGGACCAGCTCTCGATTCGCTCTTTGGTATAGATGTTGACGATAATGCCGTGGCAGCAGCCCGCCTGTCGCTCGCACTACTGCACCTTGCAGCTCAAGGTAAACTCCCGGAAGACGTCCCGATCATCCAAGGCGACTCCATAGAACTCTTCGCTTGCCCATTGGAGTCGTACAGTCTATTTGACGCCGTTATGGTAAATCCACCGTTCGTTCGTACGGAATTGCAGCCCGACAGGGTACGGCGAGCAATCAGGGAACATACCGGCGTCTCGGTGAAAGGCAAGCCGGATATGTACCTAGCATTTCTGGTTCTCTCAATTCTGGCGTTGCGGCCAGGTGGTTTTGGCTGCTTTGTGGTTCCTCAACCGCTGTTGACTTCGGACAACCTCAAGTCGCTGCGGGATTGGATCCTGGATCAAGTGTGGGTACATGTCATTGCAGACTTGTCGGCAATTCGCGTCTTCAGGGCAAACGTTTACGTAGTTCTCCTAATCGTCCAGAGAAAGAACAGTTCAGTGCTTGACACGCCTCCCGTCTCGGTTATTCGCTGCCAACGGGATGTGGGACTGGCGCTCGATGATTTTCTGGACGGTAATCATCGTCAAACATCTTCGTATTCCATATTCAGCTCTCGCCAAGAATCGCTGTCCCGTTCGACGTGGTCAGTCCCCATCCCTGAAGAGGCCAGTTTGCTTGAGAAACTTGAACAAATGCCTCGGCTGAACGATGCCGCGGTGATCCGACAAGGGGCGATCACGGGTGCCGATCATGTGTTCATCGTGGATGCACATGAGGTTCCCCGGGACGAGGAGGCCATATACAAACCCTTCCTGCCTGATAGGATGATCGGTCGATACGCTCTCCCGAGAGAGACAGAGAAGCGGGTGCTCTATCCGTATGTTGACGGTGCTCCTGTCAGGGCGTCGCAGATGGAAAGCGATTTCCCCGCGACCTGGGAACGGCTCAACCTGTGTCGGGATGATCTCTCCTCGCGTAGGTCTTCGCCAAAGGATCCCGCTGAATGGTGGCGACCCTCGCGGCCGCGGCCACCGCATGAGATTCTCGTCCCGAAGATAGTGGTCCCTGAACTCTTTCTGCTGCCTCGGTTCGGGATCGACACGTCCGGTCAATGGATCGTCAGCCATTCTCCGTAATTGATTAGCGGAGTCGGAGGGGGGAAGAGGTTCAGATGGAGCGGGCGTGGACAGGCTCGGCGCTGAACACACCGCACAGACCATCCACCACCGGCTGACCACCACCGTTCCGAGCCAGGGTCCTGATTACACTGGTGAACGCCGAGTACGCTTCTGACCCACCGTCGGTCTTCGAACAGTGCGAGACCTTCCTCGCTATCACAGCTCCACGCAGCGCCCGCTCCGCCCGATTGTTCGTCGGCTCTATTGTCGGCTCATCCAGAAATCGCAGCAGATTGCCACGATCATCCTGCCAGCCAAGCTCGTTCTGCAACCTCCAGTTGTCGCGATCAGGCATCGGACGGTCTCGCAGATGATGGCTCACCTCTCGTCTCAACCGCTCCGTCTCCCCAGCATAGTCCACCACCTCTCCACGATGGTATGACTCCCGAAGCTCCATCGCCTCTCTGAGCAGTCCGCTCAGCCGCTTCCCGAAGCTGCGACCTCTGCCCACCTTGGTCTCGACCACCTCACTGATCGAGCGCAGCACGTGAGCCAGACACTTCTGCTGTCTCACACTCGACAGAGCCTGGGCATCGTAGCTCCGCGCTCGGTCGGTCACCATCACTCCCGCATAGTCCGACGGCACAACCTCCCTGACCTCCTCGTTGCGGTGACGAGATCGCACCTGGTACACGGTGACATCATCAGTCTCGAACGCCATCAGAAAGGCGCTCTCACCACCCACTCGCCAGCCCGTGTCGTCGGTGTGGACCACCGCACTCTCACGCACCGAACCCCGCAGCCTCCGGTATACGTCTCCCACCGCTCCCCTCGCACGTCTCAAAGCGTCCTGGGTGATCGCGCTCTGGCTCAACTCCACTCCGGTCAGCGCTCTGAGCACGGCGGGTACCCTCCGCACCGGTATGCCCACTCCATAGTGGAGCATGTGAGCCGCAGCCATCACTCTTCTTCCCACCCGATGGGCGCTCGCACCGTACTGGTCAGGCCCAACATCCCGATGACGCCCTCGTACACGCCTGCCGCACGACACGCACCGGCATATCTGCACACGGTACTCAGTCACCTGCGGTCTGGGCATCGGGGGAATGTCGGTCACGTACGCAAGACTCTCTCCCGCATGCTCGAGTATGCCTCCACATCCGGGGCAGCTTTCCGCCGCTACCGCAACGTCAATAGTCGGTTCTGTCAGTTCGTCTACCGTCGGCGGCTTTCTGTAGCTGAACGATCCAATGCCCGGCTTTCGACCCGGACGCCTGGGCTTTGAGGTCCGATTGCCCTTGGAGAATGGAGCCGCTTGGCGCTTGCCCGCTCGCTGCGCTGCGGCGAGCTGCTTGCGCAACTCCTTGATTGTCGTGGTCAGACGCGCGTTGTGGTCTTGCAAGCGCTCGACCTGGGCGATCAGATCGTCGTGTTCACAGGGAGCGCGGTCTTTGTCGGTACACATGGCCGAAGTATAAGAACATGACCTGCCGACTGCAATCCCACCAATCACTGCCGCTAATCAATTACCATTCTCCTTTGGTTCGAGCCCGCACTGTAGACTCGGACGAGGATTTGTTGCTGGTGTTGACGGCAGTGTTGAATTCCAGTGTCGCCGCTTGGTTTATAGACCTAAATGCCAGGAAGTACCGGCATGGATACAACAAGGTTGGGGTCTCTCTGCTCCGCCGCTTGCCCATCCCGAACTTGGATAGGATATCGAAATCCGTCATCCAGCGTGTAGTCGGCTCGGTCAGAGACTTGGCCGGTTCATTCCAGGAGTTTGACCATGGGAGCGCGTCGTCGCTTGACGACATCGTCCTGCGAGACCTGTATCGCCTGGACGACGAAGACATCAAAATAATCAAGCCGCAGGCTTAGCCTAGAGCGTGTCATGGCGGTGCCGCGATGACGGTTATAGTCTGTGAGGTGGAGGACTTGTCAAGAGGTCGCCTTGGTGAGATCAGGGAGCGCCTGAAGCTGGTCTCCGGCGACTATCTCCATATCGAGCCCCGGTCACTGCAAACTCTGTTTGAAATTACGGCAACCCACGGTGATCCGCACTTGACCAGCCGACGAGATTGGACTTTCCCGTCAACTGTTGATTCCATCGTATGCCAGTATCGGGAACTGTGGACGCCCATCGGGCCTACCGAACAGACATACAGATTGGCAAACATCCAATTCCAACTCCTACAGCACCGTGGGCCGGATGAGTCGCCCATCGAGATAGTGGCATTCCATTGGCATCCGGCGACGTCGGTGGAGAATGGCGAACGTCATTACAATCACCGACCGCATCTGCATCTCTCCGTAGCGCCCGATCCGCTTCCAAAGTCGCATCTCGGGGTCACGCTTGCAGTGGCGATTGACCATCAGGCTACTGTTGAGTACCTCGACAGATTGCTTGATGAAGCTATCGGGATGGTCGCCGTTGAGGTCCTTGATCTGCTCGCATCGACATCATTGACTTTGCCTTGATGGGGATCGTGCGCAGAAAATGTGCATAAAGATATAATTCCCATCGTGTTTGGGTTCGACGAGGACGGGGATGACGACGGGGACTGACAATTGTACCGCGCGCCTTTAGGTGGGCACTCCCAAATTCCAGAATCTCATCAGCGTACTGTGGGTTTCCCACTCAGCTTGTCTCAGCTCCTCCCCGCGTTCGGCCAAAATCAGAGTTTTGCACTTATCTGAATCGAGTAACCGTCCCATAGACGGTGGGGAGAGAAGATAGCATGACGGCTTTGGCGCTGTGCCGTGGGATCGTCGCCAACGATCGATGATGAAGGGAGCTCGACGGTGAGGATAACAGCGCTGGATGCCGCCTACCCGGACTACCGGCACGTGCCGCCGTCTTGGCGCACGAATCTCTGGCAGATAGTCGTGCGCGTGGAGTCGGACTCCGGAGTCGTGGGTCACGGGTTCGGCGGGGGTGGACGGGCGAGCGTTGAGGTGGTCAACGGACACATGCGCGAGCTCCTGGTCGGGCGCTCGCTCGACAGCGCCGACGACATTTTCGAGATATGGGACGCACTGTACTACTCGTCCATTCCATACGGGCGCAAGGGGATTGGCGTGATGGCGCTGAGCGGCATCGACCTCGCGCTGTGGGACCTGCTGGGGAGGGCCGAGCGCCGTCCTGTCCATTCGCTGATCGGACCGCGGACCAAGGGGCCTATTCGCTCCTACGCGACGGGGGCCGATCCGGAGTGGTACGCCGAGCTTGGATTCACCGCGCACAAGTTCCCGCACCGCGCGTCCGGCAGTCCGGAAGACTACGAGACCGCCGAGCAGTCCGCCGCCCGCGCCCGCGAGATCATGGGCCCGGACGCGCAGCTCATGATAGACACCTACATGTCCTGGGACTCGGAAACGACGACCGAGATGGGGCGTCGTCTCGCGCGGTACGACATCTACTGGTTTGAAGACGTGCTGACTCCCGACGACCTCGATGGACAGGCGGCGCTGAGACCTGCGGTCAAACCGACGCTGATAGCCGGAGGGGAGCACGAGTTCACGCACGTCGGTTTCAGGGAGGTGGCCCGGGCCGGGGCGCTGGACCTATGGCAGCCGGACATCACCTGGTGCGGAGGGATAACCGCGGGACTGCGGATACTGGAGGTAGCAAGGGAGCACGGCGTACCGGTGTCCCCGCATCGAGGCGGCGAGGTGTGGGGGCTGCACCTGATAGCGGCCTCCGACTGCATGGACCTTGCGGAGGTGCTGCCCGGTCTGCGAGATGGGCCGAAAGACAGGCTGTGGATCGACGAGCCGTTCCCCGAGGGCGGATACATCGAGCCGTCGGACGAACCCGGCTTCGGCGTCAGACTGAATGAGGCGATGGTTTAGATGGTGACGCCACTGTCACCATTCTACAATACCGGTCCCTTCTGATTATGCGGAGAGTCTATGACTCAACCACGGGCAGGACCACGTGCGACGGGCGCGCTGAGTCGTGGAATACGGTGTTGATGGCGACCTGTCCGACTGCTTCCCGGTGGATAGGCCCCCCGGTGTTCAGATTGCGGTCGAAGCGTGGGAAGCAGGAGCTCGTCACGGAAACGCGGATCCGATGTCCCGGCAGGAACGCGTTTGACGTGGCCCAGAGGTCGATTTCGTACCTGTAAACTTGTCCGGGAGACAGCGGCGTTGGCTGCTCGAAGGAGTCGCGGTATCGTGCTCGCAGAATCCCGTCGCATACCAGACGCGAGTAGCCGTCCGGATGGATGTCGGTAACCCGTACCACCCAGTCGGTGTCGGGGGCCGATGACATCCCGTATATGACGGCCTTGACGTGACCGGTCACCTCCAGCTCCGCCGACATAGGCTCCGAGGTGAAGGTCAGGCACCTCTCCTCGACTTCTCGCTGGTTGTAGACGCCATTCGGGATGACGAGTGTGTTGCCGCCCGTGCTCGTGACAGGGTCGGAAGGGTCGTACACGTAGCCATTGGGGTCCTCGGCGCCTTCAGGCGGCTCGGTGGACAGGGTGCCGTCATTCACCGAGCCAACTGTTCCACTGACCCCGGTGCGCAGGTAGAACTTGGTGTATCGCGTCCCGGGTATGGGCCAGTCTTCGGCATCGCGCCACTGGTTCCGTCCCATCACGAATACACGCACCAGTGGGTCTTCCATGGTCCCGGTGTCGGCGCCCTTCAGCCAGTGGTCGAACCAGGGTAGTCTGATCTGGTTGAGGTCCAGCGCTGCGTCCGCGCCAAAATCAAACTCCCCGGCGAACCTGTTGGCGATATTGGTGGGGCCGTGTACCCATGGGCCTACTATCAGCTTCTGGCTCCGGCGCGCCTCTTCCGTCCGTCCCCTCTTCTTGATGCCGGTGTAGTGCTTCAGCGTCCCGGCCAGGAAGATATCGAACCATCCGCCCAGATGATACATGGGTGTCTCCACTTGGTCGTGGAATCTCTCGACGTTGAACTGCCACCAGTACGGTCCCTCTTCCGGGTGGCTGAGCCAGTCATTGTACCAGTCGCCCAGGCCCTCGATGTATGGGCAAGGATAGATTGGCAGCCTCTCGTACCAGTCGTCTGCAGCCGCCTCCACTGCGGTCAGTACACTGTCGAGCCGCTCGCGCTCATCCCCCTCCGCGAGTCGGGCCAGATTCGTGTGGACGACGGTCCTCGCCCAGCCCATACTGAACCCAAGCTCGAACGCCCCGCCCCGGTAGACCCACTCCTGGTAGTAGTCCGCCGACGACTCTCGGACGAACATGGCCTTGAGGTCCGGCGGTCGGCTGAGGCTGTTGCGGTACTGCGTTGCACCCGAATACGATCCCCCGATCGTACCAACATTGCCGTCGCTCCAGGGCTGCGACGCCAGCCACTGCACCGTGTCGTACCCGTCCCTGAGCACACCCGCCCCGTCGTCTCGGAACGGGTAGAACTGTCCGTCGGACGCGAACCGGCCTCGAACGTCCTGTACGGCGACCACATAGCCGCGCGATGCGTAGAACTCGGGTGCCCCAATCGAGTTTTCTGAGCCTCCCTCCTTGTTGTATGGAGTGCGCTCCAGCAACACTGGGAAGCGCCCGGCGGCGTCTGGCCGCGTGATGTTCGCCCGCAGGACAGTCCCATCACGCATCGGCACTTCGATGTTCTTCTCATGTGTGGTCTCGAACTGAGGCTGAGAGAGATCTGAATGTTTCACCATGGAACGCCTCCTGGGATGGCATCATAGCGCGCCACCTCCGTCTGCGTGTGTACTATATGCCCAACCGGATTGGAAATCCATGCACAGACCGGGGAACTTGTGTCAGTTTGGTAGCTGATCGCGCCTCTGGATCTGGTCTTCCGCCCACTCGACGATCTGCTCGGCGATTTCGAGAGCGGACTCGTACTCCTCTCGCGTGACCGGCTCGGGCAGGCCCGCGTATCGGCTGAGCACCGCGTAGCGTGTCAGCTCATCGGCCCTGTCCGCATCCAGACCGACCTCGACTCCACCGTCCGACAGGAGCGAAATCAGTGTCTTGATCTGGTGCGTATATGGGAAGTCCATTTCCCTGTGGATCATGACTGCCTTCAACGCCTTCTCCGTCGCCTGCTGTGCATGGAAGCACAAGCCTTCGAAGGATAATCCCTCGATATTATGCAGGCGTGCGAACGCCAGGTCACTCCTGGCGAAGTTCATCCACTCCTGCTGATGGTCGTGTGGGTCGTCATCGTGCTGTTGCATCCGGTGAGAGTCTCCATTTTCACTGGTTGTGCTGGACGCAAATGCTGACGAGCGCCGGGCAAGTCCATCCGAGTAAACCTCGACTCCTTCCGTCGTGGCAGGATAAAAGATTAGGAATTTCTCGTGCTTGTGTCGCTCGACCGTCTCAGGAGTAGCCAGTATGAAGTCGGCGGCGAGACCGACTCCACATATGGCGGAGTACATTTCGCCAACCAGCCTGTGCCGGCTGTACTCGCCGGACTTGATGACCAGAAAGTCGAGGTCCGAGTGCGGCCCCATGTCGCCGCGCGCGCCCGATCCGAACAGGATGATCCGATCGGGGTCCGCGACCTCGACGACCCGCCTCACTATCTCCTGGACGATGGCGTCATCGGGCTTGCCGTGCTTTTTTATGTGGTCCCTAGCGGCGGTCATGATCGCGGATTGCCTGCCTCACCATCAGGAGAACGAAGACTCTGAAACGGCACCCGGCTTCGGGCGCTTCAACGTCTCGTCATGGTGTACTATAACCTCACAGGGTGGACAATTCTACAACCCGACCGTGTCCCGCCCTGGGCGCTCCGGATGCGATAAGATGGAAGATGTATGGGACATGGTTATGAGGATGGCAGTAAGGAGCAGTCATGGGTAAAGCTGGAGGGGTAGGCCTTCTGATAGCGGGCCTGGTTGTCGTGTTTCTTGGATTTGTGCTCAGATCGGGCATCTTCAAGTGGCTCATCGACGCGACTGGGTTCATATTGATCGTGGTGGGAATTATCCTTGTTATAATAGGGGTTTACCAGATGGTGACTGGCGGGAGCAGAGGATCATCGGACTATTGAACTCCCGCGGCGAATAGGCGCGCGGGATGGGGTTGTTTTCCGAACAGATTAAGGGAGGTTGATTCATGGGCGTGATGTCCAGAATGTCAACGGTGGTCAAGTCTAAGATGAATCGGATTCTCGACAGGGCGGAAGACCCGCGCGAGACCCTCGACTATGCCTACGACAAGCAGCGGGAGATGCTGCAAAACGTCAAACGCGGCATCGTCGAGATGGTTACCACGAAGCGCAGGCTTCAGCTTCAGGCGGAAAAGGTCCGGGCGAGCGTTCCCAACGTGGAGAACCAGGCCCGGCAGGCGCTGGCGGCGGGCAGGGAAGACCTGGCCCGGCTCGCGCTCCAGCGTAAGCAGACCGCCATGATCGAGCTCGAAGGTCTGGAACAGCAAATCGACCAGCTCGAGCTCGAGCAGGAGAAGATGACGCAGGCCGAGCAGCGGCTGGTGGCCAAGGTTGACGCCTTCCGCTCCAGGAAAGAGCTCATAAAGGCGCAGTACAACGCGGCGCAGGCGCAGGTCCGAATCGGCTCCGCCCTCTCGGGGATATCCGAGGAGATGGGCGACGTTCAGCTTGCGGTCGAGCGCGCCGAGTACAAGACCGAGAACCTGCGCGCCAAGGCGGGCGCGATAGACGAGCTCGCCGCCTCCGGTGTTCTCGATACACCCTTGGTCGGTGGGAGTGATCCGTTGAGCGCGGAGCTCGCCCAGCTGACCGCCCAGCAGAACGTCGAGGACGAGCTGGCCGCCCTGAGAACAAGCCTACCCGCCCCCGCCAATAGGAAGTCCCTTCCCAGCGGATAGCTGGTGTTCAGGAGAGAGTACAAAGATGATCGTGCGTATATTGACTGAGGGCCAGTACAATCTGCCGGGCGCGTTCATTGACGACCTCAACGAGCTGGACAATCAGCTCGTGGAAGTCGTTGAGATGGATGATGAGGACCGGTTCGAAACGGCGCTCAAGAAGATGCTGGACCTGGTCCGGTCCAAAGGCTCCCCGGTCCCCCTGGACGAGCTTGTCGAGTCGGACCTTGTGCTCCCGGAACCTGATATTACGCTGGAAGAGGCTGAGGAGCTCTTCACTGGTGAAGGGCTGCTGCCGGGGTAGGGAAGGACCGCCTTGCAGTCGCGACCTCCACGTCCGGGCTTGCTCAGTGCGGTGCGAAGGTCGCTATGGCTACACAGACCGGGCCCGTGTCCACATAATGCTGACATATGCGGGAAATCGCCAGCACCCATCCATCACTCCCGAGCACGCGGGAATCCACAGACTCAACGGCGTCTAAGCTGTCCAAACCATCTGGACACAGTGATAAAGAGCCGGCCCGAGCCTGTATCAGTTTAGTCGGTAGCCACCAGTCATAGACTTATCCTAGAGGGAAGTACAACCAAAAGGATGGGTCGAGACTGATGGCGGAACACAGCGTGGCGCAGCGGGACAATGAAGACCAGACCTCCCGGAGTGTCGATTGGGAAGAGGAGAGTTACCGTGAGGGATGCGCCTATGCTTGCGAGCAGGCAAGGCTCAGACTCCAAGCTCTGGACGATGAGTTGCTGTGCTTGAGGCCGAAGGGCTTGAGAGTGGAGGGATTTCGTGAGCGGACTGTGGTGACTCGGTTTGGTGATGTGGTGGTCAGACGCCGAATGTACCGTGACGATGAAGGGAACACGCTATTCGCGCTGGACGAACACCTGGGGTGGAAGCCTCGCCAGCAGGCAACTCCGTCGCTGACAGAGAGCGTTGTGGCCATGGCAAGTGTGGCGCCCTTTCGGATGGTGGTCGAGATGGTGAGCGACCTGACGGCCGGGGTGTTGTCACCGATGACGGTGCATCGGCTACTGAGCGGTGTTGCACAGAGCGCGATGGATGATGAGCGCAGTCGATGGGAAGCGTGCTTCGAGCGTGGAGAGGATGTGTGTGATGGTCAGCAGCAGACGGACGTTCTCTACACAGAAGCGGACGGTGTATGGGTGCATCTGCAACGCGAAGAGCGCACGCGCTACGAGGTCAAGAGCGGCATAGCGTATCGAGGGTGGCGGTGTGTGGGTGATGACAGGTATGAACTGGTGGACAAGCGTGTGTATGGACATGCATCAGAACAGATGCCGTTCTGGGAGGGAGCGAGCCTGGAGTGGGCCAAGCAGTACGCACTGGATCGGGTGAAGCTGTTCGTGGTGGGTGGCGACGGAGCCAACTGGATACGTCGGGGCGCAGAGGAGTTCGGCAACGCCATCTTCCAGTTGGACGGCTTCCACCTGTCTCGTGCCTGTGGCCGTGGCTACGGCAGGAAGCTCGGAAAGGCGATCTACGATGCTATACGCTCAGGATCGGAATCGTTCGCTGGTGCGTTGATGTCTGCGGCTTTGCCCGCCGAGACCACAACGGCCATCCGGGACAGAGAGTATGTCGAGTCCAACGTGATAACAGGTATGGACTGGCGCAACCGGGTCCCCAATGCTCCGTCGGAGGCTCGGAGTCTGGGAACCATGGAGAGTAATGGGGACAAGACCACGGCGAACCGAATGAAGAAGCGGGGTATGACCTGGACGATACGGGGAGCGCACCGGATGGTCAAGGTGATTGAGTTGAATCGGAACGGTGAGTTGGCAGAGTTCTGTCGCAGTCGGTCTCATCGGCGTTCGGAGCGATCTGGACCTGACCCACCCTCAGCCCGGCGCCGTCAAACTATGCGCAAGACACGAGTGAGCGATTGGGCTGATGCGTCTGTACCCGCGTTGAGCGGACCGCATAACTCTCGACCATGGACGCGCTCCCTCAGAAACCTCATCCGACATACACACCGACTAAACTGATACAGGCTCAGCCGGCCCCCGCCATTCGACAACCGTACCTCGCATGTCTAAAATTAGGATGTCGGCAAAGCGGGTTCGGCGGCCAGGCTGACGCGGATCGCCTGAACCGCAGCGACTGCCGCCGCCATCGGACAAGGGGGACAGTGTGGACTTCCGATCTCCATACACCGAGCAGCAGCAGGCCTTTCGGCTCGCCGCGCGAGTCTGGCTCAGCCAGCACTTCCCCCGAGATCTGAAGATACCGCCCGACGGCAGCCCTCTTGACGATGCGAACCAGGCTAGGGTCAAGGAGTTCAGGCGCAAGCTCGGTGAAAAGGGCTGGCTGGCCCCCTCATGGCCGCGGGAGTACGGAGGAGGCGGACTGACCGCCGGCTTCGACGTGGTGCTGATGGAGGAGATGCGCAATCTGCCGCTGCCGAGCATGGGCGACAACAACAGGTGGGTGCCCGCGATGATGGTCTGGGGAACGGACGCGCAGAAGGAGCGCTTCATTCCACCCTGCCTGAGGGGCGAGACGATCACCTGGCAGTGCTTCAACGAGCCTGAGTCCGGCTCCGACTTCGCCGCGGTCAATACCTGCGCGATGCCGGAAGACGGCGGGTGGAGAATCAGCGGCGAGAAAGCGTTCATCACCGGCCGGTTCGACCCGGACTACCTGATAACCTTGGCCAACACCGGTCCCGACAGACCCCGGCGGTCCAACCTGGGCGTGTTCATGGTGGACGCCAAGAGCCCCGGCCTCGAAATCCGCACCATGCGGCTGCTGATGGGCAGCGAGCGCCGGGTTACGTTTGACGACGTTTTCGTTCCCGACGACTGTCGCGTCGGGCCGCCGTACCAGGGCTGGGAGATCGCCATGTCGGTGATCGAGGCCGAACGGGGCGGCGTCGTATTCCGTGTGAGCGAGGACGGAACCATCGAGAGCATCTACCAGTACCTGAGCGATCAGCGAAACGAGCAGCGGTGAATCGACCGAGCCAAATCCGTCGCCTCGTTTCGACGGACGCGCGGAACTGACAATCGACAACCGACGGAGTAGAACCCTGAATCGCCACGAACACGGTCACAGACACCACCATCACGAATCGATGCTGAGCGTTGAGGATGCCCTGGAACGGATCCTCGGCCACTTCAGCGTTCTCGAAGCCGAGGAGCGCCCGCTGCTGGAAGCGCTTGGGCAGGTGCTCACGGAGGACTCGACCGCCGGACACGACATCCCGCCGCTGGACAACTCGGCTATGGACGGCTACGCGCTGCGCGCCGCCAGCGTTGAGCGAGCTTCACCGCAGACCCCCGTGGAGCTTCGAGTCACCGGACATCTCGCCGCCGGCGACCTGCCGAGCAAGAGCGTCGAAGACGGAACGGCCATCCGCATCATGACAGGCGCTCCCATACCGCCGGGTGCGGACTCTGTGGTCCCGTTCGAGGAGACCGACGAGATCGAGCGGCGCGGCTCCGGCGCGAGTATGGACGTGATCGGGATCAAGACACAGGTCCCGAAAGGCGCGGACATTCGGCCCGCGGGCCAGGACGTGCGTCGCGGAGACCGGGTGCTCGCGGCCGGTACGACGCTCAGGCCGTCGGAGATCGGCGTGCTGGCCTCCCTCGGATTCGACTCGGTCAGGGTCGTGCGCAGGCCGGTCGTGGGCGTACTGGCGACCGGCAACGAGCTTCTGCACGCCGGCGATGAATACTCCGCGGGCATGATCTACGACGCGAACAGCTACTCGGTCGCTGCCAGCGTCCGCCGATACGGAGGCATCCCCAGAATGCTCGGCATCGCCAGGGACAACCTCGACTCCATGAACTCGAAGCTGGAGGAGGGACTCGAGTCCGACCTGCTGATTACGTCCGCCGGGGTGTCTAAAGGCGACTACGACATGGTCAAGGATGTCTTGGCTCAGCACGGCGAGATCGACTTCTGGTCGGTGCGAATGCGGCCCGCCAAGCCCCTGGCGTTCGGAGTCCTGCGCGCCGGCGATGGCAGAGGCGTTCCGCACCTGGGTCTGCCCGGCAATCCCGTGAGCGCGATGGTCGCGTTCGAGCAATTCGGACGCGCCGCGATTCACAAGATGATGGGCAAGAGCGGATTCCTCAAGCCGAGGATTCGCGCGGTGCTTGACGAACCGATATACAATACCGACGGTCGCCGCGTTTACGCGCGCGCCGTGGTCACTAAACAAAACGGCGCCTACCACGCCCGGCTCACCGGGAATCAGAGCTCCAACCTTCTCACGTCAATGGCGGGAGCCAACGGCCTCGCGGTATGTCCTGAAGACCTGCCGATGAAGGATGCGGGAGAGGTGGTGGAGGTTCTGATGTTGGATTGGCCCGAGGATGTGTTTTGATGGTTGAATTCGACCCGATAGCTGATAAGGGTGAGGAGACGAAAGTCGCCGCGCCACGCGAGTACCGTATTGATCCGGACGCGGCGGAGGCATCCGGAAGGTCACTGTCCGTGCTGGTCGCCAGCCGGCAGTGCTACATGTGCCAACAGGGTTTCGATGAAGACGAGGTCGTTGCGACAGACCCTCAACTCTTCATCGACCAGGTGGCCGCGCACTGCTCCGGGCAGCCGGACTACCTTCTCCCCGACACTCCGATGAAGGAGGCGGTGTTCAGAGTGCTGCTCGCACACAATAACGGCCCAATGGACCCTGAACAGATCAGCGCCGTCCTGGGCGAGAAGTGGGCGATGACCCCCTCCCCGCGCAGTACGTCTCCGGAGGTCGTCCAGCGGCTGCTGGACAACAGCGAGTACTACTGCATCTCAGCCGTACCCGACTCCGACCCGGACGACGCCGAACACTCCTGACGACGGGCTTGCGGTCGTTGTCTTAGTCGGTGGACGTTGGATATAATGTGCGCCAGCCAACGACCCCGGGAGGGTTGCCAAATGTCGAAGTCGCTCGCCTTCTTCCGCGGACGGATAGTCCCTATCGAAGAGGCGCAGGTGAGCGTAATGACCCACGCCCTGCACTACGGGACCGCCGTGTTCGAGGGCATCAGGGGCAACTGGAACGACGAGCAGGGCAAACTGTACGTGTTCCGCATGGCCGAGCATTACGACCGGCTGCTTCAGGGCTGCCGGATGATGCTGATGGACATCCCGTACAGCGCCGAGGACCTGTGCGATATCACGGTCCAACTGCTCCAGAGCTGCGGGTACCGGCAGGACCTCTACATCCGTCCGCTGGCCTACAAGAGCCAGGAGCTGGTTGCCAACCTGAAGCTGCAGGAGCTGTCAAGCGACTTCACGCTTATCGCGGTCCCGTTTGGCAACTACATCGAAGCTGAGGGCGCGATCCACTGTACGACTTCATCGTGGCGTCGGATTGACGATACGATCATCCCCCCCAGGGTGAAGATCAGCGGCCACTACGTTAACTCTATCCTGGCGAAGACCGAAGCGACGCTCGCCGGATTCGACGAGGCCATCATGCTGACGGTTGGCGGGGACGTTTCGGAAGGATCGGGAGAAAACCTGTTCCTGGTCTCCAACGGCCAGATATTCACGCCGCCGGTAGCCGACAACAACCTCACCGGAATCACCAGGGACTCGGCCATGACGCTGGCCCGCGAAGAGTTCGGCATCGAGGTCGTGGAGCGCAACATACGTCGCAGCGAGCTCTACCTCGCCGACGAGGTCTTCCTGACCGGCACCGCCGCACACATCACGCCCGTCGGATCGCTGGACAGGCGACCGATCGGGGAAGGCGACGTCGGCCCGATCACCCAACGGCTCCGCGATGTTTACGTTGACCTGATCCGGGGAGGCAATCCGAAGTATCGCGGATGGTGTACCGAAATCCCGCTGGAGTCCTAGAGACCGGCAGCATGGGACCGGACAATACGACAATGCCGGGTGCGGGTCTGAGTCTCGCCCCCGCGAATGTGCCCCCATCATGTTTACCTTTGCCACCGACTACTTCATCGCCGTCTTGGTAGCCACAATCGGGACTCTGCAATTCGCCTGCTCGGTGGGCGGATTCCGTGGATTGCTGTTCTTCAAATCGCCCCTGGTCGCGCGGACGCTGGGACTTGTCCTGGTGGTGTGCGCGTTCGCGCTCTTCTTCGGCACCGGGACCCGAAACATCAACGATTACGAGGGCGGGCTGGACGCCCCGACGCAGGGCCTGTTCTTCTTCTTCGGCGCGTTTACCGCATTGCTGGTTACCCTCGCCGCGTCGTCGCTGTTGAACCACCGGATGAAGGGGCCTGAAGCGCCGCCCGAGAGTGGAATCGACACGCTCAGGCACACCAACTACGCTCTAGCGCTCGCGCGCAGCGCCAAGTATTGGCGTCGGAATTGGCGAACGCGGGCGAAGAGCTACTTCTTGCGGTAACAGGGTCCTCCGGTACATTGCCGATTATCGAGAAAGCGATCTTCTGGCTATCCCACCTGGCGGAGATGGACCGAGCGCTGTTACAGAGGGTCAACGCGTTCGTCGGCACGTCCCCGGTAATCGACGAAGTGGCGAGATGGCTGGTCAGCGACTACCTCGTTCCGGTGGCCCTTGCGTTGGCCTTGGTCGCCATGTGGTTCATGGAGCGGGACCGGAACGTGCGGATCAGTCACCAGATCGGCGTGTACGTCGCCCTCACCTCGATGGCGCTCTCCAGTCTGGCGGTGTTCATCGTCAACATCTTCTACTTCCGGCCCCGGCCCTTCGTGGACCTGGACGTCGAATTGCTGTTCTACCGGCCTACCGACTCGTCGTTCCCGTCCAATGCTGTAGCCGCGGTGTTCGGCATCGCCTTCGGCATCTGGGGGGTCAATCGCCGGATCGGGTGGTTGGCCATTGGAGCCGCCACTGTGTACGCCCTGGCCAGGGTGTTCGCGGGCGTCCACTACCCGTTGGATGTGGTCGGAGGAGCCGCCATCGCGATACCGGTGACGTACCTCGTGTTCAGACTGCGTGACCTGCTGATGCCGGTCCTCGTCTGGACGATCAAGCTCGCCCGGATCATCCGGCTCGCGTAGAATTGGGAATTATGAATTGGGAATGCGGAATAGTGAAGTGATCGACTCCCGAGCGGAGGCGCTGAACCCTAAGTCGTTGTCAGCGCGAAAGTGACCGAACACTCGCGCTCGTAGGTCGGGTTAGCGAAGCGTAAACCGAAAATTCCACATTCACAATTCATAATTCTTCATTGATCGGACGTACAGGCCCAGCGCCGCGCCGCCCACGACGTGGATGTGACCGTGGAACTGGGTCTGCAGCGCGTCCGCGCCGAAGTTGGAGACTATCCGGTAACCGTTCGGGCACAACTCGCTTCCAAGTCGGACGGCCAGATTGCCCATCCGGGCCATCAGATCGCCACTGGCCCAAAGCTCCTCCTGGGTCAGGTGGACGGTCGGAACGATCATGAGTTGCACCGGGAACCAGTTCAGCCGGTTGTGGAACACGAGGATGTCCCGCTCCTCGTGTACCTTCCTCGACGGCAATCGTCCCGCGACGATGTCACAGAACGTGCAGGGTAGGTTCAAGAGTAGCGTCTGCGCCGTGACTCATGCTCCGGGATGTCGAACCGCGTACCCCGCGCTCCGGGGGCGCGGTAGTCTTCCGCGTCCATCGGGATCAGCTGGCAAACCTCATCATCCCGGATCCGGGATGATATCGGTCCCGCCAATTCGGCCAGGTTCCTCCAACTGGTGATCACGGTAGGCAATCTCCGATTGTGCCGGTGTACCAACACCTGGTACAGCCTGTCATATGACCAGTCCGAGAAGTCCTTTTCGGGCAGCAGGTCATCCAGCACCAGCAGGGGCGCGTTCTTCACCTGGTCGAACGCCCGGCCATAAGAGACGGCGCTGTCGGGTTCGAACGTATTTCGTAGATAGTCCATCAGCTCCGGGACGAACGCGAAGAATGCGGAGTGTCCCCGCTTCAGCCGCTCGGCCGCGATTGCGACCGCCAGGTGGGTCTTGCCCACGCCGGTATTCCCGATCAGTGTGAGCCATCCGTCCGGATCGTTCGCGAAATTCCTACTCGCGTCCAGCGCGGCTTGGAGGCTGGCCTGCTGTTCGGCAGAGGAGGTCTTGGCGCGCGGGTCGAATTCCTCGAACGTCATCCGCTCGACCATCTCAATCGGAATCTGCCCGAGCTGACTGGCTGATCCCGATGTCCGAGCGCCTGTCTCCACCACACGGGACAGGTCAGGATCGGTCATCCGGCTGGCGATGTACGGGTCCAGATCGCTGATCGCGTGCGCCGTCGTGATTACGGTCGGCAGCTCCGCGTTGGCCCTCCGATTGAATATCTGCTGCAATTTCTCCTGCGCCCAGGATGTTGGACTCTGGCTGCCGAGTCCGTCCAGAATCAACAGCGGCGCCTCGTTGACCTGATCGAACAGATCGGAGTACGAGACCTCTGAGGACGGCGCGTAGGTTGACCGCAGGTCGTCCAGCAGGTCGGGAACGTGTACGAAGAAGATGGGACTGCCACGCTCGATGCACCCGTTCGCTATCGCCGCGGCGAGATGCGTCTTGCCGGAGCCGTTGGGCCCCGTGAACACCAGCCATCCGGTCGGCTGCTCCGCGAATGATCGGGCCTCCCGGCAGGCGGCCTGGAACAGCGACCGGCTCTCCGGCTCGGCTGACCGTCCATCGGTATCGAGCGAGTCGAAAGTCTTGCGTGACAGTGGCCCAAGATTCGAGTAGCGGCGGAGCCGCGAGGCGCGCTCGTCCTCGATGACTCCCTCCTGACATTCACACGGGTCTAACTTGCCGAAGTCCGGATGCCCGACGCGCGCATTCCTAACAAGCCACTTGCGACCCTCGCAGAGCGGGCACACGTCTTCCGGCTCAGGAGGCCCGATCATGTCGTCTGCGGACCATGCCCCATTTTCCCGCTGCTCTCGGGACTCCCTGATCCTTCTGAGTATCTCGCCAAAGTGTTCCATACCCGCTACCTTACCTCACCGCTCGCACCACACCGTCGTACATGGTCACGTCGGCGCGTACTCGAAGCCTCTTGCGTGACTGGCTTCCCGGTTTTCTTCGAATCGGACCTTGTCGTTGCGGAAGTACAGCGGCAGTGTGCCGACCGGCCCGTTTCGGTGCTTGGAGACGATTATCTCCGCGATGTTCTCGGGATACCCCTCGGTCGGGAACTTTCGCTCCCACTCCTCGCGGCTTGTGTACTGGTCCTCTCGATGGATGAACGCGACGACGTCGGCGTCCTGCTCGATCGACCCGCTCTCACGTAGATCCGACAGCAGCGGCCGGTGGTTCGGTCTCTGCTCCACGGCGCGACTCAGCTGTGAACATGCCAGCACAGGGATGTCCAGCTCGCGCGCCAGGCCCTTGAGCGCGCGCGACACCTCGCCAAGCGCCACCGCCCTGTTGTCGTTGCGTCCCGTATCCACCAGCTGAAGGTAGTCCACGATAATCAGGTCGAGGCCGCTCTCCTGCTGGAGCCTGCGCGACTTGCTCCGGATCTCCATGACCGTCTGGAACGGGGTCTCGTCGATGAACATAGGCAGGTCGGACAGCAGACCGATGGCGTCTAGGACCTGCTGCTCCTCATGCTCGCGCAGCAGGTTCATGCGCAGGCGGTGGCTGTCGATGTCGGCCTCTGACGCCAGCAGTCGAACGGCGATCTGTTCTCCGCTCATCTCCAGGCTGAACAGTCCGGCCGAGAAGCCCTGGCTGGCCGCGTGTCGCGCCATGTTCAGTGCGAGCGTGCTCTTGCCCAGGCTGGGCCTGGCCGCCAGGATGACCAGGTCGGAGCGCTGAAGTCCGCCCCCGAGTAGCTCGTCCAGGCTGGAAAAGCCCGTTATGACCGGGGCGATCGACGCGACGCTGGGGTCCTGCAGCGAGCCGCTGTGCTCCATGTAGTTGTCCAGGAAGTACCGGATGTGGGTGAAGTCCCGTCTCCCTCGTCCCGTCCGTACCCCGTACAGGACCTCCTCGGCCCTGCTGAGCACCCGGTCCTCGTCCGTACCGCCGTCGTAGCCGAGGTCCACGATCTCGCCGCCGGCGCGAATGATCTGGCGCAGCACGGACGTCCTGTAGACGATGCGGGCATAGTGCTCGATGTGGACCGAGGTGGGAACGCTGGATACGAGGCTGCTGAGGTAGGCCGCGCCGCCCACAGATTCCAGACCGCCGTCTTCCAGCGCGAGCTCGTGCGCGACGGATACCTGATCGATGGCGACGTTTCGCTCGAACAGCGCCAGGCAGGCCTCGTAGCACTTGCGGTTGCGCGGACTGTAGAAGTCGGCCGGTCTCAGGAAGTTCGTAATCTGCGTCAGCGACTCGCCGTTTATCAGCACCGAGCCGATGACGGACTCTTCCGCGTCGATGTCGTGTGGTTGAAGACGGTCGCTGACCAATCCTGCCTCCGGTCGGCTGACCCGCCTTCGCTCAGATGAGGCTGAGCCCCCTCAAGAGTCGAGGGCAGGCAAGGTCAGTCCTGCTGATTGTCTGGTTCTTGTTCGGTGTCGTCCTCGAAATCCTCTGAATCTTCGGCCTCGGCCTCCGCTTGAGCTAGGGCAGCCTCTTCGGCGGCCCTGAGCGACTCGGCGTACTCCTCGGGAGTTGTCCCTGTCGGGTGTACGAGGACGGAAATGCCCGCTTCGACTTCGGGGTGGAGCCTGATCGAAAGTTCGTATGACCCAAGTTCGCGGATTGGCTCATCGAGCTCGATGGTCCGTCGGTCGATCTCTCTGGCCGTCATCTCACCCAACTCCTGGGCGATGATGGCGTTGGTCACAGAACCATAGAGGCGACCGGTGCTGCCGGCTCTCATCTCGACGCTGATCTGCGTTCCCGCGATCTCTGTTGCCAGCTCCCGCATGTCCTGGAGCATCTGTACACGGGTCACGTTCGCCTGGCGGCGGAGTTTTGCGACGCGCTGCAGCGCGTTGTGAGTTGCGGGAGTTGCCAGACTCTTGGGGATCAGGTAGTTTCGCGCGAAGCCGTTCTTGACTTCTTTCACGTCACCGCCCTGGGCCACTCCGGAAACATCTTCTAAGAATACGACTCGCATGGGCAAGGTTTACCTCGATATAAATTTTCGGGAATTCCGATGCGATCCCAGCAGGGGGACATTACCATTCTGCCATATGACGGGTGCATATGAAAACGGGCACGGGCCGCGGTTCCGTTTGTTATGGATGTGTGGCGCCCTTTGTCGTAACGCTAGCGCATCGCCCGTCCACCCAAAGCAAACGTAACCGATGGACCACCCAAATTGACATCCGACGAAAGCGTCGCCTAGAATCTGTCCATGCAGATCACTCACATTACTTCCCGGCCAGAGAGGTGTGTACAGGCGGGTTCGCCGCAGGCGAAACCCCGCCTTGTAGCGGCGTGATCTCGGGGTGCGCCGTTCTCGCGGCGAATCCTCAGCCCCACAACATCCCCTGCGACCACCGCAGCCGTTCTGTGTCATCCACGTTCCGACGCCTGCGCCGGCAGGGGGCATCGATGCCGCTTAGGTGGCATCCACAACCTTGAGATTTGGAACAGGGGCCAGAAGAATGACCGACCAACAGTGGACAAGTGAGAGCCTTCGAGAGACGTTTCTGAGTTACTTCGAGTCCAAGGGCCACAGTCGGATGGCCAGCTCCTCCCTCATACCGGTGGGCGATCCGACCCTGCTGCTGACCAGCGCGGGCATGGTCCAGTTCAAGCGCTACTTCACCGGCGAAGCCGACCCTCCTAATCGGCGGCTGACCACCTCCCAGAAGTGCTTCCGCACGCCGGATATCGAGGAGGTCGGAGACGCCACGCACAACACGCTGTTCGAAATGCTGGGCAACTTCAGCATCGGCGACTACTTCAAGAAGGAGGCCGTCGATTTCGCCATCGAGCTGATGACTGAGGGCTACGGTATCCCACTGGAAAAGTTCGCCGCCGCGGTCCACGACTCCGACGATGAGACCCGCGGGCTCTGGGTCGCCAAGGGCATCCCGCCGGAGCGCGTGTACAGCTACGGCGACGACGAGAACTGGTGGGGACCCGCGGGCGATGAGGGACCATGCGGCCCGTGCTCGGAGCTGCACTACGACCTCGGCCCGGAACACGGCTGCCTCGAAGACGACTGCGTGCCCAACTGCAAGAACATCGTGAAAGACGGCGGCGATGTTTGCGACCGCTACGTCGAGCTGTGGAACCTGGTCTTCATGCAGTTCTACCACCACCTCGACGGCTCCCGCGACAACCTGCCCGCCCCCAGCGTGGACACGGGTATGGGCCTCGAGCGACTTGTCCGGATCATGCAGCGCGTGGACACCGGCTACGATACGGACCTGTTCACGTCCATTGTCGCCGAGGTCGAACGCATCAGCGGCAAGGTTTACGGAGAAGACCCCGAATCCACCTACGGCATCCGGGTTGTCGCGGAGCATGGACGCAGCGTGACGTTTCTGGTGGCGGACGGAGTGGTCCCGGGCAACGAGGGCCGGGGCTACGTGCTGCGCCGTGTAATCCGCCGCGCCATCCGCTACGCCAGGCGGATCGGCGTCGAGGGCAGCTTCCTCGGCGATCTCGCCGAGGCGACGATCGAGAAGATGGGCGACGCATACCCTGAGCTGGTGAACAACCGGGACTTCATCCTGACCGTGCTGAAACTGGAAGAAGACCGCTTTGAACAGGCGTTCCGGAATGGCTACGCCATCTTGATGGACGCGCTCCAGGGTATCGAAGTGGTTCCCGGCGATGTCGTTTTCAGGCTGTGGGACACTCACGGATTCCCTGTCGAGATGACTCAGGAGATCGCTTCGGAAAACGGTGTCGAGCTGGACATGGAAGGCTTTGAGCGGGAGATGGCCGCCCAGCGTGAGCAGTCCCGCGCCGGGGCGCGGTTCGGCGGAGACCGAGCCAAGATCCGCGTTTACGAGAGCCTCGGCGTCGGAGGCACGGCCTTCCTCGGATACGACACGCTGAGCGCGTCCTCCGTCGTGGTCGGTCTCATCTCGGATGACGAGACCGTCGCGCAGGTCTCGGAGAGACAGAACGTCGAAGTCGCGCTCGTCCAGACCCCATTCTACGCCGAGGGCGGAGGCCAGATCGGCGACGCCGGAGATATATCCGGGGCGGAAGGTCGGATCAGCGTCCGCGACACGCAGGAGGTCATGCCCGGGCTCATCATCCACTTCGGAGAGGTCGAAGCCGGCGCCGTTTCGCTCGGCGAGACGGTCGACGCCTTCGTGGACCCGGTGCGGCGCGAGGATACGGCCCGGAACCACACCGCCACCCACATGCTGCACGCGGCGCTCAGACAGGTGCTCGGCCCCCACGTTCGCCAGGCGGGATCTCTGGTCGCTCCGGACCGCCTCCGCTTCGATTTCACCCACGTCCAGCCCGTCACCGACGACGAGATGTGGCAGGTCCAGCTCCTCGTCAACGAAAAGATACGCCAGAATGCCCGCGTCCTCAGAGACGAAGATACCTACCAGGAGGCGATCAGGCGCGGCGCTCTCGCGTTCTTTGGCGACAGATACGACGACCGCGTCCGGCTGGTCGAGATCGCCAACGGCGACACCTTCAGCTTCGAGGTCTGCGGCGGCACCCACGTCGAGCAGACCGGGGAAGTCGGCGCGGTGTACGTGCTCGGCGAGTCCAGCATCGGCGCGGGTATGCGGCGCATCGAGGCCATCAGCGGCAGGGCCGCGGAGCGCATGGTGTGGGACAGGTTCCACAGAGAGGAGCGTCTGGCCCAGTCGCTCCAGACCACGCCCGGAGCGATGGAGGACAGAGTGCGGTCCCTCCTCGAAGAGCTCGACGACCTCCAGCGACAGCAGGAGGCTATGGAGCGCCGGCTGTCCCTCCAGTCCGCCGAAGGACTTCTCTCCTCCGCTCAGGATGTTGACGGCGTGACCGTCCTGTCGGCCCGCGCCGCCGCCGCGAACGCGGACTCCCTCCGCGAGGTCGGCGACTACCTGCGCGACAAGCTCGGAAGTGGGGTCGTGGTGCTGGGCGCGGTCGTCAACGATAGGCCGATGCTCGTCGCGATGGTCACGCGCGATCTGATCGAAGATCGAGGTCTGAACGCCGCCGACATCGCCCGCGGCGCGGCCAGAGTGGTCGGCGGAGGCGGTGGAGGCCGACCGGACGTCGCCCAGGCCGGAGGCCGCGACGCATCAAAGCTAGACGCCGCCCTTGCCGAGGTCCCCGATCTCGTGCGTGCGGCGATGACCGATGGTGAGAAGTAGCTCTATGAGAGTTCTGGCCCTGGACGTCGGAGATCGCCGCATCGGTCTCGCCGTCAGCGATCCGACCGGTCTGCTGGCGTCGCCGATTGGCGCGGTGGACCGTGGACCGACCGATGTCGATGACGTACTACACGCTGCCCTCGACAACGACGCGGCAGAGATAATCGTTGGCTTGCCGCTCACCCTGTCGGGCGAGAGCCGGGAGCAGGCGGGCAAGGTACGGAGGTTCATCCGCGACCTCAGAGCGAAGACCGATCTTCCGGTGAATGCCATCGACGAACGGCTGTCCACGGTGCAGGCCCAGCGGCTGCTTCGGGACTCAGGAGTCGGACGACGACGGAACCGTGACCGGGGCCGCATCGACGCCGCGGCGGCCGCGGTTATCCTACAGGGGTATCTGGACTCGCGCCGGTAGCTGTACCGGTCTCTGCTATACTCGAACTTATGATAATGAGACGCAGGGAGAACCGGGATGGGAAACTACATAGAAGACGCCTGGGCGCTATACGGCCACGCGGTCGGTGAACTTGAAGAGTGGCGCAGGACTGGAGACTCCATACTTCTCCGAGACGCGGCTGAGAAGGCGTGGGGCGCGGTGACTCTGGCCGCCAACGAGCTGCTGGAGTCCCAGGGAAGGGTCGTGCCTGATGGGACCAACGCCAGGAGAGACGGCATCCGCGCGCTTGAGAGGGAGAGTAGGCAGATAGGCGCTCTCAGATTCCAGGCGCGGTTTTTGGCTGCGAAGAACATCCTGCATCAAGACTGTTTCTACGATGGGCAATGTCCCACGGATCTGGTTGTCGAAGTGGTCACCGACGACGTGCGCGAGTATCTGGGCGACATCGCGAATGTCGCAAACAACTCCCCTTAGCCCGGCTGATGCCAGTGGTCAAACTTCGTCGGCAGACTCGCCGGAGTCCGGCCCGGAGGACTCCTGATCGCGCTGCGGCCGGCTGAACTGCCGGGCCCGGCGCCCCATCTCCTCCAGCCGCCGCTCCACCAGGCAGTGGATGGTGCCCTCGGGATACTTGCCGTCGTCACCCTTTTTGCCGGCCGTGACTCCCGTCAGGACTTCTATCCCATCATCGACATTCGAGACCGCATAGATATGGAAATCCCCGTTTGTCACGGCGTCGACAACCTCACGGCTCAGAACCAGGTTTCGCACGTTGTCCTTCGGGATCATGACTCCTTGCTCGCCGTCCAGCCCCTTGGCCTTGCACACCTCGAAGAAGCCCTCGATCTTGTATGTGGCGCCGCCAATGGCCTGGACTTGGCCCGCTTGGTTCACCGATCCCGTAACCGCGATTCCCTGCTTGATTGGCACACCCGAAATCTCCGAAAGCAGCGCGTACAGCTCGGTCGATGACGCACTGTCACCGTCCACCCCGCTGTAGGTCTGCTCGAAGGTGAGACTCGCGGAGATCGACAGCGGCCTGTCCCGGCCATATTTGCCCTGCAGATACCCATTGAGGATGAGGAATCCCTTGTTGTGGATTCGCCCGGACATTCGCGTCTCGCGGTCGATGTTGACCACACGCCCATTGCCCACCGACACCCTGGCGGTGATGCGGCTGGGCCTGCCGAAGCTGTGGTCCCCTAGGGAGTAGATCGCCAATCCGTTGACCTGGCCGATTGCCAGGCCCTCGGTATCGATCCGCACGGTGTCCTTCTCAATTGACTCCAGCGTCCGCTGTTCGGTGAGGCCGGCCCGGTAGTGTCGCTGCCCGATCGCCCGGTCCACATGTTCGGATGTCGCGGTGTCGCACCCGGCCTTCTGCGCCCAGTAGTCCGCCTCCGCCAGCACGTCTGAGACCTGCATGAACCGAGTCGTGAGTTTACTCTGGTCCTCGACGAGACGGCTGGAGTAGTCGATGATAGCGGCCACCGCCGCGCTTTCGAAAGGACGCAGACCTATGGCCCTGGTCTCCGACGCCACAAACGCCGCGTACTTGGCCACGTTTCCGGGCGTCCGCTCCATGACCGTATCGAAGTCCGCCGTCACCTTGAAGTAGCGTCTGAAGTCCTCGTCAGCCGCCTGCAAGAGTCGAAGGACGTCGCGACCGCCTATCAGCACGATCTTGGCGTTTACCGGAATGGGCTGTGGCCGCATCGAAGTGGTGGGAACCGCGGAGTGCTGCTCGCCGATGTTCTCGATGCGTATCTCGCCGCTGCGCAGCACCCGCTTCAGCATGTCCCATGCCAGCGCGTTGGACAGCAGGTCCTTGGCCTGCGCCACCAGGTATCCCCCGTTCGCCTCGTGAATTGCGCCGGCCGCTATCATCGTGTGGTCCGTGGAGAGAGCGCCCATCCGGGACCGGTAGTCCAACCGTCCGAACAGATTGTAGTAGGTCGGGTTATGCTCGAATACGACAGGAGCACCGTCGCAGTAGGTGTTGTCCACGAGGTCGTTTACCCGATAGCGAGTGAAGAATTCCTCTCCGGTCTGGGCCGCTCCTGTCTGCCGCTGTGCCGGCTGTTCATCTCCCAGGGGCTTGAAAACCTGCGTGTGTGACACCATGTCGGCTTCCACTTCATCGAGATACGAGACGACTTCCGGGTGCGCCGCATACTTCTCCTGGAGTTCATCGACAATCGGCTTGAGGGTGAGGCGCACCAGCTCGACATCCAGGTCGAGTGCGCGCTGTTGGGCATCCTTATTCAGCCTTCGAAGCTCGGACATCACGTGGACTATGGAGTGCTGAAGCTCATCGGCATTTGCGCCAAGCCGGTCCCTGGCCGCTTCCGGCAGCCGTTCGAACTCCTCTCTGGTCAGCGGGCGGCCCTCCGAATGCAGCGGCGCCGGCGTAACGCCGACCTGAGTTGAGGAGATGGTGAATCCCTTCATCCTGGCCTGGGACTCCAGGTCCTCGTTAATCGACTGCCGCTGTGCCTGTATTTCGCCCATCACCTCCTCGATGCGATGGGCATAGTCGTCACTCTCAAACGCCGCGGGGATCTCAGCGCGACACGTCTCGACCAGCTGCGACATATCCTGATCCAAGTCCCGCATCATGCCGCACGGGAGGTGTATGGGAGTGGGTTGAGTTGGGTCTTGGAAGTTGTAGATGTAACCCCAGTCCGGAGGGTTCGGCTTGGTGACCGCTACTCGCTCCAGGTGCGACCTCAGCACGCTGTTCCTGCCGGTCCCCGGCGCTCCGGACACAAATACGTTGAACCCGGCGGCCTCTATTTCGAGTCCCATTTCCAATGCGCTGACTGCCCGCTCCTGTCCGATGGTGCCGGCCAGAGGAGCGATCTCGGCGGTCGTCTCGAATCCCAGCGTGTCGGGATCGCAGACCGTGGTCAGTCTTTGGGTTGGAACTTTGAGCCGGTCGATGGTCACGGTCTCATCAACTCTCGATTGGGACTGTTGAGGTGGGCGCCTGTTTGACCCGGGGTTGCGCCCCGGCCGCCCCGGTCAGACCGGTTGGCGCCGCCGGTGGCGAGGTGGGCGCTCGTGATTCCGGCTGCCGAGCCTCAGCTTCTGATGGGGTGGTCTTGGAACTCTCCGGCAGCAGCGGCTCGAATCCTACGGTCGGCTCCATCCACATGGCGGCGAATATAGCCCCGATCTTGCCGATTGTCGGGTTGGCCTCCCCGCTTTCCAACTTGGAGATGTACGCTTGGCTGACGCCGCACATAGCGGCCAGCTCCGACTGTGTCATGCCTGTGCTTTCACGGGCATCCAGCAAGGCCAGGGCAAATCGGAGTCGGAGACCCTCCGCGCCGAACTCGGCCCTCATCTCAGGGTCTCTAATGTGCTCACGAATCATATCCATCGCATCTACGAGCATGTGATCGCCCTCCACTCATTTACAGGTTCCGATAATAGTCTGCTCTCAACCGTTCGGCTCTTCGCAACTCACTTCTGGGGGTCTGTCGAGACTGCTTCAGGAAGCCATTCAGTATGACATATCTGTTGAACAAGTCGTCCCAAAAGTAGAATATCCGATGTCGCCCCGACCGCAGTTGCCAGACGTCATTCATTTTCTCCGCACGTTGAGCTCTCACCAGCCCCTGTGAGCCTTCTTTACGTAACTGCAACATCAGACCCATCTATACGGACCGCGTCTGTTTTTCGACTCGATCTGATGATTCCGTCAATGTAGTCCCTAGCAGGACATCGCCCATTCGGCCTAGTGTAAAGACGTACGTCGTACAAGACAATTATAACTCCCGTGGTTATATCAAATCAATTTCTGCCACGCACCTGGCGGGGTCGGACTCCGCCAGCGCTTGGGGCCTGTGCCCTGTGTGGATGTAGTCGGCGAGCAGCTTCCCGGCCATCGGGCCGCGGCCGAAACCGGAGCTGGCCAGGCCCCCTACGATGAACAGGTTGTCACGCTGCGGAATGCTCCCGATGAGCGGTTCTCCGTCGAGTGGGAACGGCATCAGCCCAGCCCAGGTCCGGGCTATTGGAATCTCTGCCAGGAACGGAAGGACCTCAGACGCCTGGCCCTTGTTGACCTCGATGCCGGTTGGTTCGACCGTCTTGTCGTAGCCGACCAGCTGGCGGTCCCCGCCGAAGATTATCTCGCCGCTGCGTCGCTGCCGACCGTAGAGGTGTCGAGTCAGCCGGGTCTCGTCTCGATGAGTCAGCTCGGGCGGAGTGCCGGCGTCAGCGCCGTCGTCTATGCTCCAGGTGTACGTGGACTCGGCGGAGGAGATTGTCTGAAACACGCTGGGCGGAATAGGGGCGGTCGCCCACATCTGTCCGCGCACCGGCGCTATCGGGACCAGCAGACCCAGCATCCGACCTACGGAGGCGCACCACGCCCCGGCGGCTATCACCAGTGACTCACATCTGAATTCGCCCCGACTCGTGGTGACGGAGTAGCCGCCGTCTGGAATTGGCTCTGCCCCGGTAACGGAGTGATTGGTGAATATGCCGGCTCCGGACTTCGCCGCGGCGTCGGCGAAAGCGCGCGTGGCTTTCAGAGGGTCGGCCTGCGCGCGAAGCGGGGAGTGCATGTACCCGAGCAGGCGCGGGTTGATCTCCGGCTCGATGGCGCGCGCCTCACGCGGAGTTAGAAGCTCGACCTCGTGCCCTTGACTTCGCATCGCGGTGATGCGGTTACGCATGTAGTCGAGCTGTTCCCGGGTGTGGATCGCCGTCAGCGATCCTGACTGACGCAGCTCGATGTCGTAGCCCAGGTCCAGTTGCAGCTCTTTGAATAGTTGCAGGCTGCCCATGGTCAGGTAGGCGGCGAGGTCGGGCATGTCTCCCCACCCCGTCGCGCCGATCTGGCCCGCGTTGACCCCGGACGCCTCCGACGCTATCTCCGCGCGTTCCACGAGCGCGACGTCGTGGCCCTGTTCGGCAAGATAGTAGGCGGTGGACGCTCCCGCGATGCCACCGCCTACTACAAGTAGTTCGGATTCGACCAAGACTCAGCCGGCTGGCGGATACAGCAGCCTGCCTTGCCGGTCGGTGAACGCCCTGAGCAGATGCCCTTCTCCCGTGGTGACGTAGAGGGTGGAGAGGTCCTCGCCGCCGAAGGTGCAGTTGGTTGGCTGGTCCACGTTGAGCGGATGAGTCTCGATGACCTCACCGCTTGGGGAAAAGACGTAGATCATAGGGCCGGGGCCGCCGGCACGGTTTCCGGCGGTGGCGACTATGTTGCCCTCCACGTCCAGGCACATGCCGTCGATTCCGCGGTTCGCTCCGAAGTCGTGGATCACCTCGCCGTCGCCGAGGCTGCCGTCGTCGTTGACCGGGTAGGCGCGAAGCTCGCGTTTCTCCTCCGGCAGCCTTCCGCTCTGCGCGACGTACAGCGTGCCGTGGTCCAGGGAGAACAGCAGTCCGTTCGGTCGTGTCGTGTCGAAGGTTACCCGGCTGATCGACCAGGAGTCATCATCCCCCGGATCGAGCCTGTACACCGAGTCGTGGTCGAGCTCCTTATTGGAGCGGTCCGCGGACCACGCTCCGCCGGCGCCTTCATAGAACGGGTCGGTGAACCACACCCGGCCCTGGAGGTCGATCGCCAGGTCGTTGGGGATGTTCAGCTTGCTGCCCTCGAAGTCGTCCGCGAGCACAGTCGCGCTCCCATCGGCCTCGTACCGCACCATGCGCCGGCCTCCGCCTTCACAGGCGAACAGAGTTCCGCCGGGGTCCAGCAGCAGGCCGTTGGCGTTGTTGGTTCCTTCCCTGTAGATCGTCGATGCGCGCGCATCGGGGTCGTAGCGCATGATGTAGCTGGCGGGAATGAAGGTGAAGAGCAGGCCGCTCCCGTCCCAAGCCGGGCCTTCCGTGGTGCCGCCATACGGTCCGTTTACATTTGTGAAGTTCCAGGACAATTTCCTCTTTCCTCTCTGATGACTGGCAGCGATCAACTGACGGCTGCCGACCTGTAATGCCGTTTCGACCCCATTATGACAGGTTTCGAGCCTCGCAACGACCTACTCCGACACAGAACGGCATCCCACTCAGACGCGACGGGGCTACCCGTCTGACTCTTGGCTTGGGACTGGCCCACCCAGCGGGCTGGCTTTTGCGATGCCCAGCAGCTGGCGCCTGATGGTCCGGCTATCCGCGGCCAGATCTACGGTGATGAAGCGAATTTCGTGGCCCTGGATAATAGCAGCCTCGTCGAAATCGACACCTACGGATGGGTGGAGCAAGATTCCGGTGGAGTTGCGAGATCTGGGATTGGTGTCACACTCCTGGGACCTGAGATAGGCGTACATCTGGTATATGTACCCGCTATCGAGCGTCCGATCCCTGTGATGGCCGGATTTGAGTATCGACGTAAACTTGGTGTCGATGACGATTCGGCGGCGTCCGGCTGCCGGATCCTCGGCAGAGTGTGGGTGTTCCAGAACGATGTCCGTCTGCATCGTCGGCAGAACGGCGTCGATGCCTGGGGACCTTTGATCGACGGGCCATCGAATGCGGTTTCCAGCAGTTACTTGCCACCCGCGGGGGGACAGCACGACATCGTAGAAGCCCCCTACTGCGCGCTCGAACAGTCGTCGAGCCCACACTTCGTCCCTGTCTGGAGTCGCTAGGTGGGATGCGCCAATGTCTTCAGTCGGCAGGGTGAGGTCGAATGCCAAGCGCGCCGCGGCCAGCATCCGCCTATCATCGGCGTCGAGTCGGCCAAGACGGGAGAGTGGCGGCGGCGGGCGGCGGCGGTTCGATGAAGGGTCGCCGGTCACGCCAGCGCGCTCCATACTGGCTGACGTGGCTCGGCAGCGGTGTGCGAGGTCTTGGTCGCTGACGATCCCGGCCAGCAGGTCGAGCGCGGCCTTGACGAACCGGTTACGAGGTGTATCAACTGTCAGTTCGTCGAACGCGCACGCTATCCTGCCCCGCTGAAGCAGTTGGCGGCGTTCGGTCCTGAGAAGGTCAATGCGCCCGCGAACCCGGTTCAGATCGGCGCGCCTGCGACGGTATCCGAAGCTGAGGTTGCGGCGCATCCGACGCTCAACGGCGCGCGTGAGCAGCTCTGCGACCAATTTGGGAAGCTCGTCCGGGTCGTCTTCCACGGCCACTTTCCGAGCCTGGGGAAGCTCGCGGTACAGGTCGGAGGCGTACAGCATCAGAAGCCAGATATTTCTGACCGGGATTCGCCCGACGGTTCCGACGGCAGCCGGATCGACCGTCGTGGTCACAGGTCGGTCAGCAGGTCTGACTTCGCGGTGCGGGCCGCCTCGATATTGTCGAACCAGTACTCGTCCAGCAGCGGGCCGATCTCGGTCTCGACAATCTGGCTGAACCACTCGGCGGGATTGTCGATGGGTGTGTCCTCCGGCGGAGTGACATAGCTGTGGCCAACACGGAACTGCGGACCGAGGCTACGGTCGTCCGCAATCCGCTCGTTCAGGGATGTCATATGGTGTTCGATGGCTGTCAGAAAGTCGAGGTCGATGCCGCACTGACCGTGAACCCAGGTTCGCCAGCGTGCGTCGAACACGGGCTCGAGATCGACGAAAGCGAACCGGCGGCGGAGCGCGAGATCGACCAGCGCGATCGAGCGATCTGCGACGTTCATCGTACCGATGACGTATACGTTGGGCGGGATGTGTACGCGCTCGCCAATGTGCTTGGGATAACCCAACGCCATTCCGTCTTCTGGGCTGCGCTTGTCAGCCTCCATCAAAGTCAGCATCTCGCCGAAGATCTGAGCGGGATTGCCACGGTTGATCTCCTCGATGACCATGACGTAGCCGCTGGATGGGTCACGCCTGGCGTCGTTGACCACTCCGAGGAACGGGCCGTCAACTAGAGTCAATTTGCCGTCATCACCGGCTGGGCGAAAGCCTCGTATGAAGTCCTCATACGACAGATTCGGGTGGAACTGGAAACGCCGCACTCGGCGGTTGTCGTTGTATCCGATCAGCGCAAAGGCCAACTTCTTGGCCAGCCATGTCTTGCCGGTGCCCGGCGGCCCTTGCAGGATGAGGTTCTTCTTCGTCCCGAGCCGGTTCAGGATCATCTTCAACGTATCCTCATCAAGGAAGCAGCCGTCGGCGATGATGTCTTCGATAGTGTATTCGGTGGGGTCTGGTCCACTCGTTGAGTCGTCGGAACCTTGCTCGTCGGCCGTAGTCTGTTCCCCATCGTTGGTCTGCGTTGGCGAGGCCGGTTTCGGGACGTCGCCGAACCGATCTTTCCAATAGGAATTATTTCGGAATTGGTCTATGTCCTGTTTTTCCCCGTCAAATGTGAACCTGATCAGATCGTCTGTTTGCCAAAAACCCGGGTTCACCTTACACACGCTTCTGATATAGGTGCGGAAGTACCATTCCCGAGGAGGATTGACCAGCGTCCAATCGACAGCCAAGCGCCGCCCGTCACCCATGTTCTCTACGACGGTTCCCGGTGCCTTGATCCGCATCACAGAAACCCAGTGATCCCGGTTGTCGAATGGGAGCCCGTTCTTACGATTGAATTGTGTTTTTATCGCAATCTTGTCACCCGGTTGTATCTCCATTACGCGGTCCAAGTATTGGTCGGTGTAATGGAGCTCCCATATCCCCTCCTCCACAAACCTCTCAGTTTGATCCTCCCCACCCTGTCCTGTCCAATGCACAGCTCCAACGAACCACACCGGGCGGACTTCGCCTTCGTTAGGACTCGATGTCATTGGCTTCCGCTCCCATAGTTCGTTGGTTCGCCATGTTGTCAGTGCAGATGCCCCGGCAGTTGCGGTCTGCTCCCCGTGCGGCTGGAGCGTTATCCCTCTGATCGCAGGCGGCGAAGCTCCAATTCCAGCTGCCGTATTCTCTCCTCGGCAGCCTGTCGAGCCTCGGCCTCCGCGTCTCGCTGGGCCTTGGCCTCGGTCAGATCGGGCAGATACTCACCTGTCGCAGGATCCCAGAAACGCAGCTCGCCCCGGTTCCAGCGCAGCTCCAGCCCCAGCGCCTCGCTGTATCCACTCAGCACGCCATCCGGACCGGCGGCGACCGGAATCGGCACGTACACACCGTTGACCAGCCGGTCACCGGCCAGCGGCGCATCATGGTACAGTCCGCCCGTGGGATCGAAACGCCACTGCTCGCGTACCTCGTAGGAGGCATAGATGTCTCGCTTGACGGTGTAGTCGCGTCGTCCCGTGCTCGCCGAAGCCACCTCCAACACGAAGTCCGGCGGCTTGCCCACTTCGCTTATCATGTAGCCGTTGGCCTCGACGATGGCCGCGGGCGGTACGGCAACGCCGAACGCAACCAGGCAGTCCGGCCTGGGCGCGCCTCTGAGGTCGTTGGCGTCGTAGCAGAGATAGCCGTCGCCGGCCACAAGAACGTCGGGCCGGTCACGGTAGTGGTCATCGAGTATCACATAGGCGCGGCTGACGTGGGGAAGTTGCTGCATAGCGTCGGGCGGCTTCGGCGGGTCGGGCAGTGGCGTGAGTGATGGGCAGTGGCCCGTTTTGGGTGCGTGTCTGATAGTCATGTGATGCCTCCAGCGAAGCGGTTCACGCGGCGGCTACGGACAGAATGATAACACGGACGGTTCGAGCCCGCCGGTTAGGGCGGGATCGCGGGATGTGCTACAATCAGACTGGTCAGATTAACTGGTTGGAGGCATCCATGCGTGAAGTCCAGGCGACGGTGGCGAAGGCCCGGCTCTCGGAGCTGCTTCGTGATGTCGAACGCGGCGAGTCCATAACGATCACGCGCAACGGCAAGAAGGTCGCGGCGCTGGTCCCTGTCGAGGACGAGGAGCGGGAGCGGCGGAGACAAGCTGTCGAGAGGTTCAGGGAATGGAGACGAACGAGGAAGCCGATCGACATCTCGGTTGAGGAGTTTATGGACTGGCGGCACGAGGGACATCGGTATTGAACTCGTTCATCATAGATGCGTCTGTTGCCGCGGCATGGATATTCGAAGATGAGCTACATGCCGGCGCGAACGCACTACTGGCCGAACTCGACGACGGTGTCATATTCGTTCCACAGCACTGGCATCTTGAAGTGCGCAATGCGCTGCTCGTGGGTGAGCGCCGGGGACGGATTACATTAGAACAGACCAGAGCGAGCCTGTCGTACTTGAGCGAACTTCCGTTGCTTACCGACACGGAGGCTGATCTCAACACTGCTCTCGATCTGGCAAGATCACACAACCTGTCCTTCTACGACGCGATCTACCTGGAGTTGGCACATCGACGCCAAGCAGCGCTTGCCACACTGGACAACAGGCTCGGTCTGGCCGCATCAGCTGAAGGTCTCCGAATATTGCTGTGACGCTCAGACGGCCAGGAGCAATGTACGAAGTAGAGCTCGACCGCCCCCCTAGATTACCTCCTCGGACTCTCCGACATCACCGACCTCGACACCCTCGATCTCGGTGCCGACCGCCTTGATCTGACCGAACTCCTCCCGGAATCCGTTGTGCATCGTGCGCGCGTCGGAGCTGTACAGCACGAACCTCACGCCCTCCTGAAGCCACTTCGTAGTCAGCTCCACGGTCTGGTGGTGGAACAGGTTGGGTACGTTGTGCTTCTGGCAGATGCGGATTACTTCCCGCAGCGCGGCTTCGTAGTCCGGGTGGTCGTACTCGTCCGGGATTCCGAGCGTGATGGTCAGGTCGTTGGGGCCTACGAACACCGCGTCGATGCCGCCGACCTGCAGGATGTTGTCGAGATTCTCTATCGCGGGGACGCTCTCGATGCCGATGATGCAGACGCTGTTGCTGTTGCGCGCTTCCAGGTACTCTTTGCTAGCCTGCGAGGGGAACTCGCCGTGGTCGATGACCTTGCGGACCATAGCGCCCTTCAACGGCCGCCACTTGGCCGCTCCCACCACTTCCTTGACCTCTTCCACCGTCTCGCAGTACGGCGCGAGAATGCCGTGCGCCCCGGCGTCGAGCGCCATCGTCACGTAGTGGGAGTCCGGGATGGGAATGCGAACGATCGGGGCGACCCCGCTGTACGAGAACGCCGCGATGAAGTCGGCCATCTCCGAGCGTCCGCGCGGCGAGTGTTCGCTGTCTATGATTGCGTAGTCCAACCCGAAGGCGGACATCGGTGTCGTCCACCGAGGGTTCCGGCTCATGCTTATCATCGTGCCGTACACGATGCCCCCGGAATGTACTTTCTGCTTGAGCTCGTAGCCGTTCATGGTTTCCTCCTCAGAGTCGTATTCGCACAGCCGCGACGGGCGTAGTGAGTTTATCAGCTTGCGGTTGGATTGATAAGCTGGAGGCGCGCCGACGGTCCCAAGCACACGGAGGAGAACGAATGCGGCGAGTCATTGTCGACACCGATCCCGGAATTGACGACGCGGCGGCGATTCTGCTGGCCCTCAACAGTCCCGAGCTCCGCGTCGAGGCGCTGACGACGGTCTTTGGCAACGTGTCCGTCGATCAGTGTACCGAGAACGCGCTGCGGATTCTGGAGATCGCCGGGCGAGCGGACATTCCGGTGTTCCGGGGCGCATCCGTACCGTTCGGACTGGGTGAGCCCGATTTCGCCCAGTATATCCACGGCCGCGACGGTCTGGGAGATGTCGGACTGCCGCCTCCGTCGCTGGAACCGGACCCACGACACGCGGTTATCGAGATCGTCGAGCGCGTGATGGGCTCGCCCGGAGAGGTCACGTTCGTCGCGCTGGGCAGACTGACCAACCTCGCGCTTGCAGTCAATATGGAACCGCGGGTCGCCGATGCGCTGGTCGAAGTCGTCGTCATGGGAGGCGCGGTGACGGTGCCCGGCAACGTGACGCCGGTCGCGACGGCCAACATCTGGGGAGACCCGCAGGCTGCCGACGTGGTGTACCGGTCCGGCGCAAAGATCGCGCAGATCGGCCTGGACGTGTGCCAACAGGTCGAGTTCACACCCGAGCAGCTTGCCGCCGTGTGGAGCGCCGACACGCCGTCTGTACGTTTCCTCAGCAGCGCCGTCACCTTCATACAGCAGGCGTATCGAGAGCGAGGTCGTCTGCGGAATCCGGACGGCGCTCAGTTCAACGACGTTCCGGCGATGGCCTACGCGATCGACCCAACTCTGTTCACCATGACGGACGCGTACGTCCGAGTGGAGCATCACAGCAGTCTGACCAGGGGCCAGACCGTCGCCGACCTGACAGGGCTGACGGCGATGCCCCCCAACGCCGGCGTGGCGGTCGACGTCGACGTCCCGCGGCTGACCGCCATGTGGGTGGAGCGGCTGACTCGCGCCCACGGGCGGCATCCGCAGTGAGCCCGGAAGTCAGCCGGTGTCCCTGTCGTTCCATATCTTCGCGCGGCCCAGGAATACGGAAGGGTCTTGCAGCCACTCGGAGTAGCCGATACGCTGACCGTCCGTTAGCCAGTCAATCTTCTCATCCAGGCAGCGCGCCAGATCCTCGTCCTCCGCGGCGAGTGTAAAACCGCCGTATTCGACCTTATCGTCGAGAGCCGCGACGACGAATTGATCGCCGTAAGCGTGGGTGGCGTCACGGTTGCCGATCTCTCCCCGGGCGACCACGTCAATCTCGCCGCCGGCAAGAGCCTCGAGGAGGTCCGCTTCTCCGGTCTCATCCCCAAGATAGATCACCTGTGGCATGTCTTTAGATGGAGGGTGAATCCGATGCCTCACCGCGAGACCCGGAGATTCTCCGGCGGCGGTGATGACGTAGTCCGCGCTGCCGTCGGCGACCAACGTGCCCTGTGGCGTATCGACGCGCGTGCCGGCGGTCAGAACTCCGGCGGCATCGGCAATCCCCGTGATCTCCAGAAGCCGAAACTCCCCAGTCGTGCCGGCAAGAACCCCGACTCGCACGTCGCGGGTCAGGTCGTCGTAACGGGCCAGGCGGTTCGAGTCCTCGGCGCGCGCCAGCAGCGACTGTCGAAACGTGATGTGTCCCGATGTGAACCTGACCGCCTCTCGACCCGCCGAGTCGCGGGTTCGGGAGTCGAGAATCGTGATGCCTCCACCGACAAGGTCGTACTGTGAGACTGCGGATTGCAGCCAGATGTCATCCCACGCCGCAATACTATGTCGAGAGAACGACAGCCCCGCGCCTTCCATCGCTTCAAGAGCGCTCAGTATGTCCGCTTCATAGCCGGCGTGGATGTTGAATCCATCCGAGTCCGGATCTTTGTCCACGCTGTAGCTGACGGGCTCGAAGAAGGCATAGAAGCCAACTCTGAGGACTCCATCCTCGTCCGCGCATGACTCAGGAGCATCAACGCCGGACGAGCAGGCGGCGAGGGACATGAGCAGCACGCCGGACAGCGCGGTCACGGTAATGAACGAACGTACAGAGGTTGAGTTCACGCTATCCACCTCTCTCTGCGGGTATTGTACGCCACAGACACTGAAACAGCGCACACGCCGGGAAGCTGTATCAGCTTAGTCGGTGTGTCGCGCCACAGCAGGCAACCCCGTCGTTCCCGCGAACGCGGGAATCCACGGGGTAGGGGCGGGGAGCGCCCTCACCGGATGGCTCCGATAAACTGACACAGGCTCACGCTCCGGCGCGCTCGTTGACGCCTGTGCCCCGCACTGATACCGTAGTATCATTCCCTTGCGGAGAATGGACTTTTGAGACCGTCGCTTGGCAGCGACCTGCTGGACGTAATCCACAATTGACCATCAACGCCACCGATCGCCCCATTGTTCGACCTGACCTCCTCGCGGTACTTGAGGATGAGGGTTACCGCATCACCGCGCCCAGACGCAGCGTAATCGGGCTGTTGGAACAGAAAGGCGAGGGGTTCACCGCGGAGGAGATCTGCGAGGAGCTTCCCGGCGTTGGTCGCGCCACCGTCTATCGGACCATCAAGCTCCTGCAGAGGGTCGGCGTGATCTGCAAGCTGGCGATGCCGGACGGCGCTCCGAAGTACAGCCTTGCGAGGGTGGAGCATCACCACCACACGGTCTGTGTGAAGTGTGGCGTCGTCGGGGAGTTCAGACATGCGTCGATAGAGCGTCTCCTGAGAGCGATCGGACACGAGATCTCAGGCGAAATCGTCGGACACCGGATCGAGGTGTTCACGCTGTGCGAGGACTGCGAGGCGCCCGCCAACTGATCCGCCTGGAACGATGACACGGCCAGTGAACCTGAAGAGGCCGGGGTAACGTGCCCCGGCCTCTTGTTTGCTCGTCGTAAGCTAACGTCTCGGAATGTGTCCCGACCGAAGCCCCGCTCTAACGACTGTATCCGGATGCCCGTATAGTTTCAGGAAGCGCTTCGGTTATGTGCTCGAGCACGAACGCGAAGTCGTTGTACGAGTCGAGCCCGCCCAGATGTTCGCCCAGCGTCCACAGCTCTTCGAGCAGGTCGGTCATGTCGCGCTGCACCTCGGTGGCATTGTGGTCGTCGATGTGCGGCAGGCTGCTGTAACGGTCGGACGACAGAGCGACGATCGCGCCGAATTGCAGCAGCGCTTGGTCCATCGTGTCGATGCCCGGAGGCGTCAGACCGGTGACTATCGTCGTGTCCTGGCGGTTGGACTGGCCGCTGAGCGGCGTGACCCATCTCAGCTCGACGTCCCCCAACTGCATCACAGGACCGGACCGGCGCGCCCTGTTCGTCAGCTCCAGCTCGTAGAACACCGTCGTCGCCGCGCCGACCGGGATCTCGGCGAACTCCTTGCGGTCTTCGGTGAACGACTCGTCCGATGTCACCCTGTTCTCGTACCCGATCATCCGCCACGACTTGACCACTTCGGGGTCCCACGTCACCTGCGCGCGCGTCTGGTCTGCGAACGGCACCGACAAAGCCAGCCAGTTGTCCCGGCTGAACGTCGCGCGCGCCTGGTCCTCGGTGCTCAGATACCTGTACCAGCCGTTGCCGTGCTGTGCCAGCTGTTCGAGCAGGAAGTCGTTGTAGTTCTCTATTCCCACGCCGATCGTGATGAGCCGGAGCGGGTTCCCGCTGTCCCGGTCGTAGGCGGACTCCAGTATGGCGAACGGGTCGGTGGCATCGACGTTCGCCACGCCGTCCGACATCAGGATGATGTAGTTGTGGGCGTCCGGGCGCTCCCGCCGGACGCTGTCCGCCATCCGCACGCCCAGGTCCAGGCCCGCTTGGACGTTGGTGCTGCCGTGCGGGTCGAGCTGGCCGATCGACCACTTCACGTCCCGGTCATCCGGATTTCGGTGCTCGACGGTATAGTCATCGATCACGTCGGTCGTGAAGTGAACGACGCCGATCCGGTCCTGTCTGCCGAGGCTCCGACGGATGCTCTCGGCGGCTTCACGCGCGATCGCGACCCGGTTGCCGTCCGACATCGAACCCGATGCGTCCAGCACCAGCGTCACGTTCAGCGGCCTGTCGTCCTGAAGATGCGGGGCCTGGAATCCGAGTCGGGCCAGGTACAGGCCGCCGTCGACCGGATGATCGAACACATCAGCGGTAACCGCAAAGCTGTCACTGTGCTTTGGCGGCTCGTAGCCGTAGTTGAACGCGTTGATCCACTCCTCGGCGCGGACTGAGTCCGGGTCCACCTCGTAGCCTGATAGGGCCCAGTTCAGCGCCAGGTGATACGAGGTGCGATCAGTGTCCAGGCTGAATGTCGATATGCTGTCTCGGGTCGTCTCCACGAACAGCGACTGTCGGTAGTCCCTGAACGTCGTCGCGCCTGCCCGCGCCTGCCTGCTGCCGTACTGAGAGTACGCGCCTGCCTGGGTCTGGGCTTGCGGGGACGGGGCTGGGACCGCTGTCGCGGCGGACGCCGATTGCATCGCCACGGCCGGGGCGGCAGTCGGAGCCGGAGCGGGCATGGCCGTAGCTGCCGGGGCGCGCGCCGCGGCGACCGATTTGACGACCTCCCGTACCACCACCCTATCTACAGGCACCTCTTTCACAACCTCTTTCTCGACCACAATGGTCTCGCCGGGGACTTGGACCTCTTTGACGACCTCTCTGGTAACCACCTTCTCAACAGGCACCTCTTTCACAACCTCTTTCTCGACCACAATGGTCTCGCCGGGGACTTGGACCTCTTTGACGACCTCTCTGGTGACCACCTTCTCAACAGGGACCTCTTTGATGACCTCCACTTCCTTGATAACCTCCACCACCTCACCGTCCTGAGAACAGCCCACTGAAGCTATCGAGAGCGTCAAGACCAAGACGACGAGCGCCAAGGTCCGGCATCGTATCGAGTTCGCCGCGTTTGTGGTAACTCTGGTGTTCATATCGTCGGCCTCCATTTCTATACCGTGCATTGCCATTCCCTGGTTGCCGGACACCGGAACCGTTTTCCGGGCCGCTCACTGGTATAGACGCCGCCAGGCCGCCATTTGTTCCATCCAATTCGGAGGTGTTGGGGAAATAACCCCAGATGCGGGCATCTCGCGCGCATCCGTTCCTACCGCCACAAAAAACGGGGTGGACACGAAAGTTGTCCACCCCGCGGCTGTGCTCGGATTTCTTTGGCCCGCTACGCCGGTCTGAACTTCACCAGCGTGTACTCGGCTGAAGCGTCATCGAACACCGCCTCGACCGGCATGTCGATCTTGGCATCCTCGATCGGGCAGTCCACGAGGTTGGACGGCATCCGCGGCCCCTCGTTGAGCTGGATGATGGCGTAGATGTGCGGAGACTCCGCCTGGAACGACGGGTGCGCCGTCTGGTGGACCACCGTGAACGAGTACAACCTGCCCATGCCGCTGGCGCGCGTCCAGTCGAGGTCATCGGAAAGGCAGTTTGGACACCGCTCCCTGGGGTAGAAGAATATCCTGGAGCACGTCCTGCACCGCGGCAGGACCAGCTCGTGACGTTTCGCGGCTTCCCAGAACGGCCGGGAGAGAGCCTCGTTCATCGGATTCGGCATCGGCTTGCTGTACGTTGTCATCGGCAGGTTTCCAGTCTTCAGTCGTCAGGCGCCGGCCGTCCGGCCAACGTTTTGAGAGTTGACAGCTTCTATCCCGTTTAGATCGCATCCTCGGACCCGAGGACCAGCGAGCACATTTCGCTCGCCGTGCCCCCTCAACCGTTCACCATACATAAGTTGTTCCTGGGTACCTGCCTCACCCCCGCCTTGCCCATGATCTGTCGGGCGCCCTCTATGACGTGTCTGAAGCCTCCCGCGAGACCGGGCTGGCCCCCGGATAGCTGACCGCCGTCCGTGTTGACCGGGAACGTTCCCTTGTAGGTCGTGTCGGTTGACTCGTAGAAGGGGCCAATCTCGCCCTTGGCTACGAATCCGGCATCTTCGAGGCTCACGGCCACGAGAATCGTGTATCAATCGTAGAATTCGGCGAATTCCATGTCCCCCGGACTGTAGCCCGCCATCTGGAAGGCCCTCTTTGAGCTGGTCGCGACCGGAGTCGTGGTAATCCGGTCGGTCTGCCAGATATTGGCGTTGGACTGCTCCATCCCGGCTCCAAGCATGTATGCGGGCCGGTTGGGCAGCGCCCTGGCTCGCTCTGGCGTCGTCATGATCAGCGCCGCCGCTCCATCGCACGGCATTACGCATTCGAGCAGTCGCAGAGGGTAGTTGATGTACCTGGAGTTCAGGATGTCCTGGACGCTCGCCGGCTGGCCGTTGAACACCGCGTTCGGGTTCTGCTCCGCATTGAACCGCTGATCGGATGCGACCTTGGCCATCTGCTCCTGAGTGGTGCCATACTCGAACATGTGCCGGTTGTAGATCAGCGCGTATCCCGTGCCTGCCCCCGGCGCCATGCCGTAAGGCTCCTCCCACTCGGAACGGACCGATGCGCCGCCCAGCGTCGCTCTCGACGCCCTCGCGTTGCCCATCACCACCAGGACGGTGTCGCACAGCCCCGCGTTGATCGCGCTGGCCGCGACCGTCGTGGCGGACGCGCCGCTTGCGCCCTGCATCGACACGCCGGTCGCAAACGTGGGTTTGATGTCTATGTACTCGGCCATCATCGCGGGAGCCGCGGCGCCGTCGGTCACCAGACCGTTTATGTCCTGCTTGCGCAGCCCGGCGTCGGTGATTGCCTGGTTGGCCGCGTCTGCGCACAGACCGTACAGCGTGCGTCCCTCCAGAAGCCGCCGTGTCGGGACCTCGCCGATCCCAACGATTGCAGCCTGACCTCTGAGCGTCATGGTAGTAGCCTCCACCTGAGATTTCGGCATTGTACTATAAGAGTCCCGGATGACAACCGGATTCGGGGCGCGAATCTCACGCCGTAGTAGTAGCGCCCCGGATGGGACCGTGTGACATCCCCGTGAGCCTGTTTCAATTTAGTAGGCGCCACCCATTGACGACCAGAAATCGGGCCAGTGACTGGTCCGAATCGTCAGTATCCGCGTTGAGCGGACTGCACAACTCGCGACCGAGTTGCGGCGCCTTCTTCGTACTGCCTACTAATCTGGGACAGGTTCCGGCCGTGACTCCGGCCCTAACTGCGGTAGATTTCTTGTGAGTTCGCGTCCCCTGGTCCCATTGATGGCATCATCCAGAGAATCGAGGGCAACCAGCACCACGTAAACGATAGGCTTGTCTGCTCGTCCTGACGCCCATTCGTAGAGAAAGGAGTCTCGGTACTTGTACTTGAGATCCTGATCGAGTTTGCTGCTTGTGAACTGAAGCACCCACTGCTGACTATTCCCCTGCTGGGCCTGGGAGTTCTGAGGGTCTTTGACTTCTACGAAAAGATAGCGGTCAGTAAGCTCAATGACAAAGTCCACGGCCTTCATGCAATGGCTCAATCCGTGGTCGTCACCGTCAAATCTTCGAGCGCTCATCACTCCATTGAAAGCGAATTCCAGTTGCCCCTCCCTGAGGACAGTCACGAGTCGAGACTTCCCAGGCTGCGTTCGATCTCCCTGTCGTAGAGGTCAGTGTGCCCACTTCAGCCGTCCCGGTCGCCTTCTACGTGTCCGTGTTAAGATCTTCTAGGGTCCTGATTAGTTCCTTGGCGTCCTCAATACCCTCCCCCACCGAATCCTCGTCCAAGAACGCCTGATAGAAGTTAGCATGAAGCGCCTCGATCGATCTGAGCAACCTCCGATTATGGCTCGCGTGGGCAGGGTCCCGGCTGATCAGGTTGTTGGCATTTTCGATCAGGTGCCTGTGCGACCCCAGAGGCCAGCTCCGCTGACGGGCAACGGAGTTCACATAGTGGGAGACCGCTCCCCATGCTTTCTCGGAGGCCTGGAGCAGATCGCCTTTACGGAATTCGTCCTCGGCGTGATCTAGGAACTGAGTGCTAATCTCTCGATGCTGCTCCGCCGTGGCCACGTTCATTCTCCTGTGTAAGCCTTGGGCTCCGTGTACTCAATAAGCGAGAACTGTCCCTCAACCACCAGAAACCGGATAGTTGTCTCGACGCCGTACACGTCGACCAGATGGAGGGCTTCCCCTATCTTGAAATGTGCGGCAGGCGTTGCAAGTCGCCCGTTGATGGCGATGTTGTTGCCGTAAACATAACCATCTTTGTGCGGATTGAGGTGCCCCGAAATCCCTGGGATATATCCTGTGCTCCGGGTGAAGATGACCGCCTTCCTCTCCTCCTTGGACGGCTCTAACTCCAGGTGGATGTTTTCTGATTTCCCCGGAACAATCGAACGGTGGAAAGGCAGATGGCCCTCCGCAGCTACAAGTACCTTCATGTTCTGATCGGTGCGGTACAGGTTCAGCCGGCATTCTCCCTCGGCGTCAGTCTGGCCGGTGAGGTATCTTCCGTCAGGATAGGCTGCCAGCACTGCGGCCCCGTGTACAGTCACTCCCCCGTGCGCCCTGATCTGGAATACCACGTCTGCCATGCCTTCTCCTGTCGCGTGGCCTCGGCCACACTTGGATGTCAGTTAGACCTGTATTATACCAAGTCGCCGTGATACCGCCGCATATGTGTGGCTTGGGACTGGATTCCGGCCTACGTCGGAAAGACGAATGGGGGTGCTGGCTGGTATTGGCCGTGCTTGTCGTCCTGGCCGCCACATTTGTCGTGTGCGCCGCGATTGGATTCTGGGTCACAGCCAGCTGGCTATTCCGGTGAGAGGCTAGGCCCTTCGTCTTGGCGCGCGGGCGTCTCCTCCACAGTGGGCCAGGCGGATGTTTCTGAATAGAGGCCGGCTGAGGCATCATGAGGCGAGGCCCGCAGAGCACGCCTGCGCGTTGACATAGGTCAGTCGTAGAAAATACACTCGCCTGTATGTGAACAAGAGCCAAAGGGGGCATGATGGCGAGAAGAAGACTGGGTTACAAGGTGACGAGGCCGGGGCGCACAGTTGACGACCCGCCTGTGGAGATCCCGGTGGCGGCAGACCTCAAGTCTGTTCCCGGAACCCCCACACGTGATAACGAGATCAGCTACTACGCACGCGAGTACCCGCTCGAGAGCGTCGCCGTAGAGCACAGCGCGTCTTCGCTCTGGGCGCTCGAGGTCCGCGAAAAGGCAGCCCCCGAGACCGCGGACCTCTATCGGCAGCACCAGGAGGAGATTGAACCCGTCGTTCAGTGGCTCAAGTCCACCGGAGACATGGAGCCGACGGCAGAGCCTTCCGGAGAGGATGTGACGGAGGCTATTCGCGAGAAAGCGCGCGAGCTGGGCTACGGCGAGGTCGGGTTTACCAACTTCGACCGCCGGTTCGTGTACAAGAGCAAGCGGCAGTACGTCCGCGGCGACCTGCGACACGCGATCTGCCTCGCCGTCGAGCAGGACTACATCGACACGCAGACCCTTCCGAGCATCCAGGCGGAATCGGCCCACGGAGACGCGCACCTTCGACAGGCCGCCATGTCCAAAGACCTCCTTGACTTCATCCACGCGCTGGGATACAGGGCGCAGGTGTGGGGTCCGACCTGGCACTTCGGAGCGATGATCCCGCTGTTCGTACAGGCCGGACTCGGACAGCTTGGCATCAACGGTCAGTTGCTGTCCCCGCACTTCGGGTCCCGCGCTCGGCTTCAGATCATCACGACCAACGCCAACATAGTCCACGACCGGCCGGTGGACTACGGAGTCACCAAGTTCTGCGAGATCTGCCAGGTGTGCTTCATGCGGTGTCCGGGTCGGGCGATCAACCAGAACAAGATCTGGTACAGAGGCGTTGAGAAGAGCAAGCTGGACTTCCGCCGGTGCCGCCCCGTCATGACCAGCTACTCCGGCTGCGGAGTGTGCATGAAGGTGTGCCCGATCCAGCGCTACGGTATGCCCGAAGTCATGAATCACTACATCGAGACCGGAAACGTACTGGGCAAAGGCACCGACAATCTCGAAGGGTACACCCTGCCTGACAAGGGCTACTTCCGACCGGGACGCCTGCCCAAGTTCGATCCCGACTTCTTCGACATGCCGCTCGGCAAGACCGAGGACCTCGTGATCGACGAGTACCGGGAGCGAATCCAGGACGTCAATGGCGACGCCGAGTCCCGCGAGGCGCTATGGGTCGAGTTCCGTGAGAAGCTCGACAAGGCGCTCGAACGCCGGAACCTGCCGGTGGACATGGGCATGGATCTGGGTGAGTAAGACCGGACTCGGCTCTCCCAAGCCGGACCGCGGTAGGCCTTTGTTCCCGCTCGCCGGAGCGGCGCGCCTTCGCGCCAGAGCCGGAGGCGTATTCTACGGCTGGTGGCTTGTCGTCGTCACCGGGTCGGTCATGGTCATCTCCACGACGCCGATGTTCCATGCTATGGGGCTGTGGTTCGTCGCCCTGGAGAGCACCTTCGGATGGACACGGACGCAGCTTTCGCTCGCGTTCGCATTTACGCGAATCGAGGGCGGAATCCTCGGCCCGATCGAAGGATACCTTACCGACAGGTTCGGCACCCGACGGCTCGTGATGATCGGCATGTCGATCATGGGCATCGGGTGGATGCTCTTCAGCCGGATCGAAGAGTTGTGGATGTTCTACCTGGTTTACGTGTTCATCGCGCTCGGTCAGGGCATTGGAAGCTGGCTACCGCTCATGGCGATGTTGAACAACTGGTTCAACCGGCGAAGAGCGATGGCGATGGGGTTCTCAAACTCCACGAGCAGGGTCGGCACGCTCATCATGATCCCCGCCATCGCATGGGCTATAGACCCCGAGTTCGATAGGCTCGGATGGCGAGTGACCGTCGTAATCATCGGGGTCGCTATCCTGGCTATCAACCTGCCTCTCTCCCTGCTCATCCGCAACAGGCCGGAAGATTACGGCCTGTTGCCAGACGGAGACAAGCCGGACGAGGTCGACAACGAGTCTTCCGTCGGCGAGCCTGAGAAGATCGCGCCGAAGCGTCCCGTTCAGGTCGACTTCACCTGGCAGCAGGCGCTGCGAACATCCTCTTTCTGGTTAATCAGCGTCGGGCACGGCTGCACGTCCATGGTGCTGATCGCGATGATGGCGCACCTGGCTCCGATGATGACAGACCAGGGATACAGCCTGCAGACCGCGTCGTTTGTAATCACGGGTTACACGGTCGTCTCGATGGTGTTCCAGATCATCGGCGGCTTCATCGGAGACCGCGTGCCGAAGCGCCTCGCGCTGTTCGTGTTCACCTGGATACAGGCGTCGGGGGTGTTCCTGCTGACCTACGGCCCGGCGACTCTGCCCGTTGCGTTCGGGTTCGCGCTCCTGTTCGGCGCCGGGTTCGGGGGACGCAACCCGCTGACTGTCTCGATAAGAGGGGAGTATTTCGGAAGAAAATCATTCGGCGTTATCATGGGGCTTTCACAGGTGCCCATGAACATCCTGCTGTTGGCCGCGCCCGTGTACGCTGGGGTCGTGCGCGATTCCACGGGTGAATACACTGTCGCGTTCGCTGTGTTGGCGTCTCTCAACATGCTGGGCGGCGTACTGTTCCTGCTGGCGACACGTCCAAGACTTGCGCAGCCAACTGCCCGCGTCACAAGTCGTTAACGGGCGGCGACCGCGTAACCGGCCGTTCTTATTTCACATAGGTGAAAGACCTGGTCCCAGTGGAGGAATATCCCATGGCAATCATCGATCACAATAACGCTACTGAAGTTCCCTGGAGACCGAACTACCGCAAGTGGCTGATCACCGAACCCGGTGACGGCACGACCTCTACCGACGCGTCATTGAGCGAAGTCGGTGTCGGGACCGGGGCCCCGCTTCACACCCACCAAGACGACGAGCTGATCGTGATCCTGGACGGCGCGCTCCGCGTCAGGATCGGCGACGACTCACACGATGTCGGCGCTGACCATACCATCGTCGTTCCCCCCGGCGTGCCGCACGGCTTCGAGGCGATCGGCGAAGCGCCCGCTCGGATCCTCGGCTTCTTCCCGGCCCAGGAGCCGTTTCGCAGGACGAGGTTCCTGGAGGGAGGGCCGCCCGCGATTCACCGCGAAGACTGATCGACGCGCTATTCGACCACACGCAGCATATGCTCCCGCGCCGGAGTCATGATCTCCACCGGAATCGGGCGCATGGCGCCGCCAAGCGGAGACCACAGTATCCTGAATTGCGAGGGCGCGGATTCCGCCGTGTACTCGACCCTGATGGTGTGCTCTCCCACGTCCAGATGCACCGTCCGCTCTGCCGGATTGTCCCCTCCTCGAGGATCACGGGCTGCCGGTTGCCCGTCGATGTAGAGCGCGACGCGCCCTGAGCCGGTCCGGACCGCGTCGAACTTGTGAGGCCCCGGCTGATCGATGTGCAGCACTCCATCCCACGCCGCGAAGTAGGGCTCGGGAACGACCGGACCGTAGTGAAACACGTCCATGGTCGGGGTGATCTGTACAGAGTCCGGGACACCGTCCGTCCTGCTCCCGGCGTAGAACCGCCCCGCGAGTCCCAGCGGTCTTACCGTCCCCCGGTACAGCCGGCTCAACGGTATCGGCCCGAGGTCCCCGTCGGGCGGACGCCAGAGGACACGGACCAGATCATCCGGACCGTTGATGGTCGCTCTGATCGAGAGGGTGTGCAGCCCGACACCGGGTCTCACCCGAACGCCGGTCTTCCCTGCGCCGAGGACTGCCTTTCCGTCAAGCTCTACCATGACGTCGGCGCGCCCGCGCGCACTGTCCAGCACAAGCTCGTACTCCCCATAGACCGGGATATGGAGCGCGCCCTCCAGTCTGACCTCGTGGGGGTACTCGCCGGGTCCGGCGTCGGCGTACCATACCGACTCCTGCACCGTATCGAGCCGTCCTTCGACCTCCGCGTCACGCACCGTGTGGGTGACCTCGAGGCCCTGGCGCTCCGCCAGCTCCTCCCGACTGATGAACGCCTCGTAGTACAGCGGCTCGGAACCGTTCGGCGCCGTGACGGCCCGGTACTGCGCGTCAGGGTAGTACGCCCGCATCACCTCCCAGAACCCACGCTCCCGGGGTTCGAAGTACACCGCGGCGCCGTTCCACACCCGTGTCGAGTCCAGTGGCAGCGTCTCCGGCGCCCTGATTACCTCGTAGTGCGGCCGGTTCGCCAGCAGAGCGATGTTCGGGCTGAACAGGAATTGACGGGAGACCCATAGTGAGTAGCCCCGGCTCTGCTGCTCGACCTGGCTCCGCGACATCAGCGTTTCTTCTGTTGAGAACGCGGCGTACACCGCCGGGTCGTTGGCCTGTTCGCCGAAGTACAGGCCGACGTTGGCATACGCGATGAACGCCAGCGCCGCGACGACTGCGGGCGTCGCGGACCTGCGTACAACGGGCCAGGGGACGCGCCGGGCGGCGGTCCACATCTCCCCGATCACGAAGGCCGAGAGCCCCGCCACCGCCGGTATGACCGTGATCGCGCGCAGCGATTGAGGGGCCTCCCAGGGCACAGTCAGCACACCCGGCAGTACCATGAACAGCGCCCAGAACGACAGCGCGAAGGTGCCGGCTTCGCGCCACCGCGTGAGCGCAAAGAAGAACCCCAGCAGGAACAGCGACCCCGTCACCGCGTCCAGCATCGGCGCGCCGGGAAGGTTGTGGCGCGGGTTGGCGTCACCGGTCTGGTTGAACATGAGCAAGTGCCGAACGAGGCCGGATCGGATATGGTCGGCCCACTGATCTCTGGGCGTCAGGCTGAACACCGATGTCGTCTCGGTTCTGGAGAAGAACTCAGCCGGGTTGTCCATCGCGTACTGTACAACCGGAGCCGCGACGAACAGCGAGACCAGCGCCATCAGCACAACCCTGGAAGCGAAGACACGAAACGGCGGACGCGATGTCAGCAGGTGGTGTACAAGGACGAACCCGACGACCAGCGGAAACATTCGGAATGACGTGTAGAACCACATCCCAAGTCCGAGAGATGCGCCCGCGAACGCGTAATCCGATAGCCTCCCGCTCCGCGCCGCCCGCAGCGTCAGCCACCCGGTCAGGGCCGCGCATACCACGGCTGTAATGCCGATCATCCCGACTCGGCTCCAGATGATGTCCCACCGCATCACCGCCACGAGGAACGCGGCGATCAGCCCGCGCCGGTCTCCCATCACCTGGCGGGCCAACAGGAACGTCGCCACTATCCCGAGCAGCCCGAAGCCGGCCGCGACTAGTCGTCCGGTCGTTATGGATGCCCCTGCCAGTCTGGACACCGCCGCGACCGGAATCAGGAACATCGTGGGATTGTTGGTCGAGGGGGTATAGACCGGCAGACTGCCGGGGTCGCGTCCATAGTCACGGGCATGGATGAGGTTGTCGGCCTCGTCGTACCACATTCCGGCGGGCAGATGATCGAGGTTGTAGAGCCGAATACCCGCGCCCAACGCCAGAATCGCGGCCAACGCCAGCCACGGCGCCATGGCACGGAAGCCGATTCGCAGTCCGCAGTCCGCCTTCAGCCTCGCGATTAACTTGGTCCACCGGCCGTCGAAGGTCGGAATGGCCGCCAGCGCCAGCGCCACCGACGCTCCGAAGCCGTACCACGCCAAGGCGGTGCTCTCGTTTCCCCTCTGACCGAACTCCCTGAGTGAAATGAACATCACGACGATGCTCGCGACGGTCGCCGCGACTCCGAAGAAGGACTCGTTGAATTCCACCGCCCAGCGACGCCCGGTCCGAGCGTCTTCGCCCGGGGGTGAATCTCCCCCGTCAACTGGCCTCCGTGTTAGGAAGGAGAAAGGATGCGAGGAGAATCGCCCCTCTCGACCGGGACAGGGGCCATCGTCTCGGAGTTCGTCCGAGCCGCCCGGCCCGGCTGACCGGCGAAGCGAGGCCAGCGCCAGGCAGCCTACCGCGATGACCAGAGGGGTCGCCGCCCAGTGCAGGCCGCCATCCCGAATCAGAAAGTTCGCGATGAGCGCCAATACGACAGCCGAAGCCACAAGAGTGAACTTGAGTGCTGCTGCGCTCGGGTCCCTCATGCGGGAGGCTCGGTCTTCACCACGCCCTGTTCGTACAGATCGCCGATCTGTCCCGAAGTATAGCCCAGATACGAAAGCGCCTCGGTCGTATGCTGGCCCAGCAGCGGCGTTGGACGCCGCGGCAGTGTATCCGACCCGTCGAAGGTTACGAGGTTGCCGCTCAACCTGACCGTCCCAAGGCTCGGATGTTCGAGCTCGGCCATCATGGAGTTGGCCGCGGTCTGCGGGTCCGAGAAGAATCTCTGGCCGGACCAATCGACCACCGGCGCGCACGGGACGCCGTGCGATGCCAGCGACTCCAGCACGGCGTCCGTCGCCGTTTCGCCGCAGGCCGTCTCGAGGTCTCCTCCCGACAGCTCGGCCAGAGCCGCGTCAAGTAGCTGCCGATGCTCCGCTGATTCCGCCGCGACGTACACCCATCCATCGGCGGTACGGTACAGGCGTCGCAGCGTACTGACACCGTACTGGAACTTGTCTGGGAGCCTCCTGGGTCGCTTGCCAGCGTACTTCAGGAAGCCGTCGACACTGACGATCGTCCCAGCGGCCAGCAGGTTCGTGTCCACCTTCTGACCGACGCCGAACCGTTCGCGCGCCACCAGCGCCAGAACGGTCCCCAGAGCGCCCAGAGCTCCTCCGGTGTAGTCGCATGGCGCCAGGATGGACAGGTACACCGGCGGGTCGTCGTAGCCGCCCTGCGCGTGCTGAAGTCCCGTGATGGCCTGCGCGATCGGGTCCACTCCCGGACGGTGCGAGTATGGTCCGTCCCAGCCGTAAGCCGTGATATGGGTCTGGATGAGCTTGGGATTCAGTCCGTCGAGCGTAGCCGGGTCCAGTCCCATCCGGTCCGTAGCTCCCGGCCGCATGTTGGCCAGCATCACGTCGGATGCAGCCGCAATCCGGCGGGCGACCGTCTTGCCGTCGTCGGTCCGCGTATTGGCGGAAACAGACCGCTTGTTCGCGTTGAACGCGATGAATCCAGCGCCGCCGCTGGGCCGAGATATGTCGCCGTCCAGGGACTCGAACTTGACCACGTCCGCGCCGAGGTCAGCCAGCAGTCGCCCCGCCACGGGGCCGGCGATGACATTCGCCATCTCCATAACCCTGACGCCGGTCAGCGGCAGTTCCGATTCGGTGGATGAATCACCGGCGCTCACTTCCAAGTTCGATGTCCCCGGTCCACTCGCGGGAGCGCTTGTCGAGTCGGGCCGTGGCCCGGCGACCCTGCCCGGAGTGGCGGACAGGCTGATCGGCAGGCCGGGCATTTTCGTTGCGCCCAGCGCGGGATCGATTACTTCAGCGACCAGACCGTTGTGCAAGATCTGCGGATTGACCATCGCGTCGCCGGCAGTCTGGCTGGTGTCGCATGGTACGTCGGCTGCCTGAAGGTCGTTGATCCACTCATGGGCTGGTCGCGTCTTTATCAACGCGGCAACCAGATCGAACAGACGCTGTCTTGCCGTCTCGTCTCGCGGCCAGCGACCGTCGCCGTATTCGGGATTGGACGCGATTGTGTCCGCCACTCCGATTACGGCAGCCGCCAGATCGACGAAGCCGGAGTGGATGCACCCAAGCTGTATCCACTTCCCATCCGCGCACTCGAAGATGCTGTAAAATGGACCGCCTCCCTGCGGCGACATGTTCGTTCTGGCCGCCGGCATGTCCTCCCACGCGGCCTTGGGAGTATAGAGCATGGCCCCGGCCATCAACGATGTTTCGACCCGCCTACCGAGCCCGGTGCGCTCACGCTGGAACAGCGCCGCGGCAGTCCCCATCGCGGCCAGAAGCCCGGCGCCGATGTACGCCACCGGATGCGCCACGTGTATCGGGCCATCTCGATAAGAGGGCTGGCTCGCCAGGATCCCCGTTCTCGCGGCGACCAGGTCGTGGTCCGCAGGCTCGTCCTTCAATGGACCGCCGGTCCCATAAGCCGTTATCGAGCAGTGGACCAGCTTCGGGTAGGCGTTAGTCAAGCCATCCAGACCCAGGCGCGCCCGTTCGTGCGACGCGGGAGGCAGGTCCTCGATCACGACGTCCGAGTCTGCGCACAGATCGAACAACGCCCCGGTGTCGGCATCCGGGTCGATCTGTACGACCTCGGCGCCCCGGTCGTACACCGCGAAGATGTCCGGTTCACGAACTACGTCTTCGTCACTCGACACAACGCGAACGACACGCGCGCCGTTGTCGGCCAGAAACATAGTCGCAAGCGCGCCAGCCAGCCCCGAAGAGAGGTCAATGACCGTCAGCCCGCTCAGAGCGGACGGCGTTTCAGCCATGGCAGCAGATCCGATCGCAGAACACAGTGACGGCTATTGTGTTGAGACAAGCCTCAAGGTGTCAAGGCCTGGACCGTTTGGAAGCCTGTCCCCGATCAGTAGGCGCCGGTTGGGAGCGCGGGCGTCCCGCCCGCAGACCCCCGTAGGCGGGTTTCGAACCCGCCCGTCCATGTCGTAGCTGCCTACTAAACTGAAACAGGCTCCCGCCAACTCCGCGTGTTGACAACCGTCGTCGCTCCTGGTACTTTCCTTAACACTACCCCTATCGCTTCGCCGGTAGGGTCGAGACCGCCTTCCGAGGCGGTCTCTGTCTTTGTAAGGGAGTAGCGTTTGATCACCAACCTCTACATTGACGGCTTCAATCTCTACTACCGCGCCGTCCGGGGCACCCCGTTCAAGTGGCTGGACCTACGGAAGCTCGCCGAGACCCTCTTCCCCCAAGACACCATTCACAAAGTCTGCTACTTCACCGCTCTTCTCGATGCACGTCCTGGCGATCCCAGTCAACCCCGTCGGCAGCTGGTGTACTTGAGAGCTCTGGCGACGCTGCCGGGCTTCAAGGCTTACTACGGTACCTTCCGGTCCGGCACCAAGCGCCGTCCACTTGCCGAGCCGGGGCCGGGGCTGCCCACCCACGTCTTGGTCAGGGACTCGGAGGAAAAGGGGTCGGACGTGAACCTAGCTACACGTCTCCTGGTCGATGGATTCAACGGGGATTACGAGCAGGCAGTCGTCGTGTCCAACGACGCGGACTTCGCCGGTGCAATGAGGTACGTGAGAGACGATCTGGGCCTTCGTGTCACGCTGGTCAATCCCGACCGAAGAAACACGAGCCCTAGGGACCTGTCCAATGCTGCGACCTACGTTAAGCGCCTCTGGAAGAGCCACCTGCGACGGAGCCAATTTCCCGACATGCTGACAGACGAGATTGGTACCATCACCAAACCGCCCAGATGGTGACGTTGGTATGAAAATGATCTGACCAGTGCCCCCAACCGTGATTGCTATGAAAATGACCCGACCCAACGCCACCCAACCGTCATTCCCGCGCACGGCCTGCCCCGTACTACGATACGGGGCGGGAATCCACGGGGTGGAGGTGGGGGAGCGTCCTCACCCGATGGCTCCTACTAAACTGAAACAGGTTCGTCGTTTGTGATTCGACGCGCTTACTGTAAAATATGTAATGTCACGTAGATTTCAAACTGCGGAGTAGATGATGCTCAACAAACTCGGACGTATCACAAGAATCAGACAGGACCGCGTCCAACCCGACGCGCCGCCGGGCCAGTTCGTCACCGATAAGTTCCCCGTGCTCACGTTCGGCCCAACACCTAAGCTGGATATCGCAACCTGGCAATTCAGAGTATTCGGCCTGGTTGACGAAGAGTTGACCCTCAACTGGGAAGAGTTCAACAACCTGCCCCAGGTGACCCTCGACGCAGAGTTCCACTGCGTAACCCAGTGGAGCAAGCTGCAGAACACCTGGCAAGGCGTGCTGTTTACCGACCTCGTGAAGCTCGTCTCGCCGAAGCGCGAGGCCAGGTACGTCATGGCGCACTGCTACGGCGGCTACACCACCAACGTGGCCCTCGACGTGCTGCTGGACGACGATGTCCTGTTCGCGCACTCCCACGACGGCCAACCCTTGACGCCCCAGCATGGCGGCCCGATGCGGCTGGTCGTGCCCAAGCGCTACGGCTGGAAGAGCGCCAAGTGGGTCAACGGCATCGAGTTCATGGCTGAGGACGCGCCGGGATTCTGGGAGATGCGCGGCTACCACATGGAGGGCGACCCCTGGAAAGAGGACCGATTCTGGACCAGCCTGACCTATTAGCTCAGGTCAGGTCCACGACCACGACCCGTGAGTTGCCCATCAGGTCTTTCCGCACACAGACCGAGCGGGCATTCTGAAACGCGCGACGCGCCAGACATGCCGCCTCGTCCATCTGCTCAGGCATCAGCTCGACAATCATTACCCCGCCCGGCGCCAGCTTGCCCCTGGCCTGTGACAGCAGTCTCCGGTAGGGGACCAGACCATCGCTGCCGCCATCCAGCGCAGCCACTGGCTCCGCTCGCACCTCCGCCTGGAGGCTGCCGATCTGCCCGGTCGGTATGTACGGGGGATTAGACACGATGATGTCCAGGGGACCGCCGATCGGGTCCAACAGGTCGCCTTGGACGAAAGTTACCCTGCTCCGCAGGTCCAAGTGTTCGGCGTTGCCCCGGGCGACATCGAGCGCGGATGAGCTGATGTCGGTGGCCCACAGATCGGCGCGCTCGACGTGGGCCGCGATGGCCAGGATGACCGCGCCCGATCCTGTCCCGACGTCGACGATAGTAGGTGTCGATCGCCTGCGCCCAACATGCTCCAGTGCCAGGTCCACGACCAGCTCGGTCTCGGGTCTGGGGATCAGGACGTGCTTGTTAACCCCCAGGTCCAGGCCGTAGAACTCTCGCCGCCCTACGATGTACGCCAGAGGCTCGCCCGAAAGTCGTCTGCGGAGTAGAGTCTCCAGTCGGTCGGCCTGTGAAGGGTTGAGGAGGTCGTCCGCGCCATATACTTGGGCGAGAAACGCGCTCCGGCCCGTGCCGACCACGTGTCTCAGGAGGACCTCGGCCTCCACGCGCCACTCGAAAATCCCGCTGGCGCGGAGGGTGTCTCTGGCGGCGTCGAGGCTCTGCCGCAGGGTGGCGCTCACACCGGTTCGATCTTGTTGCTCAGGATCCGGGCGGCGGCTCGTCGAAGGGAGCGCCGGTTGCCTGGGCTTCCAATCGACGGTGGTTCCATTCGACCCAGCGGCGGTGCTCTTCGGCTCTGCCCTCGGCTAGACCCTCGGCTCTGCCCTCGGCCTTGTGCTTCTCGATAATGGGCTTGACGAACTTGTTTCCCAAGAATCGCGCTGTAACCATTGCGAGTCCTCCGGATATGTCAATGGTGGTTGTAATCAGAGAGAAGTGCAAAAGTCGGGATTTGGCCGACCGCGCGGAGAGTCAGAGAAAAGCAGAGTTGGGGAATCCACGCGATTCTGAGAATTCGTGACGGGCGTGGGAGCGCCGGCCAGGGTGTGATTCAGGTTACCGGGTTGGCGGCGCTGAGTGCCCCATGCTGAAATGTCAGGCGTCAGCCTGAGCGGGCGTCAGCATGGAGGAGTCTGAATGAATGTCCATTTACCCTGACCTGTTCCAAGATCGCATTAAGAAATCCGGTCACTGTTTGGGTATCATCTTCACTTAGGTAATCGCTCAAACCACCAGCCGTAATTTCCTCGACGAGATTGATAACCCCATTGGTGCGTGCCTCAATGTACTTCATGGCAATCTCATGGTCTCTCGAACCAACTGGCGATGTAATGCAGCCGTACAGAAGAAGCGCCAAAGAATAATGGAGTATAGCCTGAACTTCCTGGGTGAATTCGCTGTCTGTGGTCATGACTCTATCCCAGTATAGCAACTACGATAGTCGTTACAGCCGCGAGTAGGGCGGCAGCAATACCAATCGCCCAATAGATGCCGGTCAACTTCCCCCGAACCTCTCCAACCACTTCTCTCACCTGGGTAACTTCTTGGCGCAACCCATCTGTTGCCCCGCGTACCTGCTCCGATGTGTACAGTTGCGACTTGGCGAAGCCCTCTCTCACTTCTCCCCGCAGATGGGCAAAACTCGTGTTCATGTCTCCCCGTAGCTGAGTGAGACTATCTTGTTCAGGATCACGAGCGGGTAATCTCTCCTGTGGCAGTCTTACATCGCTAAATGACTGCATGAGTGCTTCTTGGAAATCAGGGTCCGTCTGAGTCATACAGAGTTCGTTTCCTCTTCTTCTAGCAGTTCTTCCCTAAGCTCATTCAATGTGACCGGACACTCAGATTCGGATGTCATGTTGGCATCCCTATGGACTGAGTCTGTGTTGCCCCATTCTACAGCATTTTGAGGCGGTGGGCTGAGACAAGTGCAAAACAGCTCTGCTGATCTCGTGGGCCGTTCGGTAGGTTGGGAGCCCCACAGATTTCCGTCATTTGGTGACGGGCGGGTGAGGGAAAGCTCGGTCTAGGCTACGTATCGGCCTGCTGCCCGTCAATGTGCAGTCCCACCATCATTGGGGCCACCATTTTACCGTGCTCTGCGAGAAATAGGTTCGGCAATATGTTCCACCACTCAAACTAGCTGTAGCACCGATGCGCGAAGATCAGGGCAATACACCAAGGCAGCCACTTTCGAGCGACGCTCAGGGGCAATTCCCGATCGTCGTCTGCCACTCTCGTATCCTCGCCTCCCAACTCATCACGCTTCGAACGAGTCATCCGCCAGCTTCCGGGTCTGCTCCTCTTCCAGCAGCGCGTCGATGATGGCGTCGATCTCGCCGTCAAGGGCCTGGGCGAGGCTGTGGACCGTGAGACCGATACGGTGGTCGGTGATACGGCTCTGGGGGAAGTTGTAGGTCCTCACACGCTCCGAACGATCGCCGCTGCCGACCTGCGACCTGCGCGCGTCGGACCGCTCTCGGTGTTGGCGCTCGGTCTCCTGGGCGTACAGTCGCGAGCGCAGCACGGACATCGCCTTCTCCTTGTTCTTGAACTGGCTTCGTTCGTCCTGGCACACCGCGGTGATGCCGGTCGGCTTGTGCGTAATGCGGATCGCGGTTGCGACCTTCTGGACGTTCTGGCCTCCGTGCCCAGAGGCGTGGAACACGTCGATCTGGAGGTCTTCGCTACTTATCGCGATGTCGATCTCTTCAGCCTCGGGCAGCACCGCCACGGTCGCCGCCGACGTGTGAATCCGGCCTGACGACTCGGTGACCGGCACGCGCTGCACCCGGTGGACTCCGCTCTCGTGCTTGAGCCGGGAGTACGCTCCCTTCCCTCTGACCTCGAAGACGATCTCCTTGACCGCGCCGATCCCGGTCTCGTTCAGGTCTATGACCTCGGTCTTCCAGCCCTGCCGCTGCGCGTACCTGTTGTACATCCGGTACAGGTCAGCCGCGAACAGTCCAGCTTCATCCCCCCCGGTGCCGGCGCGTATCTCGACAATGACATTTTTGTCGTCGTTGGGGTCCTTGGGAACTAGGGCGAGCTTGAGGTCGTGCTCGGTCGTCTCGCGACGTGACTCCAGCTCGATCAGCTCTTCCCGCGTGAGCTCAGCCATCTCCTCGTCTGTCTCATCACGGAGCATGATCTGTAGGTCGGCGATCTCGGCCTCGACCGAGCGCAGTCCCCGCGACAGGCGCACCACGTCCCTGAGCTGCGCCTGCTCCTTCGCCAATTCCTGAACGCGCGTGTAGTCCACGGCGACCTCGGGGTCGGCCATCAGGCGGTCGAGGTCCTCGAACCGCTCTTCGACTTTGCGCATTCTCTCGAGCATTCTGGCTCCTGCCGGTGACAGTTTACAGTCTGGAGTTGTCGGTTGTCAGGCGCGCGCAAGTCCGACTCGACAGTCTGCGAGATCGTTCGACGGGGGCAGCGCCGCATCCGGTCGGAATCTTCTGACCCATCCGGCACGGCTCACGGCGTGACCCTGCCTCAGGTCGGACTCTGCCGGATGTAGTAAACTGCCGACTGATCACTGACATCTGGGAGAGATTCACCATGCCGAATCGGGTCAACAGGGCTATCGAGCTGCTGGCGCAGGACCAGCCTATCTACTATACCGGCGGACACACGGGAGCCAACCTCAGCTTCGAGGGCGGCAAGGAGATGGCCCACACTTACGCCGACTACATCAACGTGGGCATGGAGCACGGCTCGTTCGACATGCCGGGGCTGGAGGCGTTCATGAACGGCCTCGTCGCGGGTGGCCCGACCAACAGTGGACATCGCACCCCGACTGTGGTGGTGGAAGTGCCGGTGGACGGTGGGAGCGGGGACATCGTGCGCGCCAATGCGTGGCAGTTCAGACAGATACTCGCTCGTGGGGTTCACGGCATCCTGATGTGCCACGCTGAGACCCCGGACGCGGTCAAGGCTTTCGTCGAGTCCTGCCGCTACCCGTTCCAGAAGATTGGCGTCGGCAGGGGGCTGGAAGTCGGGCGTCGCGGCTCCGCCGGCCAGGCGTCGGCGGCCCCGATCTGGGGGATATCCGTGGACGAGTACCTCGACAAGGCCGACCCGTGGCCGCTGAATCCAGACGGCGAGCTGATGCTCGGCCTGAAGATCGAAAACACCCGCGCGCTGGTCAACGTCGAGGTGACGACCAGGGTCCCCGGCATAACCTTCGCCGAGTGGGGCCCCGGCGACATGAGCATGTCTATGGGATACAAGAACGCCCCCGGCGAGCCGTGGCCGGACGAGCTGTGGGAGGCCCGGGAGCGCGTTCGCAAGGCGTGCGAGTCCGCCGGCATAGCATTCCTCGAGGGAGCTACGCCCGACACCGTCGCCGCTAAGATCGACGAAGGCGTCAGAGTCGTGTCGTCAGGAGGGCCGGTTGGCGAAGCTACCGCCAGGGCAGGCAGGGCGCACTCCGGACGAACAATGCCGGTGTAGCGCCCTGATGGGCCATGTTCGAGCACAGTCCGACCTCGCTGAGATGTGGTCCCTGACCTTGCGCTGACCGACCTGACTGGTTAACCTAAACTCATGAACATCACATACTCTACATACGACATCGAGGCTAAAATTTCTGAAGTTCTCGAGCAGGTGCGCGAGGGCAAGACCATCGTCATCTACCAAGATGGAGAAATCTTCGCCGAGCTCCACCCGGTCGAGCGCAGGAAGCACACTACTGAAGAGCGGCTGGAAGAGTTGCGACAGCGGGGAATCATCGTGTCCTCTGGCGAACCTCGGCAACCCTTCAGGCCGGTAGCCCATGTTCCCGGAGCGCTCGCCCGATTTCTGGCTGACCGCAACGAGTGAGCACGGCATCTCCTTCGTCACCTTGGACCACCGGCAGGAGACGGTAGCCGCCTCACTCGGCTTTCAGACCTGAGCCGGTCACCGCACGTGCGGCGCGTACTCGTCACCGACGTGGCCCGCGGCAACCAGGGCGTCGTACTCGGAGTCTGACAGCTTGAGCAGCGTCTTGTAAACGTACTCGTTGTCCTGTCCGAGCGTGACAGGCCCGCGCCGGATGCGGACATCGCTCCTCGACATCTTGAACGGCGCACGCGGGTATAGATGAGTGCCGACATCATCTTGGAACGCCTCCTCGAACATTCCGCGCGTCCGCAGATGCGGGTCCACGGAGGCGTCGCGCTGGTCCAGGACCGCACCTGCCGCGACACCATGCGCCTGGAGCAGCGTCATCACCTCTAGGTGGCCGCGAGTCCGGGTCCACTCCGAGACAAGCTCGTCGAGCCGATCGTGGTTGGCGCGCCTGGACTCGTGTGACGCAAACTCCGGGGACCGGGTCCAGTCCGGGTTGCCAATGGCCTCGCAGAACAGTTCCCAGTCCCGGTCGTCGAAGATCGTGATCGCGACCCAGCGGTCATCTCCCTCGCACGGATAGACCCCCTGGACGGCTGTCGGGTGTCGATTGCCGAGCGTTGACTGGATGCGCCCGTTCATCGAGTAGTCTATGAACGCCTCTCCGAGGAACGGCACGGCGTTCTCGGCCTGCGACAGCTCGACCAGTTGCCCCTCGCCGGTCCGACGCCGGTGATTGAGCGCGCACGCCACCGCGAATGCGCCGCCGACTCCGGCCGCGGCGTCCGCCATGAACACCTGCGTATTGGCGGACGGGTCCAGGTCCGTATAGCCGCGCAGCAGGCTGTGCCCGATCACGCCCTCGATGTGGATGCCCAGCGATCGGTGATTCTGGTACGGGCCGGAGTTGCCGTAGGCCGGCATCCGCAACATGATGAAGCCGGGGTTGATCTCGCTGAGCTCCGGGTAGGATATGCCGAGCTTCTCCATCGTCTCGGTGGGATTGTTCTCCACCAGCACGTCGCTTATCGATACCAGTCGCCTGAAGACCTCCTTGCCCTCGGGCCTGAGCAGATCGACGGTCATGCTGAGCTTGTTCCGCGCGTGGGCGTTGAACAGCGGATACCGGTTCCACGGTCGGGGTCCCGGATCTCGGCCCGGCATCCCGGCGATGAAGGGAGGCAGATTCCGGATCACGATGTCCGGCGGGTGGGCCATGGAGCCGCGCGTCGGTGGGCCGAACACCTGGATCGACTCGACACGGATGACCTCAGCGCCGAGATCGGCAAGCAGCGTCGTGCAGTAGGGTCCGGCCCAGACAACGGTCATGTCCAGGACCCGAACTCCTTCGAGGGGCAGCTTCGACATCAATCCGACTCCCGACGCGCGGGCAAAGTCCCGGCATCCAGGCTGACGCACTCGACGAACACATGCTTGAGGGGGCGGACCGGTCCGCGAAGACCTCCGAGGCTCATATCACGCCACGTCGCCTCAACGAGTCGATCTCGTCATCGCCGACTCCCAGCTCCGCCAGGATTTCGTCCGTGTGCTGACCGAGAAGCGGAGCGGGCCGGCGGATCGACCAGGGAGTTGCCGACATCACGAATGGTCTGCCAGGGTATCTGAGCCTCCCGGCCTCCGGGTGGTCGAGCTCGGCGAACGCTCCCCGGGACTCAAAGACTTGGTCCGCCTGCAGGTCTTCCATCGTGTTGAGCGGTCCGCTCAGGACTTTGGACTTCTGGGCCTGCTCCCACAGCTCGTACTTGGTGCGCTCCAGCGTCCACGGGTAGAACACCGCGTCGAACAGGCCTGCCATGTCCTGGTCCGCCTGCGCCTCCGGTGTCAGCCACTCGTCGCCCGACAACTCCTCTGGATGGTCCAGCATTTCCAACACCCGCCGGAAGTAGTTGCCGCCCCCGTTCACCTGAAAGAACCCATCGGCGCACGGGTACACGCCCGAAGGGTAGCCTCCGGACCCTGACGCTGTGCCGAGCGGAGTGCGCCCGCTGATCTCTTCGTTGTACTGGTAGGCCAGCAGCATACTCATCCGCCGGTCGATGGAGCCTGCCTGTACCTCCATCAGCGACACGTCCACGTGCTGCCCAACACCTTCATCCCCGACGGACAGCACGGCTCCGAGGGTCGCGTACGCGGCAACCGTCCCGGCCTGGTACAGCCCGACCGTTCCGCCGAGCTTCAGCGGCTCCTTCTCACTCACGCCCGTCGAGTACAGCTCGCCGCCCATCCCGTAGAAGATCAGCTCGGAACCCCTCCAGTCGCGGTACGGCCCACTCTGACCGAAGTTGGAGATCGAGGTCATAACCAGTCCCGGATTGATGGCCGACAGCGTGTTGTATCCCAGGCCGAAGCCGTCCATGGTCCCCGGTCGGAAGCTCTCGATCACCACGTCGGCCTCGGACGCCAGCTCGCGGGCCAATCCGCTGCCGTCCCCGCTCTTCAGGTCCAGCGTGATCGATCGCTTGTTGGTGTTGAGATGGAGGAAGGCGCCGCTCTTTTCCCGGTGAGGCTCGTCCTTCGGAAACGGACCGATGTCGCGGGCGCCGTCACCCGTTCCCGGACGCTCGACCTTGATCACGTCGGCCCCGTAGTCCGCCAGCAGCTTCGTGCAGTACGGCCCGGCTATGTGGTGCGTGAAGTCGAGCGCCTTGATGCCGGACAGGGCCATCTGTGTCAAATCTGACGCCTCACAGTTCGGTTTGGGCGACCTCTGATCGCAATGCGACAGACATCATAACACCCAACCCGACGGAACCTGTGAGATACTGGAAGTCCGATCCGTCGCGCCTCCACCCATCACGGGACCGGCGCCATAACACGGGGTGACTCGATGAACGACACGATCTCAGAAATCCTGACCGGCTCCTTCGACCTACACGTCCACGCCGGCCCGGACACCCGGGAGCGACGCCTCGACGCCCTCCAGACTGCCCGCCACGCCTACGAGGCCGAGATGGCCGGCTTCGTCCTCAAGTCGCACGAATACCCGACCGCGCCGCTGGCCGGTGCGCTCCGACAGATGTACCCGGGACTGGACGTGGCCGGCGCGATCGCGCTCAACCGATCGGTCGGCGGCGTGAACCCGGATGCGGTGGAGGTCTCCGCCAGGCTGGGCGCGAAAGTCGTCTGGATGCCAACCTTCGACGCCGACGCTTGGCGGCGCGGACAGGGACGCGGTCCCGGACTGCGGATCGCAGACGACTCCGGTGCCCTGACCCCGGCGACGCGGGCGGTGCTGGAGATCGTCCGGGCGCGCGACATGGTCCTCGCCTCTGGGCATCTCTCGCCCCGGGAGACTCTGGAGCTGTTCCGAGCCGCGCGCGAAGCCGGAATAACTCGGATGATTGCCACACACCCCGCCGCGACTGCCTCCATCGAGCAGCAGCGCGAGATGGCCGACCTCGGAGCCTACGTTGAGTACACCTTCCTGTCCTGTATGCCGTCCAGGGCGCAGATGACTGTCGAGGAGTTGGCCGTCGCCCTTCGCCGGATAGGGACGGATCGGTGCATACTGACCACCGACTTCGGCCAGTGGATGAACCCGCCCGCGCCTGAGGGGATGCGGATGGCGATCGCCGCGCTGCTGGGCGCGGACATGACCGCCGATGAGGTATCGGCATTGGTCAAGCACAACCCGCTGAGGCTGATGAACGAGTAGGACGGCCCCTACCTGCCGAATCGATACAGACAGGGGATGGGCGGCATCTCCCCACTCTGTCGTTTGGGACAAGACAGACGCCTTGTGATATAGTCCGCCCCAACGCCACACGCGGGAGTCTTGGGATATGCTGCTCGAAGGCCTGTTGCAACTGTAGAAACGCTCAGAGAGCGCATCGGAACACACCGCAGCCCCCTGAGCCAGAGCGAGGCGCTGACCCGCTACGCGCTGATCGACCCGCTGCTGCGGGAGCTCGGCTGGGACACGTCCGACCCTGAGATGGTCGTGCCCGAGTACAGGTCGGGCAGCGGCTCGGCTGATTACGCGCTGATCGGAAATGGCAGTCCTGCAATCATGGTGGAAGCCAAGAAGCTCGGAACACCGCTGCGGGACGCGGTCCTAGCGCAGGGGATCAACTACTGTCTGATGGAAAGGACCAACCGCTTCGCGGTCACCGACGGCGCGCGCTGGGAAATCTACGAGACGCACAAGCCGGTCCCAATAGATCAGAAGCGGGTAGCCGAGTTCGACCTGAATGGCCCGTCACCGGCGGCCGAGGTCTGCCTGAAAGCGCTTGCGCTGTGGCGACCCGGCGTGCAGTCGGGGCAGGTTGCCGCAACGTCGGGACCTGTCCTTACATCCTCAAACGAATCCGGCACAGAGACTGAGTCCACGACGATCGTTCCTCCGGCATCGGGGAACGAGGGCGAATGGATCCCAATACCGGATCTGGCTCCCGAAGGGGGAGCAACTCCGCCTCGAGAAATCATGTTCCCGGATGGTTCACGAGTCTCAATCGCACACTGGATCGGTATACCCTGCGAGACCGTGCGTTGGCTCATGGACAAGAACATCTTGACCGCAGACCACTGCCCGATTCGGCTTCCGAACTCACAATCCCGCTATTTGCTTGCGACCAGCCCCCGTCATTCGGATGAACGAGAGATGACCGCAAATGAAGTAAATGGCCTCTATTTGAATAGCAGCTACGACGCCTCCGAGAAAGTCAAGAACGCGCGATTCATCATCCGGCACGTCGGTCAAGACCCTGCCCAGTTCGAGGTACGGTTCGACTAGTTCCGGCGATGCGGTAGATCGAGCGCGTCCGCCTCGTGGGGTTCCAATAGTAGAACCGTGTCCGTCCTTTCTTCCATGACTAGGGCGAAGTGGGACAGGATGTCTCGCCCCAAGAGTGACGGGACTTCCGACCGACGACCCGACTGTGGGTCGAGGATAACCAAGGTGTGCTCGGCAGCGAATCCGTCGATGGAGAGTACGACCTGCATCAGTCGGGTCGCTGTGAGGCCTCCGACACCTGCGCTGGGACGACCTGGCGGCAAGTCTTCCAATGCGATTCGATGAGCGGTCCGGAGGCGACGGGAATCGGCAGTGCCCAGAATCGTCCGGTCAGCGCCGGTGTCGACGAGAAAAGAGACTGCCAGTTGTCGCGATGCGCCTGAACCGTCGAACGTGAGCCAGACATCCACATAAGGCCGCCTGGTGCCGTAAGATGGCCGTAAGTAGCCGGTGATCATTTAGGAGAGGAACAGCCAGATTTCTTGTGCAGTCGCCGCCCTCTCGATGAATGTCGCCTCCAGCGGCAGGCCCTGCGAGTCCAACTTTTCTACCAGCGCGTCGAGATCGCGGTCTGCGCCCACTACACGCTCATTGAAGATCGCCACCCACTGGTCTGCATAGTCCTGAACGAGCCGATCGCGGTTCGCATCGAAGTATTTCACATTCTTGTGGAACGAATCCAAGACTGTCGACATTGCCTATCTCTTCCAGTGCAGCCCCTCCGGCAGATCGCAAGGCTCGTTGGGATGAAACACTCCGCCCCTGTACGCGGCAGTTATCATCCGGTTCATGGGAAACCCTCCAGCCGAAAGATGCTGCATCGAGTATATATGACTCGACGGCAAGGCTGCCCGATATTCGCCGGATCCAGTCCGGTCACCTCGGCAGGGCAGGTCGCGCCGTCGTGTATGGTCACGTCGGTCCGCTCCGCGCCCGCGACGATGATTACTTCTTCGGTATCCTCCACTCCCGCATCCACGAGCTATGGGCACGCTCCCAGGGAACTCAGCTCCGTGAGGTCGAATCGGGATTTCGATACACTCCCACCTCGACCTTCGAGACCTTCCCATTCCCGCATCCAACGCCGGAGCAAAAAGCCGGCATAGCCGAAGCCGCCCAGCGTCTCGACACCCTCCGGCAAGGCTGGTTGAACCCTCCGGCGGACGTCGTTGGCTCAAATCAGTTGAAACGGCGCACGCTCACCAACCTCTACAACGATCCTCCCACCTGGCTCCGGCTCGCCCACAGCAGCTTGGACGAAGCCGTGTCCGCGGCCTATGAGTGGCCCCCGGACCTCACCGACGGAGAGACAATCGCCCGCCTCCTGGTGCTGAACCTGGAACGGGAACCCACCAAAAACCGGACGGGGAATGCCTGACTACGAGATAGCTTCTGGTACCGTTGCCGCCCATTCGCCATTCCCCCGCACGGCCTGCCCCGTACTACGATACGGGGCGGGAATCCACGGGGTAGGGGCGGGGAGCGCCCTCACCGGATGGCTCCGACCAAACTGACACAGGTTCGTGAGCGGTCACGGATCTTGCCAAAACCATCTGGAAACGGCAGTAGCGTCTCAGTCTGAAAAACCGCGCACGCTGGAGCCTATCCTCCCATCGCCGCGATGCGCCGGACCATCCACGTGATGTATGTCTTGCGGGTCATGCCGCGCCGGCGGGCTTCGCTATCTATGAACTCTGCGACTCCCTCTTCCAGGGTCAAGCCGGCCCGGACACTTTTGCCTGAAGGCCGGATCAATGGTATGGAGACCAGCTGATTCCCTTTTGGTGTTTCGATGGACTGGAATGGACTGGGGAACGCGAGCTCGTCGCCGTCTCTTTCAGTCTCGGTCGCGTAGTCCCGGAGCGCGTCTTCCGCATTCAGAAGGGCCTCATCTACAGTGTGACCCATCGCGCCAACGCCGGGGATGTCCGGAAAGACCACGCCGTAGGCCCCCTCGTCGCCGTCTATCAGCGCCGGATATCGTCGAATCACGGTATCCTCCTATTCTGTCCAACCCGCCTTCTTTGCAATAGTGCGGGCCATACCTGTGGAGAGCGCCCAGTGGCGGGGCAGGGTTATGATACCCCTGATGCGCGGATGCCTGTAGATGTCGTGGCTTGAACCATGCCGGTCCAGATACCAACCATCCTGCTCCAGTCTCCGCACGTTTTCGATCGGCTCTTGTCGATCAGCCTGGCTATCCACCGCAAGCCGTTAGGGTATTCTGCCAGATCCTCCGCCATCAGACACTTTCTGAGGGGTAGGCATTTGATCCACACTAACCCAGCGATACCTTCTGAGGAGGCTTCAAACTGGGACACTACCGACCTGGACTTGCTCTAGGGGAGGTCATCGCCTCCGATTATCTCGTCACTGATACCCCGCAAATAGACGAATGGGATAAGTTGAGGGTTCGAAAAATGCCATCGGAAGTTCCTGCGTCTGCCCGTCTTTATCAGGGTCGGCCCGTGGTCAGCTTCGCAGAATGTAGCCAAGTGGCGTTGGTAACTTATGGGCTTGATTTCTCGGTTGAGGATTCTCTGCAGGGGTTCGCGCACAGCCCCAAGTGTAAATCGTCCCCGGACGTCCTTGTCCGCCATGGCACAAGCAAGGAGGACCTGCTTGAACAGATTGTTGGGCTGCGTCGAGTCGGTTGCTCGGTCATACTCTAATCGGATTCCGCCAGCGGCGTTTTGGATCGAGTCTGGAATAGCTCGTTGAAGATCATCATGAGTTACCACCTGACTGCTGTCCCACTTTACGGCCCAATGGCCAGCCCATAGCGCCAGCAGGTGCGTGTAATGAGGATATCCTTGGGACATTTGCGCGATGAAGAAATCCAATCCATCCTCGACTTCAAGACTAGTAGATGCAAACCCCTTTGTGACTATTTCAGCAAGCTCTTCAGGAGCCATCGGGGCTACATGCACGTAGTCCAAGTTCCGGGTAATCGACTCGTGTGCCCCAACTAGCTCTTCTATAGACTGTCCTACGCCTACCAAGACCACCGTACAGTCGGTCCCATAGTCCGAAAACAACTTTAGGGTGTCCGTCATCAGCATTCTGGTGTTCTCATCTTTAACGCGATCAAACTCGTCGATGATGACAACAGCCGGGTTAGGTAAGCTATCGATCAGTAATCGCAAGTCGTTCGGGGATTCTATAGCGTCATCGGGATCAAAGCGGCCGACGATGCTCCATTTCTGATGCTGGGCAAATCCCAATTGCCGTTCAGCTAAAAGCACCTCCTGTAACACTTTCCGCCAGATTGTCCCGTATGTATCGGTGGAATCGCAGGAGACAACAATCGACCTTCTCCCATTGGTCTCGTTTGGTTCTTGCACCAGCACCGCTAGGACGTGGGCGATTGATGTCTTGCCAACCCCCCTGTCTCCATACAGCAATACATGCTGGCCCGGGGTATTAGCATCATCTTGAAGTCGAAACAAAAGGTTGAGACGACCAGAGAGAAGGTCCGGCAACGCAATTGGCCTCGTTGGCGTGAAGGCCTTTGTCAGCCGATCTAGTGTCATGAAGTCAATAGCTGCCACCGGTCAACTCCCAGTGTGATGCTGTATATATGGCGGCATGAGTTGCATATAGCCTAGCGGATCTCAGCGGACTTTACGAGGCATCAAACGCGAATCTACGTCAACTGCCACTGGGGTTGCGTTCGTTAGGGTGTGTTGATATTTGGATTGCTGCCGATATGCAAGTCCAATTCATGTCATTCTGGGTGCATGGGAATGCCGATGACCTTGAATTACAGTGGATAAACCTAGGATTCTTCATCGCAATATCCTCTGGATGACCTACACCAGCGAAATGTCGACACAATCTAATCACTCCCCAAGGTCTATTGAGTAACTGCGGGTTATCGGGCATAAATGGCTGTATGTGTTTCACCACAGATTTGGTCCGTTCGTCAGACCCATCCGGTCAATACTCTGCGGCCGGCCAGCCGATCCAGTTACTCGCCTCTGCACGGCCCGGAGAACACGGGCGTAACGGTGCTAATCACTCTCAATAAAGCATCGGGCCCGGTCTGCGCACCGAAAGCTGGATGATCGCCCAGACCAGAGCGTCCGACCTGTCCGGCGACACCCCGGACCCCGGCTCCCACGTACACATCTGGTCCTCCAGCTTGGGGAACGAGCCGACGTGGTGGACCCGGCCCTGCTCGTACAGCGCCGCCACCGGCTCTGCACGCGCGTACTTCCCACGCGACGCGCTCACCTTCCTGAACGGCAGGAAGTCGTCCTCCAGAGCCGCCAGCAGCGTCTCCTCGACCATGTCACCGCCGTTGTTCGTCTCCGCGATCACCATGTCCGCGCGGTAACGCTCGTACAGCGACCGGGCGCGAGCGGCCCACCCAGCCGGTGTGTGACGACCCGACCCGTCCGCCAGAACGTATAAATGTCCGTCCTCGTCACGACCAGCCACCACGATCCCCGTCTCAGAGCTGCCCGGACGAGACGTCACTGCAGGGTCGATCGCCACGTACACACGCTCCAGCTCCGGCGCCTCGCGGACCCTCGCATCCTCTATCCAGTCACGACGCCACAGCGCGCCCTCGGCCTCGTCCAGAAGCTCCGCGTGTATCTCCTGGCGTCCCGTCCGCGTGCCCTCGTACCGGCGACGGATGTCCTCCAGGAACGTGCCCGCCAGGTTTGCCCGGTTCTCGTAGCTCGATCCGCGACTCACCCGCACGTCGTCGCGCTCCAGAAGCTCGCGCAGCACTGGGAGCGGCCTCGGCGTGGTCGTCACAACGCACCTCGGATCGTCTCCGAGCCGCAGGCTCAGCGTCAGGTTGTCCCAGGTCGCGCGCGGGTACTCCCACGCGGCGAGCTCGTCGCACCACGCCGAGTCGAACTGCGGACCGCGGAGCTGGTCAGGCTCGTGGCTGGAGAACGCGAGCGCTATCGCGCCGTTCTTCCACGTCAGCCGTCGCTTCGACACCTCGTACCTGGGCCGGTCCCACTCCGGACTGACGTTGAGGATGCCGGACTCGCCCTCGATCATGACGTCGCGGACATCCGCCGGGGTCCGCGCCACGAGCGCGATCCTGCGCGCCCGGCCCGACGCGACACGGTGGCGGACCCACTCGGCCCCGGAGCGGGTCTTCCCGAACCCGCGCCCCGCCAGCATCAGCCACACGGCCCACCGGCCCGGAGGCGGAGCCTGGGTCGATCGTGCCCACCTCAGCCACTCCTGACTCGCAAACTTCCTTGACTTGTCTGGGAGGGGGTCCATGAGCTCCGAGAAGACCTTCAACAGCAGCTCATCCGGTATGGGGAGAAAGCCCGCCGCCGCCCCGTTGTCTGTCTGTCCAACGATCATCGCTCAGCCCTCCATTGCGGATATTGCAGCGCCGTACCGCTCGGATTGGTGGTGGTTCATACGATTCTCCAATAGCACTTCTGTTCTGATACATGCTCATAATAGCACTATTGGACAGTTGCGTAAAGGGAAACGATCTGGCGGAGAGCGAATGCAGGCCCCTGTAGGGGCAGGTTTCAAACCTGATCCGAACACCCCGTAGGGGCAGGTTTCAAACCTGCCCATATGTCAAAGGCCCTGGGGAACGGACCTGTGAAACAGCCCCCACCCACAATTCACCCTTGACAACCCCAGCCTCCACACCCTACCATAGAACATGCGTACTCAGAGACTAGTACCTGATACCTGACACCTGACACCTGAAAAACCCATGTGCTCGCACAACCAACACACCAAGCCAAACAACCTCGCCTTCGCCATCCGCGACGAGACCACGGACATCCAAGGCGTCATCGACACTCTGCACGACATCGCGCAGGGCAATGCCCCACGCGCCAGCACGCGCAGCCGCATCAGGGCCACACGCATCCTACTCGACAGGGGATTCGGCAAAGCCCCCAGGCGCCCCTGCTCCAACTCCGACCGGCCAACAAAGGTCGATCACCCAACGCCGGCCAGGGACAACCCCGGACCCGTCGGACCCTCACACCACAGCGGTTCGACCGTGTCCGGGACACTCACGCAGATCGACGACTCGCTGCACGACTCCCTCGGCCCTCCCCCGACCTTCGATGATCCACCGACCTTCGACGACCCGCCGCATTTCACCGATGACCACGACTCCCTCAGGTCCGAGCTCGTCGCCTACACCCAGGAATACATCCACACCGTCACCGACGACGGCAACACCCTCGTAACCGTTCTCACCGGCATCCTTTACGCCGACCCCGACGACGAGACCGTGAGCGCCTGCCACCGGGTGGACGCCGCGCAGATACTCCTGGACCGCGCCCTCGGCGTGGACTGTGATCCCCCTGAAGACCCCGCCGACGAGGTCCCCCCGGAGGACATCCCCGGCACTCCCGAGTGGCTGGAATCGGCCCAGCGCGAGCTGAACGAACACATCCAGAAGATCATGGACAGCGCCACTGAAGAGGACAGACGTAGGGGCAGAGAAGCGACCGTCGAGGAGATCGAAGAGGTCAAAGCGAGAGCATACAGGGCGCTGCTCGCCGCGAACGGCGACCCCCGCGCCCACACCAGGTACACCCCCAAATTCGACGACCCCTGACCCTCCATGCGGTAGGGGCAGGTTTCAAACCTGCCCAGACCCCGGCAGCCTCTGCCCAGGTCCCGGCCGTCCTTGCCCAGACCCCGGCCGCCCCATTCGGTAGGGGCAGGTTTCAAACCTGCCCAGGTCCCGGCCGCCCTTGCCCAGACCCCGGCCGCCCCATGCGGTAGGGGCAGATTTCAAACCTGCCCAGGTCCCGGCCGCCCTTGCCCAGACCCCGGCCGCCCCATGCGGTAGGGGCAGATTTCAAACCTGCCCAGACCCCGGCCGTCCTTGCCCAGACCCCGGCCGCCCCATTCGGTAGGGGCAGGTTTCAAACCTGCCCAGGTCCCTAACCACCATTCGCTATTCCACCATTCACTCCCCGGTCTCGAGGAGCTCGACCCAGTTCCCATCCGGGTCTTGCAGGTAACAGGCTTTGCGTCCCGGCGCTACCTCCGCCGGCGGATTCAGCCTCTTGGCGCCATTGGCCAACAGCTCCTCGAACGCCGCCTCTATGTCGCTTACTGTGAAGCAGATGTGCGACGCCCCGAGAACGGCGCGTTCTTCGGATGGCCGCTCCCCCACGGGCGGCCTGATGTACTGGACGAGCTCGAGCACGTGACCCGACTCCCCGTCGAAACCGAGCAGCGCGACTTTGATATGCGTGTTCTCGTATCCGAGAACCTGGGAGATCGCCCCTCCGTCACGCTCCCTCCGCGCGACTTCCTGAAGTCCGACAACGCTCTTGTAGAATTCGGCCGATGTATCGATGTCGTTGACCACAAAACCGGTATGATTCATTCCTGTAATCATCGTGTCCCTCCATTTCGAGCCTTCCGGTAATCTACCACGCCTCCGACGGCCAGCGTGGCCCACCCCGCCATCAGACTGAGACCGCCAACCGGCGCGACGGCCCCGAAGACGCCGATGTCCAGCAGCGCAAGGAGATACAGACTGCTGCAGAAGACGACCGTCCCCAACAGCAGCAGCGCGCCGGATAGCATGACGACCCGCGTCCGCCACACCCGGCCAAGTCCTCCCAGCGCAACCAGCGCGATGGCGTGGTACATTTGGAATCTGACCGCTGTCTCAATAGTATCGAGCGATTCGGCGGCTATGCGACCCTCCAGCGCGTGGACGCCGGCCGCCCCCATGACCACACCAAGCAGACCGAGCACCCCGCCGGCGACCGCCCACACAGAGGCTGCGACTCGGCCCGCGTATTTCGGTGGACGCTCAACCGCCCGTTCTCGTTCAGATTGCATGTGCCAACCCGCAGGCTATAATACATACAACCCTCGGCTCTAATCCATACTAGGGAGAACGCACAACATGCCTACGCCAATTGAACAACGCTTTTTCGAGCTGCACCCCAGGTCGGCCGAGCTTCACGACTCGGCGCGGGACCTGTTTCCAGACGGTGTGACACACGACGCCAGGAGGCAGGACCCGTTCCAGCTCTACTTTACCCACGCCGACGGCGCGGCCAAGTACGACGTGGACGGCAACCGTGTCCTGGACTACTTCCCGGGCCACGGCGCGCTGATTCTCGGACACTCACGCCCCGAGGTCGTTCAGGCCGTCCAGGACCAGATGGCTATGGGCACCCACTTCTCCGGGTCGACGGAGCTCGAAATCGAGTGGGGCAATTGGGTCAAGGAGCTGATTCCGAGCGCCGAGAAGGTGCGCTTCCACAGCTCCGGGACCGAGGCGGACATGATGGCGATTCGCATGGCCCGCGCATACACCGGCAAGTCCAAGGTCATCAAGTTCGAAGACCACTTCCACGGCTGGAGCGACTACCTCGTGGCTGGCTCCGAGGGTATCGGAGGGATACCGGCGGAGACCCTCAGCACCATGATCGTGCTGCCTCCCAACGATATCGAGACCTTCGAGAGAACGCTGCAAGAGAACGACGACGTGGCCGCGGTGATCCTGGAGCCGACAGGCGCTCACATGGGCATGGAGCCGGTCCTTCCCGAGTTCCTCCACCGGCTCAGGGAGGTCACCGAACGCTACGGTGTCGTGCTCATATTCGACGAGGTGGTGACCGGCTTCCGCACGTCCAGCGGTGGGGCGCAGGAGTACTTTGGGATCATGCCGGACCTGACCACGCTCGCCAAGATCCTCGGCGGCGGCCTGCCCGGCGGAGCGGTGACCGGCAGGGCTGACATCATCAACATGATCGAGGGCCGGCCCGGCGACGCCGATTTCAACCGCAACCGCCGGATCGCCCACAACGGCACGTTCAACGCGAACCCTCTCTCCGCGGCGGCCGGCATCGCCGCGCTGAAGATCGTCGCCAACGAGCCGATCAACGACACCGCCAACGCCCGCGCCGCCCAGCTCAAAGACGGCCTCAACGACGTGCTCGGACGGCTGGAGATACCCGGCTGCGCAACCGGGATCACGTCGCTGCTGTTCCTGCGCCTGGGCGTGGACCACGAGTGCGACAGGGAGTATTGCGTCCTGCCACACGACCAGATGGCGCGGTCCGCGGAACCCGAGCGCGTCCGGCAGCTAACGCTGTCGCTTATCAACCACGGCGTCCAGTCCGGAAACAGGTTCGTCCTGACCGCCGCCCACACCGAGGACGACATCGCCCACACCATCGAAGCCTGCGAGCAATCCCTCAACGAAATCCGAGAGATCGGCCTGATCTGAAACGCAGCACCAGGAAAACTGAATGAAGAGATACATCGCGACCCGTATCACGGTGGACCCCGCTCAGTGCGGCGGCAGGCCCTGCGTCAGAGGTATGAGGATCAGGGTTACCGACGTTCTTGACCTGTTGGCCGACGGCGTAACAGCGGATCAGGCGCTGAAAGAATTGCCAGACCTGGAGGCGGAGGATATAGTCGCCTGTCTCAAGTTCGCCAGCGACACTCTCGAGACGGTATTCCCTGAGGACAGTCCGGCAACGGAAGAGCCTGATGACTACGACAGCCTCTCGCCGGAAGTCATTGCTGATATCGAAGAAAGTCTGGAGGACGTCGAGGCCGGCCATCTCACATCGTTGGATGACGTGAGGGAGGAACTGGGTCTGTGATTCCAGAGGTTCGCCTCTCGAACCCAGCCCGCCGGGAACTGAGGCGCCTGTCGCCTCAGGACGCGGACCGAGTCCTCCGAGGGGTGGAGCGTTTTGCGGAGTCTGGCCGCGGTAACACCAAGCCAATCAGAGGCGCAGATAACCTGTGGAGGCTCAGAGTCGGAGATTACCGGGCGTTTTTGAGGTTCGACGACGATAGAACCAGGATTCTGGTCCTCTCTGTTCGCCACAGGAGGGAAGCGTATCGGCAGAGGTAGCACATCTTGCCCTGGCTGCTCGTAGCCATCGGCGGCGCGCTTGGCGCGCTGTCCAGGTACGCGCTCGACCGCGCGGTTGTCGCGGCGCTCGGACCGACCGTGCTCGGGATATTCCTTATCAACGTCACCGGATCGTTCCTGCTGGGCCTTTTCGTCGCATCGGCCAACGACCAGTGGCCATCGTCGTACAGGCTGCTGATCGCGGTCGGGTTTCTGGGTTCCTATACGACGTTTTCCACGCTGACGGTTGCCTCGGTCCAGCTCGCCCAGTCCGGCGAGATCACACGCGCCGCGCTGAACATCGGCGGTAGCATCGCCGTTGGACTGGCTGCCGCTTTCGCTGGGATCCTGGTCGGTCGTGCGCTGTAAACGAGGCTATCCTGAGACGCCCCTCCAGACGAGCAGCGCGCCCACGACGATCAGCACGACGCCCATGCTGGCGATCAGCGTATTGAGTTGTACGTGGCCGGTCATCCGAGCGCCTAGGTAGCTGCCCAGCATCGCCGCCGCGCCCATCATGACGAGTAGCTGGTAGTCCACCTGGCCCCTCGTTACGTGGCCCACCCAACCGAGCGAACCCATGAAGAAGCCGATGAACAGGTTGGACCCCGCGGCAATCCTGGGGTCGATTCTCAGCACCCGGATCAGCGCCGGCAGTCGGATACTTCCCAGGATCAGACCGACCGCGCCGCCCAGCAGCCCAACTCCAAGTCCTATCCCACCCTCCAGGACGACTCGGTTCGGCGTGAAGTCGCCCTGCGCGCCCTCCAGGTCCGCCCCGAACATGTGCGGTCCGCTGGTCCGCCGCCGGTTGCGGACCATTATCAGGAACTCGACACCCTGCCACAGCACCAACGCGCCCGCGGCCGACAGCAGAAGGCGCTCGGATACCAGGTCGCTCGCGAATCCTCCAGCGAACGCGCCCGCGAATGCCGGAATCCCCATGACGACCACGATTCGCCTGTCCACACGTCCCTCGCGAAAGTGGCGTATCGCGCCGCTCAGCGATGCCAGACTGGACACGAGGATGTTGGTCCCTCCGGCGACCGGCGCTGGCATACCCATCAGAAGCATGGCGGGGAGACGCATGGTACCAAGCGCAAGGCCCACAAATCCGCCCAGTATGCCCACCGCGAAAGACACAGCGGTCAGGACTCCCATCTGCCAGTATGCGAGGCTGTCTTCCACTCCCACGAGGGTCATTTTCTGCTCTCGCTCTGCTCCAGCGCCTCGCGCATCTCGGCGATCTCGGCCGCCGTGGAGGGATGCCGTCCATAACATGCCCGGTTGAACGCCTCGGTTGCGGCGCTCACCAAACTCCGCGGGAACACCTGCGCGAGCTTAGACTGGTACTCGGTCGGAGTCTGGTCCGTCGTTCGGGACATTCCGAGGTCGGAGGCGGCCTGCAACATTCCGAAGTACACCCTGAACACGTCCACGATGTTCGGATCATCGTCAGGCAGTCGTAGCCCGGAGTCAGCCTTGCGCCGCCGGAATCGCTCGGGCAGCAGGTTGTACAGGAGCCGCGCCATGTCCATTGCCGGATCGACCTGATCGGCGAACGATTCGCGCTCACCCTCCAGATCCTCGCGTCGCCAGCGGAGCCTGCTGCGAAACGCACGCGCCAGGACAACCAGCGCGATCAGCACGATTATGGATATGATTGACCACTGCAGCACCTGAAGCCATATCGACGGCTCCCCCTCTTCTACCTGTTCGCGCAGCTGGTCGAGTATATCGGGGCCGCCGAAGGCCGTCTCCTGTTCAACCGGCTCCCGCTCGCCCGTGAGCCACGTCAAGAGCTTGAACAGCCAGGAGACCAGAAACTCGATGATGTAAACCAAGGGTATGATTACGACGAAGAAGACCGCTCTGGCGATCATGTTCAGCGCCCAGCCCAGCGGCGCGGATACTAACCTCAGCACACCCTCGTGCAGAAAGCTCAGCAACAGACCGACGATCATAACGCCGCCGACCACTATCCCAATCGCCCGGACCCAGGTCCGCTGCAGGAGTTGTCTGCCGGAAGCCGGCATGATGTGGCCGATGCTCAGACCGATCAGCCCCGCCGCGAAGTAGGCGAACATGAGAGGGAACATCTTCAGATCGGCGCTGTTGAATGTATCGACCACAGCCGCAAAGCACATCACGATCAGACCAACTTTGAACGTGAACGACAGGTGGTCCGCTGAGAACTCTGTGGACGCCAACCTGCCTCCGCGCCACCAGAACAGCGTGGAGACCATCGCGGCAATCACTACCGCGCGAATGTAGTAATCGGCTTTATCCGGGGAGCCCAGCGAGCCAAGCCAGCCGAGGTCGAAGCCCTGTCCCGCAGACTGCACCTGTGTAGCGAGGACCAGGTAGATTACGACCGCGCCCAACATCATCTGGATCGTGTAGGGCATCGCGGACGGCATGATGATGATAGCGAGCATTCGCGCGACGGCGAACGACACCAACATGATTACAAACGAAGCAACCCAGGAGATCGGACTGCCACCCGGAATCATCATCAGCGATAATATCGAAAGCCCGGCGTAAATCCAGATGCTCTCGACGACGACCGTCGCGATCAGGACGAACCTATCTTGGACCGAACTCACTCGCCAGCTCCAGATTGTTGAAGAATGTCCTGAGGTCCCGCAGCGTGACACCCTCCGGCATCGGCGGCGGCCCCACGTCTCCAACGTATATCACGACCAGTCGGTATCCCTGCCTGCGGAGGTCTGCGATTGACTCCATTAGATCGTCCGGAAGCAGCGCGGCGACCACCACCAGGGTCGCGCCAATCGGGAACCGTCTGAGGTTTTGGGAAAGCTGTGGAGCCATCGGGCCGATTGGCAGCGGTCGCACGGTCGCCAGCGCTTCCAGGATGACCGTCAGCTGCTCCGGACTGCTGGCCGGTTCCAGCTTCATCGGCCGGTCCGCGAGGATCGGTGTCCCGTTCGAGAACAGCCCGATGCTGTACTGCTGCTCCGCGGCGTAGCTGGCGACTGAGGCCGAGGCGGTTATCACGCGCTCGAGATTTGTTGGCGAGTATCCCTCCCATGAGTGCTCCGAAGTCTCGACCACAACGACCAGGATCACGGTGAACTGCGAACTTGGTTCAAACGTCCGCACCTGGATCTGCTGCGCTCGGGCCGTCGCTTTCCAATCGACGATCTTCAGGGGGTCCCCAACCTGGTATTCCCGTATCCCCCACGGCCGCGACTGGTCCTGAAACAGGGCGATTCCGCCGCGCGTCTCCCCCAGCGGACGGCGCGGCGGCAGCCCCAGATCGGGCAGCGAGACCACCCTGGGGTACACCAGCAGGAAGTCGTTGTCCGACGCGGACTTCTCATTGTCGAAGAACCCGAACAGGTCTCCGCTCTCCAACTTGGCGGGACCGAATCTGTAGAAGCCTCTGACCCCGCACTTGATGGTGTACTCCCAACGGATCCGCTCGTACCACGCCAGTGACGTGTGGTGGCGCAGGATCATCGACTTCGGATTGGAGCTGTTGGCGACCTCCGCGTCGGGGATCTCGATCTCCTCTGGGAACTCGTCCTCGACGTCAAGCCTGCCCAGCGGGATCGGCTTCCGGTTGATGACCGACACTGTCAGTGTCGTTTCCTCTCCCATGAACACGCGGGACTGGGCGATGTCGCGCTCATAGCGGACCTCCTCAAGTGAGAGCCGGTTCCACAGCCACGACACCCCGGCGACCAGAAGCCCCATGGCTCCCAGCCCGATAACCAGCCCGTATCCGGAGAATATCCCGATGATGATGAGCAGCACGAACATCGGTATCCATATGTCGTGCCAGAACCGATTGAACACAGCCCGTTACCTCTCGATGGGTACCGGGACCGAGGCGAGCACCTCCGCGACGATCTGCTCCGTTGTGCGACCGCGGAGCCGCGAGTTGGACGTCAGGACCAGCCGGTGCGCCAGGACGGTCTCCGCAAGCTCTTTGACGTCGTCAGGTGTTACGAAGTCCCGGCCGTTCAGCGCAGCCCGCGCCTGAGACGTCTTGTACAGCGCGAGGCCGGCTCTGGGGCTTGCGCCGAGCATGAGCGCGTCATTCATCCGGGTCGCGTGGACTACGGAGACGATGTAATCACGCACGATGTCGTCCACTCGGACCGATGTAACCGCCTCCTGCATCTCTCGTAGCTCTCCCTCGCCGGTGACCGGGTCCAATTCGGGAAGCATGATGTCACGCTCGAACCTCAGAAGTATGTCCGACTCCTCCTCCTGAGTGGGATAACCGAGCTTGATCCTCAACATGAACCTGTCAAGCTGGGCTTCAGGCAGTGGAAACGTCCCCTCCAGCTCTATTGGATTCTGGGTTGCGAGCACAAGGAACGGCTCTCTGAGCGGTCGTGTGACGCCGTCGACGGTCGCTTGACGCTCCTGCATCGCCTCCAGCATTGCCGACTGTGTTCTCGGCGTCGCCCGGTTGATCTCATCGGCCAAGACCACCTGGCTGAAGATCGGTCCGGCCCGAAACTCGAAGTCTCCCGACTTCTGGCTGAAGAAGTTGACGCCCAGCACGTCGGTGGGCATCAGGTCGGGGGTGAACTGAATGCGGCTGAACGTGCAGCCCAGGGACTGCGCGAGCGCCTTGGCCATCGTCGTCTTGCCGATGCCTGGGACGTCCTCCACCAGTACGTGGCCTCGGCATACGACGGCGATAATTGCCAGGTCGATCACGTCCGACTTGCCCACAATCACCTTCTGCACGCTGTCTCGGAGCCCGGTTGCGAGCTGCCGCAGGCGTGTCATTTCGACCGTTGTCTGTTCCATACAATTTCCTCAGAATGCCGGTGAGGTCTGCGAATACGCAGATCGCCGGTCACGAATGTCCAGGAGACCATCTCGAACATCTTCCGCCGGCCTCCTCTTACTCAATGAGAGAGGATCTAGAACTGGCCCCCGGCGGCGCAAGGACTTCTGAGATAGTCGTCAAGTGTGTAGAGGATTATAGACGGTTCGCCGGATGGCGGTATGCCATCGGCGCATCAGCCGCGCGCCTCGGACGCGGCCTGCGTTCCCGCAATCCTGCCGAACACCGCGCCGTGCATCAGTCCCGCCGCTCGTAGGCTGCCGTGGACGAAGATTCCGCCCACTATGATCCCCGCGGCATACAGTCCGGAGATCGGACTTCCATGCACATCCAGAACGCGCGCACGTGTATCTATCTTCAGCCCGCCATAGGTGTAGGTGATGCCGCCAGTGACCGTGTGGGCAGTGTACGGTGGCCTGTCCAGACTGATGGCCCAGTTGCTCTTAGGCGGGTCGATGCCGACGGTGGAGCGACCGTCCGGGACCCGTGGTTCGTACTCACCATCGTGTGCCGCGGAGTTGAACTCTTCAACCGTCGCCTCCAGCGCAGCCGGATCGATATCCAGCAGTCCGGCCAGCTCTCGGACCGAATTGGCCTCCACGCGCCGCGCCGCCTGGTAGCGCCCCTCCAAGTGCGGCAGTGCTTTCGCGTCGAACAGCTGGTGCGCGATGCCGTCTCTCTGGCTGAGGACAGCGTGTCCCATCGCGACGAAGGTCTGCTCCGCGAACCCCGCCCCCTCATCTACGAACCGTCGTCCGTCGCTGTTCACCGTGATCCCGATCGGGTACGACCGCCGGGGCATGATGTCTGTGACCTTGAGATCACCGGTGTCCGGCGCTTCCACGTCGATGGGCGTCGCGTGACAGCCGGTCCATTGTCCGGCCGATCCCGCTCCCACGTCCACCGCCGCCCGGATTCCGTCGCCGGTGTTGTGCGCCGCTCCACGGACACGCGCCAGTTCCCAGCCCGGTCCGATGTGCTGTCTGCGCATGTCGGGGTTGGCCTCGAAGCCGCCGCAGGCGAGCACAACCGCGCTCGAACGAAGCTCACTCGTCCCGTCGCGGTCCCTGATCTCGACTCCGACAACATCGTCTGAGTCCGAGGTCAGAAGCCGCGTCATCTCGGTCTGGTAGAGAACGGTTATCCCGGCCCGCCGGCAAGCGGTGGTCAGCATCCGTACCAGACCCTGGCCGGACTCCCACGCGCTCAACCCGACGCTATTCGGAATGACCGACGGCGCTCCGGTCTCCCCTCTGGCCTGCGAAGTCAGCTCCCAGCGAACGCCTTTGCCGGCCATCCACTCGACGGTCGGTCGAGACTCCGCGATCAGCGTCTCTACGAGCTCGGGCTCGGCCTCGCCGCGCGTGACCGCCGCGAAGTGCTGACGGAAGTCTTCCGCCGTGTACGGAGCCATGATGACGCGGCCCGCCTCGCCTTCACTGAGGTCGGGGAGCAGGCCTCGGAGGTCTTCGATGCCGTTGTGGACAAATCGGAAGCCGCCGCCGGTGTAGGGGCAGTTCCCGCCCTGCTCGCCGGCTGGAGCTTTCTCCAGAACGACCACCGCCGCGCCCTGTTCCCGGGCCGCCAGCGCGGCACAGAGCGCCGCGTTCCCCGCGCCGACCACTACTACGTCGTATTCGGGCAAACTTTCTGCCATGAGCGTACACCGGATAATGGAATGGAAACAGTATAGGATGGCGGGGCAGACTTGACCAGATCGTGGGTGACGACCCGATGAGCAACGAACGCTGGAACGGAATACCCTAGTCCAGTAGCTGCCTCAGACGCGGGTCGAGCCGGTCTCGCAGCCAGTCGCCCGTGAAGTTCAGGGACATGACCACCAAGAAGGTCGCAACTCCCGGGAACACCGTTGGCCACCAGGATGTGCCGATATAGCTTCTACCCTCCGCGACTATGCTGCCCCAGGTGGGGGTAGGCGATGGGACTCCCTGCTACCTTCTCTCCCCACCGTCTATGGGACGGTTACGAAGCCGGGGGATCATGACCTGTCGGTCCTGATCCGCAGCAATGTCGCTGCCACGGCCAGGCTCAGCGGAGCGAAACAGACGATCGTCAGCGCAAACCGCAAGTCCACTGTCTGTTCCTGGAGAATCCCGGTCACCGATGGCCCCATGAACGTTCCGAGCGCTGTCATGGTCATTACCAGTGACGACCCGATCGCAACCTCCCTGGGCCGTATGCCGGGAATGTAGAACGGGACGGAGCTGAGGATGGGCCAGAATCCCCAGCCGATTCCGTTGAGGGCGGATACCACGAACAGCAGCGGGACGGAGTCCAACCGGATCATCACGAAGTACGTCGCCATCATGAGTACGCCGAGAACCTGGACCAGGTTCTTTCTTCGCGCCGGGCTGAGCGCAATGGTCGTATAGCTCAGGACGATGCCGGAGAATCCGCCAACGAGGATTCCCAGTCCGAGTATCGCCCCTGACCACTTCAGCGATATGTCGTAGGTGTTCAGCATCAGAGTTGGGTAGAAGTTGAGGAACGAAGACCAGCCGGCAGTCGCTCCCGCGAACCCAATCCCCGCTATCCACAGGTCGCGGTAGTTCAGCACCCGTTTGAGTACCTCCAGGTGCCCCGCCGACTCCTGGGGGCCGTCACCATCGGCTGATCGTTCCCGTCCGATGATAGCCCAGAGCAATGTGATCATAGCCATGAGGCCGCAGAATGACAGCAGCACCATTCTCCAGCTATCGTCGAGTGCGATGAGAATGAACGGAGTAGCCGCCAGTCCACCGCCGACAACCAGCCCAAACAGCGCGTTGTACACGCTGTTGACGATGATGAACTCCCGTGGCGCAAACCACTGGTGCATCAGCAGCGCGCGTGCCGGCTCGCGGGCCATTGTGGTGATTCCGAATCCGAGCCGCCCGATAAGCAGGACGGCGAAGTTTGGCGACCACCCCTGAATGGACAGAAGGATCGCCCCGATCGCCAGGGTTGTGGTGGTCAGGACTTTGGGGCGGAACTGGGATGTCCACCAGCTCAGCGGCAGCGCCAGAATCAGGTTGCCGAGGAAGGCTGACGATCCCAGAAAGCCCTGTTGTGTCGGACGGAGGCTGAGATCCCCACTGATGGCGGGCAGCAGTACCCCGACTGTGATCGCCATCATGAACGCGGCAACGCTGGCGAACAACAGCAGTCCCAGTATGACCCAGCGATGGGCAAACGCGTTCAGAATGTGGGCCATTCGAGCTCCCGCTCCCTGGAGTTTCAGCGATGTCAGCGCCGGAGCATACATCTACTACGAACATGCCACGGCCTGTCAAGCCTTTCAGACGCCAGTGCTCCCGGTGCTCACCCGTTATGATACCCTCGACCACTCTGGACTGATTATCAGTAACCTCATACTCACGGGAGATACGCATGGATCTGGAGCTGGGAGGCAAGGTGGCGATCGTCACCGGCGGCAGCAAGGGAATCGGCAAGGCAATCGCGTTGGAACTGGCCAGGGAGGGCGTGGACGTCGCCATCGCGGCACGATCACCGGATGTCTTGAGTGCGACCGCGGAAGAGGTCGCCGCCGAGACCGGCAGGAAAGTCATCGGGATTCCGACCGACACGACCAGCTGGGACGATGTCCGGAACATGGTTGACACCACGATCGCCAAGCTCGGCAGCGTCGATATCCTGGTCAACAGCGCGGCAATGGTCGGAGGGCAGGTCCGCGGCACGCTGGCCGAGGCGCAGGAGAAGGACCTCATCGAAGACCTCGACACCAAAGTCGTCGGCTACTTCCGCTGCATCAAGGCGGTCGCTCCACACATGCAGGCCCAGAAGTGGGGCCGCGTCATCAGCATTGGCGGCGTCTCAGCTCGCCAGGCGACGATCTACGGTCTGCGAAACGCCGCGATTGTACACATGACCAAGACACTGTCCGACCAGCTTGGCGCGGACGGGATTACGCTCAACGTAGTCCATCCCGGCCTCACCCTGTCCGAAGTGATTGAGGAGAGGCTGGACAGCTAGGCTCGCCAGCAGGGCGTATCGCGCGAAGAGGTCAACAGGTCGGTGTCGCAGAATGTCGCGATCGGACGGCCAATCAACCCGCGGGAGCTGGCCTGGCTGACGGCCTACCTGGCGTCTCCGAAGGCGGAGTGCATCACCGGCGAGGTGATCGCGGCAGGTGGCGGCGCCAAGGGCGGGGTGCATCAGTAGGGTCCAGATGTTAGTATTCATGGATCGGAGATCGGGGTGAACAAGCTGGCCGGGCCGGAGCTCCTTCTCCCATGTCTCCAAAGTGTTGGAGTGAGAATAGACCATGCCGATCCAGTACAGACCTAACAAAACCAAGTCGGGCTTGCTGCGCGGTGAGTCCGTCAAGGTCCCGGAGATCAACCGGGTATTCGATCCGATCGTCGTCGAAACAATTGCCGCCGTTGGATACACCTGTGTCTGGATCGACATGGAGCACAGCCATGCCGGCCTCGGCGATCTGTCCAACATGGTCCTGGCCGCCAGATCCGTGGATATTGACGTGTTCGTGCGCGTTCCACACGGCCCGTACAACCGGATCATCAAGACCCTCGAGCTCGGTGCGGCCGGCTTGATCTGGCCCCACTGCAAGAGTGCCGACGAGGCGCGAGAGCTTGTGCGGATGGCAAAGTACCACCCTCTCGGACTCCGGGGCATGGGCGGGGGACGGGACTCCGGTTTCGGGTTGATGGAACGCCCGGCCTACTTCGATACCGCAAACGAGAATACCCTGATCGGAGTCATGATCGAGGATGCCGAGGGTGTCGAGGAGGCGGACGCTATTGCCGCCGTCGATGGAATTGACCTGCTGTTCGTCGGCCCCGGCGACCTGTCTCAGAGCTACGGCGTCCACCGGGCGCCGGGCCATCCGATCATGCACCCCCGGATCCTGGACGCCTTTGACCGCGTGGGTGAGGCGTGCCGGGCCAATGGCAAGGTGATGGGTACAGCGGTGGACCCCGGAGAGGCGATGGCGGCTGCCGTCGAACGGGGCGCGCGGTGGCTCAACTGCTGCCACGACGTAACCGCGCTGGTCTCAGGCTACACCAAGGCTATGCGTGATACGGACGAGATCCTGGCCGACAGGGGATGACCGGGGTCTCACAGTCTCGGCCCTTGGGCGGGTAGGAGATCCCCCGCTGCGTTAGCGGTGTGGCTCGCTGGTCCGCTGGCCCTAGAGCGTCGCCTCCGCTTCCCCCAGCACGCTGTCGAGCTGGCGGACTACGAAGTCGATCTCATCCCTCGTGATGGTGAGCGGTGGCGCGAGCGATATGATGTCGCCCGCGCGCCCCAGGAGGCCGTGCTGGGACATTAGCTTGTCGAGCTTCGGGCCGAGATTCGCCTCTGCGGGGAATCTCTCCTTGGTGTCCCGGTCTTTCACCAGCTCGACTCCACAGATCAGACCCATTCCCCCACGGATGTCGCCGACGATCGGGTGCTCGTAAAGGGTCTGCATCTGCTCATAGAGGTAGTCGCCCATCTCTGCCGAGTTCTCGACGACGTCCTCGTTCTCCATGATCTCGAGGTTCGCGAGCCCGGCGGCGCAGGAAGCGGGGTTGCCGCCGAATGTGATCAGGTGCCGCAGCATGTTGTCCGGGCCCATGAAATTGTCGGCGACCTTCTTGCTTGCGACCGCCGCGCCGATCGGCAGATATCCGCTGGTGAGCGCCTTGGCAACCGTGAATATATCGGGCTGGATATCCCAGTGTTCGGTGGCGAACATCTTGCCCGTCCGACCGAAGCCGGTTATTACCTCGTCGCAGATCATGATGACGCCGTACTTGTCGCAGATCTCACGGATCCGCGGCCAGTAGCCCGGATCGGGAATGTGAATCCCGGCGGCCGCCGATATCGGCTCGCCGATGAAGGCCGCCACGGTGTGCGCCCCTTCGTGGATGATGGTCCTCTCGAGCTCCTCGGCGCACTCCATGTCCGTGTGCGGACCTCGGTAGCTGTTCGGCTGCGCGATGTGAATGTTGCCCGGCACCAGCGGTCCGTAGTCCTGCGGTCCGGAGGCGGCGCTGCCTCCCAGCGCCATGCACGCGTGCGTCGCTCCATGATATGAGCCGCGCCTGCTTATCACCTTGTAGCGGCTGGTCTCGCCGTTGTTCTTGTGGTACGCCTTGGCCATCTTCAGCGCGGTCTCGACCGCTTCGGACCCGCCGCTCACGAAATAGACCCGCGACTCCGGGTCCGGGGCCATGCTCGCCACCTTCGCGGCCAGCCTGACCGTTGCCGGACTCACAGTGCCGCCGGGAGAGTAGGAGACGTCCTGCATCTGCTGGTACACGGCCTCCGCAATCTCCTTGCGCCCGTGGCCGATGTTCTTCAGCCACATGCCGGCAAGCGTGTCCACCCACCTGCCGCCCTGTGCGTCCTCCACCCAGACGCCTTCCGCCTTCGTAATCAGCTTGATTCCGGTGTCCTCGGACAAGTCTCCAAGCGGTCTGGAGTGCGGCCAGAAGTGGGTCTCGCCAAGTTGTTTGAGTTCTTCGATCTCTTCGCCCGTTAGCTTAACGCTGTCTGCGACCATGCAGTCTCCCTCTTGGCTGGTGTGCGGCTAATGAAACTGGTTCGGGATGCTTCGAATGGTGAGAAAATTTCGCGCATTCGTGTACATGTATGCCAGCGGAATAGTACCAAATCGCCTAACCCTGTCAACCGGCGACAATCAATGCCCGGCTTCATCTCAACTCCCATCTTCCTCCCGGAGAGAACAGGTTTTGAGATAGTCACTAATTCCCGTCGCTGCCGAGCCGAGGTACTTCCGTCGGATTCAGGGGCCAACGCCACTCGATGTCGTTTCTGACGATCCTGAAGGGGTCGTTGCCCTTTAGGATGAAGGACACGTACTCGACGAGGTCGTGGGCGCACAGATCACAGTAGCCGTATGAGCCGATCAGCCTGTTCTGGATAGCGCCCCGCCGCCGTCGCCACTCCGCCAGCCTGCCCGACGATCTTGGCTGGTCCAGATCGTTGCGAAGATCCTTGCGGTCCGGGAACAGCCTCTTCTCTACCGAAGCCCGAATTCGGGGCTCGGTCGTGTAGTCGTACCGGACGTCGCGCGATTTGAGATCCTCGAAGAAGTCGTGGACCTCTGAGCGGAAATCCCCCTTGTCTCGTTCTGAGACGCCGACCTGTCGCTCCATCTCGCGCATGTTGCGTTCGCTGTCCCGGGATGGCTGTCCGCGCAGCCCGCGGGAGACCGCGGCGGATACTTCGCCCAGATAGTCCGAAAGCAATTCAGCGGCCGTCTGCTCGAACCGCTCCCCATAGGCTTTCTGGACTTCCTGGATCGCCCGCTCATTGTAGTCTTGCAGCGCCTCGCGGACGTACTCGATGTACTTGGTCGACTCCTCATCGGTCAGGCTGACATTCTCGGTGCGGCCCTGCCAAATGCTGTCCAGGGCGCTTAATGGACTGAGACACACCACGCCCGGCATTGTGGCCCTGGTTGCCAGACGGTTCATCACGGATCTTGGGGATATCCCGGACATTCCTTCAGTGGCGTTGGCGCGCTTTTCGGCCACGACGTCCTGCTGCGGGAAGTTCTCGACCTCATTCCCGTCATACGCTCGCAGCTTGTCCAGAAGCGAGACGGCCTGCTTGCTGGGCGGGTCGAGCCGCGAGAGCACCGCGAATGTGCTGACCGCCGGCAGGGTCAGCGGGGGTATGTGGACCCTGTCCAGTCCGCTGCTTGCCAGCAGCTTGGTGTAGATTCGCACCTCGTCCCGCACTCGCAGGTTGTATGGGACGTTGATCCGCATGATCCTGTCTCGGAGCGCTTCCGACGACGGGTCGACCATGAACGTCCTGAAGTCGCCTTCGTTGGAGTGTCCGACGACCACCTCGTCCGCGTAAACCGACCCGAACCTGTCCATCTTGATGAGCTGCTCTTGGGCAAGGCCCAGCAGCGTCGTGAGCAGATGCGGCTCGGCTTTGAAGATCTCGACGAACTCCATCAACCCGCGGTTGGCCACGTTCAGCTCGCCGTCAAGCCGGAAAGCCCTGCCCGCGACTTCCAGCCGGTCCCCTTCGAGTTGGGATGTATCTACGCTTCCCACCAGCAGCGAGGCGTCCGTGGGGTTGGACGTGGCGACGTAGTAGCCGATGCCGATTGCCTCCTGCTCGGAGAATACGACCCTGGTAACCGAGACTTCCGAGATCTTTCCCCTGTACTGGGTCCGCACGATGTACCGGCACCGCGGACAGAGGTCGCCTTCGACGTATATGCCGTGGTCGTCCTGTAGCTGTTGGCGCATGTTATGGGGGACGAGGTGCAGCGGCTCCTCCTGCATCGGGCACCCCTTGATCGCGTACACGGCCCCGTCGTCGGTCCGGGTGAACTGCTCCAGCGCCTCCTTGATAAGGGCGACGATAGTGGACTTGCCGCTGGCCGGTGGTCCGAGCAGCAGCAGGATCCGCTTGCGGATTTCGAGTCTGCGGGCCGAGGAGGCGAAGTACTCGACGATGCTCTCGATCGCTTCGTCTTGGCCGTACACCTTGTCGGCAAACATCCTGTAGGAGGGGCTGCCGGTCTCGGGCGCCTCGTCAACACCGTGGGCGAGCACGGCGTCGTGAACGAGCTTGTGGGACAACCGGCCGACGCCGGGCCGCTGGCTGACTATCTCAAGGTAGTCCGCAAACGTGCCCTCCCAGTCGAACCTGCCGACCTCTCGTTCCGCCTGCTCCAGGAAATCTTGTGTGTGCAGCTGCATGTTAGTCATGCCCGGCCCCCGCGCGTGGTCAGTCGTCAAACGATGTCAGGCATCAGCCGGTTGGACACCGTCCGTCCAAACCGGCTGACAACCGATAATTGTGTCCTGGCGGCAGCGCTGCTACGCAATCACGGTCGTGATCATAGCCATGCCGATCCCTACAATCACTATAGACTGGATCAGCATCGCCCACCCCGTGACACTCCGCAGAGCAGGGAATGGGAACGCCATCTGGAAGAACTGTAGGGCGCCCACTAGCGAGAGCATGGCCGATGAGATCACCAGCGGAAGCATCAGAACGTCCTTGGCGCCGTCAATCCAGACTTGCAGGAAGAAGAGCAGGATCACTATGCCGGCGACCGTCAACAGGACGCTGTAGAATCCCAGGGCCCTGTCCTCCATGTCCCACAGTCCCTGCGCGGCGACGACACCGGCGTATATCGCCCAAATCACGATCAGCGTTCTGAGGGACGTCATCGCGCCGTCTTGTATCGTGCCGTTCGCGCTCACCTCGCTGAGGAACTGCGGCTGGAAAGTGAACAGGGACAGCAGCAGCCCCAGCGCGAGACCGGCCATGATTACTCCCACGGTCCGGCCATCCGTGTAGAGTCCGAGCAGGTGCCAGGAGTGTGAGAAGATTGCGGTTCCGATCAGGATGAGAGCGATACCTTCCATGAGGGCCTCCCTTAGAGCTTAGACAGGTGGATCGACCTATGGGCGCGGGATGGAAATGCGAATGCGGCTGCGCTCGATGCGCCCGGCATCCTCGCAGCCAACTATATCACACCGGTACGCGAATTATGGCCTCTCGTTTTCGAGAAACAGGCTGGTCCACCAGACAACCCCCCCCTCGATGGGAGAGGGCTGGGGTGAGGGTGATTGACACCGCTTCATTCATGCCGTATCGAACAATCGAAAGACACTGACAGCCTCCGCGTCATTACGACATCGAACTACATTCGTCACCGCAAGACGCCCTATGAACCGCTGCCGTTCCGCCACCATCCACTATTCTCCATTCTCCAACGGGTGAGGCCGGAGGAGGATGTTTTGGTATAGTCACTTGGAGTGCGCGATCACGGGGGTCTGGCATCCTGATGCGCGTTGACAGTAAGACTTCATGGGGGCTGCAATGGGAGAGCTCGACAGCAAGGTAGCCATTGTCACCGGCGCCGGTAGATTGAGGGGAATCGGCAGGGCCGCGGCAATCGCGCTCGCTCAGCTCGGCGCAGACGTGGTTGTGACCGGCACCGGCAGGAACCCCGACACGTTTCCGCAGGATGAGCGCGACATCGGCTGGCGCGATGTCGAGAGCGTCGCGGAGATGATCCGGTCCGAGGGTCGTCGGGCCTTGCCCCTCGTGGTGGATGTGACAGATCGTGAGCAGGTCCGCACAATGGTCGCGACGACGCTAGACGAGCTGGGCCGGGTGGACATCCTGGTGAACAATGCCGCCTATCGCGTCGGCGAAGACCGGGCGCCGATCACCGAGCTCGAACCCGCCACCCTCAAGAGGGTCGTGGACATCAAGGTGACTGGCTCCTACCTGTGTTCCAAGGCGGCGGTGGGGCCGATGATCGATCAGCAAGAGGGCGGGAAGATAGTCAACATAGCCTCTGTCGCCGGCAAGAGGGGTTCCGCCCATACCCTGGCCTACAACGCGGCCAACTTCGCGGTGGTCGGCATGACGCAGTCGATGGCGCGGGAGCTCGGACCGTTTGGCATCAACGTCAACTGTGTATGCCCCGGACTGGTCACGACTCACCGAGGGGACATGTACATGGAGCGCTTCGGACGTACCTGGGACCAGACCGCGTCGGTCGTGCCGATCGGCCGAAACGGTACAGACCGGGAGCTCGGCGAGTTCGTGGCGTACCTATGTACGGAAGCAAGCTCCTGGATCCACGGGCAGTCAATCAACATCGATGGGGGAGTGTGCATGGCGCATTAGCGCCGTTTCAATCGGACCGTCTATCGCATTCAAGTTGGACACGTTCCGGGAGACGCATTGACTGGAGAGAACGCGGCTCCCACGAAAGAGCGAGGATACAGCCGTTGGCGCAGCTAAAGGGCGACGAGCGGGCGCGGTACGTCACTGATATGTTCGCGCGAATATCACGCCGCTACGACCTGATGAATACCGTGATGTCCGGCGGTCGCCACTACGCTTGGAGGCGCATGGCCGTCAAGCTGGCCGTGGAGGGCCTGTCGGGGCCGGCGCTGGACGTTGCGACCGGCACCGGGGACTTCGCCTTCGATCTGGCGCGCAGGGATGAGGTAACCTCGGTTGCCGCGTTGGACTTCACGCGCGAGATGTTGAAGCTGGGCCTTGTCAAAGCCGAGCGGCAGGAAGTCGCGGCATCGGTCTCATTCACGGAGGGTGACGCGCACCGGCTGCCGTTCGCCGACAACTCCTTCATCTGTGCGACGGTCGGGTTCGGGATCAGGAACTTCGTCGATGTTCCGAGGGCTCTGGCCGAGATGTCCCGCGTCGTCGTCCCCGGTGGCAGGGTGGTGTCGCTGGAGATAGTGCGCCTGGACGGCAACGGGCCAATCAGCCGGGCGGCGCGGGTCCACTTTCGGTACGTGACGCCCTGGATCGGGGCTGTGGTGGCGGGAGACCGGCAGGCGTACACTTACCTGCCGCAGTCAGCTGAGGGCTTCATGTCGGCCCCGGAGCTGGCGCGTGCGATGGAGCAGGCTGGACTGACTGTGACGACCGAGCGGAGCCTCGCGCTGGGTACTGTAGCGATCCACGTCGGCGAGAAGCGGCTGTGACTGTCAGGTATCAGGTGTCAGGTCTTCGGGTGGTGCGGGCCTCGTCCTTGACTGGAACTCGGACGGCTCATTCGTGGTAGCATATGCTGCGGCAGCAACCGCAGGAGCGAATTCACATGACGACGAACGTAGACGTCGGCCTTCAGAGCGTCCTGGACAACATCCAGGTCATCGCGGCTTCGGAGGGTGGCTCAGTTGAGTTTGTCGAGTCCCGGGCCGGTAAGTTGACGGTTGAGTATACACCGGGGGTCAATGAGGACTGCCCGGAGTGTGTCCCCACGCACGATCTGATTCAGATGATGCTCAAGTCGTCTGTCGGCGTGCTCGCGCCCTACATCAGTGAAGTAGAGGTGCGCTGATCTCACACAAGCTCCAGGTACTTGAGGCCGGATCCTGTATTCAGCAGCAGAATGTTATCGTCAGGGTCGAGCTGACCTGAGGCGAGCAGATGCTCCAGCGCGGCCGCGGTGGCGGCGCCCTCCGGGCATATGAACATCCCCTCCAGCTCAGCCACGCGGCCCATGTAGTCGAGTATCTGATCGTCGGACACGGTCAATGCCCCACCCCCGCTGTCGCGTATGGCGCCGAGGATCAGGTAATCGCCAATCGCTGACGGCACACGAATGCCCGCGGCGATCGTGTCCGCATTCTGCCACGGCTCGGCGAATTCAGTATCCTCGTCGAATGCCCGGACGATTGGCGCGCAGCCCTCGGACTGCACAGCGAACATTCTGGGCCGGTGGGAGTCGATCCAGTCCATTGCTTCCATCTCCGCGAACGCCTTCCACATCCCGACGATGCCCGTCCCGCCTCCGGTCGGGTATATGATCGCGTCGGGCAGCGTCCAGCCCATCTGCTCGGCGATCTCATAACCCATCGTCTTCTTGCCCTCCACCCTGTAGGGCTCTTGGAGCGTGGACACGTCGAAAATGCCCTCTCTGGCGGCCCGTTCGCGGCTCATGACGCCTGCGTCGCTGATCAGCCCGTCAACCAGCGTGAGCTCTCCCCCCGTGACGACGACCTCTTTCCTGTTGGCCTCGGGAGCGTCCCTGGGCATGAAGACGAATGCCTCGATTCCACCCTTCGCTGCATAGGATGTCATGGCTCCGGCGGCGTTGCCCGCGGAGGGCATGGTGATCCTGGTGATCCCGAGCTCCTTCGCCTTGGATACGGCCGCGGACAGGCCCCGGGCCTTGAAGGAAGCAGTTGGATTCACACCCTCGTCCTTGATGTGCAGATTCGAGCACCCCATGGCCGGTCCCAGTCGGTCCGCCTTGAAAATGGGGGTGAAGCCCTCGCCGAGCGTGATCACATTCGCCGGGTCAAGGACAGGCATGACCTCGAAGTACCGCCACATGTTGGGGGTCCGGTCTCTCAGCGACGCGGGGTCGAAACCCGCGGCCGCCGCCCGCAGGTCGTACCTCGGATAGAGGACTTTGCCGCAGGCCGAGCACAGCCTGTGAGCCTCCGCAGCCGAGTATGTGGCGCCGCAGTATGTGCATTCCAGGTGGGTCAGATAACTGCGCATGGCTGCTCCGGCTCAAGAGGCGCTCTCCGGCGAATCCTGCCAGTCTTCATCATAGACCGATTTTGCTGGACAGGAACACCGGGGGTGGAACTTTCAGTCGTGCTCAATGGCCGGCGGTCTCCCCCGCCGGATACCTCCGCAGCCACCATTTGGCGATCTCGGTGCGCCGGGCGAACCAGACGTCCGGGAAGCCGGTGGCGTAGCTGAGGAAGTCCCTCAGCGCTACTGCGCGTGATGGCCGCCCGACTATCCTGCAGTGAAGGCCGATGTTCATCATCTTCGGGGAGTCCGACCCCTCCTCGTACAGCAGGTCGAAGGTATTCTTCAGGGTCTGGTAGAAGTCGGACGGACTGTTCATACCGCCTCTCCAGAAGCGGGTGTCGTTCACTTCCAGGGAGTAAGGGACAACCAGCCACGGGGCGCCTTTGACCTCGACGTAGTACGGGATGTCGTCAGCGTATGAGTTGGAGTCGTAGAGGAATCCTCCCTCCTCGACCACCAGCTCGCGGGTGTTGATGCTGGGACCGTATCGCGTGTACCAGCCCAGCGGGCGCTCGCCTGTGGTCCGTTGAATCGATTCGACAGCCTTGCGGATCGCTTCGCGCTCGGAGTCACGGTCCATGCGGTAATACTCTTCCCATCGGAAGCCGTGACCGAACACTTCGTGTCCACTCCGGACGATGGCCGGCCCGACCTCCGGGTTCCGTTCCAGCGCAAGCGCGCAGCAGTAGAATGTCGCGGGGACGCCGAACTGTTCGAGAATCCGCATGACCCGCCAGACGCCGACCCGGCTTCCGTACTCGAAGAACGACTCGTTGGCAAGGTCTCGCTCGTCGAGGGGAAGCGGTGACGGCACCTCGCTGTTCGTCTCGCGGTGTGGGTCGCCGTCGAGCAGGGAGTACTCGGACCCTTCCTCGTAGTTGACGACGATGGAGATTGCGACACGCTCGTCGTTGGGCCATTCGACCTTCGGGGGATGTTGGCCGTATCCGATGAAGTCACGAGCGGTCATGGCTGAGTCCTTTCGGGGTCGTCTGGCGCCAAATGCGTCGGCATACGGCAGGTTGCGCATCCAGGCCAATGGCTGGGATCGAATATGGATTCCGAGGTCCTCTCGGCGCCGGAATCAACCGTGGCCGATGCCCACGCCGGGGACGTCGAATCGATCGAAGCGGCTCCAGTCTCCGGGTCGTCACGAAATCGGGTGACACCGTCAGTCGCGATCGTCCTCGTCGACGTCAGTGCCGTCTTCGTCCTCCTGACCGGTGACTTCCCGGAGGAACTGTTCGACATCGGGCGCCAGCGTGGCGGCTTCTTCGGAGTCGTCGTCCTCCGCGGCTCCGCCGCTCGCGGCGAGCACACGGTCGTAGTACGACTCGAGACGGCCGATGAGGGAGCGCACCTCCGGGTTGTTCTCGACAGCCCGGTTGACGTCTTCGTACTGGCGGTGGCCCCTCTCCCGGTCGGCGAGCGACTTCGGCAGGTCGAACATTGCCGATAGGATCTCGACGATCCTCGCCGACCCCATGTGGTCCTCGTCAAGCTGCATGTACTGGGGTAGATGCGCCATCAGGCTCGTGCTTGGCACCTCGTTCTGGGTCACCAGCTCGGCCACGAGGTTGACTATGCTGGTAGGCCCCTGGTAGGTGCTGCGACGCTGCGAGACCAGTCCTTCTGCCTTGGCGGCCTGATCGTCGGTCATTGTGCCGGTCACCAGCAGGGGCCGTGTGTGCGGTACGGAGTCGTACATGCCCCCGACCCGGCAGTACTCCCGCACGTCGAAGTGGGAGAGTACATCCGAAATGGCGTGGCAGTACACTTCGCCGAATGCGTGCGGCTCTCGGATGTGAAGGAACAGGTAGTCGTTGCCCGTGGACTCGTCACGCGCATGGTGGATGATGGTGTTGGGAGTCGTGAACACGCGCTGTCCGTTGACGGTCCTCATGCGCGGCCGGTACCTGGTGAAGTCGAAGAACTTCCCCGGCTCCGCCAGACGACCCAGCTCCTTGGCGCCCAGGTGGCGCTGAAGAATGTTGAGGGAGAGAGTCCCCACTCTCCCCACGTCGATCCACGGGCGAAGCATCGCGATTGCAACCGGACGATATAGCTCCGGGACCGGATCTGTTAGTTCAAACTCGCCTATTCGCATTGTCATATCGTGCCAAAATCGGAGCGTTTACGCAAGGCCTGATACAGGCTCTACAAGGTTCCACGGTGCCTGTTACTGTTGACTACGTTTGGACTCGGCTATAGGATTCGGTAGCTGACCAATCGGGCTGGAGTAGTTACATGCGCAGACATGCCCTGGAGGGTATTCGGGTCGTCGATTTTTCCTGGATCGTGGCCGGGCCAACGTGTACTCGGATTCTGGGAGACTTCGGCGCCGAGGTGATCCGGATCGAGTTCGAGCAGACTATGGACTACATCAGAGGGTCCTACGCCGCAGGCGCAAGTCCGAACGCAAGTGGCTTCTTCAACGATCTGAACAGAAACAAGCTCGGTGTCACCCTCAACGTGATGCACCCTCGTGGTATGGAGCTGCTGCAGGACCTCATCTCGGTATCGGACATCGTCGTGGAGAACTTCAGCGCCACCGTGCTGGAGAGGTGGGGTCTCGACTACGACGCGCAGAGGCGAATCCGGCCCGACGTCATCTACCTGAGTCTGTCAGGGTTCGGCCATTCGGGCCGCGACAAGGACTACGTGACGTGGGGGCCGACCGCCCAGGCCCTGTCGGGTTTGACCTATATGTCCGGCCTTCCCGGTGAGGAGCCTGCGGGGTGGGGTTTCTCGTACATGGACCATACCGCCGGATACTATGGCGCGATGGCCTGCGTTACGGCGCTTCACCATAGGAACCGCACTGGTGAAGGTCAGTGGATAGATGTGTCCCAGGTCGAGGCCGGTATGGCGCTCACCAGTACGGCGGTCCTGGACAGAACGGTCAACGGGCGACCTTACCGAAATAACGGCAATCCCCCGGGAAACCGTTCACCCGAATACGCGGTGGCTCCGCACAATACTTATCCTTGCAAGGGTGATGACCGGTGGTGCGCGATCACGGTCTTCAGCGATGACGAGTGGGATGCGTTTGTCGGTGCGATCGGATCGCCGGAATGGGCCGCGGATGAGCGGTTCGCTACGAACGAACGCCGATACGCAAATCAGGACGCTCTGGATAGGCTGATCGAGACCTGGACGGTGGATCATACCCCGCACGAGGTAATGTACCTGCTTCAGAACGCGGGCGTGACCGCCGGCGCGGTGCAGTCTCCCAGGGAGAAGGTCGACGAAGACCCGCAGCTGAGACACCGCGATTTTCTCCCTGAGATCGAACACGCCGAACTCGGTCTCAACAAGTTTGAGGGACAGCCGATGCGGCTGTCGCGCTCTCCGTGGGAGCTGAGACGCGCATCGCCCCTGTTCGGCGAGCACAGCGAGTTCGTGTTCAAAGATATTCTGGGCGTGGCCGATGAGGAGATGGTCGAGCTCATGGTGGAGGGGGCGGTCTAGTGCCTGCTTCGACCAACACTCCGGGCGCTCTGTTGGACCTGACGGTAATCGACCTCTGCGATGACAAGGGCCAGCTTGTCGGCAAGCTGCTCGGAGAGATGGGCGCGCGGGTGATCAAGGTGGAGCCTCCGGGTGGTGACCATGCGAGGGATGTCGGCCCGTTCCGCAACGATGTTCCCAACCCCGAGCAGAGCCTGTTCTTCTGGGCGTTCAACACTGCGAAAGAGGGAGTAACGCTCGACTTGGGCGCGCCCCAGGGACAGGAGTTGCTGAAGGCGTTGGTCCGGAAGGCCGATATTGTGCTCGAGAGCTTCGACCCTGGATACCTCGACTCCCTGGGCGTTGGGTATGAGCAGCTAAGCTCCGTCAATCCGTCGCTGGTGATGACCTCGATCACGGCGTTCGGACAGGATGGGCCGTACCGGGACTACAAGACATCTGACCTCGTCGCCCTGGCGATGGGAGGGGTCATGCACAGCTGCGGGTACGACGACGTGCCGGGGTCGCCGCCCATCCGTCCCAGTGGTGGTCACGGTTACATGACCGCCGCCCACTATGCCGCCATCGGTACCCTGATGGCGCTGAACTGGCGGGATATGACCGGAGAAGGCCAGCACGTGGACGCCTCGATTCATGAGGCGTGCTCCTGCACTACGGAAGCCGCGATGCCGATCTACATCTACAGTGGCGAAGTCGTCCGGCGGCAGACAGGTCGACACCACGGCGCTCAGCCGACACCCAAGACTCTGTGTCCAACCAGCGACGGCAGGCTCATAAATGTCTTTGCGGTGTTCACCAGCCTGAACCAGTGGTTGTCTCTGGTGACGTGGATGAACTCAGAGGGGATGGCTGAAGACCTCACCGACGAGCAGTACCGTGACATGGCGGTCATGCGCGTTCGCTCCGGTCCCGAAGTGGACCACGCCTTCGACGTGGTGAAACGTTTTATCTCCTTGCACACTGCTGATGAGATATATCGCGGCGCCCAGAAGCGGCGGTTCCCCTGGGGCGTCATTCGCTCACCGGACGAGGCGCTCGACGATCCACACTTTGCGGAGGACCGCGGCTTCTTCCAAGAAGTGGAACACCCGGAGCTGGGGGAGTCGTACACCTATCCCGGGCGTCCCTACATAATGACCCGCACACCGTGGCGAACGTTCAGAAGTCCTCTCCTGGGTGAGCACAACGAGCAGGTTTACGGCGATGAGCTGGGGCTGTCCAGCGACCGGATTGAGCAGCTCCGCGCCGACGGAGTGATCTGACAGCCTCCCGGTTGAGTGCGATATGGCCTCGTTCGGAGCCGAGAGGCGAGCGCACGACTTCGCGCCCTCAAGAAATGGTACGGTCAGTTCATCCGCAGGCCGCCGTCTACGTTTATGGCTTGGCCGGTGATGTTCTTCGCGTCGTCCGAGGCCAGGAATGCGGCAAGTTTGCCGATGTCCTCCGGCGTCTGCTCCCGCTGCATTGGCATCGTCTCCGCGACGATCTGCTCGAACACTTCACGTCCGGGCATCCCCCGGACTTCCGCCTGTGTGGAGCCGAACCGTGAGCGTCGCCGGGCAATGGACTCCCACATAGGCGTCCAGAGAAGGCCCGGGCATATCGCGTTTACGGTGATCTTGTGCCTCGCAAGCTGATGGGCGGAGGACTGGGTCAAACTTATGGCAGCGGCTTTCGACGTGGAGTAGTGTGGTATCTCCGGGCTTCCCTGGCGTCCGGCGATTGAGGCAATGTTGATTATCCGCCCGGACCCACGTTCGATCATGTGATTCTGGACAGCCTGCGTCACATTGGCCATACCAAGAACATTGACCTGGAACGTATGGTTCCAGTCGTCGTCGTTCGGAACTTCGCGCTCCCACCACTCGCCGGACCCTATGATGCCCGCGTTGTTGACGAGGATGTCGATTCTGCCGAGCTGGTCGAGCGTCGTAGCGACCGCCGAATCGATGGACGATCTGTCGGTCACGTCGATCGGCACGGCTATTGCGCGTCGCCCCATGTTCGCGACTTCGGCCGCCGTTTCCGCAGCGCCGTCGGTATTCAGATCCGCGACTGAGACGTCCGCGCCTTGCTCAGCCAGGACCAGGCTGATCCCGCGTCCAATACCACGTGCGCCGCCCGTAACCAGGGCCACATTGCCGGAAAGATCGATCATCATAGCTTGTACCCCGTCTTCTGGATGGTTTCGCTGCCACACGACGTTGCCTAGGATAGTACGGTAAAGTCGTCCGGCTGGAAAGTCAGAGGTGGGGGTTGGAGCCTGTATCAGTTTAGTCGGTAGCCACCAGTCATAGACTTATCCTAGAGGGAAGTACAACCAAAAGGATGGGTCGAGACTGATGGCGGAACACAGCGTGGCGCAGCGGGACAATGAAGACCAGACCTCCCGGAGTGTCGATTGGGAAGAGGAGAGTTACCGTGAGGGATGCGCCTATGCTTGCGAGCAGGCAAGGCTCAGACTCCAAGCTCTGGACGATGAGTTGCTGTGCTTGAGGCCGAAGGGCTTGAGAGTGGAGGGATTTCGTGAGCGGACTGTGGTGACTCGGTTTGGTGATGTGGTGGTCAGACGCCGAATGTACCGTGACGATGAAGGGAACACGCTATTCGCGCTGGACGAACACCTGGGGTGGAAGCCTCGCCAGCAGGCAACTCCGTCGCTGACAGAGAGCGTTGTGGCCATGGCAAGTGTGGCGCCCTTTCGGATGGTGGTCGAGATGGTGAGCGACCTGACGGCCGGGGTGTTGTCACCGATGACGGTGCATCGGCTACTGAGCGGTGTTGCACAGAGCGCGATGGATGATGAGCGCAGTCGATGGGAAGCGTGCTTCGAGCGTGGAGAGGATGTGTGTGATGGTCAGCAGCAGACGGACGTTCTCTACACAGAAGCGGACGGTGTATGGGTGCATCTGCAACGCGAAGAGCGCACGCGCTACGAGGTCAAGAGCGGCATAGCGTATCGAGGGTGGCGGTGTGTGGGTGATGACAGGTATGAACTGGTGGACAAGCGTGTGTATGGACATGCATCAGAACAGATGCCGTTCTGGGAGGGAGCGAGCCTGGAGTGGGCCAAGCAGTACGCACTGGATCGGGTGAAGCTGTTCGTGGTGGGTGGCGACGGAGCCAACTGGATACGTCGGGGCGCAGAGGAGTTCGGCAACGCCATCTTCCAGTTGGACGGCTTCCACCTGTCTCGTGCCTGTGGCCGTGGCTACGGCAGGAAGCTCGGAAAGGCGATCTACGATGCTATACGCTCAGGATCGGAATCGTTCGCTGGTGCGTTGATGTCTGCGGCTTTGCCCGCCGAGACCACAACGGCCATCCGGGACAGAGAGTATGTCGAGTCCAACGTGATAACAGGTATGGACTGGCGCAACCGGGTCCCCAATGCTCCGTCGGAGGCTCGGAGTCTGGGAACCATGGAGAGTAATGGGGACAAGACCACGGCGAACCGAATGAAGAAGCGGGGTATGACCTGGACGATACGGGGAGCGCACCGGATGGTCAAGGTGATTGAGTTGAATCGGAACGGTGAGTTGGCAGAGTTCTGTCGCAGTCGGTCTCATCGGCGTTCGGAGCGATCTGGACCTGACCCACCCTCAGCCCGGCGCCGTCAAACTATGCGCAAGACACGAGTGAGCGATTGGGCTGATGCGTCTGTACCCGCGTTGAGCGGACCGCATAACTCTCGACCATGGACGCGCTCCCTCAGAAACCTCATCCGACATACACACCGACTAAACTGATACAGGCTCTGGGGGTTGGAGCAGCCGTCCCCTAGGAATGCTCTGAATAAGTCCCTGGGATTGTGGCATAGTAGTGTGCGTCGGTAAACCCTGACGGCGTTGGAGTGAGAGTTGGTGGATCAGAGAACATTTGCGGACCTCGAATACGACGACAAGAAGCGGAAGACCCGCCGGGAGAGATTTCTCGAACGCATGGACGGTCTGATTCCGTGGGAGCGGATCGAGGACCGTATCCGACCGTTCTATCCGAAGCCGGGCAGAGGGCGTCGTCCCTATGATCTGTCGGTGATGGTGCGGATTCACTGCGTGCAGCTGTTCTACAATCTCAGTGACCCCGCGATGGAGGACATGCTCTACGAGATCGAGTCGGTCAGACGATTCGTGGGCGTGAGACTGTGCGGACCGCTGCCGGACGAGACGACGATCCTGAACTTCCGACATCTCTTGGACACCCACGACCTCGGTGAGGGTCTGTTCGAGGAGATCAACGATCATCTGGCGTCGCGTGGACTGCGTCTTCGGGAGGGGACAATAGTGGATGCGAGCATAATAGAGGCGCCGTCTTCGACGAAGAATCGGGCCGGTGAGCGAGACCCCGAGATGCACCAGACCAAGAAGGGCAACCAGTGGTACTTTGGGATGAAGGTGCATATTGGCGTGGATTCTCAGACGGGCATGGTACACAGCGTATCGACGACATCGGCGAACGTGCATGACGTGACCGAAGCGCATCGGCTGCTGCACGGTGGAGAAACGCGAGTGTGGGGTGACTCTGGGTATCAGGGTGTTGGCAAGCGCGCCGAGCATCGTGAGCGGCGGGTGGATTGGCAGATGGCGATGAAGCCAGGCAAGCGTCGGCAGTTGGCGGTGGGAAGCGAGGAGGCGCTGGTGGAGAAGCGCCGAGCATCGGTGAGAGCGAAGGTGGAGCATCCATTCCTGTACGTGAAGCGGCACTTTGGCTACGCGAAGGTACGCTATCGTGGGCTTGGAAAGAACACGCAACGCCTGGCTGTGCTGCTGGGATTGACCAACCTGATCAGAGCCGAGCGCTACATGGCAGGATAGGGTGGGGAGCGGAGCGTCCAGAGCGCTCCGAGAACCGCAAACTGGGCCGGTTCAAGGCCATAATAACCACGATTGATCTTCACTCAGAGTGCCAAACCCTTCCCCATGAGTGCTGGACGATACCTCCAGACCGCTACACTCCGATCAATCAGACTTACTCCCAATTGTTCAGAGGTTCCCTAGCTCAGCACATTTGCCATAGCCTTCTTGTCGGTCCCGACGATCAGCTCGCCGTCCCCGGTCAGGACCAGCGGACGCCGGATCAGGCGCGGTTCATCGACCATCAACTCCAGCATCCGGTCCTCTGTGAGGTCCTCCCGGCTCAGTCCCGTTTTGCGGAACGACGGCGACCTCCAGGAGAAGTAGTCTGCCACGGAACGGGATCCGATCAGGCTCCTCAGCTCGTCCACAGTGAACGGCTCGGCAAAGAAATCGCGCTCGTTCAGTTCAATACCGGCCTGTGAAAGCCCCGCTTTCACTTTGCGGCACGAGCTTCAACGTTTCCACGTGTAGTAAGTCGCAGACATAAGTCCTCACCTCGGAGCTTGGGATTCGCGGATGAAGGATATAGGCTCAGTCGCTGATTCTCCAGCGGCTTTACTGCCTATAGCTGAGGAATTGGTCGAGGAGCGGAAAGGACTGCCGCGCGTCTCGGAGATGAGTGTTGGGAGCCGTCTTGCGATCTACGTCCGGTGAGGCGCCTTGCTACCACTCTTCCACGCGGACCATGTTTCCGACTTCGGCGACCGACTCCAGGGATTCGAGCTCGCGAATCGCATCCTGCATCGCCGCTTCGTTGGCCCGGTGCGTCATCAGTACGATTTCGGCGCGTTGGGCCACCTCGTCAGTCTCCTTCTGGATGGCGGAAGCGATCGAGATGTTTCGCTCAGCGAGAACGCCGCCGACCTGGGCGAGAACGCCCGGCCGGTCGGCCGCGGTCAGACGCACGTAGTACCTCGTTTCGAGCTCGGACATGGGCTTCAGCCGGACTTCGTCGGACAGCTTCTGCAGTGGGGGCGGGACCACGTTCCCCGCCAGATTGCGGCCGATGTCCACAATGTCGGCGACCACCGCGCTGGTGGTCGGCATCGAGCCCGCTCCGGCGCCGTGGAACAGCAGCTTGCCGGCTAGGTCGGTCTGAATCTCCACGGCATTCAGTACACCGTCCACGTTGGCGATCATGGAGTCCCGGTGTACGAATGCCGGGTGTACGCGGACCTGGACAGAGCCGTTGTCAGCGGACGCGATGCCAAGCAGCTTGATCGCGTAGCCGAGTTCGTGAGCGTACTGGAAGTCGCGGGATGTCAGCCGCGCTATTCCTTCGTGGTACACGTCGGTGTCCCTCACCCGAGCGCGGAACCCCAGGGTCGCGAGGATCGCCAACTTGTACGCGGCGTCGATCCCCTCCACGTCGTTGGTGGGGTCTGCTTCGGCGTAGCCGAGCCGCTGCGCTTCGGCGAGCGTGTCCCCGAAGTCGGCCCCCTCCTGGTCCATCCTGGTCAGGATGTAGTTGGTCGTGCCGTTGATGATGCCGTGGATGGCGACAATCTCGTTGGACACCAGGTCCCTGATGAGAGGCGCGATTATCGGCGTGCCCCCAGCTACCGACGCTTCGAAGAGCACCTGCACGCCTTTCTCGCGGGCCGCGGTCAGAATGTCCGGTCCCTGACGCGCCATGACCTCCTTGTTGGCGGTGACGACGTGCTTGCCAAGCGAGATGCTCCGCGTAATGTAGTCGTATGCGGGGGTCTGCCCCCCCATGAGCTCGACCACCACATCGACTTCTGGGTTGGCGAGGATGTCCCGGACGTCGGTGGTTATCAGCCCCGCCGGGACATCGGCGGACCTGGACTTGGCCGGGTCCCTGACGAGGATGCCCTTGAGCTCGATCGGGCAGCCCACGATATCCGCCAGCTGCTGCTGTTTCCTGTCGATGACGGACGCGACTCCGCCACCCACAACCCCCATGCCCAGCAGCCCGATTCCAACGGCGTCTTTGCTCACGGCGGACCTTTCTGCTAACGACTCATTCCGGATCGAAGTATCAAATAAGGATCAGCGGCGGGCAGTGCCGGGGCGCGGGACTACGTCACTTCCATGCGCTGACGATTGCCCGGAGCTTCGTATCCACATGCTGTCGGGGTCCGCGCCGGTTGGGCGACGGCATTCGCTGCGGAGGACCGCTGCGCCGCGGCAGGCATGGAGGGCGCCGCTGTTTCGTAGTCGGATTCGGATGCGACTACTGTCTGCCACTGAGAAGGTTCTGCAGCGGGTTGGACACAGGAGTCGGGGTAGTGCTCGCGCTGATCCTGAGCTGATCGATGAACCATGCGTAGATCTTGGAATCGAATGTCGCAAAGACATCGTGGTTCTGGCGTTCCTGGTTCACCCAGTTCTGGAGTGCTCGTGTCTTGAGCGTTTCCCGGTTGCGCCGGCTGATCTCCCGGTTTTCGTCCCGCTCTGAGATGATGAAGAACAGCACCACCTGCGGGTTTTCGATATTGGGAGTCGGATCTGACAACTCTCCGGTTTCCAGGTCCCAAAAGCTCCTCTCGTAGTCCTCGATGACTCCGAGAGGGATCCAGCCAACCTCCCCGGCGTTCTGAACAGTCGCGGGGTCGCCGGAAAACTCCCTGGCGATCTGCCGGACCGCGACGCGGATGTTCAGCGGACTCAGGTCGTCGCCGATCGTGTCGGCGAGCTTCGTCTGCATGATGTCGATCTCGCCCTGCTGGCCCATCGCGATACGGTGTAGGTACACCTGCTCATCGTAGACCGGGACCTGATCGCCGACCAGTTGACGGGCCTTTTCCCGCAGTATGGATTTCCGGACCAGGTCGCGGTGTTCGGCCTCGCTAACCTGGGCCGTATTGATGAACTGCCGGTAGCTTTCGCGGAACTCGCGCTCGATCTGCGCGTCGGACTTGCCGCGTGACTCGTTCTCGGTTGGCGCAAGTGTCACGCGGATGGAATTATCGACCTCTTCTCTGGAGACGGATATGCCCTGACTGGGCGCCGACTGTGAGATGACCTCGTTCTCGACGATGACCTGGAGCGCATGGAAGATGTCGTCGGTGGTTCTGAACTGCTGAGCGTTGGTCAGCTCGAGGGACTTTTGTCGCAATCTGAGCAACTTGACCATATCGCCCCGCGTGTACACGACGTCATTGACGCGAACGATTAGCTGCTGCGGCGGCAGCACGAATATGATCACGTAACCGGCGGTTACTATGCCCACTATTGCGAGCAGAAGCACGCCAATGATAATCAGCGCCAACCTGCGCCTGCGGCGCTCCTCCGGCGTGAGCTCGGCCGCGAGCCTGCGGCTGTCCCGTCGCGCCGTCCCGCGGGACGGCGCCTCCTGTGCTTCATCAACCACTTGTGTACCCCGTAACGGTCGCTCCCCGCGACACCGGTCGGAAAGCTACATCCGCCGGTGGGGAGGGAGATCCCTTGACCACCTCATCGGTGGTCCGTCGTGATCAGGGCTGAACGGAATGAGGGCCAGGTGCCGCGCCCGCTTGATGGCGTTTGCCAGCCCGCGCTGATGTTTCGAGCATACACCCGTCTTCCGTCTCGACTCGATCTTCCAGCGGTCGGTCATGTACCGGCGGAACTGCTCGGTTTCCTTATAATCGATGTACTCGATGTGGTCCACGCAGAAGCCGCAGATCTTCCGGCGGCTGTAGTAGCGTGGTCGTCCTCGCCGGCCACCGCCCCGGCCTGCGAAACGCCCGCCGCCTGGCCCGCCGCCGCCCGGCCTGCCGCCGCCTGGTCGTGATCCGGGTGGACCTGAACCGCCCGCCCTCGATCCGGGTGGGCCTGAGCCGCCCGGCCTGTAACCGGGAGTTCTGGAGCCGGTTGAAGGGCCCCCCGGTGGCCTCGAACCTGTGCCTGTGTATGGTGGCCTTGAGCCTGTATATGATGGTCGGTTAGTCTGCGTTGTCATTTCCACTCACCTTTGTTACGTCGTCTTGAGCGTATGCGGATGTCGTTGGGCCGGCAGGAAGGAGCGGTGCGATCGATCGATGCGACGTCCGGACCCGGCCGGGGTGAGTTCTACTCGGTTTTTCAACTACCAGGGCAACTCGTCGTCATCGTCCGGCGGGCTGAGCGGCGGCTCCCCGGGCGCGCCGGAGGTCTGCCCGCGGCTGTCCAGGAACACCACCTGGGAGGCATCGATTTCATTTGAGAAGCGGGTCTGGCCGTCCTGAGTTTGCCATGTCCTGCTGCTCAGCCGGCCCTCTACGTACACCTTACTGCCCTTGGACAGGTACTGATTGGTCAACTCCGCAAGTCGGCGCCACGCGCTGACCCGGAACCACTCGGTATCCTCTACCTGCTGACCGTCTCTGGTCTTGTACCGTCTGCTGGCAGCGACTCTGAAGTTGGTCACGGCGTCTCCGCTCGGCATGTAGCGCATCTCCGGGTCTGAACCCAGGTTGCCAATGACCAGAATCTTGTTGAGGCTCATGGCTTGACTCCTAGAACTACTCTGTTGGCGTTAGCCGGCTTGTGACTCATCCGATTCGTCCGGAGTTGCCGGTTCTTCCTGGTCAGTCACTTCGACCGCTCCCTCGGCCGCGGCCGGTTCGGCGGATGTGTCCTGTTGCTCTGCCGCGGCGCCTTCTGCGGCTGATGCGGCAGTCGCCTCCGCTGCGGCGTTCTCCTTAGCCATCGCTGCGGCCTGCGCCTCTGCGGCCCTACGTGCCTCGTCCCGCTCCCTGGCCGCGCGTTCGGCGGCAGCCCGGGCTTCGGCCTGTTGTCGCGTGGCGCGCTCCCGTTCGGCCTGTACCTCGATAGCCGCAAGCTCGGACTTCTCGAGTCTGAACACGAGATATCTGAGCACGTCCTGTGAGGAGTTCAGGGTTGTGTTCAGCTCGACTGCGGCCTGCGCCTCCATCGTGCAGCGGGTGATGAAGTAGTTGCCCTCGATGAATCGCTGGATAGGGTAGGCGAGTCTCCTGACTCCCCAGTTGTCCTGTTTGGCGATGTTGCCGCCGCCATCCGTAATCATGCCCGAGATCCGGCTGACGGTGTCAGCGGCCTCGGCCTCGGTGGCCTCCGGGCTGAGGATCATTACTAATTCGTAGTCGCGTATCCGTTGCGAAGTCAAACCGTTCTCCTGAAACTGGCACGGGATATCCGCGAGATTATAGCACGCGGTTCAAACGGGCTACAACGAGCGCCGTCGTCTTCACCGCATCTGAATACCCTGTAGGGTCAGGTTTCAAACCCGCCCACATGCCAAATGCCCTGGGGAACGGACCTGTGAAACAGCTCCTACCCACAATTCACCCTTGACAACCCCATCTTCCATACCCTACGGTAGAACATACGTACTCAGAGGCGAACACCTGACACCTGATACCTGAAAAACCCATGTGCTCACACACCCAACACAACATGCCAAGCACCCTCGCCGTCGCCATGCGCGACGCGACCACGGACATCCGGGGCGTCGTCGACACTCTGCACGACATCGCGCAGGGCAACGCCCCTCGCGCCAGCACGCGCAGCCGCATCAGGGCCACACGCATCCTACTCGACAGGGGATTCGGCAAAGCCCCCAGGCGCACCTGCTCCAACTCCGCGCCCTCCACCAACACCCACCGGCCAACACCGGCCAGGGACTCCACGACACCCGTCGGACCCTCACGCAGTAACGGCGCGACCGTGTCCGGGACCGTCACGCGACTCGACGACTCGCTGCACGACTCCCTCGGCCCTCCCCCGACCTTCGATGATCCGCCGACCTTCGACGACCCGCCGCATTTCACCGAGGACCACGACCACGACGACCTCAGGTCGGAGTTGGTCTCCTACACCCAGGAATACATCCACACCGTCACCGACGACGGCAACACCCTCGTGACCGTTCTCGTGGGCATCCTTGACGCCGACCCCGACGATGAGACCGTGAGCGCCTGCCACCGGGTGGACGCCGCGCAGATCATCCTCGACCGCACCCTCGGCGTGGACTGTGATCCTCCCGAAGACCCCGCCGACGAGATCCCCCCGGAGGACATCCCCGGCACTCCCGAGTGGCTGGAATCGGCCCAGCGCGAGCTGAACGAACACATCCAGAAGATCATGGACAGCGCCACCGAAGAGGACAGACGTAGGGGCAGAGAAGCGACCGAGGAGGAGATCGAAGAGGTCAAAGCGAGAGCATACAGGGCGCTGCTCGCCGCGGACGGCGACCCGCGCGCCTACTCCGGCGGCTACACCGGCAAGTTCGACGACCCCTGATCCCCCCATGCGGATATTCGGTAGGGGCAGGTTTCAAACCTGCCCAAGTCCCGGCCGCCCCGCCCAAGCCCCGGCCACCCCCAAAGAGAATGGTGAATAGCGCCGTTACGCCCTGTAGGGTCAGGTTTCAAACTTGCCCATATGTGTTGCCATGAAATCGACGAACACCCCCGACATGCTGTTCAGAGAATAGTAGAATAGTCGGGAGGTGTGAGGATATGGCGAGAACCGTTCGGTCAGAAAGAGTCCCCAACAAGATGCGCCCGAAATTTGACGACATCGTGGCCCTTACCGATGAGTTCTGCCAGGAGCGCTTGAACGAGGAGTATAACCGGCTGGTTCGTGAAGCGACTGCGGCCCTGTGCAGGAAGCGCCCCTCTCCATTGGCGAGAGGCCGAATTGACATCTGGGCGTGTGGAATCGTGCTGGCGGTGGGGTGGGTCAACTTCCTGGGCGACCGAAGCCAGGACCCTCATCTGAGCTCGGCGGAGGTATGTGACTGGTTCGGCGTCAAGCAGAGTACGGCGGGCAACAAGTCCAGTGTCATTCGTGATGCGCTCAAAATGAGACGGCTTGATATAGATTGGTGTTTACCAAGTCGGCTGGATAGGCACCCGTTGGCATGGATCGTCGAGGTGAATGGTCTGGTTGTGGATGTCCGCCATATGCCCCGAGAGGTACAGGAGATCGCTTTCGAGAAGGGATTCATCCCGTACATTCCCGGTGAAGAATAGAGAGTACCCTGTTCCGGGAGCGTATGTCAGGCCCCCTACTCCACAATAGAGACGAGGAGCATCACATGCCGCACACTGCGGACGCGGTCATTATCGGAGGCGGTGTGATGGGGTGCAGTATTCTGTACAACCTCGCCTGCCGCGGAGTAACGGACACGGTACTGCTGGAGCGCGATGTCCTGGCGTCCGGCTCGACCGGCCGCTCCCAGGCCATTCTCAGGATGCACTACTCCAACGAGGTTACGACGCGGCTGGCTTGGGACAGTCTCGCGGTATTCAGGGACTTTACCGAGATCGTCGGCGTCCCGTCCGGATACACCAAGACCGGCTACTTCATCATCGTCGGTCCGGAAGACCGCGACGCGATGATGGCTAACGTCCATATGCAGAGGTCGGTGGGCGTGGACACGTCCACGGTCACCGCGGAAGACGTGCGTGAGATCGCTCCGATGATCGAACCGGGGGAGGGTGAGTCGTTCGCGTACGAGCCTGACTCCGGATACGCCGACCCCTACTCTGTCACCACCGGATACGCCAACGCCGCCCGTGAGAGCGGCGCGCGCGTGATGTCCGGGACGCCTGCTGCGGGGATCGAGATCACGGCGGGAAGGGTGACAGCGGTCCTTACCCGGAATGGGCGGATCGAGACCCCGGTGGCGGTCGTTGCCGCGGGGCCCTGGGCCGGACCTCTACTCGCGTCGATCGGAGTCGATGTCCCGCTGCGTCCCATCCGCCACCAGGTGATTATGCTCCGCAGACCGCAGGACGTCGTTCCTGACCACCCGATCATCGGGGATGTCGTCAACGACATGTCCCCGCGCCCGGACATCGGCAATCTGACCCTCATCGGCGTGGGCGAAGATGAGGAGTCAGACCCGGAATCGTTCAACCAGGGAGTGGACATGCCGATGGTCGAGCAGACCTTTCAGAAGCTCGTCCGCCGGATGCCCGGGATGGCCCATGCCCTGTTCAGAGGAGGATGGAGCGGCCTGTTCACCATCACGCCCGACTGGCATCCCGTGCTGGACCGCGTCGATGGAATCGACGGCCTCCACGTCGCGGTGGGATTCAGCGGGCACGGGTTCAAGCTGTCGCCGATGATTGGCGCCGTCATGTCCGAGCTGATTACCGAGGGAGAGGCGACGAGCATCGACATCTCCGGGCTCGGACTCGCGCGGTTCGACGAGGGCCGTCTGATGCAGTCACGCTACTCGATGCAGGTGCTCGCATAGTCGGCGGACGGCCGCCGTCCCCGGCGGGGGAGCCGCCTCAAAGCGGAGACGCGATCAGTCCTGCACCTCGATAATCACCTCTATCTCGACCGGAATGTCGTTGGGCAGAGATGCCATGCCGACGGCTGACCGAGCGTGCCGGCCTCTGTCCCCGAACACCTCGACCAGGAGATCGGAGCATCCGTTCATCACCGCGGGCTGTTGGTTGAATTCGGGGTCGCTGTTGACCATTCCCAGCAGCTTGACCACCCGTTTCACCCTGTCCAGGTCGCCTAGCTCGCCCTTCATCCGCGCGATGATGTTCATTCCGGTGAGCCTGGCAGCCTCGTAGCCCTGCTCGGTGGTGAGGTCGCGCCCGACTTTTCCGGACGGCGTCGTGCCATCCGCCCGCGACGCGGGTCCCAGGCCGGACAGGTACAGCAGGTTTCCGGTCCGAACTCCGGGTACGTAGTTCGCCATGGGCGCGGGACTGTCTGGAAGAGTTATCCCCATCTGTTCGAGTCTGGACTCTATTTCGGACATCGTGTTCGGCTCCTTTGATTTGCAGATTGCCTTGGTCGGTATTGCCGGGCAGCGCTGCCCCGCGCCGCATTCTACAACACCCACCTGAAGCGCGGGCGTCTCGTCCGCATACACAGTTGGGTGGCGGATCTGCACATGCACTGTGTTTTGGAACGACCTCAATGCTGGTATGATGTCGGGACAATTCAGGGACACTGCGACGGAGGTCACGAAGATGTCGGGAATGACAGGAACGATCAGGCTCCGAAGAGTCAACCACCTCACCTACTGCGTGAAAGACAGGGAGCGGGCGACGAGGTTCTGGGTGGACATTCTGGGCGTCGAGGAGATCCCCAGCCAGGTCGACTCCGACCACATCGTGTGGCTCCAGCTGCCAAGCGGCACAATGGTCCACCTGATCGAGCACGAAGGGGCGCCTTCCGAGCCGTCTCACCACGGCGCATTCGAGGTGGAGGACATCGAATCCGCGCAGAAGTACATGCACTCGAAGGATGTCGAGACCACCGACATCACGACCCGCCACGATGGTCAGAGAGTCTTCTTCATAGAAGACACCGAGGGCAACCGGATCGAGATATGCACCAAGTCGGGATTCCCGATCCTGGTGTAGGCCGATAGCCGGGACCTGGGATCGCGGATCGTATCATGGCCTCTGAACAGGACCGCACCATTCAGGACGAACGCTGGCCGGACATCCGGCCCCGGCTCCGGACGTTTTTCGACGCGCCGCTGTGCGAGGATATCGACACGCTCGACGCGCAGGTGGCGTTCGTCGGGATGCCGTTCGACCAGGGAACGTTCGGCAGACCCGGGGCGCGGTTCGGACCCGACGCCGTCCGCGACGCGCGGAGCTACTCCTACGTCGGCTACGGCGGAATGCAGTTCGACCAGCAGGCCGCGGGCTACTTCGATTCCGACCGCGGGACGGACCTGCTTCAGGGCGTCATGATGGCGGACTGCGGGAACATAACGGTGGTCCCATCAGACGTTCTCGATAACTTCCAGAAGCTGTCCAACGTCGTCGAAAAGATCGTGGCGCGCGGCTCCATGCCGGTCGTGGTGGGCGGAGACCACGCGATCACGTTCCCCGTCGTTCGCGGACTCTCCGGCATCGAGCGGTTCGATGTCGTCCACTTCGACGCCCACATGGACTACACGCACGAAACACAGGGTGTGCTCTACACCCACGGCAGCCCGATCAGGCGGTGCCACGAGTTGCCGTTCGTCCGCAACATAAGCTCGATCGGCATCCGAAAGGAGAGTCGTAGGGTCTATAACGAGGCCATCGCCGACGGCAACCTCGTCGTTACGACCCGGAGGTTCAAGGAGCTGGGCGCGGAGGCCACGATGGACCTCGTTCCGGCTTCGGAGAACCTGTACGTGACGATCGATATCGACGTTCTCGACCCAGCTCACGCGCCGGGCACAGGCACGCCGGAGGTCGGAGGGCTGTACTACGAGGAGCTGCGCGACGCGCTCGTCCACCTGGCGCGCGGCCACAAGGTCGTTGCCTTCGATATGGTGGAGGTGGCGCCGCCCTACGATTACGCGGACGTCACGTCCATGGTAGCGGCCCGGCTCATCATCGACTTCCTGTCGGAGATCTTCCCGCCGGGTTAGTGTTTGGCAGCTGGGACGTGGGCAAAATAGAAAGAGGCGGACTTGCCTGTCCGCCTCGATGTTTGTCAACCCGTGTCAACAACCCTGGGGCGAATCTTCCTACCTTTGATGGCTTCCCACCGCCGGCGGACCTTCTCGCCCAATTACTGGGGCCTCCGCAGTAGTGAGGGATTCGAACCCTCTAATCCCAGAATGGCCCCGAAGCCCAGCACCGGTCTCTCGACCCGCCTCACGTCCAGTTCTTGGGCTTTCTGGATGCCCCGTGGACGCCCAACTCATCGTCGGAGATGCTGGCACCTTAACCCTGCGTAGCAGCTTGTTCAGTCACAGGGCCGATGACAACGGACAGGTAGTATGACCGATCGCAGAAACCGATGTCAAGGGCAGTTTTGCCAAGCCCGATTCCTTCGTTGTACCGACTGAGTATTAGCGGACTGACTCCGCCGCGAGACGAGCTAGCCAAGCACTTCGCGCCTGATCTCGTCCAGGCGCGCCCGCTCCTCTGGCGCGGCCTCGGGATACGGGTCCCCCTTCTGCCTGATCGATCCGGTGAACTCAGGCGGGCGCTTTTCCAAGAACGCGCGGCGTCCCTCGTCCCCGTCGGCGCTGAGCTGGGTCAGCAGCGCATTCATCAGCGTCTGCACCCGCCACGCCTCGGTCACCGGAATGTCTCTGAACCGGATAGCCAGCTCCTTCATCATCCGCACCGCGAGCGGCGGGAGCGACGCGATGTGGTGGGCGAGCTCCTCGGCCCGGGCCATCAGCCGGTCGTGGGGCACGACCTCGTTGATGAGGTTGATGCGCAGCGCCTCAGCGGCGTCGAACGGCTCGTCCATCAGGAGTATGCGCATGGCGTCGGCGTGCGCGATCTGCCGCGTGAGATAAGTCGCTCCGGGGCCACCCCCGACCCACCCCTGACTGAGCAGCGCGAACTTGAACCGGGCGCGCTCCGCGCTCGCTATGCGGATGTCGGTGGACGTGAGCATTAGGTAGAATCCGGCGCCCGCGGCCCAGCCGTTGATCGCGCCGATGACCGGTTTGTATATCTGCGGGTAGTGATCGCCGAGCCTACCGTCCGATCCGATCCGGGCGCCGTTCACGGTGCCGCTCAACGGCCAGAAGACGCCCTCGGCGCGCAGACGCTCCCGCTCGTCCTCGGTGATGTCGGGCCTGGTCGCCAGGTTGTGTCCGGCGCAGAAGTGGCGGTCTCCGACAGCCGTCAGGATCGCCACGCGCACGTCGCGGTCGTCCCAAATGTCCTTCCAGATATCGGCGATCTCGGCGGAGATCTGCTTGTCCAGGATGTTGGCCTTCTGAGGATTGTTGATGGTGACGTAGGCGACGCTGTCGCGTTTTTCGTAATCGACGGGCATTGTTCCTCCCCTTCACTATCGTCGGTGGTCGGATTCTATTGGCCCTAGGGCAATCGCATCTAAATTCCTGCGTGCCAGATCCAAAGCTAAATTCCAACCGGTCGGCACTCCCGAATCGTCAGAGTCCGGTAGGCGGAGGGCCTGGCCAAAGCTAACGTCAAATAAGATGTGATTGCCCTGCTATTGACCCGCAGGCGGCAGATCAACGAGGTGAGCTTGATGTAAAATGGGGTTCTACGTTTACACTGTGCTACCTGATAGGCCAGAGGTGAGATATGGATCTGAACACCGCTAAGAAACTATTGGCTGATAGTGGGTTCATCGTCAAGAGCGAGAAAAGACTTAGGAACGAGACTGGCACACAGCTCCGGCTGGAAAACCATGCCATCGTCAATGTGTTCGACAATGGCAACCATAGCATTCAGGGACAAAATAGGAAACAGATCAAAGAACTGCTCGACAATGCTGCGTCAGCCTCCATGAACACTTCGCCCGCTCGTGCTGATCGCGAAATCTTCGTCGTCTATGGACACGACCAGAACGCGAGAAATCAGTTGGAAGCCCTTCTGCGGAGATGGGATCTGAAACCACTGTTCTTGGATCAGTTGCCGTCGGAGGGTCAAACTATTATAGAAAAGCTAGAGAAGTACACTGGACAAGTGGGGTACGCCATAGTTCTAGCCACACCCGATGACGAAGGTCATCGAGTTGGTCGCCCTGATGAGAAAGCTTCTCGTGCACGCCAGAATGTTGTCTTGGAGTTGGGCATGGTACTTTCCCTCTTGGGAAGAAAGCGAGTGGCGATTTTGCTGAAAAAGTCTCACTCGATGGAAAAGCCTTCTGATATACAAGGACTTCTGTATATACCATTCAAAGATAACCTTGAAGAAGCAAAACTTCAGTTGTCAAAAGAATTGGACGCAGCTGGATACCACATCCTTGTGAGCGCAATATGAAGCTCAAACCAAGATGTTTTGAGCTAGACTACGGAATCCGACAAATTGAACAAAAAGATTAAGCATGTGATGATATATACCGATGGTGCCTGTTCCGGTAATCCAGGCAGGGGGGGATATGGTACTGTCATGCAATTTGGACGTCACCGCAATGAGCTTAGCGGTGGCTTTCGCTGGACGACCAACAACCGGATGGAACTTCTCGCCGTGATCAAGGGGCTCGAAATCTTGAAACAGCCCTGTATGGTCACCGTTTACAGCGACTCCCGATACATAGTGGACGCGGTGAACAAAGGAGCGGCCAAACGGTGGAGGGCGAACAGCTGGCGCAGGAATGGCAAGGACAGGGCGTTGAATCCTGATCTCTGGGCACGGTTGCTAGATTTGCTGGACTTCCATCAGGTCAACATGCTTTGGGTAAAGGGACACGCGGGCAATCCTGGGAACGAAAGGGCTGACGCTCTCGCCGTTGCCGCATCCAACGGAAGGAACCTCGCGGTGGATGAGTGGTATGAATTGCAGGCCGACGGTTGTCCTCGATAGACCGCAACCCGGCCCATTGCAGGCGGTGATCCATTGACCTATACGCATCAACCTGGACTGACCCACGTCGACCGGAGCGGCAGCGCGCAGATGGTCGACGTCGGCTCCAAGCCCGATACCGACCGCGAGGCTGTCGCGCGCGGAAGGGTCGTCATGAAGCCGGAGACGTTCGCGCTCGTCCAGGCCAATGCGTTCGACAAGGGCGACGTGCTCGCGGTGGCCCGCATCGCCGGGATCATGGGAGCCAAGAGAACGTCCGACCTGATTCCCCTGTGCCACCCGCTGCCGTTGACCAAGATCGGCATAGAGTTCGACCTCGCTGACTCGGACAGCGCGGTGGACATCACTGCCACTGCCCGCACCACCGGCAAGACCGGCGTCGAGATGGAGGCGCTGACCGCGGTCAGCGTCGCCGCGCTGACGATCTACGACATGTGCAAAGCCGTCGACCGTGGAATGCGGATCGAGGCAGTCCGCCTCGTCCGCAAGACTGGCGGTCAGAGCGGCGACGTCGTTCTGGAAAGTTCCGTTTGATTGCAGTTGGTGGCCGGTTGGCTGTAGGCGCCACCAGCAAGTAGGATTCAAGGCTCACGGCAACTGTACATACAACCTATATCGAACGCGCATATCTGCGTCGAGGTGGTCGCAATTCTTCACCTCCGCTCCCGTACAGATGGTCAACTGCAATCAAACGGGACCGTTCCATGCATGTTAGCATCAGACTGAATTGGCTTTGCGCCTGATATGACAGGGGAACATACGAGACATGCCTGACATCACGATGCGGAAGCACGCCAGGGTGGTCATCGTTGGCGCGGGGATCGTAGGATGCAGCGTGGCATACCATCTGACGAAGCTCGGATGGCGCGACATCGTCGTCGTTGAGCAAGGTCCCCTCTTCGAGACTGGCGGCTCGACGTCTCACGCGCCGGGCCTGGTCTTCCAGATCAACCCTTCGAAGACGATGACAGGCTTCGCGAGCTACACCGTGGGCCTGTGGACACAGTTGGACCTCGACGGTGAGCCATGCGCCAAGGCCGTGGGCAGCATGGAGGTGGCCTGGACGCCGGAGCGACTCGCCGACCTGAAACGCAAGGCTGGATACGGCATGAGCTGGGGCGTGGAGGCCCATCTGCTCAGCGCCGACGAGGCTCGCGATAAGATTCCAACGCTGTCCGATCGTATTCTGGGCGCGATATACGTCCCGTCCGACATTCATACCAAGGCGACCAGACCGGCCGAGGCCATGGCGCGAGAGGCCGAGCAGAACGGCGCGACGTTCTACGGCAACGTCAAGGTCACCGGCTTCGGTATCGCCGACGGCCGGATCACGGTGGTCCATACCACCCACGGCGACATCGAGACTGACCTTGTTGTCGCCGCAGCTGGCATATGGGCGCCAAGGGTCGGCGGGATGGCCGGCGTACCCATACCGCTGTCGCCGATGCAGCACATCTACGCCGTTACGGAGCCTATTCCTGAGCTGGCCGGCGCGACCGAAGAGATATCACAGCCGCTCTTGCGCCATCAGGACAAGGCAATGTACTTCCGGCAGGTCGGCGAGAGCTACGGTATCGGCTCATACCAGCACGAGCCTCTGTTGGTGGACGCCGACGACATTCTCGACCATGAGGAAGCGCCGATCGCCCCCGCCGAGATGCCGTTCACGCCTCGTCACTTCGAGAGTGCGATGGCGGCCGCGGGCGAAGTGCTGCCGAGCCTCAAGGGTGTGGGGCTGACGCGCAAGTTCAACGGTATGTTCTCGTTCACCCCGGACGGGTTTCCCGTACTCGGCGAATCGCCCCAGATCCGCGGGTTCTGGTCAGCGCAGGCCGTCTGGATTACCCACGCCGGAGGCGTTGGCAAGGCGGTCGCGGAGTGGATCGTAAACGGCGAGTCGACCAGCGACCTTCGAGAGTGTCATATAAGACGCTTCCACCCTCACGCATACAGTCGAAGCTACGTCCGGGCGCGGGCCGCTCAACAGTACCGCGAGGTATATGACATCATCCACCCGCGACAGCAGATGGCTAACCCCCGAAACCTCCGGCTGACACCGTTCTATACGCGGCAGCAGGAACTGGGCGGCATCTTCTTTGAGAACGCGGGATGGGAGCGTCCACAATGGTACGATGCCAACGAGGGCCTGCTCGACTCCCTGACCGTCACCGGCGAATCGCAAGCTGGCTGGGAGGCCCGAGAATGGTCGCCGACGGTCGCGGCGGAGCACGTGGCAACTCGCGAGCGGGTGGCCATGTTCGACCTGACTCCCTTCGCGAAGTTCGAGGTTACAGGCCCCGGCGCGCTCGATGCGCTCCAGCGCCTTGCTGCCAATCAGATGAACAAGCCCGTTGGGACTATCACGTACACATCTATGCTCATACCCCGGGGCGGTATCAAGTGCGACCTGACGGTTACGCGCCTCGGTGAGAACCACTTCATGGTGGTCACGGGCGGAGCGATGGGACTCCACGATCTGGACTGGATCGAATCGCACCTACCGGACGACGGATCGGTCAGGGTGGATGACATCTCGGCGGGGCGATGCTGCATCGGCTTGTGGGGACCGAGGGCGCGTGATCTGCTGAGCCGGGTCTGCGATGAGGACGTGACCGACGAGGGATTCCCGTACATGACCGCGAAGCCGGTAACGATAGCTGAGGTCCCCTCGCTGGCCCTGCGCATCTCATACGTGGGCGAGCTCGGCTGGGAGATATACGCCTCTGCCGAGCAGGGCCTGCGGCTGTGGGACGTCCTGTGGGAGGCGGGCCAGCCGCTCGGCGTCATCGCCGCGGGTGGAGGGGCCTTCGACTCGCTGCGACTGGAAAAAGGCTACCGGCTGTGGGGCAACGACATTCACACCGAGTACAATCCATACGAGGCGGGCATAGGCTTCGCGGTGAGGATGAGGAAGGGCGATTTCCTGGGCAGGGACGAGCTGAGGAAGATTCGGGCCGCAGGCCTGACACGCAGGCTGTGCTGCATGACTCTGGACGACCCCGCCGTCGTCGTCATGGGCAAGGAGCCGATCGTGGACGGCGACCGCGTACTGGCCTACGTGACGAGCGCCAACTACGGCCACTCGATCGGCCGTGGCATCGTGTATGGCTACCTGCCCATGAGCTACACTAAGGTGGGAACGAGCGTTGACGTCCTCTACTTCGGCGAGCGTCTTCAGGCGACGGTCGCGAAGGAGCCTCTGTACGATCCGTCTGGCGAGAAGATGAAGGCGTGAGTCCCAAAATGAAACACGAAGCGAACATCGTGAGCGGCGGTCTCTAACGCTCCGGCCGCCGCGTGGTGGAAAAAGCAGGATTCAAGCCTGCGTACGGGTTGTCTCACTGACCCAAGAAGCGTACACTCCGCGCTACAGTCGCCGAAGGAGGAATCAAGTGGCCAAGTCAGTAAGTCATGCGGTAAAGAGACCCGGCAGGATGGACGGAGATCCTGACGTAGTTATCCCGGTCGCCGAAGACCTGGCCACCGTCCCCGGCTCCCCCCAGAACCCGGTGGATGTGGCTTTCTACAGCAGGGAGTACCCGCTGGAGACGCAAGCTATAGACAAGTCTGCCGATCGTCAGTGGGCAGTGGTGACGCAGTCGGGCGACCTCGACGAATTCAGAACTGGCCACGACGCGCGAATGAAGCCAATGTACGAGGCCGCGCTGGTCTCCGGCGAGGTAGAGTCTACGGGAACGCCCATGCCCGGCGAGGACCTCACGGACGACATCCGACATATGGCCCGCGAGATGGGCTTCGGCGAGGTCGGATTCACTAGGCACGACCGCCACTACACCTTCGCCGGTAAGAAGCGCTGGGCCAGGTACGAACATGCCATCTGCCTGGCGCTCGAACAGGACTACCGTCAGACGCAGACCGGGCCTAGCCCAGAGGCCGATCGCGCGCGCTTCGAGACCTACGAGACCCAGCAGGCGCTGTGCCTGAAGCTGGCCGAATACCTGAGATCGAGGGGCTACCACGCCCAGGTCCACGATGGCAGCGATTGCAGCGGGCCATACATTCCCCTGTTCGTCGCGGCCGGACTGGGACAGCTCGGCGCCAACGGCCAGCTCCTGTCGCCTCACTTCGGCTCCCGGTCGCGGCTGATGCTCGTCACCACCGATGCGCCCGTGACCTACGATGCCCCGCAAGACTACGGCATCCACAAGTTCTGCCAGGAATGCCAGGTCTGCGTCAACCGCTGCCCGGGACGGGCCATTGCACGAGACAAGGTCTGGTGGCGTGGAGTCGAGAAGAACAAGCTCATCTACGACCGCTGCCGGCCGGTCATGGTTACCTACCACGGTTGCGCGGTCTGCATGATAGTCTGCCCGATTCAGCGGTACGGGATGAAGCCGGTCATGGAGCACTACGTCGAGACCGGCGAGGTGCTCGGAAAGGGCACCGAGAACCTGGAAGGGTACTCGATCATGGACAAGGGACACTTCGGCCCCGGTGAGCTCCCGCACTTCGATCGGGATTTCTTCGAGTTCCCCCAAGGTCGCGAGGAAGACTGGCTGTTTCAGAAGTTCAAAGATAAGCTCAACTCGACAGGCGTGCCTGATGAGTCTGAGCTTGTGGACTTTGCGACCGATCTCAAGAGAGTTCTGGACAAGGGTGAGACGACCTTCGACATCGCCTGATGAGCACGGAAGAACGTCGTGATCCGTCGGACGTAGGAGGCTCCATTGCAGACGTTTTCCGAATCGTTGAGGTCCGGCAGGTTCGTGGTGACCACTGAGCTAAACCCACCCAAGGGCACCGACCTCGGCGTCCTGCTCAGGCACGCCGAAGCCCTGAGCGGCATGGTGGACGCCTTCAACGTGACCGACTCCGCTGGGGCCAATATGACGATGGCGCCCATTGCGGCGGCTCACCTCATGCTCGACAGGGGCATCGAGCCGATCCTGCAAGTGACGGGCCGCGACCGCAACCGCATCGCCCTCGAAGGCGAGATGCTGTCGGCCGCCGCGCTCGGCGTCACCAATATCCTCTGCATGAGCGGCGACCCTCCCGGTCGCGGCGATCATCCCGATGCCGTGGGCGTGTTCGATCTCAAGGCCGAGACGCTGCTGGAGGCTGTCAGGTCGATGAACACGGGAACAGACATGTACGGCAACGAGCTCAGGGGCACGCCGTCGCTGTTCGCCGGAGCGGTAGCCAATCCGGGCGCGGACGACGTGGACAGGGAGCTTGCGCGCATGGAAGAGAAGGCGCGATTGGGGGCGGCGTTCTTCCAGACGCAGGCGGTGTACGACGCGGCGGCGTTTGAGAAGTTCATGGAGACGGCGCGGGGCTTCGGCGTGCCCGTGCTGGCCGGCATGATCGTCGTCAAGTCGGCGCGGATGGCGCGGTTTCTGAACGACAATCTGCCGGGCGTGACCGTGCCGGAGAGCATCATAGACGAGATGGACGCCGCCCGGGACAGGGTCGCGGCCAGCATCCGGATCACCGCCCGCCTCATCCGTGAGGTGCGCGGCATGTGCGACGGCGCGCACGTCATGGCCATAGGGTGGGAGTCGCGCATCCCGGCGATTCTGGCGGCGGCTGATCTGACCTAATCATTGACGTAGCAGCATCGTGTCGAATTGGCATAAGAGTCGTATGATTGGAGGTCCTCAGGTGGCACAAACTCTGGTAATTGATAGTCTAAAACGTCGCCAATTGCCGATTAACCTCCGGCAGAGCGGGAACAGCGACGCCCAGATGCTGATCTCTGCCCGCATCAGGAAGTCCCCGTGGTGGCACCTGTCAAAGGCGGCCGGCTGCTGGGCCTATACAACGTACAACCATATGTACCACCCGAGGGCGTACATCAAACCCGAGGATGGAGGGCTGTTCGAGGAGTACAAGTACCTGACCGAACATGTCAGCATGTGGGACGTGGCAGTCGAGCGCCAGATCCAAGTCAAAGGCCCGGACGCGGCAGACTTCGTGGACTACCTGATTACTCGTGACGTACACACCAGGATCCCGACAATGCAGGCTCGTTACGTGATCCTCTGTAACCAGTACGGTGGAGTCATCAACGATCCGGTGCTGCTTCGAGTGGCTGACGACGAGTTCTGGTTCAGTATCTCCGACTCGGACCTCCTGCTCTGGGCGCAGGGCGTGAACTGCACCGGCAGGTTCGACGTCGACATCCACGAGATAGACGTGTCTCCCGTCCAGATCCAGGGACCCAAGTCGGTGCCGCTGATGGAGAAGATGTTCGGCTCCCACATCAGGGACATCCCGTACTACAGCTTGGCACACGACACGCTGAACGGCCATGCGGTCACGATTTCGCGCACAGGCTTCTCCGCCGAGGTCGGGTTCGAGATATACCTGCACGACGCCATGCTACATGCGGATGACGTATGGCCATACATCCTGGAACAGGGGGAAGAGTTCAACCTGCGTGTGATCGCCCCCAGTCACGTCAGGCGTTTGGAGGCTGGAATACTGTCATACGGCCAGGACATGGATATAGAGAACAATCCGTTCGAAGTCCGGCTTGGCTGGCAGGTGGACCTGGACAAGGGCGACTACATCGGCAAAGAGGCGCTGGCCAGAATCAAGCAAGAAGGAGTCAAGCAGCGGCTGGTCGGCCTGAAGGTCGGCGGCGAGCCGATTGTCTGGTACAACGAGGACTTCTACTCTGTCAAGTCCAGCGACTCCCAAGACGACGTGGGCTACGTGACCAGCGCCTTTTGGTCTCCCAGTCTGGAGTCGAACATCGCCCTGGCCGTCATGCCTCGGGGCTACTGGAGGCGGGGCACGCGCGTCAAAGTCCGGCTGCCCAAGGACGGCATTGTGGACGCTGAGGTGGTGCGGGTACCCTTCTTCGATCCAACCAAGGAGCTGCCCAAGACGGTTTTGTGAATCTGTGAAGTCACTCGACCATTGCATACCCGCTCCCAGACGCTCTTGGATACCGGCCCTGGCATTCGCTAGGACAGGCTTTTCGCCGGGATGACGATGATGTGCTGGTGAGACGGCCTGTTCACATACTTCGAGCAAGCGGTACGCCGGATTGCAGTTGTGGTGCGCCGGAACCGACGGACGATACGCCTCGCCTGACATATGTGACGTTTGCGGCTTCTGAATGGTTCCGTCGTCCATGGAGACCAATGCCACAGACGACCTCCACGGTGATCATGGTATGCTGAAATGCGTTCATGCCCCAAGTTTGTCCGGAGTTGCTCGGCGCCCGGATCGCGCGCTCATCGACGGAGGAGAGAATGGAATTCGAGGATGTTCGACCATTCCTGGAGACTCACCATAGGGGCGTCATCGCCACCCGGCGGCCAAACGGCGCGACGCACTCCAGCATCGTGGTCTGTGGCGCCTACGACGGTCACGCGGCTTTCGTGTCGGTGTACCCACGATCCCAGAAGATCAGGAACCTCCGCCGCGACCCCAACTGCACTGTCCTAGCGGTGACTGACGACTGGCGACAGTACGCCGTCGTTGAAGGACAGGCTGCCCTGTTCGACTACGGCAACACGGACGCCGAGGAGACCAGGGTCATGCTCCGCGACGTGTACATGGCGTGCAGCGACACTGAACATCCCGACTGGGACGAGTACGATCAGGCGATGATCGACCAGAAGGCCGTGATCGTTCTGGTGACGCCCGAAAAGGTCTACGGTCTGCTCAGGTGACCCCCGCCGCTCAAGCGCTTGTGAGTGAGAGGGCGCAGCGTCGTCGTGCGCCCGGCTGTCCGTCGTGGCAAATTTGAGCAAGTACAAGGAACCCACGGTTGGCGTTCGTTAGAAACCTGTTCAAGCGTAATCGACGCCTCAAGGGTCCGCTCCCAACGCCCGATCTGATCGTCGTCGGACTGGGCAACCCGGAGCCGCACTACCTCAGAACGCGACACAACGCGGGCTGGTGGCTTGTCGATCTGCTGGCCGACAGGCATCGGATCGACGTCCGGAGGGCGCACGACACGACGCGGCTCGGCTTAGGCAAGATCGATGGATTCAGCATCGCGCTCGCCAAGCCCCGCACCCATGTCAACGGAAGCGGCGTGGCCGTCAGGTATCTGTTGGACCGGCTGAAGGCGACCCAGGACAGACTGCTGATCGTTTACGATGAGACCGCGCTGCCGCCCGGCAGGTTGAGGCTCAGACCCGAGGGCGGCGCGGCCGGACACAACGGCATCAAGTCGATCATTGAGTCGCTGGGCAGCCAGGAGTTTCGCCGGCTGAGGATCGGCGTCGGCAGTCCGCCGCCGGGCGACGACCGTGTGGGCTGGGTGCTCGGTGAGATGTCCGCTTCGGACCAGGGCCTGGTCAACGACGCGCTCGTTCGAGCCGCGGACGCTATCGCCTGTCTCATGAATGACGGCATAGAAGTCGCGATGAGCCGGTTCAATTGAACATGGCACTGCCACCATGCCCACGCTGTTTCAGCGAGGATGGACGCTGGAGAAGATCGAGACGCTGTAACATGTTCGTTGTATGGTTTCAACGAAGGAGTTGGATGTGACGACCACAAGGTCAAAACTGCTGACTGCCGACGATCTGCTGCGACTGTACAGCGAGGGAGTGCGCGGAGAGCTAATCCGGGGGGTGCTCTGCGAGACTATGCCGACGGGACATGAGCGCGGCAAGATCGTGATGAATCTGGGAGCCGAGTTGAAGATTTTCATCAAGACCAGGAGGCTCGGGACCTTGACGGCCTCAGACTCGGGCGTTTGGCTGGAGCGCGAGCCTTGGAGATCTGGCGCTAGATCAGCCCCATCTGCTGAGCGAACGTCTCGACGTAGCCGGAGGATGGGCCAAACTTGAGCTCCGCGACCTTCGCCCGCCGTGTCCAGAGTTGGAGGTCGTACTCCTCCATGAATCCGATGCCGCCGTGGACTTGCTGGGCGGCCAGCGTGGTCCACTTGAACGCGTGATTCGTGAGGGTTTTGGCGAGCGCGATCTCCTTGTCGGCGGACTGACCGTCTTCGATTCGCGTGATGGCCTCGTAGGTCGCGAGCCGCGCCGAGTCTATGGCGATCACCATGTCGGCGCATGTGTGTTGCACCGCCTGGAACGTGGCGATGGCGCGCCCGAACTGCACGCGCTGCTTGGTGTACTCGACGGTCATCTCCAGAACGTGCTGCGCCCCGCCGAGACTGTGGGCGCAGTGGAGCGCCGCGGCCCGGTCCAACGTCCGTTTGAAGGCAGCCGCGCCGTCCGGCTCGCCGATTAGCGGACCGTAAGGGTCTGAGTCTCCGGACACGGCGACGTTGTCGAATTGGACCGCGTACTGCCGATCACGCGCTATGCTGTCCAGCGGCGTCCGGGTGATTCCTTCGGTCGAGACTGGGACCAGCAGCATGGCGACTCGGCCATCTTCGGTACGCACCGGCGCAAGCATCAGGTCGGCAGAGTCGGCGTACTCGACGAACATCTTGGTCCCATTCAAGATGAGCCGGACGCCTTGCCGGTGGGCCGATAGCCGGACCGACTCGGGCCTGTACCGTCCGTCGGACTCCAGCAGGGCGGCGGTCGCGATGAGCGAGCCATCGGCAATTCCGGGGAGCAGCGCAGCCCGCTGACTGTCGGACCCAGTGTCCAGTATCGTGAGACCGGCGATCGCCACGGAGTTGAAGAACGGCCCCGGAACCAGCGCACGTCCAAGCTCCTCGAGAAGCACCGCCAGATCGGTCAGCGAGTTGTTCGATCCACCGTGCTCGACCGGGAAAGGCAGCCCCATCCACCCGTTTCTCGCCATGACCTCCCATAAGTCGGTCGGATATCCGCGTTCGTCCTGCTCCATCGCGCGAACGAGCGATGTCGGACACTCGCGTTCGAGCACCGGTCGTGCTGTGTTCTTCAGGATCTCCTGGTTGTCGGTCAGAGACAGGTCCATACGTGCATCCTGAGTCTCACGCTCGCCCGGCCGCCGCCTGTGGTGATCGGACGTCCTGTGTTGACCGGCCGCCCTCCCGGGGCATACCCAGTCCGCGTCGGGCTATGATGTCGCGCTGCACCTCGTTCGCGCCTCCGCCGAACCGGAGGAATATCCCGCTGCGATACGCCTGCTCCATCTCGCCGTCGAGCAGCGCGTAAGGGGATTCCTTGGTGAGCTGGCCGTACATGCCGAGCAGCTCGAACCCGAAGTCGGCGACCTCCTGGATCAGGTCCGTCGCGACGATCTTGAGCGCCGAGCTCTCGTAGTTGGGCACGATTCCCTGGTCGATCATCCAAGCGGTACGATATGAGAAGTGCCGCACCGTCTCCAGCTTCATGCCGATCTCGGCAAACCTGGTTCGGACGTGGTGGTCCCGGGACAGCGGCGCGCCGTCGGCCTCGGTCTCGTTGGCGAACTTGATGAGCTTGTTGACCCGCTTGAGCAGGCCGGTGTATCGGGACCCGATGCTGACGCGCTCGAAGTCGAGCGCCATCGCGACGTGATACCAGCCGCGGTTGGGCTCGCCGATCAGGTTCTGACGTGGGATGCGCACGTTGTCGAAGAAGACCTCGTTGGTCCGACCGCTGTCCATCCGCCACAGCGGACGGACGGAGATGCCGTCGGAGTCCATCGGCACCAGGAATACGGACAGACCCCGGTGCTTACGCGCCTCGGTGTCGGTGCGGGCCAGAAGCCAGACGTGTGACGAGAAGTGACCCGCGCTGGTGAACAGCTTCTGTCCGTTGATGACGTAGTCATCACCATCCACGACCGCGCGCGTCTGAAGTCCCGCCAGGTCGGTGCCAGCGCCGGGCTCGGTGTAGCCCAAGGCGCACTCGACCTCGCCGCTGAGCATCTTCGGAATCCACTCGTCACGCTGCTCATCGGTGCCGACGTTCAGTATGGTCGGCCCGACCATGTTCACAGCAGTACCGTTGGTGTACAGACCGCCGAAGCCCCCGATCTCTTCGGAGAAGATGTACTGGTCCATCAGCGACCGGCCGAGGCCGCCGTACTCGGTGGGCCAGGAGATGCCGAGCAGTCCGCGACTGCCGAGGGCGCGCATGAACCCCTTGCCCTCGGGGCCGGGGCCGACGTCTTCGCCCACCTCCATCTCTTCCCGAAGCTCCGGGGTTATGAGCGACTCGATGGTGGAGCGTACTTCCTGTCTCCACTCATCCTGTTCCGGCGTGAATCGGAAGTCCATAGGCCGCCTCCACGATCACGTTGGCTCGAATACCGGCAGCGCGATGTTGCCCTCGCCCTGATCGATCCAGGTGAGCTTGACGCGCATACCGCAGCTGATGTCCTCGATCGGGTTGTTCACCCCAACCACGTTGGTCATGATGCGGAACCCCTCATCGAGGTCCACGTAGGCCAGCGCATACGGGCCGAGGTCCTTGAACGCGGGGTGCCGGTTCTGCATGACGACGCTGAACGTGTACACCTCGCCCTCGCCCTTGGAGACGTTCCAGGAAAGCTGGCTGGACAGGCAGCCGGTGCAGTGGGCGCGCGGGTAGAAGACCACCTCGTCACAGTCGTCGCACGTCTGGTACGTGAGCTCGCGCCGCTTCGTCGCTTCCCAGAACGGCTCGGTGTCCGGTTCTGGAAAGCTGGGCTGCGGTCGGAGCGGTTGATCGGTCATTGACTTCTCCCTGTTTTCAGGTAGTGGGCGTCAGGCTTCATCGGCGCTGGAGATCTGGTCCTCTCGCGTTCTGTAGAAGGGACGCTTCTTCGTGTGACCCCCCTGTGAGCGGGCGTTTCGGGCGGAGGGATGGCCTCCGGGGATGTCAAAGGTACTGTTGCATGGCGTCTATGCCCATGCGCACCGACGCTTCGCCTCTGTACTCTTCGGCCTGCTCGATGAAACCGTCGGCTGGTCTCTGTACGCCGGAGCGTAGATGTCATACGGACACGCCTTTCTAGTCGGCGGCGAGGATCGTGACGCCCGTTGCGTGCCGGGAGCCAAGTTGTCCGCCGTTGCCCACGGCGACTCCCAGCTGCGCGCCGTCGATCTGCGAGGTGGACTCGCCTCGGAGCTGCCGCGCGGCCTCGATCAGCAGGTAGATGCCGCGCTCGCCCGGGTGGTTGGACGAGAGCCCTCCGCCGTCGGTGTTGATCGCCGGCTTCCGCGGGTCGTCGAAGACCAGGTGGCCCTGCGCGACGTACTCGCCTCCCTCTCCCTTGGCGCAAAAGCCGAGGTCTTCGATCATGCACATGACCGTGATGCTGAACGAGTCGTAGGCCATCAGTATGTCGATCTCATCGGGTGTGACGCCAGCGTCGGCGAATGCCCGCGGCCCGGACTGCGCCCCCGCGCTGACGGTGATGTCTCCGCCGTTCTCGCGGTACTTGGTCGCCTCTCCACCGCCGATCACCCAGACCGGCTTCTTGGCGCAGCTGGCCGCGACCTCCTTGGAGGCGATGACCACCGCGCCGCCGCCGTCGGAGATCATGCAGCACTCCAGCAGCCTGAGCGGCCAGGCGATCATCCGGGAATCCACGACGTCCTCGACCGTTAGCTCGCGTATGCCAACAAACTCCAGGTCGGTCATCGCCGTGACCGCTTCCGGATTGCGCATCGCGTGTTTTCGGGTGGCGATCGAAATGTGCGCGAACTGCTCGTTGGTCGTCCCGTACTGGTGCATGTGCCGGTTCTTGACCATGGCGTAGTTGGCGATGAGCGTCTGACCCCAGGACGACTCCATGTTGGTGGCTGGGTTCGGTGTCCCGCCCCCGACTGCGCCCCCGGTGCCGATCGCGCGGCGGTCGGAGTGCGCGGTGGAGCCGTAGGTCAGCAGCGCCACTTCGCACTTGCCGGCGGCGATCATCGACGCGGCGTGGTTGGCCTGGAACTCGTAGGAAGTCCCGCCGACCGCGGTGTTGTCGATCAGCTTTGGATTGATGCCGAAGTACTCGGATATCCCCAGCCCGCCGACGCTCTGGTGGCTGCCCGTATCGTACACGGCGTCCACGTCGGCCCAGCTCAGACCGGCGTCCTCCAGCGCCCTGGCGGCGGAGGCGGCCTTGATCTGGAGGGCGCTGACGCCGGGGCCTACGACCCTCAGCGGGTACTCGTGAATGCCTACGATCGCGGCCTCTCTGGTCTGGGGCATGTGCGGTGCGCTCCTTTCGCGAGGCCGAGCCTCGACCCATATGTGCAAAGGTGGGCCAAAGTTAGCACACGGCTTTGGGGTCGTCAACGAGACTTGCATACTCGGACAGCCGGAGCGCGGAGCGCCCCCCGGTCGTGACAGCGCGGGATGCGGCCATAAGTACGTGCTCGTTCGTGTTGACAGGTGATTCCTCACACCGTACGTTTGGACATGATGCAATGACCAAAGTGGGTATGACGCAATGACTACAGCACGCCGAAGACAGACCCCCTCCGAGACCGGGAGCGGACCAGGCGACAGCGGCGCTGTCACCGGATATGAGGCCGAGTTGTGGCGGATGGCCGATGCGCTCAGGGGCAGCATGGACGCCGCCGAGTACAAGCATGTCGTCCTCGGATTGATCTTTCTCAAGTACATCTCCGACGCCTTCGAGGAGGCCCACGCCGCTCTCCAGAACGAGGTTGACCAAGGAGCCGACCCAGAGCATCCGGATGAGTACCGCGCCCAAGACATCTTCTGGGTGCCGGTTGACGCGCGATGGTCCAACCTCCAGTCTCAGGCCAGACAGCCCACCATCGGCCAGATAGTTGACTCCGCGATGAGCGCCGTCGAGCGCGACAACCGCGCGCTCCAGGGCGTGCTGCCCAGGGACTACGCGCGTCCGGCCCTGGACCAGCGGCGGCTCGGCCAGGTTATCGACCTCGTCAGCAACATCAGGGTCGGGGGCGCGGAGGCCCAGGCCACCGACGTTCTTGCGTTCTTGGGCGCGTTTACGAATACTTCCTGAACCAGTTCGCGCTCGCCGAGGGCAGGAAGGGCGGCGAGTTCTACACACCGCGCTCGGTCGTGAGACTGCTGGTCGAGATGATCGAGCCCTACCGCGGCAGGGTGTACGACCCATGCTGCGGCTCGTCGGGGATGTTCGTGCAGTCGGTGGACTTCATCCGCGCTCACGCCAGCGGAAACGGAAACGCCCGCACCGGACTCCGATCCGGTGTCAGCAGAGCCAGGGCCGCCATCTCGATCTACGGACAGGAGTCCAACTACACCACCTGGCGGCTGGCCAGGATGAACCTTGCCATTCGCGGCATCGAAGGGCAGATCGCCCACGGCGACAGCTTTCACAACGACCGCCACCCCGACCTGAGAGCCGACTACATCCTCGCCAATCCGCCGTTCAACATCTCCGATTGGGGCGGTAACCGTCTCCAGGATGACAAACGTTGGCGGTACGGCATCCCGCCCCAGCGCAACGCCAACTTCGCCTGGGTGCAGCACATCGTCCATCACCTGGCCCCGACCGGCACGGCAGGCTTCGTCCTCGCCAACGGCTCCATGTCGTCGAACCAGTCAGGCGAGGGGGACATTCGCAAGAACCTCATCGAGTCTGACCTGGTGGACTGCATGGTCGCGCTTCCGGGACAGCTCTTCATGTCCACGCAGATTCCGGCGTGCCTGTGGTTCCTGGCCCGAAACCGCCGCGGCGGAGGCGCGACCAAGCTTCGGGACCGGCGGGGCGAGGTACTGTTCATCGACGCTCGCAAGCTGGGCCACATGGTGGACCGCACCCACCGGGATCTGACCGGCGACGACATCTCCCATATCGCCGACACGTACCACTCCTGGCGCGCGGAGAGAGGCGAATCCGAGTACGCCGACATCCCCCGGCTTCTGCAAGAGCGCGACATTGGAGGAGGTCCGCAGGCACGGCCATGTCCTCACCCCAGGCCGGTACGTCGGCGTCGAGCCGCAGCCAGACGACGGCGAGCCGTTCGAGCGAAAGATGGCCCGCCTCACCGCCCAATGGCGCGAGCAGCAGGCCGATGCCGTCAGGCTCGACGCCGCCATCGAGGCGAACCTGAGAAGACTTGGGTTCGGGAGACCGGCGTAGGAGGTCACTGTTGACAGCGCTCCTAGCCAGCGCAATAATCTAGCCACATCATCTGGACAGGAAGAGGACATATGACTGACTGGGCATTGCAGGACGCCAAGAACCGGTTCAGCGCCGTGGTCGAGGCGGCGCTGGCCGGAGACCCGCAGCGAGTGACCCGGCGTGGCAGGCCCGCGGTCGTCGTGCTGGCGGTCGAGGAATACGAGCGCCTGCGGCATCTGGAGCAGGCAATGGCGCCCTCCTTAGCGGACCTGATCCTCGCCATGCCGCAGGACGACGAGGACTTCGAGCGGATGCCCTTGCCCTTTCGTCCGTTGGACGTCTGATGTTCCTCATAGACACCGACGTGCTGTCGGGGCTGCGGAAACGGGAACGCAACCCCAACCTCTTGGCGTGGTTTGCGGCCCAACGGACGGCAGACCTCTACCTGAGCGTGGTGTCCGTGGGGGAGGTGGAGCGGGGGATAGCCCAACAGCGGCGCCGAGACCCGACATTTGCGCGCGACCTGGCTCTCTGGCTGGACAGCGTGCTGGCGCTCTACGGCGACCACGTCCTCCCCGTGGACGTTGCGGCAGCGCGGCGCTGGGGTCGGCTGTCCGACGCCATTGGCCACGACAGCGCCGACCTGCTCATCGCCGCGACAGCCCTGGAGCACGGCCTGACCGTGGTCACCCGCAACGTCAGACACTTCGAGCTGGCCGGCGTCCCCGTCATTGACCCCTTCCGACACAAGCCAGCGGACAAGGCTTGACCCATGATTCTAGGAGACGTTGCCGATATTGTCATGGGCCAATCACCACCAGGTGACACAGTGTCATTGGATCACGGAGTTCCCCTTCTGAACGGCCCGACTGAATTCGGCGCTCACCATCCGACTCCGGTCCAATTCACTACCGCCCCCCGCAAGTGCGCTCAACCTGGAGATATCCTCTTCTGTGTGCGAGGATCGACCACTGGCCGAATGAATTGGGCGGACCAAGAGTACGCTATCGGCCGCGGTGTTGCAGCAATCCGTCATCACCAAGATCCTGCACTTCAGCCACTCGTTCGGGGTGTGATTGAAGTCGAACTGCCCGAACTGCTGTCGCAGGCTACCGGCTCGACCTTCCCCAATGTCTCTGCATCTCAACTTGCCGAGATTCCTTTCCCCAGCCTGCATCATGAGCAGCAACACGCCATCGCCCACATCCTCGGAACACTGGATGACAAGATCGAGCTGAACCGCCGGATGAACGAGACCCTGGAGGAGATGGCCCGCGCCATCTTCAAGGACTGGTTCGTGGACTTCGGCCCGGTTCGAGCCAAGATGGAGGGCCGCAATCCGTACCTGCCGCCGGAGGTCTGGGCGCTGTTCCCCGACCAACTAGTGGACTTGGATAGTTGACCAAGGTATGCATGGAGTCGAGCTTCCAAGAATTACCGAAGAGGTCATCGCACACGCTAGGAGTAAACGGCCACTTCCAGTCCACGCACGCGCCGACAGGTTGCTTCGATTGCTCGCCATAGCTACGAATGACAAGGGAATAGGAGTTCCAATTGCGATCCCTAGGAACGACTACATATACTATGCATGGTCAGAGTCTACAGACTGGTCTGAGATTGAATACCTTCTCAAATATTTGACGCAAAAGGAATGGTTGGAAGTAGCTGGATTAGATCAACGTGGATACGCTTACAGTGTGACGATTGCCGGTCATAGCAGAGCTGAAGAATTCGGTAATCAGGGAATGGGCACGGTTTCAACTCAAGCGTTCGTAGCTATGTGGATCGATTCTGAAACCGATGACGCATTTGAGAAGGGTATTAAACCAGGTATTGAAGACGCAGGTTATGAGGCACTGAGGATCGACAAGAAACAGGATGTTGTCAAGATTGACGATGAGATAATGAGTGAGATACGCAGGTCCCGGTTGGTAGTGGCAGACTTCACCTACGGCGAAAGCGGGGTCCGTGGTGGGGTGTATTTTGAGGCCGGTTTTGCGGAAGGCCTAGGGATACCTGTGATCTACACTTGTCGCAAGGATATGATTGGAGAACTCCACTTTGATACCCGTCAATATGCCCACATATTATGGAATGAGCCCGAGCAATTTCGCCTCGATATTAGGAACAGAATCCGAGCGCGAATCGGAAGCGGCCCCGGAGAGAATACGGTCATTCTATAAATGGTCGCGGAAGTGTCACAGCCTAATGACCACCTTCAACGAGTCCACCGTTGAGAACGCTGCCCTTCCCTGATATTTCATGCAACAAGAACATTGATCTGCGGAGTCTGACGCTTGAATCGACATTACGACCCTGAACGCCATCATCGCAGGTCAATCCGCCCGAAGGGATACGACTACACACAGGCGGGCGCGTATTTCGTGACTTTGGTCGTCCAAGACCGGTCGTGCCTCTTCGGTGAGGTTGTGAATGGCCAGATGCAGCTAAGCGAAATCGGGATGTTGGTCGCGGACAAGTGGGAATGGTTGGCAACGCAATACGCCTATGTGACGCTGGACGAATACGTTGTCATGCCGAACCATTTGCATGGCATCATCGGCGTCGGTACCCGTAGTAGGGGCGGTTCGCGAACCGCCCCTACCACGTCAACCACCCGATCCAATCGGAAACCCCTTGGCCGTCTGGTTGGTGCATTCAAGACTGTTGTGACCAAGCAGATTAACCTCACTTATGGAACCGAGGGCCGCCCGATTTGGCAGCGCAACTACTACGAACGTATTATCCGAAATGAGAACGAATTGGACAGGGCCAGGGAGTATATCGTAAACAATCCGCTCCAATGGGCGTTGGACAGAGAAAACCCGGCAAATGCCACAAATCCAGCCGCACCGTCATGAGAATAGCGACCACCCTCACCGAAGCCGACGTTGAGGACGCCGCCCTTGATTGGCTGAAGGACCTCGGTTGGCAGACCGCCCACGGTCCTGACATTGCGCCGGGCGCCCCCAACTCCGAGCGGTCCGAGTACCGACAGGTGGTTCTGGAGCGGTGGCCGCGGAAACCCAGTTTAGTACCTCAGACGGCAAGAAACATCCGTGATGAACCGGAGCGATAAGCTGCGACAGAGGATTTTGAGTGGCCGGTCGGATGCGAATATCCGTTTCGACGACCTTCGACTATTCCTGTTGCGCTTGGGATTCGTTGAGCGGGTACGGGGGAGTCATCATATCTTCAGGAAGGAAGGCGTCCGCGAGCTGTTGAACTTGCAGCGTGATGGAAGCCACGCCAAGCCTTACCAGGTGCGACAGGTCCGGCAGATGATTCTGAAGAACCGGCTTGAAGGGGGAGACTAATGCACAAGTACGAGATTATCATCTATTGGAGCAACGAAGATGGTGCGTTTGTGGCCGAAACGCCCGAGCTTCCAGGATGCGCGGCCCACGGCGACACGCAGGAGGCGGCGCTGGAGAACGTCAGCCAAGCCGTCGAGTTGTGGCTTGAAACGGCGCGGGAATTCGGCGACCCAATTCCAGAACCGAAGGGCGAACGCCTGATGCTGGCATGACCAATGACTTTACACCGCTGAGTCGAACCGGCCAATCCCTTGAGCCACCATGACCACCATCACCGAAGCCGACGTCGAGCAGGCCGCGCTCGGCTGACGTGTCGCCCACGGACGTGACATTTCGCCCGGCGCGCCGGATGCGCTTGGTGACGACCAGCAAGGTGGTCTATAATAGACCAGTCCAATTTTCCGAAGGGAGTTCGAACAGTGCTTGGCTCCAAGCCTAGTCGAGTCTGGACCGTGGCCGAGGCCAAGGCGCGTCTGTCCGAGATCCTTCGTCTCTCGGAAGAAGAGGGCCCCCAGCGCATCGGCGCGCGCAAGTCCTTCATCGTAGTGCCCGCCCATGTATGGGACGAGAAACAGTCGCCGCGCAAACCCCTGGGCCAGTGGTTGGTCGAGAACGTACCGCGCGGGACAAACCTCCAGGTGCCAGACCGCAGCTCGAACCGGAAGATCCCGTTTATCGACGACGAAGACCAATGACGGGTTACCTCTTGGATACCAACGTGATCTCGGAGTTGACGAGGGACGCTCCAGACCCACAGGTCGTCATCTTTCTGTCTGAACACGAGGACTTATGGCTGCCTGCTGTCCTCATACACGAGGTGGAGTACGGCCTGCGGCTACTCCCGCAGGGCCGGCGCCGGCGCCGTTTGGCGGAGATGCAATCAACCATCTTGAGGGCGTATGAGGACCGAATACTGCCATTGGATAGAGTGGGGGCAGAGTGGTCCGCTGAGCTTAGGGCGCAGGCCCGTCTCTCCGGGCACATTATCGACATGGGTGACGTTCTGATCGCCGGCATAGCCAAAGCCCACGACCTGGCCGTAGTCACTCGCAATGTCAGAGATTTTGACGGCTTGGGCCTCGATATTATCAATCCCTGGAAGGTCCCGTGACCACCCTCACCGAAGCCGATGTCGAGCAAGCCGCCCTTGACTGGCTGAAGGACCTCGGCTGGCAGACCGCCCACGGTCCTGACATTGCGCCCGGCGCCCCCAGCGCCGAGCGGTCCGACTACGGGCAGGTCGTCTTGGAACGCCGGCTGCGGGATGCTCTCACCTGGCTCAACCCATCTCTCCCCGCCGAGGCGATTAACGATGCCTTCCGCAAGCTGACCCGCCCGGAAGGCCCGACGACCGAAGCCCGCAACCGCTCCTTCCACCGGATGCTGGTCGAAGGCGTGACGGTGGAGTACCGCGCGCACGGCGGCGCGATCCGAGGGGCGCAGGTACAGGTGATCGACTTCGACAACCCGCTGGCCAACGACCGGCTGGCGGTCAACCAGCTCACCGTCACCGAGAACCGGAACACCCGCCGCCCCGACGTTGTGCTGTTCGTCAACGGCCTGCCCCTGGGCGTCATCGAGCTCAAGAACCCGGCGGACGAGGACGCCACCATCTGGACGGCCTGGCAGCAACTACAGACATACAGAGCCGAGCTGCCCAGCCTGTTCTCCATGAACGAGCTGCTGATGGTCTCCGACGGCGCCCAGGCCCGCATCGGGACGCTCACCGCCGGGCGGGAGTGGTTCAAACCCTGGCGCACTGTTTCCGGCGAGACTCTCGCGACCCGCACATGACCGAGCTCCAGGCGCTGCTGGAAGGCGTCTGTGCGCCAGAGCGACTGCTCGCTCTCCTCCGAGACTTCATTGTGTTCGAGGACGACGGCAGTGGGACTCTGGCCAAGAAGATGGCTGGCTATCACCAGTTCCACGCCGTCCGGGTGGCGGTGGAGGAGACCCTGCGCGCCGCCGAGTTGCGACGGGTGGACGGACGAGTTGCCGATCCGACCGGCGGGTACGAATCGGGACGGAAGCCGGGCGGCGACCCCGGCGACCGCCGTATCGGAGTGGTCTGGCACACGCAGGGCTCCGGCAAGAGCCTGACGATGGCCTTCTACGCCGGGGCCATCATCCGCGAGCCGGCTATGGAGAACCCCACCATCGTGGTCCTCACAGACCGCAACGACCTCGACGATCAGCTCTTCGGCACCTTCTCCCGCTGCCAGGACCTGCTGCGCCAGCCTCCGGCGCAGGCGGAGAACCGCGCCGATCTGCGCGGCAAGCTCTCGGTCGAGTCCGGAGGCGTGGTGTTCACCACCATCCAGAAGTTCTTTCCCGACGAGAAGGGCGACACCCACCCGGCGCTCTCCCAGCGCCGCAACATCGTGGTCATCGCCGACGAGGCGCACCGCAGCCAGTACGACTTCATCGACGGCTTCGCCCGTCACATGCGCGACGCGCTGCCCAGCGCCTCCTTCGTTGGCTTCACCGGTACGCCCATCGAGCTGAGGGACGCCAACACCCGCGCCGTCTTCGGCGACTACATCAGCATCTACGACATCCAGCGCTCCGTCGAGGATGGGGCCACGGTGCCGATCTACTACGAGAGCCGCCTGGCGAGTCTGGCCCTCGACGAGGACGAGAAGCCGACTATCGACCCGGATTTCGAGGAGGCCACAGAGGGCGAGGAGGTCGAGCGCAAGGAGAAGCTCAAGACCAAGTGGGCGCAGCTAGAGGCCATTGTCGGGACGGAGAAGCGGCTGAGGTTGGTCGCCGAGGACATCGTCGATCACTTCGAGAGCCGTCTGGAAGTCATGGACGGCAAGGCGATGATCGTCTGTATGAGCCGCCGTATCTGTGTCGAGCTCTACTGGGAGTTGGTATGTCTGCGCCCCGACTGGTGTGACGACGATGACGGCAGGGGAGTCATCAAGGTGGTCATGACCGGCTCGGCCTCCGACCCATTGGAGTGGCAGCCGCACATCAGGAACAAACCCCGACGGGAGGCGCTGGCCGGCCGGTTCCGTGACCCTGCCGATCCGCTCCGTGTCGTGCTGGTGCGCGACATGTGGCTCACCGGATTCGACGCGCCGAGTCTTCATACCATGTACGTGGACAAGCCGATGCGCGGTCACGGGGATGCAGGCCATCGCCCGCGTCAACCGGGTGTTCAGGGACAAGCCCGGCGGCCTGGTGGTGGACTACCTGGGCCTGGCCCACGATCTGAGACTCGCCGTTGCAACCTACACCGAGAGCGGGGGAACCGGCGATGCCACCATAGACAAGGATGAAGCTGTGGCGGTGATGCTGGAGAAGTACGAGGTGTGCTGCGGCCTGTTCCACGGCTTCGACCGGGCCAGGTGGACTGAGGGTACGCAGCAGGAACGGTTGGGACTGCTGCCGGCGGCGCAGGAGCACATTCTGGCTCAAGAGGACGGCAAGGAACGCTGCATGAGCGCCGTGCGCGAGCTGTCCCAGGCCTTCGCGCTGGCCGTGCCCCATGAGGAGACCGTGCGAATCCGGGACGACGTGGGATTCTTCCAAGCGGTCCGCGTCCAGCTGATGAAACGGGAACCCGGCGAGGCTCGACCGGAAGAAGACTTGGATCACGCGGTACGCCAGATCATCTCCCGCGCCGTGGCGTCCGAGGGTGTGATGGACATCTTCGCCGCCGCCGGTCTGGACAAGCCGGACATCTCGGTGCTGTCGGATGAGTTCCTGGCCGAGGTGCGGGGGATGCCACACCGCAACCTCGCCGTGGAGCTGCTTCAGAAGCTGCTAAGGGGCGAGCTCGCCACCCGCCGTCGCAAGAACGGTCCAGGCGCGGTCCTTCGCCGAGATGCTGGAGCAGACGCTGCGCCGCTACCAGAACCGGGCCATCGAGGCGGCGCAGGTGATCGAGGAGTTGATCCAGCTTGCCAAGGACATGCGGGAGGCCGACGCACGGGGCGAGAGACTCGGCCTGTCGGAGGACGAGATGGCCTTCTATGACGCGCTGGAGACGAACGACAGCGCGGTCCAGGTCCTGGGTGACCATACGCTCCGCGACATAGCCCGCGAGCTTGTCGAAACCGTCCGCAGAAACGTCACCATCGACTGGACTCTACGGGAGAACGTGCGCGCGCAGATGCGGGTGCTCGTCCGCCGTATCCTGCGCAAACACGGCTACCCGCCCGACAAGCAGGAGAAGGCGACGCTGACCGTCCTTGAGCAGGCCGAGGTGTTGTCGGAAGGCTGGGCCGGTGGCTGAGGCGATCAGGAGTCGGCCCTGTTCTACAGCGCCAACGCGGACATCAGCACGAAGGCCCCGGTTTTCCGCAGCTTGGTGGGCTGTGGGGGACTACCCTGTCCGCAGGTCCACGTTGGCGGCGACCTCGTTCGCGGAAATGACGAGTAGTGGCGCAGTATCTGTCATATTCTGGACACGGCACTGGCGGTGGTCCAAAGTATGCTTCGCCGAGGGTGAGTGATGTCGGCACGAAGGGCGTCCGTCCGGCAGTCGTGATCGATGGTGTGTCACCACCACTGTTCGTATCGGATGCGGGCGAGTGGAACGCCCAGGCCGCATAGCATGTCTATCATGCTCCGGATCATGTCAGGCGGTCCGCACACGAAGAACAGCGCGCCCAGGTCAATCGCCTCGGTCCGCAGCAGGTCGGCGTCTATCCGGCCCGTGCGTCCGGTCCAGGTATGCGCGGGCGGCCTTGTGACCGCGAACACGCACCTGATCCTGGAGTTGCGCTTAGCGATCCGCTCGATCCGCCCGCGGAACAGCAGCTCGTCAGGCGTCGATGCGCTGTAGATGAGGGTCAAGTTGGTCCGTTCGGCCAACTCGTCCGCGCTCCGGACGATGCTCATCAATGGGGTCAAGCCGATGCCACCGCCGATCAGCACTATCGAGTCCGCCTCGTCCGGAGTGTAGTGGAAGTCGCCGCCGAGGCTGATCTCCACAGGGTCGCCGACCAGGGCCTCGGTGTGCAGCCAGTTGGTGACCGCGTGATCGCCCCCGTCCCATCTGACCGCCAGCTCAATCGAGTTCTGGTCAGCGGGCGACGAAGTTATGGAGTAGCCGCCGACCGCTTCGGCGCCCTCCAGAGTCACGAACAGGTCCAGCCATTGGCCCGCGCGAAACCCAATGTCTTTCCCATCCAGGTCCAGGACGAACGACTTGATCGTCGGCGTCTCCTGCCGGATGTTGACGATCGTTGCAGTGAGTCTCACCGGTCGGTTACTTCGGCGCGAACTCGGCTCTTACCAGCCTGTCGTAACTGTGCGGACTCTTGACGAGGCCACCGTCGATCAGGATGTCTCGCATCGAGTTGAATGAGGACTCGGTGATGGCGGGGTTGGCAGGCCAGGTGTGGTTGGCGCGGTACTGACGGAGGCACTCGGCCAGGATGTCCCGGCCGATCTCGGTGAAGAAGGGCTGGACCCGGTCGACGACCTCGCTGTCGGTGGCGTCGGACAGCCAGATGAGCGCATCCCGGAATCCATCGACGAAGGCCTGGACGGTCGCGGTGTTGGTGTCGATGAACCGGGGCGTCGCGGCGAATGAGCTGTAGCAGATGTGACCGAGCTCAGGCCCTACCGCGGTCGCCAGATACCCGGAGCCGTCGTCGATCAGCATCTGTGCCTGCGGATACGGCAGGTGAACGTAGTCGAAGTCTCCGGCTCGAAACCGGTCCACGGCTTCCGCGGCCGAGAGTCCCGGTACCAGGCGCAGGTTATCGAGGTCCACCTGATGCTTGAGCATGGCCGCCCTGAGAGAATTCCAAGGCACCGGAGTAAAGCCAACGGGGGCTAGTGTGGCGTCTTCGAGCATCCTCCAGTCCCACGAAGAATGACGCTCACGCGAGACCAGAAAGAACCCGTCGCGCTGATTGATCTCGGCAACGTGAATGGGGGCGTCCGTATTGCCGTTGTCGAGCTCGATCAGGCTCCTGCTGATCCCGGTCTGGGCGATGTCGATTTCGCCGGACCGCAGCATCTCCATAGCCGATCCGCCTTCGGGCATTGTGGAGAACATTACGTTGAGGCCGTGTCTGTACAAGAACCCGCCGGAGACCGCCACGTAGATCGGCGTGTAGAACAGGTTGCGGAATGTCTCCATCAGGCGGAGGTTCTTGGGAGATGACGTAATTGGCATTTCCGGCGTGCGCGGACGGGCGAAGCGCCTACGCGATCGACCCCTTCCTGCGCTCCATTTCGTCGATTATGCGATAGGCGTACAGCATCCCGCTGTTCTCGCTGTCAACCGAAAGTCGATTCTTTATCTCAGACCCGTTGGGCAACATGATCTCCACCGAAACCACGGGCTTCGCGTCGTCGGACAGCATATTGAGCAAATCGTTGCCGTCCGCGACAGCCTCGAACTCTCGCATCACAATGATGTCACAGCCCTTGTAATGCTCGCTTCTCATTGGTTGCTCCTGTCTGTCTGTTTCTAAACCCGCCGCCCTTCGTAGTCGATCTCGACTACCGATAGGCCAAGCTCCTCCAGTCCGGGTGAGATGACAGACGCATCCCCGACGATGACGATGTTCAGATTCCGCGTGTCTATGTGGTTGACCGCTGCGCTTAGGACCTCCTCCATCTCCAACCCGTTCAGGGTTCGCGGGAACTCCACGAAGTAGTCGTCCGGGAGATCGAAGGCGACCAGCCGGGTCAACTGGCTGATGATCTGGTACTGCGTCTCGAACTGGCTCGGCATACTGCGGAGTATGCCGGCGATCGCGTCGTTGAACTCGTCCGTCGTGACCGGACGGTCGCCGGTAATGTCGTTGAACTCCTTGAGCGTCTCTATGACGGTCTCTTTGGTCACGGCGGTCTGAACGCCGCCTCCGGCGATCAGCATGGAGGGACCGAGGTTCCAGTCGATACTCGACATGTACCCGTAGCTGTAGCCCTTGTCCTGCCGGATATTCATATTCAGTCGCGCTCCGAACTGGCCGCCGAAAATGTAGTTCAACACGTTCAACGCCAGGTAGCCGGGATCGTGCTGCGGCACCGTCAGGTGTCCGGCCCGGACGACCGACTGGGCCGCGCCCGGCTTGTCGGCGAGGTAGATCGTCGTGGCGGCGCGTGGGTGGGGTTCGGTATGGGGTTCCGGCGCCGTCTCCTGGGCAGGTGAGGGGGTCCAGTTTCCGAAGGTCTCGTTCGCCGCCGCGAGAGCCTCGTCAGTGGAGAGGTCACCGACGATAATGAAGGTGGACGACTCGGGCCCGAAATGGTCTTGATAGAAGGACGTCAAGTCGCTTCTCGACGCTGCGGCGATTGACTGCTCGGTCCCTGCGAGCGGATGGCCGTAAGGCGTTCCGGGGCCGAACATCACCCCCCTCGTAGCCCTGGCTGAGATGGTGGACGGGTTGTCGGAAACGCGGCGGAGGTCGGTCAGCATATTCGATCGAACGCGTTCAAGCTCATCTTCGGGGAAGCTGGGATTCAGTGCGATGTCTCCCAGAATCTCGAGCGCGTCCCGCCATGTCGAAGCCATGCCGTCGGAGATCAGCAGAATGTGCTCCCTGCTTGCCTCCGCTCGCAGGTGGCTGCCTATGAACTCTATGTCGTCTGAAATCTGGCTGGAGCTGCGCGTGGAGGTCCCCTCCTGGAGCATCGAGGTGGTGAGGTGGGCAAGGCCCGCTCTGTCCTCCGGGTCCGACGCGGCGCCCGAGCGCGCCACCAAGCCGAATGCCACAGTCGGCAGCCCGCGTTTTTCGACGTGCAGCACGGTCAGCCCGTTGTCGAGTCTGACCCTGTTCGGTATCGGGGCGGTGAAGGATGGCTGTGGGGCCGGAGCCGGAGTCCGGCTGCGGTCTATGGACTGCGGAGAGGCGGTCCGTTCGGCCTGCGGGTGGATCGACAGACGTACTTTGGCGTCTCCGAGCATTCCGGCCGCTGCCCGGACGTCCGAGGTCGTCACGGCCATGTACTTGTCGAGGTCCCGGTTGATTTCGCCGGGGTCTCCGGCCATCGTGTTGTAGTAGTTGAGCTGGTCCGCTCTTCCTCCAAAGCCGCCGAACCGCTCCAACTGGAAAACATGAGAGGCCTGGACGCGGTTCTTTGCGCGCTCCAGCTCCAGTTCATGGACGTCGCCGTCGCTGATTGCCGCGATCTGACGGAGGATCTCGTCCTCCAGCTCAGCTAGGGTGTGGCTGGGATTCGCCGTCGCCTGGATCATGAACTCGCCCGCGATCTCCTGAGCATGGTGGTACACGCGGACGTCGCGCGCCGACCGGCGTTCGTACACGAGCGACCGGTACAGGCGCGAGCTTCGCCCGTCACCGAGTATCGCCGCCAGGAGATCGAGCGCGGGCTGTGTCTCCGAGAATCCGGGCACAGTGGGCCACACTATGTTCAGTCTTGGGAGTTGTACTCGGTCGTGGGTCTCAAGGTTTACGGTCCCGGTGAGGGTCGTATCCATCCGCCCGGTGCGGTCAACCTCAACCCCTCCGGGGATGTCTCCGAAGTACCGTTCGACCAGTGCAAGGACTTCGCCGGGGTCGAAGTCGCCAACTATGGCCAGACTCGCGTTGTTGGGCGTGTAGAATCGCTTGAAGAACGATTTCACGTCGTCCAGCGACGCGTTGTCCAGGTCCTCCGGGGAGCCGATAGTAGTCCAGTTGTAGGGATGTGGCGCGGGGAACAGCGCCGGCTGAAGGAGCATCGAGGCCATTCCGTAAGGGCGGTTCTCGTAGTTCTGGCGACGTTCGTTCTTGACCACGTCGCGCTGGATGTCCAGCTTCCGGTCGGTGAGCACCTCCAGCAGGTGACCCATGCGGTCAGACTCCAGCCAGAGCGCGAGCTCAAGATGGTTCGATGGGACGTTTTCCCAGTAGTTGGTCCTGTCGGGGGTGGTCGATCCATTCAGGTTTGCGCCGACTTTCTGGAGCGGATCGAAGTAGCTCCGGTCGTGGTGCTTCGATCCCTCGAACATCACATGCTCGAACAGGTGCGCAAATCCGGTCTTGCCCGGCTCCTCGTTCTTGGAACCGACGTGATACCAGACGTTGACGGCGACAACCGGCAACGTCCGGTCCTGTGACAGGATGATGTCGAGACCGTTTGGGAGGGTGGTCTTTTCAGATTCTATTGAGATCATATGGATTGGCGCGCCTCTTCATAGGTCAGTGTCCAGTATCCAGTATACAGCGTTCGGTGTCGTCCGTTGACAAACAGAACGACATGGGGTGTCCGGCGCGCCCACGTTGGGAGCGGTCGGCTTACCACGGATGATTGGGACGCTATGGTAAACTGTGCCTGAAGCTGGACTACCGAAAGAACTGTTCAATTTTAGAGAGTACGCATGAATTGGCTCGATCTGCTCATTCTGGCGATTCTGGTTGTCGCGCTCCTGTGGGGATTTAAGAACTCCCTGCTGAAGGTTGCCTTTATCGCTCTGGGGGTCCTTATTGGATGGTGGCTCGCCGGTCAGTACGCGGGCGTAGTTGCTGAGATGATCGGCGACGAGATCGGCGCACGCGCTGACACGATTGTAACGACCGTGTCGTACTCGCTGATAATCGGTGTCGCGGTGGTGGTGGCCGAGCTGGCTGGTCGGGTCATTCGGCCACTTATCGTGGTTGGGACCGCTGGCACGGCGGGCATGGCTGATAAATTGGGTGGGATGGGGCTAGGACTTATCCTGGGACTTGCAGTGTCCTCAGCGCTGATCATCGGCATGGCGCGCCTGACATACGACTTCACGCTGCCTGACTCCGACAGTATGGTTGCAGACCAGACGACGGGCCGTCTCGTCCCGGTGGTCGAAGGAAGCAAGGAGTGGCTGGAGGGCGCCCTGGTCGAGTCCAGCGTGGTTGGAGTGTTCCTGCAGATCAGAGGCGTGCTGCCGGGCGGCGCATTGGGATTCGTTCCTCACGACTTTCAAGTTGCCCTGGACATCCTGGAGCAGACCAAGAAGGTCTGACGAGTCCGGCGGTATCTTCGAGTTGACGCTCCCGTCATGCGGCGCCTGTCCCTTGCCTTACTTCGGACCGGCCATTCGCAACTCTGGTTACAGATGGGGTAATTGGGGTAGACTACATCCACGGCATCAACTCAGCTAGGAATGTCCCGACATCCGGTCTTGCAGGACGGCCCTTCCAGAAATGTACATGAGCGGTGCGGCGACGATAAACTCCCCCGTTCTGGTGCTTAACCAGAACTACCAGCCCCTCAACATCTGCAACGTGCGACGTGCGCTGGTGCTAGTGGGGCGGGGCAAGGCCGAGCTTGTGGAAAACGGGCTCGGCTTCATTCGGAGCGTCTCCGACCTGTTCCCTGCGCCATCAGTCATCCGGCTTATCTACATGGTCAGGCGACCGGTGATGCGACGCCGGCTATCGCGGCAGGCGGTCTTCTACCGGGACGGGTTCATCTGCCAGTACTGCGGGAAGAAGACGAGGCAGCTTACCCTAGATCATATAATCCCGAGGTGGCGGAAAGGCCCCCATTCTTGGGACAACGTGGTCAGCGCCTGTATCCCGTGCAACCATCGCAAGGCCGGCCGAACGCCGCGGGAGGCCAGGATGAGACTTCTCAGGGAGCCGGGTGTCCCGAGGCCCAACCCGTACTACATGTTCCACCATCGCGAGATCATGGACGAGTGGCGGCCGTTCATGCCTTGGGTCAACTGAGCTCGGGATCTCGTCTCAGGACGCGCAACACGGGCAGAAGCGGCCCACGCAGGTCGGAGTGGATCACCTGGTCGGAGCCGATCATCGCAGTCCCCTCGCGTGTGCCATCGTCAGTTTCCACCTGCACCCGGTCCCCGGCTGAGACGCACAGTCCGGCCGCGTCGAAGTAGTGGACGCGGTCTGAGGGTCTGAATCTTACTCCGACGATCGATGGCATAGGGGAGCAGCCTGGCGTGAACGAGTCAATCGCCTGTCGAGTCTAACGCAGTGTCGGGTTGACCGGCAACGATCACACCGCGGGCAGCCGCAGCATCATTCCCTCGATGGCAAGCCTCGGCGCGACATTCCTTTCCAGAAGATACGACGTCCGCATGATGGTCATGACGGCCCCGGAGATCGAGTCGGCAGACAATCTCTCGGAGATGGCCGCGATCGCGTCGGCCCTGGAGACGTTTGTAACGTGCTCCGGTTTCTGGTGGCGGGTCAGAAAGGCGTCCCTCCACCACGACAGCCAGATCTTCAGCTCTTCATAGACGCCTTCCCTATCGCCGGAGAACCGGCTCGCTAGCCTCTCGGCATACTCGAATCGGTCTGTGATCGGAGCGGCGACAACGGTCTCAATAGTGTCCAGGATATCCCAGACGCGTTGAATGAGAGATGTATCTTCGGCTGCGCGCACCGCCCATCCCACTCTGCCGGCTGCCATTGCGGCGACCTCCCGTATCCGGCGCTCATCCATTTGGGCGCCGCCGCGCAGGAGCTCGACGATCGCCTCTGTTGGCGCGGGTCTCAGGTTGATCTGGCGGCAGCGAGACAGGATCGTTGGGAGAACGGCTTCGGCGTCCGGCGCCAGGAGTATCAGGATGACATCGTCCGGCGGCTCCTCCAGCGTCTTGAGCAGGCTGTTGGCAGCCTCACCGCTCAGCCGACCAGCGGCCTCGAACACGAAGACTCTACGGCGGCCTTCAAATGGGCGCAGGCTGGCCTCTCGCTGGATCTCCCGTACCTGGTCGATGCTGATCAGCGTCCGGGCACGCCCTGACCTCGTGACTCCGAGCCGGATCAGGCGGACGTCGGGGTGAAGCTCGGCTGAGATTCGCTCGCACTGGCGGCACTCTCCGCACGGAGGAGCGTCACGGAGGCAATTGGCCGCTCGCGCCAGGTCGAGCGCCAGCGTCGTCTTGCCAACGCTCTCCGGTCCGGTGATCAGATACGAGTGGGCCAGACGCCCCCCGGCTATCGCCCGCTTCAGCCCCGCAACCGCGCTGTCATGTCCTATCGTCGTCCACATTCGACATACTCTACACGCTCGGCGGAAGGTGCAGCCGCCATCGTGTAACCTGGCTCTCTGGAAAGTGTATCATTCATAAGACGGTTGGAACGAAAGTCCCCTCCTGTTCCGGGGATAAGGGTAAGAGTGTGAGGTTTCCGGAGCGATGCTGATCCCTGAGCGCATACAGACGGCGCTGGATTTCCTGCAAGCCGCGGATAGCGAGTTCGCCACAGGGGACACCTTGCAGGCGTCGGAGAAGCTGTGGGGCGCGGCATCGCACGCGGTTATGGCGTTCGCGCAGCAGCGGGGATGGCCAGTGAGTACAAGGAGAATTCAGTGAGACGTCTCTCGATGATTGTTGCGTTGATCGGCGTCGTTCTGACACTCACCGTCATCGGCTGCCGCAACAATTCGGAGTCCGGTGAGCACAGCAGAAGCTCGGAGTCGGGCGAACACAACGGCGGCCCGGAGTCGGGTGAAGCCGGTGAAGAGTCCGGCGCCCAGTTCGCGCCGAGGGAGACCCTCGACCAGATCCGGGCCGGCGCACGGCTGGTCCTGTCGTATGACTCAACTGCCAACACCTTCACGGGCACGGTGGAGAACACCACAGGGGCCACGCTAAGCAGGGTCAGGGTCGAGGTCCATCTTTCCAACGGGACCGAGCTTGGCCCGACGACTCCTGTTGACCTGGCTCCCGGTCAGGCAGCCGACATCAATCTCCCGGCGGGCAGCCAGTCCTTCACCTCATGGAGCGCGCACCCGGAAGTTGGCTGACACCCTTCAATGACCTGCTGGTCCACCGGTTGCTTGTATCTGCCCGTGGTCCCGTACCTGGCGCGGAGATGCTGTCCTGCAACTACTCGTACCTCAGAGCTTCGGCGGGGTATATGCGCGATGCTTGTCGCGCCGGTAGAAAAGTGGTCAACAGTGAGAACGCGTACGCGATCGCTACGATCGCCCCAATCTGCGTCCACGGGATCGCGAAGCTCAGCCCGGGGATGTCATCCGCGATGGCATCGACCAGGTTGTACGAAAGAAGCGCGCCGAGACCGACGCCAAGCAGAATCCCCAGAAGGGCAATGAAGCTCGACTCCATCAGGAAGCTCGTCAAAACCATGCTTCGTCTGTAGCCGATGGCTCGCAGAACTCCGATCTGTTGTCGCCTCTCGACGACCGACCGCAGGCTGATCACACCCAGCGCGGCGATTCCGACCAGCAATCCGGATGCCATGAATCCCTGCAGCAGTCGGTTGATTCCCACGTTCTGTTCACGGGCCTTCTCGAGTTCTTCTTCGAGGACCACGGTCTCCAGGCCGTTCTCGAAGAACGACGAATCCAGCTGCGTCGAGATCGACTTCGCATCCGCGCCTTCGCTGACCATGAACCTGTACGTTGTAACCGGCAGAGGTTCAGGAGATATGTCGTCCAGGACCGACTTCGAGAACATCAGCACGCCCTGCTGATCGGAAAGCGCGTCCATGACTCCGATGATCGTGACGGTGGCGACGGCACCCTGACGGGGCTCCCGGACTTCGACCGAAATTGGCTCCATCTCTTCGTCTTCGAACAGCAGCCCCTCAACCCGAAATTCGGGTCCGCCGAAGTTGAACCCTCCGCCATCTCGGGACGGGACCGCCAGCGCGTCTATAACGGCCAGGCCGGGATTGTCCCGCAGCGTGGCCCAGACCTCCTCCTTGGTCGTTCCGTAGCCGTCGGCGATGATCTTGAACTCGTGACCGGTATTTGCGAAGTAGCTGTCCTGCGCGCCTCTGACACTGTACGACTGCCACTCTTGTTTCTCCGCGTCCACCTGGCGCAACTCCACCGGCATCGACACGTACCCACCGACCGCCGTGATGTCGTCGCCCAGCGCCGTCGGGAATTTAGCGGCAATGTCGTCTATGGGGTTGTTGTAGCTGACCGAACCGTCGATGTCCCATCCTCCGGTAACCGACTCCGCATCGGCCAGTACGTCGCTGAAAGCCGTATTCAGCATCGACATTACGATCAGGGTGAAGATGACCAGCGCAAGCATGGCCAGGGTGAGTCCGGTCCTGAGCCGCGAGCTGAGAGGGTACGCGACCGCCGTCTTGAGAGGGGGCCGCAGCCGCGAGAACCTCCCGAACACCGCGGTCATCGCGTCCGTTATCAGGTCGGCGTTGTACACGATCACCCATACCGGAGCGATAACCAGGCAGACTCCCGACACGAAGAACATCTCGATGTTGCCACTCAGCTCCGGCACGATCCAGTCAAGTGAATCGAACGGGGTGCCCCAGAAAAGCATCAGCGTCAGCCCGACAAAGGTGAACGCGTTACGGGATTCGAGGTCGGTCACCGTCGTCTCCTTGGAGAAGGCGATCTGCCGAACGATCTCAAACCCGGCCGCCGCGGCCGCGATAGCGATCGTCAGCGGCTGGCCCTTGGCGATGCCCACGACCAGCCAGAATCCGGCTACCGCCAGGATGGCCGCTCCGGTTGTGCGCGTCTGCCTGGTGGGATCCCAGCTAGGCCTGTCGAACAGCCACCTCAGCATCAGCCCGGCGCCTATCACCGCTATCGTGACGCCAATCGAGAAAGGCGCCTGCTGGGAGGCGATCAGCCCGACCGCGGTGATTGCCGACCCGATTACGAAGGTCAGCCACCCCTTGGAAAGGGCGCCGCTCGAAATTCTGACGACCGACCAGAGTATCAGCAGTCCCCAGATCGGTGGCAGAATCTTGAACAGGAACACGACCAGATTCCCGAGCGCCCGACCAAACCGGAGGCGCTTCAGATGCGTGAACACCAACTTCAGGTTCGGGAATGGGGCCACCAGCGCGCTCAGAACAATCCGCCACTTGGATTCCGAGGTTGTCGATACCATCTCGTCCTGGAGGTCGCGGATCGCGGCGACGATGTTCAGCTTGCTGGCGCGATAAGACGAGAAGAAGACGGTGATGAAGGTCAGGACGACTCCCAAGCAGTAGGAGATCACGAAGCTCTGCCATCGGTAGTTCATCACCAGCTCGAAGCCGTCACCGTCGCCGGCAAAGATGCTCGCCATGATGCTGACCAGGGCCAACCCTACGCCGATCCCCAGCAGCGCGCCCACCAGCGCCGAGATCAGATCGTAAGCCATGCCCTCGTATATGAACGACTGCACCAGGTGACGGCGCCTCATCCCAACGGCCCTGGCGATGCCCATCTCAGGCTTTCGCTCAGCCGCCAGCATCACGAAGATCAGGAAGATCAGCATGACGCCCGCCATCATCGAGAACAGGCCCATGATGATGAAGATCGACATGATCCCGCTGGCGATTGTATTGGCGAAGTCCAGCAGATCGGACTTGATATCCTGGACCGTGAGGACCTTCAGGTCGTTCAGCAGCCCGAATGCGGTGAGCAGCTCCGCCGGATCGTCGGCTGCCTTCTCCAATGCCACCAGCGCCCGAGCAGACAGCGCGTCGTCTCCCAGATAGGAGACCAACTTGGAGTCCAGCCCGTCCGCTTCCAGCAGGTCCGCGAACTCAATCATGTCCTCCTGAGTGGTTTCGGGCAGGTCTTCAGCGAGGGCGCGAATCTCAGCGATAACACGCGGCTGATTCAGCAGGTCCTTGAGCTGTTGGGCAACGGCCTGATCGGTTAGCAGCGACCTGAGATGCTCGGTCACGTCCTCGCTAAGGTCCACTCCGGCGCGCGCGTCTCCCCTGTTGGAGATCACCACCGAGTTCACTTCGCCGGGATGTCCGAAGATGGTCTGTGCCTGCGGGATAGAGATAATGGCGGTCTCATCGTCACCGGCCGCCCCACCATTGGCTGCAATTCCGATAACATCGAGATTGACAGGCCCGCTTTCGAGGTACATGAGGAGCGCGTCACCGACCGATGCGTCCAGCTCCTCGGCCGCCGCCTCGTTGATGAAGGCGTGAGTCTCCGACAGCGCGGAGGTATCGAGGGGCGTCCCGTCCACAGACGTAAGCGGTCCGAATACACCGAGTCCAGAGGTCTCGATGCCCACGATGTTCATCTGCCCGACGTTCTGTTTGCTCGTGAGATTGGAGATCGGCGCGCGTTCCGAAATCAGCGGCGCGATTCCGTCGATTTTGTCGTAGTCTTCGAGATCTTCGCGGAGGTCCTCCACCGTCTCCATCGGGAAGTACGGGCTGCGGCCGGAGAAGTCGAACGACTCGGCCAGGTTGGCCGTGAGGATCTCGTCGATCTCGCCGAGGCCCTTGGTCGCCTCGTTCCTGATCGAGTGATTCATGGTGTCGCCGGTGCCCAGCGCCGAGGAGATGATGAGCGTGCTCAACATCAGGCCCACAACTATCAGCGCGGTTTGCGCGGGCCGCCTGGGAATGTTGCGCAGTCCGACCTTGAGGATTATCCGGTTGAACAGCGCGAGGATACCGACTCCGATGACAATTAGCAGAAAGCCAATGGCCACGCCAATCATGATCCGATCGGTATCGACTCCGAATATCTCTTCCATTGGCGGCTCGCTTCTCCCATCTCACGCTCTATCCGGTGCGGATAGACCTGCTTCGACGGCCTTCGTTCTTGGCGCCGAGCATGGGCTGGCTGATTCCCGATCCACCGAGGGCAGCGGGGAGGGTTCCGACTGGTCGGCGGCATCGCTCAATCTAACAACGGGCTGACCGCGCGGTCAATCATGCATTGGGACTAGTACCGTTCTCCGATGGTCCTGGGGATACGAATTGCGGGCGCGATTGCCGCTGTGATAGGGTCAGGGTCAAGACCGACTCGGAGCAGCTCGCCGGACTATGATCGACTTCAACTGCATCGTTCAAGAAGGATTCGTCCCGGAAGACGTCCGCCCCAAGCTGGCTTCTGAGCTGGCGCGGATAAGCACGACGATTCTCGGCGGTTCACCGGACGATGTGCGGGTGGAGTTCACGGAGATACCTCATGGATACGGTTTCAGGGGCGGCGAGCTGTCCAGGCTGACGTCCGTCAGGGGCACGATCCCTCCGGGATGCGGGCAGGAAGTCCGGGTCGATCTGATGCGGCAGATACATGAAATGTGGATTGAAGTTACCGGCTGCCCGGACGAGGATGTGAACGTTTCGGCACGGGACCGCGAGTAACGCTATCAGAAGCTGAAGGAGACGCGAGGCAATGCCTTTATATCGATGTATCGTTCCCAAAGACTCAGTCCCATTCGAGAAGCGGCACGAAGTCGCGCGGACATTCACGGACATCCATTGCGGCGCCACCGGCGCGCCGCGGAGCTTCGTGCAGGTGATATTCTCCGACGACGGCTCGGAGTTCGCTGAGACGCACTACATCGATGGCGGGAATCGCGCGGGGCGCCCCGAAGAGCTCAAGCAGAAGATGCTGAGCGACCTGAAGGCCGCATTCAGCGACATCACCGGGGTCCCGGTGGGTCAGATCGGCGGAAGGATCACCGAGGGCCGCGCATCGTGGTCGCTGCACGGCGGGCGCGAAACGCCCGAGCCGGGCGAAGAGACTGCGGAGTGGTACGAGCACGCCGCCGACTAGGGTAGGCGGAACGCTACGGCCGGGTGTGGCGCTCGGCGTAGGCCTGGTGGGCGCGGTCTATCGCCCTCACGCGTCCCTTGACCAGGTCTTCCTGGCGCTTCCGCGCCCATATGTTGGATCCCTCGATGCCGACCAGTGATCCTTGGAATTGGGGCATGACGTACCGCGCCAGCAGCTCGTAGCTGTTGAGAATCCGGTCCCGCGGCGCCCAGTCTATCGTCTGCACCAGCAGTCCGCCGAATCCGCCGCTCTGCTCTTCGAGCCGGCGGATGGCTTCTACGCAATCATCAGGCGTGCCGATGATCCATGAGCCGTTCTCCGCCATGTGGTCGATCACGCCTTCGAGCGGTCCGTCGAAGACTGCCTGTCGTCCGTTGGTCTCCTCCGAGTACTCGCGCAGGTAGCGGCCCGCTCCCAGCCGAGCCTCGTCGAACGCCTGTTGCCTGTCCTCCGCAAGGTGGACCGGGATCGTGAGTCTCCAGTCGAAGCGGTCCACCGTCTGCCCGTGCTCGGCGGCGGACTCCTCAGCGATCTGCCAGAGGGCCTGTAGGTTCGACTGGCCGGACGAGGGGTCTCGCGGCACGGTAATCGTGAGTACCGACGCCCCGTACTTGCCGGCGAGCGCGACGCCGGCCGGAGACTGTACCGACGCGACGGCGATGGGCATGTGCGGCTGCTGGTACGGCCTGATCTGAAGCATCGCCTCGTTGAGCTCGAACCAGTCGCTCTTGTAGGTGATCGGCTCGGTCTCGGTGAATAGACGGAGGATAATCCCGAACGCCTCATCCATCTTTTCGCGCTGCGTCGTCGGGTCAATGCCAATCATGTAGGCGTCGCCGGGAAGGGCGCCGGGACCGACTCCGAACATGACCCGTCCGTGGGTCATGTGGTCGAGCTGCACCATGCGGCTGGCGACCATCAGCGGATGGTGGTACGGAAGGCTGATTACCCCGGTGCCCAGCTTGATGTGCCGCGTGCGGTCGGCGGCGACCCCGATGAACACCTCCGGGGATGAGATTATCTCCCAGCCCGCGCTGTGGTGCTCGCCGATCCAGGCCTCGTCGTATCCTAGGTAGTCCAGCCACTGGATCAGCTCGAGGTCCCTGTCCATGGCCAGCGTCGGATTCTCACCGACGCGGTGGAACGGTCCCAGGAATATCCCGAATTTCATTCTGTCTGGCAGCGCCATCTCAATTCACCTCAGAATGTGTGCGTCGCTCTTTCGCCGACGTGTGCGCCGGCCGCGGCAGGTCGGCTAGACGTCGATTCGGTAAACGCGGGCGGCGGTGTCGTGGAACATATCGGCCCGCTCGGAGTCGGAGTACCCCTTCGACAGACGCTTGAACGCGTTGTACATGACGTTGTACGAGTACGATACTTTGTCAACGGGGAAGTTGCTCTCGAACATGCTGCGGTCGGGACCGAACTGCTCGATGCAGTAGTTCATGAACGGGGCCATCGACTCGGCTAGCTCTTCGGAGCCGATGGGCAAGTCCCTCGCGTGCCAGTCGAAGCCGGTGCGCGGCATACCGATACCGCCGAGCTTGACGACGACGTTCGGACACGCGGCGACTGCGGCGATTCCGCTGCGCCATGCGGCGAGGACTTCGTCGTCGTTATTCCCATAAGGGCCGACACGCAGGAGGCCGCCTATGTGATTGAGTATTATCGTGAGGTCGGGCACGGCCCTGGCGAAGTCGGCTAGCTCCGGCAGCTGCGGGAAGTACATCCAGCCTTCCAGCGACATGCCCATTCTCGACAGGATGCGCGCGCCCGCTCGGAAGTCGTCGCTGAGAAGCTGGCCCTTCATCCTGTGCAAGGCTGTGACCTCGATCTCGGGATGAGGGTCCCACGTGACGGAGTGTCGGATACCCCGGAAACGGTTGGGGCTGGCGGCCTGGAGCGCTTCCAGAACCGGCTCGACGCGTTCGCCCAGGTTGAGATTGGCATGTCCCACTATTGCGGCCGCCGCGCGAGCCGCTCCGTACATCCCGCTCTCGCTCGCCGCGGCCAGCCCCTGGACGAACTCCACCTCGCCCACGGGTCGCATCTCTTCAGGTCCGCTCGATCTGTACATGGAGCGGGCCTCGACGAAAACCGTGGAGCGGACGTTGTGGCCGCTACCGATGTCGTCCACTAGCTCGTGAAGCATGTAGCGTTGGAACGGTATCCGCTCAGTCCGCATATCCCAGAAGTGGTGATGAGGATCACAGATGGGCAGATCGGGCTCGATCGTGTCCTCGGACGTCAGCGCAAGCCAGTCATTACCTCCGAATGGCACGGTGGCACCTCCATAGCTGAGTTTAGCGGCCCAATCATAGCACAGCCGGGACCGGTATCCTCTCCGCCGGCCCGCGCTTCAGAGCCAGGGCGGAATCAACCCGTCCGAATGGAGGATCTGCGGACTCCGAGCTTGAGGAAGGCGCATCGCGGTGTTACCGTGTTGCTGGCCCCGATCTCAGGGAAGGGAAGGGGTGTGAACAGCGAACGATTGTCGAAAACCCGCGCGTTGGCTGAGCCAATCCGGAGCGGCATCAGGAGAAGGAAATGGCATACACGATCAATCACGTTCATATCCGCGCTTCCGACCCGTCAGCGTCGGCTGCGTGGTACACCGAGCACTTCGGGGCAACGAAGGTCTCGGAGAGGGAGGTGATGCCCGGCACCGTTACGATCAGCATGGACATGGGGTCTCCGGTACGGCTGAACATCTCATCACAGGTCGCCGGGTCTTCGGACGAGCGGGCGGTTGCCGAGCTGAACCGGCTGGGGCTGGAGCACTTCGGGTTCGACGTCGAAGATCTGGAAGCCGACCTCGACAGGCTATCCGCCGCGGGCATTCGGATCGTTCTGCCATTGACCGAGATTTCCGGCGGCGCCCGCCTCGCATACATCGAAGGTCCGGATGACGTCCTCATCGAGCTGGTGCAGCCGCCCGGCTGAGCGAGCTGAGCGTAAAGGTCTGACGGCCTCGGTCGGAGGCCGAAACAGCAGTATGTGGGACCAGTCGGAGGCGCTGGCAACACCCGCCGCGTTCAAGGTTGAGTTCAGGAGACAGCCCGCGTACTGGCTGTACAACTACAAGCAGGGGCGGTTCTATCCGTTCGTTCCAACCGCGAGCAGAGAACGCGACTACGCGACCGAGATGCGAATCGGCGAGGTGATGCGCGAGGAGAAGATTCGGGTCGAGCGGCGTCTGGAGCGATGGTATGCGCTGTGGGGAATACCGTTCTGAAGTGGGGAACCGGCCCGCTGTGAGCTATGGTTTAGGAGGCAGGGATAGTCCGTCGATGAATTCGAGGTTCGACAGCTTTTCGAGCTCGGCCGGGTCCAGCTTGAGCTTGGACGACCGGCTTCCGCCGCCAAGTATGACGTAGTCGAGGCCTCTCAGCTTCGCATCCGCGTAGATCGGCAGGTCGGCGGGCAGCCCGAACGGTGTGACGCCGCCGATCATCATTCCGGTCAGGTCCATCGTCTCGTCCGCATTCGCGAAGGACGCCCGGGAGACTCCCATCAGCCCTTTGACCGTCTTGTTGACGTCGAGTCTGTCCGTGGCGGCGACAATGCAAGCGCAATACTTCTTGGCGCCGCGCTTGGACGCTACGACAATGGTGTTGCCCGACTTCTCCATCGGGAAGTCGTACTTTTCGCAGAAGGCGGCGGTATCGGCGAAGTCGGGATCTATCTCGAATATCTCAAATCCGACTCCGACCGATTCCATCTGAGAGATGACGGCCTGTTCGATGTTGTCAGGTGTGCGCACGGGTACGTCTCCTTGGATTTGCGACTATTATAAACGGTCTGAGAGAGTTGAAGTCCCAGCTTAGCTTAGCTAGGCTAAGTCTTGGTGTTCTAACTCGAGGTATTCCACGATGCAAGTGAACATGTGCGAAGCAAGCTGCAGCTATCCAAGCTCGGCGTGGGTAAGAGACAACCCTACCATGAGCAAGCTGGCTTTCGAGGCAATTGCCGACTCCGCATATCCTGATCTACGACGTAGAGCCACTGTCCACATGACGGCTTCTATCCAACACTGATGACGACGATCGACCGCATTACCCTCTACCAGGGAGACATCACAACGCTTGCCGTCGAAGCGATTGTGAATGCAGCGAACACGTCGCTCTTGGGTGGTGGCGGCGTCGATGGCGCGATTCACCGGGTCGCAGGACCAGGACTGCTGGCCGAGTGTCGAACGCTTGGCGGCTGCGACACCGGAGAGGCCAAGATCACCAGGGGCTACGATCTACCCGCCAAGTACGTGATTCACACCGTAGGCCCCGTCTGGGCAGGTGGCGACTCGAACGAAGACGCGCATCTTGCCTCCTGCTATCGCAACTCGGTCGCGCTGGCAGCACAATACGGCCTGGGAACCGTCGCGTTTCCGGCGATCAGCACGGGTGTCTACGGATTTCCGAAAGAGCGGGCGACACGCGTCGCGGTCCGGGAAGTTGAAGCGGCACTGGCAAGTCACCCTGAGATCGAGCAGGTGACTTTCGTCGCGTTCTCAGTGCGGGACTACGGCATGTACGAAAGGGTGTTGGCAGCCGATTCTCGTCACTAATCTGGGGTTTTGCACAAAGTCCAGCTAACTCGCGCGGCGCGAACCTGATACGAGTCTTGAAGCAAGCTCGCAGGACTACCGCGGCGACCCGCTGCTCCACTAGCCCTGCGGCTTGTGCCTGTCAACCAGATCGACAACCCGGCTGTCAATATCGTCCGACAAGTCTCTGCCGGCGTCGTGAAGCGCTATCGCCAGATGTGCATCTCGGTGAAGCTGCTCCCGCTCCGGCTTCTCTTTGAAGTTGGCTTCGATCTCGCCGAAGAGGGCGTCAATGTGTTCTTTTCTGAAGGCGGGCATTGCCAAGAGACCTCTTTCCCTGCATAACGAAGGGGCCAGTTCCCGGACAAGGTTCTGGCCCCTATCTACATTCAGCAGCTTACATCTTTACGGTAGGGGTATCGCTCCTACTCGTCGCCCCGTGTGGTGTGACCCACGGCCAAGAGCTCGTCCAGCTCATTGACGAAGTCCGAGACCTCGTCTGAGGTGGGCTTGGTCTTGCTCTGGAGCTTTTCTTTGAACTCCTCGAACAGCCACTCTTCTTTGGTGCCGTGCGGGAAATCGAAGAAGGCCCTCTGGAACTTCGGGAGCTTCCCAGGACCGAAGTAGCCCTTGTCTCGGAGCTCGAAGCCTTCCAGGTTATCGGTACCCTTGCCGAGGATCTCTCCGCCGGTCTCGACGTAGTGCTCCATGACCGGCTTCATGCCGTAGCGCTGGACGGGGCAGACCTTCATGCAGACGGCACAGCCCTCGTACCGGGCCATCACCGGACGGCACCGATCGTAGATCAGCTTGTTCTTCTCTACGCCACGCCACCAGACCTTCTCCTTGACCAGCGCCCTGCCCGGGCAGCGGTTCACGCATACCTGGCACTCCTGGCAGAACTGGTGGATGCCGTAGTCAACGGGTTCGTCGTAGGTTACGGGAGCGTCGGTGGTGATAATCATCAGCCGGGCCCGGGACCCGAAGTGTGGGGACAGCAGCTGGCCGTTGGCGCCCAACTGGCCCAACCCTGCCTGAACGAACATCGGAATGTACGCAGCGCTGTTGTCGTTGGGACTGTGGACCTGTGCGTGGTAACCCATCTCGCGGATGTATGCCGCAAGCTCAAGACCCATTGCGCCCTCGATTTCGTAGGTACCGAAGTGGGCGAACTCGGCTTCCAGGCTCGGAATGGTCTGAGTCTGCCAGTAGTCCTGTTCGAGGGCGAGGCAGATAGCGTGCTCGTACTTGATCCATCTGCGCTTGCTCTGGTAGGCGTAGTGGCGGTCGAACCGGGTAAACCCGACCTCGCCGTAGCCCAGCTCTCGCGCCCTGAGACGAATCGCCTCAGTCATGTCGCGGCCGAATTCCGGCGTGCCGGTCGGCTCGATGTCGCCTGTCACCAACGCGGCGTCCACAAGGGGCTGGTTGACCCTGTCGTGCTGTTCTCTGTACCGAGTGATCTCGGGAGTGTAGACGGTCCACACCCACTCACGGTCTGCCGCCTTCTCAATGTTCTGGGACTCCAGAGGGTACACCCTGCTGTAGAATGATACGTCCTCGTCGTTCTTGCGTGCCCCCGGCTCGGTTACCAGTTCCTCCGCAACCGGAATGTCGTAATCCGGAAGTCCGTGCAGCCTCCCCGGCCGTGTTACTACGTGATGTACTACCTTTTCAGCCACCATAATAGGCCCCCGTTGGAGTATGTCTGCGGCGGAGTTTACTCAGGTTACGATAACAAGTCAATATGAAATCAGCATCAATTCATGAAATCGGCATCAATTCCGGGATAGCTTTGGATTGCCCTTGACTCAGGCCAAAATAACACAGTGGGCGACTTTCCCAACTCCAACGCGGGCGTGTCTCACTTCGGTCCCGGCCGGGCCGTGTCCACCATGCGGGACTCGGAGGGTATCCGCCGGGCCTGTCTCATGCGAAGTGTCTGCCTCAAGAGCAGGAACAGACCGCCTATAGCGATCACGCTGACGTAAGTGATGGAGCGATCGACGATCGCGACTGAGGCCGCATCGGGCCGGCTCAGACTGATCAGAAGCAGGCCCGTGACTCCCGGCTCAACGGCGCCGACTCCCCCCGGCGTTGGTATCGTGCTCAGGATCCCGTGTCCGAGCGCTACCACTGACACCAGCGCCCAACCGATGTCGATTCCGAGCGCTTGGGCGACGAAGTAAAGCCTCGCCATCTCCAGCCCCCACCCAGCCAGTCCCAGGAGCAGGACGACCGGCAGCTTTCCGAAGCTGCCCAATGCCCCCTGATGAAACCGATCGTACCCTCTCGCGAGTCGGCCCGGCAGGAATCGGGCCATGCGTGCGCCGTACAGCTTCATCAGGAGGATGATTAGAGCAACCACAGCGGCCATCACTATCGCCATGACTATAAGGTAGCTGGAGATCCCAAGGTCGCTGGTGGCGGTCAATAGAATCACGCTGACGATCAGTACCGGGGCCACGGTGACCATGTCCAGCACGCGCTCGGCAAGCACAGTGCCCAGACTCCACGAAAACTTGCTATTGGAGTCTTCGGAGAACGCGTACGCCCGGTATGCGTCGCCGAGCCTGAGCCACGCGACCGAGTTGACAAACCACCCGATCAGGATGAGCTGGGCCATGCGCGGGATGGAGGGGACGTCGACCTCCTCCTCCGCTTGAGCCGCGGCGTTGGCCGCCAGGATCCTCCACCTGGCTCCCCTGAACAGAAAACTCATGTAGTAGAGAACCAGAGCCAACGCGTACAGCGCAGGGTTCATCGACCGGATATTGAGCCAGGTCTCGTCCCAATCGATTTCAAAAGTGGTCACCAGAAACACGATAGCCGCGGCGGCGATGACAAACGAAAGCAGCGTTGGCACCGACAGTATCCGTCTCGTCAGGGATACGGGTCTGGGTGCGTGCGCTTTTGTACTTTGCATTCCTGAGCAGCTACCTGACCGAATTCGGTCGTCAGATCCGAGGTTCAAGCTCATCCGGGCCGTCCAGTCTCCGGATGATCCGAGGTCATCGACGTCTCAGAAGCGGGCGCTTGGCTGGAATACCGGGCCGTCGCGGATAGTTGGCGGGAGTCTCACTTGACTTGTCGATAACTACCAATGTCTTGCCCGAACTCGCCGATTGAATGGGATCGTTCACGATCGCATTCAATTCCCCGCCGAGGACTCCGATCGCGTAACCCGCGGCGGCTATCTCGGGCCTCGCCCCAACGGTCTTGTGGGCCACCACGCGGCCTCCGATGCGACAGAACGGCAAGGTCAGCTCGGACAGAACAGGCATCGGAGCCACCGCACGCGCGGTAACCAGGTCGAAGCTCTCACGCAATCCCTCTTCATGCGCCAATGACTCCGCGCGGCCATGCATCGCTCGAATCTCCCGCAAACGCAACAGCTCAATCATTCGGTCCAGAAATGCGACCTTCTTGCCGGTGGCCTCGATCAACGTCCCGGACATTGCCGGAAAAGCGATCTTCAGCGGTATTCCGGTAAATCCCACGCCGGCGCCGATGTCCGTGAACCGGCCACCGCCCAGTATCCCACATGACGCCACGGCGGACACCGAAAGCGACTCCAGAAAGTGGCGTTCCTGGACCCGCACCCAATCGGTATCCGTAGTCAGGTTGATTCGCTCGTTCCAGTCCAACACTCCCCGGTAGTACATGCGGAACCGATCGACCTGCTCGCCTGTCAGCGCAATGCCAAGCCGATCCGCGCCCTTTTCCAGCACGGTTGCATCTAATGGATCAGACGAGGATTGAACCGGACCGGGCGATCGGGTCATAACCCCCTCCAGCCTCAAACGTTACAGAACTTATAGGTAAAGAGGATATCCGAATCTCCCAGCGTCGGAACAGTGGTATTTCGCAGCTTGCATGTGTTGACGGCACGTCGGTCGGCGTCCTCAGCTCCCGATCAGGCGCAAAGCCGATCTGCGTGGGGAATCCGCGCGCACTGTGAGCAGCGTGCCAAGCGGATATCTCAATTCATCTTCCGCCGGTGTCCTCTTACTCCAGGGGAGAAGGGGTTTTCGAGGTGTTCTTGAAGAAGGGGCGAGCGGTCTCCCAATGACCGGTTCCACGGTGTCTATTATGACGTACCAAACAGCCGTTGACGGCAAAGAGATGGACAGAGCGCTGATTCACAGTATTTGTCAAAGAGACCGAACCGCCCTGGAGGAATTGTACTCCAAGTACTCCGGCCCGGTGTACTCGATCGCCATCCACATGCTCAGGGATCCGGGCGCCGCCGAAGAGGTGGCACAGGATACTTTCTTCAATGTCTGGCGCCGTGCCGGCAGCTACAAATCCGACCGGGGAAGCGTCACAAGCTGGCTGTTCAGCATCGCGCACAACCGCACGATCGACGAGCTTCGCAAGCGCCGCAGAGAATACAACCGGGTCCGGCACGGCGTCGATCTGACGAACAGACCGTCCGAGTCCCGGGACCACGATCCAACCGAGTATGCAACCGCGCAGTTCGAAGGCAGCCGCCTGAAGCAGGCGCTCACCACGCTGAGGCCGGAGCAGCGGGAAGTGGTGGTCCTCGCCTACTTTGGCGGCCTGACCCACTCGGAGATCTCCAGAAAGCTCGACCAGCCATTGGGCACCGTAAAGACGCGAATGCGTCTCGCGCTGAAGAAGCTCAGGACTGTCGTCGGCCCCCAGGTCGAGGATTCTGCCAGGCACAGCGCGTAAACACCGATAGGTTATTCGACCATAATCGCAGGGGTCTTCCGCAGGGCGTTGTTGGCGCATGGCTCAGTCGATGGTGAGATACGGACACTCAAAACGCGCTGGTTCAGCGCGGTTCCGTGGTGAAGGGTCTTCAGGTTCAGGTGTATGGGCAAGATGTGTGGATGGTTCATACCAAGCCGGTCTCATCGCGCGCAAGTATCCTATGCCTTATCCAATAATCGAAATACCCTAGGCTGCAAGCTGCATGTTATTCACTAAACCGCTGGAAAAGGGTAAAGTATAGGGTGTCCGGGTCACAGGCGCGTCATAACTCGGACACGCGCCTCGAGTCCTGAGCTATTGACAAGGAGATAACCGTATGGCGACCGAACACAAACACCAATCGGCAACCGGCATGGCCAAGGCGGCGGAGAGATTCGTCCGGAGTCTCAGTGACGATCAGCGGGACAAGACCGTGTACGAGTACATGGACGGCGAGCGCATCTTCTGGTACTACCCGCCAGTCAACCGGCACGGCCTGGCGCTTAGGGACATGGACGACGACCAGCGTCAGATGGCCTACTCCCTGATGGAGACCGGGCTGACGGAGGAGTCTTTCGAGAAGGCCAAACTCATCATCGAGCACGAATCCGTTCTCGGCCCGCTGGAGAAGGAGGCCGGAGTAACCAGCTTCGTCCGCGACCCCGATCTGTACTACTGGACCGTCTTCGGAGATCCGGGCAGCGACGACGAGCCGTGGGGCTGGCGCGTTGAGGGGCATCACGTCTCGCTCAATTTCAGCCTATGGAGAGATAGGTTCATCTCTATGACCCCGTTCTTCTTCGGGGCCAACCCTGCGGAGGTCCGCAAGGGTCCCAAGAAGGGATTGCGTATCCTGGACGACCGTGAAGACCTCGCATTCGAGCTCATGAACAGCCTGGACAAGGGCCAGACCAGCACGGCGACGATCTACGGAGAGGCCCCATACGACATCCTCACGTACAACGCCTCCCGCGTGTCTCTGCCGCCGGAAGAGGGCCTGCCCGCGTCCAAGATGAACGCCACGCAGAAGGATATCCTCCGAAGCCTCGTGAAGGTGTACGTCAACCAGGTGCGGACCGATATGGCCGAGGACAAGTGGCAACGCCTCGAATCGGAAGGATTCGACGGACTGCACTGGGCCTGGGGCGGCCCCGTCGAGACCGGCAGGGAGCACTACTACCGGATCCACGGCGGCAACTTCGTGGTCGAGTTCGACAACCGGCAGAACGGCGCCAACCACATACACTCCGTCTGGCGTGATGTCGAAAACGACTTCGCCAACGACGTGCTGCGCGAACACCTGCTCCTGTACCACGTCCTCTGATCCCGTAGCCACCGCACAGCGTCGATTGAACCCGCGGCGCCGTCATCATGACGGCGCCGCCCTACTTTGTGCCTGGAAACTCCGCTAGAATTATCCTGTTACGGTCCCCGCCAACACGGACATCCATCACGAGGAATTCACACAAGCCATGCCCGGATATCTCTCCCTTGCTGTGAAGCTGTGCGCTTTCGCAGCGCTCCTCACACTGCTCACATTAGCGGCTGCCGGCTGCGGCGACTCCGACGACGAGATGACGCCGATGCCAGCAACGCCACCGCCTACCAGCACCCTCGTTCATCCCACGCCTGCGCCGCCCGCCGATACGCCCACTCCCACGCCACTACCGCTGACCAGCACGCCACTACCGCCGACCAGCACGCCGCTGCCGTCGACCAGCACACCAATACCGCCTACCTATACGCCCACTCCAACTCCAATGCCGCCTACCCCCACGCCAGTACCGCCTACCTATACGCCCACCCCGCCGCCGGCTGTTCCGACCCCACCTCCGCAACCCACGTCAACGCCAGAAGTCGCCAGGGGCGGTGAGCTCGACCCCGCCCTGATACTCCTGGAAAGCTCGAAGGCAATGCGCGAGGTGGAGAGCTTCCACTTTGTCATGCAGGCGACGCTGTCAGCCGACCAGGGACCGCTTTCGATCGAACTCCCCATGACCTCCGAAGGCGACTTCCAGCGACCCGACCGATCACGAGCCTCGATGGACATCGACCTGGGCCTCTTCAAGATTGAGACCGAAGTCATTGCCATCGGAGATGAGACCTACATGATCGACCTGGAGTCCGGCCAGTGGATCAAGTCCGATGGTGGGAGCGACCTGATGATTCTGGATCCGGTCGACCTCACCGATCCGGGGGAGTTCACGAATTCGGACGACTTCGCGGAGTTGGACGATCTGCGGATTATCGGACAGGAGGCAATCGAGGGAATCGACACTCATCACTTGGCGTTCTCGATGTCGGACTGGGAGTCTGATGAGGGTGAGCCACTGAGCGGGGACATCGAGATGCACATGTGGGTCGGCGTTGACGACTACTACCTTTACAAGGTCGCGCTGGATGGCCGGTTCTCGCTTGCCCAGGACGAGACCACCCAATCCGGCGGATCTCTGATAGCCGGATTAGGGAGCGATGGTGATATCGATCTCGACGCGGTTGTCAATCTGTCCAACTTTAACGTACCGGTCCTGATCCAGCCCCCTGAGGACTTCCGGACCGAGCTCTCCACACCGCCTGCTGGCCAGGACGCGGCTCCCGTCCAGGCCACCGAGTTGGATTCCGGATGGATGCGCTTCGACCTGCCAACGAAGGGCATCAGCATATCGGCGCCTCCAACGTGGCTGCTCGTCCCGCTGGACGTCGAAGCGGCGCGGGATATGATCGAGAGAACCTCCGCAGACGTTGAAGGGTTGGCCGACCTGATCGAGTCGTTCGGAGACGAGGTGAATTACACGCTCTTGGCCGTCGAGCTGGACGACGATGGAGAGTTCACTTCCAGTTTCAACGTCGTGACCGAAGCCGTCGACCCCGCCATCGATCTGGGCGTGCTCGCAGACCTCAGTATTCAGCAGATCAAGCTGCTCCTACCCGGAGTCGGAGAGGTCATCAGCCAGACCGTTGACCTGCCGGCGGGCACCGCATACCGGATCGGATACACCGTATCCACGCCTGGGTCCGCGGACGACGCTGAGGTTGCGATAGTCCAGTACCTGCTCCTGCACAATTCCGAGTCCATCGTCGTAAGTTTCTCGACACCGGCCGCCAGTATCGACGCCAAGTCCCAAGTGTTCCAGGACATAATGGATACGCTTCAGCTATACGATCCAGGTTCCCCACCCAGCCGTCTGGCCAACAAGACCACAGAATAGAAAGGACCCGACCAACAAATGACCAAACAGTACGACTCTCCGCCTGCGATGGTGATCGACACCTCCAAGGCGTACACTGCCACCTTCACGATGGAGGATGGTTCGGAATTCGAGGTGGGCCTGTTCGCCCAAGAGGCGCCAAACACGGTCAATAACTTTGTCTTTCTGGCGAAAGACGGATTCTATAACGGTGTCACCTTTCACCGCGTGATCCCCGGATTCATGGCCCAGGGGGGCGACCCTACAGGAACCGGGCGGGGCGGCCCGGGCTACCGGTTCAACGACGAGTTCCACCGCAGCCTGCGTCACGACCAGCCCGGAATCCTGTCGATGGCAAACGCCGGACCCAATACCAATGGCAGCCAGTTCTTCGTCACATTCGTCGCGACTCCTCACCTCGACAATCGTCACGCAGTGTTCGGCGAGGTGACAGTCGGCATGGACGTCGTCAACTCGATCTCGCCGCGAGACCCCGCCACCGCCACGACGCCGGGTGACGCCATCGCGTCGATTACCATCTCCGAGTCCTAGAGACGGGCATCGGGTCTGGTCGAGCCCGATCGGTGGTACAATCGGGCGGGGCGCCGGGGCTGAGTTCATCTTCGTCGGAACGTCTCATCCTGTCAGCGGCAGCGACAGTTCGCCAGAAATCCGTACCTGAACGTGGAGTGAACAATGAGGGACAACCGCGTACTGAAGCTCATCAGGCAAGGCAAGCCCGCCATCGGATGCTTCCTCGGTCTCGGCAGCCCTACCGTCGCCGAGATGATGGCCCTTGCGGGAATGGACTGGCTGGTAATCGAGACTGAACACAACGCGCTCGACTCCGCCGAAATCCAGCATATGCTCATGGCTGTGAACGGGACAGATACTGTCCCGATCGTCCGTGTGCCCAACCGGGACCAGGTCTTCATCCAGCGGGCCCTCGACATGGGCGCTATGGGGATTCTGGTTCCCGGAGTCAGGACCGCCGATGAGGCGCGGGCCATCGTCTCGTACACACGGTTTCCGCCGGCCGGGGTTCGCAGCTGGGGACCCCTGAGAGCGTCCGCGTACACCCTCGACAACGACGACTACCTGGAACGCGCCGACGAAAACATCCTCGTCAGCCTCATTCTGGAGACCCGGGACGCCGTGGACAACCTCGAGCAGATCTGCGCTGTGCCGGGTGTCGATGTCCTCACCATCGGACCGTGGGACATGTCGCTGGAGCTGGGCCTCGACCCCCGCAAGCTCCCGCTGCCGGAGATCGAGGACATCACCCGCAGAGCGCACGAAATCGGCAGCAGACACGGCGTCGCGACCGGCGTGTCCGCCAGCACTCCCGAGGGTCTCCGGGAGCGGCAGCAACAGGGATACACATTCATCCAGTACGGACCGGACTACAACCTGCTGGTCGGCGCGGTGACCGAAGGTCTGGCGGCTTTCGACAGGACGTGACTCGTCCCCATTCGATGCGGGCGAGGCGCCTACGCTCCACGTCAGGTCTGCATCCGGCATCGGTGATACAATCGGCGGGCAAGCATCGGCCATCACCTAATCGATTCGACGACAAGCGCTGAAAGGCGGGCAGCTATGAAACTCGGACTCTTTCTCATGCCGTCACATCCACCTGAGCGTCCGACCTGGGACGCGCACCAGTGGGACCTCGACTGCCTCGAAATGGCCGACAACTACGGCCTCAGCGAGGCGTGGATCGGCGAACACTTCACCGCGCCGTGGGAGCCTGTGCCCACGCCCGATCTGCTCATTGCTCAGGCGTTGATGCGCACGAAGAACATCATGCTCGGCACCGGCGCCCACCTGCTGCCGTTTCACCACCCGGTCGAGCTGGCCCACAGGGTCGCTTACCTCGACCACCTCGCACAGGGCCGCTACATGTTCGGAATAGGCTCGGGCGGCTTGCTGTCCGACCATGAGCTGTTCGACGTGGACTTCGATGAGGGCGAGCATCGCGCGATGACGCGGGAGTCTCTGGACATCATCCTCAACCTGTGGGAGCACATAGACGGCCCGTTCAAGTACGAGGGCAAGTTCTGGAAGGTGAACATCCCGGACCCGGCCGAGTACGAGTATGCCAACCTCCGCACATTCCTCACACCGTTCCAAAAGCCACACCCGCCAATCGGCGTCGCTGGCGCAAGTCCCGGATCCGAGACGCTGAAGATAGTCGGAGAACGAGGCTACATTCCGATGAGCCTCGGTCTGAATGCGGTTTACGTCGCCAGCCACTGGGAAGCCGTCGAAGAGGGAGCAAAGAGCGCGGGCAGGGAGGCGCCGTCCCGTAGCGAATGGCGCATCGTCCGCGACGTCTGGGTAGCCGATACCGACGAGGAGGCGCGTGAGGGCGCGATGAACGGGATGCTCGGCCGCGCATGGCGCGAGTACCTGCACCCGCTGTTCTCATACGGGGCGTACCCGTTCCTCAGCTTCATGAAGCACGATGATTCGATTTCCGACGACGATGTCACGCTGGACTACATGCTCGACAACCTGTGGATCGTCGGCTCTCCCGACACGGTGACCGAGAAGCTGCGCGAGCTCTACGACACCGTCGGAGGTTTTGGCACCTTGCTATGGCTCACCTTCGACCACTCCGAAGATCGTGACGCGTACGAAAAGTCCGTCCGACTACTCTCTCACGAGGTCATGCCAAGGCTCGCCGACCTCACCGGCGACGCGTGACTCACCGGGGACAAGTCGGTTAACAAGACCAGTTCTCTTCCTCGATGGCTGATCCGTGCGAAGCGCTTGGAAGCGCCCGTCCATGACTCATGTCTGTAGAGGTTCAGAATTCTCTCATTGCGCCGTTATTCCTCCGTCGATGACCAGCTCGCTGCCCGTCATGTAGGACGATTCGTCCGACGCCAGAAACAGGACGCCCTTGGCAACGTCATCCGAATTGCCAAGTCGCCCCATAGGAACTCTTGCCCTCCATGCCCGGTCCCCCTCCGGCGTGTCCAGCGTATCCCTGGTCATGTCGGTGTAGATGAGGCCAGGGTGGACCGAGTTGCATCTGATCCCTTCCACCGCGTACTGCACGGCCGTTGACTTGGTCAGGATCCGCACCGCGCCTTTCGTCGCCGTGTAGGCCGAAGACCCCGGTCCTCCGATCATCCCGGCTATGGAGGAGATGTTGATGATCGACCCGCCGCCTGCCGCCCGCATGGCTGGTATCGCGGCCTTCGTCCCGAGGAACACGCCCTTGGCGTTGACGTCCATTATCCGGTCCCAGTCCTCCCCGGTCGTCTCCTCCACGCCCTTGCGGATCAGAATTCCGGCGTTGTTCACCAGGATGTTCAGTTTCCCGTAGTCCTCGGTGGCGGTCCGTACCGCCTCCTGCCAGTCCGCCTCGCGCGTCACGTCGAGATGGACGTAGGTCGCATCCCCTCCGGCTTCGGCGATCTCCGCCTCGATCTGCCTGCCCTGCTCGTCCAGAATGTCCCCGATCACCACCTTCGCGCCTTCGCTGGCGAACAGCTTGGCCTCAACCGCGCCCTGACCGCGCGCGCCGCCACTCACCAATGCAACTTTGCCCTCAAGTCTCATGTCTCGCCCCTTTCAGTATTGCTCCGGTAGCCTTGTTCAAAGTCCTGTGATGATCTGTAGCGACGGACTCTCCGCGCCCCCCTTCGACCGTCACCGCGCCTAGATTGCCGAGCCGCGAGCCACTTCTCGGGTTGCGGCCTCCGCAATCACAGACGATGCCCCCTTGGAGCTGGGTTTTAAGATACGTCCAATTCTAAGGGTGTGCCGCCTTTTTTCAATCCCCCGCCAGTTCCAACAACCCCTGAAGCAGGTCTCCCTGCCAATTCGGGATATTGACAGTCTCTTGGTGCGGTGATAAGGTAAACTTGTCTTAGGAGACCCCTGACATAATTACGGACTTATGGTTAGCATAACCCCTGATTACGTCAGCAAATTCACAGGAGGTTTGTCGGATGGCCGGTGAAGGCAGAATGGACATCGAGATCATCTACTGCGTGCCTTGACAGTATCACGGTGTAGCGGCCTGGATGGTCAACGAATTCGTCGCAGAAGGTGGCAAGGATATATCGGTCGAGGTTAAGCCCGGCGTGGGCGGAGTGCTTCAGGTCTTCGTCGACGGGGACAAGATCTACGACAAGGCGGAAGAGGGCGGACAGACGCCTCACTTGAACCGCGTCAAAGAGTTGCGCGCGGTCGTGAGGAGCAGGCTCGACTCTCTGGTAGCCGCCGACGACAACTAGTACCGCATCCGAATCCTGAAAACAGGGACCCCGACCATGTGTCGGGGTCTTTTTCTTTTGCGGAATCGTCAGAGAGGATTCGGGCAATCGCCCCCGACCGCGCCGCGCAATGGGCCTAAAGCGGTGCAATGGCGTTACTGGAGCCCTGGCAGCAGGTGTACCGTCATCCGACCTCGATCGAGGTCCACGCTCAAGACCACGTCCCTTATCCCGGGGATGAGAAGATCGCGCCGCTCCGGTTTTCGGACGATGTACACGTCGTTGCCGGGTGTCGTGAGGATTTCCACTATCCGACCGAGGCACTCGCCTTCGTCGGTGAAGACGTCGAGATCGACTAGCTGGAAGTGGTAGTAGGTGTCCTCCGGGAGCTCGGCCAGGCTGTCCTCGGGGACGGTCAGCAGAACTCCGTTCAGAGTCTCAGCCGTCGTCCGGTCGGCGATTTCCCTGAATCTGACCACAAGTCCGACCCGGTGAGGACGGGACGAGACGACGGTTACCGGGGAGCCGTCAAGGTGAAGCTCCGATCCGGGGTCGAAGCGTTCGGGGGAGTCGGTCTGGGGTTGGACTCTCAGATCTCCGCGAAGTCCCCAGGGTCCGATGACGCGGCCGACCACGACATGGCCGTCCGGGGGATCCTGTAATTGCCCAGACCTCGACAATGGCCTGTCAGGCCCGAACTGTCGGAGGGCCGAATGGGAGCGGACGTCGGGCTACCGCGCCAGCCGCTTCGCGCGTCCCGGACTCGGTTCTCAGATTATCTCCAGGATGACCCGTGTCCCCTGCTTGACCGCGGCGACTCTGACCAGCACCCTTATCGACTGCGCGACACGGCCCTGGCGACCGATAATCCTGCCCTTGTCCTCAGTGGCTACTTCCAGGTGGAGGATGATCCGCCCGTCCTCGTCCTCTTCCTCGGTGACCACGACTTCGTCAGGCTGAGAAGCGATCGACCGGGCGATGTACTCGACCAGCTCCTTCATTCAGACTTGACTCGTTCCAGCGTGCCCAGGGTGGTGAGCAGCTGTCTGACGGCATCCGACGGTTGGGCGCCCTGGCGGAGCCACTTGAGCGCCTTGTCCTCGTCGATGACCACTGTCGGCGGGTCGGTCCGTGGGTTGTAGTGACCCAGGTGGTCGACGAATGCCCCGTCCCGGGCGGCCCGTGCGTCCGCCACGACGACCCTGTAGCTTGGTTGACTTCGCGCTCCGGTCTTTCTGAGTCTTATCTTGAGCATCTATGCTTCTTTCGTACCACGTCCAGAATGTTTTGCCAATGTTCGTGACCGCTCCCCAGACTTGGATTCCCGCGTTCGCGGGAATGACGGTTGGGTGGCGTTGGTCGGGTCATTTTCATACCAATGACGGATGGATGCTGTCGATCTCCCGTATATGTGAGAGTTATGTGGATACTGTGCTCGAATTCTTTTTCAATGTATTGAAGCACATCCGGTGTTTCGACCCAGGATTTGTCAGAACGTAACCGCGACGACTTGGGACGTTCGCGTCAACGCGCTGGCGTGTCCGGGCGTAACTGCGCCGTGGCTTGCCAGAGCCCGTATGGACGGGGCCTCAGCCATCGCCAAAGGTGCGTCGGTCAGGAGCTCCTGGCCTGGCTGAGCTGCCTCATCAGACGCGACTTGCGCCGGGCGACGTTATTCGGATGCAGCGCGCCCTTGGCGGCGGCTTTGTCCAGCGCGACGACGGCGCTTTTGACAGCCTGTTCGGCGTCATCGAGGTCGCCATTGTCGATGTCCTGTCGCGCGATCCTTATGAACGTTCGGACACGGGACCGCAGCGGCTGGTTTCGCTCGCGCCGGCGGATGGAAGCTCGATCTGACTTGGCTGACGGCAATAGGGTCGCTCCAGGGAAAGGTTGAACAAGTCACTATTGTAGCACGTTTGGACGACCGCCTGTGAATTCATGAGCCAGAATGGGAAGCATCACAAAAGTGGTGGGTAGTGGTGCAGAGGGTATGGGATAGAGAGGTGTCCACATACTGTCACCGCATAGATACCCACCAGAGTTTTGATGCTTCCGCCAGAAGGGAGCCTGCCTGTGTCAGTTTAGTAGGCGCCCCGTCCGTAGAGGCGTCCCTTGTGGGCGGCCGAGCATGATGACCAACGCGGGCAACCACGAGGGATTGCCCCTACATGCATCTGACCGACTAAACTGACACAGGTTCGCCAGAAGGGGTAACCGTCCCATAGGCGGTGGGGAGAGAAGACAGCAGGGAGTCCTGGTAAGGTTTCAGTTATGAAAGAGTCCAAGACCAGGAGACCCTGCCGATGCCCAGAGTACGATTCACGCTGCCACAGGTCAGGGACTATCCCGATACTCGACCGTCAGCATGTTCATACTGTGGCAGGGTCTACCTGCATCGACACGGACCGGTCACCAGGCCCATCAGGGACCTCCACATCAGCGAAGTGACTGTACTCAGATACCGTTGCGCTGACTGCGGGCGCACGTTCAGACACCACCCTCAGGGTGTTGACCATCACGATCAGAGCCTTCGTCTCAGGGGGTTCGCGGCGCTGAGCTGGGCGCTGGGACTATCGCTGCGGTCGTCTGTCCACCCCCCGATCAGGCTGGGGGCAGGCTCTGCTGGGCGCGACGGGGTGTGGTCTGTCGAGGATGAGCGTATGGCGTGACGTTCAGGAAGCCGGCTCCAACTCGCTCAGCGGATGGTTGGGCATCGCGCGCGGTCGGGTGAAGGTGATGGGCGCAGACGAGACAGTGGTCAGGGTGAAGGGCAAGCCGACAGTGGTGGGGGCGGTCGGGAGCTTATGGACATGGAGCGTCGGGTTCGTGATGGACCGAAGCTCAGGCGTCTGGTGGTGGAGTTGTGCGAGAAGTGGAGAAGCCTGATATGTCACCAACGAGTGAGAGGGATGCCTCAGACCAACAACTGCACTGAACGGACGATAGGCAGGAGCAAGGCCTGTGCTGGACTTGATTCAGTATCAGATACAGGACGGTGAGGGGATACGAGAGCACAGAAGGGATGATGAACGGACTGGGGCTGACACAGTGGGTATGGAGTGGGCAGGACGGTCTGGACCTCGGCGAGTTGATTGCTGCTTAGGCCGGACGTTGTGCATGTCGACCCACTGCGTGTCTCAAACTCCCGCCTGATTTATCCCACCGCCTATGGGACGGTTACCCCTTCTGTCACATCTTCTAAATACGCCATACGTTTTTGTAGAGGAGGCGTTACTTGAGAGCCTCCGCAATAGCCTCCACATTGGTCCGCATCATGCGGATGTAGGTATCGGCGCCGCCACCTCGTTCGCCCAGGGACACGATTTGCAGCGAGGGCACCGCTGGCACACTTGCACCCTCCTCAGCCATTTCAAACCCGTACTGCTCCGCGAAGTACTGCAGGCTGTCCAACGAGGCAGGCAGCACTCGTCGCTCGGTTGGCACCTCGACCAGCTGCAGTCGGATCCAGAAGTCTAGGTCTGCCAGTCGCTGTATATAGACCTTCCAGTTGTTGAAGTACCAGTTGACTGGGTAGCTTACGTCCCCTGTAAAAGGATCGGGGCTAGCAGCATCGAATATTTCGGTGATCTCTCGAGCGGCCCGCGTGACGCGAGTTGGATCCAGCCAGAAGTGAGGGTCCGGGGGGTCGCCGACGGGGTCGATTACCTCTCCAAGAGCCACCACTCTGGCGGGGTTAGCGCCCGCGCTTCTCACCAGTTCATCTAGCCAGGCGGCCTCCAGCCCGAGGCCAACGCTGAAGATGACATCGGCCTTGGCCACCCGATCGATGTCCTCCTGGCTCGGCTGGAAGGTGCGGGGATCAGCACCTATGGGCTGCAGGCTAGACACCTCCACCTGTTCGCCACCAACCTCCAAAACCCAGTCGCCCACAATGTTGCTGGTGGTTACCAGCTGAAGCGGACCCTCAGCGCTTGACATCCTCGGGGGGAAGAGACCCTCAGAGGCGGGGGTGGTCTCGGTACCTTCAGTAGGAGCCTGGGCCTGGGCAGCCTCGCGAGGAGACACGGGCTGAGCCGCAGCTAGAGGCTCCGAAGTGGGCTCACTGCTACCGCACGCAGTGACCCACACCAGCGCCACGGCCACACCCGAAAGGGCAGAAAGCATTGTGCCAGATGCCCAGAAGCGGCTCATGTTTTGGCCTCCCCACCTCCTAGCGTCGACGCTATCATAGGCGCTCTTCCTATCCCTGGCAAGGATGGACGTCTTATTGCAGCCGGCCGCGGAGCTTCGGGTCCAGGTAGTCTCTTAATGCGTCGCCGATGAGCACCACCGACAAGACCGTCAGCGTTAGAAATATCCCGGGGAAAAAGGATATCCAGAAGGCCACCTGTATGTATCCCTGGCCCGTAGCAATGATATTGCCCCAGCTAGGTATGAAGGGCGGTACGCCGACACCCAAGAAGCTGAGGCTCGCTTCAGCCAGGATGGTTGTCGCCAGTGTAAAGGTTGCCTGCACCACGACGATGCCGAAGGTGTTTGGGGCTATATGGAGAATCAGGATGCGCCAGGTCCGGGCCCCTATGGCGCGAGCTGACTCCACGTAGGCCGCCTCCCTCAGGCTCAGCACCACGCTCCGCACCAGCCTCACCTTGGCCGCTGTGCCCCCGATGGAAAGGGCGATGATCACGTTGTTGAGGCTGGATCCCAGCACCGCCATGAGGGCCAGGGCTAGCAGTATCGTTGGAAAAGCCAACATCCCATCGATAAAGCGCATGATCACGTTGTCCGCTATGCGGTAGTATCCTGCCACAAGGGCTATGACCAAGCCCACCACCACGGTGATCGCCGTTACCGAGAAGCCGACGTGGAGGGAGATGCGGCTGCCAACCATGGTGCGGTCATAAACATCTCTCCCGAAGTCATCCGTGCCGAACCAGTGCTCTGAAGAGGGAGCCTGCAAGCGGTTAATTGGATCGACAGCGATGTAGTCGGTGCGCGTCATCAGGGGGGCGAATATGGCAATGAAGGAGATGACCGTGAGGATTACGACACCCGCAAGGAAAGGCGGGTTGTGGCGCATTAAGCGCCAGGAGGCCTTCAGTAAGTTTCGGAATCGGTCGAGGGGCCGCGGCGCAAGACGGATTGGGGCCCGCTCCTCTCTGTTCTCCATCAGTAGCGTATCCTAGGGTCAAGGTAGGCGTAGGCAATGTCGATGACCAGGTTTATGAGCACGTAAAAGGTCGCTACGACCATCATCATCCCCTGGATGATGGGAAAGTCTCGCCGAGCTATGGACTCTATCAGCATGCGTCCCAGGCCCGGAATAGCGAAGATAGTTTCGGTCACCACCGCGCCGGTGGCCAGGCCGGCGATGGCTGCACCCATGAGTGTCAGTACAGGGATGCACGCGTTGCGGAAGGCATGCCTCAGGTATACTACCAGCTCGCCCAACCCCTTCGCCCGCGCTGTTCTGATGTAATCCTCCCTGAGCACTTCCAGCATGATCGAGCGGGTGATCCTCGAAATGAAGGCGGAGTTAAGGACGGCGTTGACTATCACCGGGAGGAACATGCTGTGGAGGTGGGTAATCAACCCCGACGAGATGGGCTCATAGCCCAGCACAGGGAACCACCTCAGGTTAACAGCGAACCCCCACATGAGAAGGAAGGCCAGCCAGAAGCCTGGGGTGGAGAAGCCCAGCACCGCGATCAACATCAACGTGCGATCGGCTGCACGCCCCGCCTTCCAGGCGGCGATGATCCCCATCGGGACTCCCAGCAGCATGGAGAGGAGGATCACCTGTATGCCCAGGGAGAGCGTGGGCTGTATCCGCGGCAGCATTAGCTCCCCAACAGGTAGCTGGGAGAAAACGGATTTCCCCAAGTCTCCTTTGAACAGTTTCCCAACCCACACGCCAAACTGCACTATGAAGGGTTTGTCAAACCCCATCTGCTTCTCAATCTTCCTGACGACTTCCAGCGAGGCCTCTTCGCCAGCGATGATGTAAGCCGGGTTACCTGGGGCGATGTGGAGCATAGAGAAGGTGATGATACCGACCGCCCCAATGACGGGGATAGTCGATAGGACACGCATGACGATGTAGCGCCACATCTAACGGCAACCTCCAGAGCTTTCATCGTTGCAGAACCTAGCCAAGGCTCCACTTAAGTGGTTTAGCTCGCGGCCCGTACAGCACGCTTGGGTTCAACTGTCAACGGTGAGGAAAGGCTGCTGATCTCCACCCGCCGTGTCGCATGCTGCCAAGGCTCCGTGAAGAAAACGCAAGGCCGCTAAGCGTAGATAGGGTTCAACTCTCCTCGTACGTACTCCATAGACCTGCCGTAGCTGTGCCTCGGGCTGACCCGGACGTGGTCCAGGTCCACACAGATCCAGCCTTGGTACCGGTGCTCTTTCAGGATGCGCATCACCGCCAGAAAATCGATCTCCCCATCGCCCAGGTCGTAGATGCTGTTCATGAAGGTCGCCCTATTGCCGCCCGCCTCATGCACCTGACCGTTGGGAAGGTGGAGGTCCTCCGTGGCCGGAGTCAGCTTGGCGTCTTTGAAGTCCACGAAGATCGATCTTTGAACGTACTTTTGGAACACTTCCAACACATTGCAGCCGGCTAGATGAAGATGAGCCGTGTCGGGAACGAAGTGGAAACGGGCGGGATCGGCCATGTCGAGAAACAGCTCTACTTCATCCTGGCTCTCCACCTGCTGATCCAGATGGTGGTGCATTCCCGCCTTAATCCCGTATTCCGCTGCCACATCCCCCAGGTGGTTGTAAAACTGACAGGCGATCCGCAGGTGCTCCGGGATGAGAACTTTCGGCACCCTTGGCGGCGACATGACAACCAACTCCGTGGCGCCGAAATGTTGCAGAAAGCTCAGAGCTTCTCGAGCCGCCTGTTCCATCTCTTTGTGCTCTGTGGGGTCGTCTGCCGGACCGCCGAAGCTAAGCGTGGCGATGCGCAGACCTCGCTTCGAGAGCTCCCTTTCCAGCGCTGAGGTAGTCAAGTTGTAGTCCGCAAGGCATCCGGGAAAGCCAGTCAGGCGAATCCCACTGTAGCCGGTGTCTTTCATAACGTCCAGCACCTGCGTAAAGGAGTCTCTCGGCATGTGATGCCACCAGGTGCCCATGCTTACTGCCCACTTTAGGTTTGGTCCTGATTGAGACTGCCCCCCTCCAAGGCCCGCCAGAGAGTCATCTAGTCCTTCCTTCACGGATACCCATTCTCCTTTCGGCTGGGTTCACTGTTGGATTCACATCCGGCTCCGCCCATGCTTTGGCCTAGGAATCGCCCCTCCTTCGCCAGCGGCCTATTCTATCTGGCAGCGATGTGACCTGTCAACGAAGGAAGCATCACAAAAGTGGTGGGTGAAGAATCGGTGACGAGTAAGTTGTGACGTTTGGGGGTGTTACACTGAACTGTGACAGGGACGGCTCAGGGCCTCCTGGCGGGGCCGCCACATGACTACCCACCACTTTTTTGATGCTTCCAAGACGGTAGGCCCAAATACACCGCCTAACGGTGGAGAGGGCTTGAGGGATGGAGGTTTCAAGGTGATGTGACTGTCGGAGAGCGCCGGTTAGGGTTTTCAGTAGTTGTGCCGGTTGCGTTTTGGGTGCCAGGGAGCGCCCGAAGCCGGGTTTTGAGCGTCCTGTGTATCTGCGGGGCGTGTCGAAACTGGCGGGTTCCTTGGAGTCGCCTGTTGGTCGGTCCGTTGTCGTGATTGATCAGTGGTTGGGAGGTCCGTGAGCCAGAGCCAGTGTCCTTCGACGAGCATCAACCAACAACTCCAAGGATGGATGTCCTCGTGCCAGCGGGATGACGAGTTTTCTTGCATGATGCACCACTCGTCCTGGAAGACAGATGATTCCGAAGCGTATTGCCTTCAGTAGTTTGCTCACCCACTGACCACCCAGGGCCAACTGTTTGATTGCAGAGTTTAGGTTGAACGCCAACACCGCTATCGTCCACCACGCGGCGTGTGAGGCTCCCGTCGCTCCTCCTCTTGGGGATCATGGAACTCAGACAGGTACCGAAATACCGCTGACGGTGACGGCACACTGCGCCGCCGCTGTATGCGCCACCTCTTGGCCTGTGCCCCACGCTCAATACGTCGCACTCTGTGGGTCTCCGTCTTGACCAACAGCCTTCTCAGACCCTCGTCACTCTCCAGCACCCGCAGATCATCCACAGACTCGCCACCAGCCAGGTTGAGCAGTATGAGTGCAGTGACCATCTGCACATCGGTCCAACCCTGGCCTTCAGCCCGTATCCCCACATGCCGTCTGATCGAATCCCTAAGCCCAGATGCCTCGGCCATCTCCAAGTACGCTGCCAGTCCCGACAGGGCCGTCATGCCAGTCGACACGGTCTCCTCACAGTACTGGAAAGATGGAATCCCCTGCGGCATGATAAATGCACCTCGTTGGTGATGGCTTTCTTCGACACAAACCACCATAGCCGCTTTAACGCTGGCTCCAACGAGGTCTTCTCTTTTAGTTAGGTGGTGGATCCGGGAGCGATTGGGGACTCTGTGCCGCCGACTCTAGCTATCCCGAGAATCCACATCCACCCATCTCTGTTCCTCCACCGACTTCAGAATGGCATCAAGCACCTTCTGTGCTTCTAGTCCCTCCCGAAAACTCGGGATCACCCCCTGCCCTGTCCTGATCCCCCGCACAAAGCGTCGCGTGAGATGGGCAAAGACGAACTCCCCGAGCGCGCGTTGTGGATTCGAAGAGTCCAGTCCCTGCGTCAATCGTTCAGGAATGGGCAGAGGTCCCGGAGCTCGATCGCCCCCCCGAGCCCCCCCGAGTTCCCCGACGATCCAGCGAGGAGTGCTGCGATCTATCACAAAGCGGAGCATCCCTTCACTCCCATGGATCTCCAGGGCCTGGTAGTTGCGGCTTTGCGCCACGCCGCTGGCATGGACGGCCGCTTGCACGCCTCCGACAAGCTCGCCCATAAAGGCGCAAGCGTCCTCAACGGTCACCTCTCCGCTGCCTGAACCGTCCGGCAGAGGTCGCTCCCGAACGAAGGTCGCGGCGTGGGCGCTGACCTTCTGGAAATCCCCTATGAGCCAGCGCAGCCAATCGATGACATGCACCCCGACGTCGCCCATGGCACCGACGCCGGCGAGCTCTTTCCGATGACGCCATCCAAGGGCCCGGGTTGCATCGGCCCGGATGTCCCCAAACCAGACGGCATCCACATGAAAGACTCTGCCCACGTAGCCGTCGTCCAGCAATTCTTTCATCCGTGCCATGGCAGGGATGAAGCGCCAGTTGAAGGCGGTCATATGGACCAAATTGGAATCGCTCGCTTTGGCCAGCATCGCCCCAGCCTCATCTGTGTTCAATGCTAACGGCTTCTCGCACAGGACGTGAAGTCCCCGGCTTAATGCCTCGGTAACTATCGGATAGTGGAGGAATGGAGGTGCGACAACGCTAACGGCATCGAGATCTCTTAGCGCCAGAAGGTCCTTATAGTCTGTGAACACCTGAGGGATGTGATACTCGCGAGCAATCGCCTCGGCATTGGACCGGGTGCGCTGGCAGAAGGCCGTCACCTCCACATCCTCACATGCCTGATATCCCAGGATGTGCATCCGACCGAAACCACCACCAATCACACCTACGCGTAGCTTCCTTCCTTCATTCACTTCAGCCATCGCCCCTCACCTCGTTTTAGACCGCTAGCAAAGCGCTACTGACGATCCGACCTTGGTTCCTTAAGTTCGTTGAATTATAGAGATCACGACGGTGTAGGTCTATCGCTACCCCAGGCCGGCCGATCGATTACCCGCTGGCGAGCAGCTAGCGGTCGCCTTCGCAAGTCAGCCTCCGGGCCCACCGTGGTCCTATGAGCGACCACCGGGAGCGGAAGCCCCCTATTGACAGCGCCAGACGGGCGGCGGTATATTCCTGAAGGTTCCCGGCCATTATGTTTCCCCTGTAGCATTGCGTCCAGAGATAGCCTACTCTTACACAAGGAAAGGTGACATATGCCTCGGATTAACAAGGTCATAGAGCTTCTGGAACAAGGCCAGATCCCCTTCTACCACGGCGTGAAAGAGCTGAGTTATGAGGAGGGCGTGAGGATGGCCAAGACCTGGGCGGACTACGTTCAGGTGGATATGGAACACGGGCCTATTGATATGCTGGGATTGAGGGCCTTCATGCAAGGGTTGGTGGCGGGGGGGCCGACGCCCAGCGGCCACCGTACCCCTACAGTAAGCGTGCTTCTGCCCACCAACGGTACCAGCGAGCATGAGGTGAGGGCCAACGCCTGGCAGATCAAGCAGGCACTGGCTGCAGGGGTGCAAAGCATCCTCTTGTGCCATGCCGAGAGTCCTGACGCGGCTAGAGCCTTTGTGGAGTCCGCCCGTTTCCCATTCCATACATTAGGGGTGGGGGAAGGACTAGGGGTAGGGAGGCGAGGGGGAGGCGGCCAGGCCTCGGCGGCGGCCATATGGGGGCTGTCGGTGCAGGAGTATATGAAGAAGGCCGACGTCTGGCCCCTGAACCCCGAAGGGGAGATATGGCTGGGGCTCAACATAGAGGACCGGAGATGCCTGGCCAACGCCGAGGCCAGCACGAAAGTACCTGGGATAGCTTACGTCGAGTGGGGGCCGGGAGACATGGGGCTGTCCTTTGGCTACCCCGATGCCCACGACCCACCGTACCCCCCAGAGGTGGCGGATGCGAGGGTGCGGATTCTGGCAGCCTGCAAGGAGTCGGGCGTGGCCTTCCGGAACCGGCTGACGGCTGACGACTTTGTAGATCGAGTCGGAGAGGGGGTAAAGCTGGCGATGATGATGGGTCAGGAGGGGCAGAACGTAGCAGACCTGGTGCGGAAGCACTACGGTCGAACGATGCCATGGTAGAAAGCCGTAACTCAGGCAAACCGTAGAATGACGTACCGCCTCGGTGTGGATGTAGGAGGGACCTTCACAGACCTGGTGCTCTACGACCTCGGCACCGACCGGTTGGAGTTCGCCAAGACCCCCTCGAGACCCGGCGATGAGGCCACCGGGGTTGCAGAAGGCATCCGGGACCTCGTAGAACGGCTCCGAATTCCGCCAGGGGAGATCGATTTCTTCATCCACGGCTCCACAATCGCCACCAACGCCTTGTTGCAGCGCAGGGGAGCGCGCACTGCCCTTGTCGTAACTTCCGGCTTTCGCGATATCTTGCAGATAGGTCGTCAGGACCGTCCCCACCTGTACGACTGGCGTTTACGGCGGCCGGAGCCACTAGTGCCGCGCCACCTGCGCTTTGAGGTTCGGGAGCGTATTCTCCATACCGGTGAAGTCCTGGCGCCCGTTGACCAAGGGGAGCTAGAGGCTCTTCTGGACCAAGTGCGCGAGGCTGACGTGGAGGCGGTAGCCGTTTGCCTTCTCCACGCCTACGCCAACGCTTCCAACGAGAGGGCTATCGGACAAGCACTGAGGGAAGCTCTACCCCATCTGATCGTGGCGCTATCTCACGAGATACTCCCCGAGTTCAAAGAGTACGAACGCATGAGCACGACCACCATCAACGCCTATGTGGCGGCCGCAATGGGCCGTTACTTGCGAAGCCTACAAAGCAGCATTGCTGAGGTGGGTGTGCATTCCGAAGTCTATATCATGCAGTCCAATGGGGGAACCATGGCAACTGGCACCGCCATAGAGAAACCCGTTCATACCATCTTGTCTGGGCCTGCCGCTGGAGTCATCGGTAGCGTGGCCCTGGCCAAGCAGGCTGGGGAGTCTAACGTTATCTCCGTAGATATGGGTGGAACCAGCTTTGATGTCTGCCTCACCTACGAGGGAGAGGTCCGCCGTACCCAGGAGACCGAGTTAGACCGACTCCCCATTAAGGTGCCAATGGTTGACATCCATACGTTGGGTGCGGGCGGTGGAAGCATCGCCTGGATTGACCCAGGTGGTGCGCTGCGGGTGGGCCCTCATAGCGCTGGAGCCAACCCCGGACCATCCTCTTACGGTCAGGGCGGAAGTGAGGCTACTGTAACGGACGCCAACCTAGTGCTGGGTAGGCTTAACCCGGAGCGGTTACTGGGAGGCAAAGTCCGTCTGGACACGCAAAAGGCCCGGCAAGCAGTCCAGGAGTGCATAGCCAGACCGCTGGGTCTCACCCTGGAAGAGGCGGCTGAGGGCATCATCCGGGTAGTCAATGCCGGAATGATCAAAGGCATACGGGTGGTTTCGGTGGCCAAGGGGTTTGACCCTCGGGAGTTTTGCCTGGTCGCCTTCGGTGGCGCTGGGCCGCTGCACGCCTCGGAACTAGCTGCCGAGCTGGCTATCCCTCGGGTTCTGGTGCCGATTGCGCCTGGGGTTACGTCTGCCTTGGGACTGCTGATGGCAGACCTGCGTTACGAGTTTGTGCGCACTGTCTTGAGCCGGGGAGACCAGGCGATCGCCAGCCAGTTAGGCGCCCTTTACGGCGAGATGGAGGCTGAGGCCGTGGCCCAGATACGAGATCAGGGTCTAGTGCGTGATGGCGTAAGCCTGGTCCGTTTGGCCGACATCCGATACCAAGGCCAGGGGTACGAGCTGGGGGTTCCGGTCGCTGGCGGCGATTTGGCAGACGCACAGCTAGGTGAGGTCTTCCAGCGGTTCCACCAAGCACACAGGCGGCGCTACGGCTACGACTCCCCTGACAGTCCCCTGGAGGTGGTAAATCTCAGGGTCACTGCTCTGGCCAAGCTGCCTCGACCCAGGCTGGAAGCCTCGAAACTCAATGGGACCACCAACCCTTCAGGTGCGTTCCAAGGGCAGCGTCATGTCTACTTTGGGGGCCAGTCTGTCTCCACCTCCATATACGATCGATCAATTCTCCGGCCTGGGGACGCAGTTACGGGGCCGGCTATTATGGAGCAGCTGGATTCAACAACGGTTGTCTGGCCTAACCAGACCGCCCACGTAGATGCTTACAGAAATCTCGTTCTGGAAAGGGTTCGGCCATGACCTCGAAGGCCGTTGATCCTATTACACTGGAGGTCATGCGGAACGGCTTCTACTCTATCGCTGACGAGATGATTGCGGCGTTGGTAAGGGCGAGCTACTCAACCAACATTAAGGACCGCAGGGACACTTCCTGTGCCATCTATACGGGCCGAGGGGACGTAGTGGTGATAGCGCAGAGCGAAATTGGGACGCCGCTCCATCTTGGCACCATGCATTCGGCTGTGCAAGCTGCCCTGGCAGCTTATCCCTTCGAACAGCTGGAGCCAGGCGATGCCATTGCCACCAATACGCCCTATCCGGCCGGGCCTGGGCATCTCAACGATCTGTGCCTCATCGCCCCCGTCTTTCATGAAGGCAAGGTGATCGCCATCACAGCGAATCAGGCACACCATGTGGATATGGGCGGCTTTGCCCCGGGGTCAATGCCTTTTGGAGTCACCGAGATCTTTCAGGAGGGCCTGCAGATACCACCGGTATGTCTGTTCCGCGGAGGAGAGCTGGACCGAGAGCTGTGGGCAATCATCGCGCAGAACGTCAGGCCTCGGACAGAGGTACGCGGCGATCTGCTCGCCCAGTTCGCTGCCAACACTGTGGGATCTCGCCGCCTCGGCGACCTGACCGAAAGGTATGGCGTCAGCACAGTGGAGCAGTATCTGGAGGAGATGCTCAACTACTCGGAGCGCCGAATGCGGGCGGCGCTAGCGACCATCCCGCCAGGAGAATATACGTTCGAGGACGTGATAGAGGGCGACGGCATCACAGATAGGGAATACGGCATAAGGGTTACTCTACGGGCAAGAGCCGATTCCCTGGGCGCCGATTTCACCGCATCGGACGATGCCACGAGAGGTCCTATGAACTGTCGCTGGCCTTCGGTGGCAGCCTGCGTTTACTATGTGCTGAAGGCTGTGCTCGACCCAGAGCTTCCTCCCAACGCCGGGGCCTATCGCCCAATAGATATTGACGTACGTCAAGGTAGCCTTCTCTCGGCGGTGTATCCCAGCGCCGTCTGCAACGCCAACATTATTACCTGCCAGCGCATCGTCGACGTCTTGTTGGGCGCCTTAGTTAAGGCGGTGCCCGAGAAGGTGCAAGCGGCTTGCTCTGGAACTATGAACTTACTGAATATTGGCGGCATAGACCCACGAACCGGCACCTACTATAACTTCGTAGAGACATATGCCGGCGGCCAGGGCGCCATGTGGGACGAGGATGGTATGGATGCCATCCAGAACCACATGACCAACACGCGCAATGCTCCAGTCGAGGCTATAGAGGTTTCATATCCGTTATTGGTAGAGTCCTATGAACTCGTTCCCAATTCAGAGGGGGCAGGTGAGCGCCGTGGGGGTGTGGGACTCCGAAGGGCCCTCCGAGTCCTTGGGAAAGAGGTCCAACTCACCCTGAGCTCCGACCGGGCCAAGGTACCGCCCTGGGGTCTATTCGGAGGATGGCCGGCAAAGCCGTCCAAGTGCATCGTCCAGGGACCTGATGGAAGTGTAAGGCGACTGCCATCCAAAGTCACAACCACCGTTGAGGCCGACCACCTCATCGTGACTGAGACTCCCGGAGGCGGAGGGTGGGGCGATCCTAGAAGACGAGACCCTGAGTCGGTGCGCTGGGATGTTTTGGAAGGCCTCATCTCGCAGGACCGCGCCAGAGAGATTTACGGCGTAGCCCTGAGCCCGAGCACCTTAGCCGTGGATTGGGAAACCACCGGAAGCCTTAGGGACACATAGCAGGTTATGCGAAAGACGGCCGATGCGACGGTCATGGGTGGAGGCGCCATTGCCACAAGCACCCTGTACTACCTGACCAAGCTAGGCCTCCGGAACTTGGTGCTGCCGGAGTAAGGTGGTCTTTCCCAACCTATGGCGGCAACCGAGGGTAGCAGCAGGGCTGCCGCCTTCTTACTGCCACTGCTCTGGGAGTATGGCGTCACTGAAGCCAGACTGACGGGTTATCCATTCCTCTGTAAAGACGCCGTCTGTGTACCCGGAGTGCGTACTCTCGTACACCTCTACGCTCCCGCCCAGGGACCGGGCCAGAGGCGCAAGATTCTCTCGGCTGAACAACTCACCCTTACCCCCCACCATAAGCAGGGTTGTGGCTTTGACCTTTGGAGCGAACCAGCGCGTATCCATGTAAGACAGGGTACGGTGAACCGCTTTCCGTTTCTCAGGGTAGAGGCGCAGGTAGTCGTTGATCTCCTCTAAGGGGTAAGCCTCGGTCAGCGGCGCCAGGTCAGCCGTGGCATAGAACAGGCCCGGCGTATAAACCACATGGGTTATTTGAGGTCGTAGCGCGGCAGTGACCAGCGCAAGCTCGTTGCCCGTGGCTAACACCCTGCTAGGGTCCACCTCGGGACGGCTCAACAGATACTCCAACCCACGGCAGCAGTCGGCTACAATGCCCCGGTAAACGTATGTCTCAGGGTCGTCAATGCCCGCGGTAAGCAGCCCGGGGAAGTCAGCGGCAAAGGGTCGGTCAGAGCCGCGCTGACCCCGAACAGCTATCGAGAAGGTGATGTACCTGCCACGCGAAATGTTAGCTGGACCAGAGGGAATGGAATGTACACTACCGTAGTTTCCGGCAGTGTATCTGGCGGGGAAAGGCCCAACTCCTTTGGGTATGCTGAGGTAGGCAAAGAGCCGGTACGGTCCTATGCTGGTCAGTCTTACGCCGTATAGCGTGGCGAAGTCCGTGTCCCGTAAGGGGAGGTGCTCCACCTCCGGGGCTGGCGCCAGGGTCGCCAGGTCACGCAGTGTGGACTGCCAGTAGCTGTCAAAGTCGGACGGTCTATCATCTGTTAGTGAACGCATGGAGCCACCTAACTAGGGCCTCAGGTGTTTGGAGAAGAACTCGTCCACAATGGCGTCGTGGGGAGCGTACACCATGTGGGAGTGTGCCTGGTAAGGGTAGATCTTCTTGTCCGCACTGCCCACCAGCCTGAAAAGGGCAAATCCCGTCTCTGCAGGACACACGTTGTCCTGGAGCCCTACATAAACGATAAAGGGACATGTCATCTTGTCGGCGAAGTTGAGGATGTCAAAGTAGGCCAGTGTCTCTTCTACCGCCTGCCTACTCTCGGGGTGAATCCGCAGGTAATCGTTGATCTCCTGGTAGGGGTAGTTAGACGTGAGCTCCAGGTTGTCGACGAAGCCACACAGGTAAGGGGCACCGGCGGCAGCCGCCCTGATCTCTGGGCGCATGGCGGCGGTGGTTACGGTGAGAGCGCCACCCTGACTGATCCCGGTTACTCCAATGCGCTCGGCGTCCACCTCATCCCTGGTCAGCAGGTAGTCAACGGCTCGCCAGGCGTCCACGTAGAAGCCCCGATAGGAGTAGGAGTTGCGGTCCACTATGTTGTGTGTCAGCAGCCCTGGATAGCCAGGATCAAACTGCGACCTGCTCCTCACCTTGCCCCTAGGGGCTACGCTGAAGGCGGCATACCCTTTCTTGGCCCAGTCCTTGAGTATGGGAGGCTCCTGCGCGTACCCGGGTGTGTAGAGGATAGCAGGCAGCCTGCCATCCCTCTGTTTTGGGACAGAATACCATCCGAATATGCGCACCCAGTCCAGGCTGTCGTATCGGACCTGATATACGTCCACCTCTTGAGAAGACCTAAGGGGGTCATGGACCGTTTCCGGCTCCAGAGGCACTCTGGACGCCTGGTCCAGCACGTCCTTCCAGAAGGCGTCGAAGCCCGCGGGTCGCTTCACCTTTGAGACGTAGCGGTCTGGCGCTGCTCTTCCCATTCCTCCCTCGACTTACGGCTTATAAAGAGAGCGTGATGACTACCTGTATCTAAATCAGGGTCACGCGTCCTACGTGGTGAGCACACTCCTCAGGCTGTCAACCAGGATGTTCTCCTCGCCGTCAAAGAGTGTATGAACGTGGATACCGAGGGTATCATCTCCGTGGGTGTTTACCCAGATGCGAGGATCCCCCTCGGCCAACTCTTTGTTTATCTGCCCGAGGCTCTTTCTGAGGGCCTTAGTATCTACGGTGACGCGTAGGGCGGGACCTATAAAGCCTACGGGCTGGTAATAGTAGTCCGTATCGTAATCCACCTTCGTCTCGACGTGGAGAAGTCCCTCCAGCCCCCGCTGAATGAATTCCAGCTTGCGATCATAGCCCAGAAGGCGGTCTTCGTGGTTCATGGAGAACCAGGTCTCGAGGGCCGTCACGACGCCGATAATCTCCTGCCGGTCAAGCTTCATGGCCCGGCCGAAGGGCGCGGTGTCACCAGCCCCACCGCCTATAAAGCCGTGCTCCGCAACCGCCTCTAGCCACTCCTTCTTGCCGCACACCCACCCGGCGGAATGATGCGCCCCAATGTACTTGGCGCCGAAGCAGGCCAGGTCTGCCGATTGAGCAGCTTTCCGGTAGTAGTCCAAGGGATAAATCTGGGAGGCTGCGTCGGCGATGACAGGCACGTTGTGTTTGTGGGCAATGCCGACGGCATCGTCCAGGGAGAGGACGGAGCTGCCCCAGCGGGGCCATACGACGTAAACGACGGCCGCGGTGTTGGGACCGATAGCCGCCTCAAGCTGCTCCGCCGTGCATCCCTGTTCGTCCCCAACCTCTATCAATGTACCTCCCGACACCGTGAAGGCCCGGTCAAACCCGTAGCGTTGTACTCTCGGTTTGACCAACTCGCTCTTCATGCCAGTGGTATCTGGCAAGCGGGCCATCTTCTCGGGGTCCTTCCCTGAAAGGCATGCGGCTGCGCTCAGGACAAGGGCTGCATAGCAGCCCGAGGTGACATATGCGGCCTCGGCCCCGAGGAGGTCGGCGATGATCTCACCCGACTTCTCCAGGAGTTCCCGCATCTCAACGTAGCTACCGGTGGCCTCGTCCATGGCGTCCCTCACCTCCTGTGAAGGAGCGGAGGCGCCCAGGGCGGTGTTATAACCCCACGCGTTGATCACCCGGCGCACCCCTAGCCTCTCGTAAACCCCTCCACTGCGGTAGCCTACCATGGTGACCTCCCAATTGGTGGTGGACGATTCAAACCGCATCGGGCTCTTCCCATACGGGAATTCCTAGTGCAATTGTCAGAAGCCAAATCAAGCCCCCTTGTAATCGGCGCCGACGTTTGCGCTGTTCGGCGGGTGACCGAGGCCAACCAAGCCCAGATGACGAGAGCGAGAATGCGACAGCGGATGCTGACGGGCGGGATGGCCACTTCAGCATCCGCTGGTGTATGCGTTACGGAGACGGCTCCTTCAGCGTCTAGTCATCAAGCCACTTGTTGTTAGGCGCCTGACCGAACGGACCGCCGTGCAGGCCCTTCACGCTGGCATCTGCCGCCCAGCGGCTGAACCACTCCCCGATAAACATCGATGCGTGATCCTTGTAGTTGTACGTCTGGATCTCCTTTACGACGTTGAAGGCCTCCTCTTCACTGGGAGCCCGCGCCAACTTGGAGAAGAGTCTCTCCATCTCCCCTTCCGTATCCTGGTAATTGTTGACATAGCCATCCTTCACCAACCAAGACAAGCCCAGGGTTCCCTGCGGGTAGTAGCGCGCGAAGGAGCCGCCCCAGGAGTGGAAGAACTCCCACTTGGTCGGGTCGGCGCGGAACTGGGTCTGGGTGGCCCAGTCCATGACCATGAATTCCACGTCGAAGCCGATGGCCTCCAGCACTTCGCGTGTGACCTGCGCTGCACCGTGGGCTGGCTGCCTGTCCGTAGGATCCATAAGCCTTACTTTCGCACCGTACAGACCCGAATCCTTGAGGAGCTTGATGGCTCCGTCAACGTTCTTGGCATTGTACAGGCCTTGTGAGGCCACATCAGACTCCCACCGGGTACCGCAGAACAAGACCGAGGGGCATAACCGCATATAGTCTGGGTTACCAACGGCGGCGATTAACGCCTTCTCGTTGTCGTAAGCCATAGTGAGCGCTTGCCGCGCCTCCCTCTTGTCAAACGGGTGGGCAAGGTGGTTGACGAAGCCCCAAAGTTCAAATGGTGGGTTGGGATAGGTCTCTATCTCGGGGTTGTCTTGGAACCTGGGCAGAAGGTGCGCCGGGAACTCCTGGATCAGGTTTATCGTCCCCACCTCCATGGCGGCAACGCGGGTGGTCTCATCCGGGATCTCCAGGTACGTCACTCTGTCGAAGTAAGCCACCTGCTTGCCCGTCCCACCGTCCGTAGGAACCGAGCTGGGTGAGTAGTCTTCGTACCTTACCGCGGACCACCGGTCGCCTGGGCTCCACTGTTCAAACATGTAGGGCCCGGTGCCTACCGGATCTCCAGTGTGCCCCTCGCCCACGGGCAACTCGCGGGTCCAGTCCGCTGTCACTATCCAGGGTGTGAACATCTGGGGGCCCATGGACCGCACCGCCAACGCCGTGGGCTCCGACAGGTTCATGGTAAAGGTATGGTCGTCCACCTTCTTGACAAATTCGTCAAAGTTCTCCGCGCCAAACTCCTTACGCACCAGCTTCAGGATGGTGCCAATATCCCGCTGGCGGCGAAGGGTACCTACTATCTGGTCTGTGGTGAGGGGAGTCCCGTCGTGGAACTTGATCCCGTCCCGGATACCGACGGTCAGCGTGAGAAGATCGTTACTCCACTTCCACTCGTCCGCCAGTTGGAACCCGATTTGATAGTCCTCAGTCTGGGACAGGAGGGTCTCAAAGATGGGGCCCATGGTGTTTCCCACACCTCCGGACGTGGCCCATAGGGGATCGAAGGAGTGCAGACCGCTGTGAGCGCCCACGATCAGGTGCCCACCGAACTTATCCGCTTCTGTCTTAGCCTCCGCTGCGGGTGCGCGCCTAGGCGCGGGTGCGGGCTTCGCTGTTGGTGCGGGCGCCGCGGGCGCCGCGGCTGAACCGGAAACCGCCGGCGCTGCCGGCGCTGCCGGCGCTGGTGCAGCCGGTTGCGCGGCCGCTGCGGGTGCAGCGGCTGAACCGGAAACCGCCGGCGCTGCCGGCGCTGCCGGCTCTGGTGCAGCCGGCGTCGAAGGCTCCTCCGCCGCTCCACAGGCAAGCACGGCGACCAAAACTATTGTCATGACCGTAATTGCTAACAGCTTCCACATAGCGCTTTCCTCCTGAGCCAAACTTGCCTATCGCTCCCTTGGGAACTCGACGTTATGCGATTTGGCACCGGGTGTATTTCTCCTAGGGCCGCAAAGTGCGTAGTTCCTAGGGTGATTGCCGGTTCAGGGAGCGAACTCTAGACGCATTTTGACGCATTCCCAAGATATGCGGAATTAAACCACTTCGAGCTTCCTATTGTCAACTGCAGGCCCTTCTGGGGAAGCATCACAAAACGCCATACGCTCATCCTCGACAGACCACACCTCATCGCGCCCAGCAGAGCCTGCCCCCGGCCTGATCGGGGGGTGGCTCGTCGACCGCAGCGATGGTCCCAGCGCCCAGCTCAGCGCCGCGAACCCTCTGAGACGAAGGCTCTGATCGTGATGGTCAACACCCTGAGGGTGGTGTCTGAACGTGCGCCCGCAGTCAGCGCAACGGTATCTGAGTACAGTCACTTCGCTGATGTGGAGGTCCCTGATGGGCCTGGTGACCGGTCCGTGTCGATGCAGGTAGACCCTGCCACAGTATGAACATGCCGACGGTCGAGTATCGGGATAGTCCCTGACCTGTGGCAGCGTGAATCGTACTCTGGGCATCGGCAGGGTCTCCTGGTCTTGGTCTCTTTCATAACTGAAACCTTACCAGGACTCCCTGCTGTCTTCTCTCCCCACGGTCTATGGGACGGTTACGCATTTGGGTGTTCTCAACACGCGCTGATTATTCTTCTCCCAGCGTCGGCATGGGCCGAGAAAACCCATATTTACATAGATAGACAGGATGGTGAAGGGTCTATCTTGAGAATGCCATCTTGATTAAAGATTCCAAGCTCGGCTAGGATGGGCGCCATGATCTGGCTGCGGCGACTGCTACTCATTCCGGTTGGCTTGGCCTTCTTCCTCTCCCTGTTGCTGGCGCTGATCGTCCTGGAGTTGAACGCTTCGTTTCTCAGACCAAGTTTCTACACATCGGCGCTCGACGAGCGCGACGTGTACGAGTTCGTTCTTGTGGATCTTCTGACCGCCGCCCTTGAAGACATGCGGGCCGTGGAGGAAGCAGCGTCGCGGGATGGAGAGGAGGACCTGCTCCTTCTGACATCGGGGCTTACCACGGAGGAGATCGTCTCGTCGTTCAACCGGGCGATTCCTCCCTCCTGGGCACAGGAAGAATTCGAGCGGGCCTTCGATGAGTTCTGGAGCTACATCACGGGACGCAGCGACGAGTTCACGTTCACGCTCAGAGGATATGACCGGGCGGACTCTGTGGTCGCCGAGATTAAGACTCTGGCAACGGGGGAGGGCGTCTACAATTCTCTGTACGACCGCGTGCTGGTTCCCAGAATCGAAGATGCCTCTGAAGACATCGCACGCCAGGAACTCCCCTTCCATATCAGAGTCAGCAGCGAGCGTCTCGTGGCGGCTGCCCGTGCCATCGTTCCCCCGGAGTGGGCACGATCACAGCTAGAGAGCAACCTCGATGAAATCGCCCCTTATCTGAAGGGCGAGAGCGACACTTTCACCATTACCGTCCGGCTGGCCGAACGCGCAGACGTTGCGGCGGAGGAGGTCAAGGCCATTCTCGCAGAACGAGACGTTTACGATCTCGTGTACGACGAGGTTGTCGCGCCAAGGGTAGTTGAACGGCTGGGCGACTTGACCCGGGGACTTCCCTTCGCGGTCGCGGTATCCTCGGACGAAGTCGTCGCCGCGTTGCGACAGTCTGCGCCGCCGGCCTGGGCCCGGCATCATGCCGAGCGTCTGATAGACGATGCCACGCCCTACTTCGCGGGACAGGCAGACTCCTTTGAAACCCAAGTATCTCTCGTTGACAACAAGCGTCAAGCGCTAATGGTTCTGACCGACCTGACTGAGAGGAAGATCCAAGAGGGGCTCGACGGCGTTCCGGACTGCCGTACGATTGAGCAGGCAGGCGCCACTCTCGCCGGCAGGCCCAGCAGCCTGCCAAGCTGCATACCACCGGCCATCGAGCGTGCCGATCTGCCCGCTCGTTTGGGGGTCGACGTAGGAGCCGCTGTGGAGCTGCTCGTGCTGGCTCCGATTCCGGACACGGTCACCTTCTCGGATGTGCGGTTCCGTAACGCTATGGCTGCCGAGGGCGGTAGCGGCAGCCTGAGTATGCTCGACGACATCAGAGCGATCCTGCGAGATGGATGGACCTACACGCAGGACGATCTGAGAGAAGACCTGACCGAGAAAGGCGACGAGTCCGTTTTCGAGACATTCCAGGGCCTGCGGTCGTTTCTGGGTGATGGCTGGACCTATACCCACGTTGACTTCGCTGAGGGCCTAGAGGAAGAGATCGGCGCGGGCGCCATCGCAGATATCAATAGCTTGCGAGGCATTCTCAAGACCTTCCGCACATACGATTTGTCAATCCACCTGTCGACGATGATACTCCTGGTGGGGATGGGATTCCTGGGAGGAAGGGACTGGCTAGGCCGGATAAAGTGGGGGGCGTCGTCGCTCCTGGTGTCCGCCGGCATCGTCTTAGTCCTGTTCGGTCCCGTCTATCGGACCGAAGCTCCGAAAGAGCTGGACGACGCGAGAGAGCAGGCGCTACTGGCAATCGACCCGGCCGGCGAGTACGCCGAAACGCTGCGGCTTGTGACCAACAAAGGGTTCGACGTGGCCGAGTCGGTCTTGGACTCGTTCGCGGCCGGGGTCGCACTCTTGAGCTTGGCTCTCGTCATCGTCGCCGCGATTGTTCTGGCCGCCGCCGTCCAGTGGCCTCGGCTCGCTGCGCTCCTACGCCGCGCAGGGCAGGGCCTGAGATCCAAATGAATTGGACGGTCCCTGTGTGGGCCGCTGAGCCGCGGGTTTGCGGGAAATGCGGTATCTCAGGGGCGGAGGCCCTGATGCGCGCCTCACACGTTGCTGCGCGTGACGCTCATCACGCCTTTGACGGACTCCAGACGGAAGAACAGCCGGCTGAGCTGGTCGATTCCGCTGACGTGCAGGGTTAGCGTAATGATGGAGACGTTGTCGTACTCCTCCGAGACGCAGGAGGCGATGTTGACGTTGTCCTCGGAAACGAGGGATGTCACGTCTCGCAGCAGGCCGACGCGGTCCATCGCCCGGACCTGAATTCTGACCGGGTACTTGACCTCGGTCCTTCCCCAGCTCACCGCAACCAGTCGTTCCGGCTCGTCCTCGTTGAGGATGTTGGGGCAGTTGCGGCGGTGGACCGTGACCCCCTTGGCCCGGGTGATGTAGCCGATGATCTCGTCACCGTTGATTGGGTTGCAGCACCGGCCCATCGAGGTCAGGAGGTCCCCGACTCCCAGCACCTCTATGCCAGTGCTGGGACTTATCGGCAGACCAAGCTCCTGCTGGTGTCTGACCTGGTCTTCCGCGTCCTTCTCACGGGAGCTCAGCTTGTTCACGACCTGTATCACGGACAGACCGCCGTCGCCAAGCGAGGCGAGGAAGTCGTCGAGCCTGGCTATGCCCATCATCGACGCGACCTGATGGTCCTGAAGGCTGGTCAGCCTACGGACGTGCCGCTGGTAGAGGTCGCGCCCACGCTGGATGTTGACCGACCGCTCCTGCCGCTTGAACCACTGTCGGACTTTTGCCCTGGCCGAACCGGTCCGAACATAGCCGATATCTTCGTTCAGCCAGTCCAGGCTGGGCCCCCGGACGGTCTTGGACGTCAGGATCTGGCAGGTGTCGCCGTTCTTGAGCTGATAGGTCAGCGGAACGAGCTTGCCGTTGACCTTGGCGCCGATGCACCGGAATATGAGATCGGAGTGGACGCGGAACGCGAAGTCCAGCGGAGTCGAGCCGGCTGGGAGCTCCTTCAGCTCGCCCAGCGGCGTGTAAACGAACACCTGGTTCCGGAATATGTCGGTCTTGAGCGTCTCGACGAAGTCTTCGGCCTCGGCCACGTCGCGCTGCCACTCAAGAATCTGCCGCAGCCACACCATCTTCTGTTCGAAGATGTCGTCTCCGGGGGCGCCCTCCTTGTACAGCCAGTGCGCGGCGACGCCGTACTCCGCCACCTGGTGCATCTCGTGGGTCCGGATCTGGACCTCGACCGGGTGACCATCCTCGGCGATTACCGTGGTGTGGATCGACTGGTACAGGTTGTCCTTGGGGTTGGCGATGTAGTCGTCGAACTCGCCGGGCACGGGGTGCCACTTGGCGTGGATGATGCCCAGCGCCGTGTAGCAGTCACCGACGCTCCTGACCAGGACGCGCAGGGCAAACAGGTCGTTGATGTCATCGACGGTCTTGTTCTGTGTCGCGTACCTGGAGATCTTGTTATGGATGGAGTAGATGTGCTTCGGTCTGCCGGCGACCTCCGCGCTTATCCGCGCCTCGTCAAGCCGGTTCTGGAGAACGTCCCTGGCGTTGACGATATACGTCTCCCGCTGCTCGCGCTTGGCGTTGAGTCTCTGCGATATGGTGCGGTATTCCTGTGGACTGAGCTGCTGGAAGGCAAGGTCTTCGAGCTGCCACTTCAATTCCCAGATGCCCAGACGGTGCGCGAGCGGCGCGTAGATGTCGAGGGTCTCCCTCGCCTTCTCTATCCGCTTGGCCGACGGCAGATGACGGATTGTCCGCATGTTGTGGAGCCGGTCCGCCAGCTTGATCAGGACGACTCGTATGTCCTGCGCCATGGCCATCAGCATCTTTCGGATCGTCTCCGCCTGTGTGTGGACGGCCTGGGGATTCTCGATGCTGCCGGACGCAACGAGCTCCGCCTCGGTAAACTTGGTGACGCCATCGACCAGTCGCGCGATCTCGTCTCCGAACCTGGCGGTGATGTCTTCCACGAGGATATCGGCGCTGTCTTCGACAACGTCGTGCAGAAGCGCGGCGGCAAGGGCGTCAGGATCGAGACGAAGCTCGGCGAGCACCACAGCGGTCTGAAGCGGATGATCTATGAACGGTTCGCCAGATCGACGCGTCTGGCCGCGATGGGCTTCTGCGGCATACTCATACGCATCCTCCACAACCTGGAGTCTGTCTGCGGGAAGATACTCCCTGGCTCGGGACATGAGGGTTTCGAGCATGGTGCGCCTCTGCCGTGGCAAGCTGATGGGGTGATTATAGTACACTCAGTGGGAATAGAGAATTGCGAATCGAGAATGAAGACCCGGATGTTGGCCTCCGGCCGGTATTGAGCTGACCGGGATCGGCTTCGGGCTTGCCAGGAGCATGTCAGTGGTATTTCAGGCGCCGAGGGGGACAGCGGATGTTCTCCCGGAAGACCAGCGGTATTGGGACTTCGTCAGAGCGAAGGCCGGCGAGGTCGCCGCGCGGTTCGGTTACCGCCGGATCGAGACGCCGATGTTCGAGGACTCCGCCCTGTTCGAACGCGGGGTCGGCTCGACTACCGACATCGTGGAGAAGGAGACCTATACGTTCGAGGACCGGGGCGGAGACCTGCTGACTCTCCGCGCCGAGGGGACGGCTCCAGTGTGCCGCGCATACCTCCAGCATGGTATGCAGAACCTCCCACAGCCGGTCAGGATGTTCTACCTCTGCCCGGTGTTCAGGTACGAACGACCCCAGTCCGGTCGCTACAGGCAGCACACGCAGTTTGGAATCGAGGTAATTGGCGAGTCGGACGCGAGCGTTGACGCTGAGGTCATCGAAGTCGGGTGGCGCTTCCTCGAATCCACCGGCCTCACCGGTCTGTCACTGTCGATAAACTCCATCGGTGACAGTGCGTGCAGACCCGCGTACATCGAGGCGCTCCGTTCGTACTATGGCGACAGGCGTGATCGGATCTGCGCGGACTGCGAGAGACGGATCGACCGGAACGCGCTGCGGCTGCTGGACTGCAAGAATAAGCAGTGTCAACCGCTCGTTCAGGACGCGCCGGCCAGCGCCGACCACCTGTGCGACGCGTGCCAGGACCACTGGGAGGATCTGAAGCAGTACCTAGCGACGACCGGCATCGAATATGAGGTAGAACACAGGCTGGTGCGTGGCCTCGACTACTACACTCGCACCGTGTTCGAGATAGCTCCTCCCGAAGAGGGGCGGATGGTGACGATCGTAGGCGGCGGGCGGTACGACGGTCTGATCGAGCAGCTCGGGGGACAGACGACGCCGGGGATCGGGTTCGGCATGGGTCTGGAGCGCGTCATCCACAACCTCCGGGTCCAGGAGGCGCCGATGCCGAACGAAGAACGGACCATCGTGCAGGTCGTCCACCTGGGCGGCGCGGCCAAGACCGCCGGAGTCCGCATTGCCTCGGAGCTGCGGAGCGCGGGGATAGCCGCCACGCTCTCGCCGCCAAGGGGTATGCGGTCGCAGATGCGGTACGCTTCCAGGTCCGGAGCGACGCACGTGGTCATCATCGGCGACGATGAGATCGCAAAAAGCGTCGTGACACTCCGGGACATGCTTCAAGGAGCCCAGTCCGAGGTCCCGCTAGATCGGATCGTGGATGCGCTGTCTGGTTCGGGGAGGTTAGGAGCGGGGAGCGGTCACGGGTCGTAGTCGTCGAGCCTGCCGGTGTAGCCGGTGTAGCCGGGTCCGGCGTGCCTGGCCTTTTAGCTCTTTGTAGATCTCGCCCAGCCTGTATTCGCGCTCCTCAGCGGTCAGGTGGGTGTACTTCGACGGGCTCGCCATAACCCTACGGGTGATCTCGTTGAGCTGGCGGTATCCGTCTTCCAGCCACTCCTGGGTGTACGGAACATCCTCGGGAGGGACGGAGTCTTTGGGAGGTTCACAGTCCGAGCCGAGGGTGCGGTCCAGGAGGATCCTGGCGACCGCGATCTGGTGGCATGGCCTGACGGCCGGGTCATCGTCGTCGGCCCTGAGAATGTCGGTGAGAACGGTCACCAGAGTGTGACCGTTGTCGGTGACCATGAGGATGTAGTCCTGGGTGTCGATGACATCGACGATGTGGCTGTCCGTGGCGGACTGTGTGTCCGGCTCGAAGGATGGCGCCGGGTCCGGCTCGAAGGAAGGAGCGGGACCGAGGGAGTCGTGCAGGGACTCGTCGAGCTGCGCCACGGTTCCGGGTGTGGTCGGTGTGGGATTGTGTGAGGGTCCCACGGGTCCGTCGTCGTCCGGGACGGGTGTCTGGTGGCGATCGGGGTTGTAGTCTGCGCGCCTGGGGACTTTGCCGAAGCCTCTGTCTAGGAGGATACGTGTGGCGGCGATGCGGTCGCGGGTGTTGGCGCGTGGGGTGCGGCCTCGCGCGATGTCGTGTAGTTTGTCGATGACGTCGCGGACATCGGTAGTAGTGTTGCTGATGTCATCGGCGAGGGTCTTGAGTGCGTATATGTTGGTGATGTAGTACATGGTGGTTCTCGGGTGTCAGATGTCAGGTTTCGGGTGCGTCTGTAAGTACGCATGTTCTACGATAGAAGATGGAGACGGGGGTTGTCAAGGGGGGATTTCGGTTAGCGCCCCTCGTTCGCAAATCCACCATTCACTTCCCAAATCCACCATTCACTTCCCTCGGGGGTTGCGCAGAGGCGCGGCAATAACCAGAATCGCCGATAAAGTGGTGAGAGCTCCGGCGTAGTAGTAGATCGCGCCGTACCCGCCGAAGTTGTCGATGACCAGGTATGCCAGGAAGGGCGACATCGCGCCGAGGATGCCGTTCAATCCGAAGATCAGGCCGATGGTGGTGGCCTCCGTGCCCTCGCCGACTTCGTCCAGCACCGCTGCCTGGACCACCTGGTGGAGTGCGAAGCTGAACAGGCCCGTCCCGGCGAGGACCAGGGTCAGCGCCGGTCCGCTTCCCGCGGCCACGGTCACCAGAGACAGCACCGCTGCCAAGGCGAAGCCCGGGACCATCACGGCCTTGCGGCTGAACCGGTCCGACAGGTAACCAAATACCGGGGCCGAGACGACTCCCATTCCTGTCAGCAGCGCGTAGTGAACCCCTAAGTCCAGGTGTTTCTTGCCAATCGACTCCTCCAGGTAGAATGGCGACCACGCGAATACCGCGTCGAGACCCACGCCCCGGGCCATTGCCGCGACCACCAGCAGCAGCACGCCCGGATTGCGAGCGATCCGAGCCGACTCGCGGAGCTGGACGCGCAGGTCCCGCCGGGCGGCGGGACCGATCCGACCGACATCCCTGAGTACCACCCAGACGATCACGCCCATGACCAGCGCGGGACCGATGTACACGAACATGACGCTCCGCCAGGTGCCGAGCAGACCGAGCAGACCGGTCGCGACCAGCGGGCCGACGATGTTGCCGAAATTCGACCCCAGTCCATGTATGGAGATGGCGAATCCTCTGCGGTCGGCGAATATCTGGGACAGCGATGCGGCGGATGGCAGGTGCCACAGCGCTCCCGGTATCGCCACCAGCGGCGCGATCAGCGCCAGCGCGATATATCCGGGCGCGGCTCCGGCCAACGCAAAGAAGAGGCCCGCAGACAGCATGCACAGGGTGAGCATGGCGCCCCAGTGTCGCTTGAGCATGTCAACCACCAGCCCGCCGCCGATGTTGACCACGCCGGTGCCAGTGAACCTCAGCGCGTGCAGCACCGACACCTGGAACGTGCTCAGACCGAAGTACGAGGAGATCGTCGGCAAGAGCACCGGAAAGCCCTGATCGTAGAGATGAGCGACCGCGTGACCGGCGGACATGACGCCGAGGATGGTCGGCCTGTTACGGGCCCGGCCGGGTGATCCGGTGACCGACTCGGCTGAATCCAAGATGTACGCTCCCGCTTACTGAAATGCCGCCGCGATTGTACGTGGGCTGTCGGGCATCGTCCACCCTTTGAGCTCTGAGAAAAAGGTGCCTTTGACCGGCCCGTGTCACACGGTCATCTTTCCGCAGTTGAAAGTGTTTTGCAGTGTGGCCAGCACTGTGTGATAGCTCGTTAGGCTCTGGTATTGTCGAGTACCATCAGCACATAGGCAAAGGGGCAGTCCCTTGCCAGCCCAGGCTGGTCGAAACCAACTTTTGTCCACATCGCTTGGGCTGACAATCCCACACCCGAGGCCTAACATTCGAATCAACCTCAGTTGAAAGGCACGGTGAACAGGAGATGGAATCGCGCGAGCTAGACTTACATAGTCGCACTTGGTCAGAGTCACTGGAAGAATTCATCGCCTTTTACAATCACGCGCTTGATCTGGCTGGCGACTCGACTGGTGTCCAACTGACCATAATCCACGGATACGGATCCTCCGGTGAGGGCGGCGTCCTCCGTAATCGGTTGAGGATATTTTTGCTAAGATTTGCCGACCGTCTCGAATTCACGCTTGGTGAGGAGGTGGACGGGAATCAAGGTTGTACCTTTGTAACACCCTTAAAGTACCTCCCCGGCAATGACGAGTTGCTCGCAGAGGCGATTCGGAGCTACTGCGAACGACCACGGGCGCGGAGCAAAGTCATGGGCAAGTTTCGCAGACACAGCCAGCCAATGGTCATGCAAGCCATCAGGTCACTCGAGAAACAGGGGCGTCTGCGAAAGCACAGCAAGAACGGCCGGATGATGTATGAGTCAGAATAACGAACGCCGCATCCGGTGGTCGCACTTGATAGTGGCTGACGTTTAACGCCAGCGATGCTGTAACGGCCCACGGAGAGCTGGTCCGCATTGACGACTATCGTCCTGTATCCTGAACACTTCCAAGAGGAACGAGATGGCTAAATCAGCAAGATACAAAGCGCCGCTCAGCGGTCCAATAATTGGGTCAATCGTCAAGGAGCTGCGTATCGAGAACGATAGTCTAGCAAGGAGAACCGCCCGGCGGTACTTCAGGGGTCAACGGATAAAGGACGCGGAAAAGAGTGAGGTCTTCAATGCCATCGGCGAGGCTCTCACAGAAGACGGCATCATCCCAGAGTCCCCTTTTCTGAAGCAGGGGGGAATTCCGTTGCAGAACGTCATCTCGTTTGGCATAGCTTGGTACGCCGGTCAGTGGGACCAACTTGTCGGTGACATGCGTACCACATCCGCCCCGGTGGACAGGCCAGACCTTGCTGCAACCTCGTACCTTCGCCTAGTGGTGATCGACTTCGCTCTGCGCGCCTCCGCTGTGCTGTGGCTCGCAGAACTCCCGACACCCCATGAAGGAACGCCGTTGTGGGCCAAGAACGGAGGCGGCGCCGAATACCTGAAGCATCTTCTCGACAGGTGCGGAGCATCCCGACCGACTCGCGAACAGTTCGCGGAGCAGCTCGGAGTCTCTGACAATACCGTCGACAGTTGGCTAGACGCCAACATCCGACCATCGCGAGCAAACATCGATAGGATCTCTGAGGCGCTAGCGCCTTGCATCGACGACCTTGGAGTTGAGTCCCTCAAGAGGCAGTTGCACCGTCACTACACACTCTGCGCCCTCGGCGATCTTCTAGCAAACCGGATAGGCCGTGATGAGGTCGTAGACCTTGCCACCGCCTTGATCAGGTTCACCAGCCGCAACCTAGCCGGCTTGAGACAATTCAGCCAGTTGCCCCCTTACGAAGCTGCAATGCACCAACTGCTCATTCTGACTTTTGGGGTCCGTTTCATAGCCAGTAAGCACCTTCTGAATGCACTCTGGCGACAGGAGCGGGATCCTGTCTGGCAGGCAGACTTGGCAGCCGCTTTCAAGCCTTGGGAGCTACGGCTTAGACATGTCGCCCGACACTTGGGAAGACTAGATGAAGTGATACAACGTGTCCACGACGAATTCGGCATTCCAAAGGACGAGGCGGAATCAACATTGGACCAGATACTAGGGGATGTTCAGGCAGACATGACCCGGCTGCCTATCAGGGACCCCTCCGAGATGGAAAGTGGGACATTTGTGAGGATTACGGGGGATGCAAAGTATAGCGCCAGGAACCGTATAATTCAGGCCGCCCAAGCGCAATCTGAAGGTGACTATGAAACAGCGATCGTCCACTTAAGGCGGGCCGTGGAGCTTCAGCCGGAGGATGCAGAGTACCACTTCCAGCTAGGCGCAACACTGGGAATGGCGGGCCAAGTCGAAGAAGGAATTCAGGAGTGTTGGATAGCTGCACAGCTAGACGACACGTCTGAACTGCCACAAGTCGAAGTGGGCATTATTCTATTGAACGCCGACCGCGATCAGGAGGCGCGTAATCATCTTGAGAGTCTCGCACGTGACCATGACGAACCTTCGTCACATCTCGCGTTCAATCTGGGTGTTGCCCGGCTTCGGTCTGGCGACCCCGCCGGCGCATTGGATATGCTCGACAAAGTGATCAAGAAACAGCCGGACCATGGCATGGCGCTCGATTGCGCCGCACAGGCTGCGTTTGTCACCGGTGATAGAAAGACAGGCGTAAGGCTCGCTAAGCGTGCCGATAATTTGGGATACTCCGAGACCTACCGGGAGTGGCGGCAAGGAAAGTACCGGGCAAGGAATAATAGGTGATCCGAGGGCCCGATACTCAGGTCGTCAGCCCAAGTGTCCTGAGAGTCCCTCATCCCGTACTTGGTCTCATGTCAGGCGAAGGTCTCTCAGAACCATTCCAACAAGACGTAGTAGGCCCCGACGGTGTAGGCTGGGGTTGAATACTTCAGCTACGGGAGGTCTCAAATGGATGTTTACGAGGCGGCGAGGAGCCGGCTGACGGTGCGAGAGTTCCGGCCGGACCCTGTGCCGGACGCGGTCGTGGAAAAGATGCTGCGGGCCGTGCAGTGGGCGCCCAGCTCGCGGAACTTGCAGCCGTGGCATCTCATTGTGATCAGACAGCGAGAGACGCTCGAGGAGATCGGCCGGATCGCCACCAGCGGACGTTTCGTGGCGGATGCCCCGATGGCTATCGCGGTTGCCATGGAGAGCGCCGACAGGGCCGAGCTCGACGCCGGCCGCGCGGTCCAGCAGATGGAGCTCGTGGCCTGGGAGGAGGGACTCGGCACCTGCTTTGTCGGTCTGAGGGTCGCGGAGCAGAACCGGCAGGTCAAGAGCCTGCTGGGGATACCCGAGAGCTTCGAGCTGGTCACGGTCCTGCCGTTCGGCTACCGTGCCGACCGGTCCCGGGGCAGTCGTGGCCGAAAGAACCGCAAGCGTCTATCGGAGATAGCGCACTCGGAGAGCTTCGGAAACCCGCTGCGGTAGCGGTCAGGGCCTTTTCGTTTTCACATAGATAGACAATATGAACAGGATATTGGAAGCCTTCATCCTGTTTATCTATGTCAGTTGTGGGATACGCAAATGTACTTTGAAAAGGGAATTATATACAATCCTACCCTAGGCCCATGTGATGCAGTTGACGCTCGGCGTACGACTAGGTAGTGTTGACATTTCGCCGGTGTGGGTCATTCCGAGGAGATTGCGATGATGAATCCTGAATTTATCACTGCGATCCAATGTCACAGGGACTTCCCTGTGTGTGGAATTACATGCAATGGGCTTGCATATCGGCTATAAATACAAATGTCAACACCACCTAGTGGAGTTGACCTAATCGAGTAAGGAGGTAGAAACATGAACATTCGCACAATCGCGGCGAGAGGTGGCAAGAGCGGAGGCGGCAAGAGCGGAGGCGGTAAGAGTGGGGGTGGGAAGGGTGGAGGAAGCAGTAACCCGAACTTTCCCAGCAGGACAGGGAGCCCGTCTGGCTCAGGAAGGGGTAATAACCCTCCAAAGAAATAGAAGCCTACTGCCCTCCCTATAGGTGGTGATCACTTGTGTGGGGCTGGTCGTGGCCTCGGTCAGGAAGGCCACGAAGGGCTATAAACTAGGGTAGGATTGTATATAATTCCCTTTGAAAAGACCCTAATAGTGAGCGGAGTCTCTCAGATTGCCCCCTGGCCGCGGAGTGTGACCAGGTCGTCCGCCGAGTATCCGAGCAGCTTGCAGATGACCTCACGGTTATGCTGTCCGAGCGCGGGCGCGGGCTCCAGGCTCCACACGGCTTCCTCTGACTTGAACGGCCCTCCGGGGTGGCGCAGAATGCCGATTCCCGGATGGTCCACTTCCGCGAAGTAGTCCCGGCTGTCGAGGTGCTCCCATCCGAGGATGTCTTCCGGGGATGCGACGTAAGAGAAGGCGAGGCCGTGTCCCTGGGCACGCTCGAAGATGTCGCGCTTGTCATGCGCCATCAGCCAGGGGAGCATAAGCGCGTCCAGCTCATCGGCGTTCGCGCCGCGTCCGGCCCGATCCGCGAACCTGGGGTCGGACAACTCCGCAACGCCCATCATCTCGGCCATCTGGGGCCACCTGTGGTCCGGACCGGCGATGACGCCGACGTACCCGTCTCCACACGGATAGGGTCCCCAGGCGGCGCGGCCATACCCGCGGTTGCCGGTGCGCTGGAAGTTCGCGCCTGTGTACGAGTACATGCTGAGCGCGTTCTCCAGGATCGTCGCAAGGTACTCCGATATGGCGACATCCACCCACTGTCCCACGCCGGTCGAGTCGCGACGCCACAGCGCCGACATGGTCCCGACGAACGCGTTCTGGCCCGCCCCGTACTGCGCCAGACGAGCGGCCATCCCGAGCGGTTCGCGGTCCGGGTCACCTGTAATGTACATCAGCCCGCCGTAGGCGTAGAGGTTGATCTCACTCGCCAGGTCGTCTCGCCTCGGCCCGTTCTGGCCGAAGTTTGAGATCGACGTCACCACCAGCGCCGGCTTCAGCTCCGCAAGAGCCTGGTAGCCGAGTCCAAACGATGCCATGACGCCGGGCCGGTGATTCTCGACGAGGACGTCTGCCCAATCGACCAGTTTCCGCAGGATCTTCCTGGCCGCGGCCGTCTTCAGGTTGAGTGTGACGCTCTTCTTGGATGAGTTGAGGTAGAGGAATAGCGCGCCGCGGTCGGGATGGGGACTGCCGTCCGGAAAGGGACCGACGCGGCGCGCGGGGTCTCCACCGTCGGGACGCTCGACCTTGATGACGTCCGCCCCCTGCGTCGCCATCAGCCGCGTTGCGTATGGCCCCGCGACGTGGTGGGTCATGTCGAGCACTTTCAACCCGTCGAGGAAGCCGCTCAACGTGTCGTGTCCTTCAAGGAGCGCGACCGCGGTCGTGGAGCGGGGTTCCGATCTCCGGACGCGCGGCTGGAGTGGTCGAGCACGGCTGTCATCACTGACCGGTGGGAATGATCGCCCTCTTGTGGACCGCTTTCCCTATCTGCTTGTCGCCCTCGTGCGCCTCGATCTCGAAGGTCAGCCGGTTCCTGTCGATCTCCTTGAGCACCGACCTGACCCGTACCCGGCCGCCGACGCTGGTCGGCGCAATGTGGCGAAGGCCGTCCACTGCGTACCCGACCGTTGTGTAGCCTTCCGGGAGGTGTTTGTCAGCAGCCTGGATGCTCGCGTTCTCCATCAGCCCGAGCAGGTGGGGAGTGGAAAGGACATCGGCGCCTTCCCGTCCCATGCGATTCGTGGTGAGGTCCTTCGTGACCTCAACGTCAAGTATGCCTTCCTGTCCGGTCTGGATGTTCTGGGTCGCCATGGCGGTCTGTCCTCCGTACCGGTTGTGGGGTATGCCCAAGACTCAAGCGATGGGCGATCCCCACTGAGATATCAATGTCGAGTGACGCGCCAATTGTAGCAGACCGCAAGGGCCGCGCCGGACGGCGCGCTATCTCCCGGCGACAAGGCAAGGGAGGCGGCTGAAGCCGCGTTCCATTCTGCTATCCTGACGCTCGGCGATGCCGAATCCAAATGCAGCCCCGGAGGAGCGACATGGAGATCACCTCAGTTGAGTGCCTGATTCTGGATGGAGACTACCCGTTCGTCTGGGTGCATACGGACGATGGGATCACGATCCGTGATGAGTGGCCCATCCTCAAGCAGCCGCTGGAGGTCGTCGACGGCCACATCGCGGCTCCTGATGGACCCGGCCTTGGAGTCGAGCTCGACGACGATATGGTCAGGAGGCTATCGTTGCGTTAGGGTACGATGCCGAAACGATACAGGCCAAGAGAGGTCATCAGGGTCCTGGAGAGCCTCGGCTGGCGGTACAGTCGTCAGCGCGGCTCTCATGTTACCCTTACGAAACAGGGAAGTCGCAGCCATGTGACGGTCTCAATCTCAAGACGTGAGACGAGCAGGCGTACATTTGGGAATATACTGAGACAGGCTGAAATGGACCGGGCAGAATTCGACCGGCAGGCTGATGAGGTCTTGTGACCTCGAGTGTTGGGAGCATCCCATGTCAGAGCATAGATTCACTGTCATACTCTTCCCAGACGAAGAAGGGTACCAAGTAGTCATCCCGAACTATCCTGAAGCGATCTCCTGGGGAGAGACCCCGGAGCACGCGTTTGCGATGGCCAAGGAGAGCCTCGAACTTACCCTGGAGATGCATGCCGAAAGGCATCAGGAGCAGGTGCTTCCGGGCGCCTGTGCGTCCCATGTCGTGGTCGGCTCGATCGACGCAGAAGTCCCCGACGTGCTTCTCAAGGAAATCCGCGCCGCCGAGTCCGAGAGCCGTGAAGAGAAGGCAGCAACCAGCGCTGGCTAGGCCGCCGCTCTACAGCCCTTCTATCTCCACAGGCTCGATCTCGTCCGCGATGTCGAAACCCAGTATGCGGGAGTAGAAGTACAGTTCAGCCTCGAGCGACCGCTTGATGTTGTCGGACATTCGGAAGCCGTGCTGCTCGCCCTCGAAGGCAATGTATGCGACGGGAAGTCCCTTCTTGCGCAGCGCGTCCACCATCATCTCCGCCTGGTTGGGCGGCACTACGCGGTCCTCGAGGCCCTGGAGCAGGATGATCGGGCATGAGAGTCGGTCAGTGTGGTGGATCGGCGAGCGCTCGATGTACAGGTCGAGGCGCTCCGGGTATGGGCCGATCATCGAGTCGAGGTAGCGCGACTCGAACTTGTGCGTCTCTCTGGCCAACGCTTCGAGGTCGCTCACGCCGTAGTAGCTCGCCCCGACTCTGAAGACGTCCCGGAAAGTCAGCGCCGCCAGTGTCGTGTAGCCGCCGGCGCTTCCACCGCGGACCATCAGCCGGTCGCCGTCCACTTCGCCCTCCCTTACCAGGTGCAGCGCGGCACTAACGCAATCGTCGATGTCCACGATCCCCCACTGGCCGTTCAGCCGCCGCCGGTACTCCGTGCCATACCCCGTGCTTCCGCCGTAGTTCACGTCCACGACCGCAACGCCGCGACTCGTCCAGAACTGGTAGGAGAGGTTGAACGACGTCATCGCCGCCCCCGTCGGACCTCCGTGGCTGATTACAAGAAGCGGCGGTCGGTCGTCCTCGGGGCCGGAGAAGTCCCTGTTCCGAGCGGGATAGTAGAAGGCGTGCGCTGTCCGACCTCCGGTGGTCTCGAATTCGATGGCCTGCGGCTCGGAGATGTATCCCTCGTTCACCGACGCCGCTCGCGACTGTCGCAGACGGGTTGTCTCCCCGGTGTCCGGACTCAGCCACAGCAGCGAGTTGGGCAGAGTGGCTGAACCCGCCTCCAGCACGATCTGCCCAGGCGAAGCCTTGATGTCTCCCCGCGACATCTCCGTGTAAGGGGTATCGATGGTCGTGAGCTGTGTGGTGCGGGTGTCCAGGGTCGCCAGCTTCCAGAAGCCGTTCTCGACGTACTTGCACACGATACGGTCTGCGGACTCGAACGCGTAGGTGCGTGTTCCAAGCACCCAGGCCGGAGCGCCGAACTCGGCCCGCATTGGCGTCATCGCTTCGACGTGCCCGCCTCGCCATCGGTACAGGTTCCACCAACCGGTCCGGTCCGATACGAAGTACAACACCCCGTCCGGAGACCACTCCGGCTGGAAAACCGACTCGCCCGGGACCCCGGCTATCTTCCGCGGCTCGCCCAACGAGCCGTTACCCAGCAGGTCGGCCACCCAGAGCTGCGTATCGTCCCAGGGCATGTTGGGATGTTCCCACGACAGCCACGCGAGTCTTGAGCCGTCCGGACTGACAGACGGATAGCCGTAGAAGTCGCTCCCCGACACCAGCACGTCACCCTCACCGCCATCTTCCATGTTCAGCGCGACTATCGTGTTGGCCGCCTCGCTGCCGGGATTGCGGTGGTCTTCCCGCACGCAGACCAGGCGATCGCGAGGGCTGTCGATCATCCCGTCGGCGTAGCGCAGGTCCACACCGTCCGGTGTGATCGGCTCCGGCGCGCCGCCGCGTTCCTGCCGGTACACGCGCTGATCGGAGAAGTTGCAGAAGAAGACCACGCCGTCCGCGACCCAGAAGCACAGACCGCCGTACTCGTGGACGCGCGTGCGGACGTTGAACGGAGCGGGGGTCACGTCGTGGAGCGCGCCGTCCGGAGCGCGCCGCACGATAACGTTGCGCGCGCCCTCCTCAGGACGCATCTCCACCCAGTACACGTCATCGCCGTCCAGTTGAACGGGTCCGAGCGACACCGAGTCCTGTACGATCAGGTCGGTGGTGATTGGCGACTTCCATGAGCCGTATGACGCGGTGGTGGGCATGATTACGCTCCGGCTGCCTGTCTATTGAGGTCGAAGATTATAGGCTTCAGAAGTTCCTGCCGGTCGCAGGTATGAGCGTCCATTCTATCAGGGCGGCGCCAGCAAAGAGGACGATTGTGATGCTCTTGACCGACGATCCTGTATCCGCGCAGGATGCGCTGAAGTCCAACCTCGTCAACCGGAACGAATTCGATTTCGGTGAACCTTTAGCTGGCCTGGTGGTTGGATCGAAGCCATGCCCACACCCCGGTCTGTGGACTCCCGTACCCGTTTTCACGGGCACGGGCTTTTCGCGGGAGTGACGAGAGGGGGCGCAACGCCATCCTCTCAAACTGACCGCAGACTAAGCTGACACAGGCTGGGAACCCTTTGGGTCTGTGGCTTGACCACCCCGTTTGTGATAACCTTTCACTGCCTCTGAAGGCGGGAAAACAGTGGCCTGTTTCGTGGCCGATCGGCGAGGAACCCAAGTCTAGGAGACACGTATGGCAAAAGTCATTGGAAGCTATCTGATTGCGCGCACGCTCAAGGAAGAAGGCGTGGACACGCTCTTCTACCTGATGGGTGGTCCGAACTTCGACATCGTTATGGCGGCGGAGGACTTGGGAATCCGCTGCGTGGATTTCAGACACGAACAGGCCGCGGCGTTCGCCGCGCACGCCTATGCCCGCGTTACCGGAAAGCCGGGAGTATGTACCGCGGCCTCGGGCCCCGGCACGCTCAACCTGCTGACCGGCGTTTACACGGCGGCGATCGACTGCGCCCCCATGGTGGTCCTGGGCGGAGCCGGTCCGGTCCATGAAATTGGCCGCGAGGCGTTCCAGGAGGTCGACCAGGTCGGCATCATGGAGCCGATGATGAAGTGGGTCCACCAGACGACCCAGGCCGCCCGTTACCCGGAGGTCGTCAGTATGGCGTTCCGAAAGGCCACGACCGGGCGACCGGGCCCTGTCTATATCGACTGCGGCGCGGACGTGCTGTACGAGGAGGTTGACGAGGAAGCCGCCATCACACCCTACCGCGCCGAGCGACGCACTCGACCCGCGGCAGAGGCGGACGTCGTTACGGAGACCATCGATATGCTGGCTGCCGCCGAGCGGCCAATGATCTTCGCCGGCGGCGGAGCCTTCTTTTCCGGCGGCTCGGATGAGCTGACCAAGTTCGTCGATCTGACTTCAACTCCGTTCTATACGGCGCCCATGTCTCGCGGAGTCGTTCCCGAAGACCATGTCGTGTCCTTCCAGGCCGCCCGGAGCACCGCGATGCGCGAGACGGACTTCGTCTTGGTCGTCGGCACGAGGTTGAACTGGATGGTGCAGTACGGCCACCGTTTCAACAGCGACGCCAAGGTCGTGCAGATCGACATCGATCCCGCCGAGCTTGGGCACAACCGCAACATCGATCTGGGCATCGTTGGCGACGCCAAGGCGGTTATGTCCCAGCTCCTCGCTGAGGCCTCGAGCCGCGAGGTGGATTGGGCAGGACGGCTGGAGTCCGACTGGGTCCTGCATCTTCGCGAGGAGGACGACCGCCGCGCCGAGCGCAGCGCGGCGCTGCTGAACTCAGACCAGACGCCGATTCATCCGCTGCGGCTGTGCAAGGAGATACGCGACTTCCTGGACCGGGACGCAATCGTGTCGGTGGACGGCAACGAGATCCTGCACTTCGGTCGCCAGTCGATACCGACCTTCGTGCCCGGACACCGGCTGAACTCCGGCGTCACCGGCACAATGGGAGTTGGCCTTCCATACGGGATCGGCGCCAAGCTGGCCAAGCCTGACAAACAGGTACTGGTGCTGCACGGCGACGGCTCGATGGGCATGAACGCGATGGAGCTGGACACCTGTGTCCGCCACGACATCCCGGTCGTGACCGTCATCTCCAACAACGCCGGCTGGACCGCGCGGACTCCTGACAGGCGTAAGCCCGGCCGGGAGCTCGGCTTCACCAACTACGACGGGATGGCGCGTGAGCTCGGCGGTTATGGTGAGAAGGTCGATGACCCCAACGAGATCAAGCCGGCTCTGCAACGCGCGTTCGACAGCGGCAAGCCCGCGGTCATCAACGCCATTGTCGAGCCGACCGCCGCAGGCGTCTCCCGCGCATGGGGCGGCAGTCGTATGGAGTAATCTACCGCAACAGCAGCAATCAGCAGACCGAGGGGCGGGCGTCAATGCCCGCCCCTCGGTTTTGGACGGCGGAAACTTGGACCATATCCCAAAGCTCTGTCTCGATGTTCAGACCCCGGACCAGTCGGCCCGCGTGTGGGAGCTGATCGGGCGCATACAGAAAGACGACCGTCTGTCGCCGGTAACGGTCGTCGGGCCGTCGGTGTACGCCAATCTGACCCTCCGGCACGAGTTCGCGCGGTACGGGTTCGCGAACGTGCGGTTCATGGCGCTGTCGAGGGTCGCTGAGCTGCTGGGCGCGCCGCAGCTTGCCGCGGGCGGTCGTCGTCCGCTGACCGGGATAGTCGAGAGCGCGGCTGTTCGCGCCGTGGCGCAGCAGTCCGTTGGACCGCTGTCGAACGTCCGCAACAACCCATCGACACACCTATCGCTGAAGCGCTCATTTCGACAGATGGCGAGCGCATCCGGCGACGCTCTGGACAGCTTGTCGCGTCAGAGTCCGCTCCGCGCCGAAGTCGTTGAGCTGTATCGGAGGTTCCGAGAACGAACCCGGGACCTGTATGGCGAGGAAGACCTTTTCAGCTCTGCCGCGGATGCCATCAGGAGTGACCGCGCGACCGGGCTGGCCGATCTGGGATTCATCATACTCTTTCGGATTGCGAACCTGACCCCGGCCCGGAACGACATGATCGACGCGCTAGCCGCGACGGGCGGGTGCTCTGTGCTGCTGGGTCTGACCGGAGATGTCGAGGCCGACGCCGCCGTTGAAGAGCTGGCGGACCGGCTCCGGCCCCCACTTGGACAGCCGTCGCGGCCGCCGTCGCACGCACTCCCTGCCCACACCGAGCTACTGATCGCGCCTGACCCGCGCGAAGAGATCAGATGGGTCATACGCCGGATAATGAAACACGCTGAGCGAGGCACGCCATTTCATCGGCTGGCGGTGCTCTACCGGAAGCCGGAACCTTACTCGTCGATGATCCGGGAGGAGCTCGAGCTCGCCGGCATACCGGCATCGGGCCCGGACACTTCGCCCATCGCAAGCACCGCGGTCGGTCGAAGTCTGAGGGACCTGCTGGCGTTCTCCGACGGGGATTTCAGCCGAACTTCGGTCATGGACTGGTTGACAGGGTGTCCGGTCCGGCCCGCGCGTCACCTGAATCCGAGATTCGTACCGAGCCGTTGGGACGCAATCTCGAAGTCCGCGGGGATCGTGCGGGGCCTGGACCAGTGGGGCCAGCGCCTCCGCAGATACGCGGACGGACTAGATCAGCAGGCATCGGACGGCGAGGCCCAGGGGGAGCTGTCCGAGGGACGCGCTTCCAGCATGAGGTCGGAGGCCGTATCCGCCCGCGACCTGCTTGAGTTCATGAAGCAGCTCGCCGTCGATGTTTCGCCCCCGGCCGACGGCAGTCCGTGGGTGGATTTCTGCGGGTGGGCGCGTGATCTCCTCCTGAATTATCTGATCCACGAAGCCGACATCCCGGAATCGGAGCATCCGGCGCTCAAGGCGATCGAGGACATCCTGTCCGACCTTCCCGCCGCACAGGAGCTCAGCGTCAGTCCTTCGTTCGACACATTCCGGCAGGCGGTGGACGAGCTGCTCAGCGCGCCGGTAGGCCATCTTGGGCCCACCGGACAAGGGGTGTTCGTCTCTCAATTCGGTGTGGCGACCGCGATGAGTTTCGATTCCGTCCATCTTGTCGGAATGGTAGAGGGCGCGGTCCCGCCGGTTGTGCGGGACGATCCCCTGATTCCAGACAGGGACCGGGTCGCCGCGGGCGGCCGGACCGCGGGACTGCCGCTGGAACGCGACCGTAGCGCGCGGGAGAGACACGCCTTTCTGTCCGCGCTTGCCACGGCGCCGGACAGGGCGCTGTCATTCCCCGTCTCGGAACCTGCCGGTGGACGCGCCAACTACCCCTCACGCTGGTTCCTGGAGCAGGCATCGGAGATTGAAGGCCGGCGCATCACCGCGTCAGACCTCGAAGGTGGCCTGGGCCGCCGGTGGTTAACCGTGATCCCATCAATGGAAGAGGCCCTCGCGACCGTGGCCTCCGCATCTCCCGCCGACATCCATGATTACGGCCTGGAACGAATCTGGTCCTGGAAGCGGGCCGGCCTGCCGGTTCGGGGCCACCCGTTAGCGGGGACCGGACCTCTCGCCTCTGCCTTGAGCCTCGGCAGACAGAGAAACAGCCGTCGGTTTACCGAGTGGGACGGAAACGTATCCTCCTCCGGCGCTGCCGGATTCGCGTCGAGGCTCGACCGGTCGGTCCACTCGCCGACAAGCCTGGAACGCTGGGCGAAGTGTCCGTTCAGCTACTTCCTGGGCAGAGTTCTGAATATAGGGGCGCTTGACAAGCCTGAAGATGCATATTCGATCACGCCGCTCGCGAAGGGTTCCATGGTTCACGGAATCTTGGAGAAATTCGTGGGTCAGGCGCTGCAAAGTGGGACTGCTCCCGGGCCAGGCGATCCCTGGACCCAGGAGCATCGGTCGGAGCTGAGACGCATCGCGGGGGAAGCCTTCGCGGATGCCGAGGCGATCGGGGCTACCGGCAAGGCGCTGATGTGGGAGTTGGGCCGCGAGGAGATTCTGCGAGACTTGGACACGTTCCTGGAGCTCGACTCCGAGAACCGCGCACGCTTCGGGGTGTCGTCGGCGTACGCGGAGGCGGAGTTCGGGACCGGTCAGAGCGCGTGGCCGGTCGCGGTGTGCGCGCTCGATGACGGTACACAGATACGCTTCAGAGGAATGATCGACCGCGTCGACACCCGACCGGACGGCGGAAAGGCGTTGGTGATCGATTACAAGACCGGCGGTTCGAGGTCTTACTCCGATATCAACAAGGACCCCATAGATCGGGGTCAGAGACTCCAGTTGGGTGTGTACTCGCTCGCGGTCCGACAGGCCCTCGGCGCTGATGTCGAAGTCAGCGCGGCCTACTGGTTCGTGACCAGCGCCGGCGGGTTCGGATTTGCGCCGACAGACCTGCTGGTCCTGGACTCCGCAGATAACATGACCAGATTCAGAGAGGGGGTCTCGTCCATCGTATCCGGAATCCGGTCCGGCGTATTCCCGGCGGACCCCGGCAAGCGCACGAATTGGGGATTCGAAAACTGTAGGTTTTGCGACTTTGACTCTCTGTGCCCTTCTCGACGTGACACCATCTGGGCCAGAAAAGAAAGCGACGACGTGGTCGCGGGCTACCTGGATCTCTCCGGAGGGGCCGACCGGTGAGTTCGCCATTCGCTCCATCCGACGAAGCCGAGCGGGCGCGCATCCGCGAGTCGCTGGATGAGACACTCTTTGTCGAAGCCGGCGCCGGGACCGGCAAGACCACCAGCCTGGTGGACAGGGTGGTCCAGCTTGTGTCGACCGGCAAGACGACCCTGGACCGGATCGCGGCCATCACCTTTACCGAGGCCGCGGCGGCCGAGCTCCGCAACCGCATCAGGGACGTGCTTGAGGAGGCGTCGAGCGACAGGAGCCGCGACGAAGAGAGGCGCCGCTGTGAGCAGGGTGTCCACGACCTCGATCAGGCATCCATCCAGACCCTTCATGGGTTCGCGAGGTCGCTCCTGGCCGAACGCCCTCTGGAAGCCGGCTTGCCTCCTTCCTTCGAGGTGATGGACCCGATCGCCTCGGACCTCGAATTCGAGGAGGTCTGGAGGGACTGGATCGACTCCGCGCTGGATGGACTGAAGCCACTACCGACGCTGCCTATGGCGCTCTCGCTGGGACTCAGACCCGGTGATCTCCGGGAGATCGCGCTGGGATTCCACAGTGACTACGACCTTATCGCTACGGCATCGTTCGACGAGGAGCCGATGCCGCGGTCGGAGACCATCCGGGAACTGATCGCCACGTCTCCCGAAATCGAGCGCCTGTGCCAATACTCCAAGATCGGGGAGTCCGACAAGCTGTTCGACCACGCCCAGCGGATCATGGCTTCGACCAGACGGCTGGCCGAGATGGAGCCCCAGACCGCCGCGGCCTATGGGCTGCTCTCAAGGACCATGCCCATCAGGGAACGAGGCGGCAGGCAAGGCGACTGGATGACCGATCCGGTGACCGGCGAGAATGCCTGCAAACATCTGAAAGCGGTACTGGACGATCTGCACCGGAAGGCCGTGGACGAGTTCACGGCGGCGCGGGTGTCCAGCCTGGTCCCGATCCTCGGCGCGCTGCGGGACCTCATCATCGAGTACGCGACCGACAGAAAACGGCGAGGCAGGGCCTCGTTTCACGATCTGCTCGTCTGGGCGAGAGACCTGCTCCGAGATGACATCCGGGTGCGAGACCACTTCAGGCAGCGCTTTACACACCTGCTGATCGACGAGGCCCAGGATACCGACCCTATCCAGGCTGAGATCGCCATGTTCCTGGCCGAGGACCCAACCCACACGCCCCCGGGTGAGGACCGCCCGGCGAATTGGGGCGGCATCGTACCCGAGCCCGGCAAACTGTTCGTAGTGGGTGATCCGAAGCAGTCCATCTACCGTTTCCGCCGCGCCGACGTGCGCCAGATGGCGCGCCTTCAGGACCGGATGGGCGGGGACACCGTCCGACTGCTACAGAACTTTCGTTCTCAGCAGCCTGTACTCGCATGGGTCAACCACGTCTTCGACGCGTGGATGAAATACGGCTACCTACAGCCAGAGTACGTTCCGCTGACCCACCGCTGGATGGGCCGGTCCGACCTCGAACCGGCTCCTGCCGTCTGGTCATTTGGAGAGGTCATCGAAGGTGGAGTGGATGCCGCCCGCCGGGAGGAGGTGGGGGCCATCGCGCGGCTGCTCGGAAACATGGTCGAAGATCGATGGCCGGTGCTGGACAGGCCGGAGACGGAATCATCAGGCGTGGAACGGTACCGGCCTGCCGGGTTCTCCGACATCTGCATCCTGATGCCAACGCGTACCGACCTGTGGCGTCTGGAGATCGCGCTCGATTCGGCGGGTATCCCGTACCGGCTGGAGGGAGCTTCATTCATCTTCGATACCCAGGAGGTCCGGGATCTCGTGAACTGCCTCAGAGCGGTTGACGACCCCGCGGACCAGGTGTCGATCGTCGCGGCATTGAGGTCACCGGCGTTTGCGTGTACGGATGTCGATCTTCTGCGGTACTACGAGTCCGGCGGCCGGTTCGGATACCTGTCGGAGTCCGTCCTGACGGATGGCCCAGTCGCGGTTGCGCTTTCCGCGCTCCGCGAGTATCACGACGCCCGCCTGTGGGTATCCCCCGCCGCGCTGGTCGAGCGGATCGTCCGAGACAGGTTCCTGATGGAGATTGCGCTGGACCACCCCAGAACCAGAGAGCAGTGGCGAAGGTACAGCTTCATGGTTGAGCGCGCGCGCGCGTTCATCGCGGCCGGCGGCGCCTCGCTTCGCGGATTTCTGGAGTGGGTGGACCGACAGCGCGAACAGCGCGCCCGTATCACCGAGGCGCCGGTTCCCGACGTGGACGAGGAGGCTGTCCGCATCATGACAGTCCACGGAGCCAAGGGGTTGGAGTTCCCTATCGTTATCCTGACCGGACTGAATACCGGACGGTCTCCGACCCGGCAGCGAGTTCTGGTGGACAGGGAGGACGGCAGGGTCGAGGTCAATGTCGGGATCGGCGGGCCGGACCGGAGGTTCACGACGCCTGGATACCAGATGCTGGCCGACCGGGACAGGTCGATGGATGAAGACGAGAACGTCCGGCTGCTCTACGTCGCGGCAACTCGTGCCCGCGACCATCTGGCGGTTAGCGCCTACCGGGGAAAAGGGCGGACGAATGCGTCCGAAATCGTCAGGCTGATGGACGGTCGGGATGATCTGTGGCGGCCTATCCCTGACGCCACGCCAGCCGCGCCGGTGAGTTATACGGACGACCACACGGGAACAGTGGATGTCGGACAGCACTCCGCGGCAGCGCGGGACCGGTGGCTCCTGGAGCGAGGCCGCCTCATTGGTCTTCAGGGGCGTCCCGCGTCGGTAGCCGCGACAACGCTTGCGCGCATAGACAAGCAGGAATCGGAGTCAGAAGAGCCCTGGAAACGTGGCCGGGGTGGGACTTCGCTCGGCAGGGCGGTCCACGCCGTGTTGCAGACAGTCGATTTGGCAACCGGCGATGGGATCGACGAGGTCAGTCGGTCGCAGGCCGATGCGGAGCGCATTCCCGAAAGACGTGGCGAGGTCGCAGGACTGGTCAGAGCCGCGGTCGAAAGCGACATCGTGCGACGCGCGGTGTCTTCACGGAGACTGTGGCGGGAGGCGGCGATGGCCGTGCCTGTCGGAGACGGTGTGCTCGAGGGATACATCGATCTGCTGTTCGAAGAGCCTGACGGACTGGTCGTCGTGGACTACAAGACCGACTCGGTGAGCGAGGAAGATGCGCGGGATGCCGCGGCCAAGTACAGAGTCCAGGCCGGCGCATACGCGCTCATGGTCCAACAGGCTACGAGCCGACCGGTCAAGGAGATCGTGTTCCTGTTCCTCCGACCACGGAGTGAGCAGACCCTGACTGAAGTTCACGAGCTCGCCGACCTGGCGGAGTCTCTCGCCGCTGACTACTTTGAGGCCGCGACCAGATGATTGAAGATCAGGGGCAACGGCCTGAGCCTATAACTTGGTTAGAATGGTGACCGCGATCGTTATCATGCCGGCAAGCATCGCGCCTGACATCGTGATGACTGCTCCCATGGCCCACCGGTATTGATTGGCAACACGGTCTCCGATGATGTCGAACCGCTCGTCCATACGCTCAAACCGTGCGTCTATTCGGTCGAACCGTGCGTCCATGCGCTCGAATCGTGCGTCTATTCGGTCGAACCCAGTTGCCACCAACTCGTACAGATGCTCGAATCGCTCATCCACACGCTCAAACCGTGCGTCAACGCGATCGAACCGCTGTTCGATTCGGTTCATTCGGTCACGTATTTCTACCAGAGAGTCTTCGAGTCGCTCTATTCCGGTGTCTGAAGTCGTCAGGGCATATGCTCAGGGCCGGTGTATCACTTCAACGTGAAGCTGGCCGGGGTATCCACCACCACTCCATCAGCCCTCAGCTTGTCGAGATGGGTTGAGACGTTGCGCTGCGCCGATCGGCGCAGCCCAGTCTTGAGATTTCTGGGGTAGATCGCAGAGGTAATATCCTCTATGGTCGTATGTCCCTCCGCCAGCGCTGCCAATACCTGTCGCTCGCGCCGGGCCCGGTGATCGTACTGCCAGCGGATATGGTTTTCACCCCTGGGCGGCGGCACGACAGGACCGTGCGCCGGGGCGACGGTCTTCTGTTTGAACCGCATGAGCATCTCCAATGACTTCATGTACGCTGACAGGTCACCCACCGAGGTTGACGATGCCCCGAGGACCGTATCTCCGGTGAACATCACCCTATCCCTGGCGAGGTAGTAGCAGACATGGTCAACCTCGTGGCCGGGCGTGAAGAGCGCCCGCAGCGCGGCGTCTCCGGCGCGCACCACCTCCCGGGACTTCAGCGGGACAACGCAGTCGTCGTTGCCCAGAACCTTGCGGAGCCTGTCCGCCAGCTTGGGATGGCACCTCACAGGAGCGCGCAGCGCGTCGTAAATGCGGTCGAGGCCGCCGATGTGGTCCACGTGGCCGTGAGTGATCAGGATCGCGCTGATCCGGGGCCTGCCGAGGTTCTCATGGTAATCGAGGATGGCCTGGGTCCACTCCCGCCAGTGGTCGCCGGTGTCGATCAGCGCCATCTCGTCGGCGGGGTCGCCGACGAAGTAGTTGTTCGATCCTCCCGGATGGGAGACCGCGCCATCGTCGATGTGCATGTTGTAAACGTGTGGTGTTATCTGCATCTGAGCCTCGTGACCACTTAGCGCTGTATCCAGATATTTCTGACCGTGATCCAGACTGCCGGGATTTCTGGATTCTCGCATTCGCGGGAATCACCCATGCAGGCTGCACTCTGCACAACGAGCAATGAAAATCGGGGTCAGACCGCCGCCGTAGTCACGCGGCCACGAAGGGGCCCGCCACCCCTTGTTACCGAGCTTGCGCCTGAATTCCTTGACCCTGGCCTGATTCTCGTCGTCAGGAGGGCTTCCGTCCAGCGGTATCTTCAGACCACGGGGGAAGCGCTGGCCGAGCCACGCTCGCGCCGCAAGCCGAAAGGCCTGCTCCTCCTCTGTGTATGGAGATCAAAAGTCCACGCTGCCCCTTGTCCGATCGCGTCGCCGGCATCCTAATTTTAGACATGCGGAATACCGTTGTCGAATACCGCGGACCGCGCCAAGCGCCTCAGTTTGAATTGGACCTGCGCCAACGAGGTCCAGCGACCTCTGGTCAGCCCAGGCATCCGGTACAATGCCTGTGTAGGGTCAGGGGGTGCCGAGTAATGGCTGATTACCTGGACGAGCTTGCGCGTTTCGCTGTCGAGACCGCGTTCCGCGACCTGCCGGACGACGCGGTGGATGCCGCGCGCGACGTTACGCTGGATACGCTCGGAGCCATCACGGCGGGGATGATGGAGCCTGAGAACTCACGGCTGGCGTCGTGGGCCGCCGCGAATGCTCGACCTTCGGTCGCGACGCTCATCGCCACGCCGCATAGGGCCAGTCCCATGGCCGCGGCGCTGGTGAACGCCACGGCTGGCGTCGCCCTGGAGGTGGACGAGGGCAACCGTTTCGGAGGCGGTCATCCCGCCATTCACGTTCTGCCGGGACTGCTGGCCTTCACGGAGCGCGCCGGAGCGTCCGGGGCGGACTTCATCACCGCGCTGGTCGTCGGCTACGAGATCACGTCCAGGATTGGTGGGGCGACGACACCTCGCGCCAACGTCCACTCGCACGGCCACTGGGGGGCGCCAGGAACCGCAGCAGCGATCGCGAAGGCGAAGGGATGGCCCCATGCGGATGTCCGCGGAGTAATCAATCTGGCGGCCAGCATGAGTCCGGCCAACACCTGGACCAACGCTTTGAGGGGAGCGACAGCGCGCAACCTCTATCCCGGTCGATCTTCGATGCAGGGCGTACTCGCCGTCGATATTTACGAGTGCGGCTTCACCGCGCTCGACGATGCGCCGTCGGACGTGTACGGGACTGTGCTCGGCGAGTCGTTCGACCCCGATCAGGCGGTTTCCGGGCTTGGCGCCGAGTACCGGATTCAACACAACTACTTCAAGTTGCACGCCTGCTGCCGGTACAATCACGCGGCGCTCGACGCGGTCATCGAGGCGGCGGGCGGAGCGTGTGTCGAGGCGGAAGAGATCGAGTCGGTCATCGTCGATGTTCCGTGGATGCTCGACGGCATGATTGGCGGGTACCCGGAGAACATGCTGGCCGCCAAGTTCAGCGTACCCTACGCGGTCGCAGCAGCATTGGTCACCGGACGGACGGACATCGCTGTCTTCAGGCGGGCGGTAATGGACGACCCGCTCGTCCGCGGGCTGTTCGAACGGGTCCACGTCAGGGTTGGGACCGTTCCTCGGCGTGAGGCGGTGATGCATCCCCGCGCTCGCGTCGAGATCCGGCTGCGGGACGGAACGGTCCTGGACGGCGCCGCGACGACCATCAGGGGCGACTACGGCAGCCGAATACCACGCTCGGAGCTATTGGACAAGTTCAACTGCCTGGTCGAGCCTGTCCTCGGCTCGAAGCGGACCCAGATCGCCATCGACCGTATCGGCGGACTCAACCGCGTCGAAGACATGCGGTACGTGGTGGAGGCCTTCCGGATGCCCGGCGCCGCTTAGATGATGTTGCGATCGTGAGGAAGTGCAAAACTCCATAGCGCGCGCCATTGGGGTTTCCCCGCGCGCTATCAACGAAATCGTGCGTGGACGCAGGTCAATCACTTCGGTCATGTCGGTTCGATTCGGGGCCTTCTTCGGTCAGACAGACAGATTCTGGCACGGAATTCAGATGGAGTGCGACTTTCGCAAGCTGTCCGGTGAGATGTCCTCGCTCACCGAAGTCATCCGGCCGGCAGCGACGCTGGGTAAGCCATCCTGAGAGGGTGTGCGATGCGCGAGGTTTCGATCACCGATCTGGCGCGCGGGCCGACGGACTGAAGCGGTCTGTCATGCTGAGGGCGAAGACCGAAGCGTCTCCTGATCAGTCAACCACTCTTGGGCGGTGGATTCTCCGGAAACACCCCCTAGTGAAACGGGCAGACGAAGACGGCGGCATCTTCGAACCAGGCGTTGTCGATCTGCTGCTCAGCGCCCCCGGCCGCGGACGAAGCAAGCTCCTGCTGATCGTTCACGGCGCCCGCGGAGATCGCGTAGGCCCCGCTGAAGAACACCATGATGATGACTACGGCCAGGGAGATCGGGAAAACTATAGGTAGATCGCGCATCGTAGGACCCCCTCAGTCCCTCACCCGCAAGTACGATTCCAGGTACTTCCTCATCAGCACCCGTCCTCGATGAAGCCGGGACTTGAACGACGATACCGTGATTTCCAACACGGCGGCGGCTTCCGAGTTCGAGAGGCCTTCGACGTCGCGCAGGACGACCGCCGCCTTGAGGTCGTCGGGGAGCATGTCGATGCCGTCTTTCAGCCGGGCGCCCAGCTCGGAATTGTTGGCGAAGCGGTCGGGCGCATCCGACCAGTCGGGGATCTCGACGTCTTCCAGCCCTGTGCGTGTCAGAGACCGCGTCTTCTTTTCCTTTCGGATTCGCATCAGCGCCGCGTTGACGGTGATCCTGTACAGCCACGTTGTGACCTTGGACTCGCCCCTGAATCTATCGAAGGCCCTGAAGGCGGACAGGAAGGCATCCTGCGCCACGTCCTCGGCATCTTCGGGTCGGCCCATCATCCGAAAAGCAACGTTGTAAACGAGGTCCGAGTATCGCTCGACAACCTCCCCGAAGTCCGTGATCGGGTCCGTCTCTTGGATCTGCTGTCTGGTGTCTTCTGTCATGGTCCGGCGTCCCGCCGATGAGTCCGGCGCTGTCGGGCTGGGAAATTAGGTGGAATCGAGCGCAACGTTTTCGGCTCGGCTGCATCCAATTGTAACGAAGGCCGTTGCAGTCTGAAAGTCGTTGACGAGGCGAAACGGTTCAATTAGAGTTGGTAGCGTCCCAATGGCTGGCATTATTCATATGATTTCGCGCCTTACAGGCGTGTTCAGGAAGGGCGACCCGGATTGCCCGGAGGTCCGCGGCTCGGCCTCGGACTTCATTGACGGAGAGTTGGCTCCGGCGCGGAACGCCCGCATCCGGTCGCACCTGGACAAGTGCGGACCGTGCGCCGCGTTCATCAGAACGCTCAGGACCACGGTCCGGCTGCTGCGCTCGACCCCGCGCTCGGACCCGCCTGACGGGTACTCGGACCGGCTTCGCGCCCGCTTGAGCCGGGAACGGGAGATATGATCGAAGAAGCGGTGGTTTTGACCGTATTCGCAGGGGCGGGGCCGAGACCCGCCCCTTTGCCTTTACCTGAGAGATAACGTGAAGATTGCCGTCTGCATCAAGCAGGTCCCCGTCATCTCCATGCTTCGCTTCGACAACGAGACGCGGCGCCTGGTTCGCGAGGGGGTCCCGAACGAAGTAAACCCTTACGACGTTCTCGGCATCTCGCTCGCACTGTCGATGAAAGCCGAACACAGCGCGGAAGTGCTGGCGATCACGATGGGTCCGCCACAGGCCGCTGACGCGCTGGTTCAAGCGATGGCGATGGGCGCAGACCGGGCAGTCCACCTCAACGACCGCGCCTTCGCGGGGTCCGACACCCTGGCGACCGCCAGAGCGCTGGCGCTGGCGCTGCGACAAGAGCGTCCCGATCTCATCATCTGCGGGAGAAACAGCACCGACGCCGAGACCGGGCAGGTCGGTCCCGAAGTCGCCGAGATGCTCGACATGCCCCAGATTACCGCCGTATCCAGCCTGGTCGTCGACGATTCCGGGACTTCGGTTGTCGGAACACGGCTGACGGACGAGGGGCACCAGGAAGTCGAGTGCCCACTGCCGGCGCTTGTTACGGTGACGGACGGAGTCGCCGAGGAAGTCTATCCTCGCAGGGAGCAGATGGAGGAGGCGAGGGCCCGCCCGATCGAGCTGCTCACGGCCAGCGACCTGGGCGCAGACCCGTCACAGCTCGGCGTAGAAGGCTCTCCGACCTGGGTTGACGACATTTTCTCGATCGAGTCCAGCCGGCTCGGGACCGTAGTCCGCGACGCGCCGGTCGAGGAGGCAGTCTCTCAGCTAATGGACTTCCTCGAAGAGCGCGGAGCTTTCTTCGGCAACGGGGCCGACCAGGTCACTGCGCGAGCGAGGGGAGGACGTGCGCAGCCGGGCGCCGAGGGCGCGATCTGGGTGATTGCCGAGATGATGTCCGGGGAGGTCCGGCCCGTGACCCTGGAGCTGCTGGGCCGAGCGCGAGAGCTGGCCGCCGATCTCGGCGCCACCGTGGAGGCGGCGCTGATCGGCGAATCCGATGAGGCCATCATAGGCGAGTTGACCGCATACGGCGCCGACACGGTCCACGTCGCAGCCGAACCGGGTCTGGCCGACTACGAGACGGAGGCGCATACCGCTGTCCTGACCGGCGCGATTGGTCGGTACAAGCCGTTCGCGGTGCTGGTGCCGTCCACGACCAACGGTCGCGACCTGGCGGCAAGGGTTGCGGGCAGGATGGAACTCGGCCTGACGGGGGACTGCGTGGGACTCGACATCGACGACGAGGGGCGGCTGTCCCAGCTCAAGCCCGCGTTTGGAGGAAGCATCGTTGCGCCGATCCTATCTCGGACCCGCCCGAACATGGCGACGGTGAGGCCAGGGATTCTCGCCGCGTGCGCGCCCGACTATACCATCGAGCCGGTAGTAAACCGTCTCGAAATCGGGGCTGTGACCGAATCGAGAGTCGGCGTAGTGCGGACCATAGTGGACGAGTCCGCCGCCGCCGCCGAGTTGGAGCGCGCCACCAGGATCGTCTCGGTGGGGAAGGGGATCGGAGGTCCGGAGAACCTCGGCCCGATCCGCGAGCTGGCCCAGACTCTGGGCGCGTCGATCGGGACGACCAGGGACGTCGCCGATCTGGGCTGGCTGCCGCGCCAGTACCAGATCGGCCTGTCAGGCAAGGCGGTAGCGCCGGAGCTGTACATCGCCGTCGCGCTGCGCGGCCCGTTCAACCACACCGTCGGCATCCAGAGGTCTGGGACAGTCGTCGCGATCAACAGCAGCGCGCGGTCGCCGATCTTCCGCGCCTCGGACTTCGGCATCCTCGGCGACTGGTCCGAGGTCGTCCCCGCTCTGACGTCCGCGATCAGGCGGCGGGGGGTAAGTGGGTAGTGGCGGATGGAATCTCACTATTCCCAGTACCGCATCCAGAATGTTTTGCTAATGTTCATGACCGTCCCTAGCCGTGGATTCCCGCCCCGTATCGTAGTACGGGGCAGGCCGTGCGCGGGAATGACGGTTGGGCGGCACTGGTCGGGTTATTTTCAGAGGAGTATCGTCTCGGAGGTCATGCGGGACAGCCCGCGCTCGGAGGTCATTGCATGGATGGACGCCCCCTGACACCTGATCGCTGAGATGCCACTAACCACCACTCCCCAACCGTGGTAGAATTCGCCCCAACCCATTGTATGGAGGCGGCGATATGGCAGATGCCGTAACCAATCGTGGTAGAATTCGCCCCAACCCATTGTATGGAGGCGGCGATATGGCAGACGTAACAATCACCCCGCGGGCGAACGGCCCCCTCATGATCCAGGGCGACTTCAGGATAGTGGACGCCCAGGGCAACGAGTACGGCGTAGACGGCGACGTCGTGACGCTGTGCCGCTGCGGACAGAGCGACGCCAAGCCGTTCTGTGACGGCAGTCACCGGCCCACCGGCTTCGAGGCCGACAGCGAGGCTCGCTAGGCCCGCGCGCGACAATCCACCCACAACGGCAGGGCGGCCCACTGGGCCGCCCTTGCTCTGACATCCGCGATCAACTCCCGCGGGTAAACAGGTGGTTAGTGAACGGTGGTGGGTGGGGTCTCACTATTCACTACGCCGTCGCCCCGACAAGCTCCTCTGAGAACTCCGGCATCACCTGTTGCGCGAACATCTCGATGCAGCGCATCGTCTTGTCCTGGTCCAGGCCGGCGGCCCCGAACTTGCCGAAAATGCGATTGATGCCCTTCGACCTCAGCACCTCCAGTCGCTCGCACACGACCTCAGGGGTGCCGATCAGCGGACGGATGCCCTCTTCCCTCGCCCGCACTGCGGCCACCTGGCGATCACGGTCCCGGTGGACCCAGTGCTTGTAGTTGTCGGGGATGTTGCCGTCCTTGTCGGCGGGATTGCCGATTCTGTAGAACTCCTCGTTGATCCTGGCTTCCAGGCCCTTGATGTCGTTCTCGGCCTGTTCCATCGTCGGGGCGACGTAAACATTGGCGCTTACCGGCAGGTCGATGTGCTCGTGAGGGTTGCCGTAGTGCTCCATTCGCTCATGCCACATCTGGACGACCCGGGGCGTCTGGCCCAGAGTGGTGGTCGGACCGCCGACCATGATCGGCACGCCGATCTTCGCGGCGTAGTCCACGCTCTCCGGGCTGGTGCTGACCGCGATGTAGATCGGAGGCCCCGGCTGCTGGATAGGCTTCGGTATCACCCACAGGTCCTCGATGTCCACGAATTCGCCCCTGTACGTGATCGGCCCCTCCTCCCAGCACTTCATCACAACATCCAGGTACTCCCTGAACAACTCCCTGGACTTCGTGATATCGACTCCCATGCCGTGGAACTCAAGGGCCTGATACCCGGCTCCGACGCCCAGGTTGAACCTGCCATTGGAGATGATGTCGAGGGTGGCGGCTTCCTCCGCGACCTGCACCGGGTTGTGGAATGGCAACACCACGATGGATGTGCCGATCCGGGCGTTGGTTGTCCTCGATGCCACCGCGCCCATGAACGAGAATATGCCGGCGAGGATGCCGTGCCTGGAGAAGTGGTGCTCTCCCATCCAGATGTCCTGGATCCCCTGCTGGTCCGCAAATTCGATCTGCTCCAGCGCGTCGGTAACGGTCCTCTCGGCCGTGAAGTCGTGATGCCACCTGATGGTGTCGAACATGCCGAATCTCATTGTGTTCCTCCGTGAATAGTGGCTAGTGGTCAGGTAGTGTTGACATTCCGCTGCAATCGTCTGAACTGTGATTCGTGGGATTCCGAGATTACCATGAGTCCCCATTCCCAATTCCTCACCCCGGGTAGAGCAGGACCTTCACCGAACGCTTCTCCTCGGCGAGCGCAAACCCGTGCTCCCAGTCCGAGAAAGGCAGCTTGTGGGACACGAGCGGCTTGGTCTGTATCTTTCCCATCGCTATGAGCTTCACCGCGTGCTCCCAGTTGATCCTCGTCGCGGCGAGATTGCCCTTGACGGTCAGCTCCTTGTACGCGATCTGGGCGAACTCCACGCTCATCACGGACGCGGATGTCCCCACCTGGACGTAGTGTCCTCCCCGGCGGACCAACCTGATGCAGTTGACCACCGAGGCCTCAGCCCCCACGCACTCGAAAACCACGTCGGCCCCAGCCCCCTGGGAGAGGTCGAGCGTCACATCCTCCGGATCGTCCCGCTCCGTGTTGACCACCGCGTCGGCTCCGAGACTCTTCGCCAGCGCGAGTCGATGTTCATCGACACCGAGGCCCAAAACGACGACCGTCGCTCCCTGGGCTTTGGCAAGCTGCGCGGTCAGTAGGCCGATCGCGCCGGCGCCCGATACGACGACGACATCCGTCGCACGCACGCTGGCATTGTCCAGCACCGCATGGACACAGACCGAGAGGGGTTCGACGAGGGCGGCGCTCTCGACATCGACCCCGTCCGGCAGCTTGACGATCCGCTCCGCGCCGAACACGCCGTACTTGGTGAAGCCTCCGTATGTGGTGAAACCCCACTCCGCCTCGAAGCCGTCCCGGACACCGGTCTGCCAGGGACTGCGCGCACGCGCCTCCAGGGACTCGACTCGGATCGGAGACGGCGGCACGACGACCGCGTCGCCCACCGATATGCCCGTGACATCGGCTCCTACGTCGGCCACCACGCCGCTGAACTCGTGGCCCAAAATCAGGGGAGGGCGGTAGTATGCGTGGTGGTCGTGGAGTATCTTGACGTCGGTGCCGCAGACGCCGCAGAAGCTGATCTCCACCAGGACTTCGTTGGACATCGGCTCGGGCTCCGGAACATCCAGCAGCCGCAGGTAACCATCCGCCTTCTTGAGCTTCACCAAAGCCTGCATTTTTCTCTCCTGATCGGCTCGAACTCTTCGGTCGGCCGAGTACCTTCGGAGTCCGATGATACTCTGATCCCGGTAAGGCGTCCACCCAGTCGGCACCGTTGCATATGGTGTTGAGATTGGTGGAAGGTTGAAATAAGACGAGACACTCTCAGAATTGGAGATGTGCAAAACCCTTTTCAAAGAGTGCTTCGCGCATTCGCATCATAAACCTCGCACAGCGGACAGTCGAGTTACGTCCAAAGCCCCTCCAGGGTCTTCGGTTTTCGAGAGACGGGTTGAGCAACCAGACAGCCGCCCCCCTCCCTCGATGGGCTGACAGGAGTGAGGGTGATTGAGACCGCTTCATTTATGTCTTATCCAAATAATCGAAAGGCCCTGCTCAACAGACCCTGCCCTCTAGACCAGTTGATGTCTGAGCATTTTAATTGCGCATACTCCCCAATTGGAATATATTGGGCTCATGCCCTGGGAAGTCGAATACACCGATGAGTTCGGGCAGTGGTGGAACGATCTCACCGAGGGTCAGCAGGACTCCGTAGCCGCCAGGGTCGAGCTGCTGATGGAGTACGGCCCGAACCTGCCGTATCCCTACTCATCAGACAAAAGAGGATCGCGTCACGGCGTGATACGCGAGCTCCGTGTTCTCAGAGCCGCGGTAGGCCAAACAGAGTCTTCTACGCCTTCGACCCGAGGCGCACATCCATACTCCTAAGTCGGTGGAGACAAGACGGGCAACGACAGGTTCTACGAAGAGTACGTACCGATAGCTGATGCACTCTATGACGAACACCTTGAAGAATTGCGAAGGGAGGGACTGATCCAGTGAGCGGGCGACACTCATTTCGAGAACTGACAGAAGGTTTCAGTCCGGAACGGCGCCGGCGAATCGAGGCGATCAAGGGAGAACTGCTTGTAGAGATGCCGCTCAACGAGCTGCGTCGGGCGAGATCTCTGACCCAGCAGGACCTGGCGAGGTCGCTCAACGTGAACCAGCCGGCCGTCTCCAAGCTCGAGCAGCGTGCAGACATGTATGTCTCCAGTCTCCGTTCGTACATCGAGGCCGTGGGTGGCAGGCTAAAGATCGTCGCCGAGTTTCCAGAGGGAGAGGTCGCCGTCACCAACTTCTCCCAGCTGGGAGAGGCCGATGACACTCCATAGCGATCCCAGGAATGACATCAGCAACCTCGACGGCACGCTGGTCTGCGTGTCATTGGCAGGGTGAGTTCAAATGGCATATCTCCTGGACCTGTTCACACCAGAGACGTGGGCCGCCTTCCGTGGGGGTTGGTGCGACCGTCACTGCCTTTCGGGAACGGCATCAGCACCTGGCGGAGCAGCGAGTCAGCCGAGGAGACTATTTCGTCTGCTACCTTACTCGCCTGTCGCGATGGTGCGGCGTGCTCCAGGCCGAATCTGAGGCATATCACGATGACAGTCCGCTCCACGATGACCTCAGCCCTTTCACGGTCCACGTCAAGGTCAGACCAATCGTCATGCTGGATCCGGAATCCTCCATACCGATCTACGATGACGAGGTCTGGAGCACGCTGAGCATCACGAACCGGCACACGAGAGGAACCCCGGTCTGGACCGGGTTCTTCAGAGCGTCGCTCAATAAATTCGAGGAGAGCGACGGCGGGTACCTCGTCGAACTGCTGAAGAAGCAACAGGCGAACCCGAGGAGTTTCCCGTTAACCGACAAGGACAGGCGCCAGCTTGTTCGCAGAAGGAAGGTACGCACCCTGGACAGAGAGGTGGAGGTGGAGGTGCCAGACGACGAGGACGATGAACCTTCACCCGGATCAGGGGTAATGGAGCTCATGGCGGGACCGGACAGCCGAGAGTCGATACGGTACCAGGCGAAGGTGGCGCAGATCGGAGCTCAGATGGGGTTTCACATCTGGGTACCGCGGAACGATCGGGCGCGTGTCCTGGAACTTGTCCCAAGGACCATACACGAGAGCTTCCTGGACGCGCTTCCCCTGAACTACGACGACACGACTCTGAGGACCGTGGAGCGGATCGACGTGCTGTGGCTCAAGGGAAGATCGATGGCAAGGGCCTTCGAGATCGAGCACACGACTGCCATTTATTCGGGACTTCTGCGGATGGCAGACCTGCTGGCCCTACAGCCCAACATGGACATTCGCCTGCATATAGTGGCTCCATCGGACAAGAGGGAAAGGGTTCTCCGCGAAATCAGGAGGCCGGTGTTTTCGCTCCTGGATCGAGGCCCCCTGTACGAACAGTGTTCGTTCCTACCGTACGACTCAATTGACCAGCTGTCAGAGGAGCAGCACCTAGCCCACATGAGCGACAGCATCATCAGAGAGTATGAGGAGTCCGCAGAAGTATAGGGTCCTACGAAGTATGGGATTCAATGCGGCTGAGGGCCAAGAGTGGAGACGCCTGGATCAGTCGCGCGACCGCCAACGCAGCATGCAGTATATAGAGGCGATAAACCGCAACCGGAATCAAGTGGGTTGGAAGCATCAAAACTCTGGTGGGTATCTATGCGGTGACAGTAGGTGGACACCTCTCCATCCCATACCTCTGCACTACTGCCCACCACTTTTGTGATGCTTCCGAAGGCCATGAGCCTGTATCAGTTTAGTCGGTAGCCACCAGTCATAGACTTATCCTAGAGGGAAGTACAACCAAAAGGATGGGTCGAGACTGATGGCGGAACACAGCGTGGCGCAGCGGGACAATGAAGACCAGACCTCCCGGAGTGTCGATTGGGAAGAGGAGAGTTACCGTGAGGGATGCGCCTATGCTTGCGAGCAGGCAAGGCTCAGACTCCAAGCTCTGGACGATGAGTTGCTGTGCTTGAGGCCGAAGGGCTTGAGAGTGGAGGGATTTCGTGAGCGGACTGTGGTGACTCGGTTTGGTGATGTGGTGGTCAGACGCCGAATGTACCGTGACGATGAAGGGAACACGCTATTCGCGCTGGACGAACACCTGGGGTGGAAGCCTCGCCAGCAGGCAACTCCGTCGCTGACAGAGAGCGTTGTGGCCATGGCAAGTGTGGCGCCCTTTCGGATGGTGGTCGAGATGGTGAGCGACCTGACGGCCGGGGTGTTGTCACCGATGACGGTGCATCGGCTACTGAGCGGTGTTGCACAGAGCGCGATGGATGATGAGCGCAGTCGATGGGAAGCGTGCTTCGAGCGTGGAGAGGATGTGTGTGATGGTCAGCAGCAGACGGACGTTCTCTACACAGAAGCGGACGGTGTATGGGTGCATCTGCAACGCGAAGAGCGCACGCGCTACGAGGTCAAGAGCGGCATAGCGTATCGAGGGTGGCGGTGTGTGGGTGATGACAGGTATGAACTGGTGGACAAGCGTGTGTATGGACATGCATCAGAACAGATGCCGTTCTGGGAGGGAGCGAGCCTGGAGTGGGCCAAGCAGTACGCACTGGATCGGGTGAAGCTGTTCGTGGTGGGTGGCGACGGAGCCAACTGGATACGTCGGGGCGCAGAGGAGTTCGGCAACGCCATCTTCCAGTTGGACGGCTTCCACCTGTCTCGTGCCTGTGGCCGTGGCTACGGCAGGAAGCTCGGAAAGGCGATCTACGATGCTATACGCTCAGGATCGGAATCGTTCGCTGGTGCGTTGATGTCTGCGGCTTTGCCCGCCGAGACCACAACGGCCATCCGGGACAGAGAGTATGTCGAGTCCAACGTGATAACAGGTATGGACTGGCGCAACCGGGTCCCCAATGCTCCGTCGGAGGCTCGGAGTCTGGGAACCATGGAGAGTAATGGGGACAAGACCACGGCGAACCGAATGAAGAAGCGGGGTATGACCTGGACGATACGGGGAGCGCACCGGATGGTCAAGGTGATTGAGTTGAATCGGAACGGTGAGTTGGCAGAGTTCTGTCGCAGTCGGTCTCATCGGCGTTCGGAGCGATCTGGACCTGACCCACCCTCAGCCCGGCGCCGTCAAACTATGCGCAAGACACGAGTGAGCGATTGGGCTGATGCGTCTGTACCCGCGTTGAGCGGACCGCATAACTCTCGACCATGGACGCGCTCCCTCAGAAACCTCATCCGACATACACACCGACTAAACTGATACAGGCTCGAAGGCCATCAACAGCTTGACATCAACCTGACAGGTGGGTAGAATCTTCGTTTGTCGCTACTTGTTGACGGTGACCTATTTGTGCTTTCCTTTGATTCAACACTTTGGTAGGGGTCTGTAATGCCCACGGTCAACCAGCTAGTCAGAAAGCCCAGGCGGTCCAAGAGTAAGAAGGAGAAGGCTCCGGCCCTCAGATACTCCTTTAACTCTCTGAAGAACCGTATCCACAGAGGTTCGGGATCGCCGCAGAAGCGCGGTGTATGCGTCCAGGTCAGGACTCAGACGCCGAAAAAGCCCAACTCGGCCCTGCGCAAGGTCGCCAGGGTCCGCCTGACCAACCAGATGGAGGTTACGGCCTACATCCCGGGAGAGGGTCACAACCTTCAGGAGCACTCCGTCGTGCTGATCCGGGGTGGCCGTGTCAAAGACCTGCCGGGAGTCCGGTATCACATAGTGCGGGGCGCACTGGATACTGAAGGCGTCGCCGACCGCAAGCGCGGCCGCAGCAAGTACGGGGCCAAGAGAGACCCCCGCCTGCGCTAACCCCCGCCAACGGCGGACGCGACTGCCAATAACGGTTTGAGAACCGGAACAGTAGAGAAGAGGATCGAGCATGGCTCGAAGACGACGAGCAGAAAAGCGGAAGGTAACGCCGGACCCTAAATACCATAATGTCGAGCTGGCGCAGTTCATCAACAAGATGATGCTCAACGGCAAGAAGACTGTGGCGCAGCGCATTGTTTACGACGCGCTGGATCTGGCGTCGGAGGAAGTCAGACGTCCTGAGATCGAAGTCTTCGAGCAGGCTATCCGCAATACCATGCCAATGGTCGAGGTCAGGTCGCGAAGGGTGGGAGGCGCCACCTACCAGGTACCCACCGAGGTCCGACCGGAGCGCAGGCTCGCGCTCTCGATGAGATGGATAATCCAGGCCGCGAGGTCCCGACGAGGCCGACCGATGTCCCAACGGCTGTCCGTGGAGCTGGCGGAGGCCGCCAGAAACCAGGGAACCGCCGTCAAACGGAGGGAAGACCTCTACCGCATGGCGGAGGCCAACCGCGCGTTTGCGCATTATCGTTGGTAAACAGGGGCACGGATTCCAAAGGTCCGGGTCCCAGACTCAGAGTCCGGCCACAGGACAAACACGAAACAAAGATTAGACGACGGGTCTGTAAGTGCGGCGATTGGCCTTCCATCGGAGGGCCGCGATTTGGCAGAATGTAGCGTCGTTCCGAATTGAACGAACCAACCGGAGCGACGAGACGCCTCTGTAGGGGCGGGTTTGCAGCCCGCCCCTACGATGGTTGACAGGGGATATTTTCTTTAGGGCGAAGGCAGCCGCGCCGATCGGATCGGCCAGACACGGGAACCCCGGTACAGATGGACAACGGAGTCCTGGAAAACACCCGGAACATCGGGTTCATAGCTCATATCGACGCCGGTAAGACGACGGTGACCGAGCGCGTCCTCTATTTTGCCGGTCGAATCTACAAGATCGGTGGTGTGGACGAAGGCACGACCGCGATGGACTGGATGGCCCAGGAGCGCGAGCGCGGCATCACAATCACCTCCGCCGCCACCACCTGCACCTGGAAGCAGTACACCATCAACATCATAGACACGCCGGGACACGTGGACTTCACGGCAGAAGTGGAACGAAGCCTCCGCATACTTGACGGAGGCGTTGTTGTCTTTGACGCGGTGGCGGGCGTGCAGCCACAGTCCGAAACCGTCTGGCGACAGGCGGACCACTATAACGTCCCTCGCATCTGCTTCATCAACAAGATGGACAGGGTGGGGGCCGATTTCTTCAAGGCGATCGACTCGATAGCGCGTCGGCTTGGCGCCAATCCGGTGGCTATCCAGATCCCCATGGGTGAAGAGGACAAGTTCCAGGGGGTCATCGACCTTGTGGACGAAAAGGCCATCTTCTATGAAGAGGACGGCCCGGTTGTCCCCCGTGAGGGACCCGTCCCCGAAGAGATGATCGAGGAATTCAGGAACTTCCGGAATGCGTTGGTGGAGAAGGTCGCTGAGACTGACGAAAACCTGATCGTCAAGTACCTTGAGGACGAGGAGATCAGCAAGGAGGAGATCAGGGACGCGCTCCGTAGGGCGACGCTCGACTATAAGATCGTGCCGGTCCTGTGCGGAACGGCCCTCCGAAATCGCGGCATCCAGCCCTTATTGGATTCAATTGGCGACTACCTCCCCTCCCCGCTGGACGTTCCCCCGACCGAAGGCTCAGACTACTCAACCGGTGAGCACGTTACCCGACATCCGGGCGAACCCAATGCGCCGTTCGCGGCGCTCGCATTCAAGACCGTAGCCGACCCATACATAGGTCGGCTAGTCTATTTCCGCGCCTACTCCGGCAGCGCGGCCAGCGGCTCGATGGTGTTCAACTCCACCAAGGGACGCCGGGAGCGACTCGGCCGCCTCGTACTGATGCACGCCAACCGTAGAGAGGAGATCGAGGAGGTCAGCGCGGGGCAGATCGTCGCCGCAGTCGGCCTGAAGGCCACGACAACCGGCGATACGATCAGCGGGAACCAGAATGAAGCGGTCGTACTCGAGACCATTACCTTCCCCGACCCCGTAGTATTCGTAGCGATCGAACCGAGGTCACGGGCCGACCAGGACAGGCTTTCAGACTCCCTGATCCACATGTCGGACGAGGACCCCACATTCAAGGTGGTTTACGACGACGAGACCGGCCAGACGATCATCTCAGGTATGGGCGAGCTGCACCTCGATATCATCGTGGACCGCATTCGACGCGAGTACAGTGTGGAGGCGAACGTCGGCCGTCCCAAGGTAGCGTACAGAGAGACGGTGACAACGCCCGCCCGGGCCGAGGGGCGGTTCGTTCGACAGACCGGCGGACACGGCCAGTACGGTCATGTATGGATGGAGATCGAGCCGCTCGAACGCGGCGCGGGCATCCAGTTCGAAAGCGAGATCAAAGGCGGTGTCATACCCACCGAGTTCATTTCGGCGGCAGAGCAGGGCGCGCGCGAAGCGCTGCTCACGGGCCCGCTCTCCGGCTTTCCGATCGTAGATGTGAAGATGTGGCTCGTCGATGGAAGCTACCACGAAGTGGACTCCTCGAAGATCAGCTTCCAGATTGCGGGATCCATGGCGGCCAAGTCCCTCGTCTCTCGAGGTAAGCCGGTGTTGCTGGAGCCCGTAATGAAGCTCGAGGTCGTGACACCGGGGGAGTTCCTCGGCGATGTTCTGGGAGACCTCGGACGACGACGCGCTCTGATCCGAAATATCGAGGGTGTGGGCGACATCCAATCGGTCCGCGCCCTGATTCCGTTGGCGGAGAGCTTCGGCTACGCCAACGCGATCAGATCACTCACCCAGGGCCGCGCCAGCTATACCATGGAGTTCGACAACTACGTGGAGGTCCCGAAGGAGTTGGCCGATAGGCCGTAAGTTTAGGGGTCATCAGCTACGGCAGGCGACCTTTTCACGTCCGCACCGACACCGAATCAACAACGTCGAATCCGACCCGGAGTACAGTTTCAACCAGTTGAGCAAGTGATGGTAACCGACAGCCGACAGAAGATCCGAATAATCCTGAAGGCGTACGACCACAGGGTACTTGACCAGTCCGCGGGGCAGATCGTCGAGACTGCGGAGCGCACGGGCGCGAGGGTATCGGGGCCTGTTCCGCTGCCAACGTCGATCAAGAGATTCTGTGTTATCAGGTCTCCCCACATCGACAAGGACTCAAGAGAACACTTCGAGATCAGAACGCACAATCGTCTGATCGACATCCTGGAGCCCACTTCCAAAACGATCGACCAGCTCACCCGGCTGAACGTGCCGGCGGGCGTGGACATCCAGATCAGGCTGTGACCCTCCGGTCTCACGTCCGGATGAATCACCAGGAAACGGCAAGAATACGATGCCACTACACGGAATCATAGGTAAGAAGATCGGGACGACCCAGGTGTTCCGGGAGGACGGCCGGACCGATGCGGTCACGGTCGTCCAGGCCGGCCCATGCATGGTCACCCAGATCAAGAGGCCCGAGACGGACGGCTACGTCGGAGTGCAACTCGGATTCGACGAGGTTGACAAGCTGAGCAAACCGAAAGCCGGTCATCTCCGGGACGTGGAGAAGAATTTCCGCATACTCCGCGAGTTTGGCGTGGACGATATCGGCGACGTGGAGATTGGGCAGGTAATCGACGTCAACCTGTTCGCCGCAGGCGAGCTTGTGGACGCGACCGCGCGCGCCAAGGGACGCGGCTTCCAGGGAGGCGTCAAGCGTCACAATTTCCGGGGCGGACCCAAGACTCACGGCCAGTCGGACAGGCACCGCGCTCCGGGGTCCATAGGCGCCGGAAGCACTCCGGGAAAGGTGATCAAAGGTCTGAAGATGGCAGGGCACATGGGCGACAACCGTGTGACCGTCCGCAAACTCGAGGTCGTTGAGACCGACGCGGACCGGAACCTGCTGTTCATCAAGGGCGCAGTTCCCGGATCTCGCAACTCACTTGTGATGATCAAGAGGTCGGGTATTCGCAAAGCGAGGCTGGCCAGGTAGGGCGAGTCACAGGGAACCATGGTCCGGCGCGGGGGAGACATCGCCAGCCATCGGACCGGCAGAGGAAAGGTTGAAGTGGAGCTACAAGTCAGAAACATGCAGGGCGCGGTGACCGGGTCTATCGAGGTCCGGGACGACGTCTTCGGAGCCGAGGTCAACCAGGCCCTGATCCACCAGGTCATGGTCGGCCAGCTGGCGAACCGTCGCCAGGGCACGGCCAAGACCAAGACCCGCGCTGAAGCATCCGGTGGCGGGGCCAAGCCCAGACCCCAGAAGCACACGGGTCGGGCCCGGGCCGGGTCCACGCGGTCTCCTATATGGAAGGGCGGCGGGGTGACCTTTGGTCCGAGTCCTCGGAGCTATCGACACAACACGCCCAGGCGAATGCGGCGCGGCGCGCTGATCAGCACGCTCTCCGGAAAGGTACGCGATGGCGGCCTCGTCGTAATCGACGAATTCGACCTCCCCGCGAACAAGACCAGCGCCGTTGTCCAGGCGCTCGGCGCCCTGGGAGCGGGTCGCTCGGTGTTGCTGGTCGCGGACGGGGCCGCGTCCGAGGCGCTGAGGGCGGTCCGAAACGTTCCAAAGCTCAAGATGGCGCCCAGCCACACGCTGAACACGGTCGATTTGCTCAGCCACCGCACGGTCGTCATGACCGTACAGGCGGTGCGAAACGCCGAGTCGATCTGGGGCGGCAGGTTTGAACGACAGCCCTCTGATGACCTCCTGCCGGAATTGGCGCCGGTCGGGGTTGAGGAGTAGATAATGGACTTGCACCCCTTTGAGATCATCCGGCGTCCCGTGATCACCGAGAAGAGCACGCTCATGCAGGATGAAGACCGCTACACCTTCGAGGTGGCTACTTCCGCCACCAAGCACCAGGTCAAAGAGGCCGTGGAAGAGGCGTTCGAGGTGGAAGTGCTGAGGGTCAATACCATGATGGTTAGGGGTAAACGCAGGCGAATGGGTCCGCGTTTTGCCGTATCGAAGAGTTGGAAGAAGGCCATCGTACAGCTCGCCCCAGGCGAGACGATAACGATATTCGAGGGTGTCTAGTCATGCCTCTTAGAGTGCAAAAGCCGATGACTCCGGGCCAACGGGGTCAGATCCGCCAGACCATGGACGACATCACGACGTCCACTCCCAAGAAGTCCCTGCTGAAGCCGCTGAAGAAACGGTCAGGCAGGAACCACAACGGACGCATCACGGTCCGTCACAGGGGTGGAGGCCACAAGCGACGCTACAGGGTCATCGACTTCAAGCGGGACAAGCCCGGAGTTCAGGGCGAGGTCGCCTCGATCGAGTACGATCCCAACCGATCCTCCCGCATCGCGCTTATCAAGTACCCGGACGGTGATTGGCGCTACATACTCGCTCCCAACGGACTGCGGGTGGGCGATCCGGTGGAGGCCGGTGAGCGGGCCGCGATCAGAATCGGCAACGCGCTGCCTCTGAGAGCCATCCCCTCGGGTACCCAGGTCCACAACGTGGAGCTGCACGTCGGTCGGGGCGGACAGATCGTGCGCGGCGCGGGAACGAGCGCGCAGGTGCTCGCCAGAGAGGGCCGGTACACGCTTATTCGCCTGCCGTCCGGAGAGATGCGCAACGTCCTGAGCGACTGCATGGCGACGATCGGACAGCTCAGCGCGCTCGACCACAAGAACACCAAGCTGGGCAAGGCCGGTCGCAAGCGGCACCTCGGCCGTCGCCCGGAGGTGCGAGGAGTGGTCATGTCTCCCAGGGACCACCCCCACGGAGGCGGCGAGGGTCGCTCGCCGATCGGGATGCCCGGTCCCAAGACGCCCTGGGGCAAGCCCGCCCTTGGATACAGGACCCGCAGGAACAAGCGGACGGACAAGTTCATCGTGCGCAGGCGGTATCAGCGGTAACCCATCGCTGATGAGATAGTCAGCGGTCGAAGGGAAAGAAAAATGTCAAGGTCGGTAAAGAAGGGGCCATACGTACACGAAAAGCTGTCGAGGAAGGTCGAGTCAGCCAGGCGGAGCTCATCCCAGCAGGTGATCCGGACCTGGTCCAGAGCATCGACGATCATGCCCGACATGCTTGGCCTGACCATCGCCGTCCACGATGGCAGGCGACACGTGCCGCTCTTCATTACAGAGAATATGGTGGGCCACAAGCTGGGCGAATTCGCCCCGACTCGGACATTCAGGGGGCACTCCTCCAAGTCCGAGCGCGCCTCGGCGATAAGATAAGGGCTCCGGTCATGGTAGTAAGCGCAACAGCCAAGAACACCGGTGTTTCGGTGAAGAAGCTGCTCCCGATCGTGGACCTCGTAAGGGGGAAGAACGTAGCGGATGCGCTGGACATCCTGTCATTCCTCCCGTCGCCGGCCGCCGCGCACGTGGCGCGAGTGGTCAAATCGGCCGCGTCCAACGCCGAGAACGAGATCTTCGCGCAACCGTCAGACCTGACTATCACACAGATTTACGCCAACGAGGGTCCCCGGCTCAAGAGGTTCCGCGCCAGAGCGCGCGGACGTGCGAACAGAATCATCAAGCGAAACAGCCACATCACCGTGGTCGTGGATGAAAACGAGGAGCTTTAGCGTGGGCCAGAAGACTCACCCCATAGGATTCCGCCTGGGGATCGTCAAAGAGTGGCAGGCACGGTGGTTCGCCGATAAGCAGGAGAACTACCGAAACCTGGTGTTCGAGGATCTCCGTATTCGCCAGATGATCTCTGGCAACTACCCGGACGCCGGCATATCGAGGGTGGAAATCGAACGCAGCAATAACGATGTGACCATAACGATCCACACGGCCAGACCCGGTATCGTGATCGGGCGAGGCGGTCAGAGGGTCGAGGAGCTGCGCAAGGACCTGGAGCGGGCCATCAGACGGCGAGCCCGGCTGAACGTGCAGGAGATACGCCAGCCTGAGCTGGACGCCTACCTGGTCGCGCGGAACGTCGCCGACCAGCTCGAACGCAGAATCGCGTTCAGACGCGCCATCAGGCAGACCCTTGGTCGGACCATGCAGGCCGGCGCCGAGGGTATCAAGATCATCTGCGCCGGACGATTGGGCGGCGCTGACATAGCCCGATCCGAAAAGGCGATGGAGGGCCGCGTCCCGCTACATACGCTCCGAGCCGACATCGACTACGGACTGGCGGAGGCGGCGACCGAGTTCGGACGCATCGGGGTCAAGGTCTGGATCTACAAGGGAGACATACTGCCGCAGACGGCGCCGGAGCCTGAGATCGAGGAGATGATCTCGCCGATCGAGGTCACGCTCAGCGCGACTCCGGACCCCTTGCCGGAACCCACCCCGCCGATAGTCCAACAACCCGTTCAGCCGACACCCGGGCCTGTTCCGCAGACCGCGCCGGCGTCTGCCGGACCCGCGGCACAGACATCGCCCACACGAGTTCCAACAGCCGAGGCGGAAGACAATGCTCCAACCCAACAGAGTTAAGTTCCGAAACATGCACCGCGGCCGCCGCAAGGGGGTGTCGGTAGCAGGAAGTCAGATCAACTTCGGCGAGTTCGGCCTGAAGGCGACCGAGTCCGCCTGGGTGACCTCCCGCCAGTTAGAGGCGGCCCGCCGGGCAATGACCCGGTACGCCCGTCGTGGCGGGAAACTGTGGATTCGGATCTTCCCGGACAAGAGTGTAACCGCCCGCGCGGCTGAGACCCGCATGGGCAGCGGTAAGGGCGCAGTCGATCACTGGGTGGCGGTCGTCAAACCCGGACGAGTGATCTTCGAGATCGCCGGAGTGCCCGAGGAGACGGCAAAGGAAGCCCTCAGACTGGCGTCTTCCAAGCTGCCGATGGCCACGAAAGTCGTGACAAGGCACGCGGTCTGAAGACCCGACGGACCAATTAGCGAAGGTAAACGAGCAGTACAAACAGGATTCTTGCAATGGCGGTGAATGATCTGAGAGGCATGTCGGCGGACGATCTGTCCACCGAGCTGTATGAGACCAGGCGGGAGCTGATGAATCTCCGGTTCAGGGCCGCCACGATGCAGCTTTCTAACGTGAACGAGATTAAGAGGGCAAAGAAGCGCATCGCGCAGATCCTCACCGTGATGCGGGAACGCCAACTTGAGAGTGTGACAGCATGAGCTACGAACGAAGAAAAGTGCGTGTGGGCCGGGTGGTCAGCGACAAGATGGACAAGACCGTCGTGGTCGTCTATGAATGGCGTCAGTCCCACACGATTTACAAGAAGTCGGTCCGCCGTCAGGCCAAGTTCTACGCTCATGACGAGGAAAACCGCTGTAGTCTCGGAGACACGGTCCGAATCATTGAGTCGCGTCCGTACTCCAAGACCAAGCGGTGGAAGGTCGCCGAAATACTGTCCAGCATCGAGATCGCCGACATACAGCCGGAGCAGATCCAGGTGGACGAAGATATACTCTCGGCCTCCGCAACGTCTGCCGCCTTTGCGCAGAGCGAGGTGGCCGAGACGGACATGACAGCCAGCGTGGACGAAGATATACTCTCGGCCTCCGCAACGTCTGCCGCCCTTGCGCAGAGCGAGGTGGCCGAGACGGACACGACAGCCAGCGTGGACGAAGATATACTCTCGGCCTCCGCAACGTCTGCCGCCCCTGCGCAGAGCGAGGCGGCTGAGACGGACACGACAGCCAGCGCGGACAAAGAGTAGAGCGATCCTCCAATCAGGAGATCTCAGGCTCAGACGCCGCAGATCCCAGGACACAAAGAGACACGCGAGATGATCCAGATTTATACCAGATTGAAAGTTGCCGACAACTCCGGCGCCAAGATCATAAGCTGCATAGGGGTCCCCGGCGGCAGCGGACGCCGGTACGCGCACGTCGGCGACGTGATCGTCGCTTCGGTCAAGGAATCGGCCCCGGCAGCCCCGGTCCGGAAGGGCGAAGTCGTCAAGGCCGTCGTCGTCAGGACCAGACACCCGGCCAGAAGACCGGACGGGTCCCGGATCAAGTTCGACGACAACGCGGCGGTCATCATCAACGACGACCAGATGCCCAGGGGTACGCGTATCTTTGGCCCGGTCGCCCGCGAGCTCAGAGACAGGAACTTCATGCGGATAGTGTCCCTTGCCCCGGAGGTACTGTAGGATGCGAATCCAAGCTAACGACAACGTGATAGTCACCAAGGGCCGGGACCGCGGCAAGCGCGGCCGCGTGACGCGAGTGCTGACCAAGGACAACAAGGTTGTCATCGAGGGCATCAACGTCGTCACCCGGCACCAGCGCCCATCGGGCACGTTCCGACAGGGAGGCATCATCCAAAAGGAGCTGCCGATTCCGGTTGCGAACCTGATGTTCTTCCACGAAGACTGCGATGGCCCCGCGCGGGTAGGATTCAGGACTCTCGCCGACGGCACCAAGGCGCGTGAGTGCAAGAGCTGCGGTGAAGTGATCGAATGACCCAGGAACAGCAAACAGCCCAGAACGGCTCCGGCAACGGGCGTCGCCCGCTGCCCAGGCTGCAAGAGAGACTGCGAAACGACGTCGGTCCACAGCTCATACAGGAGTTCGGATACTCCAGCCCGATGCAGATCCCGAGGCTGGAGAAGATCGTCCTCAACATTGGCATGGGCGAGGCGCTCCAGAACGCGCGCGCCATGGAAGCGGCGACCGCGGACCTGACGTCCATCAGCGGCCAGAAGCCGATGGTCACTCGCGCCAAGCGGTCCATCGCACAGTTCAAGATCCGCGATGGAATGCCCATCGGCCTAAGCGTGACGCTCAGAGGCCGCAGAATGTACGAGTTCTACGACCGGCTCGTCAACTCCGCGCTCCCACGCATACGGGACTTCCAGGGCGTATCGAGAAACTCATTCGATGGTCGTGGCAACTACTCCCTGGGTCTCAGGGAACAGGTCATCTTTCCGGAGATCGACTATAACTCCGTGGACCGGATGCGCGGCCTCCAGGTGGTTATAGTGACCACCGCGCCGAACGATCAAGAAGGATTGAGGCTCTTGGAGCTGCTCGGAATGCCGTTCACCCGGAGCAGGGATCCGGCGCTCGTGTAAGACGCCGGGCGGCTCACGCACAGGCGCGGGCATCGCAGGCCGAGAAGCAGCGCGACAAGCTCAACCATAAGTCAACCATAGATTGTAGGACAGCGAAGATGGCAAAGAAGTCGAAGATCGCCCGTTGGAAGAAGCCCCAGCGCTTCAAGGTCCGCGAGCACAACAGATGCAACAACTGCGGCAGACCCAAGGCCTACATCAGGCACTTCGGCCTGTGCCGCATCTGCTTCAGGAACATGGCCCTGGAGGGGTTGCTGCCCGGAGTCCGCAAGGCAAGCTGGTAAGGAAAACAAGGTATGGCAGTTACAGATCCAATCGCGGACATGCTTACGCGCATCCGAAACGCCGTCAATGCGCGACACGAGTCCGTGAACATCCCGGCATCGAAGATCAAGGTGGAGATGGCCAGAGTCCTCGCCGAAGAGGGCTTCATAGAGGACTACGACGTCGTCCGGTCGGGCACGCCGCAGGCCGCAATCCAGGTCAAACTCCACTACAGGAGCCGCAGTGAGCCGGCCATCGCGGGACTCAAACGGGTCAGCAAGCCCGGACTACGCGTTTACGTGGGCAAGGGCGAAATACCAAGATACTACGGAGGGCTCGGCGTTTCGATGCTGTCCACCTCCCAGGGCGTGATGACCGGACGCCAGGCTTGGCGCCAGGGCGTCGGCGGCGAGCTGCTCTGCTACGTTTGGTGAGGAGACCGTCATGTCGAGAGTAGGAAACCAGGCCATCCCCGTACCGTCCGGTGTGGACGTTCAGATCGACGGACAGAATGTGACCGTAAAAGGACCTCGCGGAGAGCTCAGCCAGACTTTCCACCCGGAAATGTCCATCGCGAGGGACAACGGGACGGTGGTCGTCTCTAGGCCGAGCGATTCCGGCCCGCACAAGGCGCTCCACGGCCTCACGCGCAGTCTCGTCAACAACATGGTGACGGGCGTGAACTCAGGATTCGAGAAAGTGCTCGACTTGGTGGGCGTCGGCTATCGCGTCGCGCAGAACGGCCAGGGCATTACGTTGAGCGTCATGCTGAGTCATCAAGTAAATATCGACCCCCCGCCCGGCATAACCCTGCAGGTCCAGGGGAATAACCAAATTCGTATCAGTGGAATCGACAAACAGGCAGTTGGTCAGATCGCGGCTGAGATCAGAAAGGTCCGTCCTCCCAACGTTTACACGGGCAAGGGCATCCGGTACGCCAACGAGGTCGTGCATCTCAAGCCCGGCAAGAGCGCCAGGAGGGCTTAAGGTGCCGAAGTCAGGAATGCGAAAGGCGCGTCGGCAGATGCGCCACAAGAGGGTCCGCAGGAAGATTGTCGGTACGCCGGACCGCCCGAGAATGTCCGTGTTCCGCAGCCTGAACCACATCTACGTTCAGGTGATCGATGACGCGAACGGACACACGGTGGCGGCCGCGTCCAGTCTGGACCCCGAGGTCAAGTCACAGGTTGACGGAGACAGCGCCAAGACCGCTGTCTCCGCTCTGGTGGGCAAGCTGCTCGCCGATCGCGCGGCTAAGAAAGGCGTCAGGGGCGTCGTATTCGACAGGGGCGGATTCAAGTATCACGGGAGAACCAAGGCGCTCGCTGACGCTGCCCGTGAGGGAGGTCTGGTTTTCTAGTGACTATGGATTTCCGACGCCGGCAGGATGACGATTCAGATGAACAGCATCTGGTAGAACGGGTGGTCCGCATCTCACGGGTCGCCAAAGTGGTCAAGGGCGGCCGCCATCTCAGCTTCAACGCGGTGGTGGTGGTTGGAGACGGTGAAGGACAGGTGGGGATCGGCATGGGCAAGGCCGACGCCGTCCCGGACGCGGTCAGAAAGGGCGCCGTCAAGGCGCGCGCCAACATGATCACCGTGCCGATGCAGGGCTCGACCATCCCTCACGACATCGTATCCAAGTACGGGGGATCTCAGGTTATGCTCAAGCCCGCCGTACCCGGCACCGGCGTGATCGCCGGCGGCGCGGTCCGCGCGGTCGTCGAGCTGGCCGGGGTACGGGATATCCTCACCAAGTCAAGGCGCAGCAACAACCCCGTCAACGTCGTCAAGGCGACGTTCGAGGGCCTCAAGAAGCTGCGGCTGCCTGAAGAGGAATTCGCCAAGCGCCGCCAGCTGGTCGAGCAGATGAAGGAGCAAAAACGCATTGAGGCCGAGCGACGCGCGGCGCGGCAGGCCGAGCGACAGGGGGCCGCGGCACAAACACAGTAGCGGCAGACTCTCCCGGTCGTCGGGTCGCAGCCGTCATCACGGCGCCGGCCCGCAGCAGGGACGTCCGAAAGACCAGACCATGGCAAAGATAGCAATTACATACAAAAAAAGCACGATCGGCTACGAGAGGTCGCAAAAGCGGGCCATCGAGAGCCTGGGCCTCAGACGTCTCCATCAGACCGTCGAGCATGAGGACACCCCCTCGATCCTGGGGGTGATCCATAAGGTCCGGCACCTGGTTGAGGTCAGTCCGGTCGAGTCTGACGAGGCTGAGTGAGTGATCTCACGCGGCGGCCCCCGGTTCACGCCGGGACCGCCGGCGAGGGGTCGAATACCGTTACGGGACAGGGATTTCAGGACAGGCGACAGCAGGCTATGCAGCAACATATGATGCGCCCCCCAGAGGGTGCGAGAAAGAACAGGAAACGCGTCGGACGCGGAGACGGCAGCGGCCGCGGGACCTATTCGGGACGTGGCCTCAAGGGACAGAAGTCCCGCAGCGGCAGTGGCCACATGACGAAGTTCCAGGGAGGTCAGTTGTCGCTGCTCAAGCGACTTCCCAGCATCCGCGGTTTTACCAACATATTCCGACAGGAATACAGCATCGTCAACGTGGACCAGCTCTCCGCCTTCCCCCCCGACACCGACGTGAACCCCGAGGTGTTGGCGGCGGTCGGCTACGTCAAGAGTCTGAGTAACCCGGTCAAGATACTCGGCCGTGGCGACATCGACGTCGCCATCAGCGTTTCGGCGCAGAAGTTCTCCGCGTCGGCGCGAGCCAAGATCGAGGCCGCGGGCGGCCATGTCAGAGAGATCGAGTAGCGTGCCACAGCAGCGCCGGGCTTCCCAACGGGGAAGCGTCGAGGAGACCAACTGATGCGCCAGGCGCAGTCAGCCAGGGCCCAGCAGCAGTCGTCAAGGCCCCAGTTGATCCAGTCCATGATCGACGCGATGCGGGTCCCGGACCTGCGATCGAAGATCCTGTTCACGCTGGCCATGCTGGTCGTATTCAGATTCGTCGCGCAGGTGCCGATCCCCGGCGTCGATACGCAAGCGCTGTCAGCGGCTTTCGAGCAATCGGAGCTCCTCGGATTCCTGAACCTGTTCAGCGGTGGAGCGCTGGCCAATCTGAGCGTCGCCGCGCTCGGCGTGTACCCGTATATCACCTCCTCGATCGTCATGCAGATCCTGGTGCCGGCCATCCCAAGCCTGAAGGCCCTGTCGCAGGAGGGCGACTTCGGGCGCCAGCGGATCAACCAGATAACCCACTACGCCACCGTGCCCATAGCCTTCCTCCAGTCCTGGGGCCAGCTGACCCTGCTCCGGCAGTCCGGCGTTCTTCCGGGAGTGGATTTCGGACTGAACATCGGCACTGCCGCAATGCTGCTATCCATGGTCGCGGGCACGATGTTCCTGGTGTGGCTCGGTGAGCTGATCACGGAGCGCGGCCTGGGGAACGGCATCTCGCTAATCATCTTCGGCGGAATCGTAGCGGGGTTCCCGACCATCGTCGGACAGGGATTCCTGGAGAGTGACAAGGCCGGAGATCTGTTGGCGTTGGCAGCCATCGGCTTCGGCATCATATTCGTGATCGTGCTGTTCAACGAAGCGCAGCGACGCGTGCCGGTCCAGTACGGACGCAGCGTGTTCAGGGGCGGCCAGATGCAGCGGCAGTCTGGGGCGACATTCCTGCCGCTCCGCGTCAACAGCGCCGGAATGATTCCGCTGATCTTCGCATTCAGCATCATCATCCTGCCGGCAACGATGTTCAGCTACTTCCAGGACCCGCTGTCGGACTCCTTCTTCGCCAGGTTATCGAGGTTCTTCACCAACACCCTTGACCCTGCGGACTTCCCATACTGGGCCGCCGTGTTCGTCCTCGTGGTCATCTTCACGTTCTTCTACACGCTTGTCATATTCCAGCAGCAGAACCTCGCGGAGAACCTACAGAGAAACGGTGGCTTCATACCCGGCATCAGGCCGGGTCGGCCAACGCAGGAGTACCTGAACAGGGTGATAATTCGGATCACCTGGGGCGGCGCGCTGTTCCTGGGAGTTATCGCGATAATCCCGTACTTCGCAACGCAGGCGACCGATATACGTGCGCTCACACTTTCAAGCACAAGCCTTCTGATCATGGTGGGCGTCGCGCTCGATACCATGCGGCAGCTGGAGGCCCAGCTGCTGATGCGCAACTACGAAGGGTTCATCAGGTAGCCGCGATTCCGTTACAGGGAGCTGGAATGCCGCCGCCAGCTCCACAACGCACCTCGACACCATTGACAGCGACCGTTGACTCGGCCGCCCTCCGCTGAGGGACCGGGGAGTCGAGCGGCCGCTCATGTATTTGGGAAACAAGCTGTGAACGTCATTCTCATGGGGCCGCCGGGCTCCGGCAAGGGAACGCAGGCCGCCAATCTGGCGGAGCGGCTCTCTGTGAACGCGGTCTCGTCTGGAGACCTGTTCCGGGACAACCAGCGCCGCGACACCGAGCTCGGCCAACTGGCACGGTCGTACATGGACCGCGGCGTGTATGTGCCGGACGAAGTCACCATCAGGATGGTCATGGATTGGATAGCCGACCCGGCGCACGCCTCGGGGTTCGTCCTGGATGGGTTCCCCAGAACCCGGGCCCAGGCCGAAGCGCTGGCCGAAGCGCTCGCCGACCGGGGAGGCATCGACTGCGTTGTGTTCATCCACGTATCGGACGGAGAGCTGGTCCGGAGGCTCAGCGGCAGGATCCTGTGCTCACAGTGCCAGCGACCGTTCAACCTGAATACGTCGCCGCCCGCCGTCAAGAACACATGCGACGATTGCGGAGCCGAGCTGTTCCAACGCGACGACGACAAGCCCGAAGTCGTAGCCAATCGGATCGAGATATACAATCAAGAGACCGAGCCGATCGTCGACTACTATCGCAGGTCGGCTCTCCTGACTGAAATCGACGGTGAACAACGGGTCGAAGTGGTCGGACAAGCCCTGGCTCACGCGGTCGGGATGTAGGTTGCCGGAGCGAGACGGGTTTGGGTAAACTTACGGATACCATTTTTCACAGTGGGTATTGAGAATCCGAGAGAGATTCCGCCTTTCCCAGAAGGGAATTGAGGTAGATGGCCAGAAGGCCAAACGGGATAACCATAAAGTCGTCGGGCGAGCTGAGGCTGATGTTCGAAGCCGGTCAGATAGTGGCGCACGCCAAGGCCAAAATGATCGAGGCCATCGAGCCCGGAGTAGAGACGCGAGAGCTGGACGCTATCGCGGAAAACACAATCCGCAGCCTGGGCGCGGTTCCGTCGTTCAAGGGCTACAATCCCGGTATGACGATGCCATACGCCTACCCCGCCACGATCTGCTCCTCGCTGAATGATGAGATAGTCCACGGGATCCCCGGCAAGCGGAAGATCGCGGAGGGCGACATACTGAGCATAGACGTCGGCGCGATCTACGGAGGAATGCACGGCGACAGCGCGTTCTCCGTCGGCGTCGGCGAGACATCGAGAGAGGCGCAGAGTCTGATCGACGCGACCAGGGAATCGCTGGACCTGGGAATATCCAGGATCAGGGCCGGCGGACGTATCGGAGACATATCCAACGCGGTCCAGACCTACGCGGAGGACCGCGGATACGAAGTGGTCAGAAAGTACGTCGGACACGGCATCGGGTTCAATATGCACGAGGCTCCCCAGGTTCCCAACTACGGAAAGGCCGGGCGTGGTACGCTGATCCGTAGGGGTATGGCGCTCGCGATCGAACCCATGCTCAACATCGGCACCTCGGACACCAGGGTGCTGGAAGACGGTTGGACGGTATCCACCGCGGACGGCGGCCTGTCCGCCCATTTTGAAGACACTGTGACCATCACGAGCGATGGGCCTGTGATAACGACCCGCCTCAGCCGGAATGGCGGCGGAGCCGACTCGAAAGGAGTCTAATGGCGAAGAAGCAAAAGGAGGCTATCGAAGTAGAGGGCGCAGTTACCGAATCGCTGCCCAATGCCAGCTTTCGAGTGGAGCTGGCCAACGGGCACAAGGTGCTTGCGTACGTGTCGGGAAAGCTCAAGCTGAATTTCATCCGCGTGCTGCCGGGAGACCGTGTTCTGGTCGAATTGTCTCCTTACGACTTGACGCGCGGAAGGATCACGTACCGCTTCAGATAGCACTGTAGCCTTAGCCAGAAACGAGTGATTATGAGGGCTGTCGGCAGGCGCCGGACGAATCCGGAACGCCGCCGGTGGCCGGTTGTGTTGGAGAAGCTAACATGAAGGTTTCAGCATCGGTAAAGGTCAGGTGCGCCAAGTGCAAGGTCATCAGGCGCCACGGCAGGGTTCTGATCATCTGCGAAAATCCAAGGCACAAGCAGCGGCAGGGATAGCCGCTTAGAGTTGGGCCCGGCTTCGGATCGTCGCTCCGGCGATGGACCGACCGGCCCCAAACCACATCCGACTTACGCGGGGACATATCTGACAGAGGTGCAGGACAGATGGCGATAATATCCGGAGTAAACATCCCAGACAACAAGCGCGTGGAGATTTCGCTACGCAGCATTTATGGCATCGGCCCCAGCCAGGCAAAGGACGTCTGCGAGAGGGCCGGAGTCGCCGACAACCCAAAGGTTCGGGACATGTCGGATACCGAGCTGGCGCGCATTCGTGAGGTCATCGACCGTGAGAAGGTGGTCGAGGGCGACCTCCGACGTGAGGTCAACATGAACATCCGCCGGCTGATGGACATAGGCTCGTACCGCGGTCTCCGACACCGCCGCGGTCTGCCCGTCCGTGGACAGCGGACCAAGACGAACGCCCGCACCAAGCGCGGCAAGCGCGTCGCGGTCGCCGGCCGCGGTCGGACTACCAACAAGAAGTAGCGCCGTATCAACTCAGTCGGGCAAGTGTGACAGATTGCAGAAAGCGTAATACAACATGGCAAGAAGACCACGGTCGCGGCGCAGAGAGCGTAAGTCGATCCCGGTGGGCCGCGCGTACATACAGTCCACCTTCAACAACACGATAATCACGATCACGGACCCGCAGGGGAACCCCATCGCGTGGGGGAGCTCCGGCACGGTCGGGTTCCGCGGTTCGCGCAAGTCAACCGCGTTCGCCGCCCAGCGCGCCGGGGAAGACGCCGCCCGCAAGGGTATGGAGCACGGCGTGCGACAGGTCGAGGTGTTCGTGCGCGGCCCCGGCCCCGGACGCGAGGCCGCTATCCGCGCGCTCCAGGGCGCCGGAATACTGGTCACGTTGATCAGGGACGTAACCCCGATCCCACATAATGGATGCAGACCACCGAAGCGGCGGCGCGTTTAGCCGGCCCGGTCGGTGCAGGAATTCGCAAGTGACAGAACAAGGTCCAACGCAGCGTCTCGAAGCTCGCGGAGTGAATGACATACTCAGCGAGACCTTCGTCATCTACGCTCGGCACTTTTGGAAGTTTCTCGTACTAGTTGCGGTGGTCCAGGTGCCGGCGACTCTGCTCGTCCTGATCCCTCTGGACAGCGCGGCGGTCTCCATCGCGGTCAACTTTGTAAGCGTGATGGCCCTGATGCTGGTGTATGGAGCGACGATCTGCGCGGTGGGACAGCACTACGTGACCAGCAAAGTCTCGGTTGCCGGATGCTACGCCAGGGTGATGTGGCGAGCGATATCCATGATGGTCCTCGCCGTGATAATGGCCGCTCTTCTCGTATCGGTGCTGTTGCTGATGGAGACCCGCGCGGTCGCGGCGGCGCCGCTGGTGTTGCTCGGCGCGGTGGCGCTGTGCGTGTACACGATATACCTGACGGTCGCCGCACCGGCGGTCATCGTCGAGGGCTACAGGTCATTGACAGCCTTGAGACGCGGCTTTCGGCTGGCCCGCTCCAGCGAGTGGCGTATCCTGGGACACCTGCTCGTTTACTCGCTGGTGGCCATAGGGCTGTTGGTGGTCCTGCTGTTGCCGTTCCTGCTATTCGCGAGCCCGGTGACCGAGGATCAGACGACAGCCACCGTCTCCGTCAGTCCCCCGCTGGTGCTGGGGAGCATGGTGGTTGGGGTTGTGGTCCCTCCCGTGACCTATATCGCGACGACGCTGCTGTACTACGATCTGAGGGTTCGCAAGGAGGGCTACGACATGTCGCGGCTCTCCACAGAAATGGGAGTTTCACCAGTTTGAGAAGGTTTGAAAGCCAGGACAAGGAAGGCTGATGGCAAGATACAAGGATGCGGTCTGCAGGAAGTGCCGACGCATAGGCGAGAAGTTGTTTCTGAAGGGGGAGCGCTGCTACACCCCGCGATGTGCGGTGGAGAGACGGCGACGTCCTCCGGGAGACGCGACGCCCAGACGCAGGAGACCGTCCGACTGGGCGCTCCAGCTGCGTGAAAAGCAGAAGGCGCGCTTTACCTACGGGATTCTCGAACGCCAGTTCAGGAAGTACTTCGATATGGCCCGCAATCGGCCCGGCGTGACCGGCGACAACCTGCTCCAGGTTCTCGAGACGCGCCTGGACAACGTCGTTTACAGACTGTCCATGGCCGATTCGAGGCAGCAGGGGAGACAACTCGTCAACCACGGCCACTTCACGGTAAACGGCCGCCGGATGGACATACCGTCTTACCTTGTCGAACCGGATGACTTCATCGCGTGGAAACGCGGCGGAAGGAACGGATCGACACCGCAGTTTATCCTGGATCTGACGGACGGTCTTCCGAAACGGCCTGTGCCCCCGTGGCTCAGGCTGGACGTCGCCAACCTCACCGGCGAGGTCGCCTCGCTGCCAGACATAACGGAGATAGAGACGGGAATCGATGCGAGACTGGTGGTGGAGTTCTACTCCAAGTAACCGGCATCGCATTAGGGACAAGGGAGCTGACAAGGAGCGCGGTGAATGGTCTTTGATCTGACGACGTTCAGTGTGTTGGAAGAGCCTGAGGAGGAAGTACAGATACCGGACCCCTCCATCTCGATAGAGGTGGAGGAGGACCAGTACGGCAAGTTCGTCATAGAGCCACTGGAACCCGGATACGGGGTCACGCTGGGCAATCCGCTGCGGCGTGTCCTGTACAACGGACTGGAGGGCGCTGCCATATCGTCCGTCAAGATCGAGGGCGTGCAGCATGAGTACCAGACCATACCGAACATCAAGGAGCAGGTCACCGAGATCATCCTGAACGTCAAGGCGATCAGGCTGAGGTCCGAGGTCGACCGCCCCGGCAAGCTCCGGCTCGAAGCGGCGGGCGAGGGCCAGGTCAGCGCCGCCGACATCATGGCGTCAGCCGACTTCGAGGTGGTGAACCCGGAGCTTCACATCGCCACGCTGGACTCCGCCGATGCCAGGATCTCCCTCGAGCTGAATGTCGAGCGGGGCAAGGGCTACAAGGAGGCCCCGCAGGGCGACGGACAGCCGATCGGAGTGCTTCCGGTCGACGCCATCTTTACGCCCACGCGAAAGGTGAACTACACAGTCGAGCGCACGCGCGTCGGCCAGCGGACCGACTTCGAGCGTCTGACCATGGAAGTGTGGACCGACGGGTCGATCACGCCGGTGGAGGCCATCAAGAACGCATCCAACATCCTGGTCAACCAGTTCTACCTGTTCGCCAACACCCAGCCGGGCGTCGAGGACGGCGTGGAAGCCAGCCAGACGGTCGCGCTCAGAATCCCGCCGGAAGACTACAATGTTCCGGTCGAACGACTGGACCTCAGCTCCAGGACGCTCAACTGCCTCAAGCGCGCGGGCGTCAACAGAGTGGGCGAAGTCCTGGAAATGACGCGAGACGAGCTACTGAAGATAAGGAACTTCGGCGAGAAGTCGTACGCTGAGCTGTTCGACAAGCTGCGCGAGAACGACCTCCTGCCTCCGGACATGGACCCTGACGAACAGGCAGCCGAACCGGATGCAGATCAGGAAGAGGAAGAGCCTGTGAACGAGGTCGAGGTCGCCGCGGCCGTCGGCGAATCCCAGGAGCAGATCTGAGATGAGACACCGGATGTCGGGAAAGAAGCTGGGCCGCCCCACGCAGCACCGGCTTCTGATGCTAAGGGGGATGGTGACCAACCTCGTCCTCAACGAGACTCTGAAAACCACGGAAGCGAAGGCGTTCGAGGCCAGGCGGATGACCGAAAAGGTCATAACGCTGGGAAAGAAGGGCACGCTCCACCACAGGCGCCAGGCCGCCGCGCTGTTGACCGACCCGGAGGCGGTCCGCAAGGTGTTTGTTGAGCTCTCGGAGCGCTACCAGGACCGGGAGGGCGGCTACACCCGCTCCTACAAGCTCGGTAAGCGCAAGGGAGACGCTGCCGACATGGCCCTGGTGGAGCTCGTCGGCTGACCGACGGGCTGATTGGCAGTGTCAGGCGATGCGCTTGGCGATGATCGTCGAGTACGACGGGACCGATTACAGCGGGTTTCAATTCCAGAAGAACGCGCCTTCGGTCCAACAGCAGATTGAAAAGGCAATACGGTCGATCACCTCGGAGACGATCAGGGTCAAGCCCGCTGGACGCACCGACGCGGGCGTCCACGCACGGGGCCAGGTGGTGAGCTTCGATACCGGATCCCACCACCCGCCGGACGTCCTGCGGCGCGCGCTGAACGCCCGCCTGCCGGAGGACATCGCGGTCAGGGCCCTCTACCGGGTCGGACTGGACTTCGATCCACGGCGGCACGCGATCAGCAGGGTGTATCGGTACTGCCTGCTGGTATCGGAGGTCCGGGCGCCGTTGGCCCGTCGCCGAACACACCGCGTCAACGGTCCGCTGGACCTGGACACGATGCGGCAGGCGGCAGAAGTCATGGTCGGCGTCCACGACTTCGCCAACTTCGGCGGTCCGATGGACAGGCCCGGAGCGAGCACGGTACGCAGGATCGACCGCATCGACATTGAAACCGAGGGTTGCCGCGTCCGGGTCGACGTCGAGGGAAGCGCCTTCCTGCCTCACCAGGTGCGGCGGATGGTCGGAGCCCTCGTGGACGTCGGACGTGGCCGATTGAATATCGAACAGGTGAGAAGACAGATATCAGGGGCGGAAGACGCTCCTCCGGCACGCTCCCTGCCTCCGCAGGGCTTGTGCCTGGTGGCGGTCAGATACAAAGGCTTCCCCCCGAGACAGGATGAGTAGAGAGATGGCAATAAGCTCAAAGCCGTATGAGACGAAGGCTTCAGACCTGAAACCCCGGTGGCACGTGGTGGACGCGGAGGGTCAGACGCTGGGCCGCCTCGCGACCCACATCGCGACTATACTCAACGGAAAGCACAACCCGTTGTACGTACCGCACCTGATGACGGGTGACTACGTCGTCGTCACAAATGCGGAGAAGATCCGTGTTACAGGCAACAAGGTGCAGCAGAAGATGTACTACCGCCACAGCGGCTATGTCGGCGGCTTGAGGGAGCGGACCCTGTCCGACATGCTGCAAAAGCATCCCGACCGGGTGATCAGCCAGGCGGTCAAGGGGATGCTTCCAAAGAACTCACTGGGCAGGAAGATGCTGAAGCGACTCAAGGTATACGCTGGATCTGAGCATCCACACTCGGCACAGGTATCGGGATAATGCCCATGACGATGATTCTCCTCTCCTTCGATGGATGTGCCTCGATGGGTGTGAGGGTAATCTGGTTCCAACCCCGCTTCAGCAGAGCAAGATTACAAATTCAGTGTTGAGATAGTTTCCTAGAGGGAGATCAATGGTCCAGGAGCAGACCTACTACTACGCAGTCGGCAAACGAAAGACATCCGTCGCCCAGGTCCGGCTATACACCGACTCCGGCGCCAACCAGGTCAACGGCAAGCCGCTGGAGGAGGTCTTCCCGTGGGACTCCTGGCAGCAGCTCATCGGGGAGCCGTTCGACGTGACTAACTCGTACGGGCAGTTCCGCGTGGTCGCCAAGATCCGCGGTGGAGGGGTCGTCAGCCAGGCCGGAGCGCTGCGCCACGGCATTTCCAGGGCGCTCCAGATCGCGGACCCCAGCATGAGACGCCCGCTCAAGAGGGCGGGTCTGCTGACCAGGGACGCCAGGGAGAAGGAGCGCAAGAAGTACGGTCTCGCCCGCGCCCGCAAGGCCAAGCAGTGGACCAAGCGGTAGGTGGAATGGGTTGATCGATATGTCACTCTGAAGAGCAAAGCGACGAAGAATCTCAGGGCGAATACTCTTTGGATTCCGCGCTGCGCCGGCGCCTATTGAGTGTCCATATTTTGCCATCATTCGCCCCCTCTCCCGTGATGCACACTGTTTACGTGAAATGCCCTTAAACTTAAGATGCGATTGCCCCGACCGGGCAGCCATCTTCCGGGAGCCGGTTGGCGGTTCTGATATAATCGCCCCAAACTACCCTCTCAGGCGCGCATCCTACCGTCATGACCCCACCATCCAAGTCCAGTAGCAAGGGTTCCAGAAACCCCGCGACCCGGCTGTCCATGGGCGCCGAAAACTACCTCCTGTCCATCTTCCGGCTTGAGGAGCAAGGGGTCCGTGTAACGCTGACCGTGCTCGCGGAGCACCTGAAGACGCTGCCGGTAGATGAAGGAATGGGGACATCGCTGCCGTCGGTGGGTGGGATGATTCGACGAATGGTCCGCGAGCGTCTCGTGGAATCGACGCCGAACAAAGAGGTCGTCCTGACCGTCAGCGGGCGCAAGTCGGCGGAGAGCATCGTCCGTCGCCACCGTCTGGCCGAGCGCCTGGTGGTCGATCTCCTCGGAATCGAGCTGCACCTGGCCCACATCGAGGCCCATCGGCTCGAACACGCGATATCTCCGTATCTGGAGAAGAAGATCGTCGCCGCCCTCAACAACCCGGTCACCTGCCCGTTCGGCCACCCGATACCCGGCAGCAAGTACACTGCCGACAGGCGCTCCAAGACGCTCGACCAGGCCAAACAGGGTGAGGAGCTGACCATAGACTCGGTCCCGGAGGACGATCAGGCGCTGCTCACCTACTTCGTGGAGCAGAACCTGGTACCCGGCAGGACAGTTGACGTGAAAGAGGCCGCAAGAACGAGAGGGGTTATTACCCTGGATAGCGAGGGCGAAGAGATCGTCTTCAGCTACGACGTGGCGGCCAAAATCCGCGTCCGGCCGCGTTAGACGGAGCCGGCGATTCGTGCGCCGCACGGATCTTAAAGGGTATTTCGGACCTCTTCCGCCGGCCTCCTCTCCCCCTTAGTGAATCAGGAGTACCCCCAGCGATGATAGACCTAACGCAGCACCAGGAGTTGATCGTACGACAGCAAGTGGAGCATCTTGAAGCGTTCACCGGCTTCGAGACCGAAAACCGCTACGAAATCTTGACTCCGGACGGTCAGAGCCTCCTCTACGCCTACGAAGAGTCCGGCGGCTTGGCAAGACTCTTCCTCAAGACGCACCGGCCGCTCGACATCCATGTCATTGACCAAGATGGAAACTTGGTTCTTTCGGCCAGCCGGGACTTCTTCTGGTTTCTGTCGCATCTGCATGTGAGCGACGCTTCCGGCAACCATATCGGCACGTTGAACCGGCGGTTCGCGGTGCTGAAACGCAGGCTCACGCTGACCGATTCCAACGACAGACCGTTCGGACAGATACTCGGCAGCCTCTTTCGCCACTACACGTTCGTCGTCGAGAACTCGAACGGCAGGGAGATCGGCCGGGTCACCAAGCAGTGGTCGGGTCTGCTTCGCGAGGCGTTCACCGACGCCGATACGTTCCAGGTCCAATTCAGCGATGCCGAGCGGTCCCCCGAGTTTCGACTCCTGCTGCTTGCGTCCGCATTCGCGATCGACCTGGACTTCTTCGAGCGGTAGATACGGAGGTCCGTCGGATGGCTCATCCGAGGTTAGCCTCGACCCACTCCCACAGGATGCGCGCGCGCGGGCCGTCCTCCGGATCGGCGGGATCCAGAACGCGACGGCACGCCCTGGTGTATGATCCGATCACCTGAAGGTCAGATCTCCCACCATTCCACCGCCACTCACCTCCGTCGGCCTTCCTGAAGACGGCCTGGCAAAACTCCCTGGTGACCGGTACCGCTGTATGGAACCTGCGCGAGATCCCCGCTCCTCGGAATACCCAGAATCCGTCCCACAGACCGGGAGCGCTCCTTCCCCTGATCACGTGAGCGTTGTTCTCAAACAGCGCCATGTCCTCCGTGCTCGGCTCTCCGGTAACCTGTCGCAGCGCCCAGTCGTCTTCGGCGACGTGGAGATACCCAATCAGGTAGAAGCCGAAGCGACCGGACGGTTTACCGTCCAGCCAGTTCTCCAGCCTGACTAAGAAGAACAGGAAGTCGCCCGGACGCATCTGTCTGAGCCCGGAGGCGCGGGGAGAGACTTCGCAGTTGTCGCCGTAGGTGAAGGTAGCGAACTCGGGGTCGTTGTGGCAGGCGGCGTCCCACAGCCTTCGGGGTATGTACGGGAGCAGGTCGCGCGTCGGATCGTAGAATGACCGCAGATCGCGGTAGCGGACGGCAGACGGCGACGACAGGTCTGGCATCTCCGGTATGGGGAGGAACTCGAACGTCCCGTCTTCGAAAATTGGGCCGGCGAAGCGGTGACTCGCGTTCGCGCCAACGTTGGCCAGAAATACTCTCAAGATATCGCACCGTTTCCGGGTGTCCCTGACGGCAGGCAAAGCGGTCTGCTGGACCACGAATCAAGATCAACCGGGAACACCATCAGCCTTCAGGGGCCAGGGAAGTGGTGATTTCCTCGATGACTTCGGGGTCGGTTTCCGAGTCGGCCGCCGTCCGCAGGGCGGCCCTGGCATCCGCGCCTCCGATCTGTCCGAGCGCCCAGGCGGCGTGCGCCCGCACCAGCGGCTCGCCTCCCGTCAGGACACCGGCCAGCGCGGGCACGGCGACTGGATCGCCGATGTTGCCGAGCGCGACGCACACGTTGCGCTGCAGCCCGGCCTTCCGAGCGCGGCGGATCGGGCTGCCGTTGAAGCGCTCCCTGAAGCCGCCTTCGTCCAGGTCCAGCAGCGGGAGCAGATCCGGAGCGTCGAAGTCGTGTCGCTTGCGGAACTCGGCTTCCAGGGTCGGGGCGGCCTTGCGATTAACCGGGCAGACCTCCTGACAAATGTCGCACCCGAAGACCCAGTCGCCCATCAGCGGACGGAGCTCGCGCGGAATCGTGCCGCGGAGTTCGATCGTCAGGAACGAGATGCACTTCCGGTTGTCGATCACGTATGGGGCGACAATCGCGCCTGTCGGACATGCCGGAATGCACCGGACGCACTCGCCGCAGGTCTTCTTCAGCGGCGGGTCCGGGGTCAGATCGAGGTCCGTGACCACCTCCGCCAGGAAGACCCAGGAGCCGTGAGTCGGCGTGAGAATGTTGGTATTCTTGCCGAACCAGCCGAGGCCCGAGCGTTCGGCAGCCGCGCGGTCGTTCATCGGTCCGTCGTCAACGAAGTAGCGCGCCCGCACCGGGCCGTCAACGACGTCTGGAAGCTCTCGTATGAACCGCCTCACCCTGGCCTTTATCAGACTGTGGTAGTCTCGTCCCCAGGCGTACCGGGCGATCTTTCCTCTCAGGCCGGCCACGTCATCCGGTGGGTCGCCCGTGTTGTAGCTGAGCGCGAGGGATATCACCGACCTGGCGCCTTCGAGGAGCAGTCTCGGACGGTTCATCCGCCGCACCCGTTCCTCGGTGTACCAGGGCAGACCGTCCATCAACCCGGCCCGGACTCGCTCGACGGCAACGGCCTCGTCGCGCACGAAAGGCCCGGCGTCGGTGATGCCGACGCGGTCGAAGCCGATCTCCAAGGCGAGTGATTTGACTGTGTGCTCGATGGTCATTGTCTGCGGCATCGGATACGCGAGGTGCGATCTGGCCTATAAGGTAGCAGGTTTGAGGTTCACAGGCCTCAAACGTCAGGATCCGACCATGCCACCGTAGAGAGGGCCGGCTCGCCCGAGATTCCGACCGTTGACCAAGGACACGTCTGGGACTTAAGATTGTGCAATACCATCGCAGGAGGCGAGCCGATGGCGGACAACGGGCTCAGGATAAGACTGGAGTACTGTCAGCATTGAGGCCACGCCCTGCGCGCCGCCTGGATGGCGGGAGAAGCCCTGAGCCGCTCCGGCGAGTACATCGCCGACTTCACCCTGGTCCCCAGCACGCACGGCATGTTTCACATCTATGTGGACGACGAGCTCGTGGCATCGCATCAGCATCTGCCCGACGCGCACCTGTTCCCCGATCTTCAGGACGTGATGGCCACGATCCTGGCCAGGACATGACAGGCTTCCTCAACGACTCCGCTCCAGTAACTCCGCCAGGTGATTGTGACACAAGAGATAGTGGCATACCCTCACCCCCAACCCTCTCCGATTGAAGGAGAGGGGACACTATCATAGCCGACCGTTGTCAGCTTGAATCAGCAGTAGCGAACCACACCAGTCCCGAAGCGGAGGTTTCTGCGTTATGGGTGTCCCACGCCTCAAAGAGCTTCGACGAGTATATGGATTTGACGAGGTTGCCATAGCGCCGGGGTCGATTACGATCAATCCCGAACTCACCAGTACCGACGTCTCGCTTGACGGCATCACTCTGTCCACGCCCGTCCTGGGAGGGGCAATGGACGCGGTGTCGTCTCCGAGGTTCTCCGGCGAGATGGACAGGCTCGGAGGCATGTCGGTGACGAACATGGAGGGTGTTCACAGCCGGTACGACGATCCCCAGAGCGTGATCGAGGAGATCGTCGAGACTCCGCATGCGAAGGTAACCACGCTGCTCCAGAAGGTGTACTCCGCGCCGATCCGCAACGATCTGATCGGGGAGCGGGTTGAGGAGATCAAGGAAAGCGGCGCCAAGTGCGCCGTTTCGTTTACTCCGGCGAAGACCAAAAGCCTGGCTCCGCTGGCCGCCGAGGCCGGCGCCGACGTGATCGTCGTTCAATCGACGGTGACGACGGCAAGACACATCTCCAACAGCGCGCGCGGACTGCGGTTCCCGGAGCTGCTGGAGCTGGTGACCGTCCCTGTCATCGTGGGCAACTGCGTCAGCTATGACGTGGCGCTGGAGCTGATGGAGACCGGCATCCACGGCGTGCTCGTTGGTGTGGGGCCCGGAGCGGCATGCACAACGCGCGAGGTGACCGGCGTGGGCATTCCACAGGTTACGGCGACGATGGACACCGCCGCGGCGCGAGACGAGTTCTTCGAGAGGACCGGCAGATACATCCCGATCATCACCGACGGTGGGATCAGGACCGGCGGCGACCTCTGTAAAGCTATGGCGTCAGGAGCGGACGCGGTCATGATCGGCACACCGCTGGCCCAGGCTGAGGAGGCCCCCGGCAGGGGCTACAACTGGGGCATGGCCAACCCGGACCCGAATCTGCCGCGCGGCACACGCGTGAAGGTCGGGGTCAGGGGCACTCTGGAGCAGATCCTGTTTGGGCCTAGCTCAGTGGTGGACGGCACGCAGAACTTGGTGGGCGCCCTGAACATCTGCCTCGGCATGGTCGGCGCCGAGAACATACGGGAGATGCACGAAGTTGCCGAGGTGGTGGTCGCGCCTTCTATCAAGACCGAAGGCAAGCACTACCAGCTGGGGCTGGAGTAGCAGCGGCTTTCTGTTGCCAGAGCCGTGCGGGGGCGTGAGGACTGCTGCCCCCCACGGCAATTCAGTGGGATCGACAGTGTATGATGTCCGACAAGACCAACCCCCAAGCGCAACTGCCCCTTCAGGATATGCCTGTGACATCAGGATTAAAGCGCGTGGTACGCAACGGTGTTCCCAGAAACGACCTCGTTCTCAGCTCATATGAAGCGCCAAATGAGGACGTCTTCCCGAAGATCCTGGACCTCTACGTAGCGCCCGGCAGCACGGTTGCCGATGTGACCTACGGTAAAGGAGTGTTCTGGAACAAAGTCACGCCCGGAACATACGACCTTCTGCCGACTGACATTACAACGGGCACAGACTGCCGCGCTCTTCCATACGAAGATGGAGGCATTGACTGCGTTGTACTCGATCCTCCGTACATGCACTCGCCAGGCGGCACCGCCTACTCCAGCCACCAGCCATACGAAAGCTACTACAAGAACAACGGCACAGGTAACCGGACCGGGAGCAAGTATCATGAAGCTGTGCTGGACCTCTACATCGACAGCGGGCGAGAAGCGCTTCGGGTGCTGCGAGATCGTGGCGTGCTGATAGTAAAGTGCCAGGATGAAGTCTGCTCCAACCGGCAGAGATTCACGCATATTGAGATCATGCACGAGTACGAGAGATTGGGATTCGTGGCTGAAGACCTGTTCGTGGTGATGAGGAACAACAGGCCCGGCGTAAGCAGGATGGCGACGCAGGTCCACGCGAGAAAGAACCACTCCTACTTCCTGGTCTTCTGGAAGCGGGGTACGACAGGCTCCATTTGGGAGCCGCCGGGTTGAACCCACTGGAGCTCATGCTCGAAGTTATCGCGGAGCATACGCCCGACTCGAAGTGGTCCGGAGCTACGCTCGAACCGTTTCGCCAAGTAGCCAACACAAACCGCGGTGACATAGGCGAAGAATTCATTTCTCGATACTTGGACCATTCTGGACTTACCGTGAGCAAGGGAGCCTCACGTATCGAGGCGTGGGATATTGAGATTGGCAATCTTAAGTTTGAGGTCAAGACGGCATCTGAGGATCGCGGTGGCTCGTTTCAGTTTAACCACATCCGACTCGACCGTAGCTATGACTACTTGCTCTGCTTGGGCATCCGGCCCGAGGAGATACTCTTCAACGGATGGCGGAAGGGCGAAGTATCTGAGGGTGTTGCCGGAAGTCTCGTGCGGATGGCGGAAGGTCAGAGCGTTACGCATAAATTGACAAAACGCCCCCACCATATGAGGAACATCGAAGAATTGCCCGATTGGGTCCGGAATATCACCTCGACGTATTGATGCGAACGACGGGCTGAAAATCAGACCGCCCCCTCCATGAGAGGGGGCGGTCTGCCTGAGGAGGGCTGGAAATAGGGCCGAGCGCCCGTTCAACCGGAATCCCGGCGTATCGATCAGGCCACTTTGCCGCGCTTGCGGATCGCGGCCATGTCCACCGAGGCGAACAGCCGATTCGGGTCGGGAATGTCCCGCATGTACCCGCACTGCAGGCACTGCGTGTAATTGCCGTACAGGTCGCGGTTGGTGTGCAGATCGCCCCGGCATCTGGGGCAGGCTTTGAGTTGAAGCATCCTGGTTCCTCCAATCCTGACCTTCGGGACCGGGCCATATCTGGCTCCACGGGGCCGCCGACAAGGTCGGTTCTTTATCTGCTGCCACGCATTAGTTAAACTGATTCGAATTGAATATAACAGTTGACATGAATCATATCAATATGTATCCTGTTTCCAAGTCGATCACGAGATAGAACGCCGGATGGCGTGCCAGGTTAGCAACAGCTTGGCACGATCAATGCAATCGAACCGAAGGCGGGTAGGCCCGGACGACAGCGAGCAGAACAGTTGACAGGGTGCTAAAGGGTGTAATGATCCTATGCAAGAAGGTGTTTACGTAATAAGCGTCGCTGCACGCATCCTGGACATGCACCCTCAGACTTTACGAAAATATGAGAGGGTGGGCTTGGTCTTGCCATCGCGCACCCTGGGCATGTCAAGACTGTACTCGGACGAAGATATCGCCCGGCTCAAACTCATAAAGCACCTTGTGGACAACGTCGGCCTCAATCTGGCCGGCGTGCAGATGGCGATGAAGTTGTTCAACCGGCTGATCGGGATGCGGGCCCAGTTGGCCCACCTCGAGGGTCAACCTCTGAGGGAGGCGATGAACGAGAGCCTGGACGAGATGTTCAAGATCCTTGCCGGTTGAAGTGGAGGACCTGGATTTATGACAGAAGATCGACAGCCTGATGACATTCAGGCGATTGAGCAGCAGATGGACGTGGAGCTGGACGAAGCCGCCCAGCTACAGGCCCGCCTGGACGAAGCCGAACGGGAAAAAGACCAGTTCAAGTCGATGGCGCTTCGCTACCGGGCCGACCTCGAGAACTACAAGAAGCGGGCGACCGACGAGATGGCCGAGACCCGGGAGCGGGCGACCGCCCAGCTGCTCCTCAAGTTCATCGGGGTCGCCGACAATTTCGCCCGCGCCGTGGACCACATACCCGATGACATGGTGGACGGGAGTTGGTTCGAAGGCGTCCAGCTAGTGCAGCGCAACATGGAGACCATCCTCCACTCGGAGGGGATATCCCGGATCGAAGCGGCGATCGGACAGCCATTCGACGTTTACGAACACGAGGCCGTGTTCTTCGAACCGACCGAAGAGGTGGAAGAGGGCGCGGTGGTACGGGTCGTAAGAGACGGCTACAAGCTACACAACAGGGTACTCAGGGCGGCGCAAGTCAGCGTGGCCAAGGCGCCGGAACCCGAGCAGCAGACAGAACCTCACAACGATCAGCAGGAGAATCAGTAAATGCCTAAGATACTTGGAATAGACCTCGGCACGACCAATTCGTGCATGGCCATCATAGAGGGCGGCGAGCCGCGTGTCGTCGAGAACGCGGAGGGCGGCAGGACCACCCCATCGATGGTCGCGATCAACCCCCGTTCCAGCGAGCGGTACGTGGGCACCACGGCCAAGCGTCAGGCGGTCACAAATCCGGAGAACACCGTCTTCTCCATCAAGCGGTTCATGGGGCGCCGCCGCGAAGACTCAGCAGTCCAACGCGACCTGAACCTCATGCCGTACAAGATCGTCAGGCACGCCAACGGCGACGCCCACGTCGAGATGGCCGGACAGACACACGCGCCGCCCGAGATCTCCGCGATGGTGCTCCAGAAGATGAAGCAGGACGCGGAGGCCAAGCTGGGTGAGCCGATAACCCAGGCGGTTATCACGGTCCCGGCCTACTTCGACGACAGCCAGCGCAACGCGACCAAGGACGCCGGCCGGATCGCCGGCCTCGAGGTGCTGCGTATCATCAACGAGCCAACGGCCGCGTCCCTCGCCTACGGCCTAGACCGCAAGACGGACGAGATTATTGCGGTGTACGACCTCGGAGGAGGCACGTTCGACATCACGATCCTCGACATCGGTGGCGGCGTGTTCGAGGTCAAGGCGACCAACGGGGACACGCACCTCGGCGGGGACGACTTCGATCAGCGCATCATCGACTGGATCGCTGAGGAGTTCCGCAAGGAGCAGGGCATCGACCTCAAGCAGGACCGGATGGCGCTCCAGCGTCTCCGGGAAGCGGCGGAGCGGGCCAAGATAGAGTTGTCCGAGCTGCTCCAGACCGAGATCAACCTGCCGTTCATAACCGCGGACGCCTCCGGCCCGAAGCACCTGATAACGAGCCTGAGCCGCTCCAGGATGGAACAGCTCGTGGCCGACCTCGTCCAACGCACGGTCGAGCCGTGCCGCAAGGCCATGACCGACGCCGGCATCAACCCGTCGGACATCAACGAGGTGGTGCTGGTCGGCGGCATGACCAGGATGCCCGCCGTCCGCGAGGCCGTCGTCAAGATGTTCGAGAAGGAGCCCCACCAGGGCGTCAACCCGGACGAGGTTGTGGCGATCGGAGCCGCGATCCAGGCCGGAATCTTGGAAGGCGACTTCGGACGGGACATCCTGCTCGTCGATGTTACCCCGCTGACGCTGGGGATCGAGACGCTGGGCGGAGTATCGACCGGACTCATAGAACGCAACACGACGATCCCGACATCCAGGAGTGAGACGTTCACCACCGCCGCGGACAACCAGACCAGCGTAGAAGTCCACGTCGTTCAGGGGGAGCGCTCGATGGCGTCTGAGAACAAGTCGATCGGCAGGTTCATCCTCGACGGAATCCTGCCCGCTCCCCGGGGAATGCCGCAGATCGAGGTCACGTTCGACATCGATCAGAACGGCATCATCAACGTCTCGGCAAGGGACAAGGGCACCGGCAAGGAACAGCGAATCACCATCACCGCGAGCTCCGGTCTGTCGCAGAACGAGATCGAGCAGATGGTGTCGGACGCCGAGCGGTTCGCCGAAGAGGACGAACGCAAGCGCCAGGAGGTCCAGACACGAAACAACGCCGAGAACGCGGCCTACGCCGCCGAGAAGATGGTGCAGGACAACGCCGACAACATCCCGGAGGAGCTCAAGACCGAGGTTGAGGGCAAGGTGGCCGCGGTGCGGTCGGCCCTGCAGAACGACGACATAGCTCGGATCGAGGCGACGTTGAATGAGCTCCAGGAGTCGCTCCAGAAGGTCGGACAGGCCGTTTACAGCCAGGCCGGAGCAGGTCCGGGAGGACAGCCCCCTCCACCGCCACCACCCGGCGGGGCCGAGTCCCCCAAGGACGATGACACCGTAGAAGGCGAGTTCCGCGAGGTGTAGGGAGTACCCATAACCTCCACCGAGTCTGAACAGAGTTCGAGGCGCCACACTTCAGTGGCGCCTCTTCTAATTCTTACTCTGTCATGCTGAGCGCGGTGCGTCTCGCCCCCAACCGTTTGTTCAGAGCCTGTTGTGAAGGACGGTTGACCGTAGAGCCGCCTACTAAATTGAAACAGGCTCGCCAGGATTATGTTCACCCCGGCGATACACTATGGTTGCGGGCGGCGCGTGTATCCGTATAGCGCCGCTGACCTCTCTCGGTCTATCCAGAGACCTCGGCATCCAGTTTGCGGACGAGTCGTTCCACTGCCTCGCTCAACCCGTCGCCTTCCTTCGCGCCGCCGGGGCCGAACCGCATCTCCTCGATTCGCGCGATGGTTTCGGCCAGCTCTTCTGTCGTATCCACCGATACGCCTCTGGATCGCAGCGCCGCGATCAGAGCATCCCCAGATGTAGTGTTGGACGGATCACCCAATATCAACCTAAGGCGTCGATGCAGAAGGGCTGCCGCCGTGTCATCCTCGGAGGCGCCGGACCCCCTAGCCGGCCCCTGCTTCTTGTCCCCATATTCGCGCGAGCCTATACGCAGCCTGCCCATTGGCGCAATCAGCCACGTATGTGTCCAGCCCACGCATCGACGTCGCGGGATTATGACCTCGATGATGCAGATGCAGCTCTCGGACTTTCACGAGCGCGGGGAGCCGCTATCGGGGCTCAACTCCTCGGAAACCATAATCTACGGGAGGTACGGCTACAGCGTCGGGAGCTTTCGTGAGGACTGGACCATCGATCGGCAGTACACTGCTTTTACCGATTCCGCCGAACCGCATGGGCATACAGCGTTCATACCGTCCGAAGAGGTAGGAGATCTCTTCCCGCAGGTCTACGCGCGGGCGACGGCCGGGCGGCCGGGCGTGGTGGCACGCTCATCAGCGGAGTGGGGCCGATTCGTGGCCGATCCTCCGGAGTCGCGCCGGTCGGCCAGCAAGTACTTCAATGTCGCATACTACCGGGATGGTCGGATCGACGGCTACGCCATCTACCGGGTCAGAGGCGGGACGCTGTTGGTTTATGAGCTAATGGCGGTCACCGACGAGGCGTACTCCGCGTTGTGGAGATTCTGCTTCAGCGTGGACTTGAGGACGACCACCATAGCGAATAAAAGACCATTGGACGATCCCATGCCGTGGATGCTCGCGGACCCGCGCCGGCTCCGCCGGACAATCCAGGACAGTTTTTGGCTGCGGCTGGTCGACGTGCAGGCAGCTTTTGCCGGACGACGGTACCGGTCTGAAGGCCAGCTGGTCTTCGAGTTGACCGACCACTTCTGCCCGTGGAATCAGGGACGCTTCAAGTTGGAGGCAGGGCCAGACGGCGCCCGATGTACGCCTACGACGGAAGCGCCCGACATCGGAATGTCCGTTACCGAGCTGGGATCGACCTACCTCGGCGCAGTACGTTTCACGGTGCTGGCGCGGGCGGGACTCGTGGAGGAGTACTCTGAAGGGGCGCTTGAACGCGCTGACCTGATGTTCTCGCACGATCTCCAGCCGTGGTGTCCGTACAACTGGTGACGGGTGCTCCACCACCTGGCAACGGCCTACCGCCGGTTTGCTGCCGACGGGAGCAACCGGACTGAATCCGAGGTGGGTCCATACCCCGGTCCTTATGATCGGCGGTGATCGATAGTCTCCGGCCATCTGAATGCCCGCATACAAACAAGTCGATTGACAAGGTGAGAGTAGTTAAGGAGGTTTCGGACCCATGCGCCTGGAAAACAAAGTAGCGCTAGTCACTGGCGGAGCATCGGGAATCGGACGCGCAACCGCACTGGTGTTCGCGCGGGAAGGAGCAAAGGTCGTCGTCTCCGACCTCAACGAGGCCGGCTCGGATGAGACTGTCCAGGAGATCGAGGCGGCGGGCGGCGACGCGATGTCGGTCACGGGGGATGTCTCCGACACAGACGACGCCAAACGCATGGTTGAGTCCACGGTCGAGGCCTACGGCCGCATTGACGTCGCGTTCAACAGCGCCGGGATAATCTCCGGCATGGGGCTCCCGCGGGACGTGACGTTCGACGATCCCTACGACAGAGTGGTTGCCGTGTACGACCGAGTACTGGAGATCAATCTTCGAGGCACCTACCTGATCTGCTGGCTGGCGATACAGCAGATGCGACAAAGCGGCGGCGGATCGATAATCAATATCTCGTCGATCAACGGCGTCGTGGGCGCTCCGATCGGCATGGGCAGCGGATTCGATCCGTACGTTCCTTCCAAGGGAGGCGTCGTTCAACTGACCAAGAATCTGGCAATCCAGTATGGCAGGGAGAACATCCGGGTCAACTGCATCTGCCCCGGACATGTCAATACCAACCTGATCCGGTCGATTACGGAAAACCCTCAAATACGGGAACGGCTGGAGGAGCGCTATCCGCTGGGCCGGTTTGCCGAGCCGGAAGAGGTGGCTAACGCCGCGTTGTTCCTGGCCTCCGACGAGTCCTCGTTCGTCACGGGCGCCCCGTTGCTCGTCGATGGTGGTTACACCTCCCTCTGACAGCTATCAGCTTATCGGCGCCATCAGCGTTATGGTCTGAGCCGCCCGCAGACGTAGCTGAGTTAGCGCATTGTGTATGTACAGCATTCCTACGCCGAAGCGTTTCAGACGGCACGGCCGGAGGTCGTGGACAAGCACGTCCTGAAAATCGCCTTCGACATGCCCACGGTGGCTCTACCCGACATGGCCCTGACCATCAACGCGGAGCACACGGGGCCTCTACCCCAGCAAGGAGATCGAGGAAAACGGCTGGGAGTCGATGCTCGAGAACCCCACGTTCTCAGGACCCTACAAGATCACCAAGCAGGTGCAGGCCGAGGTCAACGAGTACGAAGTCTTCGTGGACTGGTGGCACGCGCCGCCGGACTGGGAACGCATGGCCATGCGACATGTTCCGGAAGCCGCCACCCGGCTCGCCCTGATTTCAGCCAAGCAGGTTGACGTGATCGCGCTATCGGCGATAACGCTGCCACAGGCGCTGGCCTGTGAATGAGCCAAGATCCGAGACACGCCATGAGATTTTCCCGGCAAGACTGCGCCGGGCGGTCGACGGAACTGGCCGGCCCGGCTGGACATCCTCTGCTGTCTATAACCGGTCCAGCTTCGTCACCCGGCCGCCTACCAGCCACTCGGCCACGTACAGGTTGCCGTCGGCATCCACGGCCAGACCGTGGGGGCTGTTGAATTTGCCGGTCTCAAGAAGCCCGGTGGGGACGATGTTTCCGCCATCCCCCATATTGTTGGGCCAGCCTTCGACGTCGCAGACCTGCTGGTTGTCACCGAGATAGGTGACCAGGTTGTCGTCGATGTCGGTGATCGCCAGGCGGGCGCGGAGCTCCGCGATGACCATCAGATCGCCGTAAGTCACGAAGCCGCTTGGAGTGGTCAGGAAGTCCGCGCCGAAGGCGCGCTTGAATCCACCCTCCATGTCGTACACCTGTACGCGGGCGTTGGCGCGGTCGGCCACGTACAACTCGGGCTCGGACTTGCGCCAGTCGATATGAATGCCGTGAGGACAGTTGTACCTCCCGGCCCCCTCCTCACCGTTGATGCTGCCGACATACTCGCCGGCCGCGGTGAACCTGTGGACGTAGCTGGCCCCGTAGCCGTCGCCCACCCAGATGTCGCCGTTGCCACCGAACCGCTCCTCGTTCACGGCGACGGTCGTCGGAGCGTAACGCGCGCTTTCGTAGGCGGAGTGCGGAGGCGTTTCCAGCCTCATTACGATGTCTCCGTCCAACGTGGTCTTGAACACCTGCCCGGATGCGTCACCCGCGCCCGGCGGGTAGTCGTACTCGTGCAGGTGGCTTCTCTTCGAGCCGTTGTCCGCGATCCACAAGAACTCCACCCCGCCCTCGTTGACCAGGGTGATGCCGTGCGCGTCGGCGAACTCGCCTTGCCACGACCCGAGCAGATTCCCATCCGCGTCAAAGGTCATTACGTTTGGGTCTCCGGGGTGGCAGGTGATGACGTTCCCCGACTCTGTCACCACAATGCCGGGATGCGCCCAGCCCATACGAGAGCTCTCAGACTCGGGAATCCGCGCCCAGTTATCAATCCAGTCGTATGAATTCTCGCCGCTGCCTACACGCATAACCGCACCTCCGTACACGGGACTTAACATTGCCGTAGAAGTGAGTCGTCCGCCTCCTCCGCGATTCCTGCCAGGGGAAGCGGGGATTGTGATTTGTGATTACGGGTTGAGGATGACTTTCGTGTACCCGTCGATACGCTTGTCGAACTTGTCATAAGCATCGACCGCGTCGTCCAGCGGCACCTCGTGGGATACGACGAAGCTGGGAGTGGCCTTGCCGGAGATTATCAGGTCGCGCAGATAGGCGTTGTATCGCTTGACGTTGCACTGACCCGTACCGAGCCGCAGGCCCTTCTCAAACAGCCTGCCGAAATTGATGGATAGAGCGCCCCGCTTCGCGCCCTCGTCCACGCCTCCTGGGTCCGATGGGACGTACAAGCCGGGGATGCCCATGATTCCAGTGGGATTGATAAGGTCGATCATCTGGTTCAGGACCACGTTGGGGACCTCGTCCTGCTCCCCTCCCGCGGCGGACGATCCCTGGGAAGCGGCCTGGTAGCCGACCGCGTCAATCGTCTTGTCCACGCCGTCGCCGTCGCGCATGTCCCTGATCTGCTGAACAGGATCGCCATCGTCGAAGTTGATTGGGACCGCTCCGACCTCACTCGCCTTGTCCAGCCGCTCCTGGACGTGGTCTATGGTGTAGACCTCCGCCGCACCCCTTATGACGCAGCTGTAGGTGGCCATCAGCCCAACCGGACCCGCGCCCCACACGGCGACGCTCTCTCCGGGGCTGACGTCGGCAAGCTCCGCGCCGTGATAGCCTGTCGGGAATATGTCCGCCAGGAGCGCGAAGTCGGACTCGAACTCGTCTCCCGCGGGCAGCGGCAGACAGTTGAAGTCCGCGTGCGGTACCTGCAGGTATTCGGCCTGTCCTCCGCGCCAGGGCCCCATCGCCACATATCCGTACGCTCCGCCGGCAAACCCGGGATTGACCGTGACGCAGAAGCCCGTAAACCCGCGCTGACAATTCTTGCAGAAACCGCAGCCGACGTTGAAGGGCATCACAACCCTGTCGCCCGCTGACACCGACTTCACCGCAGCCCCGACTTCCTCGACGACCCCCATGTTCTCGTGACCAAAGATAATGCCCGGTTCGGCGGCAGTTCGGCCCTCATACATGTGCAGGTCTGAGCCGCAAATGCAGCTCGACGTGATCCTGACAATCACATCGTTCGGATGCTGTAGCTCGGGGTCGGGAACTTCCTCTACTGCAACGCTGAACGGCCCCTGGTACACGACGGCTTTCATGGAAACCTCTCCTTCGCCCGTTTGGGATGCTTACGCTACGCGCTCGAATTCTCCTGGATCGCCGCGAATTGTATCAGGATGAGGTGAACCTGTCTAAGCGGGCGTATGATAAGGGCGCCCCAAATTCACCGCTGCCGGGGGTGGTGAAGTCGGTGTTCATCCAGCCGGCCCAGGGAGTTCCTGGTGGACGACGAGACCGCCCGACCAAGCGTCCAAGAGCCGTCTGAATCCCCCAGCCGACCACATCAACCCTCCGACCACCGGCTGACTTCCCCTCCAACCCATTCTGCACGTCCGCGAAGTCCCTCCCTTAAGTTAAGTTAGGTGGTGGATTTGAGTGGCGGGGCTAGTTCACAAGTGACAGTGATATAGATAGAATAGTGGAGCGTATTTATCGGTGAGGAGGAACGCATGAGAGTCGCGTATTGGAAATGGATAGGCCTGTTGGGGTTGCTGGCGCTTCCAGCGTTCGCGGGTGTTGCGTGCGGTGGCGACGACGAGCCGTTCAGGATAGGCGTGATGGAATCGGTCACAGGCCCTGGTGAGACCTACGGCAACGTGGCAGTTCAGGCTAAGCAGATGGCCGTGGACGAGATCAACGCCGCCGGCGGCATCGACGGGCGCATGCTGGAGCTAATAATTGAAGACTCCAAATGCAACGCCGCAGATTCGATTACGGCATACAACAAGCTGACCGACGTGGACGGTGTAAAGATCATCCTCGGCACCTCATGCAGCGGCGCCATGCTCGGCGCGGCGCCAATCGCGGAGAAGGAGGGAGTGGTCATGTTCTCCGGGTTGGCGACCAACCCGGATATCGCCAACGCAGGCGACTACATCTTCCGGACAGCTATGAGCGACGCGCAGTTGGGCATCGACACCGGCAACGTGCTGTGGACGGACGGGGTCCGCACCATAGCCACGATCACAGAGTCCACCGACTACGCTGAGGGTGTGAGGCGGACCTCGGTTGCGCAGTTCGAGAAGCGCGGCGGCAAGGTCGTGGGTGAGGAGCGTTACGCTTCCGACGTTACCGATTTCAGGTCTCAGATAACCAAGCTGCTCGGATCGGACCCCGACGCGCTTCACGTCGCCGCTCAGTCCGAGTTCGCAGGCGGCACGGTCGTCAAACAGATCAGAGAACTGGGCTTCGACGGACCGATCTACGGAGACATCGTGCCGGTAGGGACGACCGCGCTCGAGATCGCCGGTGATGCCGCGACCGGCCTGAAAGGCATCATAGCGGACCTCAACCCTGCCAATAACAAGGCCCAGGAAGTAGTGGCCAACTTCCGCGAACGCTACGATTACGTCACGCTGCCCTGGTACCTCGGGTCAGCATACGACGATGTGTACATCACCGCCGAGTGTCTGAAGAAGACCAACGACGACCAGGACTCCGACGGTTTCAGGGACTGCCTGTACGAGATCACCTGGAGCGGGACGATCGGAGACAGCTACAGCTTCGACGCAAACGGAGAGGTCGTAGGGCTGTCCAACGTGGTCGTGGAGATTCTGCCAACGTCAGATCGGACTGAGGAGAATCAGGGATACCGTGTCCTGGGCCCGGCTCCGGTCGAGTAAACTCTCTATCGTACAGTCGAAGGATTTGTGAGATTGGCCTACCGATGATGTCGAGGGCCAATCTCACGCCGTCATCAACCACAGCAACGATCCACCCACCGCGCCCCGGCCGGACACTGGTGAGCCGAGTCGTGGGAAGTCCCCCATCGGCTGAATTTCGCTTCGAGGGTCCATTTGCTTAGATACCATGATCGCCAGGGTACCATCCTGGCGATCGTACTGACCGCAGCGGCTGCGCTCTACATCGGCTGGAAGATCAGCCAGTCCCCGGAGCAGGCCCTGCAGTTCACCTTCAATGGCCTCTCCGTGGGCGCTGTGTACGCCCTTTTAGCTATGGGGTTCACGCTCGTTTACAGCACCGTCTGGTTCTTTGACCTGTACTACGGGGCAGCCGCCGCCCTGGGCGCCTACGGCGTCTTCTACCTCAGGTCCCAGGACACCCTCGGCGGGCGGTACGAGGTCAACGACCCTGTCGTTAACATAGTGTTTGCGGCGGTGACCGCCGGAGTGGTCGCATGGTCGCTCCATGTGGGCCTCTACTCCCGCTTACGTGGCCGCTTCAACTCGACCGCGCTCCTGGTCATGGGTGGCCTGGGGGCCGGTGGCGCCGGAGTTTACATGGGGTTTGTGCTCGCCTTTCCGGGCGACATGAACGTGATGCTCAGTCCGGCAATAGGCGCGATTGTCGCGGTGGCGGTGGGTTGGCTTCTCTATCGAGCGTACCGGCGCCTGTTTGTCGGAGCCAGCCTGGCGCCGTGTATCGCTGTTGCCGCGGTCGCGGGAGGTGGACTTGGGGCCTACTGCGGCATCCTCGTAGCCGGCGCGCCGGGGGCAAACCTCTATCTGAGCTGGGGAGTGTCTTGCCTGTTGGCCGGGATCGTCGGCCTGGCCCTCTACAGGGGGCTGTACATGTACATGCGTGAAAGGGCCAGATCCCCGCTGATAATGCTTGTTGCCTCGCTGGGCATCCTGCTTGCTATCACCGCGTTCACCACGATCGTCTTTCAGAGTACCGCGCGGCCCCTCCCGGATGCCTTTGGCAGCGACCCGTGGACGTTTGCAGGCGCCAATATCAAGGGGTTCAACCTATTCACCATCGGGGTAGCGGTCATTGGATTCTTCGGTCTGCTCCTCCTCTTGAAGAAGACCTCTTTCGGAAAAGCGGTACGGGCAATCGGGGATGACGAAGAGGTGTCGAAGGTGGTGGGCATCAACACCACTGTCGTCATCGCGATCGTGTTCTTCATAGGCGCGGTCTATGCCGCGCTGGCCGGGCTGCTGAGCGGTCACGACACGGCCATTCAGCCCAGGATGGGCCTGCTGTTGCTGTTGAAGGGCTGGATAGCTTCTGTAGTCGGCGGTATTGGGAACCTGTACGGCGCCATCGTCGGCGGATTTACGCTGGGCCTGATCGAACAGTTCGGAATCTGGGACCTGGCTGGCGAGTGGAAGGACGCCATATCCTTCATACTGCTCATACTCTTCCTGTTGTTCTGGCCCAAGGGCCTCGTGCCGAGGAAGTAGACTTATGCTGATGAACCCGCAGGTCTTCAGGGATGTCTGGAGGCTGGCCCGTAGTCCCAAGGAGCTCTGGCATTATGCCAAAGGCAATGTCGAGCTGTGGGCCAACCTGTTCGTCATCGGGTGGGCTGCGGGGTTCATGCTGTGGCAGGGTGTCGGATTCGCCATCGCCATCGGAACGGTCTTCGCTATCTGGGCGATTCTGGCGGTCAGTCTGAACCTCGTGGTCGGATTCACCGGTCTGTTGTCGGTGGGACATATCGGCTTCTTCGGTATCGGAGCCTACGCGATGGCTATCCTCAGCTCAAACCCCGCGTACGAGCAGCTCCGTACTGAAGCAATACCGACGTTTGCCTGGCCCTTCTTCGCCGCGCTGCCCGTCAGCGCGCTCCTGGCCGGCCTGGTCGCCATCGTGGTGGGGGTTATGTTCAATCGATTCAGGGACGACATCTACGTCCTCGTCTCTTTTGGGTTCGCGATAATCGCCTTCAACGTATTCCTGAATTGGCGAGGTCTCACCAGAGGCGCTTTCGGAATTCACGAAATAGCCAGGCCCCGAATAGGTGGATGGGCGATCGACGGTGAGATGGGATTCCTGTTCTTTGTCCTCGCGTTCCTTGCCATCATTATGCTGATCGCCTGGTTCATAGTGACCTCATCGTTTGGGCGCGTGCTCACCGCCATTCGGGAGGATGAGGAGGCTATCGAGGTCTTCGGCTACCAGGTAACCCACTACAAGCTCGCCATATGGGTCATCTCGGCTATGATGGCGGGCCTTGCCGGTGGCCTGTTCAGCAGCTGGACCAGCTTCATCGATCCCATGTCGTTCATCCTGCTGGAGTCGATTCTCCTGGTATCCATAGTAATCCTTGGCGGACTCGCCACAATCTGGGGGTCTCTGCTTGGCGCGATGGCGTTCGTGCTGCTCGAAGAGGGGATGCGCTTCCTGCCCTTCATGCCCGTCGAGTTCATTGGCCAAGCCCGGCAGGTCGTTCTGGGCATACTCCTGGTATTGCTGATGCTGTTCAGGCCCCAGGGCCTGGTTGGGAAGTACAAGCTATGACCGCTCCGCGCGCTGATGTCCGTGGGCAATTTGCGCTCGAGACCTCCGAGATATCGAAGCGCTTCGGCGCCGTCACGGCCGTGGACGAGCTTTCGATCTCAATTCCGCGAGAGGGAATGACCAGCATCGTGGGCCCCAACGGTTCGGGGAAATCGACCCTCGTAAACCTGCTCAGCGGGACGCTCCCCCTGGATGGAGGGATGGTGATCATAGACGGCGTCGGTCTCAGGATCATAAAGGCCCACGAGACTCCCGCGCACGGCCTCACGCGGACCTTCCAGGAGGTGAGGCTGTTCGATCAGATCACCGTGTGGGACAACATCATGGTGGTCCTGACTGAACGTCGCATCTTCCCTGCGCTGCTGGAACGGACGAAGCCCATCCACAGAGAGAAGGCCAGGAGCATCCTGGAGAATGTCGGGATGTGGGAGAAGCGGGAATCGCTGGCAATGGACCTGTCCTATGGTCAGAGGATGCTGCTGGAGATCGGCCGGGCGTTGGCGTTGGACGTCAATACGTACCTGTTCGATGAGCCCTTCGCGGGTCTGTTTCCCCAGATGTTGGAGAGAGTCAAGGACATAATGAAGGCTGTGCGCGACGCGGGCCACACAATCATATTCATCTCTCACAACATGGACATTGTCCGGGAGTTGTCGGACCACATCATCGTGCTCGATAGCGGTCAGCTCCTCACCGAGGGAGAGGTTGAGGACGTTTTGACCCGCGAAGAGGTCATAGAGGCCTACCTAGGGACTTAGCTAGGAGTGGAGTAAAGAGAGGGGATTACCGATGAGCGCCGCCGGACATACGGCCACGGACCAGAGCGCCAACTCGGGCGCTGATAACGGTGCGATGCTCCTTGAGCTGGCCGATATATCCGTGCATTACGAGGCCGTGGTTGCCTTGAATCAAGCATCCCTTGGCGTCCGCAAGGGCGAGGTTGTGGCGGTGATGGGCCCAAACGGCGCCGGCAAGTCCACAGTGCTCAAAGCCATAATGGGGCTGGCGCCAGTGGTTGGCGGCAACGTCTATTGGCGCCGGGAAGCGCTCACAGCGGCAACACACGAGATCGTGAAAGAGGGCATCGCCTTCGTTCCCCAGGGAAGACGTGTGTTCACGCGCCTGACCGTCGAAGAGAACCTGGAGATGGGATGTATCTACCTGAACGATTCGGCAGAGAAAGACCGCCGAATGGACTCAGTGATGGAGCTCTTCCCGGTCCTGCGTCAGAAGCGACGTGATCTGGCAAGCCAGATGTCCGGTGGGCAGCAGCAGATGTTGGCGCTGGGCCGAGGTCTCATGGCCGGTCCGGAGGTGTTGCTGCTCGATGAGCCCACACTGGGCCTTGCGCCGATCGTGGTCAAGGAGGTATTCCAAAAGGTCTCTGAGATCAGCGAGAGGCTCGGTACGACCATCATGGTCGTCGAGCACAACATCAAGGGTGTGCTGGACATAGTGGACAGGGCGTACGTCTTGGACAAGGGCCGCGTGGTACACGACGGAACACCCGAATCGGTGAGAGAGACCGACATACTGACCCAGGTCTTCCTCGGCAGGGTCAACGCCGGTGACGAGGTGAAGGCGTGACCGGATATGGACGAACCTATAATCACGATTGGATCTGAAACTCGATCCTACCCGATCGGACAGGGACTTGACGTGACACAGACAGCAGACTTTCTCATTGCCAGCAACCTGCGTAAAGGCTTCGGCGGCGTCCAGGCCGTGGACGACATCTCCTTCACGATCCGGCGCCAGGAGATATTCGGCATGTTGGGGCCGAATGGCGCGGGCAAGACCACGACTATACGTATGCTCTCCACTGTGTTGCGTCCCGACGATGGAGACGTGACGATCGGCGGTCACCCGGTTTCGAGTCAGGGAGACGAAGTGCGTAAGATCATCGGCGTTTGCCCCCAGGAGCTGGCGCTATACCCCGAGCTGTCGGCGCTGGACAACCTGGTCTTCTTTGGCCGTATGACAGGGTTGAGTCGCTCGGAAGCCGGCGACGCCGCGCGGAAGAACCTCGAGACGGTGGGACTGCTGGACCGCGCGAAGGATAAAGTGGACAACTTCTCCGGCGGCATGAAGCGCAGAGTCAATATAGCCGTCGCGCTCATGAGCAGTCCGCAGATGCTCTTTCTCGACGAGCCGACCGTCGGCATAGACCCACAATCACGAAGCCACATTTTCGAGACCGTCGAGGGGCTTAGAAAAGATGGCATGACCGTTCTCTACACCACGCACTATATGGAGGAGGCCGATCGGCTCTGTGATCGGATCGGGATTATCGATCACGGCCGGCTGATCAGGCTTGGCTCTCCCGTGGAGCTGAAGTCCGAGATCGGCGATCCGTCAGAGGTCAGCCTGGAAAGCGTTTTCCTGGAGTTGACGGGCCGGAGTCTGAGGGATTGAGAGCTTGTCGTGGGTCCCGGTAAGTCGGCTCTCAAAGGTCGCCGGTCCCGGCGCCTTTTGCCGGTCTTCGCAATGAATACGCCTCCGGTGTGGGAGTTTCACCCTCACCTCGACTCTATCTTATCGAGCGAGAGGAGGCCGTCCGGCCGATGCTGAGGCCTCTTCACATTGCGCTGTTCGAGCTCAAGCGCTACCTGGCAAACGGTGGAGAGTTGACTTTCAGCATCGCGCTGCCCGTAGTGCTATTCGCGCTTATGTATGCGGCGTTCGGAGGCGAAGAGACCTTCCACGCCACCGCCAACGTGGTTGACCTCGACGGGGGAGTACACTCGCGGGCGCTGGTAAGCCGTCTGGATGCTCTTGACGAGATCACCGTGAAGGAGCATACGCTGGTGGACGCAGACAGTGCGTTGGACCGTTCGGCGATACTGTTCGCGGTGGTCATCCCGGCGGGGTTCACCGAGGCGCTGGAAGACGGGTCCCCGGTCTCTCTTACCTTCAAGCAGCGCGGAAGCGGAGGCGACACAGGGCAGATCGTCGCCTCAATTGCTCGCGCCGCCGCGGGGAAGGTGAGCGCCGAGGTGCGGGCCCGCAGGCTGGTGTCGGAGGCGCTCTCCGGATCAGACATCCAGCAGAGTCAGCTCGACGCCGAATTGGACCGTATTCTGGCCGAAGCAGAGCTTGACCCGCCCGTGACGGTGCGGGTCAGGCAGCTCGCCGATGAGGAGACGGACATTCTGGACCGGCTGATGCCCGGCGTCGTGGTGATGATCCTGATGTTCGCGGTTACGCTCGGCGCTCAGACGCTGGTGGAGGAGCGGCGCACAGGCACCCTCGAACGCCTGATGACAACACGCCTCGGGATCAATCAGCTATTCGCGGGCAAGTTCCTGGCCGGCGTGCTGAGGGCTACTTTTCAGGCGTTGGCGCTGCTGTCGCTCGCGTTTGCGGTACTCCGCGTCGGGGACGCGCTGGACTTCGTGCAGGTGCTGCTGTTTTCCGTTCTGGTCGCAGCCGCGGTCAGCGCGGTCGGCCTGGTGATCGGGGCGGCCGCTCGCAGCCGGGACCAAGCGATCTGGTCGGCGGTATTGTTCACTATGTTGATGACGGTGTTCGGCGGCACGTTCTTTGACGTCGGGGCGGACGGGCCGCTTTCAGTGCTGTCGAGGTTTACGATCAACCGGTACGCGATCGATTCCATGTACCAGATGCTCTCTGCCGGGGAACACCTCGGAGAGCAGACGACCGGTATAGCGGTTATGGTCGGAGTTACGGTGGTCGGTTTGGCGGTCGCGCGGCTGCTGTTCAGGGCTTCGGAGGGAGGGAGGTAGATTGACGACCATCATCCGCCAGGCTGCGCTTCTGGCGGCCAAAGACAACAGGATCTTCTTCAAGGATAAGTTCGCCGTTGCGTTCTCTTTCCTCTTCCCGTTCGTGTTCATCATCGGATTCTCATTGGCCCTCGGAGGACGGGGACCCACCGACGAGCCGCTGGAGCTGACAGTTGTGACCCTCGAAGCGGATGGAATCAGCAGCCAGATCATCGGAGCGCCGGTCGGAGAGGGTGACTTCAGAATCAGAGTTATCGACTACGATGAGGCGATCGCCGCTGTCGCAGATGGCGACATCGAGGGCTTCGTCACGTTCCCGGCTGACTTCACCGAGAAGATAATGAGTGGAGCGCCCACAACGCTGGACGTGGTTGTAACCGGAGACTCTCCCGGCGCTGAGGCAGCTCTGCGAGGGTTTGCGGAGTCCATCGCGGCTGAGTTCACCGAGACTCACGTCGTCGTCAGCGCAATCCGCTGGCTGCTCGGGTCCGGAATGGCCGGATCGGGGAGTTTCGACTTCGGTGCGGAAGCCATCTTGACCGAGCAGTCCGGAGTCATTGATTTCGAGGCCGAGACGGTCGGAGACATCGAGCCCTTCAACGCGTCCAACTTCACGCTGCCCGGCTACCTGACGATGTTCGTCTTCTTCGCCGCTGCGATGAGCGCGGAGGCGATCGCACGTGAGCGCCGATCTCACACGCTGGAACGGCTGATGTCCAATGGGACGCGGCGCGAGTCCATAATCTTCGGCAAGTTCGCAGGCGCGGCGACGGTCGGCCTGATGCAGATCGCAGTGTTCTGGACGGTTGGAGTTGTCGCATTCGGCATCGATGTCGGCGTCTCGCCGCTTGCGGTGGTCCTGATCTCGCTGCTGATGGCGCTGGCGTCCGCGGCGTTTGGCGTGCTGCTGGCAAGTTTCGTTGGCGATGTCCGGGCGGCGAGCACCGCCGGAGTCGTGGCGTCACTGGTGCTGGCTCCGTTGGGCGGGTGCTGGTGGCCGCTGTTCATCACTCCGGAGTGGATGCAGTCGCTCGCGAAGATCACGCCCCACGGCTGGGCCAACACGGGGTTCAACAAACTGATGCTGTTCGGGGCCGAGTTCGGAGACGTAACCCAGGAGATGGCGGCGCTGGCGGCGTTCGCGCTGATCTTTCTGCTGGTAGCGGTGTGGCGGTTCCGCACGTCGGATGTGTGACCGAGCATCGTCTCAACGCGCCACGCCACCTACTATCCCATCATCTCCTGTACGGTTACGCCGATCTCCCCCGGCGCCGGGATGATGGAGACTCCGGCGGCGGCGAGCGCCTTGACCTTCTCGCTGGCACGGCCCGCGCTGCCTGTAATGATAGCTCCCGCGTGGCCCATGCGCTTGCCGGGCGGCGCGCTCTGGCCGACGATCAACGCGGCGATGGGCTTGGAGAACTCGTCGCTGCCTATGAACTCGGCCGCCTCCTGCTCCTTAGTCCCGCCGATCTCGCCTATCATGACCACCGCATCGGTATCCTGGTCGTTCTCGAACTTCCGCAGGATGTCGACGAAGGATGAGCCATTGACCGGGTCTCCCCCGATCCCAACGCAGGTGGACTGTCCGATACCGAGCTCGGTGAGCTGTCCCACAGCCTCGTAGGTCAACGTCCCGCTCCGGGACACTACCCCCGTGCGTCCGGCAAGATGGATGTGGCCGGGCATGATCCCCATCTTGAATCTCTCCCCCGGCGAGATGACTCCGGGGCAGTTGGGACCGATCAGCGTCGTGGACTTGCCCTTAAGGTATCGGACGACCCTGACGGTGTCCATGATTGGAATGCCCTCGGTGATGCAGGCTACCACTGAGATGCCTGCGTCGATCGATTCGGCGATGGCGTCGGCCGCAAAGGGCGGGGGCACGAAGATCAGCGCGGCGTCCGCGCCGGTCTCGTCGACCGCCTGCTCGACGGTGTTATACACGGGCACGTCTTCGTCGAACATCTGCCCGCCACGTCCGGGAGTGACCCCGGCCACGAGGTTGGCGCCGTACTCGCGACATCGGAGCGCGTGGAAGCTTCCCTCGCGTCCGGTGATCCCCTGTACGAGGAGCCTCGTATCACTGTCTACCAATATGCTCATCGACTGGCTCCTGATCCCAACGGCACCTGCGTGGCGTGGGCATTGAAAGGTTGTTGGCTGGGTTGACCGGATCATGAGGGCCGATCAGGGTGCATCGGCAGCGCGTCTATCCAGCCTTGCGGATGGCTGCTGCTGCTTGGTTCAGGTCGTCCACCAGTACGACGTCCAGACCGGAGTCCGCAAGTGTCTTGCGTCCCTCGTCGGAGTTGGTGCCGAGCATTCGGACGACCATTGGGCGCATCCGGTCCTGCATCTTCTCCGATGCCATAACGAAACCCCGCGCCGCAACGTCGCACCGCAGAATCCCGCCGAAGATGTTCACCAGCACGCGCCTGACGTTCTCGTCCGAAAGGACGATCTCAAGCGCCTTCGACACCTTTGCCTCATCCGCGCCGCCTCCGATGTCGAGGAAGTTGGCTGGCGCTGCCCCGGCCGCGTGGGTGACGTCCATCGTGGCCATGGCGAGTCCGGCGCCGTTGACGATGCACCCGACGTCACCGTCCAGCTTGACGTAGTTGATGTCGAACTCGCCGGCCTGCACCTCTAGGGAGTCCTCCTGATCGATGTCGCGCAGGGCCAGGAGATCGCGATGGCGGAACATCGCGTCATCGTCGATGTTGATCTTGGCGTCCATCGCAAGCACCCGTCCGTCCGTGGTCACGCCGAGGGGGTTGATCTCAACCAGCGAGCAGTCGTTCTCCTCGAACAGCTTGTACAGGGCACTGAGGAGTCCGGTTACCGGACGGTTGAGCGCGGCTGATACGCCGAGGCCATATGCCAGCCTGCGTCCCTGGAAGGGCTGGAGTCCGAGCACAGGATCGACTGCGACGGTGATGATCTTGTCGGGTGAGGACTCGGCGACCTCTTCGATCTCCATGCCTCCGGATGCGCTGGCTATTGCCACGACGCCTTCGGCGGCGCCGTCGATGGCCATGCCAACGTACGTCTCGGTCTCGACATCGACTACCTCCTCGACGAGCACCCTGGGGATAGGCACTCCCTCGGCCCCGGTCTGAAAGGTAACGAGTGTAGAACCGATGAGGGCGTCCGCGGCCTCCGCAGCCGCTTCGGGCGAGTTCACCACCCTGATGCCTCCAGCCTTGCCCCGGCCTCCGGCGTGTACCTGGGCCTTGACGACGGCACGTCCGCCCAGCTCAGCGGCTATCTCGGCGGCCTCATTGGGAGTGGCGGCGACGCGGCCGGCCGGAATCGGTATTCCGTATCGGGCGAAGATATCCTTCGCCTGATACTCGTGGATCTTCATGTTCCTGCTCCGTGTGGTTGTGGTTCGTAGGGTATTGTACCGCAGCGCGTGGATGGGAGTGAGGCTGAACGAGGAGTGAGGGAACTTTCCCGGCGCCGCTGACGTCTTTACTATAAGACGACGGACTATTCCGACCTCAGCGGCCGGCGACTCAGGAAGTGGACTATGAACATGAACCTTGTTTTCGCGTTGGTAGCCAGCGTGATACTCGGCTTGACGCTCGTGGCGTGCGACGAAGTTGCCCAGCGGCAGGCCTCCAAGCTATCGCGCCTGCAATCTGGCATCCTGTCGGACCCGGCTGATGGCTACCTTGCCCTGGCTCCGGCGGTTCTGAGGCCGGGACAGACGGAGAGTATCCCCGTATCCCTGTTTTCCAAGGGCAGGCCCACGCGCGGTCAAGTCAGTTTAGCGCTGATGAAGGATGGAACTGCCCTAGCCGAGGGCGCGGGGTTCATCCGGGGCGCCGGCGAGGTTGTGATCGATATACCTGAAACCCCGAACGGTGAGTATCGACTCAGGATCCGGGGTGAGGGATTCGAGGGCACGGCGCCCCTGCGTGTTGAAGCAGCGACGGCCCTGTTCGTCGAGACCGACAAGCCGATTTACAAGCCTGGTCAGGACGTGCGTATCCGGGTCCTTCGGCTGGATTCAGATCTCAAGCCTCTGGCGGGTGGCGTGACGGTCGAGATTAAGGATGCCAAGGGCATAAAGGTTTACAGGCAGGATACCCGGACGGACGATTTCGGAATGGCGACGCTCACCATGCCGCTGTCCACAGAGCCCAACCTGGGTGTGTGGAAGGTGACAGCCGACTCCGGTCAACAGACGGCGCAGATAGATGTTCGGGTCGAGCGGTACGTGCTTCCCAAGTACGAAGTTGACGTGAATCTGCCCAAAGAGTGGGTGCTGGCGGACGAGGCGATTAGCGGGACCGTCTCCGCGGAGTACAGCTTTGGCAAGCCGGTCCGCGGCGAGATCGAGATCGTCGCGTCCCGCTACGTCGGAACTTGGGAGGAGTTCGCGACGTTCACCGAGGAGATAGACGGGTCTGCGACGTTCGAGCTTCCGCCCGTAAGGTACGTGGCCGGGGTCCCTGCGGCTGGTGGGGAGGGAAATCTGACGCTGGACGTCACGGTGCGGGAAAGGTCCACGGGCTACGTCGAGACGACGACACACCTGCTGACAGTCGCGCAGTCGCCGGTGAGCGTGCGGCTGATTCCGGAAAGCCCATCGTTCAAGCCGACGCTGCCGCTGTCCGTGCTTCTGATAACCGAGACACCGGACAACAGGCCGGTGGACCGCGACGTCGAGGTCCGGATGTCCTATCTGGATCACAATCTGGAGACTCTACGTGAGGAGAGTCGCGACGTCGCGACCGTGAACGGCAAGGCGCTGTTCAGTATCGACCCGCCCCGTGACGCGGTTGCGGTCTCCATCTATGCGCAGACCGATAACACGAGCACGACCCGCACGCTGGCCGCGAGCCACTCGCCCTCGGGCAGCTTCGTTCATGTCGAACAGGTCGGCGCCGAGACACTCGCGGTCGGCGATGACGCGCAGTTCAGGGTCCACTCGACCTCACCCAGTCTGAACTTCTACTACGAAGTCATCTCCAGGGGGAGGGTCGTATTCTCCGATGTCTCCCGGTCTCCCGACATATCGGTAGGACTCACGCCGGTGATGGCGCCAACGTCGCGGCTGGTTGTGTATCAGATCCAGCCCGATAGCGAGGTGGTCGCCGACTATATCCCGTTCAACGTGGTCGCCCAATACCCGATGCAGGTGGATGTGGGACTCAGCAGCGAGGAAGTGCGTCCCGGCGAGGCGGTCAACATAAATCTGACGACCGACGGTCCCGCGAAGGTCGGTCTGGTCGCCGTGGATCGGTCGGTGTTCATACTGGCGGAGAACCGGATGAACCTTCACCAGGTCTTCGCCGAGCTGGAACGACTGTACATGCAGCCCCAGGTCGAGCTTCATGACTTCCGCCCTCGTGAAGTCACGACACGGGGCGCGGACGAGACGTTCCGCGACGCGGGCCTGGTGGTCCTGTCCAACATGGAGGTGCCGGAGGGCCGGGAGTTTCGGAAAATAGTGGTCGAGAAGGAAGTCGTCAAAGAAGTGGAAGTCGCTGCTGCGATGGCGGTTGCGACTCCTGCGCCTGCGCCTGCTGCGATGGGGCCGCCTCCAGACGATCTGGCGGAGGTGGAGCGGGTGCGGCAGTTCTTTCCCGAGACATGGCTGTGGACCGATGTGGTGACCGATGATAACGGGCAAGCGACCCTTCCGGCCGAGGCCCCTGACAGCATCACAACCTGGATGCTGCGTGCGGTCGCGCTGTCGAAGGAGCGCGGTCTCGGCGTGGGGGAGGCCGAGCTGCGCGTCTTCCAGCCGTTCTTTGTGCAGGTGGACCTGCCATACTCCGCGATTCGTGGTGAGGAGCTTCCGGTGAAGGTGGCGCTGTACAACTACCTCGACACGCCGCAGGACTTCTTCGTGGAGCTTGAAGAGTCGGAACAGTTCGATTTGATCGACGACCCCGCGAAGACGGTCGGCGTCGACGGCAACGACATCGGCGGAGTCGAGTTCAACATTCGCCTTCGTGAACTTGGAAACGTGCCTTTGAAGGTAACCGCCCGAAGCCGGGACTCGGCAGACGCGGTGGTGAAGGACATCCTCGTCGAGCCTGAGGGCGTTCAACACGAGGTCGTGGACAACTGGATCGTCTCCGCGGGCCAGCGCCTCGAGTTCGTCAGCGGCCCCCCGGAGCTGCTCGTCGGTCATCCAGAACGACTCATACCGGGGTCCGCAAGGACACACGTGGCGGTGACCGGAAGCTACCTGAGCCAGACGATCGAAGGGTTGGAGGGTCTGTTGAGGATGCCGTTCGGGTGCGGTGAGCAGAACATGATCTTGTTCGCGCCCAACGTGTTCGTGGCGAGGTACCTAGAGGAGACCGACCAGCTTAAACCGGAGGTGATGGCCAAGGCCGAGCACCTGATGGTAACCGGATACCAGCGCGAGCTCACCTACCGTCGTGCGGATGGCAGCTTCTCCGCGTTCGGAGACAGCGATGAAGAAGGTAGCCTGTGGCTGACAGCGTTTGTGCTGAAGACCTTCGCCCAGGCCCGTGGTCTGATCTACGTGGACGAAGATGTGTTCAGGGACGCGGCCGACTGGATCCTTGACCATCAGCGTCCCGATGGATCGTTCGAACCGGTCGGCTTCCTGCACCACCAGGAGCTGCTCGGCGGACTGCAGGGCAACACAGCGCTCACAGCGTACGTGGCCATTGCGCTCCAGGAAGCCGGGGAGACGTCCAGGGCATCCTCAGCGGTCACGTATCTGGAGGGCAAGACAGACGCAATCGACGATCCCTATACGATGGCGATAGTCGCATACGCCCTGGCGCTCGCCGGCAGTGGCCAGAGCGACCTGGCTCAAGAACGCCTTATCGGAATGGCGCGCCAGCACGGCGCCGATCTCTACTGGGGTCCGGCACTGGACGGAACGGGAACGTCTGACAGCCAGGCGGGCCAGAGTACCGCTGTTGAGACCACCGGATATGCGCTCCTTGCACTTATTGAGCGGGGGGAAATTGGAATCGGCAAGAGGATCGCGAAGTGGCTCGTATCTCAACGCAACGCATACGGTGGATACGGGTCCACACAGGACACGGTCGTGGGCCTTCAGGCGCTGATCGAATTCGCAACCCACTCCAGGTCAGAGGTTGACATGACCGTTAACCTCACGGCTGGAGAGTGGTCCAAGGAGGTGACTGTCAACGCCGCGAATGCGGATGTCGTTCAGATTATCGAGGTGCCGGTAGGTGAGATAGTCCTTCTGTCGGCACAGGGGAGGGGCGAGGTTGTCGCACAAGCTGTTCACAGGTTCAACCGTCCGGAGGTGGAGCCGGAACCGATCGAGATGTTCAAGATCGACGTCAATTACAGTGCAGACAATATCGAGGTGGATGACCTGATTACGGTTTCCGCCGCCGTGCGGTTCACGCCGCGGACGCCGATCGAGGCCGGGATGGTCGTGGTTGACGTATCGGTGCCCACGGGATTCGCTCCGGTGATCGAGACGGTTCAGCGAGTGGTGGATGAGAACCCGAATGTAAAGCGGTTCGACATCGCGGGGCGAAAGGTCATCCTGTACATTGAAGACCTCGCTCCCAACGAATCGGTGAGCTTTGAGTTCGAGGCAGTGGCGCTCTACCCGGTGAAGGCGCAGCCTGTTACGTCACAGGTGTACTCGTACTACAACCCGCACTGGAGGGGCGAGACCCTCGGTGAGAGCGTAACTGTGAAGTAGGACGCCGATCTAACACGACTTCCGGGAGGCGGATATGGCTATCATGGAGACCGTCTGGACAGGAGTCCGGTTACACAGCCCGACTCGGTTCAACGGTGGCTACGAAGGGCCGATCGAGGTGACTGTATTCAATTTGATTGTCTGGATTGCGGTGCTGGTCCTAGTGGGTAGTGGATAGTGAGTGAAATGAATCGCGCTCGGTGAATAGTGGAGCGCGGAGTCCCCCAATGACTCCTCCCCCCATTCACTATTCCCCACTCACTCTGTTATATACTTGGCGGCGACTGCACTTCAGCCCAACCTGAACAAAGGAGTCCGCGAATGGATAAGGTACGTCTCGCGATAGTCGGGTGTGGCACGATTTCTCAACTCAACGCTCCGGGATATCTGATCCACGAGCGATGCGAGGTGGCCGCGCTGTGCGATCCGATAGCGGAGCGTGCCGAGAGCCGCGCCCGGCAGTGGGGCATCAACCCCCGGATTTACACGAGCTACGAAGACGTGCTAGCCGATGACAGCGTGGATGCGGTGGAGCTGCTCACACCGACGTTCCTGCACCCAGAACAGTCCATCGGCGCGCTCGAAGCCGGTAAGCATGTGTCATGTCAGAAGCCGGTCGCCGGCTCGGTCGCCGAGATCAGACGGATTGCTGAAGCCGTGGACAGCGCGGCCACATTCTTCCGCGCCACCGAGAACTTCCTGTACTACCCGCCCATCGTCAAGGCGCACGAGCTCATAATGGAAGGCGCGCTGGGCGAGGTCTCGATGGTCCGTATTCGGACGCTGCGCGGCAACCAGGATAACCGCCCACTTGCGGTATCCGAGGGCGCATACGTCTGGAGGAGCGACCCTGAGCTGAACATCGGCGGCATGATGTACGACGACGGCTGGCACAAGGTCTCCACCGCGATGTGGTGGGGCGGAGACGTCGAGAAGGTCTCCGCGCTGATCACCAAGTCCGACAGCCTTATGCACGAGACACCCGCCGCCGCCACCTGGAAGTATGCCGGCCGCGACAGCCTTGCCGTCTTCGAGTACGCAAGCTCGCCGAACCTGACCGTCCGGGCGAAGTACTATCCGGCGGACGAGTTCATGGAGATCATCGGCTCCGACGGCGTGCTGTGGGTGACCCGATGCACCGGTGAGATGCTGGATATGCCGCCTGTCATGCTACACAGAGGCGCCGACACCGTCTCATACCAGATGCCGACGGACTGGATAGAGAGCTTCAACGGCGCCGCAGCGGACTTCGTCGAGGGCATCCTTGAAAACCGTCAGCCGATGATGGACATACGATTCTCGGAGGAGGTCCTGCGCGTCATCCTGGCAATGTACGAGGCGTCGGATTCCGGCAGGTGGGTGCAGCCCGCCGAGGTCGGCTGACCGGGTTGAGTCTAGCCCCACGCGGCAATATAATCCAAACAACTCCCTACTCACTACGGAGGACCCCGATGACCACGAAGTTCGTCACCGGAGCTCAGCCGCCTCATGACCCTGCGGCGGAGATGCTGCCCGACCCGCCGAAGAAACACGACATGCTGCAAGAACCCGACGCCACCGTAGCCCGGTACACGCTGCGAACGCTCTTCGAAGAGCGTTCCGAAGACGTCATCGTGCGCGGCGAAGGCTACCTGCGCACCCGAATGGGGCCGCGCGGAGAGTGGGAAACCGAACTCTACCCGGACTGTATGGTAGCCTTCGGAGTGGACCCCCGCGGAATCGAACGCAGAAACGGCTACGTGATTTCTGAGATGGGCAAGCCGCCGGACTTCGTGCTGGAGGTTGCGTCCGAGAGCACCGGAAGGCGTGACACCACCGTCAAGCGTGTCGGCTATGCCAGGCTCGGAGTGCCCGAGTACTGGAGATTCGACCGGACAGGTGGTGAATACCACGGCGCGGCGCTGGCCGGGGACCGTCTGGTGAACGGAGACTACGAGCCGATCGAGGTGACGAGTGATGAAGACGGAGTGGTCCGTGGATACAGCGAAGTTCTGGGCCTGACCCTGTGCTGGGTGGAAGGCAGACTGCGCTTCTACGACCCGGTGTCCGGCGAGTACCTGCGCACCTACTCGGAATCCGAAGCCGAGCGACAAGCCGCCAAAGAGCGCGCCGCGGCAGCTGAACTGGAAGTCCGCCGACTCCGCGAGCAGATCCGGAGTCAGCAGTGAGCAAATGAGTAAAGAGAAGGGAGGAGTAAGATGGCCCAAGCCTCCCACCAGCCACCGACCACTAACCACTAGGACCCCCAAATGCCAAAATTCGCCGCAAACCTGACCATGCTTTTCAACGAGGTGGACTTCCTCGACCGGTTCGAGGCCGCCGCGACCGCGGGATTCAAGGGCGTGGAGTACCTGTTCCCCTACGACTACCCACCTGAACAGATCGTGGATCGGCTCAATGGCAGCGGTCTCGTACAGGTGCTGCACAATCTGCCCGCCGGTGACTGGGACGCCGGTGACCGGGGGATAGCCTGCGATCCGAACAGAGTGGGGGAGTTCCAGGATGGAGTTGGCACTGCGATCGAGTACGCCAGGGCGCTGAGCTGCCCCCAGGTCAACTGTCTCGCCGGGATAGTTCCCCGGAGCGTCGTCGCCGGGAAGGCGCACGACATCTTCGTTGAGAATCTCAGATTCGCCGCGCCGAAGCTGGCCGAGGCCGGAATCCGACTTCTGGTCGAACCGATCAACACCATCGACATCCCCGGATTCATGCTGACCCGGACGCTCCAGGCGCGGTCGGTCATCAGCGAGGTCGCATCGGACAACCTCTTCCTACAGCATGACATCTACCACATGCAGATCATGGAGGGAGACCTCGCCCGGACTATCGAGGCGAACCTCGACATCATCAGCCACATGCAGCTTGCCGACAATCCGGGCCGCAACGAGCCGGGAACCGGCGAGATCAACTACCCGTTCCTGTTCGACCTTATCGACGCGTCCGGATACGAGGGGTGGATAGGCTGCGAGTACCGGCCAAAGTCAACAACGCAAGAAGGGCTGGGCTGGACCGATGGCCTGTTGTGAGTGGTAGCCAGCGAGACCGGGGCTGACGAGAATCCAACAAGCCTACTATCCCTGATAGGGAGTGGATTGAGTAGAACCGATAAACCTCATCTCATTACCGTGAACATCTCCGAAGGAAATAGCAATGGCGACTCTGTCGTCCGCCGCTGACGCCGACAGCTTCATCGACCGCGATCAGGTCCTCGAACAGATTCAGGACCGCGTCCTCTGGCTGTCCATGAACCTAGTCCACCACGCGAACAACGTCCGCCCCAACCCCGATGGGACCAAGGTTGGCGGACACCAGGCGTCCAGCGCGTCCATCGTCACGATCATGACGTCGCTGTACTTCGACTTCATGCGCGCCGGAGACCGTATCTCGGTCAAGCCTCACGGCGCGCCCGTTTACCATGCTATCCAGTACCTGCTGGGCAACCTGGACCCTTCTTACCTGACGATGATGCGGGAGTTCCACGGCCTGCAGGCGTACCCCAGCCGGACCAAGGACCCGGACGACGTGGACTTCTCGACCGGCTCGGTGGGCTTGGGTCCGGTCGCCCCGAACTTCGCCGCCCTGGTCGGCAAGTACAACAGGTCGCACCTGTTCTCGCGCTCAGGCTCGAACCGCAGGTACATCGCCGTTGTCGGAGACGCTGAGCTCGACGAGGGATCGGTGTGGGAGGCTATCGCGGAGCCGGCCATGCACGGCCTGGGCAACATCCTGTGGGTCGTGGACCTGAACAGGCAGAGCCTCGACCGCGTCATCCCTGGCATTCGCGTCCGCGCCTGGCGCGAGATGTTCGACGCCAACGGCTGGAAGGTGATCGACGCCAAGTATGGCAAACGGCTTCAGGCCAAGTTCACTGAGCCGAACGGAGAGCTGCTGCGGCTCGCCATCGACGAGATGTCCAACGAGGTTTACCAGCGCCTGCTGCGTGTGCCTCCCGTCCAGCTCCGCGATTGGCTGCCCAGGACGACCAGATATCCGAGGGATATGACCCGGCTGATCTCCAGATGGTCGGACGACGAGCTCCAGCAGTCGTTCCGCAACCTCGGAGGCCACGACTTCGCCGCGCTCAGGGAGGCGTTCGCTCAGGCCGACCCCGAATCAGGCCCTAATATCATTTTCGCCTACACCCTCAAGGGGTGGAGACTGCCATCTATCGGCGACCCGCAGAACCACTCGGTGGTGCTGAATCCGCGTCAGATGGCGCAGCTCCGTAATGAGCTGAACGTCGGCGCTGACGCGGAGTGGGACCGGATGCCGGCAGACACACCCGCGGGACAGATGTGCGCCGACACCAGCCGAATGCTTGGGGTCGGACGGAAGCCGAGGTTCGACACTCCCGAGATACACATCCCGCCCGACTTCGGCCAGCGCTACACCGGCAACATGGCCACGCAGCAGACGTTCGGCCTGATCCTCACGGCTGTCTCCCGCAACCTGCCCGACCTCACCGACCGCGTCGTCACTGTCAGCCCGGACGTGGCCAGCTCCACCAATCTAGGCGGCTGGATCAACAAGGTGGGCGTGTGGCAGGAGGACGAGAAGGAGCCGATGCCCGAGGAGTCCATAGTCCGCGCGCTCCGGTGGGAGGAGCACGCCAGGGGTCAGCACATCGAGCTGGGGATTTCCGAGAACAATCTGTTCATGATGCTGGGGCAGCTCGGTCTGTCATTCGAGTCCAACGGCGAGATGCTCTTCCCGATCGGTACGTTGTATGACCCGTTCGTGCGCCGCGGGCTGGACGCGTTTGTGTACAGCGTTTACTCCGGGGCGAGGTTCATCGTGGTTGGAACGCCGTCCGGCGTCTCGCTCGCGCCTGAGGGCGGCGCGCACCAGTCGATGATCACCCCGTCGATCGGCACCGAGATGCCGGAGCTCGACTTCTATGAACCGTGCTTTGGACAGGAGCTGGAGTGGATAATGTTGTCGGCCCTGGATCAGGTCCGTCTTCGGCGGCGGTCATTCTACCTGCGGCTGACCAGCAAGCGCGTTGACCAGGGTCTTCTGCGAGTGCCGGAAGACCCCGAGCGTCGCGAGCGTCTGAGACAACAGGTGCTGAATGGCGCTTACCGACTGGTTGACAGGAGCGGAGACCCGGGCTACAGTCCCGGCTCCAACGTAGTCCACATCATGGCGAGCGGCGCCATGATCCCCGAGGCCGTTGCCGCCGGCAATCGTCTGGTGGAGGAAGGCGTGTTCGCCAACGTGATAAACGTGACCGGCGCCGGACCACTCTACAGGGCGTTTCAACAATCCGTGTACGATGCCATGGACGGGAAGGGCAGCCTCGGCATGTTCATGGCCGACTCGATTGAGCCGGCGGCCCGGCGCGTCCCGATAGTCACCGTCGCCGACGGACATCCACACTCACTGTCGTGGCTCGGCAGCGCGTTGCAGTCCCCTGTCATCCCTATGGGTGTGACCGAGTTCGGACAGTCCGGCTCCAGAAAGGAGTTGTATCGTGAGTACCGCATCGATGTTGATGGAATAATGGCCGCGTCCTATGCTGCCCTCGGCATTTGAGGGTAGGCCCGGAGTAAGTAAAGAGGAATGAGATTCTACAACCACTAACACCAACCACTCTCAGATAAGGAGAGATCATATTGGCCAAGATTCTGGTGCTGCATGGGCTGGGTATGAACATGCGGGGCAAGGTGCAGATCGAGACGTTCGGTACCCAGACCCTGGATGATTACGACGAGCGCATCAACGCCTACGCGAGCGAGCTGGGCGTCGAGGTTGAGACCTTCCACTCCAACATCGAGGGGGAAGTGATCAACAGGCTCTACGACGCGCACGATAGCGGCGACGTGGACGCCGCCCTGTTCAACCCGGCCGCGTACTCGTCCGGCCATCCGGCAATCGTCGCGGCGATAGCGCAGGTCAGCTTTCCGGTGTACGAGATCCACTTCTCCAACCCGGCGTCTCGCGGCAGCCAGTCGCAGGTGGCCTCCTCATGCAAAGGGGTGATTACCGGATTCGGCCTGTTCAGCTACTACCTCGGTATGCGCGGGGCCCTCGCGTCCCTGGAATCCGGCTAAACTATTTCAATTTAATTCTGACAGTTCCAGCCGAGCGTTCCGACGATCTCTCTTGGAGCACGGGAGTCTCGCCCGTAACAGGGGATGAGGTTGATCCAGAACGTTCCGATGACCCCTCCCACCCCTTGATGGAGAAGACTGAGTAGAACCAATAAACCTCCTCTTTCTTGATGGGAGAGGACTGAGGTGAGGGTGATCCATCTGCTGGAAGGCATCGCGGCGTTACTCATAGCGTTCGGACTTGGCTCCGTGCCTACTGGGTACATCCTGGGCAGGATGGTGGCCGGGGGCGACATTCGCGACGTCGGCAGTGGAAACTCGGGCGCCCTGAACATAGCCCAGAATATAGGCAAGGTCTTTGGGCTTGTCATTCTCCTTCTGGACGCCGGCAAAGGCATCCTCGCCGTGATCGTCGCCCAGGCGATGCCTGTAACCGATGTCTGGGTTTACGGCTCGGCGCTGGCTGTTACGCTAGGGCACAACTTCACACCGGCGCTCAAGTTCAGGGGCGGCAAGGGAGCGGCTACTGTTCTCGGTATATCAGCATTCATGCTGTGGCAGATTACCGCCATCTCCGGACTCGCCGGTGTCCTGGTCCTGGTGGCTACGCGGCATCCCGTGTTGTCCGTCGCCGGCGTATTCGTCGCGCTCAACGTCCTGACCATAGCGACCGGGCAGCCAATCGGCCAGATTGTGTTGTGCCTCGTCCTCTCGTTCCTGGTCGCTGGGACACACATTGGGCGGCAGTACGACGAGATCGCCGCGTCGGTGAAGTCCCGGAACTGGCGTGAATTCATGAGGATCGGCTGAGTCGGGAGTCAGGTATCAGGCATTAGGCTTGTGCAGCGCGACTGCGCAACCTCCCATGTGGGATGTAGAGCATGGCTTCCTTGCTCTCTAACCTCTGCCCCCTGATACCTCTATAGCGTCTGCTTCCAAAAGCCAGTAGAATGTGGCGCACGATCCGCGACCCCGGAAGTCGCGCAATTCAACCCCGGAGGCCGATGCCAGCCATGATCCTCAGACCCTTGATGGCCGCACTCGTCGTACTTGCGATTGCGCTGATGGCGTGCGACTCAGAAGAAGAGCCGGTGCCTGCCCAGCCCACATCTGCGTCGGCCCAGCCCACAACTCCCCCGGCCCAGCCCACAACTCCCCCGGCCCAGACTCAGAGCGGACCCAAGCAGTGGGACTCGCCGCCCGCAATGGTCATCGACCAGAACAAGAAGTACACTGCCGTCTTCGAGCTTGGAAAGGGCGAGGAGTTCGAGATCGAGCTATACGCCGACAAGGCTCCGAAGACCGTGAACAGCTTCGTGTTCCTCGCCCGGGAAGGGTTCTACGACGGCGTGACTTTCCACCGGGTGCTCGAAGGATTCATGGCCCAAGCCGGAGACCCGACAGGCACCGGCTCCGGCGGCCCGGGATACAGGTTCGATAATGAGTTCCATACCGACCTTCGACACGACAGTCCCGGCATTGTCTCGATGGCGAATTCCGGCGTCAGAAACGGCAAAGGAACCAACGGCAGCCAGTTCTTCATAACGTTTATCCCGACACCACAGCTCGATGGCCTGCAAGGGGACGGTTCTCCCAAGCAATGCAGCGAGAGGGGCGTGTCATGTCACGCGGTTTTCGGCAAGGTCTCCGAGGGTATGGACGTTGTCAACAACATCACACTGCGCAGGCCATCCGAGGCCACGTCGCCCGGCGGCGACGTCATCACCACGATACGGATCGTGGAAGAGTAAGGTAACGGCCCCGTCGTTTCTTACGAGCCCTGATGCTCGGTTAAGAACGTGTAGAGCCGTCCCTGCGCCCCGATCCAGCTGTTTTCGTGGACGACGATCGAATCGGTTACCGGCTGGTTATTCACCCTGACGGTCATGGCCGAAGAGATCTGCGTGGTGCGGATCGACATCTCGCCTGACCCAAACACGAACGAGACGTTCTCGAATCCTGCCAGCTCCAGGTCTCCGCCTGAGACGCGGTTCCGGTTCAGCAGATTGTCGATCGAGCTCCGTTCGATCGCGCTGAAGTCGAGTACGAGCTCCCCGTCCTCGGTGTACAGGTAGCCGAATGGTGTTGGCCTGCTCAGCCAGTACCCCACGAGTACGAGTATGATAATGCCCAAAACCGCGAGCGCCACGATCAGGCCCATCGGGACCTGCGCCTCGGGGGCCGGCGGCTCTGGCTCGGGTGGGCGGGGCGTAGGCGCCGGTGTCGGCGCAGGCGCTACTATCTGAGGCACCGGTGTCGGTACCGGCTGCACCGATGACACGACGATCGAGTCAGAGGTGGTCTGGAACGGCCGCCCGGCGTACTCCACATTCAGGTTTACCAGCACGGTAGCCAGCGATTCAGACTCCGGCGTGTAGAAGATATCGAATGATGCTGCCCTATCGGCCGTGATGAAGTGCTGTACGACCAACTCCAGGGATCCGGCATCGCCCTGGTTCGTCGCAACGGCGGCGATCAGCTCGTCGGTGCTGACCGAGAACGGCTGTCCGCCGATGCTGACGTGCGCCGTAGCGATCTTGCTTCGGGTCCCCGGCTTGATGATGCCGATCTCCTCCGGAGTGATCGTCACCGTTGGGAATTCACGGGCCTCGAACGAGGACTGGGTGGTGATCGAATGGTCGATACCCGGCCAGCCAAGCTGCAATTCGACGTCATAGGAGCCTTCCGAGCCGATCAACGGAATGGTCGCCGAGAACAGACCGTCCTCCGCAATCGAGTCGCCGTCGACTCCCTGATCGGTCAGCTCGTACTGTATGGTGGTCCCGCTCGGGTCCGACACGGTGGCGGTCATTATGCCGTCCACCGGGACCCTCTGGTTGCCATCCATCACCGCGGCCACCAGCGTCATGGGAATGCCCACGGGAATGGCGCCGTATGTCTGAAGCTCGATGCTGAACCTGTTTGTAGAGAAGCGGTGGGCCGTGAACATTCCGGAATTGCCACGGACCTCGAGCTTCCAGGAGCCGGGAACCGGGTCGGTCAACTCCCATATCACGACATGCGGCAGCTCGATGATAGACGACGATGTCCGGTCCCCAGCCTCGTCCTCGAACCCATCGGGGTTCTCCAGCCTGAAGGGCGTCACCGGGTTCTCGCGGAAGAACAACATGTTGAGCTCGCCGGTGCCGGGAACGACGTCCACGTCAACCTCGAAAACGGAGTCGGGTGAGAACTCGATCCCACCCATGGAGGTCACGGCTCCTTTGGTATTGAACTTTAAGTTTTGGTTCGTCAGGCGCTCGAACCCGTCCGGAACGGTCAAATCGAAAGACTCGCCTCTGGTCTCATCGCCTATGGAGCTCAGCATGGTCAGTAGCCCCGGATCGGTCTCCGGAGTCGTGTAGTTGAATACCGACCAGCCGGCGCCCCGGATCAGCTGGATGACAGGATCCAGCCGGTGCAGCTCGGCGTCAGCGTCGGCTGAAGCTCTATTGGCGGTAATCAGATGGATCGTCGTGTCTGGCCCGGCATTGATTCCGGTCAGGTAGTTGTACAATTCCGACAGCGCCGGAACTAGATCGAGCGACGTGGGTTCGGCGGGAGACTCATCGAGAGGCGCGATCTGAGCCTCGATCTGAGCCTTCAGATCAAGAAACTCGCTCGCGTTCGTCTCCATTGGACCGTACACCCTGGTCGGATCGTCGATGAAGACGAACGTAAACAACTGCCCCTCTTTCAGATGGTACAGTAGTCCGAGAAGGGATTTGACCAGCGCGCTGGATGCTTGATCGGCGGCGATTGACTGGCCGTCGATCATGACCACCACCAATCTTTCGCCCCGCTGCTGAGCCTCGATGTCGGTGCCGCCGGCAACCAAAACTAGGAGGACGACCGCAGCCGCCAATACCGAACGAACGTGAGATTTCCGCATATGATTCTTGCCCCGAACTACACCATATGTAACACCCGATGCACAGTCAATGTGAAAGTAGATCAGGTTTTCCTGCAATCATCGTATTATACTATTTCCGAATGGCGTGCATAGCTTTGGCGGTCGCGTTGTTGGTCGGCTGCGACGGCGTGCGTGACGGGTCTGAGCAGACAGACCACGAGTTCACCGGACTGATCACCGACCTGGTCTCGCGATCTCTGTTGGACCTCGACTCGATCGAGGTGACCGACGCCGATGGTACCTCGCTCCGGTTTCACGCACGCGGCCGTCGATTCGAGGAGTTCACGCCGGGTCACGTCCGGGAGCACATGCTGCTCGGACTGCCGGTGGTGGTGACGTATCGCGAATCGGACGGCATCCTGATCATTGTAGAGATGATGGATGCGCCCGTCGAGCGGCCTGGGCCTTCCTGATGGACCAGACGACGTACAGACTCCCGGCCGACAGCGCGACCACGATGCCGAGGAACGCCCAGCCTCCCTGAGCGCCGGGTTCGATGGGCTGTGGCAAGATGACGATGGGGGAGCGGAAGTCGCCTGTACCAGCGCTGGGACTGTTCACCTGCACGTGAAGTACCCAGTTGCCGGCCTCTTCGAATTTCAGGTTTGCCCGGTAGATCGTTGGGCTGATCGGAGTATTGACCGCGACAACCTCGAAAACGGGGCTCTCCGGTTCGTCCTCGGCGATCAGCAGCACCCTGGCGTCGGTGACCGGCGAGTCGGTGGCGATCAGCGTGGGCTTTACGGCAACGTTGACGAAGCCAACTTGCGGTGAAGGAGGCACCCAGGACATGGCGATGTCGAATGGTCCGACTTCCCGGCTAAACAGAGGATCGAACGCTTCGTCGGACTGTGCGCCCACACGATCAGGGATCAGGGCGGCCAGCGATACAGCCAGCACAGCCAAAGCAAGAAACCCGCAGCGCAATCGACTCATCAACTGCAAAACAATCCGTGTACTCATGGACACGTCCGAGGTGAAGTGTACAAACACATCCATTGTCGCGGCGACCGTAGCCGGGAGTCAAATCAGACTGGCGGAGCGCCAGGGCAATCGCGTCTAAATGTCTAAATGGTGTGACGGTGAGCCGTACACGGCAACTTGCGGCGTACTTGCGGATTGAGGCAATTCACCAGCGGCTCACACCCTCTAACGGTTGATCTCCTCAAACAGACCCTCACCTGGGTCGTGCGTGTCCAGAATATGTCGGAAGCTCAGGATCGTCGTCTCGTCCGGCAGCGGTCCAGACAGTCTCACGCCCACGAACCGTCTGACCGACTCGATCTCGTAGAGCATGTCCTCCATCGCGGGATCGCTCAGGTTGTAGAACAATTGCACACAGTGAGTCCGCAACATCACCGACAGATCATAAGGACGACGCCCTCGGCCCGGCTTCGGATAGAACGGTCGGACGCGATCATCGAGCCGCTCCCACGGAATCAGACCGTCCATGCGTTCGAGAAATCTCTCCCGGCGGGTCTTTCACTTCTTGTCGTCGTATTCGAGGTCCGCAAATGTTCTCTGATCCACTGACTCTCACTCCAACGCCGTCAGAGTTTACCGACGCACGTTACTATGCCACAATCCCAGGGACTTAATCAGAGCATTCCTAGCTCTCAAGGCGCTGTTTAGACATGTACAACCTACATAAACTTGGTTGGAACAGCTTTCAACAATTATGCCTCACGATCACGAGGGATACATTAGGGCAAACCGTGGAGTCGTTTCTCGATTCCCACGACGGTGGGAGGGATGGCGCATTCACAGGCGAATGGATAGCTACGGGACAGGAAGACCTTAGTGGTCCTTTCGTAATCCAATGCAAGTTCACCAGTAGGATCAGTTACGTCCTCAAGGCATCTGACCTTTCAGATGAAGTCGAGAAGGCGAGGAAGATTGCCGAGCGAGGACTTTGCGAGACGTACGTGCTCATGACGAATGCAGGTCTATCCGGTACTGGGGCCGAAAAGATCAGCGAGCTCTTCAAGGCTGTGGGGGTGAAGCACGTCAGGATATTCGGTTCATCCTGGCTAAGCCAACAGATTCTTGAGAACAAGCGCCTGCGTATGCTCGTCCCGCGCGTGTACGGGCTCGGAGATTTAAGCCAGATTCTGGACGAACGTGCCTACGCCCAGGCTCGATCCATCCTTGAATCGATGCGAGAGGACCTCGCCAAGGTAGTCGTCACCGACGCATACCGAAGATCCGCCGACGCGATTGACAAGCACAGTTTCGTGCTGCTCATAGGCGAGCCTGCGTCTGGCAAGACGACCATCGCCTCCCTCCTGTCAATGGCGGCACTCGATCAATGGGACGCCTCAATACTCAAGCTCGACGATCCCGCTGATGTCACTACACACTGGAACCCGTATGAACCTTCGCAGTTTTTCTGGCTGGACGACGTCTTCGGGGTGACCCAATACGAAGAATTTTTGGTACGCCGCTGGAATCACGTCCTACCTCGAATTCAGCCTATGCTCCGCAATGGGGCGAAGATAGTAATGACCTCGCGGGACTATATCTACAACCACGCACGCAAGTACCTCAAGGAAAGCGCGTTTCCACTACTGAACGAGAGCCAAGTCGTAATCAATGTGCATGATCTGTCCGACGAGGAAAAAGAACAAATCCTCTACAACCATGTCAAGCTCGGGAACCCAGCTCGCTCCTTCCGAACAAAGATCAAGCCTTATCTTCAAGACGTCGCAAGCCATCCGCGCTTCATTCCGGAGACAGCACGCCGCTTGTCCAACCCATTTTTCACGAGGGATTTGCTCATCAACACGAATCACATCAGCCAGTTCGTCGAAAAGCGTGAGCAACTGCTCCAGGAAATCCTCCAGGGTCTCGACACCGATAGCAAGGCGGCACTCGCGTTAATCTACATGCGCAATGGCCGTCTCGAAAGCCCGATCAAACTTCAGCCTTCAGAGACACTAGCTCTTGAGCGTCTAGGCAGCACCATCGGTAGATGCGTCTCCGCCCTTGATGCTCTGAGGGACAGTCTCGTTCTGCTCTCTCACGCAAGTGGCGAGTCTGTCTGGCAGTTCAGGCATCCGACTGTCGGCGATGCGTACGCGGCGACCCTAGCCCAGAGTCCGGAGCATATTGACATCTTTATCCAGGGGAGCGAATCGGAGCGGCTGATAGACCAAGTTACTTGCGGCGACGTCGGCATCGAAAATGCGATAGTCGTGCCGAAGGCTTTGTTTCCGCAGATGATCGAGAAGCTTAAAGATATGCCAAGGAGCAAGTCGTACAAGTTCGCATTCCTTTCAGCTTTCAGGGCGAGAGAGAACCTGCAAGGATTTCTAACTTACCGTTGCTCTAAGGAATTCCTCTCACTGTACTTAGAAACTATCTCAAAACCTGAGTCGGTACCAGCGACGATACCATATGAGAGCGCATGCCAGTTGCAACATGGCAAGGTAGTTCTCTGACTTCTTTTCGTACCTCACCAGTATTCCACGACACTTCGAGAGCCAACTCAACGTTCGTTCGACCACCCAGCGACGCGCCGGATACCGTTTCTGTCCTGATGCATCGAGCTTCTCCTCCCCTATCCTGCGTATGTGCGGCTGATAGTCGTTCTCAGACGCCGTTTGGTGTCCTGTGGGGTTGTCATATCCCTTGTCCAGACACAGATGCTGAGGTCGATCTTCGCTTGGACGAGGACGCTCTACCACCACGGACCTCAGAGTCACCTCCAACAACTTGGTATCGTGAACATTCGCTGGGGCCACCACGATGCTCAGTGGCCCACCGTTGGCCTCTACGAGGATACTGCGCTTGGTCCCCGGCTTGCCGCGGTCGGTCGGGTTGCGGCCAATTGCATCCCCCCCAAACGAGCTTTACCCATCGACGCATCTGCCGACTGCCACTCCCAGTCCACACCGCCCAACTCATCACAGCGAGACTGGATGACGGCCCAGACCTTGGGGAATACCCCAGTGGACTCCCACCTCTGAAACGTGCGATGGATGGTGCTGTCATCACCAAGGTACTTCGGCAGCCTGTTCCACTGGCATCCAGAGCGCATACGAAAGATGATAGCGTTGAGCATCTTGCGGGGGTCCTGCCTCCTGCGTCCGGTGGCCTTGGGCGGATCGAGTTCTGTGATCACCGGCTCAATCTCCTCCCAGAGGTCATCAGGGACTTCCCAGATAGTATCAAGTCCATTCTGCTTCGACATGTAGCATTCACCTCTTCGAACAGGTTTGATGCCTACGTTAGCCAAAGTCTTGAATATCGTCCAGTCTTTTGAGATAGTTTCTTAGAACATGACTCCGACCTACTCGGCCAAGTTTCCAAACCTGGACTGTTCCGTTACGCTGTGCCAGAAGTGGAATTAGCAAAGCGCCTCCATGAGTTCGGCCTCCTGCCAGATGAACAGAGGAAGAAGTTTGTCGAGACGGTGAGCGATTACGCTCTTAGGGGTGAGGACGCGGGCGCTCTGAATGACGAGGAAATCCGGAGTATCTTCACTGGCGATGAATTTGAGGAATTGGTACAAAGACTCCGGGTAGAGCTAATGCCGCGGCTTGGCGATGTCCGGTCGGAATGGGAGTTAAACCACCCGTATGACCAACCACCCGAGGATTATATGCAGCCGCTTCTCGATTTCTTCGACTCTCTGAAGGCGCAGTTCGGCGATGACGAGAGCGCAGTCCAAGACATCGACTACGAAATATGGCAGTTGAGCGAATGGATTGAAGAAAATACTCCGCAGGAGCTTGAGAGGAGCCCACGGCAACTGGGAAAAATCGAAGCACCGGAGAATCCGCAAAGTACGCGGAGCATCTTCGACGACATTGACGCAGACGAACAACCGGGCGGAGCGGGCGCTGCGTGAAGCTGTGATAGCGAGGAAGGTATCGCACTGCTCCAGGAATGAAGCTGGTGCGGATGCGTTCAGTGCGTTCACCAGTGTAATCAGGACCCTGGCTCGGAACGGTGGTGGTCAGCCGGTGGTGGATGGTCTGTGCGGTGTGTTCAGCGCCGAGCCTGCCCACGCCCGCTCCATCTGAACCTCTTCCCCTTCCGACTCCGCTAATCAATTACGAAATAGCTTTTAATTGCACCCCGAAATACAGAGGCCAAACCGCCCAAGGGGTTAGTCATGAATTCAGTACACTTAGGCCGGAAAAAGTGGGCCTATTTTGACGATAGACAGAACCATCTTCGAACTGTGGCTGGGAAGTCTGTAGGTCTGTGTGGGACGGTAGGCAGTACCATTCCCCGGAGGTCGCTGAACTGCCCATGAACCCCTCGCCTTACCCATCGTTTAGCACAGTCCTAGTGAGTAGTGCAAGCCTCGCGGGTTTGACCAGAATCATCATTCTAGGTGAATGGGGTCTAGGATTCGGTACTAGGGTTGATACCCTCGTTATCGACGTCCGGATGGCGGACCGGCACGATCCGCCGGGCGCGAGAAGCATCGTCGACACGGAACCCGGTGCGAGCACCAACGACTATCTCCACATAGGTTTGTAGCTTCCGGAGCTTCGAGTCTTCGTCAGGCTGACTGGCAAAGTGGTCGGGGTTGGCTGTCAAGAGTTCGTGGGCTCGGTCGATGGATATCGGATTGATCTCGACGCGCAGGTCTTGGTCGCCGTCGGCCTTTGCACGCACGAAGTGACCCCATCCCGAGAGATCAACGACATACACACACCGAGCGACGTAGTCTCGATCGTTCAGAATTGCGTGGCCTCGGTAACGACCGACTTCGCCCAGCCGTTCAGACTCCGGCAGCTTCCAGGACGCTTCATAGCCCTCTAGGTTTGCTGTGCCGAGCCCAACTTGAAGGTCGAACCAATTGCCTGCCAGCACAACGACCACGTGCTCCGGTACATCTAGATCCTCTATGGCTCGGTCGATGCCCTGCAGCAATGCGGTAGGAGTCTCCATAGGAGCTAATATCTCGGGTGATCCTTCAAGCGATTCGCAGAATCTCCGGAGCACATCGCGAGAAAGATCTCGACCCCACTGACCGCCTTCGAGCGTGGCATAGCCGGTAAGCGCGCCCTCAGGCGTGTCCGTGAGAAAGCCCTTGTGCCTGAGGGCCACAAAGAATAGTTCTTCAGGGGCGTCGGCGGCATCCGCTGAGAGGTTTAGGGAGACTCCGGCTCTCTCGAACGCTTGCTCCACTGAGTTCCGGGAAAGCGCGGTGTCGCACACATCTGATTTGAATGCTGAGACTCTAGCCTCACTGAGATTGCGGCCGATGATTTCATAGTCCTCCGCCACCTCATCCCCGCGAACGGCGGAGCGGAGGGCTTCGGCTGCAAACTCCCGGCGCTCTTCCAGCGTCGGTTGAACGTCGCCGCGCACATACTTTCCTACCGATTCCGAGTAGCTCATGAACCAATCCAATGCCCGCTGTGCCCTGCCGTGCAGGTCGAGAGTTGGCATCGAGTCAGAGGAGAGTTCAATGAGTCGCAGGGTAAAGAACAACAGTGGATACCGTTCGGTTGACATCCCAACGGTCTCATATGGTACCGCGCCTCCCATCTCCCATTCTTGCCACAAGGAGAAACCTGGCGAGTCGTCATACAGGAGTGCGGGGGCAAGGTCCTCTGCCAGTGATCCAAGTTGGGAGTACGACAGTCTCCCGACTTCCAAGTAGGGGTTCGCGTCTGCTATCTCGCCCGACTGCGCAAGAAGAATGGCACGCCCCCCCAACCCCATGAGAGCTATCCGGTACTCTTGCTCCAACCTCTTGTGTAGTTCCGAGGCCTGTGACGGCGGCCAATCGTCGGTCTGCCAGTGCAATCGGAGGGCATTGAGCCAAGCCCGAAAGCCCCTGTGCAGTTGATCGTAGTCACTCGGTCGATCGCTGCGCATCGCATCGGATAGTAACCTCTCTTGCTGTCTGACCATTTCCCTCGCATACGAAGAAATCTCTGTTGGTTCAGCACCAAGAAAAAGACCATCTGCATTTTGAGAGAATCGGTCACGGAGCATATCCCGGAATTCTCCACCACCGATTCGGCCGGCAATCTGGTAGTTCCATCGATACCCATTCAGTCCAACGGTGAACAGTTCACCACAGCGTTGGCGCATACCTTCGGAAATTAGCCTATAGTCGAAGCGCAGAAGTTCTAGTATGTACTCTCGATCACCTTCGCGGATCGTGTCTTCGCGGAACGCGTACAGGTTACGGTTTAGCTCCCTCAAGGGCGGCCATTCCGGCTGACTCCCTGGAGCGCTCCACTGGATATCCGTTTTCCTAATCTCGTCCATTGCGTGTTTCACGAGCTCTATGACGGAGTCTAGGGATCTTCTGAGTTCTTCGTGCCGCCGCTCTGACATAGCCCTGCGTGCATCGTCCAGCAATGTTCGTACTGCTTCATCAGCCGACCCCTCACCTTGGTCGGGATACAAAATCGTATAGTCGAGTTCGCCGGTTTCGCGAGCCCCAATGGCGCGGCGAGCGCGACGCAGGAAAGCTTGGATTGATTCGCGAACATCGGCTTCGTTGAGGTCCCGTCGTAGGGCCAGCCACTGTTCTGGCCTGGAGTGGAAAATCGCTCGCTCAAACAGAACGCCCGCGAATACTAGATTCACAAGAAAGGCTAACCCCGCCGCCAGAACGAGGTTGCGCAGCTCTGGCTCAACATCTGCCGACGCCCCATATCCGCTGATGAATCCCTCGCTCAGTAGGAGCGCACCAGTTACTCCGACGGCCAGGAGGCTCCCCCAGAGGATATCCCGCATTCTAGAGCGCCGAATGTTTTCTCGATACATGCGGTCGTCGACATCCCTCCTAGCTCTTACCCCCTGCATCATGAACAGTGTGACGGCCAGCGAGAGAGCTGCGATCGCGCCCTGCGCGGTTAGCAAGGCTCCCAGGATTACCCCAACCTCGCCCGGTTCCGGCAGACACGTAACTGGTGGCGTTACGATCGGTGCGACAACGAGAGCGGCGCTCACTACAAGCAGAGGCAGCAGGACCGGAGTGCGTGATGAACCGTGTACCACACGTGATAGTACGGTGCCCACTTTCGATGACCACGAAGGCGGGGTCCCAAACACCTTGAGACGACCGCCTAGTTGAAACCAGCCGCGGACTCGTTCACCGAGTGACAAATGCACCACCGATCAAGCGACGTACGTTCCTATTACTCGCTCAGAATTGAAGTGCCAGGATGCCGGAGAGGGACTATTCCTGATCCAGCCTAGCAATCCTAAACCCTGGGCAACGCCTTTCTGACATCACATGTGCAACTGCAGCTTTAGGACCTATAGAGCGGGAATCTCGCAATCAACTCATCCACGATCTCTGCCAGTTCCTGCTCTTTCCCATCAGCCGAAGGGAACTTCGCTCTCAGGTCAGCTATTAGCCGTCTGTATTCATGGCCGCTGAGAGCGACCACGACAGGCTGCCTTCTGTTGCCCATTAACGCGACCACATAATGGAGTGGACAAAACCACAGAATGAGCTGTTCGGTTTCCTTTCTGTATATGCCTGAGCTACAGTTCCACCCCCCGATGTAGAGGGTCAGGCTATCCCTATCCGGGTGGTCCTCGGAATCAAGGCACTCCAGGGCCTTGTCCGGTATCTCTTCTCGGGGTATTTCTACGTTGCCCACAATAATGCCAACGCGAGTCTTTTCGCCTGAAAGGCTGGTCAGTTGGCCCAGTGGGAGATAGTCTGAATCTGACGTCCTGACAGGAGCAATGAAAGGAACACCCCTCTTGAAGCCGGACCCGTACATATCCTTCCTATCGACCGGCAATCCAGAACGGTAGGAGCCTGGAACTCTGTACGCCGTGAGTTGTGGGGATACGGCTGCGAGGCGGGAATATAGGCGCTCCTCTATTTCCCTAGAGGCGAACGTTCCCTGTGAAGGATGTTCAAAGACGTCGAGTACGTATGCGGTATCAGTTGAACGCACCAGTCCGACTAGGTAGCAGACAGGCCGGCAAGGAGGCAGGTGATAGTGCTCTATAAGGGTGCGATTACCGACAGCATCCCTTGGGGAGAAGGGCTGAGTGTTGATGAACGCAGACAAATCGCCGTTGCACTTCAATTGGCGCTCGAAGGCTTCGAACGAAGCCACAATGTCCTGAGGTAGGGCCTGAAGGGTCCTGTCAATTTCAGGATGCCTTCGGATGTTAAGTTCCGCGTCCATATTTCTACCTAGTAGCACGTAACCTCCGGATCCGCACAGCTAACTCAAGTTTCGGAACGGGGCATCTCGGATCGTCCCGCATCGCTTCAAGCACCGCCACGACCTGGGGCGTCGATAGAATGCCGGCATCCAGCATGCTGTCGACGACCCACAGCGCATCCCGATGTACGATCCCCTTGGATTGAGCGACGCTGCGCATGGTCCTGTCCTCTGTCAGCAGGGGCCATCCTTGACGGTCTGCTATTGCGAGAGCAAATGAATCCACCAAGCTCAGGGCCGGTCGCTCGGACTGGTAGGCGATGGCCGTTCCCACGCCTTCGGCATCCAGTGATTCCACCCTAAGTCCAAAGTCGAGGAGGTCCTGTCGGCTGTACTCACCCAGGTCAATCAGCTCCTCATGAAAGAGCAGGTCCGGCACCGCGAACTGAAACTCGAGCTGGAACATCCTATCCAACACCTCTCGCTTTGAGAACTCGATCAGGATGGAGCTGTCGCTGACGAGGACCTTCATGCATACCCCTATGCCGCCGACCCAGCCATGATGGCTTCGATCTCGCTGACTCTCAGTCTGAGCAACTCCGCAGCCTTTGATTCCGAAATCTCATTCTCTGCCAGAGCTCTCAAGCACAGGCGGCGAAAACGCGTTGGACTCTCCTCTCGTTCGAGAGGACATGGCTCATCGGTCCTCCAATTGCTTCCAATACCGCTAAATATGTCCTGATACGTGGATTGGGTGATGATGCCCAGGTCACGCATTCGGACGACCAGAGACGCAGCGCTGATGCCGAACATCAGCTTGATCTCGACAAGTTCAGCGAAGCCGAAGTTCAGGCGTCGCCGTCCCACCTCGCGCACGAGTTCCTCCTCGGGTGCAAGGAAGGCCCCGGCAAAGCGATTGCAGGCTTTTTCTCCCGGGACATCTGAAGAGATACTCAGGACCAAGTGTCCTAATTCGTGGGCGATGGTGAACCGTTGACGTTCGAGAGACTTGGTCGTGGAGCAGACCACAACTGGCACATCGGCTCCACCCAACCTGCGGACGCGAGAACTCAGGCCATCCACTGATCCGGGTAAGCTAAACTTGAACACCTTGATGCCGCGCTCCTCCAGAAGAGCGGTAATGTCCGGAATGGGCCCGCCACCAAGATTCCAAGCGGCCCGTATCGAAGCGGCTGCCCAATCCGTGTCCTCGACGGCGTTGATTCGGTAGGGCGTTCCCTCCGGCTCTTCCCCCTCTGTGGCGTCGATCCCCAGGACCTCTTCAACCTGCAGATAGCGGTCCACATGGTCTAGGACCTCTCCCTCCACCGCCGCGCGGTCTCGGGCCCTGGCAGAAGCCAGCTTCCTGAACTCAACCGACTCCAAGGAGACGCGCGAAGGGCTTAAGAGGTGACTCAAGGGCACCTCCAGGGCGTCAGCTAGGGCAATCGCCACGGTTGAGCTCGGCACCATCTCTCCTCGTTCGTACTTGCCGATCGCCTGAGCCGACACGATGCCTCCCATGCTTGCGGACAATGCCCGCAGCGACAGGCCACTTCGTTTTCTGGCGAGCTTGAGACGTTCGCTTAACATGGCCCCCTCCTTTTGGTTTACATTCTATGATACGATATGCTCAAATGTAAACTAGGGCACAAGGGTCGTGGAGACCATGTCCTGTCAGCACCCTTGGCCCGCAGGACACAGGACGAGTCAATGGAAGAGGAACTATAGAGATGACCGGCGACTGCACAACCACCGCACGGTCGATGAGCGCGGGGATAGCGCTGTCATCGGCATTGACGGATTCCCCGAACGCCGCCTCCGAGGAGCCTCGGCATGTCTGAGCGGACCAGCAAGGGGCGTCTGATCGTCTTCGAGGGGCCTGACGGCGTCGGAAAGTCCACACTTTCTCTTGCCCTCGCCGATAGGCTCAGAGCAATAGGTCTTCCGTGTCAGCACTTGTCCTTTCCCGGGAAGGATGTGGGAACCGTCGGCCGCCTGGTCTATGACGCCCATCACGACCCCGTTCGGTACGGCATACAGGAGATTACAGCCGCAAGCCTGCAAGCCCTTCACATCGCCGCACATCTGGATGCGATTGAGCGGCGAATCCTTCCAGACCTCAATGGGGGTCATTGGGTGATTCTTGATCGCTTCTGGTGGTCCACCTGGGTCTATGGGCGTGTCGCGGGAATCGACACGCCCACTTTGGACGCCTTGATCCAGGTGGAGCGTCTCCATTGGAAGGGTGTTCAGCCCGATGCCGTCTTCCTGGTAGACCGATCCAACGACTCCTTCGACAGCGACAACCGGGTTCAACTCCGGGAAGGCTATGAGGTCCTCTGCGGAAACGAGAAGACCCGGTACCCGGTCCATCAGATCCAGAACGACAAGCCAGTCGACGAGTCCATGAATCGCGTGCTTGAAGCGCTTCGAGGCCTTCTTCCCGACGCTGTGGGCAGGAACGTGTCGGATCAGGACAACTCCACCCCGGCACAGACCGGGCAGTTGCCTCTACTGTCGCATGACGGGGAATCCCCGTCGGTCTCCACAGAGCTGGGAGGCGCCCGCCCGACAGTTGTCTACAGCAGCTACTGGAGGTTCGCGGCAGAACGGCAGGAGGTCTTCTTCCGCAAACTGGAAGGACACCCCGCTCCGTGGACGGACGACCCCATCATCGCCAGGCACAAGTTCACCAATGCTTACAGGGCATCGGACCGCGTAAGCCAGTTCCTCATCAGGCATGTCATCTACGAGGGCGAACAGAGTCCGGAGGAGGTGTTCTTTCGCACAATCCTCTTCAAGCTCTTCAACAAGATCGAAACGTGGAAGATGCTGCAAGGTCGGCTATCGGAGATTTGCTACGCCGATTACTCTTTCGAGAGATACGACCAGGCGCTCACCGAGGCTCAGGCTTCCGGCACAAGAATCTACTCGGGGGCATACATGATGCCGTCGGGGAAGAGCTCGTTTGGCCATACCCAGAAGCATCGCAACCACCTCCTGTTGCTGGAACGGATGATGTGGGATGAGGTGCCACTAAGGATCGCCGGCGCACCACGCATGGAACAGGCCTTCAAAATTCTCAGGTCGTACCCGACAATCGGCGACTTCTTGGCCTACCAGTTCGTGACGGACCTCAACTACAGCAATCTCACCGATTTCTCCGAGATGGAGTTCGTAGTTCCGGGACCCGGGGCCCTGGATGGCATCCGCAAGTGCTTCAGTGACCTTGGCGTCCTAACGGAGACAGACGCCATCAAGGCCGTCACGGAGATACAGGAGCAGGAGTTCGAGAGACTCGGCATACGATTCCGATCCCTGGGAGGGAGGCGCCTTCAACTGATCGACTGCCAGAATCTCTTCTGCGAGGTGTCCAAGTATGCCCGGGTGAAGCATCCAGGTATCCGAGGGGTGAGCGACCGCAAGCGTATCAAGCAGCTTTATCGTCCTTCCAGGACACCCATCGACTACTGGTACCCTCCCAAGTGGGGCATCAATCATCTGATTCCTTCTCAAGGAGGGTCGGCATGATTACTCTCTTTCAGGGTAGAACTGCCGATGACGTGTGGCGGCAGGCGGCTCAGGCGTTTCGACGGTCGGACGGAGTCACCATTCAAGATGGTAGGGGTGGAGCGACCAGGGAGATCCTACATGCTGCCATCTCGGTCGCAGACCCGCGGCAGCGTTGGGCAGTGTCGAGGCGGCCAGCCTTGAACCCAGCGTTGGCTCTCGCAGAGGTCGTGTGGATCATGACTGGTCGCAGTGACCTGGCATTCCTGGAATTCTGGAGCAACGAGTATAGGAAATACGTTGGGGGCGGGCCGGAGCTCCACGGGGCATACGGCTATCGCATTCGTCGCCATCTCTCTATAGACCAGTTGGACCGAGCCTTCCGAGCCCTTTCAAGTAACCCCGACACAAGGCAAGTCGTTCTTCAGATCTGGGACTCCGAAGTCGACATGCCCAACCCTGATGGAACGCCGGCAAATGACGACATCCCCTGTAACGTCATGTCGATGCCCAAGGTCCGCGACGGGAGGTTGGAGTGGCTGCAGGTGATCCGTAGCAATGACGTGTTTCGTGGCCTTCCGTACAACCTCGTTCAGTTCACTAGCCTGCAGGAGATATTGGCCGGGTGGTTGAACGTCGAGTGCGGTACGTACAACCAGGTCAGCGACAGCCTGCATGTCTACGAGCGGAACACAGATAGTGTGCTGGCCGCAGAGCCTCTGCCAGACGCCGCCTTCAACACCGACAGTCTTGCGCTTCCCAAGGATGAGTCAGACCAGGTGTTCAAAGAACTCGAAGGGCGCATCGAGAAGCTGATCGACACAGACCTAAGGCCCGGGGTACTCAGAGGATTGGCATCCTGGGATTCAGCCCCCGAAGCCTATCGGAACATCATGACGGTCCTTGTCGCTGAGACATTTCGACGCCGGGGCGATACCAATTCGGCCGTCGAAGCCATGTCCTCCTGCACCAACCCTGCATATCAGCAACTTTGGGCACGGTGGCTCGCTAGGACATCTGGACGGAAGCATGCACCCGAGTCATCCTCCGGCGTCGGGGTTGGACTGGGGAGCCACTGAGGGGAGATTGTGGGATGAACCAACGGATCAACATCACCGCGCTGTTCGCCAAGTTCCGGCTGGAGAAAGTGAAGCTGGGTCCTAGCTGGGCCAACGCTGAGATCGCAATTGACGCTAGTGACAGCGACGCCGCCTGGGAGCTCTATGTCGAGATGCTGACCAGGGTGGTCACCCAGCCTCTCCCAGTTGAGATAGGGGACGAGGAGACTGCCCTGGACAGTGTCTACTCGCTGTTCCCCATCACCCGTGAGGTCTTGCGTCGACGCGGCAGACGGGCCATCAACTTCACAAAGATCGCCGTCCCCATCCTGAACCAGATCGTCCGGCCCTTTACAGCAAAGTGGCACGGCAAGCGCCTGGCCGGAGACCTGGCAGACGAGGACATACGCAATGAGTTCAGAGATGAACTGGCGACCTTGCAAGAGGACCTGCGCAACTACAATCGCATGCTGGCAGCCATAGCTGGCGTGGAAGACCTCACAGACCTGGAGAAAGACCCGGGGGCGGAATGATGCCGAGAAGACGCCGACACAACGTCTTCGTCAGCTACTACCACAACCAGGACCAGCGGGACAGAGAGAGGTTTGTTCGCCTGTTGAACGACAACATCATTGACCGGTCTGTGAATATCGGGGACATACCTGGCCCGAACCCACCGACTGAAGCCACACTTCAGCAGATTCGGGAAGAGTTCATTGCTCAGGTGTCAGTGACGGTTGTGTTGATAGGACGCTGTACCTGGCAGCGTAAGTTCGTTGACTGGGAGATTGGAGCCTCTCTTAGGGACACTGAGGCAAGTCCTCGATGCGGACTGTTGGGCATCCTGCTGCCGGGTCATCCTGACTATGGGAGAACCTCATATCGCAGCCAGCTGATTCCGCCGAGATTGGCAGACAACTGCGGCGGAGACGACCCATTCGCATCAATCCACGACTGGTCAGATGATCCGGATGTCGTACGAGGCTGGATTCACAGCGCATTCCTCAGGCGAAAGCGGCAACCCGATCCTGACAATAGCCGTCTGCCATTTGGGGGAAACTGGAACGGCAACTGTATGGAGGGTTGGCAGCGGTAGGTCACTCTCTACACTGCGGTCCGACAAGAACAGACAAAGGGGGTAGATATCATGAGCGACGACATACGCAACGTCTTCATCAGTCACATACACGAGGATGATGAGGGCATCGAAAAGATCAAAGGGCTTGCCGAAAAGCACGGAATGACGGTCCGAAACGGTTCGGTCACTTCGGACAGACCCAATTCAGCAACCAACGAGGACTACATCAAATACCAGATTCTGGCGCCGCGCATCAGATGGTCCAGCGTGCTCGCCGTGTACATTTCGCCAGACACCAAACACAGTTGGTGGGTGGATTGGGAAATCGAGTACGCCCACAGCCAGGGCAAGAGGGTTGTAGGCGTATGGGAATGGGGAGCGAAGGAGTGCGAGGTACCGGAAGCGCTCACGCACCATGGTGATGCCGTTGTCGGATGGAACGGAGAGAGCATCGTCGATGCCATCAATGGAGCTTCCGACGAGTGGCGGCATCCAGATGGGTCTCCTTGGGACTACCGTGCCATCAAACGCTATGCCTGCCGATAAGATGCCATGCCCGCCAGGCTGTACTCATACATTGTGGCGAGGGACTACGGATTCGCTCCGAATCCGTTCTATGGGTTTTGCACCCTGGCGACGTGTAAGCCACAGATACGCAAGAAAGCTGAGATAGGAGACTGGATCATAGGCACTGGCTCGAAGTCGAAAGGCAGGGACGGACGCCTTGTCTACGCGATGAGGGTCACCGAAGCCATGTCGTTCGATGAATACTGGGCTGATAGCCGCTTCCACCGCAAACGTCCTGACATGCACGCCAGTATGAAGAAGGCGTTCGGGGACAACATCTACCACCGCGAGAGCGACACAGCCCCGTGGCGCCAATTGGATTCGCACCACAGCCATGAAGACGGGAGGCAGAACAATAGGAACGTCCAGAACGACACACAGGTCAACCGCATGCTCGTCAGCGACGACTTCATCTACTGGGGAGGTAGCGGCCCACTACTACCTCATTTTCGCGGGGAGACCGTTTGCCACAGCACGCAGGGACATAGATGCAACTTCCCCAGCGAGGTGGTTGAGGACTTCGTTGCTTGGCTTCGTAGCTTCGACGACAGCGGGTACTGCGGCATCCCCTTAGAGTGGATTTGAGCTGACTTGTCAACATCCACACGCACTCCGTGAAGACAGCCGAACGTCATCTACATGGCGGGCTCCGGAGGTGTCCAGCGGAACGCGTAGTGCCTGAATCCGGTCGATACCCTCTGAAGGACATCGTGACTGGGACGGTCAAGGCAGGTCGCCTTGTAACGGGTCCAGAACGAACCTGTACTAGGTTCTGTGTATAGTCCAACTGGATCCCAGTCAATCGCTTGGGGCAATCCTGATCATATGTCGCCTGCGTGTTGCGAAGCCGGGCTCTTCGCCCTCGCGATGTACGCTTGCGTCTCAGGTAGCAAGCTTCTCATCACGTCCGCCCAACGCAGCGGCGCGCCGCGGCTGAGCAAGCTCGCGAGTGTGAGGCAGGCTAGATTGCGCCCTGCCTCAAGCGCCTTGTCCAGATCGTCTAGTGAAGGCGCCTGCTTCTTCAAGTGTACGATCCCCGACCGCATGTCATAGAAGGCTCTTGCCTGGTCGTATGTCAACTTCTGCTGGTCGGCAGTTTGTCCTAACAGTGCTGCGGCGCGTTGCGAGAGCTCATGGCCGGTCTTGCCTTCGTAAAACACCTCCAGCGCGATGGCAACGTCGAGAATACGGTCTTCCTGTCCGAAACGCCCGCCGGGACGAGAGAACGAAGCAGCCAGCCGGCGAATCGCGAGGTTCATCGCATCCGGTTTGTCCGGATACGTGTACCAGCCGCGGGCCAGATCCAAAAAGGCGTCTACATCACCCTCGGAGAGTTCACGGCCTCGCCGAGGCCACACATCGGAGACGAAGCCGCCGGACTCCTCAGTGCCGAAGGCGAAATTGGGGTCCATCTCCTCGATCCATCTGGCCAGGCGGACGTAACGCGTGCGGGAAAGCAGCGGGACCCGCTTGGCGATTGAGAGCAGGTCGACAAGTAGCTTGCTATTGCCGAACCAGCTCTCAAGGTCAACCCGATATTCGACAGGGAAGCGGTAGGAGACCTGCACATCGTCCAGGGCTGTATCATCGTTAGTCGGCGCAACGCCGGGTCCGTACTCGAGGCTGCGTACGAGCACAGCCGCGTCGGGGTAGCTCATCTTCGACATCGGCTCAGGTTCTTCGGGCAGGCCGAACTCCGCTCTGGCGTCCCCGTATGGGGCTAGATACGCGCCCGCGTCTAGTAGGTTGAGGCGCGTCTTCACGACCAATCCGTGAATGACCGTAATCTCGCAGGCCGGGATGGTCCCATTCGCCCCAGCAGTCAAGTAGCGGTGCAGGCGCTGAGCAGCCTCTTCGCCTCCTTCCTTGACGGAGAGTTTTGCGAGACAGGATACGAGCCACTTCAAGTCTGAGCGATGCATTCTGTTGAGAATCCTAAGTCGGACCCCTTCGTTCATGCCCGAGCCTTCCAGCCCCGGCTTCATGAGGGGATGCTCCCGCAAGATGGTCATCGCTTCAACGGGATCTGTCTTGACCCACAGATGCGACTCCTCGAACTGGAGCGAGGCTGCCGGATCGTGTTTCGCCCGTGCCGCGAGAGCGCGGTACCCACGATGCAGGGCTGACCACAACTCGTCGATTCGACCGGATCTGGGTATGTCAGGTGGAAGCGGGGAGTATGACGGTTCCGCCTCCGCGGCCACGTGCTCCAAGGCGGCGGCCAAGCGCGCGATCCACGCCTCTTCGTTGAAGTCTAGGTGTGTCACCGATGCCCTCTCCGCATTGAGCGGTTTGTGTCGCTAGTCATCCAGCAGTCCGGTCCGCCCAGCCCCTTCTCCGGTTCCGGCCTCCTCACCCTTCGCCATCCGATAGCCGACGCGAGGCTCGTTGAGGATGTAGGTGGGGTTGTTGGCGTCGTCGCCCAGCTTGCGGCGGAGTTGCTTCGCGGCCGTGCGCACCCGACGCGAGTCGCCGGAGGTCCGCAGGCCCCAGACCCATTGCAGCAGCCGGTCGTAGGTCATCACGCGACCGGCGTTCGCCGAAAGCTCGAAGAGCAGCCCGTACTCGATGGCCGTCAGCTGCACGGGACGCCCGGCCAGCGTCACGCGGCGCTCGGCGTAGTCGATGGTCAGGTCTCCAAACACGTAGGGTTCCGACGGCTCGGCCCATTCGGGCGCTTCCCGCTTGCGCAGGGCCGCCTTGATCCTCGCCACAAGCTCAGTCGGCGAGAATGGCTTGACCACGTAGTCGTCGGCCCCATTCTCGAAGGCCCTGGCGATGGTCTCTTCCTGGCCGTTGACAGAGAGGAAGATGACCGGCACGTCGGAGACTTCGCGGATCTCCTTCATCAGCTCCATGCCGTCGCTGCCCGGAAGCATCAGGTCCAACAGAACCAGACGGGGCTCTTCCTCCGCCATGAGCCGGGAGACCTCCTCCGGGTCTCCGGTTACGACAGGCGTGTAGCCAGCCTTCGTGAGGGCGTCCCGGACGTACCTGAGCGTCTGCGGGTCGTCGTCCACCGCGAGAATGCGCGTCCGCTCCCTCTCCGCCCGCCGGGTTCGGGCGGGGAGATTGGCGGCCCCGATACCGGCGCCCTGGGCCACCGGAATCGTGAAGGTGAACCGCGCCCCCAGGCCGGGCCCGTCGCTCTCGGCCCAGATACGGCCCCCGTGGGCCTCCACTATCCCCTTGCAGATGGCGAGGCCCAGGCCAGACCCCGCGATGTCCCGTCTCCGGTCCTCGCCGTCGATGCGGGAGAATTTCCGAAACAGATGCGGCAGCCGCTCGGCGGTGATCCCTCTGCCCTCGTCCGTGACGGAGACGGCCACGTGGTAGCCCTCTCGCACGGCGGACACCCCGATGGCGGACGCCTCGTGGGAGTGCCGGGCCGCGTTGGTGAGGAGGTTGTTCAGCACCTGGATGATCCGCCGCCCGTCCGCCATGACCAGCGGCAGCTCCGGCGAGAGGTCGATGCGGAGGTTGTTCCTGCCGCCTCCGCTCTGGAACCTGCTCCTGGCCTCGTCCACCAGGGTCGCCACGACCGCAGGCGCGGGGGCCACCGACAGCTCGCCCGTCTCGATGCGGGCCACGTCGAGAAGGTCGCCGATCAGGTCGCGCATGTGGTCGGCCTGCTCGCCGATGATGCGGAAGAACTGGAGCATCTCGGCGGGGTCCAACTCGGACGCCGCCTCCGTCAGCGTGGCGGCTGAGCCCTTGATGGCGGCCAGCGGCGTCCTCAGCTCGTGGCTCACCATGCCCAGGAACTCGGCCCGCAGCCGCTCCATCTCCTCCAGCGGCGTCATGTCCTGTAGGGTGACGACGACGGACTCGACCTCGCCTTCCTCCGAGCGGATGGGGGTGGCGTTGACCAGGGTGGTGACGCTCCGCCCGTCGGGGGCCTGTAGGACGATCTCCTCGGCCCGCACCGTCTCGCCCGTGCTCAGGGCCTGGGCCAGGGGGAACTCCTCCAGGGAGACCTCCCGCCCGTCGGCCCGCCGGAAGGTCAGCGCGTCGAGAAGCTGCTCCACAGAGCCGTCAGGCTTGTGCAGCCCGCTGACGATCCGTCTCGCCTCCCGGTTGACCGATGCCAAGACCCCCGTCTTGGCGTCGAAGACCAGGACTCCCACCGGCGAGGTGTCGATCAGGGTCTCCAGGTCGGCCCTGGCCCGCCGCTCGTCCCGGTACCTGCGGGCGTTGGCGATGACCAGCGCCGCCTGGGAGGCGAACATGACCAGGGTCTCCTCGTCTTCGGGGGTGAACTCCACCCCCTTCTCGCCGACGTAGAAGGCCCCGACGCTCTCCCCCAGGTGTCGGATGGGCGCGGCAAGAAAGGGAAGCGGCGTGCTCACCGCCATCGGCGGTTGAAACTCCGGAAGGCCCAGGGAGCGGATGTGGCTGTGGAAGTCCCGCAGACGCAGCGGCTCCTGGATGTTGCTGAGGTACTGGAAGAACATCATCCCTTCGGGCAGGTCCGTGAACCGCCGGTGCTCTTCCGCAGTCAGCCCGCAGGTTACAAAGTCCTGTACCTGCCCCGACTCATCCAGCAGGGTGATGACGCCGTAGCGCGCCCCGGTCAGGGAGCAGGCGCTGTCCAGCACCCCCTGGAGCACCGTGTCGAAGTCGAGGCTCTCGTTGATGCGCAGGCTGGCCTGGCTGAGCCGGGACAGCCGGTCGCGCAGTTCCGCTATCTCCCGCTGAAGCTCGTCTGCCTGTTCCATTTCCCTCCTCGAAGCGGGCTGACGACGGCCATGAGCCGACCGCCGCCGCCGCGCCGGATGCGGGATTCGGGACACGAACCGCCCGGTCAGCCCCAATTGTAGCTGGTCGAGGAAAAACTCACAACAGATTCGGCACAAGAAGTCTTGACTCTCACAGCTACCTCACAGCCAGTTTGGTACAATGTAGCGGATGACTGCCCATTTTGTAGGAGAGATTCGCTTGGCATTCGACAGGCAAGTAGATGGAATAGAGACGGCGAACGCACCGGCGGCCCTTGCCGCCGACGCGACGACCGCGCTTGAGGCCGCCTTCCGCTGCGGCCTAGAACAGCCGTTCATCCCCCCCCCCCCCCCGGATTTTCTGATTCAGATAGCTCCCTAGCCCCATCCGGCTCGTCCCGGCAGGTCAGGCCCCATCCCATCGCCGCTCTCTCTGAGCGCGCGCCCGAAATCCTCAGAGTCCTCGAAGGACGCCTTGCGGCGAGCTTCGCACGTCCCGCACTCACCTGGAACAGCCTTCAACCATGCAACGCCACACGCCCTCCGCGCCGCTATCGGCTGACGCCTGCGGAGCGGACGGGCTGCGTCCCATACCCCCGCACAAGCACAAGGAGGAGCCATGATGATTCGCACCGATAGACGACGATTCCCCATCCTGATTGCCGCCATAGCGGCGCTGGCCGTGGCGATGGCCCTGCTGTTCTCTCCGGTCCAGGCCCAGGAGGGCTCGGTGCCCGACAAGCCCACGGGCCTCTTCGCCACGGCGTCCCACGACTCTGTGACCCTCAACTGGAACGACCCCGGCGACGACACCATCACCGGCTACGTCATCCTGAGGCGCGTCCGCGTGAACGATGAAGGGGGCGAGTTCAATGAACTGGTGGCGGACACGGGCAGCGCCACCACCACCTACACCGACGACACGGTGGCTGCAAGCACTACTTATACCTACCGGATCAAGGCCATCAACGAGCATGGGGTGAGCCACCGCTCCCGCTGGTACCACATCGACATCCCGGCGCCGCCCGTCCCCGCCAAGCCCAAGAGCTTGGCCGCCACGGCGACCCACGACCAGGTGGACCTCACTTGGAACGATCCTGGCGACGACAGCATCACCGGCTACGTCATCCTGAGGCGCGTCCGCGTGAACGATGAAGGGGGCGAGTTCAATGAACTGGTGGCGGACACGGGCAGTGCCACCACCACCTACACCGACGACACGGTGGCTGCAAGCACTACTTATACCTACCGGATCAAGGCGATCAACGAGCACGGGGTGAGCGACCGCTCCCGCTGGTACCACATCGACACGCCGGCGGCGCCGGAGCCCGCTTCCAACAACCCCGCCACCGGCTCCCCCGCCATTACCGGCACAGCTCAGGTGGGGGAGACCTTGACGGTGGATACGTCAGGCATCGCCGACGAGGACGGTCTGGAAAACGCCACGTTCAGCTACCAGTGGCTGGCGGACGGCACGGCCATATCAGGAGCAACGGCCAACACCTACCGGCCGGTAGGTGCTGATGAAGGCAAGGCGATCAAGGTTCGGGTGTCCTTCACCGACGACGCGGGCAACGATGAAACGCTGACCAGCGCGGCTACGGATGCGGTGGCAGCGGCGCAACCCACGGAGCCTCCGGCCAAGCCTACGGGCCTATCCGCCACGGCGTATCACGACCAGGTGGTCCTCACTTGGAACGACCCCAATGACGACTCAATAACCGGCTACGTGATCCTACGCCGCCACCGGGAGGATGACCCCAAGGGCGAGTTCAGAGAATTGGTGCGGGACACCAAGTCGGCGGCGACCACCTACACCGACGACACCGTGGCGGCGGAGACGCCTTACACCTACCGGATCAAGGCTATCAACGGGGTCGGGACCAGCGAACGGTCACGCTGGGTGCATCTCGATACGCCTGCCGATCCCGCGGCGGAGCCTCCGGCCAAGCCTCCTCCGGCGCCGAAGCTGCCGATCAACGCGACGACTTATCACGTAGAGGACGGACAGAATTGGGTTACGTTTCGCTGGAAGCGGCCGGAAGGTGACGTGGACGGCTACCGCGTACTTCGAATACGCCACTCACGCATGGAAAGAAGCTATAGAGTCGTAGCAGAAATTGACGACCCCAACGTTACAGAATTCGAAGACCACGACGTGGTGGAAGGTTCTGATTTTGGCTGGGCCGTCCAAGCCTACAATGGTGCAGGTTCCAGCGACAAGTCCGAACACAAATGTGGCAGGCTGGACAGCGTTTATACCGAAGGTTCACTGGGACTGGCATATCCAGGCGATGCGCGGGCCACCTTTGTTGAAGACGAGGAAGGCCCCGGTGTCCTGGTGGAATGGAGCGAGCCTACCAGAGGATACCATGGCGGAGAAGTTTCACCGGCCACCGGATACCAGATACTGAGGTGGGATATTAACCATGGCTTTCCCGATTGGAACCTGCTGGTTGAAAACACGGGTTCGACAACGACGTCGTTCATTGACAGGAACATACTGCCCAACAGCCAATACAGTTATCAGGTACGGGCGTGGAATGATTGGGGCGTAGGTGAACGTTCATTTCAAGCAGATGTGAGCACAACTGATTGGGATGTGCCTGGAGCACCCAAGAATCTGACCGTTACGCACGTCGATGGCGGTATACAGCTACAGTGGAATCACCCGGACGATAGCGACGGTGAAGATACGCTGTACCGCATCTACCGGCGAGAGAACAGTGGCGGTTTGGAGCCGTTGCAGTTGATCGCGGCCGGATACGGCGATTTGCAATACGTGGACAACGATGTCGTTGACGGCGTGCATTATCACTACCAAGTACAGGTGGATGGCGGTGATGATGTGACGGCGCACGGCATGCTTTCGCGTCTGGTTGCCTCAGGGTGGGACTAATCCGTCAGCGGCACTGTTGAAGCTTAACAGGGACCCGGCCGTGGAAAGCGCTTGGTCGGGTCTCTCCCCAGACGAAGCGGGCAATGCGGAATCGCTCACCAGCGGTCCGACGGCAGTGTTTGCCCCAAGGCCCAACAGTCCGGCCACCGGCCTGCCCACCATTAGCGTCTCGCCCACCTGGACCGTGCCGCAGACAACGGACGCGGCGGACATCGGTGGTTGGAGGGAGATGGCAGCCGTCCTGCCGGAAGGACCGGACAATGCCGAGACAGCGCATACACCACACCAGAGAGACCTACGACTTCCCCGACGACTTCCCTGAGCGGCTCGTGCGGTTCCAGGAGGAGTCGGAGCTGCCGTGGGCGGAGCTGAACCGGCGTCTCGGCACCCATCCCTACACCATGAGGCGCTGGGTCCTGGGCCGCGCGCGCCCCAGCATGCGGTACATGATGGCCCTGCTGGCGGTGGCCGACAGCCTGGGTCTCGGCCACATATTCAGAGACTGAGGCCGCCCTGGGCGCAGGGGCCTGCAACGCAAAAGAGGCCGCATACATCGACGTGCCGGGGGAAGGACACCGCGATTCGGTGTCCTTCCCCCGCGTCTCTAGGCGGCAGCCGGTTCCGGCTGCTTGAGCATGGCGGAGTAGCCGGGCATCAGGACGGGCGTCACCGAGACCCGGCCCGCGCCGTCGTACCCGGCGCGGTAGGCGTACTCCGCCTTCGCGCCCCAGGGCACCCGGCCGCCGACCCGGACGGCGGGGCCTCCGGACCTGCCCCGGCGCCCCGGCCCGCCCGCGCCGTGCACCACCATGCCGCTCCGCTCGCCCTTCCGCCAGCCCAGCACCTTCACCTCGGCGGGCATGACCCGCTCCTCCGACTTCGCGCGCCGGAACAGCACGGCGTGCAGCCTCTTCAGCACGCCCGCCGACGGACTGGCCTTGCCGTTCATGATCTGGGAGAGGTGGGAGGAGCTGATGCCGGCCCGCCGGGCGACCTCGTTCTGGCTGAACCCGTGAGCGTCCATCCGGTCCCACAGGGCCTTCGGGTCGACGCAGGCAAGCTGCGCGGACGCGACCGTCGCCTCTGCCTCCAGCGCCGCCTCGACCAGCGCCTGGACCCTCACGCCCATGCTCCTGCGGCCCCGTGACACCATTGACATGTAGCTGGCGGACACGCCGACCCGCTCGGCCAGCTCCCGCATGGTCATGCCCAGGGCGCGGGCGCGCTCCCGGACGTAGCTGCTCTGCCCGCTCACCACGCTCGCCGGGCGGTTGGCGCACCGTGCGGGAGCGATCTTGGCCGGGGCCTTGAGCGCCGACTCGATCCGGGTCTGGACCTTGACGCCCATGTTGACGCGGCCACGGGCCACCTCCGACATGTATCCGTAGGACACCCCGGCGCGGTCGGCCAGGTCCCGCATGGTCATTCCCATCTCGCGGGCGCGCTCCCGGATGAAGCTGCTCTCGCCGGTCACGACGCCGCCCTGGCGGTAGACGGTCCCCTGCCCGGGGACCTCTCCCAGGACCGCCATTACCTTCTGGCGCATCTTGGGCGTCCACGGCCTGCCCCCGTTCGCAAACTGCGACAGGTAGCCCGCGCTCACGCCCATCAGGGCCGCGAGCTCCTTCATGGTGAGCCCCCGCCGCCTCGCCGCAGCCCTGAGCTCGCTCTCCGCCGTCCTCGTCGTCGTTCCGGTTGCCATCGTTGCCGTCGTCATTGGTCCGTCCTCCTTCTGTTGTGTTGTGTTGCCTTTGGCCTGCGCCCGCTTGCGGGCAAAGAAGAAGGGCCGCCCCCGACGAACGAGGACGACCCTTGTGGATGGAGATGTGTTGTGAGAGTCGGAGGCCCTATCGCCGCTGACGACGGGGCCTCGTTACGGGTGCATAGACTCCTCCTTGCCGTTGTTGTGACCCGTGCAGACATCCGTGGCGCGGGCCGTGCTTGATCGGACTGGTTGACGCTGGACGCACTCCGCCCACGGTCGGATGCCGGACGCGGGAGACGGAGCGGGGGTGAAGAAAGACGCAGCTCGGCCCAGGGTGATTCGTTGGGGGAATCGACTGCCGGGGGAACTGCTATGAGGGGAGCGGCCGGCCTACGACTTCATCGCAGGTCAGCGCATGAGAGAAGACGCAGCTTGCCCAGGGCGCAGAACGTCAAAGGGAGAGCTACGAGACGTGAAGCGGCCAGCCTGCTCGGAACGGCAGACCGGCGCGTGTCGAAGGTGCGGCCCGGCTGCGTGTCAGCCATGCCGCGGGCATGAGGAGCCGGTCGGGGCGACAGACGCACTCCGACCGACTGGTTGAGGACGAGGCGCGGGGAGCGCTCCGTCCCTGGTGTCCAGCGGGAGAAGCGATCAACCCCAGCCGCCAGACCGGTGCCCGACGTGTGAAGCGATCAACTCCAACGCGCCGGACGGGTGTCCAGCGGGCGAAGGACCAACGTCAACTCCGACCCGCAGGACTGGACCGAGGACGGAGAGCTACGTCAAATCCGCCGGTTCGATCCGCGCTGCCTGCGAAGGACCAACGTCAAACTCCGCTTCAGCAGCATTCCCTCTTGGGCGACTCTACGGTCATGCCCGTGCAACAGGGAGATCACGCACCCAGGTTTCTATGGCGGGAAACCTTGGAGAAAGCCAAACAGTGAAGTCATTATCGCCGCGCACGACGCCGCGGGAGAGGGCCGGGGAGACCCCTTTTCCGAAACTGCCGCCAAATCGTTCACAAAAGTTAAATGGCAACCCCGTGAACGCCCGGACCGGCTACCGCCACAACAGTCCGAAGGTCAGCCTGTTCAGAAGCTCCCGCTTTTTGATCGCTCTCCGCGTGTCGAAGAGCGCGGTCCTGCGCCAGTTGGTCTGCCCGCTCCGGTCCAGGCCCCGCAGGGGCTGCCTCTCCGGGGGAAGCGTCATGTCGTGCTCTTCCAGCAGCGTCAGCTCCACCGTCAGCAAACGCTCCTTCTCCGCCAGCCACGCAAGGCCCCTGCCCTTCGTGGAGTGCGAGTCCTTCAGCCCCCGCCACTCGACGATCAGCGGAAAGGCGTCGCCGAACACATCCTCGTCGTCCTCGGCGGGCTCCCGCGTCACCAGGTCGGGGTACTCCCGCCGCACCCTGGGCCTCGACGCAGGCTTCCTTCCGCCGTCCGGCGCACCGGCCTCCGATTTGCCTGAACCCGGCTGGGAGGGACCGGCGCCGGCATGACCGGCCCCGGTCCCCTGGGTCTCGCTTCGTGGAAGGGCTTGGACTACGCCCTCGACGGCTGCCATCCGCCTGCGCATCTCCTTGCCCAGCGAGGCCACCTCGCTCGCCAGCCCCTTCTCCAGCGCCTCGACCCGTTCCTCCAGACCGTCGTTGCGCTCCCGCTGACGTGCCGCCGCCGACCCGACGCCCTCCTGCAACGCACGCTCCAGGGCGTGACGCGCCCGCCGGGACAGCCTCCCGGTCGTCGCGCAGGTGGTCACCGTCCGCCGGTCCAACTCCAGCACCCGCGCCGCGCCTCTGTAGCCCTTCTCCCGCACCAGCTCTTGCAGCAGCGTCATCAGCCGCATGTGGTGCACGTTCTCCACGTCCCTGCTCTTCTCGATGCCGTGCTCCGTGGTTCTCATGGCTCATCCTCCTTCTCTCGACTCGACCATAGCCTCCGACCCCGATTCCGCCCCCTCTCGACCCCTGGCACAAAAACGGGCCACTCAGGAAGGGGCTATGTGCCAGAGGCCCCGCACCGGCGGTGGCACAAAATGGCCCGTTCAAAGGTGCGACTTGTACCAGCCGACCGGAACCGGCCCTTTCACAAAGTGTTCACTGATTACCCTCCTGTAGGGGGGGAGATGTACCACCTTCCAGGTAGGAAATGACCCACATGCACCACTCCGGTACAAAACCCCTTTTCCTGTACACCCCCAATACTGCACGAAAAAGTCCGCCGAAAAGAGGGCCTATAAGGGCGCGCAAGTGTGCGCGGCCCTATGGGGGAGCGGGCCTATAAGGGCGCGCAGAAGTGCGCGGCCCTATGGGAGGTCTTTTTTCTCGTTTGATTTGTTCACACTCTTTTGCGAGTGCCGCGGTCCGGTGAACCGCAGCAAACCGCAGGGAGGTGAACGAGTTGGCGCTGAAATCGAAACTCCGGTCCGCAAGGCGGCTTCTGCCCCTGGCAACCGCGCTGCTGTTGGCGGCGCTCCTGGCAATCCCCGCTAGCAACTTAGCCCTGGCTCAGGCCCCGCCCGGCAGCGAGCTGACCCTCGTCAACGCCGAGCGGGAGTTTGTGGAGCGCAAGGGCGGCGGCGAGTTCGTCGCCCGCCCCGTCTTCGACCGCAAGATCGTTGACCTGTTCTACGCGGTCAGGGACGCCGACACCGGCGACTGGATAAGCGCCATGTACCGGGTCAAGGGGGGCGAGAAGAAGCGCTCGGACGGCTGGGAGTACTCGTGGGAGTACCCCGACCTGGACGAGCACCCCGAGCTCGACCGTGACCGGGCCTACCTGCTGGTGATGCTGGCCGTCGCCGAGGACGGCAAGCGGGGCGAGTTCTACGCCGTCGTCCCCATCCACCAGCCGGGGCGCATCTGGGACAAGATTCTGAGCGCGCTCAGCCCGGCGCGGTGGGCGAGGGCCTTCGCCGGATGGGTCATCGAGGGAGTCCACGGGACCCTCTGCGGCGTCGTTGAGCGGGCCAGCGGCGAGGACGCCGACAACTGCCGGAGGGAATCCGGCAGATGAGCGACATCCTCACCGGCACCCCCGCAGACCTCACCTACGCCCACGACCTGGTGCGCCAGGCGTGGATGGTCGTCTGGGCCGTCACCTCCGGCGCGCTGGTGGTCATCCTCGGCTGGATGGGGCTGAGCTTCATCATGGCCGAGCACCTGGGGACCCGTCAGGCTGGATGGCGGGAGATGGTGCCCCGACTGGTGCTCGGCCTCGTGGCCGCCGCATCGTCCCTCTGGTGGTGCGCCCTGGTCCTGGACGTGGCCGACGCCGTGTCCGGATTCATAGCCGTCTCCCTCGACGTCACCCCCGGAGACCTGCTCAGGGCTCCCCTCAACACGTTTCTCACCGCGGTGCAGGCCGGGAGCGTGGGCATGGCCCAGGTCCTCGCCCTGCTGTACCTGGTCTACGGCTTCTTCGTCCTCTACGTGATCGTGCAGATGGTGCTGCGCCTGGCCCTCATCGACATCCTCCTGGCCCTGGCCCCGATTGCGTTGGGGCTGTGGATTCTGCCCCACACGGCGGGCTGGGGACGCCACTGGCTGCGCCTCTTCATGACGACGGTGTTCCAGCAGGCGGTGCAGCTCATCGCACTTGCGCTCGGCTTCGGCTTCCTCAACGAGTTCGCGTCGGTCGCCGCCTTCGAGCCAGTGCAGGACCTGATCTGGAAGCTCCTCATGTCCCTGGCCTTCGTCTACATGGCAACCCGCGTCCCTTCGATGATGGGCAACGCGGGCACCTTCGACTCCTGGCTCTCGATGCTCTACTTCGGCATGAACCTGCCCTCGTCGCTGGCGCGTTCGGCCCGGACCATCGGCTTGGTGGCGGGCGGCGCGGCGGGAGGGCCGGGAGGCATGGCGGTGGGAGCGATGGCGGCCAGCGCGGGCGTTTCGGCCGCCGCCAGCGGCCTCAGCTCGGCGGCTTCGATGGCGACCCCATCGGCAGGCGGGGGAGACGGCGGCGAGCCCAGGAGCAGCGGCGAGTAGCCGCAATACCACGACGGAGGCGGAGAGATGTGCAGCTAAACGGAGCTTACGGACACCGACCGATAGAGACGAGCAAAGCACTCGAATCGAGAGAGGAGAAAGAAGGAATGGAACAGCTGACTCAGACCATATCGAACCTGGTGGGAATCCTGCTGGGCGTCGTGGGAGCGATAGGCGTCGGCTTCTTCATCTACGGCGCGTACCTGTACCTCACGGCCAGCGGAGCGCCCCACCAGATGGAGCGAGGCAAGAGCGCAATGATGACCGCCCTGGCGGGCATCGTCCTGGCCCTGGTCGCCTACGGCGTGGTGGAGCTGGTGATGAACGCCGTCGTGGACCCGGGAATCGACATCGACGACGTACTGCCCGAACCCGAAGCGCCGGACGCACCCGCCGACAGCTAGGCGGACGTGAGAAGGGAGGAAAAAGACATGAGAGAACACGAGGTACCGACTCACGTCCAGGCCGAGGACCGGGTGCTGCTGGGGTTCACCTTCCCGCAGGTCGTTGCGGTGGTGGCCGTGTGCGCCCTGTCCTACGGGGCCTACCGCTATGCCCCCGTCGGTCCGTCCGAGGTGCGCATGGCCCTGGCCGTCGTCTTCGGACTGGTGGGGGTGGCGATGGTCGTGGGGAAGATAGGCGGTCGGCGGCTGCCGTTGGTGGCCGCCGACCTCTTGAAGTACCGGCTGGGGGCGCGGCGCTACGCCGGGCCGGTGTCCCAGCTGGTGCGGGCCGAGCCGCCCGCGCCGGCGCAGCCGGTGAAGAGCGGCCCCGGCCCCGTGAGCCTGATGGCGAAACGCGCCGGGCGCGGGCTGGGAAGGCTGCGCAAGAACAGGAAGACCCGCAAGAACAAGGAGCGCCGCAACGGGCGCATGCGCTGGTTCGGCAAGCGCAGGGGGAAGGACGGAGGGAGGGGCCAGCGTCACGACCACCGGGCCGAGACGCTGGAGACGAGGAATCGGAAGCCCCGCATGGGCTGGATTCCGGTCGTGGCCCTGGCCGTCCTGATGGCGGCTGTCGTGGCCGTCCCGCAGTCGGCCCTTGCCGACGACCACTGGCGGGACGAGATCGACTTCGAGGTCACGGAGCCGGTGGAGGGACGTCGGATATTCGTCGAGGGGCTCACCGTCTCCGGCGACCGCGCCGCCGTCACCTTGCGGGCCGCCACCGCCCTGGACATCCGGGTGCGGGCATTCGGCGGGCCGGAGGGAAGCTGGCTGCGCTTCTGGGGCTCGGCAACCCTGGCCCAGGGGGAGCGCATCGACTACTCGCTCCCCCTCCACGGTCCCGCGCCGTCCTTCACCGTGTCCTGGGAGGACACCCTGGGACAGGCCGGGGCGCTGACCTTCGAGGAAGCACAGCTTCCCTTCCCCCTGCCGGTCGTGGAGGGGGAGCTTTGCGGCCTTCGCGTGACCTCCCTGGGCTGGACGCCCGGAGCGGTCAGCGGCGTCGTGGAGTCCGAGTGCGTGACGAGCATCGAGCACCCGGTGGAGCTTCAGACGGTGGCCGGACACGAGAGCGTCACCGAGACCGCGCTCATGGACGCCCAGGTGACGGCAATCGTCGGGACTCTCTCCGCTGCGACGGGAGCGTCGCAGACCAGCGTCCCCTTCGTCCCCAACGGCGAGACCCGGTTCCGGCTCGGCGTGCCCGCGGGCGAGGCGATTCACGCCGTGACCGTGGACGTGAGCCTGGAGGCAAGCCTGAGCATCCCCATCCCCCCGCTGACCGTGCTCACCCACCACCCGGAGCGGGTGGAGCAGGTCACCAGGACCGTGCACCTCCATCGCCCGGGGGACAGCGACTCCGACAGTGAGACGGCGACGGCCACCTGCGAGGACGGCGCCACGGCGTCCGCCACCGCGACGGCCTACGCCTACGTCCCCAGCGCCACCATCGCCAGGGAGGTGACGGTGGAGGTCCTGCACAAGGAGCACGTCAAGGCCGAGACGGTGGAGCGAGAGCCGGTCACACGCACCCGCGAGGAGCAACTAAGCCTCGCGTCCGCCGTGGGATCGGACGACCCCTTCGCCGTCTTGGTCCTGCCGGAGCCCGATCCGGAAGACCCGCCAGCAGAGCAGGAGCCCGCCGACGGGCTGCGCGGCTGGTTCGACCAATTGGGCTGGGAGTGGCCCTGGTGAGACGCGCCGCGACTCTGCTGATTCTCACCGGCGCGGCCCTCGTGTTCACGGGGGCTGCGCCGGAGGAGCACGACACGATGCTGGAGCAGTTCGACCGCGTGCTCACGGCGATGGCCTACGCCGCCTCCGGCCTCTGCCTGTTCGCCATCGTCTGGGCGGGATTCGTCCTGATGGCCGAGGGAGGCGAGGAGCGTGGCGGCGGCAGGGCCAAGGCCGCCGTCGTCATGGCGGTCGTCGGCCTCGTGCTGGTGCTGTCGGCCAAGGGCGTCGCCGCGCTGCTGAGCAGCGGCATCATCCCATCCTTTCCAACCCCATAGAGCAAAGGAAACGAGCGAATTGAAGAAGCTGATTGAACGAATCACAAGGCGAGGAACGGAGACCGCAACGAGAGAGACCGGCGCTCCGCAGGAGACGCCGGAAGAGAGGCTTCCGGCCAACCCGCAGAGCACTGAGGCAACGACTCCGGTCCCCAAGCCGCTCCCCGAGCTGCCCCCGTTCTTCATGCTGTCGCACCTGGACGACGACGGCCCGGTGCGCCTCGACGGGGTGAAGCTCGGCGTGTGCGAGGTGATGGGTCTCGAAATAGACGAGCCGAAGCTGGGAGCCTTCGCCGGGGCGCTCAACGCCCTGGACTTCCCCGCTCAGCTTCTCGTCCGCCAGCACCCGCCACGGTTGGCAGGGATGCGGGAGAAGCTGCAACAGTCCCAACCGGAGGACCTTCCCCCGCAGACGAGGGCCGCCGCCGAGTCCCTACGGCGTCTGTTGACCGACCTTGAGGCCCGCGACGGCATCCTCGACCGGCGCTTCTACGCCGTGTGCGAGGCGGCCCGCATCGACGATCTTCGCGGCCTGCTGGCACGGGCCGGGCTGTCCGTCCACCGGCTGAAGGGCAGGCAGCTCCGCATGTTCCTGGTGGCCGCAGCCCTCGGCGGCTCCCCCTCCGAATTCGACGAGGAGAGTCCCGTCGAGGTGGAGATAGGCCGGCGCGACGTGCGCGTCGGAGACCGGCTGGTCCGCTCCCTCCACCTGGGCAAGTGGCCCCGCTCGCTGGCCCCCGGCTTCCTGCAAGGGCTCATGGCGGCGGGAGCGCCGATGGACCTGTCCGTCCACGTCGGCCCGATACCGGCTGAGCAGGCGGCGAGGACGCTGGAGTGGCAGAAGGTCCGCTTCGAGTCGGCCCAGTCCCTCTCCTTCAAGCGGGGCCGCACCATGTCCCCCGAGGCGGAGATCGCCCTGGAGGACATCACCCGGCTGAGGGACGAGGTGCAGCGGGGCAGGGAGAGGCTGTTTCATGCGTCCCTGTCCGTCACCCTCCACGCCAGGGACGAGGCGGCGCTCAAGGAGATGACCCAGCGGGCGAAGGCCCACTTCGCCGCCACGCTCGGCAAGCTGGACAACCTGGCCTTCCGCCAGCGCGAGGGCCTGTTGTCCACCCTGCCCCTGGGCCTGAACGCCGTCGCCGAGTGGCGGACGCTGGACACGTCCAGCATCGCCCGTCTCTTCCCCTTCTCGCCCCCGGACCTGGACACCCGCAGCGGCACCCTCTACGGCATCGACATGCGGGCCTGCTCCCCCGTGGTCTACGACCCCTGGGACGGCACCCACCTGAACGCGAACACGGCGGTATTGGCCCGCTCCGGCTCAGGCAAATCCTTCGCCACCAAGCTGGGAGTATTGCGCGGCATCACTCGCGGCGTCACCGCCTACGTCATCGACCCCGAAGGCGAGTACGCGGACATGGCCCGCGCAGCGGGCGGCAGGGTGCTGTCCCCCGGCGTGCCGGGCGAGGGCATGAACCCCTTCGTCATCGAGCGGGGCGACTCCGAGGAGATGCTCCAGCGCATCGGCAGCCTGAGACGGCTCATCGAGGTGATGGTGGGAGAGAGCCTCGGCGCGGAGCGCAGGGCCTCCCTCGACCACGCCCTGGCGGGCTACTACGCCAAACCCCGCGAGCGCACCGGCTTCCGAGACTTCTACAAGCACCTTCAGGAAGACGAGGCGGGAGACCCCGATCTGGCAAGGCTGCTGCGGCCCTTCGCCACCGGCAGCCTCCGCCACCTGCTGTCCGACGAGGGCGACGACCTGCTGGGCAACGAGGCCCTGGTCACGGTCTTCGACCTTCGATTGCTCGAACCGGAGCTGCGCCCCGCCGCCGCGATGGTCTGCACCGAGACGGTGTGGGCCGCGGCCGCCCAGGACCCCAAGCCCCGCCTGCTGGTCGTGGACGAGGTGTGGTCGATCATGCAGCACCCCGAGGGCGCGGCCTTCATGGTCAGCATGGCGAAGCGGGCGCGCAAGCACCGCCTGGGCCTCCAGTTCATCACCCAGGACGTGCAGGACCTATCTCTCCGAGGACACGTCGAGGACCATCACCGGACACTCCGGTCGCGCCCTGCTCCAGAACGCCGCCTTCAAGCTGCTCCTCCAGCAGGACGCCGCCGCCATAAGCACCGTGGGCGACGCCTTCGACCTGCCCGAAGACCTCCAGCGCTGGCTGCTCTCCTGCCCTCGCGGAGACGGCCTGCTTGCTGGCGAAGGGGCAACCGCTTCCCCGTCCGCATCGAGGCGACCCCGGAGGAGACGGCGGTCATCGAGTGGCGGCCGGGCCAGCACAGGTAGAGAACGCAACGACGGACACGCAGAGAGAACGCCAATAGAGAGGAGTAGAGCATTGAAGCTGAACCCGAAGAACATCCTGTTTGGAGACGACAAAGAGAAGAAAGGCCCCGTCCTGCTGGCGGTGACGCCGCCGAGGGCCGGGGAGCGCACGCTCCTGGGCGTGGAGAACCTCCTCCAGTCCATCGCCGTGCCCGAGCCCTTCTCCCTGGAGCTGGCCGGGGACGTGGACGGCGTGATCTTGATGGCCCGCTGCCTGGACGACCAGGTGGTGCGGGGCCAGCTCTCGGCCCACTACCCCCAGGCACGCATCCAGAAGGTGGAGCCGGAGGACGATCCCCTACGCCTCGACGAAGGCGAGCAGGCGTGGTCGATCACGCTGCGGGCCGACGGCCCCGAGTACGTCCCCCTGAGGACCTTCAGGGACGACGACCTGCTCGACCCCGGCTCGGACCCCCTCATCGCCCTGATGGGCGCTCTGTCGGCCCTCCACGAGAGGGAGCGGGTGGTGGCGCGTCTGCTGCTGCGCTCCCTGGGCCCCGACTGGTCGCAGCCCCACATGGAGAAGGCCCACAAGCGGCCCGGCATGGAGCCCAGGGAGCCCGCCTACACCTACCAGACCAAGCCCCTGCAAATGGACGGCGTGACGATGGCCGTCCTCGGCCTGGGCGCGCTTGCCGCCCTCAAGGGCTACCTGTGGGTGCAGGACGGGGAGATATGGAAGGCGGCGCTCCTTGGCGCAGGAACGGTCCTGGGGCTGGCCGCAGGCGGCTGGGGATGGTGGCGCTGGAAGAAGGCCCGCAAGCGGGTGGAAGACCCCCTGCTCATCAAGGAGAAGGTCTCCCGCATCGCCTTCGACGCCGAGCTTCAGGTCGTCGCCGTCGTGCCCGCGGACGCCGAGCCGCAGCGGGCCAGGGAGCTTCTGGGAACGGTGGCCGCCGCCTACCGCCACTACGACAACCCCGCAGGGGCGCGGTTCAAGGTGGGGAAGGTAAAGCCGGCCGTCCCCAACCCGGACATGCTGCACCCGGCAGGCCCCGGACTGTTCGGGAGGCGCAGCGTCCTGGGAGTCCGCGAGGCGGCCTGCCTCTGGCACCCGCCCGGCGCAGGCGACGAGACGCCCCTGGTGGAGCGCTCCGGCGCGAGGGCGCTCAGCCCCTCGGCGAAGGGCGTCAGGGGCGGCGCGCTGGTGGGAGACACCACCGCAGGGGCGAAGAGGGAGATCCGCTTCCCCGCAGACCTGCTCCGGCGTCACCACCTCTACGTCGCCCGCACCCGCATGGGCAAGTCAACCCTCATGCACCACCTCGTCACGCACAAGATGAGGGAGAAGGCCGAGGGCAGGGACGGCGACGCCATCGTGGTCATAGACCCCCACACCGACCTGGTGGCAGGCATCCTCGAACACGTCCCCGAGTCCCTCGTCGGCAGGGTGCGGCTCATCGACCTGTCCGACGAGACGCGCTCCCCCGGCATCAACCTGCTGGACACCCGCGTCTTCGCCGACCGGGACCGCACCGCCGACTCGGTGGTGCGCGTGGCCAAGGGCCTCTGGGAGCAGTGGGGGCCGAGGATGCAGTCCATCCTCGAACAGACGGTGAAGACCCTTCACGAGGCCAACGAGCAGGTGGAGGCGGACAGGCAGTACACCATCCTCGACGGCCTCAAGCTCCTGTCGGACGAGCCCTTCCGCAAGGACGTGCTCAAGAAGGTCTCCGACCCCTATCTCCTGGAGTGGTGGGCCAGGGACTTCGGCAGCTGGCACCGCCAGTACCGGGCCGAGGCCCTGGCGCCCGTCCAGACCCGCCTCTCCTACTACGCGTCCTCCAAGCGGGCGCGGGCCATCCTGGGCCAGCGCCGCTCCACCATCGACCTGCGAAAGACGATCCACGACGGCGGCGTCCTGCTCGTCTCCACCGCCCAGGGAGTCGTCGGCAGGGACGTGGCCGCCCTGGTGGGCGCGTCCCTCCTCAACCTCGTGGACGCGGTGATCCGGGAGCAGGGAAGCGTGACGCTCAGGGAGCGGCGGGGCGCGCTGGTGGTGGTGGACGAGATGCAGTCGATGCCCGGCGTGGACTACGAGTCGATGCTCTCCGAGCTGGGCAAGTTCGGAGCGTCCTTCGTCCTCGCCACCCAGAGCCTCGCCAAGCTGGACGACCTCTCCCGCACCATGCGCGACACCCTGCTCGCCAACGTGGGCTGCCTGGCCGTCTTCCAGGTCGCTGGCAACGACGCCAGGACGCTGGTGTGGGAGCTGGGCAAGGAGCGCGTGACCGAGGACGACATCACCTCGCTGCCCGTCCACCACTGCTACGTCCGCGCCACCGTGGGGACGGAGCGGATGCCCGCCTTCTCGATGATGGTCAGAAAGCCCGAGGAGGGAGAAGCCGCCGTCGCCGACCGCATCCGCGAGGCCGCCTCCGCATACACGGTCTCCCACAGGCGGGTGGACTACGGCGACGCCGACGGCCACAGGAAGGTGGACGACTACCGCAAGGGCATAGACGACCTCGAAAACGACGAGCAGGGAGAGGAGGCCGGGGAATGAGACCCGAAGGATGCGAGGCCCGGCTGCTCCGCGCCCTGGCGTCCATGCCCTTCCTGGACAGGACGGAGATGGTCGCCGTCACCGGCCGGTCCAGGGGCGCGGTCTACGAGGCTGTCGAGAGGCTGGAAGCCTCCGGCCTCTGCGCCTCCGTGCTCCACGCCACGGAGCTGGTCCCCCAGGCCCGCAGATTCCACCTCACCGAATCCGGCCTGCGCAGGCTCGCCGAAGAAGAGGGCATGTCGCTAGACGAGCTGGTGCGCTCCCATCCCGTGTCCGCCCAGTGGCGGCGCAGCCTGATGGAGCGCCTCGACGCCGTGGCCGTCATATATCACCTGGCCTCCGCCGTCTCGGACGTGGCCTACCCCATCCGGTTCCGCTGGTACCGCTCCATCCCCCTCGACGCCGCCATGACGCTGCCCGACGGGAGGACCGTGGGCATCGTCCGGCAGGGACTCACCGCCGACAGGTCGGGCTTCTCCGGGCGGCTCATGCGGCTGCAAGGCGGCCCCATCCCCGGAACGCTCCTCATCCTCATGGCCGACGACGTGCGGCTCAGGCACGCCCGCAGGGTGCTGTCGAACATCGACGTGCCGGCCCTTCTCGCCGTGGAACGCGAGGTGGTGCGAGCCGGGGCGGACGAGCGGATATGGACGCCCTCGGAGATCAGCGCCGACATCTCCCTGCGCTACGAGCTGGAACGGGCGGCCCCCGGAGGCGGGCTGCCCCACGAGCCGGAACCCGGACGGGCCGACGCGCCCTCCGACCTTTCCGGCAGGGCAGCGGCGGCGGACATCCCCGACCACATGCTGCCCGTCACCCTCAGCTCCGCCGAGAAGCGCGCCCTGGACCTGATATCCGATTGGCCCTGGACCGCCCTCGATGAGCTGGCCGGGCTGATGGGCGTGACGCCCCAGAGGGCGTCCCAGGTCGTCATACCCCTCGAAGGATTCGGCCTCGCAGCCCGCCACCGCGACAGGGGCGGACGGCTGGCCCTCACCGACCGGGGGCTGGCGCTGCTGGCCCGCAGGGACCGCACCTCCGTAGTCCTGGCCAGGAGGCGGTGGAGCATCGCCCCGCAGGACCCCGACGCCCCCTTCGAGTGGCGCAACCTGTCCGGCGGCAGGAGCCGCCAGCTTCTCAGGAACATCGAGCACACCGCCGCCGTCCACGGCTTCCTGGCCGCGCTCACCGCCCAGGCCCCCCTCCTGGGGTGGGAGGTCGTCCAGCTCGACCCGCCCAGGAGGGCCTCCCGCCACTTCCGGCACGACGACCGGGCGCGCGCCGTCAACCCCGACGCCTTCGGCGTGCTCAGAAGGGACGAGACTACCTGGCCTTTCTTCCTGGAGTGGGAGCGCCGCGCGGTACGGCCCTCAACCATGTCGGAGCGTCTCGCTCCATATCTGCGCTACTACTCATCTCACAGGCCCACCGACGACCACGGCGCGAGACCCGCGGTCCTGGTCGTCTTCGACGACGACATCGCCGCCACCCACTTCCTGCGCGTGGCGCGGGAGGAGACGCACGAATCGAGAGTAAACGTGCCCCTGTGGGTGTCCCACAGGGAGGCCACCGACGCCCTGGGGCCGCTGGGACGCGCATGGCGCTCCCCCGGCGACTGGAACTCGACCCAGGCCCTGCCGCCTCAATGAAAGACGAGGGACGGGAAGATATGAAACATAAAGACGCCAACCAATCGAAAGGCCCCCGGAGGCGCGGAGGACGGACTGTTGTCCGGCTCGATACGGCGGCCGTCTGGAAGCGGCTCGCTCTGCTGAACCGCTCCCAGAACTGGCTCGCCAGGGAGATCGGGGTCAGCCCCGGATACGTCTCGATGCTGGTCAACACGGGGCGCTCGCCCTCCGGTCGCATCCGCCGCCGGATGCTCAAGGCCCTGGAACTGACCGAGTTCGGAGACCTATTCAGATTGGAGGAGTAGCAATGAACAACTTCAACGACCCGTCCCGTCACAACGGGACCACGCACCACACCACCCTCGAAGACCTGGCGCTGCCCATAGAGAGCGGCGTCTTCCCCGAGGACTTCCCCCGGTGCCTCGTGCGCCTCAAGGAGGCCAGCGGCCTCTCCTGGCGCGGCATGGCCAGAGCCCTCGGCGTGGACCCCAAGCAGCTGCGCAGGTGGCGCAGGGGCGTCGAGCCCGGTGGGGGAGCCATGCTCTCCCTCCTGCGCTTCGCCAGCCGCGTCCCCGGAGGCGTCCAGATCCTCATGGGCGACGGCTTTCAGATGACCCTCTTCGAGGACGTTAGCTAGACCGGAGGCCCCGCCGGGCGCACCGCGCAACGGCGGCGCGGCGGGGCCGGAACCGACGCCGCCTGCGCTCGCCCCTTCCGTCGGCGCAGGCGGCCTGTCACAGACCTGAAACGAGAGGCCAGCGGCCCAACCGATTCGCCGCTGCGACTATGCACCATGAAAGATACCACCGGACAAAACGAACACAACGGAGAGGAGACGACGGGCGAGGACGCCCCGGAGGTGTCCTACACCCCGGAGCAGCGGAGGCTCATCCGCAAGGGCCTGCGCATCTGGGCAAGGGTCGCCATCCGCTCCTACATGCGAAAGCACGGGGCCGGTTCCCTCACCGTAGACGACGACGCCGAGGAGGAGGACTGATGAGCCCCGTAGGGGCCGGGAGACTGAGATGTGCGGGAAGAAGGTACGCGGCGAGCGCCGCAACGTCCTAGTACAGGATCATGTGAGTGGGGACCAGCCGTTGAGCCTCCGGGTCCACCGCCAACGCCAGACCCTCCAGGGTGTAGGCCCCCAGCAGCGGAGGGGCCTCGTCCTCTCCAAACACTACGATGGTGACCACGCTCTCCCCGTCTATCGTGGCCCACGCCTGGCCGTAGTCCATCTCGATGCGACGCCCGTCCGCCAGCAGGAACCGGCGCTTGCCCGTGGCCTCGATACCCAACTCGCGGAGAAGGTTCGAGGGAAGCGTCGTGAACGATGCGCCGGTGTCCACCGTCGCCTCTATGTCCCGGGCCTGTTGGCCGTCCATGCTGGCAATCCGCAGCGGCCACTTGAAAGTCCCCATAGGGAAGCCTCTCCATTGCTATTTCTACCATCCCATTTTACCCGATTTGGAGGCCCTCTTACAGACGCCCGGCCGTTGCGTTCATGGCAGGAGTATGATATTGTAATACACAGGAAGGCAAAAAAGAGAGAGAGTCCATGCCCAGAAAGTCCAAGGTCATCAGCTTCTCAATGCCCCCGGAGATGGCGGAGCAGGTGCAGCAGGTGGTCGACGAGGAGGGCCGCACCGTGAGCGAGTTCCTCCGAGACGCCATCCGCCTGTACATGGACGAACGGGAGTGGCTGCGGCACGAGCGCCGTCAACGGGCGAAGGCCCGCAGGAACGAACAGGAATGAGCAAGGAGGAGGCACCCATGAACCAGAACGCCGACTACACCCCCGCAGCCCTCTACGCCAGGGTCTCCAGCGACCGCCAGGACGTGGACCTGTCCGTGGCCGCCCAGCTCAGGGCGCTCAGGGACCACGCCCGCAAGAACGGCTACATCGTCGCCCGCGAGTACGTGGACGAGGCCGAGAGCGGTCGCATCGCCGACCGCCCCGAGTTCCGCAAGATGATCGACGCGGCCAGCAAGACCAACGCTCCCTTCCGGGAGATTTTGGTATGGAAGTTTTCGAGATTCACCCGCAAGCGGGAGCACGCCGTCGCCTTCAAGTCCATGCTACGGCGCAAGGGCGTCCGGGTGGTGTCCATCACCGAGCAGGCCGATGACACCCCCACCGGCAAGCTCCTTGAGGGAATCATCGAGTCCGTGGACGAATTTTACAGCGAAAATCTTGCCCAGGAGGTTACGCGGGGGATGCGGGAGGCGGCATCCAGGGGCTTCTGGGTCGCCAGCAGGACGCCCTACGGCTACAACAGGGTCATGGTGCAGGACGGACCCAAGAAGAGGCCCACCCTGGAACCCGACCCCGACGCGGCCCGCGTGGTCAAGCGCATCTTCGACATGGCCGAGGCCGGAACGGGGATGCTGAAAATCGCCCAGGCCCTCAACGACGAGGGCATCGCCAGCCCTGCGGGGAAGCTCTGGTCCAAGAACGGCATCCACTTCATCCTCAGAAACGAGGTCTACACGGGCGCCCTGGTCTGGGGCGCGAAGGGCAAGGGCAAGGATGAGCCGGTGCGGGTGGACAAGGCGTTCCCCTCCATCGTCTCCAAGACCCGCTTCCGCCGCGTGAACCGGCTGATGCGCTCCCGCGCTCCCAAGAGGGCGCACCCCCGCAGGGTCGGGAGCACCTACCTGCTCAGCGGACTGGTCAAGTGCAAGGCGTGCAACAGGGCGCTCAGCGGCCAGGACGCCAAGAGCGGACAGTTCGCCTACTACGTCTGCCAGTCGATAATGAAGCGGGGCAAGGACGCCTGCGACACCCCCAGGCTCAACGCCCGCCGCTTTGAGGAGCTGGTGGTCGGCAAGATTCGCTCCAACATCCTAACCGAGAGCAGCATCACCGAGCTGGTGAAAGTCGTGGACGAGGAGATGGACGGCGTGGCCCGGGAGCAGCGCAAGCGACTGGAGACCGTCGAGGATGAGCTTGAGGACGTGAAGCGGAAGCTGGGCCGCATCTGGCACGTCATCGAGACGACCGACATCGACATGGCCGACGCCGCAGGCCGCATCAAGGAGCACCGGGACCGGCAGGAGCGCCTGGAGGACGCGGCGGCGGAGGCGAGGGCCATCCTGGCCGACCGCAGGGCCGTCCTGGACGACGTGGAGACCATCACCGCCTACGCCAAGGACATGAGAGACTTCCTGAACGAGAGCGAGCTGACCGAGCGCAGGGCCTTCATCGAGTCCTTCGTCAAGGAGATCGTCGTCATGCCCGGCGACGCCCTCATGCGCTACACCGTGCCCATGCCCGACGATTCCCTGATACCGGGAAGGGCCGCCGAAAAGGTGGCCCTGAACGGCTCGGTTCTGTCTACCGTCAAAAATGGTGGGCCGGCTGGGATTCGAACCCAGGACACCCGGATTAAAAGTCCGGTGCTCTGGCCAAGCTGAGCTACCGGCCCATGACCGGAGGCAGGGGACTGCGGACTGCGCTCCGATGCGCGTGACCCCTGCCCACGCAGACGGTTCATGATAGCCTTGTTCTGATTGTGGTTACAAGCTGAGGCCGTGACGGGTCGCGGGACGATGCGGCACCCGTGCTATCATCCGCAGTCAACGGAGTCTGCCGTAAACACATCCGCGGTGATGATGCTCGAACCGGAAGACAGATCCCCCATATATGAGCGGATCATCGATGTGATACGCCAGGTCCCATATGGGCAGGTGGCTACCTACGGGCAGATCGCGCTGATCGTCGGCGACTGTACACCCCGGATGGTTGGCTACTGTCTCGCGTCGCTGGAGTTCGATAGCGACGTCCCATGGCAGCGGATAATCAACCACAAGGGGATGGTGAGCCCGCGCAGCACCGGTCACGGCAGCCAACTCCAGCGGGAGCTGCTACAGGAGGAGGGGGTGGCGTTCGACGACCGAGGCCGCATCAGCTTCCGCAAGTTTGGGTGGATGGAGCCGGACTGACAGGGACAGGGAGGTGACCTCGTGCCGGAAGCCCCTGAGATGCAGGTTATAGCGGAGTTTCTGCGGATGCGTCTGCCCGGCAATCGCATCGTGGCGGCGAACGTGCTGAAACCGATGGTGCGGTCGCTGGCGGGCGACCCGGAGCAGGACCCGGTCGGTCGGATTTTCGAGGCGGTTGAACGACGCGGCAAGTTTCTGTTGTTCCGGTTGTCAGGTGGGCGTCACGTCGTCATCAATCCCAAACTGACCGGCGGACTCCAGTACTGTCCCAGCCGCACCCGCGTCTGGAAACGCACCTGTGTCCGCTTCCGAATCGAGGACGACGTTGACCTCCGATACACCGACGACCGGCAGATGGGACAGTTTTACTACCTTCCCGACGACATGCTCGACCAGGTGCCCGGCCTGGCCGAGCAGGGTCCAGACGTTCTGGACAACTTCAGTTTCGAGGACTTCAAGGGCCGCCTGAAGCGGTTCCACGGTGAGATAAAGGGCGTGCTCACCCGCGGTCAGGTGATCTCCGGAATCGGCAACGCCTACGCTGACGAGATCCTCTTCGCCGCAGAGGTCTATCCGTTCAAGCGACGCAAGGCGCTGTCCGAAGACGAGCTCCGACGCATCTACGACTCCGCGCGACAGGTCATTCTCGACTCGATCGAGCAGGTGCGAGAGCGTATGGGAGACCGGATAGACCACAAGGTGCGCGACTTTCTCAGCGTTCACAATCGCGGCGGCGATCCGTGCCCGCGCTGCGGCAGGGCGATCACGCAGCTACAGGCCAACCAGCGCATCACGAGCTACTGTCGTGGGTGCCAGCCGGGTATGCTGCTGAAGAACTGATCGTCTCCGCTCCTTGACCCTCGTTTCGGGCCAAACCTATAATCTGGAAGAACTTCGAGACTATGCGATTGGACTCCGAATGAGTGAATCTGTAACCACCGAGCGAATCGATGCGTTGAAGTCCAGGGCCCTGGAGGCGTTGGCGTCAACGTCCGACCCGCCTGCGTTGGACGAATGGCGCATCGTGTACCTGGGTCGGCGCGGCGAGCTGACACAGCTTCTGCGCAGCCTGGGGTCGCTGCCGGCTGACGAGCGACCGAGGATAGGAGCGGCGGCCAACGCCGTCCGCGCGATCTTGCAGGAGGCGTTGACGGAGCGCGAGGATGCGCTCAAAGGGGCAGAGGCTCAAGCCGCCGGACCCGGCACGTCGATCGATGTCACCCTGCCCGGCTGGCCGATTCCCAGGGGCGGCCTCCACCCGACGACGCGTGTGGTGCGCGAGATTTGTGCGGCGTTCGGCTCGATGGGATTCAGCGTCGTCGAGGGTCCTGAGATCGAGTGGGACCGCTACAACTTCGAGATGCTCAATATCCCGAAAGACCACCCAGCTCGTGACATGTGGGACACGCTCTGGATCGACTACGAGAACGAGGATGGCGAGCGGCCAATGCTGCTGCGTACCCACACGTCGCCGATGCAGGCCCGGATCATGGAGAGTACCGCGCCGCCGGTGCGCGTCGTGATACCGGGCAAGTGCTACCGCTATGAGGCGACAGACCCGAGACACGAGTGGCATTTCTACCAGATCGAGGGTCTGGCTGTGGACCGCGGCATCACGATGACCGACCTGAAAGGGACGCTGTACGAGTTCGCCCGTCGCGTCTTCGGAGTGGACCGCAAGGTCCGCTTCCGGTGCGACTACTTCCCGTTCGTCGAGCCTGGCGTGGACATGTCGATCGACTGCTTCCTGTGTGACGGTGAGGGCTGTAGAGTTTGCAGCGACACCGGCTGGATCGAAATCATGGGCGCGGGCATGGTCCACCCCAGGGTGCTCGAGGGCGTCGGGTACGATCCCAACATCTACACCGGCTTCGCGTTCGGCATGGGACCGGAGCGCATCTCCATGTTGAAGCATGGGATAGACGACATACGGCTGTTCTACTCCAACGACCTCCGGTTCTTGCGCCAGTTTAGTTAGCCATAGTCGCTCCGGCCGCTCGTAAACGAGATGGGGCGACCGGCAGGTCGCCCTTCCCGTTTGGCCGGATACCCAAGCCCCAAAGGAAACAAATGTTAGTACCCATATCCTGGCTCAAGAACTACGTACCCGTCACGGACTCCCCCCAGGAGTTGGCACACAAGCTCACGATGGCTGGCACCGAGATCGACGGCATTGAGACCATCGGCGCGGACTGGGACCCCGAATCTGTGGTGGTCGGCCACGTCCTGCGGGTCGATCCCCATCCCAACGCGGACCGGCTCAGCTTGCCGACCGTGGACACCGGCTACGGTGAAACGGCCACGGTCGTTTGTGGAGCGCCCAACGTGGCCGCGGGCCAGAAGATCGCTTTCGCCAGAGAGGGGGCGGCTTTGTTCAGTCCACGCTCCGGGAAGGTGGAAACGCTCAAACGGGCCCGCATTCGCGGTGTGGAGTCAGCGGGGATGGTCTGCTCGTCGCTTGAGCTGGGGCTGGGAGAAGACCACGACGGCATCCTGGTCCTGGACGACGACGCTCCGGTAGGTACACCGCTGGCCCAGTACCTGGGAGATGCGGTCCTGAACGCCGAGGTCACATCCAACCGCCCGGACTGCCTGTCAGTCCTCGGCATAGCCCATGAGGTCGCCGCGATCAACGGCGAGCGAGTTGTGGAGCCAGACCTCAGCTACGCTGAGGACGGCCCTGACATCGAGGACGCGGTGACGATCGAGATCGCCGACCCGGAGCTGTGCTACCGCTATACGGCAAGCCTGGTGACCGGAGTGACCATCGGGCCGTCGCCGAGGTGGATGCAAGACGCGCTGACGAGGGCCGGCCTTCGTCCGATCAACAACGTGGTGGACATCACCAACTACGTCATGCTGGAGTACGGCCAGCCGCTGCACGCCTTCGACTTCGACCGGTGTGCGGACGCCACCGTGATCGTCAGAGCCGCCAGATCGGGTGAAACATTGACCACCCTGGACGGCGAAGACCGCAAGCTCAGCCCGCCGATGCTGACGATATCGGACTCGCGGGATCCAATCGGACTCGCCGGGGTTATGGGCGGCGCAAATACGGAGATGACCGAGCATACTACGTCCGTGCTTCTGGAGTCGGCGAGCTTCGACGCGGTCAACACCCGTCGGACCCGAACGGCGTTGGGGATACGGACCGACGCTTCGGACAGGTTCGAGCGGGGCATCCGAGCCGCGCTGGCGCCGATCGGACTCCGACGCGCCACGCAGCTCATCGTTGATCTGTGTGGCGGCGCCGCGGCCAGGGGCATCATCGACCTCTATCCAACCCGCCGCGAGCCGCCGCTGGTGCAGCTCAGCCGCGCACGAATGAGGCAGGTGCTCGGAGTCGATTACCCGATGTCGCAGATCAGGCGGGTCCTGAAGTCGCTCGGATTCGAGGAGGCCGACGCGCCGGGCGGCCTGATCGACCTGATCGAGGCCGTGGAGGCGGCGCCATCTGCTGAGCGCACCGACACGCTGTGGCTGAAAGTACCCTACTGGCGCTCGGATATATCCATTGAGGACGACCTAGTTGAAGAGGTCGCCCGGATCGTCGGATACGACTCGCTGCCGACCACAATGCTCGCGACTGCCGTCCCCCACTGGCAGCCGCGGCCAATGACGCAACTCAAGGAGCTGGTCCGAGATCTCGTCGCGGCAGCGGGGATGCAGGAGACGATCTCATACTCCCCGACCACCCGCGAGAACCTGTCCAGGGTGGACGCGCTGGACGAGGCCAACCCGCCGCTCCGCATAGCGAACCCGCTGAGCCGGGAATGGGAGTACATGCGAACCAGCCTGCGGTCAAACGTCCTCAACACGCTCGCGTACAACCGGCGAATCGCGTCGGGCGACGGCATCCGGGTATTCGAGGTCGGGCGTGTGTACATCCCGAAACCGGAGGCCAAGGAGCGCGAGCTGCCGGACGAGCTGGAGATGCTGGTCGGTGTGGTCTCAGGCCCGCGACATCCGGCTTCCTGGCTTGTCGGAGACTCCAACATGGACTTCTATGATGCAAAAGGCGTCGTTGAGTACCTGCTTGGCAAGCTCGGAATCGAGGCCGCCTACGGGACGTCCGAGGACTCGATTATGCAGAGTGGACGGACGGCCAGGATCGCCTCCGGAGAGACGACGCTCGGCGTGATCGGCGAGTTGCGGGGCCGCGTTCTGGAGAGCTTCGACCTGGATACGTACCCGGTGGCGATGTTCGAGATCAGTCTATCCGCGCTGCTGGCGGCGCTCGACGCGGTGGACCTCACGTATCAGGGGTCGAATCGATACCCGGAGTCCTACCGAGACCTGGCGATCATCGTGAATAACGACGTGCCTGCCGCACGGATACAGGACATCATCGAACGGCACGCGCTGGTTGTGCGCAGCACACCGTTCGACATCTACAGCGGCGAAGGAGTGGCGGAGGGCCGCAAGTCTGTGGCCTTCAGGGTCGTATTCCAGTCTGACCGTGGCACCCTGACTTCGGAGCAGGTGGACAGGTTCCAGGGCGACATCATGCGCCAGCTTCGACGGGAGTTGAACGCGGAGCTTCGGACGTAGCCAGGTCTGTCCCGGTCGAAATGGACTTCTCATACCACTATACGGAGGAGCAGCAGGAGCTTCGTGTCCGTGTGTCGGACTGGCTGGACCGGAACGCTCCCGCAAACCTGGACGCGCTGCTCGACTCGCCCGATGGCGCGCGGGCGGTCACACAGCTCGCGACACAGCTCGGCAGACAGGGATGGCTCGCGCCATCGGAGTCGGAGGACGAAGGCGGGGCCGGGTTACCCCCTGACCTCACTGTCATTGTCCTGGAGGAGCTGAACAGGCGTGGGCTGCTGTCGCTGGTCGAAGGCGAGGCCCAATCGCTGAGGACCGCGTTGCGTAGCTGGGGAACCGGCGAGCAGAAGGACTCGCTCGGCAGATCGCTGGCCCGGGGCGCGCTTCGCGTCTGGAAGCACAGGATCGCCGTCTCGTCGCGGCCAGACGATGGCGGGCTGCTCGACACCGACTCGGTGGGCGTATCTGCGGCTCCCGACGGGGACGCCTATGTCGTCAGTGGCGCCGGGCTGTTCACGGGCATCGACGCGCTTCCGGACCTACTGTGGACGCTTGCGCTGGTGTCAGACGGCGACGGACCGGAGATGCCGGTCTCACTCGTCATCGACGCGGCCACAGCCGGAGTATCTCTCCCGCACTCGAAGACGATGTCCGCGGGCGCGCCGCGTACAGTCGAGTTCGACGAGGTCTGGGTGCTCAAGTCCAACGCGCTCGGCGCAGAGGGCGAGGGTCACCGGGTACTGTCGACGCAAGTCTCGACACACCCCGGCGCCGACCTGCCGACCTGGGTGGAGATCGAGACCGATACGCTGTTGGACTACGCCCGCACCAGCAAGTCCGGCGGGCGACCGCTTGGCGCCGACCCGATTCGAGCGCGGATATTGGTCGAGGCATACATCGCGAGCCGAGTCTCGCGCCTGCTGAGGATGCGGGCCGCATGGCTGCTAGGACAGAGGGGCGACTCCCTCCGCGCCTCCGCGTTGGCGTCGCTCAAGCGACGAAAAAGCGCGTCTGAGCTATCCGATGCGGTCCACAGCGTCGTGGGACCGGGCGCGCTCCTATCGTCCGGCGACCCGGCCGCTCCGGCCGGCGGGCGATTCGACCGCCTCAGCAGACGGGAGTTGGCCGAGCGAGATTCAGGGACATCGGGAGACTCCGACCGCGAATCAATCTCCGCCGATCTCCGCCTGGTCCACAATCCCTGACATCTGGCGCCGCTCTCGGCTTGCCCGACCCTCGGTAGGCCAATACAATTAACACAATAGGGGTTCGTTCCCCCATCAATTCGCCGTCGTTGACCGGCCAATCCGGCCCAAGACGGCAGGCCCGCTCCGGAAAGGAGGTCATCGCTGTGGACATCAACATTCACGCCAAGAACATTGACCTTAACCCCGCAGCCGAAGACTACATACAGAAGAAGTTCAACCGAATCCAAAGGCACCTGCGGAACATAGGCGATGCCAAGGTCGAGGTGTCCCGAACATCGGCCCGGTCGAGCGGCAACCGTGTTCAGGCGCAGATGACGCTGAACGTCGGAGGGTACACCCTGCGCGGTCAGGACAGCGGCGTCAACCTGTTTGCGGCGATCGATGGTGTGACAGACATCGTCGATCGACAGGTCCGCCGATTCAAGGGCAAGGTCTATCACACCAGTCAGGCGAAGAAATCAGGCCGCGGCTTCCGCGACATCCCTGCCGAAGCGATCATCGAGACCTCGGACTCGGTGGACGCGGAAGAGGCGATGGAGGACATCGGCGAGGTCGTGCGGACCAAACGATTCGCCATGACGCCAATGTCCATCGAGGACGCCATTCTGCAGATGGAGATGCTGGGCCATACATTCTTTCTGTTCTTCAACATCGATACCGACGAGTACAACGTAGCCTACCGCCGACAGGACGGCGATTACGGAGTGATCGAGCCGGAGCTGATCTAGCCCACGGAGAGAGTGACGCTCATATGACTACGCTCCAAGAGCGGGACCCGCTGGTCGCCGAAGCCATCGGCAGCGAGATTCGACGGCAGCGGGAGAACATCAATCTCATAGCCTCTGAGAACTACGCGAGCCGGGCCGTCCTCGAAGCTCAGGGGTCGGTGATGACTAACAAGTACGCCGAAGGCTACCCCGGCAGGCGGTACTACGGAGGCTGCGAGTTCGTGGACGTGACCGAACGGCTGGCGATCGAGCGGGCCAAAGAGCTTTTCGGGGCCGATCACGCCAACGTGCAACCGCACTCCGGCGCGCAGGCCAACATGGCCGCCTACTTCGCGACCATCCAGCCCGGCGATACGGTCATGGGTCTCAACCTCGACCACGGAGGCCACCTGACCCACGGCAGCCCTGTGAACTTCTCCAACAAGCTGTACGACTTCGTTCCGTACGGCGTGGACCGCGAGCTCGAGCTGATCGACTACGACGAGCTGGAGCGGCTCGCCAAGGAGCATCGTCCCAAGCTGATCGTGAGCGGGGCGACGGCGTACACCCGCACGATAGACTTCGCCAGGTTCCGCGCGATCGCGGATGAGGTCGGCGCGCTACTCATGGCCGATATGGCGCACATCGCCGGCCTGGTCGCCACCGACGAGCACCCGTCACCCGTCGGTGAGGCCCAGATTATTACGTCGACGACCACCAAGACGCTCAGAGGCGCACGCGGCGGCATGATTCTCAGCGACGCGGGCCTCGCTCGCAGCGTTGACCGGGCGGTGTTTCCGAACATGCAGGGGGGGCCGCTTCAGCACGTAATCGCGGCCAAGGCGGTCACCTTCGGCGAGGCAATGACGGACGACTTCGCGGTGTACCAGCGACAGGTACGCGCGAACGCGGTGGCGCTGGGCGAGTCGCTGGCGGACGGTGGCCTTCGGCTGGTTTCCGGCGGAACTGACAACCACATGGTGCTTGTAGACCTCCGACCGCTGGACGTCACCGGACGCCAGGCGGAGGAGGCACTCGGCCGCACCAACATCGTCGTCAACCGCAACGCGATCCCGTACGATCCGCAGCCGCCGAGAACAGCCAGCGGTGTCCGGTTGGGCACGGCGGCCATCTCAAGCAGGGGATTCAAGGAGAACGACACCCGCCGCGTGGGCGAGCTGATATTCCGGGTCCTGAGCGACATCGGCAACAGATCGGTCCAGTCTCAGGTACGAGACGAGGTGCTGCGGATGGTGCCGGACTTCCCTGTTCCGGGAATCGACTACTGAGCCGGACGCGATGGGGGATAGAGAAGACGCAATGACAGAACAACGATCCGGGCCGTACATATGGGTAACCTGGCTCTCCAGGCTGCTGGTTGGGGACCGCTCGTGCGAGTGGGCCTCCTGGTTCAAGGCCCATCACAAGAACTACGACAGGGTGCCCAGCGACTTCGACATGGTGACTTGGCAGATGAACCACACCGAGCTGCTGAACGAGGTCCGGGCGCGGCTCCATGCGGATGGGCGAACGGTGTTGACCGAGAACCAGAACCACTTCAGCTTGCGCGGAAGCTCGGGCGCCGTCATCGGCGGCAAGCCCGACCTCGTCGTCCTAGACTCCAACGGCGACGGTACGGTGTACGACATCAAGACGGGACAGCCGAGGGCGTCCGATACTGCCCAGGTGATGATTTATATGTACGCGCTTCCCCATATGCCGAAGCACAGGGGCGCCACGTTCGACGGACTTGTGGTGTATGCCAACGGGGATGAGGTGCGGGTTCCCGCGACGGCGATCAACGAGACGTTCAAGACGAGGCTGTACGAGCTGATTCGCCGCATCTCGGCTCCGGAGCCGGCGGAACGGGTCCCCAGCGGCCTGGAATGCGGGATGTGCGACCTGACACCCAACGATTGTCCCGACCGGATCGATGAAGACACCAGGGAAAAGGTAGCCGGCGGAGCCGGGTTCTGAGCGGCTCTTTCCGCACACCGTAAACATGAAGACGTTGGTATCGACGAATATCATGTGGTGTAATCGCCACTGCCCATCCAGTACGCCGAGGAGAACAGCTCGATGGGCATGACGCCTTTTCAACACCGCTGACCCCATTCCGTCAAAGAGATCTACAAGTGGCGCTTGGCAACACATCGGCCCACATCTCGCCATTAGAGGCTCTTGTCTTGCTGAACAAAGGTTTTTAGGAGACCTCGTGGTCCCTGAAGATACTTCTCCTGCGAACATCGGACCACCATACCCATCACATTCGCCCTGCTTGGCGGGGTTAAAGTGGAGCCAGGCTATATTGAACTCCATTCCGGGTTTGACACGCGGATCGGCGCGTTACTCTTGGCTTGCTTTCAGCCTGACGTATATGGGTGAAGGACCACCCTCAGCGCTCGTCTCACGCATCTCGAACGTGTCAGGACCGGATCTGACAAGCTGTGAAAGCTGCTTATGTCCGAAGGTACGGGGATCGAACGCAGGATCCAACTGACGCAGATTGTTGCCCACGATGCCGAGGAATGCCCAACCGTCATCCGGTTCGGACATTTCGATAGCGTGCTCGATCATCTTGGTCCAATCTGACGAACCGGCTCCATCGTCTGCAATGGCAGGCTTAGCAGGCGTACTCTCGGGCGATAGGTTCTCTGTGTAGACGAACACCTCACACGCATTGATGAACGACTTGGGCGTCTGCGACCGACCGATGCCCATAGCGAACATCCCCTGCTCGCGAATCCGTGTAGCCAATCGCGTGTAGTCGCTGTCACTGGAAACAATGCAGAATCCGTTGATATTGCCGGAATGAAGCAAGTCCATGGCGTCGATAATCAATGCGCTGTCCGTGGCGTTCTTCCCAACCGTGTACCGGAACTGCTGCACTGGTTGGATCGCGTGGGTGTGGAGCGACTCTTTCCATCTAGACATCTGTGGCGTAGTCCAATCGCCGTAAATGCGACGGACCGAAACCACTCCATACTTCGCGGCCTCAGCCAGCACATGCACAATCAGCTTGGGTTGTGCGTTGTCACCGTCGATCAACATAGCGGTGGAGCGTAATTCTGGGGTCATCGGTTTATCTCACATATCACTGAATCGCTATCGGGTGGGTCTCTGACGTGGGGTGAGCATAAGACTTGCAGTTAGCCCGCAAAGGACGGGAGCCGAAGCAGTACAGAGCCTATCGTCAGAATTTGTGAGGCGTCAGCGTCGGCCACATGCCCGTCTGCCGGTTAAAAGCCCATCTTCTACACCATCCGACTACTTGACACTTCTCAAGCTGGCTGTCAGTGTACGGATGGTTTACGAGATAATTTTGCACGGTATCGGAAGGAACGCCTTCTTCCTCATAGAACCTCCGAGGAAACAAGATCCCTGTCTTGACTTTGATTTCAGGATGACCTTCAAACCTGGCGATCTCTTGCGAGACACCGAAGCTCGTTTCGGTGTACAGAATTATCACCAAGTCAACGCGTGTGTCACTCAATAGTATGCACTCTTGAGTTAGGATCGATTCAAATGGACTATCGCTGTCCACCTGGTTTTCTGGAAAGAAGGGAGTGTGTCCGTCATTCTTCAAAGCACAAAAGATCTGCCGACGCTTCTGTGAACCCAAATCATCTCTGCCAAGATTCGGACCCAAGACGGCAACCTTCAGAGACTGTCTGATCCGATGGGGACGGATAGCCTTCCTGACTTTGGTTGAAATGAGGTCACTGAGGGCGTTGAATACATCAATCATGCGTTATTGATGGCGTCAATGAACTGTTGACCGGACTTAGTAATGTAAATCACATCCGCGCCGATTTCACAGAAATTAGCTGCCGTCAACTTGGCAAGCGCAATACCATGCTGACAAGTATCGACTTCTGAAGTGTCCACGATCGTGGCTTGATACAACGCGGCCAGTAACCTCAAAGCCAAGTCGTCATTGAGTACCTCACTAGCCTTGCGCTGAAAGTAGTCGTTGGCATTGGCAAGCCGGTGGCGCAACTCTTCAGCCGAATCGCCCAAGTAGCGATTCAGTGGCGGACTGTCCAACTGCTTGGGTTCATGCTGCGTCCAGAAATCCTTTTTCTTCTGAGGAGAGACAGCGACGAGATCAAACACCCTCTGATGTGGCACACGGCGGCTACTAGAACGAAGTCTTGGTGCTGTATATCGTGATCGTGATCCGTATATTCCTGTCGTCATCGTGGTTCCTCTAGGTGTTGATCTATCAGGGACAGTGACAAGCTACCTGCTGTTTCAAACATCTGTCGAATGCTATCCCAAGTCAGAGCGCTGCTCACCGAGAAGTTAACAGTATGCATGATTGACGAGCCGCCGTCCAAGGGCTCGATTCCCACTGTATGCGTGAATTGATCTTCCTCTCTACGACTCAGCACAACCGACTCAATGTGAGTGAGGCTGGGAGGCGAACTCCGGTCGGCCAGCAACAGCGGCATCGGTAGAGCCACACGCGATCGGACTCTTTCCCCCAGTTCGTAGGTAAACGTAGCTTCACAGTCGATCGCGACCTCATCAAGTAGGTCAGCGACGATCTTCAACAGATATGAGACTGGTTTCCAATCATCCGGTGGAGGTGGGAAATCATTGTCTCCTGCTAGATACCTGATGTGGAGCCAACATGGCGACTGATTACTCTCCGTATTTCGCCACAGTCTCCCTACGATTCCGATTGTTGTGTCACCAACATTGTAGATTGAACCGTAGGGCGCGATTTCGAGGACTGGATCCTCGATGCGCACCAACTCCGTAGCCTTCATCAATGCCCCAATCTGGACGTTGACATGTTCAGTAACTGCGAACTGGCTGGAGAAAGAAAACTCCGTACATCTGGTCCCAGGTAGGTCAAGTTTCATCAGGTCTTCGCCCATCAGCTGTTGGCGCGAACCAATCTAATTCCATACAACGCGTTCGGGGACTCCCTACTCCAGCCCGGCGAGGGCTTCCTTCTGGCGCCCTACGCGGCTGTCGCGGTCCTGGGCGAAGCGCTTGATGCCAGCGTAGATGGAGTCGGCGTCGAGGTGGGCCTCGGCGATGACGTCGGACTCGGTGCCGCCGGTCAGCCACTGGTTGTCCCAGTCGGAGGTCAGCGAGTATTCGTCGGTCAGCGGGCCCACGTTCTGGACGGGCCACATCCGCCTGGTGCCGGTGGTGACGACCATCATGTCGTACTTCGCGCCCGCCGGGAGCACGGAGTCCTGGTAGTCCGCGGACTGGCGCGTGAACAGGTCCTCGCTGATCGCCGCGATGACCCTGACGTTTACTCCTTCAGACTCCAGCCGAGGCAGAACGGAAACGAGGTTGAAGGTGGATGACGATCCCTGGACGAGTACGTAACCGTGCCTGGGCTTATCCGGCTCGAAGTCTCGAATGAGGTAGAAGCCCTTGGCGGCGGCCTTGAGATCAGTGTCCGCGAACGTGGAACGGTCTGCGACCGGGAAGTCGGGGCGGGCGACCTCGATGACGATGACGCCGACCTTCTTCTCGCGGGCGGCTATCTCGGCGGCGGCGAAGTAGCCGGGCGCCACGTCGTTGTAGTCCCAGAAACTCAGCACGAGGCTCTGGCCGCGCGGGAACAGCTTCCAGACCTGCGGCGAGAAGATGCCGAAGTGGGTGCGGGCGTCGGCGGCGGTCTCAGGGCCGGAGTGTCCGGCGAGGATGTGCAGCACACCGGTGCCGAACGGGCTGTCCTGGTTCTGCTGGCTCCAGACGCGTGACGGCAGGTACATCAGAGGCGTGAACGCGCCGTAGGTGCCGCTGAGCGCCCACACGCCGACGTGCTCGTCCGGGTCCAGGGACACCGACTGTCCGACGAGCCCGATGGCGGTGGATGCGTTGCCCGCCTCCTGGATCGCCGCCTTGAGACGGCTGCCGCTGGGGTTGGCGACGGGGTCGAACGTGTCCCATATCGCGCCGTGCTCGACGTTGATCGACTCGGCTAGGTCTGCGGCGACTATGATGAACCGGTTGTTGGTAACGTAGTTCGCCCACTTGATGATCTCGGATATGGCTCTGCGGGTGCCGCGGACGTTGCCCGGCTCCTCGAACAGCTTGATGGAGAGGTCTTTTTCCTCACCGGACGAGGGGTTGGTGACCGTCAGATTCTGCGGCTCGACCGGCAGGTTGGATACGGCCAGACGCTCGTCCTTGAACGGGTTGGTGGCGCGGTCGACTCGCAGCGGCAGGCTGTCGTTTACGCTGTCGCCGATGTCGGCAAGCCGGTCGGCAACCCAATCCCCAAGTCCATTGTGTTCGAGAACCGACAGCGCGACGTCCACGTTCCGCTTGAACTGGAGCAGCCGCTCCCGTTCATCGGAGACGGCGCCGTCACGGATGCCCTCGAATTGGACGCCGAACCGCTCCTCGAAGGTCCCTGCGAGCGCGACGAAGTAGTCGCCGTTCATCGCGAGGTTGTACGGGTGGCTGTGGTAACTGACGACCTGCTCACCGTAGCCCGGTATCTGACCATCGACGGCGCCGGGCCACCAGCCCTTGACGGTCTTGCCGACCACCATCATGGGCCGGTCGTCCTCATGGTCCCACTCCTCCATCGTCTTGAGGACCGCGACAACCTGGTCGTAGTCGTTGCCGTTGTCGAGGGTCATCACGTTCCAGCCGTAAGCGGCCCACTGGTCTTCGATACGGTAGGCGTCGTAGACCGGGCGGATGACGCTGCCGACCAGCTCGTCGTCGATTCCGGCGTTGTTATAGGAGAGCAGAATGCGGAGACGCTTGCCCACCTGCTGGGCGACTGCGGCCGTCTTCATCTCCTGCGAATGGCCGGATGTCATCGCGAATTCGCCTTCGATAGCGATCACCTTGAGGCTATCGGGAGCTCCGACGATGTCCCAGAAAGCGGCCTTTCCCGCGGAGGTCGCGATTCCGATTCCGGAGGGTCCGCCGTTGACGTCGTTCGTGAGGTCAGTGGTCTCGGAGTGTCCCGCGAGCGACCTGATGCCCCTGATTTTGGCCTGCTCCATGATCGGGTGATCGATCAGGTCGTTGTCCGCGAGCAGGGTATCGAGCGCGCCTCTGCCTCGGCGGAAGCCGAGCGCATCTATGGCCAGCATCGAGGTTGCCGGATCGGCGAGGTACCGGTCGTCGCCGGTCTGGGCGTACTTGCGGGCCAGCGCCTCGCCCAGAATCATCCACAGGGCGTAGGTGACGGGGGCATTGTGCCCGCCGGCCAGCATGAACCGGTCTGCGTAGGGATGCTTGGGTCGTCGGTAATCGTATCTGAGTCCGCCGAGATCGGGGCCAAGGAGGTGAGACGTAACGGTGTACGGGGTGTACGCGAGAGGCCCGCCGAAGTGCCCGGTCTGGGAGTAGTTGCCCAGGAGCACCAGTGTCATGGCGGTCAGAAAGCCCACATCCTCGATGCGATCCTTGTCGTAGTCGGGGAGTTCGACCTGTCGCGCGGTCAAGCCGTGGGAAATAGAGAGGGTGTTAACTACAGCCGTAGAGCTTCCGCTTGTTGCTACCATAGAAACGTACTCCGAGAGAAGGCTTTTGCACCTGGGACTTCGTGTCGATCCACCGTGGTGAGTGGGATGCCGGGACATAGATCAACAGGCTGAATGATACGCGCAACGGCATGTGTGGCGCAAGACAGGGCCTATTGGTTCTTGACCTGAACGCTGGTGGCTGGTGGTCAGTTGCCAGTAGCTAGGGAACCTCTGAACAAGTCCCTTGATTATGGCATAGCAGAGATACGAGACCAGACAACGATCCTGAACTTCCGCCGTATTGTGGAAAGGCAGGATCTGGGCGAGGGTCTATTCGAGGAGATCAATCGCCATCTGGCGTCGCAGGGACTGCGCCTCCGTGAAGGGACCATAATGGGCGAGCATAATCGAGGCCCCGTTCGTCGACGAAGAATCAGGCCGGTGAGCGAGACCCTTATAGACAGGATGCGTGGCCTAGAGGAACCCGCGGACGATGTCGGCGAATTCGGCTGGGCGCTCGATCTCCGGGCGGTGGCCGCAGTTGTCGATGACGGCCAGGCGGGAGCCCGGGATCGACTCGTTGTATAGCTGCCCCGCGCTGAGCGGGATGACCTCGTCGTCCCGACCCCAGACCAGCAGTGTCGGAAGGCGCTTGAGCCGGTGCAATAGCTGCGGCAGCGTCGGGTTGTGCATGTAGGGTCTCCAGCTCAGCATACAGGCAACTTCACGGACGTCCTCCCAGTCGGCCATCAGATCTAGTGTCGGCTCCTCCGGGCTGAGCGTGGAGAACTCGGCGACGTCGTCCTTATCGAGGACGCTGGTCTCGAGGAACACGGGCATGGTGATCAGGAACATGTCGAGTATCTGTCCGACAGGCGGCCTGACGCCGGCCGGAGCGACGAGCACCAGCTTCCTGAACAGCTCCGGGCTCATGGTCGCCAACTCTGCCGCGAGCCACCCGCCCAGTGAGAACCCCACCACGTTGACCTGGCCGATATCCAGGTCATCTATGGCCTCCAGGTACCAGCCGGCCATGTCTCGCATTGACATGGCCCAGTCCAGTCGGGCCGATCCTCCGTATCCCGGCATCATCGGGATGGTCAACGTGAAGTCCTCTGCCAGCCGCTCGTGCCACTGTAGCCATCCGGGATGGCCGGCCTCATCGTGGAGCACAAGCAGCGGCTCTCCCTGTCCTCCGTTCACGATGCTTACCTGTACCCCCGCCAGCTCCCGGGTGTGTCGAGTCCATGTCTGCTGTAGTGTGGTCATCTTGGTTCACCCCTTACGGTGCATCGTATCATGTCGGCATCTTACAGCCCGTCACTCTTCACCGAACAGCCCATCGACAAATGCGCCGGCATCGAAAACCGCCATATCGTCCACGTCCTCACCAGTACCAACGAACAGGATGGGCAGGTCGAGCTCGTCCGCGATGGAGAGCACCACACCGCCCTTGGCGGAGCCGTCTAGCTTGGCTAGGAAGACCCCCGCGCACTGCATGTCGCCGGCGAACGTCCTAGCCTGGACCAGCCCATTCTGGCCCATCGTCGCGTCCATGGCGAGCAGGACGCGCTGGGACCTGGAGACCCCCTGCCGTGCGATGACGTTTCGGATCTTGCGGAGCTCGGTCATCAGGTTCGACCGCGTGTGCAGCCTTCCGGCAGTGTCGATGATGACGACGTCCACGCAGCGCGCCGCCGCCGCCTGAATGGTGTCGAACGCGACAGCCGCCGGGTCTGCCCCCTGCCGGTGGGCGATGACGTCCACGCCCAGCCGGTCTCCCCAGATCTGAAGCTGCTCAATCGCGGCGGCCCTGAACGTGTCGCCGGCACCCAGCAGGACGGACTTCCCTTCGTCCAGGTACAGCTTCGTCAGCCGGGCGATCGCTGTCGTTTTGCCAACGCCGTTCACACCGACCATCAGGATCACCAAAGGGCCATCCTCGACTTCCATCGCGCGGTCGCTCCCCTCAACAGTCAGCATAGCGGCCATCTCTTCCTTCAGCGCACCGAAGGCGTCTGCCGGCTGGACGATGCCATCGTCGCGAATGCGGTCCCTCAGCGCATCCAGCAGCTTGAGGGTTGTCGGGACTCCCACGTCCGCGGATATCAGGATCTCCTCCAATTCGTCCCACATGTCGTCGTCGATTTGGCTTCGCTGGAAGACGCCAGTGATCCGGCGGAACCATCGCTGACTCGTCCTGCGGACGGCGCTCCGGGTCCTCTGCCGGTCTTCGGGAGCTCCCCTTCTGAACATCCTCAGCATCTGTGTGGGTCCCTGGAATATGGTGTGAATCGTGGTAGTTGGTGTTGGACGGGGGAAGGGTAACATCTGGGAAGTCTGGGTGTCAGGTATTGGAGCGCACACCGGTGCAGTGTCCCCGGCGCGCGTGACATCCGTATAATGTCCGCGCAATGTCGAACATTCTGGTCTGGCTGATCACCGTCGAACTGATCGGGCTGGCGGCTTTCCCGCTGGCCTATTTGTTGCTGCCCAGACTTGCGGATCGTGGATTCGGGCTGAGCAAGGCCCTGGGACTGCTGTTGGTAGCGTACGCCGCGTGGATTCTGAGTGTGCTCCACGTTCTGCCGAGTGTTCGGGTCAGCCTGGTGGGACTGCTGGCGGTCATGGCAGCCGTCTCATGTTGGTCAGGGTACCGCAACCGCGACGCGCTGATCGCGTTCGTCAGGCGGAGATGGCGGCTGCTGGCGGCGACGGAGATGGTCTTCCTGGTCACGTTCCTCGGCTGGACGCTCTTCCGCATGTACGACCCGGCGATCGACCACACCGAGCAGCCGATGGACTTCGCGTTCCTGAACGCATCCATACGGTCTGTGTTCGGACAGCCTGAGGACCCGTGGCTGCGGGGAGAGTCGATCAGCTACTACTATTTCGGCTACTGGATGATGGGCGCGATCAGCGAGCTCTCGGGAGTCGCGTCGAACTTCGCCTACAACCTGTCGCTCGCGCTGATTCCCGCGCTGGCGGCCGCCGGTATGTTGTCCGTCGTCGTGACCCTGGTGCGGAGTGAAGGGGCTCCGCTCAGACTGGGGGTTGCGTCGGGCATTGCGGCCGGATTGGTCCTGGGTGTCGTCGCGAACCTCGAAGGCGTGCTGGAGTTCATGCGCGCCAACACGATTGGCTCCCAGGGGCTGTACGACTGGATCGCGATCGACGGACTCAGCGGCCCGGCAGAGACCCCAACAGAAAGCTGGACCCCGGACGAGTTCTGGTGGTGGTTCAGGGCGTCCAGGGTTATCAATACGTTCCAGGACGGGGAGGGAATCGACTACACTATCGAGGAGTTCCCTTTCTTCAGCTTCATGCTGGGCGACCTGCACCCGCACGTTTTGGCAATCCCGTTCGCGCTGCTGTTCGCCGGGCTGGCGCTGAACTTCTTCAGGTCCAACATGCAGGACATCCGGCGGCTGGACCCGTTGGGCTACCTCACCGTGGGTGTCATGGCCCTCTCGCTTGGGGGACTGGCCTTCACGAACATGTGGGACCTTCCGACGTATGCCACCCTGCTGGTTGCGGTCTGCGCGCTCAAGGCTTACGCGGAGCCGGCCGGTCCGGAAGGGGCGACCGGAGCGAGACGAGGGCTGCTCGTCCGAATGGGCCTTGCCGTAGTCCAGGTCCCACTGCTGGTTGTCGCGCTCGCGCTCGTGCTGTACCTGCCGTACTATCTGGGGTTCACGACCTCGTTGAAAGGCGTCGGAGCGGTCGTGACGCCGACACGTTACCTCCATATGTTCATCGTGTGGGGAGTGCCGCTGACGCTGGTCGCTCCGTTCGTGGTGTGGAGTTTCTGCCAGACAGCCGTGGGCCCGGACTGGCGCAGAATGACGGCGATTTCACTGCTCGTCGCGTTCCTGCCCTACGCGGCGTGGCTGGCCGTGCGGCTGCAATCGCCAACCCCAATCGACGACCCGTTCGGACGACTGATCCACGTTCTTCCGCTGGGACTTCTGATGGCGATGGCGGCATGGTCGGCGATACACGAGATCAAGACGATCGGGCCGACAGGCAAGGCCTTCGCGCTGATGCTCGCCGCGCTGTCGCTGCTTCTGATCACCGGGCCCGAGTTGTTGTACATTGACGACTTCTTCGACGCTCCCAGCACACGTATGAACACCGTGTTCAAGCTGTACTACCAGGCGTGGGTACTTCTTGCCGTCTGCGCCGGGTTCTCCATATACTACTGGTTGTCCTCGCGCCCAACACTCACCGGCTGGAGAAGGTCGCTCTCAACCCTGTGGGCGGTCGGCGCGGTCTTCCTCGTGGTGGGCAGCCTGTACTATCCCGCCGCGGCGAGCGTCAGCAAGTCGGGGGATTTCGCGCCGCCGGCGACGCTCGACGGGTTGGAATTCGTCCGGGCGAGCCGACCGGCCGAATACGAAGCGATCCGGTTCATCAAGGAGACCCTCCCGGACGATGCGGCGATAGTAGAGGCGGTTGGCGAATGGTTCGACCATGGTCTGATCTCGCGTAGCACAGGCGTCCCGACCGTATTCAACTGGCCGGGTCACCAGGTCCAGTGGAGGGGGTCGTTGGCGGCGTGGGGCGACCGGGGCAGCGCCGTCGCGAAGATCTACACAACTGTCGAGACGGTCGAAGCCGAAAACCTGCTGGATGAGTACAACGTAGATTATGTGTACGTGGGTCCGCGCGAGCAGACCCTATATCCGGGGCCGGGACTGGACAAGTTCGCGGAGTTCATGGATGTCGTGTTCCAGCAAGACGACGTAACAATCTACAAGGTCCGCAAGTGACTGAGACGCCGACAGCTCCAACCGAAGACCTTTCCGCTGAGACCCCCGGCCTCCGCCGAAGCCTGCTGGCCGCCCTCGACATGCGCTGGTGGGAGCTGGCCGGCTACGCATCGCTGATCGTGGTCGGGCTGGCGATGCGGCTGTGGGACCTGGGTTCCCGGGCGATGCACCACGACGAGAGCCTCCACGCGCTCCACTCCTGGAATCTGTATTCCGGGGTCGGCTACCAGCACAACCCGATGATGCACGGGCCGTTCCAGTTCGAAGCGAACGCCGCCCTCTTCCTCGTCTTCGGAGACAGCGACACAACCGCCCGGCTGCTGTACGCGGTCATGGGGACGATTTTGATAGGTATGCCGCTGCTGTTCAGAAGCCGGTTGGGACGCGTCGGCGCGATGGGCGTGGCCGTGCTGCTGACCGCTTCACCGACGCTACTCTACTTCAGCCGGTTCGCACGGAACGACATCCTCATGGCGGTGTGGACGTTCGGTCTCGTCATCTGCATGTGGCGCTTCTTCGACGAAGGCCGCAAACGCTACCTCTACATCAGCGCGGCGCTGTTGGCTGTGGCATTCGCGACCAAGGAGTCGGCGTATCTGGTCGTTGGTATCCTGGGCCTGTGGTCGTTCTTGCTCGCGGTCCATCCCCACATCCGACAAGCGCTGGGCTCGGTGGAGATTCAAGGAGCCCCGCCGCCCGTGGCCCTCGGCCGGGTGGCGCGCGGCATATGGTCGTCGTGCGACCGAGCGCTGCGCGATCTTCCAAACCTGTCGCGGCCAGCCGCGTTTCTGGTGTTCCTGATTGCGTTGACTCTGCCGCAGTGGTCCGCGTTCTCCGCGGTACTGCAGGACTCCGCCCTGTTCTCATGGACCAACCTGCATCTCGCCGCTCCCTCTGGGGCCGCAAGAATTGGCCAGCCGGTCGGGGGGGCCAACGTCGTAGCCTTCCTGATCGTCGTGACGCTCCTGGCGCTGTCCGCACTGCTGGGTCGTGCCTGGAGCTGGTCGGTCTGGTGGAGAGCCGCGCTGATCTTCTACACCGTCTGGACGCTGCTGTACACGACCTTTCTGACCAACTTCTACGGCGGCATCAAGAGCGGCATATGGCAGGCGCTCGGCTACTGGGTGGTGCAACAGGGGGAGGGGCGAGGCGGACAGCCCTGGTACTACTACTTCGTCATCACGTCGATCTACGAGTTCCTCCCGCTGTTCGTGGGAGTCATCGGGGTCGTGTACTTCCTACGGAAGCGTGACCACTTCAGCGCATTTCTCGCCTACTGGCCGCTGACCACGTTCCTGCTCTACACGATCGCAAGTGAAAAGATGCCCTGGTTGCTGGTCAACATCACGCTGCCATTCATCGTCCTAGTAGGGAAGCTCCTGACAGACGCAGCCAAGAAGATCGACTGGCGGACCGTGGTGCAGAACCACGGCTACATACTCATTTTCGGCGTCCCGATATTTGCTGTCCTGGTATGGAACCTCGCGATGTACTCTCCGAGCGAATTCACCGTGATGAGCACGGCCATCGCAGTCGCGATGGGGATCGTGGTGATCGCCATGGCAGTCATGGGAGTATATATGTCGCGTAGACTGGGTCACCGCAACGCGCTCAGCATCTCCCTGCTGATGGCCGCCGGCGTATTGATGGTGCTGACCGTGCGAGCAGGCGTCATGGCGTCCTATCAGAATTCGGCGACGCCTGTGGAGATGATCGTCTATACACAGACCTCACCGGACGTCGTTCGTCTGCTGGAGACGTTGGAAGACACCGGCGCCGGCGCCGACCTCCCACTGTCCATCGACGCGACATCCGGGTTCTCCTGGCCGTGGGCCTGGTACTTCAGGAACGACAAGAAGGTGAAGTTCCCTGCCTATAACGCGGGGTCGTTCGACGCGCCGCCCACGGATACCGTGGTAGTGGTCCATTCGAACCATCGAGCGGCCGCGGACTTGGGTCTGCACCAAGCCTACACGCGGGGTGAGCGCATACGTCACCGGTGGTGGTTTCCGGAGCACATATACAGAGACCTCACCCCCGGAAAGTTCGCCAGCGCCATAATCGACCGGTCGGCATGGCGCCGGGCAATGGACTACTGGCTCAACCGCGACGGCATCAGGAACCGGCTGGGCAGCGAGGACTCCTACGTGTACTTCAGCCGTGGGATTTCCCACGACTTCAAGGGAGCCCCCTGACACCAGCGTCCGGGGGGCTATATCGAGAGCTAGACGACATAAAATCAAACTCTAGTCGCCTCGAAATCCGCGCAGCGAGCTGGTTCACGGGCGCCGGCACGCTCGTTCAGCCCAATGAAAATCCCCAACGGTTGACAGTGGGGTCTGTAGCTTTCCGCGTCTTTTTCTGGGGGAGGAATCCGATGATTACGATCATGGTAGCGGCGGTGGACGGGGCGACGACGGAGGTACTACGATGTGCGGGTCACGCGCACGGTCGACTGGGGAGTGATGGAGGGCACGACCTCCGGTCATCACGTCGATCCCTATCAGACCGAGAGGAGGCACAGTGGCAACCATGGACATGGTTAAGCGGATTTTGTCAGTCTTTCTAGTAGCGACAGGTCTTGTGGTGGCAGTCCATCTCATGGTCACACCGCTGTACCACGACGGGTCGGCGGAATACCCTGTGTGGTCGATAGTGAACTGGTTCATGGCAGTTGGGGTGGTCGCGATACTGGTCGTGGGCTGCGTGTGCAAACGCGCCTTGGGAGATAGGGATGCCGATGACCCCGGCGCCCTCGAGTACCTGCGGGTCAGCATGGTCTTCTACGGGGCCATCGTCCTGACCATGCTGTTCTTCTGGGAGTGGTTCTGGACCCTGAACCCCGACAGCGAGACGGGAGATGCTGTCACCTCGCACATAATCTACTTCCCGCTCGTCGATGCGCTGTACGCCGTGCTCGCTCTTGCCGTCGGACGCCGCCTCTGGAACTAGGGAGGCGGCTCACGGGCCTAGAGCGTGCCCCATTCGACATTCGATGCCATGGGACATCGCCGCGGTTGGAACAGACAGCGGCACGTCCGAGCACTCTTCAAGGCGTCCGAATTCACGGCTGGCATAGCGAGAGATGTGGGATACTGCCGAGTGGCGCCGTTAACCGCCGTCTGGCCCTCCTTGTCCGAGGAGGGGATCTTTGGTGTTGCCGAACTTCTCTATGCTAAGCTACCCACTGCGCCAGCCTCGGAGTCTTCACCCTATCTCCGGAGTCATTGATGAGTCCCCCCGTGTCCTGGAATCCAGCCCTGCTGGCACTGACAATCGTCGTAATGATGGTATTCAGCTCCGCCTGTGGAGACACAGGCCAGGAGCCGATCCCGGCTCCGACATCGCCTCCTGCGATGGCAGTCGTGGCATCGCCCATACCGACGCCGGAGCCGACAGCGACCGTAGCTCCCGAACCGACGCCGACACCTCAACCCACTGCGACTCCAACTCCTGAACCGACGTTTACGCAGACACCGGAACCGACCGCGACGCCGACACCTCAACCCACTGCGACTCCAACTCCTGAACCGACGTTTACACAGACACCGGAACCGACCGCGACGCAGACACCGGAACCGACCGCGACGCCGACACCTCAACCCACTGCGACTCCAACTCCTGAACCGACGTTTACACAGACACCGGAACCGACTGCGACGCCGACACCTCAACCCACTGCGACTCCAACTCCTGAACCGACGTTTACACAGACACCGGAACCGACTGCGACGCCGACACCTCAACCGGCTCCGTCACCGACTTCTGGACTGACGCCTACACAGACACCGGAACCGACCGCGACGCCGACACCTCAACCGGCTCCGTCACCGACTCCTGTTCCAACGGCTGTTCCAAGGTTGCTATCAGCGTCAGAGATTTATGCGCAAGTGTCCCCATCGATTGCCTTCGTGGCTACCGACTCCTGGTCGGGAAGCGGCGTCCTGATCGAGGGCGGCTTCGTGGTCACGAACGCTCATGTGGTGTGGCCGTACAAGTCCATGCGGGTAGTGTTCCCCGATGGATCGGAAATAACCGACGCCCCGGTCAAGGCATGGGACCTGTTGGCCGACCTGGCAATACTCGGACCTATCGAGGTGGCTGCGCCGCCGCTGGAGCTGATAGCCGACGGTCCCCCGGCCATCGGCGAGGCCACATATCTAATCGGATACCCGGCTGAGTTCGAATCATTCCCTCAGCCCGCGATCACCAGCGGCCTGGTCTCGCGGGTCCGGGAGTGGGAGCCCGTTGGGCTCTCCTATATTCAGACGGATGCGCCAATCGCCGGTGGTCAGAGCGGCGGCGCGCTGGTTTCGGGCAGCGGCGAAGTGATCGGTATAAGTGGGTTCAAGTTCAGTGAAGCCGACTTTGGGCTGGTCGCATCGATGGAGGACATCTACCCCCGGATCCAGACGCTGATCGCGGGGGAGGAACCCGCCGCGGTCGGCAGACGATTGGTCCACTCGTTAGGTGACCAGCGGCGGCACGTAGGCGCGCTGAGCAACTCGTGGGACAGACGAGCATATGTCCTGACGCCGCAGTCGGGCGCAGTCGTCGAAGTTGAGGTCAACAGCAACAGCGACGTCGGCCTCAGCATCTACAATACGTGGGGACGCGAGCTGCTGCACCTGGATGACTACAAAACAGGTTCTGAAGCCGGGTCTCTTATCATAGACGACGCCGATACATACTTTCTGGTCGTGTCGCAGATATCCGAGGGTCCCGGCAGGTTCACAGTTGACAGCAACCATAGTCTGACACCCCTCGATGATCCCGACGATGGGCGGGTGATGGAGCTGGGTCAGCAAATCGGGGGAAACATCGATTTTCCGAGAGACGTTGACTACTTCTTCCTCCGTCTGAAGGAAGGGGAGACCGTTGAGGTCACCGCAAGCGCGAATCTGATTGACCCTTTCCTGTATGTCGATTACCCTGGCGCGCCTGATGACCAGGTAGTCAGCGATGACGACAGCGGTGAGGGATTTTTCGGAATCGACTCGACTATCGTGTACCGAGCGCGGCACACGGAGAGCTACCTGGTCGTGATCAAGAATGTCGGTAGAGGGGCGCCGGGTGGGTATGTTATTACGGCGGACCGAGCGGATGAAGACGCTGAGCTGACTTCGGCAGGCGAGGACTCGGCGGGTGATGACGCTGACGATACCCTGGTCCCCGGTGGACACTCGCAGTTTGGGGTGGCGGAGCTGAGGTCGGCGTTCGAGAGTCTTCCTGAGACGTTCGAGGAGGAGGACCCCCCGCGCTTCGGGTTCACGTTTGGGGACCCGTGGATCAAGGACCTCATCAGCTTCTCGATGTCGTTCTCCAATTCCGACCCGTTCCAGATAGTGGTCGGTCTGACAGGTGAAATCTCCGACCTCGGCCAGATCGCGGTCGACGCCGTGTTGGCGTCGCCACAGCGGTTCCTGGACAGCGTGGTTCGTGGACTCTTGGGTGTTGAAACTGCCCCTGGTGACGACTTCGGTCGACAGGACCGGGGCATTCTGAGTGTGTCAACAATAGGGGATGCGGCTGTTGGCCTATGGGTTGACACGACCTCCGCAAGGAGACCGCTCCGGATGGAGCTTATCATGTTCAGGCGTGAGAACCAGATCGGCCTTGTGTACGTGTACTATCGGCCGGGTTCGGTCCCCCTCGTCTCGATTCATGAGGCCGCCGGAATACTCGATCAGGCGATCAGCGAGTACTATGCGCTGAAACAGCAGTAGCCCGTTGGCACGGCAATCGAGATTCGATCGCCCTATTTCCTGGAAAATGAAAAGACCCTGTGCCACACCCACGTAACCGTCTCATAGACGGTGGGATGCCTGTTTTCGAACTTTAGTACCATAACAAATACGCATGGATGACTCCATGTGCGAGAGATCGCCTAATCATTGATGATAAAATCTGGGGCGATACCTAGCACATAAGTTTCCCCACCGCCTATGGGACGGTTATCACCCACACAGTATAGTTATATGGCGGAGTTGGGGGTATAATAAATTGACTTTGTTTAAAACAGAATCAAAATCCCTCACTGTTCTTCCGGTGGCCGCTCCGAATTCTGGTGGCCCACACACTCTCTGGAGTTAACCTAAGGAGACAAGGAATGGGAATGGACATCGAGCGTGAAAACGGAACTCTGATCGCAAAGGCCCAAGGCCGTGTCGATGGCACCAACGCCCAAGAGTTCCAGAGCACCTTGGCAAAGGCAATAGACCCCAGCGACCGTGCTGTGATACTGGACCTTGAACAAATCTCTTATATCAGTAGCGCAGGCCTCCGCGTTATTCTGCTCACTGCCAAGGCACTGCATAGGCAGGATGCGGAATTGGCGGTCTGCTCCCTCTCGGACCCCATCCGGGAGGTATTCAAGATCAGTGGCTTCGATAAGATCATAACGGTTCGTGCGTCTCGGGCCGAGGCAATCGCCGCGTTCAATGGTTGATCGCTATTCGTAGGCATCCAGCATCTGTCTGTGGCGCTGGATCGATTTCTACCTAAACCGACTAGGACGGTGATGATGCAGGGTCCATACAAGATCCTTGTGGTCGATGACGAGCCGGACCTCGAACCCCTCCTTCTACAGCGGATGCGGCGTGCTGTTCGAGCTGGACACTATCAGTTCGTTTTCGCTCAGAACGGAGTAGAGGCTCTCGAGAAGCTCAATCAGGACGAGGACATCGACATGGTGCTCTCGGATATCAACATGCCCCAGATGGACGGGCTTACTCTGCTCGAACAGATCCCCGATGTCAATCCCAACATCCGTTCGGTGATCATTTCGGCTTACGGAGACATGAAGAACATCCGCACAGCCATGAACCGGGGCGCATTTGACTTTGTGACCAAACCTCTTGACTTCGGGGATCTGCGGGTCACCATTGATCGGACCTTGAACCATGTCAAAGAGTGGCGCGATGCGCTTTCATCGCGTGACAAGCTGGTCGCGTTGCAGAACGAGCTTGACATTGCCACCCAGATGCAGCAGTCGATTCTTCCCACCGAGTTTCCCCGGGGGACCGACTATCAGGTCTTCGGCTACATGAGAGCTGCGCGCAATGTAGGAGGCGACTTCTTCGATGTAGTGCGGCTGGATGACGGCCGGATTGGGCTCGCTATCGCTGATGTCTCAGACAAAGGTGTTCCTGCCTCTCTGTTCATGATGTCCAGTCGCACACTGCTTAAAGGCGCGGCCATTGGCCACACTGAACCCGGTGAAGTGGTGAAGACAGTCAATGAGCTGCTGATCGAGGACAATAAGTCCGCGATGTTCGTCACTCTGGTTTACGCAGTGTACGATGGGACAAGCGGAGAACTCACATACGCCAACGGCGGGCACAACCCTCCGATCATCGTCCATGCGGACGGGCGTGCGACAGTACTCCCATTGACTGATGGGGTGGCCCTCGGACTGATGCCCGGACTCGAGTATCAACAGAATACGGTGACCTTATCACCAGGTGATACTCTGGTGCTCTATACTGACGGTGTTACCGAGGCCATGAACCCCGAACGGGAGGAGTTCGGGATCGAGCGCTTGCGTAAGGTCTTTGCGGAGTCCGCCCCCATGGACCCTGAGGAGGCCACCTTGGAGATTTTCAAAGCCGTTGACTCCTTTGCGGATGGCGCCCCACAGCACGATGACGTCACCTGCCTGACACTCTCTATCGAGGCTGAACGTTGAGCGAAAAGCTATCACTCAGGGTTGAGACCAAGCGGGATGAGCTGGAGCGCATAACCGCTGTCGTCGAGGATATGGGGCGAAGGGAAAACTGGCCGAGCTCTCTCGTCTTTCGGGTGAACTTGGTGCTCGAAGAGATGGGACTCAATATCATGGACAACGCGTTTGATGGCGGTCTCAACGAGTTTGATATCACACTGACTTCGGACCCGGACTCGGTCACCATTGAGATCATCGATGACGGACGACCCTTCGATCCTCTGAACGATGCTCCGCCGCCTGATGTAAAGTCCGCGCTCGAAGATCGCCCTGTGGGTGGCCTTGGCATCCATTTCGTGCGTTCAATGACGGATGAGCTGGTCTATCGAAGAGAGCAGGGCAAAAATCATTTGACCTTGCTCACGTACAGGACCGAATGAAGCTGACGCGCCCCCAATCGACGGCGAAGCTGATCGCAGTTGGTCTCGGTGGGGGGACCTTCCTCATAGTGGCCGTAACCGTGGTCCTCTTGATCTTGGTAAATCGGACAGGCGATCAGACTGGCGCGATGGAAGTGGATGATACCGACGCCACGCCTGTTCCCGTGGCTGTGGCTCGCTCCGGGATATCCGACCAACTCGTCCTATTCGGCCAGTCCGCCGCTTTCACCGGGCCTTCTCAGAGGCTGGGCACGGACATGAGGAATGGGATTGAGGCAGCCTTCTACGAGGTGAACCAGCAGGGCGGAGTCCACGGACGTCTGCTGGAGCTGGTGTCCCTAGATGACGGTTATGAGCCGGAAGCAGCCACTGCGAACACTCACAGCCTGATCGACGAAGAAGGGGTCTTCGCGCTAATCGGCGCGGTCGGCACTCTGACGTCGCGCTCCGCAGTCCCAATCGCCGCGGACGCGGGCATTCCCTATGTCGCCCCGTTCACCGGCGCCGCTTTCCTGCGGGATCCCGAGTGGGGCAACATCATCAACCTGCGCGCGAGCTACTATCAGGAGACCGAGGAGATGGTCGCACGGCTGACCGACGACCTGGGAATCGAGCGGATCGCCATGATGTATCAAGACGACTCCTTCGGTCGCGCCGGATATCGTGGTGTACGGAACGCGCTCGAAGGGCGCGGGATGGATCTCGTAGCGATCGGCGTGTACCCTCGCAACACAGTGGCAGTCAAGACGGCCCTGCTCGACCTCCGCCAGGGAGAACCCGAGGCGGTGATTGTCGTCGGCGCCTACAAGCCGGTCGCTTCCCTGATCGCATGGGCCAGACATACTGAAATGGATGCGGTCTTTATGACCCTATCTTTCACCGGAAGCAACGCGCTGGCCGAAGAGCTCGGTCCGGACGGCTCCGGCGTATTCGTTACCCAGGTGGTGCCGTTTCCGACAGACGACTCCCTGCCTGTCGTCACTTCATACCTGAGAGCTCTGAGCGCCTACGATTCCAGCACAATTCCCGGCTTCGTCTCGTTCGAAGGCTATCTGGCCGGACGTCTGGCGATCGTGGGTGTCGATGCCTGCGGCCGAGACGTCGATCGGAGGTGCTTCCTAGACGCTATTGGCGGCCTCGAAATCGCTGACATCGACGGTTTCGAGCTCAGGTACGGGACCGACGATAACCAGGGGTCGGACGCTGTCTTCCTAACGGTGATCGGCAGCGACGGTCGCTATCATCCCATCGAAACCTTGAAAGACGCGCCGCAGTGAGCGACATGTTGAAACACCCGCTTGAGGACAGTCGCCGAATTCTTAGCCGGCTCAATCCCGCTGACGTTGCAGGAAACAGGGATGCTGTCGTCAGCTGGCTTCGTCGCCTTCCTGAACTCCGCAACCTAATCTCCACCCAGATTTATCTCGCCTTCGCCGGAGCTGTGGCGCTCACCATAGCCGGGAGCCTGATCGGCTGGTATTCGTTCGATCGAGTGGGCAATTTCCAAAGTCGCGTCAATGAAGGCAGCGTACCGGATATGTCTGCCGCGTTCGGCATGGCGCAGCACGCCAACACGTTGGTGTCCGCCGCTCCTCGTCTTACTACAACCACGAATCCTGAAGACTTCAACCGCGTCGCCGCCGGTATCGGAGAGGCAAACGTTGCCCTTGTTGGGCAGCTGGCCCTGCTTCAGGGGCAAAACACCGACAATGAACGCTTTGCCAGAATGCGCGCGCACGTGGATTCGCTGACCACCAACATCCATATAATTCAGAATGGTATGAGTCAGTCTTTCCCGGTGACGAATCGCCTTGTGGTCTTACAGGAGGATATCCTGGAGGTTGGCAGCCAACTGGATGAGATTCTCTTTCCATCGATTGACGACCAGCTTTTTTACGCAATGACGGGCTACCGCAACCTTGGCGAATCTCCCGAGCCTCGCGCGCAGCATCTCTCGGAGAAAGAGCTGGCTCACTACCGGCACCTTGCCGAGCTCCAAGCGAATGCGAACACCGCAACGCAGATTCTACAAAGTGCCTTCGGTCTCTCAGACGCCGCGTCAATCGAACCGCTGCGCGAGCGCATCGAGGCTGCCGAAGGCCGCGTACAGCGCAACCTCGCCGCCCTCGAAGAGTTGGAGCTGCTCGTGAGAGTCGAGCCGTTGCTGGAGCGTCTCTTTGAGCTTGGGATTGGGGAACAGGGCGCCCTGGGCCTGCTCTATAGTCAGCTCAGGATCGTCGAGCGTCAGCGAGAGCTGCTGGAGCAAAACCGAGGCATTGCCGTCGAACTGCTGGACGAGGTGGATGTTTTTGTCGGCATCACCAATGCGAATGTAGAAGAGGCGGCCCTGGCGTCGGGACAGGCGGTCCTGACGGGCAAAATCCTCCTTGCGGCCCTTAGCGTGATCAGCGTAGCGGGCGCCGTACTCATCGCCTGGCTGTTTGTCGGCAGGGTTTTGCTGCACCGGATCGAGATGCTGTCGGTCTGGATGCGCCGGATGGCCGGCGGCGATCTCGAAGCCAGGGTCGAACTCGGCGGGCGTGACGAGGTTGCGGACATGGCCGCGGCCCTTGAGGTATTCCGCCGACACGCGATCGAGGTCCAGCGTCTGAACCTGGTTGAGCGCCTCGCCGAGGATCTGCAGGATAAGAACGACGAGCTCGAAGGAGTGCTGGACGACCTTCGCCGGGCGCAGGATCAGATCGTAGCGCGGGATAAGCTCGCCGCGCTCGGTGAGTTGACCGCGGGCGTGGCCCATGAGATCAGGAACCCACTGAACTTCGTGAAGAACTTCTCCGAGGCCTCGGAGGAGCTTCTCATCGAGATGCAGGAGATCATGGACGAGGGTGGCGGGACGCTTAACGAGAAGCAGCGTGAGCTTGTCAATGAGATCTCCGAGGATCTTACGGCCAACCTCGATCGTATCCGCACACACGGAAACCGGGCCGATCGAATCGTCCACGACATGCTCATGATGGGTCGCGGCGGCAGTGAGCATCAGCCCACCGACATCAACAGACTGCTCGACGAACACTCTCGACTCGCGTACCACAGCGCTCGCGCCACGGACTCGAATTTCCAGATCGATCTCAGGCACGACTTCGACCCGGATATGGGCGAGGTGCCAGTCATTCCCCAGGAAATGGGTCGGGTATTTCTGAACATGGTGAGCAACGCCGGCTACGCTACCAACGAGAAACGGCGCGCCTTCCTGGAGTCGGAGACGGGCGCTGGCGAAGACTACTCGCCCGTGCTGTGGCTCTCCACCCGGCGTAAAGGGGACAGCGTGGAGATTCGGATCAGGGACAACGGCAATGGCATTCCACCCGACGTGGTTGACAAGATATTCAACCCGTTCTTCACGACCAAGCCCACCGATCAGGGCACAGGCCTCGGACTCGCCATGTCCAACGACATAGTGCGCCAGCACGGCGGAACGATCAAGGTGGACACGGAACCGGGTCAGTACACCGAGATGGTTGTAGAGCTTCCACTGGAGCCGCCCTCAGTACCTGTGGAGTCTCTTTCCGGTTCATCCTGAACGGGTCGCAGGGGACGGCGGACTGCCCCTGCCTTCTAATCGCGGTCAGCCTCGAATCGTCCAATGAATTCGGATTTATCCCTTGGGCCCCTGGGAACCCTGGCGAGAGACAGGGCTTTAGGCGGCACTATACCCCCGGAGAACACCAGCTTCATGGCATCCTTTACGGAGAGGTCGGTCTCCAAAACATCGTCTTCCGCTACCAGGGCCATGTTTCCAGACGTTGGATTTGGGATGGTGGGAATGTACACAATGACCAGCCCCTCTTCCCTTCCGGGAGCCTGCACACGGGCGGTCACAAATCCCATCGCGATCATGCCTTCTCGGGGCCACTCCAGGAAGACGACCCGGCTGAAGTTGAACTGTGAGGTGAGGGCTGTGGTCGCCTGTTGGGTGACTCCGAACACACCCTTGACGACGGGGATGTGGCTGAGAACTTCATCCTTCCAGCCCATTACGCGCCTGCCGAAACTCGTTGAGATTATCAGCCCAACCAGATAGGAGACAACGATAGCCGAGATGAGCCCGATGCCCGGAACGTCCCAGGCCTTACCCTCCACGAAAGGGAACTGGTTAATGAAACTGTCGGCTTTGACTATAATGAAGATGACGACGACGATGGTGACCAGCGTCGGCAAAAGCTCGAGCAGCCCGGACACTACTTTACTCTGGATATGCTTCCCGGCCCGCTGAAACGGGTTCAGGTCGGACGCAGTCCGACCTTCGCGCCTGAATTGATGTCCGTCTGATCCTTCCACGGGTTGTCCTCCTGGTATGCGCACTAAGGGGCCGGGCTGGGCAGATCTCCGCTCGAAAACGCTGCTCGGCGTGGCCCCGCCGATATTCTCTGACGAAAACGCCAGCCTTTTCCAGACCCTCCGGAAGCGAGCGGTTTTCGTGGTCGAGCCGAATATCGGTTGCCCGTAGTCAACAGGAAGTGGCACATCCCGTCAAGGTGTGTAAGAGTCCCGGGTCCACCACTCACCAACCCGACACGGAGTACATAGTCTTCCTACGGCGAACCGGGCGGCTGCGGGCGCGCGAATGAGGTGGACAGCGTGGCGCTCGTCTTCCGAGCGTTCCTCGGTTGGCAGCCGGCAGCCCGTCCTGTGATCGGGTTGTGGACCTCGGGAAGCCGATTGATCTGTTCCAGGTGTCAAGCCCGGCCGGTGCGTCCGTGGTGGCTATGTCCTATACTGGGCCCGACACCGACTCACAACGACCCGGGAGAGCGACATGGCGGCATACGTTATAGCGGACGTTGATGTGACCGACCCTGATCTGTTTGCCGAGTACCGCAAGCTGGTATCGCCGATCGTGGACGCGTTCGGTGGGAAGTATCTGGTCCGCGGCGGCGACTCCGAGGTGGTCGAGGGCGATTGGACTCCTCACCGAACAGTGGTCATCGAGTTCGCCAGCGTCGAGCGGGCCAGGGAGTGGTACAACTCCCCGGAGTACGCTCCCGCAAAGGACATGCGATTCCGGTCCGCCAACACAAGCGTTATCATCGTCGACGGCGCATGAACAAGCCCCGCCGGTCCGGCGAAGATCCGGTCTTGGGCTAGACCCTGTGCATGAACCCGGGGACAAGCGTACATCCACAACTCAACGGGGGACTGCGAATGAATAGGGTGGGGCTGGCGGTCGTGGGATCGACCGGCGTGATAGGCCGGGTCCATATCGACGCAATCAACCGGCTCGATAGCTGCCGACTTGTCGGCATCACCGCCCGGCGTCAAGAGCCGCTGGTCCGACAGGCCAAGGAGCTGGGCGTCACCGCTTACCCCACCCTCGACGACCTGCTCGATGACCCCAGAGTCGCCGCCGTCGTCGTCGCGACGCCGCACCCGTCCCATGCGTCGATCACAGCGCGGGCCGCGGGAGCCGGCAAACATGTGCTGACCGAAAAGCCGATGGGCGTCACACCCTCTGAGGCGGACGCTATGATTCGGGCGTGTCGCGACGCAGACGTGAGGCTGGGAGTTCTGTTCAACAACCGCTTCCGTCCCGAGGCCGTCAGGGTCCGGGAGCTACTCGATCAGGACACCATTGGCGACATCTACCGCACTACGATGACGTCCGGGATGATGCGCTCTCAGGATTACTTCGACCGTCTGGAGTGGCGTGGAACGTGGGAGATGGAGGGCGGAGGAGTGCTGTTGAATCAGGGAATCCACGGAATAGACATGCTTCAATGGCTCGGCGGTATGCCCCGGACGGTGTTCGGAATGGTGTCCACGCTGCGGCACGATGTGGAGGTCGAAGACTTTGCGACGGGCGTTCTGGGTTACGCGGGAGGCGGGCAAGGAACGCTGCATTGCAGCACGTCTCAGGCTCCGGGTCACCAGCGACTCGAGCTATGGGGCGAACGCGGAGCGATCATCATCGACGACTGGAACGTGACGCTCCACCGCCTCGACACCCCGGTCCAGGACTTCATCGACCGCGACAAGTCAATCACATACGATAGTCCGGGCGTCCACACCGAGACGTTCGAGTCCGGTCCGTCCGTCAATACGCACGTGCCGGCTATCGACGACTTCGCCAGGGCGCTGATCGAGGGCAGGGAGCCGGCGATCACGGGCGAGGACGGGCTGCATTCGCAGGAGCTCGTCGCGGCCCTGATGCTGTCTGGCTGCACCGGCAGGCCGGTGGACCTGGCGGTCGATCGCGGCGAATACGACGCGCTCATGTCCGAGCTTAGGTACTCGCGCCGGCTGCCCTGATTCCCCTCAAGTGTGTGTCTATAGTAGTCCACACAAAACCGGCCTGACATCGTTTCGGCAGTGGCACGATTCACCGGCGAGGCTGCTACTCGATTACAACCTCATCGACGCGGTTCTTCTCGATTCCGGCCCAGTCGTACTCCACCCCCAACCCCGGACCCTGTGGGACGTCCACACAGCCGTCGGCGTCGATCGATTCCAGCTGGTCGGTGTACCCGTCCGCGTACACCGGGGGGCAGGCGATGTTGGACAGCTTAGGGTGTACGAGTCCCATCTCATAGAAGTTCGAGTTCCGTATAGCGGCCATGCAGTGACGTTGCGCGGGTCCCGCGATATGCAGCTCCACGTCCATCCCATATCCTTCGGCGGCGTGCGCGACCTTCATGACCCCCGTGATGCCGCCATCATATTCGGGATCGGCGCGCCAGAAATCGGTGGCATCGGCGGCGGCCATGTCCGCGTGCGCCTCGACTAGGTGAACATGCTCACCCTGAAGGAGAGGAGTCTTCAACATCTTGCGGAGCTGCCGGTGCGCGTAGAGCGAGACGCCTCCGTCGCGCATCGGGTCCTCGTACCAGAAGAAGTCGTTGTCGTCACAGGCGCGGCCCACGGTCAGGGTGTCGCCGAAGGTGTCGTACACGCAACACGGATCGATCATCAGCGCCATCTTGCCGCCGACGCGCCGACCGACGGCGTTGACCGTATCGACCTCACGCGGGATTGAGACCTCGCCCCAGGAGTGTATCTTGAATCCCTTGTAGCCCATCTCCAGGCACTGCTCGGCGAAATCCGCATAAGCCTCGGGACAGTTCAAACCGCCGTCAATCCTGTCGGCGTGATAGGTGCTCGCGTAGCACGGGAGCTTGGTCCTGTACCCGCCCAGAAGCTGGTAGATCGGCGCGTCGTGCAGCTTCCCCGCGAGGTCCCACAGCGCGATGTCCACCGGACCGATACCCATGCGGTCCTGTTTGCGTAGGAGAGACTTGGCCTGGTTGTAGAACCGCTCTCGCTCCAGTGCGTTCTTGTCGATCAGGAACTCTCCGAACGCCTGGATCTGCTCGAACGTGCCGGGCGCGATGCTCATATACTCGCCGGTGACGCCGATGTCAGTCTCGATCCTGATGCCGAGCACAGATCGTGAGCCTCTGCTGCCGGGCTCATAGAACGGGCCCATCGCAAAGGTCAGGTCGCGCCCCACGTCCTCAAACGGAAATCGAAACCTCGTGAGCCGGATTCGCTGGATGATTGGTGCAGCGCCCATCGTTCAACTCCCATGACTGTCGTCTGTCGCGCCCGGATTCTATCCCAATTACGTTATACCGTCACCGAATCTGCAAGTCGCTGGTGTGGACTCCGTTCCGTCACCGAACCGAACGACAATAGCAGATAATTCAAAACCCTCAATTCTCCGACTCCTCTGATATACTCCAACGGAACTTGCCGAAGCCAAGGAGTACCACATGACGACAGTGCATGAGAGGCAAGATGTTGCGCTCATGGCGCATCTGCTGAGGCGCGCGGGGTTCGGGGCCACAGCCGACGAGTTGGACCACTATATGGGGATGGACTACGAAGCTGCCGTCGAGGACCTGCTGAGCCGCGCCGACTCCACGGGTCTGCCCGATGACCTGATTCGGAGGTATCACGTTGACCAGTCCGACCTTCGCAGCGGGGCAGCGGCGGCCGCGCACTGGGTTTACCGGATGGTCAATACCGACGCGGTCCTCCGCGAAAAGATGTGCCTGTTCTGGCACCGTATCTTCGCGACCGCGGCCACCAAGCTGATCCAGGCCAGAATGGTGACCAACCAGGTCGATATGTTCAGAGAGTACGGGATGGGGAGCTTCCGCGAGCTGTTGGTGCGGCTTTCGAGGGACCCGGCGATGCTGATGTGGCTGGACAATCAGGACAACCACAGGGACTCGATCAACGAGAACTACGGCAGAGAGATCCTCGAGTTGTTCTCCATGGGCGTCGGGAACTACACCGAAGGCGACATTAAGGAGTGTAGCCGCGCATTCACCGGCTGGCGGGTGGTGAACCCGGACTACATGTCGATCAAGATGCGGAACAACACCGCGCGCCCGTATGGGTATATCGCGTGGCAGTTCGAGTACGACGACGATGACCACGACCACGGAGACAAGCAGTTCCTAGGAGAGGTCGGGGACTTTAACGGAGAGGATGTCGTCGATATCATCTGCCGTCAGCCCGCCACAGCGCAGTTCATCGCGCGACACCTGTATCATTTCTTCGTCGCCGACGAGCTGCCTGTGCCGCAGTGGCCGCATTTCCCGCCCAGGGACCCCGAGGCGATCGAGATCATGTCTCGCGCATACTTCGACTCAGGCTACGACATCTCCGCGATGCTCAGGGCGATGTTTAACTCAGACTTCTTCAAGTCCGAAGCCTCCAGGTTCGCACGGATCAAGAGTCCGGCCGAGATGGTGGTCGGCACGCTCAGGATCGCCGGGCCGATCGACCTGCCGTCGACGGACACATACGCGGCGGCCGGGGCCTGCGCCGCAATGGGACAGGGCTTGTTGAATCCACCGAGCGTTGAGGGATGGCAGGGTGGCAACGAGTGGATCAACACCGGCGCATACGTGCAGAGGGTCAACTTCGCCAGTAGGGTGCTGAACGATCCGGACAAGCCGGGCATCCGCGCGATCATCGACCGGGTCAGAGAGGTGTCGGCGGGCGTTCCCATGTCGCCGGAAGCGATGGTCGATGCCTGTCTGGATGTTCTAGGTCCGCTGCCCGTGCTCGACAGCACTCGTTCGGGCCTGGTGGACTATGCAGGCAAGTGGGGAGAATTCGACTTCGCCGACGCGGACTCCGCGGCCCAGATCGACGCCCACATCGTGACTCTGATCCAGCTTATAGTAACAACGCAGGAGTACCAGACGGTCTGACCGTCGACTTCGGCAGTCAAGCTCCCCCTCCATCGATGGGAGAGGATTGGGTGAGGGTGAAAGCCCCTATGACAACCACAGCGTTCCGACTCAAACCAACCACAACCGTCGGATTCGTTGCCGACCAGGGAGGGCGTGGCTTCCATCTGCCGACCGACTTCGCTATCCGAAGCGATGGAAAGGTATTCATTGCGAGCCGCAGCAATACCACCGCGCTCGACATCGTGGGGATCCAGATGGCGTCGATCGATCACGAGTTCTTCGGTCAGATCGGCGGTTACGGACGTGCGGCCGGCCAGATGATCTGGCCTTCGGCGCTGGCGCTGGACAGCGATGACAACCTCTACATGGCCGACGACATGCTCCAGCGGATAACGGTTTACGACCGAGACGGCAATGTCACGGGGACTTGGGGCACGCAGGGGACAGCCGACGGGGAGTTCGACGGCGTCTCCGGTCTGGTCTTCGACGCTGACGACAACCTGCTCCTCGTCGATCACCGGAACAACAGGGTCCAGAAGTTCACCAGAGACGGACGTTTCATCTCCAAGTGGGGGAGCGCGGGAACCGGCGACGGGGAGTTGGACCTTCCATGGGGCATCAGTCTCGACCGTCACGGCTTCGTGTACCTGGCGGACTGGCGCAACGACCGCATTCAGAAGTTCACGCCCGACGGCGAGTTCGTCGCTAAATTCGGCTCTTCTGGCAATGGAGACGGTGAGTTCAACCGTCCGTCCGGACTTGCGATCGACTCGGACGGCAACATGTACATCGCCGACTGGGGCAACCAGCGGGTGCAAGTCCTCGACTCCGGGGGAAGATTTCTCCAGAAGCTGAGGGGCGATGCAGTGCTCGGCGCATGGGCGGTCGAATACCTCAACGCCAATGCCGACGAGCTGGAGGCGCGCTCCAAGTACGTGCCGGTCTTCGAAGTGGATGTCACGGACCCAAATGAGGTCTCTGCGAGGATTGAGACCTACTTCTGGGACCCTGTCCGGGTTGCGCTCGATGATCAGGAAAGAGTATATGTGCTGGAGACGGGCAGACATCGATTCCAGGTGTACCAAAAGGCGTAGCCGGTTCGGCCGGGAGTGCGAATTTAACACCTGAGATGATCGCCATACTGGCCATAGGCGTCGCACTGGGCGTGCATGATCTGGTGCAGGAGATTGAGAGGAGCTAGCCTTATGGGTGAACCGAAGAACCGCAAACTTGTCGTCGTGCAGCTCTCCGGCGGCAACGACTACCTGAACTGCATTGTGCCGTACACGGAGCCGCAGTACATCGACAACCGGCCCAACGTGCGGATCGATGCCGACGACGTGATCCCGTTGGATGACCGGTACGGCTTCAACCCGTCGATGGGCCCAATCAAAGACCTCTACGACCAGGGCAAGGTCGCGATCATCCACGGCGTCGGATACCCTGTGCCGAACCGCTCGCACTTCCGATCCATGGACATCTGGCACACCGCCGAACCCACCAAGGTTGGTGATGAGGGTTGGCTGGGGCAGGCCGTGCGATCCATGCATCCTGATGGCGATAACGTGGTGGCCGCGGTGAACTTCGGCGCCGCGCTGCCCAGGGCGCTCGTTGCCAAGAACGCGCCTGTTGCCTCGGTGTCCGATCTCGGTTCTTATGGACTGCTAAATCACATGGACGCAGACGACCAGCGGTCGGAGGCTTTGGAAGCCTTCCGCAACATGTACACGCACGCTATCGGCAGCGGTCCAGTGATGGACTTTCTGAGCCAGACGGGCCTCGACGCCCTGCGCGGGTCGGACATCCTCAGCGCGGTGCCCGAGGGATACTCGTCCGACGTCGAGTACGCCGCCAACCCGTTCGCGCAGCGGGCGCGGGACGTGGCGCAGGTGCTGACCGCGGACATCGGCACCAGAATCTGCTACACCCAGCACGGCAGCTTCGACACCCACACCAATGAGGTCAAGCTGCTCAACACGCTCTGGGACCACATCGCAGGCGGCATCTACGATCTGTACACCGATCTCAAGGCGCACGACGCATCTGAGGATGTGCTGTTCCTGGTGTTCTCGGAGTTCGGTCGCCGTGTCAAGGACAATGGCAACGGCACCGACCACGGCTCCGGAGGGGTTGCGTTCATGATCGGGGACAACGTGAACGGCGGTCAGTACAGTGACTATCCATCGCTGGACCCGGACAAGCTGGTCGAGGGCGATCTAGCGTTCAACCTGGACTTCCGCAGCATCTACACCGAGATCCTCGAAGACTGGCTGGAGGTCGAAGCGCGTCCGATCGTCAAGGGAGAGTACGAAAAAGTGGGCGCGCTCAGCGTCTAGCCTCTGGTACCCCAACAACATCTGCTAGGGTGGGTCGAGTGTCCGCCCTCTTTATTGCTTGTTGGAACGTGGATCCAGGCGAAATCGCCTCGACATCTGGCCCGCGCCATCTCCACATGGTTCTGCTCAGCAGCTTCGCAATCCACCCTGATTACCCCTTGAATTGTACTTGCAAAGAGTCCAGTATTAACCGGAAATTAACTCGGAGGTTTTCTGCGCCATGAATCCGGTGTCTCTGTTTGATCTTGAAGCGATGGCCAAGCAAGTCATGCCCCACGACAAGTGGACATTTGTGGACGCCGGAGCGGCTGATGAGATTACGGTCAGAAGGAACCGGGCGGCATTCGATGAAATCACGGTGAATCCGCGATTTCTGGTTGACGTGGGGAATCGTGACTCTTCGATCGAAGTTCTGGGAGAGAAGATAGACTTCCCCGTAATGGTTGCCCCTGCGGGCAGCCAGCGGGACGTCCACCCGGACGGCGAGCGGGCCACCGCGGCCGCGGCGGGCGCGGTGGGAACGCTCTACACCCTTCCTACGGGATCGGGCTACAGTATCGAAGAAGTCGCGGAAGTTGCGACAGGGCCGTTGTGGTTCCAGCTCTACCACTTTGACGATGAGGTCTCCGAGCTGCTCGTGACCAGGGCCAAGGCGGCCGGATTCAAGGCGATCTGCCTGACCATCGATACTCCAGCCCCCAGCCCGAAAGAGCGGGACGTTCGCAACGGACACAGGCCAACGCCCGGCCTCTACTGGGGCAGCCTGCGGGACCGCCCGGACATGGTCCAGCGACGCAGCGTCGGCATCCCGGATATGATGGACTGGTCGCCGCCCGACTACTCGGGCCTTACCTGGGACCGCTTGGACTGGCTCCGGGACCTGACCGGACTGCCGCTTGTGATCAAGGGGGTCCGCACCTTGGAAGATGCGGTGATGTGCGCAGAGCACGGCGCTGACGGCATCGTGGTCTCGAACCACGGCGGCAGACAGCTTGACTGCACGAGAGCGAGTATTGAGACTCTACCGGAGATCGCGGACGCGGTTGGCGACAATCTGGAGATCTACCTCGACTCCGGAGTGCGCCGCGGTATGGACGTGCTGAAGGCGATCGCGCTGGGCGCCAGGGGGGTCTTCGTCGGACGCCCGCTGTTCTGGGGTCTGGCCAACGGTGGAGAGTCGGGCGTCCGCACCATGCTCGAAATCATGCGCACCGAGTTCGATCGCGCGCTCGCATTCTGCGGGTGCCGGACAGTGAGCGACATCCACCGTGGACTGGTATCGCTGAACTCCGACTTCCGCACCAGGGTCTAACTTGGTCGGGGCCTGAGAGCGCCGTTGCGATAGGGCGACGCATGTGCGTCGCTCTTGGGGGCAGCATGGAATCGTGCATCACCCATCTGAGCTACCATGTGGCGAATGCCGCAGGAGGGAATGACCTATGAGACTCGGCTACTTCACAATGCCCCTGCATCCGCCGGGGTCGAACTTCACGCAGACTCTCGCGGACGACCTCGAACAGATCGTCACGCTCGACGAGCTGGGATACGACGAGGCGTGGATTGGAGAGCATTTCACCTTTGAGTGGGAGAACATCCCCAGTCCGGATCTGCTGATCGCGCAGGCCCTCGGAATGACCAGTAACATCAAGTTGGGAACAGGCGTCAACTGTATGCCCAACCACAACCCGATGATGTTGGCTCACCGGGTGGCCCAGCTCGACCACATGGCGCAGGGCCGTTTCTACTGGGGAATCGGTTCCAGCTCGACTTCGGGCGACTACGAGATGTTCGGCTTCAACCCGGAGACCGACGACCGGCGCGCCTATACCAGGGAGACCCTGGAGATCATCCTGAAGATCTGGGAGGACCCGAGTCCGGGCGTCTATGAAGGCAGCCACTGGACGTTCAAGATACCCGAGCCGGTCGACGAGATCGGGCTGGCCTTTCACATGAAGCCGTACACGAAACCACACCCTCCGATCGCGGTAGCCGGCGTGTCGCCGCGCTCTGACACACTCATTATGGCCGGCGAGCGGGGCTGGATACCGATGAGCACCAATCTTGTTCCCTCCGCGATCGTGAAAACCCACTGGGACTCGGTCGAGGAGGGCGCCTCTCGCGCGGGGCGCACGCCGGATCGTTCCGAGTGGCGGATCTCCCGCGAGGTCTTCGTGGCGGACGACACCGCAACCGCCCGGAAGCAGGCGCTGGAAGGCGTTCTAGCGCGGGACTATACGCACTACTGGCACCCGCTGATGTCAAGATCGAGGAGCATCGACCGCATGAAGATCGACCCGGACATGCCGGACTCGGACGTGACCCCGGAGTATCTGATCGACGCGCTGTGGATCGTAGGTGGTCCCGATGATGTTGCCGAACAGCTATCGGAGATGTATGAGGAGGTCGGCGGGTTTGGCGTACTCATAGCGATGGGTCACGAATGGCAGCCCAAAGACCATTGGGTCAACTCGATGAGGCTGTTGGCCGACGAGGTCATGCCGAAGTTGGCCCACCTCAGCTGATCCGCACGGTCCCACGAGTATCCGATTGTTGACGGAGCGCCATCCCGTAGTCAGGACCGACAGATCATGCCGGAGGGGAAACCGTGAAATATGACGTGATCGTAGTTGGTGCAGGTTCCGCCGGCGCTACCGCGGCGACCAGGCTGTCGGAGGACCCTGATCGGTCGGTGCTGCTTCTGGAGGCAGGTCCTGATTACCCGGATTTCGATACGCTCCCTGAAGAGCTCAAAGTCGGGTATGCGACGGGCACTGACATTATGGTCAGCGATGACCACAACTGGCAGTTCATCGGCAAGGGCACCGACGTAGCCGAGCCGATGCTGGTCCCCAGAGGCAAGGTGACCGGCGGCACCAGCGCGATCAACGGCCAGGTGTTCTTGCGCGGTCTGACCCACGACTTCGACGACTGGGCCGGATACGGGAATGACGACTGGAAGTTCGAAAACGTGCTCTCGTTCTTTCGACAGCTGGAGACCGACACCGACTTCCACGACGACTTCCATGGTACAGAGGGACCGATCGTCTGTCACAGGTTCAAGCGGGAGACATGGCTGCCGTCGCAGACCGCGTTCTACAATGCGGTGATCGAGGCCGGATACCCGCAGGTGGAGGACTTCAACCAGCCCGACGCTCACGGGGTCGGCCCGTTACCATGCAACAACCCTGACGGGATTCGATTCAGCACCGCTGTCGGATATCTGAGCCAGGCGCGGCACCGGCTCAACCTGACCATCCGGCCCAACTGCATGGCCCACCGTCTGCTGTTCGACGGCAAGCGGGTCATGGGCGTCGAGGTGGAAAGTGGCGGCGACAAGTTCGTCGTCGAAGCCGATCAGATCGTCCTCAGCAGTGGAACGATCGCCAATCCGCACCTCCTGATGCTGTCGGGTGTCGGGCCGGCCGAACACCTGCGGAGCCTCGGCATCCCGGTCGTCCACGACCTTCAGGGAGTGGGCCGGAACTTCAGCGACCATCCTCTGATCTTCGTGACGGCCAGGGTCAATGACGGCGTCGATCTCGACGGCCTGGCGCCCCGGCTGCAGGTGGGCCTCCGTTATACGGCAACCGGCTCCAGCCGGCCTAACGACATGATGATTTGGATGCAGTCATTCGCCTCAGAGCGGATCAACCGTGGCGGGGACCGCATGGAGTCGCTCGGCATCCGCATCGTCGGCTCGATATACCTGGCCGCCAGCAAGGGTCAGATAACGCTGACATCGAGGGACCCGCACGAGCAGCCCTTCCTCGATTACCACCTGCTGGAAGACCCGGAGGACCGGCGCCGGATGCGCGAGGTTGTGCGTTTGGCAGTGGACCTGTTCAAGCACCCCGAGCTAGACGCGATGGTGGAAGAGCGTATCGAACCGCTGGACTCCGACTTGGACTCGGACGACGCTCTGGACGAGTGGCTTCTGCGTGAGGTCACGACCGGGCAACACCTGACCAGCACGTGCAAGATGGGCCCGGCCTCCGACCCGCTCGCGGTCGTCGACCAGCGTCTGCACGTGTACGGGATCGAAGGATTGCGGGTTGCGGACGCATCTGTGATGCCGGACACTGTCCGGGCCAATACGAACGTAACCACGATGATGATTGGGGAGCGCCTGGCAGACTTCATCAGCAACGAGTAATCTCTACAATGAGAACCGGTTGAGCCTGTATCAGTTTAGTCGGTGTGTATGTCGGATGAGGTTTCTGAGGGAGCGCGTCCATGGTCGAGAGTTATGCGGTCCGCTCAACGCGGGTACAGACGCATCAGCCCAATCGCTCACTCGTGTCTTGCGCATAGTTTGACGGCGCCGGGCTGAGGGTGGGTCAGGTCCAGATCGCTCCGAACGCCGATGAGACCGACTGCGACAGAACTCTGCCAACTCACCGTTCCGATTCAACTCAATCACCTTGACCATCCGGTGCGCTCCCCGTATCGTCCAGGTCATACCCCGCTTCTTCATTCGGTTCGCCGTGGTCTTGTCCCCATTACTCTCCATGGTTCCCAGACTCCGAGCCTCCGACGGAGCATTGGGGACCCGGTTGCGCCAGTCCATACCTGTTATCACGTTGGACTCGACATACTCTCTGTCCCGGATGGCCGTTGTGGTCTCGGCGGGCAAAGCCGCAGACATCAACGCACCAGCGAACGATTCCGATCCTGAGCGTATAGCATCGTAGATCGCCTTTCCGAGCTTCCTGCCGTAGCCACGGCCACAGGCACGAGACAGGTGGAAGCCGTCCAACTGGAAGATGGCGTTGCCGAACTCCTCTGCGCCCCGACGTATCCAGTTGGCTCCGTCGCCACCCACCACGAACAGCTTCACCCGATCCAGTGCGTACTGCTTGGCCCACTCCAGGCTCGCTCCCTCCCAGAACGGCATCTGTTCTGATGCATGTCCATACACACGCTTGTCCACCAGTTCATACCTGTCATCACCCACACACCGCCACCCTCGATACGCTATGCCGCTCTTGACCTCGTAGCGCGTGCGCTCTTCGCGTTGCAGATGCACCCATACACCGTCCGCTTCTGTGTAGAGAACGTCCGTCTGCTGCTGACCATCACACACATCCTCTCCACGCTCGAAGCACGCTTCCCATCGACTGCGCTCATCATCCATCGCGCTCTGTGCAACACCGCTCAGTAGCCGATGCACCGTCATCGGTGACAACACCCCGGCCGTCAGGTCGCTCACCATCTCGACCACCATCCGAAAGGGCGCCACACTTGCCATGGCCACAACGCTCTCTGTCAGCGACGGAGTTGCCTGCTGGCGAGGCTTCCACCCCAGGTGTTCGTCCAGCGCGAATAGCGTGTTCCCTTCATCGTCACGGTACATTCGGCGTCTGACCACCACATCACCAAACCGAGTCACCACAGTCCGCTCACGAAATCCCTCCACTCTCAAGCCCTTCGGCCTCAAGCACAGCAACTCATCGTCCAGAGCTTGGAGTCTGAGCCTTGCCTGCTCGCAAGCATAGGCGCATCCCTCACGGTAACTCTCCTCTTCCCAATCGACACTCCGGGAGGTCTGGTCTTCATTGTCCCGCTGCGCCACGCTGTGTTCCGCCATCAGTCTCGACCCATCCTTTTGGTTGTACTTCCCTCTAGGATAAGTCTATGACTGGTGGCTACCGACTAAACTGATACAGGCTCGAACCGGTTTGGGATACTTGATACATGATATGTACAATTGTACAATGCGGTTATGGAACTGGTCATTGACACTTCCGCAGTCATTGCGGTCATAGCCAATGAACCCGAAAGGGCGGCGATCGTCAGGTGTGCCACGGGCGCGGACCTGTTTGCGCCTGCATCCGTTCACTGGGAGGTCGGGAACGCCTTCTCCGCGATGTTCAGGCGTCGCAGGATCAGCCTGAGTCAAGCGACACAGGCGATCAGGAGTTACGAACAGATGCTATTCCGGTTCATCGACATTGACCTGCGCCAGTCGTTGGAGTTGTCGCATGAGTTGGACCTGTATGCCTACGATGCGTACGTGATCGCTTGCGCGGTGAACCTGCGGACGCCGTTGTTGACGCTGGACCAGAAGCTGGCGGCCATCGCTCCGTCAGTCGGAGTACGTATCCTGGAGGTCGGTTCATGAGGGTATATACCTACTCTGAAGCGAGACAGAATCTCGCCTCGGTCCTCGAGACCGCTCAGAGAGACGGAGCGGTCAGAATACGCCGCAGAAACGGTCAGACCTTCGTCCTGCAGCCGGAGACCGCCCGAACCTCACCCCTCGACGTGGAGGGCGTTGACCTCGACGTGACGACCGATGAGATCGTCACCATGATCCGCGAGGGCCGGGAACGGTTTGGCTGACTGCCCGCACGTCGACGGAGATACGGTTAATGTAATAGTCGAAACAAGTAGGTTATCTGATCCGAATCGAAAACGGAGGTCAGAACGATGATCCATGAACAAGCAGCAATCCTCAGACCCGAGACGCTCGTCGAGCAGTTCCAGAAGAACGGCGTGACGCATGTCGTCACGATCCCGGACAGTGAGACGAACTACCTGTATGAGTTGATGGAAGAGCAGGACTGGCTGGACGTAGTCCCGGTCTCGCGGGAAGGTGAGGCGTTCGGCACCGCGTTCGGTCTGAACATCGCCGGCAAGGTCCCGGTGGTGCTGGTACAGAACACTGGAATGCTGGAGTCCGGAGACTCGATTCGAGGTATGGGGATCGACGCGGGCTTTCCGCTGGTCATGGTGATCGGCTACCGGGGCTGGACCCGTTGGGGAGTGATAACCGACTCGGTGGCGCGATACACCGAGCCGTTCCTGAATGCGTTCGGCATCAACTACTATCTGGTCGAGCAGAATGAAGACAGCGACCGGATCTCCACCGCCTTCGACGAGGCGAGGTCCACCAACCGGCCCGTCGCGATCCTGATCGGCGACGAGTACCACGGATTCAACCGATAGAAGGCCCGCTCAGGGCACCGGAAAGCGTTCCCCGGATGAAACCGGGGACCCAATTGAAAGAGAACGGATAGCTTCAGGGTGAGCCGAGGGTCCGCCCCCTGGAGTCCGGGAGGAAACATTGATAGACGCAGCAGACGTTTTCAAGGCATTTCAAGAACACCGCGGCGACGCAATCGTCTCCGCCACCGGCACTGCGGGGCGACACTGGCAGGACATCAGCGCCAACGAGCGACGTGACGTGTCGCTTGGCGGCGCGATGGGACAGACTACGTCGGCAGCGCTCGGACTGGCGCTTGGCCTCCCTGACGAGAAGGTCGTCCTGTTCGACGCGGAGGGTTCGCTCCTGATGAACCTTGGGGCGATAGCGTCGATCGCGGGCAAGAAGCCCGCGAACTTCTATCACTTTCTGCTGGACAACGAGTGCTACGCCACCACCGGCGGTCAGCCCGTCCCCAACTCGCAGGACATCGACTACGCGATGATGGCCCAGGGCGCCGGCTATGCCTCGACCCACAGCTTCACCGACCTCGAGGAGTTCGCGACGAGCGTGGGCGAGATCATGGCGGAAACGGGGCCGGTGTTCATTTCGATCAAGGTCATTCCAGAAGTCGAGAACGCCCCGATCGCCCTCCGGCAACGCCGCCCCAGCCGAGGCCGGATGGAGACGATCAACGCGTTGCGCGAGGAGCTGGGGATAGGCTGAGACTAAAGCCTACACTTTCACGCTGAGCTTGTCAGAACGGGTTATCCCGTCCTCCGCCTCTTCGGACTGCCTGCCTCTACCTTGACGGGATGTAATCACTATGGCGATAGTCTATCGGACTGGGGTATCCCAAGTTGCCGTTGCTATCCTTGTCTGCAATTCGGCCCCCAACAAGATATGAGATGACACAGGGGACAGGACTATGGACGCGAATATACTCCCAGCCCCGGAGTTCGGGGGGCGATCGTTCTACGGTTACGACTCGGCCAACGTGCAGGAAGGCTACACGGGTCGGGAGGCTCACCTAGTAGCCGACTTCCTTATGCCACACCTGTCGTCGGGCATGAGCATCCTCGACTGCGGATGCGGCCCGGGGCCAATCACCGTCGGTCTCGCGGAAGCCGTCTCGCCCGGGCGGGCCGTCGGCATCGACCTGGAACCCACGATGATCGACCAGTCCAGACGACTCGCCTCCGAAAGAGGAGTCCAAAACGTCGATTTCAGGGTCGCCAACATATACGAGATCCCCTTCGAAGACGGCGAGTTCGACGTCGTGTTCTCGAGCGCGGTCACCGAGCACCTGTCGGACCCTGTTCGCGCGTTGAAGGAGGTGCGTCGCGTCGTCAAGCCGGGTGGGATGGCGGCGATCATCAAGACCGACTGGTCATTCCCCTTCATCGTACCGGAGTGCCCGGAGTTCAGCAGATTCTTCGAGCTGTTCGAGGGCGGGTTCAACCGCATCGGCGGCTCGCTCAACCGTGGACGATTCCTAAGATCGTACATGATGGAGGCGGGATTCGAGATCATCGAATTCGAGGCACGGATGTCCAACTCGTTCGGCGCTGAGCAGGCGACCTCGGCGGTCGAAAGCTACATTACCTGGATAGACAACATTCCGCTGTTCCGAGAGTCGGTCGAGCTAGGCGTTACTACCGACGCCGAACTAGACTCGATCCGGATGGGAATGCGGGAGTGGGCAACACACCCGGATGCCTACATCGCCACCGCGGGCGCCCGGTCACTGGGGAGGAAGTGACCGGCCAGCGATGTTTCGTCAGCCTGCCGACCTCCTCAGTATGAGATGCTCAGGCTGTGCGCATCAGCCCAAGCCGAGCGCTTGAGAGCTTATACTCCCAACAGCCCTTCCAGGTTCCGCCAGAGGATCATCTCCTTCTCCTCCGTGGTCAGGCTCTCAAGGCTGAGGATCCAGGAGACCGGCCAGTCCGTACACATGTCGTAGGGCCAGTCGGTGCCGAACACCACGCGGTCAGCGCCAACCGAGTCGATGATGTAGCGGAGCGCCGTCTCGCTGTGGGTGATGGTGTCGTAGTAGAACCGGTTGAGGTACGTGCTCGGCGGCTGGGTGATGTTGCCCCGCGCCTCCGGTCGCACCTGCCAGCCGCGGTCCATCCGTCCTATGCCGAAGCAGGTGTAACCGCCACCGTGGGATAGGCAGATTTGCAGATTGGGACAGAGATCCATAACACCGCCGTATACAAAGGCAGCGAATGTCACGGCGCGGTCGGCCAGATTCCCGATAGTGTTCGGCAGGTGATAGCGGTTGGATCGGGGGCTGACGATCGTCGGGCCGCTCTGGTGAATCAGGATCAACGCGCCGAGTGCCTCCGCAGCCTTCCAGAACGGCAGGAACTCCGGATCGTCGAAGGTGTGTCCGTTAACATGGTCGCCGATCATGGCTCCCTTGAGACCCAGCTTCGTTACGCTTCGTTCCAGTTCCTCGATAGCAGCGGGGATGTCCTGCATCGGCAGGGTCGCCAGACCCGCGAGCCGGTCCGGGTGGTCGGTCGTGAGCTGGGCGACGTAGTCGTTGCAGTCCCGGGCCATGGCTCCGGTCGCCACGGGGTCCTTGTCGTAGTTGTAAAGGACAGCGTTAGTCGAGAGCACCTGTACATCGACTCCCAGGGAATCCATGTCGGCAAGCCGCTGCTCCGGAGTCCAGGTGGTTCGCGGGTTGTGCAGGTGTGCCGGAACCGCCTCGGACGTGATTCCGTGCCAGTCCTCTCCGGTGTTCATGGCCATGATGAAGCCTTCGGGCGAGATATGGGCGTGTATGTCGATTGTTCGCATCGATCTTCCTATCTTCTGCGCCTGGACCTGCGAGACCCGCTCCTGCGATATCCACCCCTGCTGGGGCCGTGGCTGCGGGGTCTTGAGTGAAATACGTGATCGCCCTGGATCTGCTGGATCAGGCGATCGACGGAGTCGGAATCGAGCCGGGGTGAGGTCCTTGGATACAGGTTCTTGATGTTCAGATATTCGAGCGTCATGATGCTGTCGATCGTAGGATTGACGGTCGACCCGATCCTGGACTTGGCGTGGGTCAGGATCACCGCCCGGGACACCCGGGAGCGGCTGCCCCTCTTGTTCAGGAACTTCTCAAGCAGGGACGCAGCGTCGTTCAGCTGCCGACTTGGGGAACGGCCGCGCCTGTCGACAATGGGAACGTTCGTCTCTACTCGGTTGCCATAACGGTCATACTTGTCGCGCCACCAATCGTCGCCGTCGAAATGGACCACGCCGTTTAGGAACTTGATCTCCATGGTGCAGACCCCGTGAGGACCGACGAGTATGTGGTCGATTTCCCCCTTCGGATTGCGATAACCGGAGATGAGCGTCCACTCGTCATTGAGCAGGCGGGCAAGGTGATCGGCGACCTTGTTCTCCGATTGGTCTCCAATCTTCCACACAGCTTCTTCCTGAGTGGCTGCCTGCATCGTCGGTTGCGGTGGTCCTGCGGCCCGGCTGTGGGCGATGAGCCGGAAGACGTTCCCCAAGAGGCTGAATACCCGCCCAGAGCGCCACGACCTGGACAACTCTCGTTTAATCCCTCGTCGCTGTTCGTCTCGCACGGTGAGCTCGCTATGATATGCCGAAGTGCGGCGTTCGAATTCCTTCTGCCTTGTGTACTCAAATTCTCCGATCATGTCCCCGGTGTGGTCGGACAGGACGATCATTCGCATATGTTCACGGACCTTTGCCTCACGTGCTGGTTACCTGCTCGGGCTCATCAGCGTGACGCCGCCATCGACGGGCATCACCACGCCGGTGACCCACCTGGCTTCGTCACTGGCGAGATAGACTGCCGCCCACCCAATGTCCCAAGGGCTGCCCTCGACGCCAAGCGGCGATGATGCTCGGCGCGTCTCGCGTCGCTCCTCGGACATGTTGGGGGCAACCATGGAGGAGTAAACGGGCCCGGGCAGGATGCAGTTGACCCGGATGCCATCCTTCGCATGATCTACTGCCATCGCCTGGGTCAGCGCCATCACGCCGCCTTTGGACACTGTGTACGACGTCAGGCCGCGTGGCCTTATCGCGGATATCGAGGAGATGTTGATGATGGACCCGCCGCCGGTTCTGGCCATTGCGGGTACGGCGTACTTGCTCGTGAGCATCATCGACTTGACGTTGACCTCCATGACGCGGTCCCACTGGTCCGGATCGACCTCGACAACTGTGCCGGCTCCGCCGATGCCAACGTTATTGTGGAGGATGTCGAGCCTTCCGTACCGCTGTACGGCGGTCTCAACTATCGCTTGGCAGCTTTCGGCGGACGTCACGTCGGCGATGAATACGGAAGCGGAGCCGCCGTGCGACTCGATCGCGTCCAGCGTCCGCTGAACGTGATCTTCCGAGGTGTCCACCAGCAGGACGTCCGCGCCCTCGTAGGCGAACAGGATGGCCGCGGCCTGCCCGTTGCCGATGACGTCGCCCCTTGATCCGGCGCCGGCAACAATGGCGACTTTGCCAAGCAGCCGGGGTTTCCTTTCCATCCCGGAGTTCACGATCACGCTCCTTGTCTGATACGCCTACCGATACTACACCACCGGCATCCCCCATTCCACAATGCGCAAGGTGCGCGAGATCCGATCCAGTGGGTCAGTCGATCCTTCGACCCACTCAGGGCGAATCACCGATGTCGTTCCGGGACTTGGGTACGAGGGTGGCGAGTGTGGGGCTTGGCGCTGGGTCGTGCGCCGTCTGAATATCGAATCTCTTCAAAATAGCTTCTTCTGTAACTCGGAAACTTGTGGTATATTTGCGGTGATGTAATAGGCGTACTGTAATTCTTGTGAATGGGACGTTGAGTCGGCGGGTTCGGCGACAGGATTTCCAACCGGATCACGCAATTGCGCGGAGGCTGATATGACAACGGCGACAACAGACCTGCAACTGATGGCGCACCTGTTGAGACGGGCGGCGTTTGGAGTGAATCGGAGCCAACTCGATACGTATGCCGAGAGAGGCTACGACGCGGCCGTCGACGACCTCTTGAGTCCGGATGACCCCGGTGAGATGACAGACGATCTCATCTGGCGATATCACCACGAACAGTCCGGCATGATGGGACAGATCGGTCCGGGCTCCTACTGGCTGTACAAGATGGTGACGTCCACTGACCCGCTCCGGGAGAAGATGTCGCTGTTCTGGCACGGTATCTTTGCGACCGGCTACCCAAAGATCACCCAGGGCAAAGTGATGAGCGACCAGATCAGGATGTTCCGCCACTACGGCATGGGAAACTTCAAAGACCTGCTGCTCGAGCTTGCGAAGGACCCGGCGATGATTGTGTGGCTGGACAATCACGACAATCACAAGGGGGCCATCAACGAGAACTTCGGCAGGGAGTTGCTAGAGCTGTTCTCATTGGGAGTTGGCAACTACAGCGAGGATGACATCAAAGAGGCGTCTCGCGCCTTTACCGGCTGGACGATCGGCAATACCGAGTACATGGCGCTCCGCGCCGAGCGCGACTCGATCTGGCCATACGGCCGGATCGCATGGCACTTCCGGTTCGATGAAGCCGATCACGACCACGATGACAAGGAGTTCCTGGGCCACAGAGGCAACTTCGACGGCGAAGAGATCGTAGAGATCATCTGCGAGCAGCCGGCGACCGCCGCGTTCATATCTCGGCACCTGTACCACTTCTTCGTTGCAGACGAGCCCCCCGTTCCGCAGTGGCCCTATGTCGCGCCGCAGGACCCCGAGGCCATTGAGATACTGTCCAACGCGTACTTCGAGAGCGGCTACGATATCGGTCACATGCTGCGTGTGCTGTTCACGTCCGACTTCTTCAAGGCGCGGGACTCCTGGTACGCTCGGGTCAAGAGCCCGGCGGAGCTTGTCACCGGCGTGCTGAGGCTGACAGGCGAGTTCCACAGGCCGAAGCGCCAGATTGTCGATCGACAACAGCAGATGACCTGGATGGGCCAGTACCTGATCAACCCTCCGTCCGTGGAGGGCTGGCACGAGGGCTTGGAGTGGATCGACACCGGCACGTTCGTCGAAAGGCTGAACTTCGCTTCGACGCAGCTGGGCAACACCGACCATCCGGGAGTCAAGTCGATCATTGAACGCGTCGCCACGAACGGGGGATCGGCAATCGGCCCCGAGGAGCTGGTTGATCGCTGTCTTGACGAGATCGGTATGGTATCCGTCTCCGATGAGACGCGCACGTCGCTCGTGGACTACGCTGCCGCCGATGGCGATGTCATCGCCGGCGCCGACGTCGACCCGGATACCCGAGACCGTGTCGCACAGCTTCTGCAGATGATCGCGGCCACCCACGAATTCCAGCGCGCATAGGTGGAATCATGACCACGGCTGAAACAACCAAACAGAGGCTGGTCTATAGTCACACCATCGGCCTGTCCACCATGGACGGCCGGGGGTTCTACTACCCGGTTGACACCCTCTGCGGCAGCGACGGCAAGCTGTACACCATCAGTCGCTCGCTCGAAGGCGACACGCGAGGCGTCCGCGTCACCATCTACGATATCGACAGCGAGTACTACGGTACGTTCGCATCCTTCGGTGACGGGGCAGGCCAGTTCATCTGGCCCGTCGCGATCGCGCAGAACAGCCAGCACCACATCTTCATCAGCGACGAGGACAAGAACGTCGTGACCGGCTTTGACACGTCCGGAAGTGTCGTCCAGCACTGGGGGCAGACCGGCAGCGCGCCAGGTCAGCTTGACGGACCGGCCGGGCTCGCGTTCGATCAGGAAGACCGGCTGTACGTCGCGGACCAGCACAACAACCGCGTGCAGGTGTTCACCGCTGACGGCGAGCTGATCGACTGCTTTGGCTCACACGGGTCGGGTGAGGGGCAGTTCGGACTGCCCTGGGGAGTTGCCGTCGGTCCTGACGGACACGTTTACGTCGCGGACTGGCAGAACGACCGCGTCCAGAAACTGACGCGGGACGGTGAGTTCATCGCTTCGTTCGGCAGCTCTGGACGTGGGGACGGGCAGATCTTCAGACCATCCGCCGTCGCGGTCGACGACGATGGATACGTCTATGTCGCCGATTGGGGCAACGAACGAGTGGTTATCTTCGACCAGGATGGCGGTCTCGTTCAGAACATCAGGGGCGATGCTACGGATTCCAAGTGGGCGGAGGCATTTCTGTCCATCAACCTTGAAGAGGCTGCGGCGCGGGGTCGCGCCAACATGGAACCTGAGATAGACTTCTTCAACGACAACCCGCACGAAGTATCTTCTCACATCGAGAAATACTTCTGGGCGCCGACATCCGTCAAGCTGGACGGCGAAGGCCGGATGTACGTGACCGAGAGCAACCGTCACAGGGTCCAGATCTACCGTCGGAATGGCGAATGAAGAACTGCTAATATGAGGTTGAGGAGACGACGATGCGCCGGCTTCCAACGTGTTCCGCCGGCGAGTGTTACAATACGGTCTGATGCGGTAAATGAAATCCAGGTGAGGGAGCAGTGTGATGACAGCGAATGGCAACGGCAGCAAGTCAGTGGTGGTTTTGCAGCTCAGCGGCGGAAACGACGCGCTGAACACTGTGATCCCCTATAGCAACGAGCTCTACTACGACCAGCGGCCCTATCTGGGCATTCCCGATGACCAGGTCTTGCACCTCGATGACAAGCTGGGGCTGAATCCGGCGATGGGCCCGATCAAGTCGCTGTGGGACGAAGGCAAGGTCGCGGTCGTCAACGGGATTGGATACCCGAGCCCGAACAGGTCGCACTTCCGATCCATGGATGTGTGGCACACGGCGCAGCCAGCGGACATCGCGCCCGAGGGATGGCTGGGCCAGGCCATCAGGGACCTCGATCCCCAGGGCGAGAACGTGGTCACCGGGGTCAACTTTGGCAGGGGCCTGCCACGCGCCATGTACGCTAGGGACGTTCCTGTCGCGTCGGTCGGCAACCTGGATACCTACGGCCTGATGCCTGACATCAAGGACGAGAATGCCCGGAGGCTCGCACTCGAAGCGTTTTCCCAGATCTACGGGGGCTCCGGCAAGGATACTATCTCGCAGTTCATCAGCCAGGTCGGAATGGATGCCCTGAAGGGCGCCGACATCCTCCGGACCGCGCCGGCGAGCTACTCCTCGAGCGTCGAGTACGCCGATACTCCGGTCGCACAGAACATGAAGGGCATCGCGCAGGTCATGTTTGCCGACGTCGGCACCAGGGTCTTCTACACTCAGCATGGCAGCTTCGACACCCACTCCAACGAGCTGGCGGCGCACGCCAAGCTCTGGAACGAAGTGTCCACCGCCGTCGCCGACTTCATGGACGACCTGAAGGAGCACGGAAAGGACAAGGACACCGTGGTGTTGATGTTCTCCGAGTTCGGTCGCAGAATCAACGACAACGGGGCTGGCACGGATCACGGCTCGGGCGGTGTCGCGTTCGTCATTGGCGGCGATGTCAACGGCGGACTCTACGGCGAGTTCCCGTCGCTGCGTGAGGAGGACCAGTCGGAAGGCGACATGCACTTCAGCAACGACTTCCGTATCACCTACTCCACCATACTCGACCGCTGGCTCGGCCTGGATCCGGTGCCGATAACCAACGGCAGCTTCGAGCAGTTCGACTTCGTATCGAAGTAGCCTCCTCAAAAGCAGGCTCCGCGATACAAACAGAGACCACGCCGATTCCGGCGTGGTCTCTGTTGCTTTCCGCGGGTAGGTGAGACCTCGTAGGAGCGACGATTGAAGTACGCCATTTTCACCCACGTACCCTGGCCGGAGGGTTCCGACGCCGCCAGGCTCATTGCGAATGCCGCCGAACAGGTCCGACTGGCCGAAGACCTGGGGTTCGCCAGCGCGTGGATTGCGGAGCATCACTTCACCCGCTACGGCGTCGGATCGTCGGCGCTCGTCCTTGCGAGCTACATCGCCGCGCAGACCGGCAGGATTCGTCTTGGCACCGGAGTTCTGGTGCCCACGCTCCACAACGCGATCCGTCTCGCCGAGGATGGCGCGACGATGGACGCGGTCAGCGGCGGCAGGCTGGACGTGGGATTCGGGCGCGGCGTGTACGGCTACGAGTACGGCGGATTCGGTGTCGATCCGGCCACGAGCCAAGAGCATTTTCAAGAGAGTGTGGACGTCATTCAGGGCTTGTGGAGCGCACCGGAGTTCTCACACAAGGGAGAGTTCTACACCCTGAACAAGGTGAGCCTCGCGCCGCCGCCCGTACAGCGGCCCCACCCGCCCATCTACATTGCCGCGACACGAACGCCGGAGACGCTGGAATACTGTGTGTCGAAGGGTCATGGCCTGTGTATCGCCGTCGTAATGGATACTACCGCCGCGATCGACCTGCTCCATCGCTTCGTCAGCAAGTCCGCACAGGCGGGCACTGGCATCCCGGCATCGGACGTGCCTTTCTTCAGGTACTTCCACGTTGCCGAGACTGCTGAACAGGCCCGCAAAGACACCAGGGCTCACCTGGAGTGGGTGCTCGACATGCTGTTGTGGCGGGGCGACTTCAAGGGCGGAGGAAGCGAGGTCCACCACAGCATCGACGAGTGGAGAAAGACCCGGACCGAATCTCCGGTCAGTTTCGAGTATGTCCTTGAGAACCGCGCCATAATCGGCGATCCCGATTACTGCATATCGAGGATCGAGGAGCTAAAGAGTCAGGGAGTCGGGTACTTCGGCGCCAACTTCGCTATGGGCGGCCTCAGCCACCACAAAGCGCTGAAGTCGATGGAGCTGTTTGCGAGAGAGGTAATGCCCCACGTCGGGGAGCCTGAGCAGATCGGCGTGTAGAGTCCCGGAGCGCAGCTCACCCCGCCTTCCGTATGCACTCCTCCAGCAGTGCCAGCGCGCTCTCCAAGAAGACCCACATGTTCCTCTCACGATCTGAGTCGCCTGTCTCCACCGTAATCACGCGCTCCACCGGGCCGCTCACCGCTATACAGGCGTGGCCCGCGGAGTCTCCGTAGCGATTCCCCGTGGGGCCGCTGGCTCCGGTCTCCCCGAGGCCCCAGGTCGTTCCCAGCAGCTCGCGCACAGCGCCGGCCTTGAGGACTGCGTATGCTTCCGTACTGGCGCGCATCCCCTCCATCGCTTCGTCGGCGATGTTCAGAAGACCCTTTCGGGATGTGTGGGTATACACCACCGCTCCGCCGACGTAGTATGCCGAAGCGCCTGGGATGGCCACCAGCGCGGCGTTGAGCAGCCCTCCGCAGGAGGACTCGGAAACCGCGATAGTGTCCCCCCGCTCCCTCAAAAGTTGTCCGACCGGCTCGGCTGCGGAACTCAGATCCGGCATGTCTGTTCTGTCCTTTCTGGCTTTACGTCAACTCTGGCATGACTTCATCGGCAAAGAGACGCATGGAAGTTTTGATCTCATCGCTGGTAATACGGCCTCTGCGGTTGAATTCGAGGATACACTGCGCCATCCCCGACAGCTCTTTATCGAGTGCGTGAAGCTGCTCGACGCATCCGGCGGGGTCATCGTAGATCGAGTATCTCAGCGCGTCTTCGAAGCTCCACGTGGCCCAGCCTCCGACGCCGCTGGTGAAGCTGTGCCTGCTGGTCCCTATCGAGGACGCGCCGGCGTCCGGCACGGTGTTCACGATGTCGGAATCGAGCCAGTTCCGGCGCACAATCTGGTGCGCTTCCTCCTTGGTCTCGGCGACGAAGAACGATATATTGACGTGGAACGGCTGTGGCTGGACCGTGCCATCCGGAGACTTTGCCTCCTCGAACTCGTGGAGCCTGTCGATCATCCGCGGCATCGACTGGCTGAGAGTGGTGCCAATCACGCCCAGACCCAGGCTGGCGGCGTATGCGAACGTCTCGTCGCTGTTGGCTGCGAGCAGGAGCGGCGGCATCGGCTGCTGCTGAGGTCTGGGGAGTACAGGCAGGTCCTTGGCGCTCCAGTACTCGCCTTGGAACGTGGCCCGCTCCTGTGTCCAGGCTACCTTGAGCAGCTCGATCCCCTCAGCCACACGTTCACGGCTCTCAACGCTTCCGATATCGGACGCTTGGCCGAACGCCTGGCCTGCTGGCGACCCCCAGCGTCCGCCAAGACATAGGTCCAGCCGGCCGTTGGTGAGTATGTCGCAGGTGGCGGCCTGGGTTGCCATGTGGATTGGGTGGTGCAGCGGGAACTGCGCTGCGAGTGTTCCGAATCTGATCCGGCTCGTGTGCTGAGCCGCTGCCACTGCCACCATCAACGGGTTGGACAGCGGACGGCCCGGGAAGAAGACCGACTCTGCGATCCACGCGGTCTCGAAGCCGAGCCGGTCGGCGAGTGTTATCTGCTCGATAGTCTCCCAGTGTCGTCGCGGGACCGATGATCCCACGAAACCGGGCACCTGCCAAAAGGCTCCAAATCGCACGTCTGTCGCTCCTCGCCTGTACTATGACCCTGCGGGCTGGAATGACGGCGGCGCCGCCGTAGGGGTGTCGTCGGTTTGACCCTCGTACCTTCGCACGAGCGCGACCAAAGCGTAAACGAAAGGTGTATCCAAAACGGAGATTATCAGTTTGGCTGCGTACTGTGTTCCCATCATGTTCCAGATCACGCTCGCCGGGAGCGTGCCGGCAAAGGCTATCGATATGAACACAACCGTATCGATCGCCTGGGATACAATAGTTGACGCATTGTTCCTGAGCCACAGGTGACGTCCACCCGTAAACCGTCTCCACAGGTGGAACGCGATGATGTCGTGATTCTGGCTGATGAGGTACGCTGCCATGGAGCCAAGCACGATTCTGGGCACCGATCCCAGCACCTCGTCATAGGCGCCCTGACCTTCCCAGAAATCCGCCCCCGGCCACACCCTGGCGAGGTACACTAGCATGACCATCAGCAGGCTGAACACAAATCCGAGCCACACGACGCGCGTGGCTGTCCTGCGTCCGTACACCTCAGCGATGGTGTCCGATACAAGGAATGTAAACGGGTAGGCGACTATCCCCGCGGGCAAGACCCATCCGCCGACGGCCAGCAGTTTGACCGAGATTATGTTCGCGACCACCAGCAGTGTCACGAACGCCATTGACAGGGCTGCCAGAATCAACTCAACCTCCTGCGCCGGCCCGGGATTGTGGACGAGACCGCAAATGACACGCCTGCGCGTGTGCGCGTGCGTGATTGTATCGCAGAATAGGGGTTTGCGACCGGCATAGTATCATCTTGGCGTTCCCGTATCATGACCAGATCACTCGCTCAAACTTCTGTCGGAGTCCGAAACCGGGTTTCGTTTGCTTTGAGTGGACGGGCGACGCGCTACGGAACTCGAAACCGCCAGGATTGACATTGCTATATGAGCGTGATTTAATCTGGAACTATATTTCGGCGGTGTGGCGCGTGCGGAACCTGCGTCAGTCTTACAACGGAAATCAGTCACATACCCACCGCGATCTGAACGGGTCAGTCACCAGACTTAGGGGGACTATTATGCTGAGTATTCGACGAAACTCCAGTTTGATCTTCGGGATATGCGCGTCTATGGTCTTGGTGGTACTGGCCGCCTGTTCCCAGGCGGAGCCGGTCGAGATAATCAAAGAGGTGGTGGTGGAGAAAGAGGTCATCAAGGAGGTTCCTGTCGAGAAGATCGTCAAGGAAGAGGTCATCAGGGAAGTCCAAGTAGAGAAGATCGTCAAAGAAGAGGTCATCAAGGAGGTCCCTGTCGAGAAGATCGTCAAGGAAGAGGTGGTCAAGGTCGTCGAGCGGACGCAGACGATCATTGCGACGCCCGGCCCCGTCGATCAGCAGTTCTTCATGACCACGCTGGACCCTGGGCATAAGCGTGGCGGTAAGTTCATCACGGGAAACAATGGCCCTCCGGGCCACTTCGACTTTTACGTGTCGGGGTCGATCACCTGGCAGGGGTGGATTACCCCGATGTACGACAACCTGCTGCGTAGAGACACGCGGACTCCCGACGTGACGATCGTCCCCGACCTGGCACAGAGCTGGGACATCTCAGACGACCTGACGACCTACACGTACCATCTCCGTGAGGGAGTCAAGTTCCATAATGGGCATGAGATGACCTCCGAGGACGCCAAGGCTTCCTTGGAACGAGTTGTGTTCCCGGAGAGGTTCGAAACATCTGGCCTGGGGAGCGCCTATCGCGTCCTGTTCCAGAGCGCGAAGTTGAAGGAGATCAACACACCGGACGCCTACACGGTCGAATTGGTGATGGAAGAGCCGCGGAGCGTCGGCTGGGCACTCTCCGGGACGGCGGAGCAGGGCGTCAAGATCAGCCAGAAGGAGGTCCTCGAAGAGTTCGCAGGGAACCTGCGAGACGCGGACCCGACCGAGGTGTCCGGCACCGGGCCGTTCAAGACGATCGAGCGGACGGATGACCATGTCGTGCAGGAAGCCAACGTGGACTACTGGAACCCGAATGCCCCATACGTGGACCGGATCGAGCACATCTGGGTCCCGATCATGACGCCCCAGGTGACCGCAGCCCTTGCCTCGGGCCGGATCGACTGGAGCATGTTCATTCCACCCGGCGACGTGCCGACCATCCTGGAAGACCCGCAGTTCAACCTCCTGACGCACGTGCGGCCCAGCTACCACCTGATGCCGCTGAACATCACGAGGAAGCCGTTCGACGACGTGCGCGTTCGCAAGGCGGTCACTCTAGTCTTCGACCAGGAGGCGGTGATCAACGCCAGCTCCGAGATCAACGCGATCATGTTCGGCGGCGGCTGGTTCGCGGAAGGGCAGGGAGTGTACTCCCTCTCAGCCGACCAGCTCAGGAACGAAAAGTACTGGAGAAGCCCGACGCCCGAGGACATAGCCGAGGCGCAGCAGCTACTGGCCGATGCCGGATATCCGAATGGAGAGGGCGTTCCCAAGCTCGACCTGCTTGGCCGTTCGGACGGCCCATGGTGGCAGCTGATGCTCGAACTGGAGCAGGCGTGGCTGAAGCAGCACCTCAACATAGACTCCGAGATCAGGCTGTCTGAGGTCTCCGTCGTTGGTGACGACACGAGAAACCTCCGGTTCGATATGATGTCGCAGCACTACGCAGGCATGGAGGTGCAGACCCCTGAATTCTACGTAAAGAACGCGTTGGGACAGTGTCCCGACGGGCCATGTGCATCCAACTTGCTCAACTACAATGACCCTGATCTCGACGCGAAGCTCAGGGAGTTGGAGTTGGAATTCGATCCGGCCAGGCGGATGGAGCTGTCCAAGGCGTTGTCTGACTACATGACCGAGACGATGCCAGAGGTGCCCTGGGGCACCGGCGAAATCACCTATCACGTATTCAACGACCATCTCAAGGGCTTCATGCCCGCCGGGAGCCAGTTCGTGGGTGTTTACATGACCAACAAGTGGGACCACATCTGGATAGAGCGATGACGCCCGGAGAGAGCGCCGAATCATACTGGACTTAGGGTTGACATCAAAACGAGAGCGTGCTTCAATCTGGAACGGTGCCGCGGAGCGGTCTGAATTGCGCTCCGCTGCGCGACGTACATGCCGGAATGACACGATCGAAACGGTCTGAATTTAGATCCAGGGAGACAATGATGACAAGAATTCGACGAAGTTCCAGGATACTGTTTGGGCTCGGGGTTTCCGCAGCCTTGGCTGTCTTGCTCGCCTGCACCTCCCAGGCGGAGCCGGTCGAGATAATCAAAGAGGTGGTGGTTGAGAAGGAGGTCATCAAGGAGGTCCCTGTCGAGAAGATCGTCAAGGAAGAGGTCATCAGGGAAGTCGAAGTAGAGAAGATTGTCAAGGAAGAGGTCATCAAGGAAGTCGAAGTAGAGAAGATCGTCAAGGAAGAGGTGGTCAAGGTCGTCGAAACGACGCAGACGATCATTGCGACGCCCAGCCCCGTCGATCAGCAGTTCTTCATGACCACGTTGGACCCTGGGCATAAGCGTGGCGGGACGTTCATTGCGGGCAACAACGGGCCACCGGGCCACTTCGACTTCTACGTGTCGGGTTCGATCACCTGGCATGGGTGGATGACCCCGATGTATGACAACCTGCTGCGCAGTGACACGCGAACTCCCGATGTTACGGTGGTTCCCGACCTGGCGCACAGCTGGGATGTCAACGACGACCTGACGACCTACACGTACCATCTGCGAGAGGGAGTCAAGTTCCACAGTGGGGCCGAGTTGACGTCGGCAGACGTCAAGGCGACCTTGGAGAGGGTAGTCTTCCCCGATAGGTTCGAGACCGCAGGTCTGGGCAGCGCCTACAGGGCCATATTCCAGACCGCCAAGCTTCAGGACATCAACACTCCTGACAAGTACACCGTCGAACTGGTGATGGAAGAGCCCAGGGCCGTTGGTTGGGTAATCGCAGGTGTCGCCAACCAAGGAGTCAAGATCAGCGAGAAACGGATCCTCGACGAATATGCCGGCAACCTCCGGGACGCTGATCCCACCGAGGTATCTGGCACCGGTCCATTCATTACCATCGAGCGCACAGACGACCATGTCATCCAGGAGGCAAATCCGGACTACTGGAATCCGAACGCTCCATACGTAGATCGTATCCAGCACATCTGGGTTCCGATCATGACACCCCAGGTAACCGCCGCCCTAGCCTCTAACCGGATCGACTGGAGCATGTTCATCCCACCCGGAGACGTGCCGGGGATACTCGAGGATCCGTTCTACAACCTGGCGGTCCACGTAAGGCCCACGTACCACCTGATCCCGCTCAACCCGAATAGGCCGCCGTTTGACGATGTGAATGTGCGCAAAGCTGTCGCGTTGGTAATTGACCAGGAGGGACTGATCGAGGGCGGCAGCCAAGTGCAGGCGCTTCTGTTCGGCGGCGGATGGTTCGCGGAAGGGCAGGGTGTGTACGCGCTATCTGCCGACCAGCTCAGGAAGGAGAAGTACTGGAGAAAGCCGACTGCTGAGGACATTGCCGAAGCGCAGCAGCTACTGGCCGACGCCGGATATCCGAATGGAGAGGGCGTTCCCGAGCTCGACCTGCTCGGCAGGTCGGATGGCCCTTGGTGGAAGCTGGTGCTCGAGCTGGAGGCGGCTTGGTTGAAGGAGCACCTGAACATCGACTCCAAAATCAGGCTTGCTGAGGTCTCTGTCGTCGGCGACGACGTGAGAAATCTCCGGTTTGACATCTTCCCAGAGGTCAACTCGAGCATGGTGGTGCCGACGCCTGAGTACTACATCAAGAATGCGTTCGGTCAGTGCGGCGGCGGTCCATGCAACTCCAACATCTTCAACTACAACATCCCGGATCTCGACGCGAAGATCAGGGAGCTGGAGCTGGAGTTCGACCCGGGCCGGCGGATTGAGATTTCCAAGGAATTGTCCGACTTCCTGACCGACCAGATGCTCATGGTGCCGTGGGACACGGGTGAGATCACCTACCACGTCTTCAACGACCATCTCAAGGGCTTCATGCCCGACAAGAGCGAGTTCAGGGGCGTGTACATAACAAACAAGTGGGACCACATTTGGATAGATAAGTAGGTCTGCCTACTGAGGGTGCGGCTGGCGCGTACGCTGGCCCATCCGCTTTGAACCTACACTCCGGGGCAGGGCTTAGGCCCTGCCCCATATCGGCTTAGTGCCCCTGGAGCCCATCCTTGCACAGATACCTGACCAGGAGAATGATTTTGGCGATCCCGACGCTGATCGGGCTCACCATGATGATCTTCTGCATCATGCGAATCCTGCCTGGAGACCCCCTGGGCACCTTCATGACCGGCGACTACTTTCGGATCATGACGGACGAAGAGGTCGAACTCCTCAGGGAAGATCTCGGCCTCAACAAACCTTTGTACCTGCAGTACTGGGAATGGGTAAGAGACGTCATGACCGGCTCTTTTGGCCGGTCGCACCATCGCAACGATCCCATCATCAATACAATCAATACCAGGGGAATCATCAGCCTGGAAATAGGCATTCTGGCAGTGCTATTCTCTTGGGTTCTCGGCTTGCCTGTGGGGATCATCAGCGCACTGAAGCCCAACTCACTGTCAGATGTGACAGCCAGTACGACCACGGTTCTCTTTCTCGCAATCCCCAACTTCTGGCTGGGATTGATTATTATCCTGTTTACTGTCACGCTCTGGGGGTACCATCCGCCACTCGTGGCGTCCCAGATATGGGAGGACCCGTGGCAAAACTTCCAGATCGTAGTCGGACCTGTCGTCGTCTTGGGAACATCGATGGCCGCAATTATCGCGCGAATGGCGAGGTCGTCGCTGTTCGAAGTGCTGCGGGAGGACTATGTCCGGACGGCTAGGTCCAAGGGCCTCGTTGAGTCCATGACAATACTCAGACACGCGGTTCCAAATGCGCTGCTGCCTGTGCTGACGCTCAGCGGCGTCATGTTGGGCTTTGCTCTGGGCGGATCGGTGGCAGTGGAAGTTGCGTTCGGCACACCGGGAATTGGAAAGACCATGGTCAGCGCCGCCTTCGAACGCGATATGAGCGTTGTGCAAAGTCTCGTACTGTTGTATGGGATGATCTTTATGGTGGTTAACCTGATCGTGGACGTATTGTACGGCTGGATCGACCCGCGAGTCAGATTGTCCTGAGAGACCCTTCCTCGGCACTTCCCGCTGTATGAACTCACGTGACCTAATATAGATCAATGGACTAGGCCTGAATGCAACCGACACTCACTGTACCAAGACCTAGGAGAACAGGGTTCTCCCGGGCTATGTTCGCCGTCAATACGTTCGCGAAGCGAAGTCCGTGGCAGACACTCTGGGGCTGCGTCATTGTGGTGCTTATTCTGATGGCAGCCCTGGCGCCTCTGCTGTCGCCCGATGACCCCCTGATCGTCAATGTCGACCGGATGCGGCTCCCGCCCGACTCGGAGAACTGGACGGGTACGGACAACATTGGCAGGGATGTGACGTCCCGACTGATATACGGGGCGCGTTCCTCGTTGTTCATTGCAATCTGCTCGGTGTTGGCGGGGACCCTCCTCGGTGGCATGTGGGGGCTGGTCAGCGGCTACCTGGGCGGAAAGTTCGATATCATCAGCGAGAGGTTCGTCGAAATCCTGCTCGCGCTGCCGGGGCTGATTCTGGCCTACCTACTCGTCTTGGTGCTCGAGGCGAGCATATGGACCGTGATTGGCGCGCTCGCGATCTCGCGGGTACCGACTGTGGTGCGCGTGATCCGGTCAGTCGCGCTCTCCGTCCGCGAGAGCATGTACGTGGAGGCCGCGCGTGCAATCGGCGCCGAGCAGCTCAGGGTGATCTGGCGCCATGTCGCGCCCCAGTGTGTCGCTCCTCTGATCGTTCTGATTACCGTCGACATCGGTGGCGTGATTATCGCCGAGGCTTCCCTCAGCTTCCTCGGAGTCGGTATCCCGCCACCCACGCCATCCTGGGGCAGGATGCTCGGTGAATCCAACCCGACCCTCTACCCGATGTGGTGGCTTGTGGCCTTCCCGGGAATGTTCATTACCCTAACGGTTCTTGCATTCAACCTCTTCGGAGACGGCGTAAGAGACGCGCTTGACCCAAGGCTCCGGGGCACAACGTAGCGTAGCCGACATACCGCGTAAGATAGCTCATTCATTGTCAACATGAAGGGTATGCCGGCGCAGGGCAATCGCATATTAAGTGTTGAGCACCTTGAGCAGATAATCCTCATCCCACCCGGCTCTCTTACGCTTGGCTGCGACGCCTCCCTTCGACATGGATTCGCGCCTGAGCATGTTCAGAGCCATCCGACGCAGATTCGAGAAGTTTTCGCCGGCGACGGGTTGCGGGACACGTTGGACCCCAAACTGAGACGGCGTCTGTAACAATCTCTCTTGACTGGCCCTAACTTCGAGTCGGCGAGGCTGAGCGCCGCCGTGCAAATCGCCGGTTGAATCTGGTAGCATTCCCTACGGAACGCCCGATGGCGGTTCTCCCGGATCTTCGGGTCGATACTGAGACTCAGCGCGGGGGACAGCCGATCCTGGGGACAGCGTTCTGGGGATGAGATCGTGGCCAAGCCTGTTGTAGCGATCGTCGGGAGACCGAACGTCGGCAAGTCCACCCTGTTCAACAGGCTGGTCGGCCGATCCGTGGCCATCGTCTCCAAGCGGTCCGGCACCACCAGGGACAGGGTCACGCTGGAGACGAACTGGGCAGACCACCCGTTCATCCTCGTCGATACCGGTGGACTGGAGATATTCCCCGACACTGATCTGTGGCGCCAGGTGCGCGCGCAGGTCGAGATCGCTATCGAGGACGCGGATATCATCGTCATGGCGGTTGACGTGACCCAGGGCGTCACAGCCTCGGACATGGACGTCAGCGACCTCCTGCGGCTGAGCGGCAAGCCGGTCGTGCTCGGCGTCAACAAGGTCGATACGGATGCCAAGGCGGCTGGGGCCTATGAGTTCCATGAGCTTGGCCTGGGCTATCCGCATCCGATCAGCGGCTACCACAACCTGGGCCTCGACGACATGATGGCCGAGGTCGTTCAGCACTTCCCCCCTGAGCCTGAGTTTCCGGAACCCGACGCGGACATCAGGCTTGCCATCGTCGGACGGCCCAACGTCGGCAAGTCCATGCTGCTCAACGCGCTCACCGGCGAGAGTCGCTCGATCGTGAGCGAGGTTCCCGGTACGACGCGCGACACCATCGACACGCTGATCAGACATCAGGGGCTGGACATCCTGCTGATCGACACCGCGGGCATAAGGCGCAGAGGCAAGATCGGCACGGGAGTCGAGAAGTACAGCGTCATACGCTCCGTTCGCGCCATCGACAGGGCGGACGTTGCGATCCTGCTGATGGACGCCATGGAGCCTGCCACCGCGCAGGACACCCACGTCGCCAGCTACATCCTGGATGCTTACAAGGGCCTCGTGCTCGGCGTCAACAAGTGGGATCTCCTGAGCGGCAGCGGCGTCACCAAAGGTGAGATCGAGGCGCTGCTGCGCGACCGGTTCCGATTCGCCGCGTATGCGCCTGTGTGCTTCACTTCGGCGCTGGAAGGCTCCGGCCTCGACGAACTCCTCGACACCGCGATGGACGTGTTCAACGAGTGGAACAAGGACGTGCCCCGGTACGAGCTGCGGCGGACGATGATGAGCGCGATAGCAGAGCATCCCCCAACCGGGCTGAGGGGTCGGAGTCTCAAGATATACAGCGTCGCGCAAGACCAGGTCGCGCCGCCCAGCTTTACGTTCTTCGTAAACCGGTCGGACACGGTCCACTTCTCGTACGAGAGGTATCTGGAAAACCGTCTGAGGCAGGCATACGACTTCCGGGGTAGTCCGCTCAAAATGCGATTCAGGGGCAGGAGAGGACGTTGACGGACTACCTGATCCTGGTCCCGATTGGCTACCTGATAGGGTCTGTTCCGTTCGGTCTGCTGGCCGGCAAGCTCGTCGCTCGTGTGGACGTCCGCGACTTCGGAAGCGGACGGATAGGCATGACGAATGTTCTGCGGGTCGCGGGCAAACGGGCCGCCGCGGGCGTGCTGCTGCTCGACATGGGCAAAGGTGTTGTCGCGGTGGTCTTGGCCAGATACTTCTTCGACTCGCCGGGAGCGGAAGCGGCGTCGGCGCTGGCCGTCATCTTCGGACACAACTGGCCGGTGTTCATCGGATTTCGCGGCGGACGGGGCACGGCTTCCGGTTGGGGAGCGCTGCTGGTCCTGTCCCCAATTGCCGGCCTGATCGCGACGGTAATCGGGCTTACGTTGGTAGCGGCCACCCGGTACGTGTCGCTGGGTTCAGTTTCAGCCGCCGCGCTTGGGTCGGTCGCAATCATAGCTCTCGCTCTGACCGGGATATACGAGACACCCCCGGTCTATACTTGGTACGGAGCGATCGGAGGCACGCTGATAGTCTTGCGCCACCGCGACAACATCAGGCGTCTCCTGAATGGGACCGAGCGCAAGATTGGCCAGCAGGTAGATTTGGCCGGCGGCCACTAGCCGGAAGTTATCCTATGGCTACTGTCACCGTCGTCGGCGCCACAAGTTGGGGGACCACTCTCGGTATCATAATTGCCCGGGAGGGGCACGAGGTACGACTGCTGGCCCGGACGGACGAAGAGGCCGTCCGGCTGGAATCCGATCGTGAGAATGCCCGTTTCGTGCCAGGGGTCGCGTTCCCTGATACCCTGTGCTCCACCGCCGATCCTTCAGCCGCGTTCGAGTCCACTGATTTGGTAATCCTGGCGGTCCCTTCCCAGACCATCCGGGCCAATGCTCGGTCGGTTGCCGGTGTTGTACCCCGCGCCGCGATAGTCGTGAGCGCGGCAAAGGGACTGGAGCTGAGCACCGGACAGCGCATGACTGAGGTTCTGGCTGAGGAGCTTGCGCCATCGTCAGACGACCGGGTATGCGCGCTGTCCGGCCCGAACCTGGCTAGTGAGGTCATCAGGGGCCTGCCCGCCTCGACGGTCATCGCGTCCCGGAGTGTGGAGGCGGCTGTTGAGGCCCAGCGCATTGTGAACTCCTCGGTGTTCCGGGTGTACACGAACGAGGACGTGGTCGGAGTCGAGCTGTCCGGCGCGTTGAAAAACGTCATTGCCCTGGGCGCGGGGATCTGCGACGGTCTCCGGCTCGGAGATAATGCCAAATCCAGCTTCATCACCAGAGGTCTCGTTGAGATCACGCGTCTCGGTGTCGCGGCTGGCGCCGTTCCATCGACCTTCGCAGGCCTCGCGGGGATGGGGGACCTGATCGCCACATGCTCCAGCACGCTCAGCCGGAACCACTACGTGGGGACCGAATTGGCTGCCGGAAAATCCCTGCGGGAGATCCGTCGCGAGATGGAGAATGTGGCCGAGGGAGTCGATACAACCCGCGCGGCGCTGGACCTCGCCCGCCGTTTGGACGTGGAGATGCCCATTGCGCAGGCGATCTACAACATAATGTTCGGCGGCGTGTCGGTCTCGCAGGCTGTACAGGACCTGATGGACCGGGATCCAGGGCCCGAGTAGGCGGCGATGCCTCCGGACTCTTTGCTGGTCATATTCTTCACCAGTTTCGGCGTCGGGTTATCCGGATCAATCACTCCGGGGCCGCTGCTGGCGTTCAACGTCCGGGAGGTTGCGCGGATTGGGTTCTGGGCAGGTCCGCTGTCCATCGTGGGTCACTCCCTGCTCGAACTGATAATCGTGATCGCACTGGCAATCGGCGCGGCGCACTTCCTTGAATCACCCATCGCCGGTTTCTTGATCGGCATCGCCGGGGGTCTGTTTCTTCTGTGGATGGGGTGGGGGATGACGCGACATCCGAACAGGCAGGCCCCGCCCGCGCGCGATGAGTGTCGGCAGGCGTCCAGGTCCGGCGGAAGGTACGGCATGACGGCGCTTGGCGGAGCGCTTGTGACGCTCTCCAACCCGTACTGGAGCCTGTGGTGGGCGACTATCGGACTCGGTTACATGGTCTGGTCCACTGAGATGGGAAGACCAGGCGTCGTGTCGTTCTACGTCGGGCACATTCTGGCGGACTTCGTGTGGTACACGGCGGTAGCTTTAGCCCTGGTAACGGGCCGTAGGCTGATGTCCCCGATGGCCTACCGGGCGCTGATGGTGGTGTGCGGCCTGTTCATCTTGGGTATGGGGGTATGGTTCATCGTCTCGGGCATCGGGTTCCTGCGGACGGCGATAGCGTGAGCAGGGTGACCGATGCTGCGAGATCTGCGCTTATGGTGCGAGTTCTCCGAATTCGTACATGATCGCGGAGACCAGCGCGACGGCCGCGGTCTCCGCCCGCAGTATCCGGCGACCGAGGCTAATCGTACTCACACCGCAGGAGACGGCCAGATCGACCTCGTCCGGATCGAATCCGCCTTCTGGGCCCACGAACGTGGAGATGGACGCCCTGGACCGCGCAAGGTCGCGCAGACGGTCCAGAGCAGCATCAAGTGAGAATGCGGCTTCGCGCTCCCACGCCATCACCGCGGGTTGTGGGGCTGATCGCAGCGCCTCTTCAAGACCGGTCGGAGGGCTGAGTTCGGGCAGCTTTGACCGTCCCGACTGCTCAGCCGCTTCGCGGATGATCCGATGCCACCGGTCCTGTCGATTGGCGGAAGCTCCGGCATCGCGGCGTATCGTCCTGCGGGTGACGATCGGCACGAATCGACTGACGCCGAGCTCCGTACCCTTCTGCAGCGCCCACTCGAACTTATCGGTTTTCAGGGCCGCCTGGTACATCGTCAGATGCATCGCCGGTTCGGCCTTACCCCGACGACGTTCGGTGATACTCCCCCGGGCGCTTCGCGGACCGACTTGAGTGAGCTCAACGGTGTACTCCCAGCCGGAATTGTCGAGCGCGGTCACCGTGTCTCCGGTCGACATTCGCAGCACCCGCGCGATCTGCCGGGCAGCCGGCGCGGGAAACAAGACGCGGTCTTCGGCGATTTCGTTCGGGGCCAGGAAGAATCGGTGCATGGGAAACGCGCCGCCGGAGCGCCAGACCTGTTATGAGCGGCCCGGCGTCCAGATGGGCGCCGCTTCCGCATCGTCCGGGCTGCCGGTCGGCTCCGGCTGCTGGCCCGGCACCCAGAGTCCCGATGCCGAGTCGGCCCCGGCCCCGGCCCCGGCCTGCTGTGCGTCCGGTGTCCACAGCCCCGCCGATTGGGGACCACCTTCTAGATCCATGTCTAGCAGCGCAGCGACATCTTCAGAGACCTCGCCCACGGGCATGTAGTAGAAGTTGCCGATGCCGACGGCATCGATCAGAGTCGTCAGGAATGCGATCTCACTGTCCCCGGGTCTGGGGATATACACGGGACGCCCCTGATATCCGAATTGGACAACGCCAGAACGCGGCAGAGCGTCCGCCGATTCCAGGATGCGCTGTGCATCGCGGAAGCTGCCCTGGGGTGTGAATCCTAGGTTGGTGGCGTACTCCTCAGAACCCCAGACGATCTCGTGGGCCAACTCCTCGGAGATCGCCACCGGCGGTTCGCCATCGTACATTCGAGGCAGCGTCTCGCTGGAGAACACATCAGGGTCCACGTTGACCGCGAAGGATGCGTCCCTGATCCCGGTACACAGAAAGTCGGCCACGAATCCGCCAAACATGATCGAGTCATTTGGCTGAGTCCGCGCGACTATGGCCCTGGCTTGTCCATGATCCTGCCAACCGGCCTGTACCCAGGAGCCGCTCAAGGGCATATCTCTGGCCCGGCTCAAGAGTCGGCGGGAGCTTTCGGGCGCCGACTGCTGCGCGGCGCTCCGACGAGCCAGTCTCCGCTTGCGCTGGGTGCGCTTGTGGAGCGCCCGCTGCTGCTTCTTATGCTGGTTGCGCTGAGTCTTCTTGGCCAACGGCGGGCGTCCGTGCGGTGAGGATCAGGCGGATGCTAGCAGCGCCGACCAATCGCCGTCAATGAATCGCTCGCCGATTGTCGCTCCTGCCGATTCCAGCGCATCGATCACGGCTTCCATGTTCTTGTCGATTATCCCGGATGCCAGGATCGTCCCGCCTGGCGCGGCACACTCGACTATCCGGGGAGCGAGGTCGATTATCACCCGCGCCGATATGTTGGCGACTACGAGGTCGAATGACTGCGGGGATGCGACTGGGCTTGGCAGGGTGCCGTGTACAAGGTGGACAGCGTCATCAAGGTTGTTCAACTCGATGTTCGCACGCCCGGCCTTCGCGGCAATCGCATCTATCTCAATGCCGGTCACGCGGTCGGCGCCCAGTTTTGCGGCGGCAATCGACAGGATGCCGGACCCGCAGCCGAGATCGAGAACGCAGTCGCCGGGGGTAAGGCAGCGCTCCATGAGCTCAAGGCACATTCGCGTGGTGGGGTGATGTCCCGTTCCGAAGGCCATGCCCGGGTCGAGGTGAATTATTATGTCTCCCGGGCCGGCATTGTGCTCCCGCCACGTGGGGCACACGACGATCCGGCTGCCGACTCGGAGGACATGGAAGAAGTCCTTCCATCCATGCTGCCACTCGTCTTCGGTGACTCGTCGCTGTCGCAACTCTGAAACGGGGGCGAGGTGCGCGACGAGGCGGACGCCGACATCGATCTGGGCGAGGCGGTGGTCGGTGGTCGGATCAACCGGAAGGTATGCTTTGACCGTTACGCGGTCCGGAATGGGAGGCGTCTCCTGCTCGTCCGGGTTGAAGCCTCCCGGCTGCTCGACGGCGACTCCACCTTCACCGTAACGGTGGAAGATCTCGGACAAAGGCTCGACGTACTCAGGCGGCGTGTCGATGCTCAGCTCAACCCAGGTCGTAGACATCACTCGCTGGCGAAGACGTCCTTGAACTTGTCGAAAATGCCCTTGCCGCCGTTACCCACGTTGGTCTCGCCCATCGACTCGGCCAGCGCCGCGATCAACTGCCGCTGGTCGTTGTCGAGCGCCGTGGGTATTGAGACTTGGACGGTCACAATCTGGCTGCCGCGCTGCCGGCTCCGAAGGTAGGGAACGCCCTTGTTCCTGAGGGAGAAAGTGGCGCCGGGCTGAGTGCCGGGGGGGATGGCAAGATCCTCGTCTCCCTCTAGCGTCGGGACCTTGAGCGTAGCGCCCAGAACCGCTTGGGGAACGCTGATCGGCAGCGAAAGGTGGATGTCCGTCCCGTCCCGTTCAAATAGGTCGTGGTTCTGTACATCGATCGCCACGTAGAGGTCTCCTGGCCTGCCTCCGTTGGCGCCGGCTTCACCTTCGCGATTCAACCGGATCTGGGTGCCGTCGTCGATGCCGGCCGGAATGGTAACCGCGAGCTTTCGGCGGCGGCGCTCCCGCCCGGAGCCGCTGCACCGGGTACAGGGATCGGTGATCCTGCTGCCTTCGCCCTGGCATACGCCGCAGATGGTGACCTGCACGAACTGTCCGAAGATGCCCTGTTGTGAGCGGCGGACCTGGCCAGATCCGCGGCAGTTGTCGCAGGGTGAGGTGGTTGTATCCGGCTCGCTCCGGGCGCCGTGACACCTGCCGCATACATCGATGCGGGTGAGATGTAGCTCCTTCTCAGCGCCGAACACTGCCTCTTCGAACGTTATCGTCAGGCCGGTCTGGAGGTCGTTGCCGCGCCGCGCCGTGTTGGGGCGAGTACGCGTCTGGCTGCCGAACCCGCCGCCGAAGAACGCGTCGAAGATGTCACCGAATCCACTAAAGTTTTCGAACCCGTCGAAACCGCGCCCGCCATTGGCGCCGACGGCGGCGTGCCCGAACCGGTCATAGCTGGCGCGCTTCTCGGAGTCCGACAACACCTGGTAGGCTTCGTTGACCTCTTTGAACCTCTCCTCGGCGCCATCACTCCGGTTTCTGTCGGGATGATACTCCAAGGCCAGCTTCCTGAAGGCCTTCTTGATGTCCTCCTCGGAGGCGTTCCTGGTGATACCCAGAACGTCGTAGTAGTCGCGCTTGCTGGTGGTCATCGGTGGACTCGGCTAAACCCTTTTCGTTGACGCGGGGGACTGGCCCGACGGCGGATGTATTGTGGCGCACCCAAACATATTATATTCCTCAGCCTGCCGACGGACAAGCGCCGGGGCAATTATGAAGCTGTATCAGTTTAGTCGGTCTGGTGGTTGGGTCGAAGCCATGCTCACGCCCCGTCTTATGGACTCCCGCTTTCGCGGGAGTGACGAGAGGGGTGCAACGCCGTCCTCTCAAACTGACCACCGATTAAACTGATACAGGCTCTCTCAGAACCAGCTCGAAGGATGCCTCGCCCGTGATTACCACCTTTCGCTGTCGGGCGTCCTATCTGTCTGCCAGGCGGTCGAGGAGGGCAATGCCGATCTCGGCTGACCAGCCGACGAGGTTGGGGTCGATGAAGTCGAGGGTGTCCCTGGGTGTGTGGATGCGGGACGTATCGTCGGCCAGCAGGAAGACGGCTGGGATGCCGGCCTCCAGGAACGGGGCGTGATCGCTGCTTGATCCCGGAGGCAGGGACGAGGCCCCGGACATAGTCGCGCCGATCTTGGCGCCGACCTCCAGCGCCGCTGCTGACAGCTCGTCGTCGCCAATGACTCCGAGTGCGTGTCCTGATCCCACCACGTCCAGGTTAATCATCGCGATCGTGTTGGCCCGCTCCGTCTCGGTCATCCCGCTCACGTAGTGGCGACTTCCGAAGAGGCCGACCTCTTCAGAGCCGAACAGGATGAATCTGACCGTGAACGGATATTCCCTGTCGGCGATCTGACGCGCGATGGTCATGACCGCCGCGGTCCCGGAGCCGTTGTCGTTGGCTCCGGCGACATCCGGGACGGTATCGTAGTGCGCGCCTATGATGACGATGCGGTCGCCGTCAGACTCCCCAGGTTTCTCAGCCACCACGTTGCGGGAAGGGTTGCTGACGTTTGAGACGGCGACGGTGGCTTCCACGTCGGCGCTTCCGATCAGACCAAGCAGATCGATACCGGACGCGCGGTCTATCGCCAACACGGGGATGGTCGATGGAGTCGAGAGAGTGCCCCTGAACAGTCCTTCCTGGTTGTTGAAGATGACGGTGGCAACAGCGCCGGCCTCCGTGACGCGCCCCACCTTCTCCTCGAAGGTGATCGTGCCGCGCTCGATGAGCGCCACCTTGCCGTCGAGGTCGATGTCCGGGATGTCATCCGGCAGCGCCTTCACCGCGTCGGCAAGCAGGCCCACCGCCGCGCCCGCGTGGGAGAGAGTGATCGGCAGTGAGGCGACGTCGTCCAGTACGGAGGCCGTGTCTGATGAGATGCTGACTTCGGATTCCAGACGATCGACGGTGAAGTCTTGCAGCGAAGTCCGATAGCCCATATCTTCGAGATGTCCCATGAGCGTCTGGGCCGCGGTCAGCTCCTGGTCCGTCGCGCTCACTCTTGGACTGTGGTCGTTAGTAAAAGTCTCCAGAAATGTGAATGCTTCGTCTGCCAGTACGCTCGGTTGGGTGTCGTCGATGGGGGTGGCGGGAAGGGCTGTCGGCGTCGGGCGGGGAGCCGGTGTCTGCGTGGGCAGCATCATCGGCATCGGCGTCGGAGACGGCCGCGGGGTCGCTGTTGGCGGGATGGCCGTCCGAGTTAGGAGCGGAGTGGGCGCTGCCGGTGTCGGAGCGGTACGCTCGGCCGCGAGCGCGACCGCAGGGACGGGAGCCGTGGGCGTTGATGGTGCGGGCGGGGAGCCGGTGTCGGCGCAGCCCACTACAACCGAGATCGCCGCGCAAAGGGTCAGCAGCCATGCGGCGGCGGACGGGGCTTTGGCCGGGGTCACTATTATGATCGTCCTCGCTGAGTCAGGTCTGATCCTTAGAACGGCCAGAAGCGGCGTCAGGTTGGGTTTTGGGCGTGACAGCGCGGTTCAGGAAACGCGGCATACACCGGCGGCTGAGGTCGGGCGTCACCAGTGTCGGTGTGGGCTGAAGGCAACGATGGTCTTAGAGAGTCGGGTCAACGGATGGTTTGTCTGGTCTCCGGGAGTCAGGCGTTCGAGATGCGCCAGTGGTCGGGGCCTATTCGCGCCATTTTCATGTCGTGCGCCCTGCAAACGGCGGTAAATCGCGACGACTGGTGTTGGGGCGTGTTGGTGAGGTCGATCACGGGCGTGACTATGCCCCGGGAGGACATGCTTTCAACGATCACATGAAGAAGCTCGTCGAAGAAGGATGGGGTAACAACGGCCATATGTTCGAGATCGACCATCAGACCTACGCCGCCGTTTTCACCGATCAGAAGCTCGCTGATGACCGGAGTGATTGAGCGTGCCGTGGCCCGAGACGAGAGTACGCGACGCTTCGCCGTATCGTGGAGATTGAGGGTTGGTATCATGCTAACTCGCGTCTATGCTGGTCATCCCTGCCATTGGCGTCACTCGGTCATGTGCATCTTGTCCATCGCGTTCGTTCTACTTCAGCTCGTCGAACTTCGGCTGGGCGCCGTTGGCCCGACCGTTTCGGCTTCCATTCGCGCCTGGCTTCTTTGCCTGGGTCTTCCGGGCCGGGTCGGCGGACTTGCCTTTGTTCTCGTCCTGGATAATGAGGTCGCTGACGCAGCATATGGAGGCGACCGCATCGCCCTCGGCGGGCTTGAAGATGGTCACGCCCTGTGTGGCGCGCCCCATGCTCCTGATCTCAGACAGGCTGGTCCGTAGGACCTGCGCCTGCTCGGACACGACGTACACCTCAGTGCTGTCGTCGATGACCTGCGCGTCGGCGACAACGCCGGTCTTGGATCTGATATTGAAAGTCTTGACGCCCTTGCCACCCCTGTCGGTGACCCGGTACGAATCGAGCGGAGTGATCTTGCCATAGCCGAACTTGCTGATCACAAGCAGGCGCGCTTCTGGCGTCCCAACATCCATTGAGATTACCCTGTCACCATCGGCAAGACGCATTCCCCTCACCCCGCCCGCAGCGCGCTGCTGCGGCCTTACCGCTTGGGTGGAGAACCGTACCGACATTCCGTTCTGTGAGACCATGACCACATCGTCTTCCGTGTCTGCGGGTCGCACAGAGACGAGCTCGTCGCTTGCCCTGAGGTTCATGATAATCAGCCCCGAGGGCCGGATGTTGGCGACGGAGCTGAGCGCAGTGCGCTTGATCTGACCGTTTGACGTAGCGAGCATCAAGTAGCGTCCGTCCGTCTGAAGATCGTTGGCCGACATGCCAATCACGGCGCTGATCTTTTCGGTATCGCTTATCGAGACGACGTTGACCAATGGCACGCCGCGCGTGTTCCGCGAGGTGTCCGCCCTGAGCTCGAAGGCTGTCAGTGAGTAAACCCGGCCCTTGTTCGTAAAGAACAGGAGCTTGTCATGGGTGTCCACGACGAGCAGGTGTTTGACCGCGTCGTCGTCTCGGGTCGTCATTCCGCCGACTCCCTTGCCGCCCCGGTGCTGGTTGCGGTAGGTGTTGGCCGGAATGCGCTTGATGTAGCCGCCCTGACTGAGGGTGACCACGATCTGTTCGTGGGCCTCAAGCTCCGCTCTCGAGAGGTCGAAAGCCTCGTCGGTGATGTCGGTCCGACGGTCGTCGCCGTGCTTCTTCTTGACGTCTCGGAGCTCCTTCTTGATTTCCGCCAGGAGCTTGCGGTCGTCGGCCAGCAATTCCTCCATCTCGCGGATGGCGGTCTGCAAGTCGTTGTACTCCTTTTCGAGTTGTTCGCGCTCCAGGGCGGCCAGCCGGCGGAGCTGCATGTCGAGGATGGCCTGTGCCTGATCGTCGTCCAGACCGAATCTGGCGATCAGCTCCTGCTTGGCGACCTGTGCGCTCTCGGCGTTGCGGATCAGCCGGATGACCTCATCGAGGTTGCTGATGGCGATGCGGAGTCCGGCGAGTATGTGCGCCCTCTGGCGGGCCTTCCTGAGCTCGAATTCGGTCCTCCGCGTCACGACCTCGCGCCTGAACTCCAGGAACTGCTGCAGGGCCTGTCGGAGGGTGATGACCCTGGGCATACCATCCACGAGGGCGAGCATGTTCGCGGAGAACGAGCTCTGCATCGCGGTGAACTTGTAGAGGTTGTTGAGGACGACCCTCGGCTGGACTCCGGCGCGGAGCTCGAACACGACCCTCATTCCTTCACGGTCGGACTCGTCCCGGAGGTCGGAGATGCCCTCGATCTTGCGGGCCTTTACGAGGGCGGCGACCTTCTCGACGAGCGCCGCCTTGTTGACCTGGTAGGGAAGCTCGTTGACGATGATCTGCATTCGGTTGGACCGGCGCATCGGCTCGATCTCGGCCTTGGCGCGAACGATGATCTGGCCGCGGCCGGTGGAGTAGGCGTCTCGAATGCCGGACGCACCCATGATGGTCCCGCCGGTCGGGAAATCCGGACCCCTTACGAATGTCATCAACTCCTCGACAGAGGCGTTGGGGTGGTCGGCCAGGTGTATCAGAGCGTCGCAGACCTCTGTTGGATTGTGGGGCGGGATATTGGTAGCCATGCCGACGGCGATCCCGGACGCGCCGTTGATGAGCAGGTTGGGCAGCCTGGCCGGTAGGACGACCGGCTCGCGTAGGGTGCCGTCGAAGTTGTCAGCGTAGTCCACGGTCTCCTGGTCGATGTTGACCAGCATCTCCTCCGCGACGCTGTCCATCCGCGCCTCGGTGTATCGCATCGCCGCGGGCGGATCGTTGTCAACCGATCCGAAGTTGCCCTGTCCGTCGACGAGCGGCAGACGCAGGGTGAAGGGCTGCGCCATTCGGACCAGAGCGTCGTAAACGGCGGTCTCTCCGTGAGGGTGCCACTTCCCAAGCACTTCGCCCACAAGTCGGGCGCTCTTCTTGTGCTGGGAGTTCGGGCGCATCCCCAGGTCGTGCATCCCGTACAGAATGCGACGCTGGACAGGTTTGAGGCCGTCCCGGATGTCAGGCAGCGCCCTCGATACGATGACGCTCATCGCGTAGTCGAGATACGAGCTGCGCATCTCGTCCACGATTTGAGTGGGCTTGATATATCCGAATTCGGTCTTGGTAACCATGAAGAACTCCTGCCGAGGGTTGACCGTGGCGGCGGGTCAAGCGGCCCGCGCCCTCATCCCCTCAAGTTGCGCCTCACTTCCGACGAGCGACCATGCCAGATGGCGCACCGGAGGCCCGGAGGCCAGATACATACTGTGTGGGCCAAGGGTATCCCCTCGGCGGCGGGACGTATGTTGACCCTGTCTCAGCCGATGCCGGAGATCGGGTCTCATGCACTCGGGACCACGGTTGTCGAGGTCACTGTCTGACGGCGTGGTCGAGCGCGATTGAAATACGTCTGACTATAGCCAGTATATCATTTTTGGACTTTTTCCTTCATGTTGTAAACTGGACTTTGTATATTCAATATGGCAATCGCATCTTAATTTCAAGGCGTTCCTAATAATTGTTGATATATGATAAACGGTTCTGCCATATATTATGCACATGGCTTGGGACTTCTGAAACGACTCTTCTCCCGCCACCTGCCGCGCCCAATCGGTGAGCTTTTTGTGAGTCTGTCCCATCTACTGACAGACCGTTCAGAGGGAGCAAGGGCGGCCAAAACAGGCAACGCCCATGTCCGGGTCTGAAACATCACCGCGAACGGCTTGAGTAGGGGTATAATGGCATCGGGCAGGGTGAGCATAACTTGACCTCTCATAGGGTGGTGGTCTTGTTAGCTCACATGATCTTATATTCTGTCTATATTTTGTACAAATCAAGAGAAGAGCCTATCCGACAACTCCAGCAGCGGTCCAATTCTTTCCCACAGGGCATCGGGAATTCGCCAATCATCGCCAACACCACCATGCCAGCCTGTTTCGCAGACCACGTGAGTCTTGCGGAATGTTCCGGGCCGGGGTAACATTTTGAACCTGAAACAGTTCGTCAACTGCGGTTGCCGATTCGGAGATGCGTCATGAGCAGTGTGGTGCTGGTGGTGGATATGGTAGTAGGGTTCCTGGAGCCGGGCCACAACCTGTACTGCGGCGACGACTCGAGGCGTATCATTCCAAGGGTCAAGGACCTCATAGAAAGGGAGCAGGCCGGCGGGGCTGAGGTCTTATTCATCTGTGACACACACGACCCTGACGACCTTGAGTTCAACATGTTCCCGGTCCACTGCGTCCGCGGTACGGAAGAGGCCGAACTGATCCCCGAGCTTCGTGCGTACGAGGGAGCCGTAATACGTAAACGCCGGTATAGCGCATTCTTTGAAACCGACCTGGAGCGGCGGCTCGCCGATCTCAAGCCGGACAAGGTAGTCATCTGTGGCGTGTGTACGGACATATGCGTCATGCATACGACGTCGGATGCGCGTAATCGGGACTATGTGGTTGAGGTGCCTACCGACTGCGTTGCCAGCTTTGACCCAACCGCTCATGCCTATGCCCTGGAGCACATGGAGAAGATACTGGGCGCGATGCTCGTAAGCTCGGCTGTGGCGTAACAGTACCAACGAATTCGGATTTTCCAAATGGTCAATAACACTACATCTTCACCGTTTGAGATACGTCCTGCCGTGCGTGTGGGCGAGACCGCCGACGTCTACCTGCAGCGAACGCTGACTATTCTGCGCAACGAGAATGTCAATCCGACAGTCACGATGGAGTTCTTTCCGGCCCGGAGTGGCGTGCTGTGTGGTATGGATGAAGCGCTGATCCTGCTTGAGGAGGTGCTGCCAGATACTGGCGGCGAGGTCTGGTCGCTCGATGAAGGCGAACACATCGATCAGGGTGAGGTAGTTCTTAGGGTCAAGGCGCCGTACAGCTCCTTCGGACTGTACGAGACTGCATTGTGCGGCATTCTATCGTCATGCACGGGTTGGGCAACGGCGGCCAGGGAATGCGTGGATGCGGCCGGCGGCACACAGGAAGGTGTCCCGGTTGTGGCGACTCCAGCGCGCCATATTCATCCGAATGTAGCGGCGACGATCGATTACGCGGCTGTACAGGGAGGATGCAGCTCTTGCTCGACGATCGTCGGAGCGCGTCTGGCCGGAGTAACGCCCGAGGGCGACATGCCACACACGCTCCCGATTCTGCTGGGAGACTCCGTCAAAGCGATCCAGTCATTTGACCGGTTCCTGCCCCAGGGTGTGCCGCGAGTGGCCTTGGTAGATACGTTCAAGGACGAGGCGGAGGAGTCCCTGAATGTCGCCCAAGCGCTGAGAGACAGGCTGCGTGGGATCCGCCTCGACACTCCGGAGGAGCGTGGAGGCGTCTCGATCGCCCTGGTCAAGGAGGTGCGGGCAAGGTTGGACCAAGCTGGGCTTAGGCACGTAGAGATCAGCGTAAGCGGAGGGTTCGCCCCGCTCCGGATCAAAGAGTTCATGGCGGCTTCGGCGCCGGTGGACCGGTTCATCGTAGGGTCCTATATCTCGAACGCATCTCCCAACAACTTCACCGCCGATGTTCATGAAGTAGATGGCAGGCCAATTGCGAAGCGCGGCAGAATCCCGGGTTTGACTCCGAATCCGCGGCTCGACCGTAAGATCTAACTCCAGCAGGCACCGCCCTCCACCTGTCCGGTACGTTCGAAGCTGATCTCAACTCGCGCCCGTGTCGATGCCGTGACCTTTGCCCAATCGGCGATGCGCCAACCAACGACCCATGAGATCTTCCCATTGGCTTCCACCAGCGGCACGCGGTCCCGCCAGCGCCTGGGGATGTGGGCGTCAATCATGAAATCCTTCAGCTTCTTCTGAGCGGTCATGCCCAGCGGCTGGAACCTGTCTCCGGGCTCCCGTTGTCGAACGACGAGTCGAGGTCCGATTGACTCGGCGTCGAACGTCTCCGTCAGACGGAGGCCGCCCTCATCCAGGACGGTCTGGATGGGTTCGTCGGGTTTCAGTATTCTCCCAACTATCTTCCACTCGCTGGAAGACGATGCGCCTGGCACGCTAAAGTGGAATGGCGCTGTCCCCATTGGGGGTAGTGGGGAATCTTCGGAATCCGCGTGTTGTATGTAGGCACGGCCGCTGTCGGCGAAGATGTGTAGTCCGCCCGGCAAGTGCAGGCTCCTTCCGGATGGGCCCGCGATTATGTCCAACATACCTGTCACGTGGGCCTGAGTCAGATCGGTGAGGCTTCCCGTTATCGCACGGACTGCGTGTCGCAGCAGGTGGCGCCGGAGTGCCGGGTGAATCCGCGCGAACCGCGCGCTGTCCAGGGAGACGCCGGATGAGGAGGCGTCAAGGATGTCGCCGGCGAGATCCTTGACCTGCTGATGGATGAAGTCGCTGTCCAAGGAGACGGACTCCGCGAGTCTGCCCAGGGCGGATCGAACGGATGGGTTGTAGGCTTCGAGCGCAGGCATGAGTTCCAGTCTGATGCTATTGCGGGTCAGATCGGTGCTCAGGTTGGACTCGTCCAAGCGTGGCGCCAACCTGTTTTCCGTGCAGTACTCCAGGGTGGCAGATCTGGGCAGGTGAAGAAGAGGACGAAACAGCAGCAGCGGCATGCCGTCTACCGGCAGTTGTGAGACCACCGACATGGCGCGCAAGCCGTCCAGTCCGGTTCCTCGTACTATCCGCATCAGGACCGTCTCCGCCTGATCGTCGAGAGTGTGGCCGAGAGCTACCACGTCCGCGCCATGTTCCGCTGCGACCCGGGCGAGGAACTTGTACCTCAGCCTGCGGGCCGCGTCCTCGATGGACAGGTGGTGTTCAACTCGAAACGCGGGGACATCGACTTTATCTATGGTCACTGAGACTCCCAAGGACGACATCGTTCGACGCACGAATTCGGCATCGGCCTCCGCTGCCGCGGCACGGAGACCGTGGTCTAGGTGGGCGACGTGGAGACTGAGGCGCAAGTCGTCCCGCAGCGCGCATAGTGCGTGGGCCAGCGCCAGCGAGTCCGGCCCTCCGGATACGGCGACGACCACAGACGCGCCAGCCAGCTCATGCGCTTCGATCTGCCCACGGATTTGTGAAAGAAGCCTGAGGCTGGCGGGTTCGGCGGTCATGCGGGCTACCTCAGATGCCAGGTCTCGTTCACCGAGATCTGCTTCTGGCGTCCATCGGAGATCTCCAGGCGTGTAATCGAGCCCAGATCGACCGTCAACTTGCGGAAGCTGTTCAACGGCATATCCAGGGCGGCGCACAGGATCATCTGGATCGTGAAGTTGTGGGTGACGGCGACGACGGTTCCTTCGGTGTGCCGGTCCGCCAGCCTGGAAATAGCTCGCCATGCGCGATCGCAGACCATGGACAGGCTCTCCCCTCCGGGCATGACGGTCTCAGCCGGATTTTCGTCCCACATCCGCATAACGTCGGGAAACCTCTCGCGAAGCTGCGGCCCGGTCAAGCCGTCGAACTCGCCCACGTCCATTTCAGATAGACCGGCTTCATTGGCGGCGACGATGCCGGTGTGATCGGAGATCGCCTGCGCCGTCTGCTCCGCTCGGAGCAGCGGGCTGGAGTAGAGTCTGAATGGTGCGTCGGGCGCGAGTCCGCGGGCGACAGCCTCTGCCTGCCTCCGCCCCGTTACGTTGAGCGGCGCTTGACCGACTCCCTGAATCCTGCCGAGCCTGTTTATCTCGGTCTCGCCGTGTCTGACCAGAATCAGCCTCATCGGAGTCCTTCACCGGGCTTTGCCGCGGTCTTCGTGACCTGGATCTCGTCGATCTTCAGGTCCTGCATCCGCAGAATCTCAAACTTGAGAAGTCCATAGTCGAACTGCTCGCCTTCGGACGGTATGTGGCCGAGGACGTCGAGCGCGAATCCGGCAATGGTCTCGTACTCGCCGTCCGGGAGCTCGATGTCGATCTCCTGGTTGACTTCCTGGATGCCCATGCCGCCCTCTATGTGGAACGTGTTCTCGTCGATCGCATGGTACTCCTCCTCCGGCGAAGCTCCCTCCTCGCCGACCGGTCCCACGACCACTTCGAGCAGGCGTTTCAAGGTGACGAGGCCGGACAGTCCGCCGAATTCGTCTATGACGAGCGCAACCTGGTTGCCGGTTGTCCTGAGTTCGTTGAATAGCTCCGAGATCCGCTTGGTCTCGGGGACGAAATAGCCGTCCCGGATCGCGTCGGTAACCGAATCCTGGTGGCTCAGACCTTTCTGCGCCATGTGTCTCAGCACGTCCTTGGAAGAGATGATCCCGATTATGTTGTCCACCGACTCCCGATACACAGGGAACCGCGTATGCGAGTGTTCGGAGTAGATCGACAGGAACTCCTGCACCGATCCGCCCTGCTGGATTGAGACGATTTCCGTCCGAGGGGTCATGACTTCCCTGACCTGGCCGTCGCCGAACTGGAATACCTTCTCCAGCATCTCGGCTTCGGCATGTTCGAACTCGCCTTCAGCCTCGCCAATGTCGATCAGAGTACGGAACTCATCCTCCGTGATCGATGGCTCATCATCGGTAGAGCCAAGCAATGCGTTGAGGCCCCTGGTGATCCACTGCAGAATTAGCACGAACGGCAGCAGCATATACTCCGTCCACTTCAGGGGATGGGAGTACAGGAATGCGACCCTTTCCGAGTTGCGGATTGCCACCGTCTTCGGGATGACCTCGCCAACGATCAGCAGGACGACGGTGCTGACCGCAGTCGCGATAACGACTCCTGAGCCTTCGTTGCCTTCCCCGGCAAAGGCTACGATAGCGACGGTGACCACCGACGTGAAGGCTACGTTGACGAAATTGTTGCCCAGCAGGATAGTGGAGAGGAGACGCTCGGGCTCCCGGATCATCCCGGCCACCCTGCGGGCTCCGGGGACTCCTTCATTGACAAGGAGCGCGATTCTGGTCCTCTGTACCGACAGGAATGCCGCCTCCGAGCTTGAGAAGAAGGCGGACAGGACCAGAAAGACCAGCACGAGAAGCAGACTAAAGTAATCTCCATCGATCATGGTGTCAATTCCTAGTTATGGTATTTCCTGAGTCATTCTATTGCGACAGGTGTGGGCATGGCGAGTTGGCCCTAGGCTGATAATTCTATCAGTCACATGGTTTTGACGACGGTGGGGTGACGCTTGGGCAGGGGCTGTCTATAGCAGGACGCTAGTCTGGCTAGGAGCTACTCCGCGCTCGGCGCTCAGCATGACAGCGCGCGTCACCAGAGTCGGGCCTCGCGCAATGACGACAGTACCCGAAATAGTGAATCCAAGCCGGTCGGAAAACGCCCCGGATCGGGTCAGCCGTCTTTTGCGGCGCGGCGTTCGTCGAGCAGCAGTTCCCACATCTTGGCGACAGCGCGTCGAGCGATCGGACCACTGTAGCCACGTCTGCTCAAGTGTGCCCACAGACGGCGATGGAACTGGGTGTAGTCCGCGTCTGTCAGCCTTCGGGCGAAGCGGGCGGCGGCGTCCCGGGCTGTGCTGTCGTCGTCCAGCTCCCGGACCGCGGCCTCGGCCAGACTCCGGGCGACCCCTTTATCAGCGAGCTCCCTGGAAATGGCCCTGGAGCTGCGCGGGCTGCTGCGGGCGCGACTCGCCGTCCACGCTTCCGCGAACTGGGCGTCGTCCACGAGTCCCTGTTCCTTGAGGCGTCGGACCGTCCGGTCGATTACGTCAGGGCTGAACTTGGATGACAGCCGCTGGCGCAGCTCGAACTCGGTGCGCTGACGGTATGAGATCAGGTTGAGTGATCGACCGAGCGCCTGTCGGAGAGGCTTGTCATCATCCATGGTCTGCGGGATTGCGGCCGCGATTGGGTCTGTCCGGATCGGACGAGCGAGCGGTACGCGTAAGCCCGTCCCTACGATCTCTTGTCGTCGTCGCCGACCAGGACGACCAGATCGTCCGCACTCCCAGCGCCGTTGGCGGCGACGGACGATTTACCTGTAATCAGGTCCTCAATTCGCCCGGCAATGTCACGGTTTTCTCTGAGGAACTGTTTGGCGTTCTCCCTACCCTGGCCCAACCTGGTGTCACCGAAGGAGTAGAAGGAGCCGCTCCTCTTCACGAAGCCCAAATCGGCGCCAAGTTCGATCAGCTCACCCTCCTTGCTGATGCCTTCGTTGAACATGATGTCAAACTCGGCCGTCTTGAACGGTGGGGCGACCTTGTTCTTGACGACTCTGGCCCGGACGCGGTTCCCGATGAACTCTCCGCCCCGCTTGATCGACTCGACACGTCTGAGGTCGAGCCTGACGGAGCTGTAGAACTTGAGTGCGCGGCCCCCGGGCGTTACTTCGGGGCTTCCCCAGATGACTCCGACCTTCTCCCGGATCTGGTTGATGAAGATCACTGCGCAGTCGGACCGGCTGATGGCGGCAGTCAGCTTTCTGAGCGCCTGAGACATCAGTCGTGCCTGGAGTCCGATATGAGTGTCGCCCATGTCGCCGTCGATTTCGGCCTTGGGCACCAGCGCCGCCACGCTGTCTACGACCACAACCTCCACGGCCCTGCTGCGGACAAGGTACTCACATATCTCGAGGGCCTGCTCGGCGCTGTCGGGCTGGGACACCAGCAGGGTATCCAGGTTGAGGCCGCATCGGGCGGAGTATCCGGGGTCGAGCGCGTGCTCCGCGTCTATGTATGCGGCGGCGCCTCCCATCCTCTGGGCCTCGGCCATGATGTGATATGCGAGAGTGGACTTTCCTGAGGATTCGGCGCCGTATATCTCAGTGACGCGGCCCCTGGGGACGCCTCCCACGCCCAGGGCCAGATCCAAGACGAGGGAACCCGTGGGTATGGCCTCGATCTGGATCGCGCCCTGACCCTCCCCCAACCTCATAATCGTTCCCTTGCCGAAGTGGTGATCGATCTGACCGATGGCTACTTCCAAGGCTTCTTTTCTCTTGACGTCCATGTGTACTCTCCGCCATAGCGCTCTACGGATGTTGTTCTCAGATTGGATTCTAACACAGTGTATACGCAGATGCAATACATTTGTTCTAAAGATTTCGTTTGCTTTGGGTGGGCGGGCGATGCGCTAGCGTTACGGCAAAGGGTGCCATACATCCATAGCAAGCGGAACCGTTCTAAACCGGTTTGGGACCGTTCAATCCTCCCGCGGTGGCGACATGCGGACAGTTGGAGACTGTTCCCAATGGGCTCAGTGCGATGCGTGGCGGCCTGGGTTACACTTGGCCTATTCCGCCAGGACGGGCGGCGTCCCAAGAGACTGTGGATCGGAGGTCGATCGCACGTCGTGAATGATGGTCCTCCCGCGGTGGCGAACGCACACCCGGCAACAGAATCCAGAACCCGATGGATCGGTCTGGTGGCAGCGGCGTCAGGGGTTTTCCTGACCGCTCTGGACATCACGGTCAACGTAGCCTTGCCGGATATTACCGACAGCTTCGGGACTGACACGGTGACGATCCAATGGATCATCATCTTCTACGTCGGCAGCAGTACCGGGATGCAGCTCGGCCTGGGCGGTCTGGCCGATGCGTTCGGCCTCCGGCGCATGTTCATCCTGGGTCTCGTAGCCTATACGGTGGCGGTGTTGGTTATCGGGCTCGTCGATAATCTCAGCTTGGTGTTTGGACTGCGGGTGTTCCAGGCTGTCGGCAACGGAATGCTGATCGCGCTTGCGCCGGCTATAGTGACCAGGTTGTTTCCCTCGGAGTTCCGAGGCCGCGCGCTCGGAATCATGGCTGCGCTGGGCACGCTGGGTATGCTCGCCGGCTCTCTGGGCGGCGGGGTTCTTGTGGACACGTTTGGATGGCGTTCGATATTCCTGGGCCGCGTCCCACTTTGCCTATTGGCCATCGCTTTCTCAGCTGCCCTGTTGAGGACTCCAGACCAATCGACGCACGGCTCAGACTTCGATCTGCGTGGGGCGGCTACTCTGTTCGTAGCCGTATGCGCGCTGATTCTGCTACTGTCGCTGGGCGGCAGGAGCGGGTGGACGCAGCCCTACGTCCCGGTTTTGGGGGCCGTTGCGCTGGTCGCGTTCTGGGTCTTCGTCGTGGTGGAACGGCGGGCGCGCAGGCCCGTGATGCAGCTACGGATGCTCAGCCACAGAGTTCTCGGTCCGACGTTGGTCGTCTCGCTGCTCGCGTTCGTCGCCACATTTGTCAACTGGTTCATTCTGCCGTTCTTCGTGGTGGACACCCTCGGAGCCAGCGCCCGAGTATGGGGCACGTTGCTGATGCTCATGACGGTCACCACCGTCGTTGCGTCTCCGATCGGCGGATGGCTGTCGGACAGGACGAACCCCGCGTACACGATGACCGGGGCGCTGGCTGTGTCCACGTTGGCCATGCTGTCGCTGTCTCGCTTGGACGCCGCCGCGGGAGTAACGATGGTCGCCTTTGGGTTGAGTGCGGTGGGCGTCGGGACCGGACTGTTCCAGTCTTCGAGCGCGAGTCTCATAATGGGCAGTGTCCCGCCAGATCGCCTGGGAATGGGGGGTGGGATGATGGGCCTGTTCAGGGGCCTGGGAACGGTGTTCAGCGTCGCGATCATGGGGGCGGTGTTTGCGGCCCGGCAAGAGGCCAGAGGAGCAGTGGACGAAGCGTTCATCCTAGCATTCCAGGATACTTATCGCATTGCCGTGTTGGTAGCGGCGGTCGCGGTCGTAGTGTCGATTACGCTGTGGCCGAGGGTAATGTCCACGACCGGTCGGATGAGGCGACATGCGGGATGAGTGGTCCTGCGTTGCGCTAACGCCTCCCCTGTTCTTCGATCTGTTCCGAGATCCGTGCCAGGATGTCGCGGATATCGGTCAGTACCCTCCGCAAACGTATCGGGAAGACTTTGGCGATTTAGGAATGCTCTGAATAAGTCCGTGGAATGTGGCAAATTATGGGTCAGCCAGACACGATTCCGGCAGAGAATAACCGTCAACCCTAACTTGTTCAGAGGTTCCCTAGCTCTCCTCATCCCTCACCCGCTGCAGGGCCATGAAGGCCAAGATTCCGACCGGGATGGCGACGATTACCGCGCCGAAGACCACCACGATCGCCACGTCACCGAGGCCGAGAATGGCGTGGATCCGGTCCTGTATCCAGCCCAGAAGGACAGGGTCTCCCGGCTCCCCATGGTGGGCGAGCGCCGATAGCAGGAACATCAGTCGCCATCGGCTACGGACGCCATCGCGGGTGTCGGGGTCGTCGGCTGGTATCGCACCGAGAACTTGCGCTCCTTGACCGAGTAGCTGGCCAGTGTCGCGCCCAGCAGGGTGAGACCGGCAAGACCGAACGGGATCACGTAGGTTCCGGTGTGGTCGTACAGGATGCCCGCCACAAGTACGCTGATCGAGCCGCCGATCTGGTGCGCGAACGTGGTGAAGCCTCCCAGCGTGCCGAGGTTCCTCAGACCGTAGATGTCCGCCGTCAGTGAGGAGGTGAGCGGTGGGGTGGCGATCCAGGACATTCCGGCGAAATACGCGAAGCCCCAGATGCCCACCGAGGGCGGTATGCCGATTCCTACAAGATCCGCGAGGATGCTGGGCGTGACCAGCATGACGTAGGCGAAGAAGCGCATCAAGTAGATGGTTCCCAGCATGTTCTTCCGGCTGAACTTGTCTGAGTGAATGCCCACGACGAGGACCCCGATCGCGTTCAGCCCCTGCATCATTCCGAACGCCATTGCCGCCACTGCCGGGCTGATGCCGAGGTCGATGGCGAACGGTACGTAGTGGGTGGAGATGATGATCGTGGTTACGCCGCACACGAAGTAGGCGCCGGAAAGCTGCCAGATGGGGGGCGACCGGAACGAGTCTTTCCAGTCTTCCGATTCCAGGGGCGCCGTCGATTCAGGCGCGGCCAGGGAGTCTTGCTTGTCCCTCGTGATGAGTGCGACCAGGCTGAGGAGAGCGACCAAAGGCAAGGCGACCATCTGGATGACAAGCCAAGCCAGCTTCCAAACACCCCTGAGTATCATCGCCGCGGGCGACGTCATCGTCTCACTACTATGGCCGTCGGGTACTTCGCCGATGTCTTCGGGCCTGTCGCGCATGAGGAACGCGATCAGCGGCAGCGCGAGAACCAGCACCAACACGCCCAGCACCAGCCAGGCGATGCGCCAGTTTGCCCAGAGTATGAGGGACGCGGCAAACGGGGTCAGGAAGAAGCCTCCGACTGACGTTCCGGCGGTGCAGATGCTCAGCACTATCCCCCGACGACGGAAGAACCACTTGGCAAGTACAGCGTGAACCGTCACCAGCGATACGCCGCTGGAAGCGGTGGACATCACGAATCCGTAGATGAAGATGAGGAACAGGAGGCTTGCGGAGAGCGTGATCTCGAATACGCCGAGATCGACGTGGAAGGCGAAACCCGTTCCGAAGTCGCTGGTCAGCGCGAGCAGCATGGTCATGAGGCCAAGCACCAGGAGGCTGATGGATATGACCAGGCGACCGCCGTAGCGGTCGTATATCCTTCCCAGAAACGGCTGGGACAGGCCGTTAACCATGACTCCGATGGATATAGCGGCGGATATTTCCGTCCGTGTCCATCCCAACTCGCCGGTCATGGGGATGACGAACACGCCGAACCCGTTCCGCGCGCCCATCGACACGAACAGGGCGAAGAACCCCGCGGCCAAGATGAACCAACCATAGAATATGCGGCCGCGCGTCAGGTCAAATGACAATCCGGCTCCCCAGCCGCCCGCGGGTCCCCATCGTGGATTACGGAGGAACCGACAGGTCTTCGAAGACTGCGTTCGAGTCTAACACCGACCTCTGTTGGGTGACAAGGAATTCACGGACCCCGGAAGCATCACAAAAGTGGTGGGCAGTGGTGCAGAGGGTATGGGATAGAGAGGTGTCCACATGCTGTCACCGCATAGATACCCACCAGAGTTTTGATGCTTCCACGGACCCTTGCCCGCGCACCGGAGTTCACCTGCCTCGTCCCGCCTCGTCCCTCATAGGGGCGGCTTGAAGAAGTACGGCCTGGAGCCGGATTGGGCGCTGACCGTCACACCTACCCCAGGTCAGGGTAGTGGAGCGGTATGCCCGTGGCGCCGGCCTCGTAACGCGAGATGTGCCAGCGCCCCAGGTTCGCGCTCAGCAGGATGTCTCGCTCGCTGCCGCAGAAGACGATGTTGGTCGGGGCGGCTATTATGGTGCCCTCTGGATCGTCGGCGAGCACGTCGAGATGGCCCGACGCGCTGTAGCGGTAGATTCGATCGGGCCGGTAGCACGCGATATAGAGGTTGCCGTCGGTGTCGAAAGCCACACCGTCCGGAACCGACCCGGGCAGCTCGACAACCGTCCGTGCCGCCCCGGCCGAGCCGTCGGTTCCTATCTCGATCTCTGACACCCTGGGCGGGTTCAGGCTCATGGCCACAAACAGGCTGTCACCGTCCGCGCTCATGCACGCCCCGTTCGGAAACTCGCTCAGTGACCTGTCCCAGACATCAGCCCCGCCGCCCGGCCTGACCCTGTAAATCTTGCCGTTATCAGACTTCCAGTCCCCCGAATCGCAGACGTACAGATTGCCCGCGGCGTCGAAAACCGGATAGTTCGGCGTGTTGAACCGCTCGCCCGGAGCGCCGGTGCTGTAGGTCGATACGGCCCCGTCCGGCGTGATCTTCATCACGGCCCTGTTGCCGGTGTCGCAGGTATACACGTTGTGGCTGGAGTCCAGCGCCAGGCCGAGCGTGAAGCCCCCTGTGTCGGCGAGCTGACTGACATCCTTGCGCTCCACGTCGATCCGGTATATCTGACCGGCCTCACCGCCCGCGTAGCAGTAGCCATCCAACCCCCACGCTATCCCTTCGGCGTGGTCCAGCCCGTCGACGAGTACGGAGACGTCGGTCTCGTTGTTCAGCAGCGCCATGTCCGTTCCTCCGGCTGCGATAGGTGGATGACTCAGCTCTCCGGTTCCTGGTAGAAGCCAGAGTTGAGGAAGCCGCCGTCAATGGGAATGCCTACGCCGTTGATGTAGCGGGCCTCGTCACTGCACAGGAACATCACGAGGTCCGCAACCTCCTCGGGGTACACCTCGCGCTTGATGGGGAACCGCTTCAGCCGCTGTTCCCTGAGATCGGGTTCCCGTTCGTAAACCATCGCGGTCATTGGGGTGACGGCGACGCCGGGGCAGACCGCGTTGACGTTGATTCCATACCGTGCCCACTCCAGCCCCAACTGTCCCGCGAAGTTGATCAGGCCGGCTTTGGCAGGTCCGTAGGCGCCCCTTTCGGGCACGGGCGCCGTCGCCGCCACTGACGACATCAGCACCACGCTTCCACCATCGCCTTGCTCGACCATCCGCCTACCCGCCTCGCGGCAAAACAGGAACGCTCCGGTCAGGTGCGCTTCAAGAGACAGCTTCCACTGCTCCAGCGACATCTCCAGTACTGGCGCCTTGATATTGGTGCCTGCGCAATGCACGAGGTAGTCCACCCTGCTTAGGTTCTCCACGACCTTGTGAACGGCTTCCTCGACAGACCGTTCGTCGGTCGCCTCAACTTGCACGGCCACCGCCTGGCCGCCGCCCGACATTATCGCCTGAGCAACCCTCTCGGCCTCGTGGGCGTTCACGTCGGCCACGGCCACCGATGCGCCACGATAGGCGAACTTCCGGCATATCTCCGACCCCAAGCCGCCTGCACCGCCCGTGACGATGGCAACCTTACCTTTCATTCACTGCGCCCCATGCCCGGCGGTCAATCTTCCTGCGCCGCCGCTCCGGCGCCCGTAGCCCAGGCTCCGAGTGCCATGAACCCGCCATCGACATTGACGTGCTCGCCGGTCATGAAGCTGGCCTTGTCGCTGGCCAGGAACAGCACGACGTTGGCGATGTCCACGCCCTGGCCGACCCTGCCGATCGGGTGGCCCTTACCCCATTCGGCGATGGTCTCATCCGGGTTGCCCTCCTCCATGCGCGCTACGGTCCGCACCAGTTCGGTGTCGATGGTTCCCGGGCAGACCGCCAATACGCGGATGTTCTCCTCGGCGTAGTCGAGGGCCATCTGACGAGTCAGCGACAGGATGCCGCCCTTGCTCGCGGCGTATGCGGGCACCAGCTTCTGTGACTGGAGGCCCTGAACGCTCGCGGTGTTGATGATGGCGCCGCCGCCGCGCTTCCGCATCTCCGGTATGGCGAACTTCGACATCATGTAGTAGCTCTTCAGGTTCACGTCGAGGATGCGGTCCCACAGCGCCTCGGGGGTGTCCTCGACGTTCAGGTAGGAGTCGGGGGACTGGATGCCCACATTGTTGAACAGGACGTCCACGCCGCCGAAGGTCTCCACCGTCCTGGAAACTGTGCGTTGGCACTCGTCCATGCGGGCCAAGTCCGCCGTAACGAGCAGACTGCCTGCGCCGAAACCCTGGAGATCGGACTCGGCCGATCGCCCTGCCTCCTCATTCACGTCCGCGATAGTGACACTTGCACCCTCCCTGGCGAACTCGAGGGCGGTGGCCTTCCCGATGCCGTGGGCGCCCCCGGTGACGATTACTACCTTGCCGTCGAAACTCCCCATGAAGGTCCTCCTTATCCGCATACCTGCCTACGTGCCCATCACCACCTTTACGACGTTGTCCTCGATGTTCTCGTACATATCGTAAGCTGCCTTGACGTCATCGAAGCCCATCTCGTGTGTGACCATGTCTCCCGGGTCCCACCAGCCGCGCTCCGTCAGCTCCACCATGGTCCGGATGCGGGTGATCGCGTCTCCGCTGGCCGCGCCCTGGGTCGGTACAACCGTGATCCCCTCTCTGAACAGCACTCGGAGTCTGAGTAGGAACCAACAGGTCTTCGAAGACTGCGTTCGAGTCTAACATCGACCTCTGTTGGGTGACAAGAAATTCACGAACCGTCTTGCGGCGTTGGAAAGGGCCGCAGCCCGTCGTACTCTCCGATCTATGAGGCCCACGGACCGGGTTCGATATCAGCCGGTGGTTGCAGACTGGGGTCGTTCTCCAGCAGACATTCCGCCGCCCGCCACTGCCCATCCTCGAATGCAACGAGCGAAGGCGGCACCTCTGCGACAACGCTGTTCCCTATCTCAAGCTGACCTGTCGTCCAGGCGCGATTGTCGTCCAATCTCTCAACACCGAGGACTGTGGTAGTGAGTTCGAAGTCTCCGAACCGCGTTCTCAGAACCTCACTTGTCTCGATCAGCTCTTCATCGGACTCGCGCTGGCACTGCTTGATATTCAACCCACGCACAGCTTCCAGGTCGAGCCCGGAATCGGCCAGCAATGTGTTCCAGGCGGCTTGATTGACGGCCTCGACGCTCCGCGCGATCTGCTCATCCGTGTGCTCCGCGGGAATGTCGCTCAGCGCGACATCAATCACCGATGGGGTGGCTGTAGGTTCGGGAGTTGGTGTTGCGGGTGCCGCAGTTGGGGTGATCGTCAGGGTGATCGTCGGTGCAGGGGCGGCTTGCCGCGTCGCTGTCGGCGCGGCAGACGGGGAAGACGACGAGTCCTCGCTCCCGCAGGCGCCGGACATTAGCGTTGCCAGGGCGATCGCCCCGGCCAGGATCATGTGAAAACGATTCGGGATGATTTCCTTGAACGTGCTCCTCATCTCCGTAGCGGGGCCTCTACGTGCCCATCACCACCTTTACGACGTTGTCCTCGATGTTCTCGTACATATCGTACGCTGCCTTGACGTCGTCGAAGCCCATCTCGTGCGTGACCATGTCCCCCGGGTCCCACCAGCCGCGCTCCGTCAGCTCGACCATGGTCCGGATGTGGGTGATCGCGTCACCGCTGGCCGCTCCCTGGGTCGGTATGACCGTAATTCCCTCTCTGAAGATGCCGCGGAACTCCAGCGGGACAGTGCCGTCACCGCCTCCGCCCTGTATCCCAAAGATGATGACCTTGCCGCCTCGCTGATTGACGTGCTTGAAAGCGTTATTGAACGAGTCGGGATATCCCGCGGCCTCGACCGATATGTCTGATCCCTGCCCTCCGGTCAGATCCGCGATCGCTTCGTCGAGGTCCTGCTTCAGAGGGTTGATCGTATGAGTCGCGCCGAATCGCGTGGCGAAGTCGAGACGGTTGTCCTCCAGATCCACGGCAACGACCTGCCGGGCACCGGCGCGGGCGGTGATCGCAGTAAACGACAGACCGATGCTGCCCTGTCCGAAGATGACGACGCTCTTGCCGAGGATGGTGCCCATCTTCTGGCAGGAGTACAGGACCGTACCCGAAGGCTGGCACATCATCCACCGGGCCAGGTCCCCGTGATCTGGCACCAGAGCCATCCGGTCCGGAGTGCCGGGCAGGTACTCCACAAGACCGCCGGAAGTGTCCCGGCTCGGAAGGACGATCACCCGTTGCCCGACCTGGAACTCGTCGGTGCGACTCTCGACGATGGTCCCGGCGCACTCGTGGCACGGCGCGCCCGTCCGCAGCGGATACTGCTCCTCCGGGAGTACCGGACCGTAGCCGTCGCGGATGTCGCTTCCGCATACCGACCACTTCTCCAACTTGATCAGACACTGGCCGTCACTGATGGCCGGCGTCTCGATGTCCATGATCTCCCACGTCTTGGGCGCGCTGATTCGTGCTGCTTTCATCTATAACCTCTCCAACCGGTTGAAATTGGCCGCAGCAATTTATATCCCACACGCTGTCAGATTGCAAGAAATGGACTGCCATGCCGTGGCTGATTCACCAGGGGCCGGCGTGGCCGCCGGACTTCTCCGTAGGTAGGGATGGAACACGCCACAATGCCGTATAATCAATGGTGTCCGACTTCAGTGAACGAGGAGATATAAGATGCAGAATGCAGTCATCATAAGCGGCGCCAGGACACCGATGGGAAGGTTTGGCGGGTCTTTCAAAGACGTGCCGGCCCCCGACCTTGGGGCAGCCGCCATCAGGGCCGCGCTGGAGCGCGCCGGCATCGCGCCCGAAATGGTCGAAGAGGTCGTGATGGGCAACGCGCTTCAGGCCGCCGAAGCAGGATACGCCGCGCGGCTCGCCTCGCTGAATGCGGGCATTCCTGAAGAGACTCCCACGATCGCGGTCAACCGGCAGTGCTCGTCCGGTCTGGAGGCGATCAACATGGCGGCGCAGCTCGTCCGGACCGGCGAGGTCGATATCGCCGTCGCCGGCGGCACAGAGAACATGACCCAGACGCCGTTCATGCTTGACCCGAGCGCCAGGTTCGACGGACTGCGGATGGGCGACAGCACCCTCAGAGACGGGCTCATCGAGGGCCTCGGCTGTCCGGTCAACCGCTACCACATGGGCGTGACTGCTGAGAACGTCGCGGAGCGCTTTGAGGTGAGCCGGGAGTCCCAGGACGAGCTTGCGCTCATCAGCCACCAGAGGGCGGTCGCCGCCATCGAGAATGGCCGGTTCGACGGGCAGATAACGCCGGTCAGCGTGCCTCAGCGCCGGGGCGACCCCATCGTGGTGGACACGGACGAAGGTCCGAGGTCCGACACCAGCTTGGAGCGGCTCGCGACTCTGAGGCCGGTGTTCAAGCAGGGCGGCACCGTCACGGCGGGCAACGCGTCGAGCATTAACGACGGCGCGGCGGCGGTGGTAATCATGTCCGAGCAGAAAGCCAGGGAGCTCGGCATCACTCCCAAGCTCCGGTGGCACGCGAGGGGAGTCGCGGGAGTCGAGCCGGCGATCATGGGAATCGGCCCGGTGCCAGCGGTCCGCAAGGCGCTCACCAAGTCGGGCATGGAGGTCGACGACATCGACCTGATCGAACTCAACGAGGCGTTCGCGGCCCAGGCGCTCTACTGTATGCGCGAGCTCGACCTGGATCTCGACAAGACCAACGTCAACGGCAGCGGCATCAGTCTCGGCCACCCGGTCGGGGCCACCGGCGCGGTCATGACGGTCAAGCTCCTCGAGGAGATCGAGCTGCGCGATCAGAACCTCGGCCTCGTGACGATGTGCGTAGGCGGCGGCCAGGGCGTGGCGACCATATTCGAGCGGGTGGGATAGTACCGCTTCAACTACTGTACGGTCGCCATGCTCCGGGCGCCCGTCAGCAATACACCAGAACATGTAAGATTGTTGGGGAACCATCGGCGCATCCTTTATGCGTTCTCCGCAAGTCCCAATGTGATACCCTAGTAGTACCGAATCCTGAACAAAACCAACCCATCCACGAAGTCGGGAAAGTCAACATGCAAGACGTCTTCCACGAAGCGGTAAATCTACTCCAGAGTGACGAGCGGTTGGTAATGGCCACGGTCATTCGGACCAAGGGCTCGACCCCGCAGAAACCGGGCGCGAAGTTGCTCGTGCGCGGCGACGGATCGGGAGTCGGCACGCTCGGAGGCGGGTGTGTCGAGGGCGACATCTGGTACGCGGCTTCACAGCTCATGAAGCGGGGCGGCGACGCGCAGTACCGCGAGTACGAGCTTAACGAAGACCTCGCGGCGCAGGACGGCCTCGTCTGCGGCGGCACCATGTTCTTCCTCATCGACCCGGTGTACCGGCCTGACCAGTATCTGGACTACGCCAGGGAGATCGACGCCGCATACGAGGGCGGGCCATCTGTCGCGCTCGCCAGTCTGATCAAACCCTCGCACGGCCGAGGTCTGTCTGTCGGGGCTAAGCTGTTCATCCGCGAAGACGGCGGCACACAGGGGTCCCTCGGAGAGCTGGGGCTGGACCGAGACGCGGTGAAGCGCGCCCGCAGCCTGATGGCGATGGGCAGAAACGAGTACGTCATCACCGACGAGGGCGCCGAGTACTTCATCGAGGCCTATACCACTCCACCGCAGCTTGTGATCTGCGGCGGCGGTCACGTCTCGCGTGCGCTGGCAAGTCATGCCAAGCCGCTCGGATTCAGGCTGTTCATCACCGACGATCGGGAGGAGTTCGCCAACGTCCAGCGGTTCCCCGATGCGGACATCGTCGTCTCGAAGAAGCCCGAGGACGCGATGAAAGAGCTGCCGATCAACGCCAACACGTTCATCGTGGTCGCGACACGCGGACACAGGTTCGACAACGTCGCGCTGGCCGCCGCCGCCGACACGCCGGCCCGGTACGTCGGGCTGATGGGCAGCAGGCGCAAGACGATTCTGATCTACGAAGACCTCGTCAGAATGGGAATCGACGAGGAGCGGCTGCGGGAGATCAGGTCCCCCATCGGTCTGGACATCCACGCCCGGACGCCGGAGGAGATCGCGGTCAGCATCGTGGGCGAGATCCTGATGTACAGGCTTGGCGGTACGGGCCAGGCGATGAAGCTCGAACAACATCGCATCGACCGGATCATAGCCAAGGTGGAATCTGAACAGACGGCCGCCGTAGCCGATTAGCGATACGCCGAGCCGACTGCCTCCTGGGTTCCCTCATGTCTGCCGTCTCAGCCGTGTTGACCGCCGCCGGTCTCAGCTCCCGAATGGGCAGGCTCAAGCCGCTCCTCGAATGGCGGGGGACCACGCTGGTCGAGTACCAGGTAAGGATCCTGCTCGAAGCGGGCGCGTCCGAGGTCGTGGTCGTGCTCGGACACCGGGCCGAGGAAGTGGCGGAGCTGGTAGACCGCGCGGGTGGACGGTACGTGGTCAACGAGAGATACGCCGAAGGCCGCACCTCGTCTATCAAGGCCGGGCTCGCGGCAGTATCGACGGATGCCAACGAAATAGTCCTGATGGGAGTCGATCAGCCGCGGACCCCGGAAATCGTCTCCCGTGTCATTGAAGCCCATCTCGAAGCCGGCGCACTGCTGACATCGCCCCGCTACCAGGGCCGCGGAGGCCATCCGCTCATCTTCTCGGTCCGCCTTCTGCCCGAGCTCATGCTGATATCCGAGGCGAACCAGGGCTTGAGGGAAGTGTTCGAACGCCACCGTTCCGAGATCAACGAAGTCCGGTTTGAAAACCCGATCATCCGGCTCGACCTGAACACCCCGGAAGCGTACCATTCCGCGCGCCGGACCTACGGCCACGACGCCACTGATATAGCATCTTGATATCAAATATATGGCACATTATGATGCCTGCATGAGAACCACACTGACACTGGACAACGATGTCGCCGACTCCTTAAGAGAGCGGGCACGGCTTCTCGACAGGCCATTCAAGCAGGTGGTGAACGACGTGCTGCGCCGCGGTTTGTCACCCGCCGTAAGAGAGACTCCGGTGCCCGAATACAGGGTTGTCCCAAACCGCAGCAGGCTCACTCCCGGCGCCGATCCACTGAAGATGAATCAGTTCAACGACCAGATCGAGGCCGATGACTTCGCTGGACAGAGCGCGGGGTGATAGTACCTGACGTCAACCTGCTGGTCTATGCCCACAACGACGGTGCGCCTTATCACGACTCTGCCAGACGCTGGTGGGAAGGCTTGGTCAACGGCGTAGAAAGAGTCGGCGTCCCGTGGGTCGTATCGACCTGCTTCGTGAGACTGATGACTCACCCCAGGGTGCTCGTCCATCCGGCAACCCCCACGGAGGCGGTTGACTACGTGCGGGAATGGTTCCGGTTTCCCCACGTTACGCCGATCAACCCCAGCGCTGAGCACCTGACCCATCTCCGCCGGAGTCTCGCCGCCGCTGGCGTCGGCGCGAATCTGGTGACCGATTCACACATCGCCGCTCTCGCGATAGAATACCAGGCGGAGGTCCACTCCAATGACACCGACTTCAGCCGCTTCCCCGGCCTCCGCTGGCGCAACCCACTCTGATTTCGGCAGCTCACCCCCCCGGCCCTTCTGAGCGCCGCGTCAGTGAATGACGTTATGCTGTTGGAATGACGGTCACACACAGCTTGTGGTCAAGGACGTGACGACAAAGTTCTATGTGCGGAGGTGGTCCAAGATGCTGGTAAGAGGGTGTTTCCATAGCATGTCGTTCTGAGCCGAATCGGAGCGTAGGCGAAGGATCTGTCGCCTCAGAGTGCCGATTGGTCAAGAGATGCTCCGAGTTTCACTCTCAGCATGACGGACCGCTTAGGTTCGACAGCGTCTTTGGAAACGCCCTCTCAGAGAAGCTGCTGCGTTCGGTCCTGAATCGCAAAAACAGTGAGGTCACTCCATCTTCTTGGAGAGTTATCAACAGGGCTCGCGATGAAAGCTCCGGTTGAATCTATATGTCCATGAAAACGGATCTAGTCAAGGAAATCCGACAGGCGCTCGCTGAGAGCGGCAACCCGGAGAAGGCTGCGGGAATGCGGGCGTACATGAAGTCGGAGATGCCGTATCACGGTGTCCAGAAGCCGGCGCGACGCAAGATGCTGAGCGCCATTTTTCGGCGTCATCCGATAGAAGACAAGGCCGTCTGGCGCGATGCGGTCCTCGATCTGTGGCGCAACGCCGAATATCGGGAGGAGCGCTACTGCGCCCTGGCCTTGGCAGGAGCCAAACAGTACACGGCCTTTCGGACCTTCGACATGCTGCCAATGTTGGAGGAGATGGTAGTAACCGGAGCGTGGTGGGACTTCGTGGACGAGGTCGGTACCCACAGGCTGCGGGAGCTGTTGGAGCGCTACCCGAAGGGAATCGCGCGGCGTATGAGGTCGTGGAGCCGGGACACCGATATGTGGAAGCGCCGGTGCTCGATCATCTGCCAGATCAATCGAAAGGACGAGACCGATCTCGGTCTGCTCTTCGACTGTATCGAGCCTAACCTGTCGCATCCCGACTTCTTTATACGGAAGGGAGTCGGCTGGGCGCTGCGGTCACTGGCATGGACCGATCTGACGACCGTCGAGGACTACGTTGAGCGCAACTACGATCGCCTGAGCCCGCTCAGCCGCCGAGAAGCGCTCAAGAACGCCGCCAAGATCCGGGGAGCGCAGTAGCCAGCGACGGCGCGGCGCGGCAACGTCAGATCAGACGGCCCGAATCGAGATTCAAGACCTCCGGTTTCTCTGGTGCAGGCCGAGAAAGCCTACTACGACCTCATGTCGTTCATCGTCCCAGGCGAACGCGATCCGAATAGTGTTCTGAGGATTGAAACTGGTTCCCTTCCCGATGTGTGTGTCCAGCTCGTAGCGCTTTCCATCGGTCGAAGTTGTGTACCACTCATAGAACTGCTCTTTGGTGACGTCGGTCTGCCCTGCCTTGTAAAACCAACCAGGACAGGATTCCTTAATCCGCCTATTGAATCCGGGACTCGCGCCGGGATTCATTCGGAGTTCATGGTACTCGGTCGCCAGCCATGCCAGAGCATCGAATACCTCATCCGGTTTCTGAAACGGGCTGTTCTTGGCCGACTTCGAGTTGAGGGCGAAGACGAGTTGGTCCGGGAAGGTTCTCTCCGCATGGGCAAGGGCATCGTTCACGCTGTTCAACTGCGCTGGCTCGCCTTTTTCGGTGGGCGCTTGGCTGGCGCTCTCGATGTAAGCGCGACGCCATGATTTCTCCATCTCCTTGGTCCGGGACAGTTCTGCCTTCAGCCCGCTAACCTGTTTGCCGAGAAGCGTGTTGTCAGACTGTAGCTCGGCGCTCGCCTGCCCAAGTCGGGTGTTCTCAGATTTGAGCGAGTCGTAGTCCTGTGACGGCGCCACGACGCGCGTTTCTGAGATGTGGGCCTCGGGGCGCAGGTCCTGTGACGGCTGTTCGCCGGTCTGAGTCTCTCCATCGCGCGAATCGTCGAGCTCCTGCGTGGGCAATCCATCGCCACCCGATAGCTCTGTTGTATCCGAAGGTTCGTCGCTGTCATTCTGCTGTGAGCGCCCATCTGAGGTTGAGTCGTCGTCTGGGCCCGTGGGATTTTCAATCAGTCGGTTCCAGCGACCGGCTACGTCAAAAATCCTCGTCTCAAACACTTCTCGCGCTTCAGCGCGCGCCGACTCCGATACTCTGGACGGGGCTTGAGGACGAATCGGACTATATTCGACAAGTTCGAGCTTCAGAGTTTCGGCTACCTCCAGAAGGTCTGGGATCACGTCTGGTTCCTCCACCTCCTCCGAAGACCATGAGTCGATGTCGAGGTCCAAATACCGCAGATCAGACTCGAACTCGTTCCTGATCTCAGCGATTGCGGTGTCAAGAGCTTGTCTGACGACGATGATGCGCTCCTCATGCTTATCGTCGGCGATTTTGATTACCGACTCAGCAAACAAACGCGCCTCGGCAAACTCAAGGGAGTCTGGGGGGAGCGCCCTCAGCTCGTGGAGCCACTTCAGGAGCGTCGGAGACTCTATCTCTGCCTTATCCGCATCGTCCGGTCTGGGGAACCTGCCCGATACGTAGCACAGCATCAAGGCAACGTCGGTCTCATCGAGATCATCGTGCCCCGCGGTGATGACATCGCGTTCGCCTTCCCACTCACTCTCGGGCCATACCGAGTTGAATCGTCTGGCTTGGAAGTCGGGACCTTCAGCAGGGACACTCTGAGATATGAGATGCTCGGCGACCAGATCACGGAGCTTCTCATGTGATTCCGCCCAAGCTTTTAAGACCTCACCGGAGAGACGTCCGTCATCCTCAAGGACAATCTGGGACAGTACGGGACGCCTGAGCTGGTCAGGCTTCGCTTTGCTCGCGTCTCGAAATCCGTCAATTTTCACGCTGTCCCTGATCGCCGAGTTAAGTCTGCTCTGCACGCTGTCGGATGCCTCGTCTCGGAATTCCAGCGCGCGGCCAACCACTTTCTCACTATACTCTGGGTCCAGAGTGCCGAAGATTACGCTCAGCGGTATGCTCTCCTTGGGCTGTGTGCTGTTCGTGTTCTCTGTGGTCATTGTCTGAGTCTCCCTTCGTGGGGGTAGAGACGTTGGTCGTGACGTTCAATTCGGTGACCATAGCAGTCTCCCCAGAGTTTGACGCTGGTCCTGGATGCCATTGTATCGGTAGCCGGCTGGATGCCGTCGACACGCTGAGAATTTGAAGCGTAGGCGCGGATTCTCCCGAATCTCAGTCCTACCCCTCCCCCCACCTCTCCCATGCCTCATCTACCGCCTTCTGGGCCTTGGTATGATCTTGGCCCAGACGCGTGATCTCATCCATATTCAGCTCGGCAGAGGCAGTCTCAAGACGCCGCTCGATTTTGGCTACGTTGGCTTCGAGCTTCTGGATCAGCGCCTCATAGTCGATCGTCCGGGGTTGGAGTGTCGTCTTTGTCTTGTGCTCCTGTTTTCGGGACTCACGTTCGCGCCGCCGGTGTCTGGCGCGGGCGCGCTTGGAGACCGGCTCGGGGGCCGGAGGGCGGTTCACACGCATCCACTCGGTGAATCCCCCATCGAAGGGTCTGACGGTCCCGGCTTCGATCGACCAGACCTGGTCCGCCATCAGGTTGATGAAGTGGCGGTCGTGGGACACGAACAGCAGCGCGCCGTCATAGGTTTCCAGGGTGGCCTCCAACGCTTCGCGGCTGGGGATGTCGAGATGGGTCGTCGGCTCGTCGAGAACGAGGACGTTCGGGTAGGTTATCAGCAGCCTCGCCAGTGACAGCCGCGTGCGTTCGCCGCCTGAAAGCGAGCTGACCCGCTTGAACACGTCATCACCCTGAAATAGAAACCTGGCGAGGTAGTCCCTGGCGTCGCCGATCGGGGTGTTTCGCACCTCCAGGAACGCATCGAGTACCGTCTTGTCGTCCGGCAGATTCCACGTGCCCTGGTGAAGGTACCCGGTCTGGACGTTGTGCCCGAGCGTCACCGTGCCCGATAGCGGATTGTGCTCGCCGAGTATGGTGCGCAGCAGGGTTGTCTTACCGATCCCGTTCGGGCCTACGACGACCGTTCGCGACCCCCGCTCCATGTCGATGTCCGGAACATTCAGCAGGGTCGTGGCGGACCCGTCTTGTATGAATCCGACCGATAGGCCCCTGAGGCTGACGACGACATGCCCGGTACGGGCGGCCTCGGCCCTGCCTATCGAGATCGTACTGTCCTGGTGTGGAGCGTCCAGGCGGTCCAACCTTGCGAGGCGCTTCTCCCGGCCGCGGGCCTCGCGCGACCGCTGTCCCGCCTTGTATCGCTGGATGAAGAACTCTTCCTTCGCGACGAACTCCTGTTGCCGCTCGAACTCCTTCTGTTGACGGACCACCTGCGCCGATTTCAGCTCCCTGTACTTGGAGTAGTTGGCCGGGAACCGCTGGAGCCTGCCGCGGTCCATTTCCCACATCTCGGTGCAGACCCGATCGAGGAAGTACCGGTCGTGCGATACGACGAGAACCGTGAACTTGAAGTCGGCCAAGAAACTTTCGAGCCACCTCAGTCCATCGAAATCGAGGTAGTTGGTCGGCTCGTCCAGCACCAGGAGGTCAGGATCGGTCAGGAGGGCGCTCGCCAACGCCGCGCGGGTGCGTTCGCCGCCACTAGCCACGGCGGTCGGCGTGTCGAGAGTCTCCGATGAGAGTCCGACACCCAGGGCGACCCGTTCCATCTGGCTCTGGTAGTCGTATCCTCCAAGTGCTTCGTAATCAGAGAGCAGCTCCGCATATCGCGTTTCAGCGCGGCGTTGGTCCTGCCTCTTGGCCCGCTGTATCTCCAGTGCGCTGGCTGCCAGCTCCTCCTCTAGCCGGAACAGGCCGTCGAACGCCGACGTCACCACGTCCCGGAGAGTCCCGGGGAGGTCGTGGTCGGGGAGCTGGGGAACGTACGCTATCCTGAGTCCGGAATTGCCGGATACGGACCCGGAGTCGGGCTCGATCTCGCCCACCAGCACCCTCAGCAGCGATGTCTTGCCGCTGCCGTTGGGTCCCACAAGCCCGATCCGGGCCTGCTCGCCGACCTCGACACTGATGTCTGTGAAGACCTCGATGTCTCCATAGAACAGCTTCAGTTGTGATGCGGAGAGGAGCGAGACTATGATCCTGGACTTGGTTCGGAGTTCATCTTCCCAGCCTCACGGACGGGCCGTCAAGTCAGCCCAGAAACCTCCGCACGTGTGGTAGTACGAGGTCGCTGCGGGAGAACGTCCCGCCGTGATTCTGACCTGGCAAGGATACGAACTCAGCGTCCGGCAGAAGCTCTGCGCACTCCCGCGTGTTTTCGTGGAAGGCGTCGGCCTCGCCGTCGTAGATGAGGCACGGCATCGTCATCAGGTGAAGTAGATCGCTGTAGTCCCGCGGATGGTCTCGAAGGTCGACGCTGTTGGCGATCAGCGCGAGGTGATCGTTCCGCAGAAATCGGCTGCGTTTGGACTCCGGCTTCATGCGCCCGAAGCGGGCTTCGAAACCCACCAGATACCCGTCCATTCCCTGGCTGAGGTAACGGATCCGGTTCCGGAACTTGGCTGGATCGGGGCCGCGCTGGTCGATACCGGCCAGTATCATGCTGCGAATCCGCTCTGGAGCGCTCTCGGCCAAGCCGAATCCCACCCTGCCGCCCATCGAGTAGCCCCAGTAGTGGGCCGAGTCAACACCCAGGCCGTCCATTACGGCGAGGATATCCGCCACGCGGGACTCCATCAGGTACGCCTCGGGCGCGTGCGGCTTGTCGCTCAGCCCGTGTCCGCGGCAGTCTGGCATGATGAGCTTGTAATCGTCCCACAAGGCTTCGACGTATCCGGCCTCGTACCAGTCGTCGATGCTGTCGCTGAACCCGTGGACCAGGACTACGGGCGGTCCGTCGCCTTCGACGTGGTAGTGGATACTCGCGCCGTCGCTTTGAACGTAAGGCAAGGTGTGATGCTCACTCGTCTGAAGTCGGGTCGATTCTAATGGCCGCGGTCGCGGAGCCGCAATGGACTTCGATGCCCTTATGCTATACTCCCACAGCCATTTCCGGGAGGTCTGAAACAGGCGTGACACGCATAGACGGACGTACCAACGATCAGCTCAGACCGGTGTCTATCGAGCTTGGCGCGCAGAGTTACGCCGAAGGATCGGCGCTGATAGCCAGTGCTATGTGCGGTCAGCGTGGAGAACCGCGTTCCGCCGTTTCTGCGCGGCTCAGGGCAGGGATGGGTGACTGCCGAGTACGCGATGCTGCCCAGGTCCACGCTCACGAGGACCCGCCGGGAGACGACGCCGAGAGGTCGGACGCAGGAGATCCAACGGCTGATCGGCCGGTCGTTACGGGCGGCTGTCGACTTGGACCGTCTCGGTGAACGGACGCTGACCGTCGACTGCGACGTGCTCCAGGCCGATGGGGGCACGCGGACGGCGGCGATTACCGGCGCGTACGTCGCTCTGTACCAGGCCCTGGTGACACTCAAAAGCCAGGGCGTTTTCAACGATATGCCCATCAGGTCCGGCATCGCCGCGACTAGCGTGGGAATCGTCGACGGGGAGGCCGCGCTCGATCTGTGTTATCAAGAGGACCACCGCGCGTCGGTGGACTTCAACGTAGTGATGACAGACGCCGGGGAGTTTGTCGAGGTCCAGGGAACCGCGGAGGACGGAACGTTCTCCCGCGCCCGGTTGGACGAGTTGATGGACCTGGCCGCGATGGGTATAGCCCGGCTGACCGAAATCCAGCGTCAGCGAATATCGGAGATGTCCCCGTAGGCGACGCTCCCCGGAGCATTGCCTCGGGATCTGGCGGCGTGCCGGGCAATCACCACTGCACGAACATCGGCATTACGACGTGGGTATAGGTGTGACTCTCGGAGTCCGAGGCGGGCTTGATGACTCCCGGGCTCGATGGGGTGGTGGTTTCCAGCGCCACTTCACCGTCGCCGAGCACTTCCAGGACATCGCTGAGATACTTGCTGTTGAAGGCTATCTTGGCGTCTCCACCCTGCACCTCGGCGTCTATCTCGCCGGTGTTGTCTCCGAGCTCCTCGGCACGCGACTCGACTGCAACCCGGCCGCTCTCGTCGTCTGTGCCGGAGCTCATGTGCAGCCGGACGATTCCGGAACCGTCCCTCGCGAAGATCGATGCTGTGCGTGTCGCCCGCAGGAAAGCGTCTTGGCTCACCACGACACGGGAGTCGTAGCTTTCGGGGATCAGTTGCTTGTAGTCTGGGAAAGTCCCCTGAACGAGCTGCGACACGAGCTCCACATTGTCCATCCTGAACAGGGCCTGGCTCTTCTGGGGAGTGACCGTGAACTCGACAGAGCCTGTCTGACCTCCTATGAGGCGGTTGACCTCCTGGAGCGCGCGGGCGGGCAGGATGAAGCTGATGTCCTCGGACACCGGTTCGGCGAGCTTACCTTCGTAGATGGCCAACCTGAAACCGTCGGCGGCGGCGAATGTGAAGCTGTCTCCCGTGATCTCGACCTTGATCCCCGTAAGCACAGGACGGGAGTCCTCCGTTGCGGCCGCGAATGCGACGCGGTTGATGGCATCCTGGAGCACGGAGACGTCTATTCGACCGATTACACCCTCGTCCACTGTTGGTATCGGTGGGAAGTCGGCGGCGTCCTGTCCATTGATGTTCGCGCGAAATCTCGCGCAGGTCAGCGCTAGGCTGAGAGGCTGATCCGACGATGTGATGTCGATGCGCTCCTCTGGCAGCGAGCTGACGAACTCCGTCAACAGACGGGCGGGGACCGTAACCGATCCCTCTTCCTCGACGTTCGCTCCCACCCAAGTGCTGATTGCTATCTCCAGATTGGTTGCGGCCAGCTTCAAACGCGAATTGTCAGTCGCCATAAAGACGTTTTGCGTTATCGGCAACGTGGTTCGGGTCGCAACGGCCCGTTGAACCACGGATAGGCCACGACTCAGGTTCTCTTGCAAGCAGTACAGCTGCATCGTCTTAATCCTCTTCTTCCAGCGTTCCGGGCCGGATTCGCGCGGGTATTACGCCATGTACCTTAATCGACGGGCATTGACGTAAGTTAAACGTAGTCCAGTTGTCGCGTTAGTATAGAGGCCGCCCTTTGAGATCGTCAACGCGCATATCCACAGGATGTTCCGTCTGGGGAGTAGCGCAACCGCAGTATGTTGGTATATTTGGGCGTCAGCGAGACATGGTCAAGAGGTCTGAAGGATGCCGGAAAGATCGGCCGGGGACCGGTCTGACGAGGGCGTCTAACCCTTATTGACCGTGGCGGTGATGTCGAGCTCCAGACGGATTTCGTCTTCGACGCTGAGGATGAACCCGAAAGAGGGTTTGGACATCTCGAACTGGTCGAATGTCACAACGGTCGTGGCTTGGCCCGTGACGGACCCGCCATCGATCTGGACTGTTGCATCCCACGTAACCGGCCGGCTGACGTCCCTGAGCGTAAGGTCTCCGGTGATCTGAAATGTCGCCTGTCCGGAATCGGGCAGCGGCCAGGGAAGACCCGATACTCCGGTTACGGTCAGCTCGGCATTAGGAAACTTGGACGTGTCGAACAGCCGGTCGCGCACGTACCTGTCGCGTCGGTCCTCGTCACTTGTGAGGCCGGCGAGTCCGACAGTGATCCTGGACTGCTCCTGGTCGACGTCGCCGTCAGGCGTGAATACTATCGTGCCTTCGACATCCGGGGTCTCCCCAATCGCATCGTTGGGGAGTGTGCGTCGCGCCAGTTGCTCGCCGACCATGTAGCGAGCGACGGTCCCTCCGGCAATGGTCACCGTAGTCTGAGTCTGCTCCGCGCTCGCGTCCGTAGGCGCAGACGTGGGAGCGGGCGCCGCGGTCGGAGCGACGGTGGGGATAGACGTTGGCGCCGCCGCGACTGCGGGGGGCGTCGGAGGAGGAGTTGTCGCGTCAGGGGTGGTCATCGTAGTCGGCTCGTCGCCGGAGCAGGCGGCGGCCAGCACCAGCGTTGCAGCCAGCGCCAGTATCCAGACTGCGCGGCGGACGCCGCCGCCGATCGGATGGACAGCGGAAAAGGGTCTCATGTTCGGCCCACGGGTGGAATCTTGGCGCGACTTACGTAGACTGTACAATATGTCACTCTACTCAGTGTAACGGTTTGGACTGCTGGACGTTCTTAATGACTCCTCCTCTCCCTCGATGGGAGAGGACTGAGGTGAGGGTGATCCAGCGCTCAGTGTGTCAAAATTTTCTGGAACTGGCGCTGCGAAGCGGCTTGCCTCCCGGCAATCCAGGGGCGGTGAGGGGCGCAGCGACTGCGTTGCGCCAAACCCACTTGAGCTCAGAGGCTGAGCGGCCTACTTGACCGACTCGATGTATGCGATTAACGCATTGACCTCTTCGGCCGATATGGTCGATTCGTCAAAGGTCAGCATAGCCGGGTCGAAACCCTTGACGACCTTGGCCCCCGGAGTTCGAATGGACTCGGTAATATACTCGGCATTCACCGTGACAGTCGAGCCGTCTTCGAGGTCCTCTCTGGAGCCGAATATGCCCTGCCAGGTGGGGCCGATTCCCGGCTCTCCGTCCACCGTGTGACAGCCGGCGCAGCCGTGCTGCAAGGCCAGCTCCGCGCCCCACTCGACCGGGTTGTCGGGTGGCTCCCTACCCCCCAGACGGGGTCCGAAATCGGGCGGCGCCGGTATCGGTATCGGAGGAGAGGCTCGCTGAATCGTTGTAACGGAAGGACCGGTTGGAACAGGCTTTCCGCAGGCCACGACCGGCGCCAGAACGGCGAACAGGGCAATCGCCAGAACTCCGAGTTTAGTCACCGATTGTTCCCCCTTGACGACGGATCGTCGTGTACGACTGTTTCCTACTGCAATCGGCAAGACTACGCCCTGCGAGAAGCCTCGGTCAAGGCCGATCGCAGGACGCGGCACGCCACTATTCAAATCTGTTGGTGAATGGTTTCACATATCGTAGCACCTCGATTTTTGAGGGTCAATCTGCTGCCCTCGGTCGGAGCCTGTATCAGTTTAGTCGGTGGTCAGTTTGAGAGGACGGCGTTGCACCCCTCTCGTCACTCCCGCGAAAGCGGGAGTCCATAGGCTGGGGCGTGAGCATGGCTTCAACCCAACCACCAGACCAACTAAACTGATACAGGTTCCTGCCGGTTGGAATGGACGCTCGGCCTGACCCTCTGATGAGCTCAGGGTGAGCGTGGTGACTCGCGCCTGTGGCGATGTTGGGTAAACAAGCCTCGCCGACCTTGACACCGTACATATGGTCTGATATCTTCTTCGTAGAACATTAGTCCGCGAGGTATGTACTATGAAATCCAAGCTTTCCCAGAGGCAGCAGAGGATACTCAGCTTCATCCAGAATTTCATGGATGAACACCAGTATCCGCCGACCGTGCGTGACATCCAGAACGGCTGCGAGGTCAGTTCCACCTCTGTCGTGGACTACAACCTGCGCAGACTCCAAGCCATGGGATATCTGCGGCGCCAGCCGGAGGTGTCTCGTGGGATCGAGTTGATGGGGGAGGGACGCAGAGGGTCAAGACGGGATGTCGTGACCGTGCCGATCATGGGGAGCATCGCTGCGGGCGAACCTCTGTTGGCCCCGGACGCTCCCGGCTTTGCCGATCAGGCGCTGGACTCGGTTGAGCTTCCGTCATCGCTGATCGGGGACAGGCAGAACGTCTTTGGGTTGCGCGTCAAGGGTACGTCGATGATCGACGCGCTGGTGGCGGACGGCGACCTCGTCCTGCTCGAACCATCGGCTGACGCCCGTGACGGGGAGATGGTCGCGGCCTGGCTGGACGGGCGCGAGGAGACTACCCTGAAGCGGTTCTTCATAGAGGGCGACATGGTGCGCCTACAGCCCGAGAACGCGACCATGGACCCGATCAGGATTCCTGCCAAGGATGTGTCGGTTCGCGGTAAGGTAGTTGGCGTCGTGCGAACGCTATAGACCTCAGCGCAGCGCCGACTTTCGAATCACTGGGACCGGGTCAATGCCCGGTCCTTTGTATTGGGTGCCCCTTGCAAGCGCGGTCGGTTGTCAGGGGTGTATGGTAGAATAGGACTTACCCATACCCCCAGGGTGTGGGTAAGTCCCCGTATAGGTAGATCGAATGACGACCCACACCTCACACGAGAATGCGGACCTCTCCGAAGCCAAGCGAGACGCCCTGAAGCGGCTCGCCTACATCGAGGGCCACGTCGCCGGTATCAGACGTATGGTCGAAGATGACCAGTACTGCGTCGATGTGCTGAAGCAGACCCACGCGGTCCGGCGCGCAATCCAGAAGCTGGACTCGGTCCTCCTCGAAGGGCATCTTAACTCCTGCGTCATCGACGGCGTGCGGGAAGGTCGAACCGATCAGGTGGTGAGCGAGCTGACCGAGCTGTTCCAGATGGCCGGTCGGCGGTAGCCGATGGCTGTTTCGTCCAGACCTCAGATCGCTCTTCCGATCGCGGGAATGACGTGCGCGGCCTGCGTTTCGCACGTTTCCCACGCCTTGGAACAGGTCGAAGGCGTACAGGAGGTCTCGGTCAACCTCGCGACGGAGAGGGCCACCGTTATCCTCGCTGAGCAGGCGCTGGAGATGCGGGCGCTGACCGGCGCGGTCGAAGACGCCGGCTACTCCGTCGGGACGGAAACGAAGACGCTCGGCATAGGCGGCATGACCTGCGCGGCGTGCGTCTCTCACCTCGAGACCTCCCTTTCTGGGGTGAACGGAGTCGTTTCGACATCGGTGAACCTGGCTACCGAGCGCGCGACCGTGGCCTACGTACCGGGCGTCACCGGGCTTTCAGACTTTCGCCAGGCCGTGGAAGGCGCGGGCTACTCGGTTACCTCCGTGATCGCCGACCCGCATGACGACGCCGCGACCCCCAGGGACGTGGTGATCCTGCGGACCAGGTTCGCGGTTAGCTTGGTCGTCGCCGCGCTGATTATGGTGATAATGGCCATCCCCGGGAGCGGCGACCTTCTTCCGTTCCGTATGGACTTCGTCCTGATGGCGCTGGCGACGCCGGTCCAATTTTGGGCCGGGCGCCAGTTCTACCTGTCTGCCTGGGCCGCGCTCCGCGCGCGAACGTCCAACATGAACACGCTCGTTGCTGTCGGCACCTCGGTCGCATACGGCTACAGCGTCGTCGTTACGTTGCTTGGTGGAATGTCATTCTTCGACGGTTATCCCACCGACACCTACTTCGACACCTCCACAGCGATCATAGGTCTCGTGCTGTTGGGGAGGTTCCTCGAAGCCCGGGCCAAGAGCCGGGCGTCAGATGCCATTCGGTCGCTGATTCGTCTGCAGCCGCGCACAGCCAGGGTGATCCGCGGTGGCCAGTACGCTGACATCTCGGTTGACGATATCGTCGTGGGCGACCGGATCGTCGTGCGTCCCGGCGAGAGGATACCCGCGGACGGCGTCGTCGAAGATGGGACATCCACCGTCGACGAGTCGATGCTGACCGGCGAGAGCACGCCCACAGCCAAGCGACCAGACAGCCTGGTGTTTACGGCAACGGTCAATGGGAACGGCAGCTTGACGTTCAGAGCCACCGCAGTAGGTGGAGACACGATGCTGTCCGGAATCATCCGGTTGGTCGAGGATGCTCAGGGGTCCAAAGCGCCTATTCAGAGACTCGCTGACCAGGTCTCCGCCTACTTCGTCCCCGCCGTCATCGCATGTGCGGCGGTCGTGTTCCTGATGTGGCTGGTGTTCGGCCCCGCTCCCAGCTACGTATTCGCGACTCTGACCGCCGTGGCGGTGTTGATTATCGCCTGCCCGTGCGCGATGGGGCTGGCGACGCCGACGGCGATAATGGTTGGGACCGGCAAGGGAGCCGAGCACGGTGTGCTGATACGCAGCGCGGCCACACTGGAAGTAGCTCACCGGGTCGATGTGGTCGTACTCGACAAGACGGGCACACTGACCGTGGGTCGCCCGACGGTGGTTGATGTGTACAGTCCGTCATATGACGAGCGCGAACTCCTGGCGCTCGCAGCGTCCGCGGAACGCGACTCCGAGCACGCGCTGGCAGCGGCGATCGTCGACACGGCCACAGAACGCGGATTGGCCCTTCGGAAAGCGAGCGATTTCGCGGCGATGCCGGGGTTGGGAGTAACTGCCGACGTCGATGGAAAGCATCTGGCGCTTGGAAATCGACGCCTGATGGATGCGAGGGGACTCAGCCTGAATGAGACGTCGCACGCAGCCAACCGGATGGCGGCCGACGGCAAGACACCCGTCTTCGTCGCGATCGACGGAGAGGTCGAGGGCGTCCTTGCCGTGGCCGACGCGGTCAAGCCCGAGTCCAACGCCGCGGTCAGGCAGTTGCTGAATCGTGGAATCGAGGTTGTGATGCTCACAGGCGACACGGCCCGGACCGCGAACGCAGTCGCGTCGCAGGTGGGGATCGACCGGGTCGTCGCCGAGGTGCTTCCCGCGGACAAGGCCGAGCGAGTACGCGCGATTCAGAACGAGGGGAAGACCGTAGCCATGGTCGGCGACGGCATCAACGACGCTCCAGCCCTGGCGCAGGCCGATGTCGGAGTGGCCATTGGAACGGGGACCGACGTGGCGATCGAGACCGCCGAAGTGACGCTGATCGGCGGCAGCCTCCTCAGCGTCCCCGCGGCGATCGCGCTGAGCCGCGCCACCATGCGCACCATAAGGCAGAACCTGTTCTGGGCGTTCGCATACAACGTCGCGCTTATACCGGTCGCGGCGGGCATCCTGTATCCTCTATTCGCCGCATACGGAGTCCCTGATGCGTTGCAGCCGGTCTTCGGGCAGTACGGATTCCTGAATCCAATACTGGCTGCCGGCGCCATGGCGTTCAGCTCGGTCACTGTCGTGGCCAACTCGCTGCGCCTGGCGAGGTTCAGGCCACCCTCGATATAAGACCGGTTGCCGCGAGCGGATCGAGCGACACGTAGTGACCAGACGAGGAGTAAGCGCCGATGAGATTGCCGCTGTTCAACAGGTCCGGAAGTGACAGAGCGACCGACCCGGTCTGCGACATGCGGGTGGACGTCCGCAAGCCGCCGGGCGGCAGGTACGACCACAACGGCGAGAGGTACTACTTCTGCGGCCCCGGCTGCAACCGGGCTTTTCAGAAGGAGCCGGAGGCCTACCTGTCCGGTGAGAAGAAGATCCGAATGTGACCCCCTGGGGATGTGGCAATGAATCGACAAGCTGGTCTGGCGCTTAACGATCCGGACTCACGGACCCGAGAGCAGGGCCTGGATATCGTTTACGCTCGCGCGGAGAGGACGGACAGGTTCAACGTCGCCCTCTTCGGAGGCTTCTCCTCCATGCGCGCGCTCACCTACACGCCCAGTATCCCGATGGTGCTGTCGCTGCTGAGGGACTTCGACTACGAAGAGTTCGAGTGCATCTTTGGGCACAGCGGAATCTTGAACCGTGACACCGCTGACATCCTGGCGTTCCAGACCGTAGTGGATGAGAAGCTGAACAAGGGGTTCGTCGGGATCAAGGGACTCAGCGACGAACGCCGGAGGGTGATCTACGACCGCGCCGCAAATGGGACGGCGCGCTTCTACGTCGTCAGAGACGCTATCGCACACGCCAAGATATACCTGTTGGAACGTGAAGACCTGAGGCGCGTGATCGTTGGCTCCGCCAATCTGTCCGAGACCGCGTTCTCCGGACGGCAGGCCGAGACGCTCATCGCGTTCGACAACGACGAAGTTGCGTGGAAACACTACACGTCGCAGTATGAGGCGGTCCGGGAGGTCGCCACGAGCCACCTCTACCTGAGAACCAAGCCACTGCCAGCGGAGCTAATCCCGATCGAGGAAACGCCGATTCTCAAGGAGGCGGAATCCAGCGAAAATGGCGTCACGGTCTATGTGCCGTCCGAGGCTGAGGAGGGGGCGGAGTACAGTGTCCCGCAGGTTCTGCACCAGGTGGAAAGGATCAAGCCTGCCCGCCGGCAGGCGCTGGCTGACATTCGACCCGACCGCCACGGGAACGTCAGATTCGTTCCCAGAATAGTCAGGCAGATGACCCGGATCGTGACATCTCGGCAAGAGGGAGAAGGTCCACGAACATATCTCTCATTCGATGGCGACCGTTTCACACTCTCAGACCGGGAGTTGAGTCTGGAGGCCGACCCGGCGGAGGTGCGGAGCGACGTGGCAGCCTGGCTGGAGTTCTTCAGCAACTACGAGAACGGGTTCGTCGGCGACGTTGAGAGGCTCCAAAGAGACTACTTCACGTTCATGTGCTGGTTCTACTTTTCGCCGTTGATGTGCGATGTCCGAAACGCCGCCCTTCGTCAGGGCGTCTTCAGCTTCGACCAGCCAATGTTCTCCGTGATCTACGGCGAAAGCAACTGCGGCAAGACCAGCCTGATTGAGACTCTGATGACGTCGATGTTCATCCACCCCAGAATCGTCGAGACACAGTCTTTCACTCGGAGCAATCTCAGGGGCCTCCAGGAGGCGTACAAGCGGTTCCCGGTGGTGTTCGACGACGTCACGCGGGACCGGTTCAGCCGCCACGCTCCCGAAATCATCAAGGACGAGACAATCCAATACTCCGAGTATCCTTGCTTCGCGCTCTCGATGAATGCGGAAGCCCGTAACTTCGCCCCCGAGATCGTCAAGCGCTGCCTCATGATATACACCCGGACGTCGCTTCCCGGCGACAATCCGACCGTGCAACGGAGCCTTCAGAGATCGGTGTCCGCCATCCGGGAACGGCTGACGACCGGGATGTACCGACACTACTTGGCGCGCGTCCGGAACGCGATGCAGAGTCCACGAGAGATAATAGGCGACGAAACGGACGTGCTCTATCTGTCATCATCGGTCCTCTGCGACGTGTTCGCTGACAACTTGCCTCCAAGCGTCTCGATGCCTGCCTGGTGCGCGCCGATGACGCTGGACGAGTACACTCAGCGGGCCTTCGAGCGACCTCGAATGGTGCTGAACAGCCTGTTGCATCGTGACAGGTTCACCAAAGACCGCCGACCGTCTATTGGCAGCTGGGCGATATCAGGGGAGATGGTCGTGGTCGCTGTGGAGCCGATGCTTTCGAGGCGAACCCGCGACGACATACCCGACTGGATTCTGGACGATACCGCAAGCGTAGCCGGCCAGATCGCTATGAACAAAGACCTTCTCGAAGACTTCCTGGGGCATCGGGTCCGGCCAGCACGGCGGTTTTTTGGGATGTTTTGATTCCATCCGTTTGATGCTCAACCTTCGTCCTTCGTCTGGACTGTCCCCTGCGGGCTTATCGAGCGCACACCGGTCCTGGACTCGTACGCCGCGGCGCGCACCGAAGCGTCGATGCGCTCCCCTGGCTGGACCAGCAGCGCCGTCCCGTTTTCAATGGCGTTGACCAGCCCCTCGTTCGTGTAGCTGGTGAAAGGCTCGATTCCTACGTTGTAGGTGCGTCCGTACCACGGGTGCCCGTATCCTCCACCCAGCGACTGCCAGTACCACAGGAACCTGTACACCTCGGTCGGGAACCAGACCCCGAAGCCCACGCCGAGCTGCTGATTGGTGACCGCATACCAGCCCTCGGGCATGTCCGTAATGTAGGACTGGTCATAGCTCCTCCAGCTCTTGCCGGGCACTCGGCTGAGGTCGTGCGGAGTCCCGTCCTTGAGAGGCACGACAGGCCACGGCCCTTCGTGACCGGCTTGCAGCCGGTTGTTCGGATGGAAGTCATCGGGATGGTTGATGACCTTCCCGCCCGGAAGATCGATCACGCAGTGTTCGCTCAGGAACGGCGCGCCGAGAGCGATGTGCTCCCCCCATACGCAGTGGACCGGCTCCTCTCCCTCGTTGGTCAGCGTCTGGTCGATCTCCAGTACCGGGGAACCGCTGGACAGCGACAATGTCTTCTGGAAGAAGAAAGGAGTGCGATACGTTCTGACCGAGAACCTGATGCTCACCCGGTCCGGAGCATCCTGAAGCGTCACGGAGTCCCACGGCATGGTGTTGACCTCCGCGTGAAGTCCCATGTCCGCGCCCCCGTACACGGATGGGAAGCCGCCGCCCGGCAGCACGGTCTGCCAACCGCCCTCGTAGTGGTCGAGCCACACGTTCGGCGGCGCTCCCGTGGTCGGCGTGAACCGCCTCGGATCTCGGACACCCCACGGGGAGCGCCACATGAAGTCCGTGTCCGTGGGCTTGTGGACGAGCTGGTAGATGTCGGCTCCCTTGTCCACCAGAACGACCACACGCAGGAGCTCGTTCTCGATAATGGCGGTCTTGAGTCCGCGGAACGTCCAGTCGTCCGACACACGCGCGCCGTGATTTCGCTCATGTTGGTAATGCACAGTGATGCCTCCTGTCTATTCTGTCGCCCCGCGACGGCCCAAAGGCCTCCCACCCTGGGACCGGCCTCCGGGGACATCCGGGGTCAACCTGTCGCTTGATCTACGGCGGACTGCTCGGCAGCGGTCTCCTGCCACTCTCTCCGGGCTTTCATCAACAACAATCTCGGGGCCAGGACCAGCGCGATGCTCTCGAGGATGATGGACAGTGCGATCAGGATCGTCGCGTCGAAGAAGAATCCCTGTGGGAACATGGCGATCAGGTAGTCCCGTCTGGGGTCCAGCTGCCACAGGTCGTTGCTGAAGCTGACCAGGTGGAAAACGAGGAATAGGCGGTTGAATCCAACCAGCGACGCGAGCGCTGTCAAAACGACCAGTCCGAGTGTCAGCCCGCCGCCCCAGCGCAGCATCCTCGCCAGCGCTGGCAGGAATCCACGGCCCAGCGTCGCCGCTCCCGCCGCGATGACGAACAACAGGTACAGACCGCTGAACTCCGAGACCCGGTAAACCCCTCTGACCAGCCCCTTGACGTCCCGCATGTGTAGGATCTCACGCTCGTTGTACAGGCTCTGGACTCTGATCCCTCGGACCACCGTGCTGAGGATCAGCCACTCGGCATCGTTGTTGAAGTAGTCCCGTATCTGCCGGCCGGCGGAGATCAGGTCTTCCCTCTCGATCCCTGTCTGCTGCGGGATGTCGTACCTGTCGAAGCCGTATGCGTACAGAGGCGGAAAGTTAATCACCCACCGCACGTTGAGCGCGATCAGGAACAGCGGCACGAGGATGACGAACAGTACCGCCACGACAGTCCTGGCCAGGGTCGCAAACATATTTTCGGTCGTCATGGGGTCGCATGTTATGGATGAGCCCGATGTGTGTCAACAGAACCGCCAAGCGTGCCGCAACAGATTCCGACCGTCGCGGATCTCTGACCGTCGTGTGCTACGATGTGCTCGGACATACCCCGACCTCAGGAAGCCTCCGAACTTGCCCCACGACGCTAATTTCCCCAACACTTTCGACGGCATTCACAAGCTCACGTCAACGCTTCGCGGCCCGGACGGGTGTCCGTGGGATAAGGAGCAGACCCTGGAGTCGCTCAAGCACCTCTTCCTCGAAGAGTGCTACGAGCTTGTCGAGGCGATCGAGCAGGGCGACGCTGTCAAGATCGTCGAAGAGCTTGGCGACGTGCTGTTCCACGCGGCTTTCCAGATCGCGATTGCCGAGGAGACCGCGGCATTCACGGGCACGGATGTGTTTCGCGGGATAATCGAGAAGCTCGTCAGGAGGCATCCGCACGTCTTTGGCGATGTTGTCATGGAGGACGCGTCGCAGGCTGTCCCGAGGTGGGACCGGCTCAAGCGTCAGGAGATCGCCGGCACCGGCCGGTCGATCCTGGACGGGGTCCCGAAGGCGATGCCCGCTTTGGGGTACGCGCAGGCGGTCCAGGGACGCGCGGCCAGGATGGGGTTCGACTGGGACGAGTACGGCGGCGTCATCGCCAAGGTGGCGGAGGAGGTCCGGGAGTTGGAGTCCGCCGGGTCCGATTCGGAGCGTGAACAAGAGCTCGGCGACCTGCTGTTCTCGCTGGTAAATGCCAGTCGGTGGCTCGGCATCGAGGCCGAGACCGCGCTCCGGGGGACCAACCGGAAGTTCTATGCGCGGTTCACCGCGATGGAGCGGACCGCCAGGGAACGCGGGCTGGACATGGACACAATGTCGCTCGATGCCAAGGAGGAGCTCTGGCAGCAGGCCAAGTCAGCCGAGTCGGGTCCCGGCGGTCGTGTATCGGCTTCAGGCTGACCGGATGCTACTTCAGCTTCCACAGGAACTTGAACCTCCAGGCGGCGATTCCGAATAGCAGGATTGCCCCTCCGCAGGCGATCTGCGTCGCGTGTGGCGCGCCGAGCCGCTCGGCCAGGAATCCGACGGCCAGACTCCCTGCCGGGAACAGGCCCCACGTCATCATGTAGAGGCCCGTCACCCTGCCCCGGTACTCATCGGGCACCGTGGATTGCATTGTCGCGCTGCTTACCGAGAAGAATGTCATCATTGCCGCGCTGAGGACCATCAGGTTCACATAAGCCGTGAGGAGCACCCCGTTCACCGAGAATGCCAGCGTCGCCAGTGCGACCACGGTCATGCTGCATATGATCGCGACACCCCTGCGGGGCAGGTCTCTGATTGACGCGAGGGCGAATGTTCCCACCGTGGATCCGGCGCCAACGGCGGACAGCAGCAGGCCGAGTCCTCGCGCGTCCACGCTGAAGACCTCGGCTGCATACACCGGCATCAGGGCTTGGACGGACGGCATCAGCAGGATCGCCGGGATTGCGGTAAGGGCGAACAGCGCGACGAGCAGAGGCTCCCCGGCTACATACCTGACGCCTGTCAGCAGCTCGCCCCGGATATCGCCAAAGTGGAGCTTTGGGCGTCGGGTGGGCGCAAGACGCAGGGTGAACGCCGCGGCGACCGCCGCCGCCTGCAGAACGGCTTCGACCAGCAGGGTGGGGCCTACCCCAACCAGCACAATCAGAACGCCGCCCACAGCCGGCGCCGCCAGCCGTGTCACGCTGAACGCCATGGAGTTCAGCGCGAAAGCGTTGACCAGGCCCTCTTTCGGCACCAGGTTCGGTATTAGGGACATCCGGGCCGGGTCGCTTATCACCCATGACACTCCCATGAGCATGATGAACCCGAATATGTGCCAGGGTTCGAGTAGGCCTCCCAGCACGAGTCCGGCGAAACCGAGCGTCACGCACGCCTGGTACCCGTAGATATACGCCAGCAGCCGTCGCCGGTCGAAGTTGTCCACCAGCAGGCCGCCGACCGGACCGCCGAGCAGTATCGGCAGCGCGTCCAGTCCCAGGGCAAGGCTCGTCCAGAAGGCGGAGCCGGTGACCTCATACGCCAGCCACCCGACTATGACCTGCTGCAGCCAGAACCCGCCGGACGATAGAACGGTCGCGATCCAGATGAAGACGTAGTTCGGATATCGGAACGAGTCGAAGGTGTGGACTCGTACCGGGACGTGAACGGGCCGCACATGCGGACGGCGGATGTGCGGCCGGAAGCGCCGTCTGGGAGCCGGAGCAGTGGTCGCGGAGGCCGGCTCGACGATGCCTGTGAGCGCCGCCGCCGGTGAGTCTGGTGAGACAAGACTCTTGACCTGGTCGAGCGCGGCGGCTTGGTCCGGAGCCGGTGCGGCATTCAGTCCGGCGACTTCGTGGACGGCAGTGATTGAGCCGTCCGCGCCTTCAGGAGGTGGGACGAGACTGGCGACATCCGACCGGGCGTCCACGTCTGCGGACTCAGGCGCGTCGATAGCGGAGGGATCGCTGCGTATGTCCGTATGTCCGGGGCCTGGATGTGAAGGAGAATTTGAAAGACCATCATGCCGCGACAGCGAAGACTCTCGTGTGTCCAAGGAATTTGCTCCACGCTAGGGTTTAATCAGGTCTGACCAGATGGTGCGGGGCGTAGAGCGCGGTCCTTGAGTCGCGGTACGGCCTCTGCCAAGCGCTAGACAGAACGTTTCATGAGTAATTATTCCTACTTTACCGGGCATATGCAATAGGAATTTGGGGCGGAATTGGGTAGTCCTTTCGGTGGTATGTGGCCCTGCGGCTTCCAACCCGCGGCGGTCTCCGGCAGCAGGAGCAACGGATCGGGTATTGACTCAGACGTAAACACGATCTCGATAGCGGCAAAGGTCCACTTCATCGTCGCTGGTCGAGAGGAAGCGACCAGCGAACAGATCAGCGGACAGGCTCACAATCTGGGATGGGACTTTTCGGAGGAGAGCGTCGTCAGGGTCGTGAACTACCTGGAACGATTGGGGCCTGGTCAGGTCCGAGTAGAATCTTCTGTTACCGGATCAAGTCATTGGCCGGAGCGCTAGAGCGCCAGCATCTCTCCGATGCGTTTGCGGTGAAACTTGGGTGCGCCGAGGTAATGGTAGAGGGTGCGGGACATCTTCGTGTGCAGCGTGAGACCGTACTCCCGGACCACACCTATCCCCGCGTGGACCTCGTGGGCGTGGTTGCAGCCCTGGTAGTAGCCTTCTGAGGCCACGGCCTTGGCAAGATGGACGCTGGAGTCCGCGGGCCGCCCTGTATCCAGTTTCCACAGCGCCTCGTAAGTCGTCCATCGCGCGGCGTCGAGGTGGTTGACCATCTCCACGATGTGGTCCTGTACTCGTTGAAACCGTCCGATCGGCGTGCCGAACTGGATACGTGTCCGCGAGTAGTCAAGCGTCATGTCGAACACCGACTGCGCCCCGCCCACCTTGTAGGCGCACAGGATCGGGATCGCCTTGTTGAACGCCCGCTGCAACGGCTGCCACCCACCGCCCAGTTCACCGAGAACGGCATCCCTGGAGACCTCGACGTTCTCGAACGTGACCTCGCCGACCTGTCCCAGGAACCCCGGCAACGGCCTCCTGGACAGACCCGGCGCGCCGGCGTTCACCATCATCAGCGTCACACCCTCCTGTCCACGGCCTCTGACAGCGCAGATCAGCGTGGTTGCGGACATTGCGTCGTGAATGAACAGCTTTGTCCCGCTGAGCGCGTAGCCCGTGTCGGTGGGCTGCGCGCGCATCTGGACGGACTCCGCTTCCCAACCGTAGTCTGGCTCGGTCATTGCAAGGGTTACGATTTCGCGTCCGTTGGCGATATTCGGGAGCCAGCGACTACGCTGTTCCCCGGTACCGGCCTCAGAGACTACCAGCGCGCCCAGCACTCCGGACGAGAAGACCGGCCCAGTCAGTGGACCTGCGCCAAGCTGCTCGTACAGGACGGCAGCATCCGTCAGAGAGCTGTCCGCGCCACCGTACTCTTCGGACACCAGCATCCCAAGCCATCCGATCTCCGCGGCCTTCTGCCAGACGTTGACCGAGTATCCGGTGTCGGTCTCATCGAGATCCAGCAGCGTCTCGGTAGGACACTCGCGCTCCATGAAGTCGCGGGCGGTGTTTCGGATGAGCTCCTGTTCCTCAGTTAGAGACAGGTCCATTCAGCGGTCCTCACATGCTCGCAGCAACTCTACGGTCTCACGGTGCAGGATATATCGTACAAATACTTGCAGACCTTACGCTCCATATATCGGCACTCGGGTATCATCGACACTTTCCCTGAAGTAGGGATTGTCGGTAGCTGATTCCATCACCAAGTCGATCTTGGGCTGGAACAGGTCTTCCAACACAATCAACAGGCCGAAGTATGGGCCTCTGAACCCGACCCGGTGCGCTGAGTCGTCAAACGTCACAGGAAATCCAGATCGCTGGACTCGGGGTCGAACTCTCCGGTGGCGCCCGACCCGAACACGTCCAGCCTGCTAACGTAGAGTTGCCTACACAGTCGGACGATCTGCTCTCGGTTGTCCTCGACGATCTGTTCCATGTGTCTTTCCTGCCAGTCGGCGGACCTGCGCTATGCCAGTCGGCCCGCGCGTTCACGCACCTGCCGCCCGATCCCGAGGCGTCGGGCCATGATTACCTTCTGAATCTCGGCCGTTCCTCCCGGGTGCATCGCGACGATGCTCGACCGCTGGAAGACTTCCATGTGACCCTCTGATGGGTCCCACCTGGGGTCATTCGTCAGCGCGTACGGCCCTAGTATATCCAACATGGCCTGCGCGGACCGGAGTCCCGACTGCTTCCGATAGAGTGAGTGCTGCGGACCCTCGTGCGCCATCTGCTGTCCTGTGTGTCGCATCCAGTAGTTTCGCAGTCCGAACAGCCTCGATATCTCAGCCTCGATGAACACGTCCACGAGCAGCTCACGGGTCTCAGGGTCACTGCCGAGCGGCTTGCCGTTGCGCTTCAGCCCGGCGGAATACTCGAACAGCCGGTCCACCATCCTATTCCGGCGGATCGACCCGCCGGCTCCGTGCTCGAGTTCCAGATGTGTCGTGGCGACCTGCCAGCCGTGGTTCTCTCCGCCGATCAGGTTGAACGCGGGAACGCGAACATCGTCGAAGAAGATCGTGTTCTTGGTCCCGGTCCCGGCGCCGCCCTCGCCGCTTGTGATCAGAAGCTCCATCGGCTGGATGGTGATGCCCGGTGTATCCGTCGGCACCATGAACCAGCTCAAGTTGCGGTGGCGCTCGCCATCCGGGGCTGTCCTCGCGATCGTCCACAGCATCTCCGCGCCGTGCGAGCTGCCTACAAACACCTTCTGGCCGTTGAGAACGTAGTCATCGCCGTCCCGGACTGCGCTCATCTCAACGCCCGCAAGGTCGGAGCCGGCGCCCGGTTCGGTCAGTAGCTGCCATGTACGGACCTCGCCCCTGAATATCGGGGGAAGGAAGCGCTCCTTCTGATCGTCACTGCCCCATACGAGGACGCTGGCGCCGCCCAGGCGTCCACCACTGTCATAGTAGGGCGGCAGCGACAGCTCGTACTCGTCGAGCTCCTCTTCGATGACAATGGCGTGATCGATCGACAGACCGCCGCCGCCGTACTCAACCGCCGCCGTCGGCCACAGCCATCCCTTCGATCCAAGGCTCCGCCCCAGCTGTCTCAGCTTCAGGTAGCCGTCGCGTGTCAGGTCATCGGAGTCTGCTGGATACTCGAGGCCGTCCGGCAGATTGTCGCTCAGCCAGTCCCTGACATCGCTGCGGAACTCCTGTTGTTGGGACGTATATCGAGGCTCGAAGTCCATCGGGCTGTGCCTCCGAGAGAATGATGCGCGGTGAGGCGATTGTAGTACCGGGGACAAGGAGGGTCAACGGTCTTTCGTATGAGAGGTTAGATATGTACAATTAGGTTCATCTAATGGGTGAATATTGGAAGTTACTTTTCGCACCAGGCGGCTTAGGCGATGCCAAGAGAGCTTTCGCGAAGCATCGCGTCAGTGGGGACCGGTAGTTGGCAGACAGTACATCCGGCGGATCGAGACTCTGCAAGCTGTAGCTGAATTCAACGACTTGATGAGAATCACGACGCTGAGAGGCGATCGAGAGGGTGAGTACGCGCTGACCCTCCACGATAGATGGTGTTTGATTCTCAGACTCGACCGCGCCAACAACAGACTCATTGTTCAGGAGGTGACCAATCACTATGGCGATTAGTCCCCAACACGTATGGTCGGATCTTCCAGTCTCGCCGGGCAGCGTGCTTGAGGAGGAGATCGAGTATCGCGGCATGACCCAGAAGGAGCTGGCCGCCCGCATGGGCCGCCCGACACAGGTCATCAATGAGATCATTCGCGGTAAGAAGGCGATCACCCATAACACAGCGAGCGAGATGCAGAAGGCCCTGGGTATCTCGGCTCAGTTCTGGGTGAATCTGGAGACCGCGTACCGGATGACACTTGCCAGGCTGGAGGAGCGCGAACGCCTGGAAGCCGAGACAGCCGCGCTCAAGAGGTTTCCGGTCGCGCAGATGCAGAAGCGGGGATGGATTCCAAAGTTCAGCAAGAGAGTAGACAAGGTTCTGGCGATCCAGGAATTCCTGGGGGTCGCTTCGCTCAACAACGTTGCCGAAACTCTGGTGGCCGCATTCAGAATCACCGGAGGCGATAGGCATTCTCCGGAAGCGTTGGCAGTCTGGCTCAAACAGGGAGAGGTAGAAGGTGGCCGGGTAGAGACCCAGCCGTTTGACGGGGAACGTTTCCAACGATCGCTGTCCCACATTCGAGGGTTGACCGCCGAGCCCCCTGAGGAGTTCATGCCAAAGTTGACTGAGGCGTGCGCGGAGTCGGGAGTTGCGTTTGTCGTGGTTGAGGAGCTTCCCAAGAGTGGTGCGAACGGAGCCGCCCGGTGGCTGGCTCCCGACAAGGCGCTCATCCAGCTCAGCCTGAAGTGGAAATGGGCAGACGTGTTCTGGTTCACGTTCTTTCACGAGGCTCACCACGTTTTGCAGACCAGGCGGCGAAACTACGTGGACGGAGTTCCGGGAACCGCCACGAACGCAAGCGCTGAAAACGCCGCGGATCGATTCGCGGCCGAACTCCTTATCCCACGGCATCAGTGGGATACGTTCACCGGCGCAGGGTACTTCTCAGCCCCTGAGATCGTGAGCTTTGCCAGCAGCCTCGGCGTCGATCCTGGAATCGTCGTAGGACGTCTTCAGCGCGAGAAGTTGGTCCCCTACAACAGGCTGACTCACCTGAAGTCCCGGTTCGAGTGGAGTTAGCAGGTCCAAAACGCCCCTGTTCACCGCAGGACGGCGACAAACCCGCCCTCTCCCCAACTGCTACAATCGGAATATGACCTACGTTGCCGACCTGCATATTCATTCCTCCTACGCCTACGCGACCAGCAGGGAGTTGACGCTCGAAAACCTGGCTCACTGGGCTAGGATCAAGGGCATCGACATGCTCGCGTCCGCCGATTTCACACATCCTGTCTGGTTCGAGGAGACCGCGTCGAAGCTGGCGGAGACCGACGATGGGCTGTACGAGTACGATGGCGTCAAGTTCGTCCTCGGTACCGAGCTGAGTTGTGTGGGGAGGGTCGGGGGACGGAGCAGGCGGGTCCACATCCTGGTCCTGGCGCCGAGCATTGAGGCGGTGGCCCGCATCAACCGGCGACTCGCCGACCGTGGGGCGAAGCTGGACGGAGACGGCAGGCCGACGTTGAGCGTTACTCCACGCGACCTCACCTCGCTACTGCTGGACGTCGATCCACAGTGCGTTGTCATCCCGGCTCACGCATGGACGCCCTGGTACGGGATATTCGGCTCCAAGTCCGGGTTCGACTCTCTGGAGGAGTGTTTCGGCGACCTCACGCCTCTCATCCACGCGGTCGAGACTGGCCTGTCCAGCGATCCGGCAATGTGCTGGCGCGTGCCGGACCTCGACCGGCGGTCCATCGTATCCTTCTCGGACGCGCACTCCCTGCCGAAGCTGGGGAGAGAGCTGACCGTATTCAATGGTGAGCCCAGCTACCTCGGTCTCGTCGATGCCCTGCGGACACAGGACATCGCGTACACGATCGAGTTCTTCCCGGAGGAGGGCAAGTACCACAACTCAGGACACCGCAAATGCGGGGTCAGCTATGGACCGGACGACATCGCCCGCAATGGGACCGCATGTCCGGTCTGCGGTCGGGCCTTGACGCTCGGCGTGATGCAGAGGGTGGAGGAGTTGGCCCGGCGTGATGCCGAAGTCCGCTACGAGGCGGATGGCTTGGTCGGATCACCTGATGGCAGGCCGCCTTTCCGGTCGATGGTCTCGCTTCAGCAGGTGTTGTCTGAGGCAATCGGCGTCGGCCTGAACACCAAGCGGGTCCGCAGGGCGTACATGGACCTCGTCGAGTCGTTCGGATCGGAGCTTGAGGTAATGCTCCATGCTCCGAGGATCGACATAGCCAAGGCGCTCCCTAGGTACGGAGAACGGATCGCGGCCGGGGTCGAGAAGGTCAGGTCAGGCGACATCCACGTCGAACCCGGCTTCGACGGTCGGTACGGTGTCGTCACGGTCTGGCCTGAAGGTGCGGAACGCCAGGACGCATACCCATCACGGCAAGCGGCCCTGCCGATCTGAGGACCGCAGGTAATTGACAGCCAGTTATTGTCAGGAATACTCGAGGACATCGACATCCCACAGAAATGCGACCTGAAAGCCTATGAGAAGATTGAATACGCGCCGCTCAAGGCGCATGTGGATACATTCGGGATAGTAATCTACAGCCCGAACGCGGCTTGTGGGAGGAGGACGCCATGACAACGACTACACAGGGCCTGTTGAGGGTCGGAACCGTGGATCAGGTCAGGGAACGAGGATGCACCGTCGTGACGGGCGGAGGGCATACAATCGCCGTATTCGACCGGGGAGGCGAATTCGCCGCGGTCGATAATCGCTGTCCGCACATGGGATTCCCGCTGGACCGCGGCACTGTCCGAAATGGCATTCTGACCTGCCACTGGCATCACGCTAGGTTTGACCTGTCCAGTGGGGGAACGTTCGACCCATTTGCCGACGACGTGCGCGCCTTTCCGGTGTCGGTCGTGGACGGCGAAGTCTGGGTCAACCCCAGTCCACCGGAATCGGACCCCATAGAGCGCTGGTCAGGGCGGCTCGGAGATGGGATGGAGCACAATATCCGGCTGGTGATAGCCAAGTCCGTTCTCGGACTCAACTCCTCTCCGGTGGATTACCGCGCTCCGCTCACAATCGGAGCGCGGTTCGGCACAACTTACTCCGATCGCGGCTGGGGGCAGTCCCTCAGCATGATGACATGCGCCGCTAATATCCTGGACCGTCTGTCCGCAAACGACCGCCCCCTGGCGCTGTACCAGGGACTCAGACACGTCGCCGCCGAGTGCGCCGGAAGTCCGCCGAGATTCCTGGTCGATCCGCTCCCCACGGGAGAGACGAGGCCGGAGGTCTTCAAGGACTGGTTCCGAGGCTTCATCGAGGTTCGTGACGACGAGGGCGCGGAGCGCTGTCTGCGGACCGCCATCGACCTGGGCATGTCACGGCGCGACATCGCCGACATGGTGTTCTCCGCTGCGACCGACCGGATATACATAGATGCGGGTCACGTCGTGGACTTCTGCAACAAGGCGTTCGAGCTCTTGGACCACATCGGTTGGGAACACGCCGGACAGGTGCTCACCAGCCTCGTCCACGGGATGGCGACCGCCCGCCGCAGCGAGGAGTTGAACTCTTGGCGCAACCCGATAGATCTGGCATCCATGGTCCGGGAGGCCAGAGATGCGCTGCCGTGGCTGTGGGAAGAGGGCGCGCCGCACCGGGGCCACTGGGACGACGAACGACCTCTGGTCGATACGATCCTGGGAGACGACCCGGCCGCCCCGCTGGATGCTCTGCGGGAGGCCGTCCGAGAAGGAGCGACTGCCCAGCAGTTAGGGGGCGCGGTCGCGTACGCCGCGTTCCTGAGAATGGCCCGATTCCACACGTCCAACGAGTTCGGAGACTGGGACACGGTCCACAACACCCTGACCGCGGCGAACGCGCTGCACCAGGCGCTGAAACGCGCCCCGTCCATCGAGTTGACGCGGGCCGTGTTCGACACGGCCATCAGCATCTATCTGGACAGATTCCTGAACATGCCTGCCCAACGCATCCCGGAACCCAACGGCGAGGTCGGTCATGAGGACCTCGGCCCCCGGATTCTCGACGCAATGAACTCTCAGCAGCAGGTCGAGCAGTCTGCGAGGCTGGTGACGGACTACGTGGCCGGGTCGGAGGAGCCCGATACCGTTCTAGCCGTGCTCGCCCACGCCATGCTCCGCGAGGACTCGACGTTCCACCACTTCCAGATCGTCGACGCGGCCATCAAGCAGTACCAAGAGCGCAGGGGAACAGACTCAGCTCGTCATGTGCTGGTCGGGATGGCGAGGTTTCTCGCGGCGCACTACCCGACACCTAGGTCCGTCAACCAGACGTTCAACATCGCAGTCCGGCTGCAACGCGGGGATGAGATATTCAGAGAGGAGTAGGCCGTTTTTGGGGAGATTCTTCGGCTGCGCCTCGGAATGACAGAGGGATGTAACTCTGCTTAGTATGAACGACAAATACTCCGATAAGCAATGCGGGGATAGGCATTTAAGGAGGAGTAGATACGATGGCTGACAGACTTTCCGAAATCGTAGAATCGACCAAGCCGGATCAGATGGCGACCGGGTTTGTATTTACGGAAGGCCCGCTGTGGCATCCCAACGGCTATCTGATGTTCGTTGACATACGTCGCAGCCAGATTTTCCGAGTGGTTCCAGGCGGGGAGCCTGAGCTTATCAGGGAAGACAGCGGCGAATCCAACGGCATGACTTTTGATTCTCAAGGCCGGCACGTAATCTGCGAGATGATCAACCGACAGGTGACGCGACGAGAGTCGGACGGAACCTTTTCTGTGCTCGCGGATCGTTGGAACGGCCAACGGCTGAATCGTCCCAACGATGTTGTCGGGAGGTCGGACGGCAGTCTGTACTTTACCAACCCCGGTAGGGAGCGCCTTGATCCGGCGACGGTCGAGATGCCTTTCAACAGCGTCCACAGGATCCGCCCGGATGGGACCGTTGACATGGTCGTACCCGGCATCGAGTATCCAAACGGGATCGCGTTCTCCCCTGACGAGAGTGTCCTGTACGTTGCGAACACGCGGCCCGGACAGTACATACTCGCGTTCGACGTGGACGCCGGCGGGGGCGTATCAGCGCCCAGGCTGTTCGCGGAGATGCCGTCGGAAGTCGCCACCAACGGCGTTCCTGACGGCATGAAAGTTGACGTAGAGGGTCGAGTTTACTGCACAGGGCCCGATGGATGCTGGGTGTTTGACCCGTCCGGAGAGCTCATCGGCATCATCCGGCTGCCGGAATTCCCGGCCAACTGCGCCTGGGGTGGCGAGGACAATCAGACCATGTTCTTCACAGCCAATACGTCGGTGTACAGTCTGCGAATGACGACCCCAGGAACCGCGATTCCGGCGAGCTGAGCGCGAGGCCGGGTCAGAATACCAGGGTGCCAGAGTTGGGAGTGAACCCTTTCGGTTACCCGGACGTTGTACGTCATAGACAGTCACCCTGGCCATAATATGACCCCAGATCACCCAATCACACGTTCCTCGAGATTAGCGCCGGGAATCGGCGTGTGCATTGCGTTTGTCGCCTCAGTCCTGCTCTTTGTTGCGTGTGGGGACGGCGTGCGAAAGGCGGACGAGTCAGGTGCCGGCGCATCGCAGTCCGGGTTGGTCGAGACCACACCGGCTGTCAACGACAGTCCTGACCCGCCACCGTCGGCCACACCAACGGCCGCTGCCCCAGCCCGTCCACTGACCAAACTCCCGTCCCGCGCCGGTCCTGATAGACCGCAAACTAGACCACCGACCAAGGTCGAGGCGCCCGTCAGCCGTGACAAGCCCGGCCAGACGACGCAGTCTGACCCGTATCCACTCATCCACTCGCTTCCCGACAGGGACCTCGAGGAGCTTGCCGTTCGTCTCAGGGGGGTGGACCGGGATGCCTCGCCCGTCGCATCGGCCCCACAGCTCCGCGAGGGTGCGCAGGAACAGTTCTGGATCACCGACTTGGACGATGGAGCCGCTCACCGGATCACCGCGACCCTCCGTATCGTCAGCGACAACGCCTACTGGTTTGTGGACAACGCCGTGTCGGTTGATGAGAAAGGTTTGGAACGGGCGGCCAGCCGGTTCGAGGACGAAGTCCACCCAGCCGTTACCGGCATGTTCGGAGACATCCGAAGCCCCGGGATCGACGGGGACCCGCGTCTCGTCATTCTGCACTCCAGATTGCGCGGAGCGGCTGGATACTTCGGCGCAAAAGACGCTTACTCCACCCGGGTACATGGGTACAGCAACTCGCGGGAGATCATCTACATCGACGCCTTCGAGTTGCACCCTGGGACCGACCTGTACATGGGTGTCATCGCGCACGAGCTGCAACACGCAGTCCACTTCAACCACGACGAGGGCGAGGAGTCCTGGGTCAACGAGGGACTCTCCGAAGTCGCGACCGCCGCCGCGGGATACGAACTCCAATCACCGGAACACTTCCTCATGCGGCCGTACGTCCAGCTGAACTACTGGCCCGACGCGCCGGACGGGACCATTCCACACTACGGGGCGTCCGCGCTCTTTTTTAGCTACCTTGCTCAGCGAGTCGGAGGAGCGCAGAAGCTGGCTGGCCTGGTGGCGGAACCTCTTGATGGGGTGGCAGGAGTGGAGGCATTCGCGAACAGAAATGGACTGACATTCGAGGAGCTATTCGCAGACTGGGTCGTCGCCAACTACCTCGACGACGACGATCGACGATACGGGTACTATGACCAAAGAGTCCGGGTCGGCCCCCTGCGCTCATTGCGGTCTTCATCAGGCCGTAGAGAGTTTCTGCCCCAGTTCTCAGCGCGCTACTACAAAGTTGACTCCGGCGGCGCAAGAGGCATTCTCTCCTTCCAGGGCGATACCGAGGTCAAGCAGATCGGCGGGGAATGTGTAGATGGGCCGCAGTGCTGGTGGAGCGGACGAGGGGACAGCATCGACACGACACTGACACGCGGGTTCGATTTGACCGGCCTGGAGGGGGCTACTCTGGAGTTCATGGTCTGGTACGAGATCGAGGGGGGCTGGGACTACGGTTACGTCGAGGCGTCTGATGACGGCGGCCGGACATGGCGCATCCTCGAAGGGGAGCACACGACCACCTACGACCCCAGCGGCAACGCATACGGCCCTGGCTACACCGGGTCGAGCGGTGGATGGCTTCGGGAGTCGATCGATCTTACACCGTTCGCAGGCGGTCCCGTGCTGCTCAGATTCGAGTACGTGACCGACGACGCGGTCTATCTGGACGGGATCATGATCGACGGGGTCTCCGTCTCCGAGATGGAATTCTACGGTGAAGCGACTGGTTGGACCGCCAACGGATTCAGCCTCGCCGGCGATACTCTCCCGCAAGAGTTCATAGTCCAGATAATCTCGGTCGCTTCCGATGGGTCGTTCACCGTCTCGCGTCTCGACCTGGATGACACGAACTTGGGACAGACCAAGCTGACCGGGACCGATGCCGAGACCGTGGTAGTCGTCGTGTCGCCGACAACCCCAGGAACCCGGCACAGCGCAGGGTATACACTCGAGTTTGCATCGAGTGAATAGGTGCGGCTGCCGTAGCTCAAGCTACGCCACCGCCTGTGATACCATACGTCCAGCCCAAGCTATCCAAACAGGTATTGGAGAGGAACCAACACATGACAACTGCAACTCGCGAGTACAAGGTAGTAGGGACGCGACCGATCCGGCACGATGGTGTGGACAAAGTCACAGGACGCGCGGTGTACGGCGCAGACCTGAACCTGCCGGGTATGCTCTACGGCAAAGTGCTGCGCTCGCCTCATGCGCACGCACGCATTCTGAGCGTCAATACGTCTAGGGCAGAGATACACCCGGATGCGCGGGCGGTGGTGACGTCGCTGGACTTCGCACCCAGTGATCCCGTCGGTCCGATCGCCGTACTGGGTCAGATGCCCGCCGACAATGTGCTGGCGCGTGACAAGGTCCTGTACAAGGGACATGCCATCGCCGCGGTCGCCGCATCCAGTCCGCACGCCGCGGAAGAGATGCTTTCGCTGATCGACGTCGAGTACGAGGCTCTTCCCGCGTACACCAACGTCCCGGACGCCATGGCAGATGACGCCGTGCCGCTTCACGACACCTGGTCGAACAATCCCGATCTGCCGGGTGGGACGAATGTCGCCGCCCAGGACCAGTACCGGTTTGGCGACCCGGAAGCCGGTTTCGCCGAGGCCGACCGCGTATTCGATGGGGAGTTCACCACGAAGAGCGTCCACCAGGGGTACATCGAGCCGCAGAACGCCACCGCGTGGTGGGCGCCTGACGACAGGTTGACAGTCTGGTGCTCCAGCCAGGGCCACTTCGGGGTTCGGGACAACACGTCACGGATCCTCGGTATGCCAGTCTCCCAGGTCAAGGTCGTTCCCTTGGAGATCGGAGGCGGATTCGGCGGAAAGATTCCACCCTACCTCGAGCCTGTCGCCGCGCTCCTCTCCAAGAAGTCCGGTCATCCGGTCAAGATGGTCATGGACCGCGCAGAGGTGCTTGAAGCAACCGGCCCAACATCGGGCAGTCTTGTCCGGCTCAGGATAGGAGTGACCAACGAGGGCAGGATTACGGCTGCGCACTGTTGGATGGCTTTGGAGGCTGGAGCCTTCCCCGGCGCTCCGCTCGCCGGCGCGGCTTCTGCGGTCTTCGCTCCGTATCTGATCGAGAACGTGCAGGTGGACGGCTACGACGTAGTAACCAACAAGCCGCGCACGCAGGCATACCGCGCGCCGGGCGCTCCGATCGTCATGTACTGTACCGAGACACTGATGGACGAGATCGCGGAGGCTCTCGGGATCGACTCCGTCGAGCTCCGACTGATGAACGTCGCCCGGCAGGGTGATCGACGCGCTGACGGCGTAATGAACGGCCGGATCGGGGCCGAGGAGGTTATGCACGCCGTCCGGGAGCATTCCCACTTCTCCGATTCGCTCGATCAGTCGGATGGCAAGCTGCGCGGCCGCGGCTGGAGCATGGGTTTCTGCCGTAACAACGCGGGCCCGGCCTGCGTGGTCGCCAATGTACTAGATAACGGCACCGTGAGCCTTGTTGAGGGCTCGGTGGACATCGGCGGCACCCGCACGGCCATCGCGCAGCAGTTCGCGGAGGTCCTCGGTATTCCCGTGGAGGATGTAAATCCGTCAGTCGGCGACACCGACACGATTGGATACACCTCTGTTACCGGCGGGAGCGGAGTGGCTTTCAAGTCCGGTTGGGCCGCGCACGAGGCCGCGATGGACGTGATGCAGCAGTTGATCGTCCGCGCCTCACTGCTCTGGGATACCGACCCGGAAAACGTCGAGTACGTCGATGGCGCGTTGCAGCACAAGTCCGACTCGGAGCTCCGCATGTCTTTCGAGGAGATAGCGGGGCGGCTGGCTGAGACCGGCGGTCCCGTCGTCGGTCGCGCCAACCTGAATCCAGGGGGGCAGGGAGGCTCCTACTCCGCGAACATCGTCGACGTCGAGGTTGACCCTGACACAGGTAAGGTCGATATCCTCCGCTACACGGCGTTCCAGGACGCCGGGTTCGCCATACATCCCTCATACGTCGAGGGCCAGATCCAGGGTGGCGCCGTACAGGGTATCGGCTGGGCGCTGAACGAGGAATACTACATGGGCGAAGACGGCTCCATGATGAATACAAGCCTTCTTGACTATCGGATGCCCACGAGCCTAGATCTGCCGATGATCGACGCGGTCATCGTTGAGGTCAACAACCCGGGCCACCCGTTCGGAGTCCGAGGTGTGGGCGAGGCCAACATCGCCCCGCCGCTGGCCGCCCTCGCCAATGCGATCCACGATGCCACTGGCGCAAGGCTCCGCAGCCTCCCGATGAATCCGCAGTCCGTCGCGGCCGCTATCGAGGAGACAGGCGAGTGATGACTGAAGAGAGAATCAGCAGACTCGATGACTCCTAGGAAGTAGGTCGACAGACGTCTCGACAATATGAACGAGTCCATCAATTCCCTGCGGAACGACATGAACAGCGGGTTCAACAAAATGCTGGTTCTGCTGGGAGGATCGTGGATTACCATCATGGTCGCTATCATCGGTCTGTACCTCAAGGGTTGAGCTGCGGCCTCACCTCAGACGCCATCAATCAAAGGTTGACCAAAATGGGCCCCGCAATCTCCCCCAACGGGGGCAGTGTCCGAGAGCGCCGCGCTCTCGAGGACCGGTTCGAGGACCGGCTGACTGTTAATCCCGAGTTGATCTTGGCACAGAACTCCGGCGCAACTGAATTTCAATTGCCCAATGGGTACTCGATGCGGTACGGCTCAGAACCGGACATTCTCTTCCAACAGGACGTCAGTGGGGGTAGGCGAGAGGCGGCGACGATCGAGATCAAAGGTGGCAAGGACCCCGCCGGGGCGCTTGAGCGGCTGGGAGCGGTGCAGAAGAGCTTCGAGGCCACTCCTCCCAACTCCGTTAACATCCTGATCGCCGGTGTCGTCACGCCTGAAATGAGGGCCAGACTGGACCAGATGGGCGTTGTCAAGGCCTTCCTGCTCGATGATCTTTCCCATGACGGCGATCGCTGGACTGACTTCCTCAATGAAGTGTTCCACTATACTGTGCGAATCACCGAGGCGACTGTCACATAGCGCAGCTTGTCAAATGAGAATCATCGAAACTGTTGCCGAGTTCAGGGAGGCGGAGCGGGCGGCGGCCAGACCGCTCGGCCTTGTGCCGACGATGGGCTACCTCCACGAGGGACACCTGTCCCTTGTGCGTCGTGCGCGGACTGACAACGCGACCGCTGTCGCCAGTATCTTCGTTAATCCGACGCAGTTCGGCCCATCCGAGGATCTGTCCACCTACCCGCGCGACATGGAGGGCGACCTGCGGAAGCTGCGTACGGAGGGCGTCGACCTCGTGTTTGCGCCCCCGGTATCGGAGGTCTATCCAGACGGCTTCGATACCAACATCGATGTCGGCGACATCGCCACTCGGCTGGAGGGGGCGCACCGACCCGGACACTTCCTGGGAGTGGCGACGGTCGTCTGCAAGCTGCTGACCATCGTCCGACCGGACAACGTGTACTTCGGCCAGAAGGACGCGCAGCAGTGCCTCGTAATCAAGCGCATGAACACTGACCTCAACCTCGGTGCCGAGGTGGTGGTCATGCCCACCGTCCGCGACACCGACGGACTTGCGCTCTCCAGTCGCAACGCGTACCTGACCTCCGACGACCGCAGGTCAGCGTTGTCGCTGTACCGGGCGTTGCGATTTGCCGAGAATCTCTATCACGATGGAGTCCGGGACGCAGGCGTCATCCGAAGCGAGATGCTGGACCTCCTCAATGCCGTTCCCGCTGTATCGATTGACTACGTGTCGGTGGCGGACGCCGAAACGCTGGTCGAGCTGGACGACATACGAGACTCTGCGCTCGTGTCGCTGGCAGTCCGATTCGGCGGTATCAGGCTGATCGACAACGTGGTTCTGCGCCTAGGTGACAAGCCGGATGTGACACATAGACCTGAAAATTGGAGTAAAATGGCCTCGAAGGAGCGCATGTAGTGGTAATCGAAGAACGAGTAACCGATATCGATAGCAGGGTAAGCCGCATGGAAGGCATCGTAGAACAGATAAATCTACGACTGGAAGACGTGAACATGCGGATGAACTCAATCGAAACACGCATGAACTCGCTGGAGAGCAGCCTCAACTCCCGGATGACCGCGATCGAGACGCGCATGAATATCCAGATCGTGCTCACGTTTGGGGTGTGGGCGACCGTAGTTGGCGTTTTGCTGGCTATGATATTCCGAGGCTGATCGGCGTCCGCACTCACCTGACCTGGCTGCGAATCCTTTCCGCCGTTCGGTCCAGGTCATCGCGGTCGGCTTGGCTCTTGTCTCCAAACCGCAGGCCGAAACCGTCTCCCTCGAACCTGGGTATAACATGCATGTGGACGTGGAATACCTCCTGTCCAGCCACGGCGCCATCTGCCAGGAATAGATTGACCCCCTCGCACCGGACTCCGGACTCACGCACCGCCTGCGCCAGCCTGTGAGCAGTCCCAAACACATGCCTGCCGGCATCGCCGTCCATGTCCTCGAGGTAAGTGGCGTGTGTCTTGGGGATTACCAGCGTATGCCCCTCGTTGACTGGAAACAGATCGAGAAACGCCAGAACGTTGTCGTCCTCGTACACGACGCTCGCATCGGCGCGTCCGGCGACAATCTCGCAGAAGATACAGAATCCGTCGGACATGTTGTTCACCACCCCGCCAGTGAGAATCCCGTACTACTTGACGTTCGCAAGTCTAGCTCACTCCCTGCTCTGTAGATACAGGGGCGCCAGCATACCGTCCACAGGTACGAAGTTATCCGTCAGCACGACCTTCTGGCCGTCCTCCAGCCAAGCGGCGAACCTTCCGGGAGGCATGAACTGCGTGACAGGCTTGCCCCTATTCATCAAACGGTTCGAGACTTCGACATCACTCGCGGTGAGTGGGGCCGCGGACGCCGTGACGACGAAAGTGAACCTGGCATCGCTCAGCCATTCCCCGTCATCCCGCATGACATAGACATACGGGAACGTCTGTTGCAATGTGTGTACAACGGACCGTAGAAAGCGGCCGCTGTACATCCGATCGACGACGTTGATCGAGTAAACCCCGTCGTTCGACAGGAGGCTGCGCACCATCTCGTTGAACTCCAGGGTAGTCAGATGGTACGGGACCGACACGTCGTTGAACGCGTCGCCGACTATGAACTCGTACTTCCCCTGCGGCAGCTCCTGCAGCTTGGTCCTGGCGTCCTCACCATAGGTCAGGATGTTCGTGGCCTTGGGCAGCGCGAGGTACTCCATAGCAACCTCGGTGACCTCCGGATCGATCTCCACCACCTCCAGGTTGGATCCTGGGAACAACACCTCCATGAACCGGGGCATCGTGTAGCCTCCGCCCCCGATGAACAGGGCGTCCAGCTCCGGGTTCCTGTGCGCTACGGTGGTGGCCAGGTCGCCGAACACCTTCTCGTATGCGTAGTGCAGGAAGAGGGGGTCCTTGACGTCGACGTAGCTGTGCAGGAGGGCGTCCAGGTACAGTACCCGGACCTCTCGGTCGTCGATGTCACGCGCTCTGACCTTGATGCAGAAGTAGTTGCTCTCCCGGATGCACTCGCTTTCGAGTGAGTCCGTGAATATGCCCACGGCAAGAACCGCGGCAAACAGCGCTCCCAGCGCGGCTCCCGGTTTCCACGCCCGCCACAGGTTCCCGAACGCGATCGCCATGGCCAACAGCACCAGCGACACGATCAGGATCACCAGCCGCGTGCCCAGGAGTTGGACCAGCACAAAGCCGGTCAGGAACGTCCCGACGATGCTTCCGGCGGTGGACACCGCGTAGATCTTGCCCACCACGTTGCCGGTCTGCGACAGGTCGGAAAGCCGCAGCTTGATAACGACCGGAGACACCATCCCCATGATGAATGCAGGCGCTAGGAACAGGGCAGCGGTCACCAGCACGATTCGCGGGATGATGGGCAGCGATAGAAGCGGTTCCGATACCAGGTAGTCCATCGGCAGGATGGCCACGCTGGCAACCGCACTCGCCAGAAGGATGATCCCCAGCGTGACCGGCGACGGATACCGGTCCGCGATCAGCCCGCCGGCATAGTTGCCGGCGCTGATGCCCGCCAGAACGACGCCGATAATGCTCGTCCAGGTGTACAGGGAGACACCGATGCTCGGCGCGAGTATCCTGCCTGCGACGATCTCGATGATCAGTGTACACGCGCTGGCCGTGAACACGATCGCGTATGGTTTCAACGCTACTAGCCGGTCGAGCAAGGTATTTCGTTCCTCAGTATGGGTTCTATCGAATGGGCGCGGCCCATTGTACAACAAGGCGTGAAAGTCTTGCCTTGAGGATACGGATGGCAAATCGGGCAATACCCGCAGACACACCGCCGGCGCGCTGATGGGCCTGTCCGTTACGCTCTTGTTTCTCCCAAGTTGGTATTTTTATCAAGAAATATTCTCACAAATAGGGATAGCGTTAGGGAACCTCTGAACAAGTTAGGATTGACGGTTATTCTCTGCCGGAATCGTGTCTGGCTGACCCATAATTTGCCACATTCCACGGACTTATTCAGAGCATTCTTAGCAGTAGTGGGAATACTTTCAGGGGCGGTTACTATGGCGCTTGTTATGTCCCGGCGGAGACATCTGCCAGTGGTGATCGGCGCTCTGTTGGGGATGGTTGCCGGATAGTCTCTAAATCCTCAGTCGATGCCGCGGACTTGGGTGTTCCAGGACTGCGTGATTGACGAGGTTGTCCGGCATACGGCCTGTGAGGACGTGGGCTACCTCTCTGGCTGCGCGCTGTTCCAACTCGAGCGTCGCCTCCTGGCTGAAGAATGCGACGTGCGGAGTGATGATTATGTTGTCCAGCCCAAGCAGGGGATGGTCGGATGGCGGGTGGTTGTCGGCCATGACATCGAGCGCGGCCGCGGCGATGCCCCCGCTCGTTAGCGCGTCGTAAAGCGCGTCCTCGTCGATCAGGGGGCCGCGCGCGCAGTTTATCAACACCGCTTCGTCCTTCATCTTGTCGAGCTCGTCAGCTCCGATCATATCCGTTGTATCGGCGTTCAGTGGCGAGTGCAGAGAGACGAAGTCGGACTCACGCAGCAGCTCGGACATGTCGTCGGTCTTGCGGGCGTCCCGAAGGGCGCACTGCTCGGCGGTCATGTACGGGTCGAATGCCAGCACGCGAAATCCGAAGGCTAGGGCCTTCTGTGCGACGGCTTGGCCGATCCGGCCGAATCCGATCACACCGAGCGTTTTTCCTCGGAGCCGCATCATTCGCATGGTCAAGGGTATGCTCCCCCAGCCGTCCCTCTTGACCGAGTTGTCGAACAGCGCGACTCTGCGGTTCCAGGTTAGGAGAAGCGCCATCACATGGTCTGAGACCTCGTCGACGCAGTAGTCCGGGACGTAGGTGACTGCCATGCCGAGCTCGGTCGCGGTGTCGACGGCTATGTTGTCAACGCCAACTCCGAACCTGCCGACGACGACGCACCTGGGGGCCGCGCGGAGCACGTTGGGCGTCACCTGCGCGAAGCACGTCATAATTGCGTCGACGTCTCCCGCGAGCGATATCAGGGTTCCCTCGTCGCCGTCGGGGGCTACGACCGCCTCAGCGTCAGCCTCATCGCGCAGCACCGTCTCTTCGGGCTCGGTGGTGGGCCAGACATAGTCGGTTATCAGCACCTTGAATCGGGACACGTGAGTCCTCCTCATAACGGCATTGGCGGATGATTGGGTCGAACAACCTCATGGGAAGTCGTTGGTCAGATGGTGGGGCGGTGTTCACAGCTCCATCGGCTTGAACATGCAGCCCTCAACGAAGATGTCGAAGAAGTCGGGCGTGGTCTCGAGCTCGACGTGCTCGATGGATATTGACAGTCGTTCGATGCGCCGGCGCATCTCGCCGGACACTAGCATTAGAGTCGCGCCCTCGAGGGCCGCGTTGCCTATCTTGACGATGCGCTCCGGCGGATGTTGGCGATGAATCCGATGGCAAGGGCGTTACTGACGTTCAGGTAGTTGGCGAATCCGCCCGCGAGATACAGCCTGGAGACTGATCCAACGTCAACGCCGTACTTACGGAGTACGATGTACTGGCCGCAGTAGTTGGCGGACTTGGCCTGCGCGAGCGAGGATATGTCCGCGCGGGAAAGGGACATGCGCTGCTGAGGCGCGAAGACAAACTCATTGACACCGGTGTCGAATGCGCCGAGCTCGTTCATCATCCGGGAGCGTCTGAGCTCGGCCAGGAGGTCCACCAGGCCGGAACCGCAGATCCCCTGGGCGGGCGCTTGGCCGATCGTCTCGTACTCGACCGAGCCGTTGTCGATCCGGACGGACTCGACAGCCCCGTCGTATCCCGGCATCCCGTACCTGACCTGTCCGCCCTCGAAAGCTGGCCCCGCCGGACACGACGCGGCCAGCATTCGCTGACTGTTCCCGACAACTACCTCGGTGTTGGTCCCGACGTCGACCAACACCACGATGTCGTCCTGCTGGTCCATGCCGATGGCGAGAAGGTCCGCGGCCACGTCGGCGCCTACGTGGCTCCCGATCAGCGGCCCGCCGTAAACATGCGCTTCGGGGAAGACGCGGATGCCAACTTCTCGAGCTGTGGCGTGCAACGCTGTGGTCTGCCTTACTCCCGCGCGCATCTCGTTTTCGATTACTGAGCGGTACGGCTTCTCACCGACCGACTGGACGTCTATCCCGAAGAAGATGTCGCGCATGGTGGCGTTGCCCACGATGACGACCTCGTAGATTTCCCGGCGGTGGAAGCCGAGCGTCCGCGCCACCTCGCCGATCTCAAAGTTGATCGCCGAGAGGATCACCTGTCGGAGCTCGCCGCGGTTGGCGCCTCCGTCGTATGAGATGCGGTGCATAACGTCGCTGCCACCGAAGCGCTGCGGATTCTCGAAAGAGGCGGTGTAGAGGACGGCGCCGGTCTGAAGATCGACCAGATTCATTACGACGGTTGTCGTACCGATGTCCACGGCGAGCCCGTAGATTCTGCCGCGGTAGGCGTCAATTCTACGGTCGCCGTATAAGACGGCGTCGTCCCGGCGGACTGTGAGTGGGTCCAGGGCGATGTCGCGCCGGACAGACTCGGTCAGTATCCGGGGTTGACGGCGGAGGACGGCAAACTCGACGTCGGCGTCGGCGTGTACGACCGATGCCTGGCAGGCAAGCCGGAAGTCCCCTCTGAGGAACTCCTCGGCACTAGTCGGAGGACTCAGTGCGTCCATTCCCTGTCTGATTTCAACTATGCACTCGTGACACTCTCCCGTCCGACCGCACGATGTGGGAACGCGGACTTTGAGGGCGTCGGCATAGTCGAAGATCGAGCGGCCAGGCTCGAGTTCGAGCGTTTCGCCGGCGTGGTGCAGTGGGGACATGCGCCTATTCTAGCATCGGCGCTCCAATACGCGTGGAGGCGAGTTGCCCTGACTTGTATCAAGGCTGTCACCTCGTGGATGGACTCAGAGGGCGACTTTGAGTATTACTTTGAACCTGCGCATCGCACAGGTCGGGCGCAGTTCTTCAAACGCGATCACTTCAGCCCTGCCGAAGGTGGCTGTCCCTGTGATCTCGTCCCCGACCCGTGGGGCGTCCGGACAATGTATCTGGCCCAATGGTCGCCCATGTTCATCGGACAGAAACCAGGCTGACGTCGGGAGGCACGTACCTTGGCTCATGCCCCGTCGACGCCCATGATGAAGTCGGATACACGCTCCCCGATGACCATCGATGTAGCGTTGGTATTGGCGCGTATACAGTCGGGCATGATCGACGCGTCCGCTACCCGGATGCCCCGGAGTCCATGAATCCGGCCGTGTTGATCGACTACGGATATGGGGTCCGAGGATGGACCCATTTTGCAGGTGCCCGAAACGTGGTGGCTGGTGCTTACGACCTGCATCATCCACTGGTCCAGCGCGTCGTCCGAGACCAGGTCATATGGGGTTGGGGCCAGCCGCTCCTCGATCAGCTCCGCCATCGGCTGCTTCTCGGCCAGCTCAAGGCAGATATGCACGGCCTCGCGCAAGCGCTGCCGGTCGAAGTCGGTAGCCAGCAGATTGTAGTCGAGAAATGGCTGGACGTGCGGGTTGGTCGTTCTGAGCCGGATCTCGCCCGCGGACTCCGCCAGATAGATTGCGGCGATCATCCCGACGCCAACCGGGTCTGGATCCGGCGCGGTGTAGTACCAGCCCCGCGTCGCATGTGAGAACGGGTGAATGAGCATGTCGTTCCGCAAGGAGGAGCCGCGCGCCGTGTATCGGAGGACGAATTGAATTCGGGGAGCGAACTCGTCGAATGCGAAATCCGGCTTCGTCTTCCATAGCACCTGCACCTGGGGATGATCGCGGAGGTTCTGGCCGATGCCCGGAGCATCGTGGACGACCCGAACGCCCAACTCCTCCAGGTGGTGTGAAGGTCCGACGCCGGACAACATGAGCAGGTGTGGTGAGCCGATGGCGCCCGCGGACAGGATGATCTCATCGCCTCTGAGCGACTCGACTCCCCCATCTGTTTCCACGTCGACCCCTATGGCGGTGTCGCCGTCGAATACCACCCGGTGGGCGAGTGCGCGCGACAGAACGGTCAGATTGGGCCTGTCGCGCGCGGGGTTGAGGTAGCCGACGGCGGTGCTCCAGCGGATACGGTTCGGATTGTTGAACGGGCATGGCCCCACCCCTGTCGAGTCGGGGTCGTTGTGATCGGGAGAGTCGCTGAAACCGTACTGTTTGCAGGCCTCGTACCACGCCCTCTGATCGGGAATCCATTCGTCCGGTTTGTATCGCCTGACGATGGTTGGACCGTCGCTGCCGTGGAAGTCGTCCGAGAAATCGACATCCGCCTCCATGCGGCGGAAGTATGGCATGAGATTCTGAAAGCCCCACTCGGAGTTGCCCCATGAAGCCCAGTCGTCGTAGTCCTCCGGCACGCCCCGAAGGAAGATCTGCGCGTTGACGGCGGACGACCCGCCGGTGGTCTTTCCCCGGGGAATGAGCATAGGCCGACCCTGATCGGTGGCTTTTGCGACGAAGTGCCACCGATGTTCCGCACTGAGAATGTCCCTGGGCGTGATGCCGTGTCCGTATCCCCACCGGACGTCCGGGGGCATGCTGTCGAGGTTGGGGTAATCGGGCCCAGCTTCGATCAGGAGGACGTTACGGTCCGGATCTTCGGTCAGCCGGGTAGCGATGATCGCACCCGCGGAACCCGCGCCGACAATGACGTGGTCGTATTTCGTGCTCACAAAGACCTCTCATCTGAAGGCATTCGCCGGGTTGGATTGTACACCCTGATCGTACTTCTCCAATGGTTGGTCCCGGGAAAGTGGGCTGCCCGATGCGGCGCAATGCGCCGGAACAACGGCGATGGCGGTCGAAGGGCTGAGGGAGCTTCCACGCGGGACTTCCGGACAGTGGAGCAAGGGAGTTGCGCTACTCTCCGAGGGCGTCGAATCGTTCGGATTCCGGGGGCCGTGCCCATAGGTCTTCGGCCCCGGACATGGCCTCCGCGCGCGCCGGACTCGCACGCCAGGAATCGTATATCTCGTTGCCCTCCCACAGCACCAGCGTGGTGATCTTGGTAGGGTCTGTCAGAGAAAGCAAGGTCTGACGGCTGATGAAGCCCGAATGTCTGCTCTGAGCATGTCCGTTCCCATCCAGCAGGGATCGGGCTTCCTCGACGAGGTCCGGCTTTGCCCAGTGGTGAGTCAGCACTCCAATCATCGTCGGCTCCTTGCGCGTGTCGACGTATGCGTGGACGGGAGTGTAGCAGTGCGGATTGTGCCGGTCAATCGAGCGATGTGTGTCCAGGGGACTACTTCAGGGGTTGCTGTGCTGCGATTGCCCTGAGGTCGTCCCAAGTAACCGTCCTAAACTCCGGTCGCTTGCCCCTGTGGGCGCATGATACAATTTTAGTTTAAGTGTGTTTTGAGACGTCGTTGAGGTGTGACATTCTCGACGTGAGCGTCCCGGATCGGGGCTGGAAGCCTGCGAATTGCGGCGCTATCGCATGAGGTGGCGTAACTAGGCAGTGGTAGGCTGATGTTGGACACAAACCGGCCGCAACCGCTATTATACGGGTAAATCGTTCTACGAAAGGAAAAAGCGCGATGGATAGACTCGATGTTAGATTAGTTGCTCTGCTGCAGAAGGACGGGACGTCAACCAACGCCGGAATCGCGAGGCAGGTTGGCGTCAGTGAAGAGACCGTCCGCCGCCGGCTGAAGAGGCTGATGCAGGACGACTACATAAAGGTGATCGCGGTCCCCGATGCACGGAAGATCGGTTACGAGACCCAGGTCCTGATCGGCTTGCAGGTCGACGCGGACAAGGTGGATTCCGTAGCCGATGCGCTGGCAGATATGCACCAAGTCTCGTGGATCTCTGTGACGACCGGTTCGTACGATATATTCGTGTGGGCTACGCTCAAATCGTCGGACGCGCTCAGCGAATTCCTCAGAAAGGGAGTCGGGCAGATACACGGCGTCAGAAAGATGGAGACGTTCATGAGCCTGGGGTTCCGAAAGCAGGAGTATGGACTCAACATGGAGTCCGTGACCGTTTGACAGAGAGTTTGCCTTTACGTACCATTGCCCCATGAACTACTGTGAGGGGTGACTGATTGTTGGGATCGGATGTGCGCACGACCCTCCTTCAGACCGTTGGTCAATATGTTTCAACGCTCAGAGGAGACAACGCAGGCACTCATAAAGAGCTGCAACGATTCGTCAGATGGTGTGGCCCGTACAGGGTGATTGCGGAGATCTCACCGTCGGTCATCGGTGAATACGCCGATAGCGTAGCGGGGACAGGAACGAGACCGCAGGCAGCCGAAAGGCTCCAGGAGGTAAGGAAGTTCCTGTCCTTTGCACGTAAGAAGGGATTTATCGAGATCAACCTGGCACAGCATGTGCGTGTCCGGAAGGCCCGGACCAGCCAGGGTCGTGGCGTAGCGCACGAAGAGCCGCAGATCCAGCTTACCGCCGAAGGACACGAGCAGCTCGTCAGCGAGCTGGGCTCGCTGAAGTCTCGGACAGAACCTCTGTCTATGGATGTTCAAAAGGCAGCCGCTGATAAAGATGTCCGTGAGAACGCTCCGCTTGAGGCCGCTCGTGAGGAACTCGGCAGAGTACAGTCCCGGATCAGGGAGATCGAGTTCACGTTAAACAACGCCGTTGTTATGGACGCCAGCGACCCGAGCCGATCACAGACCGTCAAGCTGGGGACAGTGGCCAGCGTTCGGGAGGTCTCATCAGGGCGTGAGTCTAAGTACACTGTGGTCAGCGCGTCCGAAGCCAATCCGCTTGAACTCAAGATCTCGGACGTCTCTCCACTCGGCAAGGCCCTGCTGGGGAGGGCCTCGGGCCACGAGGTGAACGCCGAGACTCCCGGGGGCACGAAGAAGTACAAGATACTCAAAATCTCATAAGTATCCCACCGGTCCGTCGTGATCCTGAGGGCTGCCAAGGGCAGCCCTTTTTCTTGACCGTGAAGAACCGAAAAGTCACCTGGAGCTCGGACGTCGGCTGTGGGAACGCTCACACGTTCGTGTATCATACCTCTGGCATGTTGAGCTCCACGTCAATACACCCGGTGGGTTGCGCTTAGCACTCACCTCACCGGATCAGTATCAGGGCGGGCGCCGGTGTCAAATGCTCACGGCTCGTCTATTGCTATTGAATGTAACGCCAGCGCCAAGTCCGACAGCAGAGGGTGCGAATGACAACCCAGGTGAGGGATTCCGATACGCGAGAGATGGTCGCGGACCTCCGCAAGCTCGTATCGGGTGAGGTGAGATTCGACAAGATGTCTCGGGTCCTGTACTCCACGGATGCGAGCATCTACCAGATCGAACCTGTAGGCGTTGTCATCCCTCGAAATGACGAAGACGTGATCGCGGTGGTCGAGACCGCGAACAGGTACGGTGTCTCCGTGCTGCCCCGGGGTGGGGGAACGAGCCTCGGCGGTCAGACCGTTGGTCACTCGATCGTTATGGACTTCTCCAAGTACATGAATAAGGTGATCGAGGTCAACGAGGAGGAGCGGTGGGTCCGTACCCAACCTGGAATCGTTCTCGACGTGCTCAATCATCACCTACGGGACAGCGGCCTTCTGTTCGCGCCGGACCCTTCGACCTCCAACCGCGGCAACGTGGGCGGCGCGCTCGGCAACAACTCCTGCGGTGCGCACTCGATCATGTGGGGCAAGACCGTGGACAACGTTCACGATCTGGATGTCGTGCTGTCGAACGGCCAGCCCACGCGGTTCGGGGCGCTTGACGGCTCCCAGCTCGAAGCTCGGATGCGGATCGACGGGCTGGAGGGCGATATCTACAGCCGTCTGTTCGAGATCGGGGAGGCCAACCGGGACGAGATAATCGCACGGTACCCGAAGATCCAGCGCAGGGTCTCCGGCTACAACCTGGACGAGTTTGTCAGCGGGATGGGGTTCAACATGGCCCGGTTCGTCGTCGGCTCGGAAGGAACGCTCGTTACCGTAACCGAGGCGAAGCTGAAGCTGGTGCCGCGACCCAGGGTGACCGCGCTCGGCGTGCTGCACTGCAACGACCTCATCGAGTCAATGGACGCCACGGTAGCGGCGCTCGAAATGCAGCCGGCAGCGGTGGAGCTGATCGGCTCGATGATTATCCGGCAGGCGAAGTCCAACCTGGCCTACTCGCGCATCACCGACTTCATCGACGGCGACCCCGAGGCGCTGCTGGCCATCGAGATCGCCGGAGACACCACCGAAGAGGTCCGGTCCAAGATGGACCACCTCGCCGACGCGCTCGCCCGCCGTGGACTCGGCTACACGTTCCTGAAGTTGATGCGCCCGGAAGACCAGGCGAAGGTGTGGGACGTTCGCAAGGCCGGCCTGGGACTCATGATGAACGTGCCGGGCGACGCCAAGCCGCTGCCGTTCGTCGAGGACTGCGCGGTCGCGCCCGAGCATCTGCCGGACTTTGTCCGCAAGTTCGACGACATAGTGACCTCGAACGGCACACAGGCCGGCTACTATGGACACGCCAGCGTCGGGTGCCTGCATATCCGTCCTCTCATCAACCTGAAGGACCAGGAGGGCGTCGACCGAATGGTCTCCATTGCCGAGGAAGTCGGTGACCTGGTCATGGAGTACGGCGGCTCCATGAGCGGGGAGCACGGCGACGGCCTTGTGAGGAGCTGGTTCAATCGCAAGATGTTTGGCGATCGCCTCTACAGCGCGTTCCGCGACGTCAAGCAGGCGTTCGACCCGGACGGGATCATGAACCCCGGCAAGATAGTCGATGCCCAACCGATGACCGAGAACCTGCGGATCGGTCCGCAGTACCAGCCGCTGCGCCTGGACACAGGATTCGCCTACGGACAGGAGGGGAGCTTCGCCCACGGGATTGAGATGTGCAACGGTCAGGGGGCCTGTCGCAAGGTGTTGGGCGGCACGATGTGTCCGTCCTACATGGTCACACGTGAGGAGGAGCACTCGACGCGCGGCCGGGCCAACGCGCTCCGGGCGGCCATGTCCGGCGCGCTGCCAGCGGGGTCTCTGACCGAGCAGCGATTGTACGATGTCCTTGACCTCTGCCTGGAGTGCAAGGGCTGCGCCGCCGAGTGCCCATCCAACGTCGATATGGCCAAGCTGAAGTACGAGTTCCTGAACCAGTACCACGCCGCGAATGGCTACCCGGCCAGGAACCAGTTCTTTGGCAACATCGGCACAATCAGCAGGCTCGGCGCGTTCTTCGCCCCGATGTCCAACTGGGTCAACCAGATGCCGCCGGTCCGCCGGATGATGGAGCAGGGGCTGGGTATCGATCGGAGGCGCCAACTGCCCCCGTTCGCGAGCCAGACGTTCACGCAGTGGTTCAAGGCCCGCGGCGGGTCTCCCGCGTCTGCCGCTCAACGCGGACAGGTCGTCCTGTTCCCCGACACCTTCACCAACTACAACCACCCCGAGCTCGGGCGCGCCGCCGTCAAGGTGGTGGAGGCGCTGGGCTATCAGGTGATCGTTCCCAAGGTCCGGTGCTGCGGACGCCCTATGCTGTCGAAGGGGATGATGGATCGGGCGCAGTCCAACGCCCGGTACAACGTCGAACGGATACACCGCTACGTCGAGGCTGGAGCAAAGCTGGTCGGCATAGAGCCGAGCTGCATCCTGAGTTTCGCCGACGACTATACCGATCTCGTAGGAGTCGATCGTGACAAGGCGAGGGTCATCGCGGACAACACCATGCTGGTCGAGCAGTTCGTGGACGACGCGATCAGTCAGGGGGCGGAGATCGATCTGGACGGATCGAGGCTGCCGGACAGGATACTGTTCCACGGCCACTGCCATCAGAAGGCGCTCGTCGGCGCCGGAGCGGCGATGGGCTTGTTGAACTCCATCGACGGGGTCAAGGCGACAGAGATCAGCTCAGGATGCTGCGGGATGGCGGGCAGCTTCGGTTACGAGGTCGAACACTACGACATCTCGATGCAGATCGGAGAGATGGACCTGTTCCCCGCGATCAGAGAACAGCAGGGCGAGTTCGTAGTAGTCGCCGAGGGCGTCTCATGTCGCCAACAGATCGCCCACGGCACCGGCCGACAGGCGCGCCACTTGGTGGAGGTACTGGCGGACGCGCTGTAGGGGCTGCCGTCTGCCCGCCACCCGAGTCCCATCCGCAAACTGCTATTGTTTATAATGTGGCTGCTATGCCTACTTATCCCCACATCGAACGCTACCGCTCCGCGCTCGAAGAGCTGATCCAGTTCGGCGGTTCCGACAGCGAGCTCAACATCAGGCCCGCGTTCCAGAACTGTCTGGCCGACTACTGTCACGATCACCGTGAGAAGCTCGCGCTCGTTCCCGAGCTGCGGACTCTGACCGGCGTGGTGCCCGACGGCACCGTGAAGGACACGCTGAGAATGGCGCGCGGGTACTGGGAGGCCAAGGACTCGTCCGACGACCTCGACGCTGAGATCGAGCGGAAGTTCAACAGCGGCTACCCACGCGACAACATACTGTTTGAGGACTCGCGCACCGCCGTCCTGGTCCAGAACCGCGAAGAGGCGATGCGCGTGGACATGAGCCGCCCCGGCGAGCTTCACCGCCTCATCCGGCGATTCCTCGACTACGAGCTCCCGCAGATCGAGGAGTTCAGGCAGGCGCAGCGGCAGTTCAAAGACGACTTGCCGGCGGTGCTCGCCAACCTGCGCGAGTCTGTTGAGGCAGCCGAGTCCGACAACTCCGACTACCGCGCCGCCGCCGCTGATTTTCTCGAACTGTGCCGTCAGTCCATCAGCCCCGAGGTGTCCGAAGCAGACGTGCGCGAGATGCTGCTCCAGCACATCCTGACACGCGACGTATTCCTGCGCGTGTTCGGCGAGGACCAGTTCCACCGTGAGAACAACGTCGCGCAGCAGCTCGACGCGCTGGAGCAGACGTTTTTCACGGGCGACGTGCGGCGCGAGGCCATCGAAAGGCTACGCTCCTACTACGGCGCGATCGGCCGGGCCGCCGACGAGATCGCCGACTACGCCGAGAAGCAGGGTTTCCTCAAGGCCATCTACGAGGATTTTTATAAAGCGTACAACCCCGCGGCCGCCGATCGGCTCGGCGTGGTGTACACGCCCAACGAGGTCGTCGATTTCATCATCCGCGGCACGGACCACCTGCTGCAAAAGCACTTCGGACGCGGCCTCGCCGACCGGAACGTGCAGATACTCGACCCCGCGACCGGCACCGGCACGTTCATCACGAGCCTGATCGACTACCTGCCCGCCGACCGGCTCGAGTACAAGTACCTCAACGAAATGCACGCCAACGAGGTCGCGATCCTGCCGTACTACATCGCCAACCTCAACATCGAGTACACCTACAGGGAGAAGACCGGGCAGTACCTCGAGTTTCCCAATCTGTGCTTCGTAGATACGCTGGACAACATGGACTGGCAGCAGACCGGCGCCACCGGAGGAGCCGTTACGCGACAGGGGTCCTTCAACCTCGGCGGGCTCTCCACCGAGAACCGAAGGCGCGTGCAGCTCCAGAACGAGAAGACCATAAGCGTCATCATCGGCAACCCGCCCTACAACGCCAACCAAACCAACTGGAACGAATTCAATCCGAATCGGAAGTACTCAGACGTAGACCAGCGCATCCGGGATACTTACGTCGCCGCCAGTACAGCACAGAAGACCAAGCAGTACGATATGTACAAGCGGTTTATCCGCTGGGCGTCTGACCGGCTGGCCGACGATGGGATTATCGCTTTCGTTACGAATAGGGCATACATAGATGCACATCAAGACGATGGGTTCCGTCATGTCATTGCCAACGAGTTTAGCGACATCTACCTCCTGGATCTAGGCTCGGACGTCCGCCGGAATCCGAAGATATCCGGCACGACGCACAACGTATTCGGGATACAGACCGGAGTTGCCATAGGTTTCTTCGTACGCGATGAGTCCAGAATTGGTGCGTGCCGATTTCACTACGGTCGCCGAGAGGATGCTGAACTAGCGACAGACAAGCTGGCATATCTCCGAATAGCCGAGTTGGATGACATTGACTTTACGGACATTACTCCCGACGCGAAGAACAACTGGCTCGACCAGAGAAATCCGTATTTCGGGAAGTTGGTGCTTCTTGTAAATCGGCAAACCAAGCGCGCCAAGACTACCGATGATGAGCAGTCGATGTTCGGCATGCACTCACTTGGCGTTTCTACTAACCGAGATGAGTGGGTGTATGACGTCACTGTTGCCAATCTCCGCGCAAAGGCCAGATTCTTCGCAGATACCTATAATGACCTGCTAGACAAGCGGGACACATCGCATGCCCCCATTATCAAGTGGAGTCGCGATTTACGCAATGAGTTTCAACGCGGCCGGCGTATTTCTTACACAGAAGCCAGCCGAATTGTTTCGCTGTACCGCCCCTTCATCACTAAGCATCACTTCGCCGACTTCACGATGAACGACGTTCTTACCAGAAATCACTATGAGATACTTGGCGGTGACTTATCGCAGCCCAACAAGATTCTGTGCTTTTCTGGCATTGCTTCCAATAAACCTTTCTCGGCATTAGCAACGGATCGGCTGTTTTCGCTGGATATGCTTGAAAAAACCCAATGCCTCCCCCTCTACCGCTACACCGAGGACGGCGAGCGCGTCTGCAACATCACCGATTGGGCCATCCAGCACATCAACGACCACTACCGCAAAGACTGGGGCAAGGACTACCGGAAGATCGCCGGCGAGGACGGCATTACCGCCGAGGACATCTTCGCCTACACCTACGCCGTGCTCCACGATCCCGTGTATCGCTACGACTACCGCGTCGATCTGCTGCGCGAGTTCCCGCGCCTGCCGCTGTACCACGACTTCGACGTTTGGGCGAAGATGGGCCGCGAGCTCCTCGACCTCCACGTCAACTTCGAGTCCGCCGAACCGTACCCCCTCGAACGTCATGACAGGACACCTCCCAAGTCGAGGAGAGGCGCCCGCCCGCGCCCCGTCCTCCGCGCCGACAAGGAGCGCGGCATCATCACGCTGGACAGCCAGACGACGCTATCTGGAGTACCTGCCGACGCTTGGCGATACATGCTTGGCAGCCGCTCCGCCCTCGAATGGGTGCTCGACCAGTACAAAGAGAAGAAACCCCGCGATCCGACTATCAGGGAGAAGTTCAACACCTACCGCTTCGCCGACCACAAAGAACGGGTCATAGACCTCCTCAAGCGCGTCTGCACCGTCAGCGTCAAGACGATGGACGTGGTGGACGGCATGGCCTACTGGGACGACGATCACCTGGTAGTGTTCGGCGACCGTGACAAGCATGAGTGGGGTATGCTTGGTCTGTCACACTGGTTCAGCGAACCTGAAGATGAGGAATGGTTGGCGTCATGGTTGGAGATGTAGTCCTGACGCCATTCCCGTTCACAGACCTGTCGCAGGTCAAGATACGGCCTGCCGTTGTCGTCGCGGAGTAGGAATGCGAGATTGGATTCTCTGCGAGATAACCAGCAGAGCACAGATGCGAGACCTATACATAGCCATCGAACCCGACGACATGGTGAGAGGAAGGCTTAGGTTTCGCAGTTGGGTGAGGCCCGATAGACTGACCACCTTGAACGATGGTGTGTTCGAAAAAACTCTGGGACGGCTTACCGATTACAAGCGTTCAGAAATCGTAGCCGCCGTGCGGAGCCTGTTCTAACCGACGCCACCCCTATACGTCGATGAGTACCCCCGGGTTCAGTATCCCGTTGGGATCGAGTGACCTCTTGGCCGACCTGAGCGCCTCGGCGAACAGGTCCGGCCGCTCCTGGTCGTACCAAGGCCGGTGGAGTCTCCCGACGGCGTGGTGATGCGTGATCGTGCCGCCCGTTTCCAGGATCGCGTCTGACGCGGCGCGCTTGATGGCGGCCTGCTGTCCGGCGAAATCGCCGCTCCTGTACGCGCCGGTGTAGGTGTAGTAGGGAGCGGGACCGTCCGGATAGACGTGCGTAAACCGGCAGTTGACGGACCCGCCGCCACATACGTCCTGAAGCGCTCTGCCCACGCCGTCGCGCACGTGATCGTCCAGCACCGGCCACTTGTCCCAGGTGACCGCGGTCTCGAATGTCCCGGTGACCAGTCCTAGCCCCGCGGTCAGCCCGCCTCCGACCTCGATGAAGGCGTTGCGCCACGCGCCGACGGTGCCGCCGCGTCCCGTGGGACGGCCTGATCCGTCGTCGATCACTATTTCGTCATCATCCACCTGTCCACCTGTCTCGCGCGCGATGGCGACCGCGGCGTTGATGTTCCAGTCCTGGGGGAGCTCCGCCGACTCGAACCCGATTATCAGGAGCGCGTGTCTGCCATCCATCCCTGCGGCGTCTTTGGACAGATCGGGGTCGAGCGCGCGCAGGTTGGCCGGCCACAGCTTGGACTGAACGATCCGCCGCGCCGCGTCACTGGTCTGATCCCATGTCGGGAACGTTACGCCCGCAGTTGCCCTGTAGGTTGGACGGGCCTGGATCCGCATCCACGCCTCGGTGATGATTCCCAGGATGCCCTCACTGCCGATCGCGAGCCGGTTCGGGTCGGGACCTGCTCCGCCTCCGGGCAGACGCCTGCTCTCCCACCATCCCGCGGGCGTCAGCATCCGGACCGACTCCACGAATTCGTCGATGTGCGTGTGGTTGGTCGCGTAGTGACCGCCGGACCGGGTCGCTATCCATCCTCCGAGCGTCGAGCCGGTGAAGCTCTGCGGGAAGTGCCGCAACGTGTATCCGTGCGGCCTGAGCTGGTCTTCCAGGTGCGGCCCGAAGACTCCGGCCTCGATCCGCGCGGCCCTGGAGGTCTCGTCGATCTCCAGCACGCTGTCGAACTTGTCCATGTCCACAGTCACAACCGCGTCAGCCTGTGGTGGTGTGACGCCTCCCACCACTGACGAGCCGCCGCCGAACGGCACCACCACGTGGCCCATTTTGTCGCACCATTCAAGGACGCGCTCAAGCTCGACCTCATTGCGAGGGTGCGCCACCACATCGGGAGGGTTGGGGAAGTGACCGAATACGGCTGGGTCGCGGTCGTCCGCTGAGTAGGAGTGCAGGGCGCGCTCGTAGTTGTCGGTGCGACAGAACGCGGCCACCGAGTCTGGTATTTCGATTCGCGGGTTGCGCAGGACCAGATTGTCGGCATCGGGGATCGGCGGCGCGACGATCTCGGCTCCCCACCGCCGTGACAACTCGGCCGCATGGAGCGCGCGCTCCGCCTCGGTCGGCTCTTCGGACTGGAGTCCCCAGGTCCAGAAACTCCGTTTGGGTCTCTGTTTGGAGGTCATGGCACAAGTCCGGTTGTGAGGATAGCTGCCGCCGCAAATCCGACGATGGAGTATCGGGCCATAAATGGTGACGGCGCTCGCCTCAGCGCGATGCGCGCTCGAACAGGGCTTCCTTGGGTCCGTCCAGGAGGCTTTCGAGCTTGGCCTGTCGCCGCTCGAGGTGGCCCATTCGAGTCTCGAGCCGGTCCATCCTGTCCTCTATCCGGTCCATCCGGCTCTCTATCCGATCCATCCGGTTCTCTATCCGGTCCATTCGATCATCCAGCCGATCCATCCGCTTGAGAACGATCTGGAGCGTCGTCAGCCACAGGCCTGCCATAGCAACGCCAACTGCTATGATCGCAATGAGCTCCGGAGTCATTGGCTACATCCGCCTCCTGTCCGGTAATCGTACCACAGACACTGTCTCGGGGGGCGCACCCCAGGATCACTCGGGCCGGCGCGCGCCACGTATTGCGAAAACAATGGGCAAAGCCGCCACCGCGACGATCGCGCTGGCAAAGAACGGCGTTCCGAGTTCTTCAACTGCTCCGTAGATGAAGCCCGAAACAACCGAGCCGAGCACCACTCCAAGGGAGTATGTGGCGTAGAAGATGCCGAACGCGGCGCCCCGATGCCCCCTCGTCGTGAGGGAGGTGACGGCCGCGCCGAGGGATGGGAACAGCAGCCCGAATCCGACTCCGTAGATGACCATCGCGGCCATCGCGACGGACAGGCTGCCTGCGGACAGCGCGAGGATGCAACCGCCCGTTCCGGTCAGCAGGAGCCCTACGGCGAGGACCCCGCGCCGTGAGGAGTCGCCGAGCGACCGCTGGTATGGGCCGGCCATCACCACGGTCGCCACGAGTGAGAACAGGGCAAGCGCGAAGCCGGGCATTCGCTCAGATCCGCCCGAGCTCTCTACTACAGTGGGCAGGTGGAAGGTGAGCGCGCCGATGCCGTAGGTCATCACCAGCACGGTGACGTAGACCAGTGTCAGTTGGCGGTTGCGCAGGACCAAAGAGGCCGAGGCCTCGGAGGGCGCGGGACCGTCCTGGCGGTCTGACGGGTCGGACACTCGGAGCCAGAACACCAGCGCAGCGACCAGCATCATCGCGCCGCTGATGTTGAACACCGCGGCGAATCCCCAGGTATCCCTGACGATTCCCGCCAGCGCCGGGCCGATTACGGCGGACACGGCGATCAGCGCGCCGCTCAGTCCCATTGTCCTCGTCTGCTGTCCGCGTGTGCGGTCGCCGATCATCGCGAACGCTCCGGGCGCGAGCATACCCGCGCAGACTCCGTGGACGGCTCGCAGCGCGAGGAGCTGGACGGGCGACTGGACGAGTCCGTATCCGAACAGGGACGCCGCGGTGAGGAGCATCCCCCCGATCATCAGCCACCGGCGACTCATTCGGTCCAGCAGGAATCCGGCCCCGACGTTGCTGACGAGGTTGGCGGCTGAGTACATGCCGACAATCACGCCGCCCATCGCTGCGGTCGCGTCCAGAGAGAGAGCGAACGGGGAGATGATGGGCAGCTGCATGAACAGGTCGAGGAAAGCGACCAGCACGACCAGCCGGATGGTCCACACCACCAGCGCGTCGGACTGTTCCAGCGTCTCTGTCTTCAAGCCGCGGATCCTCCCCGTCTCAACGAATGACGACACATTCTAAGGCATTGGAGGCGTAGGTGGTTAGCAGATTGCGCGATCCGGGTTGACTGGCCTTTCGGTGCGTCACTACAATAGTCCTGTTGTCCGAGAGGTCTGCGAATTGGTTGACTACGCGATAGTTCAAACTGGCGGCAAGCAGTACAGGGTCTCGGCGGGGGATACGATCCGCGTCGAGTTGATTGCCGGCGATATCGGGGATACGGTCGAGTTGACCGACATCCGAATGGTGTCGGCCGACGGCGAGGTGCAACTGGGTACTCCGACCGTCGATGGCGCTCGCGTGGTCACCGAGATTACCGAGAGCGGCAAGGGCAAGAAGATCGTGGTGCTGAAGTACAAGGCCAAGATCCGGTACCGTCGCAAGAAGGGCCACCGGCAACGGTATACCGACCTGACGGTCACTGATATCATCCTCGATTAGGACACTCCTCAACGACTGGAGGGCTCTCCATCATGGCACACAAGAAGGGCGGCGGGAGCACCCGCAATGGTCGTGACAGCAACTCCAAGCGACTTGGCGTCAAGCGATATGACACCGAACTCGTGAGGGCAGGCACGATAATCGTCCGGCAGCGCGGCACCCGCATCCATCCTGGCAACAACGTTGGTGTGGGCAAGGACCACACCCTTTACTCGCTGGTCGATGGGTCTGTCAAGTTCGAGCACGGTCGGCTTGGGCGTAAGGTCGCCAGCGTCTATCCGGCGGGGGGCCAGTTCGCATGAAGACAGGAATCCATCCCGAATACCATGCGGAGGCCCGGGTGATCTGCAGCTGCGGTCACAGCTACGTAACCGGGGCCACCAAGCCTGAGCTGCGTGTGGAGATATGCTCCAACTGTCATCCGTTCTTCACCGGTGAGCAGCGTATTGTGGACACCGAGGGTCGCGTCGAGCGACTGAAGCGGAGATTCGGCCTCGACTAGCCATCGCCTCCTCAAGTACGATCAAAGGGTGGGATCTCGCGTCTCACCCTTTTTATATGTCAAACTGTGGCCGTGCGCCAGCGTGGGGCCTGCCTCAAAGGCGCCTTTTCTCTTGGTGGGATAAGTAAGGCGGCGGAAGACGTCTTGAGACAGGACCCGCGACCCGCCGGCTGGTACCGGCGACGGACTTCTTCGAGACATGACGACACCTCAAAGACCAACCTACGGCGGACAGGCCGTACTCGAAGGCGTGATGATTCGCGGCCAGACGCACATGGCGGTCGCCGTCCGGAGGCCAAATGGTGGGATCGCCGTTCATCTGAGGCCGCTCAGCGCCCTGTACACGGGACCCATTCGGCGGTTTCCCCTGGTCAGGGGTGTGATCACACTTGTAGAGACGCTCAGCCTGGGAATGCGCGCGCTCAGCTACTCTTCGAGCGTAAGCATGGAAGACGCGGACACCGCGCCGGATACCGAGGTCGAGTCAGAAGAGATCGGGAAGGGCGCACTGGCCGCGATGCTGCTGTTGTCCTTCGGGTTCGCGATCGCCATTTTCTTCCTGTTGCCGCTGTTTGCGAGCAGGCCGCTGGAGGGGCTGTTCGGCAACGACATCACGTCCAACATCGCCGAGGGCGGGATCCGGCTCGTCCTGTTCGTCGCGTACATCTGGCTGATCGGGCGGATGGAGGACATCCGACGGGTGTTCATGTACCACGGCGCGGAGCACATGACGGTCCACGCGCAGGAGCGAGGCGATCCGCTGGTCATCGACGCGATCAGAAAATACTCGCCCGCCCATCCCAGGTGCGGCACGGCGTTTCTGCTGACGGTGATGGTTGTGGCGATTCTGGTCTTCGTATTCGTGCCCAGAGAGCCTCTGTGGTGGCTAGTCACGTCGCGGATCATATTCATTCCGGTGATTGCGGCAGTCGCATACGAGGTCATTCGGTGGAGCGGCAGGTACGAGGACAACCTTGTCGTCAAGGCGATCAGCGCCCCAAACTTGCTGCTGCAAAAGCTGACCACGCGCTGGCCGGACGACGACCAGATCGAGATCGCGGTAGCGGCGATGCAGGCTGCGCTTGACGCTGACGGGCCTGTGTCTTCTGGATCGTCCTGACCGGTGACCGACAGCCTGGACCGGGATTCCGGCAAGGGGCGCCTGGGAACAGCCTTGTGACGAGACAAGATGATCTACGGCTGTCGGGTTGAACAGGCGCTAGCCCCGGCGCTCTCGCAACTCGGACCAGACTTCCTCCGGACGCGCGCCGACCGCGGACATAAGCACGAGGGAATGGTACAGGAGATCAGCCATCTCAGACACGACCTGGTCCCTGTCCAGCTTGGTTCCGGCTATGGCGACCTCGCCCGCCTCTTCGATCACCTTCTGAGCGATGCGATCGGGTCCACCCTGGAATAGCCTGGTGGTATAGCTGCCGTCGGGCATCCCTTCCCTGCGGTCCTGGATAACTGAGAAGAGGTCTTCCAGGATGCCAGGGCCTTTCTCCGGCGACTCGAACTCGGGCAGCTCGTCGAAAGGCGTGAAGAAGCACGTCGGGTTGCCGGTGTGGCAGATCGGGCCGTCCGGCACGACCTTGAGCAGGATGACGTCGCCGTCGCAATCGACGGACGCGGAGCGAATCCTCATGTAGTTGCCCGACACCTCGCCCTTGTGCCACAGATCGGAGCGGCTGCGGCTGTAGAACCAGACCTCTCCACCCTCCAGCGTGCGCTTCAGCGCGCCCGGGCTGACGTAGCCCAGCATGATGACCTCTCCGGTCTCCTCGTGCTGGCATATTGCCGGCGCGAGTCCCTTCTCATCCAGTAGAACAGTCGCCATGTTAACCCTCTTCTCAGGTCAGTCGATGGGGCGCATCGGTACCTGACGTTTGTGGAGATAGTCCTTTATGTCCTTGACCCGGTAGGCGCCGAAGTGGAACACACTGGCTGCCAATACGGCGTCGGCCTTTCCGTACTGAAGGGCGTCGAGGAAGTGGTCCGGCGATCCCGCGCCGCCGCTGGCTATCACCGGTATCGTAACGGAATCCGAGATGCTGCGGATCATGTCGAGGTCGTAGCCGGTCTGGTGTCCGTCGGTGTCCATGCTGGTCACAAGCAGCTCGCCAGCGCCAAGCTCGGCCGCGCGCCGCGCCCACTTCAGCGCATCAATCCCCGTGGGGGTCCTGCCTCCGTGGGTGTACACCTCCCACCGTGAACCGTCGTCCATCGCAAGCGACGTGTCGGCGCAGGGAACTCTGCGGTCTCCCGGTCGGAACGCGGTTGCGTCGATCGCGACGACAATACACTGGGCGCCGAAGCGTTCGGAAGCCTCGGCAACGAGATCGGGGTTCTGGACCGCCGCGGTGTTCAGCGAGACCTTGTCCGCGCCAGCCTCGAGCATACGGCGGACGTCTCCGACGCTCCTCATCCCACCGCCCACCGTGAACGGAATGAACAGGCGTTCGGCGACCTCTCTGACGACGTTTAGCATGATGTCGCGTGAGTCCGAGCTGGCCGTGATGTCCAGCAGGACCAGCTCGTCGGCGCCCTCGTCGTCGTAGTAGGACGCGAGATGCACGGGGTCGCCGGCGTCGCGGATCTCGATGAAGCTGATTCCCTTGACGACACGCCCGTCATCGACATCCAGGCAGGGGATGATTCGCTTGGTCAGCATAGGGCGATCGCCTCCAGCGCCTCGGCCAGGTCGATATCACCGGTGTACAGCGCTCTGCCGATTACCGCGCCGCCTACGCCTACCTCTGCCAGCCGGCGCAGATGCTCGACCGACGCAATGCCACCCGCGGCGATGACGCCGTCACCCGCAACACCTACGAGATCTGCCATCAATTGGTAATCCGGGCCTTGCAGCGTCCCGTCCCTCGATATGTCGGTACACAGGAATGTGCGGACGCCGGCCTCCACCATCCGAGAGAGCAGGTCGGTCGCCCTGATCCGAGTGTCGGATGTCCATCCCGACAGGGCAACTTGCCCGTCTCTGGAGTCCACGGCCACCACGACGGAGTCGCTTCCCAGCTCGGCGCAGGCTGCGTGAACGATATCCGGGTCCCGGACAGCCACGGTACCGAGCATCACGCGCCGAACGCCGCGGTCCATCACCCTGCGCGCATCGTCCAGTGTGCGCAGGCCGCCCCCCATCTGGACCGGGACACTCACCGCCGCGGCTATCCGTTGGATGGCGTCCAGATTCTGCGGCGTGCCCGCTTTCGCGCCGTCGAGATCGACGACGTGGATCCGATTTGCGCCCAGGGATTCCCACCGTCGCGCGACGCCCGCCGGGTCATCGTCGTACACGGTCTTCCGGGAGTAATCGCCTTGGTACAGACGCACGCACATGCCGTCGATCAGGTCGATTGCGGGGATTACCTCCATAGCTGGCCTCTCGATTGTTGACGGCGTGGTACTGACTCGGCCGATGGATGTCTCTAGGACAGGGAGCGTTCGGTGTCGGGGAATGTGTAAGCGGGAGTGCGGGACATCTCTACGGGGATCGGCGCCGCCGGTCAGGACTCGCGAACGTAGTTGATGAAGTTTTCGTAGATCCTGAGACCGGTGGCGCCACTCTTCTCCGGGTGGAATTGAACGGCTGCCACGGAGTCCCACGCCGCCGCGCTGCAGAACTCGATACCATAGTCGGTCGTCCCGGCGATTACGGTCTTGTCTGCCGGGTCCGCGTAGAAGCTGTGGACGAAGTAGAAGTGCGCGCCGTCCTCGATGCCCTGGAACACGGGGTGCTCCTTTCGCCAGGCAACCTGGTTCCAACCCATGTGCGGGATCTTCTGGCCGCTCGGAAGCCGTCTGCACGTCCCCGGCACGATGCCCAGACATGGCTCATCTCCCTCGTCGGAGGAGTCGAGCAGGAGCTGGAGTCCGAGGCATATCCCTAGGAACGGCCGTCCTACGGAGATGTAGTCCTTGATCGGACCGACCAGTCCTCTTTGGCGCATGTGCCGCATCGAGGAATCGCACGCCCCCTGACCGGGAACCACCAACGCGTCCGCCGAGGTGATGCGGTCGGCGTCCGCCGTAATCTCCGCACGTCCGCCGAACCGCTCAAGCGCCTTCTGGACGCTGCGCAGGTTGCCCGCATCGTAATCGACGATAGCGATCAAAGGGTCGGCCATTATTCCTCCGTCGCGTCCGGCTTCTGACCGGTAACGACTTCAAATGGAAGGTTACGGTCCTCGTACCGGGCCAGCATGAACAGAAGGTCGGAGAGGCGATTTAGGTAGATCAGCACCTGCGCGTTCGGGAGCTGGCCCTGTTCGTTCAGAGTTACGACCCGGCGCTCCGCGGCGCGGACCTGTGTCCTCGCGACGTCGAGAGCCGCCGAACCGGTTGTGGCCCCCGGTATGATGAAGTTGGGAGGAAGCTCGACCTCCGAACGCAGCGCGTCGATCAGGCCTTCCAATTGGGAGACGTGCTCCTCGGAGACGATCTGGAATGTCTTGAGAAGGAGGTCGCGGTTCGACAGGTCCGTAGCGAGCTCGGCGCCGATCATGAAAAGCTCGCGTTGTACTTCCAGCAGGATCTCCTTCACCCGGTGTTCGGTGGAGAGCGCGCGTGCCAGGCCGATAGCGGATACGGCGTGATCGGTGCTGCCGTAGGCCTCGGTACGGATGTCGGCCTTGGAGACCCTGCCGCCAAACAGCAGCCCCGTATCGCCGCCGTCGCCGGACCTCGTGTAGATCGTCGTCAATGTGGTTATCCTCCGGCAGACATTATAGCAACAGACCGGAGGACAACCGGAACCCCGTGAAACGACGGGGGCGGCAAAATGCCGCCCCCGGTTCTATAGGACAGTCTGACGGCGGCGCCTAGCCGGACTTGACCTCCAGCCGTCGGGCCTTCTTGGCCTCCTGCTTCGGGACCGAGATCGTCAGGACCCCGTTGTCGTAGCTGGACCTGGCCTTGTCGGCGTCGACCGTGTTGGGCAGCCTGAGTGCCCTGTGGAACCTCCCAACCCGCCGCTCACGGAGCAGGTAGTCGGACTCCTCGACCTCTGACTCCGAAGTAGTCTCACCCTCAATTGTGAGGAGTCCGTCTTCGAGGGTGACGTTGATGCCGCCCGCGTCCACACCGGGTACCGATGCCCGGACGAGGATTTCGTCGTCCTGCTGGACAACGTCCAGCGGGATGTTCCACCTGCTTCCCTCGTATCCGGCGGTCCGGTGGCCGCTCCTCACCCTGTTGATCGCATGTTCCATCCGCCTGATCTCTGCCAAAGTGTCCCATCTCTGAAGTACCATGTGAATCTACCTCCACTTAGAATTGACTTTTCCGTGCCGGTGGCCCTCCAACATTGGGCCATGACTGAATTGTAGATATCTAACAGTTATCTGTCAATAGAATTATAGTGATAACTATATATATAGTATGTCTTATAAGATCATATGCTATACTCCGGGTACATCATGTAGCTGGATGAGACGGTACGTATGGTGGACTACTACAGCACACTGGGTGTCGACAGGGGCGCGGACCAGAAGGAGATACGGCGGGCGTTCAGGCGGCTCGCGCGCAAGTATCATCCGGACCTGAATGCCGGTGACCCACAGGCCGAAACCAGGTTCAAAGAGATCAACGAAGCCTACGAAGTGTTGTCTGATGCCGAAGACCGCAAGAAGTACGATACTTACGGGGACCAGTGGCGCCACGCTGATCAGATCGAGGCCCAACGGCGGGCGTCGCGCTCGCCCTTCGACTTCGGCGCGGGTGCTCGCCATGCTCCTGGCGGAGACGTCTTCGCGGGACTCAAGGACATTCTTGGGGACCTCGGAGGGTTTGGCGGATCCGGATCCGGATCCGGCGCGGCGCGTTCCGGGAGTATCAGCTCCGAGGCGCCGGTCACGATCTCACTACAAGACGCCTACACCGGTACGATCGTAAACGCCAACCTCTCTATCGGGGGACGGTCGCGGCGGTTCGAGGTTGACATCCCTCCGGGAGTGGACAACGGCAGCACCGTAAGGGTCACGCCTGAGCGCGGGACCGAGCTCAGGTTCAGGTTGACGATCACGCCAGACCGGAGGTTCAGAAGGGATGGCGCTGATCTTTACACCGACGCCGAAGTTCCGTTTGAAGATGTGATTCTGGGTGGTGAGTCTGAGATCGAGACCGTTGACGGCAGACGGATCAGGGTCCGCATTCCGGCAGGGAGCCAGAACGGCCAGAACATCCGGCTCCGACGTCAGGGGATGCCCAGACTCGGCTCGCCTGATACGCGGGGCGACCTGTACGTGACGGTGCGCCCACTGATGCCCAGGGAGCTGTCGGATGACGAGCGGGAGCTTATTCAGCGTCTTCAGGAGATGAGGTCGGAGGGAAGCAGGCAATGATGCGACGGGACGACATACCGGGAGGCAATGAGCCTGTATTCGTCATCAGCGTGGCCGCTCGGATGCTTGGAGTCCGGACCCAGACGTTGAGGTACTACGAACGGATAGGGCTTATACAGCCGGCGCGGACGCGAGGCAACCAGCGCGTGTTCTCTCGGTCAGACGTGGACCGGGTGAGAAGAATCCGCAGTCTCACGGACGACCTCGGAGTCAACCTTGCCGGCGTTGAGGTCATCATTAACCTGCTGGAAAGGGTCAAGGGTCTGGAAAGCGAAAACGCGCGGCTGATGGTCGAGGTCGCCAGACTGCGGGAGATTGTAAGGACGGGCGTGTGACGCGCTTGCGCCCAGATTGGCATACTCTCGCAGGTCTTCGGCAGCTCTGCGGAATATCCATCCCGGCGCTGAGGACTGACCCTGGCTCCAGTTGCCTACTCGAGCTCGACGATAGGGGTCCCGTCCATGACCTGCTGGCCGATGGTCACTAGGACGGTCTTGATTACGCCTGACCAGTCGGCGCGAAGGACCTGCTGCATCTTCATCGCCTCCAGCACGCAGACGACATCCCCGGTCACGACCTGATCGCCGGGCTTGACGGCGATCGATAGGATGGTCCCGGGCATGGGAGCGGCGAACACCTTGTTCGGGTTGGGTGGAGTGTCCACGACCGCGCCGGCCGGCCGGTCCGATGCGGGTGGGGGTAAGGTAGCCGGTCGTGCAGGCTGTGTCGTGATCCTGGGCCGCGTACGCGGCACCGTCCGTCCGTCCGGTTCGGGGCGGGTGGCCTCTACGCGCTGACCCGTCGCATCGGGAACGTTTACCTCGACGACGTAGCCGTCGACCACGGCTCTGACAGGCCGCTCTGTCAGGTTGCCCACCTCAACGGCGTACCACCTGTCGTCAATTTTGACTCTGACTGTCTCTGTCATTCGGATGTGCGGCGTCTCGTCTGTCGCTGCGGCTCTTGTCTGATATCGGGAGCTGCGGAGATCGAGCGGATCAATCCGACGCGTCCACCTGTCAAGCCGATCATGGCGCCCGTCTCGGCGCGTCGTTCGATCATGCCGGACTAATCAGCGCAATGAACACTCCGGCTACCACGGCGGACCCTATTACCCCGGCGACGTTCGGCCCCATAGCGTGTGGCAGCAGGAAGGTCCGGGGATTGTTCTGTTGCCCGATGTGGTGGGAGATGCGCGCGGCCATAGGGACCGCGGACACTCCCGCTGAGCCTATGAGCGGGTTGATCTTGTCCTTGAGGAACAGATTCATGATCTTGGCGAACAGGAGTCCTCCGATCGTGCCGCATGCGAAGGCGACCAGTCCCAAGCCGAGTATGCGCAGAGTGTCTAGCTGGAAGACCCGCTCGGCGGACAACTGGGTCCCAATGGTCAACATGAGGAAAATCGTAGCGATGTTGAGAACCTCGTTGGACGCGGCGGATGTGAGGCGAGGCACTGCCCCACTCTCTCGGAACAGGTTGCCGATCATGAACATCGCTATCAATGGAGCCGACCTGGGCACGATCAGAATAATGGCGACCATGGCGATGGTCGGGAATAGGAGCTTCTCTAGCCGGGAAACCTCTCTCGGAGGCGCCATCTCGATGGATCGTTCGCGCTTGGTGGTCAGCAGCTTCATCAGCGGCGGCTGTATGAACGCGACCGCGGCCATGTAGGAGTAGGCGATTACGGCTGTGATCCCAAGGATTTCCGGCGCGAGCCTTGCGGACAGGAAAATGGTCGTCGGACCGTCCGCGCCGCCTATTATGCCGATCGACGCTGCCTCCGGGAGCTCGAACGCGCCGGTTGCCAGCGCTCCCCAGAACGCGACGAATATGCCGACCTGCGCCGCGGCGCCCAGCAACAGAGTCTTGGGGTTGGAGATCACGGGTCCGAAGTCCGTGAGCGCGCCCAGCCCGAGGAAGATTATCGGAGGCAGTATGTTCCAGAACGACAGACCATAGTGGAAGATGACCCCGAAGAATCCTGATTCCTGGAAACCTGTGCCTTCGATCGGAGAGATCAGCAGCCCGGTCAGCGGCAGGTTGGCGACGATGACGCCGAGCCCAATCGGCAGTAGCTCATAGGGCTCCATGTCCCGCGCAACCGCCAGGTAGATGAAGATGAGGCCCACGGCGATCATGAGCCCCTGTTCCGGGCTGATCGCGCTGAATCCGGTGGAGCGAAGGAAGTCCAGTAACTCGTCCAATGACGCTTGGTCCTGCCTCTCTACTGATCCGTGGTTTCGTTCGGTCTGTCGAGGTGGGGCCGAGACTCAATTAGCGCCGTGACCGCGACCGCTGCGGCCCGTGCCCGGTTCAGCATCTCGGTATCATCATGCCGATCCTCGGGTTTGTTATCCACGTCGTCGTCCGAACCGAAGTATCGGGCGAAGAGCCACGAGACCAGTCTGATCAGCAATACGGCGACGAGCAACAGCACGAGCACCCCGAACGCGGTGCCGATACCGATCCCGGTCAGGACCAGAGGGTCAGGCATGAATCCACCTCACTAGTTCGCAGTGCAGATTCTACACATGTACGTCAGCGATTGTCAGGTTTCAGACGCTGTTTTAGGAGCGCCGGGGTTGAGGCCTAGGTCTCCCATTGCCTACAATGCTCGCCGACATCACAAACCGGAGTCGATATGTTCAGTCTTGCGCTACGGGCGGCGCTCCTCGATGGCTCGGTCTTCGACGAGATCAGAGACCGTCCGGAGTCGATGTTCAGCGCGCTGGGAATCGTGCTGATAGCCGGGGTCGCGTTCGGGCTGGGAGTCTGGCAGGTGCTTCAAGACCCAGCTCGGCCGGGGTTCGACTACGATCAGAACCTGAGCCTGATCGTTGCGGTCTCCAGCGTCTTTACCGGCTGGTTCGTATGGTCGGTGTTCGCGTGGCTGCTGGCCGGGCGGCTGTTCGGGGGGAGCGCCGGCTACAGAGCAACCGTGCGTGCCATCGGTATCTGCTACGCTCCGCTGATCCTGTGGATTCTGATCGGGGTTCCGGCGATCTTCTTGATCGCGCTGAACCTGGGGAGGTTGTGGGTGCTGGTCACGGCGACTGTGTCCATCAAGCGAACACACGACCTGTCATGGTGGAAGGCGGTGATCTCCACGGCTGTCGGGTGGTTCTGGGCGGTTGTGGTCATACCGACTATGTTCGTGTTCCCGTCTACGCCGGGAGCTTGAGAATCATTTGACCCTCCGAACGGGCCTTCGTTATACTGATCAGTGTATTCTTGACTAGATTGATCAACAAAGGCGAGGAGCGTAACTTCGCATGACCACACAGAAGGTCATCTCCAGGGAAACCGGTATCGAGGAGTCCCAGTACAAGTGGGGTTTCGAGTTTGATTACGAGTCTGAGACCGCTCCCAAGGGGCTGTCCGAGGACACGGTCAGGTTCATCTCTCAAAAGAAAAACGAACCCGAGTGGATGCTTGAATGGCGGCTCAAGGCCTTCCGGCACTGGGAGCGGCTTGGGCTGGAGGAGCCAACCTGGGCGAACGTCAGCTATCCCGATATCGACTTCCAGGACATCGTTTACTATGCGGCGCCCAAGTCGCAGGAGGACGGCCCCAAGAGCCTTGACGAGGTTGACCCCGAGATCCTCGAGGCGTTCGACAAGTTGGGGATACCTCTGGAGGAGCAGAAGAAGCTGAGCGGCGTCGCCATCGACGCGGTCCTGGACAGCGTGTCAGTCGCCACGACGTACCAGCAGATGCTCGAAGACGCCGGGGTGGTGTTCTGCTCGATCTCTGAGGCCGTCCAGAAGCATCCGGAGCTCGTGCGGAAGTACCTGGGCTCGGTGGTCCCCTATACGGACAACTTCTACGCGACGCTGAACTCGGCAGTGTTCAGCGACGGCTCGTTCTGCTACGTTCCGCCGGGAGTACGGTGTCCAATCGAGTTGATGACGTACTTCCGGATCAACGCGCTGGATTCCGGCCAGTTCGAGCGGACGCTGATCATAGCCGACAAGGGGAGCTACGTCAGCTATCTGGAAGGATGCACGGCGCCCATCCGCAAGACCCATCAGCTTCACGCGGCAGTTGTAGAGCTGGTTACGCTCGACGACGCGGAGATCAAGTACTCGACCCTCCAGAACTGGTATCCCGGCGACAAAGACGGGAACGGCGGCGTGTTCAACTTCGTCACGAAGCGAGGAGCCTGCCGGGGCCGTAACTCCAAGATCAGCTGGACCCAGGTGGAGACCGGATCGGCGATCACCTGGAAGTACCCGAGCGTGATCCTTCAGGGTGACAGCTCGGTCGGAGAGTTCTACTCCGTCGCGCTTGTGAACAACTACCAGCAGGCCGACACTGGGACGAAGATGATCCACATGGGGAAGAACACCAAGAGCACGATCGTCGCAAAGGGGATTAGCGCCGGCCGCGCGCAGAACACCTACCGCGGGATGGTGCGGATCATGCCTTCGGCATCCGGCGCCAGAAACTTCACGCAGTGCGACAGCCTGCTGATAGGCGACGAGTGCGGCGCGCATACGGTCCCGTACATCGAGGTCAGGAACCCGACAGCCCAGATGGGCCACGAGGCGACGACGTCCAAGGTCAACGACGACCAGCTTTTCTACCTACAGCAGCGTGGGATAGACCAGGAAGAGGCCAACTACATGATTATCAACGGCTTCTGCAGGGGCATCTTCAAGGAGCTCCCGTTCGAGTTCGCCGCAGAGGCCAGCCAGCTGCTGCGGGTCAGCTTGGAAGGGGCGGTCGGGTAGTCCGGAGCCAGATTTGACACAGGCCGAGATAGAGAATCACGTAGAAACAAGCGAACGATTCCTTCGACACACGGAGGAGCAGCTCGAGTTGGGCGACCTGCCCCAGGCGTCGGAAAAGGCATGGGGCGCGGTGGCGCACTACCTGAAGTCTATCGCCAAGTTCCGTGGGTGGAGGAACACGGCTCACTCCGACCTGTCAGAAATTGCCGATGATTTGTCGTATGAGACTGACGATCCAAGGAGAGTGCGGGAACTGTACAGGTCCGTTGGCATGATGCACACGAATTTCTATGAAGACTGGCTTACGGATAGTTCAGTCGGCGAAGGTATTGAGGATGCCGCAGAACTAATCTCTCGGCTGGAGAACCGCACAAGGCCGCCCCTGGAACCCAGGCCATCCCAGGTGAGCAGAAGTCGCAGGCGGTTGTGAGGAGTCAGGTTGAAGCTCACGCACGACACGGTCTTCTCTACAAGTATGCTCCACCGCAGGTATGACAAAGAAGAACCAACCCAGGCCATTCGCTACATCTCAAAGGCTGACACGCAGCCAATCTACTTTGGAAGCTGTAATCGAAGGCGGGACATATAACAGGCAATGCTCGAAGTACGCAACCTACACGTTTCAATCGAAGACACCGAAATCCTGAAGGGGGTCAGCCTCACCGTTGACGCGGGCGAGGTTCACGCCATCATGGGGCCGAACGGTTCCGGTAAGAGCACCCTGGCCAATGTCGTGGCCGGTCGGACCGAGTATATGGTGACCTCCGGCGACATCCTGTTCGACGGCAAGAGCATCTTGGGCTGGTTCCCTGAGAACCGCGCCCGCGAGGGCATTTTCCTGGCGATGCAGTATCCGGTGGAGCTGCCGGGCGTACGAACGTGGCAGTTCCTCAAGGCCGCGGTGGACTCCATTCGCAAACACAACGGAGAGTCCGCGTTGTCGGTCCGGCAGTTCGACCGGCTTTTGGACTCGAAGCGCCGGCTCGTCAACATCGACGACGACCTGGTTAGGCGGTCTGTGAACGAGGGCTACTCAGGCGGCGAGAAGAAGCGCAACGAGATACTGCAACTCGCGCTGCTGGACCCGCGCCTGGCGCTGCTTGACGAGACGGACTCCGGTCTGGATATAGACGCGCTGCGGATCGTGGCGGACGGCGTCAATTCGTTCAGAGGCTCGGACAAGGCGATCGTGCTGGTCACCCACTACCAGCGCATCCTCAACTACATCACGCCCGACTACGTACACGTTTTGGTGGACGGTCGGATTGTCAGATCCGGGAGCAAGGATCTGGCGCTGGAACTAGAAGACAAAGGCTACGACTGGATAGTAAGGGAGGTAGTGGTTAGTGGCTAGTAGTCAGTGTTCAGTGATTGAAGAGGCGTGAAGCTTGCGTTACTGGCTCAACTCTGATTCTGTCAGGATCACTCTTCACAATGAGACTTGTAAACATGTAAAAGAGTGGGCAGAAGAACCCAAGTGGAAGGTATTCCGTACTGAGAAGGAGGCTCGTGACTCAACTCAGCATGAGATTCACGAGTGTCAGGACTGCTTCGGTTGAATTGGACCACTTCTGACGACTTAAAGATTGCTTGAGAAATGACTCAAACTCTTACAACACATAGCGACCTGACCCAAATGGTATAACACTGAAACAGGAGACATGAAGTTGGGGAGCTTCCACGTAGAAATCGAAGTTGGCGGTCCAGCGAGGGAGCGATGGATTGCGATCGATGCTCTCGTGGATACCGGAGCATTCATTACGTCTGTTCCAACTCCAATTCTGCGAGATCTAGGTGTGCAGCCCGCCGGGAAGCGGCGAGTTCGATTCGGTCAGGGTGAGGTTAAGGACTTGGATTACGGCCAGACATGGCTGAGATTTGACGGTCAGGAAATCATGACCTTCGTTCTATTCAATGAAGAAAACACGACACCACTACTTGGAGCCTACGCGCTCGAAGGCTTGTTCATGGCGGTTGACCCGGTTGCTCAGCAGCTGGTGCCGCTCGAAGAGATACATATCTAGAGAATGACACAGACCCTAACAACATACGACCGCTACGCCGAACAGTACGCCAGCCAGCCTTTTGCGGGGCCTGAGTGGCTGCACACGCTCCGTCAGAGGGGCTTCGACAACTTCTCGCGGCTGGGGTTCCCAACAGCACGCAGGGGTAACGAGGCGTGGAAGTACACCAACGTCGCGCCCGTGGCACGCGCTGAGTTTTCCCTTCCAGCGCTGTTGGACATTCCGCCGATCGACGAGGTCCGGAGCGCAGTGCCCTGGGTGGATGACTGGAATACGCTGGTCTTCGTCAATGGAAGATTCATGTCCGATCTGTCCACCGTCCATGAACATGAGAGCATTACGGTCTCCAACCTCTCGGGTGCGCTTGAGGGCGACGGCGCAGTTGCCCGGCAACACCTCGGCGCTCTGGCTTCGATCGAGGACGATGGGTTTGCTGCGCTCAACACCGCCTTCATCGGCGACGGCGCTCTCGTCCACGTGCCTGGGCGCGCGCAGGTCGACCGCCCAATACACCTGGCATTTGTATCGACGGATGACGAAGATTTCGCCGCGCACCCGCGGGTGCTCGTGGTAGCCGGGTCGGAGTCAGAGTCCACTATCATCGAGAGCTACGTCGGCCTCGGCGACAACACTTACCTTACCAATGGGGTGTCCGAGATCGTCGTTGAGGAGGGCGCGCAGGTCGATCACTATCGACTGATGGACGAGAGCGATTCCGCCTATCATATAGGTGTGGCTAGAATCCATCAGAAAGATGGCAGCCGGTTCTCTTCGGCGGCGTTCTACAAGGGCGTCGGGCTGGGCAGGCACGATCTGTACGTGATGATCGGCGATGGATGTGAGACCTCGTTGGACGGACTGTATCTCACCAACGGAAGGCAGCATCTGGACAACTTCATCAACATCGACCATACCCTGCCGAACTCGACGAGCAATCTACGCTACAAGGGCATCCTCGCCGGCCGGTCGAGGGCTGTGTTCGGCGGCACCGTGTTCGTGCGTGAGGGCGCGATCAAGACCGACGCCCTCCAGTCCGACAAAAACCTGCTGCTTTCAGCGGACGCGGAGGTGGACTCCAAGCCGGCGCTGTACATATGGGCGGACGACGTGAAGTGTGGCCACGGGGCGACGGCAGGCAACATAGACAAGGACACGGTCTTCTACATGCGCAGCCGCGGTGTCGATCTCGAGACCGCGAGCAGGCTGCTCATATTCGGGTTCGCTTCAGAGATCATCGACGCGGTCGAGGAGCCGGAATTGCACGATTACATCGAGCGCTCGTTCCTCGAAGCGATACCTAAGTACGAGTTTTCGTTTGAGGGACTGGCCCAATGAATGATCTTCAGGACCTGTACGCCGAGGTTGTGATGGACCACAACCGCAGACCGCGCAACTTCAAGAAGATAGACGACGCGGACCGGAGTGCTGAGGGGTTCAATCCACTTTGTGGTGACCAGATTTCGGTGTATCTGATGCTGGATGCGGACGGCGGCATCGAGGACATAGGATACCTCGCCGCCGGGTGCGCGATTTCAAAGGCCGCGGCGTCGATGATGAGCGAGGCGGTGAAAGGCCGAAGTTCGGTAGATGCGCAGAAAGTCGTTGACAACTTCAGGCTCCTGCTGACCAGGAATGCCGGCGACAACTTCGATTATGAGATTCTGGGTGATCTGGAGATACTCGAGGGCGTGTCGAACTACCCGACACGAATCAAGTGCGCGACGCTGCCAGTGCATACACTGGCGTCGGCGCTCGACGTTGGGAAGAACGGGACGATTTCCACGGAGTAGAGGCGGCGACCTCTCCGCGGGAGGTGGAGACATGCACATACCGGTGAAAGTGGACTATGGCGTGAGGGCGCTCGTCGATCTGGCAATGCACCGCCAGAACGCGCCGGTGCGAGCCAGCGAAATCGCAAGCAGGACGATGATCCCCGAGCCGTATCTCGCGCAAGTGCTCCACGCTCTGGGCAGGGCGGGGATGGTTAGGTCGCAGCGAGGTCCTCAAGGAGGACACGCGCTCGCGGTCGAACCCGACGAGATCAGTCTGAACACCGTGATGGACTGCCTCGGCGCGCGCGAAAACCTCGTCGCTTGCCTGGAAGACCTGAAGATGTGCATTCACGTTCCGTCATGCGCCCAGCGGGAGGTGTGGCAGGAGGTTGAGCTGGCCGTTTACCGGATTCTCAGCTCCAAGACGATTGGCGATCTTGTCGACAGAAGCTACGTATTGACGGCCGGAGGGGCGTCGAAGCCCCAGCCGATAGCGTTCCGGAACAACCGGAACTGATTTCAGGAGTGATGCGCCATGGCGTTCGTGAAGGTTGGAAAGGTAGAGGACGTCCCTGCCGGGACAGCCAAGGTCTATGAGGTCGACGATCGCGCGATCGCGGTCTGTAACGTGGATGGAACGTTCTACGCGATAGACGACGTCTGCCCGCACGACGAGGGGTCCCTGGAACAGGGCTTCCTCGAGGGCTACGAGATCGAGTGCCCGAGGCACGGCGCCTGCTTCGACGTTCGAACCGGCGACGTGACCGCGCTGCCGGCGGTGGTGCCGATCGACACGTTCCCGGTCCGCGTGGACGGGGACGACATCGAGTTGGACGTTTAGAGAACCGACTGACTACCGTCTCGACCCGATCGAGACCGGCCCATTGCGGCAAGGTAAGAGGATGTACGACGTTTACAAGGTGCGGGAGGACTTTCCGATCCTGTCCAGGGAGGTGTACGGCAAGCCACTGGTCTATCTGGACAATGCCGCCACGACCCAAAAGCCGCGCCAGGTCATCCAGGCGCTTGTGGACTACTACGAAGGCTACAACGCCAACGTTCACCGTGGGGTCCACGCGCTCAGCCAGGAGGCGACCGACCGTTACGAGGCCGCGCGGAGCAAGGTCGCCCGGTTCATAGGAGCCGAACATCCGGAGGAGGTCATCTGGACCCGGAACGCCTCCGAGTCGCTGAACCTCGTCGCCAACACCTGGGCGCAGGAGAACATCCGCGAGGGCGACGAGATCGTGGTAACGCCGTACGAACACCACTCGAACTTGGTGCCCTGGCAGAAGGTCGCGCGGGACAAGGGCGCAACGCTCCGGGTCCTTCCGATGTCCGACGTGGATCAGACGCTGGACATGTCGAGGGTCGATGAGTTCATCACTCCGCGGACCAAGCTACTCGCAGCGGTGCATATGTCGAACGGGATCGGGATCATCACTCCGATCGGCGATCTGGTGGCAAAAGCGCGCGCCGTTGGCGCGACCGTTCTGATCGACGCCACCCAGAGCGCCCCGCATCTACCCATCGATGTTCAGGCGCTCGACTGTGACTTCCTGACGCTGAGTGGGCACAAGATGCTCGGGCCAACCGGAATAGGCGCGCTGTACGGACGGCGTGAGATCCTCGACGGGATGGAGCCGTTCCTTCGTGGGGGCGAGATGGTGCTCGAGGTCTGGTATGACCGGGCCACCTGGAATGCCTTGCCGATGAAGTTCGAGGCCGGGACGCCCAATATCGCTGACGCGATCGGGTTAGGAGCGGCAATCGACTATCTGAACGAGATCGGGATGGACAACGTCCGCGCGCACGAGGTCAAGCTCAGCGCATACGCTCTCGCCGCGTTCAAGGAGCTCGAAGAGGACATCGACATCTTCGGTCCGCGCGATCCCGAACAGCGGGGCGGAATCATCTCGTTTAACTCCGACATCGTTCACCCGCACGACCTCGGAACGTTCCTCGACCGTGATGGGATTGCAGTGCGTACCGGCCACCATTGCACCATGCCGTTGATGCGGCAGCTTGGCGTCATCGCGACGGCGCGCGCCAGCTACTACCTCTATAACACGGAGGAAGAGATCGACACACTGGTGGACTCGGTGAAGCGGGCGCTCAGGTACTTCTCGGATGGTGCAGGGTAATCTCGACGAGATATATCGCGACGACGTGATCCTGGACCATCGCCGCAATCCCCGAAACCCCTGCCGAGTAAGTGGGGCCGACATTGTGGCGGACGGCGTCAATCCATTTTGCGGCGACGAGATCCACCTGCAAATCCGGCTCGACGACGAGGCGCGTGTCGCGCAGGTCGGGTTTCAGGGCGCCGGATGTTCGATCAACCAGGCAACCGGCTCGATGCTGTCCGAAGCCATCAAGGGCCTGACCATCGAGGAGGCCGACAGGCTCTCCTCGGATTTTCACCGGATGATGCAGGGGCCGGAGCCGACATCCGATATGCTGGTCGCGCTCGGCGCGCTCGGTAGCCTGGCCAAAGTCCGTGACTTCCGGGTCCGGATAAAGTGCGCCCTGCTCGCCTGGTCAACGCTCGAGGACGCGCTGGAGAGGTGTATGCCTAGGGGCTGACCCATACCCGGGACCAGTGGTGGTACTCGAATGCGGCGAAGTTGGGATAGAAGTCCCGTACCTGTTGGTTCCACGTCCAGATGTCAACACGGGCCGTTGGCATGAATCGGTAGGCCTGATCGAGGATACGTTCCTGGATCTGGCGGATCAGGTCCGCCCGCAGGTCGTTATCGGACGTGACGGCCTGGGCTTCCAGCAGCCCGTCGAGCGTCTGATCCCGGTGGCCGGTGGTATTCCAGACACCGTCGGAGTGGAGGACAGGGAGCAGGTAGCTGTTGGGCATGGAGACGGGCGCCGGCGGTCCGACCATGAGCTGGTAGTTGCCGCCCAGCCAGACGTTCTCGCCGAAGTGGCGACGATTGACTATATCGACTTTGGTGTCGAATCCGACGCTGCCCAGCTCGACGGATATCGCGTGCGCATGATTGAGGTAGGGCTGACCGAAGTCTCCGACAGTGATGGTGACCGGTCCCGGTCTGCCAGGCGCCGCGCTCTCCAGAAGTGACCGAGCGTCGTCGGTCCGGTGGAACCGCTGCGCCAAATTGTCTTCAGGCAGAAGCCATTCCGGTGACGCCACCGGGAACCCAGGACCGATGAAACCGAATCCGCCCCAGTGCTCCCTGATCGCTTTCAACGGGTCCATGGCCAGCATGGCGGCGCGGCGCACGCGAATATCGTCGAACGGCGATTCGGTGGTGTTGAAGGCAATTTCCACGCCCATCCCCGGTTGTGGAACGCCAAGGAACGGGACATTGGTCGATCCCCGCGAGTGCTCCGTCCACTCCGATGGCTCCATCCTCGTGATGTCGATTCGACCGACCTGGAAAGCCGCGCTCCGCGTCTGATCATCGGGCAATACCTTGATGCTGATGGCGTCCAACAGAGGCGGGGATGGACCGTAGTAGCCGGGATTCCGGGAGAAAGCGTGCTCATTGTCCCCGGTGCTGTCCAGAATCCATGGACCGGAGCCGACCGTCGGCCCGTCTCTCAGGTCGCCGTTCAGATCGACCGCCTCTCTCGCCACGATCTTTGAGTGCCCGTCCGCGAGCGCCAAGATCCCGTCCGCGTCAGGAGAGCGAAAGGTGACGCGCACGGTGGTTGGATCTTCGGCCCGCACCTCGGTCACGTTGTGGAGCAGCGGAGCGTTTGGGCTGACGGAATTGCCCTGGCGTATGTAGCTGAAGACCACGTCGTCGGCCCTGACGCGCCGTCCGTCCACCGGAGCGAGGTCCTGCCACCGGGCATCCGGTCGAAGGTTGAACCGGAACAAAGTTGGAGACTCCATGGTCCAGCTATCGCACAGGTCGCACTCCACGACGAGGCTGGGCAGCTCGATTTCGGGCCCGGACCTCAGTCGAAGTAGGCGCGAATACACCATTCCAGGTCCCCACGTAGATAGGGCAGGGGAGACGTCTAGGTGTACGTCCTGGTGGGCAATTCCATTCTCCGTCGACAGGTTCAGTGTGCCTCCGCGGACCCGGATGTCCGGGGTGGGCGCCGGCGTCGCCGTAACAGGCGCGGGGATTGCGGTGGGCACGACGACGGTCGGCGTCGGCTCTGGGGGTGTCGGGACCGGCGTGGGCGATAGCGGCGTCGGTGTAACAGTAGGTTCCGGGGTCGCGGTGGGGGACGGCTCCGCGGTGGGGGACGGCTCCGCGGTTGGTGTCCACACCGGTGTTGGCGTGGGTTCCGGGTCCGGCTGGTCGCAGGCCGCGAGGAGCAGCATGGCGCAGCCGAACGGTATCAGCCAGGCCCGCACCTTCAGGCGGACGGGGGGACTCATACGGCGTCCTCCGGACGCTGAGATCGCGCGGCCATCAGAGACCTGAGCCGGCTGATCGATCCGATACCCTCCTTGGGGAAGAAGACCAGCGCGATGATCGTAGGTGGAAGGAAGAATACGGCATGGGTGATGATCGCGAATCCGAAGCTCGATTCGCGGTCTACACCGAACAGGCCCAGTACGTAAACCACGGCGAATTCAAAGGTCCCAATAGCAGCCGGCGCAGCCGGGACGGCGGTCGCAAAGAAGATAGTTCCCGTGATAACCATTGTGGCGGTCACCGGAGTGATCGGCAGTTGGATCGAGCTCGCGAGAATCCAGGAGGTGATTCCGACGAGAATCCAATAAGCTACGGTCATCGCGCCTGAGACGGCGAGTCTCATCCGTTCGCGCTCGAGGTCACGGACCGCAAGGCTGAATGACACGAGGAACGGCAGGCGGCGAAACCATGCTATCCCCGGACCTCCCCAGGCGAGCAGCCGGACGAGCGCGACGCATACCAGCGCGAACCCAAGCGCTCCCCACACGTACAGACCGAATGTATCGAATTCCGGGATCATGAGAAAGGCGATGAGCAGTATCAGGCTGCTTGCGACCGCGTCCAGGACGCGCTCCATGCCGAGTGTCGCGAGGGCTACCGCGGGCCGCACCCGGTCTCGCAGCGACAGTATAGCAAGCTGCGCCACCTCGCTTGCAACCCTGATGGGAACGATGTTGTTCAGACCGATGCCGACGTTCTGGATTATGAACAGCCGATTGGTGGACACCTCTCCGTTGACGAAGAGGATTCGCCACCGGAGCGCCCTGAGGTAGGTTGCGAGCATGAATACGGCAACGGCGAGCGTCAGCAGGGCGGGTGAAACGTCTCCCAGGGTGTCCAGTACGTCACCCCAGTCGAGTCCACGGGCCGCCAGCCATCCGAGTCCCGCGCTCGCAGCGATGCCGATGGCGATTCTCCCAGCCGTCCACGCTCGACGTTTCAAACCACCCTCACACGACAGTGCCCGCACAACGCGGGCAACGATACTCAAGGGTAGTATAATGACCGAGCGGACGGTTGACCACGTTACGATAAGCATTATGGCGGGTAGGTGGAGTGAATCAACCCCTCGAAGGGATCGTCAAGAACCAGAAAGATAATCTGCTGATTATTGGAATCCAGGAGCCCTACCAGGGGTGGCTGCCTGAAGACGCCTGGAAGTGGTTGGACGAAGCGGCAGAGGCCCGGAAGCTGACGGTCGCACGCTGAGATGTTTCTCGATTGCCACGTTCATCTGGACTCGTTCCCCGACGCTGAGGTTGGCCGGATACTGGACCGGGCCGCGCGGGACGGGGTGCGGGCGGTGATCTCGGCGGGAACGACGATTGAATCGACGCGGCGGTCTGTTGAGTTGTCCTCGCAGTACGACGGCTTCTTCTCCGGTGTCGGAATCCATCCGATGGACATCCGTGATCCTTTCGTGGACGAGACGAGCGAGCAGCTGCGACAGATCGCGTTGTCGTCCGACAAGGTGCTGGTGATGAGCGAGATCGGGCTGGACTTCATGGAAGGCGCGCCCGACCGGGCGATCCAGTACCCCGCGTTCAGAGAGCAGATCAGGCTGGCCCGCGAGCTCGGTCTGCCGATCGTCTTCCACAGTCGTGAATCTCACGACGAGGTGTTCCGTGTTCTGCGCGAGGAACGCGCATATGACGTTGGGGGTGTTATGCACTACTTCCAGGGCGACCTGGCTACGGCGCGCCGTGTGATCGACCTGGGATTCTACGTCTCGCTGGCGCGTCCACTCCTCCGGCTTCCCCATCTCCAGGCCGCGTCCGCAAGGATCCCGTTGGACCACATTGTCCTCGAGACCGATGCCGCGCCCCAGCCGTTCAAGGCGAAGCGGGAGAACTGGACGGAGCCGCGTCATGTGGCCGCTGTAGCGAGGACTTTGGCTGAGATCAAGGGGATCGACGTCGAGGAAGTCGAACAGGTCACCACGCAGAACATCAGGGCCGTGCTCGGAGACGGTTGGAACACCGTCCGGAAGTACGTGGACACCTCGCAATAGGCCCACTGCCAGTACCGTTTCCAGATGGTTTGACAGCGACAGACGCCGTTGAGTCTGTGTATTCCTGCCCCGTATCGGGGTACGGGACATGCTTTCGCGGAATGACGAGTAGCGGCGCAGCATCTATTTCATCTGGATACGGCGCTAGCCACCGGTCGGTCACGGGTCGTAGTCGTCGAGCCTGCCGGTGTAGCCGGTGTAGCCGGGTCCGGCGTGCCTGGCCTTTTAGCTCTTTGTAGATCTCACCCAGCCTGTATTCGCGCTCCTCAGCGGTCAGGTGGGTGTACTTCGGCGGGCTCGCCATAACCCTAAGGGTGATCTCGTTGAGCTGGCGGTATCCGTCTTCCAGCCACTCCTGGGTGTACGGAACATCCTCGGGAGGGATGGAGTCTTTGGGAGGTTCACAGTCCGAGCCGAGGGTGCGGTCCAGGAGGATCCTGGCGACCGCGATCTGGTGGCATGGCCTGACGGCCGGGTCATCGTCGTCGGCCCTGAGAATGTCGGTGAGAACGGTCACCAGAGTGTGACCGTTGTCGGTGACCATGAGGATGTAGTCCTGGGTGTCGATGACGTCGACGATGTGGCTGTCCGTGGTGGACTGTGTGTCCGGCTCGAACGATGGCGCCGGGTCCGGCTCGACTGATGGCGCGGGACCGAGGGAGTCGTGCAGGGACTCGTCGAGCTGCGCCACGGTTCCGGGTGTGGTCGGTGTGGGATTGTGTGAGGGTTCCACGGGTCTGTCGTGGTCTGGGACAGGTGTCTGGTGGCGATCGGGGTTGTAGTCGGCGCGCCTGGGGACTTTGCCGAAGCCTCTGTCTAGGAGGATACGTGTGGCGGCGATGCGGTCGCGGGTGTTGGCGCGTGGTGTGCGTCCCCGCGCGATGTCGTGTAGTTTGTCGATGACGTCGCGGACATCGGTAGTTGTGTTGCTGATGTCATCGGCGAGGGTCTTGAGTGCGTATATGTTGGTGATGTAGTACATGGTGGTTCTCGGGTGTCAGATGTCAGGTTTCGGGTGCGTCTGTAAGTACGCATGTTCTACTCTAGGGTATGGAGCCGCGAATGTCAAATGGTGAATTGTGAATGAGAGTGACCGACCACCAGCCAGGTGAACAGTGGATGGCGCGTAGCGATCCTGCCACTGCCGGCGTTCGGATGCGGGTGGGACGTGCGCGCTCCGTGTGGTGGCGGCGCTCAGGGCGAATGGGCTGGCTTCAGACGGTCGAGAACGAATTTGTGCGTCCGTTCCACGTCCACGTCGAGCGTGACGCTGACATTGCCGGGCCCATAATCCGCTCTTGTTCTGCCCCTCTCCGGGCCGAGTTCGTCCACAGCCACAGCGGCCTGACGATAGTCGAACAGATCGGGCCGGATGGCGGCCGCGACGGTGATCGGATCGCAGAGAACGCAACGACCACGATCCGGGTGTAAGTCGAACCAGCCTTCCACGATCCGGGACACCATCTCCCCGCCGATAGAGGCGGCTGAGCGCCAGCCGGTGTCAGCACGCCCGAACGCTACGCTGTTGCCGACATCGAGGCCGACAAGAGTGATTGGGATTCCTGAACCGAGGACGACGTTCGCCGCCCGAGGGTCGCTGTGGATGTTGAACTCCGCAAAGGGCGTGACGTTGCCAGGCGTTTCCACCGCACCCCCCATGACAACGATCTCCCGCAGCCAATTCCGCAGTCGCGGCTCTTCGCGAATGGCTTCTGCGACGTTGGTCAGCGGGCCCAACGCGATCAGCGTCACATCTCCGGGTCGGGTGGATGCCTGATCTTGAATGAACTCCACGGCCCGCGCAGACACGGGTACGGAGTCTGTAGCCGTCAGCGATGTCGTCAGTCCTCCGGTCCCGTGATAGTGGTACGCGTAGTCGAACCGGCCTGATAGCGGCCGGTCGGCTCCCACCGAGGTCGGAATGTCCGGCCTGCCGAGGTGGTCGAGGAGTCTGATCGTATTGCGGGTTGTGTCGCGTAGGCGCGCGTTGCCCGCGACGGTCGTCACGCCCAGGATGTCGAGCTCCGGAGAGTTGACGGCCATTACCAGCGCGATCGCATCATCGGTGCCTGTGTCGACGTCGATCACTACCGACTTGGTGGAAGCTCGCATAGTCTCTCAGTATCGCCCAGGGGCGGGACGCCGTGTTTCGTTCGTTTGATGCCCGCTCGATGCTGCTGCCTGGGTAGTCTATCATCCTCACCCCCGGCCTCAGCCGGGGCAGGCTCTAGCCCTCTCCCATCAGGGGCTGACAGGGGTAGGTCATCGCAGCCTTCCATGTTGTCCCTCATATCCAAGTTGGGAATACGCTAGTAGATCGAAATCTTTGAAATGACGGGCAGTAATGGAGGGTTGGATTTGCGTTCTACAAGGACAGGGCGGGTTGCAAACCTGCCCCTACCAAGTCATGGTCTCGTTACCCTTCAATACAAACATGCTGAACCACTAGTGGTTCAACACCCTAGTATTGAAGGGTAGAGCGCTTTCAGCTTGATGCGCGCATCCTCGGTGGTGAAGCGCCAGCTCACGCGCACCACGTCCCGATTGCGGCACTCCTGCCACGCTTCCACCTCACGACGCAGAACGGCCCTGTCAGGTATGCGACGGTCCAGACACTGTCGAGCCAGTACACCGATCTCTATCTCAGCCATGTTCAACCAACTCCCATGTTTGGGAGTGTGGTGTATCTGGAGCCTCTCAGCTATACGCCTCGCCTCGGCGGGCTCGAAAGCCTCGTACAGTGAGGACAGCCTGTGGGTGTTGAGGTTGTCCATCACCAGCACGATCCTGTCTCTGTCAGGATCGTCCTCATCGACCAGTCTCTTTATCACATGCGCCCAGTCCACTTTCGTGCGACGCTCCCTGACCTCGACCCTGCGCCACCCGTCCAGCGGCGCAAACAGCATGAACAGGCTGCTCACCCCATTGCGTTCGTATTCGTATTCGTAAGTTGACACTGCTCCGGGCGCCGGAGGACGCGGCGCTCGCGTCTCCCTGACCTGCTGCTTGCTCGTCTCGTCCATGCACACCAACACTTCGTTTCCTTCATATGGGCGCTGGTAGACCTCGAGCACATCTTCCATTGCGCACACAAAGTCGGCACTCTGTTCGGGTGGGATGCACCAACTCTGCTTCAACCAAGGCTTGAGTTCGTTTTTTTCAACACCCTCCGAACCGTCTCGGTGCTGATGCTCTCTACTATCTCACATTCCACCAGCCGGTCAGCCAACAGCCTCAGGGTCCAACTCGCCCGACCATGCGGCGGTTCGCCGCAGGCTATAGCTATCAGGTGTGCTTCACCCTCACCATCCAGTCTCTTCTGGCGGCGACGCAACTGCTTCTTGCGGTTCAGCGCCGACTCGATGCTCTCCTCCACACAGCGTCGGCGCACTCGCTCAACCGTTGCCAGACCTACGCCGAGCGCGCTGGATATGTCTGCGTCCTTCATTCCACCGTCCTGGCGTGACTCATCGCTCATCAGCAGTATGCGCGCATGGGTCTGTTTATACGCCGCAGTCCGACCCCGGGAAACCAGCGCCTTCAGTTCCTGCTGTTCGTCTATTGTCAGTCTGATACGGTACTTCTTGGCAGACATGGCGATTCCTCCTCCGTTCAATCATATGATTGAACCTCCCGGAGCAATACACCTTTTCAAACCTCATTTCAATGATGTTGGTCTACTAGTGGTTCAACACCCTAGTATTGAAGGGTAACGAGACCATGACTTGGTAGGGGCGGGTTTGAAACCCGCCCTGTCGTTGTAGAACGCAAATCCACCCTCCATTACTGCCCGTCATTTCAAAGATTTCGATCTACTAGTCGGTTGGGAGCAATTCGACGTCGCTGGTATGGAAGCTCTCACCCGTCGCCAGCAAGTGCGAGAACTCAGTCGCCTTCATGTTCATCTTTAGGAGGTGAGGCGCCAGTGTGGTCTTCGTAATCGAGTACGCCGACGCTTTACCGTTGGCCCAGCTTTGAAGCGGGTGAACTATCGAAAATCGATTTCGGTGCTCGTTGGAACGCTTAACTGGTTCGTGAGCGACGGTTGCGGGGACGACGGTTCTCCCAGTCTTGTTGCAGAACCTTTATGACCTTGGTGGTCTCCCTCTTACGACTCTCATGGACGTGGTCGAAGACGTAGTCTGTGCTCTCCAGGAATCCCCCAAGTTCTCGAAAAGCATCCACGATAGAGGCGAGGAAATTGTCTATGTCTACCGCATGGAGCTGACCTTGCGGACTGCGTCGGTTTCTGCGTTGATTATGTGCGATGTACTGATTTCGACGTTGCGCAATCTTCCGTGACGTCGTCTTGTACTTCAGCAAGAGATTCTCTACGGCGCCCTTCAACTTGCTATTGCGCAATGCTGATTCGGTCTTCATTAGATTGGGAATTGACATCGCCTTAGGATTTTCGTCGAGAACTCTGGAAATCGCCAGGAGCACCGAATCCAAGAGTGCAACCTGGACAGAATCAAAGAACTCGAAGTGGCCGGCGGGATTCAAAGATAGTTGACTATTGATCTCCTTCCAGACTTCCCAGGAGCCAACTCCTCTTCTGAGGTCTTCGTAGATGGAACTCATCAATTCAGATGTCTGGTTCGTTGTCATCATATGTCCTCTAGACTAGATTCCGCTCCCTTGCCATTGTAGTCGGCCTCCCGGTGGTGTTGGCGTGACACGGTAGAGGAACGCAAGAGGTCCCGACCTGCCGATGTGTCGTCCAGCCCAGTTCAATAGGGCCATGATTCCAGGGCAGGCCCCATACGAGCTATGTTTGGCTCTGACTAGGCCGCCTAAGGGGCATTTCCTTCTTGTAGGTGAACATGTAGTTCATGTGGATGTCCCTAAATCTACCTTTGAATCGATGATCGAAATCCTCTATGTCTTGGCCTAGCCTGGCTTCGACAAGAATCTCTTCCGTGCTTGCACGCAGGTCCTCCCAGGTTGTAGTTTGCCGGAACTCCTTCCATTCCTGCGGGAAGAGGCTGCCAGCCATCTTGGCCGCAGCGGTTGCCGCCGTGCTCCAGTGGAGAATGGGTTCTGTCAGGAGGTAGGGAAAGTCTGGATGCCTCCTGAGAAACTTACCTGTCGCGCTGCCGACCGGAATGACTGTGGCACATGGGTTGGCCACCAGCTCCAGCTCCTCCAAAAGTGCCGGGTACCACGTCTTGAATTCCTCGTCCTCCAGCTTGCCTTTGGCCTTTTTCGGGGGTATGGCGCACTTGCCGAGATCCGTCAAGTAGTACGTCTCTCCAGGTTTGCAGAGGTGGCGGCGGGCACCGTAGTTCAGGATCAGGTCGCCCAGGGAAACGAGCAAATTGAGCCCCTTGGCGGGATGCTCTCCGTGGGGAGTCTCGGCTGCCTCCTTCTCACTGATGCTTGTCATCTTGGCAACGAGCACGAAATCAGCCGGGGCGCGAGGCGCAAGGTACCTCAAGTAGTGGTGATCGTGACGTTTGGCGAGTTGGCGCCACTGGTCTTGCTGGGCATCGTATCGAACCCGAAATGAACTGTCGCCTCTCGTCATAGCCCTACGTCCTTCATTCGTTGTCGCAACGTGGCACGCCTGCACGCCGTTGACAACAACTCCTCTCTTCGGCAATCGAACCCATCTCCCCAAAGCCATCCTCGTCTTGGACGGAGGACAACACCACCTTCCACATGTGGCTTCGCAGGCTGTACTCGATCAAAGCCGCGAGACTCATGCAGGTTCTTCCCCAAGGGGTCGAGACCGACTTTCCAGCGCAGCCGAGAGCTTCGCCACGAACTCGCCCACCTCATCTGTGCTGTGAAACAAGCCCTCCAACCCCTGGGCCGACTCCCGCTCCTCCGGGGAGCTGCCGCTCCAGCCTCTTACATCCGACTCCTTCGTGTTATCCGGCAGCAGGGACCGCAGCGCGTCCATTCCGATGTCCATGTACCGCTCGAACCTGGTGGCATGGGCGACGAACTTGACGCCTCCGGCATCGTCTCCCGGAACCGCGTCGACCAACATCATGGTCCGTACCCTGCCATTCTCAAGCCTACGGACGTAAGCCACCGTCTCCTTGTACCCCTGGGCGAAAAAGATGCCACGGACCCCGTCCCTAAGCCGCCGGTATACCTCTCCGATGCCACTTTCGTCGGCCAGGTCTTGAAGCCCGTTCACGGTGCGGTAGCCAGACCTTGCGGACGTACGCCGGGCCCTTGGTTGGACCTCCTCGGGCTCGATAAGGTAGACCTGCGCCAGTAGCTCCCGGCCGCTTGCGTCCTCGAAATGCTGCACCGTAGCCACATTGATCGGGACCCCCATCTCCACCAGGTACCGGACGATCCTGTCGGTGCTTGCGTCCACGGACTCGGCGACGATCACGGAGCGATGGGCTTGGTTGAGCTCGCCGGGCAGGTCCTCTCCAAACTTCTCCCGGAAGGCCGTCTCCAGAGTGCCCGCAATGCCCGGATAGGAATCCGCTATGCGGGTTATCTCATCGAACTCTAGGTCCTTGACCCAGGACGAATACTCCAGGGCCTGAGAGGTGACGTCCCGTGGAGTCCTGCCCCTCTTGAGCTCGACGACCACGAGGTTGCCGTCAGAGTCCATGCACAGCAGGTCCACCGCACCGCCGAAGCTCGTGCGAACCTGCCGGCCGATGACCAGGAGGCCGGGGTCGAGCATCGATATGTCGTCGGCCAACCAGTCCTCGATCCACTCCTCGAGGCTGGTGAACCTGGCCGGTATCTCCGACAGCTTTCTGCCGGCCGTGATCTCCCATAGTCGTACCTGGTGCATCATTCCTCCCCGTGGAAACCTAGTAGATCGAAATCTTTGAAATGACGGGCAGTAATGGAGGGTTGGATTTGCGTTCTACAAGGACAGGGCGGGTTGCAAACCCGCCCCTACCAAGTCATGGTCTCGTTACCCTTCAATACTAGGGTGTTGAACCACTAGTAGTCCGAAATCTTTGAAATGATGGTTAGCCGGGATTGGCGTGACAGGTGCCCCATATATGCATGATTGGATTTGCGCCCTGCGACGACAGGGCGGGTTTCAAACCCGCCCCTACCAGGCCGTAATTTCGTTACCCTTCAATACTAGGATGTTGGGGCACTAGACTCTTGGACGGCCTCGAACGAATGACTCCCAGGCTTCGCGTGACGAGTGGCGGAACTCCAGCTCAAGCGCGTTCTTCAGCTTCTCGGCGCTGGCGGTCCACCGGTGTCTGATGAAGTCGAGTCCGGCGGCGGGAGAGTCGGTCTGGAGTCCGAGACGCCAGCCGATTGACGTCAGCGGGTACAGCACGAACGTGGGCAGCCTGATGAGGGGAGTGTCCATCATCGACGCCATTTCGCTCCACCTGACAGTTCCATCTCCGGCGATGTTGTATGTTCCGGGAGGGGTTCGCTCGATGCACCGGAACAGCGCGTCGATCAGATCGTCCTCGTGGACGAACTGCATCGGCGGGTCGGCTCCGCCCACGGACGGCAGGAACGGCTTTCGGAAGGCTTTGGCGATGAAGTTGTCGGCGTTCGGTCCCATCACCGGACAGCCGCGCAGGACCGTGACCGTCGTGGCCGGAAGTCGTCCGGCAGAGGTCCGCAGAAGCGATTCCGCCAGGGCCTTGTCCTCGCTGTACTGGAATCCCGGGACCGGCCTGATCGGGGCGTCTTCGGTCAGGAAGTCGGAGTTGTCAGGATGCGCTCCGTACACCGAAGTGCTGCTGAGGTAGAGGATGTGCCGGACCGCCGCGACCTCACATGCCTCCACCACACGCTCGGTCCCGGAGACGTTCACGCGGCGGGCATCGGCCCCATCGCGTCCGGGATTCAGCACGTAGGCCAGGTGGACCACGGTTTCTATCCGATGTTCGGCGAAGAGGTCGGGGAAGGGCTCGGTAACATCCTGGCGGACAGAGGCCACCTTGTCGGAGCGTCTGCCGGTTGCGGGAGAGGCGTCCAATGCAAGTATGAATTCAATCGAGGCTTCGCGCTCCAGCCGGCTGATCAGAAGGCTGCCGATGTACCCGGATGCGCCGGTGACAGCGACGCGGAGTCCGGCGTCAGCCATCCGCGACGGTGTCGGTGAAATCGAAGCTCAGCGTTCCGAGACCCGGAACGTCGAAGCCCAGCCCGATCTTGTGAGGTCCGGCCTCCAGTCGGGTGCCGGACACCCTGACCAGCAGCGACTTGTTCATAGCCAGCGTCAGCGTCCTTTCGGTGGACACTTCGGCAAACCCGATCGACTCGCCGTCGAGATCGAATGAGCAGTGTTCGACCGCCACTTCAACACCATCGACAGTCAGCGGGTACACCCTGAACGCATACCCGGAGCCGAGCTGGTTCCGCAGCTCGAATTCAAAGCCGTCGGCGACATTCTTCAGGGTTTCTTTGACGTAGAGCCTTCTGAGCAGGAAGCTGGGTACGGTAACCATATGTATGTCAACCTACCTGATGTGTGAGCTGCGCATTCTGTAGAGTGCGGTTTCGGCCTCGACGAATTCTCCCGGAATTGGGGCGACCTCCCCCATTGTCCGGGCCATAACGTAGATCTGCGCCGCGCGCTCCACGAGGAGGCAGATGTCCAGGGCCTCGCTCATCGACTTACCGACGGCCACCGCGCCGTGGTTCGCGATGAACGCCGCTTTGTTGTCTCCGAGGGCGTCACAGACGTTGTCGGCCAGCTGCTCGGTGCCGGGGAAGCCGTAGGCCGATACTCGGATCGTCCCTCCGACGTACACCACGACCTCGTCTATTACGGGGGGCAGGTCGATGCCGCCGACCGCCAGGACACTCGAATAGACCGAATGCGTGTGGATGATCGCGCGGACATCCGGGCGTCTCCGGTAGATGCCGACGTGCAGCAGGCTCTCCGACGACGGCGGCAGATGACCTTCAACCGGCTCTACCTCGAAGTCGGTTACGACGATGTCTTCGGCGGTCAGGTGTTCGTAGGAGGCTCCGGACGGCGTCACAGCCATCAGCTCCGCATGGTCATTCGACTCCAGGCGCGCGCTCACGTTGCCCGCCGTGCCGACCACCAGCCCAAGGTCGGACACTTTCCGCGCGGCGTCCGCGACAGCCTGCCTCTGCTGTTCCCAGCCCATTGTCACCCGGCAACGACTCCTGTCTCGTCCGAATACATCTGTGGGATTGTAGCAGTGAATAGTGAACGGTGAGTAGTGAATTGTGTCCTGGTGAGCGGCGCCGGTTACCGCAGGAGCTTCCCGATCCGGTCCTGGGTATCTTGCCACGCCTGGTAGAGATCGTCGTACTCCGCCGCGGCCTGCGGGTCCGGTTCCATCACTTCCATATCGAGCCGCGCCCGACTGGCGGCCTCGTCGAGCGATCCGAACCGGCCCAGGGCCGTCAGAGCCAGTCGAGCCGCGCCGGTGACCGTTGCGTCCGGCTCGGGTCCAACCTCGACGACCCGACCGAGCACGCTGGGCATCAGCCGCCGCAGTGTCTGAGAGCGGGTCATCCCGCCTCCCAATCCGACCCTGCGCGCGGTGACCCCGGAAACGCGCTCGGCCTGTTCGAGATTTGCCCTCAGCGCGTACGCGAACCCCTCCAGCGTCGCCCTGACGATCCGGCCCCGCGACGGTCCTCCGAGCGTCATCGGGACCGGAAAGACGATCCCTCCAAGCTGCATACCGACGTCGGATACGTTCATGGCCCGCGGACCGAGGTAGGCCATAGCGCCGTCTGCGCCGACGGGCTCCCAGGCGGCGGCCTCGTCCATGCGGGTGTAGGCCGCGCCGTCTGCGCCGAAGAGGGTGTCGGCCAGCCAGCCATAGGCGCTGCCCATGTCGCCGGCGCTGCTCTCCACGGTCCACAGGCCGGGCGTCTGGAAGCACCCTGTCCAGGTCGTCATGTCCTGTGACCGGACAGCTTCGGAGGTCAGTATCTGGACCGTTGCGCTCCATCCCGCGACGATACCGGCCGATCCGGTATCCGCACCTCCCAGGCCGATCAGTCCGCATTGGGTGTCCGCTCCCGCGACAACGACCGGCAGGCCGGACAGCCCGGCGACAGCGGCGGTTGAGACGGCGCCCCTTGGGGTCAGCGCGTCGCATGGGGGCGGTGTCGGACAGTCCAGGCCGAGGCTGTCGAACATCCGCGAAGCAGGCCGGCGTGAGTCCAGGTCGAACAGGCCCGCGCCCGACGCAAGGGAGGGCTCCGTGGCCATGTGCCCGGACAGCTTGTAAGCCAGCCAGTCGGCGAGGGTCAGAACGTTGGCGACGCGTGAGTAAGCGTCGGGCCTGCGCTCCCGGAGCCAGGCGAGTTTTCCGGCGGCCATCATAAACGCGGGCCGGTGTCCGGTAGTGCGGTAGAGCAGAGACCCATGCTCGGACTCGATCGCGGCCCCCTGGAAGACGGCGCACAGATCGGAGTTGGGTCCGGCGTACAGCACACCGCCGTCTTCATCGAGAAACACGAGGGACTGACGCTGCGAGGTGACCGCGATCGCGGTCAGGTCGTCACTGTCCGCGACTCTCCCGACGCACTCTCCGATGGCCTCTCGGACCGAGACCCAGCAGGCTTCCGCGTCGAACTCGCGCGCGAGTCCCGGCGCATCGAGGTCTGCCGCGTAGCTCCAGGGCCGGTCGGCGGAGCTCGCGATACGGGAGCCAGGACCGACGAGGTGGCATCGAATCGAGCTGGACCCGGCGTCCAACACGATAACCAGATCATCCGTCATGCTGCCGCCACGCGTCCGGATTCACAATGTTGATCGGCTGGGAGCCGTTGACGAATCGGAGAATGTCGTCCGCCATCATCCGGGAGTGGCGGGCCACCGTCTCTTCCGTCGCGCCCCCAACGTGCGGAGTCAGGATGACGTTGTGGAGTGTCAAGAGCGGGCTGTCCGGCGCGATTGGCTGCGTCTCGAACACGTCGAACGCCGCGGCGGATATCCGGCCCGTGCGGAGTGCATCGACGACGGCGGTCCGGTCGGCGATCTGGGCATCGGAGCAGTTGATGAGGAAGGCCGATGGCTTGGTCAGTGAGAAGAACCGCGCGTTCAGCAGGCCGGCGGTCCCGGCGGTCGTTGGTACATGGACACTAATGAAGTCCGATTCAGCCGCGACTGTGTCGAGGTCGGTCATGACGACTCCCCCGACCGGGCGGGTCACGAACGGATCGTATGCGATGACGCGCATCCCGAGACCTGCCGCCATCGCGGACAGGACCGTGCCGATCGCCCCGAGTCCGATGATTCCCAGGGTGCGACCGCCGAGCTCGGCTCCGCGCAGCTCGACGTATCCGCCGACCGGGTGGTCCCACCTGCCCGAGACGACGTATTCGTGGGCCTCCGGTATTCGCCGGGCCAGCGAGAGCATCAGGCCGACGGCGAGCTCCGCCACCGCGCGCGCGTTTCTTCCCGGGGTGTTGACGACCACCACACCGTGTTCGGTCGCGGCGTCGATTTCGACCTGGCTGGTGGAGGCGCGGCATATGCCGACGAAGCGGAGGTCCGGCGCTTCCTCGAATGTTTCCCGAAAGACGAAGTCGGCCTCGAGAACGAGTACCGAAATGCCTTGTGTCCTGATCCGGTCGGCCAGCTCGTCCGGGTCGGTGAGCCGCCTCGTGTCGAGCCAACTGTGGTAGTCGACGTCCATCTCGGCGCGCAGACGTTCGAGCTGGCTGTCGTCAAATGGCGCTAGGACCAGGGCGCGCAATGGTCTCTACAGAAGCCGGCGAACCACGGGGACGCTGGGCGCCAGACCGCCCGCCCACAGTCGCACTGTGATCAGAATCTTTTGAGTGGCGCTCAGACCGATGCGCCGTGAGAACACATCGAAGCCGGACTGCTCGATACGGTCCAGGATAGCTCCATAAGCCGTGTGCAGGACTCGGGGGCACACCCGGGACCGCGGTTCCAGCATCTCGAACAGTGGGCGTGACGATGCGTAGTAAGACCGCGCGCGGTCAGCCTGGAACTTCATGAGCGCCCTGAATCTGTCGTTGACCACCCCGGCCTTGAGGTCCGACTCCGAGTATTCGAACCGGGCCATCTCGTCCCGCGGGATGTAGATGCGGTCGCGGTCGGCGTCCTCCTTGACGTCCCGCAGGATGTTGGTCAACTGGAGCGCGATTCCCATGTCGATCGCGTAGCCGGCGGCCCTGGGGTCGTCGTATCCGAACACCTCTATGCAGATCAGGCCCACGACGGAGGCGACGCCGTAGCAGTAGGTCCGGAGCTCGCCGAAGTCCGCGAACCGGGTCTTGACGAGATCGGACTCGACGCCCTCGATGATCTCATGGAAGTACCGATGAGGGATGTGAAAGATGGATGCCGCATCTGCCAGGGCCTGAAACTCGGGCCTCTGGTCTGCGTCGGGTCTGCCGTCGAGCGCGGCGGAGAGTGACTGCCTGACCTGCGCGAACTGTTCACGCTTCCGTTCGACCGGAGTGTCGTCGTCCGCGATGTCATCACACAGGCGGCAGTAGGCATACGCGGCATAGATGGCGCGGCGTTTACCCAGGGGCAGCGTGCGAAAGGCGTAGTAGAAGTTCCTGGCGTGTTTCCGGGCAACCATCTGGCAGTGACGATAGGCCTTGTCGAGTTCAGAGACCATGATCCACGCGCGCGCTCCGGGAGCGCGGACTGCCCTGGGGTCGGTTTATCCACAAGCCGCGAGGTCGAACGGCCGGTATCCACAGAGGGCCGAGACGGGCGTTTCTCAGGTCCCCATCATCTGAACAAGGATCTGGCGGCGCATCTTCTCCGGGTCCAGCTCGACCACGAAGATGCGCTGGAATTCGCCGAGGGCCAGCTGCCCGTCGATGATCGGAATGTTCTCGCTGGCGCCGAGGACGAGATGCTGGCAGTGCGAGTGTCCGTTCGGGCACTCGTTTTCGTGCATGTGGACGGTGCGGATGTCGAAGTCGTTGTGACGATAGTGCGAATTCCGAGGCGCGAATCTCTCGAGCGTCGAGCACATGTCGGTGATCAGCAGAGGCTCGTTTTCCTGGATAGTTATCGCGGCGGTGGTGTGTTTGGAGAACACAAGCGCGATCCCGTTACGGGTTTCGGACCGGCGCACGCACTCGCTGACCTCATCAGTTATGTCGAAGAAAGCGGGCGATTTCCCGGTCTCTACATCGAGAGTAAAGACACTGGACTTTAGGGTTGCCTCACCTAGCTTCATCGGAGAACCTCGCTACGGTTGCGGCGGGCCGCAGGCCCATACAACATCGTGAACACTACCATACCCTCAACAAGCGTTGCAAACGTCCGACGCCCCTGTTCCGAACATTCGATCTAGTCGATCTGACCGCCCCGGCGCCGGGAGCAAAGTCGCCCTTCAGGAGCTTCCGATACCGCCCCAACGCCATGAGCGGCCAGTAGTTCCGGTACATGTGATAGTTGATCATAAATCCGGCCGGCAGCTCATGATCCCGGTGGTCGCTTCCGTCATCAGTGGGGCCGGTTTCGATTCGCTGACCGACGCCGTATCCCGGAAACCCGGTCCCCGTGAAGTAGGGTTCGTCCCAGGACCCGTCCGCCTGCTGAGACTTCACGAGGTACTCCACGCCTCCGCGAGTGGCCGGGCTGTCGATCTGATCAGCCGCGAGCAGCGCCAGAAGCGCCCAGGCGGTCTGCGAAGCGGTGCTGGGGCCACGACCTCGGAATGCGGGATCGACGTACGATATGCAGCTCTCTCCCCAGCCGCCGTCTTCATTCTGGTGGTCCGCCAGCCAGCCGGTCGCGCGGCGGACCGGCTCCATCGACATGTTGATCCCCAGGGCCTTGAGCGCCGGCAGGACGGCTCCCGTGCCGTAGATGTAGTTGACGCCCCAGCGTCCGAACCATGGGCCATCCGGCTCCTGCTCGGCGAACATGTAGTCCAGGGCCCTGGCGACCTGTGGATGACCAGCGTCGTAGCCAAGCTGCCCGAGCATCTCCAGTGTGTGGGCAGTGACGTCCACACTCGGAGGGTCGATCGTCTCTCCGAAGTCGGAGAACGGTATCTTGGCGAGAAGGGTCCTGGTGTTGTTCTTGTCGAAGGCTGCCCATCCGCCGTTGGAGCTCTGCATACCGAGCAGCCAGGTGACAGCCCTCGAGATCGCGGCGCGCTTGGTCCTGTCGTCGGCCAACCCGACCCGGTCGAGGGCCATGACGATCTCGGAGGTGTCGTCGAGGTCGGGGTACTGGTTATTGTGGAACTCGAACGCCCATCCACCAGGCGGGAGGTCCGACGCTTTGACCTGCCAGTCGCCGCCGGTGAGTATCTGCCCCCTGACGAGCCACTCTCCGGCCCTGGTCATCGAGGGATGTCCGGGGTCGATGCCCGCGTCGAGAAGTCCGATCAGGGCCAGACAGGTGTCCCACACCGGAGATACGCAGGCCTGGACGCGGAGCCGGTCTCCCTCTTCGAGACAGAAGGCGTTGAACCCCTCGATGCCGCTGCGCATGACCGGATGATCGAGCGGGTAGCCGAGCTCCTTGAGCGCGATGAGCGAGTAAACCCAGGGCGGCTGGATGCCGCCCCAACTTCCGTCCGCCTCCTGATGATCGACGATCCAGCGTTCCGCCTTCCGGATGGCCTGCGCCCGTGTCGGTTTCCACCAGAGCTTTTCGAACTGTCTCAGCACCGCGTCGCCGGCGTAGAAAAGCGACTCCCACCTGATGAGCTTGTCGGGCCTCCTGATGGAGTAGTCCGTCTCGCTCCGTGGCTGTGTGTAGAGCTCGTCTATAGCGGCGGCTGCTGGGATCTCCCTGGCAGGCTTTCTGTCCAAGACGATCAGCAGCGGCACGACAGTGGCCCTGGCCCAGCTCGAGAACTCGTACAGGTTTACCGGGAACCAGTTCGGGATGAGCATGAGCTCCGCGGGAATCACCGGCACCCCACTCCACTCGTACTGCCCGAACAGCGACAGCCAGATCTTGGTGAATACGCGGGTCTCGGTGACCCCGCCCTTGTCCAGGATGAACTTCCTTGCCCTGACCATACGGGGATGATCCGACGACAGGCCGGACAGCTTGAGCGCGAAGTAGCACTCTACCGAGGTGCTGAGGTCTCCCGGCGCGCCGTAGAACTGTCCCCAGGTGCCGTCGTCGCGCTGGACGTGCAGCAGGTGGTTCCTGAGCTTCCGCCACATCTCCGGTTCTCCAACGCCCAGGAAGTGTGTCAGCAACAGGTACTCGGCTTCCATTGTCGGGTTCGATTCGAGCTCGCCCCACCAGAAACCGTCGTCGTACTGGACCGACAAGAGGTAGTCCGCAGCCCTGCCGACAGCCGTATCTAATTGGTCAGTTTTGATGTTCGTATTCATGCTGATTGGCTCGATCAATCGTAAACCGTCCCGATGGGTCTGATGTGGGCTCCAGGCGCAGCCCAACACGTTCAGTGTCAACCGATCAGGTCAGGTATTCGGACCTAGCCGCCAGTCTCGTTTGGGAAAGTCGGGTCAGAAACTCGGCCAGGGAGCTGCCCGCGGTCTGGACCTGCCGCGCCAGCTTGAGCAGGCCGGGGGTGTCCCCCGGATTGGCGGCGAGATGAAATACCGACCGACCGACACGCCTGAGCGAGCCGTCATTCAGCGACGCGCCCACCAGACGGGACACATCCTGTTCCACCGGATCGAGGACTGCCCTGATTGGCAGCCACGGCAGGTTGAGGGTCCGGGCGGCGTCGGCCACCCAGAAGCTCTCCATGTCTATAGTCGAAACGTGGAACGTGGCTCCGATCCACGATTTCATTGCGGAGCTGGGGACGAACTGCGGGACCGTGATGCACGAACCGACATCGTACCCGTGTTCTTCGGCCTGCATCTGCGTCACCACGTTCTGGATCATAGCCCGGTCCGTTTCGATCTCCAGCCGGTTGTCCCTAGCCCACATGATAGGAGGGCCGTCGACTGTCACCAGCCGGTCACAGATCACAATGCTGCCGGTGGACTGTCCGCGCCTGCTGCCCGCGGCAAATCCGGCGGACACTACGAGGTCGGCCTTGAACTGCGACGCGACAACTTCAACGCACTGACTGGTCGCGTCTTTCGCGAAACCGCCTTCTGAGACGACGACGTGGGGAAGGGCGGGCGACTGGTAGAATCGAAGCTTCCCGGTCCGGGAGACCTCCGAGAATTCGCCGGCTTTCAGAAACCGGTCCACCTCTTGCTTGAACGCCGCCACTATGGCCAACAAGGTATCTACCTGCGATCCGAGCTCTGCACTACCCGGCCCCCACGCCGGAGTTTTGTACCGCGCCCTCTTTGACCATCCTGTATGCGTCCCTGGGACTGGACAGCGCGCCGAATATGGAAGCCGACTCGAAGCCGCAGTGCATCATGCAGTTGGCGCACCTGGGATCCTTCCCCACACCGTATCGGTCCCACAGCTCCTCGGACATCAGATCCTTGACGCTGCCCGTGTGCCGGTCGCCCAACAGGTAGCACGGCTCCCGCCATCCCATGACGGTGTAGGTCGGGTTGGACCACGCCGTACACTGGTACTCCCGGTTTCCCTTGAGGAAGTCCAGGTAGAGGGGATTGTTGTAGAAGCGGATGCCGTGCGCCGGGTCGAGAACGTTTCGGAACACCTTCCGGGCGTTCTCCCGGGTGATGAACAGGTCCTGGTTGGGAACGGTCTCAAAGTGGTAGCCGGGGGAGATCATCGCGCCCTCTACGCCCATGTCCGTAACCATCTTGAACATCTCTATCACGTCGGCCTCGTCGACGCCGTTGAATACAGTCGTGTTGGTGGTGACTCGGTGGCCGGCGTCGAGCGCGGCCCGGATCGCTCGGGTGGCTATCCTGAAGACGCCCTTGCGGTACACGGACTTGTCGTGCGCCTCCTCCATGCCATCGAGGTGGACCACAAAGCAGAAGTATTTGGTCGGCGGGATCTTCTTCATGACCCGCTCCATCAGCAACGCGTTGGTACACATGTACACGAACCGTTTCCGCTTCACGATCCTGTTGACGATGTCGTGGATCTCGGGGTGCAAAGTAGGTTCGCCTCCGGCGATGGAGACGATTGGCGCGCCTGCTTCGTCGACGGCTTTCAGGCAATCGTCAACGCTGAGCATCCGGTCCAGCACCGGCTCATACTCTCGGATCCGCCCACAGCCCTCGCACGCGAGGTTGCACTTCTCCAGCGGCTCCAGCATCGTCACGAGCGGGAAACGCTTTCGACCGCGCAGCTTGTTGCTGATTATGTACCAGCCGAGTCTGGCAGCCAGCTCAATCGGCCTCGCCATAGGGTCCTCCGTGTTTTAGTATCTCTTCACTCTTACCCCGGCCCTTTCCCGTCAAGGGAGATGGGGCCTGATAGGAGCAAGGTTGGGCAGCCGGTCACCTGTCTCTCACCATAAGAAAATGGACGAAGTCCTCGATCTCCCGTCTGGCGGTCGGAGACAGCTCTACCGGGGCGAGGGCCTGGACCGCTGAGTCGGCCCACTTCCGGGCCTCGGACATCGCGTGCTCCCTCACCCCGACTCTATCCATTATACGGAGCACCGAGTCAATATCCTCGTCGTCCAGATCGGACTTTTGGTAAATGGATGCAATCGTCTCGCTGTCTGATCCCTCGGCTGCGGCCATCGCGTACACGATCGGGTATGAGTTCTTCTTGCGGCGAATGTCGGCGCCGACCGGCTTGCCGGTGACCTCTTCTTCGCCCCAGACGCCCAGCACGTCGTCCCGTATCTGGAATACGTAGCCGAGGGCCCGTCCGCACTCCCGGAATGCGGTGACGGTTGCCTGGTCGTCAGTACCGACCGCCGCGCCGAGGTTGAGGGAGCACCTGATCAGCGCGCCGGTCTTCCTGGAGATCATCCTGCGGTAGTCGTCCATGTCGATATCGTGCCTGCCCTCGAAAGAGAGGTCGAGATATTGGCCCTCGATCATCTCCAGGTACGACTCGGTGAGCAGGTTGACTGAGGTGAGGGCGCGGTCGGAGTCCAGACCTGCGCCTATCAGCCCCTGGAGAGACGTGTCGGCGATGACGCGCAACACGTTTCCCGCGACGAGCGCCTTCGGCTTGCCCCAGACTGCCCAGATGGTCTTACGGCTGTGGCGCACTTCGTCTTCGTCCTGGATATCGTCGTGGACCAGCGAGAAGTTGTGAACGAACTCGAGCGCGACCGCCGCGGGAACAGCCTGGTCGACGGATCCTCCGACCGCCTCGCATCCAAACAGGCAGAGCGTGGGCCGGACCGCTTTTCCGGTCTTGGCCGCCGCCGGGGCCCCCGTCTCGTCCGCCCACCCCATGTAGTATCGGAGCATGTCATAGACGAAGGAGTGATCGTGCGAGAGGTTGGCGCGGAGGGCGTTCTGAATAGGCTCCCCGTACCGTTCGATCATAGGGGGCAATGATACGTTATGCGAGATCTGTGTGGACGCTGTAGTCAAATTCGTATCAGGAGCGCACCCATCCGCAATGGTGCGTTATCACATTGGAGCCGGATCGGACTACCTAGTATACCGATACATCAGCAGCGGGCGAATCGTAGCATTCGACGCGGGGGGTGTCAACAGAATCCGGTGACTGGAGCCTACGAACCTGTTGGTCTCACTCGTCCCTCCCGCGGTATTTGGTCACGCAGGCGCCACGGCACTCTCGCGTGGGCCGACCCATCTTCCGGGGTGACCTTCATGCTCTCACCCGTACCCTGCGCATCTGCATTACCTTGTCACATTGCTCGTAGTGGGAGCGGCGAGGTGTGCCGCTACTTCGCGGCATGACGCAGAGTGGGGTCCATGAAATCTCTGAGCCAGTCGCCGAGAAAGTTAACCGACAGTATGAGTAGCGAGAGTGTGACTCCGGGGATCGTCGCGACCCACCAAGCCTTTTCCAAGACCTGCCTCCCGTCAGATACCATTACGCCCCAGCTCGCGGTCGGCGGGGGGATGCCAACTCCAAGGAAGCTCAGGCCGGCCTCCAGCAGCACGACAATGCCTACTTGGAGTGTCGCCAAGACGACTACGGTGTTGAGCAGGTTGGGCCAGATATGAAACGCGAGTATGCGGGCCGGCGGGACGCCTGTTGAGTGGGCCGCCAGAATGTAATCTCGTTCCCTAATGCTCAGGGTTTCAGCATGCACCAGCCGCGCATAGGGCGCCCATAGGATCACCATGACGACAATCAACACAATGACTAAACTGGCGCCCCACGTAACAGCGAAGAGCAGAGCCAAGAGTATCGGTGGACAAGACAACATGATGTCGACCCACCGCATAATCAAGGCTTCCACCCACCCGCGATAGTACCCTGCCATCAGGCCCGCCGCCGTTCCCAGGACCCCGGCCCCAGCGATGGAAAGGGCGGCTATCATAAGGGAGGTCCGCGCCCCGTACATGATCCGCGTTAAGATATCTCTGCCGAGTTTGTCTGTGCCCAGGATGTACTCACTCGTACCACCCTGCCATACCGGCGGCTGTAACGAGGCGGCGAGGTTGGCTTTGGTTGGTGAATGGGGCGCTAACACCGGGGCCAGCGCCGCGGCCAGCACGAAGACCACCATCAAGGCCAGCGAGAGGACGGGAAATCGTCCCCTGAGTACAGCCCGCACAATCCGCCTTCCCGCGGACGCGGGGACACGCGCGTCCCTCATCGTATCAATCCCCCATGCAGGTTGCCACCTGCACCACCAGCTATAGGCTGTGTCAGTTTGGTAGGAGCCATCCGGTGAGGGCGCTCCCCGCCCCTACCCCGTGGATTCCCGCGTGCGCGGGAATGAATGACGGTGTTGCCTGCTGTGGCGCGACACACCGACTAAACTGACACAGGCTCAGCATCACCCTAAATCCACTACCGATGCGGCAGCTTCGCGGGAAGCCTTTCGCTTGCGGGCATTTGGGGTCATGTGCTATATTTCAGCCGGAAATCGAACCTGATTTTGATGTTCGGTATGGGCTTGAAACGGTTGGTCTGAAGCCTCCGCTGGAGGCCGGAAGTCGCCCCACCAGATATGCTTGATGAGTATTTCCGGCAGTATGCGCTGATCGCGATCTTCGTCGCGGTGGCCGCCGCAATACCCATCGGTATGCTGGTCGCCAGCTGGATGCTGTCGGTCCTCAAAATCAGGCCGTACGCTCCGGACGCGGTCAAGAAAGCTATCTACGAGTGCGGATTCGAGACGCTGTCCGGCAGGTGGAGCCAGTTCAACTTCCGCTTCTACGCCTTCGCGCTCATCTTTGTGGTTTTCGACGTTGAAGTCGTCTTTCTGTTCCCGTGGGCGGCCAGCTTCGGCCTGTTGTCGGCCCAGTTCGGTGCGTTCGTTCTTATTGAGATGTTGGTGTTTGTGGCGGTCCTGGTGATCGGGTGGCTTTACGCCTGGCGCAAGGGATCGCTGGAGTGGAGCTAGGCGATGGATCAGGGTCCAGCCAGGAGCAGCGGCGCCGAGCTCTTGCTTCATCAGACGACCTGGGAGCTCGACAAGCAAGAGGGCGACTACGTCAACCACTTGAAGGCCACGCACACCGAGGCGCTGGCCGAGCCGGTGATCGAGGTCCCTGAGGAGTTCGACCGCAACATCGCCGTAACCTCCGTAGATGCCCTTATCAACTGGGGCCGCAAGTCGGCGGTCTGGCCGCTCTCGTTCGGACTCGCCTGCTGCGCCTTCGAGATGATGGCCAGCGCGATGTCCCGGTTCGACATCTCCCGGTTTGGAATGGAGGTCTTCAGGCCGTCGCCACGGCAGGCGGACCTCATCATCATCGCGGGGACTGTTACCTGGAAGATGGCGCCCGCCATCGAGCGCGTCTATCAGCAGATGGCCGAACCCAAGTGGGTGATCTCGATGGGCGTCTGCGCGACGAGCGGCGGTCCCTACTACGGCTCGTACAGCGTGGTGCCTGGCGTCAACCACATCATTCCGGTGGACGTCTATGTGCCCGGCTGTCCGCCCCGGCCCGATGCGCTGCTGTATGGCATCATGCAGCTCCACGAGAAGATCAAGCGCTACTCGATTCAGCAGGGAAAGAGCTAGACCCGCGGTTGATCGGGGAACGCCCCGCTCAGCCGGGAAGGAACAAGACCTCCGAATGACCAGGGAGCACTCCGGGGCAGACGCGGCGCGCCGGATCAACCAAGCGATTCCGGGCGCGGCGGTCGAGCATAACGACACGGACGTCTGGGTGCTGCCTGAGCATATCTTCGGCACGGCACAGCTACTGCGGGACGATGAAGCCTTCGACTTCTCGTTCCTGAACGCGGTGTCGGCCGTTGATTACGTAGAATACTTCGAGCTGGTGTACCACCTGCTTTCGCTCCGACGCAATTGCAGCCTGGTCGTTAAATCCAGGGTGTTCGGGCGGGACGATCCGACTGTAGATTCCGTGTACCATGTGTGGAAAGGGGCTGACCTCCAGGAGCGGGAGGTCTGGGACCTAATGGGCATCCGGTTCGAGGGCCACCCGAACATGAAGCGGGTAATGCTCTGGGAGGGCTTCCCGGGGCACCCGCTGCGAAAGGACTTCCTGGAATAGTCGCGCGGATTCGCCGCGACAAGCCTCCGACATGACGCTGAAGACCGAGCCAGTCACCATCAATCTGGGACCTCAGCACCCGAGCACGCACGGGGTGTTCAGGCTGCGCGTCACGTTCGACGGGGAAGTCGTCGTGGATGTCGAGCCGGTCTTTGGCTACCTGCACCGCGGTTCGGAGAAGTTGGCGGAGTCGCGGTCCTACGTCCAGATCGTCACGCTGACCGACCGGATGGACTACGTCGCGAGCATGTCCAACAACCTGGCTTACGTTCGGGCCGTGGAGAAGCTCGCGGACATCGAAGTCCCCGAGCGAGCGCAGTACATTCGAGTTATCAGCGCCGAGCTCCAGCGGATTGCCAGTCATATGATGGCGACGGGCTTCCTGCTCAACGACCTCGGCGCGTTCGCCACGCCGCTGATGTACTGTTTCAGGGACCGTGAACGTATTCTCGACCTGTTCGAGATGCTCTGCGGCGCCCGGATTACGGTGAGCTACATGCGGCCTGGCGGGCTGTTACAGGACGCTCCACCCGATTTCTGGCCGGCGCTCGACCGCATAGTCGAGGATCTTCCCTCATCGATCGACGAGTTGGAAGACCTGATTACGGGAAACGAGATAGTCCTAACCCGCACCCGAAACGTCGGGATTCTGACGGCCGAGCAGGCCATAGACAACTCGGTCAGCGGGCCCATGCTGCGGGCTGCGGGTGTCCAGTGGGACCTGCGCAAGGCGGACCCATACGAGATCTACGACCGGGTCGAGTTCGACATCCCTATCGGGATCGACGGAGATAACTTCGACAGGTACAGCGTGCGTGTTCAGGAGATGCGTGAGAGCGTCCGGATCATACAGCAGTGTATCGAGCAGATCCCGAACGGTTCCGTTCGGACCAAGGCCCCGTTCTTCATGCGCGCCCCGGACGGCGACGCCTATGCGGCCGTCGAGGGGCCGAAGGGCGAGCTGGGCTTCTACCTCGTCAGCGATGGGGGAATCGCTCCCTATCGCTGCAAGGTCCGGGCGCCGTCGTTCATCAACCTGACCCCTCTGCGAGAGATGCTGGTTGGCGGGAAGATGGGCGACCTCATAACCACCTTCGGCTCGATTGACATCGTGCTAGGGGAGGTGGACCGGTGAGCTACGACGTACAGGCCGCCGGAATTCTCGACTTCCGCAGCATCTACGAATTCGTAGATGGGTTCCTGCCGGAGGGCCTCGACTGGCTCGCGTTCGCCATCGGCGCCGGCGTGCTGGCGTTCATAGTGATCAACGCGCTGGTCATGTCCACCGCAATCTACACGTGGTTCGAGCGCCGGACGCTCGGCAGATTCCAGAACAGGCTCGGGCCGAACAGGTGGGGACCCTTTGGCATCCTCCAGCCGATCGCCGACCTGGTCAAGCTTATCACCAAGGAAGACACCACACCGGATGAGGCGGACCGATGGGTGATGACCTTCGCGCCCATCGTGCTGGTTGTGCCGACGCTGCTGGTAGTCGCGGTGATACCGTTCGGACCTGACAGCTTCCTGGGCAGGCTGAACATCGGCATTTTGTTCGTGCTGGGGGTGACGTCGGTCAACACCATCGCGATTTTCATGGCCGGATGGGGTTCCGCGAACAAGTACGCCATGATCGGCGCGATGCGCGGCGTGGCCATGCTCGTCAGCTATGAGGTGCCGATGGCTCTCGGAGTCGTCGGGGTCCTGATCGTTTCAGGTTCGCTCGCGCTGTTCGACATCGTCGAGGCGCAGTCGGTGCCGTTCCTGCTGGTGCAGCCGCTCGGCTTCCTGATATTCGTTGCCGCCGCCTCGGCCGAGATGAGCCGGACGCCATTCGACCAGATCGAGGCGGAGTCCGAGCTGGGCTCCGGGTACAACACGGAGTACAGCGGCATCAAGTTCGCGCTTCTGTTCCTGGCCGAGTTCATGGCTCCGCTGATCAACGCCATGGTGATCGCGACGCTGTTCCTGGGCGGGACCAAGGGGTTTGCCCCGGTGCCCGGGCAGGTCTGGTTCATCGTCAAGACATTCGTCGTTGTATTCGCGCTCCTGTGGGTGAGGGCGACGTGGCCCAGGCTCCGCGTGGACCAGATCATGGGGTTCGCGTGGAAGGGCCTGTTCGCGCTGTCGCTGGTCAACATCTTTGCGGTGGCGATTGAGATCGTTATACTCCAGGATGACACCGGCGCGATCTCGACCACTTCACTGTGGCTGATGGCGGCGATAAACTGGGTGATAACGATAGCGGCGATAGTCGTGACGGCCAGGGTGCTCGGTCAGCGAAAGCTGGAGCGCCGAAGGCCCGTGCCTTCCCGACTTGCCAATATGTACGCGGAGGCTGATTAGACTATGTATGGCCTCTCACTATTCAAAGGTCTGGGCGTGACCATGAAGAACCTGGTCTCGCCGGGGCGAATGTTCACCGTTCACCAGTACCCCGATCGCCGGATCGGGCTGCTGGGCCTTGCCAGGATGAACGATCAGAATCCGGTCTCATTTGCGCTTACCAAGCCGGGCCAGGCGATGAAGGCGATGGTAGGTCTCACTTCGGTCCGGGACCGGCAGTATCAACATCCCAGGTTTCGCGGCGAAGAGTTCTCCTGGTATGAGAACAGGTGTACCGGCTGCGCCTCCTGCGCGAAGTACTGCCCGCTTGGCATTATCGAGATCGTGACCGACCCCGCGAAAACGGACCTTCAGGAGGGCGACAAATACTTCCTGGAGGTGTTCGACATCGACATCGGGCGGTGCATGTTCTGCGGGCTGTGCGTGGAGGCATGTCCCTACGACGCGCTCCACATGGGCAGCGGGTTCGAGGAGGGCCGGTACAGGCGAAGCGATCTCGTAATCGACAAGGCGATGCTCGTCGCGTCGCCCAAGCGGCCCAGCCACTGGTTCAGACCGCAGCTCCAGAGCGACAGCGAATACAACCCGCTCGAAGGTGACGAGGCGGACTCGCGAGACGTCCACCGGCACGAGAAGCCAACGCTGACCGAACAGCGACAGCGGTGGGGTCAGCGATAATGCTCGGACAGGGGACCGAGGCATCCCTGATCGTCGACGTGGTGTTTTGGATGCTTGCGGTGTCCAGCATCGTCGCGGCCGTTGCCGTCGTACACATGCGAAACCTCTTCAGGGCGGCCCTGTTTCTGATAGTCTCTCTCCTTGCGGTGGCGGGGATGTTCGTCCTTTTGCGGGCCGAGTTCATCGCCGCGGTCCAGGTGCTCATCTACGTGGGCGCGATATCGGTCCTGGTCATTTTCGCGATCCTGATGACCGGCGAGGTTGAACGGGGCAGCCCGGCGCACTCGATGCGCGTTCCGGTCGGAGTCCTGTCGGCCCTGTTCGGCGCACTCGCCATCTTCGTCGCGGTGGATACCGACTGGAGGATTATCGATGCCGCGATCGAGGCCGGGTCGATCACCGGCGCGGCGGCGGAACAGGTGACCGTGGTGTTCTCCAACACAATTCCGGCGATAGCCCGGCTGCTGGTCCAGGACTTCGTGTTGGCGTTCGAGGTGGCGTCGGTTGTGCTGCTGGCCGCGATTATCGGCGCGCTCGTCCTGATCCGCGAAAGGTGACCCGTTGATCTCGAACCCGGACGTCCTCTCAGTGGCATCGCCTGGAGCGGGGCAGTCGGCTACCGTGGCCGGTCGGCCCGATGCGCCGGCGCCGACACGCGGTGTCGAGCGAAGGTCGGCGAATTGAACCTAGAGAACTTCCTCATAGTGTCGGCGGTTCTGTTCGCCATCGGGATGTACGGGGCGCTGTCCAAACGTAACGCAATCGCCGTGCTGATGTCGATCGAGATCATGTTCAATGCCGTGAATCTCGCGGCGGTCGCATTCTCCCGGTACACGATTCCCGCTCGGCTGGCTGACGGCTCAGCCACCCAGGAAGTCGCTCAACTTCTGCTGACCGGGCAGATATTCTCGATTTTCATTATTACGATCGCCGCCGCCGAGGTCTCTCTCGGACTGGCGATCGTAATCGCGATCTACCGGAACCGGTCGACCGTCTTCGTGACTGACGCCGCCCAGATGAGGAGGTAGCCGTCTTCTCATGTGGGTAGAGTATCGGACCGCCCCTAACCTGGTGATGGCGGAGATGTGGAAGGACGTGCTCGAAGGAGACGGTCTGCCGACCAAGATCCTTCCGGTTGGCGACATTATGGAGTGGGGAGAGCGTGTGCCGTTCAAGATCTACGTTCCGAAGGGCAGGGAACACGTGGCAGATGAGATTCTGAGGAAGCTCTAGTGATCTCTGAATTTCAAGTATGGCTCACCCTGTTCGCTCCATTGGCGTCGTTCGTGGTGATCGGGCTGGTCATCTGGCCGATTGCTTACCTTCGGTCCAAGTCCGCGACTGCGGACGACGGCGCAGGCCGGGAGTCGTCGCTGACGCTCCTCGGACACTCCGCCGGATACCTGACGATCGCCGCGGTCGGTCTGAGCTTCCTGATTTCGCTGGCCGCGCTCTTCAGCGCCATCCGCAATCACGGACACATCGAGTATCAGGTACACGAGTGGCTGACCGTGGGCGCGATGCAGATCAACGTCGGCATCCTGATGGATCCGCTGACCGCCGTGATGCTGGTCGTTGTCACCGGCGTCAGCCTGATGATCCAGATCTATTCCGTCGGCTACATGAGCGAGGAGGAGGACCGTGGATACTCGCGGTACTACGCCTACATGTCGCTGTTCACCGCGTCGATGGTTGGCTTGGTGCTGGCATCCAACGTCATTCAGGTGTTCGTCTTCTGGGAGCTTGTCGGACTCTGCTCGTACCTGCTGATCGGTTTCTGGTACACTCGTCCGTCCGCGGCGAACGCCGCCAAGAAGGCGTTCATCGTGACCAGAGTGGGGGACTTCGGGTTCCTGCTCGCCATCCTGTACCTGTTCTTCAACCAGGAAGCCATCGGCTCTGTGGGACTGAACGGGCTCGACATCGCCGATCTGTACAAGGCGGTCGAAGTGGGCGTGATAACCAGCGGCGTCGCGACCTGGATAGCGGCAGGGATATTCGCCGGCGCGATCGGAAAGTCGGGCCAATTCCCACTGCACACCTGGCTGCCGGACGCGATGGAGGGCCCCACGCCGGTCAGCGCGCTCATTCACGCGGCGACCATGGTCGCGGCAGGCGTATTCCTGGTGGCCCGCTTCTTCCCCGTGTTCCAGGCGTCTGACGAGATGATGATGGTGGTTGCGATCGTGGGTGGCGTCACGGCGGTTTTCGCGGCCTCGATGGGGCTTGTGATGAACGACATCAAGCGGGTCCTCGCGTACTCGACCATCAGCCAGCTCGGCTACATGATGCTGGCGCTCGGCGTGGGAGCTTACGCGTTCGCCATATTCCACCTGTTCACCCATGCGTTTTTCAAGGCGCTGCTGTTCCTCGGCTCCGGTTCGGTCAATCACGCCTCCGGCACGTTCGACATGCGGTTCATGGGCGGTCTCAGAAAGTACATGCCGTGGACCTACTTCACGTTCCTGGTGGGGAGCTTGGCGCTTGCCGGCATCTTCCCGACCGCCGGCTTCTGGAGCAAGGACGAGGTGCTCGCCAGCGCCTTTCACCAGGGGAGCGCGGTGGGTACGCTCGTTTACATGCTTGGGCTGGCTGCCGTGTTCATGACCGCGTTCTACATGTTCCGTGCGCTGTTCATGACGTTCGACGGCGAGTTCAGGGGCGGCGCGGAAACCGAGGCCAGCCAGTCCGAAAACCCTGATGAGCTGCACCTGGGCCAGGTGAGCCTGCACGAGTCGCCAAAGGTGATGGTCGTCCCGATGGCGGCGCTCGCGGTGTTGGCGGTGGTCATCGGGTTCGTCGCGAACCCGCTAACCGACCTCGGCATCGTCCCGATACACTGGTTCACCCACTTCATGGGCGAGGGGCCGGTAACGGTCGTGGCGCCGGAGTTCGATATTCTTCTGGCGGCGGTGTCCAGCGTCGTTGCCGTCGGGGGCATCTTCCTCGCGTACATGATGTACTACACGGGCCGCTGGTCCACGGATGCGATGGGAGAGAGGTTCAGAACGGGCCGCTGGTCCGCGGATGCGATGGGAGAGAGGTTCAGACCGGTCCACACTTTGCTCAGCCGCAAGTATTACTTCGACGAGCTCTACGAGGACCTGCTGGTCCGGCGTGTTCTGTACAGGGGCGTCGCCCACGCGCTGGACTGGGTCGATAAGAGTGTCGTCGATCGGATTGCCAATCTGATCGGCTGGTTCGGCGCGAACGTCGGCGGCGCGCTGCGACAGGTCCAGACCGGTCAGCTTCAGCAGTATGGGGCGGCGATTTCCATTGGGATAATCGTGATTCTCGGTCTGTATCTGTGGTTCCTTTAGTTGAATGGACACGCTTAAGAAACGGGAGTACGCGACCCCTCTCATGGGCGCCGCGGCAACCGACAGGTAAGAGGCATTGTTTCAGGGCTGGCTGACAGCAGCAGTATTCCTGCCGATTGCGGCTGCGGTGGCGATCGCGCTGCTGGGACGTAACGCCACGAGGGTCAAGGTCTTCGCGGCTATCGTGTCCGTGGTGGAGTTCGTCCTCGCCTTCGTCATCTTCACCGCATACGACACCTCGGATGGGGCCGACAGATACCAGCTGATCGACCGCGCGGCCGGCTGGATTCCGGTCGAGTCTCTGAGGGTCGAATACTTCCTGGCGATCGACGGTTTGAGCGCTCCCCTGGTGCTGCTGACGGGTCTGCTTGGGATGGTCGCGGTGTTCGCGTCGTGGAGCATCAACGACCGCGTGCGTGAATACTTCGTGTGGCTGCTTGCGCTCCAGGGCGCGGTGATGGGTGTGTTCACCGCCCTCGACTTCCTGATGTTCTTCCTGTTCTGGGAGCTAGAGCTGATCCCGATGTTCTTCCTGATTTCGATCTGGGGCAGCGGACGGCGCGAGTACTCGGCGATGAAGTTCCTGATCTTCACGATCCTGGGAAGCGCCTTCATGCTGGTTGGAATCCTGATCCTGTTCTTTACGGTCGGGTCTTTCGACATGACAGAGATGCCGGACCTTATCAGCCAGCACAGGAGCGCCATCCCCGCGCTGCTCGTGTTCGTGCTGCTCTTCGTCGCGTTCGCGGTGAAGCTGCCGATCTGGCCGCTGCACACATGGCTGCCCGACGCGCACACCGACGCTCCGACGGCCGCGAGTGTCATGCTCGCCGGCGTGCTCCTGAAGATGGGGGCGTATGGCATGTTCCGCGCTGCCGGGATGTTCCCGGACGTGCTGCGTGACGTCTCCTGGGCGCTAGCGGCGCTTGGAGTGATCAACATCCTGTACGGGGCCGCTGTCGTGCTGCGACAGACGGACATGAAGCGGCTGATCGCCTTCAGCTCGATAAGCCACATGGGGTTCGTGGTGCTTGGACTGTCGTCCGCGGTCGGAGTCGCGGGTACGGTCTCGCCGGTCGGCCTAACCGGGGCGTCCCTACAGATGTTCACTCACGGGGCGATCACGGGACTGCTGTTCCTGCTGGCCGGATACGTTTACGAGCGGGCGCACACGCGGCACATCCCGGACCTGGGCGGACTGGCGGGCCGGATGCCGCTGCTGTCCGCGGCGCTGCTGGTCGCCGGGCTGGCTTCACTCGGTCTGCCCTCGACAGCCGGATTCGTGTCCGAGATTCACGTGTTCCTCGGCACGTTCCCGGTCTGGGGCTGGCTGACCGCGTTGGGCGCGTTTGGAGTCGTGCTGACCGCCGGATACATCCTGTGGATGCTCCAGCGGGTCATGTTGGGGCCGATGAATCCGAGATTCGCCAATCTTAGGGACGCGACGCCAATCGAGATTTTCCCAATTGCCGCGCTGATTATCGCGATCATGGTCGTCGGGATTTTCCCGGCGACGATCACCGACGTATTCGCTGCCGGAGTCCAACCGATAGTTGAGTCTCTCCAGCTCGATCTGGAGGGCAAGCTGGCCTTTGGCGGGGTGACCGGACCGTGACGCTGCACGACATATACCTGCTGTCGCCTGAGATCGCCCTCGCGGGACTGGCGATGGTCCTGATACTCCTGGATCTCGTGACGTCGCGGAAGGGACTGCTGGTAGGGGTCTCGGTCCTCGGACTTGCGATTCCGGTGGCGCTCAGCCTCGTGCTGTGGGCCGACGTCGATTCCCAGGCAACCGGTCAGCTTGAGGGCGTATTCGGAACGCTCGTCGTCGATAAGTTCAGCCTGTTCTTCAAGTTCCTGCTGGCCGCCGCGGCGGCCTTGGTGCTGCTGCTGTCGGCCTCCTACGTCGAACGGTTCAGAAGGTTCCAGGGCGAGTTCTACGCGCTGATTCTGCTGGCGACGTCCGGGATGATGCTGCTTGCGTCGGCGACCGAGCTGATTTCGATCTATGTCGCGCTGGAGCTGACGGCCCTGCCGTCTGCCGCGCTTGCCGCGTTCCTCAGAAACAGCCGGTCGGCCGAGTCCGGAATGAAGTTCCTGATACTCAGCGCCATAAGCTCCGCCGTCCTGCTCTACGGCATGGTGTTCATCTACGGATACACGGGTACAACTTCACTCGCGGGGATCGCTGAGCAGATCAACAGACTCCTCAGCGCGGGAGAACTCGACCCGCAGGCCGCGTTTGGGGACAGCAAGGCGCTGCTGTTCGGGATCGTGCTGGTGATCGCGGGATTCGGGTTCAAGATATCCAGCGTCCCGTTCCAGTTCTGGGCTCCCGACGTCTATGAAGGCGCTCCGACGCCCGTTACGGCGTTCCTGTCAGTCGCGTCCAAAGCGGCGGGATTTGCCGTCATCCTGCGCGTCTTCTACGTCTCGTTCCCCGCCGTCATGTTGAGCGAAGACTGGGCGGGAATCTTCGCGGTCCTGAGCGTCGTATCCATGACGTTCGGCAACCTCGTGGCAATCCGACAGAACAACATCAAGCGTATGCTGGCCTACAGCACGGTGGCGCACGCCGGTTACGTCATGGTCGGGCTTGCGGCGGTCGCCGCGCGGGTCCAGTCCGGAGCCGCCGATGTCGGACCGAGCGGCGTGCTGTTCTACCTGGGCGGCTACGTGGCGACGAACCTGCTCGCCTTTGGAGCCGTAGTCGCGATATCCAACCGCATCCAGTCTGACGATATCGATGCCTACGCGGGCATGTCCAGGAGAGCGCCCTTAGTGGCGGCAGCGATGGCATTCGCAATGGTGTCGCTGACCGGCATTCCACCCACCATCGGTTTCATGTCGAAGGTTTACCTGTTCGGGGCTGCGGTCAACGCGGATATGGAGTGGCTTGCGATCGCGGGAATGGTCAATAGCGTGATCTCGGCATACTACTACCTGCGCGTGGTGAAGGTGATGTACCTTGAGAAGCCGGTCGATACGGGTCCCGTAACTGCCGACGTGGCCACGGGGTTCGTTCTGACCACAACTGCCGCGGCAACTTTCATATTTGGCGTCTATCCGACGCCGCTGCTCGACCTCGCCCAATCCGCGGTAGGCGTCCTGGGGGCGTGATCGCGCCGGGCGACTGAGTTTCATCAGCGGTCGCTCGTTGACTCGCCTCAGATCCTTGTGCTACCAATGCGCTACTCCAATGTTACGGGGGGTCCTGGATGTCAGACGCCTGTTGCGCTCCGTCCGCCAACCCGGGTCGAGGATCACGAGGCCCTGAGTCGCTTCCCATAGTCCGGACCAACACGCCGCGCCGCACTCCCAAAGACATGGTCCGCATTCCGGGTGGGTCTTTCGTCATGGGAACGGACGACGACGACGATGGGTTTCCGGCAGATGGCGAAGGACCGGCCCGGCAGGTGGAGGTCTCTCCATTCTTCATCGAGGAGACCGCCGTAACCAACGCGCAGTTCGGCAGGTTCGTCAGGGCAACCGGATACCGGAGCGAGGCCGAACGCTTCGGATGGTCGTTCGTCTTTCACTCCTTCGTCTCGACCAGGGCCGCGAGGTCCGTCACCCAGGCGGTCGCCGAAGCGCCGTGGTGGTGGAGAGTGGACGGCGCGTGTTGGCGCAGGCCCGAGGGACCGGGTTCCGGCATCGGGCGCAGAATGGACCATCCGGTTGTTCATGTCTCGTGGAACGATGCCCTGGCATACTGTCGATGGGCGGGCAGGAGACTTCCGACCGAGGCAGAGTGGGAGATGGCGGCCCGCGGCGGGCTGATTGGCAAGCGGTATGCCTGGGGAGACGCGATGACACCGGACGGGCGGCATATGTGCAACATCTGGCAGGGGGAGTTCCCCGATCACAACTCGGCGGACGACGGGTTTCTGGGCACGGCGCCCGCCAGATCGTTCGAGCCGAACGGGTTCGGCCTGTTCAACGTGTCGGGAAACGTCTGGGAGTGGCAGTCGGACTGGTTCAGCCCGACGTTCCATCGGAATGGCCCACGTCACAACCCGTCCGGACCGCCGAACGGCGTGAGCCGGGTAATCAGGGGAGGTTCGTATCTCTGCCACGACTCCTACTGCAACCGCTACCGTGTCGCCGCGCGCAGCGCCAACACGCCCGACAGCTCCACCGGAAACATGGGCTTCCGCTGCGTGGTGGATGCTGCGCCGTAGTGGACCGAATGGAATCCGCGCTTCAGGAAAATCATACGGAATGACCTGTCGTCTTACCCAAAGACTCCATACGCTGTGGATGGCAGTGGTCGTCGCCGCACTCACCGCGCTGCTCGTCGCGTGCGACCAACCGCCGGTCCCACCTGAATCGTCACGGGGGTCCGTAGCAGTCGCGCGGCCAACGGATACGCCGACGCCGGAGCCGACATCTACCGCGACCGCGACGCCAACACCGACGGCTACGCCAACGCCCAAACCGACACCGATTGCGACTGCTGTGCCGAAGCCGCCGAGCACGCCGACACCCGAGCCGACCGGGACATCTATCCCAACGAGCACACCGCAGCCGACCGCGACTCCGATTCCCGAGCCAACCGCGACAGCGACTGCCGTCCCGCAGCCGACGGATACGCTGACCCCCGAACCAACCGCGACAGCTACACCCGAGCCAACGGCAACGGCTATACCGGAGCCAACGCACACTCCAACCCCTGAACCGACGTCACCCGTGACCTCGACACCGCCCCCGACGAACACACCGACTCCTACGGACACGCCCACGCCCGAACCGACTTCCACCGCCACGCCCACGCCCGCTCCCCCGACCAGCACGCCGACCCTGACTGCCACGCCCACGCCGGATCTAACAGCTACACTCACGCCAACAGCCACACCAGACCTAGATAGAGCAGATATTCCCGTCTTTACCGATCCACAGATATACAACGACAATGTGTTTGTATTGCCGGTCTCAGACGATCTCACCGCAGGCAGGCCGCCCATAAGAGACTATGCGGCGCGTTTCTATGAGCATTTCAACGATGAGTTCGATTTTCTGATGGTCGTCCCTGCTCTGGCTCAGGGTCAAGCTGAGTCATCTTACGGAGCCTTTTACCATGGAGTGAAGAACGATGTGCAGGGCATAGGCGAATCGCTCTACTCTGACGATAGATGGGAATTTGCGGGGAAACTCCAGGGAGTGATTTATTTCGCGACCTATGCCACATATGGTGACTTTTTTGCCCTAGGTGTAAGGTGGTCCATATTAACTGACGGGACGCCCCTGCACGAGTTGATGCACCGTTGGGCAAGCTTCATCGTTCCAACCGGCTATGGTTCGCATTGGGGATTCAGCAGCGCCGACGGGTACCTTGGCGGATTTGACATCGCCAGCTTGGTGGACCATGGCGACGGCCGGTACGCTGCCGGCAAATTTTTTCCTACCTCTGGACGCGCTTACAAATCCGGACCTTACAGCCCTATCGAATTGTACCTGGCTGGTTTCATACCACCGGAGGAGGTCCCTGATCTCTGGGTCGCAGAAGACGGGGAGTGGCTGCTCGACGAAGAAGGCGGGACCATTCTGGACGACAATGAGTATCCGATATTCACTGCAAGTCGAGTCAAGACGTACACGATTGAAGACATCATCGCCGAGCACGGAGCGCGAGTTCCCGACTTCTCCGAATCTCAGAAGGATTTTCGCGCGGCTGCCATTCTGCTTGTGGATGAGGAGCACCCGGCGACCCGAGGGATTCTGGAAAGGCTGAGTGACGACATATCCTGGTTTAGCCACCCGGGTGATGACGTAGCCGACCAGTACAATTTCTACGAAGCAACCGGCGGCAGAGGCACCATCGCTATGGACGGCCTACCGAAATTCCAGAAAAGCAATAACCAATAGCAAGTGGAATTAGTAATGACTTCCAGCGATAGTCCGTCCGTCAGCCGTGCCGAACTCCTAACTCTTCTCTCCTAACGGAGCGGACTCGGCAGCCACTTCCTGTTGACCTTGCACAGGTAGGAAAACGTCGGGTTGACGAACTGCGTGCATCGCGCTTCGAGAACTTGCCCCAGGAACAGGTACGCCTCGCCGCGGTCGAATCCGTAGTCCGTCTCCAGCCACAGGAGCATCTCGGACAGTGCGATTCTGAACGCGTCCTCGGCCGGCCGGGTGATCCCGGTGGTCATGATGTGCGTCGCGTTCTCAATGCGGGGCCAGGTCATGTTGTCCGGCATGGGGGCGAGCTCGCACCGGATTCTGGCCGTACCGCCGGTCTCTATGCCACCGGCTCCGCATATCTCGCCGTCGCCCTGGCGCGCGTGCATGTCGCCGATGTGCAGCAGCGCTCCCGGAACCTGGATCGGGATGTGGACAGACGCTCCGGCGGTGACCTCCTGGATGTCGAAGTTGCCACCCCATTCTCCGGCCCAGGCGTTCGTCCACCGGCTTCTCGCAGGCGCTACGCCCACCACTCCCAGCATCGGCTCTACCGGGAACTTCAACTCATCGCTCCAGTGGATGAGTCCGTCACTGATCTGTACTATCTTCTCGTGGTGACCGATCCCGGTGCCGCCCATCCATCCCGGCATGGCCCCGGTGCTGCCGCTGAACCGTGTGAATCCGAACGGCTCGGTCTGGATGTCGAGAACGTGGACGATCAGCGCCTGTCCGGGCGCGGCCCCGTTGACGTAGATCGCGCCGCTGGACGGGTTTCCCCCGGTCACCCTGGCCTCGAGTTCCGCCTGGTCGGGATGTCCCTCAATCCACGGACCTCGGTTCATCTGGGTGACCACCTCGAACTCCTCGCCGGGTTCGACGAACAGCGTCGGCGCGTTGTCGGGGCCAGTCTCGAAGTACAGAACGTCTTTGATTGCACGCTTCATTGCTGGCCCTCCAGGAACGTCTTCGCGCCGTCCATGAACAGTCCGACCGCCCTGGCGGATGTCATCACGTCGTCAGCCATCTGCTTGCCGGCCGCGTGGACGGCGTCGCGCACCTGCCGCTCGAACTCCTGGACCCTGGGGTGATTCGGCTGGCCGGGTAGCCCGAGACTCTGCGCGATGTCCTGCGCCCCCGATGCGTACAGGTCGATGCCCTCCACCGACAGTATGTCGTCGATACAGTCGAGCACCTGGACGTCCTCGAGCTGCGCCGTAACCAGGATATTATCGTTGGTGTGCTCCATGTATCCGGACAGGGATTCGACATCTCCGAAGTAGGCCCCACGGCCGGACCCGAAGCTGCGGAGGCCCCTGGGGACGTACCGACATGCGTCCGCCAGTTTCCGGGCGCGATCGGCGTCGATGATATGTGGCCCGGTGATGCCCATGATTCCCCTGTCGAGGAAACGCAGAATGGTCGGGTGCTCAATGTCGGGAACTCTGGCCATCGGCGTCAGTCCGGCCATGTCCGCTATCCGGCACAGGTCGTCGAGCATGTCGATCGTGAATGGACCGTGTTCGCTGTCAAACGTGACGAAGTCGAAGCCGGCACGACCTCCGAGCTCGATCAGCGTGGTGGATGGAAACGACAGGTTAAGGCCATACGCCGTTTGGCCCTGGCTCATCTTGACTACGACGTTATTGACTCTCATCTGCTTGGTCAACCGGAGCCTCCTTGAACGTGCCGGGAACGTACCGGGACTTGGGCGCATTCTAGGAGACAGGGGTCGTATGCACAAGCCTCAGTCCGCCCCTCCGGACGTATGTCGGGGGTCGCCTTCTCCTTGACATGAGACTCGGCAAAGTGATAATTTTCACAACAGTTCCGTGATACAACCTCGTGCGCTGGCCTTGACACCCCTCAGACCCGGTGTGATAATCGTCTGCGGCCTCGGACAGGGTGGACTTTCCAACTACGAATCAAGGTAAATTTCCGCCAACTACATGGACCCCATAACGATCGACCCACATGTGATTGGGCCAGCCAGCTGGAGCGAGTTGGGGAACCTTCTCAGAAGCCTCTGGATGGTAGTTCTGTTCATCGTCCTGTTCGCGTCGAACATGATTCTCGGTCACATCATGATCCCGTCGTTTGTCACCTCCGGCCACATCGGCGAGAGTTGGCGAAAAGTCAGGCCGCCACTGTACGCATTGGCCATCCTGAGCTTCGTTCTGGCCATGTTCTTCCTGAGTCGCGCAGTGGACTTCGCGGGAGTCTTGCGCAACTTCTGGCCTAACTACTGGATCTAGCTAATCTCACCGGACTGACTCCGGGACCAGCACGACTTGATACCTGGCGACTTTCAGATAAAGAAACCCAACGGAAAGCAGATGTTCCTGCTGTCCGTATTGGGAATCGGTGGTCTTGTCACCACGGTCGTGGTCATCATCGGGCTGACATGGATACTCTCCGCGTGGATCGGGACACCGGTGATATTCGGCTCCGACGAAGGGCCGGATCAGCCGATCGCGTTCCCTCACACCACACACGTTCAGGACCTGGGGCTGGACTGCACTTTCTGCCATCGTCAGGTGGAAAAGGAGGCGCAGGCGACCATACCCGCAGTGGGTCTGTGTATGACCTGCCACCAGGCGATCGCCGGGTCGACGGAACAGGCGCAGGCGGAGATAAAAAAGATACGCGACACATATTCACAAGGCGATCCGATCGACTGGGTCCGGGTCCACAGGGTGCCTGACCACGTCCACTTCGTTCACGAGGCGCACATCGCGTTCTTCTCGGCGAGGGATGGCGTAGAGGCGTCTGCCGTATGTTCTACCTGTCACGGCGATGTCGGATCGATGGAGAAAGTCCGGCAGGTGCGAACGCTCAAGATGAGCGACTGCGTTGACTGCCACAGAGACAATGGCGGTCCCACAGACTGCACGACCTGCCATTACTAGAGGCGTAAACCGAAGATGGCGTTAACCAGAAGACAGTTCATGACTCTGACCGGCGGCTCAGCCACCGCCGCGATTCTGTTCGCGGCCTGCGGAGTGCCGGAGGACGAGCTGCTGGTCCAGTCGCCGGTCCAGATGCCCGAAGATATGGTTTCGGGGCGCGACAACTGGTATGCCACGCTGTGCCGCGAGTGCAGCACCAGCGAGGGCGTGGTGGTAAGGGTCATGGAGGGGCGCGCCAAGAAGATCGAGGGGAATGTTGACTACCCGGTCAACGTCGGGAAACACAGCGCAAGATGCGAAGCGAGTTTGCAGGCGCTGTACAACCCTGATCGGATTCGCGGTCCGCTTGTTCGCGCCGGTGAACGAGGCGCGGGTCAGTTCGAAGAGATCAGTTGGACTGACGCAATCAACAGGCTGGCATTCCGGCTTGACAGCCTGCAATCTCAAGGTCGTCAGCGTCGAGTGGTCATCGCCACCGACCCGATGGGGGGACATGCGGGACTGGTTGCGCAAACGTTCGCCGACAAGTACGGCGCGCGGCACATGCCGTTCGCGCCTCTCGAACAGACTAATCTGAAGTCCGCCATCAAGGTTGTCTTCGATCAGGACCGTGTCCCGGACTTTGACTTCGAGAACGCCAACTTCATACTGTCATTCGGCGCGGACTTCCTGAATACGTGGGGATCGCCCGTTCGATATGGTCGGGGTTACGGAAGATTCCGACAGGGCGACCGAGAACGCGGGACCCACTATCACGTCGATTCTCGTTTTTCGATGACGAGCGCGAATGCTGACAGGTGGGTGCCGATCAAGCCCGGTATGGAGGGTCTGCTGGCGCTGAGCATTGCCCACGTGATCGTGGAGGATGGCCTCGGCGATGCGGCGGCGGCTGAAGCGCTGACTGATGGTGATCACGAGGCGCTCGCTGCCTATGCGCCGGACCTGGTGACTGAGCGGGTCGGCGTCTCCGCGGACAAGATCCATGACCTTGCTCACGATTTCGCTGAACACGGCCCGTCTGTCGCCATCGGCGGAGGCTCCGCCGGCGCCCATACCAACGGCGAGTTCAACCTGATTGCCATCTACTCGTTGAACCACCTGGTCGGCTCGGTGGGAGTGCCGGGCGGCCTGCAATTCAATCCGGCGCCGCCACTGGACAGCATAGCGCGAGCGCCATCGTCTGGTTCCCTGTCTCAGTGGAAGACTCTGACTTCGGACATGCGGGCCGGGAGAATCGAGGCCCTGTTGGTCCGTGGCGCAGACCCGTTCTACGGATTGCCGGGATCCCTGGACGTCAGGACCGCCTCATATGATGTCCCGTTCATCGCGAGCTTCAGCGACATCATGGACGAGACTACGTCCATGTCTGACCTCATTCTTCCACAGCACACCGCGCTGGAGGACTGGGGGACGGACGCGCCCGATTTTGGGCCGGGCTACGAGATGATCGGATTCCAGCAGCCGGTCGTGCGCCCGTTCCTGGAAAACCGGGGTCCCGAGCTGGGCACGCGCTCGTTCGCCGATGTGCTGCTGACCGTCGCGCAGATTCTGGGAATGAGTACGGATCTCGGCGGCGAAACGCTCAAAGAGATCATTGAAGCAGACGCGCGGAAACTGTTCGATCTAAGGCGCGGCTCGGTGTCCGCCGCGGACTTTGCTTCCTTCTGGAATGGAGTATTGCAACGGGGTGGCTGGTGGGACGCGAACGCCCGCTTGAATGGGGTCGGCTCGACCCCGCCGGCGCTTCCGGAGTTCGAAGCGCCCCGGTTCGAAGGCGATGAAAACTTCCGCTTCCACCTGACTCCGTTCAGTCAGACCGGAATCGGCGAGGGCCAGCGGGCGCACCTGCCCTGGATGCAGGCCACACCGGACCCGATCACGACAGCCACCTGGCGCACCTGGGTCGAGGTCAACATGCACGTCGCGGAAGACCTCGACTTGAGAGAAGGCGACGTGATCCGCGTCACCTCTCCCAGAGGGTCCATCGAGGCGCTGGCGTTCCCGCACCCCGGCGTTCCGCCGGATGCCGTGTCCATCCCGTTCGGCCAGGGACATACCGGGGGAGGACGATATGCCGAAAACAGGGGCGCGAACGTCTTTTCAATACTCGCGCCACTCGAGGACTCGAACTCCGGCGCGTTCGCATGGGCCGGAACGAAAGTGAACATTGAGAAGACGGACGAGTGGGTACGGGTTCCAAAGTTCGAGAACACCGTTCCGGACTTGCCGGTAGATGAGCATCACCGTGTGGTTGAGATCACCACGGAGGACAGTTAGGAGAACTTGGTAAATGGCTGAAAGCTGGGGAATGATCGTCGATCTGGACAAGTGTACGGGCTGCCAGGCCTGCGTTGTCGCTTGCCAGTCCGAGAACAACATTCCCATCAACGAAGAAGAGCACTTCAACCAGCGTCGGGCCATCCAGTGGATCCGGGTCGAGCGGTACTGGGAGGGGGAGTTTCCGGACGTCAAGGCGAGGTTCGTGCCGATCTTCTGCCAGCACTGCGCGGACGCGCCGTGCGAGCCGGTCTGCCCGGTGTACGCCACCTACCATAACTCCGAAGGGCTCAACGTCCAGATCTACAACCGCTGTATCGGCACTCGATTCTGCGCGAACGGGTGCCCGTACCATGCGAGGTTCTTCAACTTCTGGGAGCCGTCCTGGCCCGAGAGCCTGACCAACCAGCTAAATCCGGATGTCACGGTGCGCAGCAGGGGCATCATGGAGAAGTGTACGTTCTGCATCCAACGAATCCGCAGGACCAAGCGGACCGCTGCGCGGGACAACGGTGACACGTCGGCGGAGCGAATCCTTGGCGATCCCGAGCTTGAACGGGCGCTGAGTCCGGCATGTGTCAACGCGTGCCCAACAGAGACGCTCGTATTCGGAGACCTGTTCGAAATGCTGTCCGCGCGCCGCGCGGGCGAACGGCTCCCCAAGCCGAAGAACAAGGCCCAGGAGATCGTCAAGAAGGAGCTGGAAGAGGGTAGGGGATACCGAATCCTCGAGGAGAAGGGCACCAACCCCTCTGTGATCTACCTGCGCAAAGTTGACAAGGAATCCAGGGAAGCTGTCTCACATGGCTAGCAGCGCGCAAGCCGTACCCCACGAGGGCCACCATACAGACCCTCGCGTAGCCGAGCCGCCGACTTCTCCGTCGGAGACCACGGAGTTCCTGGTGACGCGGCATCTGCGATTGGGTGACAACTTCTGGCGAGCGGCAGCAGTCTTCGGAGTACTGACGATCCTGGGCATAATCGGTTTTGTCGTTAGGGTCAGCGGGGGTGTCGGAGACAGGGCGATGTGGGGGTTCTACATTGCCATGTTCAGCTTCATGATTACCACTGCGTCGGCGGCTCCGATAGTCGCCATCGCGCCGAGGATGGCCAACTCCCACTGGCGCAGGCCACTGTCACGCGCAGCTGAGCTGTGGAGCGTGGTTGGACTGCTCAGCCTTCTGTGGTTCATCCCGATACTGTGGATACTGCCTCCGCTCAGCGACGGCAGACGATCATTGTGGTTCTTCGACCCGTCCGATCCCAACCTCGTACCGTCGTATTCGCCGCACATATGGGCGTCCGCGGCGATCGTGGGACTCGTTGTAACGGGGCTGGCGCTGCTGTGGGTGTCCAGCCTGCCGGACTTCGCCTCGATCGCTAAGCGTGCCCCGGACGGCTCTTTCCAGCAGCGATGGGCGCGTCGAATGGCGCGCGGCTGGCAGGGCACGTCAGAACAGTGGCACATGCTCAAGCGTCGAATCGGAATCCTCGGCGCCTTCTATTTCATGATGCTGGTGTTTGTCCATTTCCTGATCAGCGTCGATTTTCTGATGACGCTGGTACCGGGCTGGATAGACGCGCTGTATCCGGTGACACATGCCGCCAACTCGCTGCAGGCCGGGGCGGCGACCATGGTGCTGACGGCCTGGGTGCTGCGGACGTTCTGTGGCTACCGACGCTACATCGGTCTGGACCAGATTTGGGGATTGGGCAAGCTGATGTTCGCCCTCTCTCTGCTGTGGTTCTGGTTCTGGTTCTCGAGCTTCAACGTGCTCTGGTATGGCAAGATGCCGTTCGAGCAGGCAGCTATCGAACTCCTGATGACAGGGCCGTATCTGTGGCTGTTCATGGCCACCTTCTTACTGGTCTTCGTAGTGCCGCTCTGGACGCTGGTATGGAATCCCGTCCGCCGCAGTCTCTGGGGTCCGCCTCTGATCGCAGTGGTTATCTTACTGGGCACATTCCTGGACCGGATCAGGCTCTACGTCGCGGCTTACTCGGTCGAGGGGATCGGCAATCCAAGTTTTCACAAGCATGTGTTGGAGCGCATTCCGAAAGCGGTGATGCCTGAGATCTGGGACATCTTTATCCTGCTCGGCGCCGTCGGCCTGATTGTGTTGGTGTACATGGGGGCCAGCAGGCTGTTCCCGATCATGAACATCTGGGAGCAGAGGGAGCTTCAACTATACGACATGGGACACGTACCCTATCGCCGAGGACATGTTCGCATCATGGGCAAGTCCGAGTAAGGGATGATGCGGCCTCATATCTCAAACGTCGAACCTGACGAGGCAATATGCTAGAGCACGTACAGCTAGATCAGAAGACGATCAACAGGGAGCTGCTGTCCGGTGTGCTGGGCACGCCGAAGTGGTGGCTGCCGACCGTCGTGTTCCTGGTGCTCGTCGTGTTCACGGGGCTCGGCGCTTTCGGATACATGATGAACAAGGGCCTCGGTGTGACCGGTCTGAACAGGCCGGTATTCTGGGGATTCTTCCTCGTGAATTTCGTGTTCTGGATCGGCATCAGCCACGCCGGGATCATGATCTCGGCTATCCTGCGTCTCACACAGGCTGAGTGGCGGCGGCCCGTTACCCGAGCCGCCGAGGTTATGACTGTATTCTCTCTGATGGCCGCCCTGCACACGCCGCTCTTCCACGTCGGACGTCCGTGGCGGGACTTCTGGGTGTTCCCATACGACTTCGCTCGAGGTGTGTGGCCCAACATCCGGTCGCCGTTCGTCTGGGACCCGAGCGCGGTCATGACCTACCTGATCGGCAGCTCTCTCTTCGTATTCATAGCGCTGCTTCCGGACCTCGCTATTATCAGAGACCGTGCCAGGAACATCTGGGTGAAGCGGCTTTACGCCGGGCTCTGCCTGGGCTGGCGGGGCACACCCCGGCAGTGGAAGCTACAGGCGGTCGCCGGAATCTTGCTGTCCGCCCTTGTGCTGCCCGTCTTCGTGTCCGTCCACTCAATCGTGTCCTGGGACTTCGCGGTCGTGATCGGGGTCGAAGGATGGCACTCCACCATCTTCGCTCCGTACTTCATCATCGGAGCAATCCACTCCGGCGTGTCCGCGGTCGCGATGCTGATGGCGCTCGGCGTCTGGATGTGGAAACTGGACAAGTACATCCGGCCCGACCACTTCGATGCCATTGGCAGACTCCTGATCGTCGTCGCCACAACCTGGTTCTTCTTCTTCTTCCTGGAGTGGGTATTCGCACTCTACACTCTGGAAGGTCCGGAGATCGTCTTGCGCGAGCTCCAAGTGTTCCAGTGGCCGTACTCGATGCTTTTCATGATCTTCATCGTCACGGCGTACTTCATACCTGTGCCGATGTGGATGTTCAAGAGCGTTCGCCGCTCGGCGTTCTGGATGCTGATAACGACGATACTGGTCAACGTCGGGATGTGGCTGGAGCGATTCCTCATCATCATCCCCGGTCTTCTCCGAAGGCAGCCGCTAACGTTCGACTGGGGCACATACCACCCCAGCATCGTGGAGATCCTGATCGTGGCGGAGACGTTCGCATTCGTAGCCCTGGGGATGCTGCTGTTCAGCAAGCTGTTCCCGCTCATACCGATCTTCGATATCAAGGAAGGTATGATCAACAGACGTGAGATAAAGATCGGACGTCGCACCATTCCGGCGACGATCCGCGAGTGAGGTAACCTGCAATGCTTGCGAAGAAGAGCGTTCTGGGACTGTTCCCGGAGGGTCAGGAAGATATGGCGGCCGATGCCCTCGACGCGCTCCGAGAGGAGGGTTACACCCACTCGGAGTACGAGGTCATCACGGGCACGCCGTACCCCGATGGCACGTTTGGTGAAGAGGAGCCAACGCACACCCTGTTCCGCTGGCCCTTGATGGGAGCGGCATGTGGGTTCATCGTCGGCTTGGTGCTCACCAGTGGCACGCAGCTCGCGTACCCACTTGTGACCGGTGGAAAGCCGGTGCTGTCCATCCCGCCGATGTCCATCATCATGTACGAAGGGACGATGCTGGGAGCTATCATCTTTACCGTGATCGGGGTCATCATCGAGTCCCGGCTGCCGAGGCTTTTCATGGGCGCATATGACGAGCGTATCACCGAAGGGTATATCGGCGTTGCCGTCACGACCGATCAGGAGCGCGTCGGCAAAGCCGAAGAGGTGCTCAAACAGGTCGGGGCCGAGGATATCAAACGTGGTTGGGAGTCCTGAACGACTTGAATCCGTTGACTGAAAAGATACGAGCCACGTCGGCGCCCACCCGTCTCACTCTTGACCGGGCCCGTCACACGGCAGCCGCCTTCAAGGTTTTGCCCTTTAGGTTCCTGATTGTGGCGCTGAGCGCGTTTGCCCTGCTGGGAGCCTTCGGATGTTACGACAACAACACCGGTGAGACCACAGTATCCGGCGACATCCGGTTCAAGCTCCCCGCATTTCCGGAGACCGGCAGCAACAAAGTCCAGATCTTCACGGAGATGCACTACCAACCGTCGTATCGCACCCAGGAGGGCCCCAGGCTGACGCCACCGGACGGGGCTGTCCCGATCAGCGGAGCGGAGGTGGTCTATACCTCGGTCGAAGACTACAAGTCCATGTCCAATCCCGGAGGCGATGCCAACCGTGGGGTTGGCCTGTTCACGACAAACTGCATGGTGTGTCACGGCCCAGGACTCAAGGGAGACGGTATTGTCACCACCTACGGGTTCACGACGATCCCGGCCGACCTGACGGCCGAGCTGACGCGAAACCGCACCGACGGTGAGATCTTCGGGATCATCAGCTTTGGGGGCAACACTGCGTTCGCGTCGCGCGTTGCCGCGCTCACGAATCCGAACATCGACCCCAACACATGTGTGAATTCGGGTACTTGTCCGATGCCCGAGTTCCGCAAGCTGCTCAGCGAATCCGAGCGCTGGGACCTGGTGTCGTACATCAGGAGCCAACAGGGGCGCTGATTCTCGGTCTCGGACTCAGTTGCTGATATCGTCTGCCCCTAACCTCGGGCCACCAACGCTTTGACCTGTCCCACAAATCGTCGAACCGTCGGACGGTCTCGATCGAACTCATAGTCTTGCATGAACGCGTGATAGGAGTTTGCGTGGAACTTCTCGGCGACTCCGAAAGCGGACTCCAGAGTCGGGTCATCGTACTCCTCGGCCAGGCGAGTTACGGCAACCTTGAGTGAGCGATGGTCCCCAAATCGCCATCCCTTCTGTTGGGCGGCTGCCATAACCGCATGGGATGCAGCACCCCACATTTTCGCTGAACCTTGCAGGACATCCCCGACGCCAAATTCATGGTCTGCTTGAGCCAGGAAGTCCAGCGCTGTTTCGATGTGTTCCTGAGTTAGCATTGACCTGACCTGTTCATGAGATTTCGCCAATTCGACGCAAATGCCGCATAGATCGTAGTATGCGGTGGGAGCACCGGGGCGTGGAATGTTACGTCAACTTTGGGATCACCCATAGGCATCTTGGATGACAGATCACCGTCACGTTTCCTAACCGAGATTCGGCCTCAGCCAGCGCTCGGCTTCCTGTGCGCTGATGTCCTTGCGGCGGGCGTAGTCTTCGACCTGATCGCGTCCGATTCGGCCTACGCCGAAGTAGTGCGACGCCGGATGGGCGAAGTACAGCCCTGAGACGGTCGCCGCCGGCCACATCGCGAAGTTTTCGGTCAGGCGGGCGCCCGTGTTGCGTTCCGCGTCGAGTAGTGTCCACAGCGTCGCCTTTTCGGTGTGGTCCGGACAGGCGGGATAGCCGGGCGCCGGCCTGATGCCCTGATATGCCTCCGCGATGAGCCGCTGGTTGGTCAGGTCTTCGCCCGGCGCGTAGGCCCAGAACTCTTTACGCACAAGCTCGTGCATTCGCTCGGCGAAAGCCTCGACCAGCCGGTCGGCCAGCGCCTTGGCCATGATCGCGCCGTAGTCGTCGTGAGCGGCTTCGAGCGCAGCGGCGTACTCGTCGGCTCCGAGGCCGGCAGTTACGACGAACGCCCCTATGTGATCCCGGACTCCCGATTCCCTGGGCGCGATGAAGTCGGCCAGACAGAAGTTCTGCCGCGACTGGCTCCTGCGTGCCTTGGACTTGTCTCTCTGCTGCCGTAGGAAGTGCAACGTCGCAAGCACCTCCTGTTTTCTCACTCGAGACGACTGAGGTGAGGGTGAGTCCGGGGAGTACACCTCCACGTCGTCGCCGACGGAGTTGGCGGGCCAGAAGCCTATCACGGCCCTCGCCCTCAGCGCCCGCTGATGGATCATCTTGCGCAGCAGGTTCCGAGCATCGCGGAACAGCCTCCGCGCCTCCCGTCCGTAACGTGGGTGGTCGAGGATCGCGGGGTAGGCGCCACGCAGCTCCCATGTGTGAAAGAAGGGAGTCCAGTCGATCCGGTCCTCTAGGTCCTCCAGCGGGAAGTCGTCAAAGGCGCGCGGCCCGGTGAATTTGGGAGCCGGCGGGGTCGTCGCCGACCGGTCGAAAGTCTCGCGTCGCCTCCTGGCTTCACCGATCGGCAGCAGACTTGTCCGGTCACTTCGCGATGCCCGATCGGCGCGGATGGTCGCATACCGCCGGCGTGTCTCCTCGATCAGCTGCCGACTACGATCGTTGCTGGTGAGGTCGCTCATGACGGTCACTGACCGCGATGCGTCTTTGACGTGGACCACACCGTGGGGGTATTCGGGATCGATGCGGACGGCGGTATGGGGCACGGATGTGGTCGCTCCGCCGATGAGCAGCGGTATATCCATGCCCTGTCGATTCATCTCCCGCGCCACCGTCACCATCTCGTCGAGCGACGGTGTTATCAGTCCGCTCAGTCCAATCACGTCGGCGTGTTCATCACGCGCCACGTCCAGGACCTGTTGGAACGGGACCATTACGCCAAGATCGATCACCTCGTAGTTGTTGCAGCGCAGCACGACGCCGACGATGTTCTTGCCGATGTCGTGTACGTCTCCCTTGACGGTGGCTACTACGACCTTGCCGTTGGACCTGGGCGGCTCACCGTCTGCCTGCTCCGCCTCTATGTACGGTACGAGCACGGCCACTGCCTTCTTCATGACACGGGCGCTCTTGACCACCTGTGGCAGGAACATCTGCCCCGATCCGAACAGGTCTCCGACAACGTTCATCCCGTCCATCAACGGACCCTCGATGACATGCAGGGCCCGTTCAGACGCCAGCCGGGCCTCTTCCACGTCGGCCTCGACGTGGGAGTCGATGCCGTTGACCAGCGCGTGTTTCAATCTGTCGATCACTGGCAGCGACCGCCACTCTTCGTCGGTGCGTCGCTTCGCTCGGCTCCCCGTCACCGTCTCTGCGAGCTCAAGCAGTCGTTCGGTGGCATCCGGACGCCGGTTGAGCACAACGTCTTCAACCGCGGCTCTGAGCTCAGGCTCTATCTCGTGGTAAACCTGGAGCTGTCCGGCGTTGACTATCCCCATGTCCATGCCTGCGTCGACGGCGTGGTACAGGAAAGCCGAGTGGATCGCCTCCCGGACCGGATTGTTGCCTCTGAAGGAGAAGGACACGTTGCTGACGCCGCCGCTGACGTGGGACTGCGGAAATCTCCGCTTCAACTCACGCGCCGCATCCATGAAGGCCACCGCGTACCCGTCATGCTCTTCAATTCCGGTCGCGACCGCGAAGATGTTTGGATCGAATATGATGTCCTGTGGAGGGAACCCGACCTGTTCGGTCAGAATCTTGTAGGAACGCTCGCAGATCGCGATCTTTCGGCTCACCGTGTCCGCCTGGCCCTGCTCGTCGAATGCCATGACGATAACCGCGGCTCCGTAGCGGCGCACGACGCGGCCCTGGCGAATGAGCTCGTCTTCGCCCTCCTTCAGCGATATGGAGTTGACGACCCCTTTGCCCTGGAGACAGCGCAGCCCGGCCCAGATGACGCTGAATCTGGAGCTGTCCACCATGACCGGCACGCGAGAGATGTCAGGCTCCGCGGCAAGCAGCTTGAGGTAACGCTCCATTGCCGCCTCGGAGTCCAGCATCCCCTCGTCCATGTTGATGTCGAGAATCTGCGCGCCATCCTCGACCTGTCGCCGCGCGATCGCCACCGCGTCCTCGTATCTGCCGTCGCGGATGAGTCGTCTGAATCTGGCCGAGCCGGTGACATTCGCGCGCTCTCCAACGTTGACAAAATTGGAGTCCGGCCTGATCTCGAGGACCTCTATGCCGCTGAGGAGTGTATTGGACGTGCCCACGGGTCTCCGTCGGGGACTCAGGCCGGCGACTGCCTCGGTGATCGCCCTGGTGTGTTCAGGCCTGGACCCACAGCAGCTTCCCACTATGTTCGTGAGGCCGCTCCGTGCGAAATCCGTCAGGTTCGCCGCAATGTGGGCGGCGGTCTCGTCGTACTCCCCGAATTCGTTGGGGAGCCCGGCGTTCGGATAGCAGGTGACGAAGTGGGATGAGACATCGCTCAGCGCTGCCAGGAACGGGCGAATCTGGTCGCTGCCGAGTGAGCAGTTGATCCCAACGGCAAGCAACGGCACGTGCGTCACCGAGGCGTAGAACGCCTCGACGGTCTGCCCCGACAGGTTGCGACCGCTCATGTCGACCGCGGTGAATGACACGATCACCGGAACGCGCGCGCCTTTCTCCTCGAAGACCGACTCGATGGCGTAGAGCGCCGCCTTCGCGTTCAGAGTGTCGAACACGGTCTCAACCAGCAGGATGTGGACGCCGCCATCCAGCAGCCCCCTCACGGCGTCGGAGTACGCGTCCGCTATCTCCTCGAAAGAAACGTCGCGGAAGCCGGGATCGTTGACGTCCGGGGAGAGAGACAGAGTCTTGTTGGTCGGGCCGATGCTCCCTGCGACGAACCTCGGCTTGTCCGGACTTTGGAGCGTAAAGCCGTCCGATACTTCCCTCGCCAGCCGGGCCGCCTCCCTGTTGATCTCGTAAACGTGCTCGACCAGACCGAACTCGGCAAGACCGAACCTGGTTGCGGTGAATGTGTTCGTCGTCAGGATGTCGGCGCCGGCATCCAGGTACTGCGTCTGGGTCTCCCGGATCAGGTCCGGTTGGGAGAGCACCAGCACGTCAATACAGCCACGGAGGTCACGGCTGTGGTCGGCGAATCGCTGACCTCGGTAGTCATCCTCGGACAGACCCAGCGACTGCAACATGACACCCCAGGAGCCGTCCATCACCATGACCCGCCGCTCGAGGATACGCTCGATCTCGGCAGTGCGGTCGATAATGGGGTGCTGTAAGAAAGCGGTTGTCATGATCTCGTTCCGAAATCGGAGTAGGTTCGAGTCATTGTAATGAACACGACCGCTGGATGTCAGGGGCGCGATGGATGGCGATGCAGCCCCGCAGGTCGCCACACAGTGGCGTCAGCATCCGGTGGATGGAGATCTGGAGCGTTACGGGGCCGTGGTTGCGCAACATTTCGGAGACCTGCTGCCCCCCGGAAGAACGAGTTTCCCGGATCTCCGGTCAGTATCCCCTTGGCCCAGTGCTCGTACTGCTCGTACATTGTCCTGCCATCGATTGCTCTGAAGCTGCCCTTCCTGCGGTTGACACGCACAATCGTTCTGTTCTAAACTGTTCTTACAGAACAAACGTTTTTCACGGAGATGGTCAAGCAATGGTAACCGCTACACTTGCTCCCGGTGATGCTCAGATCCCGATGCCCGGGATGCCGCGGCCACCCGCCGCCCGTCCTCCGCTCAACGCCGGAAACGTCATTTCAGGCCAGTTCGTGCGCTATCACGGAAAGATTCGAGGAGGCCCACAGTTCGGAGTAATGGGTCGAGTCACACAGACGCGAGCCCGCCAGGCTGTGGTTGACATGGGTTCCTTGGGTACTTGGCATGTCCCGTACCACCTTCTGACGAACACCGAGGCCGCTTAGCGACTATCGCAAAATGTGAATGGGCCGGAGATCGTTCGTCCTGAGCTTGTCGAAGGGCGGCGCCTGAGACAGCCTCGCTTTGGTGGACTGAGGCTGCGATTCCAGGCCTGGGATATATCTTTAAAGTACGCACGAGACCCGGAAAGGAGAAATCGTATGTTCTTCAGGAGGCGCAGGAGCGCTCAGGAAACGCAGCTCCTGCAACAGGCTTCGGACGTCAATATCTGCGTAGTTGGCGTGGGTGGCGGTGGTGGCAACGCGGTCAGACGTATGGCGAAGAACGACCCGAGCGGAATCAGACACATTGTCCTGAACACCGATATTCAGGCGCTGCGGGGACTGGATGGGATACAGACGTTCGCGATCGGGCCGGAGGCGACAGGCGGGCTGGGTTCGGGAGGCCGTCCTGAAGTGGGCCGCCGAGCCATGCGAGAAAGTCAAGCGCAGGTGGCAACGCTGATGAACGGCGTTGACATGGTGTTCGTCGCCGCTGGAATGGGTGGGGGGACCGGCACGGGCGCTTCGGCTCTGGTAGCTGACCTGGCTCGAAAACGGGGCGCCCTCACCGTCGGTGTGGTGACTCTCCCGTTCGCATTCGAAGGTCCGCGCCGGCGCAAGACCGCTCAAAAGGGATTGGCCCAATTGAGTCAGAAGGTGGATACGCTGATTGTCGTCGAAAACGATCGTCTGCTGCCATCGATGGACGGAAGAGCTACACTGGAGCAGGCTTTCATAATGGCGGATGAGGTCCTGCGACAGGGAGTCCAGGGGATATCCGACATCGTCAAGGTCGGCGGGATGATTAACGTGGACTTCGCCGATGTCAAAGCGATCATGACCAACGGCGGGTCGGCATTCATGGCCGTGGGCGAAGCGGTGGGTCGCGATGCTGCCATCCGGGCGGCTCAGGCAGCCCTCGCCAATCCGTTGTTCGATGCTCCGATAGACGATGCGGACGGTGTGCTGTTGAACGTCAAGGGAGGGCCGGACCTGACTCTTGGACAGGTACATGAGGTCGCCGGAATCATCAGCAAGGCCGCCAGTCCGAACGCCGACGTGATGTTCGGTGTGGTCCAGGACAGGGGTATGAAGAAGGCCGTCAAGATTACGCTGGTCGCCACCGGGGTACACCGGGGGGAGCGGAGCAAGCCCGTTGAGCAGGTCGTGCCGATTTCCTCTCAGGTCTCTCAGATGCCCAGTGTTGCGACGACGGGGCCTTTGTCCAACGGGCACCTCGTCCAACCGATCACTGAAATGAAGCCGATGCTCTGACTACGCTCGAATCCGCTGCTCGGAGGAGTCGTCCCTGGAAGCCGGTCGGTCACTGCCGCCGCTTGCCTGTGTCATGTCCGACCGGTGAAGAATCCGCCGTCGATGTGGTCGGCAATCGTTGATGCGACGAGCGCGGGTCTCTGAATCGGCACGTCGTGGATGCTGTCCTCCATCCAAACGGTCTTTGCTCGTGGTAGGAGCGCCTCGGCCCTCGCGATCGACTCTTCTCTCCTGAATCTACGGGACTGCGGAGTCTCCCCGCCCTCCTGACGAGCGGGAGCCAGCAGGACAGGACACTCGACTTTGGGATACAGCTCCGATGGCCGGTGGTCCCAGAGGGCCTCGATGATCCTGAAGTGGTTCTCGCGACTGAGCTTGGAAGTTATGGTCCCATCGTCCAGAACATCGAAGTTGGCGAGCACGATGTCCTCCACGAGTGTATTATCCATGGCAAGTCGCCGCGACCGCAGCCTCTGACGAAATGCATCCAGCGTAATGCCCTGCCACAGCGGCGGCGCCATCTCCCGCTTTGCGTCTTCTAGGGTCCAGTCCGGTCGGCCGGATATCTCGATGGTCCCGCCGTCGACAAAGCAGAGTCCGGTTGCGTTGCCTGGATTGGCGACGGCGAACTCAAGCGCCACGTCTCCGCCCCACGAGTGCCCGACGATGATCGGATCGGAGATTTCGAGCGCGTCCAGAACGCCCGCGAGGTCGGAGACGATCGTCGCGAAGTCATATCCGTAGTCCGGCTTGAACGACTGCCCGTGACCGCGCTGGTCAAGGGCAACCACAGCGTATCGCTCGCTGAGAATGGGCGCGACGAGGTCCCATATGCGGCAGTTGGACGCCAATCCGTGAAGTAGAACTACCGCCTGGCCCCGGTCGCTCCACTGACGGCAGTGGAACTCGTTCCCGCCAGCCGCGACGGAAAGGTCGGTCGGTCCGCGATTCATCGTCAAGATTCGGTGACCGGAGCGCGGGGCACCGATGCGCTCATCATGAATGTGAACACAGGACCATGTGGGGACAGATGGAGAGAGTGGGAGAGCTGCCGGAGCGCTGCTGAGACGACATCAGCCGTCCGCCTGGGAGTCGCCCGAGCCGCGCTGCCCGCGGAGGAATTCCTCGAGCTCCTTGACCATTTCGTCGGGATCGGGCATCTCTTCGTCGACCGGCCGGCGGGAGGCATCGTAGCGACGCTCGAGCTTGGTGACATACGAGCTAACGTCCGATTGCTTGGCAATGGCGCTCGATACATCCTCTTCAAAAGCCTTGCCGGCAAGGTCCAGCTCGTTCAGATCCACGTCGAAGTCCACCAGGTTGTTGAGCTTCGCCAAGAGAGCATGGCTGACCCGCGGATTAGGGGACGTCTGGACGTAGTGTGGACTGTGCCCCCAGATGCTGGCCTGGTCGAGGCCGTATTTGTTGCACGCGTCGGTGAACGCCGTGTGAATCCCGGTGGGACCCTGATACCCGGAGTTCTGGATGCCCAGCCACTTCACTTTATCCGTCAGCGCAGTTGAGCTGGCCCTCCCCGTGACACGCGGGTCCCGCGTATGTGGCACCGCGTCGAGCAACGCACCCAGAGAGATCACCAAGTTGACCTGACTCTTGACCGCCACCTCGGTGACGATGCTGGAGTAGGCGCGCCAGCGTAGATTGGGTTCGGTGCCGACGAATAGCAGTAGGTTCCGGCTCTCGTCCGGGTCTTCGTAGAAGTAGAAGTCGTTTCTTGGCCACCGGATCACCCGCTGGCCCCGGCGATTGATCCGGGTGTGCGGCCTCGTGACCGTGAAGTCGTAGAACTCCTCCGGGTCGATCTCCGCGAACTTCCTCGCTGGCAGCTTCCGTACGAGGTAGCGTATAGCCCTGGTTGCCGCCTCTGCGGCATCCGGCCAGCCTGCGAAAGCCGCGATCATCGTTGGCAACTTCAACCCGGGCGATTCATGCTCTATCAAGCCGTCCATGGTTGGTTGAGTCCTGTGTCGAATCTGGCCAAAGTTTATCACCATACGCCGGAGTTGTCAGTTGGAGATCAGAGCATTCTCATTGCCGGCGAGGACCGGCTCGCATTATGAGCCGGCCCTTCGTCATGTTCGACCGAACGGCAGGTGCATTCCCGCAGCGACTTTGAAAAGACGCTGTACTGAGCGCGGGGGCGAAGCATTTCCCGACCCGCCGAGCGGTCTCGCGCCCGTGATATACTCGCGTCGCTTGGTTGTCCGCATTGAATAAGTCGAGGGTCACATCATGAGCGATAAGAATACGGTAGGCGTTTCGATCACGGCACGGAACGCCCAGGATGCGGTTGATCGGATAGTTCATCTGGAGGAGCTCGGCGTAGGAGCGGCCTGGCTAACGTCGAGCGGCGGGGGTGGAGAGGCAATGGCTGTGCTTGCCGGGGCAGCGACGGTCACAGAAGAAATCAGCCTGGGTACTTCAATCGTCCAGACCTGGTCTCGTCATCCGGTCACACTGGCACAGCAGGCGCATGTAATCGACAGCCTGGCGCCGGGACGATTCAGGCTGGGTGTCGGACCGAGTCACAGGGCCACGATGATAAGTACGTTCGGGGCGAACTTCCGCGCACCGATCGGGCACCTCAGAGAGTACCTTCAGATCCTGCGGGAGCTGCTGCACGCCGGAGCGGTGGAGTACGAAGGCCGCTGGTACTCCGCCAACGCTTCGCTGCCGGCGCCTGTGAGTGTTCCGATCATGGCTTCCGCTCTCCGCCCCGGAGCATTCGAGACCTGCGGCGAACTCGCCGATGGCGCCATCAGCTGGGTCTGTCCCCACTTCTACCTGAGGGACCGGGCGATGCCGGCGCTCCGCCGCGGCGCGGAGAGGGCCGGACGGCCAACGCCTCCGTTAATCGCGCACGCCCCGGTGTGCGTGACGGAGGACCTCGACGCCGCACGCGATGGAGTGCGCGCCCGGCTCGGCTACTTCCCAAGCTCCCCGTTCTACGCCAACATGTTCACTGAAGCCGGATTCAACAACACACCCGAGTCCGGTTGGACCAACGAAATCCTCGACGAGGTGCTTATCGCGGGCGATGAAGCCACTGTCGCCGGGCGTATCCGGACGGTGTTCGACTGGGGCGCGTCGGAGCTTCTGGCTACGCCAGTCGCCGCCGGAGACGACCCGGACGAGACAGAGGAGCGCACCCTCAGATTGCTGGCCGAAGTCCAGTCGACGGGCTGAAACCCGTGATGCTGACGGTTGATCGATTCGCGGCGGAACCCTGGTTATACAATTCGAGATACCGTTCTGATTCGTCGTAGAGAGGCCGCCGGTGGTAAACCGATTCTTTGATGCGCCAATCCTCAACTCGCCATACGAGTACCCCTCCTGCCACTGGGAGCTGGACGACGATGGCCAGCCGACCCACCGGACTATAGACAGTCGACGGGGCGCGGAGTTCGTCACGCCGATACCGAAGCCGCGTCGGCGTCGTCGCGCCTCAGGCAGCCAGGGCAGACTCGCGATCGACGAGGGTCAGGGGATGTCGTCGTCGGAGCAGGAGTATGACCTCACCGCATACGTCGGCGAGATCAGGCAGCGCGTGGACGCTTGGAGGACGCTTCCAAATTCCGGAGACTGGGGTGTAACGCCGGAGACGGCGCGGCTGCTCCAGCACTGGCGACACCACGAATTCAGCGACTATCGGCCTTTCTTCTGCCAGGTCGAAGCAGTCGAGACTGCCATCTGGCTCACTGAGGTAGCGCCGAGGCTCGGTCAGACCGGCAGAAGCATCCTCGCTCGCCTCGATGACGCGAATTCAGAGGCCAATCCCGAGCTGTCTCGTATCGCGCTGAAACTTGCAACCGGCGCGGGCAAGACCATCGTCATGGCGATGATTATCGCGTGGCAGACGATCAACTCGGTCCGGCATCCCAGGAGCGGCCGGTTCACTCGTGGCTTCCTGGTGGTCGCTCCCGGGGTCACGATCAAAGATCGGCTCCGTGTGCTACAGCCCAACGATCCGGACAGCTACTACGTCAGCAGGGAGCTGGCGCCCCGCGACATGCTGGGCGAGCTGGACAAGGCCAAGATCGTCATAACCAACTACCATGCCTTCATGCTGCGTGAGCGGATGGAAGTGTCCAGAGGCGGACGCCGGCTGCTCGAAGGTAGGCGGGGCGCACCCCTGAATACGCTGGAGACCGAGGGCCAGATGATGCAGCGGGTCGTGCCCGACCTGATGAGTATGAAGAACATCCTCGTCCTCAACGACGAGGGACACCACTGCTACCGTGAGAAGCAGAGCAAAGACGACGAGGGCGCTCTGAGAGGCGATGATCGGGTTGAGGCTAAGAAGAACAGCGCCGCCGCCCGGGTCTGGATCTCAGGACTTGAGATGGTGAAACGAAAGATTGGTGTCAGGCAGGTGATCGACCTGTCGGCGACGCCGTTCTTTCTCAGGGGCTCCGGCTACGCTGAGGGAACTCTGTTTCCCTGGACGGTGTGCGACTTCTCGCTGATGGACGCGATCGAGTGCGGGATAGTCAAGCTGCCCCGCGTGCCGGTATCCGACAACATACCGGGTGGAGACATGCCGATGTTCCGCAACCTGTGGGAGCACATCGGCAGCGACATGCCGAGAGCGGGGCGGAGGAAAGCAGGAACACTGGACCCTCTCAGGCTGCCGCTGCGCCTTCAGACCGCGCTGGACGCCCTCTATGGTCACTACGAAACGGTCTTCCACGAATGGAAAGAGGCCGGCATACCAGTGCCGCCCTGCTTCATTGTCGTCTGCAACAACACCTCCACGTCCAAGCTGGTATACGACTACATATCAGGATTCGAGCGTGAGAACGAGGATGGCTCAACGACGTTGCAGCAGGGTCGATTCGAGCTGTTCAGGAACTTCGACGAGAACGGCAATCAGATTCCGATTCCTCGAACGCTGCTGATCGACAGCGAGCAGATCGAGTCGGGCGACGCGCTCGACAGGAACTTCAGGCAGATGGCCTCGGACGAGATCGAGCGGTTCCGCAGGGAGATCGTCGAGCGGACCGGGGACCGGAGCCAGACTGAGCGGATCACCGACCAGGAGCTGCTCAGAGAGGTGATGAACACCGTCGGCAAGGAGGGCCGGCTCGGTGGTCAGGTCCGCTGTGTCGTGTCGGTCTCGATGCTCACCGAGGGTTGGGATGCCAACACGGTGACCCACGTGCTCGGCGTGAGAGCGTTCGGGACACAGCTTCTGTGCGAGCAGGTAGTCGGCCGGGCGCTGCGCCGCCAGTCCTACGAGGTCAACGAGTGCGGCAAGTTCAACCCGGAGTACGCCGACGTCCTGGGTGTGCCATTCGACTTCACCGCCCGACCTGTAGTGGTCAAGCCTCAGAATGTCAGACCAACCATCGAGGTGAAGGCGGTGCGGCCGGACCGCGACGACCTAGAGATAAGGTTCCCGCGTGTCACCGGCTACCGCGTCGATCTCCCGAGGGAGGAGTTGAGCGCGGAGTTCAACTCGGACTCGATCCTGGAATTGACCCCCGAACTCATCGGCGCGACCAATACGCGGAACGAGGCAATCATAGGTGAGGGCGTCAACCTCAATCTGGTACACACAGGCGATCTGAGGCGCTCAGCGCTGGTCTTCTACCTGACGACACGGTTGATCTCCACAAAGTGGCGAGACTCAAACCAAGACCCGGCAATGAACCTTTTTGGGCCGCTGAAGAGGATAACGCGGCGGTGGCTGGATGACTGCCTCGTCTGCAAGGGGCAGACCTTTCCGGCGCAGCTCATGTACCAGGAGCTGGCGGACATGGCCTGTGAGCGAATTACCGCGGCAGTCACCCGAACTCATCAGAAAGAGAGCCCGATCAAGGCCCTCTTGGATCCGTTCAACCCCAACGGATCGTCCAGGTTCGTCAACTTCAGGACATCGAAGGAAAGTCGTTGGCGGACCGATCCGCGGAAGTGTCACGTCAACTGGGTAATCCTGGACAGCGACTGGGAGGCCGAGTTCTGTCGGGTGGCGGAGGCCCATCCCCGGGTCCGTGCGTACGTCAAGAATCACAATCTTGGACTCGAGGTCCCATATCAGTACGGTTCAACAGCCAGGACGTACATCCCGGACTTCATCGTACAGGTGGACGACGGGCACGAGGACCCGCTGAACTTGGTCGTCGAGATCAAGGGGTATCGGGGCGAGGACGCCAGGGTGAAAAAATCCACGATGGAGACCTACTGGGTCCCCGCCGTGAACAACCTCGGCGAGTACGGCAGGTGGGCGTTCGCCGAGTTCACGGACGTGTACCAGATCGAGGCGGAGTTCGAGCGTTTGATACAGAGGGTCATGAGTGAATCAGGAATCCCTGACTACAGCACTCTCAGCCTCAAGGAGTTGCTCGCGGCCTGCCCTATTGACGAGGAATACTTGGTCCGGCCTCGCGAGTTCCCGAGAGACATTGATTTTTGACGTATCTGATTGATACGAACGTAATCTCGGAGCTGCGCAAGGGCGACCGTTGTGACGCCAACGTATCGGCTTGGTACTCGGGAGTGGAGGAGACGGACATGTTTCTTAGCGTACTTGTGCTTGGTGAGATGCGCAGAGGCATCGAGCGGATACGGAGGCGTGATCCGCAGCAGACCGCTGTTCTGGAACGCTGGCTCGAAGAGACCGCTCTGGGATTCGCCGGACGGATACTGCCGATTGACGAATTGATTGCGGAAGCATGGGGGAGAACATACTATATGCGCAACGTCCCCGTTGTTGACGGCCTGCTGGCCGCAACCGCTGTGGTGCATGACATGACCCTGGTGACTCGAAACATTTCGGACATTGAAGGGTTGGGTGTGCGAGTTCTCAACCCCTTCGTCTAGCGCGACTGTCGGCACGAGTCAATTGGGGAGGTTAACAACCCTTATGGCCAGACGCACCCGCACACCAAAGTCCGTGGAGAACATCACCCACGAGGATGCCAAGCGCCCTAACCTCCCCAGCGCGGAGCACCAGCCGCTGATGCGGGACGAGGAGCGCCACCCAATCCGCGTGGCGTACGAGCGCCGCAACCAAGACCTCGACCCGCAGCTCGTGTGGAGGGGCAAGGACGAGCAGGACTGGTCGGACCTGGTTGTCCACGCGCCGCCGCTGTACATCCAGGAGCGGGTTCACCCCAAGGCGCTGGTGGACGACCTGATGCGCCAGACCAAGAAGCAACGGGAGTCGGAGAGCGACGGTGTGCAGCATGAGTTCGCGGACCTGTTCGCCGACTTCAACGGCCTGCCGTCGGAGGACGCCAAGACGGAGTTCTACCGGCACGACGCCAACTGGTCTAACCGGATGGTACTGGGCGACAGCCTTCAGGTGATGGCGTCGCTCGCCGAGCGCGAGGGACTGCGCGGCAAGGTGCAGTGCATCTACATCGACCCGCCCTACGGGATCAGGTTCAACTCCAACTTCCAGTGGTCGACTACCAGCCGCGACGTGAGGGACGGCAACGCCGCCCACATCACGCGCGAGCCTGAGCAGGTCAAGGCATTCCGCGACACATGGCGCGACGGCATTCACTCATACCTGACGTACCTGCGCGATCGTCTGACGGTGGCACGGGACCTACTAACTGAGTCAGGGTCGATCTTCGTGCAGATTGGGGATGAGAACGTTCACCGGGTGCGGGCGCTGATGGATGAGGTCTTTGGGGAGGAAAACCACATAGCGAGCGTCGTTTTTCGCAAGACCACGGGAAAGGCAGGCGTGTCGTTAGACAACACATACGATGTAGTGGTTTGGTTCGCCAAGTGTAAGGAGCTTGCCAAGGTTCGGGAGCTATTCTTCAGGAGACAGGTAGAGGCAGATCAGAATTTCCGTTATGACTTCACGGAGTCAGGTAACCTCGTTCCTGCGGGGAATAAACCATTTCGAATCGCCAGGATGAATCCACTCACATCCCAATCTGCGAGCACTACAACTCTGTTTGAATTCGTCTACTGCAGACGTAGGTTCCAGCCTAGCAAGGGTGGTTGGAAGACAAACATCACGGGCATGGAGCGCCTTGCGAAGACGAGCCGCCTCACATTTTCTGGACGGACGTTAGGGTTCGTGAGACCGTTCGAGGACTATCCGTACCAGACATTCAACGACATTTGGGACGATACGAGGCAGTCTGGCTTTGGTGACGAGAAAGTCTATGTTGTCCAGACGGGGACTCGTGTCATTCAACGCTGCATCCTAATGACCACCGACCCCGGCGACCTCGTTCTCGACCCCACCTGCGGCTCAGGTACGACGGCGTACGTCGCCGAGCAGTGGGGACGTCGCTGGATTACCATTGACACCTCGCGTGTCGCACTTGCGCTTGCCCGAGCCCGCATCATGGGCGCTCGATACCCCTACTACCTGCTCTCCGACAGTCGTGAAGGCCAACTGAGAGAGGCGGAGATAACGGGTCGGGAGCCGTCGGAGCGTCCCACGTTCGGCGACATCCGTCAGGGGTTCGTCTATCAGCGCGTGCCGCACGTCACGCTGAGGGACATCGCCAACAACTCCGAGATCGACGTGATCTGGGAGGAGTACGAGGAGCGGCTGGAACCCCTGCGGGAAGAGCTCAACCGCGCGCTCGACGAGAGTTGGCAGGAGTGGGAAATCCCCCGCGACGCCGCAAAGCAGTGGCCCAGGCGGGCGAAGAAGCTGCACGCCGACTGGTGGAAGCAGCGCATCGCGCGGCAGAAGGCTATCGACGACTCCATCGTGCGCAACGCCGAGTTCGAGTACCTGTACGACAAGCCATACGAGCATAGGAACAAGGTGCGTGTCGCCGGGCCGTTCACGGTGGAGAGCGTCTCGCCACACCGGATGCTGGAGATGGACGAGAACGACGAGATCATCGACCGCGTCGCGGACTCGACCAACGGCTACGGGACCGGCTACGACTTCGCGCAGATCATCCTCGAAAACCTGAAGACGTCGGGAGTGCAGCAGGCGCATAAGGAGGACAGGATCGAGTTCGACTCGCTGACTCCGTGGCCCGGTCGTCTCGTCTGCGCAGAGGGACGCTACACCCAGGGCGACGACGGCAATGGCGACCAGAAACGCGCCGGCATCTTCATCGGGCCGGAGTTCGGTACGGTCTCCCGTCCCGATCTCGTGGAAGCCGCCCGCGAGGCCGCTGAGGCCGAGTTCGACGTGCTGGTGGCCTGCGCGTTCAACTATGACGCTCACACCACCGAGTTCGAGCGTCTGGGACGCGTCCCGGTGCTCAAGGCGCGCATGAACGCGGACCTGCACATGGCCGACGACCTGAAGAACACGGGCAAGGGCAACCTGTTCGTCATATTCGGAGAGCCGGACATCGACATCCTCGAAGCGGACGAAGGCCAGGTCCAGGTGCGCGTCAACGGCGTCGACGTCTTCCATCCCAACTCCGGCGAGGTGCGCAGCGACGGTCCGGACGGCATCGCGTGCTGGTTCATCGACACTGACTACAACGAAGAGGCATTCTTCGTTCGCCACGCCTACTTCCTGGGAGCCAACGATCCGTACAAGTCGCTGAAGACCACGCTCAAGGCCGAGATAGACGCCGAAGCATGGGAGTCGCTCCACAGCGACATCTCACGTCCGTTCGACAAGCCCGACTCAGGCAGGATCGCCGTCAAGGTCATCAACCACCTGGGCGACGAGGTGATGAAGGTGTTTCGGGTGTGATGGCCTAAGCTGAACGGCGTCGTGTAACATCATGATGATACGAAATGCCGGCTCGGAGAATTCATGATGACGTTTATGCGACAAATCGCTGACAACTGGCATCGGGAGGTGCCGGGCGCACGGTGGTTCAAGGCCGACCTCCACATCCATACCGTCGATGACCATCTCGGAGGTAGGGCGAGGTTCCCAGCCGACATCAACGGGTCTCCTCAGTCGGTGGAGACTATCACTGTGTACGCCCGCCGATTCCTCCAAGAGGCAGCTCAACGGGGAGTGCGAGTACTTGGTGTCACACCGCACTCACCACGCCTTGGGTCAGGCCCTGAGACCAGCGCTGTCTGGAGGATCGTGGAGGAGTGGAACAGCGGGATCGACGATGACGGCGTCCCGTTCCGTACCAAGATTTATGCTGTGTTCCCTGGCTTCGAATCTTCATTCAACCAAGGTCAGAGTGGGCTGCACCTACTGTTTCTGTTCGATCCGGAGATAGGTCGAGACAACTATCTCACGGCGTTCAATCTCGCCATGGGTGGTGTGTCGCCATGGGATGGCAACGAGCTTCGACTGTCCAGCGGGAGTGCTAGCGACGCATTCGATGGACTCCACGAGTTCCATAACCGTGAGAGTCGCATGTCTGAAGATGGCGGGTTCCAATGGGACTACATGACGCTCGCGCCCCATATCGACCAAGAGAAGGGGTTGCTTGGAGCACAGAGGGCACATGTACTAGAACTCTTTCAGCATGGCGAAGTTGCGGGGCTGGAGCTTGGTGACAACAAGCTGCCCGAGGATACCCTTGCGGACAAGCCTTGGCTGAGAAACAGCATGGCCGAATACCGTCAGTCATTTTACCATGGCAGCGACGCCTACAAAGTTGCTGAAATAGGCAATCGTCACACCTGGGTGAAGCTTGCCACACCTCGTATCGAAGCCCTACGCCAAGCGTTCATTGCCAGTGACTCCCGGGTACGGATCGGGTACAGACGGGATACGGACGGCGACTTAGAAGAAATTCCAGATCCACCCGACGTAACGATGAACGATCGCCCGTGGCTCAAGTCCGTCACGGTCACCGGCAGGGCTTCGTTTTTCGGTGCGAACGGCGCGGGCGGGTCAGGCAGCCGTTTCGATCTCAGTCCTGATCTAACCTGCATCATAGGCGGCAGTATGACCGGCAAGAGCACGTTCCTTGACGGTTTACGCGTGTATGTCGGAGCGCCTTTGCCCGACGGCAACTCGTTGGCAGAACAGGTTAGAGCACGCGGCAGGGATCGTTTTCTTGGGGGATCGCCGGAGGTTGAGCTAGAGTGTCCGGGCCGGGACACGACAGCGACGCTACATGAGCAGTGGCCGGCAGTATTTTACACCCAGAACGAGTTGCAGCGGCTAGCTCGACAACCCGAGGCTGTCGAAGACATTCTCGCGCGGCTGGTGGCGTCGGAGACGCAGGACATCGAGGCGCGTGGTGAACGATTGAGCAGGATGGATGAGGAGTTGTCCGGAGCCGCCAGGAATCTCAATGAACTTACCGATAAGCTCGCCGATGCTGAGCAGGCTTTCGAGCGGAGTCAGAGGGCAGTCGCTGAGCTTGCTGTTTTCTCTGATGCGGGCGTTGATAAGCTGAACAGAGTATCCAGTGATCTGCGCTGGTGGCAGGAGTCCAAAAAGTCCGCCACAGACTTGGCGAGTGACCTGGATAGCGCGCTGGATTCATTTGTGGCAGTCGATCCGCCGGAGATCGACGATTCCCTGGCAAACGTCCTCTCTGATGTGGGCGTGGACGAGAGTGAGTTGAACTTTCGCGCGCGCTGGGATCGTATCCGCGAACTCCTACGCTCCGCGAAAGATGAGCTGGGCGCAGCGAATACCGTCATCCGATCAATCACGGATGCCCTGGAATCTCACCAGGGCGTCGTCCGTGTGCAGGTGGACCGTGAACTTGCATCTCGTGGTCTGGATGGAGCGAGAATCAATCAGCTCCAGGCGCTCAACCGCCAGGCGTCGCTGTTGGCAAGCTACGAGGCGCACCTCAACGAGCTGCGCAGCAAACTCGCTACTGACGAGCGTTCATTCGAGACGCTGCGCACAGAACGGCAGATACTGGTTGACCAACAGCGAAGCGTGTTCGACCGCGTGATCGAGAAGGTCCTTTCACAGTTCGATGGGCGGATAGTGCCACGTCGGATCAACGATGGTCGCAGAGAGTCTCTCGAGAGTTTTCTCAGGGGACTGAGACAGGTCGGGATCACGCGTTGGTGGAACGATCTGTCAGATGAGCAGCGGCCCACCCCCCAAGAGCTGCTCGACAAGCTGGACGCGGGTCAACTTGAGGAGGTCGGAATGAGCGCGGCGGTACAGGAGACGTTCCGGGTACAGCTCACCCCTTCGAGACAACACGAGTTGGCCGCCATTCGTTGCGGCGATCTCTACGCGCTCGAGCTCAGGTTGGACGATGGCGTTCCTCGTGTATTGGACAAACTCTCCGGAGGCCAGAAAGTAAACATCTTGCTTTCACTATTGCTAGAGACCAGCGACGAACGTCCGCTCGTGATCGACCAGCCTGAGGATGAGCTGGACAATCGGTTCCTGTTCGAGACGCTGCTTCCGGCCCTCAAACGTCTCAAGGGACGCCGGCAGATTATTGTCGCTACTCACAACGCGAATATCGTCGTCAACGGAGACGCTGATCTGGTGATTCATCTTGAGGCTATGGCGGATCGGGGCCACGTCGCGCACGCAGGCGCGATTGAGGACCCTGCCGTTCGAGACGCCATTGTCCGTACCGTCGATGGCGGTGACGAGGCGTTCCGTCACCGACGGCTCAAATACGGGTTTTAGGAGACTCGTTGATGGAGTGGTTTGACGTTCTTCAGCGCATAGAAGAGGGTGAGAGCGGGAGAACCGAGTTCAAGCGTGGGCTTGGCGACTTTTCCGCCGTTGGAAAGGCGATCTGTGCGTTCGCCAACACAGAAGGCGGTGTGATAATTCTCGGTGTATCACACGCGCAAGAGATTGTGGGTGTCAAGGAAGATGCCGAGCGTGTGCAAGAGCGCCTGACGTCATTTCTTCAAACAGGTTGCAGCTCGCCAGTTTCCGCCGCTGCCGGACGACAAGAGGACCCAAATGGCTGGGTGCATTGGATTGAGATCCCTCGCCAGCGGGGTTTCGAGCCATTGCGTTACGACGGTCGCGTGTGGGTCCGCCGTGAACGCAGCAGTGTCGAACCATCGCCGTCCGAGCTCCAGGAGTTGTACAACGCCTTTGGGTATATCCTCACCGAGGAACGCGCGATCCAAGCCGCGACTACAGGGGACATTGACATCCAGGTTTTTCGATCCTATCTCGATGGACAAGGCTTCGAAATCAATGAAGAACCCCAGCCCGATACTGAGAACGATCTCCGCAACCGCAATGTGATAGCGGACTTGGGCGGCACTTTGCATCCCACCCTCTACGGCATCATGGCGTTTGGCAAAGAGCCTCAGCGCTACCCGCAAACGAGCCGCTTCCGCATCGAGTGCGTTGCCTACGACGGTCACGATAGGGCCTCCGACGTACTGCAGGTAGCAGATGGGCGCGGGACCCTCGATGAACAGATTCGACGGTCAGTTGGGTGGTTTCTTGGCCTGGGCCGGTTCGAGTCTTACAACGGCCTTGTCCGCGAAGATCGTTGGCTTTTGCCTGAACCGGCGATTAGGGAAGCGCTGGTCAACGCAGTAGTGCATCGGGACTACGCGATCACCGGATCGAAGGTGCTGCTCGAGGTCTTCGCCGATCGCGTCGACGTGAGCAGTCCAGGCTCGTTGCCCAATCATATGAGGGTGGAGAGCGTTCGGGCCGGTGGCGTTCCACGATCACGAAACGAGCTGATGGCGAACTACATGGTGGTCAAAAGACTCATGGAGCAGAGAGGTAGAGGCTGGCCCCTAATGCGCAGGACAATGCGTGAGTTCAACGGGACAGAGCCGGACATCGTGCAGGAAGGGCCGAACGGATACGTCAGGGTTACGTTTCATCTCAGACTAACCGGGTAATGAAGTGCAGTTCCGCATCGCCAGTACATTCACCCACAGTCTTGCGAAACTGACCGGCAACGAGCAGACGTCAGTCAAGACGACCGTGTTCGATCTGCAAACCGATCCGACACGTCCCGGGTTGAGGATGCACAGGGTCGAGGGGGCCAGAGACCGCAACTTCCGCTCTGCTCGCGTAAATCAGGACATCCGCATCATCGTTCACCAGGCGGACGACAATATGACGGTGTGCTACGTCGACCACCACCAGGACGCGTACAAGTGGGCGGAGCGCCGTAAACTGGAGACACATCCGCGCACTGGCGCCGCGCAGCTCGTGGAGATACGTGAGACCGTCCAGGAGATCACAATCCCCAGGTACGTCGAAGTCGCCCAGGAGCCACCGCCGAAGCCGCGGCCGTTCGCTCTGATACCGGACGATCAGCTGCTGAGCTACGGCGTGCCGGTAGAGTGGCTCGACAACGTTCGTGCCGCAGATGAAGACGGTGTGCTGAACCTCGCCAGCCATCTCCCCGAAGAGGCGGGGGAGGCGTTGTTGCAGCTTGCGACCGGTGGAACCCCGCAGGCTGCTCTCCCCATCCCGGTAGGAGCCGACTCCTTCGATCATCCGGACGCGATGAGGCGCTTCAGGGTCATGCGCGACACCGAAGAGCTCGAACAGGCGCTGGACTACCCGTGGGAGAAGTGGAGCGTCTTCCTGCATCCAACGCAGCGGGAGTTAGTCGAGCGAGATTACAACGGTCCGGCCCGTGTCTCAGGCTCCGCTGGTACAGGCAAGACCGTCGTCGCACTCCACCGTGCTGTCTTTCTCACACGCGCCAACCCGGATGCGCGGGTACTTCTGACGACCTTCTCCGATACGCTGGCCAGCGCGCTACACTCGAAGCTGCGTATCCTAATCAGCAGCGAACCTAGAATCGCGGAGCGGCTGGAGGTCCACTCTATTGATGCGAACGCCAGGCGGCTTTACAGAACGATCTTCGGACGTCCCGTGTTGGCTTCTCCGGAGACGATTCGAAGGCTTCTGGAAGACGCTGCCGGTGAAGTCGAGGACTTGCGCTTTTCGAGACGATTCTTGGTTGCTGAGTGGGAACAGGTGGTGGACGCCTGGGGCCTGGAGACGTGGGAAGCGTATCGCGACGTCGCGCGGCTTGGCAGACGCCGGCGTCTGTCCGAAGGCCAAAGGAGGCTTCTGTGGTCTCTATTCGAACACGTCAAGGTCGGTCTGGCCGCACGGCAGTCAATCACGCCCTCGGACATGTACCGACGGTTGGCCGATAGGATCGCGCAGAGGACGCACCCCATCTTCGATTTCGTCGTGATCGATGAGTCGCAGGATGTGAACATCGCGCAGCTTCGCTTTCTGGCGGCGCTCGGAGCCGGGCGTCCAAGCAGTCTGTTCTTCGCTGGAGACCTTGGACAGCGGATATTCCGGCAGCCGTTTTCGTGGAGGGCGCTCGGCGTCGACATCCGCGGCCGGTCGCGAACGCTCAGGATCAACTACAGGACATCACACCAGATCAGAACACAGGCCGACCTTCTGCTCGATCCCGAGCTGTCCGATGTCGATGGCAACACCGAGGAGCGCAAGGGTACGGTTTCAGTGTTCAACGGGCCGAGTCCGATGGTGCGGGTTCTTGAGAACGAGTCCGATGAAATTGGTGAGGTCTCCGAGTGGATCACCAGGGTCTCGAACGAGGGTCTGGTTCCACATGAGATCAGCGTGTTCGTCCGGTCTGACTCTGAGCTGGACCGGGCACTCGATGCGGTCGAGAGCGCGGGGCTTCCATCAATAGTCCTGGAAGGTAACGTCCAGACTAAGGATGGACACGTCTCGGTGGGGACGATGCACCTCGCCAAAGGACTCGAGTTTCGCGCTGTCGTCGTCATGGCGTGTGACGACGAAGTGATCCCATCAGAGGAGCGGATCGAGCAGATCGAGGACGAGTCCGACCTAGAGGACGCCTACAATACTGAGCGCCACCTGCTGTACGTTGCCTGCACACGTGCGAGGGACCATCTGCTCGTGACGGGGGTTCGTCCCGGTTCTGAGTTCCTAGACGACTTGGGTATGTAGCCAGGGCCAACTTGGACGCCACCCGTCGATGTGCCCTGGCCTCTCGGACGACACGAATTGGCTGACGGTGTTGTACCAAGGGGGTCCGAAATGATCTGTATATTCAACTGATACGGGTTCACTGAGCACCCTGCCAATGCCGACGATCATCAGCGATGATATGATAGAGCGTATCGAGGTGGATGTCTTGCGGGATGTCGCGGACAAGGTGGCGATAGCGGCGTAATTGTCCCACAGGCGGTGGGTCATTTCGGGCGGACTTTGAAAGAGTCGATGTCCCCTGAGGGGACTCCCACCTACGCGGCAATCAACTCGTCGAGATCGAGACCTTCCCGACCGCTCCGTGTCGATGCAGGAAGACGCTGGCACAGTGTGGACAGGCTGGTGGTCGGGTATCGGGGAGCCTGTATCAGTTTAGTCGGCGCCCCGTCCGTAGGCGCATCCCTTGTGGGCGGCCTGAGCATGATGACCAACGCGGGCAACCACGAGGGATTGCCCCTACATGCATCTGACCGACACCTCACACACGTGGACTCCCGTACCCGTTTTCACGGGCACAGGCTTTTCGGGGGAGTGACGAGAGGGGTGCAACGCCGTCCGCTCAAACTGACCGCCGACTAAGCTGATACAGGCTCGGTATCGGGATAGTCCTTGACCTCTGGCAGTGTGAATCGTACTCTGGGCATCGGAAGGGCCTCTTGGTCTGGGTCTCTTCGGTAACTGAAACCCTACCCGGACTCCCCGCTGTCTTCACTTCACACCGTCTGTGGGACGGTTACTTGTACAAGTCTAGCTAAAAGTCATATGGCTGGAATCTTTAGTCTCATCACCTATTCGGAATTGTTCAGAGACCCACTGCCCAGGAGTACCTCAGCGTTTCGGCGCTTCGGCAGGGCGTGGGAGCCGTAAGATACATGTCCGGCAATCGTATGGCTCGTCTTCTGAGGACGCTGTGAAACGACTGTCCGGTACCGCTATGGCCTCAAGCCTGGCGGTATTCACGGTTCTGGCGCTCGTCTCGGACACGGTGTTCGAATCAACGGTTGAATCATCTACTCATGTGTTATGCAACCGGCAGGTCAGCAGCTCAGCTCCCGGCGCTATCCACAAGTGCAATACCGCTCCCGAAGCGCCGCACAGCACTACCGGCACTGGTTTCCACCCAATCACATCAGCTTCGCAAGTCGCTGTAGAGCCCGATGACATCAGGGGCCCCGGGATTTCCGTGTCGGACACCGGCCCATTCACACTCATCGAAGGCAGGATCGACCAGTCTGTCACCTTCACCCTCCCCGAAATCTTCGCGTTTAGTCCACGCGTCGAACTCCAGCTCGGTCTCGACGGTGGCGCCACTCTTAACGACATCGTGGTCTATGAAGGGGTGGATTCCCCTGATCCGGACTCCGCCTCCCCTGTCTTCATCCACCCGCTCTTTTTTCTCCACACCTACTTCACAGTTGACTTTGAGACCATAACCTTCTGGTTCGTTGCGAATGACGACGAGGAGTCCGAGTCCGGGGAGTCATTCACCGCCCAATTAAAGTTCAACGACGGGAACAATACCCTGGCCCTGAGTCCCGTACTCCGATTCGATCTCTCCGACCCAATCACCTCTACTGCGCCCCAGTTTACTGAAGGCGCTACCTCCACTCGCGCAGTTTCGGAAAACACGCCCAGGGGACATGACATCGGGGAACCTGTCACGGCAACCGACGCCGACGGGGACATCCCCACTCACACCCTTGGGGGCGCTGATGCCGCCGCGTTCACAATAGCCACCACGACCGGCCAGCTTATCACCAGCGCGGCTCTCGACCACGAGACTCGGTCATCGTACTCAGTGACCGTCACGGCGGACGATGGGCACGGCGGTACCGGCTCCATCGACGTCACAATCGACGTTACGAACGTTGACGAGCCGGGAGCCGTTACCGTCTCAGGCGCGAACGCGCCATTTGCGGGATTGGACCTCACCGCGTCGCTGTCCGACCCGGATGGCGGGATAACCAACACCATGTGGCAGTGGGAGAGGGCAGAGGACAGCGTAACTCCAGTATGGGCCGACATTGGCGGAGCAACCTCGACCATCTACACGCCAACCGGCGATGACGTGGGCAAGATCCTGCGTGCCGCCGCGACTTACATGGACTTATTCGGTGCCGCTTCGGCCGCGAGTCCGGCCAGCGTAGTTGTATCCAGCCTGCCGGTCGTCACCGTCTCCGACTCCGGACCATTCAGCCTTATCGAGGGTAGAGTGGACCGGTCCATCGAGTTCAGCCTGCCCGCTGACACCGTCGCCACCGCACAGGTCACACTGCGACTGTCGCTTCGAGGTGCAACGTCAGTGGACGATCTCGCGGTGTACTCCGGCGTTCTTGCGCCAGTTCCCGGAACCTCGGAGCCATTGTCCTTTGGTACGGTCGCTCAGGTCTCCGTCAGTGATGTCAGCGAACCGATCACGCTGTGGTTCGTGGCGCTCTCCGACTCCGACACGGAGGCCGGCGAGTCATTCACGGTCCGTATGGAGGTCGAGGACGCTGGCCGTCTCGTCGCCCGGAGCCCGCTTCTACGGTTCGACCTGCTGGACTCGACCTCTCCCAGATTCACCGAGGGTGACGCGACGACGAGGTCCGTTGCCGAGAACTCGTCTGTCGGCAGCAACGTCGGCGATCCCGTCACCGCAGCGGACGCCGATGGAGATGAACCCACTTATACCGTGGGCGGAACTGATGGAAACGCTTTCACAGTAGATGCGGACTCAGGCCAGCTAATGACCAGCGCCGAACTCGACCACGAGACGCGTTCGTCGTACTCCGTGACCGTAACGGCGGACGATGGACACGGCGGTACCGGCTCCATTGTCGTCACCATCGAGGTTACGAACGTCGACGAACCCGGGACCGCGTCCCTCTCCGGAGCGAACCCACCGTTCGTCGGTGTCGAGTTGTCCGCGTCGGTGTCCGACCCGGATGAGCCGTTGACTAACACCGTGTGGCAGTGGCAGAGGGCAGAGGACACGGCGAGCCCGATGTGGACAGACATAAGCGGAGCGACTTCCAGTACCTACACTCCGTCCAACAACGACAGGGGCAAGCTCCTGAGGGCTACCGTCAGCTACCACGACCCATTCGGTGATAACGCCATCTTCAGCCCACGGACAGCCGCAGTCTCCGACCTGCCGGTCATCACCGTGTCGGACACTGGGCCGTTCACACTCGTAGAAGGCAGGATCGACCGGTACGTCACCTTCACCCTTCCCGACGTCTCCGAGCTCAGCACACGCGTGGAGCTCCATATCAGTCTTGAAGGAAGTACAGTTCTTGACGACATCGTGGTCTATGAAGGAGTGGATTCTCCTGATCCGGACTCCGCCTCCCCTGTCTTTATCCACCCGCTCTTTTTTCTCCACACTTACTTCACGGTTGACTTTGAGACTATAACCTTCTGGTTCGTTGCGAAGGCAGACGGTGAGTCCGAGTCCGGGGAGTCATTCACCGCCCAATTGGAGTTCAACGATGGTGACATCCCACTGGCCCGGAGCCCCGTGCTCCGGTTCAACCTGATTGACTCAACTTCTCCGCAGTTTCCTGAAGGCGCTACCACCACTCGCGCAGTTTCGGAAAACACGCCCAGGGGACATGACATTGGGCGACCGATCTTGGCAACCGACGCCGATGGAGACATCCCCACTCACACGCTTGGCGGCGCCGACGCCCTTTCGTTCACAATAGCCACCACGACCGGCCAGCTTGTCACCAGTGCCGAACTCGACTACGAGACGCGGTTATCGTACTCCGTGACCGTCACGGCGAACGACGGACACGGCGGTACCGGTTCCATCGACGTCGTCATCGACGTGACGAACGTCGACGAGCCGGGGATCGTTACCGTCTCAGGCGCGAACGCGCCATTTGTGGGCTCGGACCTCACCGCGTCGCTGTCAGACCCGGACGGTGAGGTTACCGTGGAGTCCTGGCAGTGGCAGAGGGCAGATGAGGGCGTAACACCAGTATGGGCCGACATTGGCGGAGCAACCTCGACCATCTACACGCCAACCGGCGATGACGTGGGCAAGATCCTGCGCGCCAGCGTCACTTACACGGACTTATTCGGCGTCGCTTCTGCCGAGAGTCCGGCCAGCGTAATTGTATCCAGCCTGCCGGTTGTTACCGTCTCCGACTCCGGGCCATTCAGCCTTATCGAGGGTAGAGTCCATCAGTCAGTTGCGTTCAGCCTGCCCGCTGACACCGTCGCCACCGCACAGGTGACACTGCGGTTGTCGCTTCGAGGTGCAACGTCAGTGGACGATCTCGCGGTGTACTCCGGCGTTCTTGCGCCAGTTCCCGGAACCTCGGAGCCATTGTCCTTTGGTACGGTCGCTCAGGTCTCCGTCAGTGATGTAAGCGAGCCGATCACACTGTGGTTCGTGGCGCTCTCCGACTCCGGCACAGAGGCCGGTGAGTCATTCACTGTCCGCATGGAGGTCGAGGATGACGGTCGTCTGGTCGGGCGGAGTCCCGTACTCCGGTTCGACCTGGTCGACTCAACTTCTCCGCAGTTTTCAGAAGGCGCTACCACCACTCGCGCAGTTTCGGAAAACGCGCCCGCCGGAAATGACATCGGCGATCCCGTCACCGCAGCAGACGCTGATGGAGATGAACCCACCTACACGTTGGCCGGTCCCGAAGCAGAGTCATTCGCCATCGCCACCACGACCGGCCAGCTTGTGACCAGCGCCGAACTCGACTACGAGACACGATCATCGTACTCCGTGACTGTAACCGCGAACGACGGACACGGCGGTACCGGCTCCATTGTCGTCACCATCGAGGTTAGGAACGTCGACGAACCCGGGACCGTGGCCCTCTCCGGAGCGAACCCACCGTTCGTCGGTGTCGAATTGTCCGTGTCGCTGTCCGATCCGGATGAGCCATTGACCAACGCCGCGTGGCAGTGGCAGAGGGCAGATGAGGGCGCAACTCCCACATGGACCGACATAAGCGGAGCGACTTCCAACGTTTACACTCCGTCCGCAGATGACAAGGGCAAGGTCCTGCGGGCTGCTGTCAGCTACACTGACCACTTCGGTTACAACACTATATCCAGTCCACAGACAGTCACGGTCTCCAACCTGCCGGTCGTCACCGTGTCGGACGCCGGTCCGTTTGCACTCATCGAAGGCAGGATCGACCGGTCCGTCACCTTCACCCTTCCCGATGTCTCCACGCCCAGCACGCGCCTAGCGCTCCAGCTCGGTCTCGACGGCGGCGCCACTCTTGACGATATCGTGGTCTACGTAGAGGACCAGATCCCGGGATCCAGCTCAACCTCCACTCTCTCATTCCATCCAATCACCCTGCGTGGCTATCACCGGCCTGGCTTCTTCAACCAGCCGATCACCTTCTGGTTCGTTGGTAAGGAAGACGGGGAGTCCGAGTCCGGCGAATTCATCACCATACACATGGACGTTGAGGATGGGAACACCCTCTTGGCCCGGAGCCCTGTACTCCGGTTCAACCTGAGGGACTCCACATCTCCGCAGTTCGTTGACGGCGACTCTACAGTCCGGGCTGTCTTGGAGAATACGCCAGCCGGCGGCAACGTTGGTCCGCCGATCTTGGCCACTGACGCTGACGGAGACACGCTCACCTATAAGGTCGGCGGCGCTGATGCCGCCGCGTTCACAATCGCCACCACGACCGGCCAGCTTGTCACCAGCGCGGCTCTCGACTACGAGACGCGGTCATCGTACTCCGTGACCGTAACGGCGGACGATGGGTACGGCGGTACCGGCTCCATCGATGTCATCATCGAGGTTACGAACGTCGACGAGCCGGGAGTCGTTACCGTCTCAGGCGCGAACGCACCGTTTGTGGGCTCGGACCTCGCCGCGTCGCTGTCCGACCCGGACGAGCCACTCGCCAATACCGTGTGGCAGTGGGAGAGGGCAGAAGACAGCGTAACTCCAGTATGGACCGGCATTGGCGGAGCAACTTCTACCATCTACACGCCAACCGAAGATGACGTGGGCAAGGTCCTGCGCGTCGCCGTGACTTACACGGACTTGTTCGGCGACGCTTCTGCCGCCAGCCCGACCAGCGTAGTCGTCTCCAGCCTGCCGGTTGTCACCGTTTCTGACTCCGGGCCATTCAGGCTTATCGAAGGAAGAGTGGAACGGTCCATCGAGTTCAGCCTGCCCGCTGACACCGTCGCCACCGCACAGGTAACACTGCGGCTGTCGCTTCGAGGTGCAACGTCAGTGGACGATCTCGCGGTGTACTCCGGAGCCGACGCGCCAGTCCCCGGTTCCTCGGAGCAACTCGCTCTCGATGCCGATGACCTCACCGTACCAATCCCTGTGACTGACGTCAGCCAGACACTCACGCTGTGGTTCGTCGCTGTAGCTGACACCGCTGCCGATGTCAGCGAGTCATTCACTGTCCGCATGGAGGTCGAGGACACCGGTCGTCTCGTCGCCCGGAGCCCACTTCTACGGTTCGACCTGCTGGACTCGACCTCTCCCAGATTCACCGAGGGTGACGCGACAACGAGGTCCGTTGCCGAGAACTCATCTGTCGGCAGCAATGTCGGCAATCCCGTCACCGCAACCGACGCCGATGGAGATGAACCCACCTACACGTTGGCCGGTCCTGGAGCAGACTCATTCGCCATCGCCACCACGACCGGCCAGCTTGTCACCAGCGCCGCACTCGACCACGAGACGCGGTCGTCGTACTCCGTGACTGTCACAGCAGACGATGGACACGGCGGTACCGGCTCCATTGTCGTCACCATCGAGGTTACGAACGTCGATGAACCCGGAACCGTGGCCCTCTCCGGAGCGAACCCACCGTTCGTCGATGTCGAGATGTCCGTGTCGCTGTCCGATCCGGATGAGCCGTTGACCAATACCGTGTGGCAGTGGCAGAGGGCAGATGAGGGCGCAACTCCCTCATGGTCGGACATCAGAGGCGCGACTTCCCGTACATACACTCCGTCCAACGATGACAGGGGCAAGGTGCTCCGGGTTGCTGTCAGCTACACCGACGCATTCGGAGGTAAGACTGTCACTAGCCGAGATAGCGCCGCGGTCTCCGATCTGCCGGCGGTCACCGTGTCTTCTGCCGGTCCGTTCACACTCGTGGAAGGCAGGATCGACCGGTCCGTCACATTCACTCTCCCCGACGTCTCCACGCCCAGCACGCGCCTAGCGCTCCAGCTCGGTCTCGACGGCGCCACCACTCTTGACGATATCGTGGTCTATGTAGAAGATCAGATCCCGGGATCCATCTCAACGTCCACTCTCTCATTCCATCCAATCACCCTGCGCGGCTATCACCGGCCTGGATTCTTCAACCAGCCGATCACCTTCTGGTTCGTTGGAAAGGAGGACGGGGAGTCCGAGTCCGGCGAATCCATCACCGTACATATGGATGTCGAAGACGGCGACGACCTCATGGCCCGGAGCCCTGAACTCCGGTTCAACCTGAAGGACTCCACATCTCCGCAGTTCGTTGACGGGGACGCCACAGTCCGGGCTGTCTTGGAAAATACGCCATCGGGCAACAACATTGGGCGACCGATCTTGGCAACCGACGCCGATGGGGACATCCCCGCTCACACCCTTGGCGGCGCCGACGCCACTTCGTTCACAATTGCCACCACGACCGGGCAGCTTGTGACCAGCGCCGAACTCGACTACGAGACACGATCATCGTACTCCGTGACCGTCACGGCGGACGACGGACATGGCGGTACTGACTCTATCGACGTCACTATCGACGTGACGAACGTTTCAGAACCGCCGGGAGAGCCCGCTCCCCCGGCGGTTGCCGCAATTGGGGTCGGAGCTTTGTTCGTAAGCTGGACGGAGCCCTTCAATACCGGCCCACCTGTCGCCGACTACGAAGTACGCCTTCGCAAGAGTGGCGATACAGGCTGGAGGCGGCCCACCCAAACCGAGACAACGACACAGACAACGATCAGTGGCCTCCAGCGAGGTACGGAGTTCCATGTGCAGGTACGCGCCAGAAACACAGAAGGGTTATCTAAATGGTCGGGTGAGGGATCAGGAAGTACACATCCCAATAGGGAGCCCGAGTTCACCAGCGGGACCTCCACGCCACGCACTGTTGTCGAGAACACGCCCGCGGGAGTTGAGATCGGCGAACCGCTCTCGGCCAGCGACGCCGACGAAGATACGGTGATCTACTTGCTCGCCGGTCAAAGCGCAGTTTGGTTCGCCATTGACGGCAGAGGCCAACTGCGAACTGCCGACGTCCTGGACTACGAGGAACAAGACACCCACCGACTGACTGTGGTTGCAAGCGATCAGGTTGGCGGCGTGACATCAGTGGAAGTACCCATCAGCGTGACCGATGTGGACGAGCCGCCCGCAGATCCTGAACCGCCTACCGTAATGCCGGCAGCCGTCGGAGGTCACACTGCGCTCGACGTGCGGTGGCAGGCGCCCGAGAATACGGGACCTCCTATCAGCGACTATCTGGTACAGCATCGACTGGTGGACGCTGGTGAATGGTCCCTCACGAGTCTGGATGGTTCGACCACCGAGGCCACAATATCGGGCCTTCATCTCGAAACCCGCTATCAGGTCCGGCTTCGAGTGGTCAATGCCGAGGGCGCCAGCGGTTGGTCTTCAGCAACTCTCGCGACGACAGACCCGAATGGAAGGCCGGTCTTCCCTGATGGAGAAACCACCGGACGGTCGATCGGAACCGATGTTGACGCTGGCTCCAGTGTTGGCGACCCGATTACCGCGACCGATCCAAACGGCGACACCCTCAGGTACACGCTTAGCGGTCCGGACTCCAGTGTGTTCAGGATCGATCCTACGACAGGACAGTTGACCACCGTCGCCGAGATGAAAGTTAACAAGCAGTCCTCGTTCGAAGTCATAGTTCGGGCCACAGACCCATTCGGCGGATTCACGATCACAAAGGTCATTATCACGGCCGAAAGCGATGACGATATCCCCGGCATCCGCCCCATCTCCAGAGGAGTAGCTCAGCCGACATCGACACCCGTCCCGATCATCGTCGTGCCGGTGTCTCAGGTCACGCCGGTTCCCCACGCACAGAGCGATATCGCAGCTTTAGCCATAGTCCACCCAGACGCGCAGAGGCAGATCGAGTTGGCGCAACAGGGCGTACTGGTGACTTTTCCCGCGGCCTCAAGGGGTCGCACATTCCAGGTCAGAGTTGACACCGCATCGGATCGGTGTTCTGGAACGAATCGACCGGGCGGTACGGTACTCAAGTGTGTTTCTGTGGACTTATTCGATATCGAAGGGAATCCGGAGAACGACATCCGCCTGATCAGACTCGCCAGGATGACGATAAGGCTGGATTCGACGATCATCCGAGAGCTCGGCGGCCCCGCCGCAGCCCTTCAGGCGCGCGCGCTGGGTGCGTTCCGGTTGTTCGTCCGGCACGATCCTGACAGGCCCTGGTCCAATCGAGGCTTTGAGTTCGAGATTAGCCAGGCATCTGGCGCGACGTTCGCGGTTGATGGCATCAGGCACTTCAGCACTTGGTCTCTCACAGTCGATGACGAGCTGCTGGCAGTGGCATCAGCGCAAGTCATGGCCGGGCATCCCAGCCCTACCGCAACCGCACTTCAGGGAGTGACCCCCACTCCTACCCCAAGCAGGCCAGACACCCGGACGACACCACTTCCGATGACCTCGACACCGATCGCCGCACCGACGGTGACCCCGACGCCTCAGCCACCCATTGCCATGTCCGCGCAACCAACATCAACGCCGGGTCCGAGCGTGCCGGACACCGGTGGGAGCTCCGCGCCGGTATCGATACTGGTCATTCTCGCGCTGGCCGGCGCACTTCTGTCGGCCATCGGCCTCCGCCAGATTCACAACTGACCGGAGTGTCCGTCCAATGTGGAACGGTCAATGTGTCTGTGGTCCGCGTCGTCCGCACAGCAGGCGACCGGATACTGTAAACTGGTCTCCGACCATTTTGAGAAGGAGCGCCGTTATGAAGTACGACTACATTGTCATCGGAGCCGGTTCAGCAGGCGCGATACTGGCCACCCGGCTTACGGAAGACCCATCGAAGTCGGTCCTGCTGCTCGAAGCCGGACCAGACTACGCGGAAATGGAAGAGCTGCCGGACGAAGTACGGTACGGCTACGCCACCGCCACGGATATCATGACCAGCGACCATAACTGGCAGTTCACCGCCAGGGCGACTTCCGAGGCTGAGCCGATGCCGGTGCCGCGAGGCAAGGTGACCGGCGGATCGTCGGCGATCAACGGTCAGATCTTCCTGCGTGGAGTCCCCGAGGACTACGATACGTGGCGCTCCTGGGGCAACGATGAGTGGGGCTTCGAAGACTGCTTGCCATACTTCCGGAAGCTCGAGACCGACACGACATACTCCGACGACTTTCACGGGACCGATGGCCCTATAATCTGCCATCGGTTCCAGCCCGAGACTTGGCAGGACGTGTCCAAGGCGTTCTACCAGTCTTGTCTCGAATACGGCTTCGAGGATTGTCCTGACCACAACAATCCCGATTCAACCGGCGTCGGGCCGCTCCCGCTGAACAATCCCAACGGCATCCGTTGGAGCACCAACCTCGGCTATCTGAGTCTGTCCCGGCACCGGCTCAACCTGACCATACGTCCAAACTGCGTAGTACACCGCATCGTGTTCGATGGCGACGCGGCGACCGGCGTGGTCGCCGAGAGCGGCGGCGAGACCTTCACAGTCGAGAGCGACGAGATCATCCTGAGCGCCGGCGCGATCGGCTCGCCGCAGATTCTGCTGCTGTCCGGAGTAGGGCCCGCCAGCCATTTGGCGGAGGTCGGCATACCCGTGGTCAAAGACATTCCCGGGGTGGGTCAGAACTTGCGCGATCATCCGCTCGTGTACGTCACATGGACCGCCAAGCCGGAGCACGAGTTCGACCTGTACGGACCGCGGATGCAGTTCGGGCTTCGCTACACCGCGACCGGATCCGACCTGCGCAACGACATGATCGTGTACATGAACACGTTTGCGACGGAGCGTATCAATCGCGGCGGGGACCGCATGGCCCCCATCGGGATACGCATGATTATCGGCCTAGATCTGGAAGTAGGTTCCGGCGAATTGAAGCTACAGTCGGCTGACCCTCACGAACAGCCTGTGCTGGACTACAACTACCTGACGGAGGCGTTCGACCGCGAGCGGATGCGCGAAGCGGTGCGGATCTGCTCCCAGCTGGGCGAGCATGAGGCGTGGAGCAGCATAATCGAGGAAAGGATCGAGCCTCCGGACGAAGCGCTGGAGTCTGACGATGACCTCGACGCCTGGATGGCGCGAGAGGTTACCACGGGCCACCACATCTCATGCACCAACAAGATGGGGCCGGAGTCGGACCCCATGGCGGTCGTCGATCAGTACGGCAAGGTCCACGGATTGGAAGGTCTGAGGGTCGTTGACGCCTCTGTGATGCCTGACTGTGTCCGCGCTAATATCAACGTCACCACGATGATGATCGGGGAGAAGGTTGCCGACCTGATAAAGAGCGGCAAGTGAGCGATTGAACTACGACCATATAATTGTCGGCGCCGGTTCTGCCGGCGCCACGCTCGCCGCTCGGTTGTCCGAAGATCAGGAGCGCTCCGTTCTTCTGATCGAGGCTGGGAGCGACTACCCGGACTTCGAGACGATTCCCGACGACCTGAAGTACGGGTGGGGCACCGGCACGGACTTTGTGGTCGAAGACCGCCACAACTGGGGCTTCACCGGCAGGGCCACCGCACTCAATCAGCACATGGACGTGCCGCGAGGCAAGGTGACCGGCGGGACGAGCGCGATCAATGGACAGGTTTTCCTGAGACCGACCGTGGACGACTTCGACTATTGGACTTCTCTGGGCAACGATGAGTGGGCGTACCCGGACACGCTGCCATACCTGCGCAGGATCGAGACCGACACCAACTACTCCGACGACTATCACGGGACGGAGGGCCCGATCATTGTCCGAAGGCATACGCTGGACTCGCTCCAGCCGGAGCAGTCGGCGTTCTATGCCGCGTGCCTTCGTCTGGGATTCCCCGAGAATCCCGACCACAACCACCCGGACGCGACCGGCGTCGGTCCCTATCCGCTCAACAACCCGGGTGGAGTCCGGTGGAGCACCGCGATCGGCTATCTGGGCATGACCCGTCACCGTCTCAACCTGACGATGCGTCCGAGATGCTTCACACGGCGGGTGCTGTTCGAGGGCAACCGTGCGGTCGGCGTTGAGGTTGAGAGTGGAGGAGACGTGTTCCGCGTCTTTGGCAACGAGATCGTGCTGAGCGCAGGGCCGATCGCGTCGCCGCAGCTTTTGATGCTGTCCGGGGTGGGTCCGGCCGATCACCTGGAGGACTTCGGCATAGAGGTTGTCCACGACTCCGCGGGCGTTGGGACCGGACTTCGCGACCACCCGACGGTTCCGATGATCTGGAAGGCGCAGGACCACGTTCCGGCGCCACCGCGCGAGGTAGGCCCGCAGAAAGTAGCCCTCCGGTACACCGCCCCAGGCTCTCACCTCAGGAATGACATGATCACGGTCATGCGCTTCCGAAAGGAGGGACATCAGCTGCTGATGAGCGTCGGCCTGTATCTTGCCGTAGGGCAGGGCGAGCTGAGGCTCCAGTCATCCGATCCGCACGTTCAGCCGCTGCTCGACTACAACTTTCTCGCGGATGAGTTCGACAGGCGGCGCATGAGGGACGGGATACAACTGTGCCGTGACATCGTCGGCAGCCCGGAGTTCGCCGACATTGCCGGGCCTCTCCTCGCGCCTGGCGAGTCCGACCTGGCCACTGGTGACAGGTTGGACGAGTGGATGCTCCGCAACGTCAGCACGATGCATCACATCTCATGTACCGCCAAAATGGGGCCGGACTCCGATCCGTTGGCCGTTGTCGATCAGCACGGCCGGGTCAAGGGTGTCGATGGGCTCAGGGTCGTCGACGGCTCTATCCTGCCCGACTGTCCCCGCTCCAACACCAACGTCCCAATCATGATGCTCGCGGAGCGCATCTCCGACTGGATCAAGTCAGGCGAGTAACATCTGGTGATCCGACAACCCCAATCCGTCGAGTCTTCGTCGCTCGTACTATTGGGTAGTGGTGAACGGGAAGGAGATACCGGCTTGTCGCCAACAGCCATCAGAGTAGTCGCTGTTATCTGTTCCGTTCTCGCCGTAGCGACAACTGCGTGTGGCGGAACGGCGGCGCCAACCCCAACACAGACGCCGGATACGGCCCAAGCATCCTCCAGGACCGAGTCGCAGACAGCGGCGTCTGCTCCCGCGGCAACCATGACCGCGATCCCCACTCCCGAGGCCGCCAGCGTTCCGACGGCGTCTGCTCCCGTGTCAACCGCGACCGCTGTCCCCACTCCCGAGGCCGCCAGCGTTCCGACGCCTGCGCCGTCCGCTTACGACTCCACCCGGGCGATGAACGACATGTCCCTGGGACGGACGTACTCGGCCGCCAGATTCAGGGAAGCGCTCCGGCGGATTGACGAGCGACACGACACGTCGATGGCGCCTGTTCTCGTGGAGGTCATCAGATTCGTGCCGGACCGCGGTGTGCGCGACAGTATAGGCGAAACCCTCAGATCGCTGACGGGGCAGGCGTTGGGGACTCTTGATTGGGGGGAGTGGATGGAGTGGCTCGGCAAGAACCTCGACGCGTTTCAGCCGCCGCCGGGATACGCTGAATGGAAGGCCAGGCTGTACTCGAACATCGACCCTCGATTCGCGATGTTCATACGTCCGGCCGGTGAGTTCTCCCGGATCGACCTCACGGAGGTCGTATGGGGCGGCGTCATCCCAGACGGCATACCCGATCTCCGCGATCCGGACTTTCTCCAGCCACAGGATGCGGACTACATGAATCCTGACGACCGTGTATTCGGCGTCCGTATCAATGGTGAGACCAGGGCGTACCCGCTTCGCATAGTCAACGCGCACGAAATGGTGAACGACTGGGTCGGGGGCGAACCGATCTCGCTGATGTGGTGAACGCTCTGTGGCTCCGGAATCGTGTATTCCGCCAAGATAGACGGTCAGCCGACCACATTCGGCACCTCGGGCCTGCTGCATCGCTCCAACAAGTTGATGTACGATCGGCAGACCAACAGCCTGTGGCGGTCGCTTACCGGCGAGCCGGTGATCGGGAAGCTCGCACAGCGCGATGACCTCAAGCTGGACTTCTTTCCCGTATCGCTGACGACCTGGGAAGACTGGCTCGCTGAATATCCTGATACGACGGTGCTGTCGAATCATACCGGGCTCTACCCGGCCCGATTCTACGGACCCGAGGAGGACCCCCGATCGATCTACTACGACTACCGGGCCACCACCGAGACCATGTTCCCAATATGGGACCGCGACCTTCGTCTGGACCCCAAAGACGAGGTCATGGGGATCATTTCAGGCGGCGTATCCAAGGCGTACCCGGTCACGACACTGCGCAGATTGCGAGTGGTGAATGACATCGTAGGCGACCGAGAGATTGTGGTCGTCGCGTCCAGCGCGTCTTCGGACGTGCGCGTCTTCGAGAGAGCCGGGCACAGGTTCGCTATCGACTCAGGCGACGAAGGCGCCGCGGTTCCACGATCTCTGATCGACGATGGCGGCGCCCGGTGGAAGCTCCGGGACGACAGCCTTGTAAATACGCTGGACGAGACCCAGGTCTTGTACCGGGTCCCATCCAACGTATCATTCTGGTTCGGCTGGTTCGCCTTCCATCCGGATACGGAGCTGTTCAGCGAGGAGTAGGTTGGCCTCCGGTTAGTCCGCGGTTACCGGAACTCTCGAGTCAACCTCATCGTACGCCCAGCGAAGAAGCTCTTCGGTCTCAGGCCATCCGATGCAGGAGTCTGTGATGGAGACGCCGTACTCCAGCATCGCAGGGTCGCCGCCGAGCTTCTGTGCGCCGGGGTGCAGGTTCGACTCCAACATGCAGCCGATGATGTTGTCGTTGCCGCCCATACGCTGGCCGACAACATCCTTGAAGGCGATCTGCTGTCTGCGATGGTCCTTGTTGGAGTTGCCGTGCGAGCAGTCAACAAGGAGTTCCGAGCGGACATCGGCATCGTCCAGCAGCCGGTGCGCCTCGGCGATCGACTGCGCCCCGAAGTTCGGTCCTTCACGCCCGCCGCGCAGCACCAGGTGACCGTCCGGGTTTCCCCTGGTGCTGATTACCGCGGTCTGGCCCTGTTGATCGATCCCGAGGAACGCGTGCGGAGACTTGGCGGATATCATCGCGTCCACGGCGATCTGCGCGCTGCCGTCAGTGCCGTTCTTGAATCCGACCGGCATCGACAGACCACTGGCCATCTGTCTGTGCGTCTGGCTCTCCGTCGTTCGCGCGCCGATGGTGGACCAGCACACGAGGTCGGCTAGGTACTGCGGGACGATCGGATCCAGGAACTCGGTACCGGTGTACACGCCCAACTCGGTGATGCTGTGCATCAGCCGGCGCGCCACCCTCAGTCCCTCATCTATGTCGAACGTGTCGTTGAGGTGCGGATCGTATATCAGGCCCTTCCAACCGACGGTAGTCCTCGGCTTCTCGAAGTAAACCCGCATGACGATCAGGAGCCTGTCATCGATCTGACCGCGCAGCTCAAGCAGCCGCTCGGCGTACTCGACCGCAGCTCTCTCATCGTGGATCGAACACGGCCCGACCACCATCATCATGCGCGGGTCCTCACCGCTCAGGACTCTCCGAATCTGTTCGCGACCTTCCAGCACGGTGCGCTCCGCCTCCGGGCTGACAGGCATCTGCTTGACCAATTCGACTGGGCTGATAAGCTGATCGGTACTCACAACGTTCACGTCCCTCGTAGGTGACTCTTGCATCGGCAAACCTACCTCCTGTGGCTTGAGACCTGTCTCACGTCAGACAATCAAAAACCCCAGTCTCTATCGACTGGGGTTCTGTTTGCCTTGTCTTTTCCGCCTTGGTCAGACTCCGGACATCACCACTCAGCCGACAACTGTCGCCCAGCTAAAGTAGTAATACCCGTAATATGAGTTGGCGGTTGCGTTTCTCATCGCGGGACTAACCGTACCAAGATCGTGAAATAAATGTCAATAGCGCAACGCTGTTGGAACCTGTGTCAGTTTAGTCGGTGTGTCGCGCCACAGCAGGCAACACCGTCATTTCCGCGCACGCGGGAATCCACGGGGTAGGGGTGGGGAGCGCCCTCACCGGATGGCTCCTACCAAACTGACACAGGTTCACGCTGTTGAGCGTGGGCGTCTTCCCTATATCCGTTCGCCCTGGGCCAGTCGAAGGACGGTTGTCTATCGAGCCATCTACCAAACTGAAACGGGCTCATTTGAGTCGGACGCGGAGTCGCGGCAGCCTGACTATGGTAGTCTTGGAGCTTAGAGGTAAGACCGATCTCAAGATTACGTACCAGGTGGAGTTGAAATGAGCAGCGCCCCAACTGGGTTCAAGGAGCACTACCAAGACATAGAGTTCTACGAGGCTCACTATCAGGAGTTGCTAACTCAGTATCCTGATCAGTGGATCGCAATCTTGGATCAGCAGGTGGTCGGAGCATCTGAAGACGCGTTCGACCTCCTTGGCCAACTCAAAGCGCGTGGTGTTCCGACCCACCGTATTCTCACCCGGCACATGACAGAGGAACCCGAGCTGCTGATACTGACGAATCTATGATCCGCGGGTACTTCTCCACCAGCGGCGCCATTCGTCGTCCATATGTCTACTGCGACATCGAGTTCCCGGACCACCCAGGATTAGGAACTGTAGGTGTTGACTTGCTCGTGGACACCGGGGCTGACCGTACCATCCTTTCCCCCTTTGACGCTGAACGTATCGGACTTGACCTATCGACTCTGAACATGGGAAGGGCCAGCAGTGGCATTGGTGGCAGGGCCTCGACAAGGGTGGTGGAATCTCACCTCAGTATTCAGGGCTACACCACTTCACTGATGTTGCATATCCTCGAAGTCCGGCAGCCAATCCCATCCCTGTTGGGACGCGACTTCATGTCAGACTTTGCCCTGTTTCTGGAAGACCGCACACGTAGAGTTCTACTGCTTGACCAGAGGGACATCGCCAGTCTGAGACTTTCAGTCAGCAACACAGACGCATCTTAGCCAGCTAGCCTAACTGCCAATAGGATTATGGACATCTGAGTGTGTCCACCACTGCGCACCGCGACGGGGTAATACCGTCACTCTGACACAGGCCGGAGTCCACCTGGGGGTGTTCGGCGAGATGCTTCGACCCTATGGCTTCTACTGAATTGAAGCAGGCGCAACGCTGTTGGCAAGGCCCTTCGCCCCCGGATCGAGTGTCTCACATCTTGCGCCCTGCAACTGTTACACTGGCCCATGATCCCAACTCTGACGTCTGGCCGCCACATGCCCGCAATCGGATTCGTCTATAACGCCCTGGTGAGTGAAGCTCCCGACCTTATAGACTCCCTCATCTCAGACCTGGAATTATGGTCTCGCTCGTGGGTGTCCTCGGCGTACGATGTGGCGTGTCACGAATCGGAGTTCGCTGACACGGCCCTGATCGTGGTCGCCGGGGGCGACGGCACCATCCTCCGGACCGTCCATGCGGTCGCTGGGCACTCTATTCCGATCGTCGCGGTCAACCTGGGGCGCGTGGGATTCATGAGCGAGCTGCGGGTGGAGGAGGCGGCTGAACGGCTGCCCGGATACCTCAATGGCGACGTTCGAGTCGAGCGCCGGATGATGCTCCGCGCCGTCGTCACCGACGGCCGCGGAGACCACATCCTCACTGCTGACGCGCTCAATGACGTGGTCGTCGGGCGTGGCGGCGTGGCCAGACTGCTTGACATCGACACCGTGGTGGACGGCGAGTTTCTGACTTCATACAGGGCCGACGCCGTGATTGTGTCCACGCCCACCGGCAGCACCGGCTACGCGCTGTCCGCAGGAGCGCCCATATTCTTCCCAGAGGCGCTCATGATGATGCTTCAGCCAGTTGCCGCGCACACCGGTCTGAGGGACGGCCTAGTCCTACCACACGACACCGAGATTGTGCTGGCAGCTACCGATGGCAAGCACGCCTCCCTGAGCGTTGACGGCATGGAAGACGTGGACCTCGCGCCGGAGTACCGGGTGACCATTCGTCGCAGTCCCCACGAGGCCTTGTTTCTGCGCTCCAATCCGAGGACGGGGTTCTATACCTCACTGACCCGGCGGCTTGGACTGGTGTACAACCTGACGCCGCCGACCTGATCCTGAACGGAGCCGACATGACCGAACTGCCCCAGCCGATCAGCCAGGAAATCGTTTACTCTGGGCGAATCATCGATGCGCGCGTCGACACGGTCCTCATGCCTGACGGCAGCCGGATAACCAGAGAGCTGGTCCACCATCCCGGCGCCGTCGCGATCGTCCCGATCGACGATGACGACAACGTGCTGATGGTCCGGCAGTACAGGTACGCCGCCGGCCAGTCCCTGCTCGAGATTCCGGCTGGCGTTCTAGAAGAGGGAGAGTCCCCCGATGATACCGCCCAGCGTGAGCTGCAAGAGGAGGTGGGATTCGCCTCCAGGAATCTTCGCGCCCTGGGCGGGCTCTACTCGTCACCCGGATTCTGCGACGAGTTCCTGTACATGTACATCGCTCGGGACCTCGTCGCCAGCTCTCTGCCCGGTGACGATGACGAGGACATCAGCGTCGAACGCATCCCGATTTCCCGAATCGATAGGCTGATCAGAGTCGGAGAGATCCAGGACGCCAAGACGGTCGCCGGACTGCTCATGGCTGTCCACCTGTTCAGCCAGTAGGTCACTTCCAACCCGTCGGTCCGCCGAATGCTCCGAATTGTTCAGCGCCGCCACTCTCAGACACCGCAGATGAGGTGAACATGACTGACTTCAGGACCATATTTGCGCAGATCGACCGCATGGAAGATGAAATCGTGGCGCTTCACCGCGATCTCGTGCGGATACCGTCGGTAAACACGGGCCAGATGCCAACAGGTGACGAGACCCCGGTCTGCGAATACATCAGGGACTGGCTGGCTGAAGACGGGATAGACTCGGAGACCCTGGGCCGTGTGCCCGAGCGGGGAAACATCATCGCCAGGATCGAGGGTCGGAACCCGGAGGCCCGGCTGATGCTCATGTCGCACACCGACGTCGTGCCGGTGGAGGAGGAGCAGAAGTGGACGTTCCCGCCGTTCAGCGCAACGATACACGAGGGCCGCATCTATGGACGAGGCGCGTCGGACTGCAAGGGACTGCTGGCCGCGCAGCTGATGGCAATGCGGCTGCTCAGGCGTAACTGTATTCAGCTCCGCGACAGCCTGATCCTGTGTTCGGGCGCCGATGAAGAGCACGGCGGCAGATACGGATTCGGATGGCTGGCCGAGAACTACCCTGAAAAGATCACCGCGCCGTTTGCCGTAAACGAGGGCGGGGGGACGCCGGTCGAGGCGGCCGGCGGCCTCACCTACCTGCTCGGCGTCGGGGAGAAGGGCCGTCTCCAGGTCGAGTTCGAGGTGAAAGGGGTCAGCGCGCACGCATCGGTGCCGTGGCAGGGTACAAACGCGCTGTACCGGCTGTCGCGGCTCCTCAACAGAATCGAGGGCTACGAGCCGGAACGCGACACGTCCACCAGCCTTTTCGCGCACCTGTCCAACTTCGCCATCGAGCACAAGCCGTCCGCGGACAACGTGGATGACATCATCGCGGAGGTCTCCGAAGACAATCCGAGGTTCGCGTCTATGCTGACGGCGCTGTCCCGGATGACGATAACGCCAACCATGATTAGCGGTGGGATCAAGTCCAACAGCGTACCGGAGCAGATCCGGCTGACGTGTGACGTGCGCACGCTCCCGCACCAGGACGACGGCTACCTGCGCGGCGAGCTGGACCGCATATCGGAGGATATTCCCGGCGTCAGCTACGAGATCGACTACATGGCCGTGCCCAACTCCTCCGAGTTCGACACCGAGCTGACCGAGCACATCCAGGCCGCCACCGCCATGGCGCTCGATCGGGAAGACATCCAGTGGGTTCCCGCGATCAGCACCGGGTTCACCGATTCGAGATTCACGCGTCCGCTCAACGTGATTACATACGGGTTCTCGGGTTCCCATCCTGACGATGACCCGATGCTCAGCAACGTCCACGGCACCGACGAGTCCGTAGGGATCGCGAGCCTGGTCAGCGGAACCAAGATCATGTTCGCGCTGGCCTGCACGCTCTGCGGCGCGGAGTAGAGCGGGCATTCGAGACCGGCCGCAGCGCCGGCCACAGGAAATGCGCCCGGATATGCCCCATAGCGCCGATACCGCCAAGCGGACCATCTACCTCGCCAACCCCTATGGGTTCTCGGCGCAGCAGAAGGAGCTCCTGCTGCCGGACATCGTGGACGCGCTCGCGTCGCTGGGTCTGGAAGTCTGGGAGCCGTTCGCGCGCAACAACCAGGAAGACGTGTCCAAGCCCGGCTGGGCGTACCGGACCGGCCGGGCCGACTTCGCGGATGTGCGGGACGCGGACGCGATATTCGCCGTGGTCAACGGGGTCCCGCCCGACGAGGGCGTAATGGTGGAATTGGGGATGGCCATTGCGCTCGGCAAGCCGACGTTCCTGTTCCGAGACGACTTCCGCAGCGCGACCGACAGCGAGGAGTACCCGCTGAACCTGATGTTGTTCACCGGCCTGCCTGAACATGGCTGGCAGGACTGCTACTACACGTCCGTCGGGGAGATCACGGACCCCGACAAGGCGCTGGCGCGCTGGTCGGCGGAAGGCGCCGGCTAGGGACGGCCACGTGAGTACATCCATCGCCAGCCAAGTCAACAATCCCGATGCCGGCATCAGCGCGACAAGCGGGTTTGAAAGGGTCCGCGGACCCAAGTCCGGGCACGGTCTTCAGACTGCCGTCATTCAGCCCCTCGCCAGCAGCACCTCTCGCAGGCGGCGGATGACCGTGTCCAGCTCCGCGTCGTCCAGGTTGAAGGGGTCCACGGCCAGCTCGTTGGGGTTGTAGATGTCGTTGAGATAGATCGGCGGGTCTCCCGCGGGCATGGCGCTGTTAACCTCGTCGCGGGACGGCCCTCTCCAGTCGCGGGTGAACCTGATGACGGCTATGGGCGTAAGGTAGTCCCACTCATCGTGTTCGACGGAAACCTCAAGTCCAGGTGTCTCAATGAGCGCGTCCACGACCTGCTCGCACATTCCGGCCAACCGCCGGTTCTCCGCCTCCTCGTCCTCATCGACGAAGACCCTCAACGCCTCCACGAGGCCGATTATCTCCTCTTTGGCGACCTTCATCCCCCTGCCTATGAACTGGTGCGGGCTGGTGTTTGCATATGCGGCCTCGATCAGATCGGCGCGCCCGGCCAGGATTCCGGTCCCCTGCGGTCCGCGGACGGCCTTGCCTCCTGAGAACTGGACCAGGTCGGCCCCTTCATCTATGAACCGCTGGAGGTTCGCTCTCGGAGGAAGGTACGACGCGGCATCGACGATGACCGGCACGCCCCGCGAATGGGCGATCTCAACGACCTGGTCGAGCGGTATTGCCCTCCGGGTGATGAACCCGGAGAACAGGTAGGCGACCGCGGCCGTGTTCTCGTTGATCGCGGCCTCCAGCTGCCACGGGTGGCAGCGCCGCCCGTCGCCGACGTTTACGATGGTCGCCCCCGTCGCTGTGTAGCACTGGTCGTACGGAAACCGGTGGCTGGTGTGCATGATGATTTCATTCTTGAGGCCGTCCGAGTTCGGAAGCTGCGCCATTCGCGCGGGGTCCTTTCCGGCCATGACCGCCGCCGCCTGCAGGACGAGGCCTCCCGCCGACCCGGACGTAACGAGACCAGCCTCCGCGCCGGTGACCTCGGCAATCACCCTGCCCGCGGCGACGTTGAGGTCGTCCAGATTGACCATAGTCCGGGACGCCTTCTCCATGACGTCCATGACCTCGGGTCGTAGTTTGCTGCCCCCGTACATCGTCGTCGCGCCGGAGGCGACGATCGCTGGCTTGACTCCGAGGTTGCGGTAGATCTGGGCGCCATCGTTGAAAACCATCGAAAAACTCCAGTAGTGGTATGTTGCCTATTAGTTTACAGATTCCGGACCGGGTCTGCCTGTGGAGGAATAGTTTACTTTGTAAGTCGCCGTCTCATTAAGTGTGACGCCAGAAACAGCGGAAGCACCGCGAACGCGACCAGCTCGGCAGTCCAGGCCAGCATCCACGGGGAGAGATCGCCGGTGACGAGTCCGCGGACCAGACTGGTCGCGGGAGTCAGCGGCAGCGCCCAGGCGAGCTTGTGTACGACGTCAGGGAGGCGGTCCAGTGGAAAGAAGGTCCCGCTGACGTAGAACATCGGCAGCAGAAAGATCGTGAAGAAGTTGTTCATTGCGCCGATCGTCGTCGCGGTGGAGGTCAGCACCATCGCGAGCGCCCCGAAAACCAGTCCGATCAGATACGCGACGGGAAGGGCGAGCAGCGCAAGCGGAGAGCCGACGAGTCCGAACGTCCACGCCGCAAGCAGCACGGCCCCGGCGGATATCGTAGAGCGGGTCGCTGCCCACATGACCTCGCCAACGACGATATCCTGCGGTTCCATGGGCGTAAACAGCATCGCCTCATAGATACGGTGGCTCTCCATCCTGAGATATGCGCCGTATGTCGTGTCGAACGTGGCGTGGAACATGGCGTAGCTGGCGACGATGCCGGGGGCGATGAATTCGGCGTAGCTCAGGTCTCCGATGTCGCCGACGTATGCTCCCAGTCCGAAGCCCATTGCCAGAAGGAGAATGAACGGCTCTATGAAAAGACCTCCGACCTCGACCTTCCACGCGCGCAGTGTTGCGTCACGGTTACGCTGCCATACCATTATTCCGCCCCACACCGGCGTCCGTCGGAACGCGGGAGCGATGGACTGGACAATCGTCACGATGGTCGAGACCTCCCTACTCTTCTCTCAGACCGCGACCGGTCAGCGTCAGGAAGACATCTTCCAGATTCCCGGGCCGTCTTGTCACCTGGAATCCGCCCAGCTCGAGGGTTTCGACGGGCCTCGATCCGTTGTCAGCGTAGATCAGGACGGAATCGGCCCGGTCTTCTACCCGTAGAGGCGCGCCTGACGAGCTCAGCATATCCATGAGGCCCGACTTTTCCGCATGTCTGACCCTGATCTCCACCACCTCATCGCTGACGAAGCTGCGAACGAGGTCGTCAGGGGAGCCGTGCGCGAGAATGGCGCCGTGGTCCATGACGACCAGCCGGTCGCACAGGTAGGCGGCCTCATCCATGTAGTGAGTGGTCAGCAGCATGGTTATTCCCTGGGACTTGAGCAGGCTGAGCTTGTCCCAGACCAGCAGCCTGGCCTGGGGATCGAGACCGGTAGTCGGCTCGTCGAGAACGAGGATTTCGGGGTCGGCCATCAGCGCCCGCGCGATGAGGAGCCGCCGCCGCATACCTCCGGACAGCTCGTCGGGCCTGCTGTGGACCTTGTCCCTGAGCTGGAAGAGGTCGAGACCGTCCATCGCCCGCTGGCGCGCCGTTGCTGACGGCAGGCTGAAGTACCGGCCAAACGACAACAGGTTTTGGAGCACGTCGAGGTCAGGGTCGAGGCTGTCGCCCTGGGAAACGACGCCGAGCGCCGCCTTGATTTCCCGCTGCCGTCGTCGGACGTCCATGTCCAGCACGGTCAACTCTCCGGCTGATACCGGCGAGACGCATGAGATCATCTTCATCGTCGACGTCTTGCCCGCGCCGTTCGGCCCGAGGAATCCGAAGCATTCGCCGTGAAGGATATCGAAGTCTATGCCATCGACGGCCACGAGGCCGCCGAAGTGTTTGACGAGCCCGGAGGCCCTGATGACGGGGGCTTGTTTCATGTAGAAAGGTTAGCCAACCCCGCGAGTCCAATTCAACAGACCCCTATCGGGTTGACAGGTGAGACGGAAGCCTAATCTCTGAAGCCTGACCCCTGATACCTGAATCAGAACACCGCGATCGGATTGACGGGTGAGCCGGTGCCCCCGATTACGTTGAGCGGATTGATGGTCAGCATGAACTCGTGGCGGCCCTCCTCGGCGCAGGCGTTCGCGAGCGGCTCCAGCAGGGAGTTGTCGAGCAGCGCGACACCGTAGGCGAATATGACGCCGTGGACCGACCATGGCAGGTCGTACTCATTGGGAGAGGCGTCCATCATGTCCCAGCCGAGGATTGCGATGTCGTTGTCCCGGACGAACTTCAGGCACGAGGCGTGGAGCCCGGGTCTGGATGTCCCGCCGCCCCAGTTTCCGCCGTGCTCGGCCGCGTACGCCTCACGACCGCTATAGACCATGACCGCGTCGCCGGACCGGATTTCGACACCCTGTGCGGCGGCGATCTCCTCCAGCTCCCAGCCGTGGACCGGAGAGTCAACGGTGACGTAAGGGACTCCCCGGCTCCGGGTTACGTCGAGCAGCACTCCGCGGGTGAGGATGCCGTCGCTCCAGGCATCGACAGTGCCGTAGGTGGCGCCCGTGAATCCCAAGACCTCGTCGGGCGACTTGCCGTCCCACATTCCCCCTTCGTCCCAAACGTGACACAGAGCGTCGATGTGTGTTGTCGCGGTGCCGTGATAGAAGACGCCGTAGTAGTCCATGGCGGCTCCGCCTCCCGGCGGCCGGTCGAGGACCGACATGAAGTGCTGGGCGGGTCTTGGGTTCTCAACCTTCGGCTCTACCGGAAACGGACGACTCAGGGAGACCGCGCGCCCGTTGCGGACCAACCCGGCGGCCTCTATTCGCTTTTCGGGCGTGATCAGGTTGATCGCACCCGCTGATCCGCTGTCTCCCCAGCGTCCCCAGTTACGCCTGTCTCTCAAGTAGGACATGACCTCTTCCCTGGTTGGCGCTTGTCGAGTCGTCATAGGTTGGCCTCCTGGATTTGGGTGGGGCAAATGTATCCGATGCGGGGTGTGCGGGCAAGGGTGGGGAGCCTGACGATACCGGCCCCGTCAACCGGACGGGCAAACGCGGTGGGTTTAGGGTGTGGATTAACGCTGGAACTCCAATATCCAATATAATAGGGGGCGCGGTGTTATCGGAGTCCGTACTGGAGGGGAATCGATGGGCAGACTCGACGGCAAGGTGTGTGTGATAACCGGCGCCAGCAGGGGAATCGGGGCCGAGATCGCGAGGTTGTTCGCGGCTGAAGGCGGAAGAGTCGTTGCGGCTGCCAGAACCCTGCGCGAGGGCGACCACCCGCTGGAGGGGTCGCTGGAGAAGACCGTTGCCGATATTCGGGAGTCGGGTGGGGAGGCAACCCCGTCATCGGTCAACATATCTCTGCCGGAGGACTGTGAGCGGCTGTTGGAAAAGGCACACGCCGCATACGGCAGCGTGGACGTGTTGGTGAACAACGCTGCGCTCACCTACTTCATACCAGTGAAAGACTACCCGCTGCGTCGGTGGATGCGGTCCTGGGCGGTCAACTTCCACGCCCCGTTCATTCTCAGCCAGCTGGCGCTCGGCGACATGATCGAGAGAGGCGGTGGCAGCATCGTCAACATATCGTCCGGCGCAGCTATCGGGCCGGGCAGAGGCCCGTACCCGGACGCGCCCGCCTCATCCGGTGGAACGTGCTACGGCGCGGAGAAGGCGGCGTTGGAGCGGTTTTCCCAGGGACTTGCGCAAGAGGTGTACCAGTACGGCGTATCCGTAACGTGTGTGTCGCCTTCCCAGGTTGTTCCGACACCCGGGACGATCTACCACAATCTGGTCAGTGGCATCGACGACCCTCGGGGCGAACACCCCGAGCTGATGGCGAAGTCCGCGTTGTTGCTCGCCACCGAGCCGCTGGATGCCGTGACGGGAAGGGTGACGTACAGCCAGCAAATCCTCAAAGAGTTCGGTTGGATCGACGAGGCGAGGGGTACGGGAATCGATAGACAGGGTTCTGGCTACAGCCAGGCGTGAGGACGCGGATAACCGGTGAAACCTGACATGTCGGCTGGAGCCGCCGCCAAGGTCGAATCAACTGCTGATATGATATGAATCCTAAACATAGGACAACAAAACCCTTGAAAACTCTGTCGAATGTGACTAGCCTCAGAGTGCAGTTGATATAACCGGACAGATTGATATCAGGTCAGTGTCTTGGATTGCGACCTGAACGCGGTATGACTTCCGGACCGGACAAGTATTGAATCGGAACCAGATCGGTCCGGCGACGGACTTGAGGAGGCAGTATGAAACTAGCCAGAGCAAGAGTCACCAACTACCGGAGCATCGATGACTCCGGATGGGTGTCTCTGGACAACGTCACCTGCATGGTGGGCAAGAACGAGTCTGGAAAGACCGCGTTTCTGCAGGCGCTGCACCGTCTGAACCCGGTGGGGGGAGGCAGTGGCAACTTCGATCTCAGAGACTATCCGCGTAAGGGTTACGTGCGCTACAAGCGGCGGCACGAGAAGGAGCCCGCGACGGCAGTTCAGGCGGAGTTCGAGTTGACAGATCAGGAGTTGGGAGAGATCGAGTCTCGCTTTGGACAAGGCGTGCTCAGATCTCGACGTGTCTTCGCATCCAAGACGTACAAGAACCAGAGGTCCTGGGAGGTCGATATCGACGAGAGCGCCAAGGTCCGCGACGTGATTGACACGGCAGACCTTCCGTATGAGGTGATGCAGTACGTCGAGAACGCCACGGATTGGCAGGACCTCCAGGGGCGACTCCAATCATTGGATGTCAAGCCGCCCGCCGTAGAGACTTTGCTCGCAAGTCTGCCGGAGATGTTCGCCACCGACATTCGGCAGCTGATCGTCCTCGAATACCTGGAGCGGTTCCTGCCGGAGTTCGTGTACTTCGACAATTACAGCGCGATGCGCGGACGGATATCCATCCAGGACATCAAGCAGCGACGACACGAACCCGACGAGATAGATGACGCGGACCGGACATTCTTGGCGCTGTTGGCCCTGGTCGGGGCCGATCTTGACGACCTCGAACACCAGACGAGCTACGAGTACCTCAAGGCTGAGCTGGAGTCCGCATCCATCGGGATCAGCGACGAGATATTCGAGTTTTGGAAGCAGAATACCCAGCTCAGAGTCGACTTCGACCTCTCTACGGCGGACCCGAACGATACCCCGCCAATGGACTCCGGAATGATCCTCCACGTCCGCATCTGGAACGACAGGCACCGGGTCTCGGTGCCGTTCGACGAGCGGTCAAAGGGGTTCGTCTGGTTCTTCAGCTTCCTGGTTTACTTCTCCGAGATCGAGGAGATGCAGAGTCGGGACATGGTGCTGCTGCTGGACGAGCCGGGGCTGAACCTTCATGCGCTGGCGCAGCGGGACTTCCTGCGGTTCATCGATCAGCGGCTCGCTCCGAAACACCAGGTGATCTACACGACGCATTCGCCGTTCATGATCGATCTCGATAACCTCAACGGTGTCAGAACCGTCGAGGACATGGACAATCTGGGCACCACCATCAGCCAGGATGTTCTCCAGAACAACCGTGAGACTGTATTCCCGCTGGAGATGGCTCTCGGATACCAGCTCGCCCAGACGCTGTTCTTGGCCCCGCACTGTCTGCTGGTCAACTCGGCATCCGACCTGATTTACCTACAGGTGTTCGGGGAGGTCTGCGCGTCCGAGGGCCGCAGCAAGCTGGACCCTCGGTGGGTCGTGATCCCGGTCGGCAACGCGGAAAACCTCCCGGCGTTCATCTCGTTGCTCGGTGACAATTACACCAGCCTCGCGGTACTGATGGACGTCACTCCCACGAATCGCGCGCGCATTGACCACATAAACGAAATAATGATCTCCGATCGGCGGACCCCGGTGAAGTGGGTCGAAGTAACGAGGGTCAGGGACGCGGATATCGAAGACCTGCTGGACCCCGGATTCTACCTGAAGCTAGTGAACGAGTCCTACAGGTCGGACCTTCCGGAGCCTATCACGCTGCGCTCGATTTCGGACCGGAATCCGCGGATAGCAGAGCGGATCAAGTCGTACTTCGAGGTCAACGACATCTGCGAGGGCCAGTTCGAGCCGTACAAGCCGGCGGCCTACTTGCTGCAGAATCACGGCACCCTGCGCGCGGAGATCAACGATGCGACGATCGATAACATTGCGTCGATGTTCGAACGGATCAACTCGTTGCTGCCGACAAACGGCGCAGGCTCTGCCAGAAGTCTGGACGCCAGGAGATCGGCTACGCTGGCTTCGGCATTCAGGTAAAGCCCGCTCGCCTATCAGTTCAACTTTCCATGCGAGCGCGGCCGTCGGCACGCCATCCGCATAGCTGCGCATCAGGTCTTCTGTCATCAAGTGGATGACCGTATGACCGCTCGATCTTTGGGGTCGTGGTCCACGGCGATCTTCGGTCGCCGTCTGCCGTTCCTGTTGACCCCGCCCTAGGTCAGAAGGGTGTATCGAGCGTGAGGTTTATGCCTCAGTCCAGGGAGATCAACCGGGATTGGAGCGCGCCGAGACGCTGCCGGAAGGTGTCGGTCGTGATCGCGCCCTCCTCGTAGCTGCGCGTCAGTTCCACTATCTCCTGGCTGATAGCCGCCCGCTGTTCGGGGTCGTCCGCCACGATTCTGCCGGTCGTTTCGCCCCTTCCATAGTAGGTCTTCAGCGCGCGCGAGTGTTGAGCTGAGCCCGACGAAGCCCTCTTGAATCCGCCGTAGATGAGAAGCGTGAGCATCAGCAGCACGAGCACGACGGGCGCGGCGTACTCGAATCTGATGCCGTCGAGCCGGCCCGTGAGTTTCTGTGATGCGCTCGCCGTCGGTAGCCCTGACATGTCCACGGTTATGGCCGTACCCCTGGTCAGCCCTTCCGACTCGATAACCTGATATTTGCGTTCGCCGATCAATGTCGAGCCGGTTGGTCCGAGCTCGTCGCTGGTGATGGATACGACCTCTTCAGGAGCCAGGATTCGCAGGGACTCCGCACCGTAGCGATAGGTTTTCCGTAACGCGAGCTGCGACTCGTCATACGGGAATCGGTACGAGAACATGATGTCGTGTTCGCCGGGCGGAACGCTGGCCAGGAGGGCGAATCCCCGGTCCACCTGGACGAAGTCCGCACCAATGAGGGGCGTATCGAGCAAAAGGTCCGTGGCGCCGGGCGGCAGACCAAACCTCAGCAGCTCCATCACGCCTGAACCGGGAACATAGGCGCGGTCGGAGTCGTTCGCGAGCGTTATGATCTCCAGCGCGGCGAGCGTCTGGTCCGAGCCTCTGGTAGCGACGAACAGGAGCGAAGCGTCCGAAGCCGACACGACCGTGTCGTCATGCGTCTGATCGTACACTTTCAACACCACCGGTGGCGGAGAGCCCTCCGCCAAGTCGAGATCCGTGCCGTATATGGCGTCCTGGTATCGGACTGACACGCCATAGCTGACGCCCGGATCGTAGGGGATGCCCTCGAATCTGAACGCTCCGAGGTCGTCCGAGGTCGTGGTGATGTCGTCGAAGCCGTCGGCGCTGACCCGATGGAGGGTGACCGTCTGGCCGGCCACGTCTCCACCTCCCGCAGTCCCGTTGACGATAGTCCCTTCGACCGTCCGGTCCGGCTGTTGCGCCTGCGCCGCCTGCGCGCCGAAGGCAAGAAGGACGGCGATCATCGCGGCGAATGCCGCTAGTCGAGCCGCCACGATCTCCGACACACCTCCTTGGCGGTTGTTCTATCCGGGGCGAGTGTAGCAACCCGCCTATGGCCGGTCAACGGACGACCACTGAGTCGCCAAGTTTCGGCGCACATGGATATTTCCAAACTCCACCAAGTATCCGCGCGCTGGAGACTGACGGGGGCGACGCCGTGGGGTGACGCTGATCTTACACTACCGCCGGTCCGCTGAAAGGATTTACAATCGCTCCACGACCCATCGGTCGAATCTCTCCACCAGGTTGAACAATGCTCGACTACTACAACATGCTGGATACGGCCGGCGCTGAGGAGAAGCAGGTGCAGGCGACGGCGCGACGGTTTCTCGAAGCGGAGGCGGCCCCGGAGGTAGTGGACTACTGGGAGCGCGGCGAGTTTCCGAAGCATCTGATTCCGAAACTTGGCGAGATGGGCTACTTCGGCGCCAACCTTCCGTCAGACTACGGGACCGCGGGCGTCAACAACGTATCGTATGGCCTCATCATGTACGAGTTGGAGCGTATCGACTCCGGCCTGCGCAGCTTCGCGAGTGTCCAGGGCGCGCTGGTCATGTACCCGATCTATACGTATGGATCGGAGGAGCAGAGGAGATCGTATCTTCCCATGCTGGCCTCCGGAGAGATGATAGGCTGCTTTGGGCTGACCGAACATGAGGGCGGATCGGACCCGGGCGCCATGCGGACCACGGCCCGAAAGGACGGTGAGAGCTATGTCCTCAACGGCGCCAAGATGTGGATCACCAACGGCAGCATCGCGGACGTGGCGCTGGTGTGGGCAGCGGACGACGATGGGGTAGTGCGCGGATTTCTTGTACCAACGGATACGCCGGGATTCACCGCCAACAAGATCGAACACAAGATGAGTATGCGCGCATCGGTTACCAGCGAGCTTGTGATGGATGATTGTCGCGTACCCGCGGCGGCGGCGCTTCCTGACGTCCGCGGGCTGAGGGGTCCGCTGTCGTGCCTCACGCAGGCGCGGTACGGCATCACCTGGGGGGCCGTCGGAGCTATCGAGGCGGTGTACCAGGACGCGCTGGACTTCTCACAGTCACGGGAGACGTTTGGCCTCCCGATAGCCTCCCGGCAACTGGTCCAGGATAAGCTGGTGAATATGGTCGCGGACCACACTCGAGGACTGCTGCTGTCCTGGCGGTTGGGGATCCTGAAGGACCAGGGCCGGATGAGCTTCACCCAGGTCTCGTTGGCCAAGAGAGAGAACGTCCGGGCTGCCCTCAACGCCGCGCGGTCGGCGCGGGAGGTTCTCGGCGGATCGGGGATTGTCCTGGATCACCCGACGATCAGGCACATGCTCAACCTCGAGACGGTGGACACCTACGAGGGCACGCACGACATCCACACGCTGATCCTCGGCAGAGACCTGACCGGGCACAACGCGCTCGGTTAGCCGACGCCTCGATCTGAACGGTCTGGAAGTTGGTCGGAGTCTCAGACGCTATGAGACCACCAGGTGCGCCTCACCCAGTCCCTCTATGGATACGGTCGCCGTATCGCCGGCATTCAGCATGTACGGCGGGGCGAAGCTGCCGGTCAGCACCGTTGTCCCCGCGGTCAGACCCATGCCGGACCTGGCGAGGTTGTTCGCGAGCCATGCCACAGGCTCGACCGGGTGCCCCATAACGTCTCGCCCGAAGCCTTCGCCGATCACCTCTCCATTGACCAGCATCTGTCCGTGAGACGCGGCGAGGTCGATGCCGCTCCAATCCGTGACTGGAGCGCCCAGAACGGCTCCGCCATTGCTGATATTGGTGACGATCGCTTTGAGCTCGGGAGCTTGCCCATCCGCGTCTGCGGCCGGACGTCCATCGACGAGCTCGAAGGATGTCGCAAGCCACGCTATGGATTCGGAAACGCGGTCGCGTGTGTACGGCGCGCCGGACGCGGGCAGATCGGTCCCGATGTGGACTGCCACTTCGCACTCGATGCCCAGCCGGAAGTAGTCGCTGTAGTTGAGGGACGCCGGGGAGTCATGCACCCGGCGCGACAGGATCAGACCGGAGCACGGGGAAGCGACTCCGGACCGCTCGCGCATGATCGCGTTCGTATATGCGATCTTGTAGCCCGCGACCGGTCCGAACGACTCGGCGAGCCGGCCCAGAAAGTCTCTCTGGACAGCGTATGCCTCGTCTTCTGAGCGGGGAGCCAGGTCGCCTGTCATCAGGTCAAGCGGTCGCCGCGCCAGATACTCGTTGGCGAGATACTCGCCGGCCTGGCGAATCCTGTCGTTCTCGGTCATTGGTTGGCCTTTCTTCTGCTGGTGATTCACCTAGAACTCGTTTCGCACCTCGACCGGGGAGTCTGACCTGAGTGAGTCCCAGGCGGCGAGGCAGGTTGAGACCACCCTTGCGCCTTCGCGCGCGCCTACCCACGGCGTCGCGCCGTTGAGAACGCAGTCGGCCATGTGCTGGAGCATGACCATCATCTCGCCGGAGTGTCCGCGCTGGGACGGGTAGGAGGCGGAGTACGTCCGCTCAGGGAGCCATTCGTCCGCGTCGAGACGGACCTGATTATCCCTGATAGTCCCCCGTGTGCCATACACGGTCAGGCTGTTCATCGGCACGCCGGGAGGGTGTACCACGCCGAGGAAGTTGGCGACGCGCCCAATCTTGCCGCTTGCGAACCTAACGTTCATCACGAACGTGTCTTCCTGCGGATAGTCCGGCGCGACGCCGCTCTTGAGTCCGTAGCAGTGCATTTCGATGATGTCTCCCATGAACCAGCGGAGCAGGTCGATGGGGTGGCACGCGCCTCCCAGGATGAGGTCCTGCGGCATCTCCACGCGCCACGGAGTGCGCGCGTACACGGGCCGGAGGTCATGGACGTAGTGAGCCTCGGCCATGAACAGTTCTCCGATAGTGCCCGCGTCGCAAGTCCGCTTCGCGTCCATGAAGTCGTGCCGTCCGCGCATCGTCTGCGTAACCAGCAGCGTCCTGCCGGTTCTGTCCACGGCTTCGATTACCCGCTCCGCCTCGGCGATGCTGTACACCATCGACTTGGTGACCATGACGTGCTTGCCTGCGTCGAGCGCGGCCTCGATCTGGTCCGCGTGCAGCGGGCCGGGCGTGTAGATGCCAACGACGTCGATGTCGGGGATAGACACCAGCTCGTCGAAGTCGGTCGTAGCTTGGGAGATGCGGTAGTCGCCGGAGACCGTTTGCAGACGTGCCTCGTCGGTGTCGCACAGCGCGACAACTTCAATCGGGATGTCCGAGTCGTTTGCTCCGAGCACGGTCGCGCCGTGTCCTAGTCCGGCCAGTCCGAGGCGGAGCTTTCTCATCTGCTGTCCTCCAACGCTCGCATGATTCGACGCCAGCGGCCCGGCATGTCGCGCCGCGTCATCTGCGGCTCGAAGCCCATAGACAGGTACAGCCCGATTGCCGGAAGTCGCCAATCGTCGGTTATAGAGAGCAACCGGATCGTATCCTCTGCCGACAAGGTATCTGACGACGTCGATGCATGTGGCCCGACCGAGTCCCGTCCTACGAACGTCGGGATGGCTGACTACAAAATCGACGCGGCCCATATCGTACACGCCGTCCTCAACTGACGCGAACGTCGCCGCGACGATCCGTCCATTCTTGGTAGCAACTCTGGAGCCGCAGGCCCGCTCCGGTCCCTTGAGGAACTCATCCAACCGTTCCCGACTCCACGGAGTGCCGAAGCCCCCGGTGTTTATCAGCTCGGTCCAGGCATCTTCGTCACCCGGCCGGTATCCGCGAAGCTCGCATCCCGGAGGCACGACCGGCTCGGGCATATCCCTAGCGCGGTCGGCAGTGATAATCATGCTGAGCTGCATGTTCAGGCTCCAGACCTCACATCGCCGCCATCAGCTTCGCGCCAAACTCGGCGGGGTCGCTGTGCTCGATGACCAGGTCGTCAGCGTCGTGAAACCGCATGAAGGCGCGCATGGCGCGAGCGACCGAGGCTGCCAGCCGGGCGCTGGGCCGGATTCCTGGCTCCAGATACAGCTTCTTGAGGCGCAGCAGGCCGTTTGCCCTCTCGATCTTCGGATCGAAGCGGCCCACCAGCCGGTCCCGGTCCAGTATCGGAAGGCAGAAGTAGCCCCAGATCCGGTCCGGTTCTGGCTTGTAGCATTCGAGGATCTGTCGGAACTTCCAGAAGATGGTATCCCGATCCCTGGGCCAGAACAGGCTGTCAAACGGGCTGAGGAACGTGGTGCGACGAGGTCTGAGGTCGCCGTCCGCCGCCCGTTCGAGCAATGATAGGTTGTCCCGGTGGACGAGCAGCTCGTGCGTCCGCCGGTCAGCCAGTTGAGCATTCACGGGGACAAAGGTCCCGTCGGCGATGAGCCGCTCGATGAACGACTTGGACTCCGTTCGCTTCATGTGGAAGTAGTCGCCGACCTGGACAGGGGCGCAGATGCCCAGTGCATTCATCGAGATTTCGAGCAGTCTCCGGATCGCCTCGTCCTCGGTGGGTTCGTTCCGGTCGATCGATTTGGGCAGGACCCTGTCGCGTAAGTCGTACACGCGCTGGAAGTTGACCCTGTTGGAGATGGCGAGCTCGCCGGTGTTGTACAGATGCTCCAGCGCGATCTTTGCGGAGTCCCAGTTCCACCAGGCGCCTGGCTGCTTCTTCTCGGTTCGGAAATCGGACGGGCGTGAGGGACCATCGGACTCGATGCGGGTCAGAACCGAGTTCAGCAGCTTTGCATTTTCGGGATCTCTGGCCCATGTCCGGCGCCAGCCGGCGCCTCCCCGCGCGTGTCGCCGCATCATCGGCATCAGAAATCGGTAGTAGGCCAAGGGGATGATGCAGGCAGCGTGTGTCCAGTACTCGAACAGCCGGCGGTTGTTGTCCGGCGAGGGGCTGCCGCCGTCGAACAGCAGGCTGTCCAGATGGGCGGGATCGTACGCGCCGAGCCTGCTCCACAGGGTCAGGTACTGTGCGCGGTTGACCACCTGGAGCGTGTCGATCTGGACCCAGCCGACACGCTCGACGGCGGAGTAAACATCATCGGCAGAGGGCCTCGGTCGCCGCCTGATCGGCTCGGACAGCCCCTGGGTGTGAAGGGCAAGAGCTCGGACTGCGGAGAGCGGATAGACGGTTGTCGTCCGGGTCACTGTTGGGTCGGACACGATACTAGACGTCTGCCCTCGGCGTGATCGACGGCACTTCGAGCTCGGCGAGGAGGTTTTGGAACTCGTCCAAGTCAGTATCGAGCACCTGTTCGAGGACCTGGAAGTGTCCATCGAGCGCCTCGGTGTACTCGGCCAAGACGTCGTAGGCCTGCTTCGGCGGCCTGAAGTCGGCGGCCGCGACCACGGGCTTCAGCCCCGCGAGCTTTGCGTTCCACTTGATCGGCAGGTGCAGCCTGTCACGCGCTCCCTTGTACTCCGTCTGGATGAGGGCCGATTCCACCTCGCCAAGTTTGTCTTTCAGCGACTCGGACGCCGATGATATCGCCTCCTCAGCCGCCGTACCCCTGGCCCGGTTGGCCCACTCCTCCACCTGGGTCCGGGCGCTCCGCAGTCTGTTGATGTTGTCGTGAGTCTCCGACAACTTGTCGCGGATGCGTATGAGGAGCTCGAACTGCATGTCGAAGTCCTCCTGCGTCGCCGACACGCGCGGGTCCTTCACCATGTCGAAGGTCTGGACCTGCGACTGGTCTCCGACGGTCAGTCTCACACCGTATGACCCCGGCGGTGCGAGCGGACCGCGGAGGCTGTCCTCGGTTGTCTTGTCGCCCGGGACCTTGCGCGCGTCGGCGTAGCGCATGTCCCAGTCGAACCGGTTCATGCCGGACTCGGCCGGAACTCGCGGCTCGGCCGAGTCGTCATCGTCGTCAGCTTCGATGCTGGAGTAGGACTTGATCTCCACTCCGCTTGAGTCCATGAACGTGAGCGTGACCTCCGCATCCGGCTTGTCCTTGAGCCAGTACCAGACCCGGACGCCGTCGGGCGGGTTCTGGCCCGCGTCCAGGAACTTCCGGTCCACCTGGCCGTGCGTCCCCTTGGTGTCGATGAACGCGACCGCCGCGCCGAGCGATAGCTGGTAGTTCTTCGATCTGCTGCCGGAGCGTCCTCGGAACGGCGCGGCCATCCGGATCTTCGTCGCCGGCTTGACCAGATATATGTCGTCGTCAGCGAATTCGCCGGACACCTGTCTGAGCTGGCTCAGCCCGTCCAGAATCCAGAAGCTGCGCCCGTGGGTCGCAGCAACCAGGTCGTCGTCCTTGATCGCGAGATCGTACACCGGCGCGACGGGCAGGTTCCCGCGCAGCGAATGCCAGGCGGCGCCGTCGTCGAATGAGACGTATGCGGAGGTCTCGGTGCCGACGTACAGCATCCCCCGGCGCACCGGGTCCTCCCTGATGCAGCGCGTAAAGTCGTCCGCCGGAAGATCCCCGGTGATCGACGTCCACGTCTGTCCATAGTCGGACGTTTTGAACAGGAATGGTCGGTTATCGTCGAACTTGTAACGGGTCGCGGACATGTATGCGGTAGCGGGGTCGTGAGGGGAGACCTCGATCATGTCGATGCGACTCCACGCTTCGAGACCGGACGGCGTGACATCCATCCAGGTATCTCCACCGTCCCGGGACAGGTGTACAAGGCCATCGTCCGATCCGGCCCAGAAGACGCCCTGTTCGTGCGGCGACTCGACAAACGAGAAGACGGTGCAGTAGGTCTCGGCGCCGGATGCGTCGCCCGTCACGTCGCCGCCGGACGGCTGGAGCTTGTCGGGATCGTTCCAGGTGAGGTCCGGGCTGATCGGATCCCAGCTTCCTCCCTGGTCGGTGGACCTGAACACTACGTTTCCGGTGGCGTACAGCACGCCCGGATCGTGCGGAGAAAACATGATCGGATAGGTCCACTGGAACCTGTACCTGGCGTCCACCGGACCGTATCCGGTGTTCAGCTCAGGCCAGACGGTGATGATGCGGACCTGGCCGGTGGAGTGATCGTAGCGCAGCATGTTGCCGCCGCCGCCGGGTGAAGAGCCGATCGCGCCAGAGATGACGATGTTTGGATCGGTCGGATCGACCGCGATGTGACCGCTCTCCGAGCTCCCGACCGTGTAGCAGTCGTTCCATGGGATGCCGCCCTTGTGCGAGCGTGACGGGACGCTGATCGCGCTGTTGTCCTGCTGCGTGCCGTAAACGCGGTATGGGAACTGCGAGTCGGTGGTGACGTGGTAGAACTGCGACGTCATCTGATTGTAGATGGTGGAGAACGTGTCGCCGCCGTTGAAGCTGACACAAGCTCCGCCGTCGTTTCCCTCGATCATGCGCCGCGAGTTGCGCGGATCGATCCACAAGTCGTGGTTGTCGCCGTGGGGCGTGTTGACTTCCTCCCACGTCTTGCCCGCGTCGATCGACTTCCAGGCCGAGTAGTTGAGCACCCAGGCAGTATCGGCGTCCTGGGGGTCGGCGAATACGTGCTGGTAGTACCACGGCCTGCCCTGGAGGTCGCGATTGTCGGATACCAGCTCCCAAGTGTCGCCGTAATCGTCTGAACGGAAAACGCCGGGCTGTCGCGCCTCGATCGTCGCGTAGATCCGGCCTGGCTTCGACGGTGACACTGCCACGCCGATCCGTCCAAAAGGACCGTCCGGCAGTCCGGGATTCGTCGATACGTCCTCCCACGTGTCGCCGCCGTCCATCGTCCTCCACAGGCCGCTGTCCGGTCCACCACTGGTCAGATTCCAGAAATTGCGACGCACCTGCCAGATGGACGCGAACAGGATTCGGGGATTGGTGGGATCGATCGTGAGGTCGGCGGCTCCGGCATTTTCACTCTTGAACAGGATGTGCTCCCAGTTCCTGCCGCCGTCGCTGGACCTGTAGATGCCCCTTTGATTGTTCGGACCGAATGCGTGGCCGAGGGCGGCCACGTACACGATGTCCGGGTTGGTCGGGTGAATCCTGACGCGGGCGATGTGCCGGGTGTCCTCGAGGCCCAGATGCTGCCAGGAGCGGCCGGCGTCGGTGGACCTGTGCACGCCGTCGCCGTGGGTCACGTCCAGCCGGATACAAGCCTCCCCCATTCCAGCGTACACGACCGCGGGATCGGAGTCCGAGACGGCGATCGCGCCTACTGAGGCGGTCTTGAAGTAGCCGTCAGAGACGTTCTCCCAGTAGGTCCCGCCGTCGTATGTCTTCCAGACCCCACCCGCGCATGCGCCGAAGTAGAATGTGCTGAAGTCCACCGGATCGCCGGCGACCGCGACGACGCGTCCGCCCCGCGGCGGGCCGATGCATCGCCAATCGAGAGCGTTGAGCATCTTCGGGTCGATGTGGTTGGCAGCGGGTTGAGACTGCGTCATTGTCAGATCTCCTGTGGGAATCGTTCGACCGCATTATATCGGGCTGGTCTGATGCAGTCATGCGTTAGCGCTATGATCTGTGGCGGTGGCTGGTACAATGTGACTCGTGAACCGGTTCGGATACATCACGGATGAAGTCGTCGCCTCGGTCCAGGGCACCCATGCATGGAGGCACCGGAAGTTCATTGAGTCTCATGTGCGCAGCCTATTGGACAGCGGCCCGACGTTCATCCTGAAGGCATACCGCTCAAAGACGCGAACTATCTCCCTACACCTATTGAAGTTATATGAAGCCCAACTCGACGCCGAAACACACCCTAGCCCGTACACTCTTGGTCTTGTGAGATACTATGTGCGCGAACTCGATCGTCTGAACGCCGAGCTGCGTATTCTGGAAGATGCAATGTCGACAGCCCGGATTCCATACCTGTAACCTGCCGCCGTCAGTGTCCGGTATTCTGAGAGGAGACCTAAAATGAGCCTGAAGCCTGAGTCCCTCAGACCCATGGATATTGTGGCGTTGTATCCGAAGTTGACCGATAAGGAGGGCACCGAGGCCCTGGTGATCGTCCACGCCGCGATCGAAGAATTGCAAGCCACTTCTGACCAGCTCGTGGGACCGTTGCGGGATCAACAGAGAATGTTGTCAGCCGAGGATGAGACAGGTCTGATCGAGCTCGTTACCGACCTCAGAGATCTCTTCGAGCATCTCAGCGGCCATTGCAGTGAGGCGGCAGCGGCACTGTGGGGCCTGACCGAATCGTTGGCGAGCCAACAGTCCGACGGTCGCGCGCCGGGTCGCAAGTCCACTGAAAGCTGACGACGAACTAGGGAACCTCTGAACAAGTTAGGGTTGACGGTTATTCTCTGCCGGAATCGTGTCTGGCTGACCCATAATTTGCCACATTCCACGGACTTATTCAGAGCATTCCTAGAAACTTACCAGGAGACGGAAACATGACCGAGCAGGAGTACGCGAGGCCTGAGATGCTGGCCTCTACGGAGTGGCTGGCCGACCGCCTCGACGATCCCGGAATTCGCGTCGTGGACTGTGACGAGTTCGAGCTGTATCTGCGCGCCCATGTCAGAAACGCGGTGGGAATTCGCGTCCACCACTACATCAAGCACCCCGACTATCCATCCTCCTCACGCGAGTATCCCCTGGTGGCGGAGCCGGACGTGATGAAGGGCCTGATGGAGGAGATGGGAATCGGCGACGATACGCAGGTCGTCGCCTACGACAACTCCGGCAGCTTGTACTCGACCCGGTTCTGGTGGGTGCTCAACTACTACGGCCACACCAACGTCAAGGTGCTGAATGGCGGCTGGAAGAAGTGGTTCGATGAGGGCCGTCCCACCTCGATAGACCGGCCTCCGGACGTGGGAGAGGTCACATTCACTCCCAGGGCGGACGACTCGCTGGTCTGCACACTCGACTATGGGGTCGGGCAGGTCGGAAACCTGGACACGGTGTTTCTCGACGTCCGCTCGGATGAGGAGTGGGACGGCTCCAACGACCGGGGCAACGCGCGCGCGGGACGGGTTCCCGGCGCGGTGCATCTCGAGTGGCTGAATCTGATCACCGAGGACCGCCACAGGATGTTCAAGCCGGCTTCTGAACTGATGTCGATGCTGGAGGGTCTGGGTGTGACGCCGGACAAGAACGTCATCACATATTGACAGGGGGGCATCCGTGCGGCGCACGGAGTGTTCACGCTGCGGCTCCTCGGCTACGATCGGACCCGAAACTACGACGGCTCGATGGGCGAGTGGGCCAATCGAGAAGATACGCCTTTGGAGGTGTGAGGAGTGAGAGATTCCCTCACACCCCGACGTCTGAATCCTCGCGTCTGAGATCTGAAAAATGGGCTGGTCAATTCATCACCCCGTCGGGCTTATCCACCATTCGCCGATGTATTCGTATAAAGGCTATACGCTGGTATCTACCAATGCCGGCAAGTTCGCCGCCCTGTTGGACATGGATGGCCGGATCTGCCACAGGTGGGAGTACCACGAGGGCATAACCTACGCGGTGCTGTTGCCGAACGGCAATCTGCTTGGCCGAACTCCGCTGCCGCCGGATTTCGACAGAACGCGCGGACTCGGCGGCTCAGGCGGCTCGATCGTTGAACTTGATTGGGACGGAGTCAAGGTCTGGGAGCACCGCGACCCGTGGATGCATCATGACTACGATAGGACCCTGACCGGCAGCACCGTGTACCTGCTGTGGGAGGAGATGCCCGCCGACCTGTCGGCCCGCGTCCGCGGCGGGTACAGAACTCCTGAAGACCCGGTCTTCATGTTGGGCGACGTGATACGGGAGATCGACGGGGACGGCGAGACCACCGGCGAGTGGCGCGTGTGGCAGAACCTGAAGATCGAGGATCAGGTGATCTGCCCGCTCGAAGGCCGGCGCGAGTGGACGCACGCCAACTCAATTCAGGTGACCAATTCCGGAGACTTCCTGCTGAGCTTCAGGAGCACCAGCAACGTCGCGCTGGTCTCCCGGGAGACGGGCGCAGTCACCTGGAAGTGGGGCGCGGGCGAGCTCGGACACCAGCACCACGCGACAGAGCTCGAATCGGGCAACATCCTGATCTTCGACAACGGGTCGCACTCCAGGGCAAGGGCCGCATCCCGTGTGATCGAGGTCAACCCGGAGTCCAACGAAATCGAGTGGACGTACGAGGGCAGCCCCCCGGTCTCCTTCTTCAGCTCCTACATCAGCGGCGCCGACAGGATGCCCAATGGCAATACTCTGATATGCGAAGGCGCTCACGGCAGGTTGTTCGAGGTGACGCGGCGCGGCGAGATCGTGTGGGAGTACGTCATTCCGTTTTTCGGGTCTGATCGGAGCGGCGAAAACCTGAGCAACGCGGCGTTTCGCGCGCACAGGTACGGTCCTGACTATCCGGGGTTTGCGGGTCGCGATCTGGACCCGGCGCGGTTCGGGAATCTCAACCGCGTCCTGGGGGTGATGTAGGCTCGGGCGAGTCTGAGCCGTTCTCCGCGCGCAGACGTTGCAGGAGCGCGTCGAAGTCCCCGGGGCTGGACACTCTGGAGACGGTCCTGATGAAGTCGCCAATGTCCGATGTATAGGAGCGTATCTCGCGCATCTGCGCTCCAACTGGGCTGATCGAAGCGGGGCTGTCCGCGTACCTTCCCCGGAAGGCGAAGTACGCCTGGTTCAACTTGCGGATGTAGTATCCCCGCAGGCGCAGGTCCCATTGGCGTCTGCGCATGTACTCCTCCGCCCCGTCGATGTCGCCTTCTGCAAGAAGCCGCTCGGCCTCGAGCCGCGTTTCGCGCATGAACGCCGTGAAGTTGGGATCAGCCTTGTGCTCCGCCGCGTAACGTCTGGCGTTTTCGGCCAGGTCACCGCCCATCCTCTCAAACGCGATGTCACCCAGCTCGTTGCCGGCCAGGGTGGCCGCGGTCTCGTTTATCGTCGTCATCTCGTCGGACTCGAAGTAGGAGCTGCCGAGAGGATGGAAGAACCAGTAGCTGTGCAGCCACTCGTGCGCAGCGGTCCTCAGAACGGTCCGGGCTGTGTAGCGGTCTGACACCATGTTCGGATAGGTGGCCAATCCGGCGATGTCATCGACGTAGGCTGCGTAACCGAGCTCGCCGTACACTCGCTGTTCGATGTCATCACGGTCGAACGGCTCGATCTCCGGGTCGAGGAACACCGCGCCGACCATGTCGATCTCGTTGCGAGGTGAGAGCACGAGCAGTGTCGGCGGATCGAGAAACCTGATATCGACCGGAGGCCAGATCAGACCGACCCGGGAACGGAGCCCAATGTCCGCGAGCACGGCGCTGACCTCGGACTCGACCGACTCCTCCGCTTCGGATTGGAGTGCCTTCTTCCGGTCCAGCAGCTCCCGCAGATACTCATCCGAAATCGTGTCTTCCTTGGCCGCGGAGGTCGATCCTCGGAAGCTCCGGAGTTGAGCCGCGCCTTCGATGCGTCGTTCCTCCTTCTTGGCTCTGCGAACGACCTGCAGGTACTCGTCGATGATCTCAAGACGTTCCTCGCGGGACGGCTTGACGCCTGGAACCAGGTTGACAAGCATATGGAGCCACTTTCGCGGGAAGTTGACGGCTTCCCACTCCACCAGCGAGAAGAGGTGCTCGTACGCGATCAGCTCGGCCGGCGTTACGCGGAAGTCGCCGGTCCGGGGGACGACCAGCATGAGCATGATGAGTGCGAGAGCCACATTCCGCAGCCGTGGGAAACGGCGCTTGGGGACGGCACGATTTAGGTCGGCGTCGTTCATTTCCATCATATTATTGTGACATACGGAGTGCGGTGGCTGCCGGACTCTGTGAGGTCATGCGACAATGTTAGAATACCTGTCGCCGGCGACACTCAGACCAAGTTGCGGGGAGGCCATGCCCAAAACCACAGTCATCATCACCGTGGACGGACTCGATCCGGAGTACCTCGAACTGTGCGACGCGCCGAATCTGATGGCGCTCGCCAAGCGGGGATTTCACCTTACTGGAAGCTCCATGATGCCGTCGGTGACGAACGTCAACAACGTCTCGATTGTCACCGGCGAATACCCATCCGAACACGGCATCAGCTCGAACTACCGCATGGTCCGCGAGACCGGCGAAGAAATCTACATGGAGTCCGGCGAGTACATTCTGTCCGAGACGATGTTCCAGCGGGCCGAACGACTTGGCGCCCGGACCATTCTGTCCACTTCCAAGGACAAGCTCCGCACGCTCTTGTCCGATGGCGCGTCCACGGCAATATCATCGGAGAACGCCCCCGACTGGGTCGCCGCCGGAGTGGGCGCGCCGCCGCCGATCTACTCGCTGGAAGTGAACGGCTGGACGATCCGCGCCGCCGCCCACGCGATGAAGCTGCATCCCGCGGACATCGTGTACATTTCGACGACTGACTTCGCAATGCATACCTTCGGGCCGAGCGAGCCAGAGTCTCAACAGCACATCACGATTTTGGATGACGCCATCGGGGACCTCGTTGACGCCCATCCCGACGTGACCCTGTTCCTGACGGCCGACCACGGCATGAGCCCCAAGACGCGGATGGTTGACCTGGCGGACGTGCTGGCTCGGAGCGGGATATCCGCCGAGGCAGTGCCGATCATCAAGGACCGTTACGTGGTCCACCACAACAACCTCGGCGGCTGTATGTTCGTCTATATGGACCCTGGTCAGCCGGACCGCTTGTCAGACGCTACTGGAATACTGGAAGACGCGGTTGGGGTCGAGCGAGTCTATTCGAGGGAGGCCGCGGCGAGGGAGCTGAACCTCCACTACGACCGGATCGGCGACCTCGTTGTAACCGGCGACGCCGAAACCGTCTTCGGTCCAAAAGATCTCAAAGATGCCTGGAATGATACCGGCGCGGGCAGCGGTCTGCGCTCGCACGCGTCGGCACACGAGCAGGCTGTCCCGATAATTGGCTACAACGGCGATTTCGATGGCTTCGAGTTCAGGGAAAACCGAGACATCGGGCGGTACGTCTTCGAGCGTGTGCTAAGCTGATGGTCGGAGGGTAAAGTGGGCCGGACGTTCGCGACAGCTACGATAGTAGGTTCCACCGCGAGCAGGGAGTATGAGTTCGTGGTCGATACGGGTGCGACTCACATCGGGCTGCCGCAGGAAGAAATCGACGAGTTGGACCTCGCGCCAATCCCGGACGGGGTTATTCGCGTTCGCACGGCTAACGGAATCATAGACCAGCAGACCTACTTGGCGCTTGGCCGAATTGATGGACGGGGATTCGCCGCCACCGTGACCCCTTCACCCATACCACTGGTCGGATATGAATTCCTCCAGAACCGTAGATTCAGGATCAACATGGTTACTCACACTCTTGAGAGGGTTCCGGACGATGAGTTCGGGCCTCCTTACCAGTTGCTAAGTAGTGTTGATATTTCATGTCATTCTGAGTGAAGCGAAGAATCTCAGCTACTGGGAAGGCTCCGCTCAATGTGACAATGAAAAGTCCCTGCTGATACAGGGGGAGTGATTATGGGTCGGACTGTGGCGACAGCTACGATAGTAGGTTCCACCGCGAGCAGGGAGTACGAGTTCGTGGTCGATACCGGATCGACATACGTCGGCCTGCCTCAGAGCGAGATCGACCATCTCGGGCTGGAAGCGATTCCACACGGCCTGAGGGAAATCCTCACCGCGAATGGGATCATCGAGCGGCAGACGTATTCGGCGATCGGGACGATCGACGGACGCGGTTTTGTATGCACGGTCACTGAAGCCCCGATTCCCCTTATCGGCTATCACGCGTTGCAGACCATGAGATATAGGGTGAATCCAGTATCGGAGGAGTTGGAACGACTGCCTCCGGATGAGCTGGGGCCGCCGTATCTGCTGCTGCATGGTCGGCGTGGCTAGGTGATCGAGAAGTAGCGGCAACAAGCGTTGTTCCAAGAGCGGAGGCGATATCGACAATGAAGAGAGTTCTGCTAACCGGCGCGGCCGGACGGATTGCGACCTTCCTGCGTAACGGGTTCGGCGACAAGTACGAGCTATCCGGTACGGACCGTGTCCCGGTCAGGGTAGATGGATTTCCGTCGGTGACGTCCAACCTGACCGACTTCGACGCGGTCCTGCCCGCGTTCCAGGGCATCGACACTGTTGTGCATCTGGCGGCGGAGCCCAGGCATACGCCTGACATCTGGTGGGACCTGCTGCTCCCTGACAACGTAACAGCCACTGCCAACGTATTCGAGGCGGCGCGACGGGGCGGTGCATCCCGCGTCGTATTCTTCAGCTCGATGCACGTCAACGGAATGTACGAACGTGACGAGCCGTGGCGCTCGATCGCGGAGGGGGAATACAACGGCCTGGATCCGGATGACGTTCCCTTGGTCACCCACGACATGCCGGTCCGACCGGATGGGCCGTATGCCGCGAGCAAGATATTCGGCGAATCGCTCGGCAGGTACTACGCCGAAGAGTACGGGATGACCGTCATCTGTGTCCGGCTCGGCACCATGAGCGTCGACGATCGCCCCGGCGATGACCCTCGCTCCTTTGTGAGCTGGCTAAGCAGCCGCGATCTGGTCACGATGGTTGATCGGTGCATCGAGACCGAGGGGATCGACTACGATATCCTGTTTGGCGCGTCCGGCAACAGGTGGAAGATCTACGATACGCCCCGGGCCTGGGAGCTGCTGGGATACACTCCGCAGGACAACGCCGAGGAGTACAGGTAGCGGCCAGAATCGACCAGGGGGCGCTCCTCTTATTTGGTTGACGTGTATAATCCGTTCATCCTTTCACGAGGCAGTCCACGACCACCCGGGATCATTGCCAAGGTGGGTAACCTGCTGACGGATACATGAGACAGCCGGTCGTTCGGCGTATTCGGCTTTCCCTGCACAAAACTCACAAAATAGGATAACGGCGAATCAGCCTATCATGCCGCGCAATCCGGCAGATAGCGGATTTGTGGGAAGCAGAGGACGGATATGACCACCACAACCCGACCGATGACAGCGGAAGAGCTTCTGAACATGCCCGATGACGGCTTCCGTTACGAGCTCGTGAGAGGGGATCTACGAAAGATGTCGCCTTCTGGATACGTTCACGGAAAAATCGCAATGTCCATAGGCAGCCCGCTTGAGGTGTATGTGAAGGCAAACGGGCTGGGCGAAGTCTGTGCGGCTGAGACCGGATTCAAGCTGGAATCTGACCCGGACCATGTTCGCGCTCCTGACGCGGCTTTCGTCCGACGTGAGCGGGCGGAAGAGGTGGGAGATGCACAGGGGTTCTTCCCCGGCGCTCCTGACGTTGCGATTGAGGTGATTTCGCCGAGCGACAGCTATACCGAGGTGGAGGAGAAAGTCGCGGACTGGCTCGACGCCGGAACGCTCGCGGTCATCGTAGTAGATCCCCGCAGGCGAATCGTGAAGATTCACTGCTCACCAACGGACGTCGTTGTCCTGACAGAAGCTGACACCCTGGACATCGGCGACGTTGTCCCCGGCTGGCAAATGCCCGTCAGAGATATCTTTCAATAGGTTGCAACAAAATGGGGAAAGATCGGTATATGGTGGTTCTAAGTATGCCGTAGCTCACAGATGCCGGGGCAAAATTGCGGATATTCGTCTGAGTCCCGCCTCTGCCGCCCCCGCGATCAGCGCCTGCGCCTTCGGCGTCGCCACCAGAATCGTAGCCTCATCGCCGGGTCTCGTCTCCAGCCCAGGTTTCGGGATACGAACTCGGCCACGGGCGGACTTCCGAGGATAAGCGGCCTTGCCCAGCGTCTGAGGTCGCGGACAGTGGCCCGGCCCTGCCGCCACTCATCTACGAGCGTTCCCGAGCTTCTCCAGTCTATGGAAGGAAACAGGCCCATCGGACCAGATCGGCGACTGCCGACCATTACCGACGCTCCGGCCTCCGCGGCGACGATGACGCCACCCGCAACGTCCCACAGGTGGGGGTTGGACGTGTACATGTACTGAGTTACGCCGCGCGCGACCAGGATGAGTTCGAGGGCTATCGAGCCGGTCACCCTCGGGTCGCCGGAGTTGCCGTGCATCTGCTTTCCGAATCTGTACAGCCTGTCGAATGTCCCCGGCACTGTGATGAGCTGGTCTGGCCCGGGCGAGTCGAGTTTCGCGGCGCTGATCGGGTCGCCGTCAGCGAATGCGCCACCTCCCTTTCGCGCGTGATGGACGATACCGGCCCGCTCTCCCGGCCAGGGAACGAATACCGCGCCGACCACCGGCTCGCCTCTGTACAGCACACCGACCGAGCACGCGTATGCGGGCAGCCCGTGAAGAAAGTTCTTGGTGCCGTCCAGCGGATCGAGCACCCAAGTGTAGTCGTTCGGCAGTGCCGTCCGGTCGTCTTCGGTATCGACGTCTTCCTCACCGAGTATGCCGTGATCGGGAAAGCTCTCCGAGATCCCCGCGGCCAGGTAGTCTTGAACGTCTCGGTCGGCGTTCGTCACCGGATCGTTTCTGCGCCCGTCCTTGTACTCGATGTTCAAACTGTCGCCAAAGTACCGGTCCAGAATCGCTCCGCCGCCGCGAGCGAGCTCTGAGGCTAGAGTCTCGATCTTTGCGAGGTATTCGTCATTGGGCACGGTCATCTGATCGAGGCGTCTCCTGTGAACGGGATGATTGTAACACTGAGCGAAGCGCTCGGCATGATCACACTTGAACGCTGACGGCCCGCTGGACTAGAATTGGGCAGAAGACATAGAAAGTGGAATCTTCCGACACCCTTTAAGTCGGTCCCGTGAGGCCGGCAAGGGGCGAAGTGACAGGTCACTCACCGCCATAAGCGGTCACACCCGACGCTGTTTCGCATACCTCTTGCCGGCAGGGTAAGAGGTATTTTTGTTGGCGCAGAGTCAGGAGAGCGCAGTCCGACGCCGCATACTAACCGGGGAGGAGATGCGCCGTGCGCTCGTGCGCGTAGCCCACGAGATCATGGAGCGCAACGGTGGCGCGTCAGATATCGTCCTAGTTGGGATGCACACGCGAGGGGTCCCGATAGCGCGCCGCATCGCCTCATTCGTCCGCGAGTTCGAAGGAGTCGACGTGCCTATCGGGATGCTCGACATTGGGCTGTATCGTGACGACCTGGCCGGCGGCGCACGTCCGCTGATCCGGCAGACCGACATCCCCGATATTCAGGGCCGACGGGTCGTGATAGTGGACGACGTACTGTACACGGGCCGCAGCATCAGGGCGGCAATGGACGCGCTGACCGACTTCGGACGGCCCAGCCAGATCCAGTTGGCGGTCCTCGTGGACCGCGGACACCGGGAGCTGCCCCTGAGAGCCGACTACGTTGGCAAGAATGTCCCGACTTCCCACGACGAAGAGGTTGACGTAAGACTCACTGAAACTGACGGGGCCGATGAGGTGCTTCTATCCAGGAGGGAGGACGTATGACACAGACAGCCCGCATCCGCTCAGAGGCTCGGCGTGGGGATGCCAACGGGTCAGTTTCCCCGGACGGCGTTCGACCGTTCGGTCGGTCGGCTCCGACCTACGTTCCGGGTCGCAGGCACGTGCTCGATCTCGATGACTTCTCCAGGGAGGAGATCGAGGAGGTTTTCCAGAACGCGGACGCGATGCGTGAGGTGATGAATCGCGATATCAAGAAGGTTCCCACGTTGCGCGGCAAGACGGTGATCACGCTGTTTACCGAGCCGAGCACCCGCACGCGGGTATCGTTCGAGCAGGCGGGCAAGATCCTGAGCGCCGACGTGATCAACGTGTCCGGATCGGGCACAAGCGTCGAAAAAGGCGAGTCGCTGTTCAACACGGCGCTCACGTTGCAGGCGATGAACGCCGACATCATCGTGATTCGACACGGACATTCGGGGGCGCCTCACTTTCTGGCGCGGCACCTCGACGCCTGCGTCGTCAACGCCGGGGACGGTGCCCACGCGCACCCCACTCAGGGCCTTCTCGACCTGTACACGATGCGCAACTACTTCGGACGGGTAGAGGGCCTGCGTGTCACGATAGTCGGCGACATCTTGTACAGTCGTGTTGCCAGATCGAACCTCTGGGGCCTGGTGACGATGGGCGCGGACGTCACCCTGTGCGCGCCGGCGACGCTGCTGCCGAGCGATCTATTGAACGGCGGACTCGAAGTCGAGGGACACCCGTTTGGGAAGGTCCGCATAGAGCGCGCCCTCGATCGCGCGATCGAGGGCGCGGACGTAGTCTACGCGCTCCGGCTCCAGCTAGAGCGCCAGCAGGCCGGACATCTGCCGTCGCTGAGGGAGTACTCAAGGGTGTATGGAATCAGCCAGGAACGCCTCGGATTGGCAAATCCCGACGTGCTTGTGATGCACCCGGGCCCGATGAACGAAGGGGTGGAGATCGACCCTGCCGTCGCCCACGGATCGCGTTCGGTGATCGAGGAGCAGGTCACCAACGGCGTCGCGGTCCGAATGGCGCTCCTGTACAGTGTCGCGACGCCGATTCGCGAAAGTTACCCACGACGGGCGTAGGCTGCGGAATCGCGCGTTAAGGACAGCCATGCAGGGAAAAACACAAGACAAGCAAGACGGCGACCCCGCCCCGCACGACTCGGCCCCCAATAGGCCGACTTCCTATCCCGGTTGGGACGGCCCGCTGCCGCGTCACCGCGCGACGCTGGTGCTGATGCGTGACGACAGGGTACTCCTCGTAAGGGACCGCGGTCGTGAGACATACGCTCTGCCGGGCGGGGGCATAGAAGACGGCGAGCTGCCGATCGTGGCGGCCGCCCGTGAGCTCCACGAGGAGACGGGTCTCGAGGCCGCCGCGATCCGATACCTGTTTACCTACGAGGGTAAGTACAACGACCATCACATGTTCCAGGTGGATGCCGACGGGGAAGTCGTCGTCAGCGGCGAGGTGGACGGCTTCACATGGTGGGACATGGAGGACCAGACTCCCGTATATCCGCACGTCAGGGGCATACTCGGCCGGCTGAACGCCGGGAAAGGAAGCGACCGGTGACGACAATTCTGCTTCGCAGTGGACGCATCATCGATCCGTCGCAGGCGATGGATGCCGTCGGCGATCTGTTGATCGCCGACGGCGTCGTGATCGCGGTCGAGGCGTCTATCGACCCGCCGGAGGGCGCTAGGCTGATCGAGGCGGAGGGACTCGTGGTGTCACCGGGCTTCATCGACCTCCACTGCCATCTGCGCGAGCCGGGTTTCGAGTACAAGGAGACCATCGCGACCGGGACACGCGCGGCTGCTACGGGCGGCTTCACGACCGTGTGCGCCATGCCGAACACCGAGCCGACGATGCATACGCGCGCGACGGTCGAGTACGTTCTGGAAAAGGCCCGTGTCGAGGGGGCAGTGCGCGTGCTGCCGATCGGGTGCGTAACCAGGGGATCGGCGGGTAGGGAGCTCGCCGAGATGGCCGAGCTCGCGGACGCCGGGTGCATCGGGTTCAGCGACGACGGCCACCCGGTCGCCGACTCCAACATCATGCGGCAGGCGTTGAGCTACGCCTCCGGGTTGGGCCTGCCGATCATCAATCACTGCGAGACCCCGGACCTCTTCGGAGACGGCCACATGAACGAGGGTTGGGTGTCGAACCGGCTGGGAATCCAGGGCGCGCCGAACTCCGCGGAGGAGACGATGGTCTCCCGCGACATCTCGCTGGCCGAGTTGACAGGCGGGCACGTCCACCTGGCGCACATCTCCACCGCGGGCACGCTGGACTTGGTCCGCAGCGCCAAGGAGAAGGGGATCGACGTGACCTGCGAGGTCACGCCTCACCACCTGACTCTGACGGACGAGGCGGTCATGGGCGCTCAGGATGGCGGGCCGTTCGACGCTCTTGGGACCGCCGCTTACGACACATACGCCAAGGTCAATCCTCCCCTCAGACGCAGGGCCGATATGGAGCGCATGGCGGCTGGTCTGGCGGACGGCACAATAGACGTGATCGCGACCGATCACGCGCCGCACGGACGGATCGAAAAGCTCTGCACATTCGAGGAGGCAGCAATGGGGATCAGCGTGCTGGAGACCGCGCTGGGATCGGTGTTGTCACTCGTGCATGGCGGCATGATTTCTCTGCCTCTAGCCGTCGAGAAGTTGACCACGGCTCCCGCGGCGTTCCTGGGTCGCACCGACATCGGCAGCCTCAGACCCGGGACCGGCGCGGACGTAACACTCTTCGATCCCTCCGCCGAGTGGACTGTGGATACAGAGGCGTTCGTGTCGAAGGGGAAGAACTCGCCGCTGCATGGACGGACACTCAGGGGTCGGGTGGTGACGACGGTGGTGGATGGGAAGGTGGCATTTTCAGAGGAGAATTCACTTGGAAGACATCCAGATATGGTCGATTGATGGGTCACAGGTTTCGCAGCTAGATTCGTCCAGCCGGATGGAGTCTGAACTGCTGCTTGAGGAAACCTTGGTCAGTAATCCTGGCCTGTTGCTGGAGGGTATGACCCTGGTCGGCCGGCAGACTCCGACCCAGGGCGGGCCACTCGATCTGCTCGGCGTGGATGCCGACGGCAAGCTGGTCGTGTTCGAGTTGAAGCGGGGCACGTTGTCGCGTGAGGCCGTAGCGCAGGTCATCGACTACGCATCCTATCTCGATGGTATGGGTCTGGCAGACTTCACCGATCACATTTCCAAAAACTCTGGCGCACACGGCATCGACAAGATCGAGAACTTCCGAGAGTGGTACGACAGCCAGGGTTTCGGCGAGTTGACATCGCTGAAGCCTCTGCGCATGTTCCTGGTAGGACTGGGAGCCGATGAGCGAACAGAGCGAATGGTGAGATTCCTTGCCGAGAACAGCGATATGGACATTTCACTGCTGACGTTCCATGGCTTTGAGTATGATGGAAAGATGCTTCTTGCCAAACAGGTGGAAGTGGATGCAAACAGTGCCCAGGTTTCATCTTCGCGAAGAAGGGGCGGATATGTAAGCCGAGCGGAACGGCGGAGACAGTTAGATAGTCGTGCTAGAGAGCATGGAATACAGGATCTGTTCGACGACTTAATGGGTATGTTCAGAAAGAACTGGCCCGATTCCAGAGAAATCCCGAGAGTTTTAGGGATCTACCTCCGGTTGCGACGCCGAGCAGAATCAGGAAGGGCTGGTTGGCGACCCTATGCACGGGTAGGTCCCCAGGACGACGGAAGAATGCAGATAGTTTTCTTCCCAAACGCTGTCGAATTATGCAGGGGCGAATTCGGGCAGCCCGTAGAGCAGGTTCCATTCCGAACGTGGCCACATGGTCGAGAGGAGCAAGCGCTAGAAACTCCCGACACAGAGATTCAGTTTCTCCTGACTGCCGACGATTGGGAGACTCACAAAGAGAAACTGACCACACTCGTACAGGCAGTGTATGAGGCTTGGCAGAGCGCGGATCGGGACGATGAATCGGATTCAGCGTGATCCAGACAATCCGAAGCCAAAGATGAAAAGGGTGATGGTATGCAGGTTGATGAACTACTACGGAAAGTCCAATTCGTCACAGACCAGTCCGGCAAAAAGACGGCAGTATTGATCGATTACACTTTCTGGGAAGGACTGCTGGAACTATTGGAAGACTTGGAAGACGGTGCGGAAATCGACCGTTTCCATGATTCGGGGGAAGAGGCTATTCCTTGGGAACAGGTCAAGGAAGAGTTGCGTGCGAAGGGGATAGATGTATCGAATTGAGATTACCCCTCGTGCGGCGCGAGACATAGATAGACTTCCGGCACAATACACTCGTTTGGTGGGTCGTCGCATCGAAGGTCTATCAGATGATCCTCGTCCTACTGGTGCACGAAGACTTCACGGTAGGCCTCAATACAGACTACGCGCAGGGGTGTATCGGATCGTCTACGGCATAGACGATGGAGCGCGAACCATCACCATCTACCGTGTCGGACACCGCCGGGAGGTGTACCGTTAACCTTTGTTAATCTAAGTGTAGGTATATGAAGACTTCAATCTCGATTACAGATTCGACATTTGAGTCCTTGGATGCGTTGGTCAAGCGACTCGGAACACCTCGGAGAGACTCCTGCCGTCGGGCTGTTGCCGAGGATTTCATCAATCCACAAAGCGATGCCTGGGTTACTCATGCGCTAAATGAAGTTTGCTCAGAAGAGGACACCAGCTTGGATCCGGTTCTCGCTGCAATGCAATGGGCCTCTCTGTCAAAGGAAGACTGGTAGTGCGCATGACCACGCAACTCGCCCATCTCGTCCTCGAAGATGGCTCCGCATATCGCGGGCTGGCGTTCGGAGACACCTCCCATCCCGCCCACGGCGAGGTCGTGTTCAACACGTCCATGACTGGGTACCAGGAGATCCTCACCGATCCATCCTACGCGGGACAGATCGTGGTGCCCACCTACCCACTTATCGGGAACTACGGAATCAACAGCCAAGACCACGAATCGCGCCGAATACAGGTGTCCGGTTTCGTTGTGCGGGAGCACTGTGACGCGCCCAGCCACCCGTCCAGTGAGATGACCCTGGACGAGTTTCTCAGATCCCAGGGCATCCTGGGCATCAGTGGGGTGGACACCAGGGCCATCACGCGGCGGCTCAGGACCCGCGGCGTGATGATGGGTGCGGTATCGGTCGGAGAGTCGCCGGAACGTGCGCTCGCCCGGCTCCGTGAAGCGCCGACCTATGAGGGCACCGACTTCGTACGCTCGGTCTCTACCGATGAACCCTACTGGTGGGACAAGTCGATGCCTGGAGACACGCCCGGCCCGGCTCGGTTCCGCGTGCTGGTTTCCGACTGTGGCCTGAAGTACAACATCCTGCGCAATCTTCGGAGTCGCGGCTGCGAGGTAATCGCCTATCCGGCGTCCGCATCCGCGGATGACCTCTTGTCCATGAACCCCGACGGCGTTCTGATGTCTCCCGGCCCCGGCGATCCTGATCTGCTCGACTACGCCGTAGAGACCGCGAGCGGCCTCGTTGGTAGAGTGCCAATCATGGGCATATGCCTCGGCAACCAGATCATCGCCCGCGCCTTCGGCGGCCGCAACTACAAGCTGAAGTTCGGACACCGCGGCGGCAACCATCCCGTCAAGGAGATCGCCACCGGGCGCGTCCACATCACCGCGCAGAATCACGGCTACGCCGTCGATCCCGACAGCCTGCCGGCTGAGCTGGAGGTCAGCCACGTCAACCTGAACGACGACACGGTGGAGGGACTCCGCCACCGGGCGCTGCCGATCATGAGCATCCAATACCACTCCGAGGCGTCACCCGGCCCGCTCGACAACGAGTACCTGTTCGATGAGTTCATGAATCTGGTCAGGGAGCACGGGAATTAGCTACGGGCTAGACTTGTGTGATCATCTGATGTGATAAAATGGTTCGTAAATATGATACTTATTTTTAACGCGTCAGAAAGATGGGGTTGATAGATGCGGACGACGCTCAACATAGATCCCGATTTGCTGGATGCTGTAGTAGGCGCTACAGGAGAGGCCACCAAGAGCAAGGCCGTGAACGCCGCGCTGAAGGAGTACATTCGTCGCAAGCATGTTCAGGAGTTGATTGATTCTTGGGGGAAGATCATAGTTGACGATTACAGCGAGCAGGCTGCCAAGCTCGACGAGAAACGGCGAGCTTACCTTGAGTCGTTGGGAAAGCCTCCACCCCGATGATCCTGGTGGAATCCTCCGTTCTGATGCAGGCGCAGAGACTGCCGGACTCGGAAGACGCCGAACATCTGGCTGCCCTGATCGCGTCGGGGGAAGCCGCTGTGACGGGTCCAGTGATCATGGAGTACCTACGTGGAGCCCGCTCTCAGGAAGAGTTCGAGTTCCTCTCCGAACGGATCGTCTCCATATACTACTTGGAGGTGGACCAGCAAACATGGGTATTGGCGGGCAAGCTGAGCAGGCGATACATACGTGCTGGTGAGATGATGTCCGATCTTGATGTAGTCATCGCCGCTGCCGCCATCAGACACAGCGCGCCCCTGTACACCTTGGACGGCGGCTTCCAGAGAATACCGGAATTGGAACTATATGAACCGTATTCAGCTTCGGAGGAAGCGATCGGGCAGTGACAACCGAAACCAACAAAGTCCTCGTCATCGGCTCCGGCCCCATAGTCATCGGGCAGGCGGCCGAGTTCGACTATGCAGGCACCCAGGCATGCAAGGCGCTCCGCGAAGAGGGCGTCACGATCGTGCTCGTAAACTCGAACCCGGCTACGATCATGACGGACGAGGACATCGCTGACATCGTTTACATCGAGCCGCTCACAATCGAGGTGCTGGAACGCATTATCGCCCAGGAGCGCCCGGACGGCGTGCTGCCCACCCTTGGAGGTCAGACCGGACTCAACCTCGCCGTCGATCTCGCCGACGCCGGGATCCTAGACCGATACGGCGTCAGACTGCTTGGCACGCCGCTTCAGACGATCCGGAACGCCGAGGACCGGGAGCTGTTCCGGAATCTGCTCGTCGATATCGGCGAGCCGGTCCCGCCATCCGAGACCGCCGAGTCGGTAGAAGACGCATATCGCGTCTTGGACAAGATCGGACTGCCCCTCGTAATCCGGCCCGCTTACACCCTGGGCGGCACTGGCGGCGGGATCGCCGACACGCGCGAAGAGTTCGACCTGATAGTCCGAAACGGGATCGCCGCCAGCCCGATCGGCCAGGTGCTCATCGAGAAGTCCTTGGTCGGGTGGAAGGAGATTGAGTACGAGGTGATGCGGGACGGCGCCGACAACTGCATCACAATATGCAATATGGAGAATATCGACCCGATGGGCGTCCACACGGGGGACAGCATCGTTGTCGCTCCAAGTCAGACGCTGACTGACAAGGAGTATCAGCTGCTCAGGTCGGCGAGCCTGAAGATTATTCGCGCTCTTGGGATCGAAGGGGGCTGCAATATACAGATGGCGCTCGAACCCGGCGACGTGGTCGCCGAGACTCTGCCCGGCGGCGGTCGGGACGACAGCAGCTACTACATAATCGAGGTCAACCCCCGCGTAAGCCGCAGCTCGGCGCTGGCTTCCAAGGCCACGGGGTACCCCATTGCCCGCGTGGCCGCCAAGATCGCGGTCGGGAAGCGGCTGGACGAGATATCCAACGCGGTGACTCAGCGGACACTTGCCGCGTTCGAGCCCGCGCTCGACTACTGCGTGGTGAAGATCCCGCGTTGGCCGTTCGACAAGTTCCCACGCGGCGATCGCAGTATCGGTACGCAGATGAAGGCCACCGGCGAGGTGATGGCGATCGACCGGTCGTTCGAGGCCGCGTTCCAGAAGGCGGTCAGATCACTGGAGATAACCAACCGCTCCCTGCTGTGGGAGGACGGCTCCTGGGCCGAGTCCACGGACGCGCCACTGGACCGGTTGCCGATCGGTCCGAACGACGAACGCATCTGGGCCCTTATGGCCGCACTGCGCCGCGGAGTTGAGCCGGAGAAGCTGTCTAGGGCCACGGGCATCGACCCCTGGTTCACGAGGGCCTTTGCGCGGATCGCCCGGATGGAGACGAGGCTGCTCAGCGAGACCCTGTCGCCTGAGCTGCTCTGGATGGCCAAGCGACTCGGCTTCGGCGACGAGAAGGTCGCCGTGCTGACGGACCGCACGCCCGACCAGGTGCGCAGCTTGAGGCACGAGTGGGACTTGCGACCCGTGTACAAGATGGTGGACACCTGCGCCGCCGAGTTCGAGGCCCAGACGCCCTATTTCTACAGCACATACGAAGAGGAAAACGAGGCCATTCCATCTGCGGATTCCAAGGCGTTGGTGCTAGGCAGCGGACCGATTCGCATCGGGCAGGGTATCGAATTCGACTACTGCTCGGTTCACGCGGCGTGGGCGCTCCAGGAGGAGGGCATCATGAGCGTGATGGCCAACTCGAACCCGGAGACCGTATCGACCGACTTCGACACCAGCGACCGCCTCTACTTCGAGCCGCTGGACGAGGAATCCGTCCGGGACATTCTGGAAAACGAGGCGGTGGAGACTGAGAACGACGGCGTGGCGATACCGCCGTCGATGGTCCAGTTCGGGGGACAGACCGCGATCAACCTGTCGCAGTCTCTGGACAGGGCGGGACTTCCGCTCTTGGGCTCGTCGGCTCAGTCGATCGACATCGCGTCGGACCGCCACCTCTTCGAGGAGTTCCTCGCGCTGACCGGCATACCGAATCCTCCCGGTTCCGCGGTAATGGACCTCGAGCAGGCGCTCACCGTGGCCCAGGAGATCGGCTACCCGGTGCTCGTCCGGCCCAGCTACGTGCTGGGTGGACGCGCGATGGAAATCGTGCAGAACGCGACAGAGCTCGTGCGGTACATGAACAGCGCGTTCGAGGTCGGTCTGGGACGCCGGGTACTGATCGACAAGTATTTCGAGGGTCGCGAGGTCGAAGTGGACGCTGTCTGCGACGGCGAGACTGTTCTGATACCCGGCATCATGGAGCACGTCGAACGCGCCGGCGTCCACAGCGGCGACTCGATGGCGATATACCCCGGTCTCACGCTGAGCGAGGACGAGGTCAACACAATCGTCGACTACACCACGCGGATTGGCAGGGCGCTCGAAGTCCGCGGTCTTATGAACATCCAGTACGTGGTGGTAGGTGGACCTGCCTACCGCAGCCCACAGTCGGACAACGGGGCTAAGGGCGATACCGAGGTGTACGTAATCGAGGTCAATCCCCGCTCCAGCCGGACGATCCCGTTTATCTCCAAAGTCACCGGCGTCCCGATGGTCAACCTCGCGGTGAAGGTGATGCTCGGTCGCAAGCTGACGGACCTCGGCTACCAGGGCGGTCTGTGGAAGCGCCAGAAGCTGGTCGGCGTGAAGGCTCCGGTATTCTCGATGTCCAAACTGACCGGCGTCGATACGTATCTTGGCCCCGAGATGAAATCTACCGGCGAGGTCATGGGAATCGACACCGAGTTCACCCCCGCGGTCGCCAAGGCGCTGATGGCGGCCGGACTGGCGGTGAGACCCGGCGACTCCGTGCTGCTGAGCATTGCCGACCGTGACAAGGCCGACTCGTTCCAGATGATTCGCGACCTGCACTCCGCCGGATGTCCGATGTACGCCACGGATGGCACCGCCGCGATGATCGCCGGTCTGGGATTGCCCGTAATCGCTGTTCCCAAGCGCCTCTCGGCGGGCCACCCGAACGTCGTGGACGTGATCGAGGAGGGCACGGTGCAGGCGGTCGTTAACACGGTCACCGGCGACCGCGAGGTGCTTCAGGACGGATTCGACATCCGCCGGGCCGCCACCGAGGCGCGTATCCCTTGCTTCACCTCGCTAGATACCGCCCGCGCCGCGGTGGAGAGCATGGTCGGGTCCGGCTCCGACTACAGCGTCAAGCCGCTGCCAGCGTATCGGAACAGCACAAGTGGACATGGATGAAGACCATTGAGCACGTCAAGGCTCAGCTGCTGTTGGGCGAGTTCGAATTCAGCCGTCACGCGCTCAGGCGTGTCGTTGAACGAAACATCAGCGAGTTGGAGATCAGGCAATCGGGATCTGAGTCGGCTATAATTGAAGAGTACCCGGATGACAAGTACGCCCCGAGTTGTCTTTTGCACGGCTTCACCGCAGAGGGAAGACCTCTGCACATCCAGGTATCGCTGGCGGAAACTGACCTCGTCAGGATCATCACCGTGTATGAGCCTGATCCGCTACGCTGGAGCAGCTTCTCCGTTCGGAGGTAACAATGTCGAATTGCCCTGTTTGTCACTCCGACGGCAGACGTGATGAGCTCGTCGATAATGTTTTTCGTATCGACGGGAAGTATGTCGTTGTCCATCGAGTCCCGGCTGAGGTCTGTTCCAGATGCGGAGATGAGTCATTCAGCAGGGAAACCGCAGAGAAGATTCGTCTCCTGGTCAACGGACACGGGAAACCCAAGCAGACCGTGGCGTTGGATGTCTTTGACTTCGTGTAGGATAGGCTGTCGCCCTTGATTCCAAAGTCCTCCATCGAGATGTGACAGCGTAACCGCACACGACATGCCACCTGAAACCAGATCGCAAGTTCCGCGCCGCGTTCGGCGTGTCGCCATGCCGCCGATAGACGCGCTCAACACGCGGATGGCGGAGATCAACGCCGCCGGCGGCGATGTGATCAGCCTGGGGCAGAGCGTGCCGTTCTTCGGCCCGCCGCCGGAGATGCTGGAGGCGGTGCGCGCTTCGCTCGATAGCTTCGGCCCGAGGCTCCACACATACGGGCCGGACGCCGGAATCCCTGAGCTCAGATGCGCCCTCGCCCGCAAGCTCCGCGAGTACAACAGCCTCGACTTCAACGAGCACTCGCAGATACTGGTGACGCCGGGATCCAACCAGGCCTTCATGGTCACGATGCTGACCATCTTGGAGCACGGCGACGAGGTGGCCATCGCATCTCCGTACTACTTCAACCACCACATGGCTATTGAGCTGGCCGGTGGCGTCGTCCGGGAGATACCTCTTGGGGAAGAGACCGGGTTCCAGATGCGGATGGAGGACGTGGAAGCCGTGCTGACCGACCGTACCAGAGCGGTGGTGATCGTCTCCCCAAACAACCCGACCGGCTCGGTCTATCATCCTGACGAGATAGCGACGATTACGCGCGAGCTGACGACAAGGGGCATCTACGTGATCAGTGACGACGCCTACGAGGTCTTCTGCTACGACGGGGCGCGGCACACCAGCCCCGCGAAGTTCGCGGACTCGCGGGAATACGTCATCACGCTCGGCAGCCTGTCCAAGACCTTTGGGATGACCGGCTGGCGGATCGGCTACATGGCATCGAGCGCGGAGCTCATCCGACAGGCCCTGAAGGTGCAGGATGCGATGGCGATCTGCGCTCCGATAATCAGCCAGGTCGCGGCGACCGCCGCGCTCGGCCAGATGCCCGCCTATCCGCTCAGCATGATGCCGGAGCTGGACGATCGCCGAAAGATTCTCCAGGAGACCCTGGCTCGGATTCCGGCCCTGAGTTGGCACAAGACCCGTGGCGCGTTGTTTGCCATGGTCCGGTCAGACGTGGAGTCCGTGGACAAAGACTTATCCTGGGAGCTGTTGGACCGCGGCGGCGTGTTGACCGTGCCCGGCAGCGCGTTCGGTCAACAGTGGCGAGGCTTTCTCCGGGTCTCATACGGCTGTTCACCACGGGACAGGTATGAAGAGGCATTGGCGAGGCTCGAAGCGTACTTCGTAAACCTTAAACGTTAGGAATCTACGCAGCGCGACAGATGTCTTGGCTCCACCCGTTCCTGCGACGCAAACAACTAAAAAGGGGGCGGTGTCAAGACCGCCCCCTTCGGCTCTCTGATGTACCTCTTGGAGCTAGCCGCTCGCCCGCTCCACCGCCGCCGTAATCGCGCGCAGTGCGAAGACCTTGGTCAGGTGCTCTCGGTACTCGGCGGATGCGTGGATGTCTTCGTTCATGTCGATCCCGTTGGCGGCCTGGCCGGCGGCGCTGCGGATCGCGTCGGCGTCTGCCGGACTACCCACGAGTCCAGCCTCGGAGTCTGATGCGCGGGAAGCGCTGGCTCCCGACCCCGTGACGCCGATGCGGGCGGACGTGCAGTTGCCGCCTTCGACGGTAACAGACGCGGCGACTCCGACAATCGCGAAGTGAGAAGCCTTGTTGGCCATCTTGGCGTACGCTGCGCCGGAATTGGCTCCTTGCGCGGGAATCCTGATCTCGGTCAGGATCTCGTTCGACTCGAGGGCCGTGGTGAACAGATCGACGAAGAAGTCGTCGGCTGAGACCGTCCTCCTGTTGACGCGCCCCAAAGCTCCCCGTGATCTGGCCTCGATGTCGGCGCCGAGCGCCAGCATGACCGCCGGAAGGTCGGCGGCCGGGTCGGCATGAGACAGGCTTCCACCAATCGTCCCCATGTTCCTTACCTGAGGGTCGGCGACGAGCGCGGCGGCCTCGGCGAGGACTGGAGCGTGCGTCTGGACGGCATCGGAGCTGACTATGTCGTGGTACGTGGTCATCGCGCCGATGGCAAGCTCGTCGTCTTCTTCACGGATATAGCTAAGGCCCTCGACTTTCCCCAGGTCGATTAGGATACTCGGTTCGGCGAGTCTCAGCTTCATCATCGGAATCAGGCTGTGACCGCCCGCGAGGACCTTCGCCTCGTCCCGATTAGAATTCAGAAGCGAGAGCGCGGCTCCAATAGTGGAGGGGGCGTGATAGTCGAATGTTGCTGCTACCATCTCTTGTTGGGCCTCCTTGTAAAGTTCAGTGCCCGACCGTCAAGTTCTACTCGGCATCCCGGTCTTCCGGCTGCCTGTGGTCCTACGACATCTTTTCGGAGGCGTACTGCACCGCCTTCACGATGTTGTGGTATCCCGTGCATCTGCAGAAGTTGCCGGCCAGCCCGTGACGGATTTCCGCCTCCGACGGGCTGGGGTTCTTCTGCAGCAGGTCGTAGGATGACATAATCATGCCCGGAGTGCAGAAACCGCACTGGAGACCGTGCATCTCCCAGAATCCCTCCTGAAGCGGGTGGAGATCATCGCCGTTTGCCAGACCCTCGATTGTGGTGACCTGACCGCCGTCGGCCTGTACCGCGAACAAGGTGCATGACTTGACCGCAGAGCCGTTGAGGATGACTGTGCAGGCGCCGCACCCGGATGTGTCGCAGCCGACGTGCGTCCCCGTCAGGTTGAGCGTATCCCGGAGGTACTCGACCAGTAGTTGCCGATGCTCGACCTCAGAAGTGTGCTGGGTGCCGTTGACAGAAACAGAAATCTCGCGCCCCATGGCAGCTCCTCCGGTTCTCTGTGGGTTTCAGGAATCACCTTCGATAAGGCAGCAGGATTATATCAGCAATTCTCGGCTTAGGCCATATGGCCGGCGGGCCGCCCGATCCGAGCTCCGGCCGCCGCGTTGACAGTCTTGGAACCCTATCCTACACTCGGTCGAGATTATCATTGGGTGACTCTGACGAAGAGGTAAGTTTCCAATTGAGAGTTCAAAGCTCATACACGTTTGATGCGGACATCCAGACCGTATGGGATTCGATGTTGTCCTCGGAGGTGCTTGCCGGGTGTATACCCGGCTGCGACGACATTCGGCCCATCGGGGAAAACAGCTACGAGATCGACCTGACGATCAGAGTCGCCGCGGTCCGGGGGGCGTACAAGGGCGAAGTGCGGTTAGAGGAGATCGAAAACCTCACCTCGTACCGGATGGTCGTGAAGGGCAGCGGTCGAGGCGGCTCGGTGCAGGGCACGGGCCACCTCAGATTCTCCGAGTCCGGCGGCAAGACGGTCGTGGATGTCACCGGCGATACGCAGGTCACCGGCGTCGTAGCCCGGGTCGGCCAGCGATTGCTCGGTGGAGCTTCCCGGATGATGATGAACCAATTCTTCGACTGCCTCAGATCCAAGATAGAGACGTCGTAGCCGCCCGTGTGACCGGTCGATAGCAGCAGCCGGAGGGGTCTCAGATGTCGTACGAGTTCATTGACACGCAGGAGCTGGACGGCGTCCTTGTCGTCACCATGGACGATCCGCCGACCCGCAACGCCATCGGGGACGAGATGGCGGACGAGATCAACCGGGAGCTCGATCGGCTAGAGGCATCCGCGCACCTGCGCGCGGTCGTGATCACGGGACGCGATCCCTCATTCTGTTCAGGCGCCAACGTCAAGCGAATGGACGACGCGAACCGGGCGCGGTCGAGCGAGGCGGAGCTTCCCGGTGACCGGACGCCCTGGGCGACGCTCGACGAGGCGTGGGCCGAGCTCGGAGAACCGGACCCGGCGGCACGGGAAGAGATCGACGGCGTGCGATTCGTACCGCTGCGGCTCCACCGGCTCCAGAAGCCGTCGATAGCCGCCGTCAACGGGTATGCTATGGGCCTTGGAATGGGTATCGCGCTATCGTGCGACATCCGGATCGCGTCCGACAACGCGCGCATGTCCGAGACCTTCATCCGCCGCGGACTGATTCCGGCGGATGGCTCGTGCTGGCAGCTTCCGAGGATGATCGGACTCGGCAACACGATGCTGCTCCAGTACACCGGCCAGGTACTCCCGGCCGAAGAATGCCTCCGACTCGGCATCGTCAACAGGGTCGTGGAGCACGGCGAGCTGATGGAGCAGACCCTGGACATCGCCAGGCAGATCGCGAGCGGTCCCACCTACTCGATGGCGCTGATCAAGCGGCTCGTCCACCGGTCGCTGCACGTGGACTTCGCGGAGAGTCTGCGTCTCGCGGGGCCTGCTCAGAGCATCGCGCGCCGGACTCAAGACCACAAGGAGGGCGTTCGCGCCTTCGTGGAGAAGCGCCAGCCCAAATACGTCGGCAGGTAACCCTCAACAGGGCGCTGACCACCTACTCCCTCGGTCTTGCGGTGTAGTCCTGGAATGGGCCATCGCGCCACTTGAGCGCGGCCCTGAGACCCTCGGCCTGGGATATCTCGCCGAACACGCCGGCAGTGTTCCTGTACGTTGACAGTCCCTGCCAGTCCACGCCGACCTCAAGCGCGGTCCGGAATCCCATGATCTCGTAGGCCCGGTTGATCGCCTTCTTGGATGCAGCCAGCATGTCCGGCGAGATCGTAGCGATAGCGCGCGCCTCGGTGGTGGTCTCGGCATCGAGCCGGTCCGCTGGGAACGCTTTCGTCGCCCAGCCGATCTCGACCGCCTCCAGTCCGGTGACCGCCCGGCCCGTGAACATCAGGTATTTGGCCCAGCTCATGGGCATCTTCCAGGGGAAATACATCGTGTCCGGCGTGGTGAGCGCCCGGACGGGAGGGTAGCCCAGCCGCGCATCCTCGGCGACGAACATGATGTCGCACATGGAAGCGAGCTCGCTTGCCCCGGCCAGGCACCACCCGTGTACCTGCGCGATCACCGGCTTGGTCAGCTCCCAGATGTTCCACAGCCCGTTGACGAGGTCCCGGGCGTACTGTGCCGTGAGTCTGTCCACGTCGTCCGAGACGTAGCCGTCCACCGGGCGGTTGGGAGACGGATGAGTCGGCGTGAGGTCATATCCCGCGCTAAAAGCACGGCCTTCCCCCTTGATGACGATGCACCCGACATCCGGGTCGCGCTCCGCCCGCTTCAGCGCGTCCTGCAGCTCCAGCCGCAGCGCCCAGCTCAGCGCGTTCATCTTCTCAGGCCGGTTGAGCGAGATCGTGCATACGCGCTCGTCTATGCTGTAGAGAATGTTTTCATATGTCATGACGGTCTTCCTAACCCTGGTCCAGCGCCTCTCTGATCGCCTCCGGCGTGGTATTGACCTGCACACCGGCGCGCTCCTCCTGGAGGGTCATCGCGACCCGGGAGTCGCGGTTACCCCAGCCGCGGTTGAGTGCCTTGGTCATCTCCGCGAGGGCGAGGTTGGCGAGTTTCATGGGCACGTCGTACTGGCGTCCGACCTGGCAGGCGAGGTCCATATCCTTCCGGGCGAGCCTTAGCGTGAAGTCCGGAGGATCGTAGCTGTCGATCAGGAAGTGGTCCGCAAGCCGCTCGAACGCCCCGCGTCGGCCCTGCGCGCCCTGGCGCACGGCCAGCCACAGGCCGAGCGGATCCACGCCGGCCTTCACGCCCATCGTGAACACTTCCGCCAAGCCGGCTTGGATGATGTAACCGGCGCAGTTGTGGACCAGCTTGGCGACCGCTCCCGACCCAATTGGCCCGACGTAGTATGGCTGGTCGCCCATCGAGTCGAGCGCAGGCTTGACGCGCTCGTAAACTTCGCGATCTCCGCCGACCCAAATCGCCAGCCTGCCGGAGCGTGCCCCATCAGGGCCGCCGCTTACGGGCGCATCCAGCACATGAATGCCGTGTGGGGTGAGCTGAGCGTGAATCTGGCGGATCAGGTCCGGCGAACTTGTGCTGAGATCGAGATAGACCTTCCCAGCCGTCAGACCCTCGTGCAGTCCATCGTCGCCCAGCGCTACCGCCTCGACCTCGACCGGACCCGGTAGTGAGGTCAGTACGATCTCGGACTGCTGCGCCACTTCACGCGGCGTACCGGCCCATTCGGCTCCCATCTCGAGATGCTGGGTTGCGGACTCGCGTCGGATGTCGTGTACGACCAGATTGTGGCCGCCCCTGATCGCGTTCAGCGCAATCGGACCGCCCATCGTTCCAAGTCCGATGAATCCGATTCGCATTGAGAGTTCTTCTTTCTGTACAGGCCCTTCCATCCGAGCGTGTCCCCTCGCCTGCGATGGGGACGTGTTCGGAGGCCGCTGATTCATGCTCCGGTGTCATCTGTTTCGTCTCATCCGGGGGAAGAGTGCCCTTTGGCCGTTGATCTACCTCAGTCGTCTGCCCCGACTTCCGCCGTCTGCGCCGCGCCATTGGACTCGATCATCGGCTCGTTGGTCCAGGGGCTGATCTCGAACGGGCCTTTGAGGTCAAGCTCATCGCCTATCTCTCGGACCGCGGGTATGACGTACTCGCCCATCAGTCGGAGGCTCCGCATCTGGTCGTCGTGCGTCATCGCGCCGTCGCCGTCCCAGAAGAAGACGCTCCCGGGTCGCAGCGTTTCCAGAACGTGCCTGATCTTGGGGATCACCGTGTCTGGAGTCCCGGTGACGATCGTGTAGTCGCTGGCCTGGTCCTCGAACGTGCGGCGGTTGGTGCCGAAGCGGCCTGTCGGGCCGAACCTTGACGCCTCGAGACGGCGAGAAGTCCTCGACGTGTGGCCCGGCAGCGACATGACCGCCGGATTCACCATGCCCTCGTTGCCGCTGAGGAACGGATTGGAAACGCCGGAGAGGTACTTGCGTCCGACCTCCTCGGCCTTCTCCTCCGTCTCGTCCACGTGGACTTTCCAGAGGTAGGATACGTGCTGCGTACCGGACTCGTAGCCGAATTCGGCCGCGGCGTCTTGGTACATGTCGAAGGCGTCCTTCGTCGGGCCGAGCTTGGTCGCCAGAAGCACCAGCGGATAGCGGTGCTGCGCCGACCAGCGAACCGTCTCCACGCTGACCGTGGAAGGTATCCACACCTGGGGATGGGGTTTCTGGTAGGGCCTCATCCACGGGTTCACGTACCGGTAGTGGTAGTGTTTGCTCTCCCATCGGAACGGCCCGGGGTCGGTCCAGGCCTTGATGACGAAGTCGTGCGCCTCCTCGAACCGCTCGCGGTTGAACACCGGAGGCGAGTTGTGGGAGACACTCTCACGTCCGCCGCCCCGGACGAACCCGGATACCAGCCGGCCGCCGCTGATCATGTCGATCATGGCGAGCTGCTCGGCCAGCCAGAGCGGATCGTCCCAGATGGGCAGGATGTTTCCGAGGATGACGATCTTGGCCTTGGATGTCTGGCGAGCGAGGATCGAAGCCCCGACATTCGTCACGCCCTGCATACAGAACGGCGTGCTGTGGTGCTCGTTGAGCATCAGCCCATCGAAGCCCATCTCCTCGGCGTAGATCTTCTCATCCAGGTACCTGTTGTACAGCGCGGCCCCGACTTCGGGATCGTACACGTCGTTGCTGATGCTCAGGTCCGTGGTCTGCGTCCCCATCAGACCGGTCTTGTCGTCCTGCCAGGGCTGCTCAGTGAAATGGCCGATGAACATGACCGTACCCCCTAGGGCTCAGATTGGCCGCAGTGTACCATCAAAAGTTGCGAATTGTCAGTTATCGGCATCAATCCGGCGCAAGCTGGCGCACCGTCTGCTCGAACGATTCCAGCCTCGGAAGCAGAAGCGGGGTATCGACTCCGGCATCGACGTACTCTTGGATACGCGCCCGGCACCGCGCCGCATCCCCGAGCAGATAGCAGGCCTCGGCGAGGTCCTCCGGCACGTACTCCGCGGCCCCGGCCTCGTCGCCTTTGTCGATCAGCTTCCTGACAGGGCCGAGGATCGACGTGTCGAACCCACCATTTCCCAGAAGCGCCTCTCCAGTGTACGGCTCGGAGATGAGGCGGGCGACCCGCTCTCTCAGGCTGGGGAAGAGAGATTCCGGATCGTCGGTGAGTCGGACGATCATCATGCAGGCGACGTCTATCGAGCCGGGATCGCGTCCGGCGGTTGTCGCGGCGTTCCTCACCTCCTCCGCTGCCCATCGGACGTACTCGACCGGGGCGTAGGCGTTGAGCAGTACGCCGTCCGCAACCTCTCCGGCTAGTCGGAGCGCTCGCGGCCCGATGGCCGCAAGATAGATCGGCAGCCGTTCCTGCACTGGCTGGATCGCCAGACCAACATTGTCCAACCGAACGCCAGCGTACTCGGAGGTAATCCGATCGCCAGCCCACATCGACCTCAGCGCCGACACCGTTCCGCGCAGCCTAGACAGTGGGGCAGGGTAGTCCAATCCCATCCGGCCCTGGATTACGTCGGCGTCACTCCGTCCGAGTCCAAGCATCATCCGCCCGCCGCTCAGCCGGTCGAGCGTCGCGGCCCCCATGCCCAGCAGCGCCGGACTGCGGGTGTACGGATTGACGACCCCGACTCCGAGCTTGATTCGCTCCGTGGTGGCGGCGAGATAGCCGAGCATCGAGGATGTCTCCTCATGGAAGTAGCGCTCGGTCACCCACAGGGAGTCGAATCCGGCGTCCTCGGCCATCCGTCCGTAGCTCGCAAGCTCAGGACCGGAGTCGATTCCGTGGTAAAGGACGATTCCAGCGCGTGTCATCGAGTAGTCTCCGGCGAGGCGAGAGAGAAGTAAGCCGGACTAAGCGCGCGGCGGACCGTCAGCCTGTAGGACCGTTCCAATTTGCGTCCATCAGCCCGATCATCCGCGTGACGAACTCGCGGACGACATCTCTGGTGAAATCGAAATCAGCGTCGAGAAAATCCTGCGCGGTTCGTGCGTGTTCTTCAGTCAGCATGAGATCAGGTTAACACACGCCGGTCACGGGTCAGTATGATCGGGAACTCGTAGAACTGTGGGCCGTACCATAGGGTTGTGAAGGACTCTGGAGGCGCCGAGTCCTTACCGTCAGGAGTGGGGAAGTAAACGAATGCCTCGTGGGGCTGACCCTGCACGAGCGCAAGGAAGGTCGGGAAGCTTATCGTCCTCAACGCTTGTCCGCACAATCGCCACGGCCGTGTCATCCCCTCGTCTGTCGATGGCGACCACTTCAGTTATCCAGAGGCAGTCAGCTTTCCGGCATGTTAACATCGGGCGATTGTCCATCTATAGATGGATTGGTCACTCCCAGGCTGGAGTACGACTTCCCTCACATGTACAATCTGCCGGAACCGACCGCAGGCAGAGGACAGATTTGAGCAGCGGGCTTCTGAATAATCTCAGAGTACTAGACCTCGGCGAAGGGGTGTCCGCGCCATACGCCGCCCGCACCCTCGCTTGGCTTGGCGCGGACGTCATCAAGGTCGAGCCGCCGTCCGGTGACTATGCGCGCTTGGTCGGCCCGTTCCCTGACGACATGCCACACCCTGAGAAGTCCGCCCTGTACCTCGCGCATAACACCGGCAAGAGAGGCGTGACACTGGACCTCGAGTCTGAGGTGGGCCGGAGTAGCTTCCTGGGATTGGTGTCGGATGCCCAGATCGTGATAGACAACCACTCGGACGGATGGATCGAGGAACGCGGACTCGGCTACGATGATCTTGCTCAGGTCCGTGACGACGTTATCCTCACCCGGATCACGCCGTTCGGAAACTGGGGGCCGTATGCCGGATACGACGCGGGCGACCTGTCGCTGTTCCACCTGAGCGCCAACGCGCACGGTATGCTCGGCCCGGTTGACGATCCCGACTCCGAGCCCCCGATCCGTGCCGGAGGACATCAGGCGGACAAAGTGGCCGGAATGGCCGCGGCGACCGCGACCTTGGTCGCGCTCTACCGGCTGCGCACCACCGGTCAGGGGTGCCACGTCATCGTGTCCGGGTTCGAGGCGATGGCGACGCAGGCGATCGCGGGGCTCGCCAACATCGCCTTCGGCCAGGACACTCCGACCCGTGACGCGGCGGAGGTTAGGGAAGCTGCCATCGGCGGGCAGGTGTCCGCGATTGGCGGCGTGCTGCCGTGCAATGACGGCTACGTGGCCATCTCGCCCCGCGAGGACGCGCAGTGGGCACGGTGGCTGGATCTCATGGGGAATCCGGCTTGGGCCGACGACCCAAAGTTCACCACCCGCGACGCCCGGCAGAAGAACTCTGTCGAGCTGTGGGAACTGCTGACGGCGTGGACCGGCGAGCGGTCCAGATTCGACATCGCGCGTGAGGGTCAGAACCGGCGGATACCCTGTTTCCCGGTCAACACGGTGGCTGATCTGTTGACCGACGCTCATCTGGACGAGCGACGCTTCTTCGTCCCGATCGAGCACACGTCGTCAGGCCGGTTCCGTTATCCGGGCGTGGCGTACCGGTTGTCGAACACGCGGCTGCCGCTCGGAGACATGGCCGCGCCGACGTTGGGCCAGCACAACGACGAGGTGCTCCGATGAGCGCTGGTCCACTGTCCGCAGTCCGGGTCGCCGACTTTTCCTGGATAATCGCGGGCCCGACCGCGACCCGCCACCTCGCGCTCATGGGCGCTGAGGTAATCAAGGTTGGAAGCGCCCGAAGACCCGACCCGTCCACCAGGGGAGCGGCATTTCAGGTGTACAATCAGTCCAAGCTCTACCCGGCGCTGAACCTGTCTCAGCCCAGAGGCAAGGAATTGGCAGTGGAGCTTGTGGCCCAGTGCGATGTCGTAGTGGAGAACTACGCGGCCGGCGTTTTCGAGAGACTGGGTCTGGGATACGACGTCTTGTCGCGGGCCAGACCGGACCTGATTATGGTGGCGTCTTCAGGGACGGGCCACACTGGACCGGACCGGGATTACGTGGCCTACGGCAGCCTGCTGCAGCACTACACCGGCTGGAACTCGATCTCCGGGTATCCAGACCAGGAGCCGATCAAAGGAGGACTGTGGGCCGATCCGTGGGTTGGCATGGAGCTGGCTATGGTCACTCTGGCCGCGCTGGACCATAGGGCGCAGACCGGGAGCGGCCAGTACATCGATTTCTCTATGGCGGAGGCCCTGTCCGCCAGCCTGCCGGAGGCATTGCTCGAATACCAGATGACCGGAGCCGAGCCAACGCCGCTTGGTAACCGCGATCGGGCCGCGGCTCCGCACGGTGTTTACAGGTGCCAGGGTGACGACCGTTGGATCGCGATCGAGGTGCATGACGAGGGCCAGTGGCAGGCCCTGTGCGGTGTGATCGGTAGGCCGGACCTGTGCTCTGATCCCGACTTGGCGACCCCCGGCAGTCGGAAGCGACGGGAGGACGAGATCGACGCGGCCATCGCCGAGTGGACATTCGGAGTCGAGGACAGAGTGGCGTTTGAGACGCTGCAACGGTCCGGAGTTCCGTGCGGCCTGTCTATGGATCTGGGACGACTCCACAACGACCGCCATCTCAACGAAGGCGGCTACCTGAAGACAGTCGAATACGACGACGGGAATGCACGTGTGCTGCCCACGCTGCCGTGGCGTCTGAACGGCAAGCCGGCAGATGTCGTAAGACCCGCGCCGGAATTGGGCCGGGACTCAGAGTACGTGTACAGGGAGCTGCTGGGAATTGAGGACGCGGAGTTCGAGGAGATGGTGGCGGAGCAGGTGATCTGGTGACCCATTGAGAATCGGGGGCGGAATTTCGACTAGGCCGGCTCTTCCAGGGTTCGGATCTCCTCTTCGACTTGGCCCAGCTTGACGTACTCTTCGGCGATCAGGTGGAAGCACCGCTGTAGGTAGAGATTGGTGAGGTGAGCGGCGCCGGCGCCCCCGGAGCCGGCGGCGTCCGCCAATCTCGACACCTGATGCACATCCGGGAGGTGACGGCCGAGGGTCATGATCTCGGTCCGGGTCTCGCTAGCGAGCGCGGAATCTCCGGAGCTGACCGCGTCCCGGAGTCGTCCGACCAGGCGCGTGAGCTCGTTGAGTTTGTCCTGGTCACTCATCAGGCTGTACAGGACGTCGTTGACGCTGAGGTCTTCTCCCGCCGACTGTTCCAGGGCCGGGCTATCGGATTGGGTCTGGTCGGCGCATAAGTTGGCGTACCAACCGATCGCCTCGTTGACCGTTCCCAGCAGCGCCGTGACGTCCGAGGTCGAGATTGAGCCGCCGAACAGGATGTCGTCCTCTCTTGACTCGGCCAGCGACTCGATGTGGTCGAGTCCGCTCACCGGTTCGGGAGCGGGTGGGAACGCGAACGCGGACAGGTCCTTGGCGTCGACGTCTCCGATCTGGTTCATCAGGAACGGTGGCACATACTTTGAGACGTCCACCAGTATGGGCAGCACCACCAGGTAGGTGGCGAGCAGCTCCCCTGCGTCCTGCGAGTTTTGGAAGTAGATCAGCGCATGTCCGCGGGGGTTGTCCGCCGATCCTCGTTCGAAAGTGAAGTCCATGTCTCTGGCGCGCTCCAGTCAATTGGCGATTCCTGATGCATTATACTTCACGCGAGCCTGTGAGAGGCTGCCAATTTAAGGACGTTGACTAGCTCGGCGCCCGTGAGCCTGTTTCAGTTTGGCAGGCGCCGCCTGGGAGCGCGGGCGTCTCGCCCGCATCCGTTCGTCCTGAAGCCGGTCGAAGGGCCGTCCATTCACGGTTCGACGAGCTCACCACGAACGGACTCACTGTGGACTGCAAGAATCGAAAGACCCAGAGTCTGAGTGCATAGTCCGGGCCACGAAGGTCATGATTACGAGAACAACAGGTGTATCAAGGCAAGACTGCGCCGCAAAACGCCAATCCTGAATGCCGGTCGCTATCCACCACGTAGTCTCAGCAGCTCGGCCTCCATTGCAGCCATTCGTGCTTCGGCAGCCTCTCTGGCAACACGCTCCGATTCAGCACGGGATTCGGCTGCGTCGGCACGGGATTCGGCAGACTCTGCACGAGCTTCGGTTTCCATCTGATTCAGTAGCCACCTGCCTGCCACAGGGTCGTAGAAACGCAGCCGCCCGGCATCCCAACACAGGTCCAGTCCCAACTGCGGGCTGTGACCCCACACCATACCACCCGGTTCCCGGTCCAACTCGATACGGCGGTACTCACCTTCCACCAGGCGCTCTCCCACCAGAGACTCACCGTAGAAGTCGCCGCCCGTCGCGTCGTACCGCCAGTATTCCGGTATGCCCAACTCCGCGTAAAGCTCCCGCTTGTCAACCAGGTCCGTCCTCGCCGTACTCGGAGAACCTATCTCCAGCGCGAAGTCCGGCGACTTGCCCACCTCCCAGACCCGGTAGGTGTTGAATCTCTCGATGGATTCCAGGCTGATGTCGAAGGCTATGTAGCAGTCGGGCGATACCCAGCGTCGCGGATCACCCTCCCGGTAGTAGATGAATGTGTTGCCGCTCACCGTGGTGTTTGGACGGTCTTTGAAGTGGGCTTCCAGCGTGGACACGATCTCACGGAACAGGGGGTCTTGGAAATGTCCATCGGGCAAGGGAACACCGTCCGATTCGGGGTAAACAATAGCGATGTGATCGCCGGTGGAAGCTGTGTCCGCGGGTCTGGTAGTCATGCTCCCCTCCTCTGCTCGATTCTAGCACATGGTCGATTCACTTCCCTCATGGTAAGTCGCATCGGAGATGCGGGGCCTTGTTCATTGTTCACCACACCGCACATTGTCGTTCCGGCGAAGGCCGGAACCCGGGCGGGATGCGACGCCTTTCCTGACCAAACCAATTTTGGAAAAGCCCTGCGCCACCACCGAACCTGTGTCAGTTTAGTGGGAGCCATCCGGTGAGGGCGCTCCCCGCCCCTACCCCGTGGATTCCCGCGTGTGCGGGAATGACGGTGTTGCCTGCTGTGGCGCGACACACCGACTAAACTGACACAGGTTCGCCACCACCGGGAAATTTGACATCTGTTGTACGCCGACGTATAACCTTGCACTTGACATTCGACGCAGATATTGTGGATAGGTCGTATGTACTTTGGAGCCAATCTGATACACTGGCTTCTGCCTCATAACTCGAAGGTCAAAGTGAAATGGAGTACACGATGTCCGGAATGACAAGAGGGGTGACCTTGGTACGTCTGATTGTATTGGTCCTTGGAATAACGGCTCTGCTGGCTGTTGCCTGCACTAGCGATGCCGAACCTGAGCCCGCCGCTCCCGCGGCAACCGCGGCGCCTGCGGCCCCGGCAGCGACGATGGCTCCGAGCACCTCGGCGGCTCCACAGGCCGCCGCCCCCGCGGCGACGGCGATGCCAGCTCCAACCCAACCCGCAGCCATGATGATGGAACCGGAAGGGGAACTGCTCATAGGAGTGCCGCTGCTGCATCCGCTGGTCCAGCTCCAGGAGAAGGACGCAAACGGCACCGTGGGCGGGCCCGGAACCGACTTCCAGATATTCGAGGGCATCTTCAGAGCGCAGTTTACCGAACCAGGTGTCGTCCCCAACCAGGAGGAGTATGAGCCGGAGGTCGCCGAGTCCTGGACGATCGCTTCGGATATGAACAGCGCGACGATGAACATCCGCAGAGGGATCATGTGGCACAACGATTGGGGTGAGCTCAAGGCCGAGGATGTTGTATTCACCTTCAACAACTCCTTCAAGCCGGGCTCGGTCAGCAACGCAGGCGAGCAGCTCACACCCGGCCACCGCGCCGGCTGGGAGGTCATCGACGAGTTCACCGCGAAGATGAACGTGATCCCTGGCGAGTTCAGTCCTACATGGGGAGTGTGGCACGGCGGACTTGGGTGGGACTCCACCTTCGGGATTACCTGCAAGCACTGCTTCGAGGAAATGGGCGAGGGCGACTTCATTACCACTCCGATCGGTACAGGCCCTTTCAAGGCCACCCGGTGGGTCGGTAATGACGAAGTCGTCGGCGAGGCTCTGACCGATCACTGGCGCATAGTCCCCAACATCAAGACCCTGAAGATCTTTGAAATGCCGGAGGATGCCACCAGAGAGGCGGCCATCCGCACCGGTGAGGTGGACATCACCAAGATATCCGTCAAGAAGATCGCGGGCATAGTCGATGACACCAACGGCATCGCGGTGCCGATGGGTCTGCCCAATCCGAACACGATCTACTTCTCCGGCAACTACTGGGCCAAGGTATGTCCCGAGTGCGAAGACCCTGACCTGGTCGCCAACCCGAGGCCGGGATTCCTGCCGGACAGCGACCATCCCTGGATTGGAGACCCGTTCGCCGAGGGCTGCGACTACGATGCGCTGTTCTCGAAGATTCCACCGCCCGCCGGCTCCGTATGTCCCGAGATGGAGGGGCCGCGGAAGGTCCGTTGGGCCATGTCAATGGCCATCGACCGACAGGGGATCGTCGACAACGTGATGGACGGCTTCAGCGACGTGGCCTACACGGCCCAGCACACGCAGTTCCCTCCGGGAGACGAGAACTTCCAGGATGAATGGATAGTCCCCTTCGATCCGGGTATGGCAAGGGAGTACCTGGCCGAGGCCGGCTATCCCGATGGCTTCCCGGTCGTGTTCTGGGCGACTGAGAGCGTCCCCAACACGTGGGACCCCGAGGTAGCCGACGCCGTAGCCGAGATGTGGCGGGAGCACCTGAACCTGGATGTTACCGTCGACAAGTCACCGTATGCGTCCAGAAGGCCGGAGACGGTCACCAAGGAGATGGATGTGCCGTGGCTGCACGGTTGGGGAGTGCCGCCCGGCGGCACAAAGGCTCCGTTCTTCTGCCCGACACCCGGACACCTCGGTGGTGCGGAGCTGCCGGCGGTGGCATGCGATGTGGGCTACTTGAACGATGTCGAGCCGAGTCTGGAGAAGCGGATCGAGAACAGCATCTACTTCCAGAACTACATGTCCTACTGGCACATCAACGCCGCGGTCGCCACCGTCAAGAACTTCTGGGTCAAGTTGCCGACCATCGTGGAGTGGCATCCGTACTGGGGCGGCAACTTCAATAATCCCGCTACCGTAGTCATAGACAAGTAGGTTAGAGGCGTCAGGCAGCAGTGTCAGGTGTCAATCAGGCAGCGACCGCTTCCAGTGGTCGCTGCCTGATTACCAATATCCGACGCCGGTTGCCTGATGCCTAATTCCTGACAGCCGACCCACATGCGAAGACTTATCCTTCGAAAACTTGCCGCGATAGTGGTCGTCCTGATCGGCCTGACCATTCTCGTCTTCTCGTTGTCGCACGCGACCGGCGATCCGCGGTACCTGTACATGACGCAGTACACGCGGACCACGTCGGACGCGTGGGAGGCCCAGGGCAAGGCGATGGGCCTGGACAAGCCCTTGGTCGTTCAGTACGTAATCTGGGTCGGTAATGCCATACGGGGCGACTTCGGAAACTCCGTTTACTACCAGCGCAACTCGCTGGAGATGATCTTGGAGTCGCTCCCGGCGACGCTTCAGCTTTCGGGGATCTCGTTCGTGGCTGCGATACTGCTCGGAATCCCGCTGGGCGTGCTGTCCGCGGTCAAGCGGAGTACGGCCTGGGACTACGTGGGCCGCAGCTTCGCGCTGCTGGGGCAGTCTGTGCCTCCCTTCTGGATAGCCATCGTGCTGGTGCTGATATTCTCCGTCCAGTTGGACTTGCTGCCCACCTCGCGTCGCGGCAACTGGCAGAACTTCGTTCTGCCGGTGGCCACGCTGGGCTGGCTGCCCACCGCCGGACTGCTGCGTCTCACGCGCTCGTCGATGTTGGAGGTTCTGGACAGCGAGTTCGTCAAGCTCGCCAGGGCCAAGGGCGTCAACTCCATGTCCATCGTCTGGAAGCACGCCTTCAGGAACGCGCTGATCGCTCCGCTCACCTACGCCATGATTCTGCTGGCCGGGTTCATGACCGGCACGGTGGTCGTGGAGACTGTGTTCGCTTGGCCCGGGATAGGCAGATTGGCGGTGAACGCGGCCCTCAACACCGACTTCCCACTGGTTACCGGGCTTGCCCTCGTATTCGGAATGGTCTTCCTCGTGGCCAGTCTGTTCGCCGACATCCTGTACGGCGTCCTGGACCCGCGAATTCGTTATGAGTAGCTACGGGTCCGGAGCGGTCACCGGCGATCTTGCCCTAACCACCAACCGCTTCGTCGCGGCATTCCAGGCGTTCAGGCGATGGCCCGTCATCCCTGTGGCGATAGTTCTGATCCTTGTGTTCGTGGCTGTGTTCGCCGAGCTGGTCACGCCGCACGACCCGCTCGAAGGCGACCTCGACGACCGAAACGAACCGCCGGCCTGGTCTGAGGAAGGCACGTCCGAGTTTCTCCTGGGCACGGACCATATAGGGCGAGGCATTCTTAGCCGGATGATCTTCGGCGCCCGCGTCTCGCTGATGGTCGCGTCAACCGTGCTGGTGGCGGGCGCTGCGCTCGGCACGGTCGTGGGCCTCGCGTCGGGCTACATCGGCGGGCTGGTGGACGAAGCGCTCATGCGGCTGGTGGACTTCGTGTTCGCGATGCCGTTCATCGTCGTCGCGCTCGTCTGCTCGGTGGTGTGGGGCGCGAGTCTCGAATTGGTCATCATCCTGCTCGCGCTGTTCACCTGGGCGCCGTTCGCCCGCCAGGTACGCGCCGAAACTCTACAACTCAAGACAACGGACTACGTAGCCCTCGCCAGGATCGCCGGAGCATCGGGGCTGCGAATCGCGCTGAAGCACATCCTGCCCGGAGTGGTGAACACGGTCATGGTCCTATCGTCTCTGCAGGTCGGCTCCCTCATCCTCACGGAGTCGGTGCTCAGCTTCCTGGGCGTCGGCATTCCGCCTCCGCAGCCGTCATGGGGCAGCATGGTGTCCGAGGGGCGACAGTACGTTGCCACCGCTTGGTGGATCTCATTCTTCCCGGGATTCGCGATCCTGCTGATCGTGTTCTCGATGAACTTCTTCGGTGACTGGCTTCGGGACAAGCTCGACCCTCGCCTGCGGCAGATTTGACCCGTCATCGCGGAAGTTCCCTTAGTCCGCCTTTCGCTGAGTCGCGGCCCGGTAATGCTCTCGCAAGGCGCAGGTTCCCGGTAGGAGAAGTGAAATTGGTCAAGACATCGAGGGCGGCATTCGTAGCCTCACTGTGTCTTGCGACACTTGCGCTTTCCGCGTGTTCAGATGAATCGCCGCAGACCGAGCCTGGAATCCCTTACTCGGCCGAGGCCACCACCACCACCCTCCCGCCATCACCGGACCCAGGACCCACGCCGGTATCGACTCCGCAGGATAAGTCCACTGGCCGCGCCGGGATTACCCCCTTTGTCAACGTAGCCCCCCAGGCGCTTGCGGACGGCCACGAGGTATCCAACTATCGCCCTTCGGCGGTGGTCTTCGACTACGATAACGACGGCGATCACGATCTGTACATATCGTCGAATGCGGGAAACTCGAACTTTCTCTACAGCAACCGGGGCGACGGCACATTCGTGAACCTGTCCGAGGAGGCGGGGGTGGCGCTCATCGACCACAACAGCAGCGGGGCCGTGGCATGTGATCTCAATAATGACGGCTACAAGGACCTGTACGTGGGGGCGCGGGGAGTCATCGGCGACGGAATGGACTTCCGGTCCGCGATGGGTGTCGACGTCGCTTCCAGGCATCTTCGGAAGGCGATCGGAGACCGCCTGTTCTCCAACGACGGCGATGGGACGTTCACCGACATTACCGTATCCGCCCTCGGCGAATACATCAACCTTCGCTCTGCCTCGAGTATCGCCTGCGCCGACGTGGACGGCGACGGATGGCTGGACATATACGTCGGAAACGCCATTGACGAAGACTGGTTCATGTTCGACCAGCCGTCCCACCCGGGCCACTACAACCTGCTGTACGTCAACAACGGCGACCTCACCTTCGAGGAGGTGGCCAGATCAGTCGGCGTCCACGGCGAGCCGATAACACTGCGATACCCGGACGGTGAGCCGATCCTGTTCACTGATCCGGAGACCGGACGCGAGTACGAAGGATACGACCCCGCCATCACGGACGCCGGCGGCAACCGGGTGGCGGACCCGTCCGGCCGCACCCACGCCGTGCTCTTCTTCGACCACGATGACGATGGGGATCCCGACCTGTGGGTCGCCAACGACGGACACCGGCCCTACGTGTTCCGCAACGATTCGTCACCCGGCGATGTCCGGTTCACACCGATAGCGGAGGCAATGGGGATAGACAAGTCCGGCAACTGGATGGGCTTTGCCGTTGGAGACTCCGATGGCGACGAAGACCTGGACGTATTTGTCACCAACGTCGGATACCACCTGCGCCTGTTCGCGCCGCAGGAGGAGCCGGGCGGCGACTGCAGGTACACGGAGCGCTTCCCGTGGGGTACGTGCCTACACTATCTGCTCAGGAACGATGGCACGAGAGATGTGGACGGACTCGGCGTGGTGGGTCTGTTTCAGGATGTGGCCTCCGAGACCAGCGTCGTGCCCAGTCCTCTCATGCCGCCCAGGTCACTGGACAGGAAGCGCATCCATCCCGATTGGGATGCGCCAACCGGGCTTGCGGCATACGACTTTGGGTACGGAACAACGTTCTTCGATTACGACAACGACGGCGACCAGGACCTGTACTGGCTTGGCTCGGAGGGGCCTCCCGGCCACTCCAGCTATCCGGCCGCTGGCCGGATGCTCAGGGGCGACGGGCAGGGAGGCTTCGAGGACATCACGGTGCGCGCGCGCCTGCTCGACATCCTGGACGTGGATTACTCCGTCCTCGATGCCGACGATCCCTCATTCAATCCGGACAGACAGAGAATCAGCAACAGGTTCCACCTCAACGGCAAGGCCCTGGCCCATGCAGACCTGAATGGCGATGGATACGTCGACCTCGTAGGGACAAACAGCAGCGGCCCGGTGTGGGATGCCATGTCGAACTCGTTCGTTCCCGCGCTCGGTCCGGTGTTCGTCTGGATGAACGGCGGAGGTGACAACCACTGGATTTCGCTGCGTCTCAAGGGCCGCATGGCGGTGGACGGGACCGGGAGCAACGCGGATGCGGTGGGAGCGCGGGTTTACCTGAAGTCCGGAGGGCGCACACAGGTCCAGGAGGTGCGCGCCGGTTCCAGCTACCTCTCCATGGATAGTATCGAGCTGGAGTTCGGCCTCGCGGACGCCGAGACCATAGACGAAATCAGAGTCCTCTGGCCAAGCGGACGCAGTCAGGTCTTGGAAGACGTCGCGGTGGACCAGGTCCTCGAAATCACCGAGCCTGGCCTGTAGGCTGGAAAGCAATCTCCGGAGACGCGGACTACCCGGCCGCCAGCTCCCTGATTTCCGGCAGGTTGCGGTACGCGCCGTTGTAGTCCAATCCGTAGCCGACGACAAAGACGTTAGGCATATCGAATCCGGCATAGGCGACCTCCACGTCGTGAATGCGGCGGGAAGGTTTGTCCAGCAGCGCGCACAACTCAACCGACGCGGCGCCTCGCTCGACCAGCCTGTCCCTCAGCATGGCCGCGGTAGCCCCCGTGTCAACTATGTCCTCGACGATCAGGACGTGGCGTCCGCTCACCTGCCGCTCGGTCGGCAGCCAGTCCAGCCGGACCTCCGCGGACTCGGTCCCTTCGTAGCTGGAAACGCGGGCTGTCGCGATGTCCACGGAGTGAGGAAAGGCGCGGATGAGGTCAGCCAGAAAGCAGATGGCGCCGTCCATCACGCCCACCAAGAGCAGGTCCGCGTCTCCATAGTATTCCAACACTTCGGACACGATCCCCGGTATCACGCGCGCGATGTCGCTCTCAGAGACGAGAACTTCGCCAAGGGTCATGGGGCGTCTCCGTGCGGGAATTGGTCTGCGCCGCGGTCCGCGGCGCGATCGGTTCGGGTTGACGGCAGACCAAGACTGAATGAATGGATAATCGGAACGGGCTGTATTGTAAACTGTTCACGACCATCCGGGGGAGTGCAGCGTATGAATGTTGGAGTAGCGAAAGTGACGCTCAGGATTTCGGGCAGCGCCAGCCTGAAGGACAGGAGGCGTGTGGTCAACTCCCTCTGCCAGCGGGTGCATCGCAAGTTCAGCGTGTCGATCGCCGACGTGGGACCGCAGGACGCGTGGCAGACCGCGGTCCTGGGCATTTCGTGCGTATCCAGCAGCGTACGCCACGCCGAGCAGGTGCTCGACACGGTCGTAGCGTTCATCGAGTCGGAGCGTCCCGACGCGCAGATTGTTGACTGCGATCTGGAAACGCTGACCGGTTTCTGAGGAACGCCGCCGGCTGTCACCCGACACCTGAATCCTGGACCCTGATGCCTAAACATGGATACCGCCGACTTTCTCAGACATATTCAAAGCCTGTTGTGGTACCAGGGGCAGCTGGTCCACCTCGAACAGGTCCCTTCGCGTTCAGCCGATACCGTGGACTTGGATCCGCCGCTGGACACACGCTTGCGGCGGCGGCTCGATCAGACGGGCGTTGCCGGTCTGTACACCCATCAGGCGGCGGCCATCCGCGCGCTGCGCAGCGGCAAGAACGTCATAGTGGCGACGCCCGCGGCGAGCGGCAAGAGCATGTGCTACAACCTGCCCGTGCTGGATACGCTGCTGCGGGACCGCTCCGCGCGGGCCCTGTACCTGTACCCCACCAAGGCGTTGGCCCAGGACCAGGAGAAAAAGCTCGACGAGCTGTCGCCCGAGCGCAGAGGACTGCGGCACGCCATCTTCGACGGAGACACGCCCCGCGAGGACCGTCCGTCCGTCCGTCGCGGTTCCCATATCGTCCTGACCAACCCGGACATGCTTCACCTGGGCATTCTGCCGAACCATCGTGCCTGGTATCGGACGCTCAGGGGCCTGCGATACGTCGTTGTTGACGAAGCGCATGTGTACAGAGGCGTCTTCGGCGCCCACGTCGCGAACGTCCTGCGCAGGCTGCGGCGATTGTGCCGGATGTTGGGCAGCGATCCGCAGTTCATCCTGTGCTCCGCGACGATTGCGAACCCCGGCGAACATGCCGAACGGCTGGTTGGGCTTCCGTTCGACGTGGTGGACGACGACGGGTCGCCGTATGGGGGCAAGGACTTCGCCTTCTGGAACCCGCCGATGATCGACCTGGCGGAGGGGACGAGGAGGTCCACGAACTCCGAGGCTACGCAGATCTTCGTCGAGCTCCTGAAGCGGCACACGCGGACGATGACCTTCGTCCGCAGCCGGCGGCAGGCGGAGCTACTCTACGTTTACGCGAGGGACCAGCTCAAGCCGACACATCCGGTGGTGGCGAAGCGTATCGCGGCCTACAGGGCCAGCTACCTGCCGGAGGACCGCAGACGGATCGAGCGAGACCTGTTCGACGGGACGCTCCTGGGACTGTCCACGACCAACGCGATGGAGCTGGGAGTCGACGTCGGAAGCCTCGACGCGACGATACTGACCGGCTATCCCGGCACGATAGCGAGCGCGTGGCAGCAGGCGGGACGGAGCGGACGGCGGGGCGAAAGGTCGCTGAGCGTCATGGTCGCGCGGGACAATCCGCTCGACCAGTACCTGATGCGGAACCCGGACTACTTCTTCGGCAAGAGCCATGAAAGCGCGCGCATTTCGCCGTCGAATCCGTACATCCTGAAACCCCACCTGCTCTGCGCGGCGTACGAAGCGCCGCTGACCATGGCCGACACCGAGTTCTTCGGCCCCGACCTGCTGTGGTACGCCGACGATCTCGTCGAAGACGAGTACTTCCATGTACGGCTCGAACGGTGGCACCTTCGCCCGGAGACCGAGTATCCGGCGGAGAAGGTGAACATACGGTCCGTATCCGGGGCCTTCTACACGCTGGTCGATAGCGAGACCGGCGCGATCTTGGAGACGGTTTCGGAGGAGACCGCGTTCATGCAGCTTCACCCCGGCGCCATCTATCTGCACCAGGGCGAGTCGTACCTGATCGAAGACCTCGACCTGTCCGCCCACACTGCGTATGCGTCGCAGACCGACGCGCCGTACTACACCCAGGTCCGGGACTACACTGAGACTCGTGTGCTCAATATCTACCGGCAGAGGGAAGCGGGTCGGGTGACGGTGTACCTGGGCGAGGTGAACGTATCCACTCACGTCGTGGGATTCAAGCGGATCAACCAGCACACCGATGAAGTCCTGGGCGACGAGTATGTGGAGCTGCCGCCTCAGGAGTACGATACGACCGCGTTATGGTTCGGACCTCCGGGCAAGACGCTGGACCGCATACACGCGGAGAAGATGGACCTCGCGGGCGGACTGCACGCCGTGGAGCACGCCGCCATCGGGCTGCTCCCGCTATTCGCGATGTGCGACCGCAACGACATCGGGGGGATATCCACGCCTCTCCATCCGGATACCGGCAGGCCGCAGGTCTTCATCCACGACGGCCATCCCGGCGGCGTGGGCGTCGCCGAGCACGGCTACGAGGTGATCGAAGACCTGTGGAAGGCGACCTACGACGTCGTTGCTCGATGTCCATGCGAAGCCGGATGTCCATCCTGTATCCACTCGCCGAAGTGCGGCAACAACAATGAGCCGCTCGACAAAGACGTCGCGCGTCTGATCCTGGAGTCGGTCCTGGGAATAGACTCGCACTGATGGAGAGCATTCTCCCGTACCTCACTATTTCCCGGGGGGGAAGTATTCCACGCGGACGAGATCTGCGCCCGATGGGCAAAACCGCTTAACGACGTCCAGGAAATGGTCTAGGCTGTGCTCTACTTGCGAAGGGGCGGCGTCGCACTCCCCCAGCGCAAAGTGGTCCATGCCTGTGTCCTCGGCATCCAGATGCCAGCTCCAGGGAGCGTTGTGGCTGCCCTGTCCGGGGCCAGGGCGGATACGACCGTTTGGGACGAATGAGGTGCTCGTACCGCCATGCACTCTCAGAATTATATGTACGCTGTATGGGTTCGTCACCCACACGTGGAAGCGCTCTTCATCGACCCGGAACGTCGCCAGCAGGCCGCCTTCCAGCTCCTCGGACGGGGACGTCCGGCTCGGTCCTGGCGAGGGTGTGGGGGTAGGAGCATTTGTGGATTCCTGCTTACTGCCTGCCGAAACTGCGGGCGTGAGTGTCGGAGTGTCTGTAGGCGCCGAGGCCGGAGCCGAAGGACCGCCGCAGGCGGTCAAAGCCAGCAAAACAACACACGCGATCAGAGCGGCGCAGCCGTACATCTGTCTTCTACCTCGCGGATGCCTTCTCGTGTCAGAGCAACCCGCTACTACCGTTTCCAAATGATTATGACGGAGATGATCCACTGTCAACACCCATCCGTCATTCCGGCGGAGGCCGGAATCCAGAGTTGAGAGTGATCCCACGTCTTATCAAAAACACTTGGAACCGGTACTAGATCTGCCTGAGCCGGGGGTCGAGGCGGTCCCTGAGCCAATCTCCCAGGAAGTTCAGCGACATGACCACGAGGAAGATGGCCACCCCCGGAAAGACAGCGCCCCACCAGGCCGTCGAAACATACGCTCGGGCCTCAGACACCATTAGGCCCCATGCGGGGGTCGGCGCGGGTATGCCTGCGCCAACGAAGCTGAGTGTCGCCTCCGCTAGAATCAGCCCTCCGACGTGCAGCGTCGTGACGACGATGACCGTATTGATGATCCCGGGCAGAATGTGACGGATCAGGATACGGGAGTTGGAGGCGCCTGCCACCTTCGCCAAGGCCACGTAATCGCGCTCTTTGAGTGACAACACTTCTGCCCTCACAAAGCGTACGAGGGAGGCCCAAGTCAACAGGGCCAACAGGGCAATTATCAGGCCCAGGCTTGCCCCCCACAGGATAACGGCGACCAGCGCGATGAGCAGGAAGGGCAGCGCGAGCCAAACGTCGACCATCCGCATTATCAGCTCATCGACGAGTCCTCCGAGGTAGCCGGCGATCAGACCCAGCGTGGTGCCGACGAGCATCCCGGTGACCGTGGCCACGGTCACCACCATGAGCGAGATTCGGGCTCCATGGACGATTCGACTCAGCACGTCTCTTCCGACGTGGTCCCCACCTAGTATGCGTATGCTCGTGCCTTCCGGGTACCAGAAGGGAGGCGCGTTCCGGAGTGACAAATCTTGCTCCAAGGGATCCCGAGGAGAGATCTGGGGCGCGAAGATTCCGGTCACGACGAGGGCTATCAACACGGCGACCGGAATTATCGGCCAGTGACGCAGGCCATGCCATAGGACTCGGGCAGGGGAGGTCGGCTGGCGTTTGGTGGCCACCGCAGCGTCCGACGCGTCGTTGGACATCTCCGTACCATGCCTACCTGTATCGGATCCTGGGGTCGACCATCCCGTACAGAACGTCGGCCAGGAAGTTGAACCATACGAAAACGGCAGCGAAAAACAGGACAGTCCCGGTTAAGACAGGGAAATCGTTGTTTTTGACAGCCTCCAGAGCCAGCCTGCCGACCCCCGGCCACGCGAACACCAGCTCGACGACCGTGGCGCCGGTGATGAAGCTGGCCAGGAACAAGCTGGAAAAAGTGATCGGAGCGATCAGCGCGTTTCTGAACGCATGCTTCCATACCACGCTCCACCCACTTAATCCTTTGGCCCGAGCCAGCTTCACGAACTCGGAGTCGAGTACCTCCAACATTGACGACCTCGTTAGCCTCAGGTATGTGGCGGACCCCAGCCAGCCCAGGGTTATCGTGGGCAATATGAAATGCTTTACCTGCAGCCAGAGGGAATCTTCCGGATACCCGCGACCGTGGCTGGGCAGCCAGTCAAGCTGCACTGCGAATACGATGATGGCCATGATCCCGATCCAGAACTGGGGAAGGGCTTGGCCGAAGAGCGCGAAGGTTCTGCCCACGTAGTCCCATAAGCCCGCGCGCCTCACGGCCGAGAGGACTCCCAGCGGAACGCCGGTGAGAATCGCGAATACCCATGCGCCCAGCGCTAGCTGCGCTGTGGCCCCAAGTTTGTCCTTGATCTTCTTCGCCACCGAAGTCCGGTCGATGAGAGTGTAGCCAAGATCACCTCGCAGGGCGTTCCCTGCCCAGAAAAAATACTGTAGCGCCAGGGGCTTGTCCAAACCCAGGTACTTGTTGAGGCCTTCCCGCTCCTCCTCGCTGAACCCGTACCCTCCCCGCTGCTGTGCGTACAGAAGGAGCGGGTCTCCTGCCGCCCGCGACAGTCCAAAGACAATCACTGTGGCGGCGAACAGGGAGAAGATGGTCGCTACCGCCCTCCTTAGCAGGAATCTGCCCATACCTGGCTCCCGTTATGCCGGCCCGAGGATGCATACGCTTGCGCTGAAGAGACTGCCCCCTCCATGCCTCTGGTGGAGAGCCTCTGGAGGATAGCTATAGACTATGCCGCCGGTTGGCGAGAGATTGACTCCGGCCTACCTCAGCACCGACCGACGAACATCACCCATGGGCTGATTCTTGTGGGATTTCCCGCTTGATTTCCCGCTTCCTATCTTTTGGGAACGATGTTGCCGAAGGCTGATTCGCCGAAGATCGTAGGCTCCATCTGCCACTCTGCGATGGAATTGGGGTTGTAGATCACTAGCTCGGGGACGGAGACTACTCCTGGCTGCAGCGCCCAATGGTGGACGAAGTCGAAGAACTGGTTCATCAGATCAATCCTCTTGTCCTTCGAGGGCTCCTTGGCCGCCTCCATGTACAGCTTGGAGATCTCGGGAGCCTCGAAGCAGACGCAGTAGCCGCCCCTGGTCAGGCTGCTGTTAACCAGCCCCTTGGGTTGATCATGCGGGAAGATTGACTGGCCATCGTCGTCGAAGTAGAGGATGGGGATTGTGGCGGTCCGGCCGATGAGTCCTGGACGGTACACCGCGTATGGGTACTTCTGGACTGGCGTCTCGACCCCAATCTTGGCGAAATATCCACTGACCGCATCGCCGATCTCCTCCACCAGATTCTGGATCTCCCAGCCTGCCACGAAGATGGGCATCACGAATCTGACCCCGTCATCCCCCCTAGAATAGCCGGCCTTCTCCAGCCATTCCTCGGCCTTGGCCGGGTCGTAGGGGACGTGCCACTTGTCCTGCCAATGCTCGCTCTTGGGGTCGATGAATTCGACGTAAACGGGTCCACCCAGTCCGTTCAACAGTTGATCGTTCACGCTTTCACGGTCCACTGCCATGGCTAGGGCCCACCGCACCAGACGGGCCTGCTCCATGTCGTCCATCCCCGCTGGATTGTTATCGTCATCGGGGCTGAACGGATTCCCGATCCACGGGAGATCGTTAGCGTAAACGCCGCTCCCCTCTACATCGAGCGGCTCTCCGGTCTGGGCGTGAACGGACTCCCAATAGTTGCCGGTGAAGTAGATCCCCTGCTGAGAGGCGTTACCGTTGGATGTCGTTATGAAACCGAGATCCGCGAACTCGGCAGTCTTGGAAATAGGCAGGAAAGCGGCGTCGACCTCTCCGGTCATCATCGCGGCTGCGCGGGTGGCGTCCTCGGGAATCTCCTGGACGATGACCTTGTCCACTTGAGGCTGCATCTCCCAGTGATCGACGAAGGGGGTCAGGACTCCCCTGTCTCCGTCGGCCCAGCTGTCCAGCTCGAAGTCTCCGGTATAGACGATATTTGGAATCGACTTCATCGCGTCTTCGCCCACCTCGTCGAAGAGCTTTTTGCTGTTAATGCCGATTCCTACGTTGCCGCCTGTGTTCATCGTGTTGTTGATCCAGGACACGTCGAAGGTCGCAAAGGTGAACTCCACCGTATTATCGTCCAGAGCCTTGACCGGATTGTCCCCGAACAGCGCCGAGAGGTTGCCTGCGCTGCCGGTAATGCTATGCGGCGTGATCCTGGGATTCGCCATATTGTAGCTCCACGCAACGTCCTCGGCGGTCATCACGCCCCGACCTCCGTGGAATTGGACTCCCTCGCGCGTCTTGATGGTGACCTTGCTGAGGTCTGGCGCGAGATCGAAGCTCACCGCCAGCTGAGGGTAGTTGTAGTCGATACTCCCGTCATCCCTGAACCTCCACGTAAAGACGTCCTCCGCGACACCCCAGGGAGTGAGCCAGCCGGGCCCGACACTGTTTACGCCGCCGGAGCCGCCCAGATCGGGCCGGGAGTAAACGATGGTCCCACCCGGGTTTTTGGACTCCGGAAGCTCCATTTCTGTGGCGGGCTTAGGTGCCGGAGCGGTGGTCGGCGCGGGCGCCGGGGCCGTCGTGGGCGCCGGGGCCGTCGTTGGTGCTGGGGCCGTCTTGGGGGTCGGCTCGTCGCCGTCGCCACACGCCAGAACGACCGCCAGTGCGATGGTCACAATCAATAACCCGAACACAGTTACTCGGTGCATTGCTAATCTCCCGAAATTGTAGTCCAAGGTAGCTGACGAGGTCTCAAGACCCAGCCGAGCCGATTGTCACACGACTATATTCTTCTGTCAACCACGAATTGCCTCATGAGCCTGTATCAGCTTAGTCGGCGGTCAGTTTGAGCGGACGGCGTTGCACCCCTCTCGTCACTCCCCCGAAAAGCCTGTGCCCGTGAAAACGGGTACGGGAGTCCACGTGTGTGAGGTGTCGGTCAGATGCATGTAGGGGCAATCCCTCGTGGTTGCCCGCGTTGGTCATCATGCTCAGGCCGCCCACAAGGGATGCGCCTACGGACGGGGCGCCGACTAAACTGATACAGGCTCCTAACGGCTGCATCGGCTTGTCCGATGCACACGGTAGTGATATACTCAGCGCATAACCTATCGTTGCTTTGTTGGAAGTGGGCTGCGCCCACTTTCTTTGTTACATCGGCCTATGGAATCTCGCCTGAATCAGGAGGTGGCTGAACCATGAAGAGCGATTTTCTGATCGCTTTAACCCAGTTGGCCGCCGAGCGCAATCTGCCCAGGGAGATTGTCCTGTCAGCTATCGAGGCGGCCCTGGCCTCGGCATATCGAAAGGATGCGATCGCCGCCGGACAGAATATCTCGGTCAAACTCGACCCCGGCTCTGGCGAGGTGACGGTGTACATACTAAAGGCCGTCGTGGACGAGCTCGCTGACCCGGTCACCGAAATCCCCGTTAACCAAGCCAGAACGCTCAAGCCGGATGCGCAGGTTGGCGACGTGATCGCGACCGAGAGTCTCCCCCACAGCGCCGGCCGTATCGCCGCGCAGACTGCCAAGCAGGTAGTCATGCAGCGGCTGCGGGAGGCGGAGCGCGATCTCGTCTTCCAGGAGTTCACCGACAAGGTCGGCGAGGTATTCTCGGTCACGGTACAGCGGATCGAGCCCAGGCACGTGGTCGTCGATATGATCCGCGGAGAGGCGATCCTGCCGTACTCGGAGCAGATCCCGTCTGAGCGCTACCGGCAGGGTCAGAAGTTCAAGGTGCTGCTGCGGTCGGTGGAGCGGACTCCAAGGGGGACCGAGCTCATCGTGTCCCGTGCCGACAGAGACCTGTTGAGACGTCTGTTCGAGATGGAGGTCCCGGAGATTTACAACGGGGCCGTAGAGATGGTCGCGCTCGCTCGCGAGGCCGGATCGCGCAGCAAGGTCGCCGTTCGCTCCCGACAGGACGGAGTTGACCCCGTCGGATCGTGCGTGGGCCTCAGGGGTGTCCGCATCCAGAACATCGTTAATGAGCTGCAGGGCGAGAAGATAGACGTCTTGGAGTGGCACAAGGATGTCGCGCGGTTTATCGCCAACGGGCTGAATCCGGCCCACGTGTTGCGGGTCGAGCTCGATCCGACAACGCAGGTCGCAATCGCTGTAGTTCCGGACAGGCAGCTCTCGCTGGCCATTGGCAAGGAGGGTCAGAACGCCCGGCTTGCGGCCAAGCTCACGGGTTGGAACGTCGATATCAAGAGCTCCACCGAGGCTGAAGCGCTCGCGATGGAGCGCGCCCGAGCCCAGGCCGCGGCAGTCGCGGCTGCCGCCGCGCGAGAGGTTGCCGAGAGGGCAGCGGCAGCAGCAGCAGAGGCGCCGGATACGGTGCCGCCGGATGTGGCGGTGGTGGCGATGCCCGACGAAGAGGTTATAGTCGAAGCGGTCGCCGCTGCGCCCGAGGTGCCCGAAGTGAAGGAGGAGCCGCCGGCTGTCATACCCGAACCGGAGCTCGTCCCGGTTGCGGCTCAAGTCGAGGTCGTTGCCGAGCGGTCACAAGCCGAGATCGAGGCGGAAGAGGCCGCGATTCTGGCCGAGCTGGAACGTGAAGAAGCGGAGCTGCGCGCAGCCGCGGAAGCGGAGGCCGATCAGATCCCCGAAATTGAGGCCACTTCGCTGCGAGACCTTCCGGAGGACGTTTGGACGATTCCGATGGCGCCGGGACAGGCCGAGCCGAGTCAGATCCGGTTCGCCGAAGACATTGCCGGTCTGAGGGGCGGCGTTACCGTCAGGCGCTCTCGCCGGGCGGGTGGACCGAACGCGGCGGATGACGCGACCGCCACCGCCACCAGGGGCCGGAGGCGCCGGGGAAGGCCGATAAGAAGGCGTCGGTAGCGATTCAGCGCCCATCGCCACCGACCTGAGAGTGAGACCGATGAGCCCTGGAAAACGCAGACATGTCCCCGTCAGGACGTGCGTCTCCTGTGGCCTGAAGACGGCCAAGCGGGAGTTGCTGCGAGTGGTGGCTTCTCCCGACGGCGGGGTTGTCGTGGACGAGGGCGGCCGTCGGAACGGGAGAGGGACCTATCTGTGCGGTGTGTGCCGGCAGGACCCGGAGGGGTTGAGTCGAGGCCGGCTGGAATATACGCTGAGAACCAAGATCGCCGAAGATGATTGGAGAACTCTGTTGAGCGCCGTGACCGCCATAACCGGCGATGCCGCGTCTCCTGAGAGTCACTCCGCCAGTATCGCAAGTCAGGAAGTGGATGGGGAACAATGACGACGACTAATCAGTCCCAGTCCGGCACGGGGGCTACGGCGGTTCGGGCGCACAGTCTCGAGGAGATCGCGACCGCGATCAGACTCCAGGGTCTGGAGCCGTTGGATATCCCGCCGGCCGTAACGATTGCGGACCTTGCGGCCGTGATGGAAGTCGGGGCCGTCGAGGTCATCAAGGAGTTGATGCGCTCCGGGTACATGTTCACGATCAACGACGTGATCCAACATGACATCGCCTCCTTGGTCGCGCCCGGCTTTGGGTTCGGAGTTCTCCCCCTCGATGCCGAGTCCGCAAATGACGCTGGTTCCACCTCGCTTGTCCTGACAAGTGAGGAGGAGGAGGACCAGGACGCGCTGCGCCCACGCCCTCCGGTCATTACCATCCTGGGCCACGTCGATCACGGCAAGACCACTCTCCTGGACACGATTCGAAGTACGGATGTCGTCTCCGGAGAGTCCGGAGGAATCACGCAGCATATGGGCGCCTACCAGATCGAACGCGATGGCGCCGTGGTGACCTTTCTGGATACACCAGGGCACGAGGCATTCACGGCCATGCGCGCGCGGGGAGCGCAGGTGACGGATATTGCGGTCCTGATCGTTGCCGCGGATGACGGAATAATGCCCCAGACGATCGAGGCGATCGACCACGCTCGGGCCGCAGAGGTCCCGATTGTCGTCGCCATCAACAAGATAGACTTGCCGAATGCTGACCAGGAGAGGGTGAAGCGCCAGCTGGCCGAGCAGAACCTGTTGATCGAGGAGTGGGGCGGTGACGTGATCGCCGTTCCAGTCTCCGCGATCAACGGAGAGGGCGTTGACGAGCTTGTCGAAAACCTGATTGTCTTGTCGGAGGTAAGCGAGCTCCAGGCAAATCCGGACCGGGAAGCGCTCGGAGTTGTGGTTGAGGCCCGCCGGGACAAGAGCCGCGGGTCGGTCGCCACTTTGCTGATCCAGACGGGGACACTTGAGGTCGGCGACAATGTGGTCATCGGTGGCGTCCGTGGCAAGATCAGGGCGATGTTCGACGAGAGCGGCAGCAGGATCGAGTCCGCTGGTCCGTCGACGCCGATCGAAGTGTTGGGTCTCAGCGGCCTGCCCGAGGCTGGGGAGCTCTTCGAAGTGGCCGAAAGCGAGCGTGAGGCTCGGCATCTGGTCGAGGAGTATGAGCTCGAGCTCCGTCGTGAACGGCAGGTTGGGCCGACGTTGGAAGACGTGCATACCCGCATACAGCTCGGTGAAGTCAAGGCGCTGAACCTGATCGTAAAGACAGATGTTCAGGGAACTGTCGAGCCGATCCGAGGTGCGCTCGAAAGGCTGAACACCGACGGCGCCCGGGTCAACATAGTCCGTATTGCCAGCGGTAGGATTACCGAGAGCGACATCCTTCTCGCCGTCGCGTCTCACGCGATCATCATCGGCTTCAACAGCCCTCCTGAGCAGGGCGCGCAGGCGCTGGCCAACCAGAAGGGAGTTGAAATACGCAACTACGATGTCATCTACCATATGAGCGAAGACATCGAGCGGGCCCTGACGGGAATGCTCGACCCCGTGTTCAGGGACGTCCTCGACGGCCGCGCGACTGTTCGAGCGGTGTTCAATCTGGGTCGCAGGGCCCGGGTTGCCGGAATCTACGTCAACGATGGCAGGATCGTCCGCGGCAACACCCTGCGTGTCATGCGTTCCGGGGAGCTCATCGTGGAAGGGCCCATCAACAGCCTCAAGCACTTCCAGGACGACGTGCGTGAGGTCGCGAACGGCTTTGAGGGTGGAGTAACCATTGAGGGGTTCAACGACTGGCAGGAGGGCGACATCATCGAGGCCTACCGTTCAGAACAGGTGCGCTGACATCACCAATGTCTAGAAGGATCGAGCGGCTGAACTCGATGATTCTCCGGGACCTCAGCCAAATGCTGCGCACCGAGGTCAGGGATCCCCGCGTGACAGGCGTGGTCAGCATCACCCGTGTCGACACGTCAGCCGACTACCAGCACGCCAAGGTTTACGTCAGTGTCTATGGCACACTTCGGGAGAAGGAGACGACCATGGCCGCGCTGGACTCTGCGTCCGGCTTCATGCGAAGGCAGCTCAGGGGCAGGCTCGAGACCCGCAACGTACCGCTCCTGCGGTTCCTGCTGGACGAAACGCTGACCGAAGGCAACCAGATGCTCGACCTTCTCGACAGCCTGATGGCGGATATGCCGGATTCGGCGGACACGAACGCCGGACAGTGAGAGAAGACGTCACCAGCGGCATTATCAACATCGACAAGCCATACGGCATGACGTCGATGGAGGTCGTCCGCCGGATCAAGCGGGCGAGCGGAATCAGGCGCGTCGGCCACGGTGGAACGCTCGACCCGAGCGCAACCGGCGTGATCCCGGTGTGCGTTGGCAGGGCCACCCGCCTCATGGAGTACGTCATCGGAGGTCCCAAGGAGTACCTGGGTGAGGTCACGCTGGGCGTCTCCACCGACACCTACGACGCCATGGGCGAGGTCACGTCCGAACGGGATGCCTCGACCGTCAACGCGGATAGGGTACGCGACGTTCTGCCACGCTTTGAAGGCCGGATCGAACAGGTTCCTCCGATGTACAGCGCGCTCAAGAAGGATGGCAGGCGGCTGTACGACCTGGCGCGGGACGGCATCGAGGTCGAGAGGGAATCGCGCCCGATGGTGGTCTATCACATCGAGTTGGAGGATTGGACGCCGCCGGTGGCGAGCGTCAGGGTCAGGTGCGGTCGCGGATTCTACATGCGCTCATTGGCGCACGATATCGGCGAGATGCTGGGATGCGGCGGGCACCTGAAGTCGCTGGTGCGACTGGCAACCGGCCCATTTCAGCTTGAAGACGCCGTAGCCCTTGAAGACGCGCAGCAGAGCTTTGAGGATGCGACCTGGGCCGACATCGTCCACCCTCCGGATTCCGTCCTGGAGTCCATGCGGGCGCTCATACTTGGTCAGCAGCACCAGAAACTGGTTATAAACGGGCGTCCGATACCGGCAACGGGCCCTGCGATCGACCTCGGCGCTTCTGAAGAACGCTGCCGAGCTTACAGCACCGACGGCCGGTTCCTTGCGATCCTGCGGTGTGACCTAACACGGCGCCAGTGGCTGCCGGAAAGAGTGTTCGCAGCCTGAGCCTGCCCCAATACCCTGCGTCCGATTTGACTGTGGGTTAACACCAGACAAGGGTTATACTATAGACATGCCACCCCTCCTCGAGGCCAACGATCTGACGAAGAGCTACGGGTCCACCGTGGCGCTCGACAGCGTCAGCTTCACCCTCGACGAGGGGGTCACAGGTCTGCTCGGACCGAACGGCGCTGGCAAGAGCACGGCGATGAAGCTCTTCCTTGGCTTGCTGGTCCCGACCAAGGGATCGGCGGTCGTGATGGGCGAGAAGCCCTACGAGAATCTGGCGGTCCGCACCCATCTCGGGTACATGCCCGAGCACGACTGTCTGCCGCCCGCGATGACCGCCACGGAGTTTCTCACGCACATGGCGCAGATCAGCGGCCTGCCCCCGGGATCGGCCCGGAGCCGGTCCGCCGATATTCTCAGGCATGTCGGGCTGGATGAGGAGCGCTACAGGTCCATCGGCGAGTACTCGACCGGCATGAAGCAGCGGGTGAAGCTGGCGCAGGCCCTTGTGCATGACCCGGCGCTGGTGTTTCTCGACGAGCCGACCTCGGGGCTGGACCCGGTCGGACGCGAGGAGATGCTGGCCTTGATCCGTCGGACCGGACGCGAGTTCGGGATCAGCATCATGCTTTCGACTCACCTGATGGGCGACGTTGAGACTACCTGCGACCGTATTATCGTGCTCGAAGGCGGAGATGTGGTGGAGTCCGGCGATGTCGCGGGGTTCACCACGGAATCTGAGACCGTTTTTATCGATGTCGACGGTCGGGTGGAAGAGCTGATAACTGCCCTGTCGGGCCGTGGACTGGAAGCCTCCCTGGATGGGGTATCCATTGCCGTCGAAGGGGTCGGGGACGCCGAGTACGACGAGATCAGAGACGCGCTTGTCGAGGTCGGATCGAGGCTCAGGCGGCTCGGCCCGCGTCGCCATCGGTTATCCGAGATCTTCAGAGAGGGCCGGAGTTGAACGCTCCCGAAGGCCAGGTCTTCGACCTCGGCTACCGCCACTACGACGGGCCGAGAGAAGGTCGAGGCCGCGCTCGGCAGGCGCTGTTCATCAACGGCGTTCGCACCTGTTTCGGGTTGGGGCGCGGCGCATGGGCCAAGGTGCTCCCAATCCTGTTCTTGGTGTCGGTCATGGTTCCGGCGGGGGTGCTTGCCATCATGGCCGGGCTGCTTGGGCAAGTGTTCGCCGACGTGGCGGACTTACCCGGTCCGCCGGACTACTACCAGATCGTCTCTCCGATTCTGCTGATATTTGCCGCGATCATAGCTCCGGAGCTGCTCTGCCCCGACCGGCGGAATGGCGTCATCAACCTGTACCTCGTGAGGCCGCTGTCTTCAAACGACTACGTGCTGAGCAGATGGCTCGCGTTCTTCGCGGTCAGCCTCGTCTTCATCTACGCCGGACAGGTGCTGCTGTTGGCCGGACTGGTCATGGGGGCGGACGATCAGGTCGAGTATCTGCGGGAAAACTGGGCGCACATCCCGCGGTTCCTGGCAGCGGGCCTCGTGATAGCCGCCGTGACGACGACTATCCCGTTGGCGGCGGCGGCCCTCACCACCAGGCGGGCCTACGCGTCGCTGGCAGTCATAGGTCTGTTCCTGGTCTCGACGGTCACGGTGGGCATATTGACCGAGGTGGAGTGCGTTACGACGGAAGAGAGCTCGGGAGACGGCTCCGGCCGCAGCGTGAGCGTGTCGGTGACGTTTGGCGCCGGCGGGTCGGGAGGCGGCCCCAATACGGTGTGCGAGCCAGAGTACGGGGCTGTTGGAAGCTGGGTCCGGCTGATCGACTTCGGCGGCATACCGATCCAGGTCAGCGACCTGATCTTCGATAAGTACGAAGGCGTGTCGGACGGCGTCGGCGTGGTGCGCCTCCCTGCCCCGGTCGCCGTGGCGTGGTGGCTGGTCGTGGTCGCCGTCCCCGCGTTCATACTGTGGGCGCGGTACAGGAGGTTGGTCACATGAGCATCCAGACCTCCACGTTCGACGGGGCATCCACAGGGGCGACGATTGAGGTTTCCGAGGTGTCGAAGTGGTTCGGCAGCGTCGTGGCAGTCAATGACATCTCCCTCCAGGTCTCCCCGGGAGTAACAGGTCTTCTGGGCCCCAACGGAGCGGGCAAGACGACTCTGTTGTACATGATCGCCGGTCTCAGCAACTGTTCGAGGGGTGCTATTACCGTGACGGGCGAGGCTGTCCGGGATAACCCTGACCTGTACAGGCGGGTCGGGTTCATGCCTGAGCACGAGTCGATCTACCCGTTTCTGACCGGCCGGCAGTTTGTGACGACCTCCGCGAAGCTCCACGGGATCACCGATGTCGTGGCCGCGGCCGACCGAGTGATCGAGATGGTCGGACTCGAAGACGCCCAGAATCGATCGATGGGGGGATACTCCCGCGGAATGCGGCAGCGGATGCGGCTCGCGGCAGCGCTGGTCCACGACCCCGACGTGATAATCCTCGACGAACCCCTGAACGGCACCGACCCGCGCCAACGTCTTGATTTCCAGGACTCGATGGAGCGTCTGGCCTCCGAGGGCAAGACCATCCTGATCTCATCTCACATTCTGGAGGAGGTCGAGACCCTGGCAAGCCGGATTCTGCTGATGCTCAGCGGCAAGCTGGCCGCGGCGGGCGACTTTCGCGCGATCCGCGCGCGGCTGGATGAGCACGCTTACCAGGTGAGGGTGGTGGTTGACCAGCCCAACGCGATGGCTTCGGCGATAGTCGAGATGGACTCCATAGATTCCATAGCGTTTTCAGACGACCGTTCCCTGGTCGTTCACAGCCGGAACGTGGCTGAGCTTCAAACGACGCTTCCGAGGCTGGCGCAGGAGCGCGGCATCCGGCTGACCAGGGTGGAGCCTATGGACGAGTCGCTCGAAAGCCTGTTCGAGTACATGGTGGAACGGTAGATGCGCGCGATTCTGAACTTATCCCTGAGACAGATCATCGGAGTCAGACGTCTGCTGATCGTCGGTCTTCTCGCGCTTGTGCCGGTTGCGCTTACGGTGACAGCGCGTCTCGCTTCGGGCGATGACAGTGGCGCCGGAGATGAATTTGCCGCCGGGGTAGATACGTTGATGGCCGGCGTGGTCGTTCCGATCGTGACGATGGCGCTTGCGACCTCTTCATTTGGCAACGACCTGGAGGACAGGACGCTCAGCTTCATAGTGATGACGCCGATCGCCAAGTGGAAGATCGCGCTCCCCAAGCTCGTTGCCCCGATTCTGATAGCCGCGCCGATGGTGGTTGTCAGCGGACTCGTGACGACCTACATCGGCCTGGACGGGAACCTCAAGGCCGTGGCGGCTGTCTGCGCGGGGCTGCTGATCGGGGTGGCGGCGTACGCCTCTGTGTTCACGTGGGCCGGGCTGATGACCACCAGGGCGCTGTCCTTCGCCATCGTGTACGTGTTCTTGTGGGAGGGCCTGGCCTCGCTGATCCCGGGCGTGAAGTACCTGAGCATAAGAGCGTACACCATTTCCATCATGTACGGGCTGGACAGCGCCAGTATGGACGAGATAGCCGATCGAGTCGTCGATCTGCCCGTTGCGATTATCGGGGCGGCGCTTGTGGCAGTAGCGTTCTGGCTGCTCACCGTGTACCGCCTGAAGCGGATGGACGTGCCGTAGCCGCGCCCGCTCGCTACGATGCTGCGGTCTGCTGCGGAGTGAGCTCGCCTCTGCGCGCTGCGGCGGTCAGGTCGGCCCTTAGATAGAACTCCCGCTGGGCGGCGTCCCGACTGTGTCCGTTCGCCCATGTGTTCATCGGCGCGGACTGCAAGGCCCGCGCGAATGAGAAACTCAGTTCCCAGGGCGCTCCAACCTCCTGTCCTCGAAGAACAATGGAGTTCAGGTTGGCGGTCGCTTCCTCGTCACTCTGTCCGCCGGACAGGAACATGATCCCTGGCACGGCGGCCGGGACAGTCCGCATCAGGCAGTCCACGGTCTTCTCAGCCACCTCCCGCGGCCCGGCCCGGTCGGTCGCGTCCCTGCCGGACACGACCATGTTGGGCTTGAGCAGAGTTCCCTCCAGCCCCACACGCTGACTCAGCAGCTGATCGTAGGTCCGCCTCAAGGAGAGTTCGGTCACCTCGTAGCACCTGTCGATGCTGTGAAAGCCATCCATAATCACCTCGGGCTCGATGATTGGGACCAGACCGGTCTCCTGTGCGAGGGCGGCGTATCTCGCCAGCGCGTGCGCGTTCGCCTCGATACAGTATACGCTGGGGATTCGCGGACCTATGTTGATGACGGCCCGCCACTTCGTGAACCGGGCGCCCAGCTCCCTGTACTCGCGCAGCCGATCGCGCAGCCCGTCCAGACCCTCAGTGACCGTCTCTCCGGGCGCCCCGGCCAGCGCCTGCACGCCGGTGTCCACCTTGATGCCGGGGATTATGCCACGCTGAGACAGCAGATCGACGATCGACGTGCCGTCGGATCCGCGCTGCCTGAGTGTCTCGTCGTACAGGATAACGCCGCTGATATAGTTGTGGACGCCGCCGGTGCTGAACAGCATCTCCCGGTAATCGCGGCGGTTCTGCTCGGTATTCTCGACGCCGAGCGCAGCGAATCGGCTCCCGATCGTCCGTGTGCTCTCGTCCGCGGCCAGTATGCCCTTGCCTGGCGTGATCAGCGCCTTGGCGGTATCAACCAGAGATCGAGCGGTCATCCTTGCCTTCCTCTGAACCTATACTGCTCCGGCCAACTCTACCACACCGCCAAACCTTCGGACGAAGTCGTCCGCTGACATTCTGGCCTCTGCGGCAAGCCTGCGCAGCATCTCCGGATTCGCGAGATCCGCCTTCTCGAGCCGGATCATGTACTTGCGTGCGACGCGGTATCCATGACCTTCTATATCCACGGTGCGGACGCGCGTCCGTCCGGTCGCCGGATCGCGAAGCTGGCTGAACGGCAGCGCCTCGATCCGGCCGTCCACCAGACATATCAGACCACCGTTGTCCGTGGATTTCTCGTCCAAGCCCGTCAGCAGGAATCTGGCGGCGCCGTAACCCAGGCTGCGCGTGTAGTCGATGTCGAACGGGATCGGCGGATACGAGCGCAGTTCATACCCCACGTTGCTGTCGATGATTGCCAGGTCGTCGCCGCGGGCGGCGAAGCGGCGTTGTATCTCGCGTCTGAGCGCCTTCTCCAGCTGGATGTCTCCGAGTCTAAGATGGCCGTGCTGGTCTCGTGACACCTCGACCCCTGGGATATCGACCAGCTCCAGGGGATCGAACTTCTCCGCGATCCCCTCCGCCACAACCGCAAGTCCCCGCTCCTTGCCCATTACGCGACGCTTGAGAATCGCGGTCTCCAGTACGTCGCAGACCTCTCTGAGGCTGATGCGGTCACCTGGGAACTCCTCCGGTATGATCGTCAGCGTGGCGGCGGCGGCCTTGCCGATTCCGAGGGCGAGGTGGCCGGCGGCGCGTCCCATAGCTGTTACGAAGTACCAGCGGTTGGTCGTCCTGAAGTCTTCGATCAGGTTGCGGACGAGCTCCGTTCCCAGATGTCTCGCCGTCTCGTACCCGAACGTCGGCATATTGCCGGGCAGCGGCAGATCGTTATCGATCGTCTTGGGGATGTGGGCTACCCTGATTCGGCTGCCCGCGTGCCTGGAGACTTCGGATGCGCTGAAGGCGGTGTCATCTCCACCGATCGTCACCAGGTAGGAAATACCGAGTTGTTCGAGCGCCGAAACGGTGTTCTCGAGGTATTCGGCACGCCGTGTCGGGTTCTCCCGCGATGTTCGGATAATCGAGCCGCCGCGGTGGTGTATCTGGGCGACGTCGGCGATGGCCAGCGGCAGGATCATGTCGGTCCGGCCCTTCATCAGGTGGGAAAAGCCGTCCAGTATCCCGATCACCTCGTACCCGTGGTTCACGGCTTCTATGGTTGCTGCGCTTATGGCGCTGTTGATACCTGGAGCGGGGCCGCCACCCATGAGGATTCCGACGCGACCGTCATCACCGTTCACGAAAGTTCTCTCCTTGGAGAGCTGATCCATCCCCAGCCCGTAGGCGCCGGGTCACGCGAAGCCCGGACCGGCTTGCTGGGGCATACCTGCTTGACAGAAAGGGGGCGTACTCTCAGGGTTCAACGACACAACTGGTCGGGGCGACTGGACTTGAACCAGCGACCTCCACGTCCCGAACGTGGCGCGCTACCGACTGCGCTACGCCCCGACAGCCCGTATTGTAACGAGTTAGGGGATAGCCCGGCAACGTTTCGATGAGGGGGCTTTGGTAGATAGTAACCGTGGTATGGAGTGGACCGACCAAGACGCAAACGTGACCGGCATGAGGCGCAGCCGGGCGCCGAGCGCCGGGCGGGCCCCGCCTGAGATGACGGTTCGCACCTTCTGAGGAGCATTGGGCCGATCTTGACATATCGTGGGGCGCCAACTAGCGTTGAGCGCGGTGGTAAGTCCTTGAGAGCTGAGGGCAAATGGCCCCCATGCAACCCATCCGGACCGTCTTTACTCGGGCGAAGGGCCTGTACTCCCGGCGACCCGAGGGTGCGGCGGCTGTTATGACAAGTCCCGGTAAGCTCTGAGTTCAGGAGTGTTGAAAATGGTTACTCTGTCGGTTACTCCTCCCGCGGCCCGTCCCGCCGCCGTGGGCGCAAACGGTATGGCTGCCTCCGCGCATCCGTTCGCTTCGTTGGCCGGTGTCCGGACGATGCTGGCCGGAGGAAACGCGTTCGACGCCGCGGTCGCCGTGGCTTCCACCCTCAACGTGTGCGAGCCGTTCATGTCCGGCGCCGGTGGTGTCGGGGTCGCGCTGGCCTACGTGGCGGCGGAAGACCGGGTCAGGGCGCTCAACTTCTCCGGACGAATGCCGGCGGCCGCGGACCCTGAAGAGTACACCGATGAAGACAAGGAGGTCGGCATCCGGTCGGCGCTCGTGCCGGGCAACGTGGCCGGCTGGCTGACGCTGCACGAGGCGTATGGCCGGCTCGACCGCGAGCAAGTGTTCGGCCCCGCGATCGGGTACGCCGAACACGGCACGGCGATCACGGCGTTCAACGCGCACGCTATATCCAACTCTGTTCCCAGGTTGTCGAGATTCCCCTCCGCGGGCATTTTCGTCAGGGACGGCCGTGGTCCCAGGCCGGGGGCGCGGGTCAAACAGCCGCAGCTCGCGGAGTCGCTCCGCGCGATTGCAAGGGGCGGCAAGGACGAGTTCTACCGCGGCGACCTCGCCGCCAGGTTGGTCAGGGGAGCCAGGGAGCTCGGTGGTCAGCTCACCGAGGAGGACCTCGGGACCTACGACGCCGAATGGTGCGAGCCTATCAGCATCGGCTACAGAGACTATGAGATATTCTCCGTCCCGCCGAATTCGACCGGGTTCCAGCTTCTCCAGACGTTGAAGCTGATGGAGGGATTCAGCGGCACGGACCTGATCTTCCAGCACCCTGAGACGCTCCACCTGTTCATCGAGAGCGTCAAGCTGGCGGTCGCCGACCGGATCAGGTGGGGTGGCGACCCCGACCACGTCAACGCGCCGATTTCCGCTCTGCTGTCGGACGGATATGCCGAGTCCCGGAGGGCGCTTATCGACCGGGCAACGGCCGCGTCGGTATCCGGGGAGCAGTTCAGCCGCATCGTGCCTTCCGGGTCGGTCAAGGCCGGTAGCCCGGATGAGTTCGACGGCGGCATGACCACCCACTTTGCGGTCGCGGACTCCGACGGCAACGTCGTGTCGGTCACGCAGACGCTCGGCGGCGGGTTCGGATCGGCCGTCGCGCCCGGTGACACAGGGGTGTTCCTGAACAACATGGCGTTCTGGTTCGACCTCGAGGAGGGCGCGCCCAACAGGATGGAAGGCGGCAAGCGCGTCGATTTCTGCGTCGCGCCGACCCAGACCTTCCGCGACGGCAGGTTCCACGTCAGCCTCGGCACGCCTGGTAGCTGGGGAATCCTGCAGACGACCCCGCAGTTCGTGATGAACGTTTTGGACTTCGGAATGAATGTCCAGGAGGCGATTGAAGCCCCCAGGCTGCGCGTGTTCGAGGGGCGCAACGTCGTGGTGGAGGAGCGGTTCCCGCCGCAGGTGAGGGCCGCGCTCGCCGACAGGGGCCACGAAATCGAGCTGGCCGAGCCCTTCTCCGCCATCGTTGGCGGCGCGCAGGGAATCCTGATCGACCAGCAGTCCGGCACCTTCCAGGGAGGAGCCGACCCCAGGCGGGACGGCTTCGCCATCGGGTACTGAGGAGTCAGGATTCATGGATCGGGCGCCGGCATCCTGCCGCCGTCCATGGATTCTCAGAACTTCCACGGGAGAAAACAGATGCGGCAGAATGATGCCATTCGTAAGCGAGATCAGGATGTTTCTGGACCCGGACAACTTCCCTGTCGTTGATTACCCGCGTTGGATCGTGTAGCCAAACCGACAACTGATAACTCAAAACTGAAAACCTCTACCACAAACAACCGCCGCCTGTTCTACGGCTGGTGGATCGTCGCCGCCGGCGGGGTCGCCATGTCGATCGCGTCCGGCATCAACTTTCACGGGTTCGGCAACTTCATCATCCCGCTGAGCAGGGAGTTCGGCTGGAGTCGGACCACCATCTCCGTGGTCTTCAGCGTCGCGCGTCTGGAGTCCGGCCTTCTCGGACCGATCGAAGGGTGGGCTGTTGACAGGCTCGGGCCCCGCAGGCTGATAATCGTCGGCATCCCACTCATGGGACTCGGCTACATGGCTATGAGCCGTGTCAACGGCCTGACCGTCTTCTTCCTCGTGTACGTCTTCATGATCGCGCTCGGAAACAGCCTCGGGATGAGCACGCCGATCACCGCGGGTGTGGCAAACTGGTTCGACCGCAGGCGCGGTCTCGCGTTTGGCATAATGTGGTCCGGTGTGGGTATCGGTGGACTCTTTGTTCCGGCGCTGGGCTGGCTGGTTGAGTCGTTCGGTTGGCGGACCGCCGCCATCATGGTCGGCGTATTCATCACCGCGCTCGGTCCGCCGGTGGCCGCCGTGATGCGGCATCGACCCGAGCCCTACGGATACTACCCCGACGGACGCCCGCCCGATGATGCGCAGTCCCCCGGGGGCCGCGGTCGCCCGATGATGCCCGACCTGTCCGGCGACTTTACGGCGCGTGAGGCGCTGCGGACGTCGAGTTTCTGGTTTCTCACACTCTCCATCATGGCCCGGTCACTGGTCAGCGGAGGAATCGGGCTGCACCTCGTGCCGTTCTTCGTGGACCTGGGCGCCTCGAACGTCACCGCCGCGGCCCTGGCCGGGGCGGTCGGCCTGATGAGCATCCCCGGTCGCTTCGGCCTCAGCGCCCTCGGCGATTTCGTCAACAAGCGCTATGTGATGGTTGCGTCGCTGGCGCTGATGTCCGTGGCGATAATCTTCATGGCGCGCGCCCCCAACGTCGCTTCAGTAATCCCGGTACTGGTGGCGTTCTCCGCGGCGCAGGGCGGGATTTCAGTAATCCCGCAGTCGCTTATTGCGGACTACTTCGGACGGCGGTCGTATGCGACCATTCAGGGATTCAGGTCGAGCATCCAGATGCTGGGAATAATCGCCGGCCCGATCATCAGCGGATGGGTTTACGACACGACCGGCAGCTACGAGAACGCTTTCCTCGGATTCTCAGCCGCGGCGCTGGTATCGATGGCCCTGGTGTTCATGGCGAGGCCTCCGAAAAAAATCAGGAGTTAGGAAGAGCGCCGTCGTCTCACCCGTATCCGAACGCCCTGTGGGGACAGGTTTCAAGCCTGATCCGAACACCCTGTAGGGGCAGGTTTGAAACCTGCCCATATGCCAACGGCCCTGGGGAACGAATCTGTGAGCCTGTCTCAATCTTGTGGGCACATTGCAGTGAAGCCCCCTCCGCCCGGTGGCGTCTCGCCCCCTGCCCTCGATTCACCCTTGACAACCCCGTCCACATCCCCTATCGTAGAACATACGTACTCAGAGACAAATACCTGATCCCTGATACCTGAAAAACCCATGTGCTCACACACCCAACACAACAAGCCAGACACCCTCGCCGGTGACATCCGAGACGCCACCGGCGAAATCCGCAACGTCGTCGACAGACTGCACGACATCGCGCAGGGCGACTTCCCACGCGCCAACACGCACAACCGCATCAGGGCCACACGCATCCTCCTCGACAGGGGATTCGGCAAAGCCCCCAGGCGCCCCTGCCCCGACTCCGATCGGTCAACACACGCCGATCACCCAACACCGGCCAGGGACAACCCCACACCCGTCGGACCATCACACCACGGCGGCTCGACCGTATCCGGGACCGTCACGCAGATCGACGACTCCCTGCACGACTCCCTCGGCCCTCCCCCGACCTTCGACGACCCGCCGCATTTCACCGAGGACCACGACCACGACGACCTCAGGTCGGAGCTCGTCTCCCACACCCAGGAATACATCCACACCGTCACCGACGACGGCCGCACCCTGATAACCGTCCTCACCGGCATCCTTGACGCCGACCTCGACGACCTGGCCGTAAAGCCCTGTCACCGCATAGACGTTGCGCAGATACTCCTCGACCGCGCCCTCGGCGTGGACTGTGATCCCCCCGAAGACCCCGCCGACGAGATCCCCCCGGAGGACATCCCCGGCACTCCCGAGTGGCTGGAATCGGCCCAGCGCGAGCTGAACGAACACATCCAGAAGATCATGGACAGCGCCACCGAAGAGGACAGACGTAGGGGCAGAGAAGCGACCGAGGAGGAGATCGAAGAGGTCAAAGCCAGGGCCTACAGGGCGCTGCTCGCCGCGAACGGCGACCCGCGCGCCTACTCCGGCGGCTACATCGGCAAATTCGACGACCCCTGACCCTCCATGCGGATAGTCGGTAGGGGCAGGTTTCAAACCTGCCCAGACCCCGGCCATCCCTGCCCAGACCCCGGCCATCCCTGCCCAGCCCCCGGCCATCCCTGCCCAGACCCCGGCCGCCGCCCCATGAGGTAGGGGCGGGGAGCGCCCTCACCGGATGGCTCCGACCAAACTGACACAGACTCCGATTCGCGCCGTTGGTTGACATCGGCAGGAGATGAGGCTAGACTTGGCCCAAATTCGAACATGACCCTTGGGGGAGCTCGGGAAGCCGGGCTGAGAGGGCAGCCGAAACGCTGTCGACCCCTAGAACCTGATCTGGATAATGCCAGCGAAGGGACTTAGGTAGAGTCCACGGACACTTTGCACCGCCCATCCGGATAGGAGGGCGGTTTTCTTTTGACATCGTCCGCGGACATAACACAGTGCCACCCAACTGGGCTTGACGCCCCGGCGTCCGGGCGTGATGGTAGAGAGTTCGCCATAACTGTGCGAGCTCTCTCGAAGACGCTTGAATTGGACGGCCAGCCGTTTCCCGTACTGACGAACGTCGATTTCCATGCGGCGCAGGGCGAGTTCGTCACCATCATCGGGCCTTCCGGGTGTGGCAAGAGTACCCTTCTGAACATAATCGCCGGGCTGGACGAGCCAACGTCCGGAATTGTGTCTCTTCACGGACGGCGGGGCCGGAAGCGATTGGGGACCGTCGGCTACATGCAGCAGAAGGACCTGCTGCTGCCGTGGCGGAGCGTGATGGACAACGCCATACTGGGTCTGGAGCTTCAGGGCGTGCCGCGGCGAGAGGCGGTCGCGCGCGCCGGCGAGCATATGGGCCGGTTCGGACTGGAGGGGTTCGAGAGAGCGTATCCCAGCGAGCTGTCCGGCGGGATGCGTCAGCGCGCCGCATTTCTCCGGACTGCGCTCGCGGACCAGGAGGTGTTCCTGCTGGACGAGCCATTCGGGGCGCTGGACGCCCTGAATCGCAGCCAGATCCACCAGTGGGTGATGGGCCTCTGGAAGTCGCTGCGCAAGACCATTGTACTGGTCACGCACGACGTGGATGAGGCAGTGTTCCTCTCAGACCGCGTCTATGTGATGACCGCCAGACCGGGGACCATGAAGGTGGTGCGTGAGATCGATCTCGATAGGCCGCGAAGCCTCGATGTCGTGACGGCCCCGGAGTTCGTGGCTCTGAAGTCCGCGCTGCTCACCGCGATCCGCGAGGAAGCCGCTGTCCAGGACCGGCATCCATGAGCGCCGACGTGCAGGAGATGCGCGCCTCACCGGCGACGAGGACTTGGGGACAGTCGGTCAGTCGCGCTGTCCGTCGCTGGCTTCCGGCGCTGCTGATTGTGGCGGCCATTCTGGGGGTATGGGAAGGGTACGTCCTCGCCTTCGATGTGCAAACCTGGCTGCTTCCCGCGCCGTCCGATATCGGGCAGGCGCTGGTTGACGACAGCGGACTGCTGTGGAGACATACGAGAACGACGCTGTTGGAGATAATGGTCGGATTCGGTCTCGCTCTGGCATCCGGGGTAATCCTGGCGGCCGTCATTGGGATGTCAAGGACGCTGGAAAGGGCGCTGTACCCGTTCCTTGTCGCCTCACAGACGATCCCGATCATAGTGATCGCGCCCATGCTGCTCATCTGGGTAGGGTACGGCTTGGCTCCCAAGGTGATCGTCGTTGGGCTGATCAGCTTCTTTCCGATAGTGGTGAACATGGTTGACGGTCTCAAGTCGGTGGACCGTGACATGTTCAGCCTGATGCGAACGCTGGGCGCCAACCGGTGGCAGATCTTCATCAAGGTGCAGGTGCCTACGTCGCTCCCCTACCTGTTCAGTGGCATGAGGATTGCGGTTGCCGTCAGCGTCATCGGCGCGGTGATAGGGGAGTGGGTGGGTTCGAGCGAAGGACTGGGCTACCTGATGATCCGCTCCAAGCCGCAGTTCCTGACCGAGCGCGTCTTTGCCGCTATCACGATCCTGTCCGCGCTCGGTGTTGGCCTCTTTGCGTCGGTGGGAGTCGTTGAGCGCCTTGCCATCCCGTGGTGGCGCGCAGCTCACAGTGACAGGCCCGATGATGAGTGACCGGAGTTAACGGATCGGCAATTGTAGAGCAGGATTCCAGGTAAGGGGGACAAATCAATGAAGATGATATCAACGCTGACCGGACTTGTGGCTCTCGCGCTTTCGCTGATTGCGCTGCTGGCCGCTGCATGTGGTGGTGAAGAAGACGTGGCGGAGGTCAAGTTGGCGATGGACTGGTATCCGAACGCCAACCACCTGGGCCTGTTCATCGCGGAGGAGAAAGGCTACTTCGCTGACGAAAACCTGAAAGTGACACTGTACACGCCGTCGGACCCGTCCACCGTCCTGCAGACGGTCGGCGCCGGGGAGGATGACTTTGGGATCAGCTACCAGCCGGACGTGATCCTCGCGAGGAACAAGGGCGTTCCGGTTGTGTCCATTGTCGGGATCGTACAGCATCCCCTGAACTCTGTAATGGCGCTCCAGTCCTCTGAAATCAATCGCCCGGCCGACCTTGTTGGAAAGAAGGTCGGCTATCCCGGCATTCCGACCAACGAGCCGCTGTTGGACACAATGTTGAAGGCGGACGGCTCGAACGGACTTGCGGACGTGGAGCTGGTGAATATCGGCTTTAACATCGCCGAGTCGTTGATTTCCGGCCAGGTGGATGCGGCCGTCGGTGCGTACTGGACTCACGAAAGTATTCTGCTGGAAAACATGGGCCACCCGGTCAACATCATGAAGATGGAGGAGTGGGGCGTCCCGGATTACTATGAGTTGGTGCTGGTGACGAGCGAGGACTACCTGAAAGAGAACCGGGATGTTGCGGAGCGGTTCGTCCGGGCGCTCAAGAAGGGGTACAACGACGCCATAGGTGACCCCCAAGGCGGAGTCGATATACTGGTTGAGCACAATCCTGGCGGGGAGATCGATGAAGGGATCGATCGACCGGGCGCCGACCTCCTGGTCCCACTGTGGCAGCCCAGCTCCGGGGGATTTGGAAGCCAGGAGTCCGGTCGATGGGAGAGCTTCGTCAGCTGGATGAAAGAGCAGGGAATGATAAAAGACTCGGTCAACGCGGAGGACGCGTTCAGGGCCGACCTCGTTGAGGAGTAGCATCCATGTCCATTACGCGGGAGCTGAAACTGCGGCATGCCGATCTGTGGCGGCGGATGGTGAACCACCCCTTCGTCAACGAGATGGGCGACGGCTCTCTCTCTCTGGCGAGGGGACGACGCTACTTCCTGCAGGACTACGTGTTCGTCAACGATCTGGTCGCGATGATCAGCATGGGGGTCGCAAAGGCCCCGGACCTGGCCGCAGGCAGCCATCTGCACGGCTTCTTGTCCGGAATACTCGACCCTGAAGCGGCGGCTGAGAACGACTTCTTCCTGCGCGCTTTCGATATCCTGGGCGCAACCCAAGAGGAGTACTCGTCGGTCAGCGCCTCGCCCGTGACGCGGGCGTTCGGCGACTTCCTGGTGAGGGTCGGACTCGAAGGCAGCTTCGAGGAGATCGTAACGGTCTGCTTCGTCACGGAGGGCACGTACCTGGACTGGGGAACCAGGCTTCTGAACGAGGGCAGACGCCCGTCCAACCCGATCTACCGGGAGTGGATCGACCTCCACGGCCCCGCCGTTCTCGGCGACTTCGTGCGCTGGTGCGGAGACTACATCGACGGCGCCGACCTCGGTCCGAACAGGTCAAGGGTCGAGCGGGTCTTCCACACGGCGCTGCGGTACGAGTACATGTTCTGGGATGCCGCGTACAGCGGGAGCTTGTGGCCTGACGAGTAGGTCGAGACGAGTAGGTCGATATGAGGGAAGATGAATCGCAGACGAAGGGTGAGCGCAGAGAACGCAAGCGCCGTCGCCGTCGAAAGATGGCGGTAAGCGGGGCCGGCGTGCGAAAGCTCCAAGAGATCATTCTGAAAAAGAGCCGCTCGGCGCAACGGCGGTCTTCTGGCTCGGATCGATCTGGGAAGTAGGGCTAAATGGCTGATAAGAGTATATGCCGCGCGATGACGATAGCCGGATCGGACTCCGGCGGAGGGGCCGGCATCCAGGCCGACCTGAAGACGTTTGCCGCGCTGGGCGTATACGGGACATCTGCGCTTACCGCCATTACCGCGCAGAACACCCTCGGCGTCACCGACGTGTTTGAGCTGCCCTTAACCCTGATTCGGAGTCAGATCGACGCGATCGTTTCTGACATTGGAACGGATGCGGTCAAGACCGGAATGCTCTCCAGCTCGGAGATCATCACGACGGTCGCGGACAAGCTGGATGAGCACGGGTTGACGACGCTGGTTGTTGATCCCGTGATGGTCGCCAAGGGCGGCGACCGGCTGCTGCGAGAAGAGGCGGTCGAGGCGCTTCGGAGCGTCCTCGTCCCGAGGGCCGCTGTCGTTACGCCGAACGTTCCCGAGGCCGAGGTCCTTACGGGACTCGAAATCAGGTCGCCCGACGATCAGAAGGAGGCCGCGCGGCTGCTCGTCGAGGAGATCGGCGCGGCTAACGCGGTCGTCAAAGGCGGTCATCTCGATGGACCCGCGACCGACATGCTCTATGACGGCACGGAGTTCCTGACCTACACCGCCGAGCGAATCGACACGCCCAACACACACGGCACCGGATGTACGTTCGCGTCGGCAGTGGCTGCCGGACTCGCCATGGGCCTACCCGTTCCCGATGCGGTGCGGGACGCCAAGGACTACGTCACGGCCGCCATCCGCACCAACTTCCCAATGGGCGGCGGGCACGGTCCCCTGAACCACTTCCACAAGCTCTGGGGAATGGAGGAGTGAAAGCCGAGCTTCCAAAGCTGGGAGCCCCTCTATCACCGTGTCCACATAATGCTGACATAGGCGGGAAATCGCCAGTACCCATCCGCCATTCCCGCGCACGCGGGAATCCAGGGATAGCGTCAGTCTGCGCCACTGACATAAATATCTGGGTGGATGAGATGGCCCCGGCCTACTTCGATTCGTGAACATAAAAGGACATGGAGGTCTGTAAATTGGCTTCTGAAGTAATGACCGTCACCGGCCCCATTCCGGGCGACCGGCTGGGATTCACGCTGATTCACGAGCACATCTATCTCGACCTGATGAGGGACACCTGGGACGCCAGGGCATATCTGAACGAGCCTGAGATCGCGGAGATCGAGCTGAGGCGATACAAGGACGCGGGCGGGGTCACGCTCATCGACCAGACGAGCGGCGGACTGAGAGAGAACGATCACGACCTGCTGTTCGACTCGGAGCTGAACCACCTCAAGCACGCCGTCGCCGTCAGGGACATGGCGGTCAAGACCGGCATCAACGTAGTCCTCGGCTGCGGCTGGTACCGCGAGACCTACTACGAGCAGCGGCTGTGGCGCATGAGAACCGACCAGATTGCCGAGGAGATGGTGAGAGACCTCACTGAGGGAATTGACGGCACCGACGTCCGTGCGGGCGTGATCGGGGAGATCGGAGCGCACTTCAACTGGCTGTCCGCGATCGAAGAGCGCGTGCTGAGAGCCGCCGCGCGGGCCCAGATGAAAACCGGCGTCGCGCTGACCACCCACGCCACGCGCGGCCCACAGGGACTCGAACAGCTTGACGTCCTCCAACAGGAAGGCGTCGACCCCGGGCGCGTCGTAATCGGACACTCGGGAAGCTTTCCGATCCACCGATACCACCGCGAGATTGCGGAGCGCGGAGCGTACATCTCCTTCGATCGCATGGGCACCCTCACCACCATCAACGACTTCGAAAGAGCGCGGATGCTCAACCGGATAAAGGAGATCGTGGACGCGGGATACGTCAGGAACCTTCTTCTCTCTCATGACGTCTGCTACCGGTCCGACTACGCCATGTACGGAGGAAGCGGGTACGACTTCCTCTCCACGCAGGGCCTTGCCATTCTCGGTGGAGAGATAGGTCTTTCTGAGGAGCAGTTTCACACCATAATGGTCGAAAACCCCAAGCGTCTTCTGACCGGCGAGGGCTGACTCCAGCGTCAACGCCACCCGCCGCAGTGGTACTGCGCGGTGTTCGCCCGCTAACGCAGGGTCTTCATTGCGCGTGTCGAAGTCTGTTTATCGGCCAATTCCGATAAGGAAGGGCCTCCGGTTTTCGCCGGAGGCCCTTACCCCATGTTTGTCTTGGAGGCGACGGGCGGATTCGAACCGCCGAATAGGGGTTTTGCAGACCCCCGCCTTAGACCACTTGGCTACGTCGCCCAGTTGAAACGAGATGTCCAGACCGTCTTTGGTGGTGCCGAGGGGGAGACTCGAACTCCCACAGCCATTTGAGGCCACAGCGCCCTCAACGCTGCGTGTCTACCAATTCCACCACCTCGGCATGTCAGTGACAACGCCGACCACGTTGAGACGGTAGGTAATTATAGCTATGCCCTCTTGGGTTGTCCAACAGTCTGCTGAACCCAAATCCACCACCTAATTGATGATGCGGTTGAATTTCGTAGCTAAATTGGTCATTTTCGACAACTCGTCCTTTCACCTACTGGGGTGAAGGTAAAGTACCCATGTTCAAGGCTGAATTAGCTACAGAAACAGATCAGACGTGCGCTTTAGGCGGTGGATTTGGGTGAACTCCGGTCTGCGCCGCATCCAGCGTGAACTGAGCGGTTCGACGCCACAGGTCCACGCCGTGAAGGTGGAGCGGTACGACCTCGCCCGGTTTGATAGATCTGGGCAGCGCGACACGCGACCGAAACGGCCATTCGACTAGTTCGACGGTGGCGCTTCGGTTGTCCGGATTCTCCAGGACAACGGCTTGGTGTGCCTCTGGCTCCGTGCTGGACTCTGCATCGTCCGATCGCTGGCGCAGCCATTTCAGGAAGAAGTATTGACGCCGGTTGTTCTCGATTCGGGACATCTGCCGCACCTGCATATCGGCGCGGTGCGCGATCGACGTCACAGAGCTTTCATCGTACAGCGTCTCTCCGGTATGCAGGTGGTGGGAGATCTGGCGCTGGACGACAAGGTCAGGGTATCTTCGGAGCGGCGACGTGGCCTGTGTGTAGGCATCTACGCCAAGCGAGCCGTGCGCGGCGGCCTTGGCGCCCACAGTCGCGGGAGAGAGCCGGCGCGCCATCAGGTACCACTGGAGCGGGCCTTCGGGCACCTGCGCCTCGATGTCAGAGACATCAGAGACGATTTGAGACCGGAACGGCGCCGGAAGGTCGTTGTCTGAACAGTACGCTGCCAGCAGTGAGTTGTACAGGACCATGTACTCCTGTACCAGGCTCCGGGACGGCGCCGAGCGGGGCGTGACGGAGACATCGATCTGCCCATTTTCGTCCACCTTCACCGTCAACTCATCCCGGCCGAGGTTGAGGGCGCCCTTGGCTTCCCGCGCGGCCCTCAGCTCCATCGCGAGTCGGTGCAACGCCCGCAGCCTCGTGTGGAGCGGGTGCGACTTGTCTGAGACGCCGCTGTCCGCGGCTTCGTAGCTGAGCGCGTGCTGATTGCGAATGACAGACCTGACCATCTTCCACCGGACTACTTCGCCATCGGGAGCCAGGTCGACGAGCAGGCTGACCGCTGACCGCAGCGCTCCCGGCGACAGACTTCCCGTGTCCGTGGAAACGGCCGCGGGCAGCATGGGAATGGTCTGCTCCGGCAGGTAGAGCGACGACATACGCCGGTCGGCCTCGATGTCGATGGCCGAGCTACGCCTGAGTAGTGCGCCGACATCCGTAATGTGAATGCCGACACGGTACGCGGGACCGTCAATCATCTCCAGGGAGAGGCCGTCGTCGCGATCCCTGGTGGATTCGTCGTCTATGGATAGCACCAGCAGGTCGGACAGGTCCACACGAGTCGGATCGGAGAGGACGTCAACTTGATTGACTCTCTCGGCCTCCGCAACCACCTCAGTCGTGAACTCAGACTCGATGCCGGCCCGTTCCAGCGCCAGGTGCTCATCCGGGTCCATAAGCCCAAGGGCTACCAGCGTATCGAAGGCGCCCCTCTGCATGTCCCGACCCCTGACTCCGGTCTGTTCGAGGAATCGCTTGGCGAAGTCCGCTCTGGAGTAGTCGTCGCCGTACAGGACGAGTCCTCTGACGTGGTCCATGATGTCCGACTGATGGTCGGTCAGCAGGCGCGGCAGGTCGCCCTCGCGGACTGCGGCCGCCAGCGCGGAGGCATCGGCGGCGCGCTCGGCCACTCGCTGCCGCCGCGCGATCTCGTTTGCCACGGTCTCACGATCCACGGGTACGAAGTGGGAGCCGTCCCGGACGAAACGGAGGTCATCGCGGGCAAGGTGGAGCAGGAGGCCGATCATCTGGACCGCGCTCACCTCCATCCCCCAGTACAACTCGCCAATGTCGGACAGGGTAAGAGGCTGGCGATCGTCGCAGACCACGTCCCAGAGCTCCAGAAGGTCCAAATCTTCCGAGATGGCCTCGGCCTCATGCCGGATGGTTTCGACCTGCTCGAAGCTGGATGCGGTCAGTCCAGTTTCGTGAACGATCCGCGTGGCCGGCAGTTGGGCCTCGCGATTGCGCCCGATGGCGATTCGGACCCGACTGGCCTTTGTCTCGATGTACCGTCCCAGCCGCGGACCGGCGTCAAGCTGAACGACGATGATGTCGCCGGGCTCCATATCGACCTTTCCAGCCGCCTAGTTGGGGGTCGGCAGCTGTGGGACGACCTCGGTTGCGAGCAGCTCCATAGAACGCACCCACTGATCGTACGGCTGCCATTCGTGACCCATGGCCAGCAGGACACCGAAACCGCCAACGTCGTCGTAGAGCCTCGCCAGCTTCTCGGTCACCTCGTCCGGGCTGCCGACTACGAATATGTTGTCGACTAGGTATTCGACCGTAACCTCCGAATCGGGCATGTCCGGGTCAACCTTGAGCAGGTCCAGCATTCGCAGCTTGGGCATGAGCCGGAGGAAATACTGTTCGAAGTCGCGTCGCATCACACCTTCGAGCGCTTCGCGGCGGGCCTGTTCGGACGTCTCGGAGACGTAAACTTCCCGCGCGATCCGCCAATCACGACGGTCCGGAGTCCGTCCAGTCGTTGTTGCGCCCTTCTCCACCGCCTCCCAGTGAGTGCTGAGGATGCGCGCGGGAACGAGATTGATGCTCATAGGTATCCAGCCGCGTTCACCGGCGAGGATGAGCGTGTCGGAGTTGGGGGACACCCCTGCCACGCCGATGGGCGGGTGGGGCTTCTGGTACGGGGTGACGTGGAACCGGAGTCCAAACTCGTCGACCGGTTCCGGAATTGTGAATCGCCAGTACTTCCCCTCATAGACTCCGGGTTTGGGATCATCCCAGATCTTCAGGATAGTTTCGATGGAGTCGCGTGTCATCTGCCGATGGTCGTTTCCCTGTGGGTCGAATCCGAAAACCTCGAAGTCTCCCGGGAAGCCGCCCGATCCGACGCCCCACTGAAACCGACCTTTGGCCATGTGGTCGAGCTGCGCGATCCGGTGCGCGATCATGAATGGATTGTGGTTGGGCATACAGGTGACGCCGGTTCCGAGCTTGATATCGGATGTCCGGGCGAGCGCGTTGGCGATGAACATATCCGGCGCCGGTATGTTCTCCCAGACAGTCGTGAAGTGCTCGCCGATCCACGCCTCGGCGTATCCGAGCCTGTCCAGCACCTCGATCTGGTGCAGGTCGTCGTCCAGAGTCTGCGTGATGTCGGAGCCGGGCGGATGAAGCGGCATTGTGAAGAATCCGACCTGCATTGGAGTCCCTCCCGGAGCTGACCGATAGTCTGAAGTGGAAAGCAGTATATGACAGCGATGCGGGGGTCACAAGTTGCGGGGTAAGGGCGGCGTTGGTACGCTTTCGTATCAATCGAGTTGGGGGTACGCACTGTAGATATGAACGAACTCGAACAGCGGGCATTGGACATCCTGAAACACCTCGGAGAGCGGCCCGCGGCTCCGTTTCATGAAGATGCGCCAGCCAACTACATACTCGAACTCCTGCGGAGCATCGGGCTTCGGGCTGACAGGGACGACTTCGGCAACGTGATCGCCCATTACTCTAACTCCGAAACCGATGATCCGCCGATCGCGTTTGTCGCGCATATGGACCATCCCGGTTTCGAGATCGTCGAGGTCGATGACGACGGCCCGATCGCGGTCGCGCTGGGCGGTGTCCCCGAAGTGTCGCTGTCCCGTCCGGCGGATGTTCTCGTGCTGCTCCCCGATGGCTCCCGGGCATCTGCCCGAACCGCACCACTGGACGTGGAGCAGAGGAGGGTCCGAATCGATCTTAGCGAGCGCGTCGAGATCGCGCCGCCTGTGCCGGTCGTATTCGATCTGCCGGACTTCCAGTTGGACGGCGAATTCATCAGGATGCGGGCAGCAGACGATCTGGCCGGATGCGCGGCGGCGCTTGCCGCACTGGAGCGCCTGGTCGCTTCGGGCGCTCGGACGGACGTGTACGCTGTGTTTACGCGGGCCGAGGAGGGCGGGCTGTTCGGCGCGCGGCTGATGGCCGAGGCGGGCACGCTCCCGCCGGAGACGCTTGTGGTGTCAATAGAGTCAAGCCCCTTGATCCCCGGCGTCGAGCAGGGCGCAGGCCCGGTGATCCGTACCGGAGACGCGCTGTACACCTTCGACGCCGACGCTGAGCAGACGCTCATTGTGGCCCGGGAGTCCATCCGTAAGCGGTCCCCCGATTTCCGATGCCAACGACAGCTTATGAGCGGTGGAGTCTGCGAAGGAACCGCGTTCGCCGTTTGGGGTTACGCGGCCACAGGGATGGCCTTTCCGCTGGGCAACTACCATAACGCGACGACCGGGATCCGAGATCCGGAGTCCGGAATCGGCGCGGAGTATATCCGGGTGGAGGACTTTCTTGGCGGAGTGGAGCTACTGACCGAGGCGGCGGTCAGCGTGTCAAGCAGGCAGGACTCGCCGGCCAGGGCCAGGATCCGGGAGACGCCGTCGGAGATCAGGGATCGAATGATGGGAACGGTGTCCCAGGGGAGATAGTCTCTGAGTCGTCACTTCCGGGGTCTATCCCAGAACCGGGGCTCGGCCTTCAGGATTCACTGACGTCCCAGCCGTCCAGGGTCCAGTACCCCGCCCTGGGCAGGTCAGACACCGTCTGAAGTCCCTGCGCCCTCTTGAGCCGCTGGATGTTGAACAGGTGCGTGATCTCTTCAAAATATATGTGGCGAATCGACCCTTCTAGCTGCATCATCACCGTATTGGGCTGTTCAGTGGCGACGACTCCCGCTGGGTGAGCCTGAATCATCAGCGCCCACCCGCCATCCAGAGTCACGGTCACCGTGTGCGAGCGCAGAAAGCCCACGCTGCGCTCAGCGAGCACCCGACGCGCGAGGTCAATGCCTTCCCGGAGCTTGGCCATAACTACCGGCAGGTCGTAGTACTTAGTGTCATCCATACGCCGGTCGAACGGGGAGGCCGCCAGTCCATTGACGTCCTCGATCCCGTGCTCACCGTCCGGGAACGTCGTGTCGCCCCACCTGAGTATCAGCCAGCGGTAGATCAGTGACGCCATGTGGCTGAGCTGGACGCGGATGCTCCACTCCGCCCAGCCGTAGTCCGCCGCCGTCCAGTCGAGTTGTTCGTCGGTCAAGCCATCGGTTTCCGCGGCGATCAGGTGGTAGAGCGTATCGAACTCGGGAAAGAGCGCCGAGCCAGGGGAGTCGTTGGTGATTGCTGAGTTCGTCATACAGACGCTACCCTTTGACAAACAGCGCAATCACGCCTGCGACCACAGTTATCCACGAACCCACTATGATCACATTTAGGTTATTGAAACGGCTGTTCATCTCAGCGCGCAGAGCATTGTTGGACTCGCGTATCTCAGCGTGCAGGGAGTTCATATCGGCGCGCAGAGACTCCATCGACTGGTTAAGGTCTTCCAGTCGCCGATCGACCTGCTCGTATGCGCCTTCCAATCGGATAACGCACCCTTCAGTAGTAGTCATAATCCCTCACTAGGGACTCTATCACATTCCCTGATCTCGCTCCGTCTCTGTCAGCGCAATCCTGAGATGGTCGAGTGACAGGTTGCCGCCGCTCATAACCAACACGACCTTTCGGTCTTCGAGCCGGTCTCTGATCTTGAGAGCACCCGCCAGTGACGCCGCGCCCGCGTGTTCAGTCAGATTGTGGGTCTGCTCCAGGTGCGTGACGATGGCCGCGTTCATCTCCTGCTCAGTAACCAGGATGAAGTCGTCCAGGTGGGTGCGGAGGATCTCCAGTGTCAGCTCGTAGCCTGAACCTGTAGCGAGACCCTCGGCCGTCGTCTTCATCGGCGCCTCGACCACGCGCCCCTCCTGCCATGACAGGAACACAGCGGGAGCCTGCTCCGCCTGAACGCCGACGACCTGTATGTCCGGATTGACCGACTTGGCTACGATGCACGCGCCGGATGCGCCGCTCCCACCTCCGACAGGCACGACTATCACGTCGACGTCGGGCAGGTCTTCGAGGATTTCGAGACTGTACGTCCCGACTCCCGCGATCAATCGGGGTTCGTTCACCGCATGGATGTACCGGTACCCCTCCTCTTTCGACAGCCGCTCGATGTATTCACGCGATTCGTCGAAGTAAGCCCCGTGGTGTATCACGTCGGCGCCCAGATTGCGCATCGACGCAACCTTGCCCGGATTGGCGTCCTCCGGCACCGCGACGTAAGCCTTGGACCCGAATACGCTCGCCGCGTAGGCTATCGACTGTCCGTGGTTGCCGCTCGATGCGGTGGACACGCCACGGTCCAGCTCGTCCCGCGAGAGTTGTGACAGCAGGTTGATGCCGCCGCGCATCTTGAATGCGCCGAGCCGCTGGTGGTTCTCGTGCTTGACGTGGACTTCACGCGCTCCCAACAGCTTTTCCAGCCCGATATACCGGTGAAGCGGCGTCCGGGTCACGTGGCCCACAATTCGACTTTTGGCTTGGATGACATCGTGCAGTGTCGGTGCGTTCAATTGCTCAATCCTCGGGGAGCTATGATGGCTCTACTTATCCGTAAAGTAACACTCAGCCGATATGATAGCATTGGCCGCACTCAGCTTCACAAGGCAGGTATCGTCATGTCCGCAGCCCAATTCCCCACCGGACGCCCAACGGTTTACAGCAACGGCGGAGTAGTCGTTTCGATATCTCCACTTGCGGCGTCGGCGGGCATCCGGGTGTTGGCCGATGGTGGAAACGCTTTCGATGCCGCGGTAGCAACGGCGGCGGTCGAGGCGGTGACGGTGCCTCCGGCCTGCGGCGTCGGCGGTGAGCCGTTCGTCATCATGTACGACGCATCGACCGGAGAAGTCCACGGCCTGAACAGCAGCGGACGCGCCCCGCTGGCGGCCAGTCGCGAGTTCTTTGTCCGGCGCGGCCACCGTAACATGCCGCTGGAGGGTCCACTTGCGGCGGCGATGCCCGGCGAGGTGCTGGCCTGGGAGCAGATTGTGGACCGGTTTGGCACCCGGTCGCTTGGGACACTGCTCAAACCCGCGATCGGATACGCGGCAGAGGGCTTTGCCGTCAGCCAGGAGTTGGCGCGTGGATTCGAAATCCTCAACAGTAAGCTGGCGCAGTTCCCGGACTCGCGGGACATCTTCACCATCGATGGCAGGCCGCTGCCGCCCGGCCACGTGCTCGTCCAGAAGGACCTGGCGCGCACGCTCAGCAGGATCGGCTCTGACGGAGCCGAAGCATTCTACCGTGGAGACTTGGCGAGGGAGATGGCCCGTGCGATACAGGCTGCCGGCGGCCTGTACACCGAGGCCGAGTTCGCGGGCCATGAGTCCAGGTGGTATGCGCCGCCGATCTCGACAACGTACAGAGGACACACCGTTTATGAGACGGCTCCCCCATCGCAGGGATACGCGCTGCTTGAGATGCTCAACATCATGGAGGGATACGATCTCGCCAACCTCGGATTCCACTCACCGGAGTCGGTCCATACGATGGTGGAGGCCAAGAAGCTGGCCTTCGCCGACCGGAACCGGTACATGGGCGATCCCGAATTCGTAGATTCCCCCGTTGACGAGCTGGATTCCAAACCGTTCGCCGCCCAGCGGCGGCGGCTCATAACGCATACCGCAGGGCAGTACGAGGCTGGACCGATCGCGGCGCCGGTGCTCGGCGACGACAACACCAGCTACTTCTGCGTTGTGGATGCCGGGGGGAACGCGGTCTCGTTCATTCATAGCCTGTCGATGGGTTTCGGTAGCGGCTTCGTCGCGGGAAACACGGGTGTCCTGCTCAACAACCGAGTCGGACGCGGATTCAGCCTCGTCGAGGGTCATCCGAACGTTATCGAGGGCGGAAAGCGCACCATGCACACCCTGAACGCCTATATGGTGATGCGCGAGGGCAGGCCGTACCTGGTCGGTGGGACGCCGGGCGGCGACAGGCAGATCGCCTGGAACGCCCAGGTCATCTCCAATGTTCTGGATCACGGGATGTCCGCGCAGGAGGCCGTGGAAGCTCCCAGGTGGTCCTCAACACCCGGCACCGACCCGCACTCCGTGGACGATCCGTTCGTCCTTGAGATCGAGGGCGGAATGAGAGCGGCCAATGTCGATACTCTCAGGGCCAGGGGGCATGACGTCCTCGAACACGCGGGCCTCGTGTACGGCGGCTCGGCCAAGCTGATAGTCATCGACCCCGCTACGGGGGTACGCACCGCAGGTTCCGACCCAAGGACAGACGGTCACGCGGTCGCGGTCTGAGATGCGCTCCCCGGCTTGGCATGACATAATGCGGGAGTTGGCCGGTAACCGCGCAAAGGAGCGACGTCATGAATTTTGGTCTGCTATTCGAGATGCAACGTCCATACCAGGGCACGGACATCGATTGGAACACGCTGTACAAGGAGACCCTTGACCAGTGCGAGCTGGCCGACCGCGTCGGCTTCGACCGGGTCTGGTTCGTCGAGCATCACTTCCTGCTCGGCTTTTCCGGGTCGCCATGCCCGGAGGTCATATTCGGCGCCCTCAGCCAGCGTACCAAGCGAATCCGAATAGGATTCGGCGTGTCGATCCTGCCACACGCGCACCCGGTACGCATCGCCGAGCGCGTCGCGATGGTCGATCAGCTCACCGACGGGCGCGTCGAGTTCGGTACAGGGCGCTCCAATGCCTACGAGCAGATGGGCCTTGGAGTAGATCCCAGAGACACGCGCGACATGTGGAACGAGTCGATCTCAATGCTGCCGCAGATCTGGCAGTCGGACGAATTCTCCTGGGAGGGCAAGTTCTGGAATGTCCCATCCCGGAGAGTGCTGCCCAAGCTGGTGCAGAAGCCCCATCCCAATATGTACCTGGCTTGCACACAGTCTTCCAGCTTCGATCTTGCCGCACAGAAGGGCATCGGTGTGCTGTCCTCAGCCTCCTACGCGACGTCGGTGCTGGCCGACCACGTCAAGACCTACAAGCGGAACATCAAGAGTGCTGATCCAGTAGGCTCGTTCGTCACCAACTACTGGGCTAACAACGTCCACGCGTTCTGTGGGCCTGACAACCAGGAGGCGCGCGAGCTCGCCGCTCTGTCGATGAAGACGTTCTTCGGGCCGGATAAGCCGTACATCGCGGGGCGCGTGGGCGCGTATGAAGAGCTGCTGGAAGCGTGGGGAGGGGTTCCGGACCACCTTCAGGCGGACTTCGGACGCTGGCTCAGACAGTCGGACGAGGCGCACAAGCAGCAGGCGACGGAGGTGGGTATTTCGCTCGACTCCGGTCCCGGCGCGGCCCGCGCGGCCATTGCCGAGCTCGACGCAAACACGCTGGCCGACCGTGCGGTCATAATTGCCGGCGACCCCGACAGCTGCATCCGGGCCATCCAGATGTACGACGAGATCGGTGTAGACGAGGTCATGATGATCGTTCAGACCGAGACCATCCCACACGACAAGGTGATGAGCTCGATCGAGCTGTTTGGGAAAGAGGTATTCCCCGCTGTCCGTGAGATGGAGAAGTCCAAGGCGGTGGCGACCGCGGACTAGCCTGTACCGAGAGGCGCTTGCCCGATGGAGTACTGGACGGAACTCCAGCTCGCATCTATCCACAAGATGCTCAACCCACGGTCCATTGCGGTCGTAGGCGCGACCGAGCGGATGCAGTACGGCGGTCGGTTTCTGCGATCCGTAATGGCGGCCAAGGACCGGGTTGAGGTCTATCCGGTCAACCCGAGATATGATGAACTGCTGGGTCTCAAGTGCTACGCCAGCGTCAATGACCTGCCCGAAGCGCCTGACACCGTCGGAATTATTGTGCCGTACCATCGCGTGATCCCGGTGTTGCGGGAGAGCGCGGATCGCGGCGCAGGCTCCGCCATCGTAATTTCCGCGGGATTCTCAGAGCGCGGAGTGGAAGACCGGCGTGAGCTTCAGGCCGAGCTTGGAGGTGTTGCCAGAGAGACTGGGGTGCGGATATCAGGCCCGAACTGTCTTGGGCTGGCGAACGTCAAGGACGACATATGGGCATGCGCCTCTTCGCGGCTGGACGGTGTCGAGCTCAGCCGCGGCAGTGTAGGACTGGTCTGCCAGAGTGGCGCGTCGGCGTTTGGACCGTTCCTGTCGAGGGCGGTCGGGCGCGGCGTGGGCTACTCTTACATCGTGTCGACAGGCAACGAGGCCGACCTCGATGCGCCGGACTTCGCTCGCTACTTGCTCGATGACGACGACACCAGCGTGATCGCGCTGTTTATCGAGGGATTCAAGAACGCGAGGAAGTTCTTGGAGGTTGCTCGGCTGGCGGCCGAGAGAGGAAAACCGATCGTCGCGGTCAAGATCGGACGCTCGGATCACGGCACGAGGGCGGCCCGGTCGCACACGGCTGCGCTGACGGGCGTGGACGAGGTGTACGATGCGGCCTTTCGGCAGTATGGCGTTACCCGGGTACACGACTGGGACAAGCTGCTGGAGGTATCCCAACTGCTCGCCGACAGCCGCGCTCCAAAACGACGGGGAATAGCGCTGGTATCCCACTCCGGCGGGGTCTGCTCGCTCACCGCCGACAATCTGGGAGACGCGGGACTGGAGCTGCCTGAGCTGTCTGATCCCGCCCGGGACGCAATCAACGATATCCTCGACGGGTTCGGGTGGGCCGCCAATCCGGCTGACATCACCGGACACGCCAGCCGGGACACGGTGGTCCCGATCATGGAGAACATGATCGGCGAGGCAGATGTCGGCGCGCTTGTGGTGGCGAGCTCTGCCAGTGACGCCCAGGCCCAGCATGTCATCGACGTCCGGGACCGTCACAACAAGCTGGTAACGTTTCTCTATACGGGTAACGAGCTAGGTGAGTCCACGGGTCTCGGCAGGCTCAAGCGCGCGGGGATTCCGATATTCCACAGTCCCGAAAACCTCGCGTCGGCGCTGAGGCAGCTTTACGACTATCACGAATGGCGACAGCGCCGGGCCGAGACCGAGACCGAGTTTGCTTCCGTCGCGCCGATGTCCACCGGTCAGCTCGACTTGGCCGAGAGTCTCAGAGCGGCGAATGTGACCGCGCTTGGCGAGTACGACTCCAAGCGCGTTCTGGCCGGTTGGGGCGTGCCGAGCGCCGACGATCGGAGAGTTTCTTCCGTTGACGAGGCGGTCGAGGCGGCGATAGAGATCGGATACCCGGTCGCGCTGAAGGTGGACTCTCCGGACATCCTCCACAAGACCGAGGCCGGGGCGCTCAGCGTCGGACTGGCCGACGAAAACGCAGTCCGCCATGCGTATGCACAGGTCATGTCAAACGTTGCCCGGTACGCTCCGGCCGCCGAGATCAAGGGCGTCCTCGTCCAGGAGATGGTTACCGGGGGAACGGAGGTCATCGTCGGCGTCACTCAGGATTCCCAGCTTGGCCCCGTACTGCTATACGGTATGGGCGGAGTGATGGTTGAGATCATGAGGGATGTGGCGCTTAGGGTATGTCCGATCTCCCGCCTCGACGCCCGGGAGATGGTGGCCCAGGTGCGGGGCAGCAGGGTCCTGCATGGATTCAGGGGGCGACCGGCAGGGGACGTAGAAGCGCTGACTGCAACACTTGTCGGCATCTCCCAGATGGCCGTCCATCTTGAAGGCACCGTGGATGAACTCGACGTGAATCCCTTGATGGTGCTGTCCAATGGTCAAGGGGTGAAGGCGGTCGACGCAATCATGACCATCCATCAGACGAGTTCAGTGTCGTCATGATGCGCCATCCCGTTCGACGTTCCTGGCTGATAGTTCCGGCCTGCGATGACCATCGTCTGGTGGAGGCCGCGGATTCGGGTGCGGACGTCGTCGTTCTCGATCTTCAGGATACGGTCCACGACAGCCGAAAGCACGATGCGCGATTGAATGTCCGGGACGCCATAGGCCGGATGCGCGCATCCGGCGCGGAGGTGTTCGTGCGGTCTGACGTGGAGCTGATGTACGCTGACCTCCATGCTTCGGTGTGGAGGGGACTGACCGGCGTCATCCTGCCCGGTGTTACGACCACCGACGAGGTGCGGGAGGCGGACGAGATCCTGTCCGGTCTCGAGGCCAAGCGCGGTGTCGTGAGGCCGCCGCCCGTCGGCGACGTGCGTGAATCGGACGATCCGAGAGGGCCGGAGCAGCTACTGGAGATTCACCTGTCGCTCGATTCGGGCCGAGCTAACTGGGATGCGGGAAAGCTGATTGGCGCGAGTGAACGCGTTAAGTCGATCAGCCTCGGGCGGGCCGACCTGACGATGGACCTGCGCCCCGATCCCGCGGGCGACTTGCACCTCTTGCCGTATCTGATGCAAAGGTTGATCGTCATCGGCAACGCCCTTGGCGTAGAACCGGTGGGGGCATGGTGGCGCGCGACTTCTCGGGGTCTTGTCGCGAGCCGCGAAGACACGTTTCGGGCCGCGAAGACCGGTCGTCAGGCAGGATTCAGAGGGGCGCTGTGCATGAGGTCTTATCAGGTCGCCGCCCTCAACAAAGGATTCACCCCGACGAGCGATGAAGCCGCCGAGGCCCGCAGCATCCTCTCCGGGAAGGACACTGCGGGCTCGCCGGCTGAGGCGATCTGGTCGAATCTGATCGCGTGGTCTGAAGCGTGCGCGGCTAGAGACCGGGCAAGAGCCGCTGCCGCAGTGGTCGTCGGAGGAGCCTGAACGATGGCAAGGAGAGTCAGGCGGTCAGGGCTCACGATGCCGATCAACAATCCGAGATTCGTCGGGCGATCGTGGACGCGTGATTGCGACTACCTGAACTTCGATCTGGAGGACTCGGTCCCACAGTCGCAAAAGGAGCACGCGCGGACGCTGGTCAGGGACACGATAGCCCAGGGCCTGAAGGGCGCTGCCGAGATCAACGTTCGAATCAACTGCGCTTATCCCGAAGCGGATGTGCCGGCGGCCGTCTGGCCCGGTGTCACGCAGATAAACTTCCCCAAGGCGGAGACCGCCGAGCAGATTCGCCTGCTGGACGAGCTCATCACCGAGATGGAGCGTCTGAGGGGGATCAGGCCGGGCACGGTACGGATCGGCGCTGCCGTCGAAACAACGCTGGGTGTCGCGAACTCCTATGAGATCGCGTCAGCAAGTCCCAGGATGGACTCGTTCGGACCCGGCACCGGCTACGACATGTCGATGGACATGGGGATCGAGATGTTCGTCGGATTCGACCAGTTCTTCTACAACCGTGGCGAGGGGGAGCTGATTGCCATGGGGGTCGGGCTGGAACGCGACGGCGGGGTTTACCTGCCGGACACGACGGGGAACGTCGGCAACGCTGATCTGGCGCTGGACCGGGCCCGCGCCAACCGGCAGGTTGGGTTGAGGTCGGGCGGCGGGCTGCATCCGAATGTGGTCGCCCCACAGAACGGGGGGCTGACGCCGACGCCGGAAGAGGTCGAGAACGCGAAGCGTGTGCTGGAGTTGTTCGCGGAGCTGGACGCCAAGGGAGAGGTCGAAATGGAGTTCGAAGGCTGCATCGTTGACAGGTACGAGGCGGAGCGCGCCACGGAGCTGATCGAGTGGGCGGAGTTGTGTGCGCGTCGGGACGCGGAAAAGGCCGCGGCCCGGGAGCGAACTCAGGCCGAGGAGGGGCAGTAGGGACCTTATGGGACCGTTCGTGCGAAGGTCGCACCTTCTGGTGTCCGCCCTCGACAGAGAGGCGGTCGAAAGCGCGTCACGACATAACGCCGACGCGGTGGTCCTCGATCTGACAGGAGCGTCGTCGGACGCCGAGCGGTCCGCAACAAGATCGCTGCTGCCAGACCTGATACCAATCGCCGGTCTTGGTGGCGCAGAGGTGTTCGTAATGGTCAACCGCGCGTCCGCGCCAGCCGACATTGAGGCCTCGATCCGGCCCGGCCTCAGAGGGGTTGTCTATCCTGGCGCCGAGTCGGAGGCCGAAATCCTGAAGGTTCACCGGCAGCTCGACGATCTGGAAGAGGAGGCCGGAATTGCTCCCGACACGCTCCGTATTATCGTTCTGCTCGACTCGGCCGCAGGGGTCTGGAACATCCGCGACATCGTCCGGGCCAGCGACCGTGTCTGTTCAGTGGGGCTCGACGAGCTCAACCTGTGTCGAAATCTGGGCATAGTTCCAGCGGCGGAGTTCGATCCATTCCAGTACGCCAAAGGCAGGGTGGTGATCGAGGCCAGGGCGTCAAAGGTGCAGCCGATCGGCATGAGCCATCCCTACGGAGTGCTGCCCGAGTCTGGCGATGAGGCCGAGATAGCCCGGCTGGCCCTGCGTTCTAAGAACCTTGGATTCGCGGGGGCGCTATGTCCGTATCCATCGTGGGTGGACCACTGCAACCGTGCGTTCGCACCTCCGGAGGACAGGTTGGAGTTCTACCGCGAGACACGCAGGCTGTTCGCGGAGGGGGTTGCACGTGGTACTGCGGCAGTCCCGTATCCCGGCACCACGATGATGATCGACGTCCCGGTGGACGAGAACGCCCGGGTCAACCTCGATCTGTGGGAACGATGCGCCGCGCGAGAAGAGGCGAAGGCTGCGGCCAGGGCTCGACTTACCTGCCACCCACCGACCAATGACCACTGACGAGAGGAGACGTTATGCCCATTGAACAGAACGCTGACGGTCTGGATAGATTGGTACCAATCGACCAGGAGATCGAGGAGCTGGGAACCGGATTCGGTGGTGACGGCGGACCGGCTGAGGGGCCGCTGTGGTGGCACGAGGGCGGGTACCTGCTGTTCAGCGACATCCACAATAACCGGAGGATGAAATGGGCGCCGGATGAGGGAGTAACCCTGTTCCGGCAGCCGACCAACCACGCCAATGGATTGACGCGGGACCTCAAGGGGAGACTGATCGCGTGCGAGCACAGCGCCCGTCGCGTCACCCGGTGGGATGTCGACGGGGAAATCACCGTCGTTGCAAGTCTCTACCGGGGGAGTCGCCTCAACCGCCCGAACGACGTGGTCGTCAAGTCCGACGGCAGCCTCTATTTCACGGACCCGGGTGCGCCTGCGCCGGACCTGGATCTCGACTACTCCGGTGTGTACATGGTCTCACCTGACCTCGGTACCATCACGCTCGTAGTCGGCGATTTCCTGACTCCGAACGGCATCGCGTTCTCCCCGGACGAGAGCGTCCTGTACGTCAACGACACTCGCAGGCAGCACATAAGGGCGTTCGACGTTCAGCCGAACGGAACGCTGGCCCTGGCCTCCGATCGTGTTCTGTGCGATCTGAGTGGCGACCGGCCCGGCGTGCCCGACGGGATGAAGGTCGATGTAGAGGGCAACGTTTACTGCGGAGGCTCAGGCGGCGTGTGGGTGATCGATCCCACCGGAGAACACCTGGGCACAATCGTCCACGGTGAGGACGCGACCACCAACGTGGCGTTCGGCGGCGACGACTGGAAGACGCTGTTCTTCACGACCTGGAACACCGTCGGCCGCGTCCGTGTCAACATCCCCGGGATGCCGGTGCCGACGAACGCGGGATAGGCGACGTTTCCAGGTAGTGAAAGCCGGCGGTTAGCCGGCCGCGGCTGCTGAGCCTGCGGCCGCGGTCCCGACCGGAGACTCCGGCTTGCGCACGAACAGCATCAGGACGGCTCCGAGCAGGCTGAGGGCGGCGAAGGTGGTGAAGGGGACGATGTACGTGCCGGTGGTGTCGAACATGTAGCCGGCGAACAGCGGGGCGACGATCATCGCCAGATTCATCGGGAGCTGCGACATCCCCATGATGGTGGCGAACGCCTTGCGCCCGAAGTAGTCGCCGCGGATGGCGGTGGTCAGCGGGCTTCGCCCGCCGAATCCGACTCCGTAGAACACGGCGAACACGTAGGCCATCAGGACGCTGTCGAACAGCGCGATGACCAGGATTCCAGCTCCCTGGATGAACATGAAGAAGGCGATCATCAGCGTCTTGGGCAGCTGGTCGGCGAAGTAGCCGGATACGAACTGCGCCGGCAGCGCGATGATCGTGTACGCCAGCACGACGACTCCCGCTTCCGTGAGCGACATTCCGGTGTCCGTCAGCTTCGGCACGAGGTGAAGCGCGAGCGTGACGATTGAGACGCTGGACGCCACCTGGGAGATCGTCAGCATCCAGAACGCGGGCGTTCTGAGCGCCTGGGCTACGGTGAAGTCGGGTTCGACGACGGGTGGCGTTTCCGTCTCCGACTCCGCGTCGCCGGACGACTGCTCCGGGGGATCGCCGTCAGGCGTCAGGCCGATGTCCTCGGGCCGGGTGCGGATTACGGCGAACGCCGGGCCGATGATTACCAGCAGAAACACGCCGATGCCCAGTGCCGCGCCGCGCAGCTCGAACCACTCGATCAGAAGCGCCAGCACCGGCACGAGCAGGCCGCCGAAGTGGATGCCGGACATCGCCGACGCCATCGCGAACGAACGCTGTCGGCTGAACCAGTTGTTGATCATCGCGATCAGCGCGAGCCAGCCGCCAAGCCCGGAGCCGAGCGTGATGATCATGTACGCGCCGTAGAAGTGGACCAGGCTCTGGTCCAGCGTCTCGAATGGCAGGAAGCGGAGCGTGAATTCGAGCCACGTCAGCAAACCCATGTCGCCCAACAACTCGATCTGCGACACCCAGATGAATCCGAGGCCCATCAGGACGTAACCGATCAGCACCATGCGCCGGGTGCCTATTCTATCGACGAGCACCCCTTCAAGCGGACCCAGTACCGCTCCCTCGACACGGGCGAGGGAGAACGCTCCGGACAGGGCGGTCCGGCTCCAGCCGAACCGCCTCTCCAAGGCGACCAGCATCGTGCCGAGGCCCTGGAACACCGTGAGCGACATCAGGGTCAGCATGACCGATGCCACTCCGACGAGCCACCACCCGTAGAACACCTGGCTGGGCGGCGGGATCACGCCCAAGGCCGATCGAGCCGCCGCTCTACGAGAGTGGAATGACTTGACGCCTCGAATGCTCATGACGGCCGCTTCGGCGCCCGACCACCGACATGACCGACGGCAGCGCCAACCGAAGATCGAGATGTAGCGGTCGGGATCAGGATGGCGTTGTTAGTCGCTGGCTGCCCAGGACACACCGTTGAGAACCATCTTCTGGAATTCGGGAGTCTCGAAGCTCAGGCCGTTGTGTCCCAGCAGCGTCACGAACACCTTCCCGTCGCCGTAAGACTTGGTCCAGCCCAGAGGGAACGTACCGGCGGGCATGTGAGTGGATCCGCCGCTCCAGGCATAGGTGCCTTCCTCTGAGTCGGCCATCATGAAAACGTCGTTGCCGTCCTGATAGTCGATGCCCATGTACAACTCGTCGTTGGTCTCGAAGTCGGAGATACCAGCGACGCCGGGGTGACCGGGTTGGGTTACGTTGACGGTGAACTTGCCGTAAGGTGGGTGGAAGCTGACACCCATGACCCAGCCGCCGCCGGTGATGTCCCGGTAGTCCTGCCAGGTCTCGGGAACGCAGCCGGCGATGTGGATGCAGACGAATCCCTTGCCCGATCGGATGAAGTCGCGCATCCCGGCCTGCTCGCCCTCCGCCAGCGTCGCGTCGCCCGCTCGGAGCGTGTTGAAGACGAGCGCGTCGAAGCCGCCCATTCGACCTTCGTCCAACAGGATGGTGGGGTCCTCAGTCACGGTCACGGTGTGCCCGGCCTGCACCAGAAACCTAGTCAGTACGGGGGTTGACTCTTCGTATGGATGCCTGCCGCCTGAGATTACGAGTAGGTTCATAAAATTACTCCTTCTGTTGATAAAGTTTCTTCAATTCTCAGTGATCAGGCGTACGGTTCGATCAAAGCCGACTGCCATTACCAGTATAAGCCCAAGACCACCAGGGCAGCCAGATTCGAGCGACGTTCAGCAGCGATTTACGATCTCGGGCCATTCTACGATTCCTTATACCGGATACCGCCAGACCTCTCCCTCCGGAGGCTCGTCCGATAGCGCAAACTGTGGAAGTGTCAGGCCGTCTTCGAGGTCCATGAAGGCAACCTGTACGCGCTTGCCGATTGCCACGTTCTCCTCACTTTCCGGTTCCATGCGTCCGTCCACGAGGTTGGCCGTGATCCTGAGTCCGTCCCCCGCGCCGGGCTGACCCCGCTGCTCGTCCAGCTCGACGAGAACGATCGGGTACGGCGCCCACTCGCGAAAACCGGGAAGGACGCTGTGCGCGACGATCTGGTAGCTGTAGATTGTGCCTTTGCCGCTCACCTGCCGCCACTCCGAGTTCATCGACGAGCACCAGGGACATGACGCGCCCGGCTCGCCGCGGAGCAGGCCGCAGTCCACGCACTTCTTGACGACCAGCTTGTGATCCCTGGCCGCCGCGAAGTAACCGGCGTACTCCGAGTCCTGGTCCGGTATGTTGATGGGAAGCTGCTTGTAGCTATACACGGGCACCGGTTACCTCCTCAGAATCATCGCGCTTCCGGTCGCGGGATTGGCCCATCCCATGTTCATGGTGATCTCGACATCGGGCACCTGTCGACATCGGCCCTCGGAGTAGTCGTAGGTGTGAATGCCATCCTGCCACTGTGGGCAGTAGTCGTCCACCCGGCCGCGAAGCTGTCGGACATTCTCAATGACCATGTTCATGCCGTGGGTGTACCCTTCGCACAGGTGGCCGCCGCTGGTGTTGTTGGGGCGGCCACCGCCGAGACCGGTGATCCCGGAAGTAACGTAGTCCTTCCCCTCACCCTTTTTGGCGAAACCGTAGTCCTCGAACTGCAGGAGCGTGGTATAGGTAAAGGCGTCGTAGCAGCCGGTTACGTCTATGTCGTCATGCGTCACGTCGGCGAGTCCGAAGAGCCTCGGACCGACATAGTGTCCGGCAACCCGGGTGATTGGCGCGTGCTGGTAGTGGAAGTCGCCCCCGGGTTTGGTGCCCCGACCCTGGACGGCCCTGATGTACGTTGGGGTCTGCTTCAGGTCTTTGGCCCGCTCGGCAGAGGTTATGATGATGCACGTCGCGTTATCGGTCTCGAGACAGCAGTCGAGGAGATGCGCGCAAGGTCGCACGATCCAGCGCGAGTTTATCACATCGTCCACCGTGACCCGGTGCTTCATCAGAGCCTTGGGATTGTTGCTGGCGTGGTTTGAGTGGGTCACCTTGATGTGGGCCAAGTCCTCGCTGGTCACTCCATACTCCATCATGTGGCGCGTGAACGAGAAGGCGAAGGTCTGGACCGCACTGGCCAGTCCGTAGGGTCTGCGGAACAGGTCTGAAGAGGACACCGGGGACGCCGCTCTCGCTCCCGTGCCGCCGATGCGGACCTGTGAGTATCCGTTCATGGCTCGGAAGATGGCGACCGTCTCGCACATTCCGGTCTCGATCGCGCCGATTGCCAGGCCGACAAGTGCCTCGGTGCTGGAGCCGCCGCCGGAACAGTCCATGTAGAAATTGAGCTGGGCGCCGAGATCGTAGGCCAAGATGCTCGACGTCGTGGAGTCGCCTCCGTGATAGCTCAACATGCCGTCGATGTCCCGCGTCGTCAGGCCGGCGTCGCTGACGGCATTGCGTATGGCTTCCACGGCCAACGCTCGCGTACTGCGTCCCGAGCCTCGGCTGTAGTCGGTCTCGCCGACGCCGACGATGCAGTATTTGTCCTTGAGATTATTCTGCATGGGTCCTCCCTGGAAGCTGCAAGTCGAAACGCAGGAGTCTGCAATCAACTGCCCTCGGAGATTATACGCCGAAAGCGCCGCTCTCGCTGTTGCGCGCCGGCCGGTGGACGCGCTGCTCTCCCCGACTTGCCGGCGTTGATCCGCGGCGATTCTACCAAACACCTCCCATGTTAAGATGGTGCTGCCGAAACCCTGTAAAGGACCAGCCTTGAACCTAAAGATATTCTTCGACGTCGATTACACGCTTCTGGCGGTGGACGGGAGCCTCAGACCGGGAACCAGACAGACATTCGAACGACTTGTCGATGACGGCCACAAGGTCTTCATCTGGTCGGGAGTTGGAATCCGGACCGCCGATGTCGAGCGACACGAGTTGCAGGACCTCGTTTCCGGTGTGTACAAGAAGCCGATCTACGACTTCGTAAACGGGCTGCGACTCCTCCGCGTGCCGCATTGGCCGGACTTCGTAATCGACGACTATCCGGAGATCGTCGATACGTTTGGCGGGGTGCTTGCCAAGCCGTACTTCTTCCGTGCCGCGGAAGACGACGAGATGGATCACATCTACGCGATCATCAATGACTTCGTGTCCACCGGCGGCTCCGACAGGGTCGGGTACCGCGCGTCGCGTCGCCGGCTGTCCGAGTGACCTATGCCGATAGAGCTGCTCAAACCGGAAGTCTCCTCCAAGATCGCCGCCGGCGAGGTGATCGAACGTCCCGCTTCAGCGGTCAAGGAGCTTGTCGAGAACGCACTCGATGCAGGCGCGTCCGCGATACAGCTGGAGGTCCGCGGCGGCGGTATCGAGTACATCCGGATTACGGACAATGGCGCGGGCATCCCGTCCGACCAGGTGCGGATCGCGTTCCAGCGTTTCGCGACCAGTAAGCTCGCCAGCGCTCAGGACCTCGACTCGATCACCACGCTCGGTTTCAGGGGAGAGGCGCTTCCCAGCATCGCCGCCGTAGCAGTGGTGGATATGCGGACGCGGGTGCGAGACTCCGACTCGGGTACGCGGATCGAGATCGAGGACGGCGAAGTGCTATCGGACGGCCCCACGGGAGCTCCCGTAGGCACGACCGTCGTGGTCCGACACTTGTTCCGGCGTTTGCCCGCGCGCCGGAAGTTTCTGCGGTCGCCCGCGGCGGAGCAGTCCCGGATTCAACAGGTGGTCGCGCACTATGCGCTCGCATATCCGCAAGTAAACTTCGAGCTCAGGTCGGACCGCGGCCGGCCATTCACAAGTCCTGGCACCGGAGAGCTCCGCGACGCCGTCGCGGCCGTCCACGGCCGAGAGGTTGCGCAGGCAATGCTCGAACTGGTTTTGGAAGAGGACCATCAGTCCGATCTTCAGGTGCGGGGACTGGTCGGACCGCCATCCATCGACCGTGCCAACCGCAGGTACATCAGCCTGTTTGCGAACAGCCGGTGGGTGCAGAACCGCTCACTGTCGTACGCGATAGAGCAGTCGTACCACGGATTCATGGCTGAACGGCGCTATCCCGTGGCCGTCGTGAACGTCAGTCTGCCCTTCGAGGACGTTGACGTCAACGCACACCCGGCCAAGTCTGAAATCAGGTTCAAAAAGGAGGGGCAGGTCTTTGGATCTGTCCAGAGGACGATCCGCAGGGCGCTGTCCGATCATGCGCCGGTCCCCGAGGTGGGCCACCGTCCGGTCGGCCAGCCAGCGGTCACAAGCCCACGGCCCTCGGACATCGGCGCTTTCTGGCCGACCACGCCATTCGCTGCTTCAGGCCACAGGCCCACCGGCGCCGCGCCGGGGCATCTGGGGATGGGCCGAGAGTTTCCGAACCTGGTGGAGCCGGCAGGTTCGCAGAATACAGGGTCGCCAGAGAGTCCGGCGCTCACGCCTGTCCAGGCCCTGCCTATACTGCGTGTCCTCGGACAGGTGCAAAACACCTACGTTGTCGCTGAAGGGCCCGACGGGGTGTTTCTCATCGACCAGCACGCCGCGCACGAGCGGGTGATGTTCGAGCGGGTGATGTCGCAGTCCGCGGAGGGCTCGCCTGAAGTTCAGAGCCTGCTGGAGCCGTCCGTAGTGGAGCTGGACCCGGGCAAGATGGAGATGGTCCAGACGCACTCGGGGCTCGTGGGGAACATGGGGTTCGTCGTGGAGCCGTTCGGCGGGAGCGCGGTGATGCTCAGGGCGGTCCCGGTCCTGTTGACTGACGCCGATCCCGCGCGAGCGCTGATCGACGTGCTCGACCTGATGGAGGAGGGAGGCGGATTCGAGACCTGGGAGGAGCGCGCCGCGTACTCGATCGCGTGCCACGGCGCGATTCGGGCCGGTAAAGTCATGGCGAATGACGAGATGCAGGAGCTCGTTCGACAGCTAGAACGATGCGCGCAGCCGAACACCTGCCCTCACGGGCGGCCTACGATGATCCACATGAGCTCCGGTCGGCTGGAGCGTGAGTTCGGTCGCAGCTAGCGAGGCTCAGCCTCTACCAGTTCAGCAGGTGTGGCTTCTGGTTTCGCCAACCGTCGTCCGACGGGAATATCGTGGTCATGGAGACTCGCTCGATATCGCCATCGAACATTGACTCGACCGTCGACCGCCACCGCTTGTAGTGCGGGGCCTCTCGATGGGCGTCGAGCGCCGCGTCATCCTGATAGACCTCGTAGAGGTGGAACAGATTCGGGTCCTCGGCGTTCTGGAGGATGTCGAACCTATAGCAGCCCGGCTCATCCCTGGTGGAACCCTGAGCGTCTCCGAAGCTGGCCTCCCTGAACTCGTCGGCGAACCCCTCTTTGATGCGTATGGTTACGAAAATGGAGATCACGATGCGAACCTCAGCGCATGAAACTGGCCGGATTATACCAACGAGCAGGACATCCGGCCAGAGTGGATGGATTTAGGCTAAACTGTCGGCTGTCGAATCCTGTATCCGAAGGTGTAGCAATGCGGGTAGCGGTGATTGGCGCCGGGATCGTGGGCGGCGCAATAGCGTTTCACCTGTCCAGAAGGGGTGCCAAGGTCACCCTGATCGATGCTGGAGAGCCCGGAATGGGCGCTTCCAGCCACTCGTTCGCGTGGATTAACGCGTTCGGCAAGGAGCCGCGCCACTACAACGAGCTCAACCGACGTTCGCTGGATACGTGGGACCGTTTCTCGCGGCTGCTGGGCGGGGACATCGGACTGCTGTGGGGAGGACAGTTGACCTGGGTCGCCACTGAAGATGACGCTCGCAGGTTGAGAGGGGACGTTGCGAAGCTACAGTCGTGGGGATACGTCGCGCGTCTGATCGGCGAAAGCGAAATGCGGAGTCTGGAACCGGGTCTCAGTCCCGGGCCGGTGGCCGCTGCCGCGATCAGCGACAACGACGGCCACGTTCTCGCGACCCGCGCGGCACAAGCGTGTGCCCGTCGGGTACTCGAAATGGGCGGCGACGTACTGCCCGGCTCACCCGTCACCGGGTTGAGGACCCGCGGCCAACGGGTGGTGTCGGTCGAGGTCGGGGACGTATTGGTAGATTGTGACGCGGCGGTGGTCGCCGCGGGTGTGGCCACCACGGAAGTAGCGGGGATGGCCGGTGTCCGCGTGCCGCAGGTGGAGAGTCCGGGGGTCGTGGCGAGAACGAATCCACTACCTCCGGCGCTCACCTCGGTCGCCGCGCTCTACGCCCCACCGGTCGGTGATGGTCGGTCCGAGGTCCATGTTCGGCAGAGTGTGGACGGAGTCGTTATGATTGGCGAGGGAACACAGGAGAGCTTGTCCAGGGATGACTCCCAGGAGCACGCCGAGGAGCTGGTGGCGCGAGCGGCGTGCTACCTGCCGATCCTCGAAGGATCGAAGGCTGTCCCGGTTCCCGTCGGCTACAGGCCGATGCCTGCGGACGGACGGCCGATCACGGGCTTTGCAAGCGCCGTGCCGAACCTGTACATAGCATTGATGCATAGCGGTGTGACGCTCGCGCCGCTGATCGGCGAGTTGGCGACAATGGAGATTCTCGACGGCGCGTGTGTTGACACGCTGGATCCGTATCGGCTCCAGCGATTCGATTGAGACGGGCGCGGACCCGTGGATGGAGCTTTTGAGAGATGAACCAGAGCTACGATCAGATAATCGACGAGATCGGGGATTCCGCGCGGAATCTGTCGGTCCCCTGGGCGGAGGACGGCGCCGGGATCACGCGGCGTGACACGCGGATTGCTGCCTTCGTTCACCAAGACGCATATGCCGACGACACCGACAGGCATCGCCTTCTGATAGCAGGCGGGCTGAGCGGGTCTTTAGCGGATGTTGAAGCGGTCGCCGCGTCGCTCGACGCTTACGCGCGAAGCCAACGGCTCAGAAACAGGATTGCGCTCAGCGCCATACCGTGCGCGAATCCGGATGGCCTGAGTCTGGATGTCGGCCCCGGGAATGGATCAGGCGGCGTCCCCGGGGTCGGATACCCTCCTGAGGGCGGATTCTTCAATCACGCGACCAAACCGGAGTCGCGCTACATCTGGCGATATATTGGATTCATGGCGCCGGATTACGTGGTGGAGGTCCGGTCGGGAGACCAGGTCAGATGGGAGCACGCGGGCGCGCCCGCGCCGGTGGCGGACGCGCTGAACGCAGTGCAGATCGTCGAAGAAAGCAGACTGCTGGCCGCGCTTGCGACCGGCACGCCGAACGACCTGGGCCGGGTGCCCGGCCTTCGTCTGACTGCGCCTATCGCGTCGATCTCTGACCAGCTCCACTGGCTGTCCGCCGTGCTGGACACGCGTCAGGGGGTGTCCTCATCTCCGGCGCGCGCGGAGCTCGACCGGCGCAGACAGAGAAGCCCAGTGGATGTCGCCGCCAGGCTGGTTGAGCGATACGGCGACACGCTGGCCCCGATCATCTACACGCAGGGAGTCGCGATCAGCGGCAGGCTCCGCTTCGGCGACCTGACCGGCGACACGGCGCTCTACGCAGACGGCGTTTCAGCCCTTGTCGAGCCTTACTGGTCGGGAGAAGGGGGGTGGTTCTCCGAGTCTTCGAGCGGGCCCAACCACGCCGGGATCGTCTGGTGTGACGAGATGTTCGAGGCAACCGGCGACGCACGTTACAGGGACCTGCTGGTATCGACCGCCGACAAGTACATGGGTGGCGACACCGGGGCGCCTCCGCCACCATGCGATACGGACTACCGGACGGAAGACATGTTCTTCGCGGGCGCGCTGCTCGGCCGGGCGTCCACCCTGACAGGCGCTCCCGCCTACCTCGATACCCAGACGAGCTTCCTGCTCAACGCGGCGATCCAGCAGGAGGATGGACTGTTCTGGCACTGCCGGTCAGTGCCATACTACTGGGGTCGCGGTAACGGGTTCGCCGCACTGGGCTACGCGGAGACGCTGACGCACCTTGCGCCAGACCACCCGGACCGCGGACCGCTCCTGGACATGCATACGCGCCATCTGGAAGCGATCAGAGGTCTTCAGAGGCCGTCGGGTATGTTGTCCCAGCTTCTGGATTTCGATGGATCGTACCAGGAGCTGACAGCGACCTGCATGGTGGGGTATGCGACCGCACGCGGTCTGAGGCTGGGCTGGCTGGATGAGTCGTACCGGCCGTTTGCGGACAGCCTGTGGAGGGCCGCCTCAGAGCGAATCGGCGCCGACGGCGAAGTCGTGGACGGATGCACCGGCACCGGCGCTGTGGACGACAGGAGGTTCTACATTGACCGGACGGCTGAATACGGCCAAGATGACCGGACCGGGAATCTGGCGCTCTGGTTCGCCGTGGAAGTGGAGCGCCTGCGCCGCGGCATCTAGCCGGATGCCCTGAGAGATGTAGGTACTGTCTCGTCCGGAATCAGGAGACTGATTCCAAGCTATCCCTTGTGACATACAGCCCGATGATCGTGCCTGTTGTTGTCACCCATGAGCCACACAGCGGGATGGGAATGGTCTTCAACCGCTGGTTCATTTCTTCCAAGCGGCTTGTCCACCTGCTCATAGGCGCCATCAAGCCTGCTTACCCGGCCGTCAACTAGAAGTCACTGTCGTAATTTAATCCTAGACGTGAGCCTTCTACCATCCCTCCGCGCGAATGCAGGCGACCCAGTGGTTTGGCGAAACCTCGCGCAGCTCAGGCATCTCCAGTTGGCAATCCTCGATCATCACCGGGCAGCGCGTATGGAACACGCAGCCCTGCGGAGGGTTCATCGGGCTGGGCACATCTCCGGTGAGGATGATGCGCTCGCGCTGGGCCTCGATTATCGGATCGGGGATCGGCACTGCCGACAGCAGCGCCCGAGTGTACGGGTGCAGCGGATTGTCGTACAGCTCGTTCCGGTCTGCGATTTCTACGATATGGCCAAGGTACATGACCGCCACGCGATCCGAGATGTGCCGGACGACGGACAGGTCGTGGGCGATGAAAAGGTAAGTCAATCCGAACTGCTGCTGCAGGTCCTCAAGCAGGTTTATGACCTGCGCCTGAATTGACACGTCCAGCGCCGAGACCGGCTCGTCGCAGACGATGAAGCTGGGGTTGACCGCCAGGGCGCGGGCGATTCCGATGCGCTGCCTCTGGCCCCCGCTGAACTCGTGAGGGTATCTGTCCGCCATATAGGGGTTCAGACCGACGACCTGCAACAACTCGGAGACGCGGTCCCGGAACTCACCCTTGGATGATGTCAGCTTGTGTACGATCAGGGGTTCGCCGACTATGTCTCCGCAGGTCATGCGCGGGTTGAGCGAGCCGTAAGGGTCTTGGAAGATGATCTGCATCTTGCGGCGCATGGCGCGCATACTGCTGTTGTCGAGGTCGTTAAGGCGTGTACCCTCGAAGACAATGTCGCCTTCCGTGGGCTTATAGAGCTGCAGGATCGCCCGCCCGGTCGTGGTCTTGCCGCAGCCGCTTTCGCCAACCAGACCAAGAGTTTCACCCTGGTTGATCGCAAAGCTGACGTCGTCTACGGCCTTGACCTCAGCCACCTTGCGCTGAAAGATGATCCCGGACGTAACCGGGAAGTACATCTTGAGGTTCTTGACTTCCAGAAGCGGGGCGCCTCCGTTGGTAGCGGCCCCGTTCGTCTCGATCTGCGTCGTCATGGTCGTCTTCTACCTCCCTAGCTGCCCGTGACACCGGTCAGCGCGTTCAGCTCTTGGTGTCGCCAACAGGCAGAATGGTGTCCGTCAGTCGTTTTCTCTAGGACTGGGGTCTCATCGAGACACTGTTCGTAGACGAACTTGCACCGAGGCGCGAACGAACAGCCCGCTGGCAGATTCACCAGGTCCGGCGGCAGACCCTCGATCGCATCCAGCCTGATACGCTCACTCGAGTCCAGCCTCGGTACCGAGTTGAGCAGCGCCATAGTGTATGGATGCCTGGGGTTATGGTAGATATCCTCCGCCGAACCCGTTTCGATGATCTTGCCTGCGTACATTACGTTGACATTGTTGGCGTACCGCGCGACCACGCCGAGGTTGTGAGTGATGATTATCATCGCCGTGCCGAAGTCTCGAGCGAGCTCCTGCATCAACTCCAGAATCTGAGCCTGAATCGTGACGTCGAGTGCGGTAGTTGGCTCATCGGCTATAATCAACTTTGGATTGCAGCTCAGCGCCATGGCGATCATAACCCGCTGGCGCATCCCGCCGCTGAACTGGTGTGGGTAGTCTACCAGCCTGCGCTCAGCGTCTGGGATTCCGACCGTCTGCAGCAGCTCGGCGGCTCGTGATCGCGCCTGTTGACCGGACATGTTCTGGTGCAGCTCAAGGGTCTCGGTCAACTGTCGCCCGATGGTCAGGACAGGATTCAGAGAAGTCATTGGCTCCTGAAAGACCATCGCAATGCGGTTGCCTCGGATATGACGCATGTCCGAGTCATCCATCTGCAGAAGGTTTTCGCCTTCGAAGACGACCTCTCCTTCGACGATCCTGCCGGGAGGGGTGGGGATCAGGCGCATGATGGATAAAGCGTGGACACTCTTGCCGCACCCGCTCTCTCCAACAACCCCCAGCACCTCGCCTTCCGCCAAATCGTAGCTGATGTCGTCAACTGCGCGGACGACGCCATCCTGAGTGAAGAAGTAGGTGGCGAGATTTCGTACTTCCAGTAATTTGGCCATGCGGCCCCCCTTACGCCAGTCAGCTAGCCGCTAAGAGATACGTCGGATAACAGCGTCACCGGTTGATACACGTCGCCGACAGCCATGTCCAAGGTCGTGATCGTAGCTGAATCCGACCATGTCGATTGCGCGTCACGATATGGCATTCGCCTCGATATTGTCAAGCGTCCGGTAGCGAAATCATGATGTTCCGGGACATGATGTTCTGAGGTGGTCGCCGAGGCTACTCAGCTTACAGGACTCATACCTCTCCACCCACCCACGCTGGGGAGATGTCGAGGCCCGACACGACCTCGGCGAGGCGGTCTAGGGTATATCGGTAGCGGCTGGCGAGGATGGCGCAGCCGGTGCTGAAGATCTGCATCCCGATTCTCGGCTCCAGCTGGCACAGCTCCAGAAGGCGCACCCGCGGGATAACATAGGCTGAGCCGTCCGTCGCGGCCTGCGATGTTGTTACGAGGATCGGTGGATTGAACAGTACAGCCACCGGAAACGCCTCGTGAGCGACAACCGTTCTGACAACCAGAGAGGTTTCCCGCGCCCCGGTCGTTGCGGTAATCTCGCCACTCCTGACCAGGTACAGACAGTCGCCCGGCTGGTCCTGGTGGCCGAGATAGTCGCCAGTGCGGAACTCGAAGTCCTCACACAACGCCGCAAGCCGCTCAATGTGCCTTATCGACAGGCCCTTGAACAGGTCGACTTCCGTCAGGAAGTGGGTGACAAACGATTCGGGAGAGCGATAGACCATGTTGAACTCGTGGCCGTGGGAACTTATGGCAGTCAGTCTGCGCTGAAATCATCACCTTAGATCGAGACGGTCTCCACGACCCTCCTCGAGCGGACAGCGTGCCGCCTTGGACGTTGTGATTCCATCCTCTCAGAGCGGCGATATGCTGTCAAATGACATGACGACCCCGAACCTGCGTCAGTTTAGTCGGTGTGTCGCGCCACAGCAGGCAACACCATCATTCCCGCACTCTCGCATTCCCGCGCACGCGGGAATCCACGGGGTAGGGGCTGGGAGCGCCCTCACCGGGTGGCTCCGACCGAACTGACACAGGTTCGACGACTCCATTTACTCATCCCCTGGTCGGTATCTGATACTTCACATATACTTTCCACCATTCGTATACGATGAGGAAGGACATGTCGGAAGGTTGGATCCCGGTGGTATGTTTGCTCCCAATTCGTCCGGAGACGTCAGTACGTGATCAGCGATTCGACGTGATAGTCCGTCAGGGCGTCCCGACCGCCCAGATCCGATAGCTCGATCACGACTCCTACTCCGGATACTTGGCCGCCCGACCGTTCCACCAGCTTGGCGGTGGCGGCGACCGTCCCCCCGGTAGCCAGCAGATCGTCCAGGATCAATACCTCGTGACCGTCGCAAATGGCGTCGCTGTGAACTTCCACGCTGTCGGAGCCGTACTCCAGCGCGTAGGTTACAGATAGCGTATCGAATGGCAGTTTTCCCTCCTTCCGCACCGGAACCAACGGCACGCTCAGACGATAGGCTAACGGCGCCGCAAACAGAAAGCCCCTAGACTCTATGCCGGCGATCGCGTCGAACGTGCGTGACGCGAATCGCTCCGCCAAACCATCGACCGCATAGTGAAAGGCTTCGGGGTTCATCAGCAGCGGGGTAATATCCTTGAACAGTATGCCGGGCACCGGAAAGTCCGGAATGTCTCTGATGTGCTGAGTGAGGTCCACTTCTTGGTGCTCCTGAGGAGGTCTTCAGCGATAATAGGAACAGTACGACGGCGGGTCAAGCCGCGCCCGGTGGATAGGTCAATGTCGATCTGATATTCTTCGCCGCAACACCCCGTTAGAGGTATCTGTTGACTGACCCGCAACTCTCATTTGAACAGTTCGAGCTGGACTACGAAAACGCCGTGGCCATGCTGGCTGAGCGTCATGCGGGTGACGGAGCCGTCGACGCCCTGATGTTCGTTGAAGAGGCGAGGCCCAACACCGGAGCCGACCACTACGCTCCCGAGTGGATCCAACCGTTTGTCGCCGTGGTCGCCAACCTGGCGCAGGACAATCTGATCAGGCTGGCGGCTGGCTCCGGCGGGTTGGCCTCCGTGATACCTCAGGCAATCGCCCCGGCCCTGGTCAGGGCGGTGCAGCTTGGATACGTAGAAGGCTACTTTGCCGCGAAAGACGACTAGCGTTGGTCGAGTTCGGTTCGTGAGATGGGAATTATTGATTGGATCGTGCCGGGTCGTGTCCGGCGCAACCTCCAGTTGTCTATAGACGGACTGGCCAAAATCGCCAGCGCCAGGGCGGAGATCGAGGACTTCGACGGTCCGCGGGCCAGACTGTGGACCACGCTGTGCCAAGCATCACGACAAACCATGTGCCAGATCCTGATCAGAAACGATGACAATCGCATGGACTGGGGTCTGAAGCGCCACGCGAGACGGGTCGATGACACGAGACTGGTTGTACTGTTCTGGTGGATGCTCCTGTATCAGATAGTGCTCTTCAAGAACAGGGGTATGGACGGGTTTAACCCAGATGACGAGATCGGACCGCTGTACGCAGCCGCAAGGAGCTTCATCGAGGTGGAGTTCGTGAGACTCGGCGTCGCGTTGGAGCCGCCCGGACCCTGGTCTGAGAACTGGCGTCGGGAGGTCGCGCTCGAGTCCGCAATGGCTCTCTACAACTGCACTTACCAATTGCTCAACATTCGGAACGACCTGTCCCAGCGGATCGACCACGTGTCGCATTTCACCACTATCACCGAACACGCCTACGACCGGCTGACTACAGGATGAGCGGCGTCCCCGCCATGAAATTCAGCAACTTCCTCTTTCCATACTCGCCCACTCCGGATTCGGACCACGAAGCGGTTACTGACGCGCTGCGCGAGGCCGAGCTTACGGAAGAACTTGGCTTCGACGCGGTCTGGCTTGGGGAGCACCATATCGACGGTGCATGCGCATACGTCGATCCTGTTACATTCGCCGCCGCGGTCGCTGCCAGAACCAGCCGTGTCAAGATCGGGTTCGCCGCCGTGCAGATGGCGCTGCATCATCCGATCAGACTTGCGGAGCAGGTTGCTCTCCTCGACAATATCAGCAGGGGCAGAATCATCCTCGGCATCGGAAGGGGGACCGCGTACAACTTCTATGAGTACCGAAGCTACGGTGTCCCATTCGCTGAGGCGCAGGGTCGACTGGTCGAGTCGGAGGAAATCCTCCCCAAAGCCTGGACTACCGAAAACTACAGGCATCGGGGTGAGTTCTTCGACATAGATCTGCCCGTGCTCAGGCCAAGAGTGTTTCAGAAACCGCATCCCCCGATGATCCGTGCGGTCGCTACCGAGTCCTCGATGATCGAGATGGCGAAGCAGGGCCGCCCGCTGATGCTGGTCGTTCAGCCCGACGATGAGACCGAGCGCCGTTTCGACGTGTATCGACAGACGATGCGCGCGGCCGGTTTCGACGATCAGGCCATCATGTCCGCAATGGAGCGCTCCTGGATATGGCGCAACATCTACGTCGCGGAGACGGATACGGAGGCGGAGCGGCTCGCGTCCCGGGTACATGAGGCCAGTCGCAGTCACATCGACAGGACCCGCCGGCGACTGAACACGGTAGAGGAGATGTCCTCCGTTAGAACCGGTCTGGCGGACCCCAGGTTCAGGGTCGAAAACAGTATGATATTCGGGTCTCCGGACACGGTAGCCGCGCGGATCAGCAGGCTGTCGAGAATCGGAATCGGAGGTCTGATCTTGCAATTCCGGGTTGGGCCGATGTCGTGGGAGGCAAACGAGCGCAGCCTTCGGCTATTCTCTGAACAGGTCATGCCCCGTTTCAGGCAGGAGCGGTCCGGCGCTTGATACAAATCACACGGAGCTGCACTTGAGTCAGGAGCGCCCGTCCGCCGCCGTGTCCGTCGCCAGGGACTTTATCCAGTTGCCCCGAAAACAGGTCATCCTCACGATGGCCGGGGTCATGCTGGCGATGTTCTTGGCGGCCCTGGATCAGACTGTCGTCGCTACGGCCATGCCCAAGATCATTGCGGACCTGGGCGGATTCGATCGATTCACCTGGGTGACGACCGCCTATCTGGTCGCATCTACTACGGCAGTGCCCATCGTTGGACGGCTGACCGACATATATGGCCGAAAACCGTTCTATATCGGTGGCATCGTCGTATTTCTGGTCGGGTCGATTCTGGCCGGAAACAGTCAGACCATGAACCAGCTCATAGCATTCCGCGCCCTTCAGGGTATCGGCGGCGGGGTCATCATGGCCAACAGCTTCGTGGCTATTGCAGACCTGTTCCCACCCGAAGACAGAGGCAAGTTTCAGGGTTTCATCGCCGCAGTGTTCGGGCTCTCCTCAGTGATAGGCCCCACACTCGGCGGCTTCATCACAGATAACCTGTCTTGGAACTGGGTGTTCCTGATCAACATCCCACTCAGCGTCCCGGTCCTGCTGGTAATGATATGGCTGTTCCCGAACATCCGCCCCGAGGTCGAAAATCGCCGGCTGGACTACGCCGGGATGGTTACGCTTATCCTGGCTGTTGTGCCGACCCTGTTGGCGCTGTCATGGGGTGGCGTCCAGTACGCATGGGCATCCCCACAGGTGATCGGCTTCCTCGTCTTTGGTTCGGCAATGGCCGTGACATTCGTGTTCGTTGAATCGAGGGCCGAGTCCCCTATTATGCCTTTGGAGATCTACACCAACCGCATGGTCGTGGTGTCTCTGATTGTAATCTTCCTGACAGGGTTCGGGATGTTCGGTGGAATAATCTTCATTCCACTGTTCTTCCAGGGAGTCCTTGGCGCGTCGGCAACGAGCAGTGGCAGCTTTCTGACGCCGATGATGCTCGGCATGGTCGTGGGCGCCACACTGGCGGGCCAGATTTTGTCCAGGACCGGCGGGCACTACCGTATCCAAGCTATGATCGGCCTGGCTATCATGACCGGCGGCATGTACCTCATCTCGACTATGGACGAGTCCACGACATTCACACGCGCGGTTGTCAACATTGTGGTCATGGGGTTCGGAATGGGCACCACGTTCCCGACGTTTACCCTTTCAGTGCAGAACTCGGTCCCATTCAGACTGATGGGCGTCGCCACGTCGGCTACCCAGTTCTACAGGTCGGTTGGAGGAATGTTGGGTCTGGCGACTCTCGGCGCGGTGATGGCGAACCGGTTCGCGTCGAAGCTCCAGGAATCGCTCCCGGAGCCAGTCAGAGGGATACTGCCCCCTGATGGAATCGATGCGATCAAACAGAACCCCCAGGCGCTCGTCAATCCGACCGCGTTGGAGGAGATGAGGTCCCGCTTCGCCGCCGCCGGACCTGACAGCCTGCAGATCGCGGAACAGTTCCTGGCAGCGCTCAAGTCTTCCCTGGCGGGGGCCATTGGCGACGTGTTCGCCGTCAGCGTTGTCGTCATTGCCATTGCGGTGGTCGTTGCGGCGTTCCTGCGGTCGTCTACAGAAGCCTCGGCACGGCAGACAGTCCCGGCCCCGGAAGCTCATCCAGGCGACTGAGCCGGTTTGCGCGCGCCTGACGTCGCTTGGATCAGGCGGGCAGGCCGCGCCGGCGCGGGACACACCGGAACCCGCACCATCCCGTATTGGAAGGAGAGACACTTGCGGAGTTCCCGGAAGGTCCTGTTGACCCTGGGCTTCGCTATCGTGGTCCTTGCGTTCTTTGCGTTGCTGGTCTACGGACTGGCCAACCGCTCCCCGGTCACGGGTCGCAGCGGGGAGACCAGGGTCGGAAAGCCCGCGCCGGACTTTTCGATGCCGCTGCTGGACGGAGGCGAATTCCACCTCTCGGACAAGCAGGGAAGTCCGATCATCATCAACTTCTGGGCATCTTGGTGTCCCCCTTGCCGGGAGGAGTCGCCCATATTCGAGCGGACTTGGAGACTGTACCGAGACCAGGGAATACAGTTCGCCGGAGTTAACATTCAGGACGCGGCCGAGGATGCCGAATCCTACGTCCGGGAGTTCGACCTCAGCTTCCCCAACGGACGTGACCTCGACGGCAAGATAACGGTGGACTACGGCGTTATCGGCCTGCCGGTGACGTTCTTCATCAGCTCCGGCGGGGTCGTCGAGGGCCGATGGGTCGGCGCGATTCCCGAACACAAACTGGAAGAGTGGACCAAGGCGCTCATCGCGGATACCACCCCGAGTGGCGAGTCGGAAGGCCGGACCGAGCGTGAATTCCGCCGACTCCGGTGATGTACATGTCTAGCTGATGTCACTAGAGAGAAGGGGGCGGCTCGATGAGCCGCCCCGCTTCACTTTCAACTACCCGACTCTGCGCTAGAAGCGCGACTTCTTTGCCTCGAAGTTCGAGTGGACGTCGATGATCACTGTCCGCCCGTCGGCGTTATGCTTTTGGGCGTCGATCAGCGCCTGCTTCATCTCGGCAGGGTCGGTGACGGTGATTCCAACTCCGCCAAATGCGTCAGCGACGCCGGCGTAGTCTCCTGTCATCTCAGTCACGCCGAACTGCGTCCGTGCCGTCGGGTAACCGCCGGGGTAGGTGGACATGCCGCCGTTGTTTAGCACGACGGTTGTGATCGGCGCCCCGGCCCGCTGCGCCGTCTCAGTGTCCATGCCCGACATTCCGAACGCGCCGTCTCCCATCAGGTTGAGGCAGAAGCGCTCTGGGTTGGCTATCTTCGACCCGATCATCAGCGGGATTCCGAAGCCGAGGTGAGTAGTCTTGCCCCAGCCGACGTATCCGTGCGGCGTAGTCGCCTCGTAGAACGGGATGATCGAATCTCTTGGCGCGCCCGCGTCGTGCGTGACAACCGATCTGGACTTGTCCAGGGTCGTGTTGATCTCATGGATCACGCGGTAGGTGTTGATGGGCACTTCGTCCGACTGGAGCAGCGGAGTCCATTCCTCCATCCACTTTTCCCGTTCGGCGGCGATCCGGTCACGGACTCCGGTATTACGTGGCGTCTCTCCGATCGCGGCCTTGACCTCATCGATGACCATCGCCAGGGTCGCCTTGGAGTCCCCGGGCAGCCCGACGTCCACGCTCTCCTGCTTGTTGATATCATCGACATTGTCGGTGTTCTGAATGAGTATCTTGCCTGCGGGAATCGGCTGACCGTAGCTGGTGTGAGTTAGGCTCGAGCCTATCGCGAACACCACGTCAGACTCGACAAGCCACTTGCGGGCGGGCCAGGGTGTCGCGCCGGACCCGGCTCCGAGCGAGAGCGGATGGGTCTCGGGGAATGCGCTCTTTCCCTGCATCGTCGTGTAGACGGGCACGTCCAGCAGCTCCGCAAGCTCCTTCAGCTCGTCCGTGGCTTCGCCGTACAGAACGCCGCCTCCGGCCCACAGGACCGGATTGTTGGCGTCCAGGAGCAGTTTCACTGCGTCCTTGACGTCGGAACGTGACGGCGCCATCGTCGCGCGCCTGGGTGGGCGGTAATTCGATACCACGTCGTCCGAAACGTCCGCGCCCATTACGTCAATGGGCGTCTCGACGGTGACCGGCCCTCCGCTCCCGTTGCGCAGCGCGTGGAACGCGCGACGCATCGCGTTGCCGATCTCCGAGGGCGTGAGGATGACCTCGGTCTGCTTAGAGATCGGGGCGTAGGCCCTGGATGGGGAGAAGTTTGGCCGGACATTCCATGCGGCCAGCGCGGTCCCGCCCGGCAGCAGGAGAACCGGGACGTTGTCTCCAAATGCCTGCGCGATTCCCCCCATTGCGTTCTCAGCTCCGGATGCGCCCTGCGTGATTACGACGCCAAACTTCTGCCGGCTGTTTGCCCTGCTGAAACCATCGGCCGCCATCACCGCCCCGCGCTCATGCCGGAACATTACTGTCCGTATGCCCTCCTGCGCGGCAGCTTCAATCAGGTTGTTCGATGGGTAGCACGCCACCCATTCGACACCCTCGATCTTCAGAATCCGTGCCAGTGCAGAAAATCCGTCCACTGATTTCTCCTTTCGCCTCCGAATACTTACTCGCCTCCGAATTGGGGAGAGCTTGCACTTGAGAGTGCGAGGGCAGGGGGGTAGGTGACCGAAATCCACCATCCCCTGCGCCTCCCCGAATGTCATCGGGGTCGATCGCCTTCTGAGCGGCTGGTGCATGCGCCGCACACCGCAGGCTAGGATACTCGAAAGCCGTACAAGGCGGCAACTGATCCCACTCCGGCCGGAAGCATCACAAAAGTGGTGGGCAGTGGTGCAGAGGGTATGGGATAGAGAGGTGTCCACATACTGTCACCGCATAGATACCCACCAGAGTTTTGATGCTTCCCTCCGGCCAGGGCAGTCGCATCCGATCTCTGTGCATGCTGACCAATGGTAACGCTCTACCAATCGCCGTTGTGGCGAAGACTCGGCCCGGATTACAGCCAGGGCCTGTACCCGGCAGAGCGGCGATTTTCCTGGCCGCAAGCATGAGCCTGTATCAGTTTAGTCGGTGTGTATGTCGGATGAGGTTTCTGAGGGAGCGCGTCCATGGTCGAGAGTTATGCGGTCCGCTCAACGCGGGTACAGACGCATCAGCCCAATCGCTCACTCGTGTCTTGCGCATAGTTTGACGGCGCCGGGCTGAGGGTGGGTCAGGTCCAGATCGCTCCGAACGCCGATGAGACCGACTGCGACAGAACTCTGCCAACTCACCGTTCCGATTCAACTCAATCACCTTGACCATCCGGTGCGCTCCCCGTATCGTCCAGGTCATACCCCGCTTCTTCATTCGGTTCGCCGTGGTCTTGTCCCCATTACTCTCCATGGTTCCCAGACTCCGAGCCTCCGACGGAGCATTGGGGACCCGGTTGCGCCAGTCCATACCTGTTATCACGTTGGACTCGACATACTCTCTGTCCCGGATGGCCGTTGTGGTCTCGGCGGGCAAAGCCGCAGACATCAACGCACCAGCGAACGATTCCGATCCTGAGCGTATAGCATCGTAGATCGCCTTTCCGAGCTTCCTGCCGTAGCCACGGCCACAGGCACGAGACAGGTGGAAGCCGTCCAACTGGAAGATGGCGTTGCCGAACTCCTCTGCGCCCCGACGTATCCAGTTGGCTCCGTCGCCACCCACCACGAACAGCTTCACCCGATCCAGTGCGTACTGCTTGGCCCACTCCAGGCTCGCTCCCTCCCAGAACGGCATCTGTTCTGATGCATGTCCATACACACGCTTGTCCACCAGTTCATACCTGTCATCACCCACACACCGCCACCCTCGATACGCTATGCCGCTCTTGACCTCGTAGCGCGTGCGCTCTTCGCGTTGCAGATGCACCCATACACCGTCCGCTTCTGTGTAGAGAACGTCCGTCTGCTGCTGACCATCACACACATCCTCTCCACGCTCGAAGCACGCTTCCCATCGACTGCGCTCATCATCCATCGCGCTCTGTGCAACACCGCTCAGTAGCCGATGCACCGTCATCGGTGACAACACCCCGGCCGTCAGGTCGCTCACCATCTCGACCACCATCCGAAAGGGCGCCACACTTGCCATGGCCACAACGCTCTCTGTCAGCGACGGAGTTGCCTGCTGGCGAGGCTTCCACCCCAGGTGTTCGTCCAGCGCGAATAGCGTGTTCCCTTCATCGTCACGGTACATTCGGCGTCTGACCACCACATCACCAAACCGAGTCACCACAGTCCGCTCACGAAATCCCTCCACTCTCAAGCCCTTCGGCCTCAAGCACAGCAACTCATCGTCCAGAGCTTGGAGTCTGAGCCTTGCCTGCTCGCAAGCATAGGCGCATCCCTCACGGTAACTCTCCTCTTCCCAATCGACACTCCGGGAGGTCTGGTCTTCATTGTCCCGCTGCGCCACGCTGTGTTCCGCCATCAGTCTCGACCCATCCTTTTGGTTGTACTTCCCTCTAGGATAAGTCTATGACTGGTGGCTACCGACTAAACTGATACAGGCTCCGCAAGCATTGCTGGGTTGACATCCGGTGCTTTTACTCTTAATCTACCGTTGCCGTGGGAGAGGCGGGTATTTCGGCTGTCTCACAGGCGGCGCTTATCCGAGCGTCTGGACCGAGTGAATGAGGACGGAAGGTCAGTCATTGTATACGTAGTCAGCTTGTAATGCACGGAAACGGTCTGGTACGGACTAGTTTAGGAGTTCGGAGGACAAAATGTTGAAGATTAGCGGTAAGTTGAAGCTACTTGCTACCTCGGTGGCGGCCTTGACGTTGGCGCTCGCGTTCGCGTGCGCGGGCGAGACCAAGACGGTCGAGGTCATCAAAGAGGTTCCTGTGGAGAAGATCGTCACGCAGGAGGTCATCAAAGAGGTTCCTGTGGAGAAGATCGTCACGAAGGAAGTGATTAAACAGGTGCCTCAGGAAATCATCAAGACGGTCGAGATTGAGAAGCCCGTCGAGGTGACCAAAGAGGTCGTCAAGGTGGTCGAGATTGAGAAGCCCGTCGAGGTGACCAAAGAGGTCATTAAGGAGGTCGTTAAGACAGAGGTTGTCCAGGTGTTCGTGACTCCAACGCCTGAGGTCATGCCCAAGGCTGAGCCGGTCAACGCCCCACAGCCCAAGGGCGAAGCGGGAACCCTGACGTTCGCCATTGTAGATGTAGCACCTGGGGTGGGGCTGGGAAGCTCCCAGGTGGACGATGACTTCCACTATTATGGAGTGGCCGAGGTCACCTTCATGGCGAGCAAGGAAAACCCCGTGACGCCCATGCTGGCCACGGGTTGGACCCTGGAGGATGACTTTAGCGGTGGCACCATAACCCTTCGGAAGGGTGTGCGGTTCCAGAGCCCAGGCTTCGCAGGGGGCGCCGACTTTGGTGATATGGGCGCTGAGGATCTGGCCTACACCATTAACGACGGCAATGGGGCGATAAACACCACCAGCATCCACTGGCAGGCGGGCGACTTCGCCGGCACGTTCGGAGCGAACCCCTTTGAAGTGGTGGACGCCAACACCGTCTCCTTCAAGTTCTCCACGAAACCCGATGGCTCACCCGCCTTTGACCCCCGGTGGAACGCCAACCTGATGAACGAGGCGGGCCAGGCGTTCAACATCCAGAGCACCGCAGTGCGGGACCAGATGGGCGAGGACTGGATGCGGGATAACCCCCTCGTATCCACCGGCCCCATGCAGATCGTGTCGTGGGTGCAGGACGATAAGGGTGTGCTTGAGAAGGTACCCTACGACCACTGGCGGAAAAACTCCCAGGTGGACCGGATCACCTTCATCGAGGTGGCAGAGGAGTCCACCAAGGTGGCCATGTTGTCGACCGGCGAGATAGACGGCTCCCAAATCTCCGTTAAGAGCGCGTTTGCATTACTGGATGGAGGCTTCCAGAGTGGCGGTAACGGGGGAGCAACCCAGGAGGGTGTATTTTTCCCCGGCAACCTCTGGGAGACCCACCACGCCATATCGGGAGAGCCCCTGGACACCTTAGCAGTGTACATGCGCGAGCTGCCCTGGATCGGTGACCCCAACAAGCCGGGGGACCGGGATCAAGCTAAGTTGGTGCGCAACGCCCTGGCCAGAGCTTTTGACCGGGACCTTATCAACAAGGTCTTCCTCAATGAGATCGGGTGGCCCGTTCATGTGGAGTACTTCTCCACCAGGAGCCCACGGTGGCAGAGCAAGTGGGAGTACCCCTACGACCCGGCTGAGGCCGAGAGGCTGCTGGAAGAAGCGGGCTTCCCCAGAAGGGCGAATGGTATCCGCTTTGAAATGCCCCTTTACATTGGTCCCGATGCCGGAGGTCCGACCGGTATCCCCGGCGAGATAGGCGAGGCTATCGCGGGTTTCTGGACGGACATCGGCCTAGACATCCCCGTCCTCAAGTACAGCTACTCCGCCTACAGGCCCGGGGTGGTGGCCCGAGCTACCACTGTACCTTGGCTGACGTCCTGCGACGAGGGGCAGGAATCCATTCCCTGGGACTGGCCCAAGGGAGCGCCGATCACCAGTCTGACTCGGGGAGGCTTTAGCTGCGGCTATGAGGTCCCCTTCGTCGCCGAGAAGTGGTTCGAGACCGCTGCCTTAAGTGACGTGGAGGCGCGGTCTGAGATTAACGACGAAGTGGTCCAGTACCTATTTGAGGAGGCCCTGGGCATCGGCGTGGTAACCGTGCCGGCTTTCATCACCTACAACCCCAAGAGCATCGCTTCTTGGGAGATGAGGCCAGCGCTGTTCGTTGGGGTGACTGCGTACGAAAACATTGTCCCCGCCGCCAGGTAGCGTCGGGACAGCGTTCTCCTGAATCTAAGGTTGGGAGCCTGTTCAGAAGTAATACGCTTGAAACGATATCTCCTGGCGTTAGCCAGGGGTAGGAGTTTATAGCTGGCGCTACGCCTGTGCATGCATAGGCGTAGCGCCAGCACAGGTGTGCGCCGGCATGGCGTATACAGGGGTGCAGTAATTGAGGAACTACCTCCTCAGAAGGCTAGCGTTCGTTTTCTTGTCGATAATAGGGGCCACGGCCTTCGTGTTCGCCCTGTCGAGGATGGCGGGCGACCCGGTGTTACTGTACGCCAAGCCTGGCGGATATGGCACCAGTGAAGAATACATGGATAACCTGCGCAAGAAGCTTGGCCTGGACAAGCCCCTGGTGGTGCAGTATGGAATTTGGCTGGGCCGGCTGGTCAGGGGTGACTTGGGCAGGACCTTGCTGGCGGAGAGGCCCGTGACCAAGGTGATCAGGGAGAAGATATTCAACACCTTTCAACTCGGCTTTGCCGGGTGGTTGCTAGGCACCATTGTAGGCGTCCCGCTGGGGGTGCTGTCCGCTGTCAAAAGAGGAACGGTCTGGGACTACCTCGGCAGGGGATTTGCTCTCTTGGGGCAGGCCCTGCCGCCCTTCTGGATAGGAATTGTGGGGATACTGATATTCGCGGTGTACCTTGGCTGGCTGCCCAGCGGGCTGAAGGGGGACGGTATAAGCATTAAGCATTTCATACTGCCGTCCATCACGATAGGCTGGGCTGCTGCTGCGGGATATGTACGCATTACACGCTCCGCGATGCTTGAGATACTGGACTCCGAATTCATTAAGCTGGCGCGGGCCAAGGGGTTGAGTTCACGAATAGTTGTATGGAAGCACGCCTTCAGGAACGCTCTGATCCCTCCTCTAACCGTCTCTGCCCTTCTCCTGGCGGGACTGCTCAACGGGGCCGTGGTGGCTGAGGTGGTGTTTGCTTGGCCCGGCCTGGGCAGGGTGGCCCTGGTGGAAGCGGTTTGGAACAATGACTTCCCTCTGCTCACTGGTGCCGTGCTGGTGTTCATCTTGATATACCTGGTTTTGAACTTCGTGGCGGACGTGTTGTACTTCTTGATAGACCCGCGAATCCGCCGCGTATAACGGAAGCGATGGCCGACCCAAGAATAGCGATCGGAGGAGCCGAGCGGGGATGGAGCGACATTCCCGTTAAGTGCTTTCGGTTCCTTCGGCGTTGGCCCGTCGTTCCCGTCTTCGTTCTCGGCGCGCTGGTGGTAGCCGCCGTGTTTGCCCCCCAGATCGCCCCCCACGATCCTATCAAACAGTCCCTGCTGGACAGGAACGGGCCGCCATTCTGGGCTGAGGGGGGCAGCAGTAAATACATTATGGGCAACGACCACGTGGGGCGCGATGTGCTGTCCCGCATCATCTTCGGGGCCAGAATCTCCATGATTGTCGTCGGGATTTCGCTGGCCAGCGGGATGCTGGTGGGCATCAGCCTTGGCCTGGTCTCCGGGTGGTTTGGCGGCATCCTGGATGAGATTATTGCTCGCACCGTGGATATCTGGCTCGCCTTGCCGTTCCTGCTGGTAGCCCTGGTGGTAGTGGTCGTGCTGGGGCAGAGCCTCACCGTGATGATCGCGGTGCTGGCCATGGTAGCCTGGGTCCCTTTTGTGCGCAACGTACGGGCCGAGGTGCTGAGCCTGAAGGAGCGGGACTACGTCGCACTGGCAAAGATTGGTGGGGCGTCCGTGCCGCGGATCCTGGCGGTACACATTATGCCCAACGTCTTAAACACGATTGTGGTCATCGCCACTCTCAACGTGGGGGGGTTGATCCTCACCGAGGCCACCCTCAGCTTCCTGGGGGCTGGCATTCCATCACCGACTCCTGCCTGGGGGCTGATGGTTGCTGAGGGGCGGGACTACCTCACCACCGCCTGGTGGGTATCCGTCTTCCCTGGGACTGCGATCTTCCTCACCGTTATGTCGCTCAACTTCCTGGGAGACTGGATCCGGGACCGGCTGGACCCTCGATTGCGCCAGATATAGGCCGATTTCTTCGCAAAGAGGGTTGACCTGCCCAACGACTCCACATACTGGCCTTCCGTCGGCGCTGTGGCAGGGTTTCCACGCCGTACGGGCGCGGAATACTGGGAATACTGTCCGAGAGAATATTGCAGGAGGTAAGAGAGAGATGACGTTCGGTAGCGGAGAGTACACATACGAGTTGGCCGAGGACTGGGGCAGTCTGCCCTACGAATTGCCCCCGGTGAACGACTACGGCGACTCCGGCATCAGCGGCGTGGCTGTGGACAAGGACGACAGAGTGTATGTCGTCAATCGCAGCGACCACCCCTTGGTGGTCTTTGAGCGCGAAGGAAACTTCGTAAAGTCCTGGAGCGCGGACCTCACCAATCCGCACGGCATTCACCTCGGCGCCGATGGCAACTTCTACGTGGCGGACCGGGACGCTCACACGGTTCTGAAATACGGACCCGACGAGCGGCTGTTGCTGACGCTGGGCACCCATAAACAGCCCTCGGACACGGGTTATACCCTGGAGGAAAAGGTGGTGAAGCGGGCTGCCGGTCCATTCAACTTGGTGACTGGAGCTGCGGTCAACGAAGCGGGCGACATTTTCGTGTCCGACGGATACGGCAACAGCCGTGTACACAAATTCAGCGCTGACGGCACGCTAATAAGGTCTTGGGGCTCGCCCGGAAAGGTCAACCCCAGCGAGTTCAACACGCCCCACGGTGTCGGCATCGACAGCAAGAACCGTTTGCTCGTATGCGACCGGGAGAACCACCGCATCCAGATATTCGACCAGGAGGGCGAGTACCTGAGCACGTGGACGGGGTTCCGCCAGCCCTGCGACGTGGCCTTCGGGCCCGACGGTGAGGTGTACGTAGCCGAGCTGGCGCACAGGCTCACTATAGTGGACGGAGACGGCAATGTGCTGTCCCGGTTGGGCGGTGAATCCAGCCACGAGCCCGGCCAGTTCGTGGCGCCGCACTGCGTCGCCATAGACTCCCACGGCGACATCTACGTCGGGGAGGTGATGACGGGCATGCGCATCCAGAAATTCATCAGGCGGCTATAGTGGCCGTGGTGAATGGCCATGGGTTGCCATGACAGGGGGGCGGAGGGAACCTAGGTTCCCTACAAGGAGTTGAGGGGGTCTCCCACCAACCTCCGAGCGTGGGAGGGTGGTAAGGATCGCCCGGACCAATGCTTGACAGAAACGTTTTCACAGCCACAGAGGAGACCTAAGTAGTGAAGGGCGACACAGCCACCGTGAAAATCCTGAACCCGACCTTGAGATCCTTGGGAGGATGGTCATGATAACCAAGTTTGATGCCTTCTACGGGGGCCATGTGGAGATGGACAACCTGGGATTCCAGGGGACCCCGGCGGATGATAGATGGCTATCGCGTGAGCAATTGGCTACGGTATACGATGAGGCTGAAACGTTCGCCCGGTTGATGGACCGGGATGGATTCGACACCCTGTGGTTGGCAGAGCACCACTTTCAGCGGGAGGGCTACGGTGGCATATCGAATATACCAATGCTTGGTCTGTACCTGGCCCAGGTAACCGAGCGCCTCAACTTCGGAGGCTTCTTCAACAGCGTGCCCGCGTGGCACCCCCTGCGTTTGGCTGAGGATTTTGCCGCGGCGGATATCCTAACGGGTGGGCGCGTCCGCTTTGGCATAGGTCGTGGGTACATAGCTCGAGAGGTTGAGACTCTAGGCGCACCCCTTCTAGACGACGCCGCTAACCGTGAACTGTTCGAGGAGCAAGTAGAGATCATCCTCAAGGCCTGGAATGACCCCTCTTTCTCCCACCATGGCAAGCACTATACCCTCCCGGCCAGAGTGCAGTACCGCGGCCGTGAGGCGGAGGAGATAACGTTGGTACCCCGGCCACTCCATGGGCCCGTGGAAATCTGGCAGCCGATCACAAGTGCCACCCAGCGGGGCTACGACTTCATGGCCAAGCACAATATCAAGGGCGTAATCACGGGCGTTGGAGAAGGCGCCGAGAGGTTCGCCGTAGAGTATCGGGCTGCGCTGGCACGTGTTGGGCTCGAAACGCAGCTGGGGGAGGGTCTGGCTATAGGGTTCCAGCTTCATATGTCCGATACACAGGAGAAGGCGATTCAAGAGGCGGCCCCCTTCTACGAGGAGCAACTCAAAGCGTTGGCGCCCCTAGGGAGATTTCCGAAGCTCACCGAGGAGCAGATCCGTGCTACCTTCGACCCGGCTAAGGCTCCGCTTGCCGGGCTGCCTACCTTACAAGACGCAGTCAAAGAAGGTAGCTGGGTATGCGGGCCACCGGGGCACGTGGTCGACAAACTTGAGGAACTCCAGGAGAGGTTCCCCGGCTTAGAGCGAGTTTTCATTACCGCCGGGGGCCTGGGGATTCCCCCAAGCGTGATGCAAGCAGACATCAATTGGTTCGGCAAAGAAGTGATGCCGGCATTCAAGGACGCCATTCCTGCTGATGCCTAACCCCCTCTCAAAAGTCACCGTCCCGGCAAAACGGAGGTTAGACGGAATAGGGTGGTTGCTGTCAGGTTGCAACGTCTTGTGGAGACTTCCTGCCTCACGCTGCCACCAGCATCACCCGCCGAGGGAGAGAAGGCCGTTTATATAGCCCCCGGGACCTGCGTTCCGCCGCTCGTGTCGCATGGTCGGTTACATCCGTGAACCTGTATCAGTTTAGTCGGTCTGGTGGTTGGGTCGAAGCCATGCTCACGCCCCGGCTTATGGACTCCCGCTTTCGCAGGAGTGACGGGAGGGGTGCAACACCATTCTCTCAAACTGAACACCGACTAAACTGATACAGCTTCGGCGACTGGCTGCGGGACCGCTGGGACCCCCGTCTGCGACAGGTGTAGGGGCGCGCAACGTGGACGGCGGACGGATCGGTCGCTAGAGAGAGGTCACTTGCCATCAGTAGGCGTAGCTGCATTCATCTTCCGCATCTGCGCGAACCTGTTCTTCTCTGCCATGCTCGGCTTCGTCTGCTGGATTGCGGCGCGGTTCATCCTGATCTCGTTCTTCGATCTCACGACGAACAACGACCGATTCGTCTCCGTCTTCGCGATCGGAATAGGCACTGGCGTCGGAGGCTCCGTCGGCTCGCTCATGCTTGGCCTGTCGCCCGTCATGCTCGGCCTGAGACTGTTCTCCTGCATCGTCGTCGGGGTCCTGGGCGCCCTCGTGGGGCTTCGGATTGGGATGGAAGTGTACATTCCGGCCGGAATGCCCGGCATCGCTGAGCTCGGCAGCATCGTCCGGGGCGCTATGATCGCTGCCAACGTCCTGCCGGCGGTGCTGGACATCGCCTCCGCGCTCCGCGCTCGCTGGCAGCGTTACAGCCGACAGAATGCCGGAGCCTGAGCGCCGCGTCACGGTCTTTTCAAAGTGCATATGCACTATCCCACAACCGACATAGATAAACAGGATAAAGACTTCCAGAATCCTGATGGTTCTGTCTATCTATGCAAAAACGAAGAGTCTCTGGGATGACCGGTGCAGAGTTTCTGATCGACGCATTTGAGTCCGGAAGGCTGCTGCTGCCCCGGTTCGATCACCCCAACCTAGTCGATCTCGCGAGAGCTACGGTCAAGCTGTGCGGCGTCAGCGGTATGGACCTGTCAACGGCTGCTGGCGTCATGGCGGAGTCGGTCGGAGACTCAGACCACATCGTGCTCGTGATGGCAGATGGCGTCGGCATGAACTTGGTCGAATCGATGCCGAGGAGCTCGTTCCTGCGCCGCCACCTTCAGGAGGAGCTGCTCACGGTCTTCCCGTCGACGACGTCCGTTGCTCTCACTTCGCTCGCCACCGGCCAATGGCCTTCAACTCACGCGGTGACCGGATGGTGGACACACCTGCCGGATCTGGGTTCATCGGCTACGATCCTCGAGTACACCGCGCGCAGCGACGGCAGAGACCTGCGCGACCGGGGCGTCGACCCCGACAGTGCATTCCCCGTCAGATCGATCTGGACATCCATTCCAAGAGGCGTTCTGCTGATCGTCCCCAAGCGGATCGCCGGCTCCGTTTACTCAGAGTATTTCGCCGGAGGCCGGGAGACTGTTGGATACAGTTCTGTGAGTGATGGTGTGACGAAGACGATCGATCACGTCAGCTCTGCGGAGGGGTCGACATTCACATACCTGTACGTGCCTCGTGTTGACGGCATAGCCCACATCCACGGGATAACCCGGCCCGAAGTCCGACATGCCCTGACCGAAGTGGACAGCGAAATCGAGCGGCTGGTTTTGGCCATCGGATCGAGGGCCCGCGTGGTCGTCACCGCGGACCACGGCTTACTGGACGCGCCTGCCCCTGATCGGCACACGCTCCGACCGACCCCGGCTCTGCGGACGTTGCTCAGGTTCGCCCCTTCCGGCGACGCTCGGGTCATCTATCTACACACCTGGGACTGGGCGCGAGAGAGGGTTCGGACATACTTTGAACGGCGCTTTGGGGATAGATTTCTCCTTGTCGATACCGACGACGCGCTCGCCTTGGGGTTGTTCGGGCCCGGAGAGCCGTCCGACGAGTCCAGAAGCCGGTTCGGCGACATCGTGGCGATATCCGCAGGTCATGACATCCTCGAATATGCCGTCGGACCCCGGGCCGGCGGGATGGTGAAGCTCAATTCGCACCACTCAGGAATGACGCCCGACGAGATGCGGATACCGATGATCGTCGCTTAACCTCCCTGTGACATGGTGTCGTCCACAGTATGGTATAAATAACTGTGTATTCGCATGTCCACCTGACAGGGTCCTAATCAATCGTGGCCCATACCGTCAGAGTCTCAACTGCCGACCGTACTCAGGAGGCGTCCTGGTGACTGCAAACCTCAATCCCATTCAACAACTGCGCGAGCTCGGCCAGAGCGTGTGGTACGACAACATGTACCGTGCCCTCATAGACACGGGCGAGCTTCAGAGGATGATCGACGTCGGCGTTACGGGCCTGACGTCGAACCCCACCATTTTTGAAAAGGCGATCTCTTCGAGTGACGACTATGACCACTCGCTCCTGGCGCACGCCACGGAGGGTCGAGGGCCTTCCGACCTCTTTGAGGCGCTGGCCATCGAGGACATCCAGGCGGCCGCAGACCTGCTGAGACCGGTCTATGAAGATACGGCGGGCGCCGACGGCTTCGCCTCACTTGAAGTCAACCCGCACCTCGCCCATGATACGGAGGGGACGATCCAGGCGGCCCAGCGACTCTTTGCCGCGCTTGACCGGCCAAATGTGATGATAAAGGTGCCGGCGACGCCGGAAGGCGTTCCGGCCATACGGAGCCTGATCGGGCAGGGCATTAACATCAACGTCACGCTGATCTTTTCCCTGCGTATGTACTCCCGAGTGCGAGAGGCATATCTCTCCGGACTCGAGGACCTGGTGAGTGCCGGAGGCGACCTGGCCAGGGTCTCTTCGGTCGCTTCGTTCTTCGTGAGCCGGGTGGATACGGCCGTAGATGGGCTGATCGAGCAGGGGAACGGAGATCTGGAGCCGCAGCTAGGCAAGGCGGCGGTGGCGAACGCCAAGATCGCCTACCAGGATTTCACAGAGACCTTCGATGCCGGACGCTTCAGGACACTGTCGCAACACGGCGCGCGTGCGCAGCGTCCGTTGTGGGCGTCAACCAGCACCAAGAATCCAAACTATAGTGACGTAATGTACGTGGAGACTCTGATCGGTCCTGACACCGTGAACACGATGCCCGACGCTACGCTGGCCGCTTTTCTGGAGCACGGAGTGGCCAGGCGCTCCATATCCGAGGGCGTCTGCGAAGCTCGTGAGTCGATCGAAGCGCTGGAGGACGGCGGAGTCAGCATGGACGCGGTGACAACACAGCTCATGCACGATGGCGTCAAGGCTTTCGCAGATTCCTTCGACCAGCTGATCGACAATATCGTGATAAAGCGGGATATGCTGCTCGCTCGGAGCGCCATGCCCGCCAGAGTATCACTGGGAAAAGCGCGAGCCACCGTTGACGAGGCGGTGGCGGCCTTGCAGACGAACGACACAGTAGCGCGCATCTGGTCCGGTGATCACACCCTGTGGTCGGACTCTCCCACCGAGATCGTCGATCGCTTGGGTTGGCTGGATGTCGCCGCTTCCATGCTGGGCGAAGTCCCGCATTTGAACGCGTTCGCCGCACAGGTGCGTCAGGACGAGTTCACACACGCCGTGCTCCTCGGCATGGGTGGGAGCAGTCTCGGACCGGAGGTCTTGCGGCAGTGCCTCGGCCCGCTGGCTGGTTGGCCCGAGCTCGTCGTGCTGGACTCAACAGTCCCTGCGGCAGTCCGGTCAGTGGCGGAGTCGATCGATCTCACGCGGACGCTTTTCATCGTCTCATCCAAGTCCGGGACCACCATTGAGCCCAATACGCTGTACAAATACTTCCGGCGGCAGGTGGAGGCTGTCGTTGGCGTGTCTGACGCCGGAAGTAGATTCGTTGCGGTCACCGATCCCGGTACGCCGCTCGAGTCCCTGGCGCGTCGCGACGGCTTCCGTAGGGTCTTCCTCAACCCGGACAACATCGGCGGACGATATTCGGTCATGAGCTTTTTCGGGCTGGTCCCCGCGGTGGTGGCGGGGTACGACATCCGCCGTCTGCTGGATGGAGCAGTCGCGATGCAGACCAGGTGCGCTCCGGGCGGACGGGTGGCTGACAATCCGGGCGCGTGGCTTGGCGCGGTGGTGGGATCCATCGCCGGGGCCGGTCGCGACAAGCTGCCGCTGCTGTGCTCGCCGTCGCTGGAGCCGTTCGGGCTATGGGTCGAACAGCTCATCGCGGAGAGTCTGGGCAAAGATGGCCGCGGCATCGTTCCGATCGTTGGCGAGCCGCCGGGCGCGGTGGCCGACTACGGAGACGACCGCCAGTTCGTTTGCCTGACGCTCACTGGAGAAGACTCACCTGCTGACGCGCTCGCCGATAGACTCGCGGCGGACGGACATCCCGTGATCCGTTACGAGCTGGACGATATCTATGCGCTCGGAGCCGAGTTCTACAGGTGGGAGTTCGCGGTCGCGACCGCAGGCGCCGTGATGCGGGTCCACCCGTTCGATCAGCCGGACGTCCAGAGGGCTAAGGAACTGACACAGGCGGTCTTGGACAGCTACGAGTTGAGCGGACGCGCCCCTGAGCTGGAATCGCGTGGCTCGCTGGTCGATCTCGTCCGGTCCTCAGAACCCGGAGACTACCTTGCGATTCTGGCCTACCTTCACCAGGACCCGGAAGTGGACTCCGCGCTGAGCGGGTTGAGGTCAGCGCTCCTGAGCGACCACCGTCTGCCGACGACTTTCGGATATGGCCCTCGCTATCTGCACTCGACGGGTCAGCTGCACAAGGGAGGAAGTGACAACGTCGCGGCGCTGGTCCTGACCGCGCCACACACCGAGGACATCGAGATACCGGACTCTGGAGTGACGTTCGGGGTCCTGGCCGACGCCCAGGCGGCAGGCGACATCGCGGCCCTGAGATCGGCAGGACTCCGGACAGTCAGCCTGGTCTTGGACGGAGCGCCCGACACGGCAATCCAGTCACTGACAGAGTCGCTGAGTCTCCGCTGACGCTGATTGAGGGCACCCGTCGTCTTGCCATATACTTGGTGGGATGTCTTGCAGCTTCATTTGGTCTATTGGAGGCTTCAGTCTATGACACCAGAGTCCGTCCTGGCAGCCAAGGACTTCATCAGGGCCAGGGTAGTCAAGGACAACGCGTCCGGCAGGTTCGGCGGACGTGTGCATACACGCTGGCCTCCGGAACCCAACGGCTACCTTCACCTCGGACACGCGACCGCAATCAACCTGAACTTCGGTATCGCCAACGACTTCGACGGCCTGTGCAACTTCCGCTTCGACGATACCAACCCGACAGCGGAAGAGGAGGAGTTCGTCGAGTCCCAGAAGCGGGATACTCGCTGGCTGGGGTTTGAGTGGGATGAACGCGAATACTACGCCTCGGACTACTTTGAAGCTCTCTACCGGTACGCCGAGCAACTCGTAGTCCAGGGACAAGCGTATGCCGACAGCCTGACGGCTGAGGAGATCCGCCAGTATCGCGGAACTCTGACCGAGCCAGGGCGCAACAGCCCGTACAGGGACCGGTCTGTCGAAGAGAACTTGGAGCTGTTCAGGCGGATGCGCGCCGGCGAGTTCGAGGACGGGGCGCACGTTCTTAGGGCCAAGATCGACATGGCCTCGCCCAATATGAACATGCGCGATCCTACGATCTACAGGATCCGCAACGTGCGGCATCACCAGACCGGCGACGAGTGGCGCATCTATCCGATGTACGACTTCGCCCATCCGATTTCCGACTCGATCGAGGGCATCACGCACTCGCTGTGCTCAATGGAGTACGAGGACCACCGGCCGCTTTACGACTGGTTCCTCGAAAAGCTGGACATCTATCGCCCGCAGCAGATCGAGTTCGCCCGCTTCAACATCTCACACACCGTGTTGAGCAAGCGGCGTCTCATTACGCTCGTCGAGGAGGGACATGTCGATGGGTGGGACGATCCGCGGATGCCCACGCTGGCCGGGCTACGCAGGCGCGGCTATACGCCCGAGGCGATCCGGTCGTTCTGCGCCGAGGTCGGCATCAACAGGACCACGTCTCTCACCGAGATGGCGCTGCTCGAACACAGCTTGAGAGACCACCTGAACATGAGCGCGCCGCGCCGGATGGCGGTCCTGAATCCCCTGAAGGTCGTGATCGAGAACTTCCCGGATGGCCAGGTAGATTATCTGGAGGCGGTCAACAATCCGGAAGACGCGACAGCCGGCGTGCGGAGCGTGCCGTTCTCCAGGGAGCTGTACATCGACCGCGACGACTTTATGGAGGACCCGCCGAGGCGATTCTACAGGCTTTCGCCGGGGCGCGAGGTACGGCTCAGGTATGGGTACTTCATCCGGTGCGAGGAGGCGGTAAAAGACGATTCGGGAGAGGTCGTCGAGCTCCGCTGCACCTACGATCCCGAAACGCGAGGCGGCTCCGCCCCGGACGGACGGCGTGTCCGCGCGACCCTGCACTGGGTATCCGCCGAGCACGCGCTCGACGCCGAGGTCAGACTGTACGATAGCCTGTTCACCGTCCCTAACCCCTACGACGTCCCGGACGGCAAGACTTGGACGGACTTCATCAACCCCGAATCGCTCACAGTGCTAACTGGCTGCAAGCTGGAGCCGTTACTGTCCAGCGCCGACCAGGGCGAGATATTCCAGTTCGAGCGCACCGGCTACTTCGTCAAGGACCGCGACTCCACGCCGGAGATGCCAGTCTTCAACCGTGCCGTCCCGCTCCGCGACACCTGGGCCAGGATCCGGCAGCGCGGGCGCTCAGCTCCGCCGGAGCTGAGTAAAAGTACACAAACATGACCACTGCCTCAGACATCACGGCAGGAAACGTCAACTAGGGTCACGGCCACCGGGCCGTATCCGTTGCCCAAGCGCTAGGCCCTGCTGTGTCGCCCCACCCTCACCCCGCCGTCCGCACGAACTCCCGCACCTGGCCCATGTCCGGCATCGCCTCGGTGTCGCCGTGGCGCGTGCAGACCAGCGCGCCGGCAGCGTTGCCAATCTCCAGCCCGCGGACCAGCAGTCTCCGCCGGCATTCCTCATTGAGCGCCAGGAACTCCGGGATAGTGTGTTGCTCCAGAATGCCCGCGAGGAATCCGGCGACAAAGGCGTCTCCCGCGCCCACCGGATCGACCACTTCGACCCTGAATCCCGTATGGGAGACGACCTGCTCGCCGTCGAACGCGACAGCGCCGGCGTCTCCGGTGGTGACTACCGTGAGTCGAGTGGCTCCGCCGAAGAAGCGTCTGGCGTGCTGTTCCGGCGACAGGCCGCCGCCCCAGATCGTCTCGGCCTCGTCGTGACCGACCTTGAATACGGTGGCATGACGGCGCATCTCATCGCAGACCGTCTTCGCGGCATCCGGACTCCACAGCGCATCACGGTAGTTCACGTCCATGCTCACCGGAATGTCGTCGCGCCTCGCCGCTTCCATGACTGTGAGAACGGTCTCACGGCATGTTTCGCTCAGGGCCGGGGTGATGCCGGTGACGTGTACGAGGTCGCTGCCGGGGAGGTAGGGGAGGACTTCGGCGGCGGTCAGCCGGCTCGCCGCGCTTCCGGCCCTGCGATACCTTCGGAGGACCTCGCCGTCGCCGAGGTGGTTCAGAAGCTGTACACCGGTACGCTGTCCCTGCATCCGAGGCGCGTGTACGTCGATCGGGCCAACCAACTCGCTAAGGATGGTGTTCCCGTCGGCGTCGGCACCCAGCCGGCTGACCCAGATTGCGTCGACCGACTCCGGCAGCAGCTTGCGAAGGTTGACCGCGACGTTCGACTCCGCACCCGCAACGTGTCTCGTGTAGCTGCCGTCGGGATCGTATGGTCCGATGTAGTCGGCGTTGTGCTGTACCAGCGTCTCGCCGAACGTCAGAAATTTTCTTGCTCTACCTGTTGACGACAAGTCTGCACCGCTGCCGGATACTATTGAGTTACCAGCGAGTGTACTACTGGCGGCCGATCATCGTTAGACCGGCTCGTCCGCCATTGGCGGGAACACCGCGCCTCCGTAGGGATGCCGTGCGGCGACATCCTCGTCGAGCTCGATGCCGAGGCCCGGTTTCGTCGTCGGGATTATATATCCGTCCTCCCACTGTATCGGCTCCTTGAGGATTTCGGCGTAGAAGCCGTCGAAGCGGTCGATGCTCTCCTGTATGAGGAAGTTGGGGCTGCACGTTGAGATCTGGATGTTGGCCGCGGCCTCCAATGGGCCGCAGTACAGGTGCGGCGCCATCTGGACGTAGTGGGCTTCCGCCATGCCCGCGATCTTCTTGGCTTCGAGGATCCCGCCGACCCTGGCGAGGGCCGGCTGTAGGGTCGCCGAAGATGTTTCCGATAGCGATAGCGTCGTCATCGTCGCTCTCATCCGGAGGCGCGGGATACAGGTAGGTGTACGACCGCAGACGCTCGTGGACCTGACCGCCGAGGAGGTTGTAGACCGGCTGGTCAAGCGCCTTGCCGATGATGTCCCAACATGCGATCTCCAGGCCGCTGAGCACCGCAACCAGCGTCAGGTCGGGGTGCTGCGAGTAGCCGCTGGAGTACACTTGGCGCCACATCGTCTCGATCTGGAACGGATCGCGTCCGGCCACGTAGTTTTCGGCAACGTCCTCGATTAGCTGCGTAACCCGGTGCGGCCCGAACGGGACTCCGTACACCTCACCGAACCCCTCTATGCCGGTGTCGGTCGTCAGCTTGAGGAACACCCAGTACGGTCCCCCATGACTCGGCGGCGGGTTCTCCACAACGTAGGTCTTGAGGTCTGATATGCGCATCCGGGACGGCCCCCTGTCCGTGAGATGCTGTACAGACTACAGCACACCGATCACAGGCGGGAACCCCACCGCCCGCAGCTAGCCCCTCCTCTTGGAATCCGGCTCTTTTCGATCTCTCGGAAACTGTTGAATCTACGACCCCGCGATAGTATAGTTGCGGGAACACTAAGTACTGAATCGCTGGACATGATCAGTCAGGAGGAGGACACTATGGCCACCAGCGACCTGGCACTGATGGCTCACCTGTTTCGGAGAGCGGGCTTTGGCGCGACACGGGAGGACCTCGAATCATACGCGGCAAGGGGGTACGAGGAGGCGGTGGAAGACCTCGTGAACCCGGAGCGGTGTCCGGGCCTGGACGAAGACATCATCTCCAGATATGTCGATGGCGAGAGCCAGCTGACCTGGTCCGGGACGTGGATATACCGCATGGTCGTCACCAGGCAGCCGTTGGTCGAGAAGATGGCGCTGTTCTGGCACCACGTCTTCGCCACCGGCTTCAGCAAGGTTGAACATTCCCCTTCGCTCATAAATCAGATACAGATGTTTCGGACGCTTGGGCTGGGTGACTTCAGGACACTGCTGATCGAGCTCTCCAAGAACCCCGCCATGATCTTCTGGCTCGACAACAACGAAAACAAGGTCGGCGAGCCCAACGAGAACTACGGTAGGGAATTGCTCGAGCTTTTCTCCATGGGGGTCGGTAACTACACGGAGGACGACATCAAACACGCCTCCCGCGCGTTTACCGGCTGGACATTCACGCAGCCGATTCCGATCTACCCCCAGGGCCACTATCCGTCGGAGTTCGTCTTCAAACCGGAGGAGCATGACTACGGCGAGAAGACGTTCTTGGGCCAGACCGGGAACTTCGACGGCTACGACATCGTGGACATCATCGTGAACCAGGAGGCGACGGCACGGTTCATCGCCCGCCACCTGTACAACTTCTTCGTCGCCGACGAGCCGCAGGTGCCCGCGTGGTCGGTGGAGCTGCCCCGGGACCCGGAGGCAATCGACGCCCTGGTCCGGACGTACTTCGACACCGACGGGGACATGCGCTCGATCATGCGCGCGCTGTTCAACTCGGACTTCTTCAAAGAGTCCAGGTTCAGGCGAGTCAAGAGCCCGACTGAGCTGGTCGCGGGCGTCCTCAAGCTGGGAGGGTCGTTCTCGCTGCCGAGGCCAGGACTGATGGCCTACGAGCAGGCGACTGCGCTGATGGGGCAGCAGCTTCTCAATCCACCGACCGTGGAGGGCTGGCACACCGGCAAAGAGTGGATCGACGGTGGAACGCTCAACGAGCGTATCAACTTCGCGGTCGAGCACCTCGGCGACGAGGACAAGCCGGGAATCCAGGAGCTCATCGAGCGACTGGGCGGCGCAGGCAGGGATCTGACGCCCGATGAGTTCGCCGACGAGTGCCTGGACCTCGTGGGCCCGATCGAAGTCGGGTCCGAGACCCGGGAGACGCTGCTCGAGTACGCGGAGTCCGGCGGCACACTCGACCTGAGCACACCGGAGCAGAGGGAGACCAGCGTACCCCGGATCGTTCACATGCTCCAGATGATCGTCTCAAGCAAGGAATACCAGCTCGCCTAGGGAGGCACCCAGATGACGATAAACGGCAAACCCCCTGTGTTGGTGGTCGTGCAGCTTACCGGCGGGAACGACTTCATGAATACGCTGGTCCCTTACAACAACCCCGTGTACTACGATGCGCGTCCCACGGTGGTGATCCCACAGGACGAGGTGCTGCCGATCAACGATGATCTGGGCTTCAACCCGAACTTGGCGCCGCTGAAGGATATGTACGACGCCGGCGACGTTGCTGTCGTCCAGGGCATCGGGTACGCGAATTCGAGCAGGTCGCACTTCAGGGCGATGGACATCTGGCACACCTGCGAGCCGGTCAAGATCGGCATGGAGGGTTGGCTGGGCCGCGCGATCCGCGAGATCGACCCGAATAAGGAGAACGTGCTCACCGCGGTGAACATAGGCCGGGGACTTCCGAGAGCGCTGGTCGCTCCGGGCGTTCCGGTCACGTCGGTGGGGGACCTGGACAACGTCGGCCTGATGACGAGCATCCAAGAGCGGGAGCGACGCGACAGGGCGTTGGATATGTTCAAGAAGATGTACGCGCCCGCGATCGGTTCCGGACCGGTCATGGAGTATCTGGCGCAGACCGGGTCTGACGTCCACACTGGAGCCGATATCTTGAAGCAGGCGCCGTCGATGTACAGCTCCGAAGTCGAGTACGCCGACAACCCGATTGCCAAGGCTCTGAAGGACGTGGCCCGCACCCACCTCGCAGGGCTGGGAACACGCATCTTCTACACGAACCACGGCGGCTACGATCACCACGCGAACGAGCTCAAGACCCACCCGCAGCTTCTGCAGGAGTTGTCGGGGGCGATAACAGACTTCTTCCAGGACCTGCGAGACCACGACACATCGGACAACGTGACGATGCTGGTGTTCACCGAGTTCGGTCGCCGAATGCGCGACAACGGGAGCGGCACCGACCACGGGTCAGGCGGGGGCGCGTTCATCATCGGCGACCACGTCAATGGTGGACTGTATGCGGAGTACCCGTCGCTCGACCCGGCGAGATGGCTGAATGGCGAGGACCTCGACTGGACGGTGGACTATCGTGGAATCTACTCCACGCTCCTGGACCAGTGGATGGGCCTGGACCCCGCCCCGATCGTCGACGGCCAGTTCGAACAGATCAACCCGTTCAATTAGGATTCAGGCGTCAGGTGTCGGAGATCAGTGTCCCGCGCCTGACCACCAGCCACTAGCCAATACCGGAGGTTAGTCATGGGACGACCGTATGGACTTCTCAGGGCCGGGTACCCGTTCCTGAAGACCTTGGGAATGCGAAGGATCACGAACTACCCGAACGACGTTGCGGTGGGGGAAGAAGGCCGCGTTTATATCCTCTGCCGGAACGAAGGGGCGGCGGATATCAGGGTGTGGTCGTTCGACGACGCCGAACGCCTCACCGACGACCTGATAAGCATCGGGTCGTTCGGGAGCGGCGAGGGCCAGTACACCTGGCCGGTCAACATCGTCCTGGACTCGAACGAGAACATCTACGTATCCGACGAGGCGCTGAATCGCATCTCCGCTTTCGATCAGGACGGTGAATTCCTTGGCAGCTGGGGCGAGGAGGGCAGCGCGCAGGGCCAGATCAACGGACCGGCGGGCATTGCCTTCGACTCAGACGAGAACCTGTATGTCGTGGACGCGCTCAACAATCGCGTGCAGAAGTTCACGAAGGACGGGGACCTCATCACCTGTTGGGGGGACCAGGGTGACGGTCCCGGCGAGTTCAACATGCCGTGGGGCGTTACGGTCGATGAGCTTGGCGACGTCTATATCGTCGATTGGCGCAACGACCGGCTTCAGAAGTTCACATCCGACGGCGAGTTCATACTCGAAATAGGAGGCTCCGGATGCGGCGACGGCGAGTTCAATCGCCCGACCGGGGTTGCGGTGGACAAGTTTGGCGACATATACGTGGCCGACACCGGAAACAATCGCGTGCAGCTCTTCAATGAGGAGGGTCGATACGTGCAGAAGTTCATCGGCGACGCGACGTTGTCGAGGGTTGCGCGAGACTACATGCTGACCAACGCGTACCCGAACCGGCTGCGGGACATGGCGGACCTTGAGAAAGAAAAGCGGCTCCGCGCTCCGAGATCGGTGAGAGTGGACGGTGACCTGATGTACGTCGCCGACTACAAGTCCTACCGCGTACAGGTGTACCGGAACGAGGCGATCCCTCTGGATGAACACCAACTTGCCCCGCCGATGCGGGCGCCGTCACTGGCTACGGTGTAGTCGGGTCCCGGGGCGCGACGGCGTCCGGGAATCCGGCGCTCAGGCTACGGGCGATCTGTGCGAAGTCCGCGTGGCTGCGGCGCCGGACTTAGCAAGGACATCCGTCTCATCTTCAGGCAGGTACTCGGTCTCCCAGTCCGGAATCAGCGCCCTGTCGGTTGGCTCCAGCAGGCCGATGCTGGCCGCGCCGGCTAGACTCGCGACTACGGAGAGCGCCAGGGCCAGTCCGTAACCGCCGAACATGTCGAATATCGCTCCGCCGATCCAGCCGCCCAACGCCATGCCCAGCCCGGCGCCGAGCATCTGGACGCCGTGGACCGAGCCGACCGGCGCGTGGCCGTAGTACCTGCGGTTCAGGATCGGGAACCCCCCAGCCTCGCCGCCGTAGCCGATGCCAAACACGACCGCGAACAGGTAGAACAGCCAGACGTCGTGTGTCCAGAACAGCATGATCACGGTCACGCCCTGTAACACGTAGGCCACGCACATGACCATTCGTGGGCCGAAGTGGTCGCTCAGCACCGGTGTGGCCAGCCGGGTCACGACGCTCACGCCGGACAGCATGGTGAGCAAGCCCGCGGCTACGACCGGCGTGATACCTTCGCCGACCGCGATCGGGACGATATAGATCAGGATGATCGCGTGTCCGACGCAGCCGAGGAAGTGGATCGAGCTCAGGTTCCAGTACGCGGCGGTGTGGCGCATGAACTTGGTAAACAGTTTCACACGGTCTCTTGTCGGGATCTGCCTTGACAGGGCCGGATCTCCGGGCAGCGCGCCGTAGGGATCGACACCGATGTCCGACGGCCGGTTCCTGTAGATGGCGATCAGGGCGGCCATGACGACGGCGGACGCCGCGGCCGTGAGCCAGAACGTGTCCCTCCAGCCGAACTGGTCGATCATGAAGGCCATGAGCGGCGCGGTCAGCGCGGGTCCCAGTCCCCAGGCGGCCATCAACAAGCCCATACCCAGTCCCAGGTGTCGGCGGAACCATGTCATAGCCGAGGGGATTAGCGGGACCAAGAACACCGCTTGAGCGACGCCGAGCAGGACTCCGAAGGTGAGGTACAACTGCCATATCTGGCTGACTAGCCCGACGAGCAGCATACCGATGATGAACATCACGCTGCCGACGATCATCGCCCGGCGGGCCCCGTACCGATCTCCGAACGATCCGGCCATCGGGGAGATCAGCGCCGTAACAATGCTGGACAGCGCGTACGCCATTGTAATCGATCCCTGGCTCCAGCCGAACTCCTCGGTCAGGGGATCGATAAAGACCCCGAAGGCCATTCGGATCGACGAACCTACCATCTGCATAACGGCGATGATCGACACGATGACCCAGGCGTAGTGCCAGTAGAACACTCTGCCAGCGCTCGGAACGCGTGGTCCTGGTCTTGCTGGTGGTGGTGTCATTGCGATTCCGAGACGCGCTCCCTGTAGGTCGGATTACTGGTTGGTCGAAGCGCCGACGGGGCGTCGGGCTACACCGTGATCGGGACAGGATCAGTGCAGCGGGCACACCCACAGGGCGGCGCGCTCCCAGATCTCACTCTCGTCCGGTCCCACGGAAGCGGTGGTAGAGGACGAGGTGCCGCCGAGCGGACCGGATCTGGTCTGGGTCGAGGCTGAAGTGGCCCTGGCCTCGATGCTCGTACTCGCGGCCCATCCGGCAAAGTAGATGGTCACAAGAAGGCTCACACAAGCCACGATCAGGAATTGCAAAGGTAGGCCGAGGAATCTGAAACCATGTCCTCGAATCTGCTCAAAACTGTGGTTCTGGGCCACTCAAAACCACTCCGAATGGAGCTAAGCCGGCTGAGTTACTATCTCAAGGTATGAACTGAAGAAATCGTCTGTCCCGAGCTTGTCGAAGGTCAGGATTAGAGGCTGTCCTCGTTTCTGCTTCAGTTTACCACCTGAGTCGACGTGGGACCCTCACAAACAAGGTCCCAAGTCGGACACTATCCGCGGCGGGACTCCGCGAAGAACTCCGATGTCACGGTGGTCGCCGGGGTTGCAACTGCAACCGAACCGTACAGCGGTCAACGTCGTTTCCAGATGTCGACGAGGTTGTCGCCGTCGTCGTCACTGACGCCCCACATCTGGAGGTGGATCTTGATATCGTCGTAAACGGTGCGCTCGCCGGGTTCAGCGTCGAGGTCCCGGTACGCCTCGACTGACACGTCCATCCAGTCCAGCGGGATCTCGTCCTCGTTCGCGATGCGCTCGATCATGTTGACGGCGCACGCTGAGATGCCGGACAGGAAGAGCTCGCCCGCCCCGACCTCATCACCGCCCGGGTCGTCGGCGACCCAGTGGTGGTTGCGGGCGTTGCAAATTGCCCTTCCCAGAGTGCCGGTGCTGTAACTTCGTACGCTGTAGGCCAGGGTTGGCTCTGTCATGTGTATCTCCTCGACGTGAAAGAACTCGAATCGCGTGTACTTGACAGGCTCGCCGGAAGATCACGAGATCAGGCGCCCGAGATCGCCTTCCACAGCGCGTCGCCGTTGGACTGCCACCAGCCGTGCAGGATGGTGATGTCGGTGCCGATCGAGAAGTGACGGACGCCCATGTCGAGGTATCGCTTCGCCTCGTCCGCTGACTGGATCTCGGCGCGGGCCGACACGCCGGCTTTCACGGCCATTTTGAACACCTTGTCATGGGCGGCGACCACATCTGGATCATTGCGTTCTCCGGGCTTGCCGATGCTGACGGAGAAGTCGGACCCGCCCCACTGGACCATGTCGAGGCCCGGAAGCTCCAGGATCTCGTCGAGCTCTTCAACCGAGCCCTTCTTTTCGATCATTACGGCGACGACCGTATCCCTGAGCGCCTCCACATAGGTCGGAGAGCCGCCGTATCCCATGTAGGTGTGCCTGCGCGTGGCCACACCGTACCAGCCCTTGTCTTCCGGCGTGTCGGGCTTGATCGTCAGAATCTGCTCGCGGACATCGTCCGCGGAACGGGCGTCGGTGAACAGGACGCTGCCGAATCCCGATCCCACAGCGCGCTGCGCGAGGTATGCCTGGTGACTCTGGTCCACCTTAATCATCATCCCCATGTCGAATAGCTCGGCGGCCCGGGCCATGTTGTCGAGATCGTGCAGGTCGGACGGGCCGTACTCCGCTACGAACTCCACGTAGTTGTATATGCCGGTGTGTCCGATGGCCTCGATCACCGACGGCCACGTAGAGTGGATATGTGTGCTGACAGTCGGCTCACCGGATTCCAGTTTCTGGCGCAGCGTATTCGGCTTCATAAGAGCTACCTCCATTTACGGGGACTGTTTTGTTATTGGGACTGTAGTTGTGCATAGGATATAACATGTGAGGCGTGTGGTGCGCTGTGGCGGCCCCGGCCCGGATACCACGGAGGCTCGAATTTGAGAAAGATCGCGAGGAGTCGATGAACATGGCGGAGAACAAGACGCAGAAGACGGGGGCCAGTGTCGAGGAGTTCCTGAACTCTGTTGACAACCGGCGGCGGCGTGAGGACGGCTGGGCGCTGTTGGAGATGATGAAAGACCTGACCGGCCTGGAGCCGGAGATGTGGGGGCCCAGCATCATCGGATTCGGCGATTACCACTACAGATATGAGTCGGGTAGGGAAGGCGACTTCTTTCTGACCGGTTTTTCGCCGCGGAAGCAGAGCCTGTCACTTTACATAATGGCGGGATTCGATACTTACGACGACCTGCTTGGCAGGCTCGGGAAGCACCGTAAGGGAGCCGCGTGTCTCTATGTGAACAAGCTGGCGGACGTGGACATGGATGTGCTGCGCGAGCTGATCGAGGAGTCGTTCGAGCACGCGAAGCTGAACGGGAAGTGAGTATGTCAAGAAGTGCCCTGTCACCCAAATCCACGCCTAACCGAAAGAGAAGACCTCTTTGGAGCCTGCGGCAAAGCTGGCTACCATGGACATGGTCGAAAACAAGCCATCACCAACGAGGCGCAGCTATTATCCCGCATCGTCCCTACCCATCTAGTACGCCGAGGAGAACAGTTCGACGGGCATGACCGCTCCGGCGGGACTGGCAGGGACGGGGCTGGTGGACTGTACTGACGGCAATGCTGGCACGGACGGTGAGATTAGGCGCCGACTGGATTCTGGCAGTAGCGGTCAGATGGCGCCAATCTCGTGGGTTCCGGCCCGGAACGCACGGCGGGCGAAGTCGGCGCTCCTGATGTCCCGCTCGGCAACCGATCGGACATATCTGGCCAGAGTCCACTCGACCTCGTCTTTCACCGCAGCGCTGAGGCTCAGCGGGCGGATATGCTCGGCGACACCGGCGCGTTGCAGGTACCGAAGAACACGCATCGCGGCCTCCGTGACCATAACCTTGCGCCCGACTCCCATCGACCGACAGGAGGGACACAGAACGCCGCCCGCGCCAAGATCGAGGAGGTGGTCACCCGGTTCAAGCGATTCGGTACATTCGACGCACCGCTCGAGCTGCGGTCTGAATCCGGACACGTCCATCAGTCGGATCTCGAACCATCTGGTTAACAGCCACGGATCGGACACGCTGCCAAGCCGGTCGAGCGTCAACTCGACCAGGGAAAACAGGCCCTGGCTGGGCGATCCCTCCTCGCCGAACGTATCCGCCAGCTCGCAGACGTACATCGCGAGGGACAGCCGGTGGAGGTCTTCGCGCACCGCAGTGTGGCCGTCCCGGACCTGGGCCTCGGTGACAATGTCCAGATTGCGCCCGAACGCGGCCACGAAGTCGATCATATTGGTCAGGTCAAGATGACCGCGTAGGCGGCCCCGCGGTCGTCTAACGCCCTTGGCCACAACCCTGACCTTGCCCCTATCCGATGTGAGAATGGACAGTATGCGGTCGGCCTCGCCGAGCGGGTACTGTCTGAGCACCACTCCCCGGCTGCTGTAGGTGCGCGACCTCACGATGTGACCCCTATCGTCTTGAGTTCAGGTTCTGTGGCGATTCTCCACCATCCGGTCCATCCACCGCCCCGACCGTTGCGTCGTCGTCCGGAGTATAGCTGTTCACATGCTCTCAGCGAGTCAGAATGTGTGCCGCCCCTCGATTGCGCGCCCCAGTGTGGACTCATCGGCATATTCGAGGTCGCCGCCGACGGGCAGTCCGCGGGCCGGCCTGGTAATTGAGACGCCCGGCGATGACAGGAGCCGGTGAATGTACATCGCTGTCGCATCACCCTCCACGTTCGGATTGGTGGCCAGGATGATCTCTTCGATCGGCTCGGTCCTGAGCCGGTCCACCAGGGGGCCGATCTTCAGATCATCGGGACCAACACCGTTCATCGGAGATATGGCGCCGTGCAACACGTGATAGAGTCCCCGGTAGCTGTAGGTGCGTTCCAGCGCCATGACATCGAGGGCCTCCTCCACCACGCAGACCATCTTGCGATCACGCTGGGGATCGTCGCAGATGGAGCAGGGGTCCGTATCCGTGATGTTGAAACACCGAGAGCACATGGCGACGCGCTCCTTGACCCCTATGATCGCTTCAGCGAGGTCTCGCGCGTTTTCTTCGGGCATTCGGATCAGGTAGAACGTGAGCCGTTGGGCGGTCTTGGGACCTATTCCGGGCAGCTTGCTGAATTCCTCGACCAGCTTGGCGATGGGGGCGGCCGAGTAGGACGGCGTCGTCATATCACAGAAGTCCGGGGATGTTCATCCCGCCCGTCAATTCGCCCATTCTGGCGCTCACCATCTCCTGGGCCTTGGTCATACCCTCGTTGACCGCCGCAACCACCAGGTCTTGGAGTATGTCCACGTCGTCCGCCGAGACTACCTCGGGGTCGATCACGATCGACTCGACGGTCATTTTACCGGTCACGACCACGGTCACGACGCCACCCCCGGCGGAAGCCTCAACCGTAGCGGTTTCGAGTTCTTCCTGAAGTCGGGCCATCCGCTTCTGAAGCTGCTGAGCCTGACGCAGCATACGTCGGTTCATGATTTGGAGTCCTCCTCTATCTTCTCGACCAGCCTGGCGCCCATGGCCTGAGCAGCCCGGACCAGGTGGCTCTGGTTTGCTTGCCGGAGGTTGGGGCCATTGTTCTCGGAGGCCAGCTCCAGAACGAGCTCGTAATCGTTACCCAGTGTCTGGGAAATGACCTGCTTGAGCTGACGGCTGACCGTTGGGTTTCCGATCTCCTCCCGTATCCTGTCTATGTGGGAGCTGTGGGCGAACTTCACGACGAGCCTATTGTCCTGGATATTGTACTCCCTGGAGCTTCGAAGCAGCGGCCCAAGTTTGAACCTGGACCCCGTGTTACGCAGCGCGCGCAGCAGCGCCGGCCAGTTCTCGGCGAGTCCGTGTCCGCGCTCTCCGCGGTCCGAGGATGCGCCGGCGGACGCGGGCTGCGGCGCAGGCCGGACGTCTCGGCTTGGCTCGGACTGCCTTGGCTGCGGGTCCGACGGAGATTGTCGGGGACGAGGCTGCGCGGCGTCTCGGCTTGGCCCGGACTGCCTTGGCTGCGGGTCCGACGGAGATTGCCGGGGACGGGGCTGCGCGGCGTCTCGCTGGTAGGCGTATGGCGCCGGCTGGCCAGCGCCGGCAGATCCCGCGGCCGGTGGCTGCGCCGCGACCTGCTGGCTCGGATCAGGCTGGCTCGACACCACTTCACGTTCGGTACAGGACTCAACCAGGGCCAACTCCAACGGCAGGGGGGAAGACGCGTCCATGCGGAGATCGACTTCGGAAAACGCCTTTACCGTCAACATGACTTGCCGCTGGCTGGCGTTCGCTGACATCCGGCGTATCCGGTCATTGACGGCGTCCGAAAACCCGGATGGATCGTGTGCGCCGGCTGACGCCAGCATGACCGCCCTGAGAAAGCCGGTCACCGCACGTTGAAGCTGTCTCAGGTCCGAACCGTGGGCGGCGACCCGGTTGATGAGGCCCAGACCATCGGGTATTCGACGCTGTATGATAAGCTCGCACAGGTCAAGCGCGTCTTCGTCTCCCGTCAACTCCAGCATGTCCCGGACTTGATCGCCTGTCAGCGGGGAGCCGTAAGACACAACTGCCTGCTCGAGCAGGTTCTCGGCATCCCGAAGGCTGCCCGTCGAGTGCCGGGCAATCAGGTCGAGTGCCTCTCTCTCCGCCTCAACGCCCTCCGCGCCACACAGCTGTTCGAGCTTATCCCCGATCGCGTCAATGGGGATTCGACGGAAGTCGTACCTCTGGCATCTCGACACCACCGTGAGCGGCACCCTGTGGACCTCGGTCGTAGCGAGGATGAATATCGCGTGGCCGGGTGGCTCCTCGAGGGTCTTCAGCAGGGCGTTAAACGCCTGATCCGTCAACATGTGGACTTCGTCCACAATATAGACCTTGTAACGGAACTCAGTTGGAGCAAACGCTATCTTGTCGCTGAGGTCCCGGATGTCGTCGATGCCGCGATTGCTGGCGGCGTCTATCTCGATCAGGTCGAGCGCGCGGGCCTCGTTGATTGACCGACAGTGCCCGCAGGTGTTGTCCGGCTCACCGTCAGTCGGCTCAAGACAGTTCACGGCCTTGGCGAGAATGCGCGCAGTGCTGGTCTTGCCGGTCCCACGCGGACCGCAGAACAAGTATGCGTGCGCAAGTCTCCGGCTGTCCACGGCGTTCTTCAACGTACTCGTGACGGTCTCCTGCCCGACAACGTCGGCCAGAGATCGGGGACGCCACTTCCTGTAGAAGACCTCAGCCATCAGTACTCCAAGATAAGCGGCGCAGGGCCGCAGGTGGCGGTTCGGACGCCGTGACATCGGCAAGCCAGCTTCAGGTCGAGTCGAATCATCATGTGACCAATCCGGCCCGGACGAGCCCATGCATCGCCGTTCGCTCTCTCGACTGCATCACAGCGGCGTCAGCATCCTCCTCGTGGTCGTAACCTAGCAGATGGAATATGCCGTGGGCAATAAGGGTCGCGAGTTCCGTCGATTCCGGATGGACCGCCTCGCGAGCCTGCCGGACCACCTGGGTGTATGAGATCACCAGTTCCCCGAGATCAGGAATGTGACCAGGCGGCAGCACAAAGTCCGCAAAGCCCGAACCGGAGACGTCTCGAGGCTCCGCACCGAAGTCCGGGCCGGAGTGGGCAACCGAAAACGACAGAACATCCGTAGTGTCTTCGAGTCCCCGATATCGGCTATTGAGATCCCGGACAGTATCGTCGTCGGCTATGACCACACTGATACGGTCGTCGCCGTGACCGGACTCCACCCTCAGAGCGCATGAAGCCACGTCGACGATCCACTCGATCGACACCAACTGGCTGAACTGCTCGAATATGTAGACCTGAATCTGTCCCAAAGAAAGGTCTCGTGGAACTCCATGCGTCCGGCGAGAAGGCTGTGGCGACTGCGGACCGTGAGCATATCCCGGGCCCGAACCGCGGATCACGACGTCCACGTTGGCCGCAGACTCACTCGCTGCCGGGGTTACACTTGCAGCGGAGCGGTTGCCTAGGGGGACTCGAATCTCTCGTTGAGACCGTCCGGTGACTGTAGGAATTCGAACAAGTCGCTGTCGGCCGGTAACACCACCGTCGAATTGGTCTCGAAGATCTTCCTGTAGGCTTCGAGTGACCGCTGAAAGGCGTAGAATTCGGGGTCCGCGGAGATGGCGTCAGCAAATATCTGGATCGCCTGTGCCTCACCTTCACCCCTAGTGATGTCCGCCTGCTTCTGAGCGTTGGCAATAATGATCGTCGCCTGGCGGTCGACCGATGCGCGGACCTCGGCATCTATCTCAGCGCCTTCGGCCCGTTCCTTATCTGCCTTGCGCTTGCGTTCAGCCTGCATACGAGCATAGACAGACTCCGCGATCTCAGGAGGGAAGTCGGCGCGCTTGATCCGGACGTCGATGATATCCAAGCCGAGTTCGGCGAGCTTTGGCAGGACGTTTTCTCTCACCTGCAGCATCGTTTCCTGGCGTTTGGTGGTGATGATCTCCGACTGGTTATGCTGCGCAATCTCCCGCCGGAGCTCGGACGCGATGATGTCAACCGCCCTCGCTCTTCCCTGGCTCTCCGTCGTCACCGTTTCCCTGAACAGGACGGGGTCTACGATTCGTCCCCTCGCATAGACATCGATAATGAGTCGCTTCTTGTCTTTGGTGAGCAGCGACTCAGGTGGCGAGTCGAAAATGAGCAGACGCTTATCGAAGTATGTCACCGTATCGATGAACGGAGTCTTGATCTTCAGACCGGGAGTGCTGATCGACTGGCGTACCTGTCCGAACCGGGTCACAATAGCCGACTGCTTTTCGTCAACGACAAAGAATAGTTGCGGTCCGATGATCCCGGCGATCAGGGCGGCCAAGATTAGCAGGATGGCTAATAGTTTTATCATGCTATCGTACCCTACGGGTTCCGACCGAGTGTGGCGGGCAGCTCCCCGTCTTCGGTAAGCGGCAGAAGCTCCAACAAGCCACCGCCGGTCGCGCTGGAAATGATATATTTCCTGATACCTGGCAGGATCTCTTCCATGGCCTCAAGATAGAGGCGCTTGCGGGTGACATCAGGCGCCAGGCTGTATTCAGCCAGAATCGCGCTGAACCGCTCGGCCTGACCCTGGGCAATCGCAATCCGTTCCTGCTTATACCCTTCGGCGGTTTCCTCGAGCCGAGCCGCCTCGCCCCTCGCCTTTGGCAGTATGTCCTCTAAGTATGCGTCCGCCAGGTTGATAATCCGGGCCTTGTCCTCTTTGGCTCTGACGACGTCATCGAATGCGTCCTTGACCTGTTCGGGAGCGAACACGTTCAGCAGCTTGACCTCTCGTACGTTTATGCCGGTCTCGTAGTCGTCGAGCAGAGCTTGGAGCAGCAGCTTGGTATCGGCCTGGGTATCCTCTTTCTTGTCTGTCAGGGGGTCATCGATCGGTCGGCTGCCAACGACCTGCCGAAGCGCCGTCTCGGTTGCGTCCTTCATCGTCTTGCCTGCCGGGTCAACCGTACGGAACAGGAACAACTCCAGGTCCTTGATGTCGTACTGGACCAGTAGCTGAACGTCGACGATATTGGGGGCTTCGCCGGGCTGGTCCTCCTCGTCCGCGTCTCCGGTTATCATCAGAGACTCGCTTAGCTCCGGGAGTCCGCCTCGAACACCAACCTCGAGCTGCCGCACGTCATCGACCTTGACGATGTCTCGCGCGCCGATGGGTGTTGGCCACCACCAATGCAGACCCGGCCCGTGCAGACTCTCGTAAACTCCCAGGCGGCGCACCGCCGCCTGCTCGCCCGGCTGGACAGTGAAGAAACCGGTCCCGATCCACACAACAAATGCGACCACGAACAACCCGATGACGATCAGGTACAGCGGACCGCCGCCGCCCAATCGGAACCTGCCGAAGAAGGAGCGAATGCGATCTAGGACCTGTTCGAAATTGACTTCTGGTTCTTCTGGGCGATACATGACACCGCGTGGATCTGGGTTCCGGCTACAAATAGCTGCCGGACTTATTGACGTCTATCCTAGATATGTTAACACACACAGGCCGCCGGTTCGACAGCGCGAGCAGGTCCGTATTGCCAGATGAACAACGAGCATCAGGGCATCGACGATTGCTCAGCACGGGTTCACGACCAATTTGTCACCGGATGTCAGCGGACTGACTGGACCGGCTCGCGTGGAATCCCGCGAGAGCCATTCGGGACGCTCAACCACGGCGGAACAGGCTTAGGAACCGGTCCTCGTAGAATTCGAACGCGCCCCATCGATCCAGCTCACGCTTGAGCTCTTCCGGGTTCCGCCCGCGGCGCACTTCGCTGAACATCCGCTCGATCCGCTGAACGGCGGCCATCGGCAGTCCGCCGGTCGAGGGGATCGGGTCCAGCAGACCCTGCGCTCCAAGCTCCTGAGCGTTATGGGCAGCCGACCTGGAAGTGAACTCGTGGATGAACTTCAGCAGGGCGACGTCCCAAAGTTGATCGACGCCGATCATTACTACGGCAAGGTTCTCCCCCCGGCCCGTAAGGTCGTCGTCTATACGGTGCGCTATCTCCAGGGGACTGCCCGTAAGTATCTCAGTACCCTCCGGTTCGTTTCGATACTGGTAGAGGATTCCCGGACTGTTGGGACCGTGCTGTGCGGAAACGTGCTCCAGATACTGGTAAGCCTCGCTGCTGAAGCCTTGCAGGTTCATCGCGTAGTATGGCGTCACGATCGAAGGTTTCTCGGCCACTACCTTGCCGGTTCTGACCACTCCTTCACGCGACTCCGGTTCCAGGTCCCGGTATATGGGCTCGGTGACGACGTAGTATGAGAGCGTGGTGATTCCGAACGTCGCCAGGTGCTGCGTGGGAAACCTGACGACCATCGTCTGCTCTACGGCCCTGATCCAGTCGGCAAAGTCCTCCAACTGCTAACCTCTCCGCCTTCGCAAACTCATGCCCACCAGTCCCAGCGCCATCAAGGGAATCGCCAGATCGGTCAGCCCGGACGACCCGCCGACGGGAGCGCTGCACGCCGAGCCTCCCTCGGCCGTCTGCTCGGTTCCGCCAGATTCCGAGGCAAGCGGAGTCTGCTCTACGCTCGCCTTGGTCACCGCGGGTGGGGCGGTCGCGGTGGGGGGCGGCGCGGGCGTCGGCGTAGCCGGCTCCGGGGTGTGGGTCGGCGTAGACTCAATTGTGGAAACCGTTTCCGAGCCCGCCTGCGGCGTCAGGCTGAATAGCTGTACGGCAGGTCGGGAGATGGGCGTCGGTTTGGCGCTGCCCCGCTGCGGCGGGACGTAGTGCGGCGCGCCGATGGTGTCCCTCCACTGGTTTTCGAGTTCGACGCGACTTACGCCATATATACCCTGGATGGCGTCGTCTATGTTGGCGCCGGTGCTCAGCGTCTGCATCAGATCCCGGATTGCGTCATGGCCGTAGCCGGCGACCATGAATTGCACAATGCTGCGCGCTTGCCCGTAGAAGATTATGACGTCCTCCGGATCACCGGGCAGCGCCGGCATTGACGTGATAGGCAGTAGCCGGTCCGTCGCCAGCGCAAACTCAAGAGCAATGTCATATGAGAAGCCAGGATCGATGTTGCCGTACTCGGCGAGACCCTCGTCCAGCCACGACGGAACGTTTCGGACAACGCTGTCCCCCGCTCTGTGGGTGAGGATGTGGGTCACTTCGTGGGAGGCAGTCCCTTTTGCCCTGCGACCTCCGCCGAGGACCAGCAGGGTGCCAAAGTTCGTAAACGCCTGACCTTCGGTTATGAGCTCTCGCCTGATCGTTGTGGAACCCGGCGGAAGCGCGTCCAACATCTCCTTCACGTTGTTGTACATGGTGACCCGGATCGGGACGGATATGTCTGCCCCCAGCAGAGGGCCCATCACCTCCAATGTCTGATTGGTGGCGTCAAGCAGGATCTCCGCCCGCTTCTTGACGGGTCCGTGGTATGCGACCGCGACCGGCCCGTCTTCGACCTCTTCCCAGGTGAAGCGCGCATCGTAGTATATGAACTCTGCGGGCTCGGTCTCGATGCTGTTGCCGGAGTCGTCGGCGATCTCGAAATAGTACGTAATGATCGTGCCCGGGGGAATGTACCGCGGCAATGAGTTGGTCCTCCAGAAGAGTTCGGAGTCCACGAGCGTTGCCTTCTCGACTTCCATATACTCGTACACTTCCCGTGCCTGCTGTCCCACACGGACCCGGACGGCCACCTCCTCGATCGGGTTTTGGCCCGAAACCTGTACGGAAAACCGCATTCCTTCAGGGAATTCGCTTTCGACGCCCGCAGAGACCAACGTGATCGGCTCCGGCGCCGCTGACACACGCGGTCCCGCGACGATCGCGGCGGCGATACAGCCAACGGCCACCGCGAGCAGCCATCCTATGCGTGTTAAATTGGTGGTACAGCTTGCCATCGACATCTAGCGCTCGTCCCGATCTCCGGCCTCAAGCATACGCCAGGTATGCGCCAATCGGTGGACCGCCGTAAGGAGCGTCAGTCCCGCGATCACACCCAGCGCCGCTAACACCACTTCAGGAACCATATGCCCGACGATCAGCCCGACGCCGAGGACGGCAACACGCTCCGGTCGTGTCATCACGCCGACCTTGCAGTCTATTCCAAGGCCCTCCGACCGCGCCCGCATGTAACTGACCATGAGTGAGCCAATGATCGCAACGTACACCAGGATGGCCCCAGCGTCATTGTCTCTGGCAATGTAGTAAACAAGGAGACCGAGGAGTACGACAGCTTCGGAGACCCTGTCGACCACCGAATCCAGAAGCGCCCCAAATCTGGAAACACGTCCAGACGCTCGCGCCAGCGCTCCGTCGAACAGATCGAAGACGCCGGCCGCCAGCACGACGATTCCGCCGCTCCACCAGTTGCCAGTGCTGATGAGATATGCGCTGCCGCCGGCTATCACCAGACCTATCAGCGTGACAGCGTTCGGCGTGAGCCCCAGACGCCCCAGCAGACGCGCAGCGGGAGTCTCGACATATTCAGACAGGGCCCGTCTTGCTTGGTCCCGCCCCAGCATAGAACCACCTTGAGCAATCACTCGCTATTGAGACATATTAGGCAGGAATGAGAGGCAGGGTCAAACCGACCTTCTACCGGCTGGCGGTCGCCGTCAGCTTAGGCACAAACTCGTTGTAGTAGTCAATTACCCTGCGCGCGACGCGTTCCCAGCGGAATGCGTCGGCGGTCCGAACTCCTTGTTCCGCCAGGCGGGCGCGGAGGTCAGGGTCTCCGACCAGCGCCAGTATGGCCCGCGCCAGAGCGTCATCGTCCTTCGGAGGGACCAGCAGACTGTCGTGACCGTGATGTGCGACGCTTGCATATCCTCTGATGTCCGTGGCTACGACCGGAGCGCCCGCGGCCATCGCTTCCAACAGCACGATCCCGAAGCTCTCATTGCCCGTGGCGGGTGAACAGTAAACGTGTGCTGACTTGAAGTACCGGGCGCGCATCTCATCGGAAACTCTGCCGGTAAACACTATGTCCTGAAGGTTCCGCTCACTCATAATACGGTAGCACTCGGCGTCCGGATTCCCGGCGCCGACGACGATGAGCCGCAAATCAGGCAGATCCCACTTCAGCTTGCTGTAGGCAGAGAGCAGATACCGGAGTCCCTTCCGCTTTTCGAGCCGTCCCAAGAACAGAATGTTGATCTTGCCGTCCATCAGCTCCGGAATTGGCGACGCGTCCGCAAAGTCATCGACGCGTATCCCGTTCGGGATGACCCGATAGTCGCTGGGGAAGTGCCGGTTTATGAATTCAGCCGCCGGCTCGGATACGGCAATTCTGCCGTGCAGCGATTTCAGCAGCGGATTGGCAAGTCTGTCGGACCCGATCGCCCACCAGGCCCTGCGACCGCGGTAACTGTGGAAGGTAGCCACATTGACCGTGCGCTCCGTGTCCACCAGAGTGACCGCGCCGAGCGGTACGAACCCGACCAGAGGCTCGTGCGAGTGGAGGATGTCGAATTTCTCGCGACGCAGGAGGGTCTTTATCCGGGGTCTCAGCCACACGGACAGCGACACACGGGCTACCGATCCCGCCGTCGGCAACGGGACCGGACGGCCCATGGGGACAAAATCTGGGTCTGCTATAGACGCCCGGGATGAGCTGGGCGCTACGATTCTGACCGTATGTCCCCAGCTTCTGAACTGGCCCGCGAGTTCGTTTATGTGACTCTGCACACCGCCGTGGACGGCGTGATCGTACGGCGAAAACAGGCCAATCTTGAGCGGTCGGTCCATACCCGTCCCTTCGACTGGTGGGTATTCCCCTACCATTCCATTGCCCGCCGACCGTCCAGCCTTGGCGAAGCCATGAATCGCATAGTGAGTGATAGATCGGCCGACACTAGCCATTGTATCCCCAACTAGCGGGATTGGCTAGTTTCTGATGAATCGGTCGAGGCAGCCCCGGGAGGATGATCCCAACCGAGGCGACGGCGACCTGTTAGTTGTCCTTGCCGGAGATGAAGTCCTCAACCATCTGCCGGGCCACCGAGTCCGTGTACTGGACCGGCGGAGACTTCATGAAATACGCGGACGGACCGAGAATCGGCCCGCCCAGGCCACGGTCCTTTGCGATCTTCACGCAGCGGATTGCGTCGATGACGACCCCTGCGGAGTTGGGACTGTCCCAGACCTCGAGCTTCAGCTCGACATTCAGCGGAACATCTCCGAAGCTGGTGCCCTCCAGCCTGATATACGCCCACTTGCGATCAGAGAGCCAGGGCACGTGGTCCGACGGACCTATGTGTATGTTGTCCGGCTCCAGGTCGCCCTCGATCTGGGACTTGACTGAGTTGGTCTTGGAAATCTTCTTTGAGGTCAGCCTGGTGCGTTCGAGCATGTTCAGGAAGTCGGAGTTGCCGCCGAAATTGAGTTGGTAGGTCCGCTCCAGATCGACGCCGCGGTCCATGAACAACCTGGTAAGAACCCGGTGAATGATCGTCGCGCCTACCTGGGATTTGATGTCATCGCCGATGATGGGTGCGCCGGCGTCGCGAAACCTGCGCTGCCAGTAGTCGCCCTCGCCGCTGGCGATGAAGACCGGTATGCAGTTAATCATGCCGCAGCCCGCGGCGAGTATCTGCTCGGAATACCACCTCGTAGCGTCTTCTGAGCCGACCGGCAGGTAGTTTATGACCACGTCAACTTCACGGTCCCTGAGTATGCCTACTATGTCGTCTGTCGGGCCGGGCGCCTTTTCGATGTATTCGGACATGTACTGTCCCACGCCGTCAAGCGTCATCCCTCGCTGCACCGTGATTCCCGTGTGCGGAACGTCGAAGAACTTGACCGTGTTGTTGGGGGGCGCGTACACGGCATCGGCCAGGTCAAGTCCGACCTTGTTGGAATCGACGTCGAACGCCGCAACCACGTTGATGTCCCCAATGCCATACTCGCCGAGCACCGGGTGCATGATCCCGGGAATGCTGTCGTCCGGACCGGAATCGGCGTACTTGTGTATCCCTTGAACCAGGGACGACGCGCAGTTGCCGACGCCAATGATCGCCACGTTGATATCAGTCAAATTTCTACAACTCCCTCATGCCCACGATGACCGCCATTGATCCCTTCGCATCTCCGCTTGCGGATTCCGATCACGCAAGACGGATGCTGACGGATTCTAGCATCTGTCCTGAACCCCTCACAAGTGCGACTCGGCTGCATCGAACCCGGCCGTCCATTGAATAGGGGCCCCCTTTGGTATCACCGGAGCCGGGCCACCGACAGATCGCGTAAACTCCTGTTTGACCGCTCGGATTTCACGGTGTTAACATCCGCTGCGCTCGTGAGCCTCACACCGATACAGCAAGGATATCATGGCGAATCTGGCCTATAGGCTCGCGCACAGGACGCCGTTTTTCTACGGATGGGTGGTGCTGATTTCGGCAGGCAGCTCCCAGGTTGTCCGCAACGCCGCCGCGAGCCTCACGCTTGCCGTCTTCATGTTCCCTCTGTCGGACGAGCTGGGCTGGAGCCGAACGCTGATCTCGGGGGCCGCCACACTCGGCGGGCTCGCCGCCTCATTCGCGTCGCCGGTTGTCGGCTGGCTGGTTGACCGCTACGGCGCGCGTCTGGTCTTGGCAGTAAGCATCTTGGTCCTGGGCCTGTCCACCATCTCGCTAGCGTGGGCCACGGCGCCGCTTGCGTTCTACCTCGCATACGGTCTGGGGCGAGTCATATTCTCAAGTCCGGTCCAGATTGGCGCGTCTGTTGTCGTTTCCCGGTGGTTCATCAGGATGCGCGGAACGGCCAGCGGCATTCTCACCGCCTCCCACTCGGTTGGGATGGTGCTGTTCCCCTTGATCGCCGGTCTGGTGATCGCCAACGGGAACTGGCGGGATGCGTGGATCGTACTTGGGGGCCTCGTCTGGGTGATCGCCCTGATCCCCGTATCGCTCCTTATTATCCAGAGACCGGAGGACGTCGGTCTCAGACCCGACGGGGACGATGAGCCGGTGACCGATGGGGAGGCGGGGCCCGCAGCGACCGCAGAGCCGGAGTGGACGCTCCGACAGGCGATGAGAACGCCTGCACTGTGGATTCTGGCGATAGCGACCGGATCACTTTTCCTCATGCAGGCGGGCACTAACATCCACATTGGCGCGTACTTCAGAGACCAGGACTTGAGCCAGACGATCGCGACGATAGGGATTGCGCTCAACGCGGCGTTTCTGGGTGTGGGCAGCATCGTCTGGGGCTGGATCGTGGATCGTGTCGCCGTGCGTTACGTGATGGCGGGCGTGGCGATCACCATGACAGTCGCGTCCGGACTCTTTATCACAGTCGATTCTACGGTCGAGGCTCTGGCATACTCCGCGCTGTTCGGTTTCGGCCTGGGCGGTATGCTGGCAGTGCCTCCGGTGGCTTACGCCAACTACTATGGACGGCGATCGCTCGGCGCTATACGTGGAGTGACGGAGCCATTCACGTCACTGGGTCAGGCGATTGGCGCTCTGATCCCCGGCGCGATCTTCGATCTGAGCGGAAGCTACCTGATCGCGTTCATCACTTTTACGGCGTTCGGGGGCGCAACGGCGTTGATCACGCTGGCAGCCAAGTCACCGGGCCACGCTCCCGCAGAGATCAGCGCCTCAGCCGACTCAGCCTAGCTCTGAACCCCCTAGCCGGAGGAGGAGGCTCCACGCCGCGCTGTTCCTAGCTTCCGCGGGTCCTCGTTCGTCACAGGCGCCCCACGATCGTCGATGGCGGTTACACTGCCCTCTGACCTGCGTCAGCGCGTGTCGGCGCTGTCTGACATTGTGTCCCAAATAGATGCGGACACGGGGTCGAGTCATCGGATCGCGTACAGTGTGCCGGTATCGGTCGCAACGAAGATGGTGTTATCGGATACCACGGGCGAGGACACGACCGCACCCTCGACGCCAAAACGCCACGATAGGTCTCCGGTCTGCGTGTCAATGCCGTACAGGTTGCCGTCGCGGTCGCCCAGGTAGAGTGTGTTTCCAACGATGGAAGGCGGACTGGTGATACTAGCGTCGGCCCGGAACATCCAGGTCTCGGCGCCGTCTCGACGGTTGAGCGCGTAAATGGCGCCGGTCTTGGAGCCCGCGTACACTCTGTCCGCGTCGACCGCGGGTGTTGTATCGAAGATTTCCCCCCGCTTCGAGAACATCCATCCATAACCCTTGGGGGGTGGGACAGTGTTGACGAAGCCCCAGACGAACAGATGCAGCCGCACCCTGGCCGCGGTATCCTCAAACGGCAACTCCTTTTTCCGCCAGTCGATCGCGACCACAGCGCCCAGGCTGTTGGGAACATATGCCAGATCACCGTCTAGGGCCGGGGCGGCGCCTATCATCCCTGCGTAGTAATCGAGACGATGCCGTCCCGTGTGTCTGTCCACCAGGTAGGTCCGGTTATTCTGGGAGTTGATAACGACCACCTCCTCGCCCACCGCCGGGGCAGAAACGAACCTTCCCTGTCCCTCGTAGCTCCATCGCACAGTCCCGGTTGTCGCGTCGAGGGCGTACAACCTCCGGTCGCCTGATCCGAAGTACACGACGCCCTGGTAAACCGTTGGGGATGAGTACACCAGCTCATTGGCGTCGAATTCCCAATCCACCTCTCCTGTCGATATGTCCAACGCCAGCAGATGACCGTCCCTGAGTCCCACGAACAGCAGCCCGCCCGCCACAGCCGGCGAGGAGTCGACCGGGCCGGACACCGGATGCTCCCAGATCAGCGCGCCGGTCGCGGCGTTCAGCGCCACTATCTGCCGGTCCCCTGTACTCAGGTAAATGACGCCGTCAACCACTGCGGGCGCGGACGCCAGTGGCGCATCCGTCTCGAACGTCCAGACAACCCGGCCTTCCGGCGTACCGATGGACTCCGGCACGTACCCGGAATGCGATGGGTCCCGCTGGAACATGGGCCAGCTTCCGTCCACCGGAACAGACCCGATGTCCGACGTCGGAGGCGGCAAGGCGCTGTGCAGGTCGAGAATGTTATGTACGATCCATCCTGCGATCAACGCCAGACTCACCACAAGGACAGTCGACCTGGCGATCCGCCTACGGACGGCCGCGGACTGGCGCTCGACAGACAGCCTGGATGCCTGATCGAGAGTCGCACGGGTGCCCTGTTGCAACGGAAGCCTGCACTCCCCGCAGAACGATATATCAGGATCGTTCGCGTGCAGGCAGGCAGGACATATGATAAGACTCTCCATGAACGTTGATATTACATTAACAACGTCCGGCGGCGCACATGCGGTAAGATTGCAGCGGCTATCGCCTTGACGCACCCCAGCGTCACAACTAACATTCCCTATCGAACGGCATCGAAATCTACGGAGCTCCCCCAGGAGAGATCGCCATGGCAATCGCGGCCCGACCACTAGTTCTCGCTGACGCTCTCGTACCCAGGGGCTGGGCGCAAACGCGAGCCCAGAGAATAGCTGTAGACGTTGTGCTCATGTTCGGGTTCGCGTGGTTCGTCGCGCTGTTCGCGCAGATGGCCATCCGGCTGCCCTGGACTACAGTACCCATAACGGGTCAGACCTTCGCTGTACTGGTCACGGGCGGCGCGCTTGGGGCGAACCGCGGCGCCGGTTCGTTGGTGATGTACATGCTCATGGGCATGATAGGCATTCCGGTCTTCGCGCCCGGCTCTACGGCTCTGGCGATGGATGGCACATGGGGAGCGCACTTCCTATTCCCGTGGGTCGGAAGCGCAAGCCTGCCCTGGGCGATCACAAGCGGGGGGTACATTGTTGGATTTATACTCGCCGCCTGGGTAACCGGGTACTTCGCGGAAAGGTCGTGGGACCGCAAATCTCTGGGACTGCTCGCGATGCTGGCCGGCAACGTCATTCTGTACGTTCCGGGCCTGCTATGGCTGTACTATCTCATCTCTACCGGATGGACGATTCCAGGGACAGAGCTTGTTCTGGCCGAAGTCATATCTGGAGATAGTTACTGGAGCAAGACCCTCGTTGGAGGCCTCTACCCGTTCATCGTCGGCGATCTGATGAAGCTCTACCTCGCGACCCTGACTCTGCCCGCCGCCTGGGCTCTTGTCAGAAAGATCAGAGGGGATTCCGGAGGCGGCACTCCGAACGAGTGAGCGCGGTGCAGGCGAAGGGTGCAGCCTCGGCGAAACCAGGCCGGGTTGCCTGTGCTAGACTTGGTCCATGTCTGGTCAAGCCATCGTCAGCGCCGATGATCTGAGATTCAGCTACGGGTCCCACGCGGTCCTCAACGGACTGTCGATCTCAGTTCGCCAAGGTGAAATCCTCGGCGTACTCGGCGCCAACGGGGCCGGCAAAACAACGCTGATGAGGATGCTGGTCGGGCTTCTCAGACCCGACTCCGGCTCGCTGAGCATATACGGCGAAGAGCCGTCCCCAAGCCAGGCCGGACTGATCGGCTACATGCCGCAGCTCAGCGCGCTGTACCAGGAGCTTTCTATCCGGGAAAACGTCGATTTCTTCGCCCGAATGTACGGGATGTCGGACCGCCGGACTCGAGGCGAAGCAGTGGACGCGGCCATCGAGCTGATTGACTTGAGCGCTCGTCGGGACTCTCCCATCCTGGACCTTAGCGGCGGGATGCGTCAACGAGTGAGCCTCGCGATCTCGTTGGTCCACCGACCTGCCCTGCTTCTTCTGGACGAGCCGACCGTCGGACTCGACCCTGATCTACGCGCCGCCTTTTGGGTCCATTTCAGGGAGATGGCTGCTGGCGGCACTACGATGTTGATCTCGAGCCACACAATGGACGATGCTGCTCACTGCGACCGGCTCGCCTTCCTCCGCGGGGGACGCATCATTGCGGACGACACTCCGACCAACCTGCGTTCTGCCACCGGAGTCCCAGACGCCTCCCTCGAGGACGCCTTCATCCACTTCCTCCACACGTCGGGCAGCTGATGTCAAGGGACCGCACCCTCGCCATCGCGGGGCGTATCATCAGACAGATCACCAGGGATCGACGGTCGATCGCGCTCCTGATTGTGGGGCCGCTCATCGTTATGTCCCTGGTCGGATTCAGTCTGTTCGAACAGAAATCGGTCCTGAACAGGGTGGCGCCGGGACTGCTCGCCGTGTTTGTCTTGTTCTTCACATTCATCCTCACCGGGGTCAGCTTCCTCCGGGAGAGGTCGCAGGGGACGCTGGAAAGGCTCCAGACCACGACGGTCAGCAGATTCGACATCATGGTCGGCTACATGCTCGGTTTCTTGGTCTTCGCCGCGATCCAGACCGCCGTCATACTGCTGTTTACCGTCTATGCCCTCCAGGTAGATTACCGAGGCAGCCTGTGGGAGATAGCGACGATCCTGTTCCTGGTTGTCATCGTCGCAGTCAGCCTCGGCATATTCATATCCAGCTTCGCCCGAAACGAGTTCCAGGTAGTGCAGTTCATCCCAATCATCCTCGCGCCCCAGATATTTCTGTCCGGCGTGATAATCCCGGTTGAAGCGATGCCACGAGTATTCGAGTGGTTCTCTACCATCCTGCCCCTCACATATGCCGTTGACGGTCTTCACAACATCATGTTGAACGGGACCGATCTGGTGGAGGTGTGGGATGACGTGGTCGTACTCATGGCGTACTCCGCTGCGCTGCTGACAGCGGCGGTTGCCACTCTCAGGCGTTGACCTGATCCCGCGGCGACTGTAGGCGCTCCCTACTGCTGCCGTCTCAGTCTCGGGTCGAGAAGGTCTCTCAGGGAATCGCCGAGTGGCGAACGGTTGAACCTGTCTGGTTCCGGCTCTACAATGCGGAGAGAAACAGCGAATCGCACAGTCAGTGCAGGGAGGCGATTGTGGTTGACCAGAGTTCGTTCATCGCGTATTTCAACGGAGAGTGGATGCCGTATGGTGACGTGAAGATCTCCCCCCACGACAGGGGATTCATGCTGGCTGATGTCGTCTTCGACGCCGCCAGAACCTTCGGAGGCAAGCCCTTCGTCCTCGACCGGCACATCAATCGTTTCTACCGGTCTCTCAAGTACATGCGGCTCGATCCGGGCCTGACGCCCGACGAGATGTCCGACCTATGCCAAGAGGGCGTCGAGCGCAACCGGTCCAGGCTTGACGAGGTCGGAGACCTGTCCATCTACCCATTCGTCACCCGCGGCGCCGGCCCGGGAGTCAGCGACTCGTCCCCAACGGTCTGCATCATGATCAAGCCGCTTGCGTTTGCCAGCTTTGCCAATTACTACCTTGAAGGCGACCACGGCGTCATCGTCAGGACGCGCAGCTACTCGAGTGACACGATTGACCCCAAAGTCAAGCACCACAGCCGGGCCAACTTCGTCTTGGCCGAGCTCGAAGCCGCTGATGTCGATCCCGATGCCTCCCCCATTCTCCTCGACGGGGATGGCAACCTCACAGAGGGCGTCAACTGCAACGTGTTCCTGGTCAAGGACGGCGTGCTCAAGACTCCCACCGACCGGAGCATTCTGCAGGGAGTGTCTCGAAGCGTGGTAATCGACGTCGCTGGCCAGCTCGGAATCCCAGTGGTCGAGGAGGACCTGCAGCCCTACGACGTCTACACAGCCGATGAGGTCTTCTTCTCCAGGACCAGCCCCCGGATCGTCCCGGTCGGCATGGTCGATAGGCGACCGGTTGGGGACTCGATTCCCGGACCGGTTACACAGCAGCTATTGGCTGCTCACAGCGAGATGGTTGGAGTGGACATCGTCGACCAGGCACTGCACTACGGCGGGATGGCGCGCTAGCGCCCACTGACCCTCAAGCTGAGATCGACCGGTTTACCGCGGGAAGGACCTCCTCGGACATCAATTCGAGCGACCGGTACCACTTGGGCCGGTCATGCCCCCAATCATGGCACATCAACAACAGCGTGCCGAACCCACCCACGTCATCGTACATCTTCTTGATCCGATACGCGCACTCCTCCGGATCGCCCACGATCCAGAAGTTTTCGAGCATGTACTCCGGGGTGAGCGCCTCGTCCGGCACGTCAGGATCGGCCTTGAGACGGTCTAGGCTGGCGCCCCCTCCACTGAACAGCGGAATCCAGTAGTCCAAGAAGAAGTTGCCAAACGGGCCGTTCAGGGTGTCGTCCCGGGCCTTCTGTCCGTCGTCCGCGACGAACACCTCGCGCGAGATGCGCCACTGGTCGGTCGGGACTCGCTTCCCACCGCGCCTGGCGCCCCGCTCGAACACCTCCCGATGACTCGGCAGATACACTTCAGGAAGAAACGGGCCGCTCAGAGGGATCCAGCCGTTTTCGCCGACCATCTCCAGCGTGCTCGAGTACGGGCTGCTGCCCGCGACCGCGATCGGAGGGTGCGGATCCTGGTAGGGCTTCATGTGGAAACCCAGACATTTATCCGGCTGGACCGGAGACAGCCTGGAAGTGTAGAACTGCCCGCTGTGTTCAAACGGCTCGCCCTTCCAGAGCTTCAGGATCACCTCGACGCTCTCCGCCATCCGCTCCCGCTGGCTCCCCTGCTCCAGATCGATGTCGAACATCTCCGCGTCCATCTTCCCACCACCGCCGCCGATACCCATGTACAACCTGCCTCGCGCCAGATGGTCGAGCATCGCGACACGGAGGGCTACATGGGCCGGGTTATGGAATCCCAGCAGCGACACGCCTATCCCGAACGACATCCGACTCGTGACGCCCAGTGCCCTGGCGATGAACAGCTCAGGCGATGGCATGTTCTCGAACGGCAACAGGAAGTGCTCGCCGACCCACGCCTCGGTGTAACCCAAACCGTCGGCGTACTCGACGAGGTCCAGATCATCCTGGTACGTGTCTGCATGAAGCTGTTCCGGGTAGTGCAGCGGCATCAGAAACAGCCCGAGTTCCATTCGTATCTCCTCGATTTCCCAGCTTGACTTGTATGAAGGCCCATTTTACCAAACTCTCGGCGCAGGCTGGAGCCGCAACTAACTCCGTTTCCCTGTAGAATGCTCATCAACGTGATCGGCATACAGCATTTGAGGAGGCCAGATTGAAAGTAACCGACGTCAGGACGATGATTATCGAGAACCTGCCGCCGTATCGTGGCGGTAGATATCTGCTGATGCTGGAGATCGAGACCGACGAGGGCATTATCGGACTCGGTGAGAGGATCACGGGCAACACCTACTCCACCAGACTCAACGACCTCAAGTCGCAGATCACGCTCATTGAAGAGATGGCGAGCATGTACGTGGTCGGTGAGAACCCGTTCAACATTGAGTTGATATGGGACCGCATGTATGCGTCGCGTCACGACTTTCGCCATCCCAGCCTGCAGTTGACGCCGGTCATCAGCGCCCTCGAGATGGCGCTTTGGGATATCGTCGGAAAGGCGGCGAATCAGCCGATCTACAACCTTCTCGGCGGTCAGTACCACGAGAAGCTCCGCGCGTACGCCTACATGCCCGAGGGAGGGTTCAGGGAGAACCCGGAGCGGGCGGGCGAGATCGCCGTGCAGCTCCTCGAGGAAGGCAACACCGCCTGCAAGCTCGACCCGTTCACCCCGCTGTGGCCGATCCCCAGGGATATCCCCTTGTGGGAGATCGAGCACGCCGCCAAGATCTTCGAGAGCATCCGCAATGCCGTCGGAAACCGGATGGAGGTCGGCATCGGGACGCACGGCCAGCTTACCACTTACAGCGCGATCAGGGTCGCCGACATGCTGGAGCAGTACCACCCGTTCTGGTTCGAGGAGCCGGTCCCGCTCGAGAACATCGAGGAGATGGCCCGGGTCGCCGCGCACACCAGCATTCCGATCGCCACCGGCGAGCGACTGGTCACCAAGTACGAGTTCTCGAACTTGCTGGAGAAGCAGGCCGCGCAGATCATCCAGTTGGATGTGGGGCAGTGCGGCGGGATCATGGAGGCCAAGAAGATCGCCAGCATCGCCGAGGCGCACTACGCAATGATCGCCCCACACATGGCTTGCGGGCCTGTTGCGGCGTCGGCCGCGATTCAGCTGGATACGTGCTCTCCGAATTTCCTTATACAGGAGGCGAACCAGGGTCCGCTCCACCACACCATCTTCAAGGAGCCTCTCGTCTTCGAAAACGGCTTCATCATTCCTCCCACCGGCCCAGGGCTGGGCATCGAGTTCGACGAGGATGTCGTCAAACACCGGCTTGTCGATCTGTAGGACGGCCTGACTCAGCGCCGAATTTGGTACGACTCAACCCGCGTGGTATGTTGGGCGCATCGACAGTCCGTTCCATACCACGCCCGCATCGGAGGCGGTCATGCCCGTAGACATCACTCGCAAGAGCTGGAAGCCCGGCGATAGCTGGGAGAAGGCTATCGAGGACATCAAGTATGCCCAGAGCCTCGCCAAGGAGCTGGGAGGCCCCGAACGCATCAAGCGCCAGCACGACGGCGGCAGGTACACCGTCCGCGAGCGGATCGAGAAGATGGTCGATCCCGGCAGCTTCATGGAGGCCGGGCCGATGGTCGGCGCGGCGGAGTTCGACGAAGACGGCAACCTGAGGGGATTCACGCCCGGCGGCTACGTCATGGGCCTCGCGGAGCTCGACGGACGGCCCGTTGCGATCGGCGGCGACGACTTCACGATCTCGGGCGGCAGTCCGCACAACGTGCGTAAAGGCGCGCGGGACTTCACCCAGCCGCTCGCCATCCAGTACGGCATCCCCTACGTCCAGCTTGTCGAGGGTGTCGGGCATAGCTCCAAGTCCGACGAGGCCTCCGGTCACATGGGACTCCCGGGCGGCGATCTGTGGTGGAGGAATGTCGAGCTCCTGCGTCGCGTGCCCGTTGCCGCTGGGATCATGGGCTCGGTGGCGGGCGCCCCGGCAGCGTTCGCGCTCATGTCGCACTTTACCGTGATGATTAAGGGACAGTCCCAGATATTCCCTTCTGGGCCGCCCGTGGTTCGCCGAGCGATCGGCGAGATGCTCGAGAAAGAAGAGCTTGGCGGCTACCAGATGCACGTGCGTGACAGCGGGCAGGTGGACAACGAGGCGGAGTCCGAAGAAGACGCATTCGAGCAGCTCAAGACCTTCATCTCGTATCTGCCGAACACCACCAACGACGTCGCGCCGCGCGTCGAAACCGGCGATCCGCCCGACCGCCGGCCCGAAGAGCTGCTGAACATCATCCCGACCAACCGGAAGCGCGGTTACGACCCTCGGAAGCTGATCGAGCTGGTTGTGGACAACGGGGAGTTCTTCGAGATGCGACGCCACTGGGGAGGGGCTGTCATCACCGGCTTCGCGCGGCTCGACGGGTACAGCGTCGGCGTAGTCGGCAGCGATCCGCGGTCCCTGGCGGGCGCGATGGACGGCTGGGCCGCCGAGAAGTATGCTCACTTCGTCGACTTGTGCGATGCCTTCAACCTGCCGGTGGTGATATTCCTGGATATGCCGGGATTCATGCTCGGATCCCACGCCGAGCGCAAGGCGACCATGCGCCGGGGCGTCCGCGCGCTGATCGCAAGCGCCGAGGCGGAAGTGCCAAAGATCGAGTTCAACGTTCGCAAAGCCTACGGTGTCGCCGCGGACGCCCCGCACAGCCTGGGCCACCCCAACGGCCTAAACCTTCGCTTCGGCTGGCCTGCCGGGGAGTGGGGCGGCATCCCGATCGAAGGCGGCGTCGCGGCCGCGTACAGACGCGAGATCGAGAATGCTCCCGATCCCGACGCGCACCGGGAGATGATCGAAAACAGGCTCTTGCGCCTGAGATCGCCGTTCCGCGCCGCCTATAAAGGCGATGTCGTGGACCTGATCGACCCGCGCGACACCCGGATGCTGGCGTGCCGGTTCATCAAGCTGGCCCAGCCGATGCTGCACAAGCTGGCGCAGCGCCCCAAGCGCGCAGTGCGACCGTAAGCATGGACACACACGACACCGGAGACCATCGGTATCATTGAATCCCTGTTCGACCGAGTGCGAGCAGGAGCGTGAGGAGAGAAGAAAGTGGAATACCAGATATGGCTAAACGGCGACTACGTAGATCGCGACAAGGCCCAGATCCCGATGGTCGATCGCGGATTCCGTCTCGGAGATGTCGTCTTCGACACCTCCAGGACGTTCAGCGGGACTGTGTTCAAGCTGCGGGACCACCTCGACAGGCTGTACAGATCGCTCAAGTACGTTCGAATCGATCCGGGAATGTCCATCGACGAGATGGAGCGACTGACCCTGGAGGTGGTGGCGCGCAACGAAGACCTCCGTCGCGAGCTGAACGACGACTACATGATCACGCAGATTGTTACCGGAGGCATCGGAAGGCGGGGCGACTCCGACCCGAGCGTTTCGATCTGGATAGATCCGCTGGGCGCGCCCAGGTGGGCGCACGCCTACGACGATGGGATGCACGCCGTCATACCCAAGACCCGCGCATACCCCTCCGAAAGTCTCGACCCGAAGGTCAAGCACTACAGCCGGCTGAACTTCGTGCTGGCGGAGCTGGAGGTCGCGGACGTCGATCCGGACGCGATGCCGGTCCTGCTGGACATGGACGGCAAGGTGAGTGAGGGGACCGGCGCCAACTTCTTCGTCGTCACCGACGGTATGCTCAGGACGCCGCGAGATAATTCAACGCTCCAGGGCGTCTCCCGCGCGACCGTTTTGGAGATTGCCGACACGCTCGGCCTGCCGGCGATCGAAGACGACCTTCAGCCCTACGACCTCTACACAGCGGACGAGGCGTTCTTCTGCAGCACGCCGTACTCAATTCTGCCGGTGGGTCGCATCGACAACCGCCAGGTCGGCGACGAGGTCCCCGGCCCGATCACGAATCAGCTACTGGCCGCGTGGAGCGAGCAGGTAGGTCTGGACATCGTCGATCAGCTCCAGCGAATGGCGATGTAGGGAGACGCACCACATGAAAATCACCGACATAGAAATCTTCGTCGTCGATGGTGGGCGAAGACCCTGGCTGTTCTCCGCCGTCCGCACTGATGAGGGCATCACCGGATACGGGGAGTTTGGCTCCGGTGTTGCCGCCCATTCGCTCGTCGGGCTGGTCGAAGATTTGAAACCGCTGGTGGTAGGCAAAGACCCCGAGGCGGTCGAGAAGCTGTACTTCGACCTGTACCGGCACCTTCGAGCCATGCCCGGCGGCATAGCGCAGATGGGTATCGCCGGCATCGAGCTCGCCTGCTGGGACATCAAGGGCAAGGCGCTCGGAGTTTCGGTCAACCACCTCGTCGGCGGCCCCTATCGGGACAGCCAGCGTGTGTACTGGTCTCACCTGGCGAGCGCACGCGCCGGAGACCCTTCACTGGCCCCCGACAAGCCGCTGAAGGACTGGGACGCGGTCGCCGCCGCGGCGCTGGAGGCCCCGGAGCACGGCTACGATGCGTTCAAGACGAATATCCTGTGGCCCGGAGACCCGCCCCGATCGATCTCCCAGAGTCGTGACGGGATGAACCACGACCAGCGCGCTGACACGGAGATCGTCCGAAACGCCGAGAAGCAGATTTCGGTAATGCGCGAGGCGGTCGGACCCTCGGTCGACATCCTGTTGGACATCAACTACAACTTCAAGACCGAGGGCGCGATTCGAATTGCCAGGGCCTTGGAGCCGTACAACCTGTTCTGGATCGAGCACGACAATGAAGACCCGGAAGCGCTGGCGCAGCTCAAGGCGTCGACTTCCACCTTGCTCTGCTCAGGTGAACAGCACTTTTCCGTTCGGGAGTACCTGCCGTACTTCGAGCTCCGCGCCATGGATACGGTCAAAGTTGATGTCCAGTGGCAGGGATTCGGGCCTTCCAAGAAGGTGGCCGACGTCGCAGAGACATACGAACTGAACATCGCGCCGCACAACCCAGCCTCCGAGCTTGCCAGCTTCCAGTCGGTCCACCTCTGCGCTTCGGTCTCCAACGTCAGGATAATGGAGAGCGACCCGGAAGGTGTGCCCTGGAGGTTCGAGCTGTTCACCACTCGGCCGGAAGTGATCGACAGCTATATGACCGTACCGACAGCACCGGGATGGGGATGCGACCTAGTGGAAGAGGCCGCGCGGAAGTACGCGTGGGGCGGTTAGTGGTTAGCGGCTAATAGTCGAGAAGAGGTTAGCGAGCTTATGAAGATCACCGCTATTGAGAGCTTCGCCGTTCGCAGTTTCGGGGCCAGCCCGTGGCTGTTCTGCGCGATCAGGACCGACGAGGGGATTACCGGGTACTCGGAGTACGGGATGGGATCGTTCTCCAAGGGCCTGCCCGCGCTTGTCGAGGACATCGGAGAGACGCTGATCGGTCGGGACCCCAGGCCGGTCGACAAGCTGTGGATGGACATGTACCGGAACACGCGCTCCGCGTCCGGCGGCGCGACGGCCATGGCCATTGCCGGGATCGAGCTGGCCCTGTGGGACATCAAGGGCAAGGCGCACGGAGTCCCGGTTTATCGGCTGGTCGGCGGCCCGTTCCGCGACAGGCAGCGTGTGTACTGGTCCCACCTGGCGACTTACCGCGCCCGGATGGCGGAGGAGTGGGGGGTGCCCAAGCTGCGGACGATGGAGGATGTCGCCGACTGTGCGCGCGAGGCTGTGGACGCCGGCTACACGGCGTTCAAGACGAACATCGTCTTCCCCGGCGAGAACCCGTCCGTCATCAACAACATGTTCGCCGGAGCCAACGACCAGAACGCGCCGACCGACCTCGTCCGGCACACCGTCAACCAGGTTGGCGCAATGCGGAAGGCCGTCGGACCGGACATCGACATATGCCTGGACATCAACTACAACTTCAAGACCGAGGGGGCTATCGCCATCGGCAGAGCGCTGGAGCCGTTCGATCTGTTCTGGATGGAGATCGATAACCAGGACCCGGACGCGCTGGCGCAGCTCAAGTCCGCCCAGCGGACGCCGATCTGCTCCGGGGAGCAGCTTCTCGGCCTGCGGCAGTACCAGCCGTACTTCAGGAAGCACGCGATGGACACGGTCAAGGTGGACGTACAGTGGCAGGGGTTCTCGCAGGCGAAGAAGGTCGCCGACCTCGCCGAGGTGTACGAGCTGAACATCGCGCCGCACAACTACAACTCACACCTGTCCAGCTTCCAGAGTCTCAACCTGACGGCCGCGGTCTCCAACGTCCGAATCATGGAGAGCGACGTGGACTCCGCTCCGTGGCGCGACGAGCTGACCACCGATGTCCCTGAGATCAGGGACGGCTATATGACCATCCCAACCAAGCCAGGCTGGGGCTGCGATCTGGATGAGGACGCGGCGCGGCGGTATGCGTGGGGCGGCTGAACAAGAGATTCGGGACTACCGGACAATTCCCGCGGCCTATCACTAGAAGAACTGACCCATGCTCATCAATAGAATGATGGACATGTAACACCCGAACCCCACCCCGAACGTGACGGCCAGCACACCGATTGCCCAGACGACCGGAGACTCTTTTGACCGCCTGTTCTTCAAGATGACGACTCCGGCGATCAACGGCGCCAATGAGGGTATAGTCGCGAGCAATACGAAGAGAACATACTCTGTTGACATCTGGTTCCTTATCTATCCTGCACCGATCCGTCGAATCCGATGGGCGTATCGAGCACCTTGGGGTTTTCAGGCTGTGCGAGCGCGGCTTCATTCAGCTCGATGCCGAGGCCGGGGCCTTCGGGAACGGTCAGATAGCCATCGACCAGCTCCAGCGGGTTGAGCAGCAGGTCGCTCTTTGGAGGCTCGGACTCGCCTGTGTACTCCTGTAGCGCGAAGTTTGGGATGCACGCGTCGAGCTGAACGCAGGCCGCGGTGCTGACCGGTGATAGCGGGTTGTGCGGGATCACCTTGACGTGGTGCGCTTCCGCCATCACCGCTACCTTCTTGCATCCTGAGAGGCCGCCGCACAGGCACAGATCGGGCCTGACGTAGGACGCGGCCTTGGCCTCCAGTAGCTGTTGGTACTCGAAGATCGTCGTGAATCGCTCGCCGGTCGCAATCGGGATGTTGCACTGCTCGGCCACGTCGCCCATGATCGCGGGGCTGTCCGGCAGCATCGGGTCCTCGTAGAAGAACGGGCTGAACTGCTCCAGGCGCCTTCCCAACCAGATGCTCTCCGCGGGCGACATCTGCCGGTGTATCTCGACGCAGAGGTCGACGTCCGGGCCGACGGCCTCGCGCACCGCGCCGACGCGCCGCACCGCCTCGTCAGCCCATCCGCTGTACGACCTGTGGAGGTAGTAGTCCTTCGGGAACGGCGAGAACCGGACCGCCGTGAAGCCCTCGCCGCCGGCCCTTGCGGCGTCCTCGGCCAGGCCGTCGGCGGTGTCGTTGTCGTCAGGCGCGCTGACGTGCATGTAGCAGCGCACGCGGTCGCGGGTCTTGCCGCCCATGAGGTCGTAGATCGGAACGTCGAGACGTTTGCCCTTGATGTCCCACAGCGCGATGTCGATCGCCGACAGCGCTCCCTGCACCACAGACCCCATGAAATGGGAGTTGCGATACAGCCACTGGTAGTGGTGCTCGATCAGGTGAGGGTCCTTGCCCAGCAGGTACGGCTCCATCGTCTCGATCATCGTTTTGGTGGGCCGCTGCCATCCGTGGACGCCGCCCTCACCGATGCCGACGGTACCGTCCTCGCAGTGGACTTTGATTAGGAGCCAGCGGTCCCATAGAAAAGTCTCGACCCTCTCGATTCTCGTCGGTTTTGGCATTATCGGTCCTCCGTTCGTATCCGCCCACTGTCTGCCTCAATGCTGGGTTTGGGCTTGCGCTTTAGTCCAGAAAGTCGCTTATCCAGCCGTCATACTTGTCCAGCCTCGTAACCTGCGCCATCAGCTCGGACGACGCTACACCGTCGCCAAGCTCCGATGGATCAGTGCCACCCCGCAACGCCTTCAGCGTGTCGTATGTGGCCTTGACCGAGGCCATGAACGGCGAGTGGCCCTGAAGTGCGATCCGGACTCCCTGCGACCCCAGGTACTGTCTGTCCGTCAGGTCGCCCGACACGCCACCCAGCAGGATCGGGATATCCAGCTCCGCGTTCAGCGCTTCGAGTTGAGCGCTGTTGCTGATTCCCGTCATGAACACCGCATCGACCCCGACATCCTGGTACGCTTTCGCGCGGCAGATGCCCTCGTCGATTCCCTCGATGGCGATCGCGCTCGACCTGCCTGCCACGACCAGCGAGGGGTCCTGCCGGCCGGATAGCGCGGCCTTCATCTTGCCGATGCCCTCTTCAAGGGAGATAAGACTCTGTCCGGCTTGGCCGAACTGCCGCGGCAGCAGCGTGTCCTCGATCGTCAGCGCGGCTACGCCCGCTGTCTCGAGCTCCTCGACGGTCCGCCGGACGTTCAGTGCGTTGCCATACCCGTGATCGGCGTCCACCATGAGCGGGAGGGTCCCGGCCCGGCAGATCCGGTGGATCTGCTGCGCGAATTCCGTCAGCGTCAGCACGATGTAGTCCGGAGCGCCGAGCACTGTCGCTGAGGCGATCGATCCGGCGAACATCATCACTTCGAATCCGAGGTCCTCGGCGATCCGCGCCGAGATCGGGTCGTAGACCGATGCCGGGTGAAAACACTCGTCACCCTCCAGAATAGCCCTGTACTGCTCGCGTCGTCTGGTCTGGTTCAAGGTCTGCCTCCTGTGTGATGGCGCCTAAAGTCGGAGCGTAGCGTACCACATGGGCAATAACGGCACTGCGGCGCCGCGTGTCTAGGATGCGGTCGTGCCAACGGGTCTGATAACACCGGACTCCGGAGGGCTGTAGTGTATGTTGAGGTGAGGTGTCTCCACCCTCACTCCACCTCGATACCTGGACTCCATCAGCGCTTCGAGCGCTCCCGTTACCAGCAGTGTACGTTCTACGGGATACGTGGGCCGACCGGTCAGGAACATCTGCTGTATGTTCAGGCCGAGGTAGCTGAACGGCTGTTGGCTGTCCGCGACCTGGTTCAGTCCTGTCCTGACGATCTGGTCTTCAACCCGCGCGGCATATCCGAAACCACCCAGGTGACCGGGCAGCAGCAGCGAAGTCGCTCGTAGGCCATCGACGTACTCGATCAGGAGTGCCTTGGGGTTGTCGCAGTTGTATTCCATGCTGCCCGGTTTTCTGGACGTGACCCGGGACTCTGCGGCAGCTGCCAGTGGACGAGACCAGAGTCCATCCTCCCCGGCGCGCCAGACCGACTCCCCCTCGATGCAGCGCACGGCGGCGATTCCCGTTTCGAGTCCACGCCTGCGCTCGACCATCGCCTGGAGCAGTTCGAGCGCATGGAACCCATACGACTCCAGGCCGGCAGGATATGAGTGGTGGTACCCGACAGACAGGGCCTCATCGATCTGCGCGCTTAGGAGGTGCTCGAACTCCGGCTCGCGACCGGCGACCGGCAGGGATGATCCCGCCATCATCGGCGCTTCAAGATGGCGTGCTTGCTGGTACATCCACATCGCATCGGCCCAGCTGTACGACAGGTGCTTGTCGGTGAACACCGGGGCCGACCGGCCCGAATTCGCAAACACCGCGCACACCTGCTCGAAGAAGTGCCGGCGCGGATATAGACGCTGCTGCCGGTCGTTTATCGCGTAGTCGCCGTGCTCGGCAATTATCAGCACACCGTCCACGGCAAGTTCGCCGTCCTGCCAGTCGCCCGCCGTCGGCCAGTGACCCGAGGAAGGAGGGGACAGCGTGAGCGCGCCGCGAATACTCGGGTAGATTGTGATCCCGTGCCGGCGCGCGAATTCAACGCCGATGTCGCTCGGATGGACTTGGTCCATGTACAGCGACACCAGCTCCACGGCCGGGGTGACAAGTCCGTCCGTAGTGGGAAAGCCACCCGCGAACTTGGACGCGATCAGGTCGGCGTGGGAGCCGGGAAACCACGTTGTGACGATTACGGCAATCTTCTTGCGTCCCGACATGGCAGTCTGATCGCAATCATTCAGACGGCCCAGCGAATTCCGTCTCCGCTGGGCCGTGATCGGTTTCCAATTGTCGTTTTCGTCCGGGGTCGGCGACGTCAGTCCGCGACTCCCTGGGCCTCCGCCGGAGCTGCTTCGAACGGCTTGCCTGTCGCCGGATTGACGTCGAACGGGCTGTCAAGCTCCAACTCATCCGCGATCTCACGCACCGCGGGCAGCACGTATTCGCCCATCAGCCGCAGGCTGCGCATCTGGTCCTCGTGCGTCATCGCGCCGTCGCCGTCCCAGAAGAACACGCTTCCGGGTCTGAGTGTCTCAAGCACGTGTCTGATCTTCGGGATCACCGTATCCGGCGTCCCTGACACGACGGTGTAGTTCTCGACCTGCTCCTCGTAAGACGAGCTCAGGACGCCGCCGCGGTTCGCGGTCGCGGCGTCACGCGTCGGCAACACCCTCCGGCGGGAAGTCAGTCCCGGAAGGTTGAGCAGCGCCGGATTAGCCGTGCCCTCATTACCGGCCAGGAACGGGTTGCTCGGCCCCTGGACGAACTTGCGTCCGACCTCGGCGGCCAGCTCCTCGGTCTCGTCCACGTGGACCTTCCACAGGTAGCCGATGTTCTGCGGCCCGGAGTCGTAGCCGAGCTCGGCTGCCGTATCGTGGTAGATCTGGAATGCCTCCTGTGTCGGTTCGAGCTTGGTCGCCAACATGATGTAGGGAATCCGGTTGGTCGCGGCCCACACCAGCGAGTCGCGGCTGACGACGCCCGGGAGCCAGATCGGTGGATGCGGGTCCTGGTACGGCTTCACCCACGGGTTTACGTACCTGTAGTTGAAGTGCTTGCCCTCCCATCGGAACGGGCCGGGAGTGGTCCACGCCTTGACGATGAAATCATGAGCCTCCTGGAATCGCTCCCAGTTGTACGGAGGAGGTGAATTGTGAGCGACGCTCTCGCGTCCGGTGCCGCGCACCCATCCGGAAACCAGCCTGCCGCGTGAGATCATGTCGATCATCGCAAGCTGCTCGACCAGCCACAGCGGATCGTCCCAAATCGGCAGAATGTTGCCTAGAAGGACGATCTTCGCGCGGCTGGTGGTCTTGGCCAGGATCGACGCCTCAACGTTCATCGCGCCGCCCATGCAGAAGGGAGTGCTGTGATGCTCGTTGAGCATGATGCCATCGAAGCCCATCTCCTCAGCATAGACGCGCTCGTCGAGGTAGCGATTGTACAGGTCGGCTCCGACCTCGGGATCGTATATCTCGTTGCTGAGCGTCAGATCCTTGATCGGCAGCCCCGTCGCGCCGAAGTATCCCGACTTCGGGTCCTGGTACGGTCTCTCCGTAAAATGACCTATGAACATCGGCGCCTCCTTCGGTATGCCCCCGCTGCGAGTTGCGGCCAAGTCTATCAGGCGCGGGATGAGCGGGCAATCGGTGGCAGCGAGAATTGACTCCGATCATACGCGTGATTAGAGTATACGAGTCGGGCGGTCAAACGAGGTGGACGAGTTTCAGACCTATGACGGAAGCCTCTTGAAGTACGCGCCTATCGTCGATTCCAGTATCTGCGAACCGCACACCCCGCAACCTAGAATGCTTTAGGAATGCTCTGAATAAGTCCGTGGAATGTGGCAAATTATGGGTCAGCCAGACACGATTCCGGCAGAGAATAACCGTCAACCCTAACTTGTTCAGAGGTTCCTTAGGTCCGTGCATCCGCAGGGCCTTTTCGTTCTGCGAACAGCCCTGACCACGCGCAACCCGGACGCTGCACCATGCCCATCCTGGAAAGCCAGCTCAACGGACGCATCGCCACTCTGCTGGAGCGCGTGGCTCCTCGCTGGAATGTTCTCGGCGAGAACAGGGGCGCGTTCCAAGGCAGCCAGAGACAGCCGGACATTCTGGTCGTACAACTGGGCGCGCAGCCGGTGGTGATCGAGAACGAGTACCTGCCCGCAGGAGACGTGGAAGACGAAGCGCGGGAGCGGCTGGGGGAGTCGCTCGACGCGGGTGTCGTTGAGGCTTAGGAGCCGTTGGCGTCGAGATCTGGCGGAATGAGAGCTTGTTTCCTCTGTGCTTGGATTATAAGAAGATTTCGGAACTCAGGAGGAAAGTGTTCCGACGAGGTTCCCATCGCTTCCACTTGGGCGTGGGCATCCCGCCACTGTCGCCAGGGCTCTCTTACATACTGATCCTCGGGCCTCCACTCAACTTGGACTTGAAATGTCTCTCCTATACGAGATGAGACCTGGCTTGCGATGTCCAGATAATCGCCTACGGTAAGGTTGAGTTGACCAGAATCAGTGAAGTCTCCAATCTGAAGGTCGTTGAGTGTAGCTCCTTGGGCTGTCAGCCGGCCCTCATGCCAGACTGACATGTCCCGCTGTTTCAACGATTTCGCCTTTGGCTTGTTAAGTGTGGTGGACCATTCTGTTTTTCGGATGAATCGACAGACGCTATCATCCACGGGAACTGGCATGAGGCAGGACTAGAATAGGGCGATCAGGTCTGTGGCTGAGGTCTGCGGTAGATGCTCAACCCAGATTTCTTCTACACCGGCGCAGACATTCGGATGTCGGTCATTATAGACATTCGCATGAAGATGGCCGTCAAGACTAAGTTCACCAATGACTAGAAGCCCATTAGTTAGTCTCAGTTCAAATGATAGAACTCCGTCTGTATTGTCAACTTCGATTTCTCTCTCAACGGTCTTCTCAATAGCCGCTTCCACGATCCTGCTGGCGATCTCCAACGTACTGACTGAAGGGCGCACACCTGCAAAGCCCTTGGCGAAGGACTGGACTATGGGATGGAGTGGAGCTTCAATATGCACTTCTGGTTCGCTGGGCAGATAGGCGGGAGCAACGTCTGCCATCTTGCGCGTAATGACCAGAGCACTGCCACCCGGCATTTGCATCAGGTCATCCCGAAGCGATCCCATGATAGTCGATAGTTTGTCAGCCTCAAACTGCGAGGACAGAGCCGTAGCCCCGGCTTCCGATGGCGAGTCCGCAGGATCAGACAAGACGCTGTAGGTAGTACTGTCTGAAAGACGCACACCTGCAAAGCCCTTGGTGAAGAACTTCGCTGCAGGATGGAGTGGAGCTTCAAGGTACCCTTCTGGTTCTCTGGGCCAATAGGAGGGATCAACGTCTGCCATCCTGCACGTAACGACCAGTTCAACGCCATCCGAAGTTAGGATCGTAACGAAATTCCGACGCGACCCCGACAGGATCAGTAGGTTCTCAAGCCGGGCCGGCGAGAACTGGACCGTGGTATTACTGGCTTCAAGTAGCGGGTTGGCAGAATCAGGTAAGGTGCAACCCAAGATGCAGTCTGTGAAGCGGTGACCTATGGAGATGTGGTCTTCAACCGTAGAATGTGCCCGTTCAGCAGGTGCATCAGCCAGATATGCCTGTGTAGGCTGATTACCCGGTATGCCGTCAACCCGGTAGAATAGGGGCCTCAAGTGGTGTTCGGGGCTTCCTTGCTCGTTCTCATACTGAGATCCCGCTCCCCACAACCTTGGCCCCATGTTTGCGGCTTTGTTGAGAGTAGCGACCATTTCTGGGGACATTACTTGCTACTCCCATCGAGTTGAGTCACTAGGTTATGGGCTTCAACCCATAACAACTTCAGCGAATCTCTAATGTCGGCTTCCGTAGGGAGGTCGGCTTCTGCTCGATGCAAGTTCAGGCTGGCAAAAATCCTAGTAGTTGTGTCGTCGTTGCGACGTGACTCTAGGCGCGCCTGCCAGAACCGACCATCCTTTTCAAAGAACATCCGGCCAGCACCACCAAACAATCGCCACCCTTCATCCTGGAGGAGGCGAGGCATGAACAGACGGTCTGCCAGGTACTCGATCGCACGTTCTTTTGAGTCCGGCTCATAAACCAATTCGATGTTGTATCCAAATGCCTGTAGCTCCTGACCATCGAGATCGGTATTCGCAATTGCCATCCCCGCAACTTGGGCAAGCCGTTCAAGATCGCTCTCCATAGGATAGACTCTTGCGATGACTGACCTCTCAGGAGTCCCCATTACCGTAATGCGGTCTCGGTTCAAGGTGTGTGTATGGTCAATAACTTCGGTGCCCAAGCTGGTCTCAGCACTCATTACTTCTGTGCCAACGTCCTTGCGAAATGCAGTGATCTCGTCAGGCGTATTGATCAGGTTGACACCGACCAGTATCAGATTGGCCTGTAGTACATCTTCAATAGTCACAGGCATGTCATGTATCTCGCAGCATTCCTTTTCTGTGAGAACTATGTCCCGCCGCTGAACTTCACAGCATCTGAGACTTACCAGTTTGCGAGCGGCGTCCGCCGTATTCACAGTAAGGGGATCAAAGGCTCAACAGACACCCAGCGATTTGATTCGTTGACGCTCAATGGCAGCGTACGCTCGCTATTGCCCTCTGTTCAACTCTGGCAACCGCGGAGGGGAAAGGACGTACCCATCTTCGGTCGAAGGTCCAAGTATAGGTGATCTTTCGATCATGGGGGTGCTCCTCAGACTTAGGTGGTAGTATATTAGCAGGATACCATTTGTCAACGGGCGTCGCAATTATCAGAGTGACCTGTGAGCCTGTATCAGTTTAGTCGGTGTGTATGTCGGATGAGGTTTCTGAGGGAGCGCGTCCATGGTCGAGAGTTATGCGGTCCGCTCAACGCGGGTACAGACGCATCAGCCCAATCGCTCACTCGTGTCTTGCGCATAGTTTGACGGCGCCGGGCTGAGGGTGGGTCAGGTCCAGATCGCTCCGAACGCCGATGAGACCGACTGCGACAGAACTCTGCCAACTCACCGTTCCGATTCAACTCAATCACCTTGACCATCCGGTGCGCTCCCCGTATCGTCCAGGTCATACCCCGCTTCTTCATTCGGTTCGCCGTGGTCTTGTCCCCATTACTCTCCATGGTTCCCAGACTCCGAGCCTCCGACGGAGCATTGGGGACCCGGTTGCGCCAGTCCATACCTGTTATCACGTTGGACTCGACATACTCTCTGTCCCGGATGGCCGTTGTGGTCTCGGCGGGCAAAGCCGCAGACATCAACGCACCAGCGAACGATTCCGATCCTGAGCGTATAGCATCGTAGATCGCCTTTCCGAGCTTCCTGCCGTAGCCACGGCCACAGGCACGAGACAGGTGGAAGCCGTCCAACTGGAAGATGGCGTTGCCGAACTCCTCTGCGCCCCGACGTATCCAGTTGGCTCCGTCGCCACCCACCACGAACAGCTTCACCCGATCCAGTGCGTACTGCTTGGCCCACTCCAGGCTCGCTCCCTCCCAGAACGGCATCTGTTCTGATGCATGTCCATACACACGCTTGTCCACCAGTTCATACCTGTCATCACCCACACACCGCCACCCTCGATACGCTATGCCGCTCTTGACCTCGTAGCGCGTGCGCTCTTCGCGTTGCAGATGCACCCATACACCGTCCGCTTCTGTGTAGAGAACGTCCGTCTGCTGCTGACCATCACACACATCCTCTCCACGCTCGAAGCACGCTTCCCATCGACTGCGCTCATCATCCATCGCGCTCTGTGCAACACCGCTCAGTAGCCGATGCACCGTCATCGGTGACAACACCCCGGCCGTCAGGTCGCTCACCATCTCGACCACCATCCGAAAGGGCGCCACACTTGCCATGGCCACAACGCTCTCTGTCAGCGACGGAGTTGCCTGCTGGCGAGGCTTCCACCCCAGGTGTTCGTCCAGCGCGAATAGCGTGTTCCCTTCATCGTCACGGTACATTCGGCGTCTGACCACCACATCACCAAACCGAGTCACCACAGTCCGCTCACGAAATCCCTCCACTCTCAAGCCCTTCGGCCTCAAGCACAGCAACTCATCGTCCAGAGCTTGGAGTCTGAGCCTTGCCTGCTCGCAAGCATAGGCGCATCCCTCACGGTAACTCTCCTCTTCCCAATCGACACTCCGGGAGGTCTGGTCTTCATTGTCCCGCTGCGCCACGCTGTGTTCCGCCATCAGTCTCGACCCATCCTTTTGGTTGTACTTCCCTCTAGGATAAGTCTATGACTGGTGGCTACCGACTAAACTGATACAGGCTCGTGACCTGTTGTTTCCCCTATGCTCCACTAAGTGGACACCCATGCCCACGCACAATCGGGACTCGCACCATGCCCATTCTGGAAAGTCAACTCAACGGACGCATCGCCACACTGCTGGGGCGCATGACCACTCGCTGGCGCGTGCTCGGCGAGAACAGGGGCGCGTTCCAGGGCAGCCAGAGACAGCCGGACATTCTGATCGTGCAGACGGGCGCGCAGCCGGTGGTGATCGAGAACGAGTACCTGCCCGCCAGAGACGTGGAAGACGAAGCGCGGGAGCGGCTCGGCGAGTCACTCGACGCGAGTGTGGCGCATGCGTCCGGTAGAATCAACGCGGTCGTCGCGCTCAGGTCGCCTCTGGACTTGCGTGACCGCGCCGGGTTGGACGACGTGGACGCGATGCTCACGCGGGGCGTCAAGCTGGAGTACGCGCTGTACGCCGGACCGGGCGGAGTGGACTTCACGCGGTTTCCGGAGTCGGGCTTCATACCGGGGAACATCCGGGACCTGGCGGCGTTCGTAGAGTACGCGGCGACGCCCGAAGACGCCGTCCAGAGGGCGGTCACGATCCTTGAGGAAGGCGTTCAGGATGCGGCGACCATTCTGCGGCAGGCGGCGGATCTCAGCGGCGACACCCAGACGGATATAATAGAGCATCTCAAGCAGCCGTACAGCGAGCAGACGCTGCGGATGGCCGCGACGATAATGGTCAACGCGCTGGTCTTCCACCAGAACCTGGCCGGTCAGCACGGCGTGAAGAGCCTGAACCAGATAGCGAGCGACGGCGTTCTTTCTCAGGCCAGCGTGCTGGACGAGTGGCGGAAAATCCTCGGCGTCAACTACTGGTCGATATTCAGCGTCGCCAGCGACCTGCTGCGCTGCATCAACCCGCCGGGCATGGCGGTCGAAGCGCTGCGGGTGATGAGACGCACGGCGGACAGGCTGATCGCGCTGGGCGTTTCGCAGTCCCACGATCTTTCGGGAACGGTGTTCCAGAGGCTCATCGCGGACCGCAAGTTCCTAGCGACCTTCTACACGAGGCCGGAGTCCGCGGCGCTGCTGGCGCACCTCGCGATACCGGACGATGGGGGCTGGGACGATCCGGAGCGGGTTAAGGACTTCCGCATCTCGGACTACGCCTGCGGCACCGGCACGCTGATCCACGCGGCCTACCGTCGGCTGAACCGGCTGCACTGGCTTGCGGGCGGTGACCCAGAGCGGCTGCACGCGCACATGATGGAGAACTCACTGACCGCGTGCGACGTGTTGCCCTCGGCTGTGCATCTGACCACATCGATGCTGTCGTCGTCACATCCCAGGCAACGCTACGACGGCTCCCGCACCATCGTCACGCAGTACGGGAACACCGAGCATGGGGGAGTATCTCTCGGCTCGCTCGACCTGCTGGGCGACACCGGAATAGTCAGGCCGCTGATCCCGCTGCACACCGGAACCGCCGTCACCGGTGCGGGTGAGGCGCGCTCCCAGCTCGACGTGGACATGCCGCCGATCAGCCAGAACCTGGTAATCATGAACCCGCCGTTTACCAGGCCGGGTTCCGACTGGGAGGGTGACAGCAGAGAATCAGACTCGATCAAGCAATTCCAGGGGCTCAGTACGGATCTGGAAACCCAGACCAGAATGTCCGACATGGAAAAAGAGTACACCAAAGGAACATGCGCCCACGGGTACGCAGGCATAGCGTCGTCATTCGTGGCTCTCGCCAATCGCATGGTGAAGAAAGACGGTATAATCGCGCTGGTGCTGCCCATGACCGCCTTACAGGGTACGAGTTGGCAGAAGGTGCGCCAACTGATAGCCCGCAGCTACCGAGATGTAACAGTCCTGACCATCGCGGCAACTCGACAGCACGATCAGTCCTTCTCGGCGGACACAGGAATGGCGGAGACCATGATCGTGTGTCGTGAGTCCTCCAACGCTCCATCCAACCGGGGGCTGTTCGTGTCGCTAAAGCGGCGACCGAGCAGCGAGATGGAGGCGACCGAGATCGCCAGGGCGATAAGCGCGGCTGCCGAAAACTCGACTGCGAGGACCCTGGAGGACGGCCCGTTCGGAGGAAATCCGCTGTCCATTGGCGATGAGCGCCTGGGTGAAGTGGTTAATGCTCCTCTGAGCAGAGATGCCCCTTGGTCAGCCGTGGGCATCTCGGACTTCTCTGTGGTGCAGACCGCGTTTCAGGTGGCCCGGGGAAGGGTCTGGCTGCCGCAGATGCAGGAGCAGGATGTGCTTCATATCCCGATGGCAACTGTCCAACAAACAGGCCAGATTGGAATATACGATATGAACATCGTAGGTAGCGGCAAGCAGACAGCCTTCAATCGCATCAAGCCGCCGTCGGGCGCTCCGACGTATCCGATGCTGTGGAGCCACGACGCCCAGCGTGAGAAGCGCATGGTGGTCGCTCCGGACAGCGAGGGACGAGTCAAGCCGGGCAGAGAGAATCGTGCCGCCGAGATTTGGGATACCCGGAGCCACGCGCACCACAACAGGGACTTTCGGTTCAACTCGCAGCCTCTGGCGGTCGCGTTCACCGAGATGCAGACGATCGGAGGCAGGGCTTGGCCCAACGTGAGATTCGATGATCGCGCCCACGAGATTGCCTATACGCTCTGGTGCAACACGACGCTGGGGCTGCTGTGCTACTGGTGGCACTCCAGCCGTCAGCAGGCGGGGCGCGGCAGTATGCCCATCACGGCCATCCGCACCATGCCGACGCTGGACGTCACCAAGCTGACCCCGGCACAGCTTGCGACCGCTGAGGCGATCTTCGACGACATGCGAAGCGCGCAGTTCCTGCCGGCGAACGAGGCGTACCGCGACAACTCGCGGCAGGAGCTGGACTACCGCGTCCTGATAGAGGTGCTGGGTCTCCCGACGACTGTGATCGAGCCGCTCGACCTGCTCAGGCTGAAGTGGTGCTCGGAGCCGAGCGTCCACGGGGGCAAGAGCACCGCGCCGGAGGGTGCGTTAGGTTAGGCGCGGGTCTGCTATATTGGTAAATATCTCTCGATCAGGAGACCATCGACATGCTGACACAGGAACACGCGCAGACGGCCCAGGAATTTCTCGCCGCTGCGGACCATGAGTTCATGGCGGGGGACATTCTTCAGGCGTCGGAGAAGATGTGGAGCGCGGCATCCCACGCGGTGATGGCGGTCGCTCAACAGCGGGGCTGGCGATACACAAAGCACCGAGACTTGAAGAAAGCGGCTCGGATGCTCTCCGAAGAGTCAGGCGATGCGTCCATTGTCGCCGGTTTTGGGGTAGCCCAGAAATTCCACGCCAACTTCTATCACGACTTCATGGAGGAGTACGATTTCGACGACGACCGGAGGGGCGTTCGGGACTTCGTAGCCCGCGTGCTGGATCTGGCCGAGTGAGCCGCGGTTTCGGTCAGCCGGTCAGAAATCCGCGTACTAGACGGACGAACTCTTCGGAGCGCTCGATCTCTGGGCGGTGGCCGCAGTTGTCGATAATCGACAGATCAGAGCCGGGGATCGACTCGTGATAGACTTGCGCGGCGCTCAACGGGACGATCGCGTTGTCCCGCCCCCAAATGATCTGCGTCCTGAGACTCTTGAGCCGTCTCAACAGGTGCGGCAGACCCCGATAGTGCATGTACGGTCGCCATGAGAGACGGCAAGCCTGCTCGCGCGCCACTTCCCAGTATTCCACCTGCTCCGGCGTCGGCTCTTCAGGACAGATCTTCTCGAACTCCGGCGTGCTTTGCGGGTCGAGGAAACCCTCGGTGAGGAACTCCTTGGCGACCACCAGGAACATGTCGTATATCTCGCCGGCCGGAGGCTTGACCCCCATCGGATTGACAAGGACCAGGCTGCTGAACCGGTCCGGATGCATAGTCGCCATCTCTGCCGCAAGCCAGCCCCCGAAAGAGAACCCCATCAGATTCATCTGGCCGACATCCATGTCGTCAAGCGCCTGTAGGTACCACCCCGCGAGGTCCCGCATGTTCATGATCCAGTCGAGGTAGGGTGAGTCCCCGAATCCCGGGTGCGAAGGGATCGTCAGCTCGAACTCCTTCGCCAGCTCCTCGTGGAAGTTCATCCAGCCGGGATGACCCAGCTCATCGTGGAGGATGAGCAGGGGATCGCCCGATCCACCCTTCACCACCTGCACGGTGGTCCCGGCCGCCTCTACCATCTGTTCAGTCCAAGATTGTGTGGCCGTTGTCACGATTCAATCCTCTTTCTCAAGTTAACCGAACAAGTCCTGGACCAATTCGTCCCGACTCATTCCCAGATACTCACCGACTTCAGATAGAATTGACCTCAAAGTACCCACATGCAAACTACGATGACGCGGGACAGCTACGTGATGCTCTGAGCCCCGGATGGAAGTGGTCAGACGTATGTGGCTGCTCCTCTGTATAACCAGTCTATATCCATAACGTCGCCGTAGCAGCCGGACTAACTCATCGCCAGATATGTCGCGGGGCAGCCTCAAACCGCTATGATTTCATCCCTGACAAGGTGAAGCCTGATGATCCGGGGAGCGCAGTCATCTTCGAAATAGCAGAGTACGGCATCCTGGACCATCTCTTTCAGATCGTCCCAATCGTCCCCCTGCGTGAAGATGCCGTAACCCAGAGCCTTAGCGTCATAGCCACCCTCGATGGCCTCGGTCACCTCGAAAATTATCTCGCTTGGTCTCACAGTGCGACTCCGAATGTGTACCTCTTTGGTTCCAGCGCATTATAGTACACCGTACTCTTTGACTGCATGGGATGGCGTCTCTCGAATCTGCGAGGGTCTAACTGAGCATGTCCAGGTAGATCTGCCTCCCCTGACGAAACAGGTCTTCGATCTCCCGGCGCTGGCCGTCGTTGTAGAATTTGCCCTTGACCCGAATCCGATCGATGTCCCGATCGATGCCATCCGCGAACAGCCGAGCCGCCGCGGTCCGCTCCGCGCTCGCCGCCCCGGTTTGGACGTAAACAGGACTGGTGTGGGCGAAGATGGGTTGATCGAAACTGTCACGGGCGGCGCCCGAAAGACGTGCCGCGATCCAGCCGTCCGATAGTGCCGGCAGGTCAACTTCAAGGCGCCCGTCTCGCGATCCCTCCGGATAGGCTTCGCCCGCAACGACGCGGCCGTTGAAGACCACTTCCGCTTGGCTGATCGGATAGTGCGACTGCCAGCTTATCAGGGTGGATAGCCGCTCTCCGGGCGTCGCGGTGATCTCCGCGCCAGGGCCGCGACCCTCGACCTCCAGCGACAGGGCGGGTCCGTTGGTTATGAAGGTGCGCCCATTCTTGAGAGCCTCGAGCCAGGAAAGGTACTCGAACTCCCCATCCGTGTGGGCGTACACGCGATTCGCGCTGCATATGAACCAGTCCGACCCCGTCGAGGCGGGCAGCCTGATGCCGGCGTTCAGCATCCGGTAGTAGATGTCGTACTCGACGTCCGTCCAGTTGGGGTCGAACAGATTGAAGGCATCAAGCTTCCCGAGGGCTGCGGCCACTGGCGCCTCCATGCCCTGGCCGTTGTGACACCAGATCGCCACGCCACCCTGCCGGTGAGCATCGTCGCAGGCGTAGCTGAGGGGAGGGTAGTCCGGGTCAAAGGCATCCACGAGGAGGCCGCGGCTCACAGGCTCGACCACGTTCCGAATGTTCAACAACATCACGTGGCCGTAGCCGGTGGGTCCCCAGGCATCGAAGTTGTGCCGGTTCTCCTCGCCACACTGGACATAGTGGTGAGCGGAGGAGAAGTCGGTCAGCATACCCGGCGGGTATTTGTTCGTGGCGTACTCTAGGTCCCACCGCTTCAGAATACTGACCGCCGTCATGCGCAGGTCCTCCACGCGGGGGTCAAGCTGAAGCCGCTCATCCGGACGGGTCTCCTTCTCGTCGTAGTGGATATGGGTATTTCCAGGATGCCAACCCCGATCGCCCAGATCCGACCATCGCTCCAGCGTGATATCCGCAGATACTGCCCCGCGCGACGGCGCGTCCAGATCGAGCCGCACTGGAATGTACTCGGTCCCGCGTTCCACCACGACCTGCACAGGCCCTCGCGGTACGTCAACGGCGAATGAGCCGTCGGAGTAGAAGAATGAGTCGCCGGTGCCGACTTTCAGGATAGCCCCTTCGGGTTGGATGAATTGACCCGTCGAGGCGACCACTCGTACCCTCGCGGCGACCGTTTCCCCACTGTCGGCGTCGACTATCGAACCTGTGATCTTAGCCAATTCATCCTCCTCGCGGTAGTGCATACGGGCCGGAATGCTCCCAGTATAGCGAGAATCATACTGTCCGGCACTGGGTAGCGGCGAAGCGCTACTAACGTGCAATCACGGTTCCGGCGCATTATAGTAAACTCCACACGACGGCAGCAGTGGGACAGAATCAGGAGAGAATAGACGGCATGGGCGAAGTAGGAATCATGGGGTTGAGACTGCCGGACGGGACTTGGAGGGATGTACTCGAGCTCGCAAGCCGCGCCGACGAGCTTGGCTATAGCTGTATCACGATGGGCGAGGCGTGGGGTCAGGACGCTTTCACATCGCTGGCCCAGATCGCGGCCGTCACCTCGCGGATCCGGATCGGAACGAGCATAGTCCCGGTATTCGCGCGGTCTCCGGCCAACATTGCCATGACCGCCGGCAACCTCGACCTCATGTCAGAAGGCCGGTTCTTCCTTGGACTCGGCGCCAGCGGGCAGCTCGTTATCGAGGACTTCCACGGAGAAGAGTTTCGGAAGCCGCTGACCCGAATGCGCGAGTACATCGACATCATCCGCAAGGGACTTCGCGGCGACCGGATGGACCACGACGGCGAGTTCTTCTCCACCAAGCGGTTCCGACTGCGGTTTCAGCCATTTCGCCCTGATCTCCCGATCTACATCGCGTCGCTCAGCCCTTCCAGCCTCCGGCTGACTGGTGAGCTGGCCGACGGCTGGCTTCCCATATTTCTCGCGCCTTCGCGGATGGATGCGGCAATCGCCGAGCTTCGCGCAGGGGCCGCCGATGCGGGCCGTTCACTCGACGACATCACCATCTCGCCCCAAGTCTCGGTCTACGTCACAGACGACATCCCGGGCGCCCGGGACCGTGAACGACCGCATATTGCCTTCTACATCGGCGGTATGGGCGTGTTCTACTACCAGTACATGCGCCGGATCGGTTTCGGAGTTGAGGCTGACCGGATTCGCGAGGCCTATCTGAACAGGGACCGTGAGCGCGCCGCGCGTCTCGTCACCGACGAGATGGTGGACGCGATGACGGTAATCGGCGACCCCGAACAGTGCCGCGATCAGATGCAGGCGTTCTACGACGCCGGCGTGGACGAGATCCGTCTAGTACTCAACGAGCCGGACAAAGACTCATACATCCGCGTAGTCGAACAACTGGCGCCGGAGGGCTGAGGTCGGACCCACGCAGCCGCACAGTCTATCCCAGCGACGACGGGAGACCACTCTGTTACTTGACTATCAGCACAACTGGTACTCCCGGCTCGACACGATCAGCTTGAACAGGTCCAGAATCAGATCGTCGGTAACGCCGTCGGCCATCCCCGCCGATGCGAGCTCAGTCAGCAGGTCCCCGGTCTCCCTTCCCACTTCCATCGGTCCCAGGACCTCCAGACAGGCGTTCACTAACCCTTCGGCCTCAGACGCATCCGGCGCGACATCGGTAACTCGCTGGACCATGTCCTTTACACCGGGGTTCGAAGGATCACTCATCCGCTGAGCAACGAAGTTCACGCGATCGACCAGCGAGCCGCTGGTGATCCACTCCTCCCCGGTGTGCCACCCCTCGACCGACGGTGGGTCCAGCAGCTTCTGGCCCATGAAGCCGGTCTCCTCCATCACGGTAAATATCCCGGCGTCCCCGCCGTCCGGGACGGTGAATTCGCCGGTCTTCCGCAGCGTGCCGATGACGATTTCTGTAGGGCTCTTGACCCGCTCCAACCGCGCCTCCTTGAAGAAGTCGGAGTTGAACAGAACTCTGAGGACGGACGCAATGTTGTGATCGTAGCGTTGATAGGCGTCGGCCAGCAGGTCAATCGCGTCAGGATCGCGCGGAGGCGTATCGCCCCACTGTGGCACCGGGACCTCGTCCGCTACGAAGAAGTTGTAGAGGTGCCTGGAGATGAAGCGGGCAGTCGCGTCCTGCCGGCAGATGATCCCGACCACTTCCTCGCCTCCGAACGGGCCCTGCTCGCCGAGGAAGGTCTTGGGATCATCGTCGTGATCATCCCCGCGGTACTCGTGGTGCCAGAAGATACGGCCATAGGGCCAGATGGAGTCTTTCATTGCCATCATGGCCATGTACTCACCGTTCTTGACCGACCAGCCGGTAAACGCTCTGGCGCACTCCTTGATGTCGTCCTCCGTGTAGTTCCCCACGCCCATCGAGAATAGCTCCAGGATCTCCCTGCCGTAGTTCTCGTTGATCGAGTCCTTGTGGTTCGTATGGTTATCCAGCCAGACAATCATGGCGGGGTCTTTCGACAGTTCTATCAGCAGGTCGTCGAACCTGCCCAGCCCGTGGCGTCTGAACATGTCCACCTGGTTTGTGAGCGTACCAATGTTGTTGAGCTTGTTTTCACCGGTCGCGAACACGCCGTGCCAGAGCAGGGCGATCTTCTCTTGGAGCGGACACTGCGTCGATATCATCCGATATGCCCAGTAGGCCGGGTTGTGACCCTGCATCGAGTGTAGATCAACATGACGCCTGAAGATCAGGTCGTCAGGGATGTTGTCCGACTCAGCCGGATGGAGGAATTCCTCAACGAGCGCCTCGTACCCGATCTTTTCGTAAACGTCCAACTCTTGGGGAGTTGCCCCGAATCCGGCCCGTCTGGCCAGATGCACAATCAGGTTCCGCTCTTCATGACTCATCAACAGTCTCCCTTCGATCAAGGTTTTCGTTACAGCTACTCCGGCGGGCTGTCAAGAATTCTCGTACACCTGTATCCGATGGCGGCTGTGCTCGGTCACGTAGAGCCGGTCCTCCGCGTCGAGCTTGACCGAAACCGGCCCCCAGAAAATGGGCTCGGTTTGCGACGCGACATGGTATGGCGTCTCGAGATGCGCCGGGAGGCCCTTCACCAGCAACTCCGAACCCTTTCGGGCGTCGTACTCGTCCTGGTTGACCTCCAGCCACTCCTCCGCCCATTTCGACAGCGTCGCTTCGCCGTAGAGCATCTGGTGAAACTCTCCGTTGGGGTCAAGCACCTGGACACGTTCGTTGCCCCAGTCCGCGACGCAGATCAGCCCGTCACCGGTAACAGCTACCGAGCTCGGCCTGTGGAACTCTCCCTCGCCATCTCCGGGTCCGCCGAACGCTGCAATGAACTCCCCGTCAGGGGTGAACTTCTGTACGCGGTCGTTGCGCCAGTCGGCTACGTACACGTCACCAACCGAATCCACCGCCGCACCCCAGGGCAGATTGAGTTGGCCGTTGCCGGTCCCATGCTCACCCCACGACAGTATCGAGTCGCCCTCCGGGGTCAGCTTACGCACCCGGCTGGCATACTGCTCGACTATGTACACCGACCCATCCGGGCCGTGCGCGACCCCCGCCGGCCCTTCCAGTCCACCGGCATCGTCGATGTCCGCGCCCCACTTGTTCAGGAAGCTGCCCTGGCTATCGAACACCTTCACCTCGTTCAACGCCTCGTCGGTGACGTACAGGCGGTCTTCGCCGTCAAACGCCATGCACACCGGCACCTTGAACTGGTCGTCACCGGTGCCGGGACCTGTGCTGAACTCGCCTAGCCAATTCTCATCGAACGTACAGATCTGTATACGGATGCCGCGCGCGCTCATACCACCTATTCTGTTCAGTACGAAGATGCGGCCGTCTGCGCTGAACGCGGCGTCGTACGGATAGTTGAACCCTCGACCAATTGGCTGGTTGGAGTTGAATCCGATCGTCTTGAGGTACTTCATCGCGTTGTCTCGCCTCATATGTTGAATTGTGGCTCGCTGTAGTCCAGGAGCTTGTTGTAGATTTGAATCCGCCAGCGCTGGGTATCGGCGACCATGAGCCTCGAGCTGAGACTGTCGAACGCAACTCCGGATGGCAGAGCGAAGCGCCGCTCCGGCTCGAGCGAGTACACGCGGCGGCGCGCCTTGTACACATCCGGGTTGGCTCGGACGTATTCCTGCTGCCACTTCGACAGCTCCTGCGCATCGCCGATGAACGTCGTAATGTAGCGCCCGCCCGAGTCGTATGCCTGGACCCTGTGGTTGGCCCAGTCGCATACATAGATGTCGCCCGCAGGATCGACGGCGACGTCGGACGGGTGATCGAATTCGTAGTCGCCGCTGCCCCGACTGCCGAGCTCGAACAAGAACCCGCCATCGCCATCGAATTTCTGAATCCGGTGATTCAGGTGATCGGCGACGTACACGCAACCCTCAGTATCCGTCGTGATGCCCCAGGGAGACCGAAACTCGCCGGCTTCAGACCCGATGCGGCCCCACTCAGAAACGAACCTGCCTTCACGCGTCAACTTCTGGACCCGGTGGTTCAGCGTGTCGACGACCAGGACGTTGTCACTATCGTTGATCGCGATGCCGGAGGGCCTTCGGAACTGCGATTCACCGTCTCCCGACGAGCCGAACGAGCGGACGAACTCCCCATCCACCGTGAATACGGACACGCGGTCCATCCAGGCGTCGGTGACGTACAGGTTTCGGTCCGAGTCCAGCACGATGCCGGACGGCCAGACGAACTGTCCTGCTCCTTCACCGCGTTCGCCGATGAGGTTGACGATCTGCTCGTCTCCGGGTGCGGCGCCGAGTGCGAATCGTGTCACGTTGGGGCTGAGTTCGAGGATTCCTTTGATGATTGCGAACAACTCGTTTTCGGCGCCGACGGCCAGGGCCACAGGCTCCAAGGTCTCATTGGGATCTCCGACGACGTGGCTGAAGTCGTAAACGCGAGTGCCGACTATCTTTGTGAGCATTGTGTCGATTCCTTCTGAAAACACTGGCTGGCTGGATGCCAAGGAGATCGATCGAACGGGGCGCGAACCCAATCACTCATGCAAGCTGGTACTCCCTCGTGGCGACTATGAGCTGGAGCAGCTCGGCCACGCGTTGGGCAGAGTTCGCTTCGTTCGCCTCGTCCCACGCGAACGCTCCGCGCGTGGCGGCGTGGTCGATAAGCTCAGCGCGGGTCTCGTCCTTGACCACGACCGGACCGAGCAGGTCCAGGCAGGTATCGACCGCCGACTCAGGCGCGCTGTCGGCGGCCTTGACACGCTCGATGATGGCGCTTACGCCCGGACGGTCGATCCGGCCTACCATGTCGGCGACGAAGTTGGCGCGTTTCATCAGCGATCCGCTGTTGATCCACTCGACCCCGGAGTGCCATCCCTCGACGCTCGGCGGGTTGAGCAACTCCTGTCCCATGTAGGTGATGTGATTGGAGTAGTCGTACACATCCAGGCCGGGAAGCTCTGCGCCGCCGACCATCCTGAGAGTGCCGATGACCACTTCCGTCGGGTTCTTGACCTTGGTGAAGCGGGCGGCCTTGAAGAAGGCCGAGTTGAACAGAACGCGCAGCGTGTGGCGGATGTCGAAATCCGACTCGGTAAGCGCGTTGGCTATGACGCCGATGGCTGCCGGGTCGCGAGGCGGTGTCACCTGCCATGCGGGAACCTGTACCTCGTCCGCGACGAAGAAGCTGTACAGGTGCCGCGCGATGAACCTTGCCGTCGCGGGCTGCGCCAGAACGATGTCTATGATGTCTTCGCCGTTGAATCTGCCCGTATGTCCGAGGAACGTCTTCTCGCCGTCGTCGTGATCGTCCGGGCGGTACTCGAAGTACCAGTCCCACCGACCCATGTGGAACCTGGGCAGCTTGGGAGTCATCGTCCAGCCGGTGAACGCACGGGAGCACTCGTAAACGTCCTCTTCGGTGTAGTTGCCCACGCCCATAGTGAACAGCTCGAGAAGCTCACGTCCCCAGTTCTCATTGATCGCGGTGGCGTGATTTTCGTGGTTGTCCAGCCAGAAGAGTATGGCGGGGTTCTTCGAGACCTCGATGAGCAGGTCCCTGTACTTTCCGAGCCCCTTCTCGCGGAAGGTGTCGATCATGTCGGTGACCTCATCGTAGTGATCGACCTTGGAGACGCCGGTAGCGAAGATCTGGTGCCAGAACAGGCACATCTTCTCCTGAAGGGGGCCCCTGGTGTTTATCATGCGCCACACCCAGCCGGACTGCCCGACTCCGTCGAGGGTGTCCGGCTTCCACTGCAGGGGGAAGTAGCGCAGGAACTCGTAGATGTCAACCGGCTCGTGGGAGTCGGGGTTGAGAAGGTCTTCGACAGTCGCCTCGTACCCGGCGGCGACGCGCGCTTCCAACTCATCCCTGGTCGCTCCGAAGCCAGCTCTCCGCATAAGGTGGGCCATCAAAGACAGGTCGTCGTTCGCCATGTAGCGACCTCCTGATATGCTGTGAGCACTCCTTCCTTCCCGCCATGGGCGGCCACGCAACAGATTATACAACGGATTATGCCTTGTGTAGGGTGAAATTTTAGAATTTGATCTGCAATTTTTAGAATTTGGGCTGCTGCCGGCTGAACTCACCGGGTTTCCTGTATAGTGGGTGAAGTCGCGCCTGTAACCGGTGTTGAGTACCAATCTCGTGCCAAGGAGTCGCGCATGGCAAAGCCGGAGTTCGTCGATGCCCACGTCCACTTCTACGACATGCACCACCCGGAGCTATTCTACGCGCACTGGCAACCCGACGTCGTGCATCCTTTCCTCGGCACCCAGACCAGGCGGTTGGCGGAACGCAGCTTCATGGCGGAGGACTTCATCGGGCTCACGCGCCCGTCTAACGTCGTCAAGGCGGTCCACGTCCAGGCTGCCATCGGTTCTCCCGATCCTGTCAAGGAGACCGAGTGGCTACAGGAAGCCGCGGACCGGACCGGCTTCCCGCACGCGATCGTCGCCTACGCCGACCTGCGCGACCCCAGCGTCGAGGCGGTTCTGGAACGCCACTGTGAGTTCCCCAATATGCGCGGAATCAGGGACTTCTCCTACGGAGACTACCTCGTAGAGCCTGAGTTCCACCGCGGATACGCGCTTCTGGAGAAGTACGGCCTCGTATCCAGCATCGCCGCGCAGTGGCAGGACATGGAGAAAATCGTCGCGTTGGCGCGGAAGTTCCCCGCCATCACCATCGTGGTCGACCACGCGGGATTTCCGACGGAGAGGTCGGAGGAGTATTTCGTGGACTGGAGGCGCGGCATGGAGACCGCCGCGCAGGCGGAGAACGTCATCTGCAAGATATCCGGCCTAGGGATGGGCGACAACGCTTGGACTGTCGACAGCATCCGGCCATACGTCCTCCATTGCATCGAGACATTCGGTGTCGAGCGCAGCCTATTCGCGACCAACTGGCCGGTCGACAGCCTGTGGAGCAGCTACGCCGCCATCGTCGACGCGTACGATGAGATCACGTCCGACTTCACCGATGATGAGCGGGCAGCGCTGTTTTCCGGCAATACCGAACGGCTTTACAGGATCTGAGGGCACACCCCGAGCTGATGTTGGGAGTGGCAAACTGACGATGGCCAAAAGAGTATTGGCTGGTGGACCCCGACACCGGGACCATCATGATCCTGCTGCTTGGGGGAGATGGCTCCGAGACTGTTGACGCCTACGGTGAAGGCGACACTCTGATCTCGCCGACGCTTCCGGGATTCAGGCTCGACGTGGACGTGGTGTTCTGGCATCCCGCCGGCATGGGCGCTATGCACGAATGGCCCGACTCCCAGAACCGACCTCGGCCTACGGCCTGATCCCGGTCACCCCGCCATCTATGGCCAGTTCCGTCGCCGTGACAAACGAAGACTCATCTGAGGCTAGGTAAAGCGCGCCATACGCGACATCCACCGCCTGTCCGAGCCTCCTAAGCGGGATATCGCCGACCCGGGTCTCGGGACGGACCGAGTTGGTCGCCTCACGGATCATATCCGTGTCGATCGGACCGGGGTGGATCGAGTTGCACCTGATCCCGTCCCCGGCGAGCCGTCCGGCTGTCGACTTGGTGAAGACCCGGACTGCCCCCTTGGACGCGGCGTATGCCGGGGACGCCAGCGGCCTGCCGAGAATCCCCGCTATCGACGAGATGTTCACAATAGAACCACCGCCGGCTCGCCGCATCGCCGGGACCGCGTGCCTGGTCCCCAGGAAAACGCCCTTGGCATTCACGTCCATGATTTTGTCCCAGTCCTCACTTGAGACGTCCATGTCATGGTGCCTGAGCGAGATACCCGCGTTGTTGACCAGGATATCGAGCTTGCCGTACTTGCGCTCGGCCAGATCCACTGCCCGCTGCCAGTCGTCGTCGCTCGTGACGTCGAGGTGGACGTACTCAACCTCTCCGCCGAGCTCGGCGATTCGCGCCTCGACTTTCTTGCCTTCTTCATCGAGGATGTCGCCGAAGATGACCCTGGCGCCCTCTGCGGCGAACAACTCCGTTTCGGCCTCGCCCTGACCGCGAGCGCCTCCGGTTATGATCGCAACCTTGCCGTCCAGCCTGCCCATTTACTTCTCCTCTGTTGTTGTGGTTTCGCCGATTCTCCACGCATTATAGACCTTCACCACCTGTCCGGTGTGATGAGTTGCCGCTAGCGAGGGCAGAGGTTCGACCCCATTCTGTGGAGATACCATATCCAGGCCACAGCCATCGAGCGTTCTGGACAGCGCCAGTTGTGCCAAGTTCGGGGTCCTTGGATTATTGGATAAGGCATGAATGAAGAGGTGTCAATCACCTTCACTCTAGCGCTGCGCGACCAGAATGCTCAGCACGTCAGGGGCTGCCCGGGACGCGAGATCCCGCAGTTGTTCCATGGTCCGGCTGCCCAGTGGGTGAGGGACGACAACATACGGATAGTCCGGCGCCCCGCCAAGTGCCGCCATGGCGTCTGCGCTCGTGACGAACGGCTCGGTGCATATCACAGCAGTCGGCACTCCCCGGCGTTCCAATGTGAGTCCGTCGTGCATACTGCACGATGAGCAGGACCCTCAATCACCGGACGACGTTATTACCACGTCACACTGGTCGATCAGCTCGTCGATGATCTCCTCCGGGCAAGGACGCGAAGCGTTGAGCTTGTTGCGCTCGACCACCGAGCCGAACTCGAACCGGTCGGCGAGCACGTCGTGGACCGCCGTCAGCATCTCCTCCGAGTTCAGCTTGCCGTTTGCCAGCAGGCCAAGCCTCGCGCCATCGAGAGAGACCGGCCTGTCTGCGATTACGCCGTCCGCCGGCAGCGGAGTCACCGTAGGATCCAATACTGTTAGCGTTGTGCCGTTGGTCATTTCAGTACCCCTTTCAGTCAATTCGGCGGGTGACGGAGCGAGACCCCGTGCCTCCGCCCCAGAGCGGGATGACGCACGAGAACGCTCCGGCGCGGCCCCCCGCAACAATTACCGTAATTGAGTCTTCCGAGAGCGCCGAGTGAAGCATGTCATCCGCGGCTCCCACGGAATCCCGTATGAACCGCCCCCGGGCGCGCCACTCCAAGATCGTACGCTGGGAGATGTGATGCAGGAACTCTTTGACCTGTTCCTTGGTCCAGCCCGCCCTCTCCAGGTTGCCGACGTGTTCAGGGCACAGCACCACCACGATCTCCCCTTGGTTCCAGCCGGCTCCTCCCGCGAACAGCGCGTCGCCAAAGGATACGAGTATCTCTTCAGGGGCCTGGAAAGCGTGGTTGTCGACCTGGATGGGGGAGAGCGCCGGGAACAGCGAGATCGTGCTGTCGCCGCTGGTGAACCCTCGATCGGTCTGCAGGGGTCCCCACGGCGAGATGTCCTCCGCCTCCGCGATGCACCAGGTGTACTTACCCGGATGGCCCAGCGTCGCCTTGTCGATTTCTCCGGACTGGGATCCGGTCGCGTTGATAATCACGAGACGGATCGCCCGGCCGATCGTCGCGTTCGCTCGATGACCCGGTCCGAAGACGCTGACACCCGAGTTCAGACCGATCTCACCGGCCAGCGGGCCATTGACGACCGCGAGAACTGCGGAGCCCTGAGTGCTCGCGGTGACTGCGTGCAGGTTGAACTTGGGTTCACACATCGCCTCCACGGCGGCTGCGACGATACGGAAATACTCGGGACGGCAGCCCGCCATGACCGCATTGATCGCGGCCTTCTCCGCGGTTATGACGCGGCCCTTCGTGGGTTCGGTTCCGAGGATCTCCGAGGCGTCTCTCTCCGCCGCATCCAGACTGGCCGCGACCAGCTCAGGAGTCGGGGGGATGATGGGCAGCCCATCGGTCCAGCCGCGCTCCATGTATGCGTCGACGACTCCCTCCCAATCGTTGAACTCGATTCGCCTCGAGGTAAGCTCGGTTTCGACCATGCCCTGCCTTTCGTTCCAGCGTTGAGGCGATTATATGGAGCGGCTTGCGAAGGGTCAATCGGGCCGCCGCCCCGGTTCCGTTTGCTCAAGGTACTGCGGGATTCTGCGTTAGGCACATGGCGAAGTTCACATGCGCCACTACGTACCCAAAGCGAGTAGTTGCTGAGGACGGCTGACGCGCCGCCCCCAGCCGTTCGCACGTTACTTGCCTGCCATTGACGACTTGATGCGCTCTGCTTGGGCCACCAGCGCGGCGAACTCGACTACGTCAGGGTCCTCGGGAATCAGCCTGACGATGCGGCTGGCCTGGGCGGCGACACTCTCGAGGGTGCCCTCCTGCGCCCAGTAGCTCTCGCGCAGCACCTCGGCATACTCGGCCACCATGGCGGATAGCTGGAACGTGGCCGAAGTCTCCTCGAACATCTCCGCCAGCTCGCTCCGGTCGAACTCTTTGTTGAGTTCGGTGACCTCTCCCGTGTCCGGGTCCTCGTACCGCATGAAGACGGTGCCGATCGTGCCGTCGGCGTCGTGCAGCTTCACCTCGTACAGTGCCGTCACGCTGTGGCCCGCGCCGACCTCACCGGCATCAACCGAGTCGTCACGGAACTGCTCGTCCTTGACCGCCCGGTTCTCGTAGCCCAGCAGCCGGTAGCTCCGCACCACCTCCGGGTTGAAATCGACCTGGACTTTGGTGTCCTTGGCGATGTTCTGCAGCGTGCCGACCAGGTTATCGACGAACACGCGGCGCGCTTCAGTGAGTGTATCGACGTAGTGATATGTTCCGTCGCCGTCGTTGGCGAGCTGCTCCATCAGGATGTCGTTGTAGTTGCCCATTCCGAATCCGACGGTAGTGAGGGCAACGCCCTCATCAACCCGGGACCTGATGTGCTTGAGGATCGAGTCCGGGCCGGTGTCTCCGACGTTCGCCACGCCGTCGGACAGCAGGATCACTCGCGTGATCCGTCCCGGCCGTACGCGTTCGACGGCCATGTCGTAGGCGATTCTCAGTCCGTCCTCGGCATAGGTTGAGCCACCCGGAGCCAAGGATTCGATGGCCTGCAGGATCGTCCGTCTCTCGCCGCCGTCGGTCGGTTCCAGAAGCACGCGTCCCTGACTGCCATACACTACAATTCCGACCTCGTCTGTCGGTCGCAACTCATCGACCAGCAGTCTCAGCGACCTCTTTACCAGCCCCAGTCTGTCCTCGCGGCCCATCGATCCGGACACGTCGATGGCGAAGACCAAGGATGCGTCCTTGCGCGCGTCCTCCGCGACGGTCCGCCCCTGGAGGCCAACGCGGAGCAGCAAGTGCTTCTCGCCTCCGAACGGCGACGGAGAACCTTCGATGTGTATCGCGAAGGCGTCCGCTTCCGGCGGCTCGTAGCTGTGATCGAAGTAGTTGACGAACTCTTCCACCCGCACCGAGTCCGGGTCGGGCAGGTTGCCGTCCTGCACGAACCGCCGCGCCACGGTGTAAGACGCGGTATCCACGTCGATCGCGAACGTGGACAGATGGTCGTCCTCGGTGTCGATGAACGGGTTGACTCCATAGTGCTTGAAGAAGGTGAGGTCGTATGCCGCGTCGTTCACCGTCGCCGATCCGCCGATCACGTTGAACCCCTCGGGCTGCTCTCTGACGACCTGTTGCTGAACGGGGGCTGGAGCGGCTGGAGCGGCCGGAGCCATCGTCGGAGCGGGAGCCGACGCCGGCGCCTCAAAGTAGCTGCTGTCTTCTCCCGCCGAGCATGCCGCCATGAGCGCGGCGAGTGCGACCATCCCGATCGCGACTGTAACTATCTGGAGCTTGCTTATCATCTGACTGCCTCCTCCTGTGGCTGTTGCCGCGGCTTGCTTGAGTCTGGTTTCGTCCGCGGCCACAGTCAGCGTCGCACGGGATCGTGTACACTCTGAACTGCAAGAATGTCACATTCGGCGTTCACAGTGTATCGAAGTTGTAACAGTTGCAGACTTTCGCCGAGCTTCTGACCCATTACATGGATCGGACGGGGATCGGCGACGCTGAGTTGGCGCGCCGCATCCCGGTCAGCCGTCCGACCCTCGTGCGCTGGAAGGAGGGCGTTACCACCCGGCCTCGTTACCGGGAAGATGTCGTCCGCTGCGCGGAGCTGCTACGTCTGACTGAAGAAGAGACCGACGAGTTCCTGCTGGCCGCGGGATTCTCCCCGGAGTCGTCACCGACCGGTCCGGAGATGCCGTCGCGGGTTGACATGGTCGATGAGCCAGAGGCCGCGCCGGCTGACACATCGGACTCGGCCCGTGAGATTGCTGAGAAAGCGTCGCCGGCCTTTGTGCATCGGCACCGGAGGTTCCTGATCGCCGGCGTGATCTTGCCGTTCCTGGTCATCGTGATCGCCGCCACTGCGTTGGCCATCAGATTGCGGGACACCACCGTCTATCCCGCCGCGGCCGACGGCGAGTCGCTGATCGTAATGGCGCCGTTCGTCAACTACACCGCGGGCGGGCAGGGGTTCAACGTGGTCGGCCGCCTCATGGGCGCCATAGACAATGAGATTCGAGAAGCCGGGCTCTCAGCCGTGCGCACGATCGAGTGGCCGAGGGAGATCGACGGCGAAGCCGCAGCCGAGGACGCGGGGAAACGCTCGAAAGCGACCCTAGTGATCTGGGGAGAGTACGACAGCGGCCGGGTTATGGCCAGGTTCACGGCCCCCCTCAGCCGACAGGCGTCCCGTGCCCAGCACGTCGTGGACATCGCCTCGTCGCCCGCGGAGCTTCCCGCCACCATCAACATCGGACTTACCGACGAAGTCAGATACGTCGCCCTTATGACTCTGGGCCAGATCTACCTCGAGCAGGGCGAGTTCGACCGGGCCAAGACCGTATTGATCCGCGCCATGGACCCGCCGCCGTCGGAGGTGACAGCGCTCGCCAACCTGAGATTTCTCCTCGGAAGCGCCTATCTCGGCGGCGACCTGGCAGACTTCGACGAGGCAATCTGGCTGTTTACCCAGGTGCTCTCAGTCCAGTCTCGGTCCGTCGAGGCGTTCAACAGTCGCGCGCTCGCCTACCTGGACCGTGGAAGGTCTGGGGATGCCGATCGTGCGGTCGCGGACCTGACTCGCGCGGCCACCATCAGGCCCGATCGTGCCGCCACTAATCTCAACCTCGCGGCGGCATATCTGGAGCGTGGCGCTGACGGTGATGTGGACCGGGCCCTCGCCGGTCTGACAGAAACCCTGTCGGCACATCCTGACTACGCGAGCGCTTACGTGAACCGCGGCGGGGCCTACATTGCGCGTGCGGGGCCGGATGATCTGGACCGCGCCTTCGAAGACATTGAAAAGGCCCTGGAGATCGACCCGGAGCTGGCATCCGCTCACCTCAACCGGGGGAACGCCTACTTGGCTCGCAGGGCGGCCGGCGACGTGGAGCTGGCGATCGCTGAGTTCAGCCGCGCGATCGATCTCTCGCCAGACTCCCCGATCGCCTACTTCAATCGCAGCCTGGTTTACTCGGAGCTGGAGGACTGGAGCGGTTCGCTGTCCGATCTGCGTCGTGCCCGTGAGTTGAGTCCTCTCGATCCGGTTTACAACAGGACGCTTTGTTGGCAAATGGCCGTGTCGGGCGATCCGGTGAGTGCGGCTCCTTACTGCGAAGAGGCGGTGGCTACCGACTCGGAGGGATTCTCAAAGGATGCTTCCGGCCTTGTCAACGCGCTGCTGGGCCGGAACTTCCGGGCGATGGCGGACTTCGAAGCGTTTCTCGTCTGGGTAAACGCGTCGCCCAAAGACGGCTGCGGCAGTCACTACCGTCCAAGCCGGACATCCTGGATCGAGTCGCTCCGCGCGGGCGACAATCCGTTTGACGACACGACATTGCGCGATCTTCGGGTCCGGCCGACCTCGCCGGGCGCTCAACCCTGTTGAGCAAGTCTTGGACGCGCTGCCGTGCCGAGGCCTGCTGTTGATACGGTCTAGCTTACGTCGGCGTATGGTAAACTGCCGTTCGTTGGGTCTGATGAGCATGGAGGCGTTCCGTCACGGAGCGGACTGCGCCGCGTTCAGAATTCCGACGAGAACGACAGGACTTGGAGGTAATGTTGGCAACTGCGACATCCCCACTCATTCCAAGACGAGTCCTGTTCGGAAACCCGGAGCGCGAGTCCGTTACGGTCAGCCGGGACGGTGCGCGCATCGCATACCTGGCCTCCCTGGACGGCGTGCTCAACGTCTGGGTCGCGCCTATCCGGGCAGTCGAAGACGCGTTGCCGGTGACTCGCGAGACCGAGCGTGGGATCAGGGCTTACTTCTGGACACACAATCCGAGTTACATTCTGTATGTACAGGATGCCGGCGGTGACGAGAACTGGCACGTGTACGCCGCAAACGTGGAGACCGGCGACACCAGAGACCTGACGCCATACGAGCAGGTACATGCGCTGCCGGAGCCTCTCTCAGACAGGTTTCCCAACGAGGCCCTGATCAACATCAACCATCGCGACCCTCAATTCCACGATCTCTACCGCGTCAACATCCTGACAGGGGAGTCAAGCTGCTTGCTCCGGAACGAGATCGGAGCCGCGGGTTTTGTGACGGATCGAGACTTCAACGTGCGTTTGGCGCTCGTTTCGACTGCCGATGGGGGAGCCGAGTACCATGCCCTGTCGCAAGACGGACAGTGGGAATTGACGACAACGGTCGAGCGAGAAGACAGCCTTACGACATTTCCCCTCGGATACGACTCTACCGGCCGGACCCTGTACATGTTCGACAGCCGGCGCAGGGACACGTCCGCCTTGGTTGAAATCGACACGCTGACCGGTCAGGAGCGTGAGCTCGCGCTGGACCCCAGCGCTGACGCTCAGTCCGTCATGATCGACCCGTCCACCCGCCGAGCCCAGGCCGTCGCGTTCGAGTACGACCGCGTGACGTGGCATGTTCTGGACAGTCGATAGCTGCCGACATTGACCGGATTTCCGACGAGTCCCGTGGAGACTTCGGCGTTACGAGCCGGACACTAGACGACAGCATATGGGTCGTGGAGTACGACAGGGACGATGGGCCAAGGTCCTTTTACCTGTATCATCGTCGGGATGGCAGATTGGAATTCCTGTTCACCAACCGACCCGAGCTGGAGCAGGCGAATCTTGCGTCAATGAGGACCGCAATCGTCAAGACCGGGGATGGTCTGGACATTGTCGTTTACTACAGTCTTCCGGTGGACTCACGTCCGGCAGGTTCAGACTTCCCCTCCGAGCCGCTGCCTGCGGTGTTGCTCGTCCATGGCGGGCCCTGGGCAAGAGATAGCTGGGGCTACGATGCCGAACACCAGCTGCTCGCAAACAGGGGTTACGCGGTGATATCGGTCAACTATCGAGGCTCCACCGGATTCGGAAAGGCATTCGTAAACGCCGGAGACCTTGAGTGGGCCGGCAAGATGCACGACGATCTCATCGACGTTGTGAATTGGTCGGTGGACTGCGGCATAGCGGACCGTGATCGAATCGCGATAATGGGCGGCAGCTATGGCGGTTACGCCACGCTGGTCGGCCTGACATTCACGCCTGAAGTGTTTGCCTGTGGAGTCGATATCGTAGGGCCGTCCAACCTCAATACCCTTCTCGAATCCGTTCCGCCGTACTGGGAGCCGGTGATCGCGCTGTTCAAGACGAGAGTAGGGGACAACTCAACCGACGAAGGCCGCCGGTTCCTTGCCGGCAGGTCGCCGCTGTCGAAGGCCGAGCGCATCGTTCGTCCGCTGCTGATCGGCCAGGGCGCGAACGACCCGAGGGTCAAGCAAGCCGAGTCCGATCAGATCGTCGAAGCGATGACCGACCGTGGCATTCCGGTTACGTACATCCTGTACCCAGATGAAGGTCACGGATTCGCGCGCCCCGAAAACAACCTATCCTTCATGGCGGCCGCGGAGGCATTTCTCGCGAAGTGTCTCGGCGGCAGGTATGAGCCGATCTCTGACGACTTCGAAGGCTCGACCATCACGGTTGTCGCCGGCGCGTCCGAAGTGCCGGGACTCGAATCAGCGCTACTGTCACACAGCGAAACTCAGCATCGAAACCGGAGCAGCCAATGACCACAGCCACGCCGACCCTCACGACGATCAGCAAGACCGAAGCGCGCGCCTCCGGCGGAATGGTCGCAACCAAGGACATCCACGCAACCAGGGCGGGTCTGCGGATGCTCGAGCAGGGAGGCAACGCGGTTGACGCCGCCGTTGCGGCCTGTTTCGCCATCGGCGTTGTCGAACCGATGTCCAGCGGGGTAGGCGGCGGCGGATACCTGGTTTACCAGGTCGGCGACCGGGGAGGAGTGGTCGGGTTCCCGATGAAGGGGCCGCTCGCCGCCCGGCCGGACATGTACGAGCTGTCCGGTGAGGCTGCGGTCGGCAACTTCGGCTGGGCTGGCGTAGTCAACGACGAAAACCTGGATGGCCCGCGGTCGATTGCCGTGCCCGGCGCTGTGGCCGGTCTGTGCGAGGCCCACAAACGACTGGGCAAGCTGCCGCTCGCGGAGGTGGTCTCTCCGGCCGTCGCGCTGGCCAGAGGTGGACATTCACCGGGCTGGCACAACATGTACGCGCTGGGCCTGATGGTGACGCGACTCTTCGAGTTCGATGAGCTACGGAACTTATTCATGCCCGGAGGCCGGCTGCCGACAGGCGACCTCACCAGCCCCGCCCTGCTCCGGCAGACGGACCTCGCTGACGTGCTGGAGGCAATCGGCAAGCACGGACCCGAGGCATTCTACTCAGGAGACATCGCCCGCGCCATCACGTCCGGCATACAGGCAAACGGCGGCATACTCTCCGAACAGGACCTTGCCGAGTATCGACCATTCGTATGGGACTCCGGTCTTGAGTTCCGATACTCCGACCACACTGTGAGGGTCCCGCCATTCGCCTGCGCTGGGACGACCTCTGCGATGACCCTGCGGCTACTGGACGGATTCGATATCCGGTCAATGGGCCACAATTCCGCCGACGCCCTCCACGCATACATCTACGGCGCCCGCCTGGCCTACGTGGACAGGTTCAGGTACATGGCGGACCCGGCGTTCGTCGATGCGCCGTGGAAGGGTCTTGTATCTGACGGCTACACCGACCTGCGACGCGGTCTGATCGACCGGAATCGCCTGGGCGAGATCGAGTCCGGCGATCCGTGGGCGTTCGATGAAGGGACTCCCGGCTCAGAGCTGGAGGCCAGCGCGCCGGCCTTGGACTCCGGTACGACGCATCTGTGCGCAATGGACTCGGACGGCAATGCCGTCTCACTGACGAACACGCTGATGGCCGGGTTCGGCTCCGGATTCGTGCCGCGTGGCACCGGCGTGGTGATGAACAACGGGATGATGTGGTTCGATCCGGTTCCGGGGCGAGTAAACTCGATCATGCCGGGCAAGTACCCGCTCAATAACATGACGCCCGCGCTGGTGATGAACGACGATGGCGTCCGAATGGCGGTCGGCGCGTCCGGCGGCCGAAGGATCACCAACTGCGTCACTCAGCTTATATCCAAAGTCATCGACTTCGGCATAGCGCCTCAGGAGGCAATCGACTCGCCACGAGTGGACTGCTCCCTGCCGGTCACCAGCGTCGATCCACGGCTGCCGTCCGATGTGGTCGCCGAGCTCGAATCCCGCGGTCACCGCATCTATGTCATCGGTGATAACCACGTACAGGGCGGATTCGCCAGCTTCGCGAGTCCCGTAGCCATCGTCCGAGACGGGGAGTCCGACTTCCGCGCCGGTGTGGACACCTTCCACTCGGCATACGCCGAGGGTCTGTAGCGACGACTTCCACGACGCCGGTAGTGGCGGTTCTCAAACCGCCCTTACAACCGGCTTCGCTATATTGGATTGAATCGGACCGCGGGCTGAATCGGGGACAGGCGCAATGGCAGCCAAGGATCAAGAACCCCGCCCGCTCTGAAAGACCCGGATTGTCAAAAACCCGCAGATCCTTTCGGGCAAGCTGGTCGTTAAGGGGACTCGTTCTAGCCGTCGATCACCGATCTTGATCATAAGTATCCGGCGTCGTCACCCCGTGGAATATCGAGTACTGAGACACGACGACGCGCTCCCCGCCGAGTTTGGCCCACAGCATCACCGTGTAGACGCCATTGTCAAAGGCCGCGATGACATCACTCAGGTCTGCTGCGACGGTGAAACTGTCGGCAGTGATTTCCCAAATTGAAGCCGTAATCCACGGGACTGTGATCGACTCATCCACCCGAGCCTTGCTGGCATTGTAAGCGGCCTGCCAGAATTCGTGTGCTTCGTCGTGAGATCGCGGCCCTGGAGAATTGGCAGGAACATCATATGGATCGGGACATGGGCTATACCCTCTCGTGAACTCGTCCTCCGTATAGAACCAGTTTCCGGTTAGAGGTTCTCTCAACGACGCTGCCAAGCGTCCGCTGTCATAACAGTAAGTCCGCGAGACCTGTCCGAGTGTAAGCTCATGCGGAGGTGAATCGTAGTAGATCTGAAGGCCGAGATCCCGATCCTGCGCGAAGCCGGCACCGTTCTTGAGTGTTCCTGACAAAGTAAGAATTCCATCCTGAATGTCGGGAATCCGAACATACTCAACATAGTACGCTTCAAAATGTTGGTAGGCCTTGAAATTGTAGCGGTCCCATGCGATCCCAATGTTCACCTTCTTGTGCCCTGGACGGAGGATGTTTCGACGGTGCCCTGGACTGTCCATCCATCCCTCCATCGCTTTGAGAATCTCCTGTTGTATACCCTGAATTGGTCGGTACCGGTCTGCATCAGCAATGCAGTAGTCGCTACCATGCCCGTTCTCACTGTTCGACTGATATCCTCCCGCTAGGCTGTACCTCATGTACGGCTTCAGTCCGTCGAGACCCCAGTGGGAGGAGAAACAACCCGCTAGCGAAGCCTCAGCGTGCAACTGGGCTGCTGTATTGTCGCCGAGAACAACCGGGTGAAGACCGACTTTCAAGCGCTCGGCGTTGATCAACTCGAGCATGTATTGCTTGTGTTCCAGGTGTCGCAGATGGGGTGCAAGAGTCGGTTTGAGCTCGGTCGCGGTGTCTGGAGTGGGAGTCGGCGCAGCGATGCGGACAACTGGCGCAGGTGTGGCTGTCGGAACCGCCGTAGCAGTAGGCGGCACAGGCGTGGCTGTCGGCAACGGTGTATTCGTTGGAGTCGGCGTAAGCGTAACAGGGGTATCGACAGGCTCCGGGGTGAGTGTTGCCGTCGGTGTTGCCGTCGGAGCAGCTGCAAAGGATACCCCGGTCGGCTCGACATCCACCGTGACCGACCAGTCTAAATCTTTAACGGTAAACACGACATCATGGCGCCCCGATGTCAACTCCCGCTGAAACACGAAACCTATAGCCTCGCCAATCTTCATATCCTTGATGATGTAGATCAACTCACGATCGCCACCATCGACAGTGACCTCCACGAGGACGGGTCGGGACCCGTCCTGACCTCGGACGTTGATCAGGTGAACCGAGAAGTCAACTGCGATCAACCCGTCCCTCTCTCCAATTAACCTGGCGCTGAGGTCATCGATCCAGTAGTCAGTGGGAGCGGCAGCGGGACCAGGTGTACTGGTCGGGATCGATGTGGGGATCGGTGTAGCGGTCGCCGTAGGCTCAACGGTGGGTTCCTGTGTCGGAGTAGGTTCGATCAGGGCCGGAATCACAGGGATGTGTGTGGGGGTGGGGATAGGAGTCCGAGTCGGGACGGTCTCCTGTCGGGCCAGGGACGATGCTGGCGTGGGTACTGTCTCGTTGAAGTCAGCCGAGTTCAACGCCACGAAGATCATTCCAGCCATGAGAACTACCAGCAGGAATGCGATCACCAGCCATGAGCCACAGCCCAAACCATTACGATCGTCACTGCGATCGTCCGGCAAAGTCGCCCCAGAACTGTTGCCCCCAGAATCCGCTACGGCGACGGGCGCACGCCTACCTCCTCGGTTGCATCGAGCGCACGTACATGCCGGTGGGTGATCGTAATACCAGTTCGGCCGGTTAGCCACGGAATCCCTCTGAGCGAATGCTGTCGAGCGGCATCAGCGCTCGGCCTCCCATGTTATTACCCCCTGTCTCACCGACCTCGCGCCCTTCACCCTGTATCCACCATCCACCGGCTCCAGATACGCCTTGATACACTCTCCCAACCGGAGAGCCGCGGCTGTATCAGAGCCGATAAACAACCGCCGCGTGAATTCAGCCATCGCCGACTCGAGATCGGCGAACACCGGAGGCTCTGTGGCCCGGAGCATCTGCACGCTGGGGTAGATGTCCATCTCCCACAGGACGTTCATCAGCTCCGGTAGGGCAGGGAGGTTGATCCTGGGTTCTCCGTGGACCGGCTCCCAGAGCGGGGCGATCCCGGATTGTGGAGAGTCGACAAACGAGACCAGCGCCACCGTCCGCCGAGCGTGCGCGTATAGCTTCTCGATGAATGGCCGGATGTCCGCCACGCCGTACACGACATGCGAGCATAGGACCAGATCGGCAGCCTCGACCTGGGCGGACTCCCAGTCCGACTCGACCGCGAGCACGTTGTCGCAGGCTGCCTCGGTGGCTGCTTCCCGCAGCTGCGCGAGCATCGACGGCGATGGATCGACGACGGCGACAGACTTGCATCGCAGCGCGAGGGCGATGGCAAATCGCCCCGCCCCGCCACCCACGTCCAGCGCTGTCGAGTCCCCATCGACCAGCGTGCTCAGAAAGTTCAGCACGTCGTCATCAGTTCGGTGAGGGTCTGCTCTGAACCCAGTGGCCAGCTCGCGCCAGAAGTCACCTCTGCGCAACGCATCGTCCATCACTCTTTCCGACTGGGCATGATGCGCCTCGACACGTATGCTCCACAACTCCGCGGCCTGATTTCTGATAGCCTGATCCACCCGTTACCTCCTTAAATTGAGACCGTTGCACCCAAGGGCGTAGGTGACCGTAGCCGTGATTCCTTCACCTCAATACCCTACACGCCGCTCCGAACGCTTGCACTGCAGTGTCAGACGTAGTAGATTCTTTTCAAAGGTTTCGAGCAAATCCGCGCATGCGTATAAAGGGAGCGATTCAATGGCTTCGCAGAACGGAAACCACAAGAAGTCGCTAGTCGTCGTTCAGCTTTCAGGTGGTAACGACACACTCAACACCGTGATGCCGTATAACGATGGCCTGTACTACGATTTCAGGCAAACGGTCAGGCTGGACTCTGATCAGGTTCATCCCATAAGCGACGACCTCGCGTTCAATCCAAGCATGGGGCCGGTCAAGCGGCTCTGGGATGAGGGAAAGGTCGCCGTGATTAACGGGATCGGTTACCCCAATCCGAACCGCTCCCACTTCCGCTCGATGGACATCTGGCACACCGCGTTGCCCGATGACATCGGACGCGAGGGCTGGCTCGGAAGGGCGACCAGAGAGCTCGACCCCGACGGCGACAATGTTCTGACTTCCGTGAACTTCGGCCGCGGCCTGCCGCGCGCACTCGGTGTCCGCGGCGTCCCGGTCGCCTCGGTCGGAAATCTCGAGACCTATGGGCTATTCCCGGATGTCCAGGACGAGTTTATGCGGAAGTACGCCCTGGAAGCGTTCGCCAAGATGTATGGCGGCGTGCAGGGTCGGGACGCGGTCATGGACTTCCTCGGACAGACCGGAACCGACGCGCTCAAGGGGGCTGATATCCTCCGCACCGCTCCGGCTCAGTACCAGTCGTCGGTCGAGTATGCCGCCAATCCGATCGCGGAGAGCCTCAAGAGCGTTGCTCAGGTGCTGTTTGCCGACCTCGGCACACGGATTTTCTACACGCAGCACGGCAGCTTCGATACGCACTCCGGTGAATTGATCAGCCATAAGAAGCTGTGGGACGAGGTCGCCGGCGGAATCGGCGACTTCTACGATGACCTCAGGGAGCATGGACGCGAAGACGACGTTGCCATGTTCGTGTTCTCGGAGTTCGGGCGCCGTATCAAGGACAACGGCTCCGGCACGGATCACGGCTCCGGTGGAACGGCGTTTGTCATCGGCGGTGGGGTCAACGGCGGGCTGTACGGCGAGTATCCGTCCCTGACGCTGGACCTGCAGCTCGAAGGCGACCTTCACTACAATAACGACTTCCGTATGACATACGCCACGTTGCTGGAGCGCTGGTTCGAGCTCGACGCTGAGCCGATCGTCAACGGCCGCTTTGAGCAGTTCGAGTTCCTGCCCGCCTAGTCCGGCCGCTCGCGCTTGGATAAGCCACACATATAAGGAGAGTCGGGATGACGACAGCAGATATTGCCCAGATGGCCCACCTCATGCGGCGGGCCGGATTCGGCGCCTCCCGGGAAGAGCTTGAAGAGAAGGTCGACAGGGGTTACCAGAACGTGGTGGAGGATCTGCTCCATCCATCGGGAGACAGGGGGCACCTGCCCGACGACCTGATCCGAAGGTACCACGTGGACCAGTCGGAGCTCCGCCAGCTTGACGGCGCGGGCGCGTACTGGATGTACCACATGATCACCACCAACCATCCGCTCGAGGAGAAGCTGGCGCTGTTCTGGCACGGGCTGTTCGCGACCGGCTACTCCAAGCTGAACCAGGCTCGCGCGCTGCTCAACCAGATCGACATGTTCAAGCGCGTCGGGCTGGGCAGCTTCAGAGACATCTTGAGCGAGTTGTCGAAAGACCCTGCCATGATTATCTGGCTGGACAACAACGACAATCACGACGGCGCCATAAACGAGAACTACGGGCGGGAGCTTCTCGAACTGTTCTCGATGGGCATCGGCAACTACTCAGAGGATGACATCAAGGAAGCGTCGCGGGCATTCACAGGCTGGACGCTCAAGAATGCTGAGTACATGTCCATGCGAGCCATGAAAGACTCGATCTGGCCCTATGGGCGCATCGCCTGGCACTTCGAGTATCGTGAAGAAGACCACGATACCGACGAGAAGGAGTTCCTCGGTGAGCGCGGCGCCTTTGATGGCGATGAGATCGTCGACATCATCTGCCGGCAGGATGCGACCGCGAGGTTCATATGTACTCGGATATTCCAGTTCTTCGGCGCCGATGAGGTGGACGAAGCCAGCGAGAAGACCATCGAGCAGATGATGGCCTCCTACTTCGAGTCCGAATACGAGATCCGCGCTGTACTCCGCACGCTGTTCAACTCCGAGTTCTTCAAGGGTGAGGCTTCCCGATATGCCAGGGTGAAGGCCCCGGTGGAGACTGTCGTCGGAGCCGTCAGGCTGGCCGGCTCTTACAGGGAGCCGACGCTCGGCGTCAATCAGCTGGCTTATCAGGCCATGTTCATGGGCCAGGGCCTGTTGCAGCCGCCGACAGTCGAAGGCTGGCACGAGGGGGTGGAGTGGATCGACAGCGGAGCGCTCGTGGAACGTGTCAACTTCGCTGCCAGCGAGCTCGGCAATCCGTCGAACCCCGGGGTCAGGTCCATTGCGGACCGCCTCGCGCGGGACGGAGGCCACCAGCAGTCGCCCGAGCAGTTGGTGGACGGCTGTCTCGACCTCATGGGACCGCTCACGGTCGAATCCCAGACTCGTGAAGCCATCGTTGACTTCGCGTCACAGTTCGGGGAGGTTGACTTCGCGGACGACGACTCGGTGCAGACCGTCGCCAATGTGATGCGCCTGATCGCTTCCTCCAAGGAGTACCAGCTAGCCTAGATTGTCTAAGTTAACTACACAGGCGGGCGCAATGACCGTAACTCTGGACTATCTCAAGACAATCGGCATAGTCAACAACGGCAACAACGGGCGAGGCTTCGCCAATCCGTATGACATCGCCTTCCGGCCTGACGGCCGTATCTACGTCCTGAACCGGTGCGATCCGGCGAGGGCGTCCGCAATTAGGGTTGGGGTGTGTAACCTCAACGAAGACTACTTGTTCGAGTTTGGCAAGGGCTATGGGCAAGGTGAAGGGCAGTTCGTCTGGCCGGTCGCGATGGCGTTTGACAGCCAGGACCGCCTGTACATCACGGACGAGTACAATCACCGTGTCACGATTTACGACTCGGAGGGGCAGTACCTGTCCCACTGGGGCGAGAACGGCTCCGACCCCGGTCAGATGGACGGCTCTGCTGGTATCGCCATCGACTCCGATGACAACGTTTACATCGCCGACCAGCACAACTGCCGCCTCCAGAAGTTCACCACGGACGGGACATTGATCACGTCGTGGGGAGTCCAGGGGGCCGCGGATGGTGAATTCAACCTGCCTTGGGGTGTCGGTGTCGGCCCGGACGGCTCTGTCCACGTAGCTGACTGGCGCAATGACCGCGTGCAGAAGTTCTCTCCGGAAGGGGATCACCTCCAGACGATCGGGTCGGGACAGCTCAACCGGCCTTCCGGTGTGGCGACCGCCTCGGATGGTTCAATCGCCGTCGCTGACTGGGGCAACGAGCGCGTCCAGATATTCCAGCCGGACGGCGACCTCGCCCTGACACTGCGCGGGCAGGCGACCCTCTCCAAGTGGGCGATGGACTACTACTCGTCCAATCCGGAGGAATGGGAGGTCAGGCAAGCATCCGACCTCGAGCCTGAGACCCTGCCGGAGCAGTTCCAGTCCCCGTACCACACCTCATCCCAGGTGGAGCCCTACTTCTGGGGACCGGTAGCCGTCCGCTTCGATACAGAAGGCCGGCTCTATGTCGTCGAGACCAACCGCCATCGCTTCCAGGTGTACCAGGGCGTCTCGGCCACGTAGTCCTCGCGAACTCCTCACCCAGGCGGCTGAATGAGCTCCACGTAGTTTCCCTCTGGGTCCTGAACGTAGCAGATGCCGCGCTTCTTGCCATCGGGCATGTTGTGGAATATCGGGGCGGTCACGAACCGGATACCCTCCGACCGCAGTTGGTCCGCCAGTGCTGCGAGATCAGTCACGTTGAAGCAGATGTGCGCCGCGCCAAGCTGATGTCGGTCCAGGTGACCCTCGGGACTCGGGGGATCGATGAAATGCACCAGCTCCAGCGCGTGTTCCCCCTCTGGCTTGCCGACGAACACCAGCGTCCGATGTGCGCCCGGAATGCCTGTGTGGTCTCCCTCAGGCGGCGCGACACTGTCCACCTCCCGCATGACCGCCAGGCCAAGCGTGTCGCGGTAGAAACGCACCATCGTCTCGATGTCCTTCACAACAAACCCGGAGTGGTTGAAACCGGTTATCATGTGTCTCCTCCTGTCTTGGTACGTGCCTGATCCAACTCGCCGACTGCCGTGGAATCGATCTGCTGATAGCCATCAGCCCCGCGTTGCATCCCTCAACATAGCAAGTGTATCCTTTCGTGAGACACGCAGTTACACGCAGCTTACGCCAGACTCGCCAGGGACTCAATTGCTAGCCCGACTCCAATCATCAAGGCTCACCGGCTTTCTGAAACGACTCGACTCTTGGATCACCTGGGGTGTGGTCGGTGTCGTCATTGGCGCTGCCCTAGGGGTGAACCAGACATCAGTGGTGCTGGTCGCGGTCGGACTCGGCGCGTTCATCGCTTACCTGTCCCTGCACGGATCGGCCAATCGGGAGACCGAGGGCAGACTTTTCGCGTCGGGCGGCGTGTTCATGATCGCGTGGCTGCTCGGCTTCGTCATCCGGGGCATTGTGCTGTGACCCGTACCCGGCCCGTTCTCAAGCCCGGCCGGGTGGAGTTGTTCGTCACCTGTATTGTCGATCAGTTCTTCCCAGAGGTTGGCGAATCCGTGGTACGGTTCCTACGCGCCCTCGGCGTTGAGGTCGCGTTCAATACGGACCAGACCTGCTGTGGACAGCCGGCTTTCAACTCGGGATTCTGGGACGAAGCCCGGCCGGTAGCAAGGCGGCTACTTGACCAGTACGATGGATCTACTCCCGTAGTCGTTCCCTCCGGTTCCTGCGCGGCCATGATCCGCAACTACTATCACGAGTTGTTCGCCGACGATCCGGCGAATAGCGCAAGGGCCGAGCGTTTGAGACCGAACGTGTACGAGTTCACCGAGTACATAACCGCCAACTTCGACCTCTCAGCAGTCGGAGAAACGCTTTCCGCAGGGGACAGATCGGTCACGGTCGCGTTCCACGAGGCATGCCACACCAAGCGCGAGATCGGCGTCGATGCGGAGCCCAAGTCTCTCCTGGGAATCGCTCCCGGCGTGCGGATGGTCCCACTGGAGCAGGCGGAAGTCTGCTGCGGATTTGGGGGCACTTTCTCGATAAAGTACCCGGACATTTCAGGCGCGATGCTCGGCGACAAGCTCGACGCCATCCAGTCCAGCAGCGCGGACGTCGTGACAGCGTGCGACTCGGGTTGTCTGATGCACATCCGCGGCGGACTTCAGAGACGCAATAGCACGGTGAGGACCGCGCATATCGCGGAGATCCTCGCCGAGCGGCTTCCGAGCGGATAGTCGATGCTTCCAAATACCCGGCACTTCAAGGCGAACTCGGCCACCGCGCTGTCCGACGAGCGTGTCCAGCGCAACCTCGCCGGCCTGTACTCTGGATTCCACACGGCCAGGCTGACCGCTGCGTCGGCGACAGCCGACTGGGAGGAGCTGCGCGACCGCGGTCGTTCGATCAAGATGCACGTTATCGAGAACCTCGACTACTATCTTGAGCTCCTGGTTCGGAACGTGGAACGCGCGGGCGGTCACGTATTCTTCGCTGAGGACGCACAGGCCGCATCCAACTACGTCGTATCGGTAGCCGCCGATCGCGGAATTGACCTCGTTATCAAGAGCAAGTCAATGCTGTCCGAGGAGATGGGTCTGAATGAACGTCTCGAGTCGGAGGGAATCGAACCCGTGGAGACGGACCTTGGCGAATACATTGTTCAGCTTGCCGGCGATACTCCGTTCCACATCATCGCGCCCGCGATTCACAAGTCACGCGAGGAAGTCTCCGACCTATTCGCCGAACGGCTTGGGACTCCGCGTTACGATGACATCGAAGACCTCACCCGGGAGGCCAGAACGCAGCTGCGCCAGAAGTTCATCACCGCGGGCATGGGTATTTCGGGCGCCAACTTCCTGGTCGCGGAGACCGGAACCGTTACCTTGGTTACCAATGAGGGAAATGGTCGGATGGTCACGTCAATGCCCAAGGTCCACGTCGCCATCGCGGGTATGGAGAAAGTGGTGCCTTCGATGGAGGACCTCGGGCTGTTTCTACGCCTCCTGATTCGGTCCGCCACAGGGCAGATGCTCTCCAGCTATGTTACGACTGTAACCGGTCCCCGCGCGGAGCATGAGGTGGACGGCCCCGAGGAGTTCCACCTGGTCATCGTTGACAACGGCAGGTCCCGCATTCTGGCGGATGAGAGTCTTCGGGAGTCCCTACTGTGTCTGCGCTGCGGCGCGTGTCTGAACGCCTGTCCAGTTTACCGCAAGGTCGGCGGCCATGCGTACGGCTGGGTGTACCCCGGACCAATCGGCGCGGTCGTATCCCCGATGCTGACCGGCCTGTCCGACGCCAAGGACCTTCCCTATGCATCAACGCTGTGCGGCGCCTGTAAAGAAGCGTGCCCCGTCCGAATCGACCTGCCCAGGATGCTCCTCTACCTGCGCAAGGAGCTGACGGAGGGTGAGAACTACCCCGAACACAAGTCTTCTGACGCCCGAGAACGACTTGCCATGAAGGGCTGGAAAGCGTTGGTATCGTCTGATACGGCCATGCGGGCGCTCAACCTGATCGGCAGGGTGGGCAGCTCGCTCGCATCCAGACAGACCTCGATCTCCAGGCTGCCCGGACCTCTGTCCGGTTGGACCGATCACCGAGAGTTCCCAAAGCCCTCCAGACCGTTCAGGTCCCGGTGGTCGAGGCCCGATGACTGATGACCGGTCGCGACGCATTCCTGTCCAAGGTACGAGAGGCGCTCGGCAGGACGGAGCGGCTGGATGCTCCGATGTCCGAACCGCCCTACTCGATCGGACATGAGGACGACCTGGCGCGCCGGGTGGAGTTAGTACAGCGTCTGATCACGCGAGACGCCGACAATCTGCTGTCGGTCCTCGCGACCTCAGCCGAGGGCGCAGGCTGGAATGTGGCGCGTGTCGCAAGCGTAGACGAGGCGGGTGACTACATATTGCATGTGGCGCGGGACCTGGAAGCAAGGTCAGCAGTGTACTCCCTGCATTCCATCGTCAGGGCCGCGCTTCGTGACGACCTGTTCGGCGGCGCCGGAATCGGTTTGACCCCAGTGGAGATTCAGCTAGACTCGTCTGATACCGAGGGCCGGCAGCGGGCGGCTCTTCGGTCGCTGATGGCGGATGCTGACATCGGAATAACCGGCGTGGACTACGCGATCGCCGAGACCGGCACCTGTGTAATCATCCCCCGGCCCGGCGTCAGCAGGCTCGTATCGCTCTTACCGCCGGTACACATCGCGGTAGTCGAGCGGGGCCAGGTGCTGCCCAGTCTGGATGAGTTGTTCACGCTGCGAAGAAACGATTTCGTGAACGGCGAGCTTGGCAGCTACATGAACCTGATCACCGGACCCAGCCGAACCGCCGACATCGAGTACACTATTGTTACCGGCGTCCACGGCCCTGGAGAAGTCCACATGGTGCTCGTCGGCTAGGATCACCGGGTCACCGCTGCCGGTCGCGCCGCCAGACGCGCACGGAATCGTCACGTCACGACCTGTCAACACGGATCCGGCCCAGAGGTCGGCCTGGAGTCGAGCCACGACGATGACATGGATTACAGTCGAGTCGCTCGACACGGATTACCGGAAGGGTAGGGAACGGGTACGCTCTTTAGCTGAAGACCCTCGAACCGACCAACATCATACGGACCGCCTGCGCGGTGGCATCCGAAATCAGCTCCGCCGCGCGCGCTGACGATTCTGCCAGTCTCATTGGTCCACTTGGGATCGAGGTGGCGGCGTCGATTCCGTGATCGTGGACCAGGTGATACCTGTCGCCAAGCGTACCGGCAATTGCAACGACTGGAACACCGTGCCGCACGGCGCGCGTCGCAACTCCAACCGGGGCTTTGTTGTAAACGGTCTGATAATCGAGCGCGCCCTCGCCTGTCAACACCAGATCCGCGTCCGCAAGCTCGGACTCGAGATCGACGGTATCAAGAATGATGTCCACGCCCGTCCTCAGCTCGCCGCCCAAGAACGCGACCAAGCCACCCCCAAGTCCACCGGCTGCCCCGGATCCGGCTAGGCTCTCGACATCGACTCCGAGATCCAGACGAACGATCTCGGCGAACCGCCTGAGCGCGTTATCGAGCGTTTCAACCATTGCGGGCGTCGCGCCTTTCTGCGGCCCGTAGATAGCTGACGCGCCCTCCGGACCGGTGAGCGGGTTGGTCACATCGCAAGCCACAAGGAACTCGGCATCTGCGATTCTGGGATCCAGATCAGTGAGGTCGATTCTGTGCAGACCCGCTAGGGCCGCTCCACCTGGGACGAGGCTCTCTCCTGAATCGCCGATTAGGTTGACGCCCAGCGCCAGCGCCATTCCTGCCCCGGCGTCATTCGTGGCGCTTCCGCCAATTCCAACAATGAACCGCCTGAATCCACTGTCCAGCGCAGCTAGAATCGCTTCGCCAAAGCCGTATGTCGTCGCCGTGAGCGGGTCTCTTCGATGGATCGGCACCAGTGCCAGCCCGGATGTTCGCGCCATTTCAATGACGGCGGTGGTCCCATCACCCATCGCGCCCCAATCGGCGACCAGACGCTCACCGATCGGGCCGGTGACCTCGACACTTCTGATCTCCCCACCGGACCCTTCCACGAGGGTTTCGAGTGTCCCGTCTCCTCCGTCTGCGACCGGAACGAGAACTGTCTCCGCATCGGGAAGTATTTCCAACACTCCGGATTCCATCGCGGTTGCGGCGTCCATCGCGGAGATGCTTCCCTTGAACGTCTGAGGTGCAATGACGATCTTCATAGCGAGGGCCATTGTACACGAATGCTGCGGAATCATACCTGGAACACTCGGAGAGAGATACAAGTTTACATATTGGAATATGGTAGATATGCGAAGTGATGACATGACAGGCTAATGACAATGTGATAATATGCCTCAAAGTGATGGAGGATGAAGACTATGCCGCGAGAAAAAGTTACAGAACCTACCAGGCAGCTGTACGCTCAGATTAGAGAGGACATTTATCTGGCTTCCAAGGCCAAGGCTGCCGAGATGCGAGTGCCTCTCAGGGTGTTTCTTGAAAACGCCCTGGCCAACGCCCTGGAACCCGCCGCCACGGAGCCCTACAAGGAACCGTCGGTCTGGGACGACGAATACATCGGCATGCAGGAGCGGCAGCCGCTCGGCTCGCCAGTTGAGTTGACCAGGGAAGAAGCCGTATCGATCATACGTGAGGCGACTCGGCTGGCGGAAGTCGACGAGGCCCAGGAGGGCTAGACGGATCTCGAACCAATGGCGAGACGACGATGATCCGGGCTGCGAGGTAATTAATCGCTGGCCGTGCCGGCCTATTCGATCATACCGATCACACATGGAGTTGATCTAAGCATGACTGCCGAAGTGATACTTGAGACCGCTGTAGTAGAGAGTCTATGGGCCGGAGGATATGGGTCCGAGTGGCTGGAGCGCGTCGCAAGCGGAAAGGTCTCCGCTGCTGTCAGCGTCGCGTCCATCGCCGAGCTGATAAGACGAGTCCCGGACCGACGATCCGAAATCCGCCTGATGGCCCTTGCGTCAATGGTGGAGCTTGTCGATGTGACTGCGGACACGGCTCGCAGGGCAGGGTGGATTGCGCGCGAGGTCGATTCTGACGATCCGGGCGCGATGCTCAGCGCGATCGTGGCTGCCACGGCGCTGGATACCGCCACGCCCGTCGCGTGTGTTGACGACGATTTCTTCGCGGCTATGGGTTGTGAGATTGGGGAGCTCGATTCGGGCTCCTGAGTCGCCCTACGCCGTTTTGAAGCCCGGCGCCCCCGACCATCGTCTATAATCAGTACCAAGACTACTTCATCCGCTCGATACGGGAAGTTGACTGCTGGACGCGAATCTTGTCACGAGACCCAATCGCGTGGAGTTGAAGCAGGTCGAGGGCAATATGGCAACTTTCACCGGGGCGCGTCGGATCGTCATCAGCCTCTTGGTCTTCTGCTTGGCCGTGGGTTCCGCGGCAGTCGGCGTGGCCCATGCGCAGTCCGATGCTGAAGCCGCCGGAGTCATGGTCGGTCGCATCGCTGCTCCCATCGACGCGGTCTCGGCCAGAATCCTGAATGGTTGGATCGAGTCCGCGGAAAGCAGCGACGTCGTCCTGTTCGTGCTCGAGTTAGATACACCGGGCGGCAGTTTCGATGCCACCAGGGAGATGGCGGGAGCGCTCCTTGAGTCGTCCGTCCCTGTCGTGGTCTACGTCGGACCGTCGGGGGCGAGGGCGGCATCCGCGGGCACGTTCATCGTCGCTGCGGGACACATCGCTGCGATGGCGCCTGGAACCAACATCGGTGCAGCATCACCGGTATCCAGTAGCGGCGATGATCTTCCTGAAACGATAAAAGCAAAGGCAACACAGGATGCAGCCGCCTTTCTACGGGAGATAGCCACACACCGGGGACGCAACTCCGAAGCGCTGGAACGCACCGTGTTTGAGGCCGCATCGTACAGCGCTGACGAGGCGGTCGATCTCGGTATCATCGACCTGTCCGCTGTTGACGTAGGCGACCTCGTCCGCCAGATAGACGGTCGGACTGTCACATTGGCGGGTGTCGAACGGACCATCGCGACCGCCGACGTAGGCATCGAGCGGGTCGATCCGACCCCTGTGCAGCTATTCCTCCGTTGGATTGCCAACCCGCAGCTCGTTTTCATTATGCTCGCCGCGGGCGCTATCCTGATCTTGATCGAGTGGTTCAGTCCAGGAGGGTGGGTTGCCGGTATCACGGGCGCCGGCCTCCTGATTCTGGCGTTCGTCGGAATGGGCTCCCTGCCCGTCAACTGGGTGGGCCTTATGCTGATCGGGGCTGGCCTGGCCCTGATCTTCTTCGAGTTGCACGCGCCCGGGTGGGGCGGTTTCGGCGCCGCCGGAGCCATCTGTTTCGTGGCGGGCGGCTTCCTGATGTTCGGGGACACCAGCATCCCAGGCCTACCGGCGCCGAATGTAAGGGTCGGCTTCGGTGTCCTCGGCGTCACCGCTGGCGTCCTGGCCCTCAGCATATCCTCGCTGTGGTACTTTGCGCGCAAGTCGCGGGATATTCGAGTAGAATCGAGATCGTCTCAACTCATCGGCACGGTCGGCGTTGTACAGACCTCGCTCGACCCAACCGGCACCGTGCAGGTCGCCAGCGAGCTGTGGACCGCCGACTCGGACTCCGGGGAGACGATCGAGGCTGGTGAGAGTGTAATAGTGTCCGAAGTCGACGGTGTAAAACTGAAGGTATTCAAAGAAGCCACGATTGAGTCTCTTGGAAGGAGCGAGTAATGATTCCATACATCAAAGTCGTCCGACAGTACGAACGCCTGGCCCTGTTTACACTTGGCAAGTACTCCGGTTTGCGCCAGCCGGGGCTGAACCTTTTCTTCTGGCCAATACACAATTCACTGCGGGTGGACCTCAGAGAGGAGGTCCTCGACATCCCTCGACAGACAAACATTACGCTGGACAACGCCCCGATCGACATCGACTTCCTGGTGTACATGCGAGTCATGGACGATCAGGCCGAGCGGGCCATTCTGGAGGTTGTGGACTACTACGGCGCAGTTATCGGAATCGCGACCACGACCCTGCGTGCCGTGATAGGTGAGATGAACGTCGATGACGTGCTCTCCCAGCGCGAGCGCATCAACGAGGCGCTGCGTATCAAACTCGACGAGATCACCGCCCGCTGGGGGATCAAGGTGACGCAGGTGGAGATCCGGGAGATCGAGCCTGCACGCGACATCCAGGAGGCGATGAACCGCCAGATGTCCGCCGAAAGGCTCCGGCGCGCGTCGGTCACCGAGGCCCAAGGAACCCGGCAGGCGTCGATCACCGTGGCGGAAGGGGAGAAGCAGGCGGAAATCCTGCGCGCGGAGGGCCATCGGCAATCAGAGATCCTGACGGCTGAGGGCGACCAGCAGGCGGCTGTCCTCCGGGCCGAGGGGTTCAGCACAGCCCTGGACCGTATCCACCAAGTCGCGGCCCAGATCGACTCCAACACACTCAGTCTTCAGTACTTCGATACACTCAAGGCCCTGGGGAGCAGCTCGAGCACCAAGTTCATCTTCCCGATGGAGTTCACCAATCTGCTCGGCCCATTCATGAACGCCGCCGCGGGCGGCGCCGCCCGATCCGGTGACGGCGACTAGGATCGCGTCGCCCGAATACCAGATGTGCGCTTGGCCGGCGCATGTAGGCCAGCTCCGCTGAGGCTGTTCGGCGAGTGACCGTGTTTTAGTTAGGCCCCGCCGCAGGATGGCGATCCGTCCGACTTCACTCTAGGTGCGGTGGGGTCCTGCCACCCTGCCTGCGCGGGCGCAGGTCGGACGGCTCCGGAAGTCCGGGGGCGCTTCAGAAGTCGTCGATGCGTTGGCTCGGTGAGTGAGAACGATCAGACGTGGTCTTTGATCGACCGCGCGACCGTCAAGGTGAGACCCGGGACCGCGGCGATGTCCTCCAGCGACGCCTCACGGATCCCCTTCACTGAGCCAAACCTGCGGATGAGCATCCGCTTCCGCTTCGGTCCGACACCGGGCACGAGATCGAGGGTCGATTTGACGCTGCTCTTGGACCTCCGTTCACGGTGGAACGTCACCGCGAACCTGTGCGCCTCGTCTCTGACCCGCTGCACCAGGAACAGCCCCTGAGAATTGCGTGGCATGACGATCGGGTCCTTGACATACGGTACGAACAGCTCTTCGTTTTCCTTTGCGAGGCTCGACAGGGGAATGTCATTGATCCCCAGCTCCAGGAATACCTGGAGAGCGGCGCCCAGGTGCCCCTTGCCACCGTCGATGATAACGAGATCGGGCACGGCTCCCCAGGCCTGTCCGTTCTCGGACGACTTTCCGTCAGCGTGGTCCGCAGCGGTCACGGTCTTGCGGGACTCAGACAGCCGCTTGAACCGTCTGGTGAGCACTTCGCGCATCATCAAGTAGTCGTCCACGCCGGCGACAGACTTGACCTTGAACCGCCGGTAGTCCGACGTTCTCGGTCTTCCGTCCTCGAATACCACCATGCTGCCGACCGGGTTGGACCCCTGGATATTCGAGATGTCATAACACTCGATCCGACTGGGCTGGGAGGGGAGACTGAGCGCCTCCTGAAGCTCGTCCATCGCCTTGTGATTGTTGGTGGACTCGTGGATCCTCCTGATCGTCAGCTGCTCGAGGCCCTGAGCGGCATTCTGCGCGACCATCTGGACCAGCTTGCGCTTCTCGCCTCGCTGGGGAACGTGGACCTGCACCGCGCCGTGTCGTTTTGACCGCAGCCATGTTTCGATGGCCACTAGGTCTTCCGGAAGGTGCTGAAGCAGTACACGCCGGGGCACATACGGATTCGCGCTGTAGAACTGCTTGACGAAGGCTCCCAACACCTCCGACGGCTCATCGCCGTCGGCGCGATGCATCAGAAAGTTCTCACGTCCTACCAGCTTTCCCTGGCGGATGAAGAAAACCTCGACCCAGGCGTCGCGTCCCTCCTGTGCGAGAGCGATCACGTCCACATTCTCGTTCGACAGATGGAGGACCTTTTGGCCTTCATGTACTTTCTCGATGGCCACAATCTGGTCTCTGAGAATCGCGGCGCGTTCGAACTCCAACTGCTCGGCTGCCTGGCTCATGCGGGAGCGGATGCCCCTGACCACCTGGTCGGTACGCCCTTCGAGAAACAGCGCGACCTGATCGATTATCTCGTGATACTGGGACTTGTCCACCTCGCCGATACACGGGCCGGCGCAACGGTGGATGAAGTAGTCGAGACAGGCCCGGTCGTCTTCTCCGGTAATCGTTTTGGTGCAGGACCGGTACGGGAACAGCTTCTTGAGCAGAGCGAGCGTCTTCCGAACACTGGACGCGCTGGCGAACGGTCCAAAGTACCTGGCCCCGTCCTCCCGGACCCTTCGGGTCACATAGACGATGGGGAAGTCCTCGGTGGTGTCTATCTTGATGAACGGGTAGGACTTGTCGTCCTTCAGCCGGGCGTTGTACTGAGGCTGATGCTCCTTGATAAGGTTCGCCTCTAGGATCAACGCCTCCTGCTCCGACTCAGTGACGATGAAGTCGAAGTCCACGATCCTCCGGACCAGCTGCCTGATCTTCGGCTCCAGACCGGACGGGTTGCCGAAGTAGCTGGAGACGCGGTTACGCAGGCTGGCCGCCTTCCCGACGTAGAGGATGTTGCCCGACGCGCCGCGCATCAGATAGACGCCCGGCCCGGTGGGCAGGGCTCGGAGACGCTCGATGAATGTCGGTATCTGACCTACGACCACGGTCGTATCACTCTCTCGAAAACCGTCACTTTAGTCGTGTTGTAAACGGGATTATACTGATAATAGTTAGTATATAGGTGGTTTACAGTGCCAGATACCGTTGAGTATGTGGATTACCGTCTGCGTGGAAATGACGAGTAGTGGCGCAGTATCTATCATATTCATCTGGATACCGTGCTGGAACTTCCATCTCGGCGCTGCGAACAGGCGCAGGCCCGGCTCATCTCACATGTGCAGGGGACGGGCTTTGGGGCTTCTACCCCAGCACCACGGTCAGTACAGCGAGGGCGACAACGATGACGCCTATGAGCGCGCCTATCCGTCGCAGCTCCGGACCCAGGTACGGATACATCTGGAGGGGTTCCGCCTGCGCCCTTGCTCTCGTGGACCGTCTCCGTACACCAGTTGATTCTCTGGCAGCCGGCGACGCGGCGGCGGGCGGACGCGACACGGCCGCCGCAGCGGGAGCGGCCACTGCCGTCCCCGCCGTGGAGCCGGACTGAGCGCCGTCCGCTCGAGCGATTTCTGACGCCGGTCTCGACTCACGGACTGCGCCTCGGCCTCGACCGCCGCGTCGTCGTCTGCGCTGACTCAGCTGAGCCTGCCGCGAGGCCGCTCGCTTGTTCTTACTAGGCATTTGGGTCTGCTCCTGTGCTGACACTGACCCTTCTGAGGATGGTGACGTGGGCGAGTCGTGTCAAATCATGCCCTTGGGTGAGATCGTTCATACTCCGAGCGAACGTGTTCGCTCGTCAGGTGTGTATAGACTTGAGTGGTGGTTATGCTGGCGTGACCGAGGAGCTCCTGCACGTGTCGGAGCGGAGCGCCGCCGCGCAACAAGTGGGTGGCGAAGCTGTGCCGAAGTGAATGAGGTGTGATTCGACCATTCAGACCCGCGCGCCGCGAGTGGCCCTTGAGGATCAGCCAGAATCCCTGCCTGGTCAATCTCGCGCCCCGGATGTTCAGAAACAGCGCAGTCGATGACTTGTCGTCAGCCAGGGCAGGGCGGGCACCTTCGACGTATGAATTCAACGTGTATGACGCCGCCTTATGGATAGGGATGATCCTCTCCTTTCCGCCCTTGCCGAAACACCTGACCCAACCCTCCGAAGTGTCCACGTCCTCGAGGTTCAGCGAGATCAGCTCGCTGACTCTCATGCCGGTGGCATAGATCAACTCCAGCATAGCATGGTCTCGGACTGCCGCCGCCGCCGGATCTTCCGGAGGCTCCAGCAGCCTTTCGATCTCCTCCACGGTCAGCGGCTCCGGCAGCGATCGACCGGTCCTCGGCGAGACCACGTTCACCATCGGATTGCCTCCGATATCTCCCTCCATCAGCAGAAATGCGAACATCGACCTGCTTGAGGCAATCTTGCGTGCCCTGGTTGTTTCGGAATATCCTAAGTCGTGCAGGTGCAGGACGTAGTCGCTGACGGTCTGCTCGGTAACGGCCCGCCAATCGCGGTCGAGTTCAGGGCGGCTTTCGATGTACTCGATCAGCTGGGTCAGATCGTTCCGGTAGGCCGCGAGCGTGTTCGGAGAGACACCGCGCTCGACGGTCATGTAGTGAAGGAAGTCCTGGAGTCGGTCGCGCATCAGCGTACTTTCAACCTGTATCAGATGATGACAACAATTCTAACATACGGTCCACAACGCCGGACCACGTTCGTGAGACATTCGAACGACCCCGGCCCTTGTGATCGTACGTACCAGCGGCAGGACTAATGGTAGATATATCCGTAGGCCCCAACCTAGTTTCATTCAACACTTTCATCCTGGGCGGGCACTTCATCCTGAGCTGGCACGGGTTTTTCAGCTTCGTCGCCGTAGCGACCGCGGTATTCCTCGTCGGGAGATGGGCGGCAATGCGCGGCATCGATCCCGACGACGTCTACTCGATTGCGATCTGGGCCATTCTCGGCGGAATCGTTGGCGCCAGGGCAGTGCATGTCGTCGACAACTGGAGTTTCTACCAGGGGAATCCGGGCCAGATGGTCGCGATCTGGAGCGGCGGCATCGGACTATGGGGCGGGATCCTCGGCGGGTTCATCGGCGGCGCGCTGTACGCGCTGGTGAAGAAGCACCCGGTAGGAGTGATCGCCGACCTGACCGCGCCGGCGATGCTGTTTTCCCAGACCATCGGGCGACTCGGCGACATCGTCAACGGCGAACACTGCGCCAAAGCCTGGGACTTCGCGCTCGGATTCGTATGGACGAACCCGGGGTCGGACGCCGGACGATGTCCGAACGGCGTAGGTGTGCCGGTCCAGCCGGTGATCGCATACGAGATCATCTGGAACATGCTGTCGCTGCTGGTCATCTGGAAGCTGCGAAACCGCCTGCGCCCGGACGGGATGTTGTTCGCGGTCTATCTCGCGCTCTACTCGCTGGGCAGGTTCGGCATCCAGTTCATGCGGGTCGAACCCAGGGGCATCCTGGCGTTCGGATTGGCCGAAGCGCACTACATCGCGCTGATCGTCCTCGCGATCACCGTGCCCCTGCTCTTGGTCAAGGCGCGCCCCATCCCCGCTGGAGAAGTATTGGCGGGGCCAGCGCCGGTCCAACCCCGCGGGACACGGGCTGAGCGCAGAAGACGCGATCGCCAGTGAACAACTAGCGTCATTCGCTGAAGTGGTCTATGAAGAAGCCTCGGCTCGGCTTTGCACTTAAAGTCTGATTTTGCACAGAAAGTGGTCGGTGCGTTTCAGTCGAGCTTGAGAATCTCCAGCGTATAAGTGCCGGTGTTTCCCAGCCCGCCATGCACGAAAACGTATTGCTCCCCAGAGATCAGCGACCGCCATGCCACGCCACCTGCGCCCTTACCCACAATCTCATATCGGGAATGACGGATGTGTCTAATGGTATCCGGTAAAATCAAGTGGACACGACTCGGCCACACGCCTGAGGGAGCTACGCCTGCTCGAAGTCCTGTACAACCAGCTGGAGGCTGGTCCGTCCCTGCCAGGTGTTCGACTCCATCCTGTACGCCATCCGGATATGGGACCCCACGCCTGCCTCTGCCAGCCGATTCCCCTGTCTGAATCCGATTGCGTCCCAGACGGCCTCGCCGTCATGCACGCGCAGCTTCAGGTGTCTGCCAGAGCCGACGGCGCGTGAATCCACGACGCGGACACTGTTTGACGTGTAGGTTAGCTCCGGATTGCCCTGCCCGAATGGCGCAAGTCTGAGGCCAAATTCGTACAGCTCCCGGTGGACCAATGACGGACTTGCCGAGAGGTCCACGGCGATCCGCGACGTGGAGGTCGGTACGTGAGTCTGAATGGACTCGAAGCGCCCGGCCAGAGCGCCCAGCTGTTTGCTGGAGACAGTGAATCCGGCGGCCTGGTGGTGTCCCCCGAATCTGATCAGGAGATCGCCGCACCGGTTGATCGCGTCAAGCACATCGAAGCCGGCGACGCTCCGGGCGCTGGCCCGGCTCACATCATCACCAACGGACACTGCGATGGCCGGTCTGCCGTATGTCTCGACCAGTCGAGCGGCGATCAACCCCAGTATCCCGGGGACCCAGTCCCGCCGGCCAACCATGATGATGCCCGGCGGATCATCCGCCCACCGTCGCCGCATCTGGGCCACGGCCTGCCGGACGCCTTCGTCTGTCAGGCTCCTACGCTGGTGATTGTACTGATCGAGCCGCGCGGCTGCCGACGCCGCCCGCCCGGCGTCCGCTGTCAGCAGCAGCTCCAGGCTGATCTCGGAGTCGCCGAGCCTGCCCGGAGCGTTCAGTCTCGGAATGATCTGAAACGACAGCGCGGCGGCGTCCAGATGCCTGTCTCCAAGTCCCGACACACCGACCAACGCCCGCATCCCCGGGGAGCCGGCGCTGTTCAAGCGCCTCAACCCTTCGCTGACTAAGTAGCGATTCTCACCGACGAGCGGCCCCACGTCGCCGATCGTGCCCAACGCCACCAACCCCAGCAGATCCAAAGGCTCCTCGTCGCCGGTTTCAGCGTACAGCGCTTGGACGAGCTTGAACGCCATGCCGACTCCGGTCAGGTGCTCGAAAGGGTACTTCGAGTCAGGTCTCTTCGGGTTAATCATTGCGACGACCGGGTATGGCCCGTCCTCGAACACCGTGTGATGATCGGTGATTATGGTGTCTATTCCCAGCTCGGCGGCCAGGGTCGTCTCAGACTCGGACGTCGCCCCGCAGTCCACGGTGACAAGCAGTGATACGCCCCTGTCGGCAAGGGAGCGGACCGCGGCCGCGTTAAGGCCGTGGCCCTCCTCATCACGGTCGGGGATGTAGGTCAGGACGCGGCCGCCGAGTGTCCGCAGGCCGCTGGCGACCACCGCCGTGCCGCTGATTCCATCGATGTCGAAGTCGCCGAACACGGCGATTAGCTCGTCGTCGTCGATTGCCTTTCGGAGACGCGAAACCGCGACTTCCATATCCGGGAGCAGCATCGGGTCGTGAAGGTCGGACCGGCCAGGGGCGAGAAACGAGAGAGCGTCGTCACGGCGGGTCAGGCCACGGTTGAACAGAAGCTGGGACTGTAGAGGCGAGAAGCCCAACTCCCTGATCGTGTCGTCAGGAACAGTGGGCGCCAAATCCCAGATCCGGTCCAAGTACACCTCTCCCCTGGCCGCGTCGGGCCGTCAGCTACTACCGTGTCCAGATAGTTTTGCCCATGTCCCAGACTGCCGCAATCCCTGGATTCCCGCGGTCGCGGGAATGACGAATGTAGGTCGAAGGTTAACGGCACCCGTCAAAATCAAGTGGGAACGGTACTACTCTTCGAACTCCTCGAACACCAGCGAGGCGTTGTGTCCGCCGAACCCGAACGAGTTGCTCATTGCCGCCCTGATTCGTCCGCGTTTCGGCATGTGCGGGGTGTAGTCCAGATCGCAGTCGGGGTCCGGAGTTTCCAGGTTGATCGTCGGGGGGATTGCCCATTTCGAGAGCGCCATGACAGTCACAACGGCTTCGATCGCGCCGCTGGCACCGAGCAGGTGGCCGGTCATCGACTTGGTGGAGCTGACCGGGACCCGGTACGCCTCCTCGCCGAAAACCGCCTTGACCGCCATGGTCTCGTACTTGTCATTGAGCGGTGTCGATGTGCCGTGCGCGTTGATGTAGCCGATCTCTTCCGGTTGAGTCCGTGCCTGGTTAAGCGCCATGCTCATCGCCCGGGCCGCACCTTCGCCCTCCGGAGCGGGCTGTGTGATGTGGTGCGCGTCCGCTGTCGATCCGTAGCCTGTCATTTCGGCCAACGGCTTGGCCCCTCGCTCCGTCGCGCTTTCGAGCGACTCCAAGACGAGAACGGCCCCTCCCTCGCCCAGCACAAATCCGTCTCGGTCAGCGTCGAAGGGCCGGGAAGCCTTCTCAGGCTCGTCGTTGCGCTTGGAAAGCGCGTGGCAGGCGTTGAATCCGGCTACTCCGATTGGGCAGATGGCGGCCTCGGCCCCACCGGCCAGCGCGACATCGACGTCGCCGCGGCGGATCGCCTCGAACGCCTGCCCTATGGTGTCCGCCGCGCTGGAGCAGGCCGACACGGTGCTGTAGTTGGGGCCCTTCGCGCCGAGCAGCATCGAGACCTGCCCCGAGGCCATGTCCGGCAGCATCATCGGCACCAGGAACGGCGATATCCGGTTAGGTCCCCGATTGCCCAACACACCGATCTGGTCCGACAGTGTGATGATTCCACCGATTCCGCTGGCTATCATCACCGAAACCCTGGTTTGGTTGTCCTGGGTGATGCTGACATTCGCCGATTCCACCGCTTCCAGAGAGGCGGCGGCTCCAAGCTGCACGAATCGGTCCATTCGGCGCGCCTGCTTCCGGCCCACCAGACCGTCCGGGTCGAACTTCTTGACCTCCGCCGCGATCGTCGTGCCATGTCCATCGGTGTCGAACGCGGTGATCGGAGCCACGCCGGACTGTCCCGCCAGCAGACTCTTCCACGTCGAGTCGACGTCCAGACCCAGTGGACTCACGACGCCTAATCCGGTGACTACTACTCTGTTTGGGATCATTGGCGAAACTCTCCAGGGAAGGGTAGTGCGCCCGTGAAACATGAAACGTGTCCCAAATGCGCAGCCTAAGCTGCACGATTATATCAGAGCGCGGAACGGGCCATGCGTGTTTACCTGCTCCAAATCGAAACACCCTTTATCCAATAGTGAATGTGGAATGGTGGATGGTGGTCAGGGACCTGGGCAGGTTTAGGGAGACTTGGGCAGGTTTGAAACCTGCCCCTACCGCATGGGGCGACCGGGATATGGGCAGGTTTAGGGAGACCTGGGCAGGTTTGAAACCTGTCCCTACCGAATATCCGCATTGAGTGTCAGGGGTCGTCGAATTTGGGGGTGTACCTGGTGTGGGCGCGGGGGTCGCCGTTCGCGGCGAGCAGCGCCCTGTATGCTCTCGCTTTGACCTCTTCGATCTCCTCCTCGGTCGCTTCTCTGCCCCTACGTCTGTCCTCTTCAGTGGCGCTGTCCATGATCTTCTGGATGTGTTCGTTCAGCTCGCGCTGGGCCGATTCCAGCCACTCGGGAGTGCCGGGGATGTCCTCCGGGGGGATCTCGTCGGCGGGGTCTTCGGGGGGATCACAGTCCACGCCGAGGGCACGGTCGAGGAGTATCTGCGCAACGTCTATGCGGTGGCAGGGCTTTACTGTCAGATCATCGGGGTCGGCGTAAAGGATACCCACGAGAACTGTCACGAGTGTGTTGCCGTCGTCGGTGACGGTGTGGATGTATTCCTGGGTGTAGGAGACGAGCTCCGACTTGAGGTCGTCTTGGTCTTGGTCCTCGGTGAAATACGGCGGGTCATCGAAGGTCGGGGGTGGGCCGAGGGAATCGTGCAGCGAGTCGTCGAGCCGCGTGAGGGTCCCGGACACGGTGGAGCCGCCACTGCGTGAGGGTCCGACGGGTCCGGGATGGTCCCTGGCCGGTGTTGGTCGGTGGGTGTTGGTGGAGGGAGAGGTGTTGGGGCAGGGGCGCCTGGGGGCTTTGCCGAACCCTCTGTCGAGTAGGATACGGGTGGCCCTGATGCGGTTGGATGTGTTGGCGCGTGGGGCGTTGCCCTGCGCGATGTCGTGCAGAGTGTCGATGACACCCCGGATGTCTGTGGTCGCGTCGCGGATGGCGACGGCGAGGTTGTTTGGCTTGTTGTGTTGGTTGTGCGAGCACATGGGATTTTCAGGTATCAGGGATTAGGTGTTTGTCTCTGAGTACGCATGTTCTATGGTAGAGTGTGGGGATGGGGTTGTCAAGGGTGAATTGTGGGTAGGGGACTGTTTCACAGGTCCGTTCACCAGGGCGGTCGGACCTGGGCAGGTTTGAAACCTGCCCCTACGGAGGGGGTACGGATGTGGTGGAGACAACGGGGAGCCGGGCATACGACCGGCAGGCGTGTCCCGGTCAGCGGTCCGCCGCCACCGCGAAGAACGCGTGACCGAGCGCCTCGTACAGCTCGGACGCCGGTCCGGCTCCGAACCCCACAGCGCGCCGGACGCCGCCGCTGTGCCTGACCTCGACTCCGACTTGCCCGGTCGCCGGATCGGCCGACAGGACCACGCTGACGAATCGACCATCCGGTCGCCGGATTGCCCACGTACAGAGGAACGATATCCCGGTATCACCGGTTTCGACCCCCCGGGTTATATCGAGCTCACTCGTCGAAGCGAACAGCGCGCTGTCGAACCGGCTCAGCGCGTCGCAGACCGTCACGTCCCGCTCGTCCGCGAGCGCCCACAGATAGCATACGGAGCCGAGGTCGGTGTCGCTGACCGACAGATCAGATCCCGCGCGGCGTATGAAGTCCCGGGCCTCATCGGCATACGCGGTCATCCTCTCCGCGCGGTCCACCCACATATCCAGCTCCGGGGCATCTCCGGTCTCGGTCATCTTCTCCTCATCGTCTCACGGTTCGAAGCTCGTCGGACCGAACGTAAAGCCCAGCAGGATGTGTGGACTATCTCCTGAGACTTCAGTCACCGATGAGAACTGTCTCTGCCGGGGCGACCTTGTTATGATTACCTTGGTGTCGGTCATCCGGCCAATCTTACACCATTGTCGAGGACCGCCATTCTCACCGATTCCTTACCGCCTCGGCCCACCGTCGCGCTCGAGACTCACGGCTGCAAGCTCAACCAGGCCGACACACAGGATCTCGCGAGACAGCTAGCTCTGGCCGGGTACATTGTCGCGCCGGCCGGGGAGAGCGCCGACGTCTTCGTACTGAACAGCTGCACCGTTACGCACGTCGCCGACCGGAAGGCGCGCCAGGCGATCCGGTCGGCGAAGCGCCGCAGGTCAGACACAGTGGTAATAGCGACCGGGTGCTACGCTCAGAGGGCCGCGGACGACCTGAACGCGATGCCGGAGGTGGACGTTGTCGTCGGCAATGTGGATAAGCCATCGCTCGTGAGGATCATAGACGGGGTCCTGTCCGGGCCGGATACGGCATGTAGTATCGGGGATGACGAAGCGCTGGTCCCGGCCCTCAGGCTGCGGTCGAGGGCGATGATCAAGATACAGGAGGGGTGCGACCAGGTCTGCGCCTACTGCATCGTTCCCAAGGTCAGAGGCAGGGAGCGAAGCATTCCAGCCGATCGGATCGTCGCCACTGTCAACGCGTACGCCGGCATGGGATGTCAGGAGGTTGTTCTGACCGGCACCCAGCTGGGTTCTTACGGTTTCGACTTCGAAGACATTGACATAGCGGGTCTGGTCGAGCGAATTCTGAACGAGACCGACGTCCCGCGCATACGCATCTCGTCCCTCCAACCCCAGGACATCTCGGACGATCTGCTCGGACTCTGGACCGACCACCGACTCTGCCCGCACTTCCACGTACCTCTGCAGAGCGGCAGCGACCGGATACTCGGCGCGATGCGTCGCAGATATACGGCTGCCCAGTTCCTCGACGTGGTTGACCGGATCAACAGCCGGGTGCCGAATGTAGCCATCACCGCTGACGTGATAGTCGGCTTTCCTGGTGAGACGGACCTCGATTTTCGCTCCACGGTCGAATGCTGTGCATCCGCTGAGCTGGCGTCGGTCCACGTCTTTCCGTACTCGATCCGGCCGGGCACCAGCGCGGCTTACCTCAAGGTCCAGGTCTCCGCGGAGATAAAGTCCGCCCGCGTCCGGACCATTTCCCACGTGGTCGAAGAGCTATCGACCCGGTTCAGACAGCGATTCATCGGATCGATCAGGCCGGTGCTGTGGGAGCGCCAGGTTTCTGCCGAAGACCAGCCGCCGGTATGGACAGGCATTACGGACAACTACATGAGGGTCCGCGCCCAGGCCGACGACGACCTTACCAATCGGATTACGTTGGCGGAGCTAACGGCTGTGGAGACCGGGGCGGTCCGGGCGCGCGTATTTAGCTGACAGAAACAGAGGCCCCCGTCAACAATGAAAAGGGCCTCGTGGAATGGATGGACACCTGTCGCCGGTCCCAGTCACTACGTGAGCTCAGAGGACTCGGTCCCGGACTGTGGACTAGATCTCAACCGGAACGATCTGCGGAACCCCTCTCCGGTCATGCAGGTATGCGGCGCTGCAATCGTTGCCGTTGCCGAAGACGATCATCCACCCATCCGACATTGCCGTCTCAAGCAACTCTCGCTTCTGCACCAGGGTATCGTTGGGGAACTCGTCAGTTGCCGATATGTGGTGGAGCGGCAAGTGGAACGGTGTTGGGATGAGGTCTCCGGCATATATGATGCGCTCGCTCCCGTACTCGATGAACACGACCTGGTTTCCCTGTGAAGGACCTTCCGCCAATCTGACCGTCACGCCGGGGACAATTTCATCCTCCTCATCCAGGAAGCCAACCAGGTCCCGCTCAGCCAGCGGCTCATAGTCATCTTCGTAAAACGCGTGTACGAATCTCTCGTTAGGCGACAGGGCGGCTTCCCACGAGGACTTCTGGACCATGTACCTGGCCTTGGGGAACATTGGAATGGCCGTCCCGGTCCGGTCCAGCTTCGTGCATCCGCCACTGTGGTCAAAACGCAGGTTTGTCAGCACGACAATGTCTATATCCCTCGCGGTGAGTCCCAGCGCCTTCAGGCCTTTAATCAGCTTGTTGCCGTTGAGGCTGAACTCCTCTTTCATCTCAATCATGCGCTTGCCGCCGGCGCCGGTATCGACCAGCACGTTGAGTCCGGGTGTCCGCACCAGCAGCGCGTTCAGACCGAGGCGAATCCTGTTCCTGCGATCCGGCTTTAGGAACTGCTCCCACTCGCTCTTGGCAAGCTGCCCGAACACCACGCCGCCATCCACCATGAAGGTTCCATCCTTTAGAATGTTAATGGAAATGTTCCCGATATCCATCTTATCCCCTTCATACCCTTTGTATAACGGCAAGGACTTTAGCCCAGGTGTGGGACAGGGGAGTCAGCACGGATGCCGGCTGTTCAGGGTGACACCTATGCGGCGTCACTTCGAGCAGGGAGATTAGACGTTCGGGAACCAGATGATTGTTCTGGCGCCATACGATACGCTGCATTGCACGAATCGAAACGTCCGATCAACTGCGTGAGGGACATCATATCAGCCAATCGTCACCGTCGGTGGAACTACACAATTCAAACCGGCGGCAAATCAGAAAACACAATTAGTAAGGCGTATTCCCCCCGGAGCCCACGGCCTTACTCTATGCTTGTCCCGTGAGGATGTCAAGCGTGACTTGGTTTATATTTGGTCGAAATTTGTGCAATACTAGTTTATGTTGTTTGTAACCAATGAAAATCAGTTACATAATGGTGACGCAGTTACGAAATTCGTAGCACCCACAAACTTGACTGGCTCAGAAAATGCGCGTTGCGTCTAGCAGCGGGTTCACGAAAAACCGCTCGCCCTCAGTGACGGTCGTGTGCTTATGAGTCAGCCATCTTCTCTGTGGGCGGATGGGCGCTGCGTCGGGTGACAGCGCGCACCCCTTTCGAGGCACGTCACAGACCTTCGATGGTGTCTCGGAACGCCTTCAGGGTCTGCTCCACGTCGTCATCCGAGTGCGCCGCCGAGATGTAGAATTTCGAAGCGCCTTTGAAGACCCCTCGATCGAGAACGCCGGCGTTGAACTTGCTCATTGTCTGAGTGTCCGCGGTCAGCGTGGAGCGGTAGTCCGTGATCTCGTTCTCGGTGAAGAAGACGTCGAACAGCACGGCCTCGCCGGTAACCCGCGCCGGAATCTCAGCCTGATCCAGCAGGTGCTGCAGCCCGTCCTTTATCCGGGACCCGGTTGCGCGCATCGCGTCATAGGTACCGGGCCGTCGGAGGATCTCCAACGTCTTGAGGCCCGCCGCCGCTGCAATGGGGTTTCCGCTAAGCGTCCCGATCTGGGGCACGAAACCCTCCGACGAGACTGCGTCCGAGTCGAGGTGCGCCATGATCTCGTCGCGGCCGGCAACCGCCGTGAGCGGGAAGCCCCCGGCAACAGCCTTGCCCAGTGTACACAGGTCCGGCGTGACACCATAAAACTCCTGGGCGCCGCCATACGCGAACCTGAATCCGGTCACCACCTCGTCGAAGATCAGTGGAATGCCGAACTCGGTTGTCAGCTCGCGCAAACCCTCCAGGAATCCGGGCTGCGGCGGAATGAGCCGTTGGAACGGCTCGACGATCACGCCGCCTATCTCGTCGTGATACATTTCGACGATGCGTCGGGTCGTATCGAGATCATTGAAGGGGGCGATCAACACTTCGTCCTGGACCGATCGCGGGATGCCCGCCGAGTCGGGGACAGGTCTCGGATACTCAGCCGGTTCAGCCGGCCCCATGCTCATGAGGGCATAGTCGTTCATTCCGTGGAAGCCGCCTTCGAATTTCAGGATTTTGTCCTTGCCGCGAAAGGCCCGGGCGGCGCGCATCGCGTACAGCGTCGCCTCGGTGCCTGTCGAGCTGAACCTGACCTTGTCCGCGCAGGGGACCGCGCTCACGATCTCTTCGGCCAACAGGATGGCGTACTCGTTGTTGGCGAAGAACGTCGTCCCTTTTGACAGCTGCTCCACAACCGCCTCGACGACCTCCGGGTGGCTGTGACCCACCACCATCGGACCGGATCCCAGCAAGTAGTCAATGTACTCATTACCGCTGGTGTCCCAGATCCGGCTTCCCTCTCCGCGGGCCACAACGACATCGTAGCTGATATTCCCGATATTCCCGCCCGGCAGGACCGCCTGGGCGCGTTCGATTAGCTGCCGCTCCCGTTCGGAATGGTTGCGAGTCATTGATCGGCTCCTTCAATGGTCTGGTGAATGGGGTCCGATACCGCCCTTGAGGCCGGCGGTCTTGCGCCGGACCTTCCACGAGCGGCGATGCGGCACACATCGGACTCGGATTCACGATCCCGTGTCCTGGTTGGGTCACACACACAGAACAGCCCCTGTTCTGCGCTCAGGGCGCAACGTACAGCATCCTCAGAAGTATATCAAAGGCCAATGGCAGATGGGCCGCCCGCGGAATATAATGCAGATGTACCTGTGGTCATCATATAAGCACGGGGAGCGTCAAGTTGTCGGCATTCGATTGGGGTCCACTCAGGAAAACGGTGCAGGACGCGATAGACCGCGGCCAGATAGGCCGGCCCGCTGCTCTTCGTATGACGGTGCATGGTCCCGGCGGCGCAGCCAAGATGCGCGCCCTGGAGGGCGAGTTGCGCGAGTTGGCTCACGCGTGGCTCGGCGGGCCAAGCGAGTCCGATTACTCCACCGGCGGAGGCAACGGGGCGGCTGTCATCGCGCTCAAATGGAAGGGCGGACAGTCGGCGATATTGGGCGTGAGCGCGGGGTCCGGCCGGCCGGGCGGCAACCTCATGCTCATAGGGTCGAATGGTACGATCTATCATGAGGTCGGCCCGGCCACAGATCGCGAACGCCAGGCTCGCAGGCACGGGAGCGGGTAGATGGCAAAGTATGGCGTTATCGCAATCGGTGGCAACAGGACCCACCAAGAGAGCTACGCACGCGAGTTCGCGGCCGATCCCCGCTGCGAATTGATCGCCGTGGCCGACGAGCCCGGACTGCCGGAATACCGTGAGGGACTGAACCGGCTGCTGGCAAGCGAGCTGGGGACGCCATACCTGGCATTCGACGACGCGCTCGCCAGGGACGATGTCCACATAGTGTCTAACTGCGCCGACGTGGAGCGCCGCGCACAGGTCGCGCTGAAGACCCTCCGTGCCGGCAAGCATCTCTACATGGACAAACCGCTGGCCGCGTCGGTGGAAGAGGCGCGCGCAATGGCCGACGCCGCGGACCGGTCCAGAGCGTTGACGCAGATGTTCACGCAGGTGACGACCGGATGGGCGCGCGCCGCGAAATTGGCCATCGAGTCCGGGGACGCCGGAGAGGTCCTCGCGCTGCACTGCGACATGCTGATGGCCAAAGGCAGACTAGGAACGGTCGAGCCCGGCGTCGTCAGGCGGGAGCAGCCGAGTGACGGCAAGTTCACACACGTCGAGGCCAAGCGTGAGCTGTTCGACATGGGTGTGTACCCGATTGCGCTCGTGCAGTGGCTGAGCGGCGCGCTCGTGAAGACGGTGTACGGCATCACCGGCAACTATTTCTTCAGAGAACATGCGGACCTGGACATCGAGGACTTTGGCGCGCTGGCGCTCACGCTGGACAGCGGGCAGGCAGCGAGCATCACAAGCGGGAGGATCGGGGCTACCAGCCATCCCCGCGGTGGACAGCTACGCATCACCCTGGCCTGCGAAAACGGCATCTTCACATTCAGCGAGTCGGCGCCGTACATCGAGGTCTACAACGACCAGCCGCCGTTCGAGACGCCGCTGGTGCATCCATTCGATCCCATGAGCATGTGGGCGTCAACCCAGCGTGAGACGCAGCCGAGGCCGAAGGACCTCCGGATGCCACTGGACGAGGGAGGGCAGGAGCGCGACATAGCCGCGTTCGTGGACTGCGTCGAGTCGGGGGAGCGGCCACAGGTAACAGTCCAGGACGCCGCGCACCACATCGAGGTCATCATGGCCGGGTACGAGTCGGCGGCTACGGGCAATCCGATTGAGGTAGAGTAGCGCCCGCCTCGCGCGGCTTCGACCCGCGCCGTTTGGGGTGGATGCCGCCGCTTCACCCGCGGGGACGCCACTCCACGGGCGTCTTGGGCACACTGGCCAAACATAGAGCACAGGAGAACATGAATGCAGATCAACGTCATCCACGGCAACATCGTCGAACGCTCCGACCCCGCGATCGTCGTCAACCTGTTCGAGGGCGTGTCGGACCCTGGCGGCTCGACGTCAGCAGTCGATGCCGCTCTCGACGGCGCAATCAGCGACCTCATCTCCGAAGGCGACATAACCGGCAAGAAGGGCGAATTGACGCTCATATACGGGCTCGGCAAGCTCGCCGCCAAGCGCGTCGTCGTCGCGGGCCTCGGTAAGCGCGATGCTTTCGACGCGGATGTCGCCAGGGAAGTTCACGCCGGAGTGGCGCGCCTGCTCGCATCGAAGGGGTTGACCAGCTACTCCACGGTTGCCCACGGCGGTGGGGCGGCGGGGCTCGATGCCCGAGTCGCCGGACAGGTCTCCGCCGAAGGGATAGGACTCGGTCTGTACACCTTCGACAAGTACAAGGGGTCTTCGGACTCCGGGACGATCGAGTCGGTCAACGTTGTCGAGTTTGACGCGGACAAGGTGGGCGCCGTGGAAGGCGGCGCTCACGACGGTCTGGTGATCGCGGACGCGGTGAACCTCGCCCGCGAGATGGGAAACGAACCCGCGAACTTCATGACGCCCACCAGGATGGCCGAGATCGCTGTCGAAGTCGGCAGGGAGCACGGCATGGACGTCACGGTGCTCGAGCGTTCCGACATGGAGTCGCTCGGCATGGGCGCGCTGGCCGGGGTCGCCCAGGGCACAGAGGAGCCGCCAAAGTTCATCGTGATCAAGTACGCGGGCGATCCCGATCATCCGGGAAACAGTCTCGGTCTGCTGGGGAAGGGGATCACATTCGACAGCGGCGGGCTGGACCTGAAGTCTGCATCGGGCATGTTGACCATGAAGAGCGACATGTCCGGAGGGGCGTGCGTGATTGGCGCAATGCGCGCCATAGGCACTTTGAGGCCCAGGATAAATGTATGGGGGATCATCCCGGCGACGGAAAACATGCCCGGCCGGCGTGCGCAACGTCCCGGTGACGTGGTCAGGGCCATGAACGGCAAGACGATCGAGATCGGCAACACGGACGCCGAGGGACGCCTGGTGCTGGCTGACGCCCTCTGCTACGCGGTCGAGAACGGGCTGAGCAGGATTGTGGACGTCGCGACGCTTACCGGCGCGGTCCGTGTCGCTCTGGGAGACGGCGCAACCGGTGTGTTCGGCAACGACCAGGCCTGGGTGGACCGGATCGTCGCGGCCGGAGCCGCGGTTGGAGAGCGAATGTGGCAGCTGCCAACTTACGACTCGTACAAGGCGGACTACAGCAGCGACATTGCCGACATCAAGAACACCGGAGGCGTAGGCGCGGGCGCCATCACCGGCGCGCTTATCATCGGGGAGTTCGCCGGAGAGTCCCAATGGGCGCATCTCGACATTGCCGCGACCACGCGAGTCACCACGACCGGCGGAATCAATCCGAAGGGATCAACCGGGGTCCCGGTCCGTACCCTCGTTCAGCTTGCGAATGACCTGGCATCGGGTCGGTGAGGCGGGAGAGCCGGACCGTTCACCGCAACCAGACCGATCGAATTGAACTGCCATTGTCGTTGTGCTACTATTCCGTCAACCTACGTGGAGGGCCATTCCGTTGACCAGCGCCTCACGTTGGACCTTCATTACCAACCACGGCTTGGTGCTCAGCCACATCTCGCACTACTCCACCAGCACGGCGCGCGAGATCGCGCAGCACATCGGGGTCACTGAGAGGACTACGCACAAAATTATCTCAGACCTGGAACAGGCTGGATACATCACCAGACGCAAGTCAGGCAGACGAAACGTCTATAGCGTCGATCCGAGCCTTCCTCTGCGGCACCACACGAAAGCGGACGTGATGGTCTCCGAGCTTCTCGAAGCGCTGACCAGCAGGGACCTCCAGCAGATTATGGAGCCTGCGGGCGAGTCCTAGGCTGCCGGCGCCGCGTCCGGCTGGGTCCGTATCTCCTCTGCCGGCAGACCCTCATCGTCTCCAACGATCACGCAATCAGACGCTGTCCGCCATGTGCGTTCGTTGACCCTCCGAATCGGTGGATGCTAGACTTTCTGAGTGACTATGGTGAGCGTGGCCAAGAGGTAAGGCGCCAGGTTGTGGCCCTGGAGATCGAGGGTTCGAATCCCTTCGCTCACCCCACCTCTTCCTGATTCACAGGACCCACGTTGGCCCCTACTTCTGTCCCCCCTGAGGAGAGTACCTTTATGCCGGTTGGATTTGCCTCTGTGGACACCATCAGACCAGGTGATCCGCAGGGCAACCGAATGGTCGTCAGGCTCACTACAATCAGCGGACAAGAGATAGTTGCTATCGGGGTGCCTCAGGACTGGCCCTCACGCACCGGGCCCACCTGGTGCTACGTTTTCGACCACGAGGGCATGACCCTTATCGATCCGGGGGCACAGGGGTCATTCGCGGATCTGGAGGATGGGCTTCGCGTCGCCGGCCTATCTGTGGCGGACATCGATCGCGCAATCGTGACCCACGGTCACTCGGACCATGACGGCTCCACCGCCGAGCTGATCGATTCGGGCAACGCGTCGTTGTGGGCGCACCGGATGTACGCGGCGCTGATTACCTACAACCCGTGGGAGGTCCAGGACCGCGACGCGTCGCCGATACACGCCGAGATGAACCGTGTAGTGAAGGGGAGTCTCGACCGGCGAAGCTCCTCATACGCCGCCCGCAATCGCCGTTACGTCGCCGCCCGCCAACATCTGTCGGTTCATCGGGAAGTTGACGACGGCGATCAGATCGGCGACCTCGGGTTCATTTATGCCCCCGGACACTCGCCGGACGAGCTGTGTCTCACCCTGGACGGCATTGTGTTCACCGGCGATCACGTACTCCCGGAGATCACGCCCCATCCCACGACCAAGGCGGGTTTCGCGGACCACGTCGCGGAAGATCTCCCCGACAAGTTCAGCGACCCGTCAAAGTCATACGGCCTGGAGGTTTACATGAGGTCGCTGAAGACCATCCTGGGCCTCCAAAGCGAGACGGCTGTTCTCCCGGCTCACAGACTCTTCAACCGGGGCCGGTTCAACTTCGTATCGGTTGGCCGGGCCGGCGAGGTAATCAATCACCACGGCCGGCGAATGGGTCAGATCCTCCACCGCATAGACGAACGTCCCACAGGACTGGAGCAGGTTACGCGGGGCGTCTTCGAGCGGAGAAAACTCATAGGCGGCAATCTGTTCATGGCGCTGTCGGAGATCGTCGCGCACATCGAGCTGCTGCAGGACCTCGGTGACGTCGAGTTCACGGATGATGCCAAGCTGCGGAAGACGGGCTCTCAGGAGTTTCGCCACTTCGTCCGGGAGTTGGTCCGGGTTTAGCAGCCATTCGGTAGCGTGCCGAGACAGTGGGTTGGTACACTGGAACCGGCATCCCGAACGGGAGCCATAGGAGTGATGCGCCCGTAGCTCAGTGGACAGAGCACTGGTCTTCGGAACCAGGTGTCGCGGGTTCAAATCCTGCCGGGCGCGCCACCTACTTGCCGAATGTCTCCGGAGCGCACCATGAGCTTGCAGCGCAGTCGGGAACTGTATGCCGGACGCGTCGATCTCAGGCGGGAGGCGTCAGCAGCAACGTCCGGCTCTCAGAATCACCCGTGCCGCTGTTCTTCACCCACGGCGCTGGCAGTCAGCTCACCGATGTTGACGGCAACACCTACATAGATTATGTGCTGGGGCAGGGTCCCAACATCTTCGGACACTCTCCCGGTTGGCTGAATGACGTGGTCAGCCGTTCGATATCTGTTGGAATGACCTTCGCCGGCCAGCATGAACTCGAAATCACGGTATCGGAAAAGCTCCAACGGCTTATCCCAAACGCCGAGCTCGTCCGATTCGCCTCGTCCGGCACCGAGGTCGTCCAGGCAGCGCTCAGGCTGGCGCGGGCGTACACCGGACGTTCCCGGTTCATCAAGTTCGAGGGCCAGTACCACGGCTGGGCCGACTCGGTCAGCTACAGCACGACCCTTGCGGACTCGGCCGGCGCCGGCGACAGGGAGAACCCAATCCCTGTGGCGATGTCGGAAGGAGTTTCGGGGAGCACTGCCGCCGACATTGTGGCGCTCCCGTGGAATGATCTGGAGGCGGTCCGCAAAGTCCTGGAGATGCCCGGACACGACGTGGCCGCGGCGCTGACCGAGCCGATCATGTGCAATACCAACTGCATAATGCCGCGGCCGGGCTACCTCGAAGGACTGCGCGCGCTGTGCGACCGGCACGGGGTGGTGCTTATATTCGACGAGGTCATTACCGGCTTCAGGGTAGCCCCCGGCGGAGTGCAGGAGATGTTGGGTGTCACCGCAGACCTCTCGACCTACGCGAAGGCGATGGCGGGAGGCTTTCCGATCGCAATGTTCGCCGGGAATGCCGACATCATGTCGCTTCTGGCTGACGGATCGGCGCTGCATGGCGGCACCGTCAACGGCAACGTCATGTCTCTGGCTGCCGCCAACGCGTGCCTGGACCGCATCTGCGCCGATGACGGGGCCGCGCTCGATCGGCTGTACAACGCAGGCAGCGCTTTGATGGACGGTCTCCGCGAGCTGTGCGCCAAGCACGAGATACCGGCGCTGATTCAGGGACCTGGGCCCGTATTTTCGCTGACGTTCACGGACGCGGACGCTATCTCGGACTGGCGTGAGCACGTGGCTCACGCGGACATGGAGCTGTACTCGCGGTTCTGTGAGGCGATGCTAGGGCAGGGGATTCGCCTGATCGGAAGAGGGATCTGGTTCGTATCGACCGAGCACAGCGCGGAAGACATTGCGCAGACCCTTGAGGCCGCGGACGAGGTCTTATCGACGTTGTAGGGCTGGACCATTCCTACCTGCTACTCATTTAAGCTCATCCCCATCCTCGGTCCAGAACGCCACGCCAACCATCCCCGGTCCTATGTGGGCGCCCATGACCGGAGTAAACTCAGTCTCGAACAGCTCTATGCAATCGAACTCACGGTCGATCGCATCCATAAGCAGGCGGGAGCTATCGCTGTCCTCCGCGTGCATCACAGCTGCGTGAACACGGCGCCCATCCACTCGATCCGCCATCAGCTCAACCAGCCGTGACGCTGCCCGCGCGGCAGTCCGTGGCCTCGCCAGATTGCGGACCTCCGATCTGTGCAGCTCGAAGACCGGTTTCAGCCGTAACAGAGAGACCGCTGCGTGCGCGATCCCCGGCACACGTCCCCCCTTCCACAGGTAGTACAGCGTATCGACATATGCCAACAGGTAAATATGCTCTCGAACGCTTTGTGTCCGCGCCTCTACACTTTCGATATTCCAACCATTAGCGCTTGCCTTGAGCGCTTCCCAGGCGATCAGGCCCTCCCCGCCGACGGCGCTCTCCGAGTCCAGGCCCCTCACCTCGGTTCCTGAGCCGAGAGACTTGAACCGTTCGATCGCCGCGGCCGCCGACCGGCCCGCGGAGCTGAAGGCGCCGGATACGGTGATGCAGAGCACGGACTCAGACACGCGGGACGCGTCCTCGAACGCGGTGAGAAAGTCTCCCGGCGTTGGGGCCGAAGTGGTGGTGTGGCCCGCATTCTCCCGCTGCATTCGGTAGAACTCCGCGGTGGTGAGATCGACTCCGTCCCTGTAGGTCCTGCCCGCAATATCCAGCAGCATCGGAACGGTAAACGTCAACGGATGGTCTCGGAACTCGGCCGGGACAGACGCGGCGCTGTCCACCACGATGGCGACTTTGCCGTCAGGCCGTAGTTTGGTCATCCGCCTTGGCACGTCAGAACCTGTATCTTCCATTCATCCAGTCCGAAGAACGCCGTGGGAGTTGACAGTACGCAACGGGTCGCCGGACGACTGGGCATGTGGTGTGAAACCGTACAAGTCTAACGGTAGAGCGGAGGCGAGCGCCGCTTCTCAGTGTGTGCAATTCCGTCAGCTGACCCTGCGTCAGCGAGTTCTTCACGCGAGTCTCTCCGGTTGAAGAACGCCGGGCTGAGCAGGACCGCCAGCGACACAACGGCGAATATGAAGACGGCAAGGTAGCCCTGTCCGCCGTGGTAGCTCAACCAGGCCAAAATAATCAGCGACGGCGTCGTGACCAGCAACAGCGCCACCCGGACGATACGCCTGCCAATTCTGAAGAAGACCGCCGTCGCGGCGGCAATAATCAAGAATACTATCGCAGCGCTGCTGTCAACGTGCCTGAGCTGCGCCGCGTTCTCCTTCAGCGCAAATCCCCAGTTGTAGAAGAAGAAAAACCAGTATGCGAGAAAGGGGACCGGCAGTATCGCGAGCGACGCCATCACCCAGTCCGGCTTCGCCACCTTGGAGAGGAATCTGATCACTATCCACATCGAGAACGCAATGTAAACGAACGACGCTATGTATATGGGTATGCTGAGGGGCAGCGATCCCTGAGTGACCACGCTCCAGGCTCCGTATCCTACCGCGCTCATTGCCAGACCCCAGGACACTATCGGCGCCATCAATGAGTATCCCAGCCACGGATAGGTCCATCTTGGCCGGCCCTTGCGCCACCCCACGAGGCTTGCGACCATCGCCGTAGTCAGTATCAGGCCCACCCAAACGGGGTTGGTCCACATGTGGAAGGCATACGTGAGCGCCAGCAGAAGGTGGGGAATGACCGCCAGGGCAGTGTGGCGCCATGACCCACGGGAGTGGACCTCATACATCATGTCCACCAGCCGGCCCATCGGCCCCAGCTCATTTATAGCAGAGGCGATCGCCTCGTCAGCGGGCCTGCCGTCCTGCTCCAGCGCATGAGTGGAGTCTTCGATGTGTGACTGCAACTCATCCAAGATCTCGGCACTTTGGACCGGCTCAAGATGCAGTCGCCGTGCAACGCTATCGAGGTAACCCACAATATGGACAGGCATACGCCATCACGCAATCAGTTAGCTTCCGGCTGTGCGACCAGGTTCACGGCGGCGGCGAACCGGTCCCACTCACAGAGCATTGACTTGAGCCGAGATCTACCCAGGCCGGTTATGTGGTAGTACCTGCGGTTGTGACCCGAGGGCGACTCGCTCCACCTGCCCGTGACCATTCCATCCCGTTCGAGCCGGTGCAGAGCGGGGTACAGCGTGCCTTCCTTGAATCTGAAATAGCCGCTGCTTCTCTGCTCAATCTCTTTTGCCAGCTGGTAGCCGTACATTGGCCGATCAACCAACAATGACAGGAGCAGGGTCTGTGTACTGCCCTTGAGCAGCTCTCGGCGTGTCACCGTCTATACAAACCTCCACTATTCGTTGGCAAACTGATTATCCTGCACCCTGTAATCCCCGTCAACCTGTGCCATCGGACCAGGAGCTAACGCAGTACGGAGATTGCCGATGGCCCGTATAACATGCAACCTGACACGGAAAATATAGCTTTATATGGTATGAAATGGCTCTGATATCCCGGTTTCCTGGAACACGAACATGCGGTCTGTCACGACTGTTTCCGGGTCACGGTCCGGCGCAGCGGCAGAGGAGAGCCGGTCCAACCCGATAACCCGGGAGCGATCGGATCGTGACGCCGCGTCTCTTTCGACCCCGGCATCGGCAATCGAATTGAACGCCCGTCTCCCGCTGATGTAAAATCCAGCCGAACAGGGGGGCCTGCGGGTCGTGGAGAAAAACTTGATAGCCAGACTCCGGGGGATGCGAGATCTCGGTCCGGAGGAGGCCGAGACCAGCATAGCAATCACGAGCAGGATTACCAGTGTCCTGTCACAGGCCGGGTTCAGCACGCTTGACACGCCGATTATCGAACAGACTGACCTGTTCGTAAGAAAGTCCGGCGGGGAGATTGCGGGCAACCTGTACTCCTTTGCCGATCCTGGGGGGATAACAGTAAGCCTGCGGCCCGAATTCACGCCGTCGGTGATCCGGTGGTACATCGAGAACGTGCCACAGCCAGCGGAGGCGCGCAGATACCTGTACTCCGGCCCTGTGTTCAGATATGGAGGGGTCCGAGGTTCGAGGTTTCGACAGTTCCCACAGGTTGGCGGTGAATTGATAGGGGTTCCCAGCAGCGCGGGAGACGTGGAAACTCTGCTCACCGCGGCCCGCTGCGTCGAGTCAGCCGGGATATCCGAATACACCATCAGGGTCGGCCACATCGGAATCATACGCGAGCTGGTCAAAGCGCAGGGTCTGTCGGAACCCCTCCAGATGTTGGTCATTTCAAACCTGGACGAGGTCGTGCCGCCGTCCAACGGCGTGGACCGACTGCTCCGGCTGGCATCGGCAGCCGGTCTTATAGGACGACTCGACCAGGAGCCGACGGAGAATCGCAGCAGGGCGGACAGCGACGGTCCCGCACTGGAAGCGCTTGGACACTCGATCTCGATCCCCACAGGACGAAGGACCCCGGAGCAGATCATGGCTCGACTGGTCAGTCGACTGCAGCAGTCCGCGTCTGAGCCGGAATTCATGGCCGCCGTCGAAAACGTTATCAGGCTGGTTTCAACCAACGGGCCGCCGTCGGAAGTCGTCGGACGGGTCGGTCGATTGCTCACTGACAGCGGCGCTTCGGTAGAATGTGTCGAAGACCTTGAGGCCACGCTGTCGGCGCTGGTCGCTGCCGGCGTTGACGAGACGGCGATCCACGTGGACATGTCGTTCGTTCGCGGGCTGGACTACTATACGGGGATCGTGTTCGAGTTTCAGACGGGTTCCGATGACTCCGAGTTCGAGCTGGGAGGCGGAGGACGCTACGATGACCTCGTTCGCGCGTTCGGCGGCGCGGACGTTCCGGCCAGCGGCTTCGCTTTGAATATCGACGAAGTGGTCCTCGCCTGCCGGCAAGTCGGCGCTGCGAGCAAGTCAGGTAGAGATCGGTGAAAGAGAGTCCCCACGTTCTTAATGAGAGGTCCACAGTCGTGAATGTTATGAGGTCCAGTACTGCGGGGCGCAAGGCGCCGACCGGATCGCGCTGCGGTCGATGAGGGGTTCCGCGCTGCGTCTGGCGCTTCCAAGCAGCGGCGCTTTGCACGAACCCTGCATGTCGTTCATGCGCTCCTGCGGACTGCCGGTCTCGCGGGCGAACTCTCGTCGCTACGTCGCAGGGATCTCTTCGGCGCCCGGGGTCACTGTCATGTTCCAGCGGGGGGCTGACATCACCGGCAAAGTGGATGAGGGGAGCATCGACGTCGGGGTAGTCGGCAAGGACCAGTTCTTCGAGAGCCGCCGGGAGGACGGCGATTCCAGGGTCGTCATTGACGGGCTGGGCTTCGGGAGGAGCCGGCTCGTAATTGCCGTTCCGGATTCCTGGGTCGATGTCACGTCGATATCCGACCTTGCTGACATATCGGTGGAGTTCAGGAGTCAGGGCCACGACTTGCGGATTGCGACAAAGTACCCGCGTCTGATCCGGAGACACCTGCTCGCCCATGGCGTCAGGTATTTCAGCCTGGTGCGGTCCAGCGGCACGCTGGAGGCCGCTCCGGCGATGGGGTTCGCCGACATAATAGGGGACATCACCGAAAGCGGGACGACGATACGCGAAAACAGGTTGAAACAGATAGACGGCGGGACCGCGATCACCTCGGAGGCCTGTGTGGTATCGCGCCGCATGGACCCGGAAAAAGACGCCGCCCGGCTCGCGAGCGCGCGCCTGATGCTAGAAATGATGGAGGCCCACCTCGGTTCGAGAGGATACGTCAGCGTCACCGCCAACATGAAGGGGGCGACCGCGGAGGATGTCGCTGAGTATGTGCTCGCACACGATGACATCTCCGGCCTGCGAGGTCCGACGATCTCAAGGGTCTTCTCACCCGATGGCATAGGCTGGTTTGCCGTGACCGTAATCATCGAGGAGCGTCGGCTGCTTGCCGCGGTGGACCGGCTGCGCGAGATCGGCGGGTCCAGCGTCACCGTCTCCAAACCTAACTATGTTTTCCAGTCTGAATGCAAGTCATTCGCCAGCCTTACCTGATTCCAGTAGCGGATATCCGCAGCCATAACCGGGGTGGGACGCTACCTATCTGACCATGCCGACAAAACCGATGAGGTTCTACCGATAGCCCGCACATGCCAAATCTGCCTGCCCACATACAGCTAGCCATCAGCGGCGCCGCGGAAGTGCGGCACCCGGATATCGATTCTCACCTCGGATATTTCTACCTGGGCGCGACGTCTCCGGACATCCGGGCGCTCACCAAGCGCGCGCGCTCCGAGTACCACTTCGTGGAGTTGGACTTCGAGTCGATAGGGACCGGCGTTGAGACGATGTTCGCGGCCTATCCTGAAATGATGGATGCGGCTGAACACGATGGCCCAACCCGCGCGTTCATCGCCGGGTACATCACCCACTTACTGGCCGACGAATCATACATTGTCCGCATGTTCAGGCCATACTTCGGAGAGTCCGGCGTATTCGAAGACAAGGAGCTCGCGAAGGTGTGGGACCGCGCCCTACAGCTCGACCTCGACCGTGAGGTGTGGGTGGACGTTCAACGGTCGGTCGCAGACACCGACTTCGATCCACGTAAAGTGAGTGTGCGATTCCTGCCCAGCGACGACCTCCTGAATTGGAAAGATTGGGTATTGAGAGTCGTCAATGGCGGTTTCTCGTGGGAGCGTCTTCGCTTCATGGCTGGGAGAATTGCCGCCAGCGATGACCGGCATCCCGCTTACGGACATGCGGAAGCGTTCATTGAGTCGATCGGAGACTCCCTTGAATCCCTCTACGAAACCGTCCCGAGGAATCGGGTAGCCGAGTTCAGGGCAGAGTCGATTGATACGATCGTGTCTGGCCTGAGAGGATACCTGTCGTGAGAATCGTTCACGGCGCCGATGCCGCGATGCGTGTCCTGTCTGAAGGACGGCGGCTCGACCTGGTCTCTGTCCCGATGTCGTCGCTTGAGGTCACCGAACGTGTATTCGGAGAGCGACTCACGCCACTCGAAACTGTCTCACGAATCATCAGCCTCGTGCGTGATGAGGGAGATAGCGCCATCCTGCGTCTGGCGCGGGAGCTGGAGGGACAGAGTCAGACCGGTCTGGAAGTAGGGGCCGAGGCTCTCGAAGCGGCCGCGAATACCGTGGACCGCCGTGTGATCGACGCGCTGGAAGTGTCGGCCGGCCGGATCAGGGACTATCACGAGGCCACGAAATCGCGCGATTGGATGGATTTCAGGTTGGGATACGGCGCGATCGTCCGGCCTTGTGATAGCGTCGGGATCTATGTTCCCGGGGGCAGCGCGCCGCTTCCATCCACCGTTCTCATGACCGCGATTCCTGCTGCGGTGGCTGGGGTAAACCACATTGTCCTGTGCTCTCCGGCCAAGATCGACGGCCTGCCGCATCCGACGGTGCTGGCGGCTGCCCGCATCGCCGGGATCGACCGCGTATTCTCAGTCGGGGGAGCGCAGGCGGTAGCGGCGATGGCATATGGCACGGAGTCCGTTCCGGCCGTTGACATGGTCTGCGGACCGGGTAACATCTTTGTCACGCTCGCCAAGAAGCTGGTTTACGGCGACGTCGGCATCGACGGCCTGTACGGACCAACGGAGACGCTGATCGTCGCGGACGGGTCGGCTAATCCCACCCTGTGCGCCGCCGATCTGCTGGCCCAGGCTGAACACGATGCGCTGGCACGACCGGTGTTGGTGTGTACGTCCGAATCTTTGGCGTGGCAGGTAGCGGAGGAGATCGAGACCAGGATTGAGAGGTTGAGCAGGGGTGAAGTCGCCCGGGCCGCGGTTGAAGGGCAGGGCTGCATCGCGGTCGTCAAGACCGTTGACGAAGCCATCGATCTCGCGAATGCGTTCGCTCCAGAGCACATGTGCCTTTCCGTCCAGGACCCGTGGTCCCATGTCGGCAGGATCAGGAACGCCGGGGCGCTGTTCATCGGCGAGTTCTCGCACGAGGTGCTTGGCGATTACGTCGCGGGCCCGAGCCACGTTATGCCCACGTCCGGGACGGCGAGGTTCAACTCGGGTGTGGGGGTTCACACGTTCACGAAAGTCATGCCCGTGATCGCGCTCGCGGACGAGGAGTCGAGCCGGCTGTCGGAGGCGGCCGCTGTCATCGCCAGGGCCGAGGGCCTGACGGCGCACGCCGAGGCCGCTGAGATCAGAAGTGAGCTGTCCTGACCTCCGCATCACGGTCGATCAAGCGTATGATTGTCCCGTGTGATGGGATAATCTGTTACCGAGAGTCGAATCGTACTGAAGTTTAGGAGGACCAAATGGCACAGAGGCGAGTCGAAGACCTTATCAGGCCGCACCTGGCCTCGGTCCAGACCTACCAACCAATCGACCCACCGGAGATGCTGGCCCAGCAGGCGGGAATTCCGATTGACGCCGTCGTCAAACTCAACGGAAATGAGAACCCGTACGGACCGTCCCCGAATGCGAGCAGAGCCGTTGGAGAAGCGGACATCCACATATATCCTGACCCGTTCCAGCGCCGGCTTCGCGCCGCGCTGTCGGACTATACGGGGTTCGGCCCGGAGAACATCATAGCCGGCGCCGGGAGCGACGAGCTGATCGACCTCCTGTTCAGGCTGTTCATCGAGCCTGGAGATGCCATCCTGGACTGCGATCCAACGTTCGCGATGTACTCGTTCTGCGCCAGGGTCGCCGGCGGCGAGCTCCGGCTCGTTCAACGTGACGAGCTGTTCGAGATCGACCTTCCCGCCGTCCGCGACGCCATCGACGAGAACACGAAGATCATCTTTATCAGCTCTCCCAACAACCCGACCGGCAATCTCGCGACAGAGCAGCAGGTCCGATCTCTGCTGGACACCGGCCTGATCGTGGTCATCGACGAGGCGTACTACGAGTTCTGCGATGAGACCGTCGCCGGCCTGATAGGGGAGTACGAGAACCTGGTGATCCTCCGAACGATGAGCAAGTGGGCAGGACTGGCAGGACTGCGGATCGGGTACGGGATCATGGACACGGCCCTTGTTGACCACATCATCGACATCAAGTCCCCCTATAACGTGAACATCGCCGCCGAGGCCGCCGCGATCGCCTCGCTCGAAGACCGGGATTACCTGTTGGCGAACGTCGGGCGGATCGTTGAGGATCGGCAGGACCTGTACGCCGCACTCGAGGAGATCGACGGTGTCAAACCCTGGCCATCCCATGGCAACTACATCCTATGCCAGCTCGACGACCCTGAAGCCGCGCAGAACACGGTCGATCAGCTCGCCGCTAGGGGGATCTTCGTAAGGAAGTTCGGCTCGGACCGCCTTCGGGACTGCTTCAGGGTTGCGATCGGCACACCCGACCAGAACAGCCGCTTCCTCACCGCCATCTGGGAGATTGCCCAATGACGGAGGGCAGCAGGACTTCCCATGTCGAACGTGTCACCGCTGAGACCCAGATCGAAGTTGACATAAAAATCGATGGGACCGGCGTATATGAGCTGAGCGCGGCCAACGGTATGCTCGAACACCTTCTGGCACAACTTGCCCGCCACGGCCTCATGGATATCGGGGTTACCGCTGAAGGGGACACTGAGGTCGGGCTGCACCACGTCGTTGAAGACCTGGGGATCGTACTCGGTCGCGCCCTCTCGGAAGCGGTCGGCGATGGGGCCGGAATACGGCGAGCCGCGCATACCATGATGCCGCTGGACGAGGCTCTTGCTCTCACCGTGGTGGACTTCGGGGGCCGCGGCTACTCCGTCATCGACGCCGATATCGGAGACAGCGACCTGGGCGGACTCTCCGGCGACCTGATCCGGCATTTCCTGGAGTCATTCGCCAGGGAGGGCCGTTTCAACCTCCACGTCCGCCTTCTGTCCGGCGTCAACAACCACCACAAGGCTGAGGCGATATTCAAGAGCCTGGCGAGATCGCTGAGGACTGCGCTGGAGTCCGATCCGCGTAGGGCAGGGCAGATCCCCAGCACCAAAGGCACGATCTCGGAGTAGGCGGCTCGCCCAGCCCGGAGCGTTCGATGCCGAGACAGCCGGGCATCGCGCGGGAGGACATCCGCCACCGGCCGGTGAGGATACGCGACTAGGCGGACTCGATGTCGAAGCTGAAGTCCTCGATAATCGGGTTGGCCAGAAGCTGATCACACATCTCCGAGACCTGTCGCGTGGCCTCAGCCCTGTCGTCTGCCGCCAGTCTGATCTCCATGTACTTGCCAGCCCGGACATCCGAAACCGACTCGAACCCCAACTGGTGGAGTCCGCTCCGGATCGTCAGACCCTGCGGATCATTGACGCTGGGCTTCAGCTTGATATAGACCCTGGCCAGAAACGCGGTCATCTGGGAAGTCGGTATTCGGGAGCGTTGGGCGAGCTCTCGTGAGCCTGGAAGAACGCATCGATTCGCTCCTCGTCGAACTCATCGAACTGGTCCAGGAATGTCCACGCGGTCAGCGAGATCCGGGTGTCCATTCCCGGATATGGACTCATGAGCAGCTTGCCTCCACGGTCAATGCCTTCCTGCACGACCGCCGTCAACTGCTCGACCAGCTCAGGACAACCGTCGGCGCAGTCGTAGTGGACGTTAACGTAGCCGTGTTCCAGGTTGTGCAGCAGCACCTCGTCCGCGAGGGGTTCATCGTAGATGCCCCACGGAGCCGGGGCGAGCGGCAAATCGTAGTGCCACCCAGAGGTCGCGGGGACCGAGCTATACGCGGGATGCTCTTCGCCGCGCTCCACGTGGGTCGCCCCCTGAGACGCGATCCGGACACCCGGACCTTCCGGCGCTCCGCCGCTGAACAGGCCCTGCAGCGGAAGGCCCTGTATGAACAGCGAGATTATGAGTGCGGCTGCGACGATTGCGACGACAATTCCACCCGCATATCTGTAAACGCGCCTGCGACGCTGCCGCCGCGCGCGGCGCGCGGCGCGAACCCGGGTCGAGGTCATCTTCGATCTTGATCTTCCCGAAGCTGTTGACATGAAACTCCGCCATTCCTCGAGATTGACGTATTATCTTACGACAGTGCGCGACCAGTCAGTTTCCGATACGCCTCTTTGTACCTCTCGCTTGTCCTCTGTACGACATCCGGCGGCAGCCCGGGCGCAGGCGGCTCGTGATCCCAACCCGAGTCGTCCAGCCAGTCTCTCACGAACTGCTTGTCGTAGTTCGGCTGTGACTTTCCCGGTTGGTAACCGCCGGAGTCCCAGAAGCGGCTGGAGTCGGGGGTCAGCAGCTCGTCTATTAGGATGAGCCGGCCATCGACCGTTCCGAACTCCATTTTGGTATCGGCTATGATGATGCCCTGATCGCTGGCGAGGTCTCTGGCGAACTCGTACACGGTGATCGTCGTGTCACGCAGACGCTCAGCCATGTCCAGGCCGACCATGTCCACCACCTCATCCCAGCTCATGTTCTCGTCATGTCCCTGTTCCGCCTTGGTCGTAGGCGTAAACAGGACCTCCGGGAACGGGTCGCCCTCACGCAGGCCGGAAGGCATCGGCCTGTTTTGAACCGTACCCGCGCGTCTGTATTCGGACCACGCAGAGCCGGTTATGAACCCCCGGACGACGCACTCGATGTCGATGCGGTCCGCCTTCCGCACGACCATCGCCCTCCTTGCGACACCTTCCGGAATCTCCAGATCGGCGCGGTCGGTCGCCATCTGAATCATGTGATTCGGGATGAGATGGGACGTCTTATCGAACCAGAATCCCGATATCTGATTCAGTACAACTCCCTTGTCGGGGATACCCGAGGGCAGTACGACGTCGAACGCCGAGATGCGGTCGGTAGCGACCATGAGAAGTGTCTTGTCGTCGATCGCGTATGTATCTCTTACCTTGCCGCGGTACAACAGGTCCGGTAGATTCGTTTCGAGAATTGTGGTCATGTCTTTATCCCATCTGCTGTTCTGATTTCAGCTCAGTCCGGCCCGGGCGAACACGTCGTCCACGAACCTGACGTAGTATCCGTAGTCAAATATGTTGTCCAGGTCAGCCTGGCTGAGGCGTTCGCGGATCGCGGGATCGACCCGGACCAGCTCCCGGAAGTCGGCCTCCTCGTCCCAGGTACGGGCAGAATTCGTCTGCATGACTTTGTACGCATCGTCTCTGCTCATACCCTTCTCGATCAATGTCAGCATGAGTCGCTGAGAAAAGAGCAGCCCGCGCGTCTGTTCGAGGTTCTGCTTCATCCGTTCAGGGTAAACCCTCATCCCGGCGAGTACGCCGGTGAAGAGGTCCAGGATGTAGTCCAGCGCCATGCAGGAGTCCGGCAGAATCAGCCGTTCCGCGGACGAATGGCTTATGTCTCGTTCTCCCCAGAGCGCAACGTTTTCGAGGGCAGTGACCGCATGGCCCCGGATGAGCCGGGCCAGTCCGCAGACCCTTTCACTTAGCTCCGGGTTTCGCTTGTGAGGCATCGATGACGAGCCGGTCTGGCCTTCCGAGAATGGCTCCTCCACTTCCCGGATTTCCGTACGCTGCAGCCCGCGGACTTCGGTCGCGAACTTCTCAAGGGACGCGGCGATGACGGCCAAAGTTGTGATGAAGCTCGCGTGTCGGTCTCGCTGAATGACCTGATTTGATACCGGCGCCACCGCGATCCCCAGATTCGCGCATACCCGGCTCTCGATGTCCGGCGGAACGGTGGCATTGGTGCCAACAGGGCCGGAGATCTTGCCGACCGCTATCTCACGCCTCGCGTTTCGGAGCCGCTTGCGGTTCCTGCGCATTTCGTCCCACCACAGCGCCAGCTTGAGGCCCAGTGTGACCGGTTCGGCGTGGACTCCGTGGGTCCGGCCCATCATGAGCGTACTCTTGTGTTCGCAGGCTCGTCGCGCCAGGACGTCGATGCACTTGCCGATCTCGGCGTCCAGCGCGTCGGCCGCCTCCGCAAGCTGCATACTGGTGGCAGTGTCCCACACGTCGCTGGTGGTCAGGCCGAGATGGAGCCACCTGCCCTCGGGGCCGAGTTTCTCAGTGACCGACCGTAGGAACGCGGTCATGTCGTGCTTGGTGATGGCCAGGACTTCGTTGAGGCGGTCGATGTCGTACCGCGAGTCGCGTAACTTCCGCATATCCTCGGTTGGAATGACTCCAGCCTCGGTCCACGCCTCGCACACGGCCAGCTCGATGAGCAGCCACTTGTCATACTTGCTTTCATCAGACCAGATCTTCTTCATTCGTGGTCTGGAGTATCGGTCTATCATGTGAGTGTGATGTCCGGTCTAGCGACGCTTCAGACTGTCTCGGTACTCGTCGTAGGCTTTCCGCGCAGATTCATGTTTGCCGCCCAGGATCTGCGCGGCCAGGAATGCCGCGTTCCTGGCGCCCCACGCGCCGACGGCGACGCAGGCCACCGGAATTCCGGGCGGCATCTGGGCGATCGCGTACAGCGCGTCTATGCCCTTGAGGTCGCTCGATGGGATGGGCACCCCGATTATCGGCAGCGTCGTCCAGGAGGCAAGCACGCCCGGAAGTCCGGCCGATCCGCCGGCGCCGGCAATGATTACCTCGACTCCGCGGTCCCTGGCCGTCATCCCATATTCCCGCACCCTATCCGGGGTCCGGTGCGCCGACATGACCTCGACCTCATGTTCGATTCCAAGTTGTTCGAGGACCTCGACAGTTGGCTCCATCGCAGGTCTGTCCGAGCTGCTACCCATCAGTACACTAACAAGGGGCATGGTTTCCTACTCCCTCAGTCTATTTCGGCGATGTCTCTTCTATAGTAAGCGTTGGCGAATTCGATTTCATGTGCCAGCCGGTACGCTCTTTGGCGGGCGTCTGCGAGGGTAGTCCCGCGCGCGGCGGCGGTCAATACGCGCCCGCCGGACGTTACGGTCTTTCCGTCGCGGATTTGCGTGCCGGCATGGAATACGACTCGACCCTCGGTGGGGACGGGGATACCGGTGATTTCGGCGCCGGTCTCGTATGCGTTGGGATAGCCCTCAGAGGCCAGAACAACTCCAACCCAGTTATCTCCCGACCACCGGACGGGACACTCGGACAGCCGTCCGCCGACCGTCGCGACGATCACGTCGAGAAGGTCTGATTCTAGCCTGGGTAGCACCACCTGGGCTTCAGGGTCGCCCAATCGGCAGTTGAACTCGAAGACCTTCGGACCCTCGTCTGTCAACATGATACCGCCGTACAGGACTCCACGGAACGGGCATCCGAGCTTCACCATCTGGTCCGCCACCGGCTGAATAATCTGAGATCGGACGGTCGCTTTCAGGTCGGAGTCCCAAAACGGCGGTGGACTGTAGCTCCCCATGCCTCCGGTATTGGGGCCGAGGTCGCCGTCGTAGATGCGCTTATAGTCACACGCAACCGTTATATCAGATATGTTCCCACCATCCAGAAACGCAAAAACACTGATTTCCCGCCCGTCCAGCCATTCTTCGATCAGGACGGTTTCGCCCGCAGGTCCGAACGCGCGATCAACGAGCATCGTTTCCAGCGCTTCCAGCGCCGAGGCCCGGTCAGGGGCAACCGTCACACCCTTTCCGGCGGCAAGTCCGTCGGCCTTGACGACGAATGGCGGGGCGGACGTCTCAATGTGACGGACGGCCTGGCCTATGTCAGTGAAAACGCGAGACTCGGCCGTGGGTGCCCCGGCCGCGCTCATGACCTCCTTGGCGAACCATTTGCTGGACTCGATTCGAGCCGCGGCTTTCGTTGGGCCGAAGACCCGTAACCCGGAATCCTCGAACAGGTCCACTATTCCGCCGGCGAGTGGACCCTCCGGCCCGACAATGGTGAGATCGACCGATTGGGTGACAGCCAGGTCCAACAGCGCGTGGATGTCTTCGGCGTCGATATCGACGTTGCTTCCGAGCTCGGACGTCCCGGCGTTTCCGGGGGCGACGAGCAGCTCGGGACGGTGAGGACTCGACGCGACCTTCCAGGCTATCGCGTGTTCGCGCGCGCCTCCGCCCACGATCAGCACCTTCATCGGCCCGGACCCGGACTCGACGCCTGACTGAAGGCTGGTGGTTTGCTCGCCGCGCTGAACAGTCATTCCCACTCGATCGTTCCCGGAGGCTTGCTTGTGATGTCGTACACGACGCGGTTGACGTCCGGGACCTCGTTGGATATTCGACTCGATATTCGCGCGAGGACCTCATGAGGGATACGCGCCCAGTCAGCCGTCATCGCGTCTTCACTCGTGACTGCCCGTATTGCGATCACGTTGCCATATGTCCTGAAATCGCCGGTCACGCCTACGGACCGAGAGTCCGTCAGCACCGCAAAGCTCTGCCACATCTCCCTGTACAGTCCGCAGCGCCGGATCTCGTCCATTACGATCCAGTCCGCGGCGCGCAGCACCTCCAGCTTGTCGTGAGTCACCTCTCCGATGATCCGGATTGCCAGCCCCGGCCCGGGGAACGGCTGTCTGAAGACCACCTCCTCGGGCAAGCCAAGCTCCAGACCGACCTCTCTCACCTCATCTTTGAACAGGAAGCGCAGGGGCTCTACCAGCTCCATCCTCATATGTTCGGGAAGTCCGCCGACATTGTGGTGGCTCTTGATCTTGGCCGACATTTCGTCGCCGGGTACCTGGCTCTCGATGACGTCCGGGTACAGGGTACCCTGCGCCAGAAAGTCAACCCTGCCCAATCTCGCGGCCTCGGACTCGAATACGTTTATAAACTCTTCGCCTATGATCTTGCGCTTGAGTTCGGGATCGACGGCGCCGGCCAGCGCGCCGAGGAAGTGCTCAGTCGCGTCAACATACGCCAGGTTCATTGACATGTGCCTGTCGAACGTCTCTCTGACACGTTCGGCTTCCTGCCGACGGAGCAGTCCGTTGTTCACGAAGATACACGTGAGCTGATCGCCGATCGCCCGGTGGACGAGCGACGCGGCTACAGCCGAGTCCACGCCGCCGGAAAGCGCGCAGATCACCTTGTTGCCGCCAACTTGCCGGCGAATCCTGTCAACGGCGTCCGCCACGAAGTTCTCCGGCGTCCAGGCGCCCGAGCACTTGCAAAGCCTGTACAGAAAATTTCTGATCAGCTGCGTCCCCTGGGGCGTGTGGACCACTTCCGGGTGGAACTGGATGCCCAGCTTGCCGGACCCGTCTCCCAACGCCGCTATGGGGGAGTTGTCGGTATGGGCCAGCGCGCTAAACCCGGGCGGCAGCTCCTCAATCCTGTCACCGTGGCTCATCCAGACCTGTGTGGACGAGGGCATATCCCGGAAGATTGCCGAGTCCGCACTGTCCCTGTGAAGCTCAGCGTACCCGTATTCACGATTAGCGGATGGCGCTACCTTTCCTCCAAGCTGGTGGACCATAGCCTGCATCCCGTAGCAAATGCCGAGAACCGGAAGGCCGGTCGAGTAAACCCATTCGGGAGCGAGTGGGGCGCCCTCCTCGTAAACGCTCGCGGGACCGCCGGAAAGAATGACGCCAACCGGGTTGAGACGTTCGATAGCGTCCCACAGCGCGGTGGGAGGGACCAGCTCACAGTACACGTTGGCTTCCCGGACACGCCGTGCAATCAGTCGAGAGTACTGGGAGCCGAAGTCGATGATAACGACGGTTTCTCCTGACAGAGAACCGCTGGAGGCCGATGCGGTTGATACAGCCGACAACGCGGGGGCGGCGCCTTCGTCCGTATGCAATGGCGAAGCCGGTTGATCGCTGGCCGGTGCTGATCGGATGGGGGGGTCCGGGCGAGTCGAAGGCATGAGTACGGTCGAGTCTCAGGCTAGCACCTGTGTTATATTTGGGTCAAGCTGATCCCTCTTTGCAGGCGGGGTCTTTTCAAAGTACATTTGCGCATCCCATAACCGACATAGATACACAGGATCAGACTTCAATATCCTGTCCATCTTGTATATCTCTGTGTGAAAACGAAAGACCCTGCTCTTTGCAGGTGCGTACACAGATAAATGTGCCCTGAAGCCGATTGCCCGGTGGAATCTCCTGTTGGCGCTGTCGTATCCCGGTCCGTCAGCAGCGCAATTGAGACGCTCCGAAATGGCGGCGTCATAGGCGCTCCGACTGACACGCTGTACGGGATTCTCGCCGACGCCTCGAACGAGACCGCCGTCAGGAAAGTGTTCCGGGTGAAGGCGCGGCAAGGCTCCTCGCCGCTTCCCATATTCGTGGCGGAGGTCTCCGATCTGTACCGATACGGAAGCGACATTCCCGACCTGGCGCTTGCGCTTGCACGGCAGTTTTGGCCGGGGAAGCTGACGATCGTCGTCGAGAAATCGAGCCTTGTTCCCGCGCTGGTTTCTGGCGGTCTCGATACCGTCGGCATTCGGATTCCGGACCATCCGGTCCCCAGGTCGATAGTCAAAGGTCTCGGCGCTCCGGTGACCGCGACGAGCGCCAACATAAGCGGATTGCCCCCGTTGACGTCCGGGGCCGACGTGGCCGGTGTCCTGGGAGAGCGTCTTGACCTCATATACGACGGCGGTCAGCTTGCACCCTCCGCCCCGTCAACCGTCATCGACGTCAGCGTGCGGCCACCAAGAGTCCTGCGAGAAGGCGCGGTGGCGCGGGCGAGAATTGAGCGAGTGACAAGCGTTACACTCGACATGTAGAATCGTTGACGACCGTGAGCTTTTCATCGAACCCGCGGGACCGGGCGAAACGGTTAGATCAGCCTCGACGGAGACCCATTGGACGACGCCTCCCGCCTTGACGAATACAGCCGGATGGTCGACGCGGAGCTCAACCGGGTGGTCTCAGACCGGCATCTGCCGCTCTACTCGATGATGGAGCACCACCTGGGCTGGTCGATTGACGACGGTCTGCCCGCGCCGCCGCAAACGCGGAAGCTGGGCGCGCTCTGCCTGGCCAGCTGCGAGTCCCTCGACGGAGACCCAAACGTCGCTCTCCCAGCGGCGGCGGCGATCGAGCTGGTCCACGGCTTCTGCGAGATCCACGATGACATACAGAGTGGCAAAGTCGGCAGGAACGACCGGGACTCCGTCTGGTGGAAGTGGGGGCCTGCTCAGGCGATCAACGCCGGGGACGGAATGCACGCCCTGGCCAGGCTATCGCTCTTCGGACTTTCAGAGCGCGGATTTGCGCCCGACACCGTGTTCGAGGCGGTAAAGCTGCTCGACCAGGCAAGCTTAGCGACCTGTGAGGGCCGCTTCATGGACCTGGAAGCCCAGGAACGACTCGACATGACGTCGGAAGCGTACTTGCGTATGGCGTCCGCAAAGTCAGGGTCCCTGTACGGCTGCGCGATGGAGCTGGGCGCGCTGGCTTCGTCACGCCCCGATCAGGCGAGAGCCGCGTTCTCGGCAGCCGGTCGCGCTCTGGGCATCGCCGTTCAGATTTCCGAAGACCTGCGGCAGGTCGAGCCGGATGGTCAACACGCCGGCACAATCGCGGATGATCTCCTGAACAAGAAGAAGCTGTACCCGGTGGTCAAGGCGTTCGAGCTGGCCAACCCTTCGGAACGCCGGAGATTGGGAGATTACTACTTCAAGAGGGTGATCGAGCCATCCGACGCGGAAGGACTCACTGCGCTAATCGTGGATCTGGGCGCGACGGAAATGGCCCGCGCAGAGATCGACGCACTGGTCCAAAGCTCCCTGGAGTCCGTCCGCAACTCGGGCCACGTGGCAGGTGACGCAGCCAGACTCTGCGACATGATACTGGCGCTGGTTGGCCGGACCTGATGGCGAGAAAGCGGACAATACGCGATGTCGATTACCGGCCGGGTTCATCGGTCCTGGTCAGGGTTGACTACAACGTGCCGTTCGACGGTCAGGGCCGGTCCATATCCGATGACAGCCGTATAATCGAGTCGCTGCCGACGATTCAGTACCTCAGAGAACACCAGACCCGGGTGGTCCTATGCGCGCACCGGGGCAGACCCGGGGGACTCAGGGATCCCGGCGCGACCCTGGCTCCGGTCGCCGATCGGCTCACCGAATTGCTTGGCAGCCGTGTCCGGTTTGTCGATGATTGCGTTGGAGAAGAGGTCCGGACAGCCGTGGCGGAGACTCCGGTCGGAAGTGTGGTACTGCTGGAAAACCTTCGCTTCCATCCTGGTGAGGAGACTAACGACCCAGCCTTCAGCCGAAGCCTCGCGGAGTTGGCCGACTACTTCGTCAACGACGGATTCGGCGCCGCGCACAGGGGACATGCGTCCACCTCCGGGGTGGCCGAGCTGCTGCCGTCCGCGGCCGGCTTCCTGATGGAGCGCGAGATGAACGCGCTGATGCATGTTACGGATTCTCCCGAGCACCCTTACGCGGTCGTGACCGGAGGGGCTAAGGTGGCCGACAAGATACCAGTGCTTGAAAACCTCGCCGGCGCCGCTGACGTGTTCATGGTTGGCGGAGGTATGGTTGCCGCATTCCTGGCCGAGCAGGGGAGCCATCCGGCCGCTGCCAATGTCGAAGAGATCGAAGCAGCCCTGGCCCGCCGTGTGCTGGATCGGGCAGACGCGGGGGAGTTCGATCTGATGCTGCCGGTAGATGTTGTCGTTTCAGATAGGTTCTCAGAGGATGCTACGGCGACAACTGTTCCTGTTGGATCGATGCCCAAGGGGAGCATGATCCTAGATATCGGCCCCGAGACATTGATCTCATACAGCCGTAAGCTCTCAAGTGCGCGGACCGTGGTGTGGAACGGGCCAATGGGAGTCTTCGAGTGGCCTCAGTTCGCTTCGGGAACGCACGGCATCGCGACGGCGATCGCCGATCTCCCGTCCGCATTCACGGTAATTGGCGGCGGTTCAACGGCCGATGCGGTCAGGTCCCTGGATCTGCGCGACAGATTCTCGCACGTCTCCACCGGCGGCGGAGCTGCCCTCGAGTATCTCGAAGGCAGGGACCTGCCCGGAATCTCGTCACTGGACGACGCCTGATGCCGGCTGCCGCAAAGCGACGAACCCACCACTGGCAGGACATAACACGTCCATGATCGACTTTCCCTACCTGAACGAGATATGCCGGCCAACCGATTCCAGGATACTCCTGCTTGTGGTGGACGGTCTGGGCGGACTTCCGCACCCGAACACAGGCAAAACCGAGCTGGAGACGGCAGAGACTCCGAACCTCGATGAGCTCGCGGGTCGCAGCGCCTGCGGAGTCACTATCCCGGTCGCGCCTGGGATCACTCCGGGTAGTGGACCGGGACACCTGGCGCTGTTCGGATACGATCCGCTGAAGTACGTGATAGGGCGGGGCGTCCTGGAGGCGCTCGGTATCGGAATGGAGCTGGGGCCGGACGACGTCGCAATCCGCTGCAATTTCTGCACGGTCGATCAGGACGGGCTTCTGACGGACCGGAGGGCCGGCCGGATACCGACGGCTGAGTCGGCTCCGTTGGTCGAGAAGCTGGCCGGTGTATCGATTCCCGGGGCGGAGATCATCGTCCGGCCAGTGCAGGATTACAGGTTCGTAGTCGTGATTCGAGGCGAGGGGCTCGGACCGGACGTTACCGATACCGACCCCCAGCGAACCGGCATGGCGCCCCTGGACCCAGTGGGGAAGACCCCCGAGGCAGCCAGAACGGCCCACATCGCCCGGCAGTTCATCGAGGCTGCGCGCGACACGCTAGGTTCCAGATCAACCGCCAACATGATCTTGATGCGAGGTTTCGCAAAGCGACCCGACTGGCCTCGTTTCGGTGATACATACCGACTGACTCCAGGCGCGTTCGCGGCTTATCCGATGTACCGGGGACTTGCGAGCCTTGTCGGGATGGACATCGTCCCGTCAGGGGATGACCTTGACTCCGAGATCGACGCGCTCCGAGATCATATGGACCAGTACACGTTCAGCTTCTTGCACTACAAGCCGGCGGATGCCGCGGGAGAGGATGGCGACTTCGCGTCAAAGGTTGCAACGCTTGAAGCGCTTGACAGCCGCATTCCATGCCTGCTCGATCTGGAGACCGCGGTCCTGGCCGTGGCCGGAGACCACTCGACCCCAGCGGTTCTAGGAGCTCACAGTTGGCACCCGGTCCCATTCATGGTTCACTCGGAATCGACCGAGGGTCTGGGGTCATCCGTGTTCACGGAGCGAGCCTGCAACAGAGGGTATCTCGGGAGCCAGCCGGCTACATCTCTGATGCTCACTCTCTTGGCCCACGCGGGGAAGCTGGATAAGTTCGGTGCATAGGCCGGCAGAAATCTTTCATTATAGAGATATTATAATATGCAAACAGTGACAATTGTCGGAAATTGGAAAATGAATACTACGTCATCGACGGCAAGAGTGCTTGCAGCGTCTATTAGGCATATCCTAAAAGGCGATTTCCGAGCGAATGTCGTGGTATGCCCCCCGTCTGTCGCCCTCGAAGGCGTCTACAATACGCTCGTAGGAACAAAAATCGCCGTAGGAGCGCAAAATATCCACCCCGATACCCACGGGTCATTCACAGGAGAAATATCGGCGCAAATGGCCCGTGAAATCGCCGAGTATGTGATCGTCGGACACTCCGAACGGAGGTCCAACTTCGGCGAGTCGGACGAATTCGTCCGTCGCAAGGTCGCCGCAGCGCTCGACGTTGACCTGAAGCCGGTCCTGTGTGTTGGAGAGTCCATCGCCGAGCGACGGGGCGGCGACGCGGACCGGGTGGTCGCGGACCAGGTTGCCGCGGCGCTCGATGGCCTGGATTGTTCTTCTGAGGTAAGTGTCGCTTACGAACCTGTTTGGGCGATTGGCACCGGTGAGTCCGCCACCCCCGCTACGGCGCAGGAGATGATGACGGTCATCAGGGCGACGCTACGGTCCCAGTTTGGAGAGGACGCCAATGCAGTCCCGTGTCTGTACGGAGGCAGCGTCAATCCAGACAATATCGGGGACCTCATACGTCAGCCTGACATAGATGGAGCCCTGGTCGGAGGAGCCAGCCTAGACGCTGAAACGTTCTGCTCGATTGTCACCAGGGCCGTCGCCGCCACTTTACGCTAACGGCTAGCGCCGTTGCCGGTTCACGGGTCCGTAGTCAATACCCGTCGTTATTCCGGCAGGGTAGGGCAGAGAAGAGGGCCGCCGGTGGATATGTCTGAGTCGCTATAATGTCTTGGGCGACCTCACAGGCGGGGTCGAAGTGATCCACGTTGCGACCCGATCAGCCAGTTGAGAATCGTTTGCTTGCGATAGTCGGGCCGACCGGAGTAGGCAAGACGGAGCTGGCGCTTAAACTCGCCGACCGGCAGCCGGTCGAGATTATCAGCTCCGACAGCCGACAGGTTTACCGGTACATGGATATCGGAACGGCCAAGCCGACACCTGAACAGCTCGCGAGTGTGCCGCATCACCTGATCAGCATTGTCGATCCGGACTACGCATTCAATCTCGGAGACTTCTGTTCCAGGGCCGGCTCCGCAATCAGGGCCATCAACCGGTCGCGCCGGCTGCCGGTCCTGGTGGGCGGTACGGGTCAGTACGTCATGTCAGTCCTCGAGGGATGGAACGTGCCTCGAGTTCCTCCTGATCCTACTCTACGCCGGCAACTCGAAGAGGAGTTGCGCACAGGTGGTTTGAAGGCATTGCTTGACCGTCTGAGTAAGATCAATGCTAACCAAAACGATAAGATCGACCTCCGAAACCCACGTCGGGTCATCAGAGCGATTGAGCTGGCATCTGCTGACCAGCCAACGGATAGTAGGCCGCGGAGGCAGGCCCCCGACTTCCGCGCGTTAGTAATTGGGCTGACATCTGATCGGCCGCAGCTCTACAAGCGCACTGACGATCGGGTGGATCGTATGATCCAGGCCGGACTGCTGCGGGAAGTGGAGTGGCTTCTGGCGTCAGGCTACGGTCCGGAGCTGCCGTCGATGTCGAGTATCGGGTATCGGGAGCTGGCGGACCATCTGATGGGCGGGACCGATCTTGACCTGGCGGTAAGCAACATCAAGTACAGGACCCACCGGTACGTCCGACAGCAGTCGAGTTGGTTTCGCAAGACCGATCCTCGTATCAGATGGTTCGATACGTCGAGACTCGATCTCGCGCTGGAGACTGCCGTGCGTTGGACGGGCGACACGAGTACAGTATAAATATAACTTATGTCAGGAGACTGGGATGCGATTCGCCAAGCTGCATGGAGCAGGAAACGACTACATCTACGTGGACGCGCGGAAAGAAAACCGCGATTGGGACGACCTCGCCAAGCGTGTGAGCGACAGGCATTTCGGTGTCGGCGCTGACGGCCTCATTATTCTCCGAGAGTCGAAAATCGCGGATGCCAGAATGCAGATGTTCAATTCAGACGGATCCGAAGGAATGATGTGTGGTAACGGTATTCGGTGCTTTATCCGTTTCGGTATGAATGTATCCGCGCTCAATAGTACCAAAACATCATTTGATATCGAGACCAAATCTGGAGTCCTGAACGTGCGACCCGAGTGGAAAGAGGGTGTCATCACGCGCGCATCAGTGGACATGGGAGAGCCCATACTGAAACCGTCGGCTATCCCTGTCGATGTCCCGGATGCGTTGGGACCGGTGTTGGACTACCCGGTGGTTGTGGACTCGGTAGATCTTGAGGTCAGCTGTGTATCCATGGGCAACCCGCACGCGGTACAGATACTTCCGACTCCCGTCGACGAGTACGACCTGACCGGAATCGGCCCCAGAGTCGAGCGCCACCCCCTCTTTCCCGACCGCGTGAATTACGAAATCGTCAACGTGCTCGGCCGGGACCGCATCAAGGCGCGCGTCTGGGAGCGCGGATCGGGGATCACACTGGCATGTGGGACTGGAGCGTGCGCCGCGGTCGTCGCCACCCGGCTGCATGGCCTTGTCGATGATGAGGTCGTCGTGGAGCTGCCAGGGGGAGAACTTGTGGTCAGATGGCCGGGGAGTGGCCCCCTGACACTTGAAGGTCCGGTAGCCCAGGTCTTCGAAGGCGAGTGGCCCGACTGAACGCCCTCAGTGCTATATACTGCTCTGATTTACGATTCAGTAAGGTTGTTGAACCCCGCAAATCATGCCTATATCAGGTGATTCCACAGGGACAACACCGTGATCGAGTACGTCTGAGATGCATTATCAGCCCATATTGGACCCTGCATGTGGGGCCGTTGGCGGCCGAGGCGCCACAATTCGGGACCCAGTCACCAGGTAACAGGCTATAATGCCCGGCTCTCGGACTTCGACTCTCCGGCGTCGTGGTCAGCCTGTGGACAGTGGTTGACCAGGCCCATCGGACGGGTTTCGGAGATGGAAATTTACGTTTTATGTGACTTTGCGATTAAGTTAGCTATCAAAATTGTACTCAGAACGCAGTTCTCGGCTCTCCAGTGTCTTATGAGGCCCATACGAGGCCCATCGGACGGGTTCCAGAGACTGAAGCTTACGTTCTGAGATTTTGAGATTAGGTTAGCTACCGAGCTGTACTCAGGACGCAGACAGATGGAATCTCGCGGTGTCCGGCTCCCTTTGGGTGTGCAGCCGGGCGCGTTCTGCGAACAACTCAGCCAATGGTATTGCCAACGCGGGTAACATTAAACCGCGGCCGGGGCGCGTTTTCGACGACTTTCCTATGCCCAGGTTCGGGCTGACTTCCGAGCTCCCCAACGACGGTCGGACCGACGCTATAACCGACGCAGAGACGATGTCCGCACAACCAAGTACGATCAGTGGAACCCGGCGCTGCCGGCCAAGACAACCCCACTGCGCGGTGACATCGGACGGCGCACGTGGATGCACCAGCTCCGACCAGAGCCCATATGATCGTCTGGGCCGCTGTTCTTTACGTCAATACGTGCTTGACTTACCATGTACGCAACGTCTCCAGTAACCATCAGGAGCAATCATGAATTTCGCCAGCCGCGTCGAGAAGATCCCACCCTATCTATTCGTGGAGATCAGCCGCAAGATCGCACGGAAAAGGCAGGAGGGTATTGAGGTCATCTCGTTTGGGATTGGCGATCCCGACCTGGAGACGCCGCTTCCGGTGATCGAGGCGCTCAAGAGTACGGCAGGTGATCTTCCCAATCACCGGTATCCGGAATCGGAGGGGCTTCCGGAGTTTCGGAAGGCGACTGCCGACTGGTATCAGAGACGGTTCGGCATATCCCTCGATCCCGAAAGTGAAGTAATATCGCTTATCGGCGCAAAGGAGGGGATTGGTCACGCTGCGCTGTGCTTCATCGAACCGGGCGATGTCGCGTTGGTGCCGGACCCCGGCTATCCGGTTTACTCGGTGGGAACGTGGTTCGCCGGTGGCGAGTGCCACTGGATGCCCCTGAAAGAGAAGAACGGCTGGCTGCCCGATCTGGAGTCCATTCCGGAAGACGTTGCCAGGAAAGCCAAGGTTATATGGCTCAATTACCCCAATAACCCAACGGGCGCGATCGCCGACGTGGGCTACTTCGAAAAGGTCGTCGAATTCGCCAAGTCGTACGACATCGCCGTGATGCACGATGCGTGCTACACCGACGTGACTTTCGATGGCTACAGGCACCCGTCATTCCTCGAAGCCCGTGGAGCCATGGACGTTGGTGTTGAGTTTCACTCCTTGTCCAAGACCTACAACATGACCGGCTGGCGTCTTGGCATGGCCGTCGGAAACGCGGATATCGTCAACGCGCTTCTGATCGTAAAGTCCAACCTCGACTCCGGCGTGCCGCAGGCCATCCAGCACATGGGAATCGAAGCTCTGAATACGACGGACGCCTGGATCGATGAGCGAAACGCCATCTACCAGCGCCGACGAGACAAGGTCCTGCGGGTCTTGTCCGAGATCGGACTGGAGGTCGATCCACCCAAGGCGAGCCTGTACGTGTGGGCGCGGATCCCCAAAGGCTTCACAAGCGGGGACTTCGCGGAGCTGCTGCTCGAACAGTGCGACATTGTAGTAACCCCCGGCGCAAGTTATGGTGAGTACGGGGAAGGTTACATCAGGTTCTCCCTGACCATTCATGACGACCTGCTGGAAGAGGGACTGAAACGTCTAGCCACATGGACCGGATCGATATAGAATCTTAGATTCAGGGAAGCCTCACAGGAGTACAGCGATCGCCAAGAACCTCAAATCCACACGCCCCATGGCTGAACGGGCTATACTCGTCAGCGTAGTGGCGAAGCGCCCACGCCCGCTGTGGCATCCACAGGACTCGCTTGACGAGCTGGCTGAGCTTGCCAGAACGGCCGGGGCCAAAGTTGTTGACCGGCTGACACAGCGAGTCGATCGCCCGACCCAGACCTACCTTGGCAAGGGCAAACTTGACGAGTTGAATCATGCCTGCGTCCGGCTGAGGATCGACACGGTCATATGCGACGACGAGTTGAAGCCGACGCAGCAGCGGAACCTCGAAAACTCCCTCCAGGACGTCAAGGTGATCGACCGGACGGCCCTGATCCTCGACATTTTCTCTTCCAGGGCACGGACCAGAGAGGGCCGGCTTCAGGTCGAGCTTGCCCAGCACGAGTACCTGCTGCCCAGACTGGCCGGACAGTGGTCCCACCTTGAGAGGTTGGGTGGCGGCATCGGCACCAGGGGGCCGGGTGAGACCCAGATCGAGACCGACCGGCGCTTGGTGAGAGGAAGGATCCTGAAGCTCAAGTCCGACTTGGAGCTCGTCAGGCGCCATCGTCAGCGCCATCGGTCGAAGCGTGTGAGCAATCAGCTGCCTGTAGTATCTCTGATCGGCTATACCAACTCCGGCAAGAGTACGCTCCTGAATCGGTTGACCCGCGCGGGTGTCCGTGCCGAGAACCTGATGTTCTCCACGCTGGACCCGGTCACGCGCAGGATTCAGCTTCCCTCGGGTCGCCCGATCCTGCTGACAGACACCGTCGGCTTCATTCACAAGCTGCCTACAACCCTGGTCGCGGCGTTCCGAGCCACTTTGGAGGAGGTAGCGGAGTCGTCAATGGTCATGCACCTCGTGGATGTCACACACCGTAACGCGCCGGAGCAGGTGAGCGTTGTGGAGTCCATCGTAGGCGAAATCGGTGTGAGCCGGATACCGACCATCATGGTGTTCAACAAGTCCGACCTCTTACCGGCATCCGACGGTCCCGGCGCCGACTCGGTTACCCATCTGGCATCCGCGGCGCGCGACTCCGTGCTCGTCTCGGCGGCCACCGGCGATGGCATGGCGGAGCTGTTGGAAGCAATGGACGCCTGTCTGGATGAAGTCCCGGATTTGGTCGGCGCTGCGGTCTAGTGAAACACGCGGTCTGTCACGACACATGCTGCGAGTAGGGCAGGATTCATAGGACCGGAGCGGCCCCGCAAGTGGTTCGCACTATAAATGTTATGTAAAGTACAGGGCGTGTTCCAATAGTAGAGTCGTCCACAACTTGACATAACATGCACTGCTTGACATAACGTACATATGGCAGATCGGCACGGATGTATCTGTCGTCCGCCCCAAATCAGGACTGAGCGCCGCCCATTCCGGCTAGCCCACTGAGACGCTCACGACCCCCGCTTGGACCAGCGCTGGCATGAGCCGGAGGTACAGGCTGTCATCCCCGGATACCTGGACGGTCGTCAGGTCGTGCATACCGAGGTCCCAGACCGCCCGCGGATCGTCGGTCAAATCGGCTACGACGACAACTCTTCGATCGAGCTTATACGTTACCGCTCCGATCGTGGCCCACGCCGTCGCAAAGGCTCGATTCCGCAGCGGGTCGGCGCCGCCGTCACCCAGACCGTTGGCGGGCCAAATGTAAACACATCCTCCGGCCACATCCAGCGCCGACGTGAGGCCAGGAGGAATCAGGGTCCCGCTGTTTGGATCGAGCGGGATCGAACGGGCCGGCAGCGACAGTACATCGAACAGTTGGAGCACTGGACTGGCAACGGGGTCCCCCGGCATCGATATTAGGAGTATCTCTCCCTGGTCCGTGCGTCGGCCACCGACCGGGACCGTTGGCGGACCGTCTCCGCCGTCTGTTCGGCGCGGATCTTCCGCGGCCGGCTCGCTCCCATTCGTGCCGACCACCAGGTAGCCGGACTGCTCAGAGATGATCCCAGAGTAGAGACCGTTTCGCCTTATCAACTGGAGGCACTCATCGGTCAGCTCCCGGCGCACACCCAATTCGCGTACCAGAGTGCCCTTGGCGTAGACGTCCTCAGGCATCCGCTTTCCCGCGTAAGCCTCGTAGAATCCCCTGAATACCTCGGGGCATACAGTCGCTTGGACGACGGAGTCGGCGCGCTCTTCCGGGCTCATGGGGGCGGTAATCGACTCGCCCAGGGGCGTCAGCTGGACGAATTCATCCCCATGAGAACCCGTCGTCAGCCCGTACTTGTTGGACGAGTTCAGCTTCTGCATGAAAGCGCTGCTCTTTCTCGACGTTCCGGTCTCTTTAGCCAGCATGTCCGTCGGGATGGGCCGTCCGCCGTTGACCCGCTGGATCGTCTCGGCTATTGGAAGCACGTCCTGCAAAGACTGGGTGGGATAAGGTCTGGTAATCCTGGTTCGCTTCGCCAACAGGCTGCCTCCGGGCGTCCATACAGGAGCGTTTGCAGAGAGTAGTTTTCTGAAATATACCGATCGCTCGACCACACATACTGTCCGAATGATCGTACTCATGTTAGACCGGGCAGGCTTCTGTGTCAACATTTCAGATTCACTATTCAGCTGTTTCTGAAATACAGTCAGAGGCGGTCGCAGCCGATATCCAACCGTGGTCGAATCGCCACTGGTCGAACGTCAACGAGTCCACTGCCGGCCCGCGGTTCGAATGGAGATGTGAGGAAGGCTGTGGACCTTCAGTCTCAATCCACACAATCGGTCTCATCGTATATGTCTATGCGGACTTCTCTCGTAGGTTTCGCTCCGGGACTCCGCTTTCAGCGCAACAGATGCTAGAATTAGTCTATGTTTGCTCAAATGAATCTCGAACCACTTAATACCAGTTTTCCGCTTGCGCCCGGACGGTGGGCCTTTACTGTCGCCCTGCTGGTCGCGGTGATCCTGATCGGATGCCAGCGTGAGGACGATGCCCCCCCAGCAGCGCCCCAGGTTGCAGCCGTCGAGGAGCAGCCGGCTGAAACCGCAGAAGACACCAAGCCGGCCGAGACTGCAAAGTCAGAGCCGGCGGAGGACCCGCTTGCGCTCCCGACTGCGCTTCCGGCGGGCCCTCCCATCGACGTGCCCCCCGCCGTACCGGAGGACCTGGCCACGGCCTGGGAGGTCTGGTCGCTGCTCACCGAACAGCATGTGGACCGGGCGGAGTTTGAACGTGAGAAGTTCGATGAGGCGGCCATCAGAGGACTCCTTACTGAACTCGGCGACCCGCACACCAACTACGTTCCTCCCGAAGCGTTCCAGATCGAAAACCAGGACCTCTACGGCTCATTCGAGGGCATCGGCGCGAACGTTCAGATGCGCCCGGACGGGAAGCTCTTCATCGTCGCGCCCCTCGAGGGCAGCCCGGCTGAGCGGGCCGGACTGAGACGCGGTGACCTGATCCTAGCTGTAAACGGCGAGAGCATCGAAGGCCTCAGCTTGTTGGAGGCAGTCAACAAGATCAGGGGCCCGAAGGGGTCCGAAGTGCGGCTGCTTGTAAGGCACCTCGGCGCGGCTAACGAGGTCGAGCTTACCGTGCTGAGGGACAAGATCCCGCTTGAGAGTGTGCTGGTGAGGAGTAGACCGGAAGACCGGTTCGCCCACATACGGCTCACGACGTTCTTTGCCGACACGCCGGAGAAGCTCGCCGATGCCATACGGGAGCAGCAGTCCAACGGCGCTGAAGGTCTGATACTCGATGTCCGCGACAACCCGGGCGGATTGCTCGGCAGCGTAATCGAAGTGGTCAGCATGTTTATCGACGATGGGCTGGTGCTGTATGAGATCGACAGCGACGGCCAAAGGTCAGACCATCCGGTCCGCAATCCGGGCGCTTTCGCTGACATACCTCTGGTGATCTTGACCAACGAGGGCAGCGCAAGCGCATCCGAGATTGTCGCCGGAGCACTTCAGGATTATGGCCGCGCGCCTGTCGTGGGGGCAAAGACCTTTGGAAAAGGCAGCGTCAACCTGCTACGTCGCCTGAGCAACGGCGGTGGACTCTACCTGACCTTCGCGAAGTGGTACACGCCCAATGGCCGCTTGATCGAAGGCAACGGTATCGAGCCGGACCACGAGGTCACTTCGCGAGATCGCCAGACGGCCGAGACGAAACAGTTCGAAAAGGCCGTCGAGGTTATGGAGTCTCTGGTAAAGGATCCCGCTGGCGGCGGGGCCTGATCCTGATGGCGCAGTCCGCACGATCGACCATCACTGCCAACCGCAGGGCACGGTTTGACTACGAGATTCTCGACACCATTGAGGCAGGGCTGGTTCTGACCGGCACCGAGATCAAGTCCGTGCGAAGTCGCCGGGTGAGCTTGAGCGATGCCTACGCCCGCCCCAGAGATGGGGAGATGTGGCTGTACAACCTCCACATTGACGAGTACGCATTCGCCCATCGCAACAACCACGATCCGAAACGCCCCCGGAAGCTGCTGCTCCACCGAGACCAGATTGCTCAGCTGAGCAAGCAGGTCGATCAGCGGGGCCTGACGCTCGTCCCACTTCGTTTGTACATCAGGAACCACGTAGCCAAGGTCGAGCTGGCAGTTGGCCGGGGCAAGAAGAGGTTCGACAAGCGGCGCGCCCTGATCGAGCGGGAGCGGGAGCGGGAAGCTAGGGCGGCGATCGGCTCGGCCAGGCGGTACTGACTCCGCACTCTTACCCTACCCCTTCCCCCCACCCTCTGCCATCCTCACGCCTCACACGACGCCTCCGTGGCTGCTCACAAGTTCGTGATTCGCCTTTGGGGCGCTCCGTTCCTACAGCCCCGACCACGCGCAGGCGCCGCCAATTAAAATGGCCGGTGGAGGTGCATGGCACCCCCGCCGGCCACTCCCGGGGGGTGATGATTGGCTAACGCGCTTGAGAAGCTAGACTTGGCTCACCCGCTTGATTTCGATGGTCTCCCCTGGGGCGAGCGCCACACGGCGCACATTGATACCGAGCTTGAGCAGCCAGTATCCAAGCGTCGCCTTGCTGACCCCGAGATAATCAGCGGTTGACGATAGGCCCCGATCCGTCACCATCTCGGGCAAGATCTTCTCAAGCGGTTGGTGGAACTTCTCCTCGACTGCGATCATCTTCTTGGTCTTCCTGGTCATCTCTCTTTCCCTCCCTGCGCACTTGTGTTGCAACCATCCTAGGATTGTCTCGCAATCCTGTCAATATGTTTTCAATACTTTTTCTGGCAATTTCTATAGACCTGAAACAGCTTGAAAGCCGACATGGTAGCCCCGCCATAACCCTTGTGGGACCTTCTGGCACACCCAACGGTCTATGGCTGCTGGGGAGCTGATGCGGCAATGCAGAAGCCCGGAACCGCAGGATCCCGGGTGGCGGGGCGCGGTCGCACCGGCAATCCGACCCGCCGAGAGAGAACTCGGAACTCGATCGGGCCTCCCATCACGCGCCGTGCCTGGGCTTGCCTGTTGCTCATCTGCCCTGCCCGCAGACAACCGACCACCTGACTCTCCCTCGATGGTCGGAGGAGGTTCCCGACACCCCCTGCCCTAACACCGGGGGCTGGAAGACACAGGCTCGGACGTATCATGGTCACACAGTCATCGATGTGATACGGTCTTGTTCGACCCCCATATAGGCCGCCATCAGGAGGGTTTTACGCAGGTGGCAAGGCAGACAATCGACAAGGTGCGCAGAAACCACGCCCTGGAACACGCGACGGTTGCCCGGCTGTTGGACCGCGGCGCGAGGTCGCCAATGGGAGGCTACTCTGTCGCGTCAGGCTTCTTCATTTGGGGCCGCGTCTCGCGGCACGAGGTAGCGGAGGCGGCTGAGGAAGCGTTGCGTCTCCTGAATGCGGGTCACAAAGACTTGGCGATCTCTCCCTACTGCGGTACGAACATCATGGCGGCGGTGGTGATCGGGGGCTTGGCCTCCACGATCGTATCCGGAAGGAAGCGGGGATTCTGGTCGAATGTCCGAGGCGCGACCGCCGGACTGATCGCCGCAAGCCTACTGGGCCGGCCGGTCGGAAAGCTGCTTCAGCGCCGGTTCACGACACTGGCGGAGGTCGCCGACCTCGATGTCGGGACGGTCCGAATGCTTGTGAAGGGTCCGATCGGACTCATATGGGTCAGCACCACGAGCAGTTGAGACCACTATCTGCGCTTCTTGACCCTCTATTTTGCCCGTTGCTACACTGAGGTCAAGTTTGGACTGGGTCCCTGTAGCTCAGTTGGACAGAGCGGCTGCCTTCTAAGCAGCGGGTCGCGGGTTCGAATCCTGCCAGGGACGCTCCCCCATCCTCCGCATCGTCTGATCTTGACTCCGCGTATATGCCTTGGGCAATCGTCACCGGTTGTTTCGCTATCTGAATATCAACTAGCGGGCTTGGGTCACGCGTCCTCGATTTGTGCCCATGTTGTCGTATCGTTACGAGTCTGGACGACGACTCCATCATCCAACTGCATATCGAACAATATATTTGCATAGGTAGCCAGTCGTAAACACTCTTCGGTTGGACCCCTGCCACTCCAACTACTACTCCGAGACCGCTGAACAGGCATGGACGATTACTACTCATAGCTTTACCACGGGGTGGATTCTCAGCAGATGTCAGGACAACGCTTCAGCGACCACTTATGGGAGTCGGCCTCTCCGATTTGGGAGAAGATAGAGCGCCATCCTTTCCTATTGGAATTGGAGGCCGGGACGCTCCCGATTGAGAGCTTCCGTTACTATGTTCTCCAGGACTACATATATCTCGGAGCGTTCGGTCGCGCGGCGGCGGCGGCCCTCTCCGCCACCACTGATACCCCGACCGCGAAGCGTCTGCTCAGACGGGTCGCGACCCCCGTCGAAAGACCTCTCCACGCGCGTCTGTTCGACGTGCTGGGCGTAACCGACCAGGATGTACTGGACACCGTCCCCTCTCCTACTAACCTCGCCTACATGAACCACATCGAGCTCTCGGTGCGTGTTGACGGTCTCGCCTGCGGGGTTGCTGCCCTACTGCCCTGCCCTCGCATCTACCACGAAGTCGGTAAAATCCTGCACACCCCTGACAATCCCGTGTACGGCATCTGGCAGTCGAGTTACGCGGAAGGGCTGTTGGAAGTCAGCTCGTCAGCATGGTCTGAACTCGTGGACGACATGGCGGCTGTGTCCGATCCCGAAACTCGCGCCCGAATGACCAGGGCATACCTGACGAGCGCCCGGTATGAGCACATGTTTTGGACAATGGCATATAATCAGGAGAGGTGGCCGGCATAGCGTAGTCCGTACCGACCGTGCAGCGGGCCGCCAATCTCGGTTATCGAGGGTGCAAACATGAGCCCAAGAAGGTTTTCCGGTACCGCAACCGCCCCTGAGTTCCCTGCAGAGCTGGACTGGCTGAACACGGATCGGCCATTGACGCTCGCGGAGCTGGGCGGCAAGGTCGTCATCCTGGACTTTTGGACCTACTGTTGAATCAACTGTATGCACATATTTCCGCAGTTGCGGAAACTGGAGCAGAAGTACGCCGGGGAGCTGGCCGTCATCGGGGTCCACTCGGCGAAGTTCAACGCCGAGAAGGCCACTGACAACGTCCGCAGGGCCATCCTGCGTTACGAGATCGAGCACCCGGTCATCAACGATGCCGACTTCGCGGTCTGGCAGAAGTACGCTGTCCGGGCATGGCCGACACTGATGTTCATCGGGCCTGACGGCAAGGTCATCGGCAAGCACGAGGGCGAGTTCCCCTTTGAAGCGCTGGACAACGTCCTGCAATCGATGATTGCCGAGTATGACTCGCTCGGACAGATCGACAGGAGGCCGTTGGATTTCAACCCGGAGAGCGCCAGGGAGTGGGAGCGCCCGCTGTCCTTTCCGGGCAAGGCGCTCGCCTCCGAACATGGCCTGTTCATTTCAGACTCGAACCACAACCGAATCGTCTGGACCGATCTGGACGGAGACGTCAAGGCAGTTGTCGGAACGGGGGCGCGCGGGCTGAAGGATGGACACGCTTCTGAAGCGCAGTTCTACGATCCCCAGGGAGTCGAGCTCGATTGGCCGCGCCTCTACGTCGCCGACACCAAGAATCACGCGATCCGCGTCATCGACCTCGACTCCCTGGAGGTCAGGACACTCGCTGGGACGGGTGAGCAGTCCGTCGGCTTTCATACCGGCGGCAACGGCCGGTTCGTTGCGCTGAAATCTCCCTGGGACGTGACCAAGGTCCACAACAAGCTCTACATCGCCATGGCCGGATTCCACCAGCTGTGGGAGATGGACCTCACCACCAGGGAGCTGCGGGTACACGCGGGCAACGGGCGTGAGCGGATCACCGACGGCCCTCTCAATCGCGCCGAGCTCGCGCAGCCCAGCGGCATCACCGGCGACGGCAACACACTCTACTTCGCGGACAGCGAGACCAGCTCGATCCGAACGGCCAGCGTCAGCCCGACGGGCGCCGTGAACACCCTTGTGGGACTCGATCTGTTTACATTCGGGGACGTGGATGGAATCGGCGACGACGTGCGATTGCAGCATCCTCTCGGAATCGACCTCTACGAACGCGCCCTGTGGATTACCGACTCCTACAACAACAAGATTAAGCGTATCGACCCGGACACGCGCCTCTGCCGCACCGCTTTCGGATCAGGCGAGAGCGGCTCCGATGACGGTCCCGGCTCCGAGGCTTCTTTCTTCGAGCCAGGCGGAGTCAGCGCGTACCAGGGTCGCCTGTACATTGCCGACACCAACAACCACGCGATACGTGTGGCCGACCTCGCTTCAGACGAGGTGCGAACGCTGCGAATACGAGGTCTCTAGGAGCCGCATATGTCGAATCGTCTGGCCCGTGAGACCAGTCCATACCTGCTGCAGCACGCCGACAATCCCGTGGACTGGTATCCGTGGGGTGAGGAGGCGTTCGCGGCGGCCCGCCGGCGCGATGTTCCCATCCTGCTGAGCGTGGGATACTCCTCATGTCACTGGTGTCACGTCATGGAACGGGAGTCTTTCGAGGACGATCGAATCGCCTCGATCATGAACGACCGGTTCGTAAACGTGAAAGTTGACCGCGAGGAGCGTCCTGACGTCGACTCCGTGTACATGACCGCGGTCCAGGCCATGACAGGGCAAGGCGGCTGGCCGATGACGGTTTTCATGACACCGGACGCCCGACCGTTCTACGGCGGGACGTACTTCCCCCCCGAAGACCGCGGCGGTCTGCCGGCGTTTGACAGGGTGCTGCTGACGATCGCGGAGGCGTTTGATGGTCGGCGCGGAGACGTCGTTGAAAGCGGCCGGCAGCTGATCGCGCGCATCGCGGACACGTTCGCGGCGCGGCGGCCGTCGCAGCCCCTGACCACGGAGGTCATGGACAGAGCATTCCGGGCTCTGGTGAATCAGTTCGACGATACCTCTGGCGGATTCGGCCTCCAGCCCAAGTTCCCGCAGCCGGCGACTCTGGAGTTCCTGCTGAGGCATTACGTCCGGCGGGGCGTCCCCGCCGCGCTCGAAATGGTCGAGCTGACGCTGGACAAGATGGCCGCAGGCGGCATACACGATCAGATTGGCGGCGGATTCCACCGTTACTCAACCGATGCGTTCTGGCTGGTGCCCCATTTCGAGAAGATGCTGTACGACAACGCGCTGTTGACCCGGCTCTACACCCACGCCTGCCAGGTCACCGGCAACGCCGGATACCGACAGGCCGCGCAGGGCATCGTGGACTATGTAATCCGGGAGATGACGTCGCCTGAGGGCGGCTTCTACTCCGCTCAGGACGCGGACAGCGAAGGTGTGGAAGGCAAGTTCTTCGTGTGGAGACCCGAGGAAATCGCGGCCACGCTGGGCGAGCGCGAAGCGAGGGTCGTCTGCGACTACTACGGCGTGACCAATCATGGCAACTTCGAGGGAATGTCAATACTCAACGTGCCGCGCGACCCCGCAAGCGTCGCTGCCAGGCACTCTATTCCACTCGATCAGCTTGGCGATCTGATCGACCGGGCGAAAGACAAGCTCCTTGCCGTCCGCGGCGAACGCGTTCCTCCCATGACCGATACCAAGATCATCACGGCATGGAACGGGCTGATGCTCGCCGCGATCGCGGAGGCGGCAGCGGCGTTCGGCAGAGACGACTACCTCGAGGTCGCCCGGACGAACGCCGCATTCATACTTGACCGGATGGTCAGAGACGGTCGTCTGCGGAGGACCGACGGCGCCGGCGATAACGGCTCGAAAGGGTTCCTGGACGATTACGCAGGCCTCATCGACGGACTGCTTGCGCTCCACCGGGCGGACGGAGACTCTCGCTGGCTGTTCGAGGCTGTCAGCCTGACGCGGCGGGCCGTAGATTTGTTCTGGGACCCGGACGTTGGACAGTTCTTTGACACGGGCGCTGACCAGGAGAGCTTGATCGTCCGTCCCCGCGACGTGACGGACAACGCTCTTCCGTCCGGACACTCGATGATGGCGGAAAACATGATTCACATTTCTACCATCACCGGCAACGCGGACTTGAGGTCCATGGCCGCCGCATCCCTGCGCGCCGTTCACGACATCATGGAGCAGTTTCCAACCGGAGCGGGACACTGGCTGAACGCACTCGACTCCTATCTCGCGGAATCCAGGGAGGTCGTTGTGGTCACCGGCCCCGACTCCCGTGACGCCAAGCCTATGCTGGATCGCTTGGCGTCTGAGTACCAGGCGGGCGCCGTCGTGATCGTCAAGTCCGAGGGCGACGGGGATGCCGAAGGATGGCCGGTTTTCGAGGGCAGACACTCCATCGAGGGCAGGCCCACCGCCTACGTCTGCCGGAGCTACGCCTGCCGCCTCCCGACTACGGACCCCAACACGATGATAGCCGAGTTTCTAAGGTGAGAGTTGGCACCCACAGGGGGGAAAATATGAGAACCTTTGTCCGTCTCGTCGTTGTGGGTGCGGCCATAGCGCTGGTTTCGAGTGTCGCGGCTTGCATCAAAACCACCGACACCGTCCGCATGGGTACCGAGGGAGCGTATCCGCCTTATAGCTTCATCAACGAAGCGGGCGAGCTCGACGGCTTCGAAATCGAACTCGGCAACGAACTGTGCCGCCGAGCGAACTACGAATGCACTTGGATCACGAATGACTGGGAATCGATCATCCCTAACCTCATAAATGGTGACTACGACACCATCATCGCTGGCATGACGGCAACCGAAGAGCGCGATCAGCTTATCGACTTCACGCGGGACTATGTCCCGTCCACGCCGTCGGTCTATGTCACCGCGGCCGGTGCGTCTGATGACGTCATTGCGGGCATCGTCGCCACCCAGGTCAACACCGTTCAGGCCGACTATATCGCCGGGACGGACGCGACATCCCTCGAACTAGACCTGGCGGAAGAACCCATTACCGCCGTCACCAACGGCGAGGCGGACGCGGCATTCGCAGAAAAATCGTTCCTCCAGCCATATGTCGCCGACAGCGGTGGGAGCCTCATCTTCATCGGGCCTGAGGTAGATATGGGCGACGACATCGGCATAGGCGTGCGTGAAGATGACCAAGAACTGAAGCGAAGGTTGGACGAGGCCATTGACGCCATGAAGGCAGACAACTCCCTGAACACCCTCATAATCAAGTGGTTCGGTGAAGACGCGCCGACCTACTGATTCGGTCTTGGGTATTCTCAGCACGAGCGGGGTTGTCCACACTACCGTCACGTAACGGTTTCCGCGAGACCTCGGCTGTTGCGTGTCAGAATTGGAATAAACTATCATGGCCCTCGAAACGAGGCGCGCGACCGTGAACACCCAGAGACTAGTCGAAGACCTTCGAGCCGTCGTCGGCGCCGACTATGTGATCTACAAGCCCGAGGACCTGATCGTATTCGAGTACGACGGATCGGTCGATCGCGCACTCCCTACGGTCGTTGTTCTGCCCGCGAGCGCGGGCCAGGTGTCTGACTGTGTCAAGTTGGCCGCCGGATACGGCATCCCCGTCGTAGCGCGTGGAGCGGGCACCGGACTGAGCGGTGGAGCGGTGGCGGAGCGTGGAGGCATGGTCCTCGCGCTGACCAGGATGACGAAGATCCTCGACGTCGACGTCGAAAACCGCGTGGCGATCGTAGAGCCGGGAGTCATCAACCTCGACCTCACCGAGCACGTCTCCAGGCATGGCCTGTACTACGCGCCGGACCCGTCGAGCCAGCGCGCATGCACAATCGGCGGCAACGTAGCCGAAAACTCCGGGGGGCCCCACTGCCTCGCGTATGGCGTCACCACGAACCACGTTCTGGGGCTTGAGGTCGTCTATGCGGACGGCCGGATCGAGTGGGTCGGAGGCGTCCACCGGGAGACGTCCGGCCTCGACTTGCGGGGTATCCTGATCGGTTCGGAGGGCACCCTGGCCATAGTCACCAAGATCGCCGTTCGGCTGCTCCGCCAACCGGAGTCGGTCAAGACACTGCTGGCGATCTTCCGCGAGCTCGACGACGCGAGCGCCGCCGTTTCCGGGATCATCGGAGCCGGCATTGTACCGGCGGCGCTGGAGATGATGGATGACCTCTGCATCGAGGCCGCCGAGGCGTCCGTCCATGCGGGCTACCCCAACGGCGCGGGCGCGGTCCTGCTAGTCGAAGTGGACGGGCTGGCCGAAGCCGTTGAAGAAGAGGTCGCCGCAGTCGAAGAGGTCTGCAACTCATACGACCCCATCGAGATCAGGACGGCCACCGATCCGGTCGAACGCGACAAGCTCTGGGCGGGTCGGAAAGGTGTTCTGGGAGCGCTCGGACGACTGGCGCCCAACTACTACCTCGTGGACGGCACGGTTCCCAGGACACGCTTGGTTGAGGTGCTTTCCCGCATCAAGGAAATCTCCCGTCGCACGGGATACCCCATCGCCAACCTGCTCCATGCGGGCGATGGCAACCTGCACCCGTCCGTCCTGTTCGACGAGCGAAAACCCGGCGACACCGAGGCCGCTCTCCGCATAGGCGGCGAGATCCTCGAACTGTGCGTGGAGGTCGGAGGAGTGCTTTCCGGCGAGCACGGCATCGGGCTTGAGAAGCAGGAGTACATGCCGCTGATGTTCACCGATGCGGACATGGAGGTCATGGCGCGGCTGCGCCAAGCGTTCGCGACCAACAACATGTTCAATCCGGGGAAGATATTCCCTACAGGGTCGTCGTCTGCCGACTTCACGCAGATGGGCGCGATCCAACGCGCCGGGCATGGCGCGTACATCTAGGCATCGATGTCTCCCAGCCTCTCAGAGCATCCGCTCAGCCTTGAAACCATAGTTGGCGTGTCCGGCGTCAGGAACAATCCCGAGAGGTTCGCGATAGACGGCGTAGAACCACTCGCTGTTGTCGTACCCGCCACCGAACGGCAGCTGAGAGAGGTCGTCGCAACCGCAAACCGCGACGGTCTCGCCGTATATCCGCGTGGCGGTGGGACCCTGGCCGACTTCGGGGGCATCCCGGACCGACCTGGAATTGTCGTTGACATGACCAGCCTCAACCGGGTCGTCGCCCACAACCCCGCCGATCTGACCGCGACCTTCCAGGCGGGAGCGTCATTCCAGCTGGTTTCGGAGGTACTGTCCCAACAGGGGCAATTCCTCGCGATCGATCCGCCGATCCCGCGTCTTGCGACGGTCGGTGGAACGCTGGCCGCGGGTATCAGTGGACCGTCCAAGTGGCACTTCAGTCACCCGCGGGACACGGTGATAGGTATGAAGGTGGTACAGCCCGATGGCGAGGTCACCAAGAGCGGCGGCCAGGTCGTCAAGAACGTGAGCGGCTACGATATGTCCCGGCTTCATATAGGCGGTCTCGGCGCACTGGGAACCATATTGGAGGCGAGTTTCAAGCTCACGCCCCTACCGATGTACGAAAAGACTGTGTTGGCTACATTCGATTCCCACCAAACGGCAATGGACACCGCGATGCGGGTTTTTAATTCGCAGGTGATGCCGTTGGCGTTGACCGGGTTCGACGACGCCACCGCGATCAGGAGTCGCCTCGAAGTGGGCGGCCCGGGTCCCCGGATCGCTGTTCGACTGGGTGGACGACCGAGAACGCTCGATCGCCAGGTCAACGAGGTAGCCGGAATATGTCGAGACGCCGGAGCGGACCGGCTCGAAGAGCTCGAAGGATCGACCGCCGCGGGAGTGTGGCGCGCGCTCGCGGACTTTGGCTGGACTCCCGACGTTCAGCCGGTCCTCAAGATCAGGGTGACTGTCATGCCCGCTCAGGTCGGGGAGGCGGTTCAAGTAATACAGCGGATGGGGACGCCATCACTCGATGCCGCTGTCGTCGCGCATCCGGGATTCGGTGCGCTCGAGTGCAGTTGGTTCAGTGAGGGTTCTGAATCCGTCGATACCGCTTCCATCGTCGAAACAGTTGAAAGAGTCCGCCGCATCGCGTCTCGCTCCAAAGGGAGCGCGGTGGTCCAGCGGTGTCCGGTTGAAGTCAAGCAGGCGATAGACGTATGGGGTGGAGAACCGGCGGGCATCGAGGTCATGCGCCGGATGAAATCGGAGTACGATCCCAACGGGATCATGAACCCCGGCCGGTTCATAGGGGGCATCTGATGGCGCGAATAGACCAAAAACCCGATCCGTCGCTCCTGTTCTCAGGTCCTGACGCCCCGGACGAGTCTGACCTTTACAAGTGCGTTCATTGTGGGTTCTGCCTTCAGATATGCCCGACGTATCTGGTGACGGGCCTCGAAACCGAATCGCCCAGGGGCCGCATCGCGCTGATGAAGGCGGTGAACGAAGGCAGAATCGGCATGACGGACTCGGTCGTGAGACATTGGGACCTGTGTATCCAGTGCCGCGCCTGCGAGGTCGCCTGTCCCTCCGGCGTGCCGTATGGGAACCTGATAGAAGCGACCATGAGGCAGGTCGAACGGCGCAGGGAGCCTGGGATGCTAGCCAGGTTGGCGTCCGATCTCTCACTCCGGCACATTATCCCGCACCAGCGACGACTCAGGGCGCTGACGACCCTGGCGCGGGTGTATCAGCGGTCTGGAATGCAGAGCCTGGTACGAAAGTCCGGGGTCATCCGCAGGCTGTCCCCGCCACTCGCGGAGATGGAGGAATCCATGCCGACCATCTCCGGCGCTTACTTCACCGCCAAGGGGCAGACACTGCCCGCAATCGGTGATCGCCGGGCGCGAGTCGCGCTTCTGTCCGGGTGTGTCATGCCCCTGTTCAACGGCCCCGAGATGGATGCCGTGGTCCGTGTGCTGAACCGGAACGGCTGCGAAGTTGTGGTCCCGAAGGATCAGGTGTGCTGCGGCGCAATTCACTCGCACGTCGGCGATCTCGATACTGCGCGGGAGCTTGCGCGTCGGAACCTCGATGTATTCGCCGACGCCGGCGCCGAGACGCTGATCGTCGCGTCCGCCGGCTGCGGCGCTCGCATGAAAGAGTACGGCCATCTACTCAAGGATGACGCGAAGTACTCGGACCGGGCAGCCCGGTTTGTCGAAACGGTTAAGGACATCAACGAGTTTCTCGTTGACCTGCCGTTTCAGCCGCCGCAGGGCGAGCTAAGCTGCCGGGTCACCTACCAGGACTCCTGCCACCTCGGCAACGCCCAGCGGGTAACTTCCGCGCCCAGGCAGATCCTCAAGTCCATCCCAGGCGTTGAATTCGTCGAGCTGCTCGGCGCAGGACTCTGCTGCGGCGCCGGCGGCACCTACACGATCACTGAGCGGGAGTTCTCACTCCGCGTCCTCGATTCCAAGATGGACGACTTCGAGACTACCGACGCGGACGTGCTGGCGACGGCCAACCCCGGCTGCCTGATGCAGCTTCAGTACGGCGTCGCGAGCCGTGGACTGCCGGCGGAGGTCAAGTACGTAACCGACCTGCTCGACGCCGCATACCGAATGGAAGACGATGCCGAATCGCACCCACGGGGCGATCGATTCGACCAGTAGCTGAACGAAACAACAAGGAGACCTTATATGGACCTGGGACTAGCGGGCAAAGTGGCAATTGTGACGGGTGGCAGTGAGGGTATCGGCAAAGCTGCCGCGGCCAGCATGTCGGCTGAGGGCGCGAGCGTGGTCATCGCCGCGCGGAGAGCGGAGGTCCTCGAAGACGCGGCGACCGAGATCCGGGCGCAGACTGGCGGCCAGGTGACCACCGTCTCTATGGATGTTATGGACCCGGACCAGGTCCAGGGACTCATTGACACGACGATCGCGGCCTACGGGCGTATCGACATACTTGTGAACAACGCCGGGACTTCCGCTGGCGGCGCGTTCCTTGGCGTCACCGACGAGGCGTGGCAGCATGACCTGGACCTGAAGCTCTACGGTGCGATCAGGACTTCCAGGCTCGCGGTCCCGGTCATGCGGGAGCAGGGCGGCGGCCGGATCATCAACGTCACCAACCTCGGCGCCAAGGCGCCCGGCGCGGCGTCGGTGCCAACGTCGGTCAGCCGCGCTGCCGGTGTCGCGCTCACCAAGGCCATGTCAAAGGAGTTCGCCGCCGACAACATTCTGGTCAACACCGTGTGCATCGGCCTTATCAAGAGCGGCCAGCACGAGACCAGGTTCAGGGCCATGCAGGCAGACCAACCAGATCTGACCCTGGACCGGTTCTACGAAGACATGGGCGACAGGGTCCCGCTGGGACGTGTGGGCGAGGGCGCGGAAGCTGGCGACGTGATCGCTTTCCTCGCGTCAGAGAGAGCCAGCTACCTGACCGGGATCGCCGTCAACATAGACGGAGGCACATCCCCGGTCGTGTAGCGGGAGAAGGAGTGAGCATAGAGTGGGAGAGGCGGGCTGCCTCGCTGACTCCCAACTCCTCTTCACCCTACCTGCCCCCGTTCCCGCAGCGTGTGATCCGCAAGCACCAGCGCCATCATCGACTCGACAATCGGCACGGCTCGGGGCAACACGCACGGGTCGTGCCGCCCCCTACCCTTCAACGTCGTCTCATTCCCGTCCACGTCAACCGTGTCCTGTTCGATCATGATCGTGGCCGTTGGCTTGAATCCGGCGCGGATGACGATATTCTCACCGTTGGAGATGCCGCCCTGGATGCCGCCTGAGTTGTTGGTCCTTGTCCGGATCCTTCCGGCGTCGTTGTAGAACGGGTCGTTGTGCTGCGATCCGGTGAGGTAGGTCCCGGCGAACCCCGATCCCACCTCGAACGCCTTGCACGCGGGCAGCGACAGCAGCGAGCGCGCCAGGTCCGCCTCCAGCTTGTCGAACACCGGCTCACCCAGTCCAGGCGGCACGTTCCGGGCCACGCACTCGACGACTCCGCCAAGGGAGTCGCCGTCCTTGCGGGCCTGCTGGATCCGATCGATCATGCGCGCCGCCATGTCCGGATCGGGACAGCGCGCGATGTTGTCCTCGACCTCTTCGGTCATGACATAGTCGGGGTCCACCTGCGCTTCGAGGTCCCACACACGCTTCACGTATGCGACGATCTCAATGCCAAACTCGGTGGCGAGAAACTTCTTGGCGATCGCGCCGCCCGCGACGCGCCCGATAGTCTCCCTCGCACTGGCCCGGCCCCCTCCCATCCAGTTCCTGATGCCGTACTTGGCCTGGTAGGAGTAGTCGGCGTGGGACGGCCTGTACTTCAGACGCATCTCCTCGTAGTCACGGCTTCTGGCGTCCCGGTTCCACACGATGATCTGGATCGGCGTGCCCAGCGTCAGCCCCTCGAAGACGCCGGACAGAATCTCGGCCTGATCGCCCTCCCTGCGCTGGGTCGATATCACGCTCTGCCCGGGCCTGCGACGGTCCAATTCGGACTGAATGTCCGATTCCTCCAGAGAGAGCCGGGGCGGACACCCGTCAACTGTGACGCCGACCGCCTGCCCGTGGGACTCTCCCCACGTCGTAATCCGGAACATGTGACCAAAAGTATTGCCCATCAGAGACCTCGAGATTCAGATTCGGAGCGACACGCCTGGGTGTCTGAGGGGATACCGCCAGCCAGACCCAGACGCTCTCGTATGTTATCATCTGAGCCGAGTCGATCTGCAAACTGAGGGCCCGGATTGAACACCTGCGAGTGCCTACCGTGTTTCACGGCTGAGCGCGACTCGCAGTCCGGGCCCACTTTCTCAAACAAGGATGCAACGCGCCGTGTCACTGAAACTGGTGAGCTGGAATGTCGAATGGGCAGCGAGTCTGCCCAGGGTCCCCGATAGCATCGCGTGTGCCACTAGAGCCTGCCATTGAACCGCCGCGCGGGTTGCTTGTAAACTTCTTTCATGAAAGCCGATTCACCCAAGTCCTCCGACGGCGAGGGCGATCCATCGTCTGCGTTAGTGGGCGAACCCCAGGAATCGGTCCACCCTCAATCCTCAGCCAGCGCTAGCGGACGTGCGCCAAGCCCTGACGGCGTTCGTCCCCAGCTCCCTCCTCGGACGGAAGCGCAGCCCGAACGGGGCTGGCGCAACACCTTCTCGTCGCTGAAGAACAGGGACTATCTGTACCTGTGGCTCGGAATGATGGCGATGATGGGCGGAATGCAGATGCAGATGCTGGCCCGCGGCTACCTGGTGTACGACCTGACGGAATCGGCGTCGCTCTTGGGGATCGTAAGCGCGGGCTCCGCGGTCCCGATGCTCGTCCTCGCGTTGTTCGGCGGCGCGATCGCTGACCGGGTGGAACGCAAGCGGCTCATACAGATCGGGCAGCTCATCGTGGGACTGCTCGCATTCATCGTTGGCTTGGCTATCGTGACGGAGTGGGTGCGCTGGTACCATCTGTTCGCGGTGTCGCTGATACAGGGATCGATCTGGTCGTTCATGATGCCGGCGCGGCAGGCGATCATTCCCCAGATCGTCGGACAGGAAAGGATCAGCAACGCAATGGCGCTGAACGCCGCTGGCATGAGCGCCATGACCTTGTTAGCCCCGGCGATTGCGGGCGGCCTGTATGCGTTCGCCGGTCCGGCCAATGTTTACTTCGTTATCGCTGGCCTGACTGTGGCGGCGGTGATGATGACGACGCTGATCACGCGGCCGGAGGTGTCGGCTCCCTCTCGCAAGCGCGCGATGATGAGGGACATTCTGGCCGGACTCGCCTACATCAAGGGTAACCAGATGGTGCTCGTGCTGCTGGTCATGGGTCTGGCGACGACGCTGCTTGCGTCGCCGTTCCGAATGCTGCTGCCGGTGTTCGTCGTGGACGTTTACGGCAAGGGGCCGGACTCGATGGGCCTGCTGGTGGCAATCATGGGCGGAGGGTCGCTGGCCGGATCGCTTGCAATCGCAGCCCTCGGCAAATGGCGTCGCGGGATGCTGTTGATCGCCGGGGCCTTCGCGTCAGGAGTCGCGCTGCTGCTGATCGCGGCGTTCCCGTTCTACTATGCGGCGGCGGCGATCATGCTTCTGACCGGACTCGGCGACTCCGGGCGTCGAACGATCAACATGGGCCTCATCATGGAGGTGGTCGACGACCAGTACCGCGGCCGGGTCATGAGCGTTTTCATGATGAACTTCGGCCTGATGCCGCTCGGGGTGCTCCCGGCGGGACTGATCGCAGACGTCCTGGGCATTGACGGTGATCGCCATACTCGGCGGCGTTCTGCTGCTTGTCGCCGCCGCAGTGCTGCTGACCCAGAAACGCCTGCGATCGTTTCAGTAGCGAGGCTCCAGGCTACTCGGCGTTGGCGGATTCCATCTCGCGCGAGACGGTCTCGAGCTCCGCCACGGCGCCGTGGACGAGGGACGGGTTCAGCCGGGCTGCGTGGTCGCCGTACCCTGCCCTATCTAGCATCGAACCCAGCTTCCCGCCCTTGAACAGGTCCAGCGCCCAGCCCAACGGGTCCGGGACGGTGGTGGTGTCCAGGTACAGCCGCTGGTTCTTGGCCCTCGGCCCGTAGTGGTAGTGCGGCGCGCGCTCGAAGCAGTCGAACGTGAGCAGCTCCTGCTCTTCGCCGGAGACGTCTCCGAGAACGTGGATGGCCACGCCCCGGTCGTTCGACAGCTGGCGGAACTCGACTCCGAACCGGACCGGTCCGGCTTCGAGGATCACGTCGCCTCGATCATGCATCACGGTCCGGCGACCGGACACCGCGAGGTCCCGGGCCTGGGCGTCCAGGTTGTCAATGGCCGAGCTGAGGTCAATGTCACCGGCGGCCTCGGCCAGCTCGGGATATCCTGCCTTCTCGATCATCTTCGGCAGCCGCTCCCGAATCTGCTGAAGTGTCCAGTCCAGCGAGTCGCCCTCGGTGGTCTTGTCGAGCATCAGCCGCTGATTGCGCTTCTGCGGACCGTAGTGGTAGTGCGGCTCGTGATCGAAGCAGTCGAACCTCAACAGCTCGTGCTCGTCGTCATCACTCACGTCGCCCAGGACATGAACGCAAACTCCCTGGTCAGAGAGCAGGTCCCTGTACTCGATTCCGAACTTGATCGCGTCCTCTCCGATTATCGTATCGCCGCGTTCCTTCATTTCTTCCCTCCTGGCAGTTGGCTTCCTGTGGTTATTATATCTGGTTCCACGTCATTTGACTCGCTAGTCCCAGACGAAAACCGATTTCCCCGTTCTACCCGTGTCGAATAGCTTGTACGCCTCGTCCGCCTGAGACAGGCTGTACCGATGACTGATCAGCTTTTCAAGCGGCACACCCCGTTCGACGACGAAGTTCGCGGCCTCCGCCAGCCCGGCCAGGCTGAATGTCCACGAGCCGTAGATCGCGAGCTGCTTGTGAATGATCTGCGCGCTGACGTCAAACGTGGTCATATTGCCCTCGCCCACGAAACACACGCGACCCCAGTATCGCGCCGAGTCAACGGCGTTGATACGGACCTCGGGAATGCCTGTCGCGTCCAGCGCGGCGTCCGCGCCCTCACCGTTAGTGTGCTCTCGAATCACGGTCTCGGCGTCGTCCGACGATGCATCCACGACTATGTCCGCGCCGAGAGCGCCCGACAATGCGAGCCTCTCCGGGATCACATCCACCGCAATCACCCGCGCTCCCATCGCCTTGGCGAACATGGTCGCGCTTGCGCCGACCGGCCCCTGGCCGAACACCGCCACCGTATCGACCCCGGATACTCCCAACCTCTTGACCGCGTGGAAGGCTGTCCCCGTCCCGCAGGCCACAGCCGCCGCCTGGTCGAACGGCATCTCATCCGGCATCGCGACACAGGTCGAGGCGGGGCACAGCAGGAAGTCCTGGTGACCTCCGTCAGCCGTGGTGCCATACACCTCGTGATGGACCAGACACATCTGCGTATATCCTATGCGGCACATCGAGCACCTGTTGCAGCCTGTGTAGTGGTGCATCATGACCCTGTCGCCGACGGCGACGGAAGTGACGTCGGGACCGACCTCCGCGACTATGCCGCAAGGCTCGTGCCCGGCGACGTGAAACGGAGGCTGCATTTCGGCGGCGGCGGTACGGTACCGTCCCAGGTCGCTCCCACACAGGCCCGACGCCATCATCTTCAGCAGCACCTCGCCGCTGCCTGGCTCCGGCTCCGGAAGATCGCGCAGCTCGATATTGCGGTCGCCGGTAAATACAACACCTTTCAATTTCTACACTCCCTCCCGAGTTCTGCATCGACCCGCGGGTCTTTTCATTGTCACCCAGAATGACAGGCTTGACAGCAGCGGCTTTGAAAGGACCCCTGCGCCGGCCCGGGGCATTTGTGGCCGAGTCATGCCGTCAGTGGGTATCGTTTAGGTCAGCGCCGGTTAGATGAGTCGTTGTCGCGCACCGGCGGCGCTATGCCGTGTTCTCGCAGCAGCCGTTCCAGCTCACGCCGCGCCCGTCGTTCGACAGACAATGCTTCCTCGGCCTCCTCGCGTGCCCGTTTCAACTCCTGTGAGTCGGGCAGGTACTCGCCCCCGGCAGGGTCAAAAAAACGGAACCAGTCATCACCAGCGTGCAGCTCCAGACCCAGCACATCGCTCACACCCGCATATCTCCCCGACGACGTCTCCCTCACCTCTATCTGACGGTACTCCCCTTCCACCAGGCGATTCCCCTGCAGCAGCGGCGCCAGCAGCCCCTCTCCCGTCGGATCATACAGCCAGTATTCACGCACTCCCAAGCTCTCGTACAGCCCGTACTTGGTCTCCCGATCATTGCGCACCGACGTTCGGGACGTGATCTCCAGCACCAGCTCCGGCGTCCGTCCCTCCACCCAGGTCTGGAATATGTCGCGCTTCTCTGCTTTCTGTACCCCTGTGACCACGAACACGTCCGGCGCCACCACCCGCTCAGGCGCGCCCTCCTCGTAATAGAGGAACATGTCCGCACCCACCCAGGTGTCGGGATCGTCGGCGAACCACGAGGTCAACGCGGCATGGGCGTAGGTGAGCGGGAAGAGTTGATACTCGGATTCAGCCAACGGTTCGTCATCCGATACGGGGTAGTGAACAGGGGCGGGGTGTGTCCGGCTGACTTCCGGCTTGAGGCGGGGCGTGGTCATTGCGATACCTCCACTGCTAACCTCTACCAGGTGGCCTTGCCAGTCTAGCACACGGGTCTGTACCTACCCAACATCAGCCTGAGTTATGCGATCATCTCAAAACGTGGGACGATTGCATAAGTTCACCGTGCCGGCCCCAAGGGCTTTTCAAGGTTGCTCAACTCTTCGAAATTACGGCCCATGCGCAATCTGGGATTCCGACCTCCGCAGAAATGACGACATGCGGTTTATGGATAATGGAAAAACGCTCCATCAGGCCGTCTCTCAATTGGACTCGACACTGTCGTATGCTACAATTCGCATCACCGGCAAGCAAGAGCCGCCTCGAGCCGGAGCCGCGCACACTCCACACACCGTCACATCGGAGGTTGCTACATGCGCCCGATTCTGGAAGTAGCTGATGAGCTCGGCCTGAGCCGGGAATCGGTGATCCCCTATGGGCGCCATAAGGCGAAGATATCTCTTGACGCCGTGAAGACCGGCGGCAAACGCGGCAAGATGGTCGTCGTTACCGGGATCACCCCAACCCCGGCGGGAGAGGGCAAGACCACGACCACAGTGGGGCTGACGCAGGCGATGGGCAAGCTGGGCAAGAACGTCGTCGCGACGCTCCGAGAACCCTCGCTCGGCCCTATATTCGGAATCAAAGGCGGCGGCACGGGCGGCGGCAAGAGCATCATCGAACCCGAAGACGAGGTCAACATCCACTTTACGGGTGATGCCCACGCCGTCGGCTCCGCCCATAACCTTCTGGCGGCCCTGACCGACAACGCCGCGCAGCGGGACCAGGTCCCCGGCTTCCGGCCCGAGGGGATCACCTGGAGGCGAGTCACCGACGTCGAAGACCGCGCTCTCAGGACCATCATGACGGGAATCGGAGGTTCCAACAACGCGCCCGTGCGTGAGAGCGGATTCGACATCGTCACCGCGTCCGAAATCATGGCGATTCTGGCGCTGTCCCGCGACCTCGAAGACCTCAGGAGCCGGCTCGGTCGAATTGTGGTGGGTTACACCACCGACCAGCAGCCGGTGACCTCAGACGACGTCGGCGCGGTCGGCTCGATGATGTCGCTCCTGCGATACGCCATCCAGCCCAACATCGTGCAGACGTCCGAGGGACAGCCGGTCATCGTACACGCCGGCCCATTCGGCAACATCGCGCACGGCTGCTCGTCGGTTGTTGGGGACAGACTCGCGCTGGGGTACGCCGATTACGTCCTGTCCGAGGCGGGCTTTGGGGCCGATCTCGGATTCGAAAAATTCATGCACATCAAGGCCCGTTTCAACGACCTTGAGCCGCACGCTGCTGTCATCGTCGCTTCCGTGCGTGCCGTCAAGTACCACGGCGGAGTCAGGCGGCGCGAGCTCGAAACCCCGAACGCCGACGCGGTCCACAAAGGTATGGCAAACCTTACCCATCTGATCGGAATGATCCGCTCATTCAACCTCCCGGTCGTGGTGGCATTGAACCACTTCCCCACCGACACCGCTGAGGAGACCGCGATCGTCAAGTCCGGAGCCGAGGACGCGGGGGCATTCGCCGCGGTTGAGAGTAAGGTCTTCGCGGAAGGCGGCGCCGGCGGGGTCGCGCTCGCGGAGGCGGTCATCGACGCCACGTCCGCGGACCAACACCCGGAAATCGATTACGCCTACGCAATAGACTCCCCGATTCGGGACAAGGTGCTGGCGCTGGCCAGGCGTGTTTACAACGCGGACAACGTTCAGTGGGCGCTCCCTGCCCGCCGGCTGCTCAGGCGGTACGAGGCGCAGGGATGGGGAAACCTGCCTGTTTGCATGGCGAAGACCCATCTATCCATATCGCACAGGGCGGCTCTCAAGGGACGGCCATCGGGATACACCTTCCAGGTGTCGGACGTGCGCGCCTCGGTTGGCGCGGGATTCATATACCCGATCGCGGGCAACATCGTTACGATGCCGGGCCTGCCGGGCTCACCGCGGCAGCTCGACGTGGACGCGGACGGGGCGATCCTGGGCCTGTAACTCCCCGGCAGTTCAGCGCGAACGCCTTGACCGGGCTCGGATGGTCGGGCAGAACGCCAGCAGGAGGATTATCCGCTGCCTGAGTTCTTCAACGTTCGCTCTCCGCTGCGCGCTTTCGAGGACCTGACGCCCTACCTCGAACCGATCACAGAGGCAGAGATAATCCCTGCCGATGCCGCGTTGGACCGCATTGTCGCGGACGAGATCATGTCTCCGGAGGACTTGCCCCAGTTCGCGAGGTCGTCGATGGACGGCTATTCGGTCCGCGCCAGGGATACATTCGGCGCGTCAGAGAGTCTGCCCGCCATCCTCGAGGTGGTGGCGGACATCCCAACCGGAGTGGGCGCCGACGTCCGTCTGAAGTCAGGAGAGGCGGCAGTCGCGTACACGGGAGGGATGCTCGCCGGTGAGGCCGATGCGGTGGTCATGATCGAACGCACGCAGCCCGCCGACGAGAGATCCATTGAGGTGCTCAGACCCGTCGCTCCGGGAGAAAACGTGGTACAGGTCGGCGAAGATGTCCGAGCCGGAGACCTCGTACTCGACCGGGGCCACAGGCTGCGCCCACAGGACATCGGCGGACTGATGGCATTGGGCATCACAACCGTGCCTGTTGTCAGGCGGCCCCGGGTGGCGATCATATCCACCGGCGACGAGTTGGTCGAGCCCGGAGTGACGCCTCCTCCGGGGAGGATACGGGACATCAACACCTACAGCGTCGCCGCGCGGGTGACCGAGTGCGGCGGGGAGCCGATAACCGGCGACATCGTGCCGGATGAGTACCACGCACAGCTCAACGCCGCGCGGGCCGCTATCGAGGGCGCGGACATTCTCGTGTTCTCTGCCGGGAGTTCGCTCAGTACGCGAGACATGACGGCTCGCGTGTTCACCGAGCTGGGCGACCCCGGAGTGATCCTGCACGGCATTTCGGTAAAGCCCGGAAAACCTACCATTGTGGGAGTCGCGGGTGGCAAGCCCCTGTTCGGACTGCCTGGAAACCCCGTCTCCGCGCTCATAGTCTTCGACCTCATCGTGGCCCCCGCGATCGGCGTCCTCTCCGGCGCGCGCGCGCCGGCCAGAGTATCCACGCTCACGGCCATCCTTGCAGACGACGTCCCATCGGAGTCAGGTCGGGAGGACCATGTCCCGGTCCGGATCACCGGCCGAGGAGCCGCTGCCATCGCCACCCCGGTCTTTGGCAAGTCGAACCTGATCTACACGCTCGTCAAAGCCGACGGCGTGGTCCGCGTCCCGGCCGAGTCGGGCGGGCTGTACGCCGGTGAGACCGTGAGTGTTCGGATGTTCGGCTCATGACCGGTCGCCATGGAAGAAGATACTACCTCCGAGACGTGCCGCTGGACGAGGCGATCGACAGCTTTCAGGCGGCGCTCCGACAGGCCGATTTCGCCGACCGCATCGGATCCGAGAGCGTCGACATCCGTGACGCGCTTGGCCGGACGACCGCGGCGCCCGTCTGGGCTGTGAGGTCGGTCCCACATTATGACGCCGCCGCCATGGACGGAATTGCGGTGCGATCAACGGATACTGTCGGAGCGTCGGAGACGTCGCCACTGACCCTGCGAGTCCCGGATCAGGCAAGCTGGTTAGACACGGGCGATCCGATGCCGGAGGGTATGGACGCGGTTATCATGATCGAAGTCGTCCAGGAGATTGACGATTCGACCGTGGAGATCAGGTCGCCGGTCCCCCCGTACAACCATGTCCGACCTCTCGGAGAGGACATTGTCGCCGCGGAGCTGCTCCTGCCCGAGAATCACATTCTCAGGCCGGTTGACCTCGGAGCTTGCGCAGCGGCCGGCGTGACCCGAATCGACGTCAGGCGAAGACCGAAAGTGGCGATTCTGCCGACGGGGTCCGAGCTCGTGACGATTACATCCGACCCTGGGCCGGGCGACATCGTCGAATTCAACTCGCTTGTCCTCGCGGGTATGCTCAGTCAGTGGGGAGCCGCGCCTACCCCTCTCTCGCCGGTTCCAGATGATCCCGTCATACTGGAAGAAGCGCTGCTGCAAGCCGTAGAACGCTTCGACGTGGTGCTGGTGAACGCGGGATCTTCCGCCGGGACCGAGGACTACACCGCAGGCATGGTCGAAAAGCTCGGCAGTCTGGTCGTCCACGGCGTCGCCATCAGGCCCGGCCATCCCATCGTGCTGGGTGTCGTGCGCGATAGACCGGTGATCGGCATTCCGGGATATCCCGTCTCCGCCGTCGTCGCTGCCGAGCTCTTTGTACAGCCGCTAATACAAACGATGCTCGGCAGCCCGGGTCAGACGCGCGCGACCACGGACGCTACGATAACGAGGCGCATCCAATCTCCAATGGGCGAGGACGAGTACCTGAGAGTCGGACTTGGGCAGGTTGGTGATCGACTTGTCGCCACGCCGTTGCAGCGCGGCGCGGGTGTCATCAGCTCGCTGGTGCGGGCGGACGGGATCGTAACCATCCCGAGATTCTCAGAAGGAATCGAGGCCGGATCGACGGTGAATGTCGCGCTTCTGAGGCCTCTGGAGGATATCCACCGAACGGTCGTATCGATCGGCAGCCATGACTTGGTCCTTGACCTGATCGCGAGTCGGCTGAGCTCCGAGCGCGATGGGCCGGTTCTGTCATGCGCCAACGTCGGCAGCCTGGGAGGGCTGATCGCTGTCAACCGGGGCGAGGCGCATATGGCCGGATGCCATCTCCTGGACGAGGAGACCGGCGTTTACAACGTCTCCTACATTCGGCGCTACGTTCGCGGCCGCAAGGTCGCGCTCGTACACCTGGCCGCAAGGTCGCAGGGTCTGATCGTGCAACGGGGAAACCCGCTGCGGATCATGTCCCTGGAGGACCTCACTCGTCCGGAGGTGAGATTTGTCAACCGGCAGCGCGGCTCCGGCACCAGGGTTCTCTTGGACTACGAGCTTGGGAAGGCGGGGCTGGACGAGAGGTCGATCACGGGGTATCACCGGGAGGAGTACACGCACCTGGCCATCGCGGCCGCCGTGGACGGAGACAGGGCGGATGCGGGCATGGGGATACTCTCGGCCGCGCGGGCGTTGGATCTGGAGTTCGTCCCCCTCTTACAAGAGGACTACGATCTCGCCATACCTGTCGAATTCTACGAAAATGACCTGCTCGCGACTGTTCTCGCGCTTATCAGGTCACCCGGCTTCCAGCGTGAAGTCGAGGTGCTCGGCGGCTACGACGTGCGTAACATGGGGAACCTCAAGGCGGTAATCGGTAGCGGCGGCGAGTGACTTTTGGTAGCCTGAGTCTATGGGACTACACAAACCTTCTGTTGAATCTGATCTTACAGCGATTATCCTGGCGGGCGGCATGAGCCGGCGGCTTGGGCGCAACAAGGCGCTGGAACCGTTCCGGGGCGAACCGCTAATTCGCCGGGTTCTGGACCGCATGAGGCGTGTGGCGACCGAAACCATCGTCGTCGTCAACGATCAGCCTCGTATAGCGGAGCTCGACCTGCCCTGCGATGTGCTCACCGTAATCGACCGACATCCCGGCAAAGGTCCACTCGGAGGGATCTTCACCGGACTCCAGGCGACCAGGACCAGCTGGGTGGCTGTCTGCGCATGTGACATGCCATTTGTAAGTCCGGCGCTGTTCAGCGAGCTGCTGTCCCGTCGCGAAGGCGCGCACGCTGTCGTTCCCACGGTCGGAGGAAGGCCCGAGCCGATCCACGCCCTCTACTCCCGGGCTTGCATCGACGCAATCCGCTCAAGGCTGCTGGCTGACGATTTGAAGATCGCGGCGTTCTTTGCCGACGTCACAGTCAACTATCTGTCGGAACAGGAAGTGCGCGCCATCGATCCCGACTTGCGCGCCTTCTTCAACGTGAACACGCAGGCCGACCTGGACATCGCCGCCTCCATGGCGTCAGCGGAGCCGAACTGATGACAGATACGAATACGCCCACTGTTCGGGTGACGGTCGAGTTGTTCGGTCGGGCAAGGTCCGCCGCCGGGATATCTGAGGTGGAGCTCTTCATTCCGGCTGAGGCTGCTGCTGCTGATCTGGCCCAGGCGCTCGTATCCTCCCTGCCCGCCTTGAAGGGCGTCGCCGTCGTTGGTGACGGGTCGGACCTGATGCCGAGCTATACCGCCAACGTCAACGGGTTGCAGTTCATAACGGATGACCCGATCGTGATCAAGCGTGGAGACACGATTTTCCTGTTCTCCAGCCAGGCGGGAGGATAGCATGTTGTTCGGATATCATGGCTTCGCGCTGGTCGTGGATTTGACGGCTCAGACCGCGACAACACAACGTCTCGATCAGTCTGTGCTCCGTGACTTCATCGGCGGGACGGGACTCGCGACCTACCTTCTGTACGAACACTGTCCGCCGGGAGCCGACCCGCTGGGACCGGATAATCCGCTGATTTTCACCTGTAGTCCGCTCGTCGGAAGTCGTCTGACCACGTCGAGCAAGTTCGCGGTCGCGGCGAAGTCGCCTCTTACCGGCATGGTCGGAGACTCCCTGAGCTCCAGCTTCCTCGCGGTGGAGCTGAAGCGGACCGGGTTTGACGCGCTGGTGATCAAGGGCCGGAGTCCGCATCCGACACTCCTGACGATCGAAGACGACGACGTGGAGTTTCTTGACGCCTCCGAACTGGTCGGCCTCAACACCTTTGAAACGGAGCAGGCAGTCAAGGGCCGTCTTGGACGGCGGTTCAGGGTCGCCTGCATAGGTCCGGCGGGCGAGAACGGCGTTCGATTTGCCAGCATCGCCAACGACGGCGGCAGGCAGGCGGGACGAACCGGGACCGGTGCGGTCATGGGATCGAAGAACCTCAAGGCTGTTGCCGTCCGGGGACGCAGCCCGGCGCCGGTCTTCGACCGGGACCGGCTCGATGTTGTCGGAAGAGACCTGTCGGCCAGAAGTCTGGGACCCGCGACCGACAAGTACCGCACCACCGGCACAATGGCAAATCTGGCCGTGTTCGATAGGCTCGGGACGCTCCCAACACGCAACTTTCAGCAGTCCACCTTCGAAGACGCCGACGAGGTCAGCGGCGAAGCGATGTACGAAGGCCACTTCGTCAAGAACGCTCATTGCGCCAACTGCACCATCGGGTGCGAGAAGGTGCTGACCGTCGGGGAAGGTTCCGGACGGTCCACTGGCCGCATGGAGTACGAGAGCGCATTCGCGCTCGGCCCACTGGTGGGCATCGCCCACCGCGAAACAGTCATCCGCGCCTCGCACTACTGCGACGAGGTCGGCATGGACACCATCAGCGTCGGAGGGACGATCGCCTGGGCGATGGAGTCCTTCGAGAGGGGCCTTCTGACCCTCCAGGACACAGGCGGCCTCGAACTCAGATTCGGCAACGCGGATGTGCTGCTGCCCTGCCTCGAAGCGATCGCGAACAGGCGAGGCGTACTTGGTCGCATGTTGGCCGAGGGGTCGAGAGTCGCCTCCGACGCCCTGGGCGGAGACTCCGGAGACTGGGCCATGCACGTCAAGGGACTGGAGATGCCGGGCTACGAACCCCGGAGCCTGAAGACGATGGCCCTGGCCCTGGCCGTCAGCACCCGCGGCGCCTGTCACAACCGTTCGTCGGCATACGAAGCTGACTTCTCGAACCGTGTCAATCGCTTTGAAGCCGATGCGATGCGCGGCCGGATCACGGCCGACTCGGAAGACTTCTCCGCCGTCCTCGACTCGCTGATCTGGTGCAAATTCCTCAGGAAGGCCTTTGACGACTTCTGGGCAGAGTCGGCCCGGTCACTCAACTTGATAACAGGCTGGGATGTGACACCGGAAGACCTCAAACACTCCGGAGAACGAATCAACAATCTCAAGAAGCTCTTCAATATCCGTGAAGGTTGGACCCGGGCCGACGACACCCTGCCGGAACGGGTGTTGACCGAGTCGCTCCCGACCGGGGTGGCCCAGGGCGCCGGACTGTCCGGCGATGAGCTCGACATGATGATCGCGACCTACTACGAGGCCCGCGGCTGGAACGAAGACGGCACGATCCCTCACCCCAAGCTGGCTGAGCTCAACCTCGTCTGATCAGCGCCACAACAGCCGAAACGACCACGCGTTCCGATAATCGGTGAACGTCGCCACACGGCGCAACGACCGTTCGTTCTGATAGAATCTCAGGTACGTTTCTTGAGGTGACTTGGTTGACATCAGACCGCAACACGCTGCGACGCGAGCTGAGGGAGAGATTCCCGAGGAATCACGGTCAGCTGCTCCCCGCCCTGCACTATCTTCATCACGAGTACGGCCACCTTCCGGACTGGGCTATGGAGGTCGTCGGCTGGCACCTTGGCATCCCCGCGTCGGAGGTGTACGGGGCCGCCACTTCGTACACGGAGTTGCGGATCGCAAAGCCGGGCAGGACCCTGATACGGGTTTGCACCGCGCTGAGCTGTGCCGTGGCCGGGTCGGCGCAGGTGGTAGCCGCTCTCGCTCAAGAGCTCGGCATCCAGGTCGGCGAAACTTCTCCCGATTGCAAGTTCACTCTCGAGGAGGTGCCCTGCGGGTTCCTCTGTGGACTGGCTCCGGCGGTTGAGATCAACGGGCAGTGGCACGGGCGCGTGAACCCCGGCTCCGCCGTCGAGTTGGCAAGGACGGCTGGTGATGATGACTGAGCGTGCGATTCAGAGCCGCTTCGACGCCTTGGTGGAGTCTGCGAGGCTCCGCATGTCGGCCTCTCATGGTCGCAAGCCTCGGATCGTGGTCGAGGTCGGACACTGCGGTGTCAGCGTCGGAGCTTCTGAGCTGCCGCCCGCTATTCGACAGCAGTATGGCAGGCGGGCGTCGGTCATCGTGTCCGGCTGCGATGGCGCCTGTTTCGCTGCGCCGAGTGTCCTGGTGGAGTGTCGCAGCGGCGACTTCATCCGGCTCGAGCGCGTCAGCGCCGCCGATCTCAGGCGCGTGGGGATGGCCCTGCGCGCGGAGTCGCCGAGCGCGCCGTCGAGCGCGGACCTGTTCGTAGAATCACAGCGCCGGATCACCCTGGACAGATGCGGCTCGATCGACGCCGAGTCTATCGACGAGTACCTTGTTCGCGGAGGCTACTCCGCTCTCTCTCACGCGCTTGCCATCGGGCCTGAAGCGGTGATCGAGCGTGTGAAGGACTCACGGCTGAGGGGACGCGGGGGAGCGTACTTTCCAGCAGGAATCAAGTGGGAGGGCGCGAGGAGCGTCGCGGCGTCGCCACGATACATGATAGTGAACTGCGAGGAGGGCGAGCCTGGGCTGTTCAAAGACCGCCACCTGATGGAGGGTGTGCCACACCGCATCGTCGAGGGCGCTCTGATCGCGGCGTTCGCGGCGGACGCCAGCGAGGTCGCCTTCTACATCAACGCTGAGGCCAACCTCTCGGCAGCGCGGATGGCAGACGCGGTGGAACACGCGCGGGATGCGGGTCTGATCGGAGATGACGTATTGGGGTCCGGCTTCGGTGTCTCGGTGGAGATCAGGCGCGGCGCGGGCGGTTACGTATGCGGCGACGAGACGACGCTCCTGAACACGCTCGAGGGATACCGTCGGGAGCCGAGGCTCAAACCCCCCTTCCCTACGGAGGCCGGCCTCTGGGGTCAGCCGACCGTGATCAACAACGCCGAGACGCTGGCCTCCGTCCCGTACATCCTGTCACGCGGTACGGACGAGTTCACGTCGATCGGTGACGGCGAGGATACCGGCACAAAGATCATCAACCTGAGCGGCGCGGTAAAGCGTCCCGGCCTGGTAGAGACGCCGTTCGGCACGACGCTGAGGCAGATTATCTACGACTTCGGCGGCGGTCCGCCCGAAGGACGGAAGCTCAACATGATAGGCGTGGGCGGTCCGTCGAGCGGCGTGTTTCCGACCTCGATGCTGGACACGCCCATCAGGCCCGGTTTCCTTCACGACTCCGGCGTCATGCTCGGCGCTGGAGGCGTGATCGCTATAGACGATTCGATGAGCGTTATGGAGGTTGTCCGTAGCCTCGCACAGTACAACGCGAACGAGTCCTGTGGCAAGTGTACCCCCTGCCGTGAGGGGACACCCAGGATGGTGGAGATGCTCGACTCGATAGGTGCCGGGCAAGTATCGGCTGGCGATGTGGATGGGCTGGCGAATCTCGCAAGGCTTGTCAACGCCGCGTCTCTGTGCGGCCTGGGCCAAGCTGCCGGCAACCCGATACTGAGCGGGCTACACTTCTTCGGCGATGAGCTGGGAGCGACTCCAGGCGGCAAAGATCGAGTGTCAGGCTCCGCTCCGTACGATTCGTAGATTGGCGTAACCGTCGGTGATGACTACTTCTCGGGATAGTGTAATCTTGGTTATAGGTTCAGATGTCGTCGGAGTCAGTTGGACATGGAGGTCCACAAGATGGCCGAAGCGAAGAAAAGCTACATAGTTGATGAAGATGGTCGGCGGACAGCTATCGTCTTGCCTATTGAGGAGTATCACGAGTTGCTTGAAGACATCGAAGGTCTGGCGATCATCGCCGAGCAGAGAGGCGAGCCGACTGAACCCCTTGAGGTCGTGATGGAGCGATTGGAACGGAAGTGGGACCCCGCTACCGAGTTGAGTTGACTCGCCGGGCCGAGCGCAACCTCGGTGCATTGGAGCCTGGAATTCGCAGACGCTTCACGTTGACGATTCAAAATCATTCAGCGAGTGTTCGAGTTGTGGATTTGTCGGATGGCGGCTGGACGAGCCTTATCGGGGCGGATCTGAGACGTAGAACCGCAGAGTGGCGGGTAAAGAGGACGAAGGACAATGTGGCCGAGCTTCTATAATTGGCCCATGATGAGATTGAAACACTGTCAGGAGTGAATTTATGACCGTCACCCTGTCGATCAACGGCAAACAAGTAACCGTGGACGATGGCGCCACGGTGCTCGATGCGATTAACCGGTCCGGCACCTACATTTCACAGTTATGTAAGGACCCGGACATGAAGCCCATAGGCGCATGTCGGACGTGTCTAGTGCAGATCGACGGTGTGCGCGGACTGCCGGCTTCGTGTTCCGTTCCTGCCGCGGACGGCATGGACGTGCTGACCGAAACGGAAAATGCCGTTGACGCCCGGCGCGGCGTGCTGGAGCTCACGATGGCGATGTTCCCGGAAAACGGCGCCACAGGGTCTAATGACTACCGCGAGCTCTCGATAGCCGCGGAGCGTCACGGCATCGACGTTCCACGTTGGAGCGGACGGTCCAGGCAGGTAGTGGACGCCTCCAATCCGGTCTTCGACATCGCGATGGAGTCCTGCATCATGTGTGGCCGGTGCGCGCAGGCTTGTCAAGACGGGCATCAGTTCATCGGCGCCATCGACATCCTCGGCACGGGCACAGACGCTCGGATCGGCACGTTCATGGACCGGCCTCTCATCGACTCCGTGTGTACGACGTGTGGCTCCTGCCTGGCCTCCTGCCCGACCGGCGCCATCCAGGTCAAGGCCGACGTTCCGGAGCCGGCCCGCACGGTCTCGACCACCTGCCCATACTGCGGCGTCGGCTGCGGAATCCAGGCCAAGATCGACGACAATGACCGGATAATAGAGATCCTCGACGATCCCGACAACCAGTCGTCCCTTGGAATGCTGTGCGTGAAGGGCCGGTTCGGGTTCTCATTCGTTAACCACCCGGACCGCTTACAGAAGCCCATGATCCGCAAGAACGGCGATCTGTCTCCGGTGGAGTGGGATGAGGCGCTGGAGTACGTGGCCGACCGGCTCGCCGGGTACCGCGGCGACGCCTTCGGCACTCTGGCGTCCGCGAAGGCCACCAATGAGGACGGATACATCCAGCAGAAATTCGCTCGCTTGGTCATGCAGAGCAACCACATCGACCACTGCACCCGGCTGTGCCACGCGCCGTCCGTGGAGGCCATGCTGACCGCCCTCGGCAGCGGCGCGACCTCGAACTCCTACATAGACTACGAGGAGGCTGGATGCCTGGTGATAATCGGGTCCGACGCCAACTCGAACCACCCGGTGGCCGCATCGAGAATGAGGCGCGCCGTCGTCGAGCGCGGCGCAAAGCTCATCATCATCAATCCCCGGCGGATTGAGATGTGCGACTACGCGGACCTGTGGCTCCGGCCGAGGCCAGGCACCGACGTCGCCCTGCTCAACGCGATGGCCAAGGTTATCGTGGACGAGGGTCTGGCGGACTCGGATTTCATCACGGGCCGCACCGAGGGATACGATGAATGGTGGGAGACCGTCCACAAGTACGATCTGTCCTACGCGGAGGGGATCACCGGCGTCCCGGCGCAAGACATCTCCGAGGCGGCGCGCATCTACGCCCATCCCCCGTTCAGCGGGTCGTGCCTCATCTGGGGAATGGGGATTACCCAGCACACTATGGGCACCGCGAATGCCCACGGACTGCTGAATCTCGCCCTCGTCGCCGGACAACTCGGACGTCCCGGCTCGGGCGTCTCGCCCCTCAGAGGTCAGAACAACGTGCAGGGTTGTGGCGACGCTGGCTGCCTGCCGAACGCATTCCCCGGCTACCAGACGATTGGCGACTCGTCACTAGCGAAGTTCCAGAGCGCATGGAGCAACCAGGCCCTGCCTCCCGACCCGGGTCTGGTCATTACCGACATGGTTCCCGCAATCGACAACGGCCGGATTCAGGCTATGTACATCACCGGCGAGAATCCCCTGCTCAGCGAGCCGGACCTTCACCACGCGGAAGAGACGTTCAGGAAGCTCGATTTCCTTGTGGTCCAGGACATATTCATGCACGAGACCGCCGAGATCGCTGACGTGGTGCTTCCCGCGACCTCGTTTGCCGAGAAGGATGGGACGTTCACCAACAGCGAACGCCGCGTCCAGCGGGTCCGAACCGCGATCGATCCGGTCGGCGACAGCAGGCCCGACTGGGCGATCATCGCGGACGTTGCTCGGCGAGTCAGCCGGAAACTGGACCTCGAGCTGGAGCACGAGTTCGACTACGACCACCCATCTCAGATATTCGACGAGATGGCGTCGCTCATGCCCATCATCGCGGGCCTGTCCTACGATCGCCTGGACAATGAGGGCGGGATACAGTGGCCCTGTCCGGAACCCGATCACCCGGGCACACGCTACCTGTACGAGTCCGACTTCCCACGGGGGCCGCGGGCCAAGTTCGTCGGCTTCGATCAGGGCCCTGCCGCTGACGAGACGCCGTCAAAGAGGTTCCCGCTGATCCTCAACACCGGCCGTATCCTCTACCACTGGCATGGCGGCACTATAACCAGAAGGGCCGACAACCTGTTGGCGCGCGCGCCGGAGCTGACCGTAGCGATGAATCCCGCGGACGGTGAGCGATTCGATATACCGGACGGCGAATGGATTCGCGTGCGGTCGCGTCGAGGAGACCTGGAAGGGCGAGCCTCCTATACCGACAATCAGCGCGCCGGCGAGATCTTCGTCCCCTTCGTCAAGCTGCAGGAGCACGCCGCCAACTTCCTGACCAACTCCGCGCTCGACCCCAACTCCCGCATACCGGAGTACAAGGTATGTGCCGTGCGGGTGGACAGGGTCGGCGAAGACCGGGGCGTAAAGCGAAACAGGCAGCCGATTAACGTATAGAGGCCCAAGAGTCAATCACGATGGCGACACCCCTATCGCACATGCCCCGCCCGCAGGCTGATAGGTTTGTGGGCAAGAAAAATCTCTTCCTGGTACCGAACTTCGTGGCCTCCCCGGGAACGCCTCAAGAGGGCAGAGACCTGATCGCCAGGTACTGGTCGGAGGTGCGCGACTCAATCTCCAACCTCGAACGTTCCCTGGGAACGGTCGCAAAGGTGTATCACGAGATGGTCTGCGACGACGGTGACGCGGGGATCCGGCACGTAGAGCTCATGAACCCCGACGCCTGTACCCTGATCAGTGCGATTTGCCAATCGACAGGCGAGGTCCGATCGCTCGAAGACGTGGAGCTAGTCGCCGAGCACACCGACTGGCAGCGGGTACTGTCGATCGGCCCCGCGAGTCACAAGGTACTTACCGCGGCCCTGGAAGGATTCCAGACCACACTCGCCATACGCTACGAGCGAATCGCCGAGAGGATCTCGGACGATCTTGTCGACGGCGAGACCGCCGTACTCTTCATCCGGGAAGACCACCGCGTTCAGTTCCCGGCAGACATCCAGGTGTTCTTTGTCGCGCCGCCTTCATTGGATGCGCTCAAGCGATGGCTCGAAGAATTTTTCAGGCCGGCATCGGGCGATGTCCCCAACGAATAGCGCGACGGGGTTGTGGCTCGACAGGATTCTCGAGAACCCTGCCGAGCCAAGGTACAGCAGGCAGGCCCCTTAAAGAATTTCCTTCTTGAATATGAGCCGCTCTATCCCATACTTCTGACTGCCGAGAATCCCGATGACCCCGGCTATCGCGAACCAGAGGATTGTTACTTCGCCGCCGTGAGCGCCGAAAGCGGAGCCTGTATCACCGGCCGGGTTGGGATAGAGATGCGGCCAGATTCCATTGCCCGCGTGTACCTTGAAGTACGCCACGACCATGGTTACCACCAGCGCGCCGGCGCCCAACCGCGTAAGAACTCCGAATCCGATGAGCAGAGCGGAGATGAACTCAACCCAGGCGGCTATATCCACATAAATTCCAAGCGAATGCTGTGCCGGAAATCCCCACAGCAGGAAGGCTTTCTGCGCTCCGTGCAGTGCTACCAGAAACGCGAAGATTAGGCGGAACAGCAGATAGAACTCGTCCCTGTATGGGGTGAAGAAACGACCTAAGATTGAGGTATCCGGCTGCTCCGCAGAGCTATGTATGGCCATTCTGAACTCCTTGGGGGCAACATGGCGCCGGATGGACTATGATTGCCGGACGGCGTCTGTCACGCCCCGCAACGTCATCACACTATATGAGGATTCCTGATATGACAACTGACACGCCCCGGCTCCGAAGCTCCGCCTGGTTCGACACGCCGGAGCTGTACGGATGGCTGCGTAAAGCCGCGTTCATGGCCGAGGGATACGGGCCCGAGGCCTACGACAACAGGCCCATCATCGGCATCTGCAATTCGTGGAGCGAGCTGACCCACTGCAACGCACACCTGCGGCAGCTTGCCGAGGCCGTCAAGCGCGGTGTCTGGCAGGCCGGCGGGTTTCCAATGGAGTTCCCGGTCATGTCGCTGGGTGAGTACAACATGCGGCCCACCACCATGTTGTTCAGAAATCTTATGAGCATGGAGGTCGAAGAGTCGATCCGCGCCAACCCGCTCGATGGCGTGGTGCTGCTCGGCGGCTGCGACAAGACGACCCCTGCCATGCTTATGGGGGCCGCGAGCGCGGATGTCCCGGTGATCATGGTCACCGGCGGACCACAGCTGAACGCGAGCTGGCGCGGCGAGGAGCTGGGTTCGTGTACCGACTGCCGGCGCTACGAGACCGAGCTTCGCGCCGGTCGAATCACCGAAGACGACTGGGCCGAGCTCCAGACATGCATCGTCCGCAGTCCGGGACACTGCATGGTCATGGGAACGGCATCGACGATGGCCGCCATGGCGGAGGCGATGGGCATGGCTCTTCCCGGCAACACCGCGATCCCGGCGGCAGACTCGCGCAGACTCCGGCTGTCCGAGCTGGCTGGACGCCAGATCGTGGACACCGTGCGACAGGACTTGCGCCCGTCGCGGATCATGACGCCGAACGCGTTCGAAAATGCGATCATGACCATGCACGCGATGGGTGGCTCCACCAACGCCGTCGTTCACCTCACGGCGATCGCCGGAAGGCTCGGAATCGACCTGCCGGGCACGCTCTTCGACCGGCTTTCCAGGACTACGCCGTTTCTGCTCAACCTGAAGCCGTCCGGTCAGTACCTGATGGAGGACTTCTTCTACGCGGGCGGCCTCGGCGCGTTGCTGAAGGAGATCTCCCCGCTCCTTCATGCTGACGAGATGACCGTCACGGGCCGGTCGCTCGCCCAAAATTACCGGGAAGCGATCAATCACAACTCGGACGTCATCAAGAGCATGGACAACCCCCTGAACGACGAGGGAGGGCTGGCGGTGCTGACCGGCTCATTGGCGCCGACCGGCGCGCTGATCAAACCCACCGCGGCGTCCGAGTTGCTGATGACACACGAGGGCCGCGCGATAGTGTTCGAAGACCACGACGACCTATTCGGCCGGATCGACGACCCTGCGCTTGACGTCACGCCGCAAGACGTGCTCGTGATGCGTGCCAGCGGCCCGATCGGCGGACCCGGGATGCCGGAGTGGGGCTTCCTGCCGCTCCCGAAGAAGATTCTCGCGTCCGGCGTCCGCGACATGGTGCGCTTGAGCGACGCCAGAATGAGCGGCACCGCCTTCGGCACCGTGGTCGTCCACGTGACCCCCGAGTCCGCAGCTGGCGGCCCGCTTGCCGCCGTCCGAAACGGAGACCGGATTAGCTTGGATGTCCCGCGTCGTCGCGTCGACCTGCTCGTCGAACAGCGAGAAATCGAGCGTCGCATCAGCGAGTCCCCGCCTCGTCGCCCAACGCACACCCGCGGCTACGCCTCGATGTACGCTCGCCATGTCCTCCAGGCAGACAGGGGCTGCGACTTTGATTACCTGCTGGCAGACGGAATCGGCGAGTGATGACGAGAGAGCGTCGCCTGTATGTGGGGGAAATGGCACGCGTCAAGAAATACATCAGGCCCATGACCGCATTTCCGAATTCGCTTCACAACAAGAAGAAGCGGAGTTCTAGGCCACTAAGCCAGAGGCGGGCCCAGCCACCCCTGGGGTTCCCGCACGCCACACACCACGACACACAGGCGGCGCATCCGAGACCTCGCCGGAACCACTCATGCCGGCTGCCACCGGCACAACAAGGTGTGAAAATGGAGTTGCGTCCAGCCCCTCCCCTGGATTCCGGCCTCCGCCGGAATGATGGTTGGGCAGCAATGCCCGAATCATTTTCATGCCAACGACGGAATGGGCACGGCACCTGACTTTGGAAAGGCACTGCCAAGCACCAACTGTCGATTGACGACCCATACAGCCACTACTACACTCGGCCCACCGAACACGAGACTTCTTTACACGCTGTTAGACCGTCATCCACAGCAACTCAGCTAAGAGTGGGCTGACTGTAGGCTGGGGATGGATTGCATACTAGCTTCCCCGGGCCGGGGTTGGGCGCGCCCTTACAAGTAGGACGTACCTTTTGCGGCCCATGATTTCGCGGCAAATCCATTCCCACCGCTTCATCGAGGAGAGATCAATTGATTAAGGTTGTAAGCTGGAACATCGCCAGGAGACGAGGGCCGCTGGATCAACTCGTGGAAATGGACGCGGATGTCGCACTGCTGCAGGAGGTCGGCACTGCGGTGGTACGCAACCTGCCCGCCGGCATGGCAACTGGCAGTCGGGCCCACTGGGACTCGTACCAGTGGAATTCACGCGACGTTGAGGACGGATTCAGGAAGTGGTGCAATCGGTGGCCGTTGGTCGTGAAGCTGTCCAACCGTGTGGACATTGAGTGGTTCAGTCAGGTAGGTCCATCTGACCAGCCCGGTCAGAACGAGTTCGCGGTCAGTGATATCGGGCTGGTTTCCGCCGCCAGGGTTACCCCGAAGGATCCGACGGATGGTGAGCCGTTCATCGCGGTCTCCATGTACGCCCACTGGAATCAGAAGGACCGGGCAAGCCGATCGTCGGCCATTATAGTCTTCGACATGTCCTCACTCATCAGAAGGGACGTGTCGTCCTCGGACCGTATTCTGGCTGCGGGCGACCTCAACACGCATTACCTGCCGGGAGCATACGGCGACATGGAGTCCAGAGCGCCGGTGGCCACCACGGCCGATCAGTTCGGTTACTCCTACCGCATATACGATGAAAGCTACAGATACACGGTGGTGATTTATCGGCCAGGCGGAGAAGCCTTCCACATAAGACGGAAGAGATGGAAGACACTCCGGGGTGCCCGTGCGTGGATCAAAGTAAATATGGAAGCCAACGCGGGCCTGCGTCGCAGAATTGTCACGGGTGAGACCGAAGTTGAGCCTGGGGTCTGGAACAGGATGAAAGCGATCGGCCTCGAGTTCATGGGGCCGCAGTATCCGAATGGGAGACAGGCCATGCCGGTGCCTGATTATCTGCCCTCGGACACAGCGAACGTCGGCACCTTTCACAGGCCTGGTCAGTCGGTGGAAAACGCGGACCAACAGCTCGACTACGTGTTCGCGTCACGGGGATTTCACGAGAGAGTGACCACCCGTGCGCTCAACTCCATCGATGAGTGGGGCGCGAGCGATCACTGTCGACTCCTGATTGAAGTCGCTGCGGACTAGCACGCATCTTTATGGTCCATACAGTAAGCTGTCCGCACTGGAGGAACAGTCGCCGCCTGCGGCGGGTATGCCATTCGGCAGCCAACTCCTTAACAGGTTGGCGGGGCTATATACAGACCTTGGGGCAATCAGTGTGCGTGGTCCCAATCCGCGCCGAGATGTTCTCAAAATTGTCGGTAGATACCCGCGGCAGAGCGGGACCGACACGGTGAGCAGGGCCAGAGAATAAGAGCCACTTCCGATCGCGTCGGAAGTTCACCCCACCGCATCTGAACCCATGTGCCTCATATGTCCTGGCTGACACTGATAGGCCATTCCTTACGAGCGGGTTTCAGCAACTTCTGAACTATTCACCCATCCCCGCCAATTCGGTCCAGCGCCGAACGGGCCACGTGTTCCCAGGGGTCGGGAAGATTCTCAGCGACCCACCGAACGTATTCCTCCGCGCGTCGCTCCCTGAACTCACCAAGTTGCCACAGAACAACCTCACCAAGGTCATCACCTATCGGGTATCCATCACTTGAGGGATGTTCAACGAACTCCTCAAGCAGCCTGAGTAGATGCAGTCGTATCTCCTCCGAGTCCGGGGACGGAATCCAGACCTCCCGATCATTGGTCACACCTCCCCCGGATTGCCGGGTGATCGGACCGATCGGTATGGGGTCGCGTTCGGGTCTTCTGTGGGGATGGTTGGCGCAGTATGTCCAGAACGGGTCCTCTATGGTCACGTCCCTTATGTCACAGTGGGACTCCTCGGGTTCCGCATCCGGTTCGGGATAGCCGGCCTCTCCCCCGTTCCTGCGGTTGAACCAGCAGGTGCCACAGCAGTCCGATCCACCGTTGGGCATATCTGAGATGCCTCCCGTAACTCTTCACTGAGTGATTTAGGTCACTCCTCCGTCAATGGCGGCGGCATATTGGACAACGCCACCACGCGGTACAGTTTACGTCCGCCGTTCACGTGCTGACCATCCTCAACTGTATGGCCAGAACTGGTGAGTGTTGGCGTCAGGCCATTGCAATGTCTCGACATTTAAGACGATTGCTTTCCCGTCAGGCAACAGGCGGCCAAAATCGTTGACATGGATCACCGGGACCCATGCAGATGGCGATGTACGAGGGTTGCGATTGAGCTGTCGAGGAGTTGGACCACAGGCTGGCAATCACCATCGCTCGGCCGAATCGACGACCCTGCGCTTGACGTCACGCCGCTAAGACGTGCTCGTGATGCGCGCCAGCGGCCCGATCGGCGGACCCGGGATGCCCGAGTGGGGCTTTCTGCCGCTCCCGAAGAAGATTCTCGCGTCCGGCGTCCGCGATATGGTGCGCTTGAGCGATGCCAGAATGAGCGGCACCGCCTTCGTCCACGTGACCCCCGAGTCCGCCGCAGGCGGCCCGCTTGCCGCCGTCCGAAACGGAGACCGGATTAGCTTGGATGTCCCGCGTCGTCGCGTCGACCTGCTCGTTGAACAGCGAGAAATCGAGCGTCGCATCACTGAGTCCCCGCCTCGTCGCCCAACGCATACCCGCGGCTACGCCTCGATGTACGCCCGCCACGTCCTCCAGGCCGACAAAGGCTGCGACTTCGACTTCCTATTGGCGGCGGACTGATAGTAGAGAGTGGGAGTTAGTGTTCCTGGGTCTCCCTGTTCAGTTGCAAATGTGACTACGCACGATCAAACTCGTCCCTGGATATTCCCATGTCACGCAGAATTGCCCTGACAGTACCTGGCTTCAGGTCCTGGCCGCGTCAGTTGGGGATCGACGTCCTGGAATGAGTGTTGATGTTCATCCAGACTTCATGGTCGCCTCTCCCCTGCCGGTCGAATTCGCAGCCCAATCTCCGCAACTTGCGTGTGAGTTGTCTGTATGTCACACGGCAACCATAAGTTCGTTGGCGACAGTCGATTCGACCAATCCCGATGCTACCGCAGGCGGCAGCTCATCCCCGTGGTCGATATATGACTCAATGAACGCAGCGGCCATGCTCTGGAGAATATCGAGAGTTTCGGCTGGACTGTCGCCCCACGCTCGGCATCCCGGCAGCGCGGGTATCTCAGCCATGTACTTGTCCTCAGTATCCTCGGATGGTTCGTGCATGACGTAGGACAGCTTGTATAGCTTCACTGCTCGACACTCCTTCGTTGCCGATCCATGATCTGGGTGAGTATATCAGACCGCTAGTGAGCAACACATCTGTTGACGTCAACACTTATGTTGTGTAGTTTGACATCATGAATGCAAGGGAATTGCAACGCTGGCTTCGGAGACAAGGTTGCACGTTTCACACGCATAAGGGCGGCAGCGGTCACCTTACCGTTCGGCTCGGCGACCGGACCACCCAGTTGCCGATGCATGGTGGAAGCAAAGAGTTGGGCCGAGGGCTGGTCGCCAAAATCAAGAAAGACTTGGGGTTGCAGTGATGCTCGCCTACCCGATCAACCTGGAAGACGACGATGGCACCGTACTGGCAACGTCCCCGGACTTCCCGGAGCTCACCACGTTCGGGGAAGACCAGAATGAAGCCGTCGCCCGTGCCGCCGACGCGATTGAGGAAGCCATAGCCGCCCGCATCCATGACGGCAAGGACATTCCCCTTCCCACTAAGGGAGCAGTCTATGCCGCACTGCCGACGCTCACCACGGTCAAGGTCATGCTGTACCAGGGAATGAGAGACCAGGGCATAGGCAAAGCCGAACTGGCGCGCCGGCTAAGTTGGCACCTGCCCCAGGTGGATCGAGTCTTGGACATCCAGCACCACTCCCGTTTGGACCAGATGGACGCGGCGCTGGCCGCCATAGGCCAGCAGCTGCACGTGAGCGCGTCAGCGCGACGGTAGCGATCAAGCTTCGATGGTCTCCTCTCCCCTGACGGGCGAACTGGCAGCCAAGTCTCCGAAGTTTACGTGTGAGTTCCCTGTAGTTCACACAGGAACCAGGATGTCGTTGGTGGCCGCGGGGTCAATCAGTGCGGCCTTGACTTCGGCGGGCAGATCATAACCGCGCTCATTGTAGACCTCGATAGTAGCAGCAGCGACACTTTGGAGGATGTCCAGAGTTTCGGCTGGAGTGTTTCCCCACGCTCGGCATCCCGGCAGCGCGGGTATCTCGGCCATGTACTTGTCCTCAGTATCCTCGGATGGTTCGTGCATGACATAGGACAGCTTGTATAGCTTCACTGCTCGATGCTCCTGTGCCCCTGCTTGCCCTACCCCGTCACGACCGCCCTTATCTCTTCGCGCTCGGCATCCGTCATCTCCCACTCCATCGCCGAGACGTTCTCCTCCATCTCCTCGGGCCGTCGTGTGCCCACGAGACCTACGGATACGGTCGTCTCCGCCGTCACCCAGGCCAGCGCGAGCTGCGCGACCGTCAGCCCCCTGTCCGCGGCCATCTCCTTCAGCGTATCGACCTTGGCGAGGTTGTCCAGAAAGTTCTGTCCTTTGAACAGCGGCTGACCGAACGCCATCAGACTGCGCCGCCAGTCGTCGTCTTCGAAGGTCGTCTCCGGCGTCATGGTCCCGGTGAGCAGACCGTGGGCCAGCGACCCGTATGCCATGATGCCCATGCCGTTGTCTCTGCAGAACGGGATGATCTCAGGCTCCGGCCGGAAGTCGAACAGGTGGTAGCCGACCTGGTTCGTGACTATCGGAAAGACGTCCAGACAGTCGGACATCTGCTGTGGGCTGAAGTTGCTGACTCCCCCGTACCTGATCTTTCCCTGGCGTTGAAAGTCGGCGAACGCCGACATCGGCTCCGACATCGGCCTCGACACATCGGGCCAGTGGACCAAATACAGGTCCAGGTAGTCGGTGCCGAGCCGGGCCAGGCTCTCGTCCAGCGATTTGGCAAGTGACTCGCGGGAGCTGTTCCTGTTGTTCGGGCCGCCCGTTCCGTCCCATGGGATCCCACCCTTGCTGACGAGGACCACCTGGCCCCTCTTGCCGTCTATGGCGCGGCCAAGCAGCTTCTCCCCCTCACCCCAGCCGTACACCGCCGCCGTGTCGAACAGCGTGACGCCGAGGTCGATCGAGCGGTGGATGGACGCGATCACCTGCTGCTCGTCGAACGAGCCATAATGACCGCGGCCCATCGGCCAGCCGCCGAAGCCGACGACCGATGTCTCCAGGTCCGAGTTTCCGAATTTCCGGTAGCGCATGGCCCAACCTGCCTTCCATCTTTGCCCACGGCATTCGCGTTTTCACACAGATGAACAAGGTGGGCAGGACCCTGTAAGCCTTCTATCGCCGCGGACGACGCTTACAGTCCCGTACACCCTGTTTATCTATGTCAGTTGATAGCTCAGCCCTCGTGTATCTGCACCTTCACCGACCCGCTGTTCTTGTCATAGGCGGTCTCGAACGCCTGCTGTATATCGTCCAGGCCGTACCTGTGCGTCACCATCTGCTCCAGCGGCACGCGCCCGGACGCCATCATGTCGATGGCCAGCTCGTAGTCATGGCGGCCGTCCAGCACGCTGTAGCACGACGAGAACACTATCTCCTGCTCCTTCAGCATCGGAGTCAGGAAGTCGAACTCGAACGGTCGCCTGAACCCGCCGACTACCACGATCCGTCCCTGCATTCGGGTGACTTCGACAGCCTGTCCGGCGGTCTCCGACTGGTGCCCGCCGACGGTTTCTATGGTCAGGTCCGCGCCGCGCCCGTCGGTCGCTTCCTGGACCGCGTCCAGGAACTCCGGCCCCTTGTCGGAATACACTTCGTCCGCTCCGAGCCGCTTGGCGAGCGCTGCCTGCTGCTCGTAGCGGGCGGTCGCGATGACCGTTCCCGCGCCCAGGGCCCTGGCAGCCGCGACCGCCGTCAGGCCGATGTTGCCGCTGCCCAGAACGGCGACGACTTCCCCGCCCTGCAACCGTCCGCGTCGGACTCCGTGTACAGACACGGCCAGCGGCTCTACGAGCGCCGCTTCCTCCCAGCTCAGGTCGCCGACCGGATAGCACCCGATCGCCCTGCGCTTCATGAAATCGGCGAAGCCGCCGCCCTCGGCCGGAGCCATGTCCAGGCACTGCCGGAACTGCCCCTGCCGACAGTACCAGCACGTCGTACACGCGCGCCCATGACCGATGATCTCCACCGCGACCCGCTCGCCGAGAAGTGAAGCGTCCACTCCGTCGCCGATCTCCACGATGTCGCCGGCCACCTCATGTCCGGCGGGGAGCTGGTCCGGCTCGGTCTTGTCAACATTCATCTGCAGGTCGGAGCCGCATATCCCGACCGACCTGACGCGGACTATCACGTCCCCGCGCCCCGCCTCCGGCCTGGGCATGTCCCGGACCTCCATCCCGCCGCTGCCGTCGAAGAATGCGCCACGCATCATTGCCATCGTCAACCCTCCTTCGGGGTATTCTCAGCACGCGCGGACAGTGTTGATTGAAGACCCGGCGCGCGATGAAGATTCCCCAAGTGGACTCTTCTCATATCCCGTCAATCTATGTAAATTCAGATACTATCTACCCTCGTGTCCCACGCCGGGCGGAGTAATCCCCGCCCCGTGCGGCGCGTCCGGAGCTACGAATTCGCCGACAGGTAAGCGCGAGCGCCGCTCAGAATGATGTCCGGCAGCGCGATCGTTGACGACAACTCGTGCGACAACTTCCGTCCGGCGGCGTGGATCCTGTCCGCGACGCTGGCCTCGGCGGCCTTGACGTCTGGGTGTTCCGGCTGGCCGGGCAGACCCATCGACTGCGCCAGGTCGTTCGACCCCCACGCGAAGGCGTCTATGCCATCGACCTCGAGAATCGAGTCCAGGTTCTCGAACGAGGTCGCCGTCTCCAGCTGCGCCATTACCAGCATCTCTTTGTTCGCCAGCCCCATGTACTCCGTCCTCTGCAGGCCGGGCTGGTCGATCAGGCCGGAGTCGTTGTAGAAAGTCCCGCGACCGCCGCCCCAGCTCCGGTGCCCTTCCGGCACGAACCGGCAGGCATCGACAAGCTGCTTCGCCTGCTCAGCGGTATCCACGTGTGGACCCAGCACCCCGATGACGCCCCTGTCCAGGAACTGGTTGATCGTCGATGACATGAGGTTGGGCACCCTGGCCGTGACCGTCAGGCCGTACCCGTCGGCGACCCGGACCATCGCGTCGATCGACTCCGGAGAGAACAGGCCATGTTCCCCGTCGAGATTCACGTAGTCGAACCCGCCGAGCATCCCCACGAGCTCCACCGCCTCAGCGGACGGATAGACCAAGGCCAAGCCCAGGCCGAGCTTTCCATCCCGGTTCTTGGCGAAAATGTTGTTATGTCGTAGCTGTACCACTGTTCACCTCTCTGTTGAGTTTGGTTTTCGAGACTACTATGGGATTGCACACCTTGAACGGCTCAGAACAAGTTGTGTTGATACTTACCCGTCATTACCGCGAACGGCCTGCCCTGTACTCTGATACGGGGCGGGAATCCACAGTGACCGGCGCCTATCGCCCGGTGGTCACACCATTTACAATTCCTAACTCCCAATTCCCTCACCCGACGGCCAGCGGCGGCATCACGTCGTGCAGCCACGGCACGAGGTCGGACATGACGTCCTGGTTGATCTCATGCCCCATCTCGTACTCATGATACTGTGGACCGTAGCCCGCCGATTCGAGGAACTCCCGTGAGCGCCGCGCGTCCGCGATGCCGATCATCGTGTCGAGCGTCCCGTGCGCGACGAATATCGGCTGGTCCCTGTACTCCGGCAGCGACTCGGACAACTCTCCTGCGGACTGCACGCGCCCGCTGAGTATCACGAGACCCGCGAACTTCTCCGGCCTGGTCAGCCCGAACCGGTACGTCATGGTGCCGCCCTGGGAGAAGCCGCCCATCACGATACCCCCGTCCGCGACGCCGTGACGCTCCGCGACCTCGTCGAAGAAGCCCGCGAGCAGCTCATCGGCCCGTCGCGCGGCGATCTCGGCCCCGGCCTCTCCGGGCGGAGTCCAGGCGTAACCTGTGACACCCGGACCGATCTGCATCGGGATCGGAGCGTTGGGAAACAGGTACAGGTAGCCGGTGTGGTCGATCATCGGCGCCAGGGACGCCAGGTCCGTCATGCTCGCGCCGAAACCGTGAAGCAGAACGATCGCCGGATACTCCAGGCTCTCATCGAACCCGTCCGGTTCCGCTAACAGGTATGTGAGAGAGTTCCCGTCGATCTGTCGCGCCTGCAAAGTAGCTGCCCCTTTCGGCGCATAGGGTAATACCGCCCCCGCCCTTTGGCAACCGGCGCGCCCGCACCGGACCCACCGCCTGATGAGAAGACAAGCCCCCGTCGAATCCGACAGGACGCTGTATCAACCTAGTCAGTGTGTCGCGTCACAGCAGGCAACACCGTCATTCCCCTGCACAGCCTGCCCCGTACTCCGATGCGGTGCGGGAATCCACGGGGAGGAGCCTTGCCTACGGAGCGCGGGCATCCCGTCCGCAGACCCGCGTAGGGGCGTGTTTGAAACCCGCCCGTCCATGTCGTAGCTGCCTGCTAAACTGATACAGGTTCCCTGCTTGTTGGGCAGGTAGGCCCTTAATGATTATGTTAAAATTGCTCCACCAGATACAATCAATCCCCCATCTTGATTGCGCACCCCCTAGGTGGAGCTTGCCGGGAGTAACATGGCCAGTGTGACCCTGACAGTTCAAGGCGAACTCCGCGATATTTCGCTGGACTCGTTCCTGCTCGTCCTGCGTGAGTCCCACTCCATTCTTCAAGCACTGGACCGGACTGTTTCCCAGCGCCGTGACGGAACCCTGAAATGGGTGGTGTCTGGATTGAGGCCTGGCAGCGCTGTGGTAGAGACCGAAAGCCAGGTCGTCCGTGGGGAGGAAGACTTCGGACCCCAGGTCGCCCGGCGCTTTGTTGATGGCGTCCACACAATTCAAACCGAAGGTGTCACTCCAGCCCTGTTTACTCCGGAATGCATGTCTTCCATCAGCAAAATAGTGCGATCCCTGGGAACCAACGGAATATCTGCCCTGAACCTGGTTGGCGCCGGCCTTGATAGAGTTCCTCCCCACTTGGAAAAACCGGTAGAGTTATCCAGCGCGGCAGCCGATAAGGTACAGGCGCTGGTAGGGGCGAGTCACAAAAGCATCGGTTCTGTGGAGGGGAGGCTGGAGCTAGTCTCGATTCATGTGGGAGCACGCCGGTTCAACGTCTATCACGCCATAACCCAAAAAGCCATCAGGTGCAATCTTCCTACAGAAATTGAGGATGACGTTGTCCGCAACCTGGGTAGGAGGGTGATTGTCTCCGGTACGGTGTCCTATAACGAGCGCGGGGAGCCCATCAGCGTTGACGTACACCATTTCCGGCCATTGAAAGAGGAGAATGACCTCCCTTCTATCGCCGATATGCTTGGGATGGCCCCAGACATTACTGGCAACTTGACCACCGAGGAATACATCCGACAGCTGCGTGATGCCTGAGCCTTTCGTCAAACCCTACATGGACTCCTCTGTCTTCTTTGCTCACATAAAGCGTGAAGAGATTCTATGTCCCGGGGGGCTGATGAGATGGGAAATCACCGAGCTCATATTAAAAGGCGCTGAGGCTGGGCAATACCCAATATACACATCCACAGCCACCATCGCCGAGGTCAGACGTATCCGAAGAAGGACTGAACAGTTGGACACGGCGGAACTTCGGCAAGTCCAGGAGTTTTTCCAGCACGACTATATTCATACCATTGACGTTACCCGGGAGATTGCCGAGAAAGCCCAAGAATTGGGGGCTGGATATGGCATCACACCTATTGACTCAATCCACCTTGCCACTGCCATCTGGTGGAGTTGCGATGTGTTGCTGGTGTGGGACAAGCCTTTTTCGCAGCACTTTCAGAATAGCCCCATTGAAGGAGTCCAAGTCATTGAGCCGTACTGGCAAGGCCAACTACCAGCGTTCAATTCGTAGGTCGGAGACAGATAGCTAACCACCCTCCACCGCCGGAACTCCCATCCGCTCACACCACCGGCGTTGCCCCCTTTGGCCTCCGCTTTCCACCGTGTACCGACGGTTCGGCGCACCACTTGGCAGACAGCCTCCGCACGGCTTGGTAGATGTCCTCGTCGAAGCCCAGCAGGTCGCATACCACGCGCCGGTCTAGCAACGCGCGGTTTGGGTCGGCGTCGGCGAGGAACGCGGGCTTGAGGTCGCGGTCGCGGAAGTCGTCGAAGATTTCCCCGGCGGTGGATAGCTGCTCGTCGGTCAGTGTTCGGAGGTCTAGCACGGGGAGGGAATCTGCTGAGCGGATGGTCAATCTGGCTTTGCTCGACTGCTGGCGGCTGGAGTGCCACCACCAGCACAGCAGACCGAGCGTGCTGTTGCCCCAAAGGGCGAAGGCGTAGTCGAATCGTCTGTCGTTGTAGGTCACCTCTGACCACACACTGCCGCCGATCGACTCCCGCTCGGTGAACGCAACCGCCAGGGGTTGGGAGCCGAAGGTGAAGTCGAGATTCAGGTGAGCGCGGCTGGCGGTAGCCCAAACGGTGGCCGCTTTCGCTTCCATTCCTTGCCGCACTTGCAACTGCGAGTCAGGGGTGCAGACAATTCTTGTTTCGTTCCTAGCGTTGTGGTTCCAGAGAGAAGGGTACGTGGCAGTGCGGCTAGGCGTCGCCTTGTCAAAGGGCCCGCGTGGCGGTGGTCCAATGATGTCAAGATGATATGTTCCGAGTTTGCCCACATCTCCCAGCAACGCTGTCCTCATTTCAAGGGCTGATGGACTGCCCGGCAACGATAACTTTGACTGAGACAATTCGTATGCGGTTTGTGCTACCGAGTAATCCATGAGCCGGACACCGCCCCAGTTATCGGCGTTCTCGGTGAACGGACTGCTCAGCATCTCGCCTGCAATCTCATCCCCAACCACCAGCGACGTACCGCCGTAAGGCCCGTCATCAATTCCCCGAATATGGTCGCAATCGGCGATGTTCTTCGCTATCGCGCTGGCTTCGGCAAAACCTTGCGGACGGTGACGCAACGATGTGAAATGCGCCCGAGGTAAAGGCGAAAGGCTTTTTGCACCTACATTTTTGCGGGCGATAACCAGACACTCCGCCATACCAGTATCTGATGAAAATGACATATCCATGCCGTTGGCTGCGATGCTCAAGACAGTCAAGTCGGTGTAACCTGATTCCAGCATCTGCCTGAAGCTACGCCAGGCCAGTCCAGAGGCAACTGACAGAGGCAGCACCAAAGCAAGCATACCGCCGGGCTTGAGCTTCCTGTCGGCAAGAGCGGCAAACGCCGAGGCAATTCCGGCGTTGCCGTGGTAGCAGGTGTTCTTCTTGAGCACTGCCATCCGTTTCGTCATGTCTCTCTGGTCCGCATCGGTGGCGTCAAATGCCGCAAATGCGGCGGCGATGGCATCAGATGTTGCGCCTTCACGAGTCACGTTCCGTGTAAACGGCGGGTTCATGATCACGAGGTCGAACCCGGCATCCGGCACGTCCACGATGACCTGCGCGGCGGTCTCCTGGCCTGTGCTGCCCGTGCGGAGCGGCCGGATCGTTCGTGTTGAACAGCGTCATCGCCGCTGACGACTGGAGTAGCTCCAATGACCCGATGCGGACCGCTCCGTCCTCCTGTCTCCCGTAGGCCAGCGTGTACAGCCGTGTCTTGCCGAATCCGACCGTCGGCTGGGCGCCGGACAGGGTCGATCCGGTGATGTGAATGGCCGACGGCATCACGTCGCAGCCGTACAGTACCTCCTCCATCATCACGGGATGCAGCGATTCGAGGTCTCCCCCGCCCCGCTCGTGTCGTGTCGCTATCTGCTCGTACACGGCTGACAGCAGCGCGCCTGTGCCGCACGCGAAGTCACCGACGCGCAGCTTCCCTATCGCGTCCGCGTCCGACCAATCGACTTCCATCTTCGCGACCGCAAGCCGCGCGAGCAGCGCCGCGGACGCCGGGAGCGTGTAGAACGTCGCCAGGTACTTGCGGTCCGCGATCAGCCGCTGGAATATCCGCCCCGTCAGGTCGTGCGCCTGGTTTGCCCCCGTCGCCTCGACGTCCTCGACCGTGATGCGCAGGTTGCTCAGAAGCTGGGCCGCCTCAGCCGCGGGAAGCTGCTCCACGATGTCACGCGCGATCGCGAAGATCGGCCAGTAATTGATCTTCAGTATCTCCGTCCAAGCGTCCAGGATGTTCGCCTTCGGGTTGGTTACAGAGGTCGAGCAAAGCTGCGACAGCGGCTTCACCCCGTGCATCCCGGACAGCCGTTCATGAAACACCATCGCGTTGGCGACTATCGCGCCCGCCATGCGGTAGGTCTGGACGACCTCGGACATTCCGAGCAGTCCGGCGACGTTGGTGACGACATCGGGTCTGGACTTGGCAAGCTGTCCCAGGATCGACGCGGCGCGGTCGATGCCCTTTTCGAGCGCGTCGGCGGCCTCGTCCACGGCACGCTGTGGCACCGACACGAGCCGGACCAGGTCGGCGAGGTCTTCGACCTCCCCCTCCAGCCAGCCGGACTCCGGGAACCGCGTTCCGTCCTCGTAGCACACGCAGTACGACAGCCGCGCGTCCGATACGGCCTCGGATAGGTTGCCTGAGTCCTCCACGCCATCGGGGTATCGGAGCGCGATCGCCGCGTCGATCTGTCGCGCCGTGTCGACGACTTCGAGACCGAGCCGGTCCTTGGCCTCCGGCTCGGCGGTGCGGGCGGGCATGAACTCGGCTTCGATCACGACGGGAGACCGCCCGGGCGCGGTGATGAGGATGTCCGGCTGAAGTCCGGGCCGGTCGACGATCTGCCGGGTGTTCTCCGACGACACTCCATAGCTGGGCAGCATCCGTCGGAGAAGGTCGCCCAGAACATAGTTCGCGCTCGGCTCGGTCTGTCGCGGCATGGGGAGCCAGGTTTCAGGAGTCAGGAGTCAGAGACTCCCGCGCTCAGTAAGGTATCACACTGAGACCCGGTTCCCTCACCCCTGAAACTCACTTGACAACCCCGGCCTCTACATTCTACCATAGAACATGCGTACTCAGAGACCAACACCTGATACCTGACACCTGAAAATCCCATGTGCTCACACAACCAACACAACAAGCCAAGCACCCTCGCCGTCGCCATGCGCACCGCGACAAGCGACATCCGCGAGGTCATCGACAGGCTGCACGACATCGCACAGGGCAACGCCCCACGCGCCAACACACACAACCGCATCAGGGCCACCCGAATACTCCTCGACAGGGGATTCGGAAAAGCGCCCCGGCGCGCCTGCTCCAACACCGACCGGCCAACACACGCCGATCACTCAACACCGCCCAGGGATCAAAACAGACCCGTCGGACCCTCACGCAGTGGCGGCTCCACCGTATCCGGGACCGTCACGCGGCTCGACGACTCCCTGCACGACTCCCTCGGCCCTCCCCCGACCTTCGACGACCCGCCGCATTTCACCGAGGACAACGACCACGATGACCTCAGGTCCGAGCTCGTCGCCTACACCCAGGAATACATCCACACCGTCACCGATGACGGCAACACCCTCGTGACCGTTCTCGTGGGCATCCTTAACGCCGACCCCGACGACTTGGCCGTAAAGCCCTGCCACCGCATAGACGTCGCGCAGATCATCCTCGACCGCACCCTCGGCGTGGACTGTGATCCCCCCGAGGACCCCGCCGACGAGATTCCCCCGGAGGACATCCCCGGCACTCCCGAGTGGCTGGAATCGGCCCAGCGCGAGCTGAACGAACACATCCAGAAGATCATGGACAGCGCCACCGAAGAGGACAGACGTAGGGGCAGAGAAGCGACCGAGGAGGAGATCGAAGAGGTCAAAGCGAGAGCATACAGGGCGCTGCTCGCCGCGAACGGCGACCCCCGCGCCTACTCCGGCGGCTACATCGGCAAATTCGACGACCCCTGACCCCCCATGCGGATAGTCGGTAGGGGCAGGTTTCAAACCTGCCCGTCCATGTCGTAGCTGCCTACTAAATTGGGACAGGTTACGATTCGCGGAACCTGTATCAGTTTAGTAGGCGGTCAGTTTGAGAGGATGGCGTTGCGTCCCTCTCGTCACTCCCGCGAAAGCGGGAGTCCACAGACCGGGGTGTGGGCATGGCTTCGATCCAACCACCAGACCGACTAAACTGATACAGGTTCCTCATTCACTATCCACCACTATCCACCATCCCCCCGAAACCTGCTAAAATCCGAACCGGCCCGGCCGATCTCGGATTCGGGTCCCGGCTTGCGAAAATGAGGGCCCACACAGACACATGAGCAGACTGATCGACTCCATCAGGAAACTGAGACAGCAGTCGTCGCAACCCGTGGGGTTCGGCGCGTTGACCCGCAGGTCCGAGACCCCCAGAACGCTCGCGCTGATTGGGAGGACCACCCCTGGCGACGCGGCAAGTGATCTCAAGAAGATAGACAGCGACATCCTCGACGCCGTGATCCTTGACACGGAAGACCCCGGATCGGTGGACGCTGCCGTCACCGGCGACCTCATCTGGGGCGTCGCGTCATCATCGCTGGACGACGAGGACGTAGAGTCGCTGATCGCCCGCGGATGCGATTTCTTCGTCATCGAGCCGGCATCCGCTCCCGCCTCGTTGGCCAGTCAGGTCGATCAGGCAATTGTTGTTGAGCTCGATGGTCCGCTCGAACGGGAGACGGCGCTGGCTCTGCGCGCCCTGAACATAGACGGATCGCTGAACGCATCCGCCATCGGGTCAGGCAGCCTCACCTTCCAGGACCTGATCAGAGTGCATAGGACCGCCGCCTCGACTGGGGGAGTGATGCTGGTCCAGATTTCCGGAGACGTCACCGTCCCCTCTCTCGCCGCGCTCAGGGATACCGGGGTCGACGGCCTCGTCGCCTCACTGTCAGACTCCGACCACATAGCCGAAACGGGCCGTAAGATCAGAGAGCTTCCGCCGCGAAAGCGCGCGGAGCCACGCGGACTACCCGTCGCGGCCCCCCAAACGCCGGATTAGGTTGGTGTTGACAATTTCCAAGTCATACACACACAATCTCGCCGTATCCGTGCCCACCAAACACTAACCACCATTCACCATTCACCATTCACTACTCACTACTCACCATCTCAACGTCCCGACTCCAGCCGGTCTATGAGGAACTCCGGCAGCCCAACGTCCCGCATCTTCCGCTGAGTCGCGGGTATGTCATACACGACCCGGTGATGCGTCAGCGTCTCGTCCGCCGAATCGTAAATCGCGTAGGCGGCCCTGGGGTCGCCGTCTCTCGGCTGACCCACTCCCCCGGGGTTGATGATGAGTCTCTGCTCGCCAAGCTCGTAAGGAACTTCGTAAGTCGCGCTGATGAACTGCACGCCCTTTTCCGGGTCCATCCGGCAGATGAACGGGATGTGTGAGTGGCCCACCAGGCATCGGTACGTCTCGAAGTGGTTGAAGCTGGCGAAAGCGGCGCGGACCGAAACGACGTACTCCCAGATCGGGTCCCTCGGGCTGCCGTGGACGATCGTAAACTCGTCCAGTTCCCGCTTCAGCGGCTGCTCGCCGAGGTAGCCCCGCATATCTTCATCCAGCTCGTCCGAGGTCCACACGTTGGCCGCGGCGGCATACGGGTTGAACGCCTCGATACTCAGCCTGCCGATCGACGCCAGATCATGATTGCCCGCTACGCCCTGGTGTGGGTATCGCCTCAGCAGCTCGATCACCGCGCCCGGATCGGGACCGTACCCGACTAGGTCTCCGAGCGACCACACCTCGTCGAATCCGCCGCGCCGACCGGCGTCTTCCACCACGCTGCTGAACGCCTCCAGGTTGCTGTGGATGTCCGAAACGATCAGTGACTTCACTTGGTCCCTCGCCTTGTTGCCGCTCCGATCTGCCCAATATAATACACCAGCCCTGCCTGATCCTCCGACCCGTGGGTCTTGCGCAGTATCTTTTCGCTTTTACATGGATAGACAAGACGGACATGCTATTGGAAGTCCCATCCTGTGTATCCTGTCTATCTATGTCGGTTGTGGGATACGCAAATACACTCTGAAGAGACCCTGATCCGGCCCGGCCAGCGCCGCCGCGGGAAGACCGTTGGAAGCCTCTCTCGAATCGAGCTCAGTTGAAACGACTCACGCCATCGGGCGCGAGATAGGCTCCCGCCTGGGTCCGGGAGACGTGGTCCTGCTGTCCGGCGGCCTTGGCGCGGGAAAGACGACGCTGACCCAGGGGATTCTCTGGGGCCTCGGCTCCGAAGAGTACGCGCGGAGTCCGACCTTCGTGCTCATCAACGAATACCAGGCGCGGCTTCCCCTGTACCACATGGACCTGTACCGGCTCGACTCTTTCGCCGAGCTGGACAGTCTCGGATTCGACGACTACATGTTCGGTGAAGGAGTATGCGTCATCGAGTGGGCGGATAAGTCCCGGGGCTACTTCCCCGCTGACCATATCGCGTTGTCGATTCGTGTCACCTCGGAGACCGGCCGGCTGATGACCATCAGCGCCGATGCCGAACGCCACCATTCGCTGCTCGACTCGGTGGCCCGGCTGTCCGCCGCCGCAAACAGGGACGGCTGAGCTTATGGAGCTTCTGATCGACACCTCCACCAGGTACGCCGCGGTCGGACTGTCCAGGAACGGACGGACCATCGTCGAGGTCGCCTGGAGGTCCGAGCGAAACCACTCGATCGAGCTGGTCCCCGCGATCAACAGGGCCCTGGACCACGCCGGGGTTGAGATCCGGGACGTAAACGCGGTCTTCGTCGCAAGCGGCCCGGGCGGGTTCAGCGCATTGCGCGTCGGCATGAGCACGGCGAAAGCGCTCGCGTCCTCTCTGGAGGTACCCCTGGTGACCGTCGGCACCCTGGACCTGGAAATCGACCCGTACTCCGGCCTGCCCTCCCCTATCTGCGCGGCCATGAGCGCGGGCAGGACCAGGCTGTACGTGGGCAAAAAGAGCCCGGAAGACGCCGGTATAACCGCCGACCTGCAGCAGTTGGACGAGTTCCTCGAGGATCTGTCTCCGGGCACCATCTACTGCGGAGAGGCGATCCCGGAGCTGCGGACGGAGATCCTGGGGAGAATAGGCCCTGAAGCGCTGCTGTCACGGGCCATGCCTCCGACACGACGCCCATCCGCGCTTGCCCGGCGCGGTTTCTCTAAGCTGCAAGCCGGCTGCACCGCCGATCCCGCGGTCGTCGAGCCGCTCTACCTCCGATCTTCCCAGATCAGCTCGGCGGCGAGGCGATGGGCCGTCCGTACCTGACTCAACCCAACCGAAACGCAAGGAGACTACGTGGAAACGACACTGGTACTGCTAAAGCCCGACGCCGTCCAGCGCGGCCTCGTCGGCGAGATCACAAGCCGGCTGGAGCGCACCGGACTCAAACTTGTGGGCATGAAGCTCATGCGAGTGTCAGACGAGCTGGCCAACAGACACTACGGCGAGCATGTGGGCAAGCCCTTCTTCGATGGGCTTGTATCGTTCATAACCTCCGGCCCGATCGTCGCGATGGCGATTGAAGGAGATGGCGCAGTCGCGATCGTGAGAAAGACGATGGGAGCGACCAACCCAGCGGACTCAGCGCCCGGGTCCATACGAGGGGACTTCGGCGCCGACATCGGACGAAACCTCGTACACGGCTCGGACTCGCCGGAGTCCGCAGTCAGGGAGCTGGGCCTGTTCTTCTCAGACGCCGAGCTGCTCAGCTACGCCCGATCGACGGACAGGTGGATCAGGGAATGACCCGAAGCTGTCGCGCCCTGGGCCAGACGGTCTCCAGCCCGTAGAAGTCCCGCTGGTCCGGTCCCATCAGGTGGATGAGCACATCGCCATAGTCCATCAGTATCCACCCGCTCTGATGCGTCCCTTCTACGTGATGAAGCGCGGCGCCGGTCGGCTTCATTCCGACCTCGACGTCCTCAACGAGCGCGCGGAGCTGCCGGGTGGATTCGGCTGTCATTATCACGAAGTAGTCGGAAAAGTCGCACGCTTCCCGGACATCGAGCAGGACGATGTTCGACGCCTGCCTGTCGTCCGCAATGTCGAATGCGACTTCGGCCCACTCCCGGGATCGGACAAGCGTCTGTTCAGTCATAACGGCATTATATTGCCGACCTCCGGCTAAGGCAATCGCAATCGACGACGCCTGGGAGCGCGGCATCTCGCCCACAGTTGACACAGGCGTTCTAATGTGTGCTACCATACAGTCAATGAATATATACCCACTCGCCCAGCCTAACCACCAACCGCCAGCCACTACTCACTAACTACCAACCGCCAGCCACTACTCACTAACCGTTAAACACCGCCGATTGAACGGCCTCTCGCGGCTATGCTACGCTTGCCTCCATGAGCAACCCTAGGGTCATAGTCGCTATGAGCGGAGGCGTCGACTCTTCTGTCGCCGCCCTGCTGCTGCACCGGCAAGGGTATGAGGTCATCGGTGTGACGATGCGCCTGTGGTCCCTTGACCGCGACGACGTACCTGTGTCCAACAAGCGGTGCTGTTCCGTTGAGGACGTGGACGACGCGCGCCGCGTCTGCCACTCGATCGGTGTCCCCCACTACTTCCTGAACTTCGAGCGGGAGTTCCAGCGCCATGTGATCGACTACTTCGTCCAGGAGTACGATCGCGGCCGGACGCCGCATCCCTGTCTGGCATGTAACGACAAGATCAAGTTCGACTTCCTGCTCCGGCGGGCCGCGTTCCTGGACGCCGATTACATCGCCACTGGTCACTACGGGCGGATTCGGACAACTTCTGATGGCGGCTTCGAGCTCCTCAAGGGCATCGACCGTTCCAAGGACCAGTCATACGTCCTGTTTACGCTGGGCCAATCGGAGCTCGCGCGCCTGCTTCTTCCGGTTGGCGAGTACACAAAGGACGAGATACGCGCGATCGCGGCCGAGGGTGGTCTGCCCGTAGCCAACAAGCCGGACAGCCAGGAGATATGCTTCATCCCTTCCAACAACTACCGGCAGTTCGTCGCGGACCGGGTGGAGCCGAAGCCCGGCAACTTCGTCTCGGAACAGGGCGAGGTGCTGGGTACGCACCCCGGCATCCAGTTCTTTACCGTCGGACAGCGCCGACGGCTTGGTCTCACCGGGAATACCGAGAGGCCGCTGTACGTAACCCGGATCGACGACCGGTCACGGGAGGTCGTGCTCGGCCATAGCGAGCATCTGCTGAGGACCAGGCTATGGGCATCGAGGGTCAACTATCTGTCCGGCAAGACTCCGACCGGCCCCACCAGGGTCAGCGCCAAGATCAGGTACAAGGCATCCGAGTATCCGGCTACCCTCACTCCTTTGGGTTCGGACGTGGCGGAAGTCAGCTTCGATGAGCCGCAGCGCGCCGTCACACCCGGACAGGCGGTGGTTTTCTACGACGGCGACAGCATCCTCGGCGGAGGCTACATTGAGCTCCAGTCGCCCGTAGTGGCCTCCGCAGTCTAGCTCACACGCCCAGCTCACACACGAGGAGACCAGCAGTGGACTTCAAAGACCTCATCAGAATCGGATTCGACGAGTACCTCCAAGACCTCAAGGATTTCCTTGCCGGCATGACACCGGAGGAGCGCCGCTTCCAGCCCACCCCGGAGTCCAACCACATCGACTTCATAGTCTGGCATATAGCCCGCGTCGAAGATGACTTCCTGCAACGATTCGCCCAGAGAGCGCCCACGGTCTGGCAGCGCGACGACTGGCACGGCAGGCTTGGGCTTCCGGAACGGGAGAGTGGGTTCCAATACACCGCCCAGCAGGTGGCGGAGCTTCCGCACTTCGACATGGACGAAATGTTGGCGTACTTCGACGCCGTCAGGGTGGAGACGTACAAGTACCTCGACTCCATCTCCGAGTCGGACCTGGGAACGGAGCCGCACCCACGCAGACCCGGATTCTCCGTGGGCCAGATGTTCAGCCACCTCATGATAGAGGAGGCGCAGCACGTCGGGCACGTCGCGTACATTCGAGGCATCCAGAGGGGCATCGAGGACTGATCTCAGCGGGAACGCCATCGCGCCGTCCGGGACCTGCGCTACGCTGGGCGCCACTTCCATTTGACTTTAATGGATGCGGATCGCCACGGATATCCATCGTCATTCCCGCGCACGCGGGAATCCAGGGGTGGGTATGGCTCCATATATTGCATAATATCGAGAAATATACACCAGTAACAGCCTCACAGAGCCTATCCGCAATGGAGAATGTCTTGCGACGCTTGGCTTTCCGAACGAAGTCGAAGACTGGCGCAGCGCCGGATTTCGACTTGGAGAGACGCCTGCTCCGGGAAGGGTTCGAGTTCATCGCGGGGCTGGACGAAGTAGGACGGGGATGTCTCGCGGGGCCGGTGGCGGCCGGCGCGGTGGTCTTCCGAAAACGACCCGGGCGAAAAGTCCGGGAGCTGGTACGTGACAGCAAGCAGCTCACCCCAAATCAGCTCGCCGCCGCGTATCAGGTCATTGTCGATGAGGCAGATTCCTACGCCGTGGGCTGGACCAGTCCCGCCGAGATCGACCGAATTGGCATAGGCGCCGCGGTCAGACAGGCAATGCGAAGCGCGCTGGGCAAGCTGGACCCAGCGCCGGACCACTTGCTGATCGATGCGATCCGGCTGCCGTCGGTGAATCTGCCGCAGCGGTCGATCGTCAGAGGCGACTCCAAGTCCCTGAGCATCGCGGCGGCGGCGATCGTGGCAAAGGTAGAACGTGACCGCCTCATGGGATCGCTCGCCGAGCAGTATCCCGAATACGGGTTCGCGTCCCACAAGGGATACGGCACCCGCCTTCATACAGACGCGATAGCGCGAGTTGGCCCGTCTACCCTGCACCGGATGACTTTCCGCCCCGTGCAGGCGGAGTCGCACCGTGTGCCGCCTGCGATCTCGGTAGTGACCGGGGAGTGGGCCGAGTCGTTCGCGGCTGCGACGCTCCAAGAGCGCGGCAGGACGGTAATCGGTCGGAACTTCCGGTCCCGATTCGGAGAGGTGGACCTGATTACACTCGACGGAGACGCGCTCGCGTTTGTCGAAGTCAGGGCGAGGCAGCCGACCGGTTTCGGTACGCCTTTGGAAACCATCTCACGAGACAAGTCCCGACGACTAATCGCCGCCTGCCATCAGTTTCTTCAGCAGACCCCCAATAACTGGTCGGACTGGCGGATTGACGTTGCCGCGGTGGAGCTGGACCGCTGGAACCGGCCCGCGGCCGTGGAGTTCATAGAATCCGCGATCGAAGAGTGACCGGTCCATGACGATCAGTCGAGCCCCGATGTCTGGTCGAAGAACCGATCGACTGTCGCCAGCGCTTCTGAGTAGTCGTATCCCGCGTAGCGGCGCTGCCGAAGCACCACGGTGTCGCCGTTGAAGAAACGCTCGTAGAGCGCCTGTCTGCTGCCGAACTGTGTCCCCACGAGGTCCCACGCCAGCCGAAACAGCCGTATCCGGTCCTCCGCATCGACCGCCGCCCCCTGGTAGTACTTGGCGATCAGTTCCGCCAGCGGCCCCCGGAGGTCCCGCTCGGTCGGCGTCAACATCAGTCCGCTGGCTGAAAGCTGCTCGATGATCCACACTATCCTGGTGTGCGCGTCGGGGAACCAATGCCGCATGGCGTGCCAGGGTTCCGCTGCCGGCCAGATTCCGCCTCCGGCGTCGTGGTCCGCGTCGGCCTCGGCCGCCCTCATGTACGCGTTGACCGTCGCGCGTATGTCCACGATCTCGGAGATCTTCTCCTGGACGTGGCTGTACACGTTGATGCCGATCGCCTCGGCGATCCGGTACGTGATCCCAATCATGAAGTCGAGCTTAGCGATGTTCTTCACCGCGACCTGCTGCATGTACTGGCGCCACAGCAGGACTCGCTGGAGGTTGGTGTTGGCCAGCTCAACGTCGTTGAACGCGAAGACCCGTTCCCACGGAATCAGAACGTCATCGAAGATCGCCAGACAGTCCATCTCGTCATAGTACCCGGACAGCGGGTAATCGAAGCGGGACCGCCCCCTGTCGTACGACTCGCGACAGATGAACTTCAGGCCGGGCGTCGCGACAGGTATCGCGAAGCCGATCGCGTACCTAGCGGAGTCAGGCAGGTCCGGACGGAGGGGACGATACACCGGAGCGTATATCTCGTCCGAGAATGGCGCCAACGTCGCGAGCAGCTTGGCGCCCCGCACGATCACCCCCTCGGACGACGTATCGACGACCCCGAGCGCAAGGTACGGGTCCGGCAGCTGGCTCACGTCAACCGACCTGTTGGCCTGCGGATGTCCGAACGTATGGGTCAGGCAGAGGTCGTTCTCGCTGACGTACTGGTAGTAGCTGATCACGTTGTCGCGGTACTTCGAGTCGTTCTCGCCGTACACGTCGGCCATCTGGCGCATCGCCGTAATCGCGATGTTCACGTAGTCCGGGGTCCGCCCCAGCATCCCGAACGATGCCTTGGCGGTGACCTCCAGTGCGCGCCTCCGCCTCACCAGGTCGTCAACAGAATCCGGTACGAGGTACGACAGCGAGATCGGGTCGCCGCTGACCGGAGACTCGAACGACATCACGTCGCGGGTGGCGGGATCCTGCTGTAGGTCGTAGAGCCCGGCGAGCGTCTCCGCCATGCGCTTCAGATGAGGATGCGTCGTGACATCGTCAACGCGCTCCCCTTCCAACCATATCTCACGGTCATCCCGCAGGCCTTCCAGAAACTCGCGACCGGACCGGACAGCCATGTGAAACCTCCACTCAGGGGAAAGCATGGATTTGGACGTGGCCGTATCCTAGCACAGCCCCCAACCAACGAGAGTATACAGGCGAGCTTCGTGACTCAGACCGCGCGCCGTGGAGATGGCAAAGCACGACCAGCGAAGCGGCAAAAGAGTCAGTGCGGTGGGAGTCTCGGAGCCATGGGGTCTGGGGTGACGCTTTGTGGGGAAGTGAGTCGGGGAGACTGGATTCGAACCAGCGACCCCCTGCACCCCATGCAGGTGCGCTACCAAGCTGCGCTACTCCCCGAACGTGCCGTAGGATAGCATAGGGTTTTGAACTCAGACAAGAACGCTCAGAGGATGAGTCTGTATCAATTTAGTCGGTGGCTGGTTTGAGAGAACCGAGCTGTCACCCCTATCGTCACTCCCGCGAAAGCGGGAGTCCACAGGCCGGGGTGTGGGCATGGCTTCGATCCAACCACCAGACCGACTAAACTGATATAGGTTCTCCACACTGTGTCATGCTATACTCTGGCATCAGTTGGTGGCTCAGCTTGGCAGCGCATCCGGCTACCCTGACGACCAGCAGGAGTCACCTGAGCACATACAGAGAGGATACAAAATGGCAGAATTCCTCACTACAACAGGCGTCTCGGCTCGACTTGAGAAGATCATTACGGGTGCCGAGGAGCGTCTTGTACTCATCAGCCCGTTTATCAGGGTTAACTCTCTTATGAAAGAACTCATCAAGGACAAGGACCGTTTAAAGACCGATGTCCACGTGATCTACGGCAAAAACAGGTTACACCCGGAAGAAGACAGCTGGCTCGAATCGCTGACTTCTGTCAGAACTTTCTTTTGCGAGAACCTTCACGCGAAATGCTATTTGAACGAAAAGGAGGCTCTGCTGACCTCGATGAACTTGTATGAGTACTCCCAGGCCAACAACAAGGAAATGGGGCTGCTTGTATCCCGTGAGGAAGAGCCAAAACTTTACGATGAAATCTATCAAGAGTCGAAGCGGATCCTGCGATCAAGCGAAGAGATTCATGTGACGGTAGCAAGGGTAGATGCTGCTGAAAACGGCGGAGAGCGTTCTGAGGCGAAAAAGACTCGTAAAAGGTCCCGAACTACTCTGGAGACCCCGACGGACGGCTTCTGTATTCGGTGTGAAGATGCCATACCAGCCAATCCGGCTCAGCCGTACTGCACACGCTGCCACAGGAGTTGGAATCGGTACAAGAACGAGACGTATGAGGAAAAGCACTGCCATACGTGCGGAGATAAGCACGCGGCGACTCTGCTCAAGCCCTTGTGTCTCACCTGCTATAGGAAATACGAGGACGTCTTCGAATTTGCAGCCAGTTAGCGGGCTGCGGAGCGTGTGCTTCAATCCGAGCGTTCCGAGGTAGACGTCCAGTGGCGAGTGAGACATGACCGCGGACTCTGCGCCACTTTGTCTGAACCAAGATTCACCAGATTATCGGATTGACAGGGTGGGACGTCCAGTAGCGGGGCCAGACTTCTGGGAGTGACGCATGGGTACCACATCCTGAAAATCACGTCATCCTGGGAATCTTGGTTCTGACAATCTCCAAAATATAACCACCCCTACCCTCTCCGACCCTCCAGCAGGTCGTCGTAGAAGAGGTACTGGTTGGCGTATCCGGAGTGGGGGCCGAATTGCTGCTGCGCCCACTCGCGCATTCGTGGCTTGGTCAGAGGCTTGCCGTTGAACCTGGGCGTGTACTCACGCTCCACGGCGCGTTCTATGTGGACATCCACGGGGAACGCTTCGAGTTTGTCGAGCGAGAACAGCAGCACGCAGTTGCCGATCTTGTCGGCGACGCCTGGAAGGGCGGTCACCGCTTCGAGCGCGTGTTCGTAGGACTCTTCCCGGAGTGCGTACAGGTCTATCTCTCCATCCGCGACCCGTTTGGAGGTCTTGTCGACGTACTCGGCCTTGTAGCCGAGGCGCAGGTCTCTGAGTGCCTGCTCGCCCACATCGGCCAGCGCATTCGGGGTCGGAAATGACCAATGCTCGTCACCGGCGACCGCGATCCTGTTGCCGAACGTGCTGGCGATGTCCCCAACGTTCTTCTTAATCCTCTCGATGTTGTTGTTCGCGCTGCAAATGAAGCTCACCAGGCACTCCCAGGGATCCTGACTGAGGATGCGTAATCCCGGGTACTTGTCGATCAGACGCGCCAGCACCGGGTCCGTGCCGAGATCGGCATAGATCGATTCGAGATCGTGGTTGAGTCCAAGATAGTCTTCGAGGATGGGTCTGAAGGTGGATGGCGGATCGGGTTCGGACGTGAACAGCACTTCGATTTCCGACTGTTTGGCGAGAACACGGTTGCCGAATATGACGCCCTCGAAGTGGTCGCCCAGCTCGGGAGAGTGTACCTGTCGCCACCTGAACGCCTGGCCGCACTCCATAGTGCTTACCAGATCGAACGGGCCGGAAGGACGGATCGTCAACCACTCCATGTTCATCTTGCGTAGTCCGTCCACTTCCTGGCCTGTGGTGGCCCGACTGTTTTGGAAATTCCGATTCTGCCGCCTTCACCCCGCGTAGTCCATCCACTTCCTGACAACCTCGCCTGCCGGAGCTCCCCGACCATCCGTCACTCGCATCTCAGGGAGCGATGCGATGAACTCGCGCCCGTACCGCCGAGTCACGATCCGGGAGTCGAGAACTATCGCGACGCCGCGATCGTGGCTTGTGCGTATCAGCCTGCCAAAGCCCTGCCTGAACCGCATGATCGCCTGGCGAAGCGCGTATTCGACGAACGGGTTCTCGTACTGCTCCGATCTGGACTTGAAGACCGGATCGTCCGGCACCATGAATGGCAGCCGGGCGACGATGAGGACGTTTAGGCTGTCTCCGGCGAAATCCACACCCTCCCAGAAGCTGCTGGTCCCTAGGAGGACTGAAGCGGGCTCCTCCAGGAATCTGGCGGCGATCTGCCGAGGAGGACCGTCAACGCCCTGCGCCAGCACCTGGATTCCCCGACCGGACAGCGGTCCTCGGAGCGCGGATGCGGCAGCCCGCAGTGAGCCGTAGGACGTGAAGAGCGCCATCGTCCTGCCTCCCGCCGCAACTGCCGAGTCCACGATCACGTTGTGGATGTGTCCCTGAAACTGCGGCGAGTTCGGCTCCGGTGTGTTTCTTGGTGTGTACAACAGAGTGGAGGCGTGGAAGTCGAATGGAGAACCCAGTTCGAGATGCCGAGCCTCTCCGAAACCCAGGCGGTCGGCGATGTGCGCGAACTCATCCGCTGAGTTGAGCGTGGCGCTCGTCAGGATGACCGACGACTTTTTCGAGTACAGGCGCTCGTTCAACAACTCCCCGACGTGGAGCGGGGCTGATCTGAGCAGAACGTCCGAGGACTGCCGGACCTCCTGGAACCAGTAGATGCCGCCTTCTTCCGGACTGATCAGGAACTCGGACGCCTGCAAGCGTAGCTGGTCGATCCCCTGCCCCACACCTACCAAGTCCGACAAGATCCGGTCGATGCCCGGGACCGAGCTCAAGTCGTCCGATTCCAAAGACGAGACCAGGGAGGACAGCGCATTAGACAGGTCGGTAATGCGGATCGCGGCGGCCAGCCAGGCCGTCTCCAAGACGCTCCATGCCTCAACAGCGCGGTCGCCTTCCGTGATCAGTCGCCGGCGCGCGAATTCCAGATGGCGGGTCGATTTTGGAAACGCGAGTCGAGATACTTGAATGAATGCGGCGGAGACCTCTTCTCGCAACCTGGGAATTATCCCCTGGACTACCGCGGCTGCCTCCTCGACGGCCGCGACACTTGACCGCTCGGCTGTGCCGCGCTGCACGGAGTTCACAGCCTGCACGAGCAGACCCCGCTCTCCCATTAGCTCGCTGAGCAGGTCAGTGACATCCGATTGAGCGACCGAGAATCCCAACTGATCGGTGGCCGCGTCTTCGAGATGGTGCGCCTCGTCGACGATCAACAGGTCGTGGTCCGGGATCGCGCTGCCGCCTGCCGCTATATCGGACAAGAGGAGGGAGTGATTCACAACGATGATGTGACTCGCAGCCGCTTCTTCCCGGGCCGCCCGGAGGAAGCAGGGCCCGGACTGGGTCGGGCAGTCATGCGCTCGCTGCGCGGACAGGCGGTCCCATGCCGCGGCCGCGCGGCGGTGGCCCAGATTCAGATCTGACCGGTCCCCGGTCTCGGTGTCCAGCACCCAGGACAGGGTCTTCCCAATCAGGCGTGCGTGCGACTCATCCAGGTCTGTCGAGAACAGCATCTGGCGCCACCGCTTGAAGCAGAGGTAGTTGGCCCTTCCCTTGAGCTCAGTGAACCGGAGCTTGTCCGCTGCGTCCGGGTCGATCTCTCTGAGAGCCTCCTTGACCATGGGAAGGTCCTTATGGACCAGTTGTTCCTGTAGGTTGATCGTGTTGGTCGATACCACGATCCGGCGGCTGTTGGATGTCGCGTAGAGGGCCGCGGGCAGCAGATAGGCCAGCGACTTTCCCACACCGGTCCCCGCTTCGACTATCAGCCTGCCACTGGAGTTGATCGTCTCTGTGACGGCCCTGGCCATCTCGATCTGCTGGGGCCGTTCCTCGAAACCCGGTATCCCACTCGCAAACGCGCTCCCGGACGCCAGCGCGCCGCCAACCAGGTCGGGGTCAACCGGCTTGGCGCTCTCATCGGCGCGGATGGGCTTGGGCCGGCCGAGTCTTCGCGCAATCTCACGGCTGTCAACAGCCAACGCGGAGTCGGCTGACGGTCTGTCGACCTCCGGGCCAATGAACTCGTCCACCGAGTCGAGAAGCGGGCCGATCCGCCATCCGGACCGTCGGGACAGCCTCCGAAACTCAGTGATCACCGTGGGGTCCATGTCTGCCAGGACCGGGACCAGCGCCAGAAACACGTCCCGGACGGCCAGCGCGTCATTCAACGCCCGGTGGGCCTGTCGTTTTGGCGCGGAGACAGCGCTGGCGAGCTGATCTAGCGCGTATGACGGAGCATTCGGTTGGGCCAGATATGCCAGCTCCCATGTGTCGCACACCGGACCGTCCACTGTGAGCCCCTCAGCTCGCAGGAACCCCAGATCGAAGTCCGCATTGTGGGCGATCACAGTCGAATCGCCGATGAAGTCCAGCAGATCGGACGCAACATCCGCGAATCTGGGCGCGGTATCCACCTGCGCCTGAGTGATCCCGGTCAGCCGATTGATGAACTCGGTGATCTTCCGCCCGGGATCGACAAACGTTTCGTACTCGTCGAGCGTCGCATCAGACGTGAACTTTACGGCCCCGATTTCGATAATCGCGTCGGTCTCAGCGGACAGGCCGGTCGTCTCCAGGTCAAGCGCAACCCACTCGCGGCGTCGAGAGTCATGTATGGAAGTCAATGTCGAATTCTGGTGGATCGGTGGATCAGTCATGGGCGATCAGGATGCCAGAAATGGCAGCAGCCAGCCAAATATCCCGGCGGACGAAACGGTCATTACGCTCAGAAACGGCCAGAGTCTGCGGAAGGCCAAAGTCAACGGGACCGCGAGCGCGATTGACGCCACCGAAACTCCGAGCGTGTACGCAAGGTTCGGACTTCCCAGCCCGGCCCCCGGAATGCCGCTGCGCAGCGCCAGAAACAGGAACGCCCAGATAACGCCGACGATTCCCCAAACAGGGTATGATGCTACCACGACGCCGATCACCGCCGCGCCGGGCGGAAACCGCGCCAAGAAAACCGCCAGAGGCGCCGGTGGGTTCTTGACGATGAAGAATGCGGTGACGCATCCGACCGCGACGAAGGTCTGCGCCATCAGAGCTCCGCTGGCGAGTCCGGCTATCAGGATGTCCATCAGTCGGCATCGGCGTCCGGCCAGGCCCTGGTAACTACCGCGGGCCAGCCCTTGATCTTCTCCATGACAAGCTGAATGGTCGTGGCGATCTCTCGACGCGCTACGGCCGTGTAAACCGCCGGACCGCTGCCGGCGACGTGAATCTCCCTTGCGCCCGCGGCATGAATATCGTCCCAACACCGAGCCGTGTCCGGGACCGCCGACCTGACTACCGAATCGAAGGCGTTGAACAGAAACTGCGGGGGGATATCGCCGCCACTACGGATTCGGGCCTCCAGCTTTCGCGTCAGCGCCCCGCGAGTGTAGTCGTCGGGCGTCATCGAAGCGTACATTTCGGCGGTCTTGTTGCAGAAGTCAGAGCGCGGGAACGCGAGGACGAACCACGGCAGCGCCGCGGTCGGAAGTCGTCGAATCCGATCTCCGCGATCGACCGCTATCGCCGTACCGCCCTCGATCAGGAATGGCACGTCGGACCCGATCCGGGCCCCAATCGCGCGGAGACGGTCGCTGGACAAGTCCAGCTCCCATAGTCTGTTCAAGCCAACCAATGTCGCGGCGGCGTCGGAGCTGCCGCCGCCGAGACCCGCCGAGACTGGGATGCGCTTGTCGATCTCGATCCGCGCTCCGAGACGGCATCCGGTATCGCGTCGAAGCAGCTCCGCGGACTTCCACGCCAGATTGTCGGGTCCATCCAATCCGGGAGTCGAACAGCGGACCTCCAGAGAGTCCGACGGCGCGATGGCGACCGTATCGGACAGAGCCAGGGTCTGCATGATCGAAGCGACGTCATGGTACCCGTCGTCGCGCCTTCCCAGCACTTCGAGGGTCAAGTTCAGCTTCGCGCGGGCCTCCAGCGTGATCACCGGCAACACTCGGCCCGCTTTCTGCCCACCCATACGGTGTACAGACGCGCCCACTCGTCGAGGGAGAGCGTGGCGGGACGCCTCTCTCCGTCGATGTCCGACGCGGCGAGCGCCGCGCTCGATTCCGTTAGCGTCGCGCCGAGGCCGAGGCTGAGGCTGTTGCGTATCTGCTTGCGAGGGGCGCGGAACCCCGCCGCCGCGAACTCCACGAATGCGTCTGGATCGTCTATCGGGACTATTGGTCCACCAAATGGATCGATACGGATGACGGCCGATGTCACCCGTGGTCTGGGACGAAACGCCCTGGGCGGCACTGACGCTACCATACGCACCGAACCGTGGAGCTGGACCATGACCGAGATCAGGCTCATACGACCCGGAGTCGCCGCGATGTTCTGGGCAACCTCACGCTGCACCATCACGACCATGCTGCGCGGCTTGGGTTGGACGGTCAGGTATCGCCGGATTATCGCGGTCGCGACATAGTACGGCAGATTGGCTATCAGCTTGTAAGGTCCGTCGAAGTACCGGGAGGGGTCCAACTCAAGCGCGTCGATATTGACCACGGTAACGTCGCGGTCTGGCCTGAGTCTCGATGCGAGGCCGGACGCGAGTTCGGGGTCGAGCTCGACAGCCACCAGCCGCGAGCACCGCTCGGCGATCAGCCCGGTCAGCGCTCCCCGACCCGGTCCAATCTCCAGCACCTGATCGTCTGGCGAGAGGTCAGCGGCATTGACGATGCGTCTGGCGATCCGGCGGTCAATCAGGAAGTTCTGACCGATCCGGCTCCGGCCTCCATGACGGCCGCCTCTGGCGGCGGTCTTGCTGGTTCGGGTCGCTGGGGTCGGAATCGGGAACCTGCGAAAGTGGTTGGGGTTGACGGGAGGGCCGTGCACCGCCGTTCGATCCCTTCCGCTGACGTGTCTAGCGACACCGGCTCAAGCCAGGTGATCCCGCGTCGCCCGAAGATTACCGCTTACCGCTGCTTTCTTCCGAACCTGACGGGGTTCACGGCCCTCCGCCGCGCAGGGCCCAGCTCTCAACACCGGAAGTCGCCGACAGAGGTCACCGGTACAGAACCTCTGGGAGGAATTCAGCCTCGCTAGAGCGGATTGCGAGTACAGGGCACCGCTATCTCCCCGCCTAGCACGGCCTCCGATTCATGGTAGGTGAACCCGTGAGAGGTGTCAATTACGGATACAGCGCGAGGTGTTCCAGTCCGGTCGATTCGACGAATCCGCACATTACGTTCATGTTCTGTACCGCGCTCCCAGCCGCGCCCTTCACGAGGTTATCCAGACAGGCTATAACGATCAGACGGTTCGCACCCAGGTCGATTGTCGGATGGATCACACAGTCGTTGTTGCCCGAAGTGTGCTTGGTCTGAGGCGGGGCCGGGACCACCTTGGCAAACGGCTCATCGGCATAGTACGCGTTGTATATCTCGCGGACAGCCGCCCTCCCCGCCTCTCCGTCAGGCAGCGCCGAGTCTCTGATCGGGACGTAGCAGCTAACCAGTATGCCTCTGGTCATCGGTACCAGATGCGTCAGGAAGGTCACTCTGAGCGGGTCGGAGCCGTTCAGTCTGTCAAGCTCCTGCAATATCTCCGGGTGGTGACGGTGGCCGTCGAGATTGTAGGCTCTGAGGTTCTCGTTCACCTCGGAGTAGTTGAGATCCACCGAACCCCCTCTCCCCGCCCCTGATACTCCGGACTTGGCATCCACGACGATGTCGCCAGTTACCACTCCGGCATCGATCGCCGGCGCGAGAGCGAGGACCGCCGCGGAAGGGTAGCATCCGGGGTTGCCGACCAGGCTCGTCCGCGCGATCTCATCTCTGTGAAGCTCGGGCAGTCCGTAAACCGCGGTCTCCATATACTGCGGACAGGGATGAGCGATCTTATACCAGTAGCTGTAAGTGTCCAGGTCCCGCAGCCGGAAATCGGCGGATATATCGACCGCCTTGACGCCCTCCCGGACAAACGGCTCCAGCCGCTCGGCGCTCGCGGCGTGGGGGAGCGCCGAGAAGACGAAATCTACGCTGTCCGTTATATCCGGCGTGATTTCGATATCGCAGGCGGACAGGTGAGGGAATACTTCGCCCAAACGCTCTCCGGCCAGGCTTCGACCGGTGACTGCGGCAATCTCAACTTCCGGGTGGCCGTGCAGAATACGAGCCAACTCCATACCGGCGTACCCGGTGACGTTGATTATCCCTACCTTCACTGGACACCCTCCTACACCATGAAGCAACCATGCTGCGCTTCCAAGATGTTTCGGCGCAGCTTCCAACCAGTATAGGTGGGCAAAGCGGCGAGTAACAAGACGAGGGCTGATACGGACCGGTCAGGTATCCCTACTCCACTAGCCCAGGGCGTAACCGACGATGTTCGGAATTTTCACACCAGGAGCCACGCTGAGCGAGAACCTCCGGTATTCGACTGCGCGGAATCCGGCGTCGGCGATCGCTCCGGCAATGTCGCGGTGCAGGTTGCAGCCGGTTGTGGCAAATCGCCAGACCGGGTTGGCCCACGCCTGGAGCGTCCTTACCCTGCTATTCAATGACGCGACATGCTCGTAGAAGAGAAAGTGGCCTCCCGGCCGCAGCGTCCGCCGTATTTCGCTGACGACCAGATCGAGGTCTTTGACCATGCACAGGGTCAGGGTGGTTACCACGCAGTCAAACGTGTCATCCGGGAACGGGAGCCTCTCTCCGATGGCGCCAACCACGGTTGCGACCCGTCCGCGCCTGGCCGCGCTCGCTGTAAAGCGACGCGCCATGTGGGGATTGGGCTCCGCGGTATAGACTTGCGTCCGCGTTGGATAGAATGCCAGGTTCGCCCCTGTTCCTCCGCCGATTTCGAGTACCCGGCCCCAACTTTTCCCGGCAGTGAGCCGGCGGTACGGAGTCACTCGCGACTCGACGCCCAGATTCAGCAGATCGTACCAGGCGGCGAACAGACGCTTGCTGAGCTTGTCGTACTCCAATAGCTCCCCGCGAACAGGTGTCGTGGCCGTTGAAATGCCTTGGCGACTATCTCAGGAGTCCCTTCTCCCCTAGAGTAAGAGGAGATCGCGGAAGATATTCTGAGATAGTCTCCTAGTGGTGGCAGCCCCTCGCCAAGATCGGCCATACGGATTCGACCAAGCCGTCCCGCACCCCGATGAACTGGTCCCAGCGATTGACCAGAATATCCTGCTGACCGCTTAGGAGGATGAGCTGGTCGCCAACGTCCAGGGGCATTGGCCCATCTGAACGGAGAGCGACGTGATCGGGCCCAAGCGACTGGACGGTAATCCCGTCGTCACCTTCTACGGATGGCAGCACGCCACTGGGCGCCGCCAACGCTCGATACCCGACGTCTCCGATGGCGGTATCTGTCGCGGGGCGGCTGACAACCGTTGACAGAACCTTGACCGCATACCGGAAGTCTTCCATGTAGTCGCAATTCGTTCCCATCAGGGCGTACGTGCCGCCCTGCACTTCGGTCACCTCGGGAATCTCCGCGGCGACGTCAATAGTGAACGTCTCACCCGTGGAGACGATCTCAACGGGAATCCCCGAGGCTTCGATGGCGTCCTTCGTATCGAGACACATCTGGATCCACCGTCGTCCTTCGGTGAAGCGAGTCTCGCGGTCAGGACTCCCGATGATGGACTGGTGGCTCATGACCCCCCTGAAGGTCAAACCGGGAAGCTCGGTCGCCAGGCGCGCCAGCTCGACACCCTGCTCGGCTCGCCGGATTCCGGCCCTGTCCATGGAGGTGTTTACCTCGATGACGACTCCCACGTCCGTTCGGCTGCGCTCCGAGACTGCGGACAACAGCCTCAGATTGCGCTCGTCGTCCACGGCAACCTTGACGTCTCCGGCCTGGGCAAGCGAACAGACACGCGCGATCTTGTCCTCGGTGATGACCTGGCTGGTTATGAGAACGTCGGTGATGCCGCCCTCGACCATCACCTCAGCCTCCGACACCTTCGCCGCGCAGACCCCGCCAACCGTTCCCCCGCTGCTGATCTGCTTCCGCAGCACCGCCGGAGTCTTGACGTTCTTGGCGTGCTCTCGCATCTTGCAGACCGTGTCCGCATACAGCCCGGATATGTGGTCGTAGTTGTGTTCGAGCGCATCGAGATCGATCAGGAGCGCAGGTGTCTCCAACTCCGATACAGGAGTCCCGATCGCAGGTCTGTCTGTGGACATCGTTCCTACCTCTTCTCCGTGTTTTTGCTAATTGGAAATACCCTCTAACTGTACTGTCCCCTGGCCGCCACTCCCCAGACCGCTTCGAGTCTTCCGTCGCGGGTGGCGTGGATGAAGTCATAGACATTGACCGTATTGGCGATGTCGTGCGGGACCAGCCACACCTTGGAGCCCAGCTCGACATCCCAGCTTGGGGCCCCTTCGAGGATCATCCCGCCGTGCTCCGCGCTCATCCGAGAGACCGAGGCGCCGGGAATGCCCACGACCGTCGGCAGTCCGGTGTCGATGCTCGTCGCCTTCTGGCCGGCGTCCAGCCATACCAGTCCGGGATCCTGTTCCGTTATTACCGTAGTCAGAATACGCGCGGCGGGCTTGAGCTCCGGCCTGGCCGCGGCCAGCGCGCCGTCGCCCAGAGCATACGATCCGGCCAGAATCTGATTGACGTCTCCCCCTGTCGCGATTTGGTCATAGTCGGCGGAGCCCCCGGCGGCAACCATTGGGGCTGGGATCGATGCGTCGCTGCAATTGCGCGCCGCCACACGGAGCGGCTCGTGGTGGGTGAAGACATCCTGGTCTCCCCCGGAACCGTCCTGCCCCAGTCCCTGCGACGGCGCTTCGAACAGACCCGCGAATCGGAGGTTGGGCGCCAGCTCTATCAGGGAGGCCAGCTCAGCCGCCTTCCCCGGTTCGGCGCCAATCGAGTGGCCGCTAGACCGAATCGCCACCGCAACGCCGACTTCGGCCGATGCCGATCGAGCCGCTGCGTCCAGATCCTCTATGTTTCGGGCAGTGTCGGCGCCGATGGTAACGCTCACCCGCCTGGCCAACGACGTGACGCGCGCGATCTGGGACCGCGTCACCGCGAGGTTGACGATCAATATGTCGTCGAACCCATGCTGACTGAACACCTCAGCCTGCCCGATCGTGGATACGGCAACTCCGGCCGTGCCTCCTGCCCGCATCTGCATATGCCCAATCACCGGGCTCAGATGGGCGTCGAGTCGGGGCCGCAGCGTTACGCCTGCTCGCCGCACGTTGTCGTGTACGGTGGAGATGTTCGACTCCAGCGCGTCAATGTCAACGACGAGAGCGGGCGTATCCAACTCCTCAGAAGGGGCGCCTATCGGCTTGGCAACCGGTCTTTCCATGTCGATCTCCGTGAAAGGTTGTGGCCTCGCAAGCTGCTGAATGCGACAGGCTCATGCTGAGGGTATCACATCCGGTGGTCTGCTCATGCCCATCTGTACGATACACTGTTCTGGTATGATGTGGCGCGGCGCAGATTACCGCAGTTCCCCACAAATTCCCGAGGAGGCACCGATTTGAGTCCATCTGTCGATGACCTTCGCAGCGTTGAGCTGCTCGACGGTGAGCGGGTGGACTGCCTGATCGACAATGCGGTCGACGGCAACTGGTCATCTGGATCCAGGCGTGCGCTCCTGCTCACGAACAGCAGGGTCATTCTCATCTCTGGACCGGCAAAATCCCAGCAGATCGCGATGGCCTCGATCGAGGACGTTGACTCGGTGGAGATTTCCGCGGTTGGAGAAGGATTCAGCGCATTTCTGTGGGCCGGTCTGGCCGTCATCCTGAGCGTGATACTGTACGTGACGATTGACCACGAGATCTGGAGGGTCGCCGCTGCGTTGGCAGTGTTCGGGATGGGCGTCTATCTGGTTATCAACAGACTCTTTGACTCCGGCAGCCCTTCGGTTGCGATCAGGGCAGGCGAGTCAGAGATAAGGTGGCAGTTCGACGCCAAAAGGGACACAGGTGATGTCCACGGGTTTGTGAAGCGGCTCTACGAAGCAAAGACAGGGGCAGGTCCCGATCGAAACAGGCGGTTTGCCCTTCGCTAGCCCAGTCTCAGGCTTGGCACTACGTCGAGGTCCCACGCGAATGTGTCTCCGTGCCGCAGTGTGAAGTAGGCGGCGGCTCCTATCATCGCGCCATTGTCGGTGCAAAGCGCCGGCCGCGGCACGATCACCTCCAGCGGTGACCATCTGGTCATCTCCGCGCGCAGATGCGAATTCGCCGCAACGCCGCCGCCCAGGAGGATGCCCTTTGCCCGGTACTTTTCGGCGGCTTCGATAGTCCGGCCCACCATCGAGTCCACGATCGCCTCCTGGAACGCCAGGGCGACCTCGGCGACTTCGTTGGCGTCCAATTCTCGGTCGTCGGAGGGTGGGTACATACCCTTCGATTCAGCGCGACGGAGAACCGCGGTCTTGAGCCCGCTGAAGCTGAAATCCAGGGAGCCTCTGATCCTGGGACGGGGGAGGTCCGGCTCAGCTCCGGTCGCGGATTCCGCGGCCGCCTGGATCTCCGGACCACCGGGAAATCCAAGTCCGAGCACTCTCGCGGCCTTGTCGAACGCCTCGCCCGCGGCGTCGTCTCTGGTCCGCCCGACCAGCGTGAACCGGCCGTGACCCTCCATCAGCACCAGGTCTGTGTGACCTCCTGACGTGATCAGGCACATCAACGGGAAGCCCGACCTGAATTCAGGGTCGCTCCCCTCCTCCAGCCACGCCGCATAGACATGCCCTTCGAGATGATTGATCCCGAGAAACGGGAGACCGTGCGCTAGCGCCAGCCCCTTGGCAGTATTCACCCCAACCAGTAACGCTCCGGCGAGCCCTGGCCCATGCGTGACCGCAACGGCGTCTATATCCGGAAGATCGATCCCGGCATTCTCCAGCGCCTGGTCGATGACCGGCAGGAGCGTCCGCATGTGTTCCCGGGACGCGATTTCGGGAACTATGCCGCCGTACTGCGCGTGCATATCCACCTGGGTGGCGACCACGTTGGAAACGATGTGGCGACCATCCTCGACTACGGCCGCCGCTGTTTCGTCGCATGATGTCTCTATGCCCAGTACCTTCAATCAGCCAATCCTTCATAGACGGGATTCTCGCCCGGCATCAGCTAGATGCCACGCTCGCCACGGCCCAGTGGAACGTACGGGTGTCGATCGGCGACATCCTCGTTGAACGTTAGCCCAAGACCGGGGCCCTGCGGGAGATCAACGTAGCCACCCTTCTGCCTGGGAAGTCCGTCGAATACCTCGAAGTAGTGCGGCTCATAGAACTCCGCGTGGTACTCCTGTATGAGGAAGTTGGGAGTTGCCGCGTCGAGGTGGAAACTGGCGACCGTCCCCACTGCCGCGTTCGTATTGTGAGGCGCCATAACTACGTGCCGCGGTTCGGCGATTGCAGCGATCTTCTTTAGCTCGGTGATACCGCCGGCGTTGCACATGTCAGGCTGGAGGATGTCCACGGCGTCGGCTTTGACCAGCTCGTAGAATGGGAACTTCAGGTAGAGACGCTCGCCCGTAGCAATCGGTATGTTGACGTGTTGGCGCACTTGGGCCATCTCGTCGACATTTTCCTGGGAGACCGGCTCCTCGAACCAGAACGGTCTGTACTGTTCAAGCCGCTGCCCTAGGTGTATTGCCGTATAGACGTTGAACTTGGCGTGGACCTCGACCAGGATCTCGACATTGGGTCCTACTGCCTCCCTGACCGCGGCTACACGGTTCTCGGCAAGCTGCGCCTCCTCCGGTGAGATCGTGTAGTAGTTGTGCTGCCCGAACGGGTCGAACTTCATGGCAGTGTAGCCCATCTCTACCACCCTCAGCGCCTCTTCGGCGTTCTGCTCAGGAGTTCCGGGATTGGTGTACCAACCGTTCGCGTACACCCTGATCCTGTCTCGGATCGGGCCGCCAAGCAGTTGGTAAACGGGGACTCCGAGGGCTTTGCCCTTTAAGTCCCACATGGCGATGTCGATTCCGGACAGCGCCGTGGAGAACAGCCTCCCTCCCCTGTCCAGGTTGTCCTGGTGAAGCCGCATCCAGTGCAGCTCATGGGCCATTGGGTCCTTGCCCACCAGGTACGAGTCTGTCCACTGTTCCAGCAGGTCGACGACCATAGGGTCATACGACAGCATCGACGCCTCGCCGATGCCTTCTAGTCCCTCGTCGGTCTGGAGCCGAAGAACCAGCCAGTTCCGCTTGGCGTTCCGATGCTGCGAGGAGAAGATGTTGGTCTTGATTCCGGTGATTTTCATCTTGCACGGTCCAGTCAATGTCGCTCAGGTTAATGTCGGCGGCCGGCTATTTGGGCGAGGGCGCGCTGACCATGGTGTCGCCCTTGGTGGAGTCCGACGTTCCGATTCTTCCGGCGCCATCATACCAGTTCAGCGGGTTGACTCAATCATGGAAACCTCACGTTCAACCAAGTCCATGCTGTCCCTGGAAAGTCCCTCTGGATCGGCCGCCACCGCGCCCTCCGAGTCTCCCGTCACGCCCAGTTGCCAGCAGAGCGTCCTAATTGTACACCGGCTCGGTGGACTCAGTTCACGTGCGCGCCGCAGATCGTCGAACGCCTGGGTCGAGGTCTCCAGACATCCCCCGAGAGGAGACCCCGGGTTCTTTCGATTATTGGATAAGGCATATATGAAGCGGTGTCAATCACCCTCACCGCTGCCCCTTGACAGAGTGGGGTCTGATATGAGAACGTATGTACTTATCAGGAGGATTGAACCATGCTAATAAAACACACGCCCGACGCGTACGAAAAGCTCCGGATACTGGGAGGCATGGCGTCGGATGACATCTTGACACCTCCTGAACGGGCCAGTGGACGAAGGGGGCCATACTCGGCGCCGAAGAAGAACCCGACCTATGGCGTGTACCGCGCATCGATGCCCAACGGAAAGTCGATCAGCCTCATGCGCGTCATGTTCACGGACTTCTGCAAGATGGACTGCGCCTACTGTCCCAACAGTCACTGGGTGCCGCGGAAGCGCTACGCATTCAAGGTGGACGAGCTTGCCAAGACGTTCATGGAGCTTTACCGGAGACAGACAGTCAGCGGCCTGTTCCTCAGCTCGGGCATCGCAGGCGACGGTTCGAAGACGACGGAGCGGCTGGTCAAAGTCGTGGACGCGGTGCGGAACAGGTACGGCTTCAAGGGCTACATCCACATGAAGGTGATGCCCGGAGCCGCGTACGAGTACGTCGAGGCCGCCCATCGCCTTGGAACCCGACTGTCCGTCAACATCGAGACTCCGACGCGCCAGCACATGGACAAGCTGAGCGCCATGAAGGACTTCGACCTCGATATTCTGGCGCCCATGCGGTGGATACACAGCCTGACTGAGAGCAGTACCAATGGCGCGGTTGGCAGGCTACACAGTTGGTGGTCGGCGCTGCTGACGAGACCGACCGGGACCTGTTCGACCGGATGGACCAACTGTACACAGAGTGGAAGCTGAAGAGAGTGTACTACGCGCCGTTCCGTCCGGTCCGGCACACTCCACTTGAGGAACATCCGGCGACGCCGATGGCGCGGAGTCACCGACTGTACCAGGTAGATTGGTTGAAGAGAGTGTACCGGTTCTCCAACGACGAGCTGGACATGGCGTTCGACGGAGGTGGACACCTGCCGCTCGACCAGGATCCAAAGACATCCATTGCGGTCGAGAATCTCGATTCGTTCCCCATGGACTTGAACTTGGCGAACATGGACCAGCTGCTGCGGGTCCCCGGAGTCGGGCCGAAGTCGGCTGAGCGGATCGTCCGAAACAGACGGCGTCACAGGATCGACACCTGGAGGGATCTTCAGGCTATGGGTGTGGTGCGAAAGCGGGCGTGGCCGTTTGTCACATTCCTCGGACACCGGCCTCCGAGAGCCAAGCAGCTCAGACTGGACCTGTTCGGCGAAGAAGCCCGGGCAAGACGCGCCCAACCTCCGGTTGAGTCGGCGGCCTCCGGGGTGGCGCCGTGCGGCGAGGCCAGATCATGCACCGGCTGCCCGCTGTTCGGCGCACCGGGGCACCCGGGGCCGGCCTAGTATTCGGAGGCTGTCCGGTTCCAGGTCTTACAGACCCGGAAGCCGAGGCTGCGTTGTGGGAATGTCATCGCTCGGCTCGTCGAAGCCGGATACGCCTACGCCTACGAGCCTGAACAGCCGTCCCGGCGCAACCTCCGCGCGCACGAGGTCGCCAGCCGCATCCGCTATCCGGTCCGACTCCTGCACTGGTCCGGGGAGCGTTTTCTGCCGCGTGAACGTGGTGAAGTCGGAGAGGCGCAGCTTGACCTTCACCGTGCGTCCCCGCAGATCGCGACGTTCGAGCGAACGGGAGACATCGCGACTCAGCCGGTTAACCAGCTCCTGAAGCGCGTCCGGGTCTCCGGTATCTCGGACCAGGGTAGTCTCAGAGCTTACCGACTTGGTGTCCCGGTGGGTCTGGACGGGTCGATCGTCCCGTCCCGTCGCGAGCCGCTTCATGTACGCGCCGTTGCGTCCAAAGGTCCGCAGCAGCCAGTCGTCGGGCCGCACGACAAGGTCGCCGACGGTGGACACACCCTCCGACTCCAGCCGCTCCTGCGTCTTTGGCCCCACCCCCGGGAGCGTGCCCACCGGCAGCGGGGCAAGAAAGTCTGACTCTGCGCCGGGCGCCACCACGGTCAGGCCATCGGGCTTGTCGTAATCGGACGCGATCTTGGCCACGGACTTGCTTGTGCTTCCACCAACGGAAATGGTCAGTCCTAGCTCGTCCTTCACCCGGCGCTTGAGTCCACGCGCGATAGTCTCGACGTCGTCCTCTGAAGTTACGAGGTCTGTGACGTCTAGATACGCCTCGTCCAGTGACAGTGGCTCGACCAACGGCGTGATGTCGCGGAAGATCTCCATGACGCCCCGCGAGACCTCACGATAGCGCACGAATCTGACGTTGACGCGCACCAGTCCGGGACACCGCTGGAGCGCAGTGCGCATAGGCATGGCGGACCGGACGCCGAACCGCGGGCTTCATAAGAGGCGGAAGCGACGACGCCCCTGGACTCCGGGCTCCCACCCACCGCCACGGGTTTGCCGCGCAATGTGGGGTCGTCCAACTGCTCTACCGAGGCGTAGAACGCGTCGAAGTCTGCGTGAAGGATGTGACGCATCGATCTGACATCCATTCTGTTCAGCGTCAGGATAGTCCTGACCATATCCGAATGCAATTACTCGGCCCAGCCGTCCCTCTCCCGGATCGTTGCTGGTTCAATCTTCGGAAATTCAGGCGTAAATTGCCCTAGTACATGCGTTCCACCAATGCTAGCATATTTACATGGCACGGTTAACCGGCCAAACTCAACAAACGCACCACGGAGGTGTCTGTATGCCCAACCCTGTAGTCCACTTCGAAGTCCAGTCTGCTGATGCGGAAAAGAGCCAGGCATTCTTCAAGGATGTCTTTGGATGGCACATCGAATCAACGCCAATGCCCGGGATGAACTACGGCCTTGTGGATACCCACACCGAGACCGGAATCAACGGCGGTATCGGAGAGTCGCTCGACGGGCAGACTCATGTGACATTCTACATAGAGGTCGACGATATCCAGGCGTACCTCGACAAGGCCGTCGAAGCCGGCGCCCAGGTCATGATGCCAGTGACGGAGATTCCCGGCGCGGTGACATTCGCGTTCTTCTCCGATCCGGCAGGCGCCGCGGTCGGCTTGGTCGCCAGCGAGACCCCGTCTGTACATTAGCGAGAGTCCGGTCCCCCGTCGTTCCAGCACATGCTGGAACGACGGGGTGAGTCGGGGATGTAGCAGCGCCTAAAGGTAGCACCGGACCAAGTCATCACTGTCATCACCCTCTCAGTCAAGGTACCCTCAGTCAGCAGCCCTCGGTCGACGTTCCGATGTGTCCGCAGGAACGCAGCGTGTTACACTACCGCACGGGGAAGCCTGATGACGAGGAGAAAAGCGCCATGACTATCTCAAGCAGCGCATCGGCAATGGAACAGGGCAACGCCGTGCAGCAGACAACAGGCCGGCCCGTCGTTTACGGGACCCAGGGTGTCATCTCCAGCGGCCACTACCTCACCTCGATGGCTGGTATGCGGATGATGCTTTCGGGGGGCAACGCATTCGACGCGGTCGTGGCGGCCGGATTCGCCGCCGCGGTGACCGAGCCGATAGCGTCCTACTCTCTCGCGGCCGAGGGTGTGTTCATGCTCTACCACGCCGAGAGCGGCGACCTGTTGTCGCTTAGCGGACAGGGGACAGCTCCCAACCGTGCCACGGTGGACTGGTACCGATCACAGGGACAAGACGAGATACCGACCGGGCCGGGTCCACTGGCCCACCTCAGCTTCACCGTGCCGGGTGTGGTCGCCGCGTTCCTCTCGCTCCTAGAACGGTACGGCACTAAGACGGTCGGTGAGGTTCTCGAACCCTCGATACACTACGCCGAGCGAGGGATTCCGAACTACGAGTACATGCTCGAGCGCATCGACAGCCCGGGGACCCGGAGCCAGTTTGAGCAGTACCCGCCCGGCGGGATGAACGTCTTCTACGATAACGGCCGAGTTCCCAAGCCGGGCTCGCTGCTGGTCCAGAACAGTCTGGGACTGATCCTTCGGAAACTGGTTGAGGCCGAAAGCGCCGCACCCAGTCACCGGCTGGGCGGAGTCCGCGCGGCCCGCGACAGCTTTTACACCGGCGACATCGCCCGGATCATCGCGGACTGTAGCGAGCGGGTGGGAGGCGTCCTCGATATGGAGTCGCTGGCCGCCTACGAAGCCCAGTACGAAACTCCGCTCAAGACCAGCTACCTCGGCCACGAGGTCCACGGTCAACGGACCTGGACGCAGGGCGCGGTGCTCATGCAGGCGCTGAACATCCTCGAGAACTTCGACCTTCGGGCGATGGGGCACAACTCGACGGCGTACATCCACACGGTCAGCCAGGCGGTGAACCTCGCCTTCGCCGACAGAGAAACGTACTACGGCGACCCCGATTTCGCGGTCGTGCCGATCGACGGGCTGCTGTCCAAGGACTACGCCCGCGAGCGGGCCGCGCTGATTGACCCCGCCAACGCGATGCGTGAGCTGCCGGCTCCCGGCAATCCGTGGCGGTACTCGACGATATCCGGCGCGCGCGCTCAAGCCCGTGAGGCTGTCGCCACCCCTGGAGGCGACGCCGGTTCGGACAGCGGCACGACGCACATCTCGGCGATAGACCGGGATGGCAACATGGTCTGCGCCACTCCATCGGGAGGGGCGTTCGGCAAGTCGGTCTTCTTCCCCGACTTGGGCTGCGCGCTGAGCACCCGAATCGAGATGTTCAATTTCGACTTCAGGCACCCCAACAGGCTGGAGCCCGGCAAGCGTCCACGGACCACACTGGTCAACTACATCGTGTCGAAAGACGGGGTTCCGGTCATGACTGTCGGCTGTCCCGGCGGCGATCACCAGGCCCAGGCGAACATGCAGCTCGTGCTCAACTCGCTGCTGTGGGGCATGAATCCCCAGGAGGCCGTGGAGGCTCCTAGGTTCGCCAGCCAGAGCGTCAGGAACAGCTTCTACCCTCACACATACTATCCGGGCCAACTCGGCGTCGAACCGGGCATACCGCAAGGAGTCCGCGACGAGCTCAGCGCGATGGGTCATGACATCGTGACGGTTGGGAGCGCCGGCATGGGCGCGACAATTTCTACCCGCGATCCCGAGACTGGTGTCCTGGCCTCGTCCGGCGACCCGCGGCGGGCGTGCTACGCCATCGCGTGGTAGCAGGCCATCCGCCCAAGTTGGTCTGATACCATATGCCACACGAGGTGGTGAATTGATGACCCAAGAGAGAGTCAGCAGGCTCGAAGGAGCCTATGAGCAGGTGGACAGGCGGTTGGATGACGTGAACCGGTCTATCCAGTCTGTGCGCGACGAGATGGGCTCCTTGCGCGGGGAGATGAATAACCGCATCAACAACTTGTACGTCCTGTTGGGCGGGACCTGGGTGGCCACCATGGCCGCGATCATTGGGCTGTACTTCAAGAGTTAACGGACAGGTCAGCATGACCCAAAGGCCACAGTAGTACCTCTTGGGGGCCGCCTGACGTGGGTAACAGAATGACGACTGAAGAACGAATCATCAGCGCACAGCCGATGCACATCAGGATCGCCGAAGTGGTCGCGCGACATGGCGATCCGCCCTGGGCCGAGCGCCTCCTGTCCGACGGCCGCAACGACGCGGTGCTCATCTGCAACGCCCCGGGCCAGCAGAACGACCCACACGTCCACCCGGACTTCAACGAGTGGTGGGTAGTGCTCGCGGGCGAGCTGATATGGGAGATCGGAGACTACCCTCCCATCCGGGCGACAAGGGGGGATGTTATCATGGCTCCGAGGCGCCAGCGGCACGCCATCCGCACGGTCGGCACGGAGAACTCCCTGCGGCTGGGGATAACCAAGCCCGATTCCAGCCACGACAGCAAGGGGTCGCGCTCCAACATTCTGAAGCCGCCTTCTGAGCAGTCCGACCCTCCAAACATGCTGCGAACAACGCTCGACGGCATGCTCCAGCAGTTCGGACAGCCCCCCTGGGCGACGCCGATACTGCTGGACGACCGGAACAGCGCCAACCTGATCTGTCATGGCCCGGGGATGACCAACAACGCGCATTGGCACCCGGACTTCAACGAGTGGTGGACTATTCTGAGCGGGGAGCTGACCTGGCGGGTGGGAGAGGACCGCCCGATAATTCACGCTGCAGAAGGTGACATCGTGTTCGTCCCCGAAGGGATGCGGCACCACATCTCCAGTGTCGGAGACGGGACATCGTTCAGGCTGGCGGTGACTACCCCGGATCAGCCGCACATCTACACAGACGATGACGACGCGGCACCTCCCCCGGTGTCCTAGAGTCGTTTCCAGAAAGGCTTGCTGATACGCGAGGTCTCCCGCTCCACACTGTCATCCTGAACGAAGCGTAGCGTGGTGAAGGATCTCCCCGCCTGAACGCTTCGCCGACGCGCTTTCTACTACGCCCCGGACACCGGCCAGGAGATATTTCGCGCTCAGCATGACATTGGGAACAGCGCTCGACAGTTGATAGTTGCGCAGAATCAAATTGAAACGGTGCCAAGACGTGCCTGGATATGACTGCCATCAAATACAAAGTTTACTGAAGAATGAGGAGGAGACGACATGAGACTGGAAGGCAAAGTAGCTCTGATCAGCGGCGGCGCCAGGGGTATCGGCGCCGCCTCCGCTAGGCTGTTCGCTAGCGAGGGCGCCAGCGTTGTGATGGGCGACGTTCGAGAGGAGCTCGGCAAGCAGGTCGCCGCGGAGATCAATGAGACAGGAGGGCACGCGCTGTTCGTCGGACTTGACGTGACCAAGGAAGCGGACTGGCGAAACGCCATCCAGATGGCCGTCCAGCGTTTCGGCAAGCTGGACGTCCTCGTGAACAACGCGGGGATCTACCGCCCGACTCCCATAGAGCAAACCACCGAGGAGGAATGGGACGAGGTTATGAACGTCAACGCCAAAGGGGTATTCTTTGGTACCAAACACGCCATCCCCGCTATGCGCCAAGCGGGCGGCGGCTCAATAATTAACTTCTCTTCCCTCTCCGGTATGGTGGCGATGGGTGTGGTAAGCGCCTACGGGGCCTCCAAAGGCGGCATCAGGGTGCTGACCAAGCATACGGCCATCCAGCATGCCCGGGATGGGATTCGCGCCAACTCCATTCACCCGGGGCCAATCGACACCCAGATTGGCGCTGACTACTCCACCCCCGAGCGTCTGGCAGCCACCGTGGCCCGCTTGCCTCTGGGCCGCATTGGAACCCCGGAGGAGGTGGCCTACCTCGCCCTGTATCTCGCTTCTGACGAGTCTTCCTTCATGACAGGGTCTGAGTTGGTGTTGGACGGCGGCATTACCGCCCAGGTTGGAATGCCCTGATGACCTCGCGGGGGCGTCTGGGTCTGACAGATGTCTTGGCTCCACCAGAATTGACCAGTCATTGGTAGCGCAGTCTGAGGGTATCACCCACCACTTAGATGACAGTTACTCAGCGGAGCCTGTATCAGTTTAGTCGGTCTGGTGGTTGGGTCGGAGCCATACTCACACCCCGTCTTATGGACTCCCGCTTTCGTGGGAGTGACGAGAGGGGTGCAATGCCGTCCCCTCAAACTGACCACCGACTAAACTGATACAGTCTCTACTCAGCCCCAAATCCACCACCTAATTGATGATGCGGTTGAGTTTCGTAGCTAAATTGGTCATTTTCGACAACTCGTCCTTTCACCTACTGGGGTGAAGGTAAAGTACCCGTGTTCAAGGCTGAATTAGCTACAGAAACAGATCAGACGTGCGCTTTAGGCGGTGGATTTGGGCAGCGCGGCACCCTTGACAGGGCATGATACGTGTGGTATCACAGACTCGACTCCACGCGCGTGGGTATCTTCCGCGCCGTGGTGGATCGTCTTAAGTTTGGCGAGGGAGGAAACGAAATGCGTAAGGCTCTTGGACTCCGGTGGGTTGTGGTCGCGGTAGGAGCGGTCATGCTCCTGGTTCTCGCTGTAGCCTGCACCAGAGAGGTGGTCAAAGAGGTGCCGGTGGAGAAGGTGGTCACCAAAGAGGTGGTGAAAGAGGTGCAGGTCCCCGGTGAGACCGTGGTGGTGGAGAAAGAGGTGGTGAAGGAGGTGGAGGTCCCCGGTGAGACCGTGGTGGTGGAGAAAGAGGTGGTGAAGGAGGTGGAGGTCCCCGGTGAGACCGTGGTGGTGGAGAAAGAGGTGGTGAAGGAGGTGGAGGTCCCCGGTGAGACCGTGGTGGTGGAAAAGGTGGTGGAAAAGATCGTGGAAAAGATCGTGCTGGCCACACCCATTCCCGGTTTGGCCCCGGAGCCGAAAGACCGACCGGGTACGGTGACCCTTATCGGAGGTGTTGGGGGGGAAGCGGGCATACCCGCCCTGGGAGGCGGAAATGACACCAGCTACGCTTGGGATTTCACCGAGACCCCCTTCCGGGTGGAAGGCGACGATTTTGGCGCAGCGGGCCTCGTGGTCTCGTGGGATTTGAAAGACGACCTCAGTGGTGTGACGATGGATGTGCGCCAGGGAGTTCAGTTCCACAAGGAGTGGGGTGAGCTGACTGCGGCAGATATGGTCTGGTCTATCAACAGCGTCAACGCTGTGACAACTCCAACAAGCACGCACTCCAACGCTGGCGACTTCGCAAGCTCGTTTCTCGAAGCTGAGCTCATAGATGCATACCGTTGGTGGCTACCCTTCAGCCGGTATGATGTGACCTGGAAAGACAACCTCCTGAGCAACTGGGGAGCGAGCTACGGCACACTCAGCAAGAAGCACAACGATGACTTAGGTGATGATGGGAAGTTCGAGCTCATAGGGTCAGGCCCGTTCCAGATCCAGGAGTGGCTCACGGACGACTTTATGATACTGGAAAGAGTGCCTTACGATCACTGGCGAGTAAACCCCGTGGTTCAACAGGTACGTATCGTGACAGTTCCGGAGTCGGCAACCCAGGTGGCAGTGCTGCTGACCGGGGAGGTTTCGGGCGCTAAGGTCTCTCCGAAGGACGCGATCCGTGTTAAAGATAGAGGATTCGCTTTGAAGGACTACGGAGGTTTCAACGTCGGTCTTTTGTTTGAGGGCAACTTCTGGGCCACACACCACGCCAACACAGGGGAAGCCTTGGAGCCGTGGAATGCGGAGACGTTCAAAGAAGACCACCCTTGGGTCGGCAATCCGTTCGGCGGCGAGCCTTACGCAGACTCCGTCACAGGCTTGACCGTGTCAGAGGGCGGCACATTGCCCTACACAGATACCGACAACCCACCCGGTGTGGATGACATGGAACAGGCTCGGCTCGTCCGCCTCGCCATGTCCGTGTCAGTAGACCGGGCGCTGATCAACGAAACGATCTTTGGTGGCCTGGGCGCGGTTCGCTCTAACTATTTCGTTCATGAGGTATCGCCATACTTTCAAGATCGCTGGAGTGTCCCGTACGATCCGGAGTTGGCGGAACAGCTCTTGGATCAAGCCGGCTATCCCAGGGGTGACGATGGCTGGAGATTCGAGATTCCCTACTTTGTAAGCCCATGGATGAGTGAGCCGGACGAAATTGGGGATGCGGTCACTGGGTTTTGGAACGAAGTGGGCATGAAGACAAAACTCTTCTCGGACAGTTATGGCGGCGTATACCGTCCAATGATCGTGGCGAGAACCGCGTATCAGCCTTGGCTGGTCACTGGATACGACGGTCCTCTCGCGCCATTCGACTTTCCAAGGGGTCTCCTCAACACGACCCTTGTGCATGGTGGGGCTAGCTTTGGAGCAGAATCAGAACTGTTTGACAACCTCTTCAAGAAGGCTTCCGCCGAGCCCGACTTGCAAAAACGGCGTGATCTGATGACAGAGATAATCGACTACATGCACCACTGGGTCCTCAATCCCGCGATTGTGTTTCAGCCGAACCTGATCGCTATCAATCCTAAGCAAATAGAAAGTTGGGACCTGTACTCAGACAATCAAGAGAAGACGTTCAATAACCCGTCGAGCCTGGTCCCGGCGCGTTGACATAGGACCGGCACAGAAGCCCCCGGATGAGAAGATGGGTCTGGCTTAAACAGATAATGGAGCCCCCTGCGCCTCCACCTAGAGTGGTCGCCAGCTTCGGCGGATCTTGCCAACCGCTACGCGGCCTCGGGTCTGGATGGTAATCTCATGCGACGATTTGTGATCAGGCGGCTGATGGCCGGGGTCCTGTCCTTGATTGCAGCCACCGCGGTGGTGTTCGCCCTGTCCCGCCTTGCAGGCGACCCACTGCTCCTTTTCGCCAAGCCGGGAGGGTACGGGGTATCTCCGCAGCAGGAAGCCGCCTTGAGGGCGAGCTACGGCCTCGACAAACCCGTGGTCGTACAGTATCTTGTGTGGCTTGGCAAGACTCTCAAGGGAGACCTTGGTGAGAGCCTCGTGCAAAGAAGCCCTGTGCGTGGGATAATCGCAGAGAGGATACCAGCCTCTTTCCAGCTCGGCTTTGCCGCATGGCTCCTCGCCACCTTGGTCGGCATACCTCTAGGTGTCCTCTCCGCAGTGCGGCGGGCCACTATCTGGGACTACCTTGGGAGAAGCATTGCGTTGTTTGGGCAGGCCTTGCCGGTATTTTGGTTAGGGATAATGTCCATACTCTTGTTCGCCGTAGCACTGGGCTGGCTTCCAGCTGCCACCAGACCTGTGGGCGAACCGCTCTCAACAACCATCAAGTATTTCATCCTGCCCACGATCACACTCGGATGTTTGCCGGCGGCAGTTTACCTGCGCCTCACCCGGTCCGCCATGCTGGAGGTGATGGACTCGGAGTTCATAAAGCTCGCTCGCGCCAAAGGCATTAGCTCACGGGTCGTAGTCTGGAAGCATGCCTTCAGAAACGCGCTTATACCTCCTGTCACGGTGTCTGCGCTTGTGCTGGCCAGTTTCTTGGAGGGTTCGATCATCGTTGAGACCATATTCGCCTGGCCCGGACTGGGCAGGATGGCCCTGAAAGCCGTGGAGGACAATGATTTCCCATTGCTGCTGGGCACGGTACTGTTCTTCGCATTCCTCTACGTGGTTTTCAACTCTTTGGCTGATCTGCTCTACGCCCGAATCGACCCTCGCATCAGGTACACGTGAGGAGGCCCGGATGTTTGAGGTATGGCACAAAGTGTTGACATAGTGCGACTGCGAAATGCTACAGCCACGCCGCTGTCTCGGACTATTCATGTTTTGCGCACTTGGCCCATATTACCCCTTGTCGTGCTGACAGGGCTTGCAGTATGCGCCCTGTTTGCACCCAATCTGGCACCGTACGACCCCATCAAACAAAACTTGCGCGCGCGTAATGCTCCGCCCGCGTGGTACTCCCAGTGGTATGAAGAACACCCAAAATTAACCACCACCCACCTTGCCGGCGCTGACCATGTGGGCCGGGACGTGCTCAGCAGGGTGATTCATGGCGCACGGATCTCAATGACGGTGGCGGCCATCGCCCTCGCTACCGGGACTGTTGTGGGTAGCGCTCTCGGCTTAGTCGCAGGCTACTTCCGCGGCATTCTGGACGAGTTCATAATGCGACTCATCGATGTGTTTAACTCGATTCCCTTCCTGCTCATAGCTCTGGTGGTCGTCGCGGTGGTGGGACCCAGCTTCGGCATCGTCTTAGGGCTACTCGCTCTCTTGGCGTGGAACGCGTTCGTGAGGAACGTGCGAGCGGAAGTGCTGTCCCTGAGAGAAAGAGACTACGTTGCCCTGGCAAGGGTGTGTGGGTCTTCCAATCTGAGGATAATGCTCAAGCATATATTGCCTGGTGTGGTTAACACCATAGTCGTTATCGCCACGCTGCGGGTCGGCCAGCTCATCCTGGCAGAGGCATCGCTCAGCTTCCTGGGCGTAGGCATACCTAAACCCACACCCGCTTGGGGTAGCATGGTAGCCGACGGAAGACACTACCTATCGGACGCATGGTGGATTGCCCTCTTCCCCGGATTGGCAATATTCTTCGTAGTCATGTCGCTGAACTTCCTGGGCGATTGGCTCCGAGACCACCTTGACCCTCGGCTGAGGCAGCTTTAGGAACGGCCGCTCCCATCCGAAGAACTCAATCACCACCCGAAGCGCGGTCCCGGCCCGACCCCAGTCACCCTCGTGGAGCGCAACTATGTCAATGCAGTCGACCATAGCCCAGTAAGATATCCTGGGTCGGACTTTGCGAGTGCCTACGTACTAGGAGCCGTCTCGCAAACACCGGACTCGTAAAATCTGCCCGCGACCCTGAACTTGTGGAGTGTCACAGGCAGCTGTATTTTCCTGTCGCCCCGCTCCCCCGCTCGGTCGTGGCCTGTCAGAACACGAGTTGGCAGACCGCACAGGTTTATGAGATGGCTTCTAGTATTTGGAATTAAGAACTCTGATGAGAGACAGCAGCCACCAACCACTACAATCAGATCCTCTGTCGCTCAGACCGCCGGACACCACCCATGTCCGACCCCGGCAGCGGCACGGAGCCGATCACCCGCGCCAGATCCAGCATGTCGAGCCGGTCTTCACTGAGCCCTAACAGGTCGCCGAGGACCTGTGTATTGTGCTGTCCGAGGCCGGGCGCCGGATCGTGACGCACCTCGGGCCTGTTGCGCATCCGCCAGATCGGTCCGCTCATGAGATGCGTACCGGCATCGGGGTGCTCTACAGCCTGGAAGTAGCCGCGCTCTTGCAGGTGGGGATCGTCGTAGGCGTCGCCTCCACAGTCCAGCACCGGTCCCGCAGCTATGTCATGCTCCTGAAGGATCCTGGTCACCTGGTAACGGTCGAGCCGGCGCGTCCAGCGCCCAATGATGTCGTCCAGCTCGTCCTGATTCCGAAGCCGGGCCGGGAGTGTCGTGAACCTCGGGTTTCGGGCCAGCTGGGGCATCTGCATCGCATAACACATCCCCCGCCACTCCTCGTCCGAAGTTACCGAGATCGCAACCCACTGGTCATCTCCCGCGCAGCGGTACGCGCCGTGAGGCGCCATAGCCGGGTGTCGATTGCCGCGGCGTTGGCGCGCGCGTCCCGTCAGTCCGTGCTCCAGGATGACCTCGCCGAGATGCGGCATAAAACTCTCGGCCTGGGACAGGTCGATGAATTGGCCTCTTCCCGTGCGGGCCCGGTTGTGGAGCGCAACACAGATCGCGAAGGCGGCGGTGGCTCCCGCCACTGCGTCAGGGTGGTGGACCAGCGAGTTTCGCGACAGATCGAGGTCGGGGTAGCCCCGCAGCGCCGTGTGACCGCTGATCGCGTCGATGACCATGCCCATGCTGCGGAACCCTCTGTAAGGCCCCGTGTTTCCGTAGCCGGGAGTGAACAAGGCTATGATGTCCGGTTTGACCTTCCTGAGATCATCGTAGCCCAGTCCGAACCTGTCCATAACGCCGAATGCGTAGTTCGTGAACACGACGTCACTGACGTTGGCTAGCTCCCTGAACATCTCGGCTCCGTCCCTGGTGGTCAGGTCGAGTGTGATCCCAAGTTTGTTGCGGCTGAGAGCGTTGAAGTTGGCGTTACGGTTCCAGGGCCTCTCGCCCGGCTCGCCATCCGGGTAACTGGAATCTCCGGGGCTTGGATTGATAGACCCGCGCGCGATCCGCTGGATCGCCTCGACCTTTATCACCTCGGCACCGAGGTCGCCCAACAGCGATCCGCAGAATGGTCCTGCCCAAATCTCAGCCAGTTCCAGCGCGCGAATCCCGGAGAGCGGTCCCGCAACCCGCGTGACATCGTTAGGCATGGGAAATGACCCCGTCGTTAGGCATGGGAAATGACCCCGTCGTTGGCCAGAGCCGTCATCTCACCCTGAGATAGGCCGAGAAGTCCCATGAGGACTTCACCATTACTCTGCCCCCCGACAGGAGCGGCGGACGGCGGTGATCGGTCGGCCTCGGACAGGCTGAAGGGCAGTCCGGTGTACCGGAGCGGACCATGTTCAGGGTGCTCGATCTGTTCGAAGTACTGCCTTGTCCTGAAGTGTTCGTTCTCAACGACTTCGGCGCCCTGGAGTACCGGACCGCCGGGCAGTCCCGCTTTCTGAGCGGCGTCGAACACCTCGGCCCGCGTCCGCTGGTTCAGCCATCCTTGGAATATCCGCTCCATCTCCACTCGATTGTCGGTGCGGTCCTGGGAAGTGCGGAACCGAGGGTCGTCAATGAGGTCCGGCCTTCCGATCATCTCGACGATGTTCGGCCACATTCGCGGGCCAAGCGGCAGGAAGCTGACGTAGCCGTCCTTGCACCGGAAGGTGCCGACGGCATAGGGCTCGCGTGCGCCGGCGGATGACGTCCTGGGTTCGGTGCGGGTATCCGCCTCGCCGGCGTAGGCGAACGGAGCGCGGCGTCCGATCTGGTGCGGGTGGCCAGCCATGCACTCCAGGATCGAGATGTCCAGCCAGTCGCCGACCCCGGTCATCGCCGAGCCAACTACGGCCGCCATGGTCGCGGATGCCGCCACGGAGCCTCCGAAGTACTGCGCGACCTCGCCGCCGTACTTCAGGGGATACCGGCTGGGCAGACCCTCCCGGTTCATTGCTCCAGTCATCGCGAATAGGGTCAATTCCGTGTAGCTCCACTCGCGATAAGGACCCGTCTGGCCGAACGGCGTAATCGACGTCATGACCAGATCGGGCCGGCGCCCGGCCACGGTGACGTATCCGATACCGAGACCCTCGGCCATACCTGGCCTCATGCTCTCAACGATCACGTCGCATTGGACCGCGAGGTCCAGCAGGAGTTCCCGGCCGCGCTCGAGCTCCAGGTCGAGGGTTACGCTCTTCTTATTGGTATTGAGGTGCAGATCGAGCGCGGTCCGCTCGGCGTGGTTGACATCATCATAAGGTCTGCTGCGTGGGTGGGGCGCGTCAACCCTGACTACCTCGGCGCCGTACTGAGCCAGGAGCTTCGCGCAGTATGGACCGGCGATCCCGTCGGTGAGTTCCAATACACGAATCGTGTCGAGGGCAAGCTGGGGCAATGTCGGACTCCGTTGCCGCAACCGCGGCAACGGTAATTCTCTAACCGTTGATTGAGAGTGTCAATGATGCGGAGCAGCGCTTACGAAGACGCTCGGGAACCCGGCGTCGATCAGGATGCGCGCATGGGTCTGTCTGTACGCCGCAGTCCGACCGCGTGAGACCGTCCTGCCGTCGCTTCGACAAGTGGCCGGTGTGGAGGGTCCTGATCTGGACCAACCCCCTCTTCATCGGGTTGTTCCGCCGCTGGAAGGCGGTCTGGAGGGGCTGGTACTCCCATGCGGTGCGGTAGTCCTCCCCGTACACCCCAGATGCTGCGTTCGCCGCGTTCGCGTTGTCGAGACCATCAGGAATCCCCCTTTGTCCCGGTCGCCGCAGTGGTCGAGCTTCGGCTATTTGTATCGGTTGAGCGCCATCTGCGACGGGAAGGCTCCCACGCTGACGCTGCGTAGCTATAGCTCCAAGCTGAACCGCAGCGTGAAAGTTCTTGATCTTGTATAGCTTGGTGGGCCAAGCGGTACTGTACTACAAACTTTTGAGTGGGTGGTTGGGCTGTAGACTTCATAGTACGGGAAGTACCGAGCCAGGACTACGAGGTTCAACGAGACGAGAGCGAGAATGTACCGAAATTTCCTCCAGAAACCGCCGCTTGTCCTGGCCACAACCGTGGCCTGCCCCTCAAAGCCCGGTTCAGGTGTAAAATGACATGTCTCAGTCGATAACTCTGCTGAGCTTTGGAGCAGAGCCTCCCACACCAACCCGACATCCATGGATGACAAGGAGATAGACGATGGCGACTCGGACTCCCACAATTGACTCACAAGTACATGCCTACGAGCGAAACCGTCCTGAACGTCCTTGGAGCGGATTCTTACAGGGTCCTGATGAGGTCACCGGCGACGACATGGTGGCAGCGATGGACGCAGTCGGCGCGGACGGGGCTTTGCTGGTTTCGCCATTCTCCATGTATCGCTACGATGCCAGCTATGCACTCGAGGTGTACGCGAAACATCCGGGCAGGTTCGGCTTGATCAGGCCGTTTGATCCGCAGTCGGAAGCAGTCGAAGATGAGATGGCCGAGTGGACCGGGACGCCCGGCGTGGTCGGAGCCCGCATCATGCTTGCGTATCAGCCGTTCGAGGCGGACGACCCGGGTCTCAATCGCATACTAGCCGCTGGTGCCCAAGCTGGGGTTCCGGTGAATGTCATGTGCTCGAGCAAGCTGCCTCTCTTGCGTGAGCTAGCTCGCCGCCATCCAGACACCCAGGTGGTGGTCGATCATGTGGGTCTGGTCCAGCCCTTCGAGCCACCAGCGCCGCCAGAACCGTTTGCCGATTTGGCCAACGTGCTTTCGCTGGCAGAATGCGACAACGTAGCCATCAAGATTTCCGGGGCCTGTACCCTGTCCCATCAGGCATTCCCGTACCCGGACATCTGGGAGCCTCTGGGCAAGGTATTCGACGCGTTCGGCTTTGATCGATGCATGTGGGGTACCGACTGGACCCGGGCAGTGAAGCTGTTGACCTACGAGCAGGGGGTTGAGGCATTCCGGGTTACTGACCAGCTCTCGGATTCAGAGCGTTCCGCACTCATGGGTGGAACGCTCGCGAAGATTTACAACTGGTCGCCTGGTATGGGTGAGTAGATTGGCAACGGGGCGGAGGGCGCCGAGAGATCGGTCTCCACGGCCCGGTTCAGCCTACAGTACACGTAGGCCGCAAATGGTGGGCCTAAGCATACTGTACTGCGAACTTTTCGCTGGGAGGTACTCATATAGGGAGTTGGTCAGGCGACCCCGAATAGCCCCCAAGAGCCTCCGGCCTCTGGTTTGGAGGCTCCTTCCGTCGTGGGCGTCCACGCTGCACCAGCGACATGAGGGAAGTCCAGCCCACATTATCGCCGCTGACTTCTTTGACGGGGGCTGCCTCTACCCTCTCAATAGGCAGAACTCGTTGCCGTCTGGGTCGGCGACTACGGCCAGATTCTCTCCTGGCTCGACGAAGTCCCTGAGCGCCCTTCCTCCGAGAGCTTCGACTCTCACCAGCGCCGCCAGCACGTCGGGCACCGTCAGGTCTATGTGTACCCGGGTCTTGCTGGTTTTCTTCTCGGGGACACGCTGGAGATAGACTGTCAGGCCGCTGGGCAGAGGTTCGAAGGCGAGGTACTGTTCCCACGCCGAATCCCGCCTGATACCTAGCAGTGCCGAATAGAACGCCTCCGCCCGCTCAAGGTCGGCAACGTCTATGCCGACGTGAGTCAGTGTTCCAACCGGTCCAGTATCTTCTTTCATGGTGTCTTTCTCCGAACACGTGGGACGGAAATGTGTGGGGAAGGGGAGACTCGAACTCCCACGCCTTGCGGCACATGATCCTAAGTCATGCTCGTCTACCAATTCCGACACTTCCCCGCCCGTCCGAGCTAAACATCTGCGGCTCAGAGGTCAATTATATCGCCCCCCATTTCCGGGTGTCGACCCGCGCCGGAGTTCGCTGGCCGATTGCGCTCCCCCACCCACCTTGAGGACAAGCGTCCGTTACCATAACCGCGCGTCGAAGTGCTAGAATGTCTTCGGAATTAAGACCCTCAGTTTCCCTAGCAAAATCATATCTGACGAGGTGGTCCAGAAATGGCGAAGCAGTTTCAGTTCGATGTGGATGCCAGGCAGCAGTTGATGGCCGGCATCAACACTTTGGCCGCCGCGGTCGGCGTGACGCTTGGGCCGGGCGGCAGGAATGTCGTGCTCGACAAAGAGTTCGGGCCTCCGCACGTTTGCAGCGATGGGGTGACCATTGCGAAGGAGATAGAGCTCAAGGCGCCGTTCCCCAACATGGGCGTGCAGCTCGTCAAGGAAGCGTCCAGCAAGACCAACGACGACGTTGGTGACGGAACGACGACCTCCACGGTGGTCGCGCAGGCGATGATTCGAGACGGGTTCAAGCTCCTTGCGGCCGGGGCTAACCCGCTGGCCGTCAAGCGGGGAATCGAGAAGGCCGTAGAAGGAATGCGCGGCGAAATTCGCGCCATGTCCCGGCCCGTCAGCGGGAAAGAGCAAATCAGCCAGGTCGCCGTCTTGTCAGCTCACGACACTGAGATGGGAGAGTTGATCGCGGATGTCCTTGACCAGGTCGGCCCTCACGGCATCGTGACAGTCGAAGAGTCCAGGGGTCTCGCCTACGAGGTTGACTACGTGGAGGGGATGCAGATCGACCGTGGATATCTGTCCCCATACTTCGTCACGAATCAGGCCCGCATGATCGCTGAGATCGAAGATCCGTACATATTGGTGACTTCCGCCAAGATCTCGGCAGTCAGCGAGCTACTGCCCGTGCTTGAGGAGGTGTCGAAGGTCTCCAGGAACTTCGTGGTGATCGCCGAGGACGTCGACGGCGAGGCGCTGGCGACGCTCGTGGTGAACAAGCTGCGGGGCATGCTCAACTGCCTCGCAATCAAGGCCCCGGCATTTGGAGACCGCCGCAAGGCGATTCTCGAAGACATGTCGGTCCTCTTCGGGTGCCAGGTCATCAGCGAAGAGTCCGGACGGAGTCTGGATTCTGTCACCGTCTCCGACCTCGGCAGATGCCGTCGAGTGATCTCGGACAAAGACAACACGACCTTCGTAGATGGCGGCGGCGCCGAAGACGCGATTCAGGGTAGGATCCGCCAGATCCGGATCCAGGCGGAAGACACATCTTCTGACTACGATCGTGAGAAGCTGGAAGAGCGCGCTGCCAAGCTGTCGGGTGGAGTATCCGTCCTCAAAGTTGGCGCAGCCACCGAAGTCGAGCTTCGCGAGAAGAAGCAGCGTCTGGAAGACGCCCTCTCGGCCAGCCGCGCCGCGATGGAGGAGGGGATTGTTCCCGGTGGGGGCACTGCCCTGCTCCGAGCGGCCCAACGCGCCGCTGAGCGGCTGGAGGCGGACGGCGACGAACGCACAGGCGTCAACGTCGTGCTGAAGGCTGCCGAAGAGCCGATCCGCGTCATCTCCCAGAACGCCGGACTGACGGGCGAGGTGGTTCTGCACCGGGTCTCGGCTCAGGAAGGCGAGTTCGGATTCGACGCCGAGACGGAGCAGTACGGCGACATGTTCGAGCTCGGTATTGTCGATCCGGCCAAGGTGACCCGTTCCGCCTTGGAGAATGCGGCCAGCGTGGCAGGCATGGTCATCACAACCGAGTCGCTCATCACAGAGTTGAACCCGATGAAGCTGCCGGCGCCATACGACGACTAGCCATCAGATCAGCCGGTCCTGAAACACACCAGCGTCGGCCAGGCTGGCGGTCATCTACCGGGCTTGAGATACGTCGGCCGGCGCGAATCCGCAGTCATTGGCGCTGACGTATCTATACAGAGAGGCACGGTCCGATGTCTGAACAGACCGAAGTTGAAAACGAGCAGACCACGATCGATTCGGAACCTGATGTTGACGCCACAATTCAGGTCAAGGGCGTAACCAAACGGTTCGGCGCCAGAATCGCGGTGGATAACCTTTCCTTCGACGTCAAAAGGGGCGAGGTCGTCGGATTCCTCGGTCCCAACGGGTCCGGCAAGACCACGACGATGCGAATGCTCACCTCCTTTTACACTCCGGACCTGGGCACCATCAACATTAATGGCATGGACACCCAGGAGAGCGATATAGACACTCGCGCCGCGATCGGATATCTCCCGGAGAACAATCCGCTCTACGAGGACATGCTGGTGTCCGAATACCTCGCATTCGTCGCCGAGATTCGAGGTTTGTCCCCGGACGAACGGCGCAGAAACCTCGACCTCACCGTGGAAGAGACCGGGATTCAGGAATACTACTACCGCCCGATCCACGAGCTGTCAAAGGGCTACCATCAGCGCGTCGGACTTGCGCAGGCGATCCTACACAGGCCGTCGGTACTGATTCTGGACGAACCCACCGAGGGCCTCGATCCCAACCAGCGCGTCACCATCCGCGATCTGATCCGGCGACTCGGCGGCGAGCGGACGGTGCTGCTGAGCTCACATGTCATGCAGGAGGTCGAGAACACCTGCGAGCGCGTGCTGATAATCAATCGCGGCAGACTGGTCGCGGACAATCCGGACCTCCGACAGATACAGAGTGTCGAGATCGAGGTCAGAGGCCGCAACGTGGAGGCGGGCTTGGCGCGGATCCAGGATATTATCGATGTCGAGAGCTTGGGCGTAGAGGACGGAGTCAAGCGGTATAGCCTCGGCATAGCCAAAGGTGCTGACCCTAGGGATGACATCTTCATGGCCGCCAAATCCAACGATTGGGAAATCCGAGAGCTCCACGGAGTACGACGGGGCCTGGGAGATCTGTTCCGAGACTTGACCGCGGCGGCCGAGTCCGCTCGCGACGAGTGATGACCTGATGCGTTCGCCGCTGCTCGCCCTCGTCAAAAAGGACATCAAGGGCTACTTCGACCAGCCCGCCGCGTACATTCTGATCGTTCCCTTCGTAGCGGTCCTGTCGTACGTGTACTTCAGCCAGGCGCTACTGGCGTCGGAGGCTTCGCTCCGGCATCTGTTCACTGTCGAATTCGAGATCCAGAACCCTTCCCTCCCCTGGCTGCTTGCTCTGTTCGTCCCCGCCGCGACAATGCGTCTGCTGGCAGAGGAGAGCCGGGATGGGACTCTGGAGCTGCTGTTGACGCACCCGATCCGCGGATGGATCGTGCTGCTGTCGAAGTTCCTCGCGGGGTTTGTCTTCGTGGCATTCGCGATTCTCGCTACGATAGGCATTCCCATCGCGGTAAACACCGCCGGCAACCTGGACTTCGGCGCGGCGATCGGCCAGTACGTCAGCAGCCTGTTTCTGGCGGCTGCGTTCGTGGCCATCGGACTGTTCACGTCCAGCCTGACCCGCAACCAGATCGTCGCGTTCATCCTGGGTCTGCTGTTGACAATGCTGCTGATGGTCATGGGACTGGACATCGTCGCGGTCACCCTGCCCCAGCGCGTCGCCTCCCTGCTGCAAGCCCTGAGCCCGGTTACACACTTCGCGAGCATCGCCCGCGGCGTCGTGCATCTGCGGGATGTGCTCTACTTTGTCGCGCTGGTGTCAACGTTCCTCAGCGCGACGTTCTTGATTATCAGAGGACGCACACTCAGCCATCGCTCGTCCCAGTACCGCAATCTGCAGCTAGGCACCTTGGGTCTGGTGGTGTTCAGTGTGCTGATCGGGTGGTCCGGCAGCTCGATCGGCGGGCGTCTCGACCTGACCGAAGACAAGCTGTTCACGCTGAGCCCGGCGACCGCCGAGATCTTGGACGGCTTGGATGACGTCCTCACGATCGAGCTGTTCGACTCCAGAGAGCCGCCGATCCAGCTGGCGCCGACATCCAGGGACATCGGCGACTTCCTCGAGGACTTCACCGCCACTTCAGACGGTCGGGTCAAGCTCGTCAGAAGGTATCCCGCACTCGAAGACGACCAGGACGATCCGGAGGGCGTAAACGATGCCCGAAAGGCTCAAAACGCCGGTATCGTTCCCAGACAGTTCAACCGGCAGGTCCAGGGCAAGCTGGAGATAACGGCCGGGTACCTGGGTCTGGCCATGACCTACATCGATCAGCGCCAGGTCATCCCCTCAATCTCGGGGTTCGAAGGGTTCGAGTATCGACTTGCGTCTCTCGCCCACCGGATGCTCCAGGAGGACCGGAAGACCGTCGGCTTCCTGACCGGCCATGGAGAAGCCGGCCCCAGCGCCGGGTATCAGACTTTTGCGGGCCTGTTGGCCGACTCCTACGAAATCGTGGAAATCGACACCTCAGAGGACGCCGCCATCGATCTCTCAGAGATCGATGTACTGGTTGTGGGTGGACCGACTCGATCTGTCCCCGACGAGACGGCCGACGCTGTGCGCCAGTATCTGACCGACGGCGGCAAGGCGATGTTCATGATCGAAGCCGTTTCAGCGGACACCAATCGCTGGATCGCGACGAAGAACCGGAACAGTTTCGGATATCTGGCGGAGGAGTTTGGCGTCATTGTCGAGGACGATCTGGTAATCGATGTTCAGTTCAACGAGACTCTCAATTTCGGTACCCAGCTCGGCGACATCTTCCTGCCGTATCCGTTCTGGCCGCGCGTGCCCGTGATAGACAAGAAGGTATCCGGCAACGTCGAGTCCGCACTATTGGCATGGGCGAGTCCGCTCGGAATCGCTGAGTCGGAGCGCGGCAGGATTGAAGTCATACCGATTCTGGAAACCACCGAGTTCGCGGCCATCGACTTCGACTACGGCGACATACGTCCACAGAATGCCAGGATTCTCGAACAGCTCACGCCCAGCAGCTTTGTCCAGAGCCTGATGGCGGTCGCCGTACAGGAAAAGACCGGGGACTCTGGGAGAGAGGCATTCCGCCTGGTCGTATTCGGCGATTCCGAATGGCTCTCCGACGGTGTGGTCCAGCGATCGCAGCAGAATGTGGCGTTGGGGTTGAATCTCATTGACTGGCTTGCCCAGGAAGATGCGCTGGCCGAGGTCCGGTCTAAGGTCGTGTCATCGCGTGATCTGCTGTTCTCATCAACGACGCACGAAAACACGGCCCGGTGGGTGAACATAGCCGGCGTTCCACTGCTGCTGGTCGGCATCGGGATGTTCAGGTCAGTCCGCCGTCGCAGATTCGGGTTCTTCTCATATGGTCAGGCCGGTTCCGGTAGGCGGCTGGGACTGCGACGACGGCGGCGAGACACCAGCCAGGAGGACACTGAATGAAGAGCAGACAGGTCGGCTTCGTCCTGATGGCTCTGATAGCCGTGGGTGTCGCGGGACTGGTCTTCCGGGTCGTCTCGTCCGGCTCGGAGGCCGTCATCCTGGAGGGACTGATACGGGTCTCCCAGGAGGCCAGCGATCGGATAGTCATTTGTAACCCCGGCTCGTGTCCGGGCGATGACGCCGACGTAGAGGGAGACGGATCACAGACCGAGATAAAACGGTTGGGGCAGGGCGAACAAGCCAGATGGTCGGTTGACGGCAACCCTGTCTTCGACCCCATGATCCAGCAGTTCTGGCAGGCCGTCACCGACCTCTACGACGCGCAGCTCGTATCGAACAATCCCCAAAATCACGAGCGCATGGGCGTGGTCGAGGGCCAGGCGATCGAGGTCTCGTTCTTCATAGGCGGCCAGTCGCTCCAAGAGAAGTTCTTCGTGGGTACCTGGAAGCCCGATGTCCGGCTCTGCTATGTCCGCAGGGCGGGACACAACGAGACTTACGGTATCCCTTGCCCCGGCGGCAACATATTCGAACCGGACCCTGACCGTTGGAAGAACCCCGTCGTCGCGGCGATCCCGCCGAACGAAATCCAGCAGATACAGTTCACATATCTGGACGAGGCATTCCTGCTGAGTCCCGACGACGAAGGCGAATGGAACGTCACTTCAGCCGACGGGACCGAGACTCCGGCGAACCCGAACGCGCTGCGCAGCATCATAGGAACGCTCCAGTTGGTCATTGCGTCAGGTTTCGCCGACGAGGCCGAGGCCGACGATCTCAACTTCGCGGTCCCGGACGCAATGGTACGCGTGATCACCCACGAGAACGCCACGAGTCCTTCGACCAGGCTGCGATTTCTTCAGCGTGATGACAACTCGATGTACGTCAGTGTGCCATCGAGCACAACCGTGTTCATCGTCGATAACCGGGTCACGGCGCCCCTGTTGCTCCGTATGGCCCAAGTGAGCGACGCTCCGCCCGAAGGTTAGACGGCATCTATGGCTCCGCTACCCCGGTTCGCGATTGCCGGCCAGGTCGGACGGCACTTCGGACCGCCGCCTGCGAGCGTGACCGAATACCGCGTGCGCGAATACGACTACTGCGAGGACGCCCATCGCCACGGCGGTCTCCATGTCATCCTCAAAGAACTTGAGCGCCAGCACGATGATGACCATGTATCCCACCAGGATATTCAGGAGAGATGTATATGGCATCTTCTGGCCGCCCAGCGCGACAAGTGACGCGACCGCGACTCCCACAATGCCATACTCGGGGAATGCGGCGAGGGTGATGCCGCCCAGGACCACCAGGCCATCGCCACCCTTGAATCCGCTGAACACCGAGTTCCAATGACCGATCACCGCCGCCGCGCCAGGAACAACGAGCCAAGCCCCGTCAAGTCCAAGGAACTGTTGGGCAACGAACACGGTGATTATCCCCTTTGCCATATCCCCCAAGAGTACTACGATGGCGGGGAGCTTTCCCACGTTACGCAACACGTTGGTCGCGCCGGCAAGGCCAGTACCGACGTTGAATATGTCAACGCCTCGACGCTTGCTGACCCGATCCGCCAGCGGAAGCGCACCCAGGAGATACCCGATGGCTGCCGCCAACAAGAGGCTGATGAGTTCCGGAGAGTTCATTGCTGCCTGTCCCCCTCCTGAATGGGGGCTATGCTGTCAGCCGCATTGTAGCATTTGCCAGCATACCACGACACAGCGGACTATGGGTCTTCCTGACCATAAGATGATGCGCGATCTACGATGCCCGACAATGCGCTATTCAGTATTGAGCAAGATGTGATGACCTCTCCGAATTCGATTCCAGCCGAAGCGCGCAGCCTGCTCAAGTACCGGCTCGGTGGAGTGTTGGGCGAGGGAGCCGATTTGCAGGTCTTTTCCGCGGAGGACTTGGAATCCGGGGCAGCGGTCGTTGTCAAGCGGCCGCATCCGACGCTCATCTCGCGAAACCTGCACGACGACGTTGAGCGACGGATGTCGGCACAGGCAGGACTCAGGGTCCGGGGCGAGCCGCTTCCCGGCCTGCCCCGGCTTTACTTCGTGACTGAACAGGACCGGTTCGACTGGTTCTTCGGAGACGATCCCGGCCGCCCGTATGCGGTTCTGGTTGAAGAGCGAGCTAAGGGTGTGCCGCTCATGGGCAGCATCACCGACCAGGTGCGGGGCCGGCCTGTCAGCCTGCCTCTGAACCTGTTCGTATTCCATCCGTCGAGGTGGATGGACGCGCGTGGAATGAAGAGTTCCGCTATACAGGTCCTGGAGGTGATTGGTCACTGCCTGGACTACGGCTACTTGGCGCGTGATCTCGGCCCACGAAACGTGCTGTATGCTCCTGCGGACGGCGTTGCCACGGTCATTGATATTGGGGATCTGAGAAAACCGCGTCCGGAGACCCCACGCTGGCAGCCGGTTGACATCCACGACGTGCTGCTCGAGTTCTTCGCTTCCTACACCACACCCGAACCAAGGCCGAAGAGCGCCGCTGAGTATCTGGCGATCAGAGATGTGCGACTGTCAGGCAGACTCGAACGCCGGGCACTCGCCCTGTCAGATGAGTATGGAAAGATCTCCAATGTCGCGCAGAGAGAAGCGGCGCTGGAGATTCTGAATCTCATTGGTCGGCGGCAGTACGGCTCGATTTCTGAGTTCAGAGTTCAATTCGAACACTACACGACCGCGTCTGCGGTCGGAAACGACGCGGTCGGAGACTCTGAGGACGCGTGGACTACAGCTCTGAGCGAGTTGCGAGATCCCTACTGGCACACGTACCTGTTTGACTTCACGGTCGATCTCAAGCCGTACACTTGATCGTCAATCGACGAAGATGTCCTCGGGCAGAAATGCCGAAACGGTTACGTTAGGCAGATCGACGATATTGCTGATCCGCAGATCCACGGCCACCGAGCATATGACGTAGGCTTGCTCGGCTGAGTATCCGCGTTCGCCAAGCAGGTCGATCATGGCGACCAGCGCGTTCCGGGCCGCGAGCGTCACATCCTCGCCCTCCTGCGTCCCATCGCCTCGGATCGGGTACCCCATAGTCGCTGTGAAGTTCCTGGGCACGGATGCGTTCGGAGGTAGGAAGAAACCGGGGTGGGAGAACCGTGGGAGATTGATCCCCCTGCGATCGGCCTCCCCTTTGTGGACCGTGAACCTCACTGAGACAGTCGCCCCCATTTCAATCGCCGTTATGCAGACCTCCCCGTCCCCTTGAGCGAAGTGGCCGTCTCCCACCGAGTAGAGCGCGCCTTCGACCGCAACCGGAATGAACAACTTCGACCCACGCGTCAGCTGCTTGATGTCCATGTTGCCCGCATTCTCGCGTGGCGGGACGGTCCGCAGCCCTTCCCTGCCGATTCGGCCTCCAGGTACGGCGTCTTCGATATCCGGTGGCTGGACCACTCCTCCTCGGTCGAGGAGCTCCTGCTCGCGTTCGGTCCAGGCTTGCAGCTGTTGGTGGGATGGCGCCAGTCCGGCGGTGCCCATGAAAGAGCCATCCGGAATCCGCACGCCTGGGACCTCTTCGGAAGTCGCGTAGCCGTGCTCTATGTCCCAGTGCGCCAGGAAAGGTTCTGGGAACAGGTCGCGAAGGAATCCTGCCCCCGGTCGAAATCGAGTGAAGCCATACGGCTGCGGGAATATATCAACATACTCGACTTCCAGGAGGTCTCCGGGCTCCGCGCCATTGACGTAGATAGGACCCGTAAGCGGATGGCTGACTTTCTGGTCCATCGACTCGAAGTCGGCGACCGTAGTGTGCGGTCCGATCTGTCCGTCGCTCGCGTCCCGGGTCTCAACTACGATGTTCTCGTTCCCTCCGACTTCTATGATCGGCGGGATATCCGGGTGCCACCTGTTGTGTCCGGTTTCAGGCTGGTCCCTGAGCCTCTTGGAACGATCAATCCGCACGAACTGAGTCATCAGCCCCTCCTGACAATTTCGTCAGCAACACCCGCGGCACGAAGAATTACTGATATTTCGTGTGTTGTAATGGTTAATTTCACCTGGTAAATAGCCGATCATCCGCGGAGTCCCGAGGCTCCCAGCCCAACACTTCTATGGAAGATGTCAGATCCCTGTAGTTCCATCTGTTGTTGGAGACGGCGAAGAATATGCCAAATCTGACGTCGTCCGGAGCGTCTATACACGCCCGCAGGTGGGTCGCGATGTCACGGTGGCTCAGGTAGATCGCATTCTCGCGGATCGCCTTGGGTCTGTCACCCTGGGTCACCGACCCGATCCGGACGCAGATCATGCTCATGTCATAGTCGTCGGAGAAGTGCCTGGCCAAAGCCTCGCCCCAGACTTTAGCCGCGCCGTACAACGCCTCGGGACGAACGTCGTTGGGAGTGATCTTTTGGAAGTCCGCCGGAACTCGGTCGTAGTTCCCGGACGCGATGTCCGAATACGGCGGGACACGCTCGAATCCCCTGATGGCGTTGCCGCTGGAGGCGAAGATGACGCGCCCTACGCCCGCCAACCTGGCGGCCTCGAACACGTTGTAAGTACCGAGCACATTCCCCGCGTGCTGCTCTTCCCAGTTCTGAGATCCGAGATACGCGGCCAGGTGAACGACCACGTCCTGTCCTTCGAAGGCCGGGCGGATCGATTCCATGTCAGCGATATCCGCCTGAACAGTCGGGATTCCCCCGACGTCGCGGCGGTTGAGCGCTGTGAGGTCGTACCCTCCCGCCGCCAACAGATGCTCTTTGAGCAACCCGCCGATGAGGCCGCTCATTCCTGTAACCAATACCCTCTTGGTCATGATTTCTCCCCCGCCCCTGCGGTAGCAACCGGGTGAGATTGTACAGCAGGAATCGCGATTTCGTGGCATGATATAAGGTGGAGCGTCGCGCCGCCAGTCAACTGGTAGTCCGAGCGGATGCAAGGGCGTGCGATAGATACATGTATTGAACGTCTCTTTGCGGTCTGGTATCGTCTGGACACTGGACACGGGATGATTCAAGGGGTGAGATGGCAGAGCAGGGAGACATTTCAAACACTCAGGATACCAGTCGGGACGGTCGAGGAATCCGCCGGAGGGGTTTCGCTCGTCGGACCGCAGGCCAGAGATCTGTGGAGCTTATGGCGGCGTATGAGCGCGAGCTCGGCGATGAACCCACGGATACCGTCAGGGAGTACCTTCGCGCCATTGGGCAACACGCCCTGTTGACGGCCCCGGAGGAGTTGGATCTGGGACTGGACGTGGAGCGCTGGATTCTCTTGAAGGATACTCGCGCGCAGCTTGCCGACGATTTCGGACGCGCTCCATCAACACCCGAGGTGGCAGCCAAGCTGCTGTTGACAACTGTCCGGGAATTGACCCTGCTCAGGACTCTGGCCGTGGAGACCGCGGTGGACATCCCGACCGAGGCCCCTATCAGCGTACTTCTGGCGGACGACGAAGTCCGCAATCTGTTGGACAGCCCGGCGCCTGACTCCTTGAAAGACACTGTAGCCACCGCTGTCGACATTGAATTTGACGACAGTGGACCAAGGATATCAGCCCTGTCGAGGGCGTCGGTTCTGGTGCCAGTGGAAACCTTCAGCGTGGTCGAGCGGATGCTGGGGCCCCAGCTTTACGATGACGACCTGGACTTGGAGACCGTCGCCGATGCCATAGACGGCGAGGACCGACGGATAGATCGCTGGTGGAACGAAATTGTCGCACGCGGAGAGGGGGCCTCTGAAAGGCTGACGAACTCTAACCTGAGGTTGGTGGTCAGTGTCGCCAGGCGCTACCTGAGGCGCGGCCTGCCGTTGCTGGACCTGATCCAGGAGGGCAATCTGGGCCTGATGCGCGCGGTCGAAAAGTACGATCCGCACCGGGGTTACAAGTTCAGCACCTACGCTACCTGGTGGATACGTCAGGCCGTCACGCGGGCGCTCGCGGACCAGGGACGGACGATCAGGCTCCCGGTCCACGTGGTCGAGAGGTTGCAGCAGCTCAACACGGCGGAACGCCAGTTGATGAGAGACAAGGACCGCGATCCAACGCCGGTTGAGCTGGCCGCTGAACTCGATTGGACTCCCGAACAGGTCGAGACGCTGATGCGCCAGCGCCAGCACACCATCTCACTGGGCACGCCGGTTGGCGAGGAAGAATCGACCCTGGAGGACTTCATTCAGGACACCAGCACCTGGACTCCCGACGAGGTCGCCATGCGGATGTTGACCAGAGAGGATGTCATCGAGGCCCTGGAGGATATCCCGCCCCGCCTCCGAATGGTGCTGGCGCTGAGATTCGGGTTCATCGATGACAGACCTCGAACACTTGAGGAGGTCGGCCGGGAGCTTGGAGTCACTCGAGAGCGGGTGCGGCAGCTAGAGAAACAAGCCCTGACCCTTCTGAGAGGGTCGGGCAAGCTCCCCAAAATTGAGGAAGTCGAAATCGACTAGCGTCCGATGGTGATTCGCTTGAACGCCTCAGCCAGTCCACCGCCAATATGTGCGCCAACCTCTGCAGACCTCGTTCGGGACCGTTCCTGAGCAATCTCCCGTGGCGTGGATACCTGACTGACGTGGCAGAACAGCGCGTCCATCTTGGCTTCGAACGTGGCGGTGATGTCAACATAAGTATCCGGCTGCTCGGGCCTGAACAGCCACACTTCTCCAACTTTGAAGGGCTCCAAGCCCTCCTCGATCAGCTCAGGGAACGCAAGATGGTCCCGGGCGTACGGGAAGACCGCATCGAGCGTAACGCGGCCGGTCATGTAGTGGTCCCTATGCCGCATATATGGCCGGTTCGGGTCAATGGTCAGCACGATCTCAGGACGATGTATCCTGATCTGGCGCGCTAGGGCCAGTCTGAATTCGCGACTGTCCTCGAGGTTCTGGTCGGGAAACCTCAGGAACACGACCTCGTCGATCCCAAGGACCCGCGCCGCTTCAAGTTGTTCCAGCTCCCTCATTTCAGATAGGGCCTGTGGCCGAAGCGTCCTGTCGCTGGTGCCCTTGTCACCATTGGTGCATACCACCAGCACCACTCTCTTCCCTTCTCTGGTCCACTTGGCGATCGTCCCACCCGCTCCGCCTTCGGCGTCGTCTGGATGGGGCGTGACAACGAGTATAGTGTCCGGTTGGGAACTATATACCCAGTTACTTTCTCGGCGACGCCAGTCGACGGATCAGGGGTGAGACAAGGACAACAAGATCCTTAACTTCGAGGTATCCATCGGTAATCATTTGACGGAGTGTTGGCGAGAGAAGTATATCACTGGTCAAGAGGTCTTTGATCTCGATTCGGATATCGGGAACAGGTGGTGTGAAGACAACGCGGTAGGGTTTTCCCGATCCATAAAGGTCGGTCATAGTAAATCTCCCTGTGTTGCATAGGGTTTTCTGTGGCAGGGGCTAGAGAGCGACCACTCTCTAGCTCCACCTCAATCATATCAAATTGAACGCTCTCAGTTTGGTGAAACGGTATGTAATGGAGATGCATGCCGTATCAGGAGGTTGTATGTGGAGAGCATAACGTTAGTTGAAGCCGTTCAGATGTTTGGAGACCCGGGTAGGGCTGAGGCGTGGTTCGAGTCCATCCGTTGGCCTGATGGCGTGGCCTGCTGTGAGTGCGGGTCATTGGATATCCGGGAGAGGAAGGGCAGGAGACCTACCCCGTACCATTGCCGAGACTGTGGCAAGGACTTCTCGGTTAGGACTCGTACCTTGATGCATGGCACCCGCTTGAGCCTTGACAAGTGGGCTTTGGCGTTTTACCTGATAGCCACGAATCTGAAGGGTATCAGCAGTGTCAAGTTGGCTAAGGACATCGGAGTGACCCAAAAGACGGCGTGGCATCTGATGCACCGCATACGGGAGACCTGGAGGGACAACCAGGATAAGTTGTTCTTTGGGCCTGTTGAAGTTGATGAGACCTACGTAGGTAGTCAAAATAACAAGACAGCCGTGATAGGGATCAAGGATCGACCTACTGGCCAGGTGTACACCGAGGTGTTGAGGGAGGGAGTCAATAAGTGGACGGTGCATCCCATAGTGCATACCAAGACGTGGAACACGGCAAGGGTGTTTACCGACGGGGCCTACATGTATCGAAGTCTAGCCCGTTCTCATGCTTACGTCGTGCATCGCCGAGAGTGGGCGCGGGGTGAGGTGAGTACCAACGGCATCGAGAGCTTTTGGGCCTTGCTGAAGCGGGGCTATCACGGCATCTACCACTGGATGAGTCCCAAGCACATGCACAGGTACGCCCTAGAGTTCGCGGGTAGGTACAGTCAGCGAGCCAAGTCCCTGCTAGATCAGATGGCCTATATGGTCAGAGGTATTGAGGGGAAGCGACTGAGGTATAGGGATCTGATAGCGTAGATGCTATGATTTCGCTTGGCGTCTGTAGATGATCAGTAGGATAAAGGCTGCGGCAGTAGCACCGAGCATGTAGAGGATGATTAACGTGACGAAGATGCTCACAGCGACAGAGGAGTTGTTGGTGGAAGCTATCTGCATTATCAGTATGATCGAGGGAATCAGGGAGTAGAACAGGACGCGGTACCAATGTCGCACGGTCAAGAGGAAGCCTCCTCACTGGCTAGGATCAGATTCCTGTGTAGCAGTGAATCGGTCAACCCTATGCGGCCAGCGAGGAAGCATGATGAGTCCGATCCTGTATGACACGCATAGGGTCAATTCTGGTAGGGTTGATGCCCTTCACTGCTACGGGTGGTATAGTACCGCATTATCCGAGGAGGGGTACTGACATGGCCCAAGACGTCCAGCTACGAGAGTACACGTGGTGGCAGTGGGCGCTAGGGGGCTTGTTCATCTGGCCCTTCATGGGCATGGTGCTGACGTGGGTCGTTCCTGAGACGGGTAGAAGGTTGACGCTACGGTGGGTGTGGGTAGGGGGCATCGGTTTGATAGTGCTGGTAGGTGCTGCTGGTCTCGTGGAGTTTGGTGGGCAGGATGTGTCACCACGAGTCGTAGTAGTGCCTACGCAGGAGGTAAGGGACTCGATAAGCAAGGAACTGAATTTAAGAGAACTGATTCTAAAAGAAGGATTGACTGTAGAGGAGTGGAGGTTAGCCTTAGATAGATCAACCTCAGAGGAGGTGAGCTTAGCTTTTGACGAGGTAGCGATCGAAGGATTGAGGCCAGCGGAATCGTGGCTAACAGAAGAGTGGATTCGGCATGAAAATTTGAATCGGGAGTGGTCGTCCGGCATAGTGGTAGATGAGTCGATGAGTAATGAGTTGTTGGATGCGCTCTACTTCTATGACCAGTATCTAGACGCTGTCCCTCTAGCAGAGGTAGCCCCCGATGATGTGGGACACTGGTGTTTACAGGCAGTGTTGCCGATGGTTCACTACTCTAAGGCTGATGATCAGCACAAGGTCCCGATAATCGAAGAAAGCCGTGAAAGGATGGAGCAGGACGTACTTGACTGTATCGCTGATCCTAGACACTCGAATCCTGAGTTAGTGGTATGGTTCTACTATGAGGCGTATCATCCTCAGTACATGGAGGTCAGGATGTCGCCTTATCTCATGTTAGCGTTGCATCGTATGGACATGATGTTCATAGCGAGGGACTATCAGTACACCTTGACGGATATCACTGACGAGTGCGTTGATCGCAACATGGGTGATACTCGTGCAATGATGAAGTGTTTAGCGATGCGTCTGATCACTGAAGTGCCTGCTTTTCAGGGGTATTCGTATGAGCACGTACGGGGTCTAATGGAGTGAGAGTTTTCGAGTCTTATGACTTGTATTATTGAGGGATTCCCAAGTTCCCTGTTGGTATATAATACCAATAAAGGGGGAGTCTCTGATGAGCGAGAAGGAAGAGAAGATCGATCTGAGAAAGTTAGTGCTGTCAGCTATGCAGGGTCCACCCAAGAAGGATTGGGACTATGAGAAAGAGTCGGGCAAAGAGGAGCCTCCGAGTAAGGCAAGGAAGTAACAGGGTATATAATTCCCGTCCGGTTGGTCTGACATCTTCGTTTTCGATCTCCTGACATGACTCGGCCCGTACTGTATCCTATCAGGCGGCGCGAAACGGGTCGGCCGTGGGTAGGTTGGGAGGAGGCGTTGTTCGCGCTGACAGAACTGCGTTTGGGGCTCGATGGGGCATATTACCACACCCGAGGAGTTCCTGGGATTTCGACCCGGGGCAGACCGAAAGCTGGCAAGCTGGCCGGAGATAGTGGCGTATTTCGACCACCTAGACCGGAACAGTGACAGAGTCCGGGTCGCTGAGATCGGCAAGTCCACAGAGAGCAACCCGTTTCTGTTATGTGTCATCAGCTCACCCGACAACCTCGATCAGGTGAAGAGAATCCAGAGGATTCAGCAGGCCCTGTCCGACCCACGGACGCTCGACGAAAGCGCGTCCGACGCGGCGATCGCAGAAGCCCGCGTCGTGGTGGCGATCACGTGCAGTATCCACGCGACGGAGGTCGGCGGGACCCAGATGGCTATCGAGCTGGCGCATCATCTCGCTTCGTCGAACAGCACCCGGGTCAGCGCTATCCTGGACAACGTAGTCCTGCTGCTGGTCCCCTGTCTGAATCCGGACGGCCTGATCAGGGTCGCGGATTGGTACAAAGCATCATTGGGAACTCATTACGAGGGATCGATTCCGCCTTACCTGTACCACAAGTACACCGGACACGATAACAATCGCGATTGGTTTATGTTCACGCAGCGTGAAACCAGGCTTGTAGTGGAGCATGTCCATAACGCTTGGCGCCCCCACATCACCTATGACATACACCAGACCCGTTCTGACGGGATGCGTATGATTCTGCCCCCACTCATGGATCCGATCGGTCCCAACGTGGACCCCGTACTGCAGAGCGAGTCGTCTGTTCTCGGCACGTACATGGCCGCCCAGTTGACGGCCGAGGGCAAGGCGGGAGTCGCGGTCAACGTCGTGTACGACTCATACAGCCCCAGCAGGTCTTACCCCCACTATCATGGCGGAGTCAGGGTGCTCTCGGAGGCTGCGAGCGTCAAAATCGCGTCGCCCATCGAGATATCCCGGAACGCGCTGAGCGACGACAGGGGCGAACAGCCGAGAGTCCGCTCCTGGAATCATCCCATGCCGTGGGATGGGGGGACATGGAGTCTCCGTGACATAGTCGAATATGGCCTGTCCGCGTCGATGGCCTGTCTGGAGTATCCTGCTAGGACTCGCGATTGGTGGGTCCGGAACTCATACGAAGTCCTGAAGCGGGCCGTCGAACACCAGGGCAGTCCGATCGCGTATGTGATACCGGCTGACCAGCATGACAAGAGCGCCGCTGCCGAACTTGTTGACTTACTTGAATTTGCCAATATTGAAATATCGAAATCGAATGGACCCCACGATCACGAAGATGGAATAATACGGCCCGGAGACAGGGTCATTCTGACACGCCAGCCCTACGGCTCCTTCGCGCAGACCATGCTGGAGCGTCAGAGATACCCGGATATCCGTCAGTATCCCGGTGGGCCTCCAAAGCGCCCCTATGACGCCACAGCCCACAGCCTGCCACTCAAGATGGGCGTAACGTGCCATGAGATCAAGCATCCCGTCGATATCGAGACCAGTCTCGGTTCCAGTACGGCAGCTCGAACAACCGGACACCGCGACGCACAGCCGCCGGAAGCGCCAGCCTACGCGATCAGACCGGAGTCCAATGCGTCGGCAAGGACTATCAACCGGCTCTTGTTCCATGAAAGCCCGGTCTTTCGGGCATCCTCTCCCCTGCCCCACCACGATGGCGCGTTGCCGATGGGGACATGGGTTATCCCCGCATCCGCTGAGTCACGACAGGCCCTGATGGCCGATTCAGCCGGCCTAGACGTCGAGCCGCTGCGGCACAGGCCGCTGGAGAAACTCGATCTGATGCGCCCTCCGCGGATCGGAGTCTACGCCAGTTATGTACCGTCCATTGAAGAAGGATGGACCAGGTTCGTCTTCGATGACTATGGGTTCAGCTACACCTCCCTCGTGGACGGCGACATTCGAGAGGGCCGACTGGATAGCCGGTTCGACTGCATCATCGTCCCGCATCAGGCGGTGCGCCACCTGCACAGGGGATTCAACCGTGCTTACTACTCGCCCAGGTTCTCAGGAGGGCTGGGAGACCGCGGTGTGGACGGACTGCGGGAGTTCGCTGAGCGCGGCGGCACTATCGTCGCCTGGGATGACTCCGCGCGGTTTCTCGTCCGTCAACTGAACCTGCCGGCTGCCAACCCACTCGGAGCGCTGTCGCACTCTGAGTTCTACGCTCCCGGAAGCCTGCTGCGTATTTCCATAGACACGAGTCACCCGATCGGGTTTGGAATGCCCCAGTCCGCGGCGGCGCTCTTCATGAACGGTCCAGCGTACAAGGTCGTAAAGGGGGTGGTGGTCGCGAGCTATGCCACGGAAGACGCCCTGCTCAGCGGATGGCTCATCGGCGCAGACCGGATAGCAGGTCTGGCAGCATTGGCCGCGATCCCACTCGGATTGGGACAGGTCGTACTCTTCGGATTCAGGCCGCACTTTCGGGCACAGGCTAGGGGGACGTACAAGCTGCTGTTCAATACGGTGTACCATTCCGCGATTTCGAGCTGAGGGCATCGTCCTGACCCCACGGGCTGGCCCTACCTGTGGGCGTCGGCGCGCCGTGGACTCGAAAGTTAACGTCCCGGATCGTCGGGGGCTCTGACCGTTCTGAACATTGCGTACAGTGCGGCATTGTACACCAGCTTGATGACGCTGCCGATGACGATCGGCACGCCCAGCGCAGTTGTCTCCCCTACCCATCCCGCCGCCGCGGGAGTGACAGCCTGAGCCAGCGTTCTGCCGAGGTTCGTCACTCCGGCGGTGGTGGTCCTCGCGTCAGCCGGAACTATCGCCATCGAATAGGACTGTCTTGTTGGAATGTCCATGTCGTTGATCAGCTCTCGGCTCATGAAGAGTGCGACCGCGAGAAACGGGGTTCCGGTTAACGCCATCAGGATCATCATCGAGTTCGCGAGACCCTGCGAGAACGCCATGGTGGCAATCAAGCCGATTCGCCGCGCGACCGGCGCCGCCAACATTATGGAAACGGAGTTGAGCAGCTGCCCGACAAAGAATATGACCGCAATCGTTTCAAGGCTCATGTCGAACCGGCTGGCGAAGAAGAACGACATGTAGCTGTAAACCATGAAGCCGCCGCCGAGTGAGTCGAGACTGAACAGTGCGGCAAGCTGAATCATGATAGTCCGGGAGCTTCTAGACATCTGCTGGGGCGGCGGCTGGCCCTCAGCCGCCGCGATTGGACGTTCCACGAACGGACCCAGCCTCCGGTAGATTACGACCCCTGCAAATGCCACCGCGGCGTAGGCGAAGAACATCACCTTGAATGAGGCGATCTCCTCCATCCCTGTCAACACCTGCAGCGCTGCGGGAATGGCGATCAGCAGAGAACCGACAGCCTTGGTCAGCCGCCCTGCTAGGTTGTACCAGCTGAACAAGGCTGTCCTGTGCTGAGGGAGGCCGGTTTGCGCGAGAATCGCCATGTCGAGCGACAGAAATGCCGTCCGGTCGCCGCCGGTCGACGTAGTCATCGCGATCAGGGAGATGGCAACCAGGAGGGTGGTCTCCTCGGTCAGCGGGTACAGGACTCCGCCAATACCCATTAACACGGCCATGGTCAACAGCATCCGACGTCGACCGATCGTGTCACCCTTCCAGCTGGCTACGACGTTGGAAATCGTGCCGCCCGCCATGATGGCGCTGAAGACCAGGCCGGCCTGAGATGCGGAGAAGTCGAGCTGGTTCAGGTAAACGCCGAGGAAGACGCTCAGAAACCCGTAGTCGAGTGACCGGACGGCGGCCGCGGCAATGACAGTTCTACCGTCGCGGTCGACTGCCGGTACGACCGACCTCAGAAACGTCATCAGACCGGCCCCCGATTCGTCAACGCGACGCTCACTCCTGTCTGGTGGCGGTTATCGCTGCGTAGGTCGCCGGTGTTACTCTGCCAGACGGTTCAAAATGTCGCTCAACTGGGAGATGCGGCTCTTGGTGCTTGTCAGCCGGTCGCGTTCACGCTCCACGACCTCCTCGGGGGCGCGCCTGAGAAAGTTGTGATTCGACAGGTTCTTCGCGATCCGCTGCTCGTACTTCCTGAGCTGATCAAGCTCGGCCCTGAGTCGACCGGTCTCTTCATCTAGATCGACCAGCCCTCCGAGTGATACCGAGAGCGTTCCGGAATCCAGCACCTGTGCGGCTGTGTCCGCCGCGCCTGTCGTGGCGTCTTCCATTCGCGTCACATCCAGGTCAATCCGGGCCTGAGTCTGTATGAACTGGCGCGCGTCTTCAAACACCGCGGACCTGCCGTTCGATATGGATACCGTTGCGTCCAGACGCTGGTTGTTCTGAATCCTGAACTCAGCCCGCAGATTCCGGGCGGCTCGAACCAGCTCTACCACGGACTCGACCTCCTGCTCCGCCGCCGGGTCGTAGCGATCGGGGTCAGGCATGGGGTATGACGCGACCATCAGCGCTTCGGGCCGATCCGGCAGTGGCGGCAGGCTGGTCGTTAGTCGCGTCCATATCTCCTCGGATACGAACGGAAGGAAGGGATGCAGCAATCGCAGGGTCTTCTCCAGCACATGAGCGAGCGCCGGGAGCGGCGAAGGCCCTGTCTCCGACCGAAGCCTTATCTTGGACATCTCTATGTACCAGTCGCAGTACTCGTTCCACAGGAAATCGTGGACCGCCCGCTGAGCTTCGCCGAACTGGAAGTCTTTCATGTGTGCGTCAACCTGCGCCGCGACACGGTTGAGGCGGCTGACAATCCACCTGTCCTCGCGATGATCGAGCGGACCCGGGTCGTGCCACTCCTCAAGGCTGGATGCGCCTTCGACGTTGCTTATCACGAAGCGAGCGGCGTTCCAGAGCTTGTTTGCGAAGTTGCGACTCGCTTCCAGCTTGTTCTCGTTCATCCGCTGGTCGTTTCCGGCGGATGTGCCCGTGGTCAGGGCAAACCTCACTGCGTCCGCTCCGTAGAGATCGACCAATTCGAGCGGGTCCACCACGTTGCCGCGCGTCTTGCTCATCTTGACGCCTTCCGGGTCACGGACCAGACCGTGAAGATAGACCGTGCGGAAGGGTATGTCACCCATATTCTCCAAGCCGAAGAAGATCATACGCGCGACCCAGAAGAAGAGGATGTCATGCCCGGTCTCCATGACGGACGTCGGGTAAAAGTAGTCCAGGTCTTCCGTGTCCCGAGGCCAGCCTAGGGTCGAGTGGGTCCACAGTCCTGAGCTGAACCAGGTATCGAGCACGTCCGGGTCTCGCTCGAGCCGGTCACTTCCGCAGACCGGGCATGTGGTTGGATCCCGCAGCTCGACAATCTGGTTCCCACACTCGCAGTACCAGACAGGGATCCTGTGACCCCACCAGAGTTGCCGGCTGATCGGCCAGTCTCGGATGTTCTCCATCCAGTTGAGGTAAACCTTGGTGAATCTCTCCGGGACAATGCTGATACGTCCGTCCACGACCGCGTCAACCGCGGGCTTTGCCAGCGGTTTCATCCTGATGTACCACTGGTCGCTCATAATCGGCTCAACGACCTCGTTACAGCGGTCGCAGTGACCCACGGCGTGCGAGAACGGCTCGACTCCATCTATGATTCCCTCCCCTTCGAGCTGCGCCACCACGCCACGCCGCGCGTCGCTCACCGTCTGGCCCGAATATGGTCCGGCGTTGTCGTTGAGAGTGCCCTCAGGGTTGAGGATGTTGACGGTTTCGAGGTTGTGACGTTGCCCGATCTCGAAGTCCGTCGGATCGTGTCCGGGCGTCACTTTGAGTGCGCCGGTGCCGAAATCCAGTTCCACCGCCTCATCGCCAATGATGGGAAGCGAGCGCCCGATGATCGGTAGCCTGGCGCTAGTTCCGATGAGATCGGAATACCGCTCGTCTGTGGGATTGACCGCAACAGCAGTGTCGCCGAGCATCGTCTCAGGCCGGGTGGTGGCGATCACCACGTCCCCCGGTGCGCCTTCAAGCGGGTACCTGATGCGATACAGAAGGGACTCCTCGTCCTCATGCTTGACTTCGAGGTCGGACAGGGCCGTTCTGCAGCGTGGGCACCAGTTGGTGATCCGGTTCCCTTTGTAGATCAGCCCCTTCCGGTAGAGGTTTACGAACGTCGTCCGTACCGCGCTCGCTGGGCCTTCGTCGAGGGTGAACGCTCGCCGGCTCCAGTCGCACGAAGCGCCGAGCCGCTCGATCTGCCTGTAAATCCGGTCCCCGTAGTCATCGACCCACGACCACACTCGTTCGATAAACCGTTGACGACCGAGGTCATGCCGGCTCATCCCATCCGACGCCAGTTGACGCTCCACCACTACCTGCGTGGCGATTCCCGCATGGTCGCTTCCGGGCAAGTACAACGTGGGTTCGCCCAACATTCGATGCCAGCGGACCATCAGGTCCTCAATCGCGATCGTCAGCGCGTGACCCAGGTGAAGCTCCCCTGTGACGTTGGGCGGGGGCATAATGACGACGAACGGAGTCTTGGAGCGGTCGATCTCGGGGGTGAAGAACCCGCTTTCATTCCAGAATCGATAGATCTTCTGCTCGACTTCGCCGGGCTCATATGCCCGGGGCATTTCGCCCCTCGATGGCCCATTCAGCATCCGAGACCTCCTCGTCCGCAAAGGTTGGTTCATTGTTGTCGAGAAGGAGGTATAACCATCACAGGTCGTCCTGAGTAGCGGACCACATGATCCGTGACCGAGCCGACGACCAGTCGTCTAAAACCCGAATGGCCATGAGTCGTCATCACCACCATTGAGCCGGATGTTCCCTGGGCCAACTCGACTATATGGTGGGTGGGGTTTCCTCTCAGGATTCGCATTTCGACCGTCAGACCACGCGCTGAAAGATCACGGGCGATGTCGTCCAGGTATGGTCGCAGTCTCTGGTCCGACATCTCCTCCACGTCCAAGTCGTGAGCTACTTCCGCGAAGACGGAGCTCACAGGTGTGTGGGAACCCGGGTAGTGTGCGGCTCGAACCAGAATCATCTTCAGATCCAGCTTCGCCGCCAGCTCGCAGGCGGGGTCCAGCGCCCTCTCGGCCAACGTCGAACCGTCCAACGTAACGATCAACGTTTCGAGACGTTCAGATAGATGACCGAATGAGCTGGGCGCTGCGGTAATGACCGGGACGCTCGAACCCCTGATGACTTCGTCAGTCACACTTCCTAGGAATCCCCGCTGGATTAATCCCCTAGCGTGAGTCAGCATCGTGATCAGATCGAAACCGCTCTCAGCGTGCCGGATGATTTCTGCGGCGGGCTGCCCGAAACTGACCACCGCCTCTACCTCAGCATTCTCATACCCTACCGAACCAGCCGATCTTGCCAGGAATTCGCGGTACGACCTCTCAACTTGCCCTATTCCAGTATCTGTACGAATAGCGGCCTGTTCATCCTCACTCAACGATTCTGGCTCGACTACGGATAGCATGGTTACGCTGCCATCCAGTCCGGATGCCAGGTCATAGAAGAAACGAGTAGCGGCCTCGGGAGTGTCTGGGTGTGAGACCGGTATCAGAATTCTGCTAAGTGATGTCTTCGGCATAATGTTCTCTACATTGAGTCAAGTGTGTCCACAAACCTTATCAATCTATCATACCCTGCCCGCGAGAACAGTTCCCATTCGGGATGTGCCGACCACCTCGCCGCCGTCCGAGGCGATGTCAGGAGTGCGGTATCCCTCCGCCAAGACGCCCTCCACCGATGCCTCGACGGCCTGAGCTTCATCTTCCAAGCCGAAGGAGTGCCGCAACATCATAGCCACGCTCAGCACCATCCCGATGGGGTTGGCTACACCCTGCCCCGCGATGTCGGGAGCGGAGCCGTGGATCGGCTCGTAGAGGCTGACCGCGTCCTCGGCGTTCTCTGTCACGCCTGGCAGACCGGCAAGCGACGCCGACGGCTGCATTCCCATCGAGCCTGTGAGTACCGACGCCTCATCGGTCAGAATGTCGCCAAACATGTTTTCCGCGACTATCACGTCGAAACCGGCCGGATTGCGGATCAGCGCCATCGCCGCCGCATCCACCAGAATGTGCTCCAGCTCCACGTCCGGATAGTCCTCGTGGACCTCGTCGACAACCTGCCTCCACAGGCGTGACGACTCCAGGACATTGGCCTTGTCCACGCTGGTCAGCCGCTTTCCACGCCCGCTGGCCAGCTCGAATCCCACCCGGACGATCCGCTCGATCTCGTGCTCCGTGTACCGCAGAGTATCGACGCCGCGACGCCCGGTCTTGGTGGTCCAGCGCCGTTTGGGACGTGCGAAGTACAGGCCGCCGGTCAACTCCCGGAGCACCACCATGTCCACCCCTTCGAGAATCGACGGCTTGATCGGGCTGGAATTGATGAGCGCGGGATACACTTTGACCGGTCGGATGTTCGCGAACAGCCCCAGGCTCTTGCGAATCGCGAGGATTCCGTCCTCGGGTCTCGTGTCCGCGTCAGGGTCGTCCCACTTGGGCCCACCGACCGCTCCGAAGAGTATGGCGTCCGAGTTCTGACACAACTCGACGGTGTCGCCAGGAAGGGGCGTGCCGAAGTCGTCGATCGCGTTTCCGCCTATGCGCCCACGCTCCAATTCGAAGCTGTGACCGAATCGCCTTCCGACGGCCTCGAGTACCTTGACCGACTCCGCGATCACCTCCGGTCCGATACCGTCTCCCGGAAGGACTGCAATCTTGAACTCCATGTAGCCTCTCCTCCTGGTTTGTCTGTGCTTCGCGCCGCGCGTATTATATGCGAAATTACACTGGAGGCTGTAGCTCATGACGATCACGACCGAAGCTGTCATCATCGGTGGTGGTGTGATGGGCGCCAGCATCCTGTACAACATGGCTTCGATGGGCGTCGTCGCGCCGGTGCTGCTCGAACGCGACACGCTGGGCTCAGGCTCGACGGGTCGCTCGTCGGGCGCAATACGAATGCACTACTCTACGGAGATCAACGCCAGGATGGCCTGGGAAAGTCTTGGAGTTTTCCGGAACTGGTCCGACGTCGTGGGCGGCGGAGGCGATCCTGGTTTCGTACGGACCGGATATATGGTTTTCGCGCCGGAGCACGAGGCCGGTGGGTTCCGGCACAACATCGAGATGCAGCAGCGCATTGGGATCGACACGCGAGTCGTGGGTTGGATCGAGGCGCGCGAGCTGGCGCCCGCGTTTCACCTGGGAGAATCGGAGCAGTTCGCGTGGGAAGACCAGTCTGGTCACGGAGACCCGTCAGGAACGGCCCTCGCGTATACGACCCGCGCCAGGGAGCTGGGCGCGTCGGTCGTGCTGGAGTCGCCTGCCACTGAGGTCAGTGTCGTGGGCGGACGGGTATCTGCCGTTAGAACCGCGGCGGAGACCTATGAGACCAGTACGGCGGTAATCGCGACCGGCCCCTGGTCGTCACGGTTCCTGAAGCACCTCGACATCGACCTCCCGCTTCTCCCCACTCGACACGAGGTGATCCTGATCAGACGGTCCGAGACCGGCGTTGGGCGCCATCCGGGCGGTGGAGACATGGCCAACCTCATCTACTTCCGTCCGGAAGCGGACAACCTGACGCTGGTCGGCAGCGGCAACCGAGATGAGCCGGTTGACCCGGACACCTACAACCAGCGCGCGAGCACGGCCTTCGTGCAGGATATCTGGTCACGGCTGGCGAGGCGCATCCCCGGCATCGAGGACGGCCAGCTCGCCCACGGCTATGCCGGACTGTACACGACCACGCCGGACCTCCACCCGGTGATGGGACCCGTTGACGGCATTGACGGGCTGTACATCTGCACGGGATTCAGCGGACACGGCTTCAAGCTGGCGCCGGCCGTCGGCGTGTGCATGGCTGAGCTGATTGTCGAAGGCGAGTCGAAGCTGATCGACATCTCAACGCTGCGGATGGGCAGGTTCAGCGACGGCTCGCTGAACACGACCCAGTCAGTACAGCTTCAAGGTGATTGCGTAGGGTCACAGGCGTCGACGGCAGAGCCTAGCTCGCCACGACGTTGATAAGCCTGCCCGGCACGTACACCACGCGCCTGATCGACTTGCCCGCGGTGTGCGCCTGGACCCGGTCCGATTCCAAAGCTCGCGTCCTCGCGTCGCCCTCGGATATGTCTGCCGGGACTTCGATCCGGTCACGCAGCCTCCCGTTGACCTGGACCACCAGCGTGATCATCTCTTCGGCGGCCAGCTCAGCGTCCCACTCAGGCCACGGCTGCTGGTGGACACTGTAGGAATGGCCCAGGCGCTCCCACAGCTCTTCCGACAGGAACGGCGCGACGGGCGCCATCATCAGCGCGAGGTGTTTGAGAGACTCGTTCCACACTTCGGCATCGATACCTCTATCGTCCCACGCGCGATTCAGAGTGTTCGAGAACTCCATCATGGCCGCGATGGCCGTGTTGAACTTGAACCGCTCGATGTCTTCACCCACCCTCCTGACTGTCTGGTGAAGCGAGCGCCGGAGAGCGCGGACGGCGCCGCTGTCTGTCGCTAGGTCGTCCAGAATCCGGCCGTCGCGATGGCATAGGTCCCAGACCCTGTTGGTCCACCGGGCCATGCCATTGATTCCATCGTCATTCCACTCACCGCCCTGCTCCCACGGCCCCATGAACATCAGATAGGCGCGGACGACGTCGGTCCCGACATCGTCCACATAGTCGTCTGGCGCGATCACGTTGCCGCGCGACTTGCTCATCTTCTGGTGGTTGAAAACGATGGTCCCCTGGTTGAGCAGACGAACGAACGGCTCATCGAAATCGACGATCCCAAGGTCTCGCAGCGCCTTTACGAAGAACCGCGCGTACAGCAGATGCATTACCGCGTGCTCCACGCCGCCGGTGTACTGGTCCACCGGGTTCCAGAGTCCCACAGCGTCGGGGTCGAACGGCCCTTGGTCGAACTTTGGACTCGCGTACCGCAGGAAGTACCACGAGGAGTCCACGAACGTGTCCATAGTATCCGTTTCCCGCCGCGCCGCGCTTCCGCAGTCCGGGCAGGTCGCGTTGACAAAGCCCTGGTGCAGCGCCAGCGGCGAATCGCCGGTCGGCAGAAACTCGGCATCCTCCGGCAGCAGCACCGGAAGCTCAGACTCCGGCACCGCGACCTCGCCGCACTGTTCGCAGTACACGATCGGGATTGGCGTTCCCCAGTAACGTTGACGGCTGATGAGCCAGTCACGCATTCGATAGTTGACGGCGCGCCTGCCCCATCCATGTTCTTCGATGTGGTCCGCGATCCGTTCCAGGCCCTCGGAGCTCGGCATTCCGTCGAACCGGCCGGAGTTGACCTGCGTTCCCTCATCGAGGTAAGCCGCGTCCAGGTCGCCGCTATCCCAGTCCGGGGGCGCCACTACGACACGGATCGGGAGTCGATATTTCTGAGCGAAAACGAAGTCGCGCTCGTCGTGTGCGGGAACTCCCATGACCATTCCGGTCCCGTAGCTCAGCAGGACGTAGTCCGCGACCAGGATGGGCACACGCTCACCGTTCAGCATGTTGAGGGCGTAGGAGCCTGTGAAGACGCCCGTCTTCTCCTTCTCTATGGACAGCCGCTCTATCTCGGTCTGCAGACGGGCTTGCTCGACGTAGGACTCCACCTCGGCGCGCCGGTCTGCGGTCGTCATCTTCGAGACCAGCGGATGCTCCGGGGCCAGCACGAGGAACGTCACACCAAACACCGTATCTATTCGCGTCGTAAACGTGCGGATCGAAGTCTCCTCAAGTCCGTACTCGGAGATATCGAAATCGACCTCGACGCCCTCGGAGCGCCCTATCCAGTTGGTCTGCATCACGTTGATGCGGTCGGGCCAATCGATTTTCGTATGGTCGAGCAGTTCGTCGGCATAATCGGTGATCCGAAAGAACCACTGCTCCATGTCCTTGTGGACGACCGGGGTGTCGCAGCGCTCGCACTGGCCGCTGATCACCTGCTCGTTGGCGAGGACCGTTTGACACGACGGACACCAGTTGACCGGCGCCGCCGATCTGTACGCGAGTCCGTTCTTGTACAGTTGCAGGAAGAACCACTGGTTCCACCTGTAGTAGTCCGGAGTGCAGGTCACGACCTCCCGGTCCCAGTCGTACATCGGCCCCATTGAGCGCAGCTGTCTCCGCATGTTGCGGATGTTGGACATAGTCCACGTGTACGGATGAATTCCGTTCTTGATCGCCGCGTTCTCCGCGTTCAGTCCGAATGCGTCGAAGCCCATGGGATGGAGGACGTTGAACCCCTTCATGGACATGAATCTGGCGTGCGTGTCCGCTCCGGACATCGCGAACCAGTGACCGATATGAAGATCGCCCGACGGGTACGGATACATGTGGAGCTCGTACCATCGGGGGCGTTCGTCGTCGTCACGCACGGTGTACACGCCGTCCTCGTCCCAGCGATCGAGCCATTTGGCCTGCATCTCCCCGTGGGGATACGTCATTCGTGACTGCCGCGTTGTCTGTATGGACATGCCGGTCCTTCCTGTCGATTGCGCCCTGTAAATGGCCGGGCGACGCTGTCATCCCTCGCCGTTGTCAAAACAAAAGGCCCGTCCCTTATTAGGGACGGGCCAGATCATACCCGCGGTACCACCCTAGTTTCCGCGATCCGCGGACACTCATTACTGCTTTAACGGGGCATCCCGTCCGACCCTACTGAATACATTTCAGGCCGGAGGCTCAGAGGCGAGTTCAAGGGACTCACCGTGTCGGGCTTCCACCGCTCCCGACTCGCTCAGGCAGGATGTCCCTCTACTACTCCCCTTCACAGCCTTTATGACTAACGTTCTGGTTCTGAACCGTAGCACAGCCCGAAAAGTCGAGTCAAGGAATTTGTCGGCGGGTAACCGTCCCGTAGCCGGGTCAGGGTGTTCATTAAGTGTGCCTCCGGCGCCTCTTCATCATCCCTCACTCAGCAGCGCCTGTATCCGCTCTACGAAGCGCCGGACGGCAGGGCGGTCGTGGTCAAATTCGTAGTCCTGCATGAACTTGTGATAGAAGTTGGCGTGGAACTTTTCGGCCACTCCGAATGCCAGCTCCAGAGATGGATCATCATGTTCATCGGCGAGCCTTCTGGCCGCGGTTTTCAGGGCGTGATGGTCTCCGTAGGGCCAGCCATTCTGCTGGGCAACGGCCATCACCGCATGGGCGGCAGCGCCCCACGACTTCTCGGAGCCTTGAAGAATGTCCCCCTCGTCAAAGTACCGGTCCGACTTCTCCAGAAACTCCTGCGCCGTGGCGATGTGCTCCTGGGTTAGCATGGGCTTGTCCTTTCGGCTAAGCGCTAGCAGACGGGCTTCCGCCGCACGTCAGCGGAGACCGACCTGGACAGGAGGCGACCCACGCTCGGAGAGCCGACCTCGGCGCGCTGGTCGATCATAACGTTGCCCCTGAGTATTACGGTCTCGGGCCACCCGTGTATCGGCCACCCTTCCCAGATCGAGTAGTCTTCGAGATGCAGATCGTCGAGCGACAGCTCCCGCTCGACAGTCGGGTCGATGATGCAGATGTCCGCATCGGACCCCGCCGCGATGGCCCCCTTCTTCGGATACATGCCGAATATCTTGGCCGCGTTGGCCGACGTGATGTCCACGAATCGTTCGAGACTCATTCCCAGATCCACCACTCCCACCGAGTACGCGATGCCCATCCTGGTCTCGATGCCGTTGTGTCCCCCGGTCACGTCCGCCACGGTCTTGAACCGGGTCTTCTCCTCCCAGGTGGTGGAGACGAGGTCGGTCGCGACCGTTGATAGCCGTCCGTCCAGCAGTCCCCGCCACAACTCACTCCGGTCGGATTCGGACTTCAGTGAAGGGTAGGTGTGATACTTCATGCCGTTCTCTTCGCGGTAGTTGTCGGCGCTGAAGCAGGCGTAGTTGTGCAGCGTCTCGCCGTAGATCGGGAGTCCCAGCATACGCGCCTGCCCGACTGCTTCCACACCTTCCCTCGCGCTCACGTGGACGAAGTACACGGGGCAGCCCGTCTTTCCGGCCAGCCTGATGACCCGCCGGAACGAGACGTCCTCGGATAGGTTGCTGTGGATACAGTGCATGTTCCACCAGTCCCACAGGCCGTCTTCCTGGGCGTTGTCGTAGTTGTAGTGGACCATCTCATCGTCTTCTGAGTGGACCAGGAGCATTCCCCCGGCCTCCGCGACTCCGTTCATGATGTCCGTGAGTCGCCCAAAGTCGGTCTTGTTGTCCTGCATTTGGGTACTGGGAGGTCGGATCGAGGTCGTGAATATCTTGAAGCTGGGGAACCCGTCGGCGACAAGCTCTCCTATCTGGGCGATGGACTCTCTGGACGCGCCGTTGGTGAATATCGGATGGTAGGAGTAGTCGGTGTACGCGCTGCCCGACCACCTTTCGGCGGCTTCTCCGATGGCATGGTGCAGATCGTGGCCCGGGACCTGTGTCGCAAAGTCCAGGACTGTTGTGGTTCCTCCCCAGACCGCGGCGCGAGACACCGCTTCGGCTCCGGACCGCTCGGGCTGCCGCTGGCCTCCGATGTGCGCGTGCGGTTCGACTCCTCCGGGCACGACGATCTTGCCCGCCGCGTCGATCACGCGAATGTCCGGGCCGGGGAGGACTCCCGGCTCGGAGACCGCGTGGATGACTTCATCTTCGATCCAGACATCGAGCTCGCCAACTCCGGATGGCGTGACTACCTGTCCGCCTCTGATCAGTATCATTGCCATGATTCAACCTCCCGTTTCACTTGTGTGTCACGTCAGCGACGTGACGACTGCGTCTCCCACGTCTCCCGTACTCGAGCTGCCCGCCAGATCGGGAGTGAGCGTCTCGCCAAGGGCGACGACGCTGAGAACGGCGCTCTCGACCGAGCTGGCTGCGGCGTCCTCGCCAAGATGCCGGAGCATCATCGCCCCGGACAGAATCGCCGCGAGCGGGTTGGCTATCCCCTTCCCCATGATGTCCGGCGCCGAGCCATGCACCGGCTCGAACATGGACGGGAACCGTCGCTCGGGGTCTATGTTTCCGCTGGGGGCAAGGCCCATGCTGCCGGTGATGATCGCCCCGATGTCGGTCAGAATATCGCCGAACAGATTGCTGCCCACCACCACGTCGAACGAGTCCGGACGCCGGATGAAGTCCATGCACGCCGCGTCGATCAGAAGCGAGTTTGTTTCGATGTCGGGGTACTCGACCGCCACCCGGTCGAACGCTCTGTCCCACACGAGCATTCCGTAGCCCAGGGCGTTGGACTTCGTGATCGACGTGACGTGCCCGCGCTCCCGTCTGCGCGCCGCTTCGAAGGCGTACCGGATGATCCGTTCGCACCCGCGGCGGGTGAACACGCCAGACTGCACCCCAAGTTCTTCTGGAAAGTCCGGATAGACGAAGCCTCCGACATCCGCGTACTCGCCCTCCGTGTTCTCCCTGATGACCAGCATGTCTATGTCGCCGGACTCGTACCCTCTGATCGGAGACTCTATGCCCTCGTACAGCACGCTCGGACGTTCGCACACGTACTGGTCGAATGACCTTCTGATCGGAAGCAGCAGACCGCCGAGCGTAATGTGGTCGGGAAAGTCCGGATGCCCGACGGCACCCAGGAAAATGACGTCGGATGCGGCGAGCGTGTCCAGCGCGTCAGTCGGCATCACCAGTCCGTGCTGCCTGTAGTATTCGCTGCCCCACGGGTGTTCGACCCAGTCCCAGGCAATGCCATACTCGTCGCCAACGGCGTCGAGGACCTTGACGCCCTCCTCGATGACTTCGATGCCTATGCCGTCGCCCTTGATGACCGCAATGTTGTATTTTGACACGTGGAACGCTCCAACCAGTCTATTCGTGGTCGCGTTCGCTATTGTAAGCCCACCAATGCCGGAATGCACCCCGAAGCCCTGTACCGGAAGCATCACAAAAGGGAGTTACGCCGGAAGCTGAACATTATTGACACAGGCGTTCCAGTTACTTACCATCGTCGCCAATAGGATAAGCAAGCATGACCACAAGAGAACATGAACACACTCTGAACGTCTGGCTGGCCGACCTGCTGCGACAGCGCGGGCTGAACGCACGCCAGGAAAAGATGCAGCAGAGAAAGCGTATTGACGTTGACATTCATGTTGGTCCGTTGAAAATCGCCCTCGAAGCGGAACAGGGCCAGACGAACGCCAAGAAAAGAGAGGCGATCGGCGACGCCGACAGGCGACTGGAGCAGAGACTCGCCGATTGTGCAATCGCTGTCTGCTATCCTGACGGCATCACCGGACCGAGGCAGCTCCGGAACAGTCGAATGTTGTGGACAATCCGCGCTCCCAACGCGCTGGTCCCGGCCGATGAAGCGCGTTGGGGCGACGCCGACCTTGACGAGCTCGCGTCCATCATCAGGCTGGCTCCCGCGCAGTTGGGCAACCCCGACCACGCCGCCGCCGCGCTTTCTGCCAGCCTCGATTACGCGGTGGAGCGGCTGAACTATACCCAGAAACGGCTTCTTGCCGAGCGCCTCGACCTGCCGCCGAGCGCGAACAGCCGGGGACGCTCCGCACGCTCCGGCAGCCGGTGGGACAAGGCCGCCAATCGCGCGCTGCTGGTTGTCGCCACCGCCGTCATGTTTCACTCTCGTCTGGACGTCCACCTCGGAACGCTTCGCCCGGAATACGACAACAGGAAGTCTTCCGCCATCCCATTCACGAGCGAGTGGCCTCCCAACATGGCGCGGTACTGTGCCCACGCCGAGGACCCCACAACCGCTTTCTCCGATGCTTGGGACCTGATTCTCGCGCTCGACTACAAGCCTATATTCGAGACCGGTCGGGCAGCCCTCCATGCTGTCCCGCCCGATCCCGCGTTCACCGTGGCTGTTCGGGAGACCGCCAGGGCCGCTCTGGAGGTTGCCGGCAATATAGCCGGCATAAGGCACGACCTGTTGGGGCGTATCTTCCACACGGTGTTGGATACCGCTCGTTACGACGGCTCGTTCTACACCACGACCGCCGCCGCGACCCTTCTGTCGTCGCTGGCGATCACTGATGACATGTGCGACTGGAACGACCCGGACGCCGTCGCCAGGCTGCGGATCATCGACCCCGCCTGTGGAACGGGCACCCTGCTGATGGCGGCGGCGGAGCGCATACACGACCTCTCACTCCGGACGAGAGACGATGACCGGGCCGCTCGCGCGCTCATAGAACAGGTTTTGAGCGGCTACGACGTCAACCTGACCGCGACGCACATGGCTGCGACCACGCTTGGCCTGCTCTCTCCGAGCACGCGCTTTCAGAACATGAAGATAGGCCGCACCTTCCTGGGCGTGGATGGTGAGGGCGACGCCTTCCTGGGCTCTCTGGAGTTCCTCGATCAGCGTCCGAAGTTGATGTCTTGGCCCAATGCCGCGCAGCCGGTCACGCAGGTCGATAGCAACGAAGAGATGTCTCACGTCGAGCCGTCCGACCTCGTTATCATGAACCCACCCTTCACCCGTGACAGCCTGCGACATGACCAGTTCAGCCGAGCCGTCGAGGGGAAGCTCAAGAGCCGTGAGAAACAGCTGTTTGCCGACAAGCCAATTCACCTGTCCGCTATCGGAAGTGCCTTCCTGCTGCTCGCCGACCACGTCAACAAGGCCGATTCCAGCACGGTCGCGTCCGTGATGCCGCTGGTAATGGCAACCAACAAGTCGGGGATCGAGATCCGCCGCCATCTTGCGAGCCGGTATCACGTAGAGACCATTGTGACATCCCACGATCCCGAGCGGATCTACTTCTCGGAGAACACCAGCATCGGCGAGATACTTCTGGTCTGCCGACGCTGGCCGGACCCTGGCAAGCCGAAGCCGCCGACCCGTGTCGTCAACCTGTCTGTCAACCCTCCGACTCCCGCCGATGCCATCAGCATGGCGTGGGCCATCGAAAACGGCACGGTCGAGAATCGAGGTTACGGCACGGTCCAGGAGTGGCCTTCAGATAGAATAGCCGCCGGCGACTGGGGCGCGGTCCAGTTTCTATCCCCGTATCTGTGCGAGCAGTTCTCGTCGCTGGCTCGTGGGGACCTATTCGAGTCAGTTGGATTGGGCGACATCGCCGAGGTGGGTCCCGCAGGTCAGAGGATACGCGAGGCATACCAGAGAACACCCATGCCGGACGCGCAGGGCCGCATGGCACTGTGGCAGCACGACACAGAGGTAACGCAGTCCATGTCCGCACGCCCGGACACGCATATAGCCGCAAAGTCCCAATACGCGCATCGGGCCGACAAATACTGGCAGCAGCGTAGCAGGTTGCTGCTGCCGACACACCTCAACTTGCCGACTATCAGGGTCACGACCGTGCGACTGGACGCTCCAGTTGTTGGCTCGCTTTGGGTGCCCTGCAACATCAACGTCCCGCCGCATCTGCTTGAGGCTAGAGAAAAGGCGTTGTGCGCGTTCCTGAACTCGTCCGTTGGCATCCTCTCGCTTCTCGGAGACCGCACCAACAAGAAGCCGACCTACCCGAACCTGTCGATTGCCGACCTGCGGAGACTGGTCGTCCCAAACTTTACCGCTACAGGAGACGGTCCAATTTGGATTCTCGCACTGGCCTACGGCTCCCTCGCCGAACAGCCGATGCTACCTCTGCCGCAGATGGACTCATGCAACACTCGCCGCGCCCTTGATGACTCGGTATGCGCCGCGCTAAACATCGACCCCGAAATCGTCGCCATGATCCGCCGCAGTCTGGCCTCCGAACCCTCGGTGACGGGCAAGCGGTACACACCCAGATAGGATGAGATGGACTGATCTTGTCCTTGGATACTCTCCAGGGTTGGGTGTTCTCAACACGCGCGGACAATGTTGATTGAAGACTTGGCGCGTGATCAGAACGCCTCAGAATAGACCCTTCACTATCCTGTCCATCCTGTCTATCTATGTAAATGTGGGTTTCGACGCTTCCCCCTGTGCTACAATCCCAACGATTTCGGCGTGGCCCCACAGACACTGCCAGAGGCAACCACCTTGAACCCATACGTTGAGGCGCAGACTCGCGCGCTGATCGAAGGAATACGGCTGCTCGAAGTGTACGTAACAGCGCCGCTGGGCCTGTACTCGGACATCAAGATGATGCGGGAGTCGCTTGCGATACCCGAGGCCGCCGACCTCAGCCGGGAAGAGAACGTCCGTCGCAGACAGGAGCACGCGAGTCTCACGGAAGACCACCCTGCGCTCGCCCTCGACGCCATCCGGCTGGTCCGAGACACGGTGGACATTCTCGCATCGGTGACGGGGGAGTCGGGGCCTGCACTGGACGACGGGTTCGTGCGAAGGGCGCGCCTGGTCATGGCGAGGGCCGAGCAGAAAGTCGGAAGCGACATCAGGGCGCGGTCCGCGGATAAGCTCAGCGGGATATACGTCATCGTGGACCCCGACGCGACCCGGGGCCGGCCCGTAACCGAAGTGGCCCTCCACTCTCTGGAGGGCGGCGCAAGCGTGGTCCAGCTCCGCGACAAGAACCGGGACAAGGGAGCGATGCTCGATACCGCTCGTGAGATCAAGGAGCTGTGCGACGACCACGGGGCGGTATTCGTAATGAACGACCATGCCGACGTCGCCCACGCGTCAGGGGCGCACGGCCTGCACATAGGTCAGACGGACCTCCCGGTCGCTTCCGCCCGCTCGGTGCTGAGCCCCCGCCAGCTGATTGGAAACTCGAACGGAAGCATGGACGAAGCTCTCAGGTCTTGGGGTGAGGCTGTGGACTACATTGCGGTGGGCGCCATCTATCCGACGACAACTATGGGCAAGTCCGGCCGCGCCGCACTGGGACCCGAGATGATTACCAGGGTCAAGAACGCCGTCAGCCAGCCGATCGTCGCTATCGGCGGCATCAACCAGGACAACATCGCCGACGTCGTGCGGGCGGGGGCCGACTCGGTCTGCGTGGTGAGCGCAGTCACATTCGCCGAGAACCCCAGGGCCGCCACGGAATCCCTGGTTGACCTGTACCAGCGCGCATCCGGTTGACCGGTCCAGCCGGCGGTCCGGTCTGATCTGGCCCAGCCCCTGATATCCACCGAGGTACACCAAACATGTCGGAGTCTCCCGAATACGTTTCAATGCAACAGTTGATCGCAGACATCAGGACTGCCGGCGAGGCGGTCAACTCCGGGTTGGCGAGCACCCACGCCGCGAGGGAGAAGGCGCTGTCCATCTCTCGGCAGGTCGTCCGCACCTCGGCCAACTCGATCAGGGCCACTCACAGAGGAGAATTTGATGAGGCGCGCAGACTCATTGCCAGCGCTTCCGATCTCCGTGAAGAGATCGAAGCGGGGAGGTCGGACCATCCCGAGGTGTACTATGGCGGCTATGTGGAGGACGCGCTCAAGGAGTATGTAGAGGCGCACGCGACGCTTGCCTTTGCCCAGGGTTCGAGTCTGCCCACCATGGAGGAGTTGAACGTCGGCGCCGCGGTTTACATCAACGGGCTGGCTGAGGCCGTCGGCGAGATGCGTCGGCTCGTGCTCGATCTGCTCAGAAGCGACAGCTTCAACCGGTGTGAGACGTTCCTGGAGATAATGGATGAGGTTTACGCCGTACTGGTTACGCTTGACTACCCTGACGGCGTGACACGCGGTCTGAGAAGGACGACCGACGTGATGCGCGGAGTGATAGAGCGCACCCGTGGCGACATCACTGTCGCGCTCCGCCAGCGCAGCCTCGAACGCCGGATGGCGGAGCTGAGTCGCAGGATCGACGCCCAGTAACCTCACACCGGATCGCTCGAACACGCTTGCGATCCCGTTGGCGTCCAACTCCGGACTGCCTGTCTCTCTCCTCGCGGGTCCCAAATCGGTGACCTGCACTCCCATCAATGGCTGGTTGGAATCTTCAGCTCGGTGCGTTATGTTATTTCCGAACCATCGGCCAAGACCGTCCGCCGTGGCGCCGTCCTGTTAACATGAGTACCTCCGGACCGTAGCCCTGTCTGCCGTCATACGCCGATCAACCCGGAGTCGTCCCAACCGCAAGCCAAAATCGATTACCGACCTCGGGGGCCTCATTTGTGATTGGTTTACTCAGCTCTGGGAGTGTGAAGTGCTCGGCTGAGAAGGGTTCGTCGCCATCCACTGCGTTCTGGCAACTACCGATCGGGAACTTCAACCATGGAGGAAAGAAATGGTAAAGCAGGGTGTGATACCCGATGATTTGACAAAGCCCTTCTGGGCCGCCGCGAACGAGGGGCGGCTGGTTGTCCAGAACTGTAGCGCCTGCAACCGATTGCAGCATCCTCCCGCGCCGGTCTGCGGTCAATGCGGCTCAGAGGACGACTTGGAGTGGAATCAGATGAGTGGGCGGGGCAAGATATACAACTATGGAGTTGTGCATGACTGCCCGGTGGAACTACTTCAAGAGGACCAACCGTTTAACCTCGCGGTTATTATGTTGGAGGAGGACCCAGGTATCCAGATGTACTCTCTCCTCCCCGGAACTCCGGTGGATAAGGTCCCGGTGGGAGCCGGTGTAGAGGTAGTGTTCGAGGCGACCGCAAATGGACAAAAGGTGCCCGAGTGGCAGGTGGTAGGCTAGAGCCGCTTATCTCCGCATACATACTATTGAAGTTCACGTCAGGGGTAAGCGATGACTACACAGAACGCTCCAGAGTCTATGTTTCGATCCACAGAGGGGTTGGGGATCTGGGAACACCGGGGAAAGGTGGCCGCCGTCGGTGTCGGGCACTCCCCGACCGCCCGGCGCTGGGATGGAAGGCCTGAAACGACGGTAGGCGCAGATAGCATCCTGGCGCTGCGAAGAGCCATGGAGGACGCAGGTGTCTCTCCGGATCAGGTTGACGGTCTGGTTCTCGTCCCGGTAACCACTACTGGAGCACATTGGCCGGAGGGGGTCCCGATCCCCGTGGATGTGGTCAATGCATTCAATCTCACCAGTGACCCGTTGGATGGCATCGGTCAGCTGAGCGCTGACTGGCTACTGAAGAACATGCCGGAGCTGACCAACGTCAAGTTCACCATGAACGCACCTGGATGTATGTCTGCGGCGATAGTCGTTGCCGCACAGGCCATCGGTGACGGCCTAACCAACACCTGCCTGGTGCTCAAAGGCTGGCATAATCTGGAAGGTCGGTACAACCACGGAGGCATCAGTGCTGCGGAGGCCGTTTCCGGAACTTTCGCCATTGGCCCAGGGCGAACTCTCTGGGGCGCCCCCGGGTGCTACGGAACAGCTTTGCAGTTCGCCGAGTACTGTCGAAAATACGGCAAGAACCACGACATGATGGCCCCCTTCATGCAGAATTCAAGAAGGAATGGCCTGTTGTTCCCAGAGGGGTATTGGGCTCAACACCGGCCGGAGCAATTGCCTCCGGAGGACTATCTGGCCGCGCGGTGGATAGCCAAGCCGGCTAACCTCTTCGACAACGACATCCCGATCATGGCGTCAGCGGCCTACCTGTTTACGACCGCTGAACGGGCCCGGGACATGAAGCAGAATCCCGTCTACATTCTCGGCCACGCCTCCAGCAGGGGTACACCCAGAAGCCTCACGCCGACCCTGGGGGAGGTCGAGGCGGAGACCGGCAGTACGGGGAGAAAGATATTCGAGGGGGCCGGCATCACCGCTGACGATCTCTCTTTCGAGAACATGTACGATGGCTTCGCTCAGTTCCACCAGTTCCATGTAGAGGGTCTGGGTTACCGAGGAATGAAGTTCGGGGAAGCTCTGGATTTTTACCAGACGGACATCTCTGTTGAGGGGCCGAATCCCATCTCGCCCAGCGGCGGCAACATAGGGAGCGGCCGTAGCCGTTTCTGGATGCATACCGACTCCATCCAACAGTTACAAGGTCGGGCCGGAGAACGACAGGTCACGGGCGTAAAACCGGAGGTCGCGGTCTCCGGCGGTCCTATGCCGTTGGGTGGCAACTTCACCGTCTGGAGCGCCACTCCTGACTAACATGCCCTTTCGATCCACTTCTACAGCATCCTGACATTGATAAAGGCGGTAACTGGCCTTCCGGATCTCCAATGTTCCTTTGTGAAGTCCATAGTTAACCGTCCATAAGGAAAGAGGAACCCATCTGGTGATACTGATAAGCTTCGACATAGACGGTACGTTGGAAGTGGGTGACCCACCTGGGGCGTTGACCATGGAAATGGTGAGAAACGCCCAGAAGAAGGGCTTCATAGTTGGCAGCTGTTCTGACCGGCCAATGAGCGCACAGCAGGCTATCTGGGACCAGCACAACATCCCTGTGGACTTTGTCATCCCGAAGCAAATGCTCTCAGAAGTGAAAGCGAAGTTCGAGGCGGATGTTTACTACCATATCGGCGACAGAGAGGATCTGGACAAGAGGTATGCGCTGGCGGCAGGGTTCGAATTCCTCTGGCCCCACGAAGCCGTTGCCAAGTCATGGTTCCTCTCAGACGACGATCCCGGTGGCCCGACTTCGGACTGAAAACGCGATTACTCAACGACACGCCTCAAGTGGGCCAGCAGTTCAGACGAGTATAAGCGCTGCCCCTTGAGAAAGGGAGAAACGGTCATGGCCCGTCTCAGCGGAGGCCGCAGACCAGGGTGATCCGATGGTGGTCAGGAGGTACTGCTACTCACCCAACGCACCGGTTGCCTCCACACCAGCGAGATCCAATTCCTGGGCGCGGTGGCAGCTGACAAAATGGTCTGTCGAAACCTCCTGCAGCACCGGCGTCTCAGTTCGGCATACGTCTGTTGCGTACGGACATCGTGGGTGGAAGTAGCAGCCGGAAGGTGGATCAGCCGGATTGGCCACCTCCCCCTGGAGCACTATGCGGCCCGAACGCGTCCGAGGGTCTGGCTTCGGTGATGCGGATAGCAGCGCTTCTGTATAGGGATGCTTGGGCGCAGCGAAGAGCTCCTCCGTTGGAGATACCTCAACCATCTGGCCTACGTACATCACGGCGACGCGATCGCTGATGTGTTTGACGACGCTCAGATCGTGGGCGACGAAGAGGTAGGTTAGGTTGAGTTCCTGCTGCAAGTCTTGCATCAGATTGAGGACCTGGGCCTGAACCGACACGTCGAGGGCTGACACTGGCTCGTCGGCGACGACCAGACGCGGGTTCAGCGCCAGCGCGCGGGCGATGCCGATACGCTGCCTCTGACCGCCGCTGAAGGCGTGGGGAAAACGCCGCATGAACTCCGGGCGCAGACCGACCAACTGCAAGACTTCAGCAACCCTTTCCTCTCGTTCGCGTCGGTCCCCGACCTGGTTGTTGAGCAAGGGCTCGCCGACTATGTCCAGCAGGGTCATCCGCGGGTTGAGGGACGAGAATGGGTCCTGGAAGATCATCTGCATGTCGCGTCGGAGCAAGCGAAGCTCTGATCGCCGCAAGGTCGCGACGTCGACTACATCGCCGTCCCTGTTGCTGAAGAGGATTTGGCCGGACGTGGGGTCGATCGCCCTCAGAATGCAACGAGCGGTCGTCGTCTTTCCACAACCGCTCTCGCCGACGAGTCCCAAAGTCTCACCCTGGTTGATGTGAAAATTGACGTCGTCGACGGCTCGTATGTTGCCGACCTCACGCTTGAGGAAGCCCTTCTTAATGGGAAAGTACTTGCGAAGGTCCTTGACTTCGAGGAGTCGCTGGCCGTTTTCAGATGTGTTCTCGACCACCTGTCATTCTCCCTCATACAGAAGGCAGCTTACCTTGTGATCGGGCTCAACGCCCAGTAGTACCGGCTCCCGCACGTCGCAGGTGCCTGACATAAAGGATGGACATCGGGGGTGGAAAGGGCATCCCGTCGGGCGGGCGTAAGGGTGAGGTACCGACCCGGTGATCGATGCCAGCCTGTCGTCGGACTCAGCTTGGATTCGCGGAATCGACCGTAGTAGGGCCTGGGTGTAGGGGTGCTTGGGGTTGTGGAATATGTCGTCCACCGGAGCGCTCTCGACCACTTGCCCGAGATACATCACCACCACGTCGTCGGTCATCTCGGCTATCACCCCAAGGTCGTGCGTGATGAGCATAATGGCCATACCATATTGCTGCTGCAACTCCCGCAGAAGGTCCAGTATCTGAGCCTGGGTGGTGACGTCGAGGGCTGTGGTTGGCTCGTCGGCAATGAGGAGACGTGGGTTGCACGACAGCGCCATTGCAATCATGGCCCGTTGGCGCAGGCCGCCACTCAACTCGAACGAATAGGCGTTCAAACGCTCCTCGGCCAACGGGATTCCGACGGTGCGCAGCAACTCGACCGCTATGTCGCGCGCCTCCTGCTTGGTGACGTCGCGGTGAAGCATGATGGCCTCGATAAGCTGGTTGCCCACGGTGTGAACCGGGCTGAATGAGGTCATCGGCTCTTGGAAGACGAGGCCGATCTCGCCACCGCGAATCGACCTCATCTCTTCTCCATCCGGATCGAAGTCCCTCAGGTCGACGACCTCATCGGGACCTGACGCACCATTGTCGCTCCGCCGCCGAAAGAGGATTTCTCCATTCATGATGCGGCCAGGCCGATCGAGTATTTGCAGGATGGATCGAGCAGTAACGCTCTTTCCGCAGCCGCTTTCGCCGACGATACCCAGTGTCTTTCCCTCGTACAGGTCGAAACTGGCCCCGTCAACCGCAATAACAGTGCCCTCGTCCAATGGGAAGTGAGTCACCAGGTTTCGCACCGACAGGAGCGGCGCCGAGCCATCGATCATGGAGTCCCTCCTACTGCCCGTAGGGGTCAGCCGCATCGCGGAGTCCGTCACCAAGGAAGTTGAACGCAAGCACGGCAACTATTACCGGAAGCGCGGGTATAAGCATCCACGGATATATCGCTACTGCCTGGATGTTCTGGGCCGCCTGTAGCAGCACGCCCCAGCTGATGGCAGGAGGCCGCAGCCCCAGTCCCAAGAAGCTCAGCGAGGTCTCGCTGATGATTATGGCCGGAAGGGCCAGCGTAACTGAGGCGATGATATGGCTGATGAAGGAGGGCATCATATGCCGAAATATGATGCGCATCTGGCTGGCGCCAGCCAACTCCGCGGCCATTACGAAGTCCTCCTCCCTGAGTGACAGGAACCTTCCCCTGACCTCACGGGCCAGAGTCGTCCAGCCGATGAGGGAGATGATGATGGTTATGGCGAAGTACATCTTGGTGACGGACCAGTCCCTAGGGATCGCGGCGGCCAGTCCCATCCACAACGGGATGGGTGGTATCGAACGCAGTACCTCTATCAGGCGCTGGATCAGGTTGTCGATAAGGCCGCCATAGTAGCCGGAGATTCCGCCCAGCAGGACGCCGAGGAAGATGCTGATGGCGACGGCCACCAGTCCGATCGTCATGGAGATGCGGGTTGCGAGCATGAGTCGCGACCAGAGGTCGCGTCCCAGGGCGTCGGTGCCCATGACGAACATCGTCTCTTGGGCCGTGCCGCCCTCCACGCCGATCAGGTGTCTGTTGGTCTTGATGAGACCCAAGAACGTGTATTCGTAGCCCCGTGCGAAGAATCGGACTGAGGTCTTCTTCTCCTCGTCAACCACATAGACACGCTTGAATGTCCGCGGATCACGCTCTCCCGTCAACGCAAACACATGTGGGCTGAATTTCCACCCGTCGAACCACTGAATCGGTTTGGGGGAGATGTACGACCGCTCGGCCTCTGACAACCGTGGGTCGGCGATCGCTAGGAAATCGGCTCCCAGGACGAGCAGGTAGAAGAGAATCAGCACGACTCCCGCCGCCATGGCCATGCGATGCCGTCTCAGTCGCCACCACATGAGCTGCCACTGGGAGGCTACGTATATGCGGTCCGACTCCAGGGACTCGGCAATCCGCCCGGCGGCGATCCCGCTGGCTGGCGTCTCCTCGGCCATTACGTGGTCTCCAATCGGATGCGTGGATCGACCCAGGCCAGCAACAGATCAGAAATGAATGTGCCTATCACAGTCAGCACGCCGATCATCAGGATGATGGTACCCGCCAGGAACATGTCCTGAGCGAGGAGCGATTTCAACAGCAGCGGCCCTAGGGTGGGCAAACTCATCACCACGGAAATGATGATGCTTCCGGAAACGATTAGCGGGAGCAGGTATCCGACAGTGCTGATCAGAGGGTTGAGGGCGACTCTCACCGGATACTTCATGACCAGCTTCCACTCTCGCAGACCCTTGGAGCGCGCCGTCACGACATATGGCTTACGTAGCTCGTCCAGCAGATTGGCGCGTAGAATTCTGATGAGGTGCGCCGTCCCGGAGATGGCCAGAATGAACGCGGGCAGCCAGAGATGGTCCAGCAGGTCCAGAATCTTGGCGAGGTTGTAGGGCGCGTTCACGTGCTCGGGCGAAAACAGCCCGCCGACACTGGCGCCGAAGTATGCGAAGCCTATGTACAGCACGATCAGGGCAAGCAGGAAGTTGGGTACGGCCAGTCCGATGAAGCCGATGAAGGTGAATCCGTAATCGCCAATCGAGTACTGGCGGATCGCGGAGTATATGCCAATGGGTATCGCCAAAATCCAGGTGAAGACAATCGTGACGAACGTCAGGGCGACCGTGAGTCCAAGTCGATCGCCGATGACGTCGAGGACAGGTCTCTGATATTCCATGGCCACGCCGAAGTTCCACTTAGCCACTGCCCGGTACAGCCACTTGAAGTACTGAACGAAGAAGGGCTGATTCAGGCCGTACTGATCGCGGAGGGCATCGGCCTCGTCTGCGCTGACGAGGGTCCCCGTGGACTCCAGGACGGCCACGTAGGCGCTGATGTAGTCGCCGGGCGGCAGCTGGATGATGATGAACGAGATCAGGGAAATCGCCCAAATCGTAATGATTGCCGATACCAGGCGGCGTATGAAATAGGTCAGCATCAGGGGGGACCTGCGCCGGGGCGATGTCGTAGCGCTGGGGCTCTGGAGTTCATCTCAGCATTGAGTCCTTACCGATTGGCTTCCGCCCTCAGCGCATCGAGCCGCGGGACTGAAATCCCGGGGGAGGTACGGCAACAGCCCGGGCGCGTCCATGCTGCGCCCGGGGCTGTTCCGATACCCTTCTCTATCCGGTCGGTCGTGGTCGCCAACCTGGCTGGCGCGGCCTATTGACGATTCTCCGGGCTCTTCCAGTAATACATCTCCGGCCTGGCCTGACGCGGATGCAGCGTCGATGAGCCGTTGAAAATCCTCTCAGGTATGTTGCCGAGATCGTTCTTGGCTATGCGGAGGCCCATGATCCCCGGAGCGAGACCGACCGTGCCAATCACGTACTGCTGGTCGATCGCTATCTTCCAGACCTCCTGGCCCAGCTCGTAGTGTTTGCCTGTGCGATTGACCACATCCAGGGGTGCTCCGAATGCCTCTCTGAATGTCTTCATCAGTTTCTGCATCTCGGGCGGTGGCTCCAGTCCCTCCTCTCCCTTGGTGACGAACCATGTGCCGTAGGCCCTGCCCAACGAACTGCGCGGGCTGCTGGGGAAGAAGCCCTGTCCGTGGGCGAACATATTCTCGGAACCCCAGGTGATTTCGACGGCGATCTGGTGCTCGCCCGCCCTGATCTTGGTGTAGTTCAGGCCGCGCTCCAACTCTTTGACCGTGACGAAGATTCCGATGTCCTCCCAGTCCTCCTTGATCATCTCTGCGAGGTCAGTGAAGTTCATGAAACCGAGGTAGGTCTGGAAGTCCAGGATCAGCCTCTTTCCACTGCCATCGGGCCGCATCCGGAACCCTTCGGAGTCCTTCTCCGTGAGGCCGATTCCGTCCAGCAGACCGTTGGCCCGCTCAGGATCGTGCGTGGACCACTTGGTGCGCCACTCGGGTCCCGGATTGTAGGGGGACTCTTCGGTTGTCACGATCGAACCGGGAGTGCCGAGGCCGAGCCAGAAGGTCTCATTGAGCTGGTCGCGATCGATTCCCAGCGACAGCGCGCGCCGGAAGTCGGCCGTCTGCATCAACTCGGCGATCACCGGGTCCGCTTCATACAATTGGTTGAGGAACAACGCGGCATCGGCACCGATTCCTCCTGGGTCCAGGGACACACTGTAATCGCCTTTTTCCTGGTTCTCAAGGAAGACGGGCAGCTTCTGCAGGTCGATGTGCCGGGACTGGTAGTCGATCTCACCCGCGACGGCCCGCAGGTTGAGGACCTCCAGGTTTTCGGCCACCGTGAGGTGGATCTCGTCGAGATAGGGAAGCTGGTTGCCCTCTGTGTCAACGCCCCAGAAGTACGGATTTCGTTCCAGTATCCAGACCTGCTCGGTGATGGGCACCTTGGTCATCCAGCCCGAAACCACGGGAAGATCCGCGTTGTTGGCCCAGTGCCGCTTGAACAGGAACAACTCGACCCAGGTCTCGAAGCCCTCCGCTGCGGCCAACCTGTCGGCTTCCTCCTGCCCAACGTACTTGGGATGGAACTTACTGAGGTAGTGTTTGGGCCCGTAGCCGCCACCGGTTCCACCCTTGCCGTCGTGGGCCTGTCCGCCGAACCCGGTGGGTCCGGTTACAACGACCTGGAAGGCGTAGTACGGGTCATGGAACTTGAACTGAACGGTGTGGTCGTCCACCTTCTCGACCCAGCCGCCGCCGTTGTCGGTGATGAAGTAGGACGATTTCGAGGGCGTTATCTCCTCGTTGAGGTAGATGTCCTCGTACCAGAACATGAAGTCGTCGGCTGTGAAAGGCTCTCCGTCGCTCCACTTCATGTTTCTGCGGAGGTGGAAGGTCGTCGTCTTGCCGTCCTCGCTGACCTCCCAGTCCCTGGCCAGCAGGGGCACCAGGTTGGTCCCGGTGTAGTCCCAGTGGAGCAGGCTGTCGTTTCCGCCGAAGCGCACTCCATTGGAGTGGTCGGTCGGTCCAGTAACCGCGCGGTTGATGATCCCGCCGTACTCTCCGATCTCGTGCAGCGGCTGGAGTACCTGTGGATCGTCGCTAACGCGCTCTGCGACCGGCGGCAGGTCTCCACTTGCGACGAGCGCGGCCAACTGAGGGGCCTCGTTGAAGCTGGTGGGATACTTGGAGCGATCCGTGATGATCGTCGGACCCTCGAGCTTCCCAATCAGGAACTTGCCGATCCCCTCTTCCGCCGGTTCCTCCTCTTTCTCCATGGCGGGCGCCGCGGTGGGGGCAACGACTGCCGCGGCGGCGGCAGTTGGTGCGGGCGCGGTGGTTGCTACGGCGGCCGCCGGTGCCGCGTCTTCTCCCTCGTCTGTGCCGCAGGCGTTCCCAACGACTGCCAACAGCGAAATCGTCAATCCAATCGACAGCCACAGTAACTTGCTTTTCACGACTACACGCTCCTTTGAGTAGCGTCTTCTCAATCCGACCGACAGAGCTTGAACTCACTGTCACCGTCAAGCATAAGACCACCAAGCTCCCAAGAGCCTTATGCGATCGTTTGTCCTATTGCTTGGAGTCAACATCATCCACAACGGGCCAAACCTACCCCATGCAGGTTGCGCAACTAGTATCACACGCTGCCAACAGTGTCAAGGTGTGCGGTTGGCCCCAAATCCACCGCGTAGAGAAGACAAAAGACCCGTTGGAGCCGGCTACAAAGCTGGCTATGATGGATATGGGTCAAATAAAGCCATCACCAACGAGGTGTAGCTGCTATGCCGCATCGCCGCTGCCTATCCAGTATGCTGAGGAAAGTAAGAACCTATCCGACAACTTCAGCAGCGATTCAATTCTCTTTCACATGGCATGGGGAATTCGCCAATCATCACCCACACTACCATGGTCAACTTTCGACATATCCATCCTCACTCATAGAATGGGAGAAAGTATGTGTGAAGTCTCAGATGTCAACCAAAGCAGATTAAGATTACTGGATAGGCATTAATCCACAATACGGCTCATGTTCTTGTATAATTCAGTCGTGTCCGATCTACGTCCCATAACAGGAGAGTCTCTTGCAGGAACTTGACGGCGCGAGGGAGCTCGCAAAACGGATAATCGACAACATTGAGCAGGTCATCGTTGGCAAGAGTGGGGCGGTCGAGCTTGGGGTCTTGGCGCTGATGTGCCAGGGGCACGCCTTGATCGAGGACGTTCCCGGAGTCGGTAAGACGATGTTGGCCCGCAGCATCGCACGATCTATTGGCTGTACGTTCAAACGGATCCAATTCACCCCCGATCTTCTCCCCACCGACATCACGGGCGTGTCGATTTACAACCAGCAGACCGGGGCATTTGAGTTCAGGGAGGGCCCGATCATCTCCCAGCTCGTACTCGCCGACGAGGTCAACCGCGCCACTCCAAAGACCCAGTCTGCCATGCTGGAGGCTATGGAGGAGCGTCAGGTCACCGTCGAGGGAGTCACGCATATAGTGCCGAGTCCCTTCATGGTCATGGCGACTCAGAACCCCGTGGAGTACGAGGGAACATTTCCCCTTCCCGAAGCGCAGCTTGACCGGTTCCTTCTGATCATCCGGCTAGGCTATCCAACGTCGGACGAGGAGCTTGAGATCATCGAGCGCCAGCAGATGACGCACCCCATCGATACCCTACAGCCCGTGGCGACGTCTGAAGAGGTTGTAGGCTTACAGCAGGCGATTCGTGACATCTATGTCGACGACCTGGTCAAGCGGTATATTGTCAATCTGGTTGAGTCCACGCGCTCTCATGTGGACATAGCGCTTGGAGCGTCACCGAGGGCGTCACTGGCGCTGTTCAGAGGAGGTCAGGCGATCGCTCTGATTCGAGGCCGCGACTTCGTGCTCCCGGACGACGTCAAGGAGTTGGCCGTGCCGGTCATGAGCCATCGGATGATAGTTTCGGCGGCCGCCCGTATGCGCGGCGTCGCAGGTTCCGAGATCGTGGAGTCGCTTCTGGAACAGATTCCCGTGCCCGGCGGTCAGGCGCGCACCGGAACGGGGGGATAGTCCCATTTCACCGGTCAGGCTCTTCATACAAAAGCGGCTGTACCTCGTCGTCCTGCTGATCGTCATTACGCTGATCACAGGGTTGGCCACAGGGTTCGGCCTGTTCTACAGGCTGATCTACATCCTCGGACTCACTGCTATCCTTGCGTTCATCTGGAACTGGGTCAGCGTGCGTGGTCTGGATGTAAGCGTCGATCGGCGCACAAGGCGCGCCCGGGTCGGAGACGACATCGAGGAACGCATTACGGTCCAAAACCGGGACGCATGGCCCAAACCGACCCTGGAAGTCGAGGACCTCACCGACATGCCTGGCTACGCGGGCGGGCGGGTCCTTAGCATGCCGACCCGAGGATTCCGATCCTGGCGGACGCTGGTCCCCGCACGGAAGCGCGGCGTTTACAAGCTCGGGCCGGTTCGCGTGTCCAATACCGACGCGTTCGGATTGTTCAGGAGGGACCAGACTTTCGGCGGGCAGGACGATCTCGTCGTTTACCCCAGGTCTTTCGATCTGCCCGACTTCGAGATACCCGCGGGATATCTGACAGGCGAAAGCACAACGCGGCGGCGGTCCCACGACCTTACACCCCATGCGGCCAGCGTCAGGGAGTACGCGTTCGGCGACAGCCTCAGCCGAATCCACTGGAACAGCACGGCGCGGATCGGAAGGCTGATGTCGAAAGAGTTCGACTTGGGCTTATCCAGCGATGTCTGGCTCCTCGTGGACCTGCATCGGGACATTCAGGCCGGCGAACTCGAAAACAGCACCGACGAATACGCGGTATCGATTGCGGCGTCCCTGGCGCAGAAGTACCTGCAGGCCCAGCTTCCCGTCGGTTTCGTCTCATACGGGGACACGCGATACCTGCTGCCCGCCGACACCGGCGCCGGCCAGTTCGAACGGATAATGGAGTACCTCGCGCGCAGTATGGCGGAGGGAGCCTCGCCGCTCCACGAGGTGCTGGCCCGTGAGGAACAGCTGTGGGGAACGCACAGCTCGCTGCTGATTATCACACCATCCCACCGACTCGACTGGACCACCGCGGTCCGCGAGCTCGTTCGCAGACGGGTCAGAGTCGGCGTGATCCTGGTGGACGGCAGCTCGTTCGGGGGGATGTTTGAGACCTTGAACGTCGTACCCGCGCTGTACGACTCTGGGGTCGCCCCGTTCGTCGTCAGAATGGGTGACGACATTCCGGTGGCGTTGTCAAGACCTTACACGGTCGATCCGCTGATCGACGCTCAGGTAGAAGTCGAGGCCGCCACATGAGCACACCAAACATTGGGGTCCTGCTCGGGCGATATGATCCAAAGCCCACGGCACAGTCCAGCCGCCTCAGCGCCACGTTCGCAATGCTGACGCCGAGCCAGGGATGGGCAACGGTCGCGATACTTTTGCTGACGATGGTCATCGTGTCTGAATCGATAAACGCGGCAGAGTGGGTGGACGCGGATGGTCTGACCGCGGTCCTCTTGTGGTCCGGGATCGTCGCATTGGCGTTCGCCAAGGTACGCGTCTCGTGGATACTCCTTATGCCGGCGGGCATGGTCGTTGGCGCAGTTGCGATCTTATGGCAGGCTGCCCGTGGAGTCGAGGGGGAGACCGCTTTCGACAGGATGCGCGAGACCTTCATCCGCCTCGACGTCTGGTGGGAGGCCGCTATCGGAGGCGGCATCAGCACCGACCTGCTCCCATTCTTCATCATGCTTCTGGTGATCGCGTGGGTCATCGGATTCCTGAGTTCCTGGTTCATCTTCAGAAACAACAACGTTTGGATCGCCGTCGTGTTACTGGGCACCGCGACGCTCACGAACCTCAGCTTCCTGCCGGACAGGTTCGCGTTTCGCTTCTTCTTGTTTGTGTTCCTCGCGATGATTCTCGTTGTCCGGATGAGCGTCATCCAGCGGCATGAGCGGTGGAGGCAGCTAAGCGTCCGGTTCGCTCCCGTCTCCGGCTGGTTGACCCTGCACGCCACGGTCTGGTTCAGCATCGTCGTACTGATTGCGGCGGTCGTGCTGCCAATGAGGATCTATACCAACGAACAGATAGCCGAGCTGTGGAGTGTAGGCCGCGCTCCGGTCGCCACCGCCGAGGACTTCTTCAGTCGTCTGTTCGCGGCGCTGCCGACGAAGAAGGACCAGCCAGGCAGGTTCTTCGGCAAGTGGCTGCCGTTCATCGGGAAGATATCGTTCGGCGGCGAACCGGTCGCCTGGGCGGTCACCGACTACCCGTCATACTGGCTGTCGAGGACATACAACTACTACACGTCGAAGGGTTGGGCCGCCACTGACACCGTGGACTTGGACATCGGACCGGATGTGCTGCCTCCGCCACGAGGAGACAATCTGAAGCGCGTCCCCAAGAACCAGCTGATGCAGCTGGGGTTCGCATCTGACAAATTCCTTGCCGGGGGGAGCTTCGATTGGGTAAGCAGAGCGGGGACTGTCCAATCCCTCGAGCCCAGGAAATTCACCATCGACATGAGCGATTCGTCCGACGATGCGGACATGCCATTGGACATCCAGGAACTCGCCGTCCAGATAAGGATGAACGCGGCTGGACTCACGCCCGGGTCTGCGGAGTCCACCATCGCGGGAATCCTGCCGAGCAACCTGATAATCCTGGGCATTCAGACGGGGTCCGGCGCGGCGACCGATTCGGTGACGCTCCAGCGAAAGGGACCGACGACCCCTGAACTGGTGGCTTGGCATTTCTCCGACGTTTCGCCCGAACACGAGCCATACCGAATGACTTCCTACGTGTCCTTGGCCACGGATGAGGACTTGCGCGGCGCGGCGACCGACTACGGCAGTTTCATTACCGACCACTACCTCCAGCTTCCCGCTTCACTCCCCGAACGGGTCAGAGATCTGGCAGAACGGTTGACCGCTTCGTCAGAGACGCCGCTCGACAAAGCGATTGCGATACAGGACTACCTGCGTGGACCGGATTTCACGTACTCGCAGGATATAGAGACGCCTCCGTCCGACCAGGACGGCGTCGACTGGTTCCTGTTTGACACGCGGACAGGCTACTCTGACTACTTCGGGTCGTCTATGACAGTCCTGTTGAGGGCGGCTGGCGTCCCAGCGCGCATGGCAGCGGGCTACGCTCCCGGCGAGCTGAACTCGGAAGGCCAAAGGGTTATCCGGGACTCGGACAGCCACGGCTGGGTACAGGTGTACTTCCCGGGTTATGGCTGGATCGACTTCGAGCCGACGCCAAACTGGCCGCTCCACGATCGCCGACCGCTTGAGACGGGGGCTTCTGCAGGCGGCGATGGGATCGGTGAACAGGACCCCGACGACCTGATGAATTCTGATGACATGGAACCGTTCCTCGACGAGATGTTTGATCCTACATTCGGCCCAGCGAACAGGATGATTTCCAGTATTGACTATGTGAAGTATCTTTTGCCGACTACGATCGTGGTTGCGGCCTTGGCAGGACTGTGGATAGTGTGGTCTGTGATCTGGAATTTCGGCCTTGGCTCGTTGGGTCCTGAAGCCCGGTTGTACACCAAGTTGACTCGCCTCGGCTGGCTGGCCGGATTGGGTCGAAGACCCAGTCAGACACCGATCGAGTACGGGGCCCGTGTCGGCGAGTCGGTCCCTGACACCGCTGTTCACGCGATGGCGATCGCGACGGCTTATGCGGCGCGTCGATATGGCAACCGCGACGAGGACGAAGAAGAACACCTCGAAGCGTTGGTAGAATCCTGGAAAGGCATCAGGCTCCCACTCGTGGCGCGGACACTCAGACGATTGCTTCCACAGTCCCAGGACGGACGGCAATAACCGTGCAGTCGTACGATGTGTTCAGGACCCGCTTTGGCTGGGTCGGCGTCCGGGGGTCCGGCAGTGGAGTCCGACGGACCACCCTACCCTACGACACTGTCGGCCAATGCGTTGAAGACTTGTTGTTCGACGAGCCAGGCGCGAGACGTGACAGGAAATTCTTCAGGGACTTGAGGGACCGCCTGCTCGCCTACTTCGAAAGGGACGATCAGCAGTTCCTGGATGTCGTTCTAGACCTAGATGACGCTCCGAAGTTCTATCTCAAGGCGTGGGAAGCGTGCCGATCGATCCCCCGTGGCGAGACTCGGACGTACAAGTGGCTGGCCACCAGAGCGGGCAGGCCGAACGCGCCTCGTGCCGCGGGCCAAGCGATGGCTCGAAACCCTGTGCCGATAGTAGTCCCCTGCCACCGCGTGATCGGGATCGATGGGAGTCTGCGTGGCTTTGGAAGCGGGGACACGCGGCTCGACCTCAAGCATACTCTGTTGGACATGGAGGGCGCTCAGCGTCGGTTGATCTGACGCTTCCGATCACCTTGGCTCCAGCTCCAGGCCAAACTCCTTCCGAAGTATCCGCTGTCCGGTTTCAACGTACTCTTCATCGATCATGATGCGGCAGGGGTACGCGGTAACGCCTAGAAACGACGAAGTATCGCCCGGACGGACGAAGGCGGGAACGCCCTTGTCATGCAACACGTCCTGCCACATCTCAGCGATAAGCTGATCCGGGGCAGTGGCAAGGACAACCCAGGTCAATTCTGCAGGACCTCGACGGCGACCGTTCCCGAGTCGCCAAGCACGTCCCTGACCCTGCCGGCGAGGTCGTCTGAAGCCTTCACGCGCATCGGCGGCCATTCCATGCGGTAAACCGATCCCTGCGCACTGATCTCCAGCATGACCGTATCGGCGCCGGAGTGCTCCAGGAGCAGACGCTTGATGTCGTCGAGCATGATCTGGTCGTCTATTGGGTTGTCAGACTCCCTGATCTTGAGACTGAGGCGCTGCGGCAGCTCCGCCTTGGAGTGGGCCAATTTGGGTTCTGCATTGCCGTTCGTCTGTGAAGATGCGTCAGGCTCCGGAGGACCTTCGTAGGCGCCGTTGCTCGGTACGCGCTCGGCGTCCCGTTGCTGTTCTTTCGGCAGGTCATCCGGCTTCCGTGCGCGCTCCGGGACATCCAAAATGGCGTCCTCGGGGACGGCGTCGGCACGGTAGACGGCATCTTCAGGGTCGTGGACGGCTGGACCAGCCGTGAACTCCCCGGCTTCAGTGACGCTGATACTTACCTCGTCTTCCCTGAGCCGAACCGTGCCTCCGATCGCGACGACTTTTCCGACTTCCCAAAGATCCTGGGTCCGATTGATCAGGTCATCCCAGACGAACACCTCTATGGGACCGTCCATCAACGCCAGTGAGGCTATCATGAACGGCTTGTTGTTCCGGGTGAATCGGCGTGTCACCGTCGCGATTTGTCCGACCAGCGAGACTTTCTGCTGGGCCATGCCGGGTTCGATCTGGCTCTTGAAGACGACATGTTCAGAATCGGCCGTGCTAAGAAGGGTCGCAAGCAGACTGATACTGGAGAGTGACATCCCCAACAACTCCCGCTCCCACTCCTCTTTCTCACGATCCGTCGCCATAGAAGTCGGGAGGTCTATGGCGGTGAGCGGCGCGGCGATGGAGTCTCCGAACAGATCGAACATCGAAGTCTGGTTCGAGTTACGGAGCCGTCCCTCGCTTTGAGCCAAGCCGAGGATCCTATCGATAGACTCCAACAGGGCGGCGCGATCCCCGAATTCGTCGAAGGCGCCCACCTTGATCAGACATTCCAGGGTCTTACGGTTGACACCCCCCATTTCGGCGTCGCGACACATCTGCTCTATGGACTCGAACCCGCCTATGCTGTCTCTGGCGTCGACGACCGCATTCACTGAGGCGGTCCCTACGTTCTTCACCGCGCCCATGCCGAATCGAACGGCGGTTGAGCCGTCAACCTGGCGCTCCAGCGTAAACTCGGTTCCTCCGCGTTTTATGCTCGGTGGAAGGACCGGTATCTTCAGACGCTGGCACTCCGCGACCGCTGAGGTGATACGGTCCGAGTGTCCGACGTACGAGTTGAGAAGAGACACCATGTACTCGGCCGTGTAGTTGGCCTTCAGGTAGGCAGTCCAGTACGAGATGAGGCCGTAACTGACGCTGTGGGCCTTGTTGAACGCGTAGCCCGCGAACGGCTCGACGAGCGAGAATACCCTCTCCGAAAGTTCCTGATCGAACCCCTGACCTACTGCGCCCTCCAGAAACTTCTCCCTCTCCTGCGTCATGATCTCGGGAATCTTCTTACCCATCGCCTTGCGAACGATGTCGGCCTCGCCGAGAGTGTAGCCCGCAAAGGTGCGCGTAATATGCAGGACCTGGTCCTGGTAAACGATGACTCCGTACGTCTCCTCCAGGATCTCTTCGAGGGCGGGATGCAGGTACGTGACGGGTATGCGTCCGTGCTTTGCGTCGATGAACGTGGGAATGTGTTCCATGGGCCCTGGCCGGTAGAGCGCGATCATGGCGGCGACGTCGCCGATCGTAGAAGGCTTTAGCTCCTTGATATAGCGGGTCATACCGCTGCCTTCGAGCTGGAACACGCCCACCGTCTCCCCGCGCGAAAGCAGGTCGAATGCCTTTGCGTCGGTCAGCGGGATGTCGGTCAATTCGAACTTGACACTCCTCGTCTGACCGATCAGGTCACGGGCCTTGGCGAGGACCGTCAGATTGACCAGCCCGAGAAAGTCCATCTTCAACAGTCCCAGGGCCGCTACAGGGTCCATCGCGTACTGAGTGGTGGCGGCGACGGAGCCGTCATCCTCGGCCCGCTGCGGTCGCTGGAGCGGGACCACCTCGTCCAGGGGTTGCTCGGAAATGACAATTCCCGCGGCGTGCGTACTGGAATGGCGCGTCACGCCCTCCAGCCCCTCAGCAGTCTCCACAAGCGTCCGGATTGATTCATCGACCGCGACGGCTTCTCCCAGCTCCGATTCGGGATCCGACTTGGCATCCTGCAGCGTGATACCGAGTCTAGTTGGTATCATCCGGGCGACTCGATCGACGTCCGCGTATGACATGTTCAGTGCTCGACCCACGTCTCGCACGGCGGCCCTCGCCCCCAGCGTTCCGAAGGTGATGATGTGCGCGACGTGCTCCCTGCCGTACTTATCGACCACGTAGTTGATGATCTCGTCCCGCCGGTCGTCCTGGAAGTCGAAGTCGATGTCCGGCATCTCCTTGCGTTCCAGGTTGAGAAAACGCTCGAAGACCAGCCGGTGCGGGAGCGGATTTATGTCCGTCACGTCGAGACAGTACAGAGTCAGGCTCGCCGCGGCGCTTCCCCTGACCGCGGAGAAGATGTCGCGTTCGCGTACGAAACGGGCTATGTCCCAGGCTACGAGGAAGTAATTGTCGAAGTTGGTCTGCCGAATCACCTCCAGCTCGTACCGAAGCCGGTCACGCTCCATCTCGGTCGCATCGGGAATCCGTCGGTCAAGTCCGTCCCAGCACAGCTTGGACAGGTATGCGAACGGGGTCTCTCCCTCCGGGACCTTGTACTGAGGAAGACGGAGCCGGCTGAAGTCAAACTCCAGATCGCACTTCTCGGCGACATGCATCGTGTTGCCCACAGCCTCCGGAAGGTCGTGGTAAAGGTCCACCATCTCCTGGGGACTGGTCAGGTGGTAGGATGGGTCCTCCATTCGCAGACGCTTTTCATCCTCCACATTGGTGTTGGTGTGAATGCAGATCAGGATGTCCTGCAGACGATGGTCCTCCCGGCGGATGTAGTGCGAGTCGTTGGTGGCGACAATCGGGATTGACATCTCCCGGTGGATATCCAGCAATCCGCCGTTGATGGCGGGCTGCTCCGGAACATCAGCGTGGCGCATGAATTCGAGATAGTAGTCGCCGAATACCTCACGGTACCAACCGGCCGTGGCCCGAGCATCATCCATCCGCCCCTGTGTGATAAGCGTGGGCACCTCTCCGCTCGGGCAGCCCGACATGACGATCAGTCCTTCGTGGTACTGCTCGAGTATCTCACGGTCCACTCTCGGCCTGTAGTAGAACCCTTCAAGATGCGACAGGGTCACCAGCTTGACGAGATTCCTGTAGCCCACGGAGTTCTTGGCCAGCACCGTCATGTGGTACGGACTGCGCTCGTTGGGATTTCGGTCGTGCCGGCTGCCGGGGGCAACGTACATCTCGCAGCCGATAATCGGCCGGATGCCCTCGGACGAGGCGGTCCTGTAGAAGTCGATTGCGCCGTACATGCCCCCATGATCGGTGATCGCCAGGCTCTCCATGCCCAGATCTCGGGTGCGTTGAACGAGCGGCTCGATTCTGCTGAGACCATCGAGCATGGAGAATTCGGTGTGGACGTGTAGGTGGGCGAACAAGGGGTACCCTCTCTCAGTAACTACCGACTGAACATCGGATTTGGGTTCGGGATCCTCAGGCCGGATTATATCACCGGCGGCGGCGATTCACGACCGACCAGAGTGGGTTGAATCGCCCGATGATGAGGCCCGCTTCTCTCCTCCGGAGGAAGAAAGCTAGAGCCCATCATCCCATCGAGTGACGGGAAGCCGGTGGAAGATGTTTCCAGGCAGCCTCCCAGGCGTCTCTGAGTCACTGACCCTGAAGTGAGGCGACACTGAAAACAACGTGAAACGGCATGCAGTAGATCACGACCGATCCAATGGAGGCCAGATCCATGCCGGACGCCACCGGGTAGTTCTGATCACCTCGATTGCCCTTCAGCTGGCCGAGGTCGGTGTAGCCCGCTTCCTGGAGCTCACTTCTGCCACTCGGATTTGGGTGAGGTGTAACGATAACGTGAAGGTCTGGACCGTTGGTGACGTCTAGTCCTTCAAAACGGAGCAAGCCGCTGCCGTCCGGGAGCTCGTACAGTGTGACGTCTCCACTGCCCTTGTGAAACCGGTCCGCGTCCCTGAGCTGGCCCTTTGCCAGGACGGTGGCCTCGGCCATCGTGGACGGCATCGCTTCCACCGACTCCATGTTGACTTTTGCCATTCCGGACATGATGTTCTCTGCCTCGGCCTGCGTGACGCCGACCGGCATCTGCGCTCCGGCCGACATCGGAAACTCCTCGACGACGGTCTTGTTCAGGAATAGCGGCGACAGCAGCCACCAGGCGACTGCCAAGACTGGGACCGCGATAATGCACGCGGAGATGATTAACACCTTTCTTGACGGCAGATTCATGGGCTTCTCCTGTTGTGTAACCGGACTCGAGGCCGCTTTCTGTGTTACATGAGCCGCCCGAGCGCGGGCAATGGACCTACCAGAGGACTAAGGTAACTTATGAAATCGGATGTTACAAAGTATCCGCCTGGCGCCAGAAACTCGGCTGGAATGTTGCGGACCTTTCCGGCCACCTGGTCCAGCGGCGCGAGCCCGGTGGTACACCTGTACTCCGACGCGTCCTCGCGGACCAGGGTAACTATAACGTCCCGCATCCCGTGACCCACAGCAGCGACAGCGGCCCTTCCCGCAGTTTCAGCCTCCACGGCGTCCGAGGCCGAGACCGACGCGACGAACGATCGCTGGATGGTCCCAGGCTTTTCGTACCTGGCCCGGACTCCGAGGCGTCTGCTGACCAGTCCGGCCAGATAACGCGCGGGGCCATCATAATACTCGTGGCCGAAGTCGTCCGTGAACCAGGGTTCGGTCTGGCCTCCGATCACGCCGCTCGAATCTCGCGTATTCTCGGCGACCACGGCCACGGCGGACCCAAATCTGACGTAAGCCTCATCGACCTTGCCGACAAACTCATCTTCGTCCAGCGCAACTTCCGGAACACAGATGAGGTGGGGCGCGTCGGACTCTTCGAACTTCGCGAGCGACGCGCTGGCCGCCAGCCATCCCGCGTCCCGGCCCATGACTTCGATGACCGTGATGGGCGACGCTCCCCGGAGCGCGGCGGCATCCCGGCCGGACCCCATTGTCGCGAGCGAGATGAACCTGGCCGCGCTGCCGTAACCCGGGCAATGATCTGTCAGAACGAGGTCGTTGTCGATGGTCTTGGGAACGTTGACGACGCTCAGATGGTAGCCGAGTGAGTCCGCCGTCGTCTGGAGAGTGTGACCCGTTTCGGCTGAGTCGTTGCCGCCAATGATGAACCAGAAACCGATGTTGAGACGTTCCAGATACTCGAATACCGGGGTTACATCCTGCTCCCTCAGCTTCTGCCGGGACGAGCCTATGACGGCGCCGGGAGATTCTCGAATGGTCAGCCACTGGTCAGCCGAGACTTTCGTAAGGTCGATGTATCTGTCCTGAAGCAGGCCCTCGAATGCATGAGGCGCTCCATATAATCTCCCCTGCCCTGTCCGGGCCCATTCGTCAGCCACGCCGTACAGACTGCGGTTCAGGACATTGGTACATCCGCCGGACTGCATGACCAAGGCGTTGGTTCCGGATTTTGTCATGGCGCGCGCAGGGATGCAGGGGTAGGGCCTTGCTGCGGGGGTCAGGTCCCCATCTTCAGGGCTAGATCTTCAAAGTCAGAAGCGACCACGTCGATCCAGTCCTCAACAGAAGTGTCGATATCGGCGCGAGGGCCGCGTTCGAAAGGCCTGGGGACGAATGCGGTCTTCATCCCCTGGGCCCGCGCCGCCTTCAAGTCCCCCTTGTGGGCCGCGGTCATCATCACCTCGGACGGCTCCAATCCGAGGATATCCGCGGCCATCAGGTAGGTCTCCGGATCGGGCTTGTAGTGCCTGGCGAGCTCAGCGGACAGAATGCAGTCCCACGGCAGACTACCGAACTTGGCCATATTGGTGAGCAGTGCGACGTTTCCATTGGACAGGGTCGCGATTATGTAGCGCTTCTTGAGGCGTGTCAGGCCGGGAGGAGAGTCCGGCCACGGATCGAGCCGATGCCAAGCCGTGTTGAAGCGCCGCTTTTCGTCTTCCGTGAGACCTTCGATTCCGTACTTTGTCAGTAACTCATCTAGGACCATCCGGTGGAGGTCGTCGATGCGGGTCCAGGGCAGCTCCCCGGTCCTCACCTTGTTCATCGACGGGCCGTAGCCGCCCCTCCAAGCGTCGGCAAATTCAGCCCAGTCGACGTGGGTTATACCCTTCCGCTTGCCGAGCTCTTTACCCTCGCGAATGATGCTGCTGCGCCAGTCGACCACAGTCCCGAAGACATCGAACACCAGCGCTTTGACCTCGTCGATCAGCATGGGCACGCTCCTCATATGGGGTATCAGCATGGCGCGCAACACGGCGCTTACGATTGACACCGGGTGAATGTTACGTATGGTCGGCCAGGGTGTCAACACGGTGCGATTTGACACTCCCCCGCCAAGGTGTGAGAGTATCTGTGACGACACAAGCAACGTGCGCGGGAGATAGCCTTGACCACACTCGCAGACATCCTCAGAGACCACCCTTCGGACGATACTGCTATTGTAATTCCCGGAGGTCCGACCGTTGGGTTCGGTTACCTCAGAGACGAGGTCGAGCGAGTGGCCGAGTTACTGGCCGCAGCCGGCCTCGAACGAGGACGGGCAGCTTCGATCGTCCTCACAAACGGGCTGGAGTTCATAATCACTTTTCTAAGCGTAACGCGAGCGGGAGCAATTGCCGCCCCACTGAACCCCGCGTACACCGTCGATGAATTTCTGTTCTTCATGGAAGATGCCGGCGCGCAGTTGGCCATCCTGCCTGAAGGAGATCACCCGGGACGGACGGCGGCGGGCCAGCTCGGAATCCCTGTCCTGGACGCCGCGCTCAACGCCGGCCCTGAAGTGGTCCTGTCGCGTGAAGGCGCTCCATTGACTACGAGGACTGATGTCTCCGGTCCTGTCGCGGATGACGTGGCGCTCTTCCTCCACACTTCGGGCACAACGTCGAGGCCCAAGGGAGTCCCGCTGACTCATGCAAACCTCTTAGCGTCCCTCGATAACATCGGGAACACATACGCGCTGACGCCCGATGACAGGGCGATGGTCGTCATGCCCCTCTTCCACGTACACGGCCTTATCGGAGTGGCGATGTCAACGCTGAATACAGGTGGGTCTCTGGTGACGCCGTCTCGGTTCAGCGCCAGTCGCTTTTGGGACGACCAACGCGCCACCGAAGCGACGTGGTACTCGGCGGTTCCCACGATTCATCAGATCTTGCTGATGAGGGCCGACGACGACGGAGCGCCCCACGAGAGCTTCCGGTTCATCCGCTCGTGCTCGGCTGCGCTCGCCCCGTCGGTCTTCGCGGACCTCGAATCCCGGTTTGGCGCTCCGGTGTTGGAAGCGTATGGCATGACCGAGGCTTCACACCAGATGTCGTCGAATCCTCTCCCGCCGGGAAGCCGGACGCCTGGGACAGTCGGTCGAGGCACCGGAGTGGAGATCAGTATCATGGACGACGCCGGTGATCTGATGGCGACCGGCGACCGGGGCGAGGTCGTAATCCGGGGACCGAATGTCACGCTGGGATACCACAACAACCCGACCGCAAATGCGGAGTCGTTCACCAAAGGGTGGTTTCGCACCGGCGATCAGGGCCTGATGGACGAAGCTGGGGTCTTGACCCTCACCGGCAGAATCAAGGAGCTAATCAACCGCGCTGGCGAGAAGATCTCGCCGCTGGAAGTCGATGCCATTCTTCTCCAACATCCGACAGTTGCCGAAGCGGTCTGCTTCGCCGTGTCGGACGCCAAGTACGGAGAAGCCGTCCAAGCCGCCGTCGTCTGCTCCGGACCCATTTCGGAGGGCGACTTACGGTCATTCTGTGGCAACCACCTCGCGGATTTCAAAGTTCCTGACCGGGTGTATCTGGTCGAGTCGCTGCCACGAACGGCTACGGGCAAGATCCAGAGACGACACGTTGCCGCCCAGTTCGCCGAGTCAACGTGACACCCCTGTCGTGACTTGAACGAGCAGACGTCCGTTTCCCCGGCCCCATCATGAGCAACCGCATGAGCAACCGCGAACGAGGGACAGCTCATTGAGAGCGCGTCGGACAAGAACGGGGGGTCTTGGCGGCCATATTCAGCGACATGTTATAATCCGGTTGACAGTAATCAGTGGGGATATAGCTCAATTGGGAGAGCGCGGCGTTCGCAATGCCGAGGTTGGGGGTTCGAGCCCCCCTATCTCCACCAGACTTGACGAAATCAAGAACTTTTACTTTGAGGTTCGTTCTGGAGCTGTAGGCACACTCCAAACACGTAGATGCCCGCTTTCGTGGGCATGACGAAGGGATGTGCTGCCTTGCCGAGCAAAGCGCCGGGATCCAGGGGTGGGGGTGGTCAAGCTCAACAGCGCAGTTGCTGCCGAGACCTAATGCCACTTCTGAAGTTCCGCGGAGGTCTCCGAAGGTGGACGTGGCAGGCGTGTTAGGGCAGTCTTTCTCACCAAGCCAGTTACCCGACAAGGGTCAATTATGCTTGAGCTTTGCTGGCAGAACCGGGATAATCGGACGCTCAAGCGGCCCAGCGATGGTCGAGGTACTAGGTAGTGTTGACATTTCGCCGGTGTGGGTCATTCCGAGGAGATTGCGATGATGAATCCTGAATTTATCACTGCGATCCAATGTCATAGGGACTTCCCTGTGTGTGGAATTACATGCAATGGGCTTTGCATATCGGCTATAAATACAAATGTCAACACTACCTAGGTAGTGTTGACATTTCGCCGGTGTGGGTCATTCCGAGGAGATTGCGATGATGAATCCTGAATTTATCACTGCGATCCAATGTCATAGGGACTTCCCTGTGTGTGGAATTACATGCAATGGGCTTGCATATCGGCTATAAATACAAATGTCAACACTACCTAGGATGACGAGCAGCAAGCACCGGAGCGTCTTTCGATCCGCGCAACTGGCCGTTCTGGCCCTAGTGGTTCTTGTAGCGGTGCTCGCGCTCACCGCTGCGTGTTCCGACCCCACTCAAACCGCGATTCCGACGGCAACGGCCACTCAGACCGCGACTCCGACGGTGACGCCCACAGCCACACCGATTCCGACGGCAACGGCCACTCAGACCGCGACTCCGACGGTGACGCCCACAGCCACACCGATTCCGACGGCAACGGCCACTCAGACCGCGACTCCGACGGTGACGCCCACAGCCACACCGATTCCGACGGCAACGCCCACTCAGACCGCGACTCCGACGGTGACGCCCACAGCCACACCCATTCCGACGGCAACGCCCACTCAGACCGCGACTCCGACGGTGACGCCCACAGCCACACCGATTCCGACGGCAACGGCCACTCAGACCGCGACTCCGACGGTGACGCCCACAGCCACACCGATTCCGACGGCAACGGCCACTCAGACCGCGACTCCCACATCTACGCCTACTCCCACGCCGACCGCTACGCCGAGGCCTGTGCTCACAATCCTTGCGGACTACCACCCGAAGCTGCGGGAGGCCGTTCTCCACCCTGCGCCGGAGACGGCGGGGGACAAGGCGTTTCTGGCAGACGGCGAACTATCAGCGAGCGAGGTGAGAGCCTTGGAACGCGCCCAGAGTGTCTTCGGCATCCCAGCTTTCTACAATGCTTGGGAGCTGGATACGTTGGAGGGGAACGAGGTGCAGGCGGCGCTGTACATGCTCTCCTTCTATGACCCGTACACGGTGGTCAACGACATCACGGCGGACCCCGACGATCCCAACGCCAAGGGTGCGGATCTTACCAGGGCCCTGGATGCTTTCGGTGTGTATCCAGGCAGTTGCGTCTACTGCAAGGGGCAAAGGTATGACAACCCCAGACAATATATTCAGGCCATATTAGGCCAGTACCACGATACGCCGAATCCCGTATTCCAGCGGACGAAACTGCTGAACCTTGTCCACCACGCCACCGTCCAAGCAGACATGCTCAGCCCATGCAATCTCAAGGACTTTTCGGAGGAAGAGCTACTCGCGCTAGGCGTGATGGATCCAGAGTTTATCGAATCGCGACTCTCATACGGCGGAGGGATGACGAGTTTCACCCACTCGGTACGACTCACCGACGGGCTATTGGACGCGGCGAGCGAAGGCGCAGCAGCACAGGGAGTACCTGACTCGTGGATTGCGAATGCCCCCGGTCTTCTGGTACAGCCGGGAGAGATCCTTAGTCCGTTCACCCATGCAATTCGTGCGATAGGCGGGCCTCCTACTGCTAGAGGGATCGAACAGTGCCTTGAGGCGGTCAATGGGATCGTGGACTGGGACCGCAAGCGATACTATCACTTCGACAGACAGTGGACTGAAACCATGGTGCCGTATCTCGAGTACATATTCCCCGAGAATCCCCACACTCCCCCGGCGTGGGCCATCTTCTTGGTGTACGAGTCGGGTGGACAGGACAAGGGGGAGCGGCTCGCAGCCCAGTTCAGGTCACTGAACATGCCCGCCGTAAAGCATCTGGCCGGCGTCCACCTGAACGAAAGCGCCGAGAGGTCAATTGTAGCCAGGGGCCCCTATGGCATCTTGCTGCCCGCCTTCAGCCTCTACATCCATAGAAACATCGGTTTTAGTCCAATGGAACAGGCGCCCGATATTGAAGAAGTGGTTCAGCGTATTCCTATTCCGGACCACTGCGAGTTGCGGCGTGGGGAAGGATCGTTTCAGCATGGAACTGTGCGTGTGGAGTACGTTTGCTCCAAGACGACGCGAATCCTAACAGACCCACCTGGCGGCATGTTCAAGACTCTCAGCGTGGGCGATACACATGCCTGTGCGCTGAGAGTGGACGGTACCCCCGTGTGCTGGGGAAATGATGCGGTCGGCAAGTCGTCTCCTCCGGCTGGAGAAAAATTTACGGCTATCAGCGCTGGAGTGGATCAAACCTGTGCGCTGAGGGCGAACGGCACGCCCGTTTGCTGGGGAGATGACGTATTCGGAAGGTCCTCACCGCCGTCGGAAGAGAGGTTTACGCATATAAGCGTGGGTTTCTCGTACGTCGGTGCACTCAGGGAAGACGGTACGCCCGCCTATTGGGGCTTTAGAACTCCGGAGCGATTCTTGTCATCGAGTTTCAGGGAGATAGACGCAGGAGAGTACTTCTGCGGGATACGGACAGATGGCAATGCGCAGTGCATAAGTATTCCCGAACCAATTCCTCACCCAGAGGGTGTAGAGTTTGTTTCTATCAGCGCAGGCAGACTAGGCGCCTGCGCGCTGGCAGGAGATGGGACACCCTCATGCTGGGGGATTCGTGCATTTAGAGGGAACCCGCCGCCCGAAGGGAAGTTCACGACTGTCAGTGTGGGTGCAGACTTCGCCTGTGGGCTACGAGAAGACGGGACGGCAGAGTGTTGGGGGTCTGGAGTTGGGGACGTGGGAATATCGCTGCCGGCCGGTGAGAAGTTCAAAGACATCAGCCTAAAGACTGGATGGCACCGGGGCTTGTGTGCACTGAGGGAAAACGGCACAGTGTTCTGCTGGCAACAATGAGCAAGCGGATACTGCACGTTGGGCCAGATCCGACCCTGGGCAGTAAACCGGGACAAAAGCTGGATAATCGCGACAATCGTCCCCCGACCGGCCTGCCTCCACAGAGGAGCAACGGCGACAATGAGGGCTAGGCTAGGCTCTCCTCTCGCCCGGTTGCTGAGAGGCTGTGTCCACCTCCGACGAAATGGAGGAGTCTCGAACCCGATGGGACGGAGGGGTCTCTTTTGGAGGCTATCAGGGTTCGCCTGACCGGCTCCCTCGCCTCAAGTGAGAACCTCCCACCGGAAGTTCGCCCTATGGGACACGCTAGCCCACCAACATACACTGTAGATAGAACCGGGCTTGTGGGAGCCGTGTCCTCAGCGTCCAGCCCGGCGATTGGGCTGTCACTGGGCGAGGATGTTAGCCTAGATGTCCCGAAGCAGCGTTCGGTTGACCTCGGCGCTCGGTTCGTCCAGCATCCCCATCTTGCGCTCTGCTATCAAGGTCTGAGCCAACTTCCGCAGCTTCTTTTGACTTCCGGACAAGCTGCCCGTGTATTCGTTGGCCAGGCGGGAAAGTCTGACCAGATCCAGCGCATCCAGCGCTGTGGCCTCGATGCGGCGTAGGGACAGAACCGAGTTCTCCAGCGCCGTCATGCGCTTCATCTCTCTGGGTATCTGACATGACAGGGCGATCTCCAATGCGAATAACGACCTCGACCCGGCTGAGCCCCGGTTACTACCCGTGTCGCGGCATATCCCCCGCAGTTGAGATCGCGACCGATGGCGTTACCCTGGACCTCGCCGGTTCGGTGATCGATGGCGGCGACTTCACCGGCGTCGGCATCCACATTCACGACTGCTCCGGCGTTACGATCCGAAACGGGATAGTGCGGCGGTTCTACCAGGGTGTTCGCGCTGAGAACGTCCGAGGCCTGCGTGTTCTGGACTGCGTCGTGTCGGGCAACCACAATCCGCGTGACGTCGAGTGGCTCCCCGACACACACGATCCGGTGGAGGAAGGATTCGGCGGCGGCGTGTACCTTCTGCGTGCATCCGACTCGCGAATCGAGGGGAGCCTCGTCAACGACAACTTCAATGGGATCGACCTGATCCGCTGTGAACGGGTTACAGTCCGCAGCTGCGACGCCTCGTACAGCTCGAACGTCGGAATTCACCTGCTCCGGTCGCGCCGGTGTATCGTCGAGAACAGCCGGGCCGAGCACTGCATTCGCCATACGGACAGGTTCTGGAACGACACCGCCGACTCGGCGGGCATCCTGATCGAGGAGTATTCTCACGAGAACCGGATAGTTGGCAACAGCCTGCGCTACTCGGGCGACGGATTCTTCATCCGCGCCAACAATAGGCGCTCGTCGGACCGTAACTACATCGCCCGGAACGATGCCAGCTTCTCACCCAACAACGCGTTCGAGGCCGTCTTCTCGCAAGGAAACGTATTCGAGGACAACATCGCGGACCTGTCCAACTTCGGCTTCTGGCTCGGCTACTCTCGACGGACTGTGGTCAGGGGAAACCTGATCCGAGTCAATCGACAGGACGGCATCGCCATCGAGCATGGGAGCAACAACGTTATCGAGAACAACCGCCTGGCCGCCAATCGAAACGGCATCCGGTTGTGGTGGGCTCCCTCAGATTTGGGAGACGACCCATCGTCCGGCTATACCATCCGGGCGAACGTGATAACCGGACATGAGCAGTGCGGGATCTCTCTCACCGACACCACCGACGTGACGATGGAGTCCAATGAAATGAGGGACAACGGCTCGGATGTGGACGACCTCAGGATCCACGGATAACGCCCTCCCCCTCGATGCGGAAGCCGGGGGATGAAGGAGAGAGTCCTAATCGTCCAGGAACGTCCTTAGCTCGGCGACGAGAGCGTGGACGCCTTCGATGTCGGGACTGTTCCGCACGATGTCGAGGTAGTAGACCAGGTCGTCCAGCGCCTCTGCGCTGTGGCCAAGCTGGTAGTGAACAATTCCGCGGTCCAGCCGGTAAGGAGCGGAGTGTGGATCGAGCGCCAGCGCGAAGTCGGCCATGTCGAGCGCGCGAACGTAGTCCTCCGCGCTCATGTGGATCGCTTTCAGATTGCGGATCATCCGGGAGATAATCTCCCGGTTCGAGACCGGCCGCAGCAGGCTCGAGTCCCAATGGAAGGTCCCCTCCACCCGCTCCTCCAGGCGCTGCCGGCACTCGTCCTCGGTCAGCAGGATGCCACCGTGGAACGGGTCCACGAACAGGTCGTCGACCTCCATGTGTCGGACCAGGAAATGTCCGGGCATCCCAACGCCGACGAGAGGCACCTTGAGCCGTCTCCCGACTTCCATGTAAACGACGGCCAGTGTAATTGGGATGCCGGTCCGCCGGGCCAGGACTTCGTTGAGGTAGCTGTTCCGCGGATCGTAGTATTCCTCGGTGTTGCCGGTGAAGCCGAAATCGTCAAACAGTGACTCGCTGAGAACGTTCATGCAGTACAGCGGGTCGTCATCATCCAGCAGCTTGCTGGAGATGTCGCCGGCCAGTCGCTGAAAGGTAAACAGCTCACGCTCCACGCTGAGGTCCGGGTACTCGGAGGACGCCAACAGCAGGGCCGCCCGCGCAACTTCGATATCCTGGTCTCGCCGGTCGGTGACTTCTGTGAACTGGTTGAGCAGGTCTGACTGTGCCATCAGGCCCGTCTTCGCGCGAAAGTGGGCGGGTGTGCCGAGCGGTTGTACCCTATCATGCCGAGCGAGTAGCGCGAGGCATCTCGCGACCCGCGTCGACAATTCGGACGACGATCAGCACGTCCGGGGCCAGCGTTCTTCCAGATTCCGTCAACCCGTGCAGCCACCATTTCAGCTCCGTCTCAAAAGCGTTCCACCCACCGTTCATTATATATCACCGGCACCGGCGTTGCGTGCGGACACGATGTAGACAGGATCAGTGTAGGCCGCGGCTCGCGGGGTGATGTCGTCTATGGAGACATCCTCCCAGCCTCCGCTGAGCGCAAAGTAGGACTCCACAAGCTGTCCCCGTCGCCGGTCGTCGAGCGCCTGCCACACCGCGACCGCCTTGGTCGGAAACATGCGGTTGGAGTACAGGACGTGGAAGTACGATCCGGTGGAGAGCGTCCTCCTGACATCGCTGAAAACCTCCAGCGGCCGGGTCATATACTGTACAGACACGGCAACGAACGCCGCATCGAATAGCCCATCGTCGAACGGCAGCCGCGGGTCTTCGTTGAGGTCGTGCATCACGTACTCGCCGAGCTGGGGGTTCTCCCGCATCTCGACGTCGTTCAGCCCCAGACCGACCACACGGTCCTTCGGGAACTCCCGTGGCAGATGTGACCGCCAGGAGCTCATGAGATCGAGAACCGGGCCCTCGTCCGGGAGTACATGGTCGAAGTATTGCCTGATTGCGGCGATGGCGTTGTCGTCGATGTGAACGACGAGCCGGGGCGCGGAATAGAAGAGCCGATCATCCGACTCGTCCATACGTCGGAAGAAGTGGGGTGGGAATGACCTCTGCGGTTCCATAGGCCCATTGTCGCCGCAAACGGGCGAGACATCAATCGACACCGAGGAAGGCCACCGTGTAGGGCCGTTCGCGAACAGCCACACGACGGACCTGGGGCGAGGTCTTGGGGAAAGTGGCAGGAGCGGCAGGATTCGAACCCGCGACCCTCGGTTTTGGAGACCGATGCTCTACCAGCCTGAGCTACGCTCCTGCAAAGCTAAATCGGGGTGGATGATGGGTCGGGTTTTCGCGTTTGCCAGTCCCGCGATGCCGACCCGCCGCTCGAAGGCGTCTGGCGCGCTTCGATCCAACTCCCTACGAACACGGTAGGTGATGTCCGATGTCGTGACAATTGTACTATGTCCGAGACGGTCCTGTACAACTTTTTAGGCTGCGCCCCAAGGTCTTTCGATTCTTTGCCGGGCGACACAGGAATCAGGGATCAGGTGTCAGGGATCAGGTTCAGGGACCTGGGCAGGTTTAGGAGACCTGGGCAGGTTTGAAACCTGCCCAGACCGAATATCCGCATGGAGGGTCAGGGGTCGTCGAATTTGCCGATGTAGCCGCCGGAGTAGGCGCGGGGGTCGCCGTTCGCGGCGAGCAGCGCCCTGTATGCTCTGGCTTTGACCTCTTCGATCTCCTCCTCGGTCGCTTCTCTGCCCCTACGTCTGTCCTCTTCGGTGGCGCTGTCCATGATTTTCTGGATGTGTTCGTTCAGCTCGCGCTGGGCCGATTCCAGCCACTCGGGAGTGCCGGGGATGTCCTCCGGGGGGATCTCGTCGGCGGGGTCGGCGTAAAGGATGCCGGTGAGAACGGTTACGAGGGTGTTGCCGTCGTCGGTGACGGTGTGGATGTATTCCTGGGTGTAGGCGACGAGCTCGGACCTGAGGGAGTCGTGGTCATCGGTGAAATGCGGCGGGTCGTCGAAGGTCGGTGGATCATCGAAGGTCGGGGGAGGGCCGAGGGAGTCGTGGAGGGAGTCGTCGATCTGCGTGACGGTCCCGGACACGGTGGAGCCGCCACTGCGTGAGGGTCCGACGGGTGTCGTGGAGTCCCTGGCCGGCGTTGGGTGATCGACCTTTGTTGGCCGGTCGGAGTTGGAGCAGGGGCGCCTGGGGGCTTTTCCGAATCCCCTGTCGAGTAGGATGCGTGTGGCCCTGATGCGGCTGCGCGTGCTGGCGCGTGGGGCGTTGCCCTGCGCGATGTCGTGCAGAGTGTCGATGACGCCTTGGATGTCCGTGGTCTCGTCGCGGATGGCGAAGGCGAGGTTGTTTGGCTTGTTGTGTTGGTTGTGCGAGCACATGGGATTTTCAGGGATCAGGTTTCAGGTGTTGGTCTCTGAGTACGCATGTTCTATGGTATGGTGTGGGGATGGGGTTGTCAAGGGCGGGTTTCAAACCCGCCTCTACGGTGGCCGAGTCGAGTAGCTTTCTGCCACCTTCGTTCGCTGGTATAATCGCGCCCAACCGAACTCCGTGAAACGAACGCCGCATGAACTTGGAGACGCAGAAGAATCTCGGTCTCATTGACCGGATACCACACCTCGCGGCGCTCAAGCACCGCGATTACAGATTCACCTGGGCAGCGAACATGTGCTCGGGCGCCGCCATGTGGACCTTCATCGTCGCGGTGTCGTGGCTGATTCTCGAAGAGTCGAACAAGTCTGCGGACGTCGGGATTGTAACTTTCGCGTCGATGCTACCTTTCCTCCTGGTGTCCCCTATTGCCGGACTTATCGCGGACCGTCTGGACCGACGCGGAGTGGTACGCTTTACGTTCATCGCGAACGCGGTGGTCACGGCATGTGTGGCCGCGCTGACGATGGTCGACGTATTGGTTCTCTGGCATATCGCGGTACTGACATTCATATCCGGGACCATGCGGTCCACGCAGGAACCGGCAATGTCATCGCTGATCCCCAACCAGGTACCGCGTGAAGACCTCCTGAACGCCATCACCCTGAACGCGGCGACCCGGCACGGCGCGCGATTCTTCGGTCTTCTGGTAGCGGCGCCGCTGCTTGCCGTCGACTCCATCGGCGTCACCGGCGTGCTCATACTGAGCGTGGTTTTCCAGCTCGTCGGCACCGTCTTCATGGTGTTGACTTCGACCCGTTCAACAGGCGAGTCCATGCCTCAACACGGAGTCGTCCGCAGCATGGTGGACGGGCTGGTCTATATCTACACCAACAGGACGATCGCCATTTTCATCATGCTGGTCGCGTTCCACTGCGCGTTGGTTATGTCATTCGACTCGGTGCTGCCCGTGTTCACCAGGGACGAGCTCGGCGCCGCCGACGGATCGATACTCGGGTACATGGTGATGGGTTTCGGAGCCGGCGCGCTGATCGGCACGGTGCTGATGGCCGGCGTGCGGAGCGAGCGGATCAAAGGCCAATGGCTGTTGTGGGCCGGGATAGTGAGCGGAGTTTCGCCGATTCTGTTGGCGTTTGCCCATACCCTGCCGCTCACGGTAGCGGCTTCGGCAATAATGGGGGCATCGCAGTCGACTTTCATGGCGCTGACAACGACATATGTCCAGACGATCGCGCCCGATCGTCTCAGGGGACGTATCTCCAGTCTGTATATCCTGCACGGCGGAGGCATCATGGCGTTCGCCAACTTGGGATACGGGTACATTGCCGACGAGTTCGCCGCGCCGCCGATCCTCTTCGTCTCGGCCTGTATCTTCCTGGTATTCCTGTTTAGCGCCGGGGTCAGCCTGCCGGACCTGCGCCGAGTTTACCGAACCGGACAAGCAGCGCCAGCCTAGACGGACCGACCAGCAAGGAGCGACATGACAGTCCGCAAAGCCGTCATACCTGTGGCGGGATTCGGGACCCGGTTTCTTCCCGCGACACGATCCGTTCCGAAGAACCTACTTCCGGTGTTCGACAGGCCGTCCATCCACTTCTGCGTGGAAGAGGCCGCTCAGGCGGGAATCGAGGAGGTCATCTTCGTGGTGTCCCGAAATCAGGAGGCGATTCCACGTTACTTCGAGTCGTTTCCGCAGCTCGAAGACGCCCTGACGGCCCGCGGCAACACGGCGATGCTCGACCAGATGCGCCGCATATCGGGCCTAGCCAAGATCACCTGCGTGACGCAGGTCGAGCAGAAGGGACTCGGTCACGCGATCCTGATGGCGCGCGCGGCGGTCGGCGACGAGCCGTTCGCCGTCTTTCTTCCGGACGACGTCATATGGGCCGACCGCCCCACCATCGGCGGTATGATCGACATCCGGTCGGAATCCAACGCATGTGTGATTGCCGTCAAGGAGGTCCCGGACGATGCGGTCCCCAACCTTGGAATCGTCGACGTGGGCGACGCCAACGGGTCGAGTCCGAAGATACTCGGCATGGTGGAGAAGCCAACGCTGGACGAGGCTCCCTCAAACCTGGCCATCATCGGCAGGTACGTACTCGGTCCGGAGATTTTTCGCACACTTGAAAATGTCGAGCCCGGCGCGCTGGGGGAGGTCCAGCTTACGGACGCCATCGCCGCGCACATCGACGACCCCGGAGTATTCGGCTACCGCTTCCAGGGTGAGCACTACGACGTCGGCACGCCCCTGGGGATGCTGAAGGCATCGGTCGTCGCCGCACTCAAGAACGACGACACAGCACCCGATCTCCGGACATGGATTCAGGACGCCACATCAGGCTGAAGGCGGCTGAAGGCTTCCACCGGAGCGGACCGGCATACGACCGCTCACGACAGGTTCACAGGAGGACACTATGGATAAGGCTCTCACCGGTGTGCGGGTAATCGATCTCACACAATTCGAGGCCGGGACATCATGCACGCAGATGTTGGCCTGGCTCGGGGCGGACGTGATCAAGGTAGAGGAGCCCACTCATGGCGACCCGGGTCGTAACGCGATGGGTACGCCGGGCATGGAACACGACTCGTCCTACTTCATGAACTTGAACTCCAACAAGCGGAGCATCACGCTCAACCTCAAGTCCGATGAGGGCAGAAGCATCTTGCTCGACCTCGTCAAACATGGTGACATCGTCGCGGAGAACATGGCGCCTGGGGCAATCGAGAGACTCGGAATCGGGTGGGAAGCGCTCCATGAGGCCAATCCCCGTCTCATCCTGGCAAGGGTGAAGGGCTTCGGCACCTACGGCCCGTACAGCGGCTACAAGAGCTTCGACCCGGTAGCGCAGGCCGCGGGGGGCGCCGTGTGCGCTACCGGCTCGGCTGACTCCGCGCCCGTTCGGCCCGGAATCACAATCGGAGATACCGGGACCGGTATGCATGCCGTGATCGCCATCCTGGCCGCGCTATGGCAGCGGCAGACCACCGGCAAGGGCCAGGTCGTGGAGGTGTCGATGCAGGATGCCGTCGTGAACGTGGCCCGCATCTGGATGAACTCATTTGCGGACACAGGCCAGTCACCGCCGCGGCGAGGCGTTGAACGATGGCCCGGGCGGCCCGGGTCCGGTCTGTTCAGATGCGCCCCCGGAGGACCGGATGACTACGTGTATCTTACCGCCAACGTCCGACGCCAGCGGATGTGGTTCGCACTGCTGACAGCTATCGGACGAGACGATCTGATCGAGGACCCGGTCTATGCCAATCCTTTCAATCACCCCGACGCCACCGATGAGATCAACGATCTGATCGAGGCATGGACAACGGAACGCGACAAATTCGAGGTTATGCGCGTACTTGGCGAGGCGGGAGTTCCATGCAGCGCGTGCTTCAACGCGAGCGACATCTACAATGACCCGCACCTCAGAGCGCGCGGGATGATCGTCAGCTACGACCACCCTGAGCGTGGGAGGTTCACGATGCCCGGTTGTCCGGTCCAGCTGGATGACTCGCCGGTGGAAGTTACCGCGCCTCCGCTCTTGGGTCAGCACACGGAGGGGGTGCTAAGCGAGATTCTGGGGTACACGGATGAGGAGACTTCGCGACTGCGCGCCGCGAGTATTGTTTAGGACCGCCGCGGCTACCAATCCGGCTTGCGGCGGCTAAAGTATCTCGCCGAGGTCTAGGGTGAAACCCTGGAGCATCGGAGAGGTCAGGGTCTGTCCCTCGCCGTATACCTCCGCAAGCTCGAAGCCATGCTCTCCCAAGAGCAGGACCGTTACAGTCTTTGCCAGAGAGTCCACCATCCAGTATTCTCTCACGCCGTGCCGCGCGTACAGCGCGCGCTTGAATGTTCTGTCCTTCTCGGCCGTGGATGGGGAGAGAATCTCGATGACGAGGTCCGGCGCGCCCCGGATGTTATCTTCGGTGATAATGTGCGACTGCTCATTGGAGACGAACATCAGGTCGGGCTGTACTACGTCCGTGTCCGTCAACACCACGTCGAAGGGGGCAAGATAGACTCGTCCCAAGCCGTTTTCGTCCACAAATACATGGAGAGGCACTGCCAGATTCATGCTAAGTCGCTGGTGAATCTCTTTAGGCGACGGCATGATGACCAGCTCTCCATCCAGAAGCTCGTAGCGCTTGTCTTCAGGCGCGTTCCTGTAGTCCTCGTATGTGAACTTGATCCCGGTCTTCAGAGCAACCACCTTCGCCCTCCTGTCCACTGCCGAATCGCGCATGTTCCACCGACGCTCGCAGCCATCATATGCTGTTTGAAAGACTCTCGTCGAGGACTTCCAACAGGTCGCGGGCCTGTTTCCGGTTGTCCTGTCCGAGGGAGCCTATCCCCTCCTCGAACATCTGAAGACAGAACGGACATGACACGCCCACGGTCGTCGCGCCGGTATCGAAGAACTGTTCTGTGCGGGCGTGGTTGATTCGCTGACCCTTCGACTCCTCCACCCACATATGACCGCCGCCCGCTCCGCAGCAGAAGCCTCGCTCCCGCCTCCGTTCCATCTCAACCAGCTCGAGCCCCGGTATCGCGCCGGCAATACGCCTGGGCGCGTCGTATATGCCATTGTGGCGACCGAGATAGCAGGAGTCATGATAGGCGACAGTGGCCTCAACCCTGGCTACTGGTCGTATCTTTCCATCCCTGATCAGACCATCGACGAATTCAGTGTAGTGGACGACCTCGAAGTCGCCTCCCAGATGGGGGTACTCGTTCTTGATAGTGTTGAAGCAGTGCGGGCAGATCGTGACGATCTGTCGGACGTTGTATGACCGCATCGTTTCGATGTTCTGCCGCGCCATGATCTGGTAGAGATATTCGTTGCCCATGCGGCGGGCCGGGTCGCCTGTACAGGACTCTTCGTCACCCAGTATTGCGAAGTCCACCCCTGCCCGCTTGAGTACGGACACCATAGCGCGCGCGATGCCCTGGCTGCGCTGCTCAAGCGCAGCGGTGCATCCCACCCAGAATAGGATTTCGGCCTTCGGATGTTCTGCCAGAGTCGGCACGCCGAGCCCTTCGGCCCAGTCGGTGCGAGAGTAGGTTGTGCCTCGCCACGGATGGCCTCGCTGCTCCATGCTGAGAAGCGCGTTCATTGCCGTGTCCGGCATCGAAGCCTGCTCCATGACCATGAATCGCCTCATATCCACAATCGAGTCGACGTGCTCCACCCCGACCGGGCACTCCTGGATACAAGCGCCACACGTAACGCAGTCCCAGAGCGCCTCCTCGGAGACCCAGTTTCCAATCAGCGGCTTGGCGTCCTGCGCGTCGTCTCCGGCGGCCACGCCCGGGCCGAATTCCAGAACATGCTCTTTCATGTTTTCGACGATGTGCATCGGGGACAGAACCTTGCCGGTGATGTTCGCCGGACAGTTGTCGGAGCACCGCCCGCAGACGGCGCAGGCGTAGCCGTCCAGAAGCTCTTTCCAGCTGAAGTCCTGGATCCTACTGGCGCCGAATACTTCAGCGGTCTCGAGGTCCATTGGAGTCGGCAGCGTGCCACGCTCCTCCAGCTTGCGCGTATAGAAGCTGATCGGCGCTGCGACGAGGTGCATGTGCTTGGACATCGGGATGTATATCGAAAACCCCAGGATCACTCCCAAGTGCAGCCACCAGAACAGACCTCGAAGTCCGTTGGCCAGATGACCGTCGATCCCGGCGTTTGCGAACGCCTCGCCAATGGGGCGTCCGATGAGCGCGTCCGCGTGTGGTCCGTCGCCGCCGGCGGCGACGAACAGGGCCTCTGTCAGAAGTGTAAAGAGCATCAGCGACGCGATCAGCAACAGGATGATCGCGGCCTCTCGTTTCTGGGTCAGATCGTAGGCCAGCCTGCGGGGCTTGATTCCCCATCGCCTTATCGCCGCCCACACAAGCACGACGAAGAATACAACCGCCAGAACGTCCAGATACGCCGTGAAAATCCTGACTCCCATGTCGGTCAAGATAGTCTCGGAGAACTCATGCCAGACGGAGTCGCCGAATATGTACAGGACGTAGCTCGTCGTAAATGACAGGAATCCCCAGAAGATAAAGAAATGAGCGATCCCGGCCCGGTCCTTCAGCGAGACACTCTGCAGGACCTTGCTCTGGCCCAGCGTGTACGGGAGAGCTCCTATCAGCCTGCGCAGCGGCTGATCGAAACGTTCCGGGTTCTTCCCAAGCAGGATCAGCCGGAAGACGCGCCGATACAGGATGAAGCCAGCGATGCCGAACGCGGTAATCGTGAGAAGGTAAACCGCCAGCCATGTGGGGATTGCGCCGAATACATCGTCTGGGGGGACCATCCCTAGACTCCTGTCCTATGGTGATTAACGCCGCGTGCCCAGTGGAGGCTTGCCGGAGTTTAGCATAGTGACTGGAAGCCAGCTACCACTCCACTAACCGGCCAACAGGAGTACCGCCCAACCCGTGGCCAGCCATAGGACAACACACATGATTAGCGGAACATCAGCTATCAGGATGCGCTCCGGACTTTCGCCGGCGTCTCGTGTGTGGACTAGGTAGATGTACCTGAAGAGGCCAAAGACGACGAACGGTATCGTCAGCATCATCGCATGATTGTCCGGGAGATTGGCGGCGGTAAAGGTATAGAGGGCGTAGCTGACCAGCGCAGACGTAGCGACTACCCCGATCATCTGGTCGAGCATCCCCGCGGTATAAGCCCGCAGCGTGTCGCGCTGTTCATTCGCGGACTCCCCTCCCCTAGCCAGCTCCGACCTCCGCTTTGACAGAGCGAGAAACAGCGCGCCAAGCCCGGAGCAAAGATACAGCCAGGGGGAGATCGGGACCTCGATCACGATGGCGCCGGCCAGTACACGCAGCACAAATCCGGAAGCAACGATCGCGACGTCCAGCAGCGGGACACGCTTGAGACCGGCCGAGTACGCCGCCTGAACAAGTATGTACGCAAGCGCTGCCGGACCGATCGGCCACAGAACAGTGAAGCTGGCGGCAAGCGCGCCCACGGCCATCACCGCGCTGATCGAGAGCGCCAGACGGATTGAGACGGCCCCCGACGCGATCGGCCGGAATCGTTTGGTCGGGTGAGCCCGGTCCTGCCGCACGTCGGCGGCATCGTTCCACAGATACACCGATCCGCTCAAGAAGCAGAACAGAACGAACGCCCCCGCGGTCCGGGCAACCAGGGTAAGGGCTCTATCGGGATCGTCGAGCGTCCAGGCCTCTTCAACAGAGAAGAACAGCGGCAGAAAGACGAGCAGGTTCTTGATCCACTGAAGTGGACGCGTCGCCTGGATCAGACTCCCAAGCGTGGCGACAACACCAGCCCGGGGACGTTGACCATTCTCGGATTTCACCACTTGATGATATGGTCGAACAGGCCTGTCGTCAATGTGCGAATAGACCCTGATCGAGACATGGCATCCAGCCTCCGGGACACTTCCGTCGATCGTAACGGCCCACCAATCGTCGTTCAGGCGAAGAGTCTGCCCTGGATCGGATCCAAGCCGATTTCTGTTGACACTGTGAAATTTCATTCGCTATCATCAGGGTTAGCAGTCTCCATATGTGACTGCTAATTCGGCCCCTAAAATATAAGTGAGTTCTCAGCAAGGAGGTCTTAGCAAGAATGGCGACTGATACGAAGGTATCGTTCAAGCCCCTCGGCAACCGTGTGGTTGTCGAGCCTCAAGAGGGTGAAGAGCAGATGAGCGCCGGGGGTATCTATATCCCTGACACCGCCAAAGAGAAGCCCCAGGAGGGCGTTGTCGTGGCCGTCGGGCCCGGGCGGCTGTCCGACGACGGCACACGCGTCCAGATGGAGGTCGAGGTCGGCGACACAGTCATCTACTCCAAGTATGCCGGCACCGAATACAAGGAAGGCGAGATCGAGTACCTCGTCCTTCGCGAAGACGATATTCTGTTCAAGAAGTAGAGTTCGGATCGCTACGATCCCGACAAGCGAAAAGGAGGACCGAGCCAGTATGGCAAAACAGCTTCAGTTCAGCGAGGAAGCAAGAGCCGCGATGAAGCGCGGCATCGATATCATGGCCGACACGGTTGGTGTAACCCTCGGCCCCCGCGGCCGGAACGTCGTGCTTGACAAGAAATTCGGGCCGCCCCAGGTGTGCTCGGATGGCGTCACCATCGCCAAGGAGATCGAGCTCGAAGACCCGTTCGAAAACATGGGCGCTCAGCTCTTGAAAGAGGCTGCCAGCAAGACCAACGACGTGGCCGGAGACGGCACCACGACCGCGACAGTGCTGGCGCAGGCGATCGTCCATGAGGGATTCAAGAACATCGCGGCCGGCGCCAACCCGATGGCGTTGAAGCGTGGAATCGAGAAAGGCGTCGGCGCGATGAGAGACGCCGTGGGAGATATGTCCACGCCCGTCGAGGGCCGCATCCAGATCGCGCAGGTCGCCTCACTCTCGGCGCACGACGACGAGATGGGTGAGCTGATCGCCGACGTGATGGAGAAAGTCGGCAAAGACGGCGTCATCACGGTCGAAGAGTCGAAGGGCCTCTCCTACGAGCAGGAGTTCGTGGAAGGCATGCAGATCGACCGGGGCTACATCTCCCCTTACTTCATCACCGACCAGGACAGGATGGAGGCGTCCATAGACGATCCCTATATCCTGATTACCGACAAGAAGATCTCAGCCGTTTCCGACGTGCTCCCCGCGCTGGAGAAGATTCTCCAGGTCGGCAAGAACGTCGTGGTCGTGGCCGAGGACATCGAGGGCGAGGCGCTCGCGACACTGGTTGTGAACAAGCTGCGGGGCACCCTGAACTGCATCGCGGTCAAGGCCCCCGGTTTCGGCGACCGCCGTAAGGCAATGCTCGAAGACATGGCGATCCTGACCGGCGGCCAGGTCATCAGCGAGGAAGTGGGTCGAAAGCTCGACTCGGTCACGGTCGAGGACCTCGGTCGCGCCCGCCGGATCGTCGCCTCCAAAGAGGAGACGACCTTCGTGGATGGCGCAGGGTCTGAGAACTCGATCTCGGGCCGGATCAATCAGATCAAGGCCCAGGTCGATGAGACGACATCGGACTTCGACCGGGAGAAGCTCCAGGAGCGACTGGCCAAGCTGTCAGGCGGCGTCGCGATCATCAAGGTCGGCGCGGCCACGGAGGTCGAGCTCAAGGAGAAGAAGAACCGCGTCGAGGATGCGCTGTCCGCAACGCGCGCCGCTGTCGAGGAGGGGATCGTGCCGGGCGGCGGCCTCGCGATTCTCAGGGCAAGCACCGTTCTCGACGACCTCGGACTATCCGGGGACGAGGCGACCGGCACGGCGATTCTGCGCAAGGCGCTGGAACGCCCGATCAAGCTCATCTCCGAGAACACAGGCGTTTCCGGCGAGGTCATCCTGGCCGACAGCCTGCAGAGCGAAGGCGACTGGGGCTACGACGCCGAGGCTGGTGAGTTCTGCCACCTGCTCGAAAAGGGCATCATGGACCCGGCCAAGGTTACGCGCGCGGCGATCGAGAACGCTTCCTCGGTCGCGGCGATGGTGCTGACCACGGAGTCGCTGATCACCGATGTCCCGGAGCCCGCCGCCGCAGGCGCGCCGGCAATGCCTCCGATGGACTACTAGGTCGATCGACAGTCGAATAGTCAACTAGCTTTGGGGCGGGTCTCGTGACTCGCCCCTGTTTTTGTCGGTGGTCAGTTTGAGGGGGCGGCGTTTCACCCCTCTCGTCACTCCCGCGAAAGCGGGAGTCCATAGGCCGGTGCGTGAGCATGGCTTCGACCCAACCACCAGACCGAGTAAGCTGATGCAGGTCCATGCCGGAAGCTGAGTTTGACATTCCAAAAGGCTTCGGTATAGGATTCTCACGGTAAACAACTGAATACACGTAGCTCTTATCCAGAGTGGCGGAGGGACCGGCCCCTTGATGCCCGGCAACCGGTCGAGGTGTCCTCAGACACCCGACACAGGTGCCAATTCCGGCGAGCGCATTGACGTTCGAGAGATGAGAGCGGTAGCGAAAACTACCGGAAGACTTCTCTCACGCCGAGAAGTCTTTTTGTTTGACCGGACAACGCCTCCCAGGGACATCCGAATCGGAATCTTGAACTCAACATATACCAGCTTCACACCTCTCGAATGGCGGGGCGATTCCCTCAGAATCCTGGACCAGCGGAAGCTGCCCGCAGCCGAGGTCTGGATTGAGACCTCTGACTACCGCCTGGTAATCGAGTCGATCCGCAACATGTCCGTCCGCGGCGCTCCCGCAATCGGGATCGCCGGATCATACGGCCTGGTCCTCGCGGCGATGGAGCTTGCCCAGACGTCCAACGGAGACTTCTCAGATCGTCTGCACGGCGCCGCGCGTCAGATCAGGCGGGCGAGACCCACAGGCGCCAACCTCTCATGGGCCATCGACCGGCTTCTGTCCGCCTCCTCAACGGCGCAGACGACCGAAGAGGTGATATCGGACCTTGCTCGTGAGGCGAAGCGGGTACACCTGGAAGACATCGACAGCAACCACCGGCTCGGAAGTCACGGCGCCAAGCTCATCCCATGGGGCAGCAGCGTACTGACCCACTGCAACACCGGGACGCTGGCCACAGGCGGTTACGGTACGGCGCTTGGGATCATCAGGACCGCGTGGGCAGAGAACCGCCTGGAGCATGTGTACGCAACCGAGACTCGACCGTTGCTCCAGGGAGCGCGGCTTACGGCCTGGGAGCTTCAACGAGATCGAATCGACGTGACGCTTCTCGCCGAATCAGCCGCCGGCCTCTTGATGTGGCGTGGGGCAGTCCACGCGGTCATTGTCGGGGCCGACCGCATCGCGTCCAACGGCGACGTGGCCAACAAGATCGGTACGTACAACTTGGCGGTGGTCGCCAAGGAGAACGGCACTCCATTCTACGTCGCCGCTCCGACGAGTACGCTGGACACGGGAATCTCCGGCGGTGATGAGATCGTCATCGAGGAGCGGGACGAGGACGAGGTGCTGCGTTTCGGCGACCTCCGAGCGGCCCCGGAAGGCCTGAGGGCGTTCAATCCCGCCTTCGACGTCACGCCCAACCGCTACGTGACTGCGATAGTAACCGAGCTGGGTGTCGCGCGACCTCCCTACCGTCGCAGTTTGAGCGCGCTCATGGAGCAGTCCCGTGGATGAAGCCAGAATCGGGATCATCGGCGGGTCGGGACTGTACCACATGGAGGGCCTGAGAGACCGGCGCGAGGTCCATGTTCCGACGCCGTTCGGTGATCCAAGCGATCCCATCGTCGTCGGCACACTGGATGACGTGTCCCTTGCATTCCTGCCCAGACACGGACGGGGGCACAGACTCTCGCCAACTGAGATCCCCGTCAGGGCCAACATCTATGCTCTCAAGTCGATCGGTGTTCAGAGGGTTATATCCATCAGCGCGGTCGGCAGCCTTCGGGAAGACCTGAAGCCGCTGGACCTGGTGGTCCCGGACCAGCTCATTGATCGGACCAGAGAGAGGCCGTCCACGTTCTTCGGTCAGGGGATTGTGGTCCACGTGGGGTTCGCCGACCCATTCTGCGAGGCGCTTCGGCGCGCGGCGATCGATGCCGCGGGTGACGATGCCACCGTTCACGACGGAGGCGCTTACGTGGCGATCGAAGGTCCCCAGTTCTCAACTCGGGCCGAGTCGGCCGTACACCGAGGCTGGGGCGCCAGCGTCGTCGGCATGACAGCTCTACCCGAGGCGCGACTGGCGCGCGAGGCGGAGTTGTGTTACGTGACGCTTGCCTTTGTGACCGACTACGATGTATGGCGCCAGGATGAAGACGACGTCTCTGTGGACATCGTCGTCAAGAACCTGAGCCGAAACGTCCAAACCTCCCAGAGCATCATCCGGCGGATGATATGGTCCATCTCCGAATCGAGGGACTGCGCTTGCGGCAACGCTCTGGAAACGGCGATAATCACAGGCCGGGAGGCCATTCCCCCAGAAACTCTGGAGAGGGTTGGCCTGCTGGTGGACAGGTATCTGGAATAGCGACATCGGGTAATGAAAGGAGAGGACGGCAACATGCCCAAGCAAATACCGGGGGAACCATATACAAGGCTCACAATCGACGAGGCAGTCGATCTCCACGATAGCGACGACCACGTCTTCGTCGACGTGCGTCGGATGGACGAGTACGTTGATGGACACGTCAAGGACGCGATCTTCATCCCTGTCGATGACCTTCTGTCTCGTGTGGATGAGCTTCCAGAGGGCAAGAACCTCTTGTTCATCTGCGCGGCCGGTGTGCGGAGCGGTCTCGCCTGCGAAATGGCGGCGGCGATGGGCCTCGACTCGGACCTCCTCTTCAACGTGGAGGACGGCACCGGACCCTGGATCGAGAAGAACTACCCCACAAGCTACGGCTCTGACCTGTAGCTTGCGGGACGCTGAAGCAGGAAGGCACAACCCGGTACGGTGAGGCTGCTAGTCGTAGGTTCCGTTGCGTATGACTCGGTAACGACCCCTTCCGGCGCCCGGCAGATGGCGCTGGGCGGTTCGGCTGTTTACTTCTCGGTTGCCGCCAGTTACCTATCTCCGGTCAGCCTCGTGGGGGTGGTCGGCCGTGACTTCCAAGACAGTCACGTCGATCTCCTGCGGAGCCGCGGAGTTGACGTCTCCGGCCTCGATTGGGCCAGCGGAAAGACGTTTCACTGGACCGGGATTTACTCCACCGAGGACGTGAACCAACGCGAAACGCTCGACACAGAGCTGAACGTGTTCGCCGACTTCAGACCGGAGCTCCACCGCGAACACCGCTCCAGCGAGTACGTGTTCCTGGCCAACATTGACCCTGAGCTCCAGCTATACGTGCTGCGACAGATGGAAGCCAGACCTGCCGTCGTCGCCCTCGACTCGATGAACTTCTGGATCGAGGGCAAGCGGAAAGAACTCGATCGGATCGTTCGGGAGGTAGATATCGTCTTCGTGGACGAAGGTGAGGCGCGCAGCCTGTCGGGCGAATTCAACATCGTGAGGGCCGCGCGTCAAATCCAGAGTCTGGGACCGGGTGTCGTCGTCATCAAGCGCGGGGAGCATGGAGTCTCGGTATTCGATCGAATGGGCGTGTTTACGGCGCCCGCCTACCCGCTTGAGAGCGTTGTGGACCCGACGGGAGCGGGCGATTCGTTCGCGGGCGGGTTCATGAGCGCCCTCGCTGCCGCCGGGGACATCTCGAACGCGGGCCTCCGCCGCGCGGCCATAGTTGGCTCGGTCATGGGGTCGTTCGCGGTCGAGGACTTCAGCACGGACAGACTCGCCACGCTAACCGCGGAGGCCATCGACCGCAGATTCAGGCAGTTTACGGAGCTGACCAGGTTCGAGCCGCTCCCTCAACTTTCGGCACTGCTTCGCCAACGGACCACGGTCTGAACGACCGGAAGATACCGGACAGTCCGCGGCTACATACCGGCAACTCAACACAGCCCCAGGAGAATTGCTTGATCACAGCCAGCACAGAACAGGGCCACGTCATCGACACCGGCCTCGCAATCGACGGAGTCCGCAGGATCGAGTGGGCGGCCCGGGAAATGCCGGTCCTTCGTCAGATACGTCAACGGTTTGCGGCGGAGCGGCCGCTCAACGGTTTGCGTCTCGCGGCGTGCCTGCACGTCACGTCCGAGACCGCCAATCTCATGCTGACGTTGAAAGACGGCGGAGCGACCGTCGCGCTTTGCGCGAGCAATCCGTTGAGCACACAGGACGACGTCGCCGCCGCGCTCGTCATGGAGTACGGAATCCCAACGTTCGCGATCAAGGGCGAGGACCGGGACACATACTACAGTCATATCCAGGCGGCGCTGGACCGGCGGCCCAACATCACCATGGACGACGGGGCGGACCTGGTGGCGATGCTGCACACCGGCAGGACCGACATATCGTCTGAGGTGGTCGGCGGGACTGAGGAGACGACAACCGGCGTCATCAGGCTCAGGAGTCTTGCCGCTGACGGGAGGCTAAAGTACCCTATCATCGCGGTCAACGACGCGGACACCAAGCACTTCTTCGACAACAGGTACGGCACCGGACAGAGTACGCTCGATGGCATCACGCGGGCTACCAACGTGCTGTGGGCGGGAAAGAACGTTGTCGTATGCGGATATGGCTGGTGCGGCCGGGGTGTGGCTCTCAGGGCCCGCGGCATGGGCGCGCAGACCATTGTGACCGAGATCAACCCGATACGCGCGTTGGAAGCCGCCATGGACGGCCACAGGGTGATGACGACGGCCCAGGCAGCGGAGATCGGAGACATCTTCATCACTGTCACGGGAGGCATGAACGCCATAGGTCGCCAACATCTGGCCGCGATGAAAGACGGCGCAATCATGGCCAACAGCGGACACTTCGACGTGGAGATTGATCTCAAGGCCCTCGAAGAGATGGCGGACGGCAAGCGGCCGGTAAGGCCGATGGTGGACGAGTACCTCATGGGCGATGGGCGACGCCTGTACCTGCTCGGCGAGGGCAGGCTGATAAACCTGGCCGCGGCGGAGGGACACCCCTCGGCGGTTATGGACATGAGCTTCGCCAACCAGTCGATGTCTGTGGAGTATCTCGCACAGGCCGCGCACACGCTCGTGCCTGACGTTTACCCGGTTCCCCCGGATATCGACGTGGAGGTCGGACGTCTGAAGCTTCAGTCCATGGGAGTAGAGATCGACTCGCTGACCGACGAGCAGGAAAGGTATCTGGCAAGCTGGGACATCGGAACATAGTCCGTGGACCCACAGGGTGAAGAATTGAGCAGCCCCGTCGATGCAAACGACTATCCCAACTGCTTCGGGTGCGGAGCCGAGAACCAGTTTGGGCTACGCCTGGCGCTGAAAGTAGCGGACTCGACAGTATCTGCCGAGTTCACGCCTGATAGACATCATGAAGGCTGGCCGGGCATCGTCCATGGCGGCGTGGTTTCGGCCCTGCTGTACGAGGTCATGGAAAACTGGCCGTATCTGAACGGCTCTGTCACGATGATGAGATCGATGGACATCCGGCTGCTCAAGCCGGCCTCCATCGGCCAGAGAATCACAGCGGTATCCTGGATGGACCGCCGCGACGGACGGAATATGTGGGTTGACGGCAAACTCGAATGCCGTGACGCGATCATCGCCCGCGGAAGGGCGTCGCTGGTTGTCCTGACGGATGCTCAGCGCAAGCGATTGGGCATCTGAACCACACGGCCCGCCCGTTATCGGCAGTCTGTCCTCGCCAAAAGGAGAAACCACATGGCACACAGCTTCTTGGAGAGCCCATCGTACCTGTTCACCTCGGAATCGGTTACGGAGGGCCACCCGGACAAGCTCTGCGACCAGATTTCTGACGCGGTGCTCGACGCCATCATCAAGGACGACCCAATGGCGAGGGTGGCGTGCGAGACGTGTACCACGACGGGCCTTGTGCTGGTAATGGGGGAGATCACGACCTCCACATACGTGGATATCCCGTCGATCGTGCGCCGCACGATCCGCAATGCCGGCTATGAGGACTCGTCTTTTGGATTCGACTACCAGTCCTGCGGCATCGCGGTCTCGGTACACGACCAGTCCGGGGACATATCACAGGGTGTCACGCACGCAGTCGAGGTCCGCGATAGTATCGCCGGCGTGGGCGAAGAGTCTGAAAGCCTCGGTGCGGGCGACCAGGGCATGATGGTCGGGTACGCATGCTCAGAAACGCCCGAGCTGATGCCGCTGCCAATTGCGCTATCCCACCGGATCTGCCAGAGGATGGCCAAGGTCCGCAAGGACCGTACGCTCCGGTATCTTCGGCCCGACGGCAAATCTCAGATTACAGTTGAGTATGAGTACGGCATCCCGAAACGAGTACATACCGTCGTGATGAGCGCTCAGCATAACCCGGAGGTCAGCCAATCTGTAATTTTGAGAGACCTGATAGACATCGTCGCCAGGGACGTCATACCGGGCGACCTGCTCGACGGCGAAACACGCTGGGTGGTGAACCCGTCAGGCAGGTTCGTGACCGGGGGGCCTGTCGGCGATGCGGGTCTGACCGGTCGGAAGATCCTGGTGGATACCTACGGTGGAATGGCCAGGCATGGGGGAGGAGCGTTTTCCGGCAAGGACCCGACCAAGGTGGATCGCTCCGCGGCCTACGCCGCTCGTTACGTCGCCAAGAACGTGGTCGCCGCCGGACTCGCCGACCGTGTGGAGATCCAGGTGTCATACGCGATCGGCATGGCGCATCCTATTTCGGTCTCAGCCGAGACTTTCGGGACGAACCGAGTCCCCGACAAGACGATCAACGAGTTGATCGACCGGCACTTCGACCTGCGTCCCGGCGCAATCATCAGAGACCTCGACCTGAGACGCCCCATCTACACCAAGACCGCCGCATATGGGCACTTCGGAAGACCGGAGGAAAATTTTCCATGGGAGCGCACCGACAAGGCCGCGGTGCTGAGACGCGAAGCATTCATGAAGGATGTCGATGGCGCCGCTTCGTCTTGAGGATCACAGTCGGAGGACGCAATGCCTGGAATAAGGTTCGGAACTGACGGCTGGCGAGCCGTCATCGCAGAAGACTTCACATTCGATAACGTCCGGATCTGCGCCCAGGGCGCCGCCGACTACGTCAACGCGGCGGGACTGGCCGCCCGCGGATTCGTGATTGGCTACGACACCAGGTTTGCGTCCCGGGAATTCGCGGAGGCGATCGCGGAGGTCATGACCGGCAACGGCGTCCCCACGTTTCTGTGTGACCGCCCCGCCCCTACTCCGGTGGTGAGTCACTCGCTCGTAGCGATGACCGCCGGCGCCGGCGCCGTTGTCACCGCCAGCCATAACCCCGCGGCATGGAACGGTTTCAAATTCAAACCGGACTATGGCGGGAGCGCGTCGGCCGAGATCGTGGCTGAGCTGGAGCGCCACATTGCTAATGTCGAAAAATCGAGGACGGTGCGCCGACTCGATACCCGCGAGGCCGAGCGCAGAGGTCTGCTCGAACGCTTCGACCCCGAGATCGACTACCTGAACCACGTGGCCCAGTTCGTGGACCTCGAGGGCATCCGCAACGCTGGACTCAATGTCGTGGTGGACTCAATGTTCGGCGCCGGCGCCGGATACTTCGACAGACTGATCTCCGGCGGCAGCACGCGAATAGTGGAGATACACGGGACAGCTAATCCGGCGTTTCCGGGCATCAGCCAGCCGGAGCCGATCGCCCACAACCTGAGCGAACTCATCGATGTGGTCGAGGACCACACGGCAGACATCGGTCTGGCGACTGACGGAGACGCGGACCGACTGGGTGTTGTCGATGACGATGGCCAGTTCGTCACCACCACAGAGACTTTCAGCCTGCTTTGTATGCATCTGTTGGAGGTGCTGGATCAGACCGGGCCGCTGGTCAAGTCCATAACCATGAGCAGCATGGTCGATCGACTGGCGGAGCTGCACGATGTCGCCGTAGTCGAGACACCCGTCGGCTTCAAACACCTGGGGCCGCAGATGATGGCGGTGGACGCGCTCGCCGCGGGTGAAGAGAGTGGCGGATACGCTTTCAGAGGCAACATCCCGGAGCGCGACGGCATCCTGAGCGGTCTTCTCATGCTGGACATGGTGGTCAGGACGGGCAGCAACCCCGTCGATCTCCGGGACCGCCTCGCCGAGCGTGTCGGCCGGCACGTTTACGACAGATGGGACGTCTCATTCGACGCGGCTCAGCGCGATGGAGTAACGCGACGGGTCAGGACATCGCGGCCCCCGACGATCGGCGGACGTCCGGTCATCGGCATTGACGACCGCGACGGCGTCAAGTTCCAGCTCGAAGACGGCTACTGGGCGCTCATCCGCTTCTCCGGGACCGAACCGCTGCTGCGCATATATGCCGAGGGTCCGACTCAGGCGGACGTCGCAGCCATGCTCGGCGAGGCCCGAGCCCTGACCGGCATCTAGCCGGACCACGTCGACGGGTCGACAGATCCGCGGCCCACACGGGTCTGTCGTTCAGGCGCCATTCCCCTGCCCCACCGCCGCCGGAGAACCCGAATCGGAGTTGCGGCCCGCCCGCCGATCCAAGCAGCGACGCAGCGACGCCTGTATAATCTGTCTATCCCGTCCGAGGTGTCTCCGATGTCTGCTGCCGAGACTCAGCCCATGTTGAACCGGAAGCCGCTGCTCATAATCATGGACGGGCACGCACTGGTCCATCGCGCATGGCACGCCATCCGGGAGCCCCTGAACGTGCGGTCCACCGGAGAGGATGTCCGGGCGATATTCGGATTCCTCAACATCTTTTTGAAGACATTGAACGACAGGAATCCGACACACCTGGCTGTCACGTTTGACCTGTCCACTCCGACGTTCAGACATGAGCGGTTCACCGATTACAAGGCCCATCGTCCTCCTACACCGCCGGAATTGCGGCCCCAGTTCGACCATGTCAGGGAGCTCATGCGCACGTTTCGCGTGCCGGTGTACGAAAATGCCGGATTCGAGGCCGACGACGTCATCGGAACGCTGTGTCGACAGGCTGAGGAGGAGCAGGTAGATACGATCGTTCTCACCGGCGACACCGATACGCTCCAACTGGTTTCGCCGACCATCAGCGTCCTTCTCAGTCACGCAGTTGGGAAGCGGACCCTGTATGACATCGACGCCGTCAAGCAGCGCTACGAAGGCCTCGGGCCCGAAACCGTCGCAGACATCAAGGCGCTCGAAGGGGACTCGTCCGACAATATACCGGGAGTGCCCGGCATCGGACGCAAGACCGCGATCAAGCTGCTGCTGGCCTACGGGACCATATCCGGAATCTACGATCACCTGGACGAAGTGAGACCGCCGAGGGCCAAGAAGAGTCTCACAGAGAACAGGGACCGGGCGTTCGAGGCGAGATTTCTGACCACGATCAGACGTGACGCCGGCGTCACGCTCGATCTCGACGAGTGCCTGTTTGGGGACTTCGAACGCTCCGAGGTCGTAAACCTGCTGACGAAGCTGGAATTCTTTAGCATGATCCCCCGCTTGCCGGCCTCTAACCGGGAGTCGAATGACCGGCAGGCCACATTCGATCTGGAGCCGCCCCCGTCCGTCGAGTATGAGGTTGTTGACACTAAAGAGAAGCTCAAGGCTCTTGTGGCGGCCATGGGCGCGCCGGGCGGTTTCTCATTCGACACCGAGACGACATCGACTGACCCAATGAGCGCGAATCTCGTTGGCCTGTCCTTCTCGGTCGAGCCCCACCAGGGATGGTATGTCCCCGTCGGCCATTCCCAAGGCCCTCAACTGCCCATTGACTACGTCCTGAGCGAGCTCGGTCCCATCCTCACAGATCCCGACGTGCCGAAGACCGCGCACAACGCGAACTACGACATGATGGTGCTCCAAAACCACGGCGTAACGGTCGAGGGCCTCGCTTTCGATACGATGCTCGCCGCACACGCGGCTGGCCGCAGCTCGGTCGGCCTGAAGAATCTCGCCCTTGAGATGTTCGGCGAGGAGATGACGCCGATCACGGACCTTATCGGACGCGGCCGGAAACAGATCACGATGGCCGAGGTGGATATCGAGAAGGCAGCCAAGTACGCCGCGGCCGACTCCGACTTTACGGAACGTCTGCGCCGGGAGCTGGAACCGGAGATAAGAAACATTGGGCTCGACCAAATGCTCAGCGACTACGAGCTGCCACTTATCCCGGTGTTGGTAAGAATGCAGCGTGATGGCGTCGCCATCGATGTTGACGTGCTCAACCGGATGTCGGTCGAGCTGAAGTCGCAGCTGGATGACCTCCAGCGCGACATGTACTCCACCGTAGGGCACGAGTTCAATCTGAACTCATCCCAGCAGCTTGGCGACGTTCTGTTCAATGAGCTTCACCTCCCGCCCACCAGGCGCACAAAGTCTGGATTCTCCACGGATGCGTCGTCGCTCGACGGTCTGAAGGCGCAGCTCGACACCGGCACGCTCACGGATGCGGACCCACGGGCATACGCCGTGTTGGACAACATCCTCGAATACAGGCAGCTATCCAAGATCAAGTCAACCTACGTGGACGCGCTGCCCGGCCTGGTAAATCCGGACACGGGCAGGATCCACACCAAGTACAACCAGACCGGGTCCGCCACCGGGCGCATCTCATCCAACGACCCCAACGTGCAGAACATCCCGGTCAGGACGGAGCTTGGTCGCCGGGTCAGACAGGCCTTCGTATCTCCCGGCGCTCCCGAATCTACGCTGCTGGCCGCCGACTACTCTCAAATCGAGCTGCGGATTCTGGCTCACTATTCCGAAGACCCCGCTCTGCTGGCCGCGTTCCATAGGGGTGAGGACATCCACAGCGCCACCTCGTCTCTGGTGTACGACGTCCCGATCGACGAGGTGACCGGCGAGATGCGGAGGATAGCGAAGATCCTGAATTTCGGCGTGCTCTACGGTCTGACCGCGTTTGGCATCTCGCAGCAGACCGACCTGACCCCGGAACAGGGCAAGCGCTTCATCGACGTCTACTTCGAGCGGTATCCGAAGATTCAGGACTATGTGACAGACACAATTCAGACGTGTCGCAATGACGGCTATGTTCAGACGCTCCTGGGTCGCAGGCGGTACCTGCCGAATATCAGCACCCGCAACTTCCACATGCGGCATGCCGCCGAGCGCGCGGCGATCAACATGCCGATTCAGGGCACCGCCGCGGACGTCATCAAGATCGCTATGGTGAAGATCATGGACAGGATGCTCGATCTGGAGATGCGCTCCAAGATGATTCTCCAGGTCCACGACGAGCTGATATTCGAAGTGCCCTCCGATGAGCTCGATCAGATGTCAGAGATCGTCATGGAGCTCATGCCGGCGTCCCTGTCCTTAGCTGTACCGCTGGTCGTCGAGCTGAAGACCGGCGATAACTGGGGCGATCTGGAGTAGCGATCAGATCTCAGGCTGCCCTAGAGACGGTCCGCGCAGAAGCCGCCAGGCTGCGTCGATGGCGTTGGCCGTCAAGCTCGGCGATGCGCTAGAATGGGAGTCAGCGCCCAATGTGCGAGCGGGGGTAGCTCAGTGGTAGAGTTCCTGCCTTCCAAGCAGGATGTCGCGGGTTCGAATCCCGTCCCCCGCTCCAATAGGCCTCACCGACAGTGACCGAGGATATTGCCATCAAGCGCGTCGGATTCCTGCTCAAAGTCCGGCAGGACATGCTCGAAGAGTACAGGCAGCACCACCGGCGAGTATGGCCGGAGATGCTTGACGCCCTGCGGCGCAACGGCTGGCGCAACTACTCACTGTTCGCCCGTGAGGATGGCCTGCTGTTTGGCTACTTCGAGGCCGAGGCTGACTTCGCCGCGTCGCTCGCGGGAATGTCGAAGGAAGACGTTAACAACCGCTGGCAGGAGTTCATGGGGCCTTTCTTCGAGATCCCCGAGGGTGCGCACCCCGATCAGATGATGCTTGAACTTGAAGAGGTGTTTCACACGGAGTGACGCTGTACGATGCCGACGATCGTGCGCCGACATCGCCTGCTGCCAACCCCCGATGGGTTTGCCGAAAGCGAGGCGCAAGCCATCAGGCGACCAGCTTGGCGGGACTTCCAACGCTTCCGATCAGGTTCTCAGTGGTGGCTCCTCTATACCTCGTGTCGTTCGTTTTGATGTGCATAGGCATTCGATGCTCTATCCCGCAGCAGTGGGTCTTTGACCAGTTAGCGGATTCACCCGCCAACAACCTGCGCAGTCCCTCGTGGTTGCACTCGTTCCTCAATTTGCTTCCCTGATTCAATCTCCGCCACGCGCAACTCGAAAGCCTTTTGGAGGTTCTGCCACAGTTGGGGCGAGGTGCCGAAGTAGCGAGAAAGGCGTAGAGCCGTGTCAGCCGTTATCCCGCGCTGCCCCTTCAGGATCGCCGTGACTCGATTCGTGGGCACATCCAGAGCCTTGGCCAGCGCGTTCGCCGACAGCCCAAGCTCCTCAAGCTCCTCCCCCAGTATCTCTCCAGGATGCACTGGTCTCATTCCGTTGCTCACACTCATATCCAAACTCCTCATCAGTGGTAGTCCACCACTTCCACGTCGTACGGTCCGTCCTCTTCCCAGCGGAAGCATATCCGCCACCGGCGATTGATCCGGATGCTGTACTGGCCCGCTCTGTCGCCGGAGAGAGACTCCACAGCCTGTTGCTGGGCAACGCAGCCAGATCTTGCAAGGACGCCGCGTTGTCCAAAACCGTGAGCCGCCGCGTCGCCTGATCCGCAAACCCGTGGAAGGCCGCACCTCCCTGTAGACTTCGATACCTGGTTCGTGGAGCAGGTGTGCAACGCTGCGTCCGAAAAGGCCGACCGAGACCACGGCGTTCAGTCTCTTGTGCTTTCGACTATTCCCTTCGGGCCCACACCAGAGCACAGAAACTACGGGGCAGGTTACATAGACGTTCCCGTCGATCTGCACGACCCCTCGTCCTGGCGACCCTGGTATCCCTCGCCGAACAGGGCTTCCGCAGGATTGTCGTTTGGCGCGGATGCGGAGGCCATGACCTCCGGGGGACTGTGAAGAGATTTAACGAGACCTGCAACTTACGGTCGACAGCATTTCTTCCGGGACTCCCGTACCACAATGTCTGGTGCCGCATCGTCGATTCATCCGTACCAGGCGGTCACGCAGATAGCTTTACCACCTCTATCACGCTGACCACCTGGTCAAGCAGCAGCTTGAGGATGTCCCGGCGCTGCTCAAAGGGCACGTCGTCCAGGCGGCCTCCGACCTTATCGGCCCAGGTCACGATGTTCTCCATGAGGATACGCTTCTCGGCCAGCGTCCTCTGCTGTGCTCGGTAGTCATCAAGCTCGGCTCGGCGCGTCTCCAACCGTTCGGTGATGAACTTGCGCGCCCGCACCCGCATCCAGGTCTTATCGTCCACCAGCGGCGGGAACGGCACTCCGATCCAGGCGTCCTTGGGATTCCTGGTGCCATTTGTTCCCCCCTCGGTGGTGACCCGACTGCTCTTGCCTACCAATAGGCGCCCCCGTAGGTCTCGTTGCTCATCATGGCGTGGACCCGTTCCTTCCGCCATTTCGAGCACCTGGGCGGGAGGGGCGCGCCGTCCTGTTCCAGCTCCCGGACAATGGCAGGAGCCGTCGGAGTAACCGCGGTACTATCCGGTGCTCCCAGCGACGGGCGGTCAGCGATTGAGGGACCACCCCTCGCGCATACAGCTCCCTAGCCGCCCTTTACGATCGGCCGCATCGCTGAGATATGCTCCGGGCCGGAGGCGCAGCAGCCGCCGATGATCTGGGCACCCATACTCTTCCACGCCCCGGCAAACTCCGCCATCCGGGAGGGATAGTACTCGGCATTCTGAAAGATGTCCTCGCCTGCGCTGGGCTTCTGGTTCCCGAGCATCGGCCTGTTTGCGATGGGGCCTGTCGGGTTGTATCCAAGGTTGGCATACGCTCCGACGGGACCGGCGAACGCCTCCCGGAGTACAGGAAGGCCCACGGATATGTTCTCCGGGCTGCTGCACATGAGGAGGACGGCATCGACCGGATGGCCCTCGAGCGCGCGAGCAAGGTCGGCGAGGCTCTCCCCGAATTTCATCGTGCCGTCGCTCGTGATCTGCCGCACTCCGAGGAAGACCGGCAGCCCAGCCTCCGCACATCCGTCCACCGCGACCACGCAGTCCTCTATGAAGGCCACAAATTCCGGCAGGATCACGTCCGCCCCCTCGTCGGCCAGGAGCTTCGCGTGGTCGGCCCACTCCTTCCGGAACCCCTCGACGCCCAACTGCCGGGTATCAGAGGCCGGACTGTATCCGGGAGGTAGTCCTTCCTGCAGACTTGGCGAGGCGATGCCTCCGGCGACATATGCTTCTGGACGCTTCGCGTCGCGTACCTGAACCGCGTTGCGGATCGCCGCGGTCGCGTACTCGCGCCAGTTATCACGCTCGCCGATCGTTTCGAGCCGGGTGGGCGTTGTCCAGAAGTTGTTGCTGGTGATGATGTCCGCCCCGACTCGCAGGTAGTCCGAGTGTACCTGCTGCACCACGTCGGCATACTCGATATTCGCCGTGGCCGACCAAGCCTTCAGTTCGTCCTCGGCCTCCTTGAGAACGTCGGCCCCGCGCCGCTGAAGCTCCGACCCGGTTCCCCCGTCCAAAAGGAGCATCTCTCCGCTGCGAAGCCGGTCAACAATTGAGTTTGCCGTCATATCTTTTCCTCCAGCCGACATTGTACCGCACCCAAGAGTCCGTCTTAGACCACTGTGTCCGCAGCATGCGCAGGTACGGTGTCTTGTCGACGGCCAGCCTATTCCTCATCCTGGCGCGGACCTCCACCGCCTCTCGGCGAAAAACTCCGGCCGCCCGCGCTTCGTCTCATCCCACCTCGGGAAGGACTGGAAGGGGCAGTCGATGCAGCGCGAGCATTCCTATAGCCTGTCGTGTCGTGGCGTCCCACCAGTTTCAGGTCGCCGTGAATCCCCCATCCACCACCAGCTCCGCCCCTGTTATGTACGACGCTTCGTCCGACGCCAAGAACAGCACTGCGTAGCCGACCTCATCAGTCCGCCCCCGACGACGCATCGGCACCGTTTCCACCATGGTGCCGCGCATCTCCGGGTCCCTGGCCGCGCTGGACGAGCGCATAGGCGGCATTACGCCCGGATGTACAGAGTTCACCCTTATCCCATCCTGCGCGTACTGCACCGCCGCAGACTTCGTTACCGTCCGCACGGCCCCCTTCGACGCGCTGTATCCCATGTGGATGACACGCTGCCCCACGATCCCGCTGATGGACGATATGTTCACGATGGAGCCGCCGCCCGCCGTCTGCATCTGCGGTATGACGCTCCTCATGCCGAGGAACACGCCCTTGGCGTTGATGTCCATAAAGGTGTCCCAGCCCTCGGTGCTCATCGAATCCGGGTGGTGCGTACCGCTGATGCCGGCGTTGTTCACCAGTATGTCCAACTTGCCGTACCGTTCCACCGTCGCCTCGACCGCCTCCTCCCATCCGGACTCGCTCGTAACATCCAGCCTCATGAACACCGCATCGCCGCCCGCCTCGGCTATCTCCGCCTCCACCTGTCTGCCTTCCGCTTCCATAATGTCGGCGATGACGACCTTCGCGCCCTCACGCGCGAACATCCTGCACTCCTCGGCGCCCATTCCGTTCGCGCCCCCGGTGATAATCGCAACCTTTCCTTCGAGCCTCATAACTCACCTCACATTATCTTTACCAGCGTATGTTGTCGTTCAGCGTCTTGGCTCGCACTCTCGCTATCCACTCGCGCATAGCACTTGCCGTAAACTCCGGGCCCTTGTCGCAGGGACGTCATCTGACACTCCCGCTCCAACCCCGCTCACTGAAAGGCCTCGTCACCCAATCGATCTGATGGTGGCGGTCCTGACGGTCAGTTTACGGGGAATCGCTCAGATTTGGGAGCGCGCTTTGAAAACAGCGCCCAGAGGCTCCATTGATACCGTATTTGCCATATGGGTTCAATAGCATGTTGGGACTTCGACGGATGTCCTAGTTTACTCATCAATTACATGAGCACCATCACCGTCAATCCAATATGCCGTACTCGCATATATTGTATTCTGTTCCCGATACCGTAGTCAGGATGGACGCACCCTAAGGGTGCCGGCGGTATTGCTCATCTCAAGTTACGGTTCGACCGCAAAGTCCGCCTGGAATTCCACGGCGCCACCATCACGTCTGGTATCACGACTTCGCCTATCAGGCCCAGAGTCGGGACCGGCACCGTCGGGCGGTTGGTGCGGCACCCCAGGAGGCATGTGTACGGGATGTACTGGACGAGTACATGAGCTTGCTGCGCGGGAACGTGTATCGTAACCTAGCATAGGAGGAACCATGGCGCTTGATCCGGTACTTCAGGAGTTGGTAGATAAAGCCGCCATCCGCGACCTGATGGCAAGACCATCAGAGATTCTGAAGAACCACATAACGGGATAGGAGAGCAGAGGTGATAACCAAATTTGGAAGCCTATTCGCAGGCAACCTGGACATGGACAATATCGGCCTGGCGGGGACACCAGTCAACGAGCGCAGCTTTTCAGACGATGAGCTGGCCGGCGTCTTCCCCAAGACTGAGGCCATAGCCACGACAATGGACAGGCTTGGATACGACGACTTCTGGGCCGCCGAGCACCACTTCCAGCACGAGGGCTACGAGTGCTTACCCAACCTGCTGATGCTATTCGTCCACCTGGCCCACCTCACGGAGAACCTCAGGTTCGGATGCGGCTTCAACATCAACCCGATGTGGCACCCGCTGCGTCTGGCGGAGGACTACGCGACCGCCGACATCCTGACCGGAGGGAGGGTCATCTTCGGCGTTGGCCGCGGTTACCACTCCCGTGAGGTCGAGAGCTTTGGCAACCCCATCATCGACCAGGATGCCAATAGGGAGCTGTTCGAGGAGCAGGTGGAGGTGATGATGAAGGCCTTTCACCAGCGCTCCTTCTCTCACCACGGCAAGTACTACGACATCCCGCCCCGGGTCCCATACAGAGGATATGAACTGGAGGAGATAACCCTGGTGCCCAGGCCCCGCAACCTCCCGGTGGAGTGCTGGCAGCCCATGGTCAGCGCGAGCCAGCGGGCCTTGGACTTCATGGCCAAGCACGGCATCAAGGGCGTCATCGGAGGAGGAGCGGCTCCCGGTGGAGCAGCTGAAGAGGTCGTCAAGAGGTGGCAGGAGACGCTCGCGCGCCATGGAAAGGAGACGGAGCTGGGCGGAGACCTCGCCATCGGCATTAGCTTCCACATAGCCGAGACGGAGCAGAAGGCCATAGAAAGCGTCAGAGACATCTTCTATGAGAACATGAAGATGTTCGCCCCTCTCATTGGCCACGACCTCACGGACGAGCAGATCGAAGTCATGGCAGATCCCCGCCGCGCTCCCCACGCCGGACTCCCCACTGTGGAGGACGCCATAAGAGGTGGTTCGTGGATAGTTGGACCACCTGAGCTGGTTACCCAGAAGCTGCTGGATCTCCAGGACAGGTGGCCGGGCTTGGAGCGGATACACGTAAATGTCACGCCAATGGGCACCCCGCTGAGCATGACACTGGAGCAGCTTGAACTCTTCGCCACCGAGGTAATGCCCACCTTCAAGAAGCAACAGGCCAAGGTCCCCGTACTCGCCGACTAGCCGTCCCCTGAGCAAAACCGGCCAGGCGATACGAAATCCACCACCTGAAGTACGGGCTCGTTGGTCGAATAATCCCGCAGTAGGGGCGGTTCGCGAACCGCCCCTACGCATTTGGCGCCATGCAGAGGCGTCCCTCGGCCGTATCGCCTCCGCGCAGGTCTGCTCGATCTCGAGCCTTCCCGCGGCCCGTAGTAGTTCTGGTAGCCGATGTCGAAGAGATCGCCGGTTCGAATCCGGTCGGGGTCGCCACTGACACTTCCGACGCGCGCTGAGGCAGTTCAGCCCCCGTTCTAGCCGCCAAATCCACGAGCATCGGCATACGGATCTCGTCGACTTGGCTGTGGGTGCTGAGGACCGGCCCGGGTACTAAGCTCGACTTTGTACATTCATGCCGTGTAGTCAGCGATTCTATGAATCTGTTGAGCAGCGGCGTTGGAATTTTTCGCATATCGGGTTTCTGCGGCGACATACAGAAAGTCTCTGAAGCACTCCACAGGTGACGACGCACCAACGCGATCGCATCGACGAAAGTCGGGGAAGCATCAAAACTCTGGTGGGTATCTATGCGGTGACAGTATGTGGACACCTCTCTATCCCATACCCTCTGCACCACTGCCCACCACTTTTGTGATGCTTCCCCCGGCCAGCGCCCCGTTGACGCCCCAAAGGGGGCCTCCTATACTCGCGTCAACCTGCGCTCCCGACATTGGAGCCTTGGCCGGATTCCAGTTCATGAGGTGGAAGCAATGGCAATTTTAGTGCTGGGCGGCACCCGCGACGTCATCATCTGATACCATGGCAACCTGACCGAGTGACATTTATGCTGGCCGCTTGAACGGACATTTACCCTGAACAGCGACACTGCAGCGGTACACCCTCTCGCCGCCCTTGACATGCCGGGTTGGCAACTTCACCTATTTCAGATTAATTGTTTCAGTAGAGGCAAGGTCGGACACGGCAGCGTCGAATCGCTCCAGTGAGTTGCGCAAGTACGCTACGGCCCGCTCGCCTTCGTAATTGCAGTAACCTCCGGTGATTATCCAGAAGACAAGGATTTCGAGCATCGAGAGCCGGTAGTCATACAGGCATTCTTCGAACGTGTAACCCCTGACGCCATTGTCCTCCAGGATGGAGTGGTACTCGCCCAGAAGGCCCAACTCCTCCTCCCTTCGCCGCTGCGGAGGGAACGCCTCGCTGATGAAGGTGGCGACATCGTAGGTGCCGCGGCCTCTTCCACAGAACTCCCAATCGAAGACGACCACCGACTGGGTGCCCGCAGTTGTGGAGAAGAAGCAATTGTCAAGCCGGTAGTCCCCGTGGACAATAGTACTGGGAGGCGTCGTGAGCTCGGCCTTGATCCTATAGACCTCCGGGGCCAGGCGGTCCCCCAACAGCCGCAGGCCTTGGGGCATTCCGCTACCGGCCTTCTCCAGCAGCGACCTCCACGCGCCGGCGTATATCTCCTGGTACGCACCCGCTTCGGCTTCCTTCAAGGGCATCCAGTACAGACGGTCCAGGAGCGGGCTGTCCCACCAGGATGCCTGGAACCTGGCCAACTGGCCTATGCAGCGGCGGGCCTCGTCCACCGAGCAGCCGGCCACGCTGTCGCCCTGCTGGGCGCAGCTCATATCCTCCAGCAGCAGAACGGTGTCCCCGGTGGCTGGGTCCATTCCCCGGTGGTAGCTGCGAGGAGTTTCCAGGTGGACGCTGTCTGCCAATTCATGGTAGAACCTGACCTCTCGCCGGTTCTGTCCCAGCCTGTCGAAGACCGTCCTCAGCAGAGGGTCTGCCGATGGGAGCTTGGCTACTACGGTGCGCGGCAGGTTCGTGGAGTCAGAGTCGTATTCAAGCGTCAGCCGGAACAGCTGGTTCATGAAACCCTTGCCTTCGGCTATGGTCTCAGCCGAGTATCCGGTCACGGATGGGCCGGCCGGTTCCCGGTTCTTGTTGAGGGCCTTGGTCAACCAGCAGGGCGTGATTTCCCGAAGGTCTTTGGGAACTCTCAAGCTGCTCATCTCGGTCCTGCGGCCGTCTGATCAGCCCTCGGAGAGGAAGAGCCCCTCACCTCACCCGTCCTTCCGCGCGAAAAAGACGCAATGGTCCATGGGCTTGGGATCCTTGAAGTACATGGCTCCTCCCAGTTTCACTCCTTCTGCCGGAATCACCCTCAAGTCCCGTCCCTCCAGGATGCCCAGCACGTCATCTACATCGTATAGCTGGAAAGTCCTTTCGGCGCCGTAGTCCCTGTCGTAGACCGTGGCAACCCCGTTTCCGTACTTGAACATCAGCTGGAGGACACCTCCTGCCCTCAGGACCCTGACAAACTCCGGCAGGGTGACCCCCAAGGCGATGGCCGGCTCGATATGCTGGATGACCGCGTTGCACAGGACGAAGTCGAAAGAGGCGTCCGGGTAGCTGAGGGGCTCGCGGAGGTCGGCGACCGACACCCTTGAGGCGATTTCGGGGTGAAGCCTGCGCGCCTCCACGATGTTCTCATCCACGGCATCCACCCCATAGATGTCGTACCCCCTCTGCCAGTAGAAGAAGACGTCCCGTGCCCCTGCGCCACAACCGGCGTCCAGCCCCCGGCGCCCCGGCGGGACAAGTTCCTGCAGACGGTCCATCAGGTCGGTATCCCCTTGGAGCCCAGGGTGGGAGACATCGCTGTAAACCGACTGAATGAAGTTGTGGCTCACCTCGGCGTAACGCTGCGCATGACGCCTGTAAAAGGACTCGGAAAACTCAGGGTCGTGACTCATTGCTGGACCGTCGCTCAACAGGATGGAGAATCAGACACCAAAAAGGTCAATGAACTGTCCGGTCATAAGCCTGGGTGCATGCGCCGCCAGGTACATGGCTGCTTGCGCCACCTCTTCCCCGGTTATCCAGTCAGGGTCTCCGTCAGGATTGTAAGCCCGGGCCATATCAGTATCCACCCAGTCGGGATTGATGCCATTGACGCTGATGCCGTAGGGACGGAGAGAGTGACCCAGGGAGGCCGTGTAGCCAACAACGCCCCATTTGGACGTCGCGTAAGCTCCGTAATCGCCATCGGGCAGCCGGCCGGATGACGACCCGATTAGAAAAGGGGGTCCCCCTTTCCTAGCCGTCAATTCACGATCTCTCGAATCACCGCTTCGGAGCCTAACCCCGCTGGCAGGACTTCTCTCTAGGGGATCCAGGCTCTCCAGACTGCCTCGTTGGCATCAACCCACGCTTGCGCGGCCTGGCGTACCGTTAGGTCGTTCTCGGTGAGGTTGAGGACAATCTCGTTCTGCTGCTCGTTGGTCATCTGGAATCTGGAGAGGAACTCGTATGCCTCCGGAAACTCGTCCTTGAGGCCTGGCCAAGCCAGCTTGGCTACGGCGTCGGTTGGGAAGCCGCAGTTGTAATTGCTGCCGTCGGGATAGCAGTCTGAAGTCCACTCGGGCATATCTATCTGCACCAGGTTGTACTTGGCGTGGGCCCAGTGGGGCTCCCAGAGGTATGTGAGGACGGGCTCTCCTCTTTGGAAGGCAGCGTCGACTTGAGCCAGGGCTGCGCCCTCGGACCCGGCGAACACCTCCTGGAAATCGGCGCCGAAGGCTTCAAGTCGTTCCGCAGGCTTCGTATCCCACGCCGCAGTGAACTCCAGGAGTCTGCCTTTGGTGCCAGTGTCGCTTGTGGCGAAGACGGACTTGTACTGGTTCAGGTCGCTGACGGTGCGGAGATCCGGCGCGACGGCGTCGATGCCTCGCTCGGCGTCGCCATTGATGACGTAGGAAGGAACGTACCAGCCCGTCTCACCAGTAATGCCTACGGTCCCCACGCGCTCCACCTTGGCGCCGTCTTCGGCGTCTACGTATTCCTTTAGGAGGGCGGCACTATAGGAAGGCCAGTTGCAGCATACGAAGTGGAAGTCGCCCCTTTCGAGACCGATGAAGAGGGGCGCCGAGTCGGCGGGCGCGAACTTGGTCGCGACAGTGTGGTCCAACTCCTTCTCCAACAGGATCTGTATTACAGCCGTCGTGACGAGCTGGCCGTTCCAGTCTTGGTCGACGAGATAGAGGGTGCCTCTGGTCTCCGACTCATCGGCCTCATCGGCGCCTTCGCTACAGGCCAACCCCAATGCGAGGGCCATGGCCAGCGCCACGATCATCGAGAGAACAATCCACCTATTCTTCACTGTTTTCATCTTCTTTTCCTTTCTAGACTGTGAGTGTATTGGACAAACCTGACAGATTGTCTCATTGCTCTATCGTCCCATAGGCATTCCTCCTTGTGCGCCCCCGCGGGCCGCGGGCCGGATTCTAGCTACCTCATTGCCGCAAATGGTACTGCAGCGCCTTGTTGGCCCTGGGTCATGCGGTCGAGCACCATCGCCATGAAGACGATAGTCATCCCGGCAATCAGGCCATGGCCCATCCTGAGCCAGATGGAGTTTATGAAGACTTCCTGTCCCAGGCCGCCCCCGCCCACAAGTCCGGCGATGATCACCATGGCCAACACCATGATAATGGTCTGGTTGACACCCATCACTATCGTTGGGAATGCCAGGGGTATCTTGACCTGGAGCATGGTCTGAAGGCCGGTCGAGCCGTGCGACTGGGCCGTCTCGATCACCTGTGCCGGTACTTCCTTGATTCCGAGGCTGGTCATGCGGATCACCGGAGGCAGCGCGTACACCGAGGTGGCAATGATGCCGACCAGGGGCCCGACACCCCAGAGCATTATAACCGGGATCAGATAAACGAAGATCGGCATGGTCTGCATGGTGTCCAGGATGGGCCGCAGGACCGACTCGAAGGCCCTGCTTTGGGAGGCGAGAACACCCAGCGCGATACCCGCCACCACCGTGACCACCCCCGCGGTCAGCACCTGGCTCAAGGTGTCCATGGTGGCGTCCCAAACCCCGCCGATGCCTGCGAAGGCCAACCCTACCAGCGCGAGAAGCGCCACGCGCCGTCCCGCGGCGAAGTAGGCCAGCCCGGCCGCGGTGACCATTAACGCCGGCCAGGGGAGCCAGAGGAGCAGCGTGTGAATAGGTGAGTAACCAAGCTGCCGGAACAGGCTGTCCCGTACCCAGCTTGTGATGAAGTGAAGGTTGACGGCCATCCAATCGAAGACCCGGTTGACGGGCTCCGCAATCGAAAAGGTCAGCTCGTCCGGGAAATCTCTCAGGGACCCGACCAAGGCGCCAAGGATCAGTATGACGGCTATCAGAACCGCGCCCGCAATGGGAAGAGCGTAGCGGGCAGCCATGTTCTGAAGGCTTTGGCCGGCCGTCTCCTGGGCCCGCGGACTGATGGCCAGGACAGCTGCAGAGGAGTTGGGACCGGATTTCACGAGGGCGTAGCTGAACCTGTCCAGGATGATGGCCAGCAGCACGATGGCGATGCCGCTCTCCAGGCCTTCCCCCGCGTCCACCTCCCTCAACGAGAGCCATACGTCCCTGCCGAGCCCCTCCACTCCCACGAGCGCGGTTATGATCACCATGGAAACTGCCATCATAATGGTCTGGTTTATGCCCATCATGATTGAGCTCTTTGCCAATGGCAGATGCACCTGAAACAGCGTCTGGGACGTCGTAGATCCGTGCGAGTGGGCCGTCTCTACAGCGGCCTGGGGGACCTGGCGGATCCCGAGGTTGGTGAGCCTGATGACGGGGGGGATGGAGTAGACCACCGTAAGGAAGACGCCCTGGGTGCCGCTCACTCCGAATAGGATCAGGGCGGGGATGAGGTACACGAAGGCAGGCAGGACCTGCATGGTGTCGAGAATCGGGCGAACGACTGTCTCGAAGCGATTGCTGAAGGCAGCGAATATGCCGATCGGCACACCAAGTCCCACAGCAATGATCACTGATACTCCCACTACGCTCAAAGTGAGCATCGCGGAGTCCCAGAAACCGTTGAGGCCGATGAACAGGACAGCCGCGCCGCAGAACAGCCCCAGCCACCTGCCGCCGAGCCTGAGCCCCAACATCGATGCCGCCGCCACGACACAGGGCCACGGAAGCCAGAGCAGGAACGTGTCTATCCCAGCGAGGCCCGAGTCTATGATTTCGGAGATTGGATTGAAGAACCAGGCGAAGGCGTCGCCGATCCACTCAAAGAAGTCGTCGATCGGCTCCTGAATAGGAAGCTCCCAGCTCCGCGGCCAGTCTCCGAATTCGGTGCCCGCATTGGTAGTCGCCAGTGAATAGGCCAAGATGTACGCGGCGACAGCAATGGCCGCCCACAGAATGCCCCGGTACCGGCGTTCCCGCAGAAAGTGAATCTGGAGAGCTTCCGCGCGGGTCACATCGCTACACCCTCGTCGCTTACGAGGGCGGCCACCGCCGCCTCGGGGCTGATTGTGCCGATGCATCGGCCGCTGTCCAGGACAGCGATGGGGCCATCGCCGGCGATGGCGAGGGGAATGAGCCGTTCGAGCCGGGTACCCGGGTCCACGACGGGGCAGGAGTCCCGCATAACAGAGGCGACGCTGGAGTGCGTCATCCCACTACTGGGCACATCCGCCAAGTGCACAGTTCCGATGAAGCGACCCTGCCTGTCGACCACCACCGCACTTTCGCATTCCTGGGCAGCCAACTTGTTCCTCAGGTCGGATAGTCCGTCATCAGCTGTGGCATAGACTCGGGGCGGGGTCATAACAGCTCGTGCGGTGAGCACCTTAGACCGGGGCACGTCCCGAGTGAAGTCCCGCACGTAGTCGTTGATCGGGTTGGAGACCAGCTCCTCCGGCGTGCCCATCTGAACGAACTCGCCGTCTTTCATTATGGCCACCCGGTCGCCGACCTTGAGTGCCTCGAGGAAGTCGTGGGTTATGAAGACCATCGTCTTCTGGACCAACCGCTGGAGTCCAATCAACTGGTCCTGCATCTCTCGCCGAATGAGAGGATCGAGAGCGCTGAAAGGCTCGTCGAAGAGGAGGATCTGCGGGTCGACGGCGAGCGCACGGGCCAGCCCAACACGCTGCTGCATCCCGCCGCTCAGCTCGTGCGGGTACCGTTCCTCCCATCCCGAGAGTCCCACCATCTCAATGACTTCTGCGGCGCGCCTTTGTTGGGTGGTCCTGTCGATGCCTTGAATCTGGAGACCGTACACCACGTTGTCCAAGACCCTCTTGTGGGGAAAGTTGCCGAAGTGCTGGAAGACCATGCCCATCTTGTGGCGGCGAAGTTCTCGCAACTGCTTCTTGTTCATCGCGAGCAAGTCCTCGCCGTCTATGAGAACCTGTCCGCGCGTCGGTTCAATGAGACGGCCAAGACAGCGGACAAGCGTGGACTTGCCGCTGCCGGAGAGGCCCATGATGACGAAGGTCTCTCCCTCCCGTACGTAGAAGGAGACATCCCTGACAGCTAGCACGCAGCCGGTCTTGGCCAAGACCTCTTCCCTAGATAGGGCAGGGTCGATGGAGTCCGCAAGATCCCGGGCCCCGTCCCCAAACACCTTCCACAGGTTTCGGCACACGAGTACTAGGCCGGCATCTACGGCGGATTGACCGGCAGTTCCTGAAGTATTGGCTGAGTTGTATTCCCCTGGTCTGCCCTCGATGTTTGTACCACCCGCTATGTTAGTTCGACCGGGACGGGATCAGGGTCGGCAGGCAACAACGCCACCGGCGCCGGAGGCCGGTTGCCCAGAGTGATCAGTGAGGCTCGATGCGCTTGTAGGTCTGCCTGCGCTGCTCTGTCAGCACCCTCACTTCCAGCAGCGTGTAGAAGATCTCGCTGTAGCAACTGGTCCCTCAGCTTCCTGCCGCCAAGTCCTCTCCGCCGTATTGTGGTTCACACTCCAGCCGCTACGACTAAGAAGAGCGGTTGGAGGGGTCCTGCGCAGGCGCGGAAACCAGGTGTGCAACCGCCTTGACGTGTCGGGTGATGGGAACGGTCTCTCCACGCTAGACCGCCCGGTGGAGTTCGGCCAAGCAAGTCTTGGCCTCCGTAGCTTGAATCTGACGCATGTCGATTCCAACCTGTTGGTTTGGCCACACCACTTTATCTATTGTTCCCTACCCAGGTCAACAACGGATGTCGGAACGCCCCCTTGAACCAAGGAGCGGCTTGGATTGGATAATGTGGCTCCTCGCCGCCTCTAGCGTGGTAGACGACAGGGAAGCTTGCAGAGCCAGACACATCTCGAAGATGGTACTGCAAATCGTCCAGTCAGGCCCACCTGACAAGGATCGCACCGGTCGTAGGGACGAGGTGGCACACCCCTGTTGTCGACCCGCTTTACCTACCCGGCTGCGTCCAAATCGACTGCCCACGAGTACCTCAGTTTTCCGTTGCTATTGTGTCTGACACATGAAGGTTCTCGATTTTGTCCAGTTGGGTGGGGCTGGGGGGACTGTAGACAGTACCACCTTTGAATTGGTGCTGGCATTGTAGGTCGCTCAGTCAACACATTGAGGAATTGCTCAATCGCCTATCGCGGTGGCGATGCCGGGCCGAGGCGATCGATTATGTCAGGCCGCGGCGGCGGTCATATCCTGCTCCTACCGCCCTTTTACTCGCTCTGCGAAGGCAAGTCCGCTTCGGCGGCGGTTCCGTTTGCCATTGCCGCATGCCTTGGATATAGTATCGTCGACCGCTCGGGAGGCGCCGTGACCGGTCCGGTGGATTCCATCATCCGCTTCAGCAAGGTGAGCGCCTCCGCCGTCCAGTCGTTCCCCACGAGCAGTCGGCACAGGAGAGACCATGGCCCAGTCAGACATCAAGCTGATTGCCCATCTCATACGGCGGGCGGGCTTCGGCGCTACACGCGACGAGCTTGACGCCTACGCGGCAAAGGGATACGAGGCAACGGTCGAGGACCTACTGACCCCGAAAGATGCCGAGTGGCTCGGCGACGACATGGTCAGACGCTTCGATCATGAGGCGTCCGGTATGATAAACGCGCCCGGCTCCGCCCGGAGTTGGGTCTACCGCATGATTACGACAAACGCGCCTCTGCTGGAGAAGGTGGCCCTCTTCTGGCACGGCATATTCGCGACCGGAGTCCCGAAGGTCATCAACGGTAGGGTCCTGTACGACCAGATCGACCTGTTCCGTCGACACGGTATGGATGGCTTCGACTCCCTACTGGTGAGGCTTGCAAAGGACCCGGCGATGATCGTCTGGCTGGACAACCAAGACAACCACAGCGGAGCGATCAACGAGAACTGGGCCCGCGAGCTGCTTGAGCTCTTCTCGATGGGCGTCGGCAACTACACCGAGAACGACATAACGGAGTGCGCCCGGGCCTTTACCGGCTGGACCATCGGCGATACAGAGTACATGATCGTGCGCTCACAGAGGGACTCAGACTGGCCATACGGTCGAATCGCCTACCACTTCGACTACCGTCCGGAAGACCATGACGATGGCGAGAAGACCTTCCTCGGATACCGGGGCAACTTCAACGGCGGGGATATCATAGATATCGTATGCCGGCAGGAGTCCACAGCCCGTTTCATCTCCAGGCACCTCTACCACTTCTTCGTCGCCGATGAGCCTCCCGTTCCGTCCTGGCCATACACTCCCCCAAGAGACCCAGAGGCTATCGACACCCTCGTTCGCTCCTACTTCGATAGCGGCTACGACCTCAAGTCGGTTTTGCGCGTGCTCTTCAACTCCGACTTCTTCCGGTCGGAGGATGTGCGGTACAAGAAGGTCAAGGGGCCCGCGGAGTTCCTGGTGAGCGTGCTCCGAATGACCGGGGAGTTCGACAGGCCGCGACGGGAGATGATCCCAAGGTACAGACAGAGCGTGTGGATGGGACAGGAGCTCAACAATCCACCGAGCGTGGAGGGTTGGCACCAGGGCACCGAGTGGATCGACACCGGCACCCTGATAGAGAGGGTCAACTTCGCCTCAGAGCAGTTCGGGGACCCAAATAAGCCGGGCGTCAGAGCAATGGTCGATAAGATCTGCCAAGGTGGCGCCGAACGCCTCTCCTCCGAACGGCTCGTAGACCGCTGTCTGGACGAGATGGGCGCCTTTTCGGTAACCGACGGGACGCACGACGCACTGGTCGGGTTCGTCGAGGCTGGCCACGCCCGTCAGAACGTGGAGCACCTGCTCAGGCTCTCCGCCTCCACCAGAGAGTTCCAACTAGCCTAGACCCTATGCTCGAGTACACTCAGACGATCGGCATCGTCGCGATGGAGGGCCGCGGCTTTGAATACCCCACCGACACGGTCGCAGCCAGGAACGGGCGACTATACGTGCTTAACCGGTCCAGGGACTTTGGAGAACGTGGGGTGCGGGTCACCATCCTAGACTTGGACAGTGAGTACTACGGCACCTTTGGACACCTCGGCGAGGGCGATGGCCAACTTATCTCCCCCACGTGTGCGGCCGAGAGCAGCCAGGGGCGGATCTACGTCGCTGACGACTACACACACCGTATCACCGCCTTCGACTACGACGGCGGTTTCGTCTCCAACTGGGGCACCCACGGCGCGGGTGAGGGTGAACTGAGTGGGCCGTCCGGAGTGGCCTTCGACCCCGACGACAACCTTTACGTCGCCGACACTCACAACAACCGCATACAGAAGTTCACATCCTCCGGCATATTCCTCCACGCCTTCGGTTCGCTGGGGTCATCCGAAGGGCAGCTGCGACTACCCTGGGGATTGACCGTCGCCTCCAACGGCGACCTGTACGTGGCGGACTGGGGCAACGACCGGATACAGCGGTTCTCGCCCGAAGGAGACTTCGTCGCGACCTACGGCACGTCGGGACGAGGAGACGGCGAACTCCGCCGGCCGTCGGGAGTCGCGGTCGACGAGCGCGACTACATGTACGTGTCCGACTGGGGTAACGAGAGGGTGCAGGTGCTCTACAGCGACGGCAGCCCGCTTCAGATCCTGAGGGGCGAGGCAACCCTGTCGAAGTGGGCGACCAGCTTCCTGGAGACCAACCGCGAGGAGGCGGAGGCCAGGGCCTCGGCCGACCTAGAGCCCGACTTACCTTCCGTGTACCGCGAGGACCCGCACACCCAGTCCGCCCATGTAGAAAGGCTATTCTGGGCCCCTATGTCCGTAAAGCTCGACGATGCCGGCCGAGTCTACGTGACCGAGGGCAACCGCCACAGAATCCAAATATACCAGCGAAAGTCTCCTCTCCCTTGACGGGAGAGAATTGAGGTGAGGGTGATTGACCATATTCGTATTCGTCGTCACCCCGGCACACGAGTCCGCCATCATCTAGGGCCTGTTCACACTACGTAAGGTATCGTAGATGATGGCGAACATGACAAAGCCGACATAGACCACATCGAGCTTGTCATAGCGAGTGAACACACGACGATAACCCTTCAATCTACGGAACAGACGCTCCACTTCATTCCGCCTCTTGTACAATTCCCTGTCGTACTCCCACGGGGATACACGACTCTTCAGACAGGTGTTGCGTGTTCTTGGCCAACCCACGATAGCGTACCTTCCTGTAACCAAAGTGCCGCTTCACGTACAGGAATGGATGCTCCACCTTCGCTCTCACCGATGCTTTGAACTTCTCCACCAGCGCCTCATCACTTCCCTGCGCCAATTGCCGACGCTTACCGGACCTCATCGCAATTTCCCACTTCACTTGCCGTTGACTATTCTCTTGGCGTCTACCAACTCCCTGATAACCAGAATCGCCCCACACTTGCGTTTCTCCACCGTGTAGCAGCCGATGGGCTTGGGTCACGTCATGCACGTTGGCCGATGTCGTACATACGCTGTGTACCATGCCCGTCTGAGAATCCACCCCAATATGCACTTTCATCCCGAAGTACCACTCGTTGCCCTTCTTCGTCTGGTGCATCTCTGGGTCTCGAGCACCAGCCCGATTCTTCGTAGACGACGGTGCCTCTATTATGCTCGCATCCACTATTGTCCCCTCCCGAAGACGCAGTCCACGCGACTCCAGATGACGGTTGATCTCCTCGAACAGACCCTCACCCAGATCGTGGGTGTCCAAGAGATGTCGGAAGTTCAGGATCGTCGTCTCGTCCGGCAGCGGTCCGCACAGTCTCACGCCCACGAACCGTCTGACCGACTCGATCTCGTAGAGCATGTCCTCCATCGCGGGGTCGCTCACATTGTAGAATAGCTGCACGCAGTGAATCCGCAGCATCACCGACAGATCATAGGGACGACGCCCTCTGCCCGGCTTCGGATAGAACGGTCGGATGCGGTCCTCGATCCGCTCCCACGGAATCAGACCGTCCATGCGTTCGAGAAATCTCTCCCGACGGGTCTTCCGCTCTCTTCATATCCCTACTATGCCATAATCAAGGGACTTGTTCAGGAGCCTGTATCAGTTTAGTCGGTGGTCAGTTTGAGAGGACGGCGTTGCACTCCTCTCGTCACTCCCGCGAAAGCGGGAGTCCATAAGACGGGGCGTGAGCATGGCTTCGACCCAACCACCAGACCGACTAAACTGATACAGGCTCCTTGTTCAGAGGTTTTCTAGACAAATGGGCAATCCTGTGCGATAGTAAGGGCGCGTCGAACTAGCGGTGACGCGCACCCAAAATTCTAGGAGGTAGATTGAGATGGAAGCTGTGTTTCTGATTCTGATTGGAGCGGCACTGTTTTCTCAGTCCTGGCACATGATGGGGATGTATTCCGGTGGCAGGACTATAGCGGTATTCGTCGGCGGCCTCGGAATACTATCACTTATTGCCCTTGTGCTCGATCCAATGCTGCTCACCGGGTCGGGCGACAAGACGATTTCGGCTGCGAACCACTTGGCCGAGATCACGGTCATGAAGGTACTCATCATCGCATGGGCACTGTACTGTGTTGGCGTAGGCGCGCAGGCGCTCTGGGACTTCGAGGAGCGCGCCGTCGGCTTTTACAGCTTGGTCGTGACCGTTGTGACGGCTGTCAGCTTCCTCCACTACGCCGGGGTTTTGGAGCCTCGGTATGGAGAGAACGCTTGGATCGGTCTCTCCGCGGCCACGTTGCTTCTGTCGATCATGTCCACGATGATATTCTTCGCTCTGGGGTTCACGTTCACCGTCATGCGGTCAGTGGCGTTGTGGTCCCTGCTGCTTGGGGGAGGAACCGTCGGAGTTATTGGGTTGGCGGTCGCCACCCGCGTGATTTTCTAGCCTAGCCTGCGGAGAGTCTCATTCCCTGAGATGAGGGAGCCGTAGGAGAGCTGCGGCCGAGGGGACAAGGATCATGGCTGACACGCCGATGTCGATCGAGGAAATCCTAGTAGCGAGTGAGCGCGAGGCGGCTCTCTACGACTGGAGAGGCACCTTCGCCGACTATCTCGAGATGGTCGTCGAGAACCCGTCCATCGTGAAGCTCGCGCACGCTCGCATCCGGGACGCGATCCTCGCCCAAAGGGTCAATACATCACCTACCGGAGAGCCGATCTATCGGCTTTTTGAAAACGACGTTTTCGGACTCGATGATGTTCTCCAACGGATCGTCGAGTACTTTGATGCGGCCGCCAAGGGCACGGAGGCCAGGAAGCGCATCCTCTTGCTCCTCGGCCCCCCGGCGAGCGGCAAGTCGACCATCGTCGCGCTCATCAAGAAGGCGTTGGAAGACTACACGCGCACCGACGAGGGGGCGGTCTACGCCATCGCAGGGTGTCCGATGCAGGAGGAGCCTCTCCACTTGATTCCGCACTCGCTCCGGCCCGTCTTCAAGGAGCAGTACGGAATCGAGATCGAGGGGGAACTGAACCCCAGAAATCGCTATCTGCTCAGGACGAGATACATCGGCAGCATCGCCGAGATTCCGGTCGAACGGGTCGTGTTTTCCGAGCACGAGGCCGTGGGGCTCGGATACTACGTGGCCACGAACCCGAACGCCGACTCTTCTCTCTTGGTTGGAAGTATTGACGCCGACCGCCTGGAAGGCGACCGCACCAAGGTCGCGGGCCAGGCATTCCGCATGGACGGCGAGTTCAACGTGGCGAACCGGGGCTTGATCGAGCTCGTGGAGATGTTCAAGGGGGATAAGCATGTGCTCACCACCCTGTTGGGGCTGGCGCAAGAGCAGGTCGTAAAGATGGATAAGTTCGGCTCGATCTACGCCGAAGAGGTCATCATCGGCCACTCCAACGAGGGCGACTTCAACACGTTCGCTCTCGACGAGCACTCGGAGGCGCTCAAGGACCGCATCATCGCCATCCAAGTGCCCTACAACCTGCAAGTCAGCGAGGAAGTAAAGATATACGACAAGCTCATGACGAGGGGCGAGGAAGCGGACGTCTGCATGGCGCCTCTCTCGCTGCAAGTCGCCAGCACGTTCACCATCCTCTCCCGGCTTGCCCAGCCCGCTCGCCAGGGTATGACGCTTCTGGACAAGATGCGTCTCTACGATGGGCGAATTGTCGGGGCGTACACGCTCCAAGACGTGATCGAGATGAAACGTCATCACACGGGCGAGGGTATGAGCGGGATATCGCCTCGGTATGTCATGAACCGCATCGCTATCGTCGCCGGCATTCCCGACATCAAGTGTGTGACGCCCTTGGCCGTGCTCAACAGCCTGTGGCAGGGCATAGACGAGAACGTCAGCCTCGACCAGGCAGCCAGGGCTGAATCCATCAGCCTCATAACCGATACGGTCAGCGAGTATAACGATCTGGCCGTTAGCGCAGTGCAGCGCGCATATGTGGACTCATTCGAGGACACGGCGGCCAATTTGCTTGCCGGCTACCTCAAGAACGTGCGGGCCTTCTGCTCCGACGACGACGATTTCGAAGAACAACGAGACATGCAGGATATCGAGCGCGCGGTCAACATCCGCGAGAAAGACAAGAAGGCGTTCCGCGAGGAGATCGACCGTCTTGCATCTCAGTTTCGTAAGCACGGGAGCAGATTCGACTACACGACCGAGCCGAGGCTCAAGGCGGCAATCGAGTCCCGCCTTTTCCCGTCGAACCGCGAATTGCACAGTGCCCTCTCCAGACCTCGATTTGCGCTCCAACGGGCCGAGCTCCAGCGGGCCGAATGGTCGCAGCGGCGCATATCCATCATCAAACGCCTGACCGAAAAGTGGGGCTACTGCGCCGTCTGCGCAGAAGACCTCCTTGAGTACGTGACGCAACTGCTTCAGAAAAAGACCATGTTTAAGACACCGAAGAATGAAAGTGTCGAGTGGCAGTGGGAACTCTATCCGACGAGCGAGACGATACTCGCGCCGTCGGAGGAGGTCTAAATCATCCGGCGAACCATAATGCGCCCAACCTGAGGGCCGGGCCAGTGAAATTGGGACATTGCCGACAGACTCTAAACTTAGCTCAACCAGATTGAGCGTTTCTTCGGCCAACTCAGCGACAGACGCATTCGACGCGGAGTCTTCAATAGCGTCCAGTCTCTGAAACAAGCGATCATGGACTATCTTGAGCACCACAACGAGGACCCCAAGCCGTTCGTGTGGACTGCCAGCGCTGATCTAATACTTGGACGAGTCAAAAGACTTTGTGAACGCTCTTATCAATCAGGACACTAGAACTAGAGCTCATTTGTGCTTATTTGTGGCGACTTCCGTTCATCTTGGAGGGCAGAGTTACCGCGCAACCAGATAGAAAGTCTAAGTGCGATTGCCCTGGTCAGGATGGCTAGCGGTCAGTTCGGCGGCAACCGCGCGGGCCTGTTATCGGCCGAGGTAGCGTAGGGTCTCGCGGGCCTTGTCCACAACCCATGCTGAGTCCGAGCCAGCCGTAACGAAGAGGCATCCCTCGTTAATCCAACGCTGCGCGTCGGGGGCGGTTCCCATCGAAATGCCGGGGACCTTTCCGGTCTTCCTGCAGGCCTCGATTACGCCACGAATGGCGGCAGTGTGGGCTTCCCTCCCCTCCGGGCTGCTAAGGTCCAGTCGCATGAACCGGCCCAGGTCGCCCGGGCCGATCCAGCAGCCGTCTATCCCATCCACCGCCATGATCTCTTCGGCGTTCTTCGCGCCTTCGGCTGTCTCTATCTGGACCGCAAGGAAGATCTCGTCATTGGCCCAGTCGTCGTAGTCTGAGCCGAGAAATCCTGTGCCGAACGGGCCAATGGACCGGCCGCCCCGAGGCGGATACCTCGTTGCGAACACTGCCGCCTCCGCCTCTTCGGCGTTGTTCACCATGGGCACGACTATTCCCATGGCACCCATGTCCAGCAGGCGACCGATGAGCCCGAAGTCGTTGCGCCTCACCCTGGTCATCGGTACCGCCGACCCCAACCCGATGCCTCTGAATGCCAGCATCGTGCCCTCGTCGGCCCAAGACCCGTGCTGGGTGTCAACTAGAACGAAGTCGAACCCCAGCGGGGAGATTAGCTCCCCTGAGAGCGGCGAGCCGAGTCCCACCTCGGCACCGATTGCGAGCTTTCCTTCCATCATACGGCGTTTCGCGCTGTTGACCGTCACACCTCTCTCCTCGTGTTCATACTGCTTGTGATATCCATAAATCGTTACGCGGATAGCATGTGCCCGCTACGAATCGGTCGTAGCCAGCCTCGCCAGGAGTGAGCAACTTGTCCCTCAGACTCGCTCTGAACTCCTCCACAGCTTCTTCCTCCAGCATCGCCGCTGGGCTAGTCGTCGTGGCAGCCCGTACATCAACCACGATTCCCCTGCTGATATGTGATTATATACGATGAGAACCTGACCGAACTACTCGGCCGACGTCATCGAACCTGTGTTAGTAGGAGCCAGCAGTCCGGGACTTATGCTAAAACGAGACGGATGAGTCAAGACTGATGGCAGAACGGAACCATGACTCTCGTTGACGCGCCAAAGCATACGTGACATGATCCGACTCCATCATCCACAATAAATCCGACACTCTCCGACCCTGAGGAGGTCCGCGCGTTGAGGACACCTGATACCGATAACGAAGCCATATCGGAGGGCAGTCTCAGTCCGTCGCGGGTTGCGTCACTCATTCCGAACTCCCTGGAGTGGCGGTGCATAGGCCCTTATCGCGGAGGAAGGGCAGTCGCCGTCGCGGGGGACCCGTCGAGTCCGATGGTCTTTTACTTCGGTTGTGCCGGAGGTGTCTGGAAGACAAACGACGGGGGTACCTACTGGGAGAACGTGTCGGACGGATTCTTCAAGACGTCCGCCGTTGGCGCAATCGCCGTCTCCGAGTCGGACCCGAACGTCATCTACGTGGGAATGGGCGAGTCGTGCGCGGCAATCCCCAGGCTCCACTGGACGTCGCGGGCCGACGGGATGTACCGGTCCACGGACGCGGGCCGCACCTGGCAGAACGTGGGCCTCGAAAGAACGCGATACATCGCTCAGATCCGCATTCATCCGCACAACCCGGACCTGGTGTACAGCGCGGTCCTGGGACACCTGGAGGGACCCGATTCCGAGAAGGGCGTTTTTCGATCGGACGACGGCGGAGTTACTTGGGAGAAAGTCCTTTTCCGTAGTGAAAACGCCGGCGCCAACGACATCTGGATGGACCCAACCAATCCGCGCGTGCTGTACGCATCCACATGGGACGCGCGTCGTAGTTACTGGAGCTCATACAGCGGCGGCCCCGACACCCGGATCTACCGGACCACCGACGGAGGCGACACCTGGACCGACCTGACAGAGACTCCCGGGCTGCCGAATGTGAGTAAGGGTCGGGTCGGTGTCACCGGAACGGCCGCAAGGCCGGGTCGGGTTTGGGCGCTGTTCGACGTGGCCGCGCACGCAGAGATTGGCGGCAGGGCCGGCGGCCTGTACCGTTCCGAAGATTGGGGCGGCACGTGGGAGCAGGTGAACGACGACCCCGAGATGACGTTACGACCCCACTACTACAATCACATCTTCGGAGACCCGCAGAATCCGGAAGTCATCTACAACCTCAATCAATCATTCTGGAAGTCGATTGACGGCGGCCGCACGTTCAGCACGGTTGAGGCGCCTCACTACGATAACCACGATCTGTGGATCGACCCGAAAGACTCCAACCGCATCATCAACGGAAACGATGGCGGGGCCTGCGTGACCTTCAATGGCGGCGAGTCCTGGTCATCCATCTACAACCAGCCGACCGGCGAGTTCTACCACCTGACGACGGACGCCGAGTTTCCGTACCGCGTTTACGCCACCCAGCAGGACAACACCTCGATCAGTGTCCCGAGCCGTTCGAGCCGGGGAGCGATTCGCTGGTCGGACTGCTACTCGGTCGGCAGCTCGGAGAGCGGGCATATCGTGGTCCGGCCGGACAATCCGAACATCGCCTACTCGGGCGCGATTGGCAGCTCGCCTGGAGCAGGCGCTGTCATGCTGAGGTACGACCACTCCACCGAGCAGGTGCGCGTAGTTACGGTGTGGCCTGACATCACCGGCCTAACCGTTCAGGAAAGTAAGTACAGGTTCGAGTGGGACATCCCGATAGCGCTCTCCCCCCATGACCCGAACGTCCTGTACACGGCGGCCAACGTCGTGTACAGGTCTGTCGACGACGGCTCCAGCTGGGAGACGATCAGTCCTGACCTGACGAGGAATGACGTCTCCGACCAGGAGGAATCCAATCCGGACACGAGCATCGCGCCATTCGAACGCTGCGCGATCTCCAGATTCGCTGAATCGCCGGTCCAACCCGGCGTTTTTTGGACCGGGTCGAGCGACGGACTGGTGCATGTATCGCGGGACGGCGGCTTGGGTTGGACGGACGTTACCCCGCCCGAAATGCCGGAGTGGACCCCCATCTACGCGGTGGATCCGTCACCCCACGAGCCCGGTACGGTATTCATCGCCGCCGCAAGGTACCAGCACGGTGACTACAGCCCCTACCTATTTCGTTCGCGTGACTACGGAGCGACCTGGACGCGAATAGATCGAGGGATCGCCGAGGGCGACTACACCCGGGTTGTTCGGGAGGACCCGGATCGACCGGGGCTTCTTTACGCGGGTACCGAAGGAGGTGTATACGTCTCGTTAGACTACGGCGAGCGCTGGAATCCGATTCAGCTCAACCTCCCGCCGGTTCCCATCCACGACATGGTCTTCAGAGACGGCGACCTTGTGGCAGCCACACATGGCAGAGCGCTCTGGATACTCGATGGCGTTTCGTTGCTCCACCAGCTGGGGGAGGTGGAAGCCGGGGCGCAGATGCACCTCTTCCAGCCTCCGCGCACCTACCGGGTTCTCTCCGAGCCTTACATATACCGGCGGCAGACATCGGGACGCACCAAGCATTACCAGCTGACCCTCGGCATCCCGACGACATACCGGATTGCAGAGACGGACCACGGCGCCCGGTCGAGGGTGCCAATCGACGCCGGCCGGAATCCGCCCGACGGTGTGGTGATTACGTACTTCCTTCAAAATGAACCGGAAGGTGAAGTCGTACTAACCTTCATCGACTCGGCAGGTCAGGTGATCAGGCGCCTGTCAAGTCGGGGTGGCGCTCCCGGGGTACCCGCGGAAGCGGGGATGAACCGGTTCACCTGGGACATGAAGCATGAGGGCGCTCGACCCATCGAGGCCGATTCCCAGTCCCGTCGTCCGATGTACGTTCCCACTATTCCTCCGGGGGCCTATCGCGTACGACTTGAAGTCGGCGACCAGGTGCGCGAGGAGGAGTTCGAGGTCCTCCTGGACCGCAGGGTCAAGGTAACGGCGGACGATCTTCGACGTCAGAACCAGCTGCTGATTGCCATTCGGGACAAGGTTTCAGAGTCTTCGGATGCCGTCGGTACGGTCCGAAGCATCCTCGCCCAAATTGAACAGTGGACCGCTCGTTCGACGGGTGCAACGGGCCGCGGCGTAGTGGAGGAAGCTGCGAATGGGCTGCACAGCGAGGCTTCGACGATCGAGAACCAACTGCTTCTGGGAACCGGGGGATCGAGTGCGCGCATGCGTGGGTCGTCCTACGCAAGAGGCCTGCGCTCGAGGCTCGCCTCCCTCGGAGAGACCGTCGGAATGGCGGACGGCGCGCCCACGCAGCAGTCCTACGGCGTGTACCACGATCTGAGCTCTCAGATCGACCGGCAGCTCCACGCGCTGCAACGAGTGATCGAGAACGACGTAGAAGCCTTCAACAGCATAGTCCGCGAGCTGGACCTTCCCCCGATTCTACTTCGGGAGTCCGACTCCACAGCCGACGACTAGGGCACTATCCTGGAAGTTTGTCCGAAGAGTGGCGACGGGTACGCAAGCGGATATGGAGCCGAGTTCGGAATGGACAAGGCATAGAGACTCGAGTATGGTCAGAGCCAGATGATCCAGGCAATACCGTTCACCGACGTGGACGCGGTGGACGGCAGCCCGCGCCGGTGGCGGGTGCAGAATAGCTACGGAGACCAGGAGGCGAAGACATGCCCGACTACGAACCTCTTGACCTTGCCGAACATCTGAACGGAGGTCTGGATGCGCTCGGAGCGGGCGCCACTGCCGATATCGGCCCGCGCCGCTTCAGAGGCCTGCCATTTGCGATCGGCGATGATCCCTCCAAGTGCTTCGTATCGCTGGATGGCGATAGTGAGCGGGTCACCGTCCCGGTGGGTCGTTCCACTTCCAGGATCATCTTCGCGCACAGGCTTCTCTCCTCCGATATCGACGCCGGCGGCCCGGTGGGCGTCCACGTCGCCGACTACGTCTTTTCGTTTGAGAACGGCCAACAACGGGTCGTCCCAATCAGGGAACGGTTCGAGATCGGCTTAGTGCCCACTGACTCATTTCAGGGCGCAGCCGGTCTGCCGTTTCGTGCGGTCACCGACGGCAAGCACCGGTTGATGCCCCGCAAGGAAGGACAGTGGCAGGAGGTCGGGCGTCGGCAGACCGAGTACCTCCAAGCGACCGCCCGGAGCTACTTCCTGTGGTCCTGGACCAACCCTGAACCCGAGGTCCCAGTGGAAGCTATCCAGATCGTCCCCCATGGTCCGGCGTTCGTGGTAGCGGGGGTGACGCTGAGTCATCTGGACGAACACCCCTTCGCCCGTCAGGGGCGTCGAGAGGCCAAGATTACAATCACCGACCCTGTCTTGGCATCCAGCCCGTTCGACGTAGAGGTGGATGTCGACAGGGGCGACTCCACCTACGCCTTTCCGCTTCCGAAAGACCCTGATGACGGCTTCCTGACCGGGTATCACCGGGGATTCGGCGAGCAGCAAAACGATGACGCCAGTCCCTCGTACGCGGAGATCTCCGCAGTGCCTTCAGCGACCGTGTCGGTCAGACAGGACGGCGAGACCATCGCCCAGCTACCGTGGGGCGAGGTCGAGGAGAAGGGACATGCGGAGACTCCCGGGGTCCGAATGGAGATGGCGGACCGCGGGCGCAACTGGGTGAAAGTGACCGTCGTGGACGATGACACCGGCACACCAGTCCCCTGTCGGGTTCACTTCAGGTCTCCGGAGGGGATTCCTTACCAGCCGCACGGGCATCACAACCAGGTCAACTCCAACCTGGACTCGTGGCACATAGACGTGGGTGGCGATGTGCGCATGGGCCAGATCACATACGCCTATATCGACGGTCGGTGCGAAGGTTGGCTCCCGCGCGGCGACGTGATCGTTGACGTGGCGCGCGGATTCGAATACGAACCTCTGCGGACCAAGGTGCGTATCGAGCCAGGCCAGCAGAGGCTGGAGCTGCGCATCAAACGCTGGGTAGATATGAACGCCCGGCGCTGGTTCAGTGGCGACTCCCACGTACATTTCCTGTCGACGCAAGGCGCGCACATGGAGTCCAGCGGAGAGGACCTCAACGTGGTCAACCTGCTCCAATCCCAGTGGGGCAGCCTCTTCACCAACACGGAGGACTTCACCGGCAGGGCGAGCGTCGTCCAGAATGGCAAGAACATCGTTTACGTCTCCCAGGAGAATCGTCAGCACTTCATGGGCCACATGATCCTGTGGGGTTTGAAAGAGCCTGTCATGCCCTGGTGCTCAGACGGTCCCGGAGAGGCTGAGATCGGCGGTCACATGGAGACCACGCTGGCTCACTGGGCGGATGAGGCGCACGCGCAGGGGGCATGGGTCATCAACCCGCACTTTCCCAACCCAAACGGTGAACCGGCCGCGCTGGTCGCCACGGGACGGCTGGACGGTGTGGAGATGCTGCGACAGACCCGTCCGAACCACATGGAGTACTACCGGTACCTCAACTGCGGCTATCGCCTCCCGCTTGTCGGAGGCACCGACAAGATGAGCAGCGATGTGCCGGTCGGACTGTACCGCACCTATGCGCTGCTGCCGGACGACCAGGAATTCAGCTACGAAAACTGGTGCCGGTCGGTCGCGGCGGGTCGGACCTTCTTGAGCGGAGGTCCGATCATCCACCTGTCGGTCGACGGCAAGGAGGTCGGCGATACGCTGACCATTTCCGGCCCGGGAAGCGTGGAGGTCGAGGCTTGGTCGGAGAGTGTTCTGCCAGTGTTCTCACTAGAGATCGTCCAGGACGGCCGAGTGGTGGCGCGTACGGACAGCCGCAACGGCGCTCGCCGGCTCGAACTCAAGGAGAAGATCAGGGTCGACGGCCATACCTGGATCGCGGCTCGAACGGGGGCATTCGACTACTTCGACATCGTCCGGCATCACGACGTGTGGAATCGAGGTGTGTTCGCGCATACGTCTCCCATCTACGTGGCCTGCGGCGGCGAGTGGGACATGTTCGACTCCGCCACCGCGCAGTACATGCTCACGCTCATAGATGGCGATTTGACATACATCAGAGAGACCGCGGGCGTACGGCCTGTGGGCTCGGTCACACACCGCCACGGTGAAGCCGACCACCTAGCCTATCTTCAAAGGCCGTTTCTGGAAGCGAGAGATGCGATCCTGAGCAGGATGCGGTGAAACCGTTGCGACAAGGCGCACGCATCTTTGTACAAAACCTGGACAGAATAAGAGAACAGGTAAGCTGACGAGACAGGCTCACAGGGGTCGCTCTCATGTCTCTATCGGCTTCATAGCCCGGCGTCCACCTTGTTCAGAGCTTCGGCCATCAGCCGCGCGTGCTCGACCGTCATGTTCATGTTGAAGTCGAAGCGCAGGCTGCGCCCCAGGATCTCCAGCGTCTGCGGGCACATGTCCCTAGAGTACTCGACGTTCCCCTTGTAGCTCGGATCCTTCCATGGGTACCCTGAAGGATGGTGAGAGCGCTTCTCCAGGATCGAGTCCCAGTACGTATAGATGTGCCTGTCGGGGAACCCGTCGTTGTACACCGTAGCCGCCTCGACTCCCTCCGCCTTCAGCGCGTGGGCGTACCCGACTGCCGACTCCTTGTCGTGGACGATGACAGAGGCCGATACGCCCGTATCCCCGGCGGGGTCATCCACATGTTGCATCCGGTATCCCCTCGCCTCTTCCAACCCTTCGAGAAATGCTCGTTTGAGCGACCTCTGGTGCTCCAGGATATCGTCGAGCTTGGAGAGCTGCACCCGCGCGATCACCGCCAACACCTCGCTGGGACGATAGGTCTGTCTAGGGAACGGCTCGTTACGCCACTCCACGTCTTCTCTGGCCGTCCACATGGGCAGGCCCGGGTCGGCGGCGAAACAGGCCCGCTCGTATATGTCGCGATCGTTCGTGTACACCAGCCCGCCCTCGCCCGAAGAGATGGTCTTGTAGTAGTTCAGGCTCCAGGCGCCGGCATCGCCGTAGGTGCCCACACTCTGGCCCATGTAAGACCCCCCGACGCACTGGCAGCAGTCCTCCACCACCTTCAGCCCGTGCTTCCGCGCGATCGCCAGGATTTCTTCCAGTCGAGCCGGAACGCCACGCATGTGGACCGGAACGACGGCCCGCGTATGCGGGGTGATCTTCCGCTCGAAGTCCTGGGGGTCAAGTCCGAGCGACTCGTCTATCTCCGCTATTACCGGCACCGCGCCCGTGGCCATCACCGCCGCCGCGGTCGAGATGTAGGTGTATCCGGGGACGATCACCTCGTCGCCTGGGCCGACGCCCACCCCGGTCAGTGCGCTGATCAGCGCGCTGGTACCGGAGTTGACCATCAGCGCATACTCCACGCCCAGGCGCTCCGCCGCCTCTGCCTCGAACCTGGCCGCCTCGCTCTTGGCCTTGGGGTAACGGAACAGCTCGCGCCTTCTGAGCACCTCAGTGACCGCCTCAACCTCCTCGTCACCGATGACGCTCGGCCCAGACACTCCGGTCGGCAACTGGTCCGTTATGACCGGTGTCCCTCCATCGATTGCAAGCTTGCTGTGTCCCATCGTCGCACCTCCTGACACCGCTCTAATCGAGCAGACTATAGCAGATGAGGTCAGGCGCATCATCATCTTAGTGGCTACCTCCACCCCTGCGCACCGCGACAGAGCAATACCGTCACTCTAAATTGAATCAGGCTCCCCAGTACGATGCGTCGTTGCGTGCCCTGTCACATTGCAGTACGGTATGCTCCGACGGCAAACGTCAACACTACCGCGCGGGAGTTCAATATGAGACTTGAAGACAGAGTTGCCATCGTGACCGGCGGAGCCGCTGGAATCGGCAGGGCTATCTCCGGGCTGTTTGCGGAAGAGGGCGCCAGGATCGTAGTGGCCGACATCGACTCCGTCGGTGGGCCAGAGACCGTTGACATCATCAACAAAGCCGGCGGCAGCGCTATCTACGTCCGGACCGACGTCTCTAGTGAGCCGGACGTGGCAAATGCTGTTGACGCGGCGGTCACGACTTACGGACCTGTCAATGTTCTCGTCAACGACGCGGCGGCATTCGTATTCGGGCGGGTCGAAGACGTTACCGACGACCAGTGGGAGCGCGTCCTGGGAGTCAACGTGCTCGGCCCCGCCTACGCGGTGAAGCACGTTCTGCCGCACATGAGATCGGTTGGAGGCGGATCGATCGTCAACATCGCGTCGGTTTCGAGTTTCGTCGCCGCGCCGGCGTTTGTCCCGTACAACACCTCGAAGGGGGCGCTGATGCAGCTCACGCGCTGCCTGGCTATGGATCTGGCTGTGGACAACATCCGGGTAAACTGCGTCTGCCCGGGAGCGATCCTCACGCAGGCCACCGAGCTCCACCGGCAGTTCACCGGCGAGGACCGGCAGGAGTTCCTGACGGCCGCGGCCGGCTCGAACTTCCTCAAGCGTCACGGCCAGCCCAGGGAAATCGCCTACGGAGCACTATTCCTAGCCTCCGACGAGTCATCGTTCATGACCGGACAACCTCTCATAATCGACGGAGGGGCGACGGCGCAGTGAACCGGGCCACAGCGACTTTCTGCCCCCTAATTAGTATCGCCCCTATCAGCGGCAGTCGCCCGAAACGGACGACGAAACTCACGATAGACGCGGGGTTCAGCGATGTGCCCGGGCACCGACCTTGAGCGAGTCCAGAAGGGTCCTCGACATTGCGGCGATATCGGTAACCGCTCTGTCAAAGGCGTCCTCATTGACCCTGGACGGTTTACGGTAGCCGCTGATCTTGCGGACGAACTGGAGAGCGGCCTCCCTGATCTCATCATCGGTAGGGGGCCGGTCTGGGTTTCTAAGCTGCTTGATGCTTCTGCACATGGCGACCTCGGACGGTTCAGTTCAGTACCTCGTAGATGGACACGGAATCGGTGTTATGGACGAGGCGCAAGCTGCCGTTGAGTCCGTCGTCGAATTTGGCGATACCCGCCTCCGGATAGTAGAGCCTCTCGAGTTGGCCGATATAGACGTACCTCACATTGTACATATGTAGTAGCGCTGCGGCCTCGATCGCGTGGGTCGTGGAATAGATCCGGTCCACGTCCCGAATCCGCCGCGCCACTTGAGACCGGTATCCCCACCGCTGCTGCTCCTGGTGCCACCTCCATCCGACCACGCTGGGCAGGCCCGTGTAGATGGATACACGCCCTCCCCAGTTATAGGTCTCGGTATTTGCCTCGAGAATGATCGGCGATCCCTGCACGTTCTCACGGAGCCACCGAATACCGTCAAAATCAGCCTCCAGGTCAATCGGCCCATTCCTATCCCGATAAGTGGTCCCATCCACATACGCGACCCCATCGAGGGTCAAAGAAGTCACGTTGCCATCGAAGCGGTCTCTCAGCCTGTCCCGGGTGCCCAGCACCGGATAGACGGCCGCGCCCAGCAGCAACACCGCAAACACCGCTAGCCATGCGCGGCGGAAATTCAGCGTCCCCTTCCCCGGCGATCCACCGGAGGTCACCCCCATCCGCCACACCATGTAAGCAGCGCAGATCGCGAGCAGGACCCAGACCTGTAGGTAGAACTTGAACACGCTGTTCATCCGATCGATGTCGCCTTCCACCCTGACGAAGTCGAGGCCGATGACCAGCGCGAAGGCGGTCCCCGCAGCCAGGGTCACAAACGCCGTGATCGGCGCGTCGGTCGTCCTTTGCGCCAACACGCCCAATCCCACGGCTGACGTCGCAAGCAGAAGCGCTCCTGTGACCAGAACCGTACTCCAGGCGGACCCCGACACGAGCGCAGTAATCAGAAAACCGATCAGCGTCAGACCTGTGACCACGGCCACCACGAGGGCGGGCCCCACCTGAACCCACCCGGCGGTGACCGGATCAGGGCCGACCTGCCCGGTCACCGCCCGTCGAGCCGCGTGGTACCAGCGGCCGACTTCGGTCAGTGCGCCACTGAACCGGACCCGGAGCTCCCTCGCCAGGAAAGTGCCGATCACAAATACGAAGAGCCCGTGAATTGCGAGGAGCTGCGGTAAGGGCGTCGTGTTCGTGGTCGATTCAATGCCATTGAAAAAGGTCTCGTAGTTAAGGTGATAAGGCAGGAAGGCGATGTAGCCAACTGAGAAAACTATCACGGCTTTGAGGCCCGACCTCAATAGTACACCGAGTGAGAGGCCACCCAACGCGAGATACTCTCCCAGGCCGACCGCGGCGACTCCGAACAGTAGATACGTCGGGAAGTCCCAGGCGTTGAGGAGTCGGAGCGCTCCGACTGCAAGTCCCAGCATGGCGATCCGCAACAGGTGCGATGGACTCCACACCGTCCTCAGCCAGCGTGGCCCGGACATGCCCAGGACGATGGCAAGGGCGATTCCAATGCACAGAAGCGTAAACGGGAGCGCCATCAGGTGAGCATGGGGATCAGCGAATAGAAATGTGAAGAACGGGAACTCGGTTATCTCATGTCCCGGTGGATCGGGCGGCATCATACGGCTCGACTTCCAGAAGTCGAACTCGCCCGCGGGCAGTCCCTGTATTACCGACCGCCACGCCGTCTGAGTGACCTGTACGGCCCCGTCCAAGTTTCCAAGCACCGCAACGAACAGCGCCCCCCCGAAGCCGGCAACCACCGGAGAGACTCCTCCGTGCAGGTGACCTCTTACTTTGGCAGCCGCAGCCATGTTGAAGACAAGCGAGAACGCCAGGGCGGCAGTCATGGCGAAGAATGTCGGGATCGCGATGTTCACGGCGACCTCGGGGACGATCCCCGTCGCGTGTATCAGGGTCGCGACCAGGAACTGGCCCCAGTAGTAGTAGTTGATGTAACCCTCGCCAAACCACGGATCGTATGGCGGCATGTAGGCAGACTTGAGCACCGCATGAAGGTACGCCAGATCCATCGGCTTCTCTCCTCCCCGGAAGGGATGCCAAAGGTCCGGATTCGCGGCTCGAATCAGCAGGAACGCGAAGAACGCGACGAGGAACACGGTCTCAGCCACCGCGATTGTCTTCCAGTGTCGCCGGATGAACCCCGCAATGGTTTTCCGGTTCCCCAAAAGAGTCGCAACACCGGCCAGGAACAGCGCCGCCACACCCACCGAGACCGCCGACCGGGTAAACGCCATCAGCTCCAGACTGGCCAGCAGCCAGGTCACAAGACCGACCAGCAGCAGACCGAGCACCTTGGACAACAGCCAACCCCGGTCCGCGAGTGGGCGAAAGACCACGAAACCGATGGGGAACGCGAGCACAGCCACGCCTTCGACCACGATCAGCCACGCCACGACCGGCGCCCTGCTCACCCAACCTCCGGTATCGACTATGGTTGTCCAGGTACCGCCCGCCTCGCGCGCTTCGAACTGCTCGGAGGTCAACATCAGCTGGCTGCCGGTGTCGTCTGGCTGCTGCACCCGCGTCACCACGCTGCTCGGGAATCCGGGAGCAGCGGACTCAATTCGCTTCTGAATGGTTTCGGCATCTAGCCGATCGACGTTGCTGAATACCATGACCTTGGGATGGTCATACACCGTGAAGCTCTCGTCGGCGTAGCCCAGGTTGAGCGATGCCAGGGACCGATCAGTTCCCACCGGTGTTATGGGGGCCGGAAGTCCCGGACGACCGAACGTGTCGTCCGTCAGGCCCACACCGAAAAGCTCCGGAAAAGCGGTGAACTGGGCTTCCAACCGATATCCCAGCTGCCCTGAGAACAGCAGCCTGTAGTACTCGCGGCTTACGGGGTAACGCTCGGGCAGCCTCGGAAGGGTCCCGTAGAGGCGGTTGCTGTAGAGGACCAGCGCGTCACCATGCGCCAGGTCAGAGCTGATCCGGTCGAACTTCGCCGGAACATCCGGGTTGTACATCTCCAGCTCCCGGACCCGGTACCGGTGCAGGTCAGGCAGACCCTCCTCCCAATGCTCCTTCAGGATTACGGACCGCTCAGGTAAGTTCGCCCTGATCCAACTTGAAGCCCGCACCGCGGGATGCTCAACTCGGTACACGCCGGTGTACGAGAATGCGTAGAAAGCCGTGGCCACGGCCGAGATCGCTAACAGTCCTACCAACGCGGTCCGCATGGTCCGACCGAGGATGCCCTGAAGCCGGCGCACTGTGTCCCACGCCACCACTAGCATCCTCGATCCGAACAGGATCAGAAACGGCGTGACGGGCAAGAGATAACGCATGAACTTGACGTCGAACGCGCCGATTATAAGCAGATACGGCACAACCCACGTCAGCAGCACCGCGTCTATTCTCGTGTCCTCGCGCCGCGCCGGCATAGTGGCTACCAGTGACCCCACCGCAAACGCGGACGCGACCAATATCCCCGCGACACTGTTCGACGCCATGAGGACTAGGAGCGGGACTACAATGCCCGTCACGAGGTATCCGCATATGGCCGCCACACCCATGCCGCGGACGGCGACGAAGACCAGTCCCGCCCACGCCACGACTCCCAGCGGCCAACCCAGCCCCCACGTAATCAACTGGCGGACCTGGTAAATGTACGGCGTAGTGTCGACGTACTGCCGCGTGTACGGATAGTCCCTGATCCTGCGGACCATCTCGGACTGTTCGACGAAGTCCGCATAGAAGCGAGTCCAGTCCAACAGCGCATACGGTTGGGCGATGAAGAAAACGGCGAGAATGACGGCCGAGCCAATCATGGCGCCGCCCAGAGCTTGCGAGACTCGCCCGGAAGCGGATGCCGGACGTCGGTCCTTGGACAGCGACATGCCGGACGCAAAGACGAGGTGAGCGACGAGGTATGACGCCAGAATGGGCGCGATGCTGATCTTGGTGGCCAGCCCGAGGCCTATGAACACTCCGGCGAGCGCGGAATCGGTCGTGCGACCGTCACGCGCGACTCGGACAAGGAAGTAGGCGGTCGCCACCGCTGAGAGCGCCAGCAGCGTATCCACCGCGAAGAAGTGACTGAGCTGGATGTGAAGTACCGCGAGGGCAACGAGTCCCGCCGCGATCAGGCCGGTTCTCCGGGACGAAGTCGCGGCGCCCAGGAGGTAAACCAGCGCAATTGTCGCGATGTCCGCGAGCGCTGATACTGCCCTGCCCGGAGTCCGAAGATCTTCGATCCGCACTCCCAGCAGGAACTCGCCGGAGGACTGCACGGCCTTCAACAGGTAGAGTGGAAAGCTGCCGTAGGGGAACCATCCCGGGTTCCACGGGCTCTCGTCAGCCTCCCACAACACCTCCAGCTCGCCGAGCGAAGGAAAGCCGAGCTCACCGACGTTCATCAGTATGGCGCGTTCATCCGGGTGAGGAGTCCAGGAAAAGCCATCGTCCCAGCTCAGGCCGTAGAATCGCAATGCGAGCGCCACGACAAGCACGGCCGCGATCCCAACAATTGCGACGCGCCTGCTGATGTCCCCGGGCCGCTTGGGCTCGTCGGAGGCCGATTGCTCCCCGGTGGTGGAAGCGACTGGTAACACGGTTCGGTCGTCCTGGTGTACTACGTCCAACGGTCCTCGCGTCACCGAACGTCCGCAATCCTGAAGATTCGATCGACATCCTTGCGCGACGGCATCGCCTGCTGCGCACCCGGGCGCGTCACCGCCAAGGCCCCGGCCGCGGAGCCGAACCTGACCGCTGACTCCAGGTCGCGGCCTTCTGCCAACGCCACTGAGAGTCCGGCGGCGAAAGCGTCGCCGGCCGCCACGGTGTCCACGACCTCGACTTGGAACGGCGCCACGAATCCCCCGGCATCGCCAGTCGTGTAATACGCGCCGCCTTCGCCTAGCTTCACGACTGCCGCAGACACACCTTCGGCGACAAGCCGCTCACCGGCCTCATGCGCGGAGGCCGGATCGGTGACTTCTACTCCCGTGAGGAACTGTGCTTCGACCTGGTTCGGAGTAAGCACGTCGCAGAGCGCGAACGCATCCGGTCCCATGTCCACGGCTGGGGCTGGGTCCCAGACCACACGGATTCCTCTATCCGTAGCCAGCTTCGCGGCGGACTTGGCAACGTCCAATGGCGTTTCCAACTGGAGCAGGAGTATGTCTGCGCCATCGAGGGCGGCCGCCACCGACTCGACCTGGACCTCGTCACAAGCCATGTTTGCCCCGTAGATGGCGACGATGCAGTTTTCTCCGTAGCGGTCGAGAATTATCATTGCGATCCCTGTGGGATTATCAGTATCGATCGCCACTCCTGAGACGTCTATTCCCTCCCGGCGCATCCCATCGACCAGCGCGGTCCCAAAGTCATCGGTGCCGACACGGCCCACCATACGGACATGCGCCCCGAGTCTCGCGGCAGCGACTGCCTGGTTTGCTCCTTTGCCTCCCGGAGCGGTGTGAAACGACTTTCCGAAGACGGTTTCCCCTGTGATCGGCAGTCGATCCGTCGATCCGACAAGGTCCATGTTGATGCCGCCAAGTACGACTACCACGGGTCTGTTGAGACTGCTCACCCGATCATACCTTTGTCCAGCAGGTCATTGAGTACCCTGGCGACGCCGTCCTTTTCCATCGGCGGAGCGACGAGGTCCACGACATCGAGCACCTCCGGAACGGCGCCCTCGACGGCTACCGACATCTCGGCCCATTCCAGCATCTGGACGTCGTTATAGCCATTGCCAAAGGCAATGGTCTCATTGCGACCGACTCCCAGGTGGTCACCCAGCCAGCTCAGCGCTTTGTCCTTGCCACCCTCGGGATTGAGGATCTCGCAGAAGTAAGACAGCGATCTGGTGACATACATGCTGCCCGCGAAGCGGTCCCTGAGCTCGGGTACCAGTCGTTCGATGTGGTCATCTTCACCGCGTACCACCAGCCGCGTCATGGGACTCGCCACGAAGTCATCAGGGGCCGCGACATGCACCGGGATGGAGTTGCGGTCGCCATATGCGCCTGCCCACTCCGTCATCTCCATCACGAAGACGTCGTTACCCGGATAGCCAAGGACCTCGACATCGTCCATGTTTGCCAAGTAGGCCAGAGCCTGATGGGTCATGTCGGCGGTCAGGGGAACGTGCCACAGCACTTCTCCGGTTGTTGGAAGGGCCACATGCGCGCCCTGGAACGTAGCGATCGGGGCGGACAGACCAAGTTCATCCGCGGCGCGCACCGCACTCTTGTAGGTCCTGCCAGTAGCCAGGGTAACAACGGCCCCGGCTGCTTCCACCCTGGCAATAGTCTCCCGCGTATAGTCAGAGAGCGGATGCTCCTGGCTCCGAATCGTTCCATCAACATCGAGAGCTACCAGTCGATATCCCAAACCCGCAACCCCCATCCCCTTCCGGGTGTGTGTTAACATTCGTCCCGTTGACCGACGACAGTTCCGCCGAGCAGAACCAAAACTCTATGTTCCACTTCACCCCACGCAGGGTCCTATGGACCATTATCATCCCGGTAGTCGTAGCCATTCTATTCGTGGCGCTGCGCGGCGACGGCTGATCGGAGGCCGCGATCATTTTAGCGCAGGACGCCCACAGTTTGAACGGCCCTAGTCTGAAGGGAGGCCCGACGTGAGCAACAGACCCCGTGTACTGGTTACGGGGGCCGCCGGGCAGATCGGTGGAATAGTCCGGGACAAACTAGGATTCGCGTATGATCTTGTGGGCCTGGATCGAGTGGAGTGCGGATGGCCCGACTCTCATGTCGTCGATCTCGCCGACTTCGAGTCCATCCTGCCCGCCTTCGATGAAGTAGATGTCGTTGTTCATCTCGGCGCCGACCCAAGTCCGAAGGCGTCTTGGAAGTCCACCCTGGACAACAATATCATCGGTACCCGAAACGTGTATGAGGCAGCGAGACAGGCCGGAGCGCGGCGGGTAATCCTCGCCAGCACCAACCACGTCGTCGGATACCATCCGCTGAAGGACGACCCATATCGCGCGGTTTACGAGGGCCGACTCGAAGAGGTCAGGCGTCCGTTCAGGCTGTTGGACCGCCGGGACATGCGCCCGGACAGCCTGTACGGGGTCAGCAAGGCGTTCGGCGAAGTACTCGGCAGCTACTACCAGGACGAGTTCGGTCTGTCGGTGATCTGCCTTAGAATCGGCTGGGTGATGACACCCGACGATCCGACCTTCCACCCGGCCGCGCTTTCACTGTGGCTGAGCCACCGGGACGCCGCCCAGCTGATCCGGAAGGCGGTCGATGCGCCGCCCTCGGTCGGATTTGCGATCGTGTACGGGATGTCGAAAAACGACCTCAGGATATGGGACGTCGAAGCGGGTGAGCGGATCATCGGGTTCTCCCCGGACGACGGCGCGGGTGAGGAGTGGACGTCGAGTGACGACGGGCGCAGCTTCATGGGGTGACGACCAAGTGGACTGGGGCACGCCCTCGAACCGCAGCCCAGACGCAGACACCCTGCGAGAGCTGCTCGCCAAACTTGGAACGACGCCGGTCGCCGGCGTCTTCAATCCGCTGTCTGCCCTGATCGCGGAGCAGGTCGGCTTCCAGGCTCTCTACTTCTCCGGAGCGGCGTTTTCGGCAAGTCTCGGGATTCCCGACATTGGACTCTTCACCCTGAACGAGCTGTCGACCGCGGTCCAATGGGTGACGCGCGCGACGAGACTGCCCCTGATCGTTGATGCCGACACCGGTTTTGGCGAGGCGATCAACGTGTACAGAACGGTATCCGAGCTCGAGTCGGCTGGAGCATCCGCTATTCAGATCGAAGATCAGGTAATGCCGAAGCGATGTGGTCACCTGGATGGCAAACAGATCATATCCAGGGAAGCATTTTCATCGAAACTGCGAGCCGCTTCCGAGGCCCGGACCTCTGCGCTGATCGTAGCCCGGACGGACTCAAAGGCTGTGCTGGGCATGGACGAAGCAGTCCATCGGGGACGGCTTGCTCGGAGCGCCGGCGCCGACATAATCTTTCCGGAAGCGCTGGAGTCGGCCCCGGAATTCAGACGATACGCGGCTAAGGTCGAGGGTCCACTTCTTGCCAACATGACCGAATTCGGCAAGACACCATATCTGTCAATTCAGCAGTTCCGTGAGCTCGGGTACCAGTTGGTCATTTTCCCCGTGACTTCCCTGCGTGTGGCCGCGAAGGCAATCAGATCATCGCTGCAGGAAGTCCTCGACTCGGGCACACAACGACACCTGCTCGACGCCATGCAGACCAGGGCCGACCTGTACGATCTGATCGGTTACGACGACTACGAGCGTCTGGACAGGCGCTTCTCCCGAGGAGACTAGGAGCTAACGATGGCCCAGGCCAAATTGGGCGACCTGGTCCGTGTTCACTACGTCGGCACGACTGACGGTGAGAGGTTCGACTCGTCATACGATCGAGGAGAACCCCTTGAGTTCACCATTGGAACGCGGCAGGTCGTCGCGGGATTCGAGAACGGCGTCCTGGGAATGTCGCCCGGTGAGTCCAAGACAATCGATATTCCGTCGAGTCTGGCCTACGGTCCCCATAACCCAGATATGATGATCGAGGAGCAGGTCTCAGCGCTGCCGTCAGGAGTAGAGGTCGGACTGGTGCTGGTCGGACAGGACGGGTCGGGCCAACAACTCCGGTTCACCGTCACCGCGATCAGGGGCAACACGGCGGTACTCGACGCCAATCACCCGTTGGCGGGCAAGCGACTCACGTTCGAGCTGGAGCTCGTAGAGATAGTCGAGGGCTGAGGTCCGTCGCGTGCCGACAGGCTTGCCCACCAGTGCGTGTCCGTTTCGACAAGCGCAGATCGAGGACGCTTACGCGCTCCGACACCCCCCATCAAAGGACTATAGGTCCGACGCTGAACCAGCCGTCGCCCACGGCCTCCCGCATCACTCTCATACGCTCGATCTCTTTGGCGTCCGTGTCCTCTCCGCCCATCCTGAACTTCATGGCGGTGAAGCCCTGATTAACCAGCTCGAGGCCGGTGGTGGCCAGCATGTCCAGATCGTAGGTGCGCCACAGATGACCGCTCGCATAGGTGGGTACGCAATCCGAGAATCCTCCAAGCAGACGATACACCGGCTGCCCGAGAGCCTTGCCTCGGATGTCCCACAACGCAACGTCGATCGCGGAAACCGACCGCGTGACCAGACCTGCCGGGGCTCCGCTTCCACCAATCGCCAGCAGTCTCGCCCCGATCTCTTCGACCATCATTGGGTCCGAGCCAACGGCCTGTTCCTCCAGTCCGTCAACGGCCTCCTTCAGCGCCTTCAACATCACGCCAGAGGCGAAACCGGCGTACCCGATACCCTCTATGCCGTCATCCGTCCGGAGCCTGAGCGTCACGAAGCTGGCCGCAACGCTGCCAGGACCCTCCGAAAGCGGACCGGCCTCCCTCGGAATTGCGACCACACCTGTCTCGAACCCAGTGATCTTCAATTTGACACTCCGAATCGCGGGTCCTAAACCCAGTGGTTCTGTTGGCGAGACGGGAGAGTGTAGCGGCTTCGATAGCCGCCAGGCGCATCGACCGAGTTGACAGGATTGTTGTTCAGCCCATCCTCGCTGACCTCGATCCCGAGACCCGGGCCGGTCGGCAAGTCAAAGTATCCGTCCACCTGGCGCTGGAAAGGCTCGGTCAGGATCGAGTCGTACCACTCCGCGTGACCGCCCTCCTGTATAAGGAAGTTGGGCGTGCATGCGTCAACGTGAATCGCGGCCATCGTGTTGGAGACCGCGGCGTCCGGATCGACCCCATCGAAGCGTCCGTATGTCCAGAGCTTGTCGCGCATTGCCCCGCCAAGGAACTCATAGACCGGCACTCCAAGGGCCTTTCCCTTGATGTCCCACAGAGCGATCTCGATCCCCGAGATCGCCGCCATCTGCAACGCCCCGCCACGGATGTTGTGGTGGAGGTGATACATGTGCTGCCAGGCTTCCTCGATCCGGAACGGGTCCCTGCCGACGATCGCAGCGCCGAACTCCTCGACAACCGCCGCAACCGAGATCGCGCCGATGCTCGACTCTCCCCATCCGACGAGTCCCTCGTCGGTGGAAACCTTGACAAAGACGTAGTTGGAGAACGCTCCGGGCGGCTTCGTGACGAATGCGCTGACATCAGTGACTTTCATGTGGCATGTGCCTCGTTGGCTCGAGACGGTGACAGAGTGAGGCCAATTCTATTGCCGGGCTAGACGGTGGTCAACCAGCCGAGCCTACGTCAGCGCAAGTGCTGATACCACGCGACGTTTCAGCAGGCGCACCCACCAGGAAACCGCCCGGTTGGACTGTCCGGCCAGCATCGAAAAGGCGATCATCCGATACACCCACAGCCTCGTTACTCTCGACCGCGACCCAGGATTCAGCCAGTCGGGGTTGCCCGCCAACTCATAGAGCGTCCCGAGCCCCATCAGAAGCGGCCACATCGCCGCGAGGCGCAGACGAACACACCTCCGAGGCAGCAGCGTGACGTAGCGCTCGGCCGCATCGAAGTGTTCGAGGGCAAGCTCCACGCCGCGGACCAGCACAGGCCTGACGATGCAACTGTTGTCCGGGTCCAGCAAGTCTTGAGGGGACAACCCGAGCTCATCGAGCCACTCCCGCGGCAGGTAGCACCGACCGGCACGCAGGTCAACCGGGACGTCCCGCAGCACGTTCGTCATCTGAAGCGCCTTTCCGAACGCGATTCCCAACGTCGCCATGTAGTCGATGTCCCAATTGGCGAGCGACGGCGTGTGCGCAACAATGACACGGGTCCAGAACTCGCCCACGCAACCCGCGACCAGATACGTGTACCGGTCCAGCTCACGGGCGCTGTCCAGCGACCGGACCACCTCAGTCTGTTCAGGTAGCCCGGTCTGTTCAGATGGGAAGCGGGTCAGGTCGAATTCCATCCCTTCGGTCAGTCTGGATACGATTGCCGTGACCAAGTCTCGATCCTGGATTTCCAATGAGCGCAACGCCTTCAGAGCGGTGGGAATCGAGCTCAACAGGTCGCGTTCCGCGCCGGTCGGCTGCGATTCCACCACCGACCGGATGAGATCGGGAGGCGAGTCGGTACGAGAGCCGGCCCTCAGCAGCCGGCGAAACTCCAAGAGATGTCTGAGTCGTTGGTCCGGTGAGACGGCCGCGGTGTCAGCTATGGTGTCCGCCATCCTCGCGAGCAGGTATGCCAGTCCAACTGGCTGCCTGACTCGTTCCGGAAGAACCCGAATTGAGAGGTAGAAGGCCCTGGAGACCCGTCTGAGCAGAGGAAGCAGGTGCAGAGGTCCTGGCCCTGCATCGTAGTCGGAGTGTCCGCCCGGACCTCGATTCTCGCCGGCGCCGGACATCAGATCTGGGGAGCCACCGCTGTGGCGAGATGCTCCATCGTCCTGATGCAGTCGTCGATGTCCGGCGTTCTGAAGTCGAATGTCAACTGGTGGATGCCAATCTCCTGGCACGACCGGACGTCCTCGATGATCTCCCCTGTCGAAGCTATCAGCGCCCCGTTGGACCTATTCGCCGGACCCTCCTCGATGCCGATGTCCGTAAAGTGGAGAGTGCGCTTGAGGGAGATTGTGATCTCGTCAGGGTCGCGGCCGGTCTGCGCGCTGAAGTCGCGCAGGTATGGAAGATTCCGCTCTACGAACTCCGGCGTTTGACGTGTCGGGTGCCATGCGTCTCCGAACTTGACTGTTCTTCGGATGGCCCTCCGGCTGTGCCCACCCACCCAAACAGGTATATGGCCGTCCCTCACAGGCTTGGGCGCGAAGTATATTCCGTCAAAGTCGTAGTGTTCACCGTGAAACTCGGGTTCCTGTTCAGTCCACAGGGTTCTGAAAATCCGGAGGTACTCGTCGGTAACGGGTCCGCGATCGACGTATGACGCCGCGAGAACGTCGAACTCCTTCTCCAGCCACCCCACCCCTACCCCACAGACCACCCGCCCTTGCGTGAGCACGTCCAGCGTGGCGAACATCTTGGCCTGCAGGATGGGATTGCGGTACGGAACGATCGCGACGGTTGTTCCAATCGAAACTCGTGTCGTTGAGGAGGCGATGTAGCTAAGGGTCACCAGCGCATCGAGCTGCGGATCGTCAGGACGGGCAACGAACCTGCCGTCTGGCGTGTACGGGTACTGATCGGTCTCCTCAACGGGCAGGACGATATGGTCTCCCATCCAGACCGATTCAAAACCGAGAGCTTCGACTGCCTGCGCGAACTCAATCATCGCGCCGCCGTCGGTCGTCTTGGGGAGGGCAAAGCCAAAATCCATGAGCGGCCTTCCTGAATTCGACAGGTGGTGGGACGTCGTGTTTTGGTCGGAGTGACCCGCCTCGGACTCGAACCGAGAACCTACTGATTAAGAGTCAGTTGCTCTGCCAAATTGAGCTAGCGGGCCATTTCGCATCGCTGGTCGATCCGTCGGTTGTCAATGTCACCGTCGGCCAGCCAAGTCATTCTAGGAACGGTCGCGTGAAACAGTCAAGGTGAAGCGGACTGCCTCCACTTCGTTGACGCCAAATCTGCGCCTGTGCTATCCTGAGTTCGTGAAATTTTGCACATTCCGTACCTGACCGGACCTGCGGGTGTGGGCCAGAACCAGATCAACCGAGACTTGCCCAGCGACAGAGCCCGGATCATATTCCGCGCTGTGGTGGTCGCCGCTTTAGCAGCGGCCTTTGGTCAAGTTACTCTTGGCGGAGTTGTCCGGGTTACGGGTTCGGGACTGGGATGCCCGGATTGGCCTCTGTGCCACGGCCAGATCATTCCGCCTTTCGACGCTGCCACGCTGATCGAGTACAGTCACCGGCTGTCGGCCTCCGTACTCGTACTTCTCGTCGCCGCCAACGCCGTAGTCACTTGGCTGTACTTCAAGGAGCGCCGGGAGTTGATCTACGCCAGTCTGGGCGCCGTAGCGCTGGTCGCGATTGCGGCCGTTCTGGGTGGGGTCACCGTGTTGACGGAGCTTGAGTGGTGGGTTGTGCTGTTTCACCTGAGCATAGCCGAGGTGCTGGTCGCTTGCCTGGTCTTTGCGGCCATTGCGGGTTGGAACAGAAATGTGGGGACTGAGACCTTCCACCAGGATATTGCAAAGGGACCCACGAGTGCGCTTGTGTCCGCGTCAGTTGCCGGTACATTTATAGTGATCCTCTCAGGGTCGTACATGGTAGGCTATGGCGCCGGCCCGGCATGTGGTACCTGGCCGCTGTGTCGTGGCGATGTCATCCCTGAAGGAGCTGTATTCTTGATCCACATGATTCACCGCTTTGTGGCTGCCGTGGTGGGCCTGATCGTCCTGACCGCCGCCTGGCGAGTCTGGAATCGGGCCGCGGGATACGCTGCCGCCCGTGTCGCGGCCGGCAGCGTCGCGGCAGCGTTTCTGCTGCAAATCGCCCTGGGAGCTGTCCTCATCTGGACCGAATTCTCGGCCAATTTCAAGGCGATTCATCTAAGTGTGGCGACTCTGGTATGGGTAGCGCTGGTGGCTATGGCGGCAATCGTCCACCGACCACAACGGACTGCCGCTTTAGCCTACGGACAGGCCTAGCCCGGGAGCTTGCATGGCAACCTCAGCCGCGGTTCTTCACCGCTCACGAAACACACTGCTGGGTTACATCACGCTGACCAAACCCAGGATAATCTCCCTCTTGGTGTTCACGGCGCTCGGAGGGATGTTCCTCGCGTCGGGAGGAGCGCCGGACCCCGTGCTGACGGCGCTCGTGCTTGGCGGCGGCGCGCTCGCGGCGGCTGGCGCCAATGCGTTGAACCACTACCTCGACCGCGACATCGATCGACTCATGAGCCGGACGTCGAACCGCCCGGTCGCCGCGGGGATCATCCCCCCACTTCATGCCATGTGGTTCGGGATCGCGCTCAACATATTCGCGTTCGCCATGTTGGGGGCTCTCGTCAACTCCCTGAGCGCTGTGCTGACACTCTCCGCGACCCTGTTCTACGTATTCATTTACACCAAGGCGCTCAAACGGAACACCCCGCAGAACATAGTCATCGGAGGAGCCGCCGGGGCAATTCCGCCAATGGTCGGCTGGGTAGCGGTGACCGGCGAGCTCGGCCTGCCTGCCCTCTATCTCTTTGCGATCGTCTTCTTCTGGACACCCCCACACTTCTGGGCGCTGTCACTACTGATCAAAGACGACTACAGGGCTGCGGGCGTGCCGATGCTCCCGGTGGTGGCGGGCGTCGATGAGACCAAGCGCCACATCTTTCTGTACACGATACTTCTGTTGGCGCTAACTTCCATGTTCTTCACGACCCGCGCCGTCGGCTACCCGTACCTGGTCGGTTCACTGGCCCTTGGGCTGGGATTCATCTACTTTGCGTGGCGGCTCATGCGCGGCCCGGGCATCCGAAACGCCAAGGCGGCGTACCTGTACTCCCTTGGATATCTTGCCCTGCTGTTTCTCGTCATTATGATCGACAGTGTGGTGAAATTGTGATGGAGCGCACCGGGAATCTGGGACAACGTGGTCAGGTAGGCCGGAAGCGGCGTTCTGTGGGAATCAACACCCGTTCCGCAGCGTCGTTCAACCTTGACTGGTATAGGGTGCTTTGATAGATTTATCGCCGATGTCGGCAGCGGTTTGGCAAGTAGTCGACAGCATCAGGGGGAACCCCACAATATGTTGAGGATCTATCAGCGCAATAGACACCTGCTCGCACTTGCGCTGGTCGGCGTTCTACTGGCGCTGGTGTTCGGGTGTACACCGAACGATCCCCAATCGACATTCGACGCTGACGGCCCTGTCGCCCAATCCCAGCTCGATCTGTTCTGGATTATATTCGCCGCTGGCGCAATTGTGTTCGTGCTCGTCGAAGGGGCTATCCTCTACTCGGTGATCAAGTTCCGGCGGCGTAGCGGAGACGGGATCCCTCCGCAGATCGAGGGGAACAGCACGGTTGAGTTCGCGTGGACCGCGGGACCTACCGCCCTGTTGGTCCTGGTAGCCATACCCACGATCTTTACCATATTCGATAACCAGGTCAGCCCCGACCAGGGGGCGCTCACCGTTGATGTGGTCGGCCACCAGTGGTGGTTTGAGTTCAGATATCGGGACCCAGCCGATCCCTCTAAGGAGATCAGGTTCGCCAACGACCTTCACATCCCGGTCAACGAGGTTGTCAATGTCAACCTTGAATCCGTGGACGTCATCCACAGCTTTTGGATACCCAAGATTGCCGGAAAGGTCGATATGGTGCCAAGCAACGGCAACACCATGTGGATACAGGCAGACCGCACCGGGTACTACTACGGCCAGTGTGCGGAGTTCTGCGGCGTGCAACATGCTAACATGCGCTTCAGGGTGATCGTCCACTCAAGAGAGGACTTTGACGCGTGGCTGGAGTCAGAGAAGGTCCCTGCGGTGGACTCCCCCGACCCACTTGTACAGGCCGGCAAGCGCGTATTCCTGACGGCGGGCTGCACCGCATGTCACCAGACCCAGTCTGTCGTGAGTGTGGGCCAAGTCTCCCTACAGGGACCGAATCTGACACACGTGGCAAGCAGAAGCACTATCGTCGGCGGCGTGTTCGACAACCGCGGAGAGGACGAGAATGTCAACGACGCGGTACTCCAACAGAATCTTCGGACCTGGCTGGAAGACCCCGAAGCAGCCAAACCGGGCAATGTCATGGCCCGTGAGGGACCGCCGTGGATAGACCCGTCCAAAGCCTTAGATGAAGCCGAGATATCGGCGCTCGTCGCATACCTGTCGAGTTTGAAGTAACATCCAGTGAGAACGGCAGCAGTGTCCGGAGGGCCGGAATGACCACCATTCCCCTCGCGATTCCCAGACCCGTCCATCCGACGGGCATCTGGTCGTGGATAACCACCATTGACCACAAGCGCATAGGCGTCCTCTATGGGGTGACGGCCTTCGTGATGTTCTTCTCGGGCGGCATCGAAGCGATGCTGATACGCATGCAGCTTGCGAGGCCCGAGCAGAATCTGATCACTCCGGAGATCTTCAATCAGCTATTCACCATGCACGCCACGACGATGATCTTCCTTGGCGTGATGCCGCTGTCCGCCGCCTTCTTCAACTTTGTCGTGCCATTGCAGATCGGGGCTCGCGACGTCGCGTTCCCACGCCTCAACGCGTTCAGCTACTGGACGTTCCTGGGTGGGGCCTTACTTCTCAAGATTAGCTGGTTCACTCATGCGGCGCCGAACGGCGGCTGGTTCGGTTATTCACCGCTGACCGGCATTACATTCAACGTGGGTCACGGCATCGACGTCTGGATCCTGTCGCTGCAGGTTCTGGGAATCGCCTCCCTGGCCGCGTCGTTCAACTTCATAGTCACCATTCTGAATATGCGGGCGCCGGGCATGACGTTCATGCGAATGCCGCTGTTCACCTGGATGACACTTGTAACGGCGATCCTGCTTGTGCTGGCCTTCCCGGTCATAACCGTGGCGCTGATCGAGCTGTACTTCGACCGCACGTTTGGCATGAATTTCTTCAATGTAGCCGCCGGCGCCAACCCGGTGCTGTGGCAGCACCTCTTCTGGGTGTTTGGACATCCAGAGGTCTATATCCTGATCCTGCCGGCAATGGGCATCACGTCTGACGTGATTCCCGTTTTTTCGCGGAAGCCGCTGTTCGGATACGCGACCGTGGTACTCGCCGGCGTGGTGATCGCCTTCATGGGCTGGATGGTGTGGAGCCACCACATGTTCACAGTCGGACTCGGTCCGGTCGCCAACTCGGTGTTCGCGATTACGACAATGATGATCGCGGTTCCCACCGGTATCAAGGTGTTCAACTGGATGGGCACGATGTGGGCCGGATCGATCAGCCTCAAGACCCCAATGCTATTCGCTATTGCGTTCGTGGCGATGTTCGTCATCGGCGGGATCAGCGGCGTGATGCACGCCGTCGCGCCGTCCGATGCCCAGCAGCAGGATACTTACTTTGTCGTCGCCCACATTCACTACGTGCTGTTCGGTGGCGCCATCTTCGCAATCCTGGCAGGGGTGTACTACTGGTTCCCGAAGCTGACGGGCCGGATGTACAACGAGAAGCAGGGACAGATACACTTCTGGCTGATGTTCATCGGGCAGAACGTGACCTTCTTCCCAATGCACTTCACCGGTCTGAACGGGATGCCACGCCGGATCTACACGTACTACGGTGGAATGGGCTGGGACTTCTGGAACATCGTGTCGACGGCCGGCGCCGTTCTGCTTGCCGTTGGGTTCATCATCTTCATCTACAACATGGCAGTGAGCTGGCGTAAGGGCGAGGCGGCGTCCAGTGACCCGTGGGACGGAAGAACTCTCGAATGGTCGATCCCCTCCCCTCCCCCCGAGTACAACTTCATCGAGATTCCTCACGTTCAGGACCGCGACGACTGGTGGGAAGAGAAACAGCGACGCCGCGAGCGGCGAGCGGTCCCAGTTGTGGCCGGAGGATCGGATACGGACGAGGGTCACGACATCCACCTGCCGCAGCCATCCTACTGGCCGTTCTTCGTTGGACTCGGCCTGTTCATCGGCGGCATGGGCTTGGTATATCTGATGAATGTGGACGAGGGCGGAATCAGGACGCTGAACTGGACAGCGCTGGTCGCCACGGTCGCCGGTGTCGTAATTGGAATGGTATCGGTGTATCGGTGGTCATTCGAGCCCGTCAATGACCCGGAGCCGGACGGCGGACACGCCGCGCACTAACCTCACGGAGGCTTGATCAGTGGCACACGCGACCGCCATGAGTCATGGCGAGCATGAACCGACCACCACAGGTCTGAATCACAGAAAGCTCCTGATGTGGGCGTTCCTGGGTTCGGACTGCATGTTCTTCGGTACGCTGATCGCCACCTATCTCGTTTACAAGAACAAGAGCATCAAGGGTCCACTGCCCATCGATGTCTTCGACATCCCGGTCACCTCAGTCAGCACGTTCGTCCTTCTCATGAGCTCGATGAGCATGGTAATGGCGTACTCATGGCTCACGAGAGGCAACCTCAAAGCATTCAGGATCTGGCTCGCGTCAACCGCGATAATGGGCGCGACCTTTCTGGCCTTCCAGACGTTCGAGTTCAGAGACTTCGCCGTCCACGGCCTCACTCCGAGAACGAACCTGTTCGGCTCGACGTTCTTCACACTGACCGGATTCCACGGCGCACACGTTACGCTGGGCGTCATCTGGCTGCTGTCCATACTTTTCCACTCGTTCCGAAAGGGCGGCGTTACGCCCGAGAAGAAACTGGACGTGGACCTCGCCGCGCTCTACTGGCACTTCGTTGACATCGTCTGGATCGTGATCTTCACGGTCGTTTACCTGTTCGGAGTATTCGAAGGGTTCCCGGGAGCGGCGGCCACTGGCGGCCACTGAGACAGTATTCGAACGAGAAACCGGCACAAAGCACTATCGATCAGACGCACGGAGCAGGTATGAGTCAGGAAGAAACCCACGTCGAGGGACTCGACACCGGGCACACAGTCCACACCGGACACCCGACACCGGCAACCTACTTCAAGATCGCCATGATCTTAGCGGCGCTCACGGCGATCGAGGTCGCCGTCTTCTACATAACGCCGCTCAGTTATGCCATCATCCCGGTGCTCGCGGTCTTGTCGATCGGAAAGTTCGTGCTGGTGCTGCTGTACTACATGCACCTGAAGTTTGACTCCCGCATGTTCTCGGGGCTGTTCTTCTTCGGCATGTTCGTCGCGACCGGCATCGTATTCGCGCTGATGGCGCTGTTCAGCTGGTTCCTGCTCTGATCACACGCTCGACCCACGGGTCGGCCCGCGACTTGAAGGCGTAGAACGACTCGATCGGGTTCGGAAGGAGGACGGGGGTAGAGTTGGATACCGGGTCGTTGTGGACGGCATGGCAGGCCGAACCTGAATCAATCGTCCTCCTCGTTGCCATCGAGGGTCTGTATCTCCTGGGCGTCGGTCCGCTCCGCGAGCGTAATGGGTGGGCGGATTACGTGGACCCTCGGCAGGTCGCAACGTTTACTCTGGGGATCATCGTCCTGTTCCTCGCCCTGGTTTCGCCGATCAACACCGTCAGCGACGGCTACCTCTTCAGCGTTCACATGCTCCAGCACGTGCTGCTGACGCTGGTCGCCCCTCCCCTGATGGTGCGGGGGATGCCCGACTGGCTGATCCGGCCGCTGTTGAGGCCGAACTGGAGCTTCAGAGCCGCGCGCGCAATTACGCATCCCATCGGCGCGTTCCTCGCATTCAACATCGTCTTTTCACTGTGGCACGTACCGGCCCTGTACAACACCTCTCTCGAAAATAACGTGGTCCACGTCGTCGAGCACATCATGATGATTACCACCGCAATGATTATGTGGTGGCCGCTAACCAGCACTATGCCTGAGCTTCCCAGGGTATCCTACCCGATGCAGATAATGTATCTGTTCGGACTGTCGGTTGCCCAGATCATAGTCTTCGGCGCGCTGACCTTCGCGGGCCAGCCGCTGTATCAACACTACGTCGACGCGCCGAGAATCTTGTCTATCTCGCCCCTGACAGACCAGCAGATAGGCGCGATAATCATGAAGGTAGGTGGCGGTTCCCTGTTCCTCGGACTGCTCATCGTCACGTTCTACAGGTGGTTCGGGCAAGAGGAACGCGTGAGACAGGCGAACCGCAGACAACGCAAGAGTTACCTCGGAGACGCAAGTCCCGAGTTGGAGGACAACCCCAGATGAGCAAAGACTTCGCGTTTTCGATAGTGTTCCCGATGTTGGCGGTCCTGCTGATCGCGATCTACGGCGGTGGGCTGGGCGTCACGTTCATCGTGCTGAGGGAGACGATCGGAGTCGAAGCGGTGGTAGTGCTCGGCAGCGCATTGGTGTTCCTGGTGCCGATTGTTGCCTACCTGCTGACACGGAACGAACCGGCGGAGTAGCCCCTCCGGATGTGGTCGTTCGCGTGACGCGGTCGATAGGACGGGACCTGTGGCCCGGGCGCCGGTGTATGGCGACCACAGCCCTCGCTGTCGTACTTCTGGCTCTGTTAGCGTGCCGCTCGCCGACGCCTGATGTCGAATTCAACGGCACCCGGCTGACCAACACGGGTCCAGCCCCCGGATTCACGCTCACCGACCAGTTCAACCGGTCCGTGGGCCTCGACGACTTCTCTGGAAGCGTGGTTGTCCTGACCTTCCTCTACACGAACTGTCCGAACGTGTGCCCGATTGTCACAGGCCAACTCCGTGACGTGTACCGGGAGCTGGGCAGAGATGCCGATTCAGTCCGTTTCGTCGTGGTGAGTGTGGACCCCGAGCGCGACACTGTGGAGGCGGCCGCCCGATACCTCTCCAAGTGGGGGCTGGCGGACCGATGGCGCTACCTGGTTGGCGACCGCGCGAGCCTGGAACGGGTCTGGGAGAGCTACTACCTAGATCCGGTCATCGACGATCCGGAAACGGCTGGGCTGGTCTCGTCGAAGCGGACTCCGGAGCCGACAGGGGCGATCGATGCCCTGAGCGCCGAGATCGAGGACAGGTTCCTCGTGATTCACTCGACTCCCGTGTATCTCATAGATGCCGAGGGCAGACGCCGTGTGGTCTTCACTGCCCCGCTCGATTCCAACGAGGTGGTTCAGGACATCAGGACCTTGCTCGACTGACCGATAGGCTGCGAATACCTATGTCATCCACGAGGGAGGTAACCAACTGGGGCGGGTCTGAGACCCGCTCCGTTTGGTTGGTTACGTTGCCAGTCGAGCTAGCAGGTCAGGCCGCTGGCTCAAGGTGTTTCTTGGCGGTTTCGGTGATCTGGGTGAACGCCTGCGGGTCCCGCATGGCTAGGTCAGCCAACATCTTGCGATTGACCTCTACGCCGGCGAGCCGCAGACCGTGGATCAGCGTACTATAGGTGATGCCGTTGGCCCTCGCCGCGGCATTGATCTTGATATTCCACAGCTTACGCATGTCGCCTTTACGCTCGCGGCGGTGGGCGAACGCGTAGGAGTATGCCTTGAGCATCGACTCGTTGGCCTGTCTGAACAGCGTGTGACGCCCGCCCTGATGACCCTTGGTCATCTTGAGAATCTTCTTGTGGCGTTGTTTCTTGATTACGCCGCGCTTGATCCGGGTCAAATTCAGATCTCCTTCACTGTTCGGACATAACACCGCCCCTGCGACAATCAGGGGCGGAAACTAGGCGCTGACGGGGTGTTAGATTCTAGCAGTTAGTCCAGTCCGTACGGAAGCGCTCGCTTCAACATCCGAACATCTGACTTGCTGACTTCCAGTTTCTTGGCGAACAGCCGCTTGGCTCTGGCGCTCTTCTTGCGCCTGAGGTGACTGCGGTGTCCCTTCATTCTGACCAGCTTCCCGGTGCCGGTCACTCGAAACCGGCGCTTGGCTCCCTTGTGGGTCTTGAGTTTAGGCACGTACCTTCTCCGGCTGTCGTTCTCTGGGAGCAGCGACCGGTGTCAGGACCATTGATAGCATTCTTCTACTCTCGAACCGCGGCGGACTCTCCAGCGCGGCGTCATCCACCAGCGCCTCGGCCACCTTGCGGAGCAACGCCATGCCAATCTCCGGATGCTCGTTCTCCCGGCCTCGGAACATCACCGATACCTTGACTTTCGAGCCCTGATCGAGAAGCCGCTTGACGAGACGAGTCTTCGCCAGGCGATCATGTTCGCCTATGCGCGTCTTCATCCGCATCTCTCGGAGCTCGTTGGTAGGCCGCGCTCTGCGGGCCTTCCGAGCTTCGCGTTCCTTGCGTGTCGCGTCATACTTGAACTTGCCGTAGTCCATAAGACGGCACACAGGCGGCTTCGCGCCCGGGGCAACTTCCACAAGGTCATAACCCCTCGAATCGGCGATGTCCAGGGCTTCATGGGTAGGCATCACACCTAGCTGATTCCCCTCTTCGTCGACGACGCGTACCTGCGGGATGCGTATCTGCTCGTTTGATCGATAGTCCCGGGGCGGTATCCTGACACCTCTACTCACAAACTTAATCGGCCTGGGACATCTCCCAAGCTTCAGGAATATAGCATACATGTGACCTCTCAGCAACAGCGCGGGCCATCTGCGACACTCTGATACAATCTGTTCGACTTCAGACGCTGAGCATCGGAGGCTGCCGGACACTTGAACGGCATCTGTAGCGGCGCACGGTCATCATAGCCCGTCTCATACCGATCGACGGCCAGGATTTGGACAGTGACACAATCGGCGCTGAGCGGCGTCAATGTACTCGATCTCACCCATTATATAGCCGGGCCTTACTGTACGCGGCTGCTGGCCGGGTTCGGAGCGGATGTGATCAAGGTCGAACGACGCATCGACGGCGACCCGGCCCGCGGCATCGGCCCCTTTGTGGACGATCAGCCGGGATTGGAACTGAGCATCCCGTTTCTGTACCTCAACGGCAACAAGAAAAGTGTCACACTGGACCTGAAATCCGAAGTTGGGCGTGAACTCTTGGAGGATCTGGTCAAGAGGGCCGACGTGATCGTCGAGAGCTTCCGACCGGGAGTCATGGCCCGGTTGGGTTTCGATTATAAGTCGGTGAGGAAGATCAACCCGCGGGCCGTTATGACTTCGATTTCGAACTTCGGCCAGACCGGTCCGTACAGGGACTTCAAGCTTTCCCACATCGGCGCTTGGGGAATGAGCGGCGCGCGGTACACGAACGGCAGGGCCAACGAGCGTCCCGTCCAGGCTGGGGGCTGGCTGACCCATTACATCACTGGTCTCTATGCGACGATTGGGACTGCCACGGCGCTCTACCATCGGATCGAGTCCGGAACCGGTCAACATCTGGACGTTTCGATGATGGAAAGCAGCATCATGGCAGCCTGCCATCCCGCGTCGATCTTCTCATTCACTGGACTGGTACACACCGACCACTCCGGGACCGCCGGCCCCGAGGTTTACACGACGAGAGACGGCGGCTACGTTGGCGTATCGTCGTGGACGCTCCCGCAGTGGCAGCGGCTGTTCGACCTGCTGGGAGTCCCGGAGCTAGACGACGACAGGTTCCGGGCGTCGTTCGAGCCAGGCAACGAGAAGGAGCGGCGGTCTAACCGTATTACACTACGCGCCAGACTCGCTGAGCAGGTTGGACAGCGGGACCGGATGGAGTTGTTCCAAACCGCGATGGAGTGGATGGTGCCCATTGTCCTCGCGGCGACGACCCAGGAGATCCTGGATTCTCCGCAGCTCAGGGCCAGGGGGTTCTTCGAGGATATCGACCACCCCGTAGTCGGCGCGGCGACGATGCCGGGCGCGCCCTTCAAGATGTCGGCGTCGCCTTGGCGGTCCACGACCCCGGCGCCGCTCCTCGGCCAGCACAACGAGGAGGTCTACCACGGACGCCTGGGATATCCGCAGAGCCACCTCGCCGAGTGGGCCCGTCTGGGCGTGGTCTGAGCGATGCGCGAACGAACGTCTGCCGCCCCACGATTACCGCTGGATGGCGTGAGGGTCACGGACGTCACCAGCAGTTGGGCTGGGCCGTACCTCACCAACATCATGGGCGCGTTGGGAGCGGAAATCATCAAGGTTGACTCGCTCCAGCGGCTGGACATATGGCGCTCGGCGGCTACTCAGTTTCTCTCGCGGCGCGAAAGGCCCTGGGAGTGGTCTCCCAACTGGAACTCCGTCAACACCGACAAGCTCTGCATCACGCTCAATCTCAGAGACGACAGGGGAGCCGACGTCTTCAAGCGACTCGTTGAGATCAGCGACGTGGTCGTGGAGAACTACACCCCGAGGGTGATGCCCAATTTCGGACTGGGATATCCAACGCTGAGGGACCTCAACCCAAGTCTGATCATGATTTCGATGCCGACCCACGGCGTCACCGGTCCGTGGAACAACGTGCCGGGATTCGCGATGCCGAACGAAATGATGGCCGGTTTCGTCCAGCTCATGGGCTACCCGGACCGGGAGCCTATGCACAGCGGCACGGGCATCACGGACCCGATCGCGGGCATGAATGGGATGATTGCCGTTGTGTTCGCCCTCATCCAACGAAAGATGACCGGAGAGGGACAGTACATCGACCTGTCCCAGATCGAGGCCGCGGCGAGCATGATCGGAGATGCGCTCGTAGATACGGCAATCAACAAGAGGGTCCCTCCTCGGCGAGGCAACCGGCATCCCACGGCTGTCCCGCACGGCTACTATCGCTGCAAGGGTGACGACCTATGGGTCAGCATCGCTGTTTCGACAGATGAAGAGTGGACACTGCTCTGCGCTGCGTTGGGCAATCCCGCGTGGACGAGGGACGAGCGATTCTCCGATCGGACCAACAGGATGGAGCATCAGGACGAGCTGGATGCGCTGATCGAAGCCTGGACGGTCAACCATGACCACTACGAGGTCATGGGCAGACTCCAGGAGGCAGGCGTGGCGGCGTGTGCGGTCCTGACCAGCGAGGAGCTGCTTTCAGACCCTCATCTTCAGGACAGGGGGACGTTTCAACTCGTGGATCGAGAAGTCATTGGCGCTCACCACTATGTAACGCCGACCGCCCCGATCCACTTTTCGGAAATGCCGGTCCGAATCCGCCGACCGGCGCCGTTCCTCGGGGAGCACAACGATTTCGTATGCTCAGGACTGCTGGGCATGTCACGTCAAGAGATCGACGACCTGGTAGAGGACCGGATTATCGGCACGGAGCCCTAGCTCCGAAGACAGCGGTAGAACGCGATTGTATACGCGCAGAGGTGATAAACATGGTATGGCAGCCAGAGGTTGACCAGCTCAGGCATAGGCACAAGATTGTCGACCAGATGGGTGGCCCGGAAGGGATCGAGCGACAGCACAAGCGGGGCAAGCTCACTATCCGGGAGCGACTCGAAGCCCTGGTCGATCCAGGCTCGTTTCAGCAGATGGGCAAGCTGCAGGGCAGTGGCCGATACGACGAGGACGGCGCGCTCGCCGAGTTCGTCCCCGCGAGCAGGGTCTCCGGACTCTGCAAGATCAACGGGCGTCGCGTGTTCGTCAGAGGTCAGGACTTCACTATCCGGGGCGGGTCGAGCTCAGGCCAATCGGGAGGAATCGACATGGGGCACGGTCACCCATCTCCACTGGAGTTGAGGTTGCCGACCGTTCACTTGGCCGACGGCGCCGGTGGCAGCGTCAACGAGATCGAGGAGCTGGGGCGCACTTACATCCCGGACGGGCCACAGTTCGGCCCGATGACGGAGATTCTGAGCATTGCTCCTGTCGCGTCCGCGATACTTGGGCCCGCGGCAGGCGGACTGGCCCCCCTGCCCTGCCTGTCCCACTTCAGCGTGATTGTCGATGAGGTCGGTCAGGTGTTTCCGGGTGGTCCACCGGTCGTGAAGGCGGCGCTGGGCTACGACATCGACAAGAACGATCTGGGCGGCGCCACCATTCACACGCGAGTCAGCGGAGTGGTCAACAACGAAGCGTCCACCGAATTCGAGGCGCTCGACCAGGTGCGGCGCTTTCTTAGCTATATGCCGGACAACGTCTGGGAAATGCCACCGCGAATACAGGTTGATGACGATCCACAGCGTAGAGACGACAGGCTTCTGTCGGCAGTGCCGCGCAACAAGAAGCGACGTTACGACCCCTACGTGATCCTGGACGGTGTCGTCGATCGCGACTCCATATTCGAGATCGCTCCGGAGTACGGAAAGTCGCTGATCAGCGGGCTCGCTCGCGCCGATGGCTATCCCATCGGCTTTATGATGAGCAACCCTAACCACCTGGGCGGAGCGATGGACGTGGCCGCGGCCGAAAAGGCCGCCCGTCTCGTACAGCTTTGCGACACATTCCACCTTCCGATGCTCTGTCTTTGGGACGCGCCGGGTCTGCTCGTGGGCAAAGAGTCTGAGACCCAGGGCATCGAGCGCGCCGCAAGCAGGCTGTTCTGCGCGATCAACGAGAGCAAGATGCCCTGGGTCACGTTTGTCATCAGGCAGGTGTACGGGGTACAGGGCGCGATGCAGTATCGCCCGAGCTCACACCTCTACAGGCGGTACGCGTGGCCATCCGGACACTGGGGTTCGATGCACATCGAGGGCGGTGTTTCGGCCGCATTCCGCAGGGTGATCGAGGCCTCACCAGACCCGGAGGCGAAACGTGAGGAGCTTGAGCGAAGCCTCAGAGCCTACTCGTCGCCATTCCGGACCGCGGAGGCGACCGGCTTGGACATCATCGACCCGCGGGATACGAGAGCGCTGCTGTGCGACTTCGTTGACCTTGCGCAGGGACTCATCAGGACGCAGCTGGGCCCCGGAGTCGGCCCCACGTACCGGCCCTGAGTAGAAACGGCCCGTCCATACGTCAGGCCGACTACCGAGGGATCAACCGATCGGGAGGCGTCAGGGGACCTGGACTTCGCTCGTAATCCGGTCGATCAGCTCGTCGATCTCGACCGCGCCAAGATCTTCTCCGGAACGGAGACGGACACCTACGGAGCCAGCCGCAATCTCCCTGTCGCCGACGATCAGCATGTACGGCACCTTCTGAATCTGCGCCTCCCGGATCTTGAAGCCCATCCGCTCGTTCCGCAGGTCGGTGTCCACACGGACACCGGCATTTGACAGGCGGTCCCTAACGGCGACGGCGTACTCGTGGTGGCGGTCCGCAATAGGTATGATGGTGGCTTGGATCGGCGCCAGCCATGTTGGGAAAGCGCCGCCGAAGTGCTCGATCAGCACCCCCATGAACCGTTCCATCGAGCCGAAGAGAGCGCGGTGGACCATGTACGGCTGATGTTCTCCGCCGTCGGCCCCGATGTATGTCAATCCGAAGCGCCGGGGCAGATTGAAGTCGAACTGGACCGTTGTACACTGCCACAGGCGTCCGATGGCATCTCTGATATGGACATCTATCTTGGGGCCGTAGAACGCTCCTCCACCCTCCTCGATCTGGTAGGCCGTGCCGCGATCTTCGAGAGTCGAGCGGAGCGAGCCGGTCGCGGTCTCCCACTCCTCCTCTGATCCGACGGCATTGCCGGGGCGAGTGGACAGCATGACCGAGTAGTCTGTGAAGTCGAACATGTTCAGCAGGTGGAACGTAAGGTCCAGAACGCCATTGATCTCATCGACGATCTGGTCAGGCCGGCAGAAGATGTGCGCGTCGTCCTGTGTCATGCCTCTGACCCGGAGCATTCCGTGCAGGGTGCCGCCGCGTTCGAAGCGATACACGGAGCCGAGCTCGCCGATTCGCATCGGCAGGTCACGGTAGCTGCGCAGGTCATTGCGATAGTACATGACGTGGAACGGGCAGTTCATCGGCTTCAGGTAGTAGTCCTGTCCCTGCATGTCCATCGCGGCGAACATGTTCTCCTTGAAGTTGTCGAGGTGGCCGCTGGTCTCCCACAGGGTGGACCGGCCAATGTGGGGCGTATAGACGAGATCGTAGCCCCAGCGGTAGTGTTCGCGCTTCCAGAGGTCTTCGACGAGTCCGCGCACGCGGGCGCCCTTTGGATGCCAGATTATGAGTCCGGGGCCGGTCTCGTCATGGACGGAGAACAAGTCGAGGTCGCGACCGATGACCCTGTGGTCGCGGCGTCGGGCCTCCTCCAGCCGCTCCAGGTGCTCTTCGAGCGCATCCTGGTTCTCAAAGGCGGTGCCGTAGATGCGCTGGAGCATCGGCCTTGTCTCATCGCCGCGCCAGTAGGCTCCCGCCACATTGAGCAGCTTGAATGCCGGGATAGCTCCGGTGGACTCGACGTGCGGCCCCACGCACAGGTCCTCGAAGTCCCGGTGAGTGTATGTTGAGATTGGTTCGCCCTCCGGGATCTCGGCGATCACCTCGAGCTTCAGCGGCTCGTCGGCGTTCAACTTGTTGATCTGCTCGCGCGGGTACTCTGCGTACTCGAACGCGTGATTCTCAGAGATGACCTGACGCATACGCCGCTCGATCTGCTCGAGGTCTTCGGGCGTGAACGGATTATCGACCATGAAGTCGTAGTAGAAGCCATCGTCCGTGGGGGGGCCGATGCCGAGCTTGGCATCGGGGAACATTGTCGTGACCACGTCCGCCATGACATGGGCGGCGGAGTGCCGAATCCGCGTTCGCAGCTCGGCCAGATGAGGGTCAGCTTGCATTGCCATTGTTGATTCTCCTGTGGTCCTGCCCGGAAGTCCTGGGTGACATATCCCGGCGAGGATGAAATCGTATGGATCGCTCACTATGTCCGAACACACGAAAGCCCCTCGCGCAAACTGGACACAGCGCGCGAGAGGCTACGTAGTCGGGATAGTGATAAAACTGTACGAGGCTATGCGGTCCCCAAGTCAGATGAACCGTCCGTGGAAATTGGCTACCTAATTCTAGTGAGGCCGGATGGACGGGTCAAGCGCGCCCTGCGTCTCCGGAGCAAAGACCCTCGCTCGTTGGGAGGCGTAACGCCGTCGTACCGGGCAGTTGTAAGTCAAATGCAACAGCGCAACGACACCAATTGGGGATGTGATGTCGCTGCGCTGACTTACTTCCGTTATCTGCTTGCTTCAGTTGCGGAACGGTAATTCCTAAACCGTGCCGGCCTTGTGCAGACCAGATCTGCTCATCCGATCTACTGAGAGCGCTCGAGCCTGGTGATCCAGAGCTTTGTACCGGCCCACCACCATGCAGGAGGAGCGTAGTCATTCTGCTGGGTTGGGAAATTCTGCCAATGCTCGGTGTTCGCTGCGAAAGTGAATGTCGCCTGGAACATCGGGATTATCGGAAGCTCTTCCAGCAGTATCTCAAATCCACTTCGTACCAACTCCTCCATTTTGGGATCGGCTGGGAAGGTCTGAGCCATTTCATCCACTATCCGCGAGTACTCGTCATGCGACCATCGGGTACTCTGTTCAGCCCGGTGACCGAGTCCGAGAGCCCTCTCACCGATCGGAACGACGAATCGCTTGTGAAACTGGTCGAACATGCGATGTGGGTCCTGGAACGCACAACCGATGTTGGTGAACACTTCGGCCTGCCCGGTTGCGAGCAGGTCAGCATACGCCGCACCTTGTGGGAACTTGAAGTCGACTTCGAAGCCCGCGTCGCGCAGGTTCTGAGTCAGTAGCGGCGCAGGCTTCTCGAACTCACCACTGGCCTGGACTACGAAGCTCAGCCGCTCGCCATCCTTGGACCAGAACCCCTGTCCATCCTTTGCATACCCCTTGGCAGTCATCAACTGTTCGGTCTTCTGCGGGTTGTACTCGTTAACGGGATACGTCTCCAGGAGGTCTTCATTCGCCTTAACGTACGGAATCAGGCCCTTGTACTCTGGTAGCAGGTGCCAGGTTACCCACGTTGTCCCCTCCAACGCTATGTTGACAATATCATCCTTCTTGATGGCGTGGTTGATGGCCCACCTGATGTCCGGATCGTCAAAAGGTTTCGCCAGAGAGTTGAAACCCAAGAACCGGGGACAGGGGTCAATCCATGCGTAAGCGCCATATCCCCGACCTCCTCCGGTTTCATCCGTGAAGCTGATCACATTAGGGTTTCTGTCGAGTACGGTCTCCAGTGTACTGCGGCCAAGTCCGGCAGCGTAGTCGATCTGTCCGGCGATCATTGCCGCCGATGTTGTATCTTCACCTCCCACCGGAATGAAAGTCAGCCGTTCGACAGCCGGAAACTGCTTGAAACCTGTCTCGATAGCCCACCAGTCCGGTCTGATATCCCAGATCATTTCTGTCGCAGATCCCTGCTTGAATCTGTATGGACCTGTAAAGACAGGCCAGGACTTCTCTTGATCGAAGTTCGTGAACGTCAGCGGATCCTTGCCTTCCCATATGTGCTTCGGTACCACGTACACGGAGCTGTAGATGCTCATCCACTGATCGAATACATACCTGGGGTTAGGTTCATTCAGCGTGATCCTAACAGTCTCAGCGTCCACCACCCTGGCGATGCCAACACGCTCACGCACATCGGCGGAATACTGTAGGATTGGGGCATTGTTCTTCAACATGTTGATTGTGAACACAAGATCGTCAGCGGAAAAAGGCCTACCGTCGCTCCACTTCACGCCATCGCGCAGTTTGATCGTGAATTCCTTAAAATCTGAACTGAAGTCAAATCCTTCCGCCTGCCAACCGGGAACTTCGCCGGTTTCGGAATTCCAGTAGAAGAGGGACTCGATCGCGCCCTGATGTACACCTGCCCAGAGCAAGGACAGTCCACCAAGCGTGTAGGGGTTGAAGTTGTCGCTGCTTGTGTATTGATCCCCTCCCGTGCCAAATACGAGGCTGGTCTCTCGTGTAGGAATGATCTCTTTATCCATCATGACCGGTGCAGGTGTTGCCACAACGATGACCTGCTTCACTACTTCCTTGATGACTTGTTCTTTGACGATGACTTCTTTTGGGACCTCCTTGATGACTTGTTCTTTGACGACAACCTGCTTCACGACTTCCTTAATGACCTCTTCTTTGACGATAACTTCTTTTGGGACCTCCTTGATGACTTGTTCTTTGACGATAATTTCCTTCGGAACTTCCCTCACAACCTCTTTCTCTACGACGATCTCCTTAGGTACTTCCTTGATTACTTGCTCAGTTATGATTTTCTCTACGGGCACCTCTTTGATGACTTCTTTCTCTACCACTACTTCTCTTGGGACTTCTTTTACGACCTCCTTGGTACAGGCAAGAGCTAAAACCGCAACTATGATTGCCAACAAGATACCGCCCAACTTTATGTGATTCACTCTACATCCTCCTCAACTGTGTACATACCGCAGAATCGATTGACAGTAGGTATTCCGTATGTTACGGTTCGATCCGACTCCTACGCACCATGATTCTATGTCTATAGCAGATGTTTGTCAACTTCAGTGAGCCATACGGGAGTGCAACACATATGCCACGGTTGAGCGATCAGATTGCAATTGTCACCGGCGGCGCTTGGGGCATTGGCGGAGCCACTGCGCGGCGCCTGGCTGAAGAAGGCGCTTTAGTACTGATCGCTGACCTTGACGATGATGCCGCCTCAGTCAACGTGGGAAGAATCAGACAATCCGGCGGCGTTGCCGAGTCAGTTCATACCGACGTTGGTAGACATAAAGATATAGAGTCCATGGTCAAGTCGGCCCTCGATCTTTGGGGCAGAGTTGATATCTTGGTCAATAACGCATACTCGAGCCCGACGGACTCCAACGGGAGTGCAATCGACGTTACCGAAGAAGGTTGGGACATTGCGATGTCCGTGATGCTGAAGTCGGTTTTCCTTGGAGCCAAATACGCGGTCCCCAGCATGAGACTCGCTGGTGGTGGCAGCATAGTCAACATCTCCTCTGGCCATGGGCTCTTGGGCTCTCCCGGCAACATGGTTTACGACACTGGCAAGGCCGCGATAATCGCATTGACACGCCAGATGGCCACCGACTTCGGCCCATGGGGAGTGAGGGTAAATTCCATAACTCCCGGGCACATCCTCACCGAGCGTCAATCGGCGCGAATGTGGGAAAACAACCCTGAGGGCCTTCACTTCTTCGAGAACCAGTATCCGCTCAGGCGGTGTGGCCAACCAGTCGACATCGCCAACGCCGTCGCGTTCCTGTGTTCCGACGATGCCTCATTCATCACCGGGCACAATCTCGCCGTGGACGGGGGGCATACAATTCAGCTTCAAGAAGATCTGTGCGTTCAACAGGCGCACTACGCGCGACAGCACCCCAGTGTGAAGTTGCCATACTAGCTGGTCGACGCGCTCACACTATTCGACTACGGTTCTGAAGTTCACCAAGCTATCGATGGCCTTTCAACCTGTACGGAGTTCTGCAAACTTCAATCCGTCTCAGACAAAACAACGAATTACACAGACAGGGTATGGCAGTCCATATGACGTTCATCCCAATAGTAATATACTCTCAGCGCTCCATCTACCATGACAGTTAGTTACGTCGTCCGCAGAGTAGTCATGCTGTTTGTAATCGTGATTGCAGCTCTCACTCTGAATTTCTTTGTACCTCGATGCGCCCCCGGCGATCCTGTTTCGGCTGCGCTCGCCCAGATGGCCAGCACAGGCGTATATACGCCAGGCGGTGCAGGTATGGTCGAAGCCTATCGTGAGATATTCGGTTTGGACGAATCACTTCCGGTTCAGTATTATAAGTACCTTGAAGGCATTCTCCTGAGGGGAGATCTAGGACGCTCCATCACGTTCTTTCCGGCAGAAGTGCGAAGCATCGTCCTTAAGGCTATGCCATGGACATTAGGTTTGCTATCGATGTCCACTCTGATTGCATTCGCGCTCGGCAGCATACTTGGTGCGCTCTTGGCTTGGCCTAATTCTCCATACTTCATACGTGGTCTGGTCCCATTGCTAATGCCGCTTTCCGCGATACCATACTACCTCTTAGCCCTACTGTTGCTATTTCTCCTTGCACTTACTTGGAACATTTTCCCACTTCGTGGCGCGTATGAGCCGGGCACAGTGCTAGGTTGGGATTTTGGTACTGTCCGAACAATCGTATTTCACTCATTCCTTCCTTCACTGTCCATTGTATTGTCAGGGATAGGATTCTGGGCATTGGGTATGCGTGGCCTCATGGTTTCGGTCATCGGAGAGGACTATCTAACACTTGCTGAGGCGAAGGGACTACCGCAGCGTCGCATATTCCTATGGTACGGGCTGCGCAATGCCCTTCTTCCGCAGACCACAGCCCTGGCGCTCGCAATGGGTTATGTGGCTTCCGGCGCCGTTCTGGTCGAGGTCATCTTCAGCTATCCGGGGATCGGATTCGTACTCTATCAGGCAGTAGGTAACTCAGACTATTTCGTCATTCAGGGAGTAATCCTTTTATTGGTCATAGGCGTGGCCCTCGGGGTCTTCGTAATTGACCTCCTGTATCCTCGCTTAGATCCGAGGATCACCTACGGCTCAAGGTGATAACCATAAAACGTCAGTCATGCCGGACTCGGCCGCAAAATCCCCAACAGAGCTCAGCCTGTCACATTAGCCTCCAGCGTCGCAGTGAGCCGTGGGAGCTCTCAGCCGTCTTGACCATTCGGTTCGACACAAAGAGGTCCGGCTGGGGGTCCGTTGTCCGTTGTCGGCGTATCTCCGATCACAGGATTTACCAATGATCAACAAACTAGCTTTCATTAGAGTGGTCATGAATAACAAGATCCTTGCGATCGGCATGATCACGGTAATGTTCGTTGCATCAATTGGTCTTGTCGGGCCGGTGTTTGTCGATGTTTCAAAATCGAGGCCAGCCTCGGTCGTACCGAATCTGCCGCCCTCTTGGGAAAACCCACTAGGCACCGAGAGTGCAGGCCGCGACGTCCTGGCCGTTATGGTTGCTGGCACTCCGCAGACGTTGAAGCTAGGCCTTCTCGCCGGTTCGGTAGCCATACTCGTGGGCACAGCCCTGGGCTTTATCGCAGGTTACTACGGTGGTGTCGTGGACGCACTCATCCGGGGCGCGGCAGATGTGCTACTTACCATTCCGATCCTGGCAGTGCTCATCATTATTGCAGCCTCGGTACGATTGCTGAGTGTCGAGCAGATGGCGCTGGTCGTTGCCGCTTTGTCTTGGATGTGGCCCACTCGCACGATCAGGGCTCAAGTATTGACTCTTCGCGAGCGGGCATACGTTGACGTTGCCAGACTATCAGGCCAGAGCGATATCGAAATCATCGTGAGGGAGTTGATCCCTAATCTGTTCCCATTCCTAGCGGCCGCCTTCGTCGGCGCCACCGCGTCAGCGATCCTGGCAGCTCTGGGACTGGAGGCGCTGGGACTGGGAGCGGTTCACATTCCAACCCTGGGAATGTCGATATACTGGGTCATCTGGTACGGTGGTCTCATAAGGGGCATGTGGTGGTGGTGGGGACCGCCAATCCTCATTATCGTGTTGCTCTTCATTGGTCTCTTCCTCATCTCTGCGGGGTTGGATCAGATAGCTAATCCGAGGCTGAGGAGGTCAGTATGAGCGTGGAGCACGTTCTACAGGTCCACGGTCTCAAGGTCTACTACCATACGCCACAGGGGCCCGTGAAGGCCGTTGACGACGTGAGCTTCTCCGTTGGTCAGGGTGAGAAACTCGGTCTTGTTGGAGAGTCGGGCTGTGGCAAGTCTACAACAGCCTTCGCCCTCCTCAGACTCATAAAGCCGCCAGGGCGTATCGAAGGAGGCGAGATCCTGCTCAACGGGGTCAATGTCGCCAGCCTGTCCAATGAGGAGTTAAGGAAGACTCGCTTCGCCCATATCTCACTGATCCCCCAAGGTGCGATGAACTCCCTCAACCCCGTGATGCGCATCAGACATCAGATCATGGACGTCATTCAGTATCACGATGACGACATGCCAAAGCGGCAGTTGATTGATAGAGTCCATGAACTCTTGGCATGGGTGGGTCTGCCGGTGGAAGTAGCCGAAATGTATCCACACGAATTGAGCGGTGGCATGAAGCAGCGTGTGTGTATTGCGATGGCAATCTCGCTACAACCAGATGTGATAATCGCGGATGAGCCGACGAGTGCTCTGGACGTGGTTGTCCAGAGACAGGTAGTTGAAACGCTGAGCCGGGTGCAGCAAGAGTTGGGAGCTTCCGTGATCATAGTTGGTCACGACATGGGTCTCATGGCTCAGTTCGCTGACCGCATAGCGGTGATGTACGCAGGCAAGTTAGTGGAAGACGGCCCTGTGGAGCAGATCTTTGAAGAGCCATTGCATCCGTATACGCAGATGCTCATCTCAAGTCTGCCTTCACTGGACGTCAAGGGTGTGTTCCGGGGGAATCCGGGGCTTACGCCGTCTCTGTTGCACCCTCCCGATGGCTGCCTGTTCCACACGAGGTGTCCGTACGTCATGGAGCAGTGCTCAGTTGTGACCCCCGAACTTACTGAAGTGCGCGACGAACGGGTCGTAGCCTGTCATCTGTACGGAGGATCACGATGAGCGCACTACTCGAAGCACGCAGCGTTTCTAAGGTGTTTGGCGGCGGTCTATTGAACCGTAGAGTGACCGTCGCTGTGGAAGACATCTCCCTCGTTTTCCGAGAAGAACAACCTTCCATCACAGTGATCGCAGGTGAGAGTGGGAGCGGAAAGACCACTTTGGCCCGCTTGCTTCTGGGCATAATCAGCCCCACCAGCGGAGATGTGCGCTATCAGGGACAGGGGCTTCACGAGATGTCCCGCCGCGAACGTCGGGTCTTCAGACGAGAAGTCCAAGCAGTCTTCCAGGACCCGTTCGAGGTCTACAACCCCTTCTATAAAGTTGATCATGTCCTAACTACTCCTGTGGCAAGGTTCAAGTTGGCCCAGTCCCGCGCAGAAACACAGGATCTGATAGAGAATGCGCTACTGATGGTGGGACTGCGCCCGGAGGACACTTTGGGCAGGTACCCGCACCAGTTGAGCGGCGGACAGCGTCAGCGGATCATGGTGGCGCGTGCCCTTCTGCTGAAGCCAAGGATTATCTTGGCCGACGAGCCGGTCTCGATGGTCGATGCTTCTCTCAGGGCAACAATCCTTGAAAGCCTCCTTGACCTCCATAAGGAGCTGGGCATCTCTTTGGTTTACATCACTCACGATCTGACGACTGCCTATCAGGTCGGCGAAAATATCGTGGTCCTGTACCAGGGATCCGTAGTTGAAGCAGGTGACGTAGAACTGGTTATCAAGGACCCACAACATCCTTACACCCAGGTTCTCGTGGGATCCATACCCCTGCCCGACCCGAGGAAAAGATGGGCCCAGCTGGACAGTGTGACCAAGACGCGTGACGATGTCTCATCGAGGGAAACCACAGGCTGCAAGTTTGCCGACCGTTGTCCTGCGGTCATGCCAGCTTGTCATGAAAACCCTCCCCCCTTGTACCAAACCGACAGTCGCCGTGCCGTGTCCTGTTACCTGTATGCGGACTCACGGCCCATGGACGGTCATGAGCTAGACGCCGTCTTGTCTCAATAGCTCCGACACCGTCTTGTTAGCGAGGACTTGACACCGGCACTTACGAAACCGCATCAATAGGTCGATGTCAGTCTCCAAGGATCTCGCTGTGCGATTCTTCCTGCCGTGTCTTTGGTCCTCCGACAGCTGTAACATCGCGCGAGCTTATGAATTGAATGGCCTACTCGACTGAGACTTGGTCGAAGAACCTCGCCAGCTCGTCGCGGTCGAATCTGGGGAACTCTGTCGAGCCGGTGGACGATCTCAGGGCGACCCCGGCCCCTCTGTCTGCGGCGTACCCCACCACCTGGGCCCGGATGCCAGCTCCGGCAAGGTGGTTCAAGACGTGGTCGGCATCCGATGGATTGACGGCCGCCAGGAGGGAGCCGGAGGCGATCAGGCCCAGGGGATCGAGGCCGAGTGATTCGCATATCACGCGGCACTCAGGCAGGACGGGAATTGACCCGGAGTCGATCTCGAATCCGATGCCCGAAGCGGCGCCGAGCTCGTAGAGTCCTCCGGACAGGCCGCCCTCCGTCGGGTCGTGCATCGCGTGAACGTCCGTCGCGGCACAGACCATCTGGGCGTCCCTGATCACGCTGATTCCCGGCTCGAACAGCATGTTTCCAGCACGTTCAATATCCTCAACGCTCAGCCCTCTGGCGAGCAACTCCTCCCTGGCCTCCCTGGCCAGGATCGACGAACCTTCGATGGCGATCCCTTTGGTTAGGACCAGCGCGTCACCGGGCTGTACCCCGGAGCTCAACACCGCCCGGTCCTTCTTCACCTCGCCAAGCATCGCTCCGACTCCGATGGGCCGATCCAATCCATAGGTCACTTCGGTATGGCCGCCTACCAGCGTGATCCGTAGCTGCGCGCAGGCGTCCCGGAGCTGTTGAAAGATCGTGGAAACCTCGGCCTTTGTCGTTCCTCCCGGCAGCAGCAGCGTGGCGAGAAGCCACTTCGGAGTGGCGCCCATAACCGCCAGATCGTTGGCGTTGACGTTGACCATGTACCACCCGATCAGGTCAGTGGCGAACGTAATCGGGTCGGTTTTGGCGACAAGATACCGATCGCCGAAGTCGATCAGCGCCGCGTCCTCGCCGGGTTGTGGTCCGAGCGCGACCCGAGGATCTGACACCTCGACATCGCGCAACAGCTCGGTCAGGACTTCAAGTGGCAGCTTACCGGGATTCAAGTGGCAGTTGTCCTTGGCGCATGACATTCGGATTCCGGGACTGACAATCCACAGACCCGATGCTATCATACGCCCACCATGATTACGGCCGTCTTCTTCGATCTCTACGGCACCCTTGCGGGCTTCCAACCGGACCGTTTTCAGATACAGTCGCGGGCATGCGCCGAATTCGGAATCGACGTGTCGCCAGCGGGAATACTACGCGGATACGCCTTGGCGGACGCCTTCATGGCGGAGCAGAACGCGGCGCTCCCAGTACGTCTGCTCGGCCGGGATGCGCGGGACGAGTTCTTCGCGGAATACGAGAGGCGGGTGCTGGCCGGTTGCGGGGTCGAAGTGTCGACCGATCGCGCCGGCGAGGTATGGAAGGCGGTTCGACGGGTCCCGTATCAGATGGAGCGGTACGACGACGTCCTGCCGGCGATGGACCTGCTGAAACAGCTGGGCCTCGTCCTTGGACTCATATCGAACATGAACGCACCGGCATGGGAGCTTGCGGACAACATGGGATTGTCACCCTACCTGGATCTGGCCGTCACTTCAGGTGAGGTCGGGGCGGAGAAGCCGCACTCTCCCATATTCCACGAGGCACTGCGGCGCGCCAACGTCGAGCCCGGCGATGCCATCCACGTAGGCGATCAGCTGACATCGGACGTGGAAGGCGCTTCCAATGTCGGTATCAACCCGGTGCTCCTCGATCGGGACGGCAACCACGTCGGGTTCACCGAATGTCCCAGAATCGAGACGTTGATGGAACTTCCCACCCTGCTGGTCGATGTTTCAGCTTGAATTCCTTCTGCGGAACCCTGAGAGGAGTTTCCCCGGCCTGATAGTGGTCTGATTGCAGCGCTGACTCCTCAAGCCACCACACTCTAATCCGACGCCGCGCTGAGAATCTGGGAAGCCATCTGCTCGCTGAATTCAGCCATCTGCTCGACCAGCTCCATCAGTCGCTCCTCCCAGGGACCTGACAGCCTGCCTAGGTCCAGCCGAATCTGTGTGTTGCCGATCTCCGCGGCGCTCGTCAAACGCCGTTGGAGGGCAAGGCGGGCGCCTCCGACGTCGTACCGCATCCTGATGACGATTCGGCTCACCTCCTTGGTGATTGACTCGATATTCGCCCTTTCCGCAGAGAGCTTCAGTCTCACCGAATACAACAGGGATTGCACCTGCCACGGAAGCGGACCGAACCTGTCTCGCAATTCATCCTCAATTCCCCCGATGTCTTCGGCCTTTTGAAGTTTGATCAGTCGCTGGTACAGGCTCAGCCTGGACCGCAGGTCGGGAACGTAGTCTGCCGGGAGGCTGGCCGGAAGTCCGAGATCGAGGCCAACCTGCGGATCGGGCTCCAGACTCTCTGAGATCGACTCGTCTGTCTCGTCGCGAACGGCGTCGGCCACTTCGTCGGGACTCAAGCCTGCCAATTCGCCCGATTCCCGCTTGGCGCGCAGATCGTCCACTGCCTGGGCCAGCAGACGGGTATAGAGCTCGAATCCGACCGCGTGTATGTGCCCACTCTGTTCGGCGCCCAGGATGTTCCCCGCTCCGCGAATCTCCAGGTCTTTCATCGCGATTCGAAACCCCGCGCCCAATTCCGTAGCCGCCAGCATCGCACGCAGTCGGCGCTCGGCGGTCTCCGTTAAAGTGCGCGTCTGAGGGATCAGCAAGTACGCGTACGCGCGTCTGTTGCTTCGACCCACACGGCCGCGGAGCTGGTACAGCTGGGCCAGCCCAAACGCGTCGGCGCGATTGATAATCAGCGTGTTCACATTCGGGATGTCCAGTCCCGACTCGATTATGGTCGTGCAGACGAGGACGTCGAACTCCCCGGCTGCGAATGACGCCATAGCTCCCTCGAGATCCCCTTCACTCATCTGGCCATGCGCTATCCCAACGGTTGCTTCGGGTACGATCCGCCGGATGTAGTCAGCAATGTAACCGATGTTGTACACCCGGTTGTGAAGGAAATAGACCTGCCCCTGGCGGTCCAGCTCCCGAAGAATCGCCTCACGGATCAGCTCGTCACTGAACTCCGATACGTAGGTCTTGATCGGCAGTCGCTCCTCCGGGGGGGTCTCGATCGTGCTCATGTCGCGGACCCCGGCCAGTGACATGTGAAGCGTCCTCGGGATGGGCGTGGCAGTCAGCGTCAGGACATCTACCTCCTGGCGCATTCGCTTCAAGCGCTCCTTATGTCCGACTCCAAACCGCTGCTCTTCATCGACAATCACGAGTCCGAGGTCCTTGAACCGGACGTCCCGCTGGATCAACCGATGTGTCCCGATACAGATGTCCACGCGTCCTTCAGCCAGGGCGCTTACGATCTCGCGCTGTTCCCTGTCCGTCCTGAAACGGCTGAGAACCTCGACCTTGACCGGGTAGGCGCTCAGCCTCTGAGCAAACGTTACATAGTGCTGCTGGGCCAGGATAGTCGTCGGCACCAGCACGCCTACCTGCTTGCCATCCATGACCGCCTTGAACGCAGCCCGTAGAGCAATCTCCGTCTTGCCATAACCGACGTCGCCGCAGACGAGACGGTCCATCGGCTGGCCGCTCTCCATATCCGATTTCACTTCGCCGATCGTGGCTGCCTGGTCCGGCGTCTCCTCGAACGGGAACGATTCCTCCAACTCCTGCTGCCAGGTGGAATCGGGCCCGAATGAGTGCCCGGTGACCAGCTCCCTCGCGGCGTACAGAGCGATCAGCTCAGCCGCCATTTGGCGCGTTGACCGTTCGGCCCGCGCCTTGGCCCGGCCCCACTCCTGCGTCCCGAGACGGGTCAGATGAGGAGGCGCGTCGCTCGGAGCAACGTATGGGGTGACCCTATCGAGGTGCTCGATCGGAACGTACAGCTTATCGCGGTTCGCGTACTCGAGCATCATGTACTCTGTGGCGGGATCCGAGTCGGTGGAGGGCCGACCGACCCCTACAAACCTACCTATACCGTGCTCAACATGCACTACATAGTCGCCTGGGGAAATCTCCGATAGGAAGGCGTCCCAATTGGTCCGAGTCCGCCGAACAATTCGTCGCTGCTTGGTAACGCCGAAGATCTCGCTATCACCCACCACCACCACGCGCCGATCGGCGAGCGTCAGAACAAAGCCGTCCCCGAAGTTCGGACCCGCTGACTGCAAGAGTGTCAGTGAACCCGACCCAGGCACGCTCGCCAGCGACGTTACCTGGGTGTGTACGACTCCGGACTCGGTGAATATCTCGTCCAAACGTCGTGAGTGGGACGTGATCGCGACTACGGTGTTCCCTTCGTCGACCATGTCCGAGGCGTCCGCAACGAATCCGTCCACCCTGCCTACAAAGGTCGGGGCCGAACCGAACGGCATCACAAGGATGTCGTCGTACACCAGATCTTCGGCGCCCCAGTGTAATACCTCCAGCTGGCTCCGGGCGCCGTTGAGTGCGGAGTCGACGTCATTCCAGTCCATGTGGAACGACGGGAAGTTCAGCGGAAGCTCCCCCCGATCTTCTTTGGTAACCCGCAGCTCATGGATTCGCTCCTCGTTCTCCCAGGCCGCCGTCGCAATGTCTCCCGGCCTGATCCGGACGACGAGCGCGTCCTCCGGGAAGTAGTCGGTCAGCGCCCCGTGGTTGAAGAATCCCGCGTACATGTTCAGGTCATCGACTTCGTGGCCGTCGAGCAGCTGCGATACCTCGCCCCGAATCTGCTCCTGATGCGCCTGGCTGCAGGTGGAGACGTCAACGCGCGAGATATGCCGATCGAGGCTTTCGGGATCGGTCATCGCGGGCAGTGTCTCGTGCGCCGGGATCACTCGGATAGACTCGACGACCTCCGTGGAGCGTTGGGTGGACGGATCGAAGAGCCTTATGCTGTCGACGTCATTGCCCCACAGCTCGATCCGGGCCGGGTAGTCCCAGCCTACGGGAAAGATGTCTATTATCCCTCCCCGCCTGCTGACGTAGCCGGGACCGTACACTGCGGTGTCGAACCGGTAGCCCATGCGAAGCCAGCCGTCGAGCAGGTCCTCAACATCGATAACGTCGCCCACGCTGAGCGTGTGTCTGCTGGCCTCGAACGCTGTCCGGGCCAGTGTCCGCTGGGCGACGGACGTCGCCGACGCCACGATCAGTGGCGGTCCGGTCCCTGCTTCGAGCAGCGCATCGAGCGCCGTGACACGAAGCTGAGCCGTGTCAATGTCGGTCATCAGTCGCTCGAATGGCAGCGTCTCGGTTTCGGGGAACTGAATCACCCTGTCCGGGTCCGACACCCAGGCGCTGATTCGTTCCTCCAAACGCCTCGCCTCCTCCGGCCTGGGCGCCACCACCACCATCGGAACACCGAGATCTTCGAACAGCGCGGACAACAGGAAGGGCGCCGCGTCTGAGAAAAGCTGCGCCCTTACACTGCCGCCCGACCCCTTCAGGGCGTCGATCAACCTCTCGTATTGGGCTGTCGATCGCAGCAGGGGCGTCAGCCGCTGCAGGCTGAGCTGCGACCGGTCCTCGTGAATCTCGGCTGTGGGCAATTGCAGGTTAGTTGTGCTCATCGATGGCGGTTATTCTCCAGACTCGTGCCGGAAGACGGATTCTTCCACAACACCAATTTGGCGAGTGCGCCGGTCCCGCAATCGCGGGTAGGCCACAGCGCGCTCGCCTTCTGCGGTCCGGCGATTCCACCGGAGCGCCGGATCAGTCTATACCCATCTCGTGGAGGGCCTCGTCATCTATGCCGAAGTGGTGCGCCACTTCGTGGACCACAGTGTCACGGACCTCAGCGACCACTTCATCATCACTGCCGCAGATGCTCTCGATAGCCCTCTGGAACAGTGTGATCTTATCGGGCAGAACAAAGGTGTAGTCATAACGGTCAGTAAGCGGGATACCCTCATACAGCCCAAGCAGGAACTCGTCCTCCCCCAATCTGGAACCCAGCAGCTGGCTGCGCGACGCCCAGTCCTCAACAACAACGTCCACGTTGTCCATGCGTTCGAGGAACGCGGGCGGGAGTTCACCAATGGCTCGTCTGACGAGCTGCTCGAAACGTCGTCTATCCATGACCTCTCAGAGTGTAACAAAACACCACGCACCGATTTCAACCCCGGCCATGTCCCGCCGCGGGTGGTGGCGTTCTGTTAGAATGGCTCCTGAGTGCGGTGCAGAGCGTCAGGTCACCGGAGTCCAACAACGAAGTCCTGAAGTGTCCGGGACACTGCCTCTCCTTGAGTTACAAAGCCCCTTGACCAGAGTCCTGCCGTACATGTTCGTGCTTGCCGCAGTGTTCGTCGCGTGCGGCTCACCACAGGAACCGCGCGATCCCACGGCCATATCTCTGCCGACGGCTGCACCTGAAACTACGGTTGAGCCTGTGCCGACGGCCACGCCTGTGAAGTCTCCAACAGCTTCCTCGATTGTACTGGAGGTGGAGGTCGCCGACGTGGGCTCCGACATTCCGGCTTACGACCGTGGAGAGTGGAGACACTGGACGGATGAGGACGGGGACTGCCAGGATGCGCGGCAGGAGGTGCTGATCGCTGAGTCAACTATCCCGGTCGAGTACGCGGATGCTGACCAGTGCCGCGTCGAATCCGGGGTCTGGACCGGGCCATACACCGGAACGGAGGTGACCGACCCGGGAAGCCTGGACATAGACCACATGGTGCCGCTCGCGAACGCCCACAGGTCCGGCGGCTGGGAGTGGTCCAAAGACCGGAAACGGGCCTATGCGAACAGCCTCGCTTATCCGGGCCACCTGATCGCGACCACGGCCCGGGCGAATCGGGAGAAAGGCGCCAAAGGGCCCGAGGAGTGGCGTCCGCCGGACGAGGGCTATTGGTGTAGGTACGCAGTGGACTGGATCGCAGTCAAGAGAAAGTGGGAGTTGACCACAACCGAGGACGAGGCAGACGCGCTCCGGCAGATGGTAGAGTCATGTGAGATCAACGTCTTCATCCAGACGACTGTCGCAGGACAGCCGGCGACACCGGCTCCACCGGTGGAGCTGACTGCTACGGTCACAGTCCGTATCGATGCACCCAACCCAACCCCAACGCAGACTCCCAAGCCGGCCGTGCCGACCCCAACGTTCGAAGACCGCGATTGTTCGGACTTCGACACTTGGAAGGAGGCGCAGGAGTTCTTCGAGGCCGCCGGAGCGCCGGAGGAAGACCCGCATCGTCTCGATCAGGACGGCGATGGGACCGCTTGTCGGTCGCTGCCTGGGGCGCCGGATTCAGCATCAGACGCAACGCCGCTCCCTGATCGGACGGCGACTGTAACTCCGGCCACACTTACCCCCAAGTCGGCGCCACCCACACCAACGCCTACGGCAATACCGCCAACTCCTACTCACACGGCAGTGCCACCCACGCCAACGCAGACTCCCAAGCCGGCCGTGCCGACTCCAACGTTCGAAGACCGCGATTGTTCAGACTTCGACACTTGGAAGGAGGCACAGGAGTTCTTCCAGTCCGCCGGAGGGCCGGAGGAAGACCCGCACAGGCTCGACCGCAACGAAGACGGTGTGGCTTGTGAGTCCTTGCCGGGAGCGCCGTAGTCAGTCGTAGATTGTCAATGCTCGATCGTGAAAGGAGGGTCCCATGAAGGTGACCGCAATCAAACCGTACTCTGTGCAGGACAGCGAAGGACGTGGATACTACATCGTAAAGGTGGAGACAGACGAGGGCCTGTACGGTCTCGGCGAAGTCGGCATCCGCAACTGGGGAGGCGCCATCACACAGGCCGTCGAGCACCTCTCTCAGGTTGTCATCGGTCAGGACCCGTGGAGCACGGAACGCCTGTGGCAGCAGATGTTCCGGGGAGGCTTCTTTCCCGCTGACAAGGTGTACTGCTGCGCGATCAGCGCCATAGATATCGCGCTGTGGGACATCAAGGGCAAGTGGGTGGGGATGCCCGTATACAAGCTGCTCGGCGGCCCGGTCCGGGACAAGGTGGTCTGCTATCCGCACACTCAGGGCAGCACGAATGAGGAGTTGGTTGAGAATTCCAAGCAGGCGGTTGCTGAAGGGTGGAAATTCGTCCGCTGGGGTCAACCAGAAACGGGCGGCACGCTCGAATACAGCAGCGCCGACGACCCGCTGGGACAGCCCGGCATCCTCGAACCCGTGGAGTCGATTCGCCTTGCCGAGAAGCAGATGGCAATGGTCAGGGAGGCGGTCGGCCCCGACATCCAGCTCTGCTTCGATGTCCACACGAGACTTGACACTGCCCACGTCATCACCATGTGCCGCGCCCTGGAGCCCTACAACCCATTCTTCATTGAAGACCCATTGCGCTCCGAGAACCCCGCGAGTTATCGGACGCTTGCGCGGCACGTGTCGCTGCCGATCGCGGCTGGGGAGCAGTGGGCGTCCAAGTGGTCGTTCAGAGAAGTGATCGAGGAAGAGCTTATCAACTACGCCCGAATCGACCTGTGCATCGTCGGCGGCCTGACCGAGGCGCTCAAGATCACCCACTGGGCCGAGACCCACTACATCGACATCGTCCCTCACAACCCTCTGGGGCCGGTGAGCGCCGCGGCGTGCGTAAACCTCTGCATGGCATCCACCAACGTCGGAGTGCAGGAGATGCCGAGACGCCCGGGTAGCTTCTCCACGGACCTGTTCCCGGTGCAGATCGAGTGGGACGACGGCTACGCATGGGTCCCGTCGGATCGTCCCGGGCTGGGTGTGGACTTCGACGAGGACGTCGCAATCGCCAATCCCGCGCCGCTCAGCGGGTGGCTGCCGCAGCTGAGGCGGAACGACGGCGCGATCACGAACTGGTAGGATGCCGCTGGCCCCAATCTGGGAGACACTTCTTCAGCCATGCGACCCCATTTGCTGGTCGTACAACGCCGGAACGATGGTGTACGGTCAGGTCGGCTCCGTTTGATACAATTAGATACTTGGACCTAACTGCCGTCAGCCGTATGAACGACGAGAAGAACACGATGGGCGAAGTCAAGAACTGGGCCAGCATCTACGACTGCAACGCGCTCCGACAGGCGGAGGTCATATCCCGGGCGCCAGGGATTGCTGGGCACGTCGCGCTGATGCCGGACGCGCATATCGGAATCGGCGCAACGGTCGGGAGCGTGATTCCGACCTTTCCAGATACGATCATTCCCGCGGCGGTCGGCGTCGATATCGGATGCGGGATGATGGCGTGCAGGACGGATATGCGAAAGAGCGATGTTCCGACCGATCTTTCACCGCTGCATCACGAGTTCTCCAGAGCGATTCCCGCGGGCCACAGGCGGGACCACAAGCGAATCAGCGACGCCGCCCGGAAGTTGTTCGACGATCATCCCATTCCGAACACGGAGATTTTCGACAGGGGTAGAAAGAGGAAGAGGGCTCGGCGGATCGTCAATCGCGCACACCTTCAACTGGGAACGCTTGGCTCGGGAAATCACTTCGTCGAGGTCTGTCTCGACAGGGACGACTTCGTCTGGCTACTTCTGCACAGTGGCTCCCGCGGGATCGGCAACACGATTGCCCAGGTCTTCATCCAGATCGCGAAGGACGAGAACACGCAGAAGTTGGAAGACCCAGACACGGCGGCGCTGAAGGGCAGCTCGTTCGATCTCTACGTCGAGATGATGACTTGGGCCCAGGAGTACGCATACGCAAATCGAGAGCTGATGATGGATGCGGCGATCAAGGGGGTGACCGACCATATTGGACGGTTCGAGATAACGGAGACGATAAACTGTCATCACAACTTCGCTGCGCTCGAAGAGCATTTCGGACAGCGCATGTGGATAACGCGCAAGGGCGCGATCCGTGCATACGTCGGCGACATGGGAATCATCCCAGGTTCGATGGGTGCGGCGACGTACATCGTGGAAGGAAAGGGAAACCCCGATTCGTATATGTCATCCGCTCATGGCGCGGGACGGATGTACAGCCGAGGACAGGCGAAGCGCATGTTCGACGTCGAATCGCTCCAGGGTTACATGAAGGGGAAGGCATGGAACGCAAACAGCGCGGCAAGCCTTCTCGACGAACACCCGGAGGCATACAAGCCGATCGAACAGGTGATGGCCGATCAGCAGGACCTCGTTTCGGTGAAGACCATCTTACGACAGATCCTCAACTACAAAGGGACATAACACCGAATCGCTGTGATGCCGCCGCCATACATGCGTGACCGGTCCCTGAGTTCTCCGTTGCGATGGAAACCTGAGCGTACTGCGCGTTGGGCAGCAGCCTCAGTTACGACCCTCGTAGGAGATTACCCTGATACCTGAGGCATCCGGTACAAGGATCACGCTGGACCCTGGAGCGGAGGACACCTGCCCAGCCAAGCGATCGATCTGATCAGCGTCCAACGTCGGAACGAAGGCGTCGGGGTCGGCCCATTGGGCCGACGCCACCGGATATCCGAGCGCATCTTCGACGGCAGCGACGAACTCTGACGCTCCGACAGGGGCCAACACCAGAACGCCCTTGCGCGCCGGCGGCGACTCCTCGTCTGGCTCAAGCGCCCGGTCTCCGCGATAGATGATCCAGTGGTAGGGCACGAAAATGGCCGCGGTCAGCAACACTGCCAGGGCAATCGTCATGTCGTTGAGCGTATTCGAACCCAGCTCGACTTCCAGCAGGTCACGCAGGAAGATGAAGATGCTCGCGCTCGCGCTTCCGACCAGCGCCAGCAAGCCGAGGCACAGTACGCCCAGAACGTACAGCTTTCGAGACATCGCGGTACGTTCTGACACGGGATCGCGGACGGCGGCAGCCTGGAGTCTGCGCCAGTGCGTCCACCAGACCGGGACACCAATTATGAACAACGACAGCGCGATAGCGACGCGGGACTGCCAATGCACGCCTACGGCTACGACCCCAGCCGGGTAGTCCGCAAGCAACCTGAAGACGGTGTCCAGCAGTGACGCTGTACCCGCGGCTACGATGGCCAGACCCATTGCGGACAGCAGGTGGTCGTATGACCTTCTGACCGTATCTGCGTAGATGCCCTGGGCCTCGCGGACAATCTGCCATCTGAAGTGCCTCCAGACCAGCAGCCCGACGGCAACCGATGCCAACGCGGCCGGCATGTCATCGAAGTGCTGGCCGACCGGCTCAACGGCCGCGCCAAACGCCCACGACAACACGGCCACCAGGGCAACACCGTAACCGGCACGGGCGGTGACGCCCCCGCCTCCGATGGATGCAACGAACAGGAACACCCACCTCAGCACAGAATTCCTATCTGCCCGAGCGAACCTGAGCCAGTGCGACCAGGCGACGATACCACCCATGACGACGAGCGCCAGCGACGATCTCAGCTCGTCCCCCAGCAGTCCAGAGTCGCCGGGGGAGACCGCTTGAATGCCGAACGCAACGGAGTAACCCTCCGCCAGGATGACGTACACGAACCAGACCAGACCCGTAGCCAACAGGGTTACGCCCGCTGCCGACGCGATATACAGGTACAGGCGCCGGATAGCGCGAGTCTCCATCATCGTGTCAGGCCCATCAGCTGAGGCAACCTGCCAGTGGTATCCCCAGACCACTCCCCAAACCAGCAGGGCGGACCACATGAAGCTGGACGCCGATCCGGCGAAGAGAGCGAACTCGACAAGCCGAACCCCGTTGAATACGAGGAACCCGAGCGCGACACCCAGGGTCAGGTACAGGTAGAGCCTTCTGAGGATAGTGGACCGCTCTCCGGGCAGCGCGGCAGCGCCTCGCTGAATGAATCGCCAGTGGAAGCCCCAGAGGGGCAACCCGACGATGATCAGCGCCAGACCGGACGCCAGTATGGTCCTCGAATCAGAGAGGATAGGCTCACCTTGCAGCGCATCGAAGACCGTCAGAAGGCCGATGGTGACACCACTGATGAGCATCCCAAGTCCGACGATCGACATGCTGTAGAAGTAGAAGCGCCTGGGGGTCCCCAAGCCGCTGTCCGGCTCGGAACTCAGCCTATCCTTACTCCTCCTCCACATCAGGTAGATGCCATACGAGATTCCGCCGATGATGGCTACCCACAACAGGGTGGAAATGATGATGATGATAAGTAGCTCGGACATGAGGCTCCTTGTCGGCGCGGGTCGCCCCGCGCATCAGTCGAGAGTCCGCAGGTCGCCGCCGGTCCGTGCGGGTCGAGGTGGCTCCGGGTCTTGGGCGATACACCTGATGTACGGCCAACGAGCGCGTGAGACCCTCCACCCGTCGCCGAAAGTCTGAAGTCCGTATCCACGGGTGAACTCCCTCTCGTCCGGCCCCAATATACCACCGTCGGAGGGGTGAGATACCCCGATCGTCACGAACGTGGTCTGACCGAGCGTCTCAACGTCCGAGAGCGTGATTCGGGCGCCTTCGATCCGACGCCGACTCGATCTCGACTCATCGAACAGCGTCTCGACGGGGCAGCGTTCCCGCAAATCCGGTGACAGCCACCCATGAGCGGATTCGTAGTCGGACTCTCCCAGCGAGTGGATGTACTGCTGTACCGCGTACTCCGGAGAACCCGGATCGAACTCCGTTTCCCCTCTCAAGAGCGTGACCGCGACGCTCGAAACCAGCAGTACGGCTATGAGCGCCCCGCCGCCGATCAGCCAGTATCGTTCCATTTAGAGTCCCCAATCACCCAGGGGGCATGACGCCAGCGCATTCCATGTATGATGGACTCCGAGGGTCAATTCCAAAGTCCAGCCTCGATTGACACCATTTTAAGGCCATTGCTAGACTGCGGATAGGTACATATGTACCTAGATGACCATCGGAGGACGTATTGCCCGAGGGATACGACACCAACTGGATCGCTGTAATGCTGGTTGCCGCGGTCGGACTTGCCGCGATGGCGGCGCTGTTCGCGGGATCGTTCGTCCTGTCGCCCAGACGTCCGTCCGCAGCCAAGGACATGCCCTACGAGTGCGGGATTCCACCCGCGCCCTTCATGTGGTCCCAGATCCAGATCCGATACTACGTCTTCGCGATCCTGTTCCTGATCTTCGATGTGGAAGCCGTATTCCTGTTCCCCTGGGCCATAGTATTCCTGGAGACCATCCCGGCCGTATTCTACGAAATGCTGATCTTCATAGGAATCCTCTTCTTCGGCGTCATTTACGGATGGAGAAAGGGGGTGCTTCAGTGGAGATGAATCTTGGTCAAGGCTACGAGCCCGGCAGAGGGAACTCACCAGCCGACAGCATCTTCAACCGCGTCCTGCCCAACGCCGTGACTGCAAAGTCGGACCAGCTCTTCGCCCTGGCGCGGAAGAACTCCCTATGGACGCTCTCCTTCGGTCTGGCGTGTTGCGCCATCGAGATGATGAGCACGTACATGTCCCACCACGACTTCGATAGATTCGGAATCGTCACTTGGCCATCCCCCCGGCAGGCCGACGTGATGATAGTCGCCGGAACTGTGGTCAAGAAGATGGCCGACCCGATCAAGCTCCTCTACGAGCAGATGCCTGACCCGAAGTGGGTCATCGCTATGGGCAGCTGTGCGACGAACGGCGGGCCGTATTACCGGTCCTACTCTGTGGTGATGGGCGTCGATCATCTGATTCCGGTGGACGTGTACGTACCGGGTTGCCCACCACGTCCGGAAGCTCTGATGCACGGGATCATACAACTCCAGGAGAAGATCCGGAAGGACGCGGCTCACGGTGGCCCGACGGCCTAGACGAGAACCCGAAATACCCCTGGCCGCCCCGGCCTTGGACGCCGCCGGGGAAGCCCTATCCACGCTCGTTTCAGAGATCTTTGGCTCCGGACCAGATGCCGAAGTCGGAGCTGCCGTCGACGAGGTGACGTTAACCGTCCCGCCTGGCCGGGTACCCGATGTCTGCGGCGTGTGCAAGACCGATCCCCGTCTGGACTTCGACTATCTGCGATGCCTGTCGGTGGTTGACTACGTCGATACCGCCGCTGAGTTCGAGATCAACTACCACCTGTATTCCCTGAGCAGGCGTCACAAGATGGTCGTCAAGACGCGAGTCCCGGAAGATTCGCCGACGGCGCCGACGGTTACGGGTGTCTGGGCAGGCGCGGACTGGTACGAGCGCGAGAGCCATGATCTGTTCGGGGTCGTGTTCGATGGACATCCCAACCTCGTCCCGTTACTGCTCTATGAGGGATTCGAGGGGTTCCCTGGCCGCAAGGCGTTCCCGTTCCACGACTACGACGAATGGTAGAATATTGGCAGTCAGATTCGACTTTGATATCTGGCCGCCAGAGGTCTGACAGGCGGGGGTCGTGATGGCAAAGGTAATCTACAGGACAGAAACATTCGGAGAGGGCGACTGGCATGTCGCGCTGTGCCCCGAGCTGGGCATTTCGCGGACCGGCAGCACGCCGAGCGACGCCAAGGGCTGTGTGCAGGACGCGGTGGAGTCGTACCTGCGGGAATGCGAATGGCAAGGCATATTGGATGGAGTCCTGGAAGATGCCGGGTTCGAGAAAACGGATGACGTGTGGCGCTTGGCTCCGCGCGCGACAGAGGAACTGGTCGCCGTCACTGACTCCCGGGGCGATGAGACGGGAGAGGACCGCCGTCCTCAGAACAAGAACTACACTATCAAGCTGAAATCCGGGCACCAATTGAATGTCAGACACCTCTCTGAGGCAGATGTCAGGGAGAAGTTGTCCGAGTTCGAGGCGAAGTACGGCATGACTTCGTATGAGTTCATCGTCAAATGGAATCGAGGGCAGTTGTCGGAGGAGAAGCAGGACTATTTCAAGTGGGTAGGGCTATGCCATCTCGCGGGAACGGTCGGCCTTGACAGCCCGGAGACCGCCAAGGCTTAGTCATTGGATCCTCTGCTGCACGGCTATCTGACAAATGTGCTCGACATCCTGCTGACCGCTGGGGGAGAAGAATTAGAAGGCCTGGAGTTCTATACGGCAGGGGAAATCGCGGCGACCCTGGACGTCACGATCCGGTTTCCTGGAGGCACTCGCTTTGTGGCCAACTTGACTGTGGATATCTTTTCTGGGAACCTGCTGTGGCGAACTTACTCATTCCACTACATGACCAGCGACAATGTATGCATATTTCGGTATGACGATTCCGGTCACCACCATGAACTGCTGAACTACCCGCATCACAAGCACGAAGGCCCAGATGAAACGGTATTCAGTTGTCCTCAGCCCACTGTGCGGACTATTCGGGATGAGATCGAGAATCATCTTATGGACAATAGCTGAACACAGAGGATCATCATAACCCAAGGTCAGCCGCGGAGACACCTGAATCCTCAGGTCCGACGCCTGATACATACCCATGCAACTTCAAGAGCAACAAACTGAACACAACGACGCCATCGACCTGATGGTCAACATGGGGCCTCAGCACCCGTCGACGCACGGCGTGTTCCGACTGGTCATCTGGGTTGACGGTGAGAAGATAGTCCGCTCAGAGCCGCACATCGGCTACCTTCACCGTGGGTCGGAAAAGCTGTGTGAGGGGGAGCAGTACAGCCAGATCATCACGCTGTTCGATCGTCTGGACTACGTTTCCAACCTCAACTGTGAGCTCGCGATCTGTATGGCGGTCGAAAAGCTGATGGATGTCGAAGTCCCTGAACGCGCCGAGTACATCCGGGTCATCCTGTGCGAGCTGAACCGTATCGCGAGCCATATGCTGTTCTACGGCGTTTACGGCCTCGATGCCGGGGCGATGACGCCTGTGCTGTACGGCTTTCGCGAGCGCGAACGGGTGCAGGCGCTCTTCGAGGCCGTGACCGGCGCGCGGATGATGCACAACTACATCCGGATAGGCGGTGTCAACGAGGACCTGCCCGCCGACTTTGGTCGCCGGATGGATACCCTGCTAGATCAGCTTGATCGCGGCATCGAAGAGTGCGACAACCTCCTCAGCCAGAATGAGATGTTCTTGGCCAGGACCAAGGGGATCGGCGTGATTTCGACGGAAGAGGCCATCGACCTCGGGGTCACCGGCCCGCTGCTGCGAGCGTGCGGCGTTCCCGAGGACGTCCGCGTATCCGAACCGTACTCCATATACGACAGGTTCGATTTCGGCATTCCGGTTGGGAGGTACGGCGACTGTTGGGACCGCTACTACGTCAGGATCGAGGAGATGCGACAGTCGCTGAGCATCGTGCGGCAGGCGATGCGCGACCTGCCGGGAGGCGCCTATGCCGCGAACGTGCGGCGCATCCCGCGGCCGCCCAAGGGCGAAGTTTACCTGAGGACCGAGTCTCCCCGCGGCGATTTCGGCGTGTTCCTGGTAAGCGACGGCAGTGATATGCCGTATCGAGTCAAGGTCAGAGCGCCGTCATTCTGCAACCTGCAGGCGCTCCAGCCAATGCTGCGATACGCCTATGTCGCGGATGCGGTGATAGTCCTGGGGTCGATCGACATCATTTTGGGCGAGGTTGACCGGTGAGTCCGATTACCGCGCTCTACTACATTCTTGGCGCGACGGCCCTGCTCGCCTTCCTATCCACCATTGTGCTCGTCCTGACGTGGGCCGAACGCAAGGCGCTGGCGCGGATCCAGATGCGTATGGGCCCGATGCGCGTCGGCATTCACGGTACGCTCCAGCCCATAGCCGACGGCATCAAGCTGTTCACTAAGGAAGACATCCTCCCATCCTGGGCTGACCGGCGGGTGTACTGGCTGGCGCCGATCGCCGTATTCGTTCCCTCTCTGCTGCTCTGGGTCACGCTGCCAATGGCGCGCGACCTGGTCCTCCGGAACCTCGACCTTGGCCTCTTCTACATAACCGCGATATCAGTTCTGTCCGTCATGGGGCTGATAATGGCCGGGTGGGGGTCGGCCAACAAGTACGCAATCCTGGGCGGACTGCGCGCCGCCGGCCAGCTGGTCAGCTATGAGATTCCTTTCATAATGGCAATTCTGGGCGTGGCGATGCTCGCGCAGTCGCTCGACCTGACCGTCGTGGTGGACGCGCAGGCCAACTTTGGATTCGCCCTCATCCAGCCTGCCGGTCTCTTCCTTTTCTTCACTGCCGGCCTCGCGGAGCTGGGCCGGACACCCTTCGACATTCACCACGCCGAGTCTGAGGTCGTCGGTGGCCCGTTCGTCGAGTATAGCGGGGCGCATTGGGCCGCGTTCTTCCTCGCAGAGTACCTGAACACCTTCACCGTCGCTGCACTGACCGTGCTCCTTTTCCTTGGAGGGTGGAGATGGCCGGCAATGCCGTTCGAGGGAGTCGCGCATTCAACCCTGTCCGTCGCATGGTTCCTCGCTAAGACGGCTGCGGTGATCTGGCTGATATTCTGGATCCGCGGCACCTTTCCACGTCTCCGTATTGACCAGCTGATGTCATTCGGATGGAAGCTGCTTGTTCCGCTGTCCTTCTTGAACATCATCGCTACGGGCGTGGTCATGTTCTACGGCTGGCCGCTGTGGACGTTGACGGTCGGCTCTCTGGTACTATTGGGAGCGACGGTGTACATCATTTTCAGAAACCCAGGGACGGACATGGACCGGAACACGGTTCGGGTCATACCCGCACATGATCTGATGAGGTCAACACCCGACCCAACCCCCGGGTCTGAACTTCCGAATCTGAAGAGTGGCTGAATGATCGGATTCCTAGAAGGACTGCTCGTCACGCTGAGAACGGCGTTGCGAAAGCCCGTAACCGACCAATACCCGGACCCCGATAAACGGCGTCAGGTCGAGCTGCGGTATATGGGGTTCCCTGCCCTTCTCTGGGACGCCGACGTGCCCGAGCCGTACTGTACGGGCTGCATGGTATGTATCCGGGCATGTCCGACGCAGTGCATGAGCGCCCAGATGACGGACAACCCAAAATACACATCTGAGCAGAGCCGCCGGCGCAAGATAATCGAGTCGTTCGAGATTAATCTGGGCCGGTGTATCTTGTGTGGCATATGCGTCGACGTCTGTAACTTCGACGCTATCGAGATGAGCCACGAGCATGAGTTGAGCAAATACGAACGGAACGGGAACCGGGTCGATCTCGAACAGCTTCTGGTGATGGGACGGAATTACCAGGCCGACACTGGCTGGCGCCCTACGAACCCCGGGAAGAACAGCGGCGTTCCCGTAAAGAAGGAGCCGGGAACCCAAGTCAACAGGGTTGTCGGCAGGGCAGGGTCGGACAGTCACGGATCAGCCACGACGGACGAATCTCAGTCTCGGTCGCCAGCCGAGGTCGCTGATCCCAGTCCACTCGACCCGAGTAGGCCCGACAGTTTGGGCGGCGCTCAGATCCGCTGATGGTCTCGCTCTCGCTCGTCCTGTTCTACCTCGTGGCAGCCCTCGTGTTGGGCGGAGCGCTCGGAGTCGTCCTCACGCGAAACATCGTTTACGCGGCATTCGCGCTCTTGGCTGCGATGCTCGGTGTCGCAGGCGTATTCCTGCTGATGTTCGCCGAGTTTCTGGCGCTGGTCCAGGTGCTTATCTACGGCGGAGCGGTTGTTATCGTGGTGCTGTTCTCGCTCATGCTGACGCGAATCCAGGACTTCGAGAACCTCACGGACCACCGGCAGTGGCCATTGGCAGCGATTATAGCCGCGGGCGTATTCTGCCTGCTGACCGCGACAGTCCTGACTACAGACGTTAGAACTGTCGAGGCCAAGGGCGTGGAGTTTGCCGCGCTCGGCGAGAGCCTGTTCACAGACTGGGCCGTGCCGTTCGAAGTTGCCTCACTCGTGCTGCTAGTGGCGCTGATCGGCTCTATCGTTCTGGTGCGCTCAGGTGGAGATTCGGAGTGATCGAGCTGGCTCACGTCCAGATTCTTGCTGCCGCCGTCTTCTCGATCGGCCTGTATGGGGTCTTGGCGCGGCGAAGCGCCGTCCTCATCCTGATGTCCATCGAGCTGATGCTCAATGCCGTCAACATCAACCTGATCGGCTTCGCCACACTTGTGGACTTCGGAGAAGCGCACAGGGCGCTCGGTCAGGTACTCATCATATTCGTCATTACGGTCGCCGCTGCCGAGCTGGCGTTGGCGATCGCAATCATTCTTCGGCTGTACCGCAACCGTTCCACGGTCAACGTGGACCACTTGGACGACCTCAGATGGTGACCCCGGTCCGATGCTTAACTCTCGACACATCCGCCAAACACTCGCCCGTCGGGTCGTCCCTTTCCGTGGGATAGAGCAACGACCATACTAGATGCCGTCTATCGAGAACATCGGAGTCGCCTCCGTCTGGATAATTCCCGCGCTTAGCGCATTCGCCTTCTGCATTGTCCTGCCGTTCCGAAGGTGGCTTCCGCTTCAGGGCGCGCCGCTTTCGATTCTCGCGATCCTTGCCGGCTTCGTGATGTTCTGGCCGGTCCTCGGCGATCTGCTTGACTCCGGTCCGGGCGGATTCAGTATCCGCTGGCTGAGCGTCGGAGATACCACTCTGACATGGGGTGGTCATGTGGACGGCATATCGGTCGTGATGCTCGGACTCGTGACGTTCGTCGCGCTGCTTGTTCAAGTGTACTCTCTGGGCTACATGCGGCACGAAGGGCGCTTCGATCCCGGCCTCGGTCGTTACTTCGCGGAACACTCCCTGTTTGTCGCCGCGATGCTCACACTGGTGCTCGCCGACAACTTTATCCTGCTGTACATCTCATGGGAGCTGGTCGGCCTCGGCTCGTATCTGCTGATCGGGTTCTGGTACGACCGGAGATCAGCGGCCGAAGCGGCCAAGAAAGCTTTCATCACAACCCGGATTGGCGATGTCGGACTACTGATCGGGGTCGTGCTCCTGTTCCGGGCTACCGGAACTTTCGACATATCCACCATTATTCACATTGTTCGGAGCGGAGGCGTGTCCGACGCGACACTGAACGCGTCGATGTTCTTGATTTTCCTCGGCGCAATGGGAAAGTCGGCCCAGGTACCGCTTCATGTTTGGCTCCCGGACGCGATGGAGGGTCCAACCCCGGTCAGTGCGCTGATCCACGCTGCGACAATGGTCGCCGCGGGGGTTTACCTGGTCGCGCGGCTGATGCCGATGTTCGAGCTGGCTCCCGCGGTGATGGTCGTCATCGCCTCCGTCGGTCTGTTCACCTTCATATTTGCGGGGACGGTAGCTCTGGTCGTAACCGACATCAAACGCATCCTCGCCTACTCCACGATCAGTCATCTTGGTCTGATGATGCTCTCCCTCGGCGCAGGCGGTGTCGGCGCCGCAATGCTCCACCTCGTCGCGCACGGGGTATCCAAGGCCGCGCTGTTCCTCGGCGCCGGGAGCGTAATGCACGCGATGCATGACGAGACCGACATCCGGGCGATGGGCGGACTCCGATACCGTATGCCCTTGACGGCCTGGACTTTCGCAATCGGGGCGGCGTCGCTGGCCGGGGTTCTCCCGCTTGCGGGATTCTTCTCCAAAGACGAAGTCCTGCTGCACGTCCTCGAGCACCGTCACCCGATATTCATCACTATCGCGCTCCTGGGGGTAGTCCTCAGCGCACTCTACATGGCGCGGGTGACCTTTGCCACGTTCTTCGGACGACCCGGCGCGGACCATGCGGATGTTCGAGAGTCTCCGCCCTCGATGACGATACCGCTGCTGCTATTGGCGCTGCCTGCCGCTGCGGTCGGACTGCTCGCGTTGGACTTTGGGACCGGATACCACGGGTTCGCCTCATTCATCCAGGCCGGCGCGGAATTCCACCTGGTCTTCTGGCTCACCGCGGCATCCATCATACTGGCGGCCATCGGCATCTCGACCGCCTGGGCAGTCTGGGCAGCTGGAACGATCTCCTCCGCAGCGATCATCAGCCGGTTTCCTGAGATTCATCGCACGCTTGCGGCCGGATACTACGTCGACGAGCTGTACCAATGGGTCATCGACCGGGTGGTGCTCGTCCTGGCCAGATTGGTCGCGACGTTCGACCGCGTGGTTGTAAACGACACAGCGGTCGACGGCACCGCTGACTCGGTGAAGAGCTCCGGACTCCGTATGAAGTTCGCCCAGACCGGTCGGCTGTACAACTATGGAATGGCGATGGCAGCCGGCGTTGTGGTTCTGGCTCTGATCTGGTGGGTCGTTCTGGCATAGCATGACCGGACTTGACCAATATTCTGTGTTCCTGCTGATCGTCCTGCCCATGGCGGGGGCGGTCTTGATAATGTTGCTACCAGCCGAGCGCTCCGGGGCCATTCGGCGGGCCGCAGCCGTGACCGCGCTGGCCACGATGCTGGTCTCGTTCTACGTCTTCTGGTCCTACGATCACCAGGCCGGCGGAGTCCAGTTCGAGCGCACCTGGGAGTGGCTTTCGATCCCGGGGCCGTGGCCTCTTGGAGATCGGGCCATAACGCTGCGCCTCGGAATTGACGGCATCGCCGCGCCGATGGTGCTGTTGACCGGGATCGTGCTGTTCACCGGCGTGCTGGTTTCCTGGAGTATCGAGGATCGATCCAAAGACTTCTTCGTACTCTACCTGCTCCTGTTGTCGGGCGTGTTCGGCGTCTTCGTTACGCTGGACATGTTCTTCTTCTTCTTCTTTTACGAGCTGGCCGTCATGCCGATGTACCTGCTGATCGGCGTATGGGGCAGCAGCACCCGATTCCCAACGTTCAGCCGCGCCAAGGAGTACGGCGCGATGAAGTTGATGATCTACCTTGTCGCCGGCAGCGTTCTGGTCTGGATCGCCATCCTCGCCATCTTCGTTGAGGCCGGACTGGGGACATTCGACATGATCGAGTTGGAGAAGGTGACGTTCTCGCCGGAGTTCCAAAGATTCTTCTTCCCGTTCCTCATGGTCGGATTCGGAGTGTTGGCTGGCCTCTGGCCGTTCCACACGTGGTCTCCCGACGGCCACGTAGCCGCTCCAACAGCGGTCAGCATGGTCCATGCGGGCGTCCTGATGAAACTCGGAGCGTTCGGCATAATCCGCATCGGAATGATGCTGTTCCCCGACGGCGCCGAAGACTGGATGCCGGTACTCATTGGCCTCGGCACGGTGAACGTTTTGTACGGCGCGTGGTCCGCGGCGGGCCAGTCCGACCTCAAGTACGTCATCGGCTACTCCAGCGTGAGCCACATGGGTTACGTCATTATGGGAATCGCCACGCTCCACCCTCTGGGCCTCAGCGGGGGCGTTCTGCAGATGTTCAGCCACGGGGTGATGACGGCCCTCTTCTTCGCCGTAGTCGGCGTTGTTTACGATCGCACTCACACCCGAGACATCAACACGCTGAACGGTCTCGCCAAGCGAATGGGATTCACCGCGACCCTGTTCGCGATCGCCGGCTTGGCGTCGCTGGGCCTGCCGGGACTCAGCGGCTTCGTGGCCGAGCTCCTGGTGTTTCTTGGCTTGTTCCAGACCTATCCGGCGCTCGGGGTCCTCGGTATCATCGGAGCCGCAATCACGGCTGTGTACATCATGCGTCTGTTGGCGAGGGTGTTCTTCGGGCCTCTTGGAGATCAGTGGCAAGATCAGACCGACGCCAGTCGCCCCGAGCGTTTGTCGACGCTGGTTCTGGCAGGGTTTATCCTGCTTGTGGGTCTTTTCCCATTCCCGTTCATCCGCGTCATCGAGAGCGGCGTCTTTGAGACTCTGGCCAGGTTCGGGGAGTCAGGATGAACAACAACTTCCTGTTGCTGCTGCCAGAATTCATCGTTACGGGAGTGGCGTTCGGAGTCCTGACCGTCGACTTTTTCCTCCGCCCGGAGCGAAAGCGCGTATTGGGGTTTCTTGGAGCCGCGGGACTCCTGGCCGCATTCGCGGCAGCTCTGACCTATCAGTGGAGCGTCACGGACGACCTTTACGACGGACTCATCTTGTTCGATGGCTACACGCTGTTCTTCAGGGCCGCATTCCTGCTGATGGGCGTAGTGGCGGTCCTCTCATCGGTCGACTACGTCCGAAAGAACCTTGGGCACCCCGGTGAATACTATGCAATTCTGATCTTCACGGTTGTCGGGATGATGCTCATGGCATCTTCCGCGGAGCTGCTGACGGCGTACATCTCCCTGGAGCTGCTCAGCTTCGGCCTCTACACCCTTGTCTCGTTCGACAGGTACAACCCCAAGTCGAATGAAGGCGGGACCAAGTACATCCTGTTGGGCGCCGTGTCGTCCGCACTGCTGCTGTTCGGCATCAGCCAGGTTTTCGGGTTGCTGGGCACCACGCGCTTCGACGAGATCGCCGAGGCGCTGACCTCGGCTCAAGACCTGAGCCCCGGCGTCCTGGTGGGCTTCGTGCTGATTATCGCGGGCCTCGGATTCAAGGTGGCATCCGTCCCATTCCACATGTGGGCGCCGGACGCCTACGAAGGTGCGCCCATCCCGATTACCGCCTACCTTGCGGTCGCCTCCAAGGCGGCGGCTTTCTCCCTGATACTGAGGTTTTTCTCACAGGCGCTGATGCCCGCAGTCGAGGAGTGGCAGCTTGTCATCGTTATCATGGCTGCGCTGACGATGACAGTCGGCAACCTCGCTGCGCTGGCACAGACGAACATGAAACGTCTGCTGGCCTACTCCAGTGTAGGACATGTGGGATACCTGCTCATGGGCATCGCTGCGCTGGCGGCGATTGGGCCGGACGGCAGCGTACAGCTTCACGTTTCTCATCTTGCGTCCAACGGGTTGATGCTCCACATAGTCGCGTACGGAGTGACCAACTTCGCCGCGTTTCTGTGTCTTGCGGCGTTCTACAACGCGACGGGCAAGGACGACATCGCCGACCTGGCGGGCGCGGCCCGTCGCTCGCCCTTCCTGTCGATGGCGCTCACCGCGTCGCTGTTCTCGCTCGCCGGTCTTCCGATCTTCGCCGGGTTCGTCAGCAAGTTCTATCTCTTCAGCGCGGCGGCGGTCCAGGGTCTGCTGTGGCTCGCCGGACTGGCCATATTCACCAGCCTAATATCGCTCTACTACTACCTGCAGGTAGTCCGGCAGCTGTACATAGAGCAGCCGGTGGACCCGACTCCCATCCGACTGCCCCGGCTGACTGTCGGTCTCCTCGCGGTACTGCTCGGCGGAATGGTGCTGCTTGGCGTTTACCCCGCGCCCCTGATGGACGCGATCCAACATGCGAGCGACGCGCTGGGTTCAACCGGTGGATTCAGAACCGTCTCCCAAATTGGGGTAAACTGAAATCCTAAGACGATTCATAGCCGGGCGGCACGCCCGATGCGTCCTGTTCGCCCGATCAGAAAATGATGTTCGAGGGAGGGCCAATGGCATCAGAGACCGAATTCAACAGCGGGATGGTCGTCATCGCTCACGCGGACGACGCGGAGTACGGTTGCTCGGGAACCGTGGCCAAGCTGTGCGCCGATGGCTGGGAGATGACCTACGTGTTATGCACAGACGGCAGCAAGGGCAGCTCCGACAGGGAGATCAGCGAAGCCGAGTTGTCCAACTTGCGACGCGACGAACAGATCAACGCCGGCAAGGTGCTGGGTCTGAAAGACGTCGCCTTCCTCGGCTATCCCGACAGCTATCTTGAGCCGACTCTCGACCTGCGGAGGGACATCGCGCGTGAGATCAGAAGGCATAGGCCCGACGTGGTGATCTGCCAGTACCCCATGCGTATCCTGGACGGCGGCTGGGGAGTCGGACACCCGGACCACATGGCGGCGGGCGAAGCCGCGCTGGCCGCGGTTTTCCCGACGGCGCGCGACCACATGTCCTTCCCTGAGCTGCTGGCCGAGGGCCTGGAGCCCCACAGGGTGGCCGAAGTCTGGATCATGGGACATCCCGAACCGGATGTCGTCATTGACGTGACCGATCACCTCGACATCGCGGTCAAGGCGCTGGCGGAGCACACGTCTCAGACAGGTGGACGACCATTCGAAGAACTCCTGCCGCGAATGAAGGAGTGGCGCCAGAGAGACTCCGAGGAGACCGGAATACAGTTCTCGGAGTCGTTCAAGAAGATCGCGTTTCGGAGGTAGGAGTCAGGTCTCAGGACTAACGGGGTCAAAGAGCAGATCGGCAAGATCCCAAGATAGCCGCTGAGGTGACGCCTGTGATCGCAGGGGACTACCTAGGACCAAGACCCAGCCGGGATGTGACCCGGTTCAAGGGCGTGATGCAATTTCTGATTCGAGTGCCTGCACAGTTCTCGGTATGGCCCGTCCTGGCCGCGCTTTCGTGCAGGGGCGTTGTACTGCCGCGCTGGCCTGAAAGCTGTTCAGATTCGAAGCGCTTCTCCATTGCTTCACTCCTTGCTACCCGATAGAACCCGCGAAGTTTTCGACTTCGATCCCTTCACTCCGTTTCAAAGTGTGCCAGAGGTCATAGGCCATCTGTAATCCCAACCAGGTCTCCGGGCTGGACCCGAACGCCTTCGACAAGCGAACTGCCATTTCTGCCGAAACCTCAGTCCTTTCGTTCACCAGATCCGACAGTGCTTGCTCAGATACACCCAAGCCTTCGGATGCTCTGCTCACGGATAGGCCGAGAGGCTCCAGGCACTGCCGCCTAACGATTCCGCCCGGATGTGGGGGGTTGTGCATCGGCATTGATTGGTCTCCTCCTAGTGATAGTCCACATAATCGACATCGACTACGTCGCCGTCCTCGAACTGAAACGTCACACGCCAATTGCCCGATACAGACACCGCATAGTGACCGCTCAACCTGCCTCTGAGTCTATGAAGGCGGTACCCTGGCAAGTTCATGTCCCGGGGAGTGCGACTATAATCAAGTGACGAAAGAATGTCCCTCAGTTTTTCAACGTGTTCAGGGGGCAACCTTCCCCTGCCTCTACCATTGTAAAGGAGTCGGAGTCCCCGGTGCCTGAATGATCGGATCACCGTGCCGCCGTGCCTGTTGAGTAATCAGATCACATCAAGAGAGATGGGTTCATTGGTTATCGCTCAACGCCTTCACCACCACCCCCGGCGACATTGGGAGCTCGGTGAGTCTCGCCCCGGTCGCGTCGTAGATCGCGTTTGCCACCGCCGCCATCGGTGGGACGATCGACACCTCGCCAACACCCCTGACTCCGTAGGGGTGTCCGGGGTTCGCGACCTCGACTATGACCGTGTCTATCATCGGCAGGTCCAGGCTTGTGGGCATCCGGTAGTCTAGGAACGTCGAGTTCTGCATCGTGCCGTCGTCAGAGTAGTAATACTCCTCGTTCAGTGCCCAGCCGATCCCCTGCACCGCTCCACCCTGAATCTGACCCTCGACATAATCGGGGTGGATGGCCTTCCCAGCATCCTGCAGCGCGGTGTAACGGAGTATCTCGACTTTACCCGTCTCGGCGTCCACCGCGACATCGACTACGTGCAGCGCGAACGCGTTGCCGACACCTCCGGGATTGACGGTAGCTCTTCCTACGATCGGACCGCCCGTACCGTTCAACTGCGCGGCCAACTCCGCAAACGTCATGCTCAGCTCGGTATCCTGCCGGTGTCTCAGGGCGGCGTTCTCGTACTCGACATCGTCCGGACTGACATCCCAGATCCGAGCCGCCCGCTCGATAAGCTGTCGCCTGGCGTCGTGAGCGGCCTCGTAGCACGCCCGGCCCATCTTGAATGTGACTCCGCTTCCACCGGCGCCGGAGCTGTAGCCGATGGAGTCCGTGTCGACGATCGCCGGCTTCACGTCGCCGACCGAGATTCCCAGCACCTCGGCCACGTGCATAGCCATCGCCGCCCTGCTGCCGCCGATGTCGGGAGAGCCTTCTATCAGGCTCACCGTGCCGTCGGGATTGATCGACGCGACCGCGCTCGCGGGGCCGCTCCCGTTGAACCACGCGCCGCCGGCGACACCGCGACCGGTCAACTTCCCGTTTACTCGCGAGCGGACATGTGGGTGCTCCTTTGCGGCTTCCAGGATCTCTTGGTTGCCGATCCGCTGATATCTGGGTCCCGCGACCTGTCGCGTTCCCTCCTTCGACGTGTTCATCAGCCGGAGCTCAATGGGATCGATTTCGAGCTTACGAGCCAGCTCGTCGATGACCTGCTCGGCGGCAAACGCGGCTGCTGGAGAGCCGGGCGCACGGTACGCGGCCGCCTTCTGCTTGTTGACCAGCACGTCCACACCCTCGATCAGCGCGTTCGGGATGTCGTAGGGCGCGAACATCGTCCTGCATCCCGACCCCACCGGGGAGCCGGGGAACGCTCCCGCCTCGTAGGTCAGCTGCGCTTCCGCGGCTGTCATGCGCCCGTCATTGGTCGCGCCCATCTTGACGCTTATGCGCGTCCCGGACGTTGGGCCGGTCCCAACGAAGACTTCCTCACGGCTCATGACGATCTTCACGGGCTGCCCGGACTTCTGGGACAGCTTCGCCGCCAGCGGTTCGAGATAGACGCCGCCCTGGCCCTTACCTCCGAATCCGCCTCCGATCTCCATTGGGACGACCTTGACCCTGGACACCGGAAGATCGAGCATTGTGGACGTATGGTCCCGTACCGAGAAGTGACCCTGACTGCTGCACCAGACCGTCACGTAGCCGTCGTTAGACCAGTGCGCCGTTGCGGCATGAGGCTCTATGTAGCCTTGGTGGACCGCCCTTGTATGGAATTCCCTCTCGACAACGACGTCTGACTCTTCAAAACCCTGGGCCGGATCTCCAATGTGAAACTCGAACCGATTTGCGACGTTCGTCTGCTCATCGGAGTCGCCCCAACCTCCGGCTCTCAGAGTCGGGCTGTGCATCGTCAGCAGCCGATCATGCAGGATCGGAGCACCCTCCTTTACGGCGTCTTCGGGGGTCAAGACCGGATCGAGAACCTGGTAGTCGACGTCAATCAGGTCCAGGGCCTGCTCCGCTGATCCGGGATCGGTCGCCGCGACGGCGGCCACCACATGGCCCTTGTACAACGCCTTCTCGCGGGCTATCACGTTTCGACTGTAGAATCCGTAGTTGACCATGGCGCCTTCAGCTTGGTCGGTGAATTCAGCAGACACCTCCGGCATGTCGGCGGCGGTCACCACCGCCTTCACTCCGTGCAGTTGAAGCGCCCGGCTGCAATCGATCGACCTGATGACCGCGTGCGCGTGCGGACTGCGGAGCAGCCTGCCGTGCAGCATCCCGGGCAAGTGAATATCCGCGCTGTACCGGGCGCGCCCGGTCACCTTGTCGAATCCGTCATGCCGAATGGGTCGCGTGCCTACGGTATCGAAGTCCTCATTCGACAACACTAGATTTGGCTCATAGGTCTGTGTAGCCATGAAACGCCTCCGAAAGATGGCTGGTTGTCTCTCCGCAGCCTAATGTATCACATCACAGGATTTGTCCCGATACCCCACCCAAGGACTGCTATCATTGGGCTGTACGACATACGCACGAGTTACCCAGGAGGCGAGGTATGGACGTAGGAATCGGACTCCCGGCGACAATCCCCGGTGTCGAGGGCCGGGCGATCGTCGACTGGGCAATGAGGGCGGACCGAGGCCCATTCAGCAGTCTGGGCGTCCTCGACCGGCTGGTCTATCCCAACTTCGAGTCGATGGTCGTTTTAGGAGCCGCCGCCGCGGTCACTGGGAGGATCGGATTGATGACTACGATTCTTCTCGCCCCGCTCCGATCAGGAGCCATGCTCGCCAAGCAGGCGGCGAGCGTGGATGCCATTTCGGAGGGACGGCTTACGCTTGGACTCGGAATCGGTGGACGCCCGGACGATTTCATAGCGGGAGAGTCGGATGTCCGCACTCGCGGTCGCCGGTTCGAGGATCAGCTCGCGACCATAAGGCGAGTCTGGTTCGGGAAGGCGTACAGCGACGACACAGGGCCGATCGGACCCGCGCCCTCACAGAAGGGCGGGCCGGATATCCTGATAGGCGCCACGACTCCTACGGCGATGGCAAGGATCGCCAGGTGGGGTGACGGATTCATTGCCGCCGGAGGCGATCCGGATGTCGCGCTCCGCTCTTACCAGGCCATCCTGGAAGATTGGAAGGCTGCCGGCAGAAAGGGCAAGCCCCGATTCGTCGCGGCGGCCTACTTTGCTCTCGGTCCCGACGCCGCATCCAGCGTGGACCGCTACATCAACGACTACTACGGATTCATGCCCGACTTGGCCGGCATGATTGCGGGCGCGGCTCCGTCAACTCCGGAACGGATTCGTGCCGTCCTAGGTTCCTATGCCGACGTCGGCGTCGACGAATTCCTGCTGTGGCCCTGCAATCCGGGCCTCGATCAGGTGGATCGTCTGGCGGAGGTCATTTAGAGCCGGTCCCGGCTAACACGACAAATCAAGAAGGTCCAAATGCCCACGGTCAAATCGATACATCTTGCCCCCGTCAAGTCGTTGGCCCTCCTGAACGTGGACCGCGTCAACGTGACTACCAGAGGCATCGAAGACGACAGGCGGTTCATGATACTCGATTCGGCTGGACGCGTGATCACACAACGTCAGCTCGGCATCATGACGCAGGTCGCGGCCGAGTACTCGTCCGACGCCAACGTGCTGAGGATGTCTTTCCCCGATGGCGAGTCGATCATCGGAAGTCCGACGCTCGGACAAGATATTGCGACCGTCCTGTGGGGTCGCGTGGTGACGGGGAAAGTCGTAACCGGGGACTGGTCCTCCGCGCTATCTCACTTCACCAACCAACATCTGACGCTGATGAGGGCGGACGGCGCAGGGACCTGTTTCGACGAGTATCCCGTCTCCCTCACCTCCCAGGCATCCATAGATCATCTTGGCAGTTTGACCGGCGGTTCCAAGACGTTTGAGCCGGAGAGATTCCGTCCGACGCTGCTGTTGGATGGATGCCAGGCCCATGAGGAAGATTCCTGGCTGGGCTCGGCGTTGAGGATCGGAGACCGGCTGCGGCTTCTCCTGATTGCACGGGACCCCAGGTGCGCGATCACGACACTCGACCCGGCCTCGGGCAGGCGCGACTTCGACACCATGCGCCTGATCCTGAACTACCGTCCCAACCCCGGGGCGGCGTACTTCGGGGTATATGGAATTGTGGAGACGCCGGGGGTGGTGAGTGTTGGCGACGAGGTCGAGTTGAGATAAGCTCCAAATTGTAATTGCATAAGTCCTCTCGCGTCGGTCCGGCTGAAAACCCTGTGGGGTCGGTGTCACAGCCCTAATTCTCATAATCCTGCCCCGCTGGAGGCTGGGAGGACTTATACAAACGCCTCTGTGTAATGCAGATTATGACAGATTGTAGAGAATGCATCAGGTTTGAAAGAGCGGCTTCCCCAGTTGCCCTTGGGCCTTTGCCTCTGCTCCACGGGCGCCGCACGACTGGCCTTGTTGCGGGCGAGAACGTGTGGAAGCTATCTGACAGACTCACCATGACAGCGAATCACCGTGTCACGTTTCCGTGCAGCTTCGCGACCATGTCGTCACTCGGTCAGGTCGGCGCAGTCCTCGGATAGCCCCGCCGCGCTGAGCGCGCCGTCGATCAGCGACCGCTCGACGAAACTCCGATCCTCAGTGGGCTTTTCGAGCAACTCGATCACGGTGTCGGGGACTCCCGCGCTCCGCGCAGCTCCGATGCAGTCCCCGGCTTCCAGCGCCGCCTTCGCGTCGGACATTCCGGCGGCGACCCCGGCGATCTCCGATACCAGCGGCAGGTTCGAGGAGAACCGTCCGGCCAGAGGGTCGGGACGCCAGGACACCACCTCCTGCGCGTCGTGGTCTATCCGCAGCACGAACGGCAGGGAAGCCTCGACGTACCCGGAAGCTACGGGCAGATCGACCTCGATCCGTGACGTGGCCGTGGCATCCACCTCGTACATGGCCCCGCCGAGACCCCGCGCCGCCGAGTATTCCCACCTGATCGCGTCGTGTATGCGGTCCTCGATGTACTCGCCGCCAAGCTCCGTCAGAAGCGGCTGCTCGGCCACCACAAAGCCCGCGATCGCCTCCCCGGCCGCGTCCACGTTGGATTCGACCCATTGCTTGGCTATCTGCTCAGGCTCCAGTTTGCTCAACGGACCAAACAGGAATGAGGCCGCCACGACCAACACCAGCAACAGGCCCACAGCCACGCCCGCGCCAATGAGGATGTTGCGGCGCCGATGGGCTGCCAACTCGTGATTGCGGTAGTAGTCTGTCACCGCGCGGCAGACGCCGCTCGGAGCGAGGACCGCGACACGCACGTCGCCCGAGACGCCGACTACCTCCTCAGCAGCGGTGTCCAGCCATATCTCCGGGTCGCCGCCTTCAACCGTGACCCTAACTCCCTCGACGACGCTGCCACTCGCTCGCGTGTGGCGACTCCGCTGCGCCCCGCCCACCACTGCGCCAGACCACCAGTAGCTCGTCGTCCGGTCAGCGTAACGCCTTAGCGTGTCTTTCAGTTCGCGTTCGACTCTCGAATCCGTCATGCTTATCACCTGTCTCCTCGGATTTACAAGATTCCGTGGAACCTTACCAACGCGTGAGAAGAATACCCAGACCGTTAGCTAATGAATTCACTCAACCACCACAGATTGGGGCTGTCGTCGTCCCGCTTATAGTTGGAAAGGCTTTCCGTTCAAGGTTATCGTGCTATGGGCCAAGAATCCTTCGCTCCACGCCCAGACCTGAATTTCTAGAATACCGCACGTAGTTCTGCATGTCGTAGGGTTTCACAGTCCTAAGAATGCTCTGAATAAGTCCCTGGGATTGTGGCATAGTAGTGTGCGTCGGTAAACCCTGACGGCGTTGGAGTGAGAGTTGGTGGATCAGAGAACATTTGCGGACCTCGAATACGACGACAAGAAGCGGAAGACCCGCCGGGAGAGATTTCTCGAACGCATGGACGGTCTGATTCCGTGGGAGCGGATCGAGGACCGTATCCGACCGTTCTATCCGAAGCCGGGCAGAGGGCGTCGTCCCTATGATCTGTCGGTGATGGTGCGGATTCACTGCGTGCAGCTGTTCTACAATCTCAGTGACCCCGCGATGGAGGACATGCTCTACGAGATCGAGTCGGTCAGACGATTCGTGGGCGTGAGACTGTGCGGACCGCTGCCGGACGAGACGACGATCCTGAACTTCCGACATCTCTTGGACACCCACGACCTCGGTGAGGGTCTGTTCGAGGAGATCAACGATCATCTGGCGTCGCGTGGACTGCGTCTTCGGGAGGGGACAATAGTGGATGCGAGCATAATAGAGGCGCTGTCTTCGACGAAGAATCGGGCCGGTGAGCGAGACCCCGAGATGCACCAGACCAAGAAGGGCAACCAGTGGTACTTTGGGATGAAGGTGCATATTGGCGTGGATTCTCAGACGGGCATGGTACACAGCGTATCGACGACATCGGCGAACGTGCATGACGTGACCGAAGCGCATCGGCTGCTGCACGGTGGAGAAACGCGAGTGTGGGGTGACTCTGGGTATCAGGGTGTTGGCAAGCGCGCCGAGCATCGTGAGCGGCGGGTGGACTGGCAGGTGGCGATGAAGCCAGGCAAGCGTCGGCAGTTGGCGGTGGGAAGCGAGGAGGCGCTGGTGGAGAAGCGCCGAGCATCGGTGAGAGCGAAGGTGGAGCATCCATTCCTGTACGTGAAGCGGCACTTTGGCTACGCGAAGGTACGCTATCGTGGGCTTGGAAAGAACACGCAACGCCTGGCTGTGCTGCTGGGATTGACCAACCTGATCAGAGCCGAGCGCTACATGGCAGGATAGGGTGGGGAGCGGAGCGTCCAGAGCGCTCCGAGAACCGCAAACTGGGCCGGTTCAAGGTCAAAATAACCACGATTGACCTTCACTCAGAGTGCCAAACCCTTCCCCATGAGTGCTGGACGATACCTCCAGACCGCTACACTCCGATCAATCAGACTTACTCCCAATTGTTCAGAGGTTCCCTAATTCTCAGAATCCTGCCCCGCTGGAGGCTGAGAGGACTTATGAAATTGTCTGACATGTATAGTCAAGTGATCGTAAACGTCGGCAATTGGAGTGAAGTCGTTGAGGACTTGGATCGAGGCGATCATATGCCTACCATTGATGAACTGAAAGCCGAGCATCAAGGTGAATGGCTGGCCATCCTGGTAACAGCCCGAGATCATTCCGGTCCAACTGAGGGTGTATTACTTCACCACTCGAAGTACGAGTGTGAGGTATGGAGCTCAATCAAGGGAGATTCGCGCCTGACAGCGGTTACATATGCAGGGTCCATTGTCGAAGAAGGCACCGTCGTAATCCTCTAGTGGTGACCCTCTCCGCAGATTCAACCTCACTCTGGGTACAGGCCGAAGGGCCACTTGGCTCAACCATGATCGAAATGGTACTGGACACTGGCGCGTCCACTTCCGGTCGGGGGTGCCGGCGTTCCGCTGAGACCTATCACTGCGGCCTGATCGGCGAGCCGAGATCCGCGGGCGGTTCGTCGGCGATGGCGCGGCGCTCGTAGAGCGGAGCCAATACCCGGTCTGACATCCCGAGCAGACCTTGCAGTACCAGCCGGTTGTGCTCTCCGAACAGCGGCGAGGCAGATCGCACCACTCCCGGAGTCTCTGACAGCTTCCAGGGCATACCCGGGTACGGGAACACTCCCATTTCGGGATGTTCGATCGGCACGTAGAACCGCCGGGCGTGGAAGTGGGGATTGCTGACCAGCTCCCAGTTGGCCAGAACAGGACCTGCGGGAACTCCCGCGCTTTGCAGGAGCCGAGCCGCCTCGTTGTGATCGTACCGAGAAGTCCACTCCGAAATCACCGCGTCCAGCTCGTCATGACACGACTGCCGTCCCGCGACCGTTCCCAACTCGGAGTCGGAGGCGAGGTCCGGTCGTCCGATCACGATGGCCAGCGCGGACCACTCGTCGCCTGACCGGACGCAAATAGCGATCCACGAGTCGTCTCCAAACGATGGATAGCATCCCTGTAGAGCAGAACGCGGGTTCCTGTTGCCGCGTCGTCGGGCCAGGTTCCCTGTGACCGTGTACTCGATAACGGCTTCCGGGAAGAACGTGATGCCGTTCTCGTGGAGCGACATGTCCACGTACTGACCCCTGCCGGTGACCGCTCTGTAGTGAAGCGCGGCCAGCGTCGCGATCGCCGCGTGTCCGCCTGTCACGGGGTCCGCATAGAACAGCGTGCTGCGGTACGGGCGATCGTCGTCCGGGTAGCCTGTCACGGCCGCCAGTCCGGATGACGCTTCCACGTTTGCGCCGTAGGCAACGTAGTCGCGGTCAGGGCCGGTCTGCCCAAACCCCGATATCGATACCATGATGATCTCCGGATTGGCCTCCCGAAGCGCCGGGTACTCCAGGTCGAAGTTACGCATAACCCGTGGACTGTTGTTCTCCAGAACGACATCGGACGCGGCGACCAATCGCAGGAACACCGCTCGACAGTCCGCGTCCTGCAGATCGAGCGTTATCGCGTACTTGTTCCTGTTGAACTTGTTGAAGTACCCGGACCGGTTGTAGTGATACCTGAACGGGTCGCCCCCAGGGTAGCGTCCCCCGCGGGTCGCCGGCCGGTCCGGCGCCTCTATCTTTATGACCTCCGCGCCGAGGTCTGCAAGATGCCTCGCCGCCAACGGCCCCGCCCAATTCGCGGTCACCTCCAGCACCCTCACCCCTTCCAGCGGCCGGGTCTGCTCCGATGGAGACCGGGGTCTGACTGGCTCCCGTTCCGCCGGATCGAATGGCCTATCAAGTCGGACGAAATCGAATCGAGCATCCTGGTTGACAGTGGGTGCGTGACGCCTGATGGATGCGGGCGTCTCCCGGAAGTCGTATGGGAACCCCGGCAACACGGTTGTTCCCGCCTTTGGATGTGGGACAGCCTGGAACCATCTTCGCTCAGCGAGCTGCGCCGACGTCAACAGGTCTGCCACGTCGTTTACAGGAGTCACCGGCACACGCAGCTCCTGCCCGGCTCTGAAGATCTCATCCTTGGTCCGAATGGCGCACCAGTCCGTCAACAGCTCGACGAGCCGATCGCGATTGTCGGACCAAGCCTGCTGGTCCACGAAGCGGGGATCGTCCATCAGCTCGACGTGATCGATGAGCACGAAGAAGGTGGGGTCCCACCGGTAGGGGAAGAACCACACCCACCCGTCCTTGCATGGTATGCAGTCCGGCCCCGTCCGACGCATGACCACGCCCTCGTGGGTCCAGGAGCTGGACGTCCAGGCATGAGCGGACAGCATCGCCTCAACCGACGAGACATCGACGTGCTGACCCTGGCCCGTCTTCCGTGCCCACCACAGAGCCGTCAGCGTACCGATCGCCGCCTGCGACCCCGCGTGGAGCATCGGCTGATTGTTGTTCATCATGAGCGGTTCGCGGTCGGCGTGGCCGCCGAAGTACATGTAGCCGCCCATTGCGTAGTCCACGATCTCGTCCGACTTCCAGCGCCGATATGGACCCGTCTGTCCGAAGTGCGTCACTGAGGTCATGACCAGCGCCGGGTTCAGGCTGCTGAGACCGGCATAGCCAAGCCCGATCGAGTCGAGTCGTCCCGGCTCTGAACTCTCCACGATGATATGGACATCCTGAGCCAGCCGTCGGATCAACGCCCGGCCGTCTTCCGAGTCGATGTCGCAGACCATACCGTGCTTGTTGGCGCAGTAGTACAGGAACATGCCGCTGGCGTCGGCGTCAGAGTCCCCTCTGAAGGGTCCGCTTCGACGGAGAGGGTGTCCCTCGGAGGACCGCTCAACGAGCAGGACCGTCGCGCCGAGGTCCGCCAGGAGTTTCGTGCAGTAGGCCCCGCCGATGGACTCGCTCAGGTCGAGAACGTTCACGCCGTCCAGAGCCATCGAAGATTCCACAGTTGTCCCCGTTCCCAAAATCTGCGCCAGATGTTACCGGCGTACTCCGTAAGCCGTTATCCGCCGACCGTTCAGCGGTTGAATAGGGCGGTTGTTCGTTCCACCGCCTGTCAGCGCTGCGAGCTGTGCTACCTGCTCCTCAGAGACCTCTCCAACTTCCGACACTACCAGCCAAGTGGGGCAATCCCCTCCGTTATTATATGTAAAGACTCTCTGGAGCCAGCGCCAATGGTTAGCAGTCGGTCAAGAGTGATTCCAAAGGAGTGAGGAGCGAGAGTCACTGCGAGCCGTCGGTCACGAGGGAAGCGCAAAACTCCCATGATGGGGCTATAGATGGTTCCCACCGATTGGGAGTCACGCATATGGGCCGAGGTCTGGATATCCAGATATACGGTGTGCCGCACCTATGATGTAGGATTCCCAACCTGCGCAACGGCTCGCGGTTCAGTCAGGGGAGTTTTGCACTTCTCTCGTATACGCTGTTCCACTTGCCGTACTCAGAAGGGAGTAGTCTCCACTGTGCGCCGCTTCGGGGCATCCACACGACAGCTTCGATGAAACGCCGACACTCAGCTTCCTTTCCAACGCGGACATCCGGGAAGTCTTTGAGAAACTGATGAATCTTCATCCATTGGTCTGATGACATTCATCCAGCATATCGCAAATGTCAACACTGCCTAGTAGAGATGACACGAGACCGAATGGTCTGGCGATACATGTGTGACTTCCGTGATGTGGTCTGGACAGTACTCAAAGGCGACAGGGCAACGGGGGTGGAACGTACAGCCCGATGGCGGATTCAGGGGCGAAGGGACTTCGCCGGTCAGCACGATCTCCTCACGCTCAACACCCGGTCTTGCGGAGAGGGAAGCCGAGATCAGAGCCTTCGTGTAAGGGTGAAGCGGGTTGGCGAACAACTCCTTGCTGTCCGCCTCCTCCACAATCTTACCCAGGTACATAACCCCCACCCGGTTGCTCATGTAGCGCACGGTAGCCAATTGGTGCGCGATGAGCAGGTAGCTAAGGTTGTGCTCCTTCTGCAAGCCTTTGAGCAGGTTCATTATCTGTGCCCTGATGGATACGTCTAGGGCCGAGACCGGCTCGTCCAATACAATCAGTTTCGGCCGCAGAGACAGCGCTCTGGCGATAGCGATTCTCTGCCTCTGCCCACCGCTGAATTCGTGAGGGTAGCGTTGTGCGTGGTCGGGATGCAGTCCAACCTCCTCTAGAAGCGAGCTCGCCTGTTGTTTCAGCTCGGCTTTGGTCAACTGTCTGTGCGCCGTAAGCGGCTCTGTAATGATTGACTCGACCCTCATGCGTGGGTTGAGAGAGCTCCAGGGGTCCTGGAATACTGCCTGGACCGAAGAGCGATACTCGTTCAACTGCTCAGAGTTGAAATCTCTCAGCGCGTTGCCGTTGAAATGTATCTCTCCTTCAGTCGGCTGCTCGACCAGAAGAATCATCTTGGCCGTGGTAGTCTTCCCGCAGCCTGATTCACCCACCAAACTGTAGGTCTGGCCCTCGGGTATGGAGAAAGTTATGCCGTCTACCGCCTTGACGTGACCGACCGTCTTCCGGAATACGAGCCCGGATGTCACAGGATAGTACTTCCTGATTCCCTGTGTGGTGACTAAGGTCCCATTTGGCTGGCTGGACTCAGCTTGCGTCGTCATCGAGTTTCCAGCATCGTGCTGCGTGTTCTTCCCCCACGGAGAACTCCTGTGGATAGTCAGCGTGGCACTTATCGAAAGCATAAGAACATCGAGGCGCAAAGCTGCATCCCGAAGGCAGATTGTCGAGGTCGGGAGGCTGACCTTGAATAGAAGTCAGCCACTCTACGTCATCGTCCAGGTAAGGAACCGACTCCAGCAGTGCTTGGGTATATGGGTGCGCGGGTCTGGCGAACAACTCGTTCACCCCCGCCGTCTCCACAATCTTTCCCGCATACATCACGGCCACCCTGTCGCACATTCGCGATACGATGCCGAAGTCGTGGGTGATAAAGATAATTGCGGCCCCCGTCTCGGCCTGGATGTCTTTCAGCAGTCGCAGGTACTGCATTTGGATTGTTGCGTCCAGAGAGGTGGTCGGCTCGTCGGCAATGAGCACTTTGGGCGAGCGTGAGATGGCGATGGCCCCCACCGCCCTCTGCCTCATGCCACCGCTTATCTCGTGAGGATAGGCCCTCATTCTGGTCTCTGCGGCGGGAATTCTCACTTTACGAAGCAGCTCCACGCCCCGCTCCCAGACGGAGGTGCCGGTTGTGTCGGCGTCTCGACGAAGGGTTTCGGTGAGCTGCTCCCCGATGGAGAAGACGGGATCGAGAGAGGTCATGGGGTCCTGAAGAATCATGCAGATGTCCCTGCCCCTGATGTTCATCATCTCTCTTTTGTCTAAGTGTAGGAGGTCTTCGCCATCAAAGATGATTCGGCCTCCCACGATATGGCCGCTAGGCTCGGGTACCAGCCGCAGGATAGATAGCGCGGTCATACTCTTGCCTGACCCCGACTCGCCGACTATCCCCAGTGTCTCGCCCCGTCTCAGGTAGAGTGATACTCCGTCCACGGCCTTCACTACGCCCGTGCGGGTATGGAAGTAGGTTTTCAGGTCTTCTACCTGAAGAACGATGTCATTTGCCAGAATAGCACCTCTATATGCGGCTTAGCTTGGGATCGAGTGTGTCCCGTAGCCAGTCTCCGAAGAAGTTGAACGCTAACACAACGACTGTGATCGCGACACCTGGGAACAGCGATAGCCACCACAGATCGAGGATCACGACACGTCCCTCCGCCACCATCATGCCCCAGCCGGGCGCTCCGGGAGGCAGGCCCAGGCCGAGGAAGCTCAGCGCAGCCTCGAGAAGGATAACCTGGCCCACCAAGAGGCTTGTTACGACCATCAGAGTATTGACGACGTTCGGAAAGATGTGTCGCCGGGTTATCTCCAGAGGAGAATGACCCGCGATTCGGGACATGGTTACAAAGTCCATCTCCTTCACGATGAGCACGTCACCTCGTATCATGCGGACGAAGTTAGCCCAGACGGTCAAGGCGACGGCGATGATGATGTTCTGTATGCCCTCTCCTAACACGGTCACCAGTATCATCGCGAGGAGAATGGTGGGAAACCCAAGGGCAGCGTCGGTGGCGCGCATTATCAAAGCGTCTATGGCGCCGCCGGCGTAACCGGAGATCAGTCCAAGAGAGGTCCCGACAACAGCGCCCGTACCAAGGGCTACAACGCTAATGAAGACCGCAGTTCGGGCGCCGTATATGAGGCGGCTCAGCATGTCTCGCCCCAGGACGTCGGTACCGAGAGAATGGCTCCAAGTTTTACCGGGAGCCATCTTGGCGTTCCGCAGATCAATCCCGGTCGGGTCGTGCGGAGAAAGTACAGGGGCAAACGTGGCGGAGACCACCAGAATTGTCATTATCATGATGGGTATCCAAGGCAGCCTGAGCTCCTTGGCGCGTCTCCGGACTCTCCAGATGCGGCCTCCTTCGCTGGTAGCGATGCTCCTTACCGATGTCAAAGAAACCTCCCGCTAGCGGTACCGAATCCTGGGGTTCACGTAGCCGTAAAGGATGTCCACTATTAATGACGTGGCGATGTAGAAGAATGCGGCGGTGAGAACCGTAGCCTGCACGATTGGGAAGTCGCGCCGTTGGATGGCCTCCAGCGCTAGCCGGCCGGTGCCTGGCCAGGCGAAGACCACCTCCACAGCTACCGAACCGTTCAATAGGCCCGCCAAAGTGAGCCCGCCAAAGGTCAGCAGCGGTATCATGGCGTTCTTGAGAGCGTGCTTGTAGATGACTAGCCGCTCCGGAAGCCCCTTTATTCGGACAAACTTGATGTACTCACTGTCCAACACCTCCAGCATACTGGAGCGGCCCAGGCGCACCATGCCGGCCATGCCGCCCCACCCGAGGACGAGCGATGGCAAGATGAGGTGATCAATGCCGCCACGGCCAAAAGTGGGCAGCCATCCCAATATGGCCCCAAACAGTAGGACCAGCATAATGGCGATCCAGAAGCTTGGAGTGGCGATGCCAAGGACGGCAAACAACTTGCCGAAGTTATCGAAGGCGGTGTCGCGCTTTACCGCGGATAGGACGCCTAGGGGGACTCCTACCAGTACCGTCAGCGTCAGAGCAACCCCGGTGAGTTCTAATGTGGCTGGGAGGCGCTCTAGCAAGACTTCCCGCGCGGAGCGACCCAGTATGTGCGACGTACCGAAGTCGCCCCGCGTAATCCTGCTCAAGAACAGCCCGTACTGTACCACCAGAGGCTTGTCGAGGCCCATGTTCTTCCTGAACTGCTCATAGGCCGCGTCGGAGGACTCAGGACCTATAAAGTAGAGCGCAGGATCTCCAGTCAAATGCACGCTGAGAAAAACTCCCAGGCTGAGAATCAACAGTGTGAAAATCGCCTGGGAGAATCGTGCAATGATATAACGCTGCATGGTCTATCCTGCTGCTGGACGTAACAAGAGGCCAAGGGTGTACGAGCATAAGCCCCCTCCGACTTATCCTCGTACACCCTCCTGTGAGTCGTGGGTTACACACCCAGCCACCCAGCAGGCTCTCTGCCGGAGTGCCGGAGCTACTCTAGGGTTACCGTGTGCAGGGCAGCGCCGGGGAAGAAAGACAGCGGATAGGGCCCCCACGTTAGCACTCGAGAGTTCACTGCCCAGGGAGCGTTTACATATCCGATGCTGAACTCCCACGCTTCGTCCTTCAGCCGCCGGTATACATCCTGGAAGACTCTGTCTCGTTCTTCAGGATCGAATATTGCCATTGCGTTGTCCATCAACTCGAATATCTCGGGATTGTTATGGGGCCGTACTTCCCGATCGGGATTCCCGTAGACTATGGACGTGAGGCCTGATCCATCCCAGCGCCCTTCGTTGTCCTCCCACCTCAGCCAGCCAACCACCTCTCCTGCGAATACGGCGTCGTAATGCGCGCCTTCATCCTTTACGACGATATCTGCCTCGATCCCCAGCTCCTTCTTCCACATGTCGGCAGCGACCTGCGCTGACTCGGTTAGGAAGGGAATCACCGAAGACTGGAAGGTTGATATTTTGAACTCTCCGAAACCCTCGCCTCCGGGATATCCGGCGTCTGCCAACAGTTGCCGGGCTTTTTCGGGGTCGTAAGGGAACGGGTCCAGTTCCGAGGCGTAGCCCATGGCGCTGGGCGTGGCGTGCCCCCACCCTCTTACTTCCATCACTTCAGGGCCAAAGAGCGTGTCCCGTATCAGTTCTTTGTCAAGAGCGTAGATCAGAGCTTGCCGGACCCGCTGATCTATGCAGGGCTTGCTTGGGTCTTTCCAGCAGGCCACAAACACCATCCGGGGATAGGCAGACTCACGGACGTACACGAGACGCCCACCATCGGACTCTATCTGACCCTTCGCCGCCAGGCTGGCGGGTGCGATATCGGCCTGTCCTGACCGTATGGCCGCTACTCTGGTGGCCTCCTCAGGGACCGGGAGCAGCCGCAACGAACTGAATTTCGGCCTTCTGTCCTCGTAACCGCCGTACTTGGGCTGGAAGTAGTAGTCGTCGAACCGCTCGAACTCCATTGACGTTGCGGCGTCGTGATCTACGAGCCTGAACGGCCCGGTGCCGATTGGGTTCTTGTCAAAGGTTGCCGCAGCCGCCTCGTCCCATGAAGGTCCCTCTCGCCTGGGCATCACACTGAACCAGTTAGGGCCAGCTTGACCAAGATGATATCCGGGGAAAGCGGCGTTGGGTCTCTGGGTGGTTAAACTGATTTCGTTGGCCCCGGTGACCTCTACTCCTCCCCAGTTTTCAGACAGCCGGTGAGCGACGGAATTGGTTGTGTAGTCCACAACTCCAGGGCTCCAGTAATGATTCCAGCTCCATTCGACGTCCTCGGCTGTGACCTCCGCCCCATCATGGAACTTGACCCCCTCGCGCAATGTTATGGTCCACGTATTGCCGTCGGAGGAGACGACCCACTCGCTGGCTATGCCGGGAACTAGCTCTAGGTTCTCGTTGGTGTTGACGAAGAACCCATTTATGATACGGCCATATGAGTTGCCGCCCACGGCTGGCGAAAGGATATAGTCGAACCTTTCGTTACCAATATCGGCGACCATTAGGATTACTGTCCCAGGGTGGACGGCCGCCTCCTGCTGCGCAGCAAGGGCGGGCGCCGCGGGCGCCGCGGGTGCCGCGGGTGCCGCCGCCGCGGGTGCCGCCGGAGCGGTCCCGGGCGAGGCCGGAGCAGGGGCGGCAGGCGCCGCAGGAGCAGGAGCCTCAGGCTCAGCGGGCGCTTCGGGCTCTGCGGTGCTGCAAGCCACTGCCACAATGGCCAGAGAGACTAGCCCAACGAGCAGCGTGAGCATAATCTTATGTGTATTTCGCTTCCAGGGTCTCATACTTTCTGATCCTCCCCAGTATTATGGCAGTGAATAATCTGCCCTATGCGTCAGGGCTTTTCCAAATTTTGAAAACGCCCTGCCTATGCGTTAGGTAATACTATACCTAATTTGAACTTATTGATAAAGTGTAGTCCTCGAGGGGATGCTACCGGCTTTAGTTCACGTTCGAAGGCGTCATGATATCGCCAATCCGAAATGGAGGCTCTTACTTTGTGCCATTGAGACGGTTGTGATTCCAATCGATTCGGTTGATTGATGAATCGGGTGAGTGTGATTCCCAACCGCTCCAGAAGTGCCTGGACCAGTCTGGGGAGTTTTGCACTTCCCTCGCGGTCACCGACCTGGATTGGCGCATCTCAGGCGGCTCGGTTACATTCGTTGAACGTCAATAGACAGGCGGAGGCGCTTATCATGACCGCCCAGACGGACGAGACACAACGGGTCCGATCATACCTCCTGGCGCAGGGTGAGCGCCACACGTTCGCCGAGTTGTGGATACGGTTGGTCAAGGCCAGGATCTCGGTGATCGACGCCGTTGACGGCGTCACTCAGCGTCAGGCTGACTTTCGGCCTGAACCCGATGAGTGGAGCATCTCCGAGGTGGTTCACCATCTCCTCACGAGCTCCGGGCGCGTTGCCGAGCTGGTGACTGCGTTGTCCAGTGGTGAGACCATTGCTTCGGGGCGGATCGACCCGCTCAGAGAGGAGACCTCGCTCACGATTCAGGAGCTGCGGGCGAAACTCCTCGAAGACTCGATCTCATGGTCTGCGCTGACCGCCAAGCTGCCATCTTCCCCGGATACCGTTCCCACTGCCCCACACTCATTCTTTGGAGAGTTGCACGCCCGCGCGTGGTACCTGTTCCAGCGCGTTCACGACCTCGATCATGCGGGCCAAATCGGAAAGAACAAGGCCGCGCCGGGGTATCCTGGGGACTGATCGCCATGAAGATTGCCGTGAACGTCACCTCCGAATCGCCCGGAGAGACGGAATGAGCGCCAAACTCAATGCGCTCGGGCAGGTTATGGACCTTGTTCGGGGTCTTGGGCCGGCTGAGTAGGTGACTGTCCGGGGACACGTGCGCGGACCGCCCGCAGCTCCTCACTCAGCGCGGCCAGCATACGCTCCTCTTCCGCTTCGCCCAACTCCATTTCCCGCATCACCGTCGCGGCCTCCACCATGAGCTGGCCCCGCACGGTCCGGTAGTCGCTTTCGGTCATGTTGCCCAAACCGTGGTCCAGCTCCGCGCTTGACAGGCCCGCGACGGCGGCCTCCCACCGTCGCGTCAAGTCGGCCTGGGGCGCGCCCTCATCGTATTCGAACTCATCACGCGCGAGACCGGCGATGAACGGCCACAGAATCAGCGCGGCGGGGATCAGCGTAAGGGCAACCGCAACAAGTATCAGCAACTCGATCTACGCCCTTGCCGCCTGCGCCGTCTCGGGAACGCTTATCCGCGCCGGAGCAGGGCGCCGTCGCGGCGACAGCGCCAGCAATGTTCCCAGTATTAGGACCGGGCCCGACGCCCACATCCACCAGACCATCGGATTGATCAGAACCCGAAACACGGCCTGGCCGCCCTCGGTGAATTCCGAAGGGACGATGTAGAAGTCCTCGATCGGCGTACTTCGGATCGCGCCCCTGGTCGATGCGATTCGGAATGCGGGATACTCGGCTCTGAACGGCTCCATAATGCCCAGGTACGTATCACCCGAGTACACTTCAAAACGGGCGTAGTCCTCCTCGCGGTCGGGGAACGAGGCGTGGCTCGCGCCCAGGTATGTGAACCGGTACTCACCGAGCGTTTTCGTCTCGCCGGGGCGCATTACGAAGTCACGCTGGACGCTGTAGAACGACGACGCGATCGCGCCTGCCGCCAGCATGATAATCGCCAGATGAACAACGTAACCGCCATACCGGGGTCTGTTCGCCAACAGCAGCCTGCCGAACGCGACCGGGTATGCCTCTCCGTTCCGGCGCCGCGCCAATGTGCCCCGGAGCCACTCCTGCGCGATTCCGGCGACCACCATCCCGCAGGTCATCACGGCGAGCAGCGCGACGGGCTGTCTGAATCCCAGGCCCGCAATCGCCGCCCCAAACAGGAGCGCCGCGAGCAGCGGATACCTCATCATCCTTACGATGTTCGATGGCGCCGCCCTGCGCCAGGGCAGGAGCGGGCCCACGCCCATCAGCATCACAATTCCAAGAAGCAGTGGACCGTTCACCCTGTTGAAGAAGGGCTGGCCGACGGTGACGGCGGTATCACTCGCCGCCTCAGAGAAAATCGGAAATATCGTCCCCCAGAGTGTTACGAACGCGACCAGAAGAAACAGCGCGTTCTGGGCCAGGAACGCGCTCTCGCGCGAGAGCATCGACTCCAGGTTTCCCCTGCTCCGCAGTGTGTCCGACTTCCAGATGAATACGGCGACCGACCCGACCAGGGTGACCGCCATGAACAGCAGAAACAGCCATCCCATCGTCGATTGCGCGAAGGAGTGGACGGACGGAACCGGTCCGCCCCTGTTGATGAACATGCCGAGCTGGGCCATCGTGAAACCGACGATGATAATCATCATGTTCCACATCCGAAACATCCCGCGCCGTTTCTGGACCATGATCGAGTGTACGAACGCGGTCATCGCCAGCCACGGCATCAGCGCGGAGTTCTCCACGGGGTCCCATGCCCAGTAGCCTCCCCAGCCCAGGATCGTATAGGCCCACCACGAACCGAGCATCAGGCCAATCGTGAGAATCAGCCAGGCAATCATGCCCCACATTCGACCCTGATCGACCCACTCGTCGTTGCCGCCCCTGTTGGCGAGCAGCGCGCCGATGGCGATCGCGAACGGAATTGCCACCGACACCAATCCGGCCATCTGAAGCGGCGGGTGTATGAACATCCCGAAGTGGATCAGCAGCGGGTTGATCCCCTGGCCGTCCGCCGGAACCATCTCAGATCGTGCCAGCGGATTGGCCAGAAAGATCATAACGCCCAGAAAGAAGGCGAGCACAAGGGCCATGATCCCCGTCGCGTATGGTGATGTATAGGGGAGCTTTCGACGAATCCCGGCGATCGCCGCCACAGACATGACCGCGAACGTCACCGCAATGTACAGCATCGACCCCGCGTTGCCCGCGTAGAAGGCGACCCAGGTGTAGGCCTTTGGCATCGCAAGATTGCTGTTCTCAGCCACGTAGCGGACCGAAAAGTCGCTGCTTATGAAGGCGTACATCAGCGCCGCTGTCGCCGCGATCAGAAGGACGGGTACGCTGTACATCGCGTATCGACCGCTGACGAGCAGCTCGGACGATCGCCGGGCCACTCCCAGGAACGATGCGACCGCGCCGTACATCGAAACGACGAAAGCGAGCGCGAGCGCCAACTGTCCGGCTTCTACTATCACCGCGACCCCGGTCCGTCCGACCCGACTTCGGGTCCCTGCCTGACAGCTCCGTCCCGATCGGACTCGACGGACGAGACAGCCCGCTCCAGCCTGCGGGCGTAGCCGGAGTGATCCGGGTGTCCGTCCCCGACCGGCTGCCTGTCCGCGGATGAGCCGGTCATACGCATCCATCTCAGCGTCAGCAGCAGCGCGGCGACTGCCAGGGCGAACGCAACCGGCGGAACGATCCACGCCGAGAGTCCGAACCCTCGCGTGGGCGGCTCCAGCAAGACGCTTGGCCCATACCGTTCGACGAAGAAGTCCATGATCTCCTGTTCCGACGATCCCGCAGTCAGCATTTCCGACGAGATGGCCCTCATCTGGGCCGCTAGCGGATTCTGACTCTGATCAATTGATTCACCCGGACAGACCGGGCACATGATCGTCTTATTGAGAGCGATCGCCCTGCGCTCGAGGTCTGGCACATCCGTATCAGCCAAATTCGTACAGCCCATTAGAATAAGCACGAGCGCCAAGCACGAGCGCCCGAACACAGTCCGGATTTGTCGATCCAGTGTCATATATGTGTGCTTCGTGTCATCGAGAAACCGACCCGGTTGGCTGTGACATCGGCTTGCGGTCTGCATGTCAATTATAGAGTGCGGGGCGCGGATAGCGACAGAGCGGGGCGAAGATCAGACTATGGCAATTCAGGACGAGGGACAGCGTGCCGGTCCAGTGCCAGGCAGGACCGCGATTCGCGCCGCGCCGTTTGCTATAATTCTGACGGTGTCTGAAACGCCGCATCGATCCTCCCCCACGACCGGACCTACGGAGTCCGGAATCAGGAGCAAATGATGTCCGTTGTACTGGTCGCCTCAGATCGACCCGGAGCTGGGAAAACCGCCGCCGCGCTCGCGCTCAAAAGCATCCTCAACCAGGCCGGAAAGACGGCAGTCGCGTTCAAGCCGTTCGCGTCCGGCGCAGACGACGTGGACGGCCATACGTTTGCCGGTCTGGCAAACCCCGCGCCGGAAGGTTGGCCCTTGCTGAACGGGGAGCCGGACCTGTCCGCTGAAGACATCAGGGGCATCGGCCCGGATCTGGACGCCGCGACCGCGAACTCCGATGTGGCGATCTTGGAGCTGCCGCACTACGCCGGCCCTGAGGCCGCCGCCGCGGCGGCCCAAGCGCTTGACGCGACTGTCATCCTTGTCGCCGCCTACCGGCGAGACCTCCGCGGACCTGACCTGCGGGCTTGGCAGGAGAGTCTCGGCGAGAGCCTTCTTGGGGTGCTGGTCAACGGCGTCACCCGCTATCTTGGGACCGAGGCTTCCGAAAATCTCGTCCCATCGCTGGATGAGGCCGGAATCGCCTGCATTGGCCTAGTCCCGGAAGACAGGCTGATGCTGTCGGTTACGGTTGAACAGGTCCGCGAAGCCCTGGACGGCCGCTACGTGGTGGATGAGGGCGACAGAGATCAGCCTCTGGAGTGGTACCAGGTGGGCGCTATGAGTCTCGATCCCGGCGAGATCCGCTTCGCTCTGTACGACAACAACGCTGTCGTCGTTCGCGGAGACAGGCCGGACATTCAGATGTCAGCCCTCAATGGCTCCGCTTCCTGTCTCATCCTCACCGGGGGCGTCGACCCGATTGAGTACATCTCGTACGAAGCCCGGGAGGAAGAGACGCCGGTGATAGTGGTTGAGCCGGACACTCTCTCGACCATGGCTGCGCTCAACGAGGTCACGACCGGCGTCCGTATGGACAGCGCCGCCAAGGTAGAAAGATTCGCGTCACTGCTGCGCAGCCACGCGGACCTGGAGCAGCTCTGGTCAGCCCTCTAGCTTGCCGGGAAACTCTCCGACGAAGAGGTCGCCGTCGTCAGGCCAGCGGTCCTTGGGCATCTCGTAGAACGCTTCGATCTCATTCCCGTCCGGATCGAAGAAGTAAACGCCAAGCGAGATCCCATGGTCCCCTATCCCACCAATCTTCACGTCGTTGGACTTCATGTGCGCGTAGAGCTGTTTCAGGTCGTCCAGGGAGTCCATCTCCCAGGCAAAGTGATACAGACCGACCCGTGTCTTCTCAGGTCCGGGAGCTTCTTCCCCGACCGGCACCAGCGCCAGCTCATGGGACGAGGCGTCCCCGGCGCTCATGAACACCATGCGTCCGGCGCGTTTGTTCGTTACGTGCAGCCCCAGGACGTCCGAGTAGAACCGCTCAGACCTCTCCAGGTCCCTGACTCTGATGACGATGTGGCCGAGTTGCTTGGGCTTTACCATGTGTGGACCTCCTGACTAATCCAGCTTGCGCAAGCGCGCCTGCATCTCCGATGATCCGAGTGTAACCCCAGTCCAAGGTGTGGTCAATTCGCAAGAGTTGACATCGAGTGACGGCGAAAATACGGTTGTGGGGCGCCTATGCGATACACGAACGAGTTGCGGCGGCGATCTGCGAGTGGATTGACAGGCTGACACTGTGAGTCACGTATCGTGCCTCGCGGCTGTTTCTCACAGAACGGAGTATTCAGATGCCTAGAGTTGCTGTCTTGGATGACTACCAGAACGTTGCGCGAGATATGGCGGATTGGGAGTCCTTGCCCGACGACGTCACTGTCGATGTGTTCAACGATCACCTCTCCGACGAATATGAGGTCGCGGAGCGGCTGGGACCGTACGACATCATCGTTGCCATGCGCGAACGAACCCCTTTTCAGCGGACGTTGATACGGCGGCTTCCCAATCTGAAGCTGCTGGTCACCACCGGCATGAGGAACGCGTCTATTGACGTGTCCGCCGCTTCGGATCACGGGGTGACTGTTTGCGGCACCGACGGCCTGCCCTACCCGACCGCCGAGCTGACGTGGGCGCTGGTCCTGGCGCTGGCGCGCAAAGTGCCAACCGAGGATTCCGCCACACGCGCGGGAGGTTGGCAAGTGACGATGGGAGAGGGTCTCCAGGGCAAGACGTTGGGAGTAATCGGCCTTGGCCGTCTTGGCTCCCAGGTGGCAACGGTAGGCTGCGCGTTTGGGATGGACGTGATCGCGTGGAGCCAGAATCTCACCGCGGACCGGGCCGCCGAGTTTGGAGCCAGGCTCGTCTCGAAAGACGAACTCCTCTCTTCAGCCGACGTGGTGACGATACATCTGGTGCTCAGTGACCGCACCCGCGGGCTTATCGGCAAGCGAGAACTGTCACTGATGAAGCGGTCGTCGTACTTGGTGAACACATCACGCGGGCCGATCGTGGATGAATCGGCGCTGGTTGAGGCGCTCAGGTCCGAGCGGATCGCGGGCGCGGGGCTGGATGTCTTCGATATCGAGCCGCTGCCTAAAGACCATCCGCTGCGAACACTCCCCAACACGGTCCTTACTCCGCACATGGGCTACGTGACCACCGAGACCTACCGCGTCTTCTACGGCGACGCGGTCGAGAACATCAGGGCGTTCTTGGAGGGGAGTCCGGTTCGAGTGGTGACCGCTCCCTGAGCGACCGATACCCCAATCTTCCTGACAAATCCGTCGAAGGGACTTCCGAGTAACAAGCCTCCTAATTGACCATGTATTGCCGTGAGTAGAGCGTAGGGGAAGGGCACACTGAGATAGATTCATTATGACGCGTGAAATTGCGGAAGATATAGCCTCGTACCTGATAGCCTTGGGTTACTGCCCTCCGAACACGACGTGCGACCTCATGTAGTCCATGTCGATCTCGACGCCCAGGCCGGGAGAATCCGGGACGTACAGGTCGCCGTCTCGTATGTCTAGGCCGGGTTCGATGAACGCTCCATACGCTCCGAGATCGTAGCGCATCGTCTCCAACTTGTAGAAGTTGGGCGTGGTCATCATGACGTGGGCGCCAGCCAGGACGTTTATCGGGCCGCTCGCGTCATGTGGCGACACCGGGACATAGTACGCCTCGGCCATGGTCGAGATCTTCTTCAGCTCGGTGATTCCGCCGGTCCAGGTCACATCCGGCATGATGAAGTCAGCCAGGTTGTTTTCCAGGATCGGCACGAACTCCCAACGCGTGTGCAGCCGCTCTCCGACCGAAATCTTGACCGGGATCTCCCTTCTCACCTGCTGGAGCGCGCGGTAGCTCTCGACAGGCACCGGCTCTTCGAACCAGTGAATGTTGTGTTTGACGAGCCGGTTCGCGAGCTCGATCGCGGTTGGAACGTTGTACATTCCGTGGGCGTCGATCAGTATCTCAATGTTCGGGCCAATCGCCTCGCGGACCGCCCCGACAATCTCGTCTGCGGTCGCCAGACCCTCCTTGCTTAGCTGTCCGTCGAGAAAGCCATCGTTGCCGCCCGGAATGAACCGCATCATCGGATCGAACTTGAAAGCCTCGTACCCCGCGTCGACGATCTGGCGCGCGTCCGCGATTGCGTCGTCGATGTTTCGGGGCTCCGGCGGATGTGTGTAAAGAGCGATTCGGTCCCTGATAGGTCCGCCCAGGAGCTCGTAAATCGGCAGGCCCAGCTCCTTGCCCCTGATGTCCCACAGCGCGATATCGATGCCGCTGATCAGTGCGGTCGTCGCCCCCCGGCTGCCGACGTAGGTGAACGAGCGAAATATCCGCTGCCACAGGCGCTCGAACTCGTTGGTGTTCTCGCCGATCAGCAGCTCGCTGATCTGACCGATCATCGCCGCGATTGCCAGGTTGGCTACAGGCCCCGGATAGGTGGTCACTTCGCCCCAACCTGTTATCCCCTCGTCCGTATCGACCTGTACAAACACGAGGTTCCGGTCGTGTTCAATCAGCTTCTGGGAAACTCCAACCCTGACCTTCCAGGGAAAGCTGACTATCCACGGTGTGACTTTGGTTATCTTCATCTCGACCGCCTCCTTGGATGTTCGATCCACTCTTGAATTCAACTCGTTGTCAATCAATAGCCGGTAGTCAGAGCGACCCGGGTGACTGGACCCCGGGTGACTGTATGATACTCCCTTGTCTGAAAGGTGTACCCAACGTATCCCAGATCTCGTCAACGGCAGTGGGACCTGCGGACGTTGGCGGATTCAAGACCGCGGCCGCGGTCGGAAACGACGCTCGTCCGAATCTGTGGCAAACCCTTGCATCTTCACGATTTCGGTGCGTGCAAACACCTTTGCGTTAAAGGAAAGTATCTGGTAGATTAGGCACCGGGCTAAAAAGCCGCGTTTCGTTTGTCGTGCGATACATTGCAGTCTCTTCAAGGAGGGGATGGTTGTGGCTAAAAAGATAAGTCATTACATAGAGCGCCCGGGCAGAAAGATGGGAGACGAACCCATCACTATCCCCGTTGCCGAAGATCTGCTATCTACGCCCGGGATTCCAACCAGAGACAGAGACGTCTCGTTCTACACCCGCGAGTATCCACTCGAAAACATGGCGATAGAAGAGAGCGCGTCTGCCGATTGGTCCAGGGAACAGCGTGAGAGCTTCTCCCCTGAATCAGTCGAATTCTTCAATGAGCACCAGGATAAGATGGAGCCGATCGTCGAGTGGGTCAGGACCAGCGGCGAATTGGAGCCTATCGGGACCATAACCGGCGAAGACGTCACCGAGGTCATTCGGCAGAAGGCCCGGGAACTGGGATACGGCGAGGTCGGGTTCACCAGAAGCGACCCTCACTACGTTTACAACAGCAGAAAGCCGGCCCTGCGGAAAGACCTGCCTCACGCGATCTGCCTCGCGCTGGAGCAGGACTACAGAAAGACGCAGACCATCCCCAGCATGGAAGCTGAGGACACCCACTTCGGGACGTACTTCGACCAGGGCCCGCTGACAATGGAGCTGACAGAGTTCATCCGGTCCCTCGGCTACAACGTCCAGGTATCCGGCCCCACGTGGCACTATGGGCCCATGATCCCCATGTTCGTGTCGGCCGGCCTCGGCCAGCTGGGGGCAAACGGGCAGCTGCTGTCGCCCCACTTCGGTTCGAGAGCGCGCCTGCAGATAGTCTATACCGACGCGAACGTCACCTACGACGAGCCGGTGGACTATGGAATCCATAGCTTCTGCCAGGAGTGTCAGGTCTGCGTCAACCGCTGTCCGGGACGCGCGCTGATGCCCGAAAAGGTCTGGTACAGGGGCGTTGAGAAGAACAAGCTGATCTTCAAGCGCTGCCGGCCTGTCATGGCCAGGTACGAAGGCTGTGGGGTCTGCATGAAAGTGTGCCCCATCCAGAAGTACGGCATGAAGCCTGTGATGGAGCACTACATCTCGACCGGGGAAGTCCTCGGCAAGGGCACCGACAACCTCGAGGCGTACGAACTGTCCGACAAGGGCTATTTCGCGTCCGGAGAGCTCCCGTCGTTCAAGAGAGACTTCTTCGACATGCCCCACGGCAGGGCCGAGGACTGGCTGCTCGTCGAGTTCCGAGACAAGCTGATGGAATCTCATGTCCACGGCAACGGCGATAACACCGACCTGATGTGGGATGACTTCCGCGGCAGGATGGAGGAGTCGCTCGAGGGCAGAGAGCTGTCCGTCGACATGGGAATGGACAGGGGCATCTAACCCGCAAAGCGGCTTACCGTAGGATTCAGAACCAGGGCATCCTGGCCGGGTTGGATCGATCTGACCCAATACGCGCCGGGATGCCCGTGGTTTTTCCGCGGCGGCGCTGATGATATACTCGGCCTGTAGCTACCAATCACACTCCGAGGCCTTAGGATGTTTGATGTAATCGTTTCAGGCGGGACCATCGTAGACGGTACTGGCAGCCCCGGGTATAGGGCGGATGTTGGGATCATCGGTGAGCGGATAGACACGCTCGGTGATCTGGCGGGAGTCGATGCCCAGCGCGTCGTAAACGCCACCGGACTGACTGTTTCACCCGGATTCATAGACACACACGTCCACTCGGACGGAGCCCTGCTGTTGGACCATCAGCACGCCAACGGTCTGCGGCAGGGCATAACGACTGAGATTCTCGGTCAGGACGGTCTCAGCTACGCCCCAATGTCCGCGGATAACTACAGGACGTACCGGCGATATCTGTCCGGCATTCTCGGAGAACCTCCCGAGCACTTGGACATGTCGAGTGTTGCCGCGTTCAGGTCGCACTACCACAAAAAGGTGTCGATCAACACTGCCTACAACATCGCGCACGGTGCCATCCGGCTCGAGACCGTCGGTTTCAACGATGTGCCGCTCAGGGGCGATGCCTTGAATCAGGCGCTCGATATGGTCAGGCAGGGCATGGAAGAAGGCGCGGTCGGTTTCGCGACCGGGATGTCCTATCACCCAAATGCCTGGAGCGATACGGACGAGCTTGTGGCGATCTGCAAAGTCGTGGCGGAGTATGACGGCGTGTACACCACCCACCTGCGCGACGTGAACCCCGACAGGGGATTCGGAGGAGGCGGAGTGCCGGAGGCGCTGGAGATCGGACGCAGAGCCGGGGTCAAGGTCCACTTCTCGCACTACCGCACGCAGGCCTCGAACGCCGGCCAGGTAGCGGAACAGATGGAGCTGATCGACAAGGCCAAGTCCGAGGGCGTTGACTGCACTCTGGAGCTATACCCCTACCCCACCGGCAGCTCATTCCCGCTCAGCTTCCTCCCAAGCCCAGACCACGAGGGCGGCCCGGATGCGATTATGCGCCGCCTCCGGGATGGCCGGAGTCGAGACAGACTGATCAGGTCCCTGGAAGACAATCCCCGGCGGACTCTTCATGATGCCGTGTTCACGTACATGAAGGTGAACAAGGACCTGGAGGGAATGAGCCTGCCCGACGTGGCGGCGCAGCGCGGCAGCGCCAGCCTTGGGGAAACGCTGATCGACCTGCTCGCTGAAGAGGACGGGCAGATCTGCTACCGTGGAGCGCCGCCTGACAGTGTTCGCGTCTGGGACCAGATCAGCCGCGACGCGATGGAGTTCCTGTCTCGGACCGACTACATGGTCGGAAGCGACGCGATCCCAATTGGCTCGATGCCTCATCCAAGAGCGTATGGCTGCTTCCCCAGGTTCCTCGGACGGCTGCGGAAGAAATACCCGATCATAAGCCTGGAGCAGACCGTCCAGAGGATGACCGAAAACGCGGCCCTGCGGTTCGGCCTGACCGATCGAGGTCGAATCCAACGGGGATATTTCGCCGACATCGTTGTCTTCGATGCCGAGCACGTCATCGACAACGCCACCTACGACGACCCGGTGCAGTTCCCGACCGGCATCCCCTTTGTTCTCGTCAATGGCCAGGTTTCTGTTGACAACGAACGCTGCACAGGGGTCATGGCCGGCCAGGCCGTGCCGTAGGCTTGCACTGCGTATAGGTTACGACGTTTCTATATTGATCGGTAGCCCGTGATCTGTGCCGGCTATTACGTCGTCCATACTCGCCGCGGTAGTCATGCTCGTCGGATCGACGGTGCTGTCCACGGTCGGTTTCGGGATTGGCATGACCACCATTCCGGTCCTGCTGTTCGTGTTCGATCCGCAGACTGTCATTGTGGTGGTCAACGCGGTATCGCTCGTCCTGTTCTCACTCATCGTCTTCTACAATCGTGCCGATATCCCCGGCAGACGGGTCATCCCCTGGGCGGTGACCGGACTCGTCGGCGTCCCGATCGGAGTGCTGTTTCTGAGGGGCGCCGACGCCGGACTTCTGAAGATCGCGATCTCAGCGGTCATCATCGTCTTGACCCTGATCGTGGCGTCCAACGTCAAGACGCCCATCCCACGAGGTACGGCGTCAGGCGTTGTCGTCGCGTTCGTCGTGTCGGTGATGCTGAACGCCCTGGGAATCGGAGGTCCGATCATGGCCCTGTACGTGCTCGCGCAGGGGTGGACTCGAAGCGCCTTCAGGGGGTCGCTGTCCCTCTATTTTCTGTTCGTCGAGACGGCAGGTATTGTCGGATACGGATTCGCCGGGCTGCTTACCAAGGAAAGGCTGGGATTGATCCTCATCCTGACTCCGCCTGTCCTGCTGGGGTTCTGGCTGGGCACCCGCCTGGTCCGTCGTATGGACGAGAGGATATTCCGACGAGCCGTCGTGGCCGTGATCCTGCTTACGAGCGCGATGGTGCTGACCCGCGAGATATCGGCGCTGTAGTCCGGTAGAATGGGATGCCGACTGCCTCGGGCGCGTCCTCAGTGTCCCGCGACGGCCAAGCAGATACGGTCAGCGCCGGATGAGTACACGCAACAGACCCTGATGATGTCGGTCTGATAGTCGCTGGAACATAGGAGACACCATGAAGATAACGAAAGTGGAGTCAATCGGGGTCAGCCGGTACCTGTACGCCAGGATTCACACCGATGAGGGAATCACGGGCGTCGGTGAGTCCGGGGCTTGGGGCTACCTCGAAGCGTCGAAGGCGGCCATAGACCTGTTCGGCAGGTACCTCGTCGGTCAGGACCCGCTGCGCATCGAGCACCACTGGCAGTACATGTACCGGTACTCCCACTTCAGGGGCGCGGCGATCATGGGAGCGCTCAGCGCGCTGGACATCGCTATGTGGGACATAGCTGGCAAGCGCTTCGGCGTGCCGACGTACCAGCTCCTCGGCGGCAAGACGCGGGACAAAGCCCGTGTCTACTACCACGTCTTCGGCGACACGAGAGAGACGCTTGTACGGGGCGTGAAGGACGCCAAAGAGATGGGGTTCACGGCAGTCGGACACCTGACGCCGTTCCTGGATGAGGAGCGGGATGTCCCCTACTTCAAAACGCACGCCAACAAGATCAAGGACGCGATCGACGCCGTGGGCATGTACCGTGACGCCGTCGGTAACGACGTTGACCTGTGCATCGAGATTCACCGGCGGCTGACTCCTGCCGAGGCGATCGCGCTGGCGCGGGGCATCGAACAGTTCTACCCGTTCTTCTACGAAGACCCGATCCTGCCCGAAAACTTCGACGCGATGGAGCTAGTCGCGCAACACATCAACATCCCGATCGCGACGGGAGAACGTCTTCACACGATCCACGAATTCGAGATGCTGCTGAAGCGAGGCGCCGTGCAGTACGTACGCCCGGACGTGTGCATGGTCGGCGGGATCACGCACGCCAAGAAGATCGCCGCGCTGGCCGAAGCCAACTACGTCGGCGTCGTGCCGCACAATCCGCTGAGCCCGGTCAGCACCGCCGCCTGCCTGCAGATCGCGGCCTGCATTCCTAATTTCGCGTTACAGGAGTATCCCACGGGGGAGGATGAGCCGCCTAAGTCCGACATCGTCAAGTCCGCCGTCAGACAGGAGAACGGATACCTCATCATCCCGGACGCGCCCGGCATCGGCGTCGAGCTGGCCGAGGACGCCGCCGAGCTGCATCCATTCACGCCCAGAGTCGTATCCACCCGGCTGCATGAGGATGGGTCCGTGATTGACCAGTAAAATGGACATTCAGATAAGGACGATCGACGAGGACGAGTTCCCGAAATGGGTGCGTGCTCAGGCTCGGGGGTTTGGTGGGCACGCAACCGATGAGGAAATCCGAGTGGCGCGGTCATTTGCCGAGTTGGATCGGACATTTGCGGCGTTCGACGGCGATCAGATAGTCGGCACTACGACCACTCGGACATCGGGGATCACCGTTCCGGGTGGCGTGGCGCAGCTCGGGTTTGTTGATGACGTCACGGTGCTGCCGACTCGCCGGAGGCGTGGAATCTTGACGCGGATGATGAGGCGTCAGTTGGAGCAGATACACGAGCGAGGCGAGCCGTTGGCAGCGCTGACAGCGTCTGAGAGCCTGATTTATGAGCGCTTCGGCTTCGGGATCGCGACGTGGATCGAGGGGTGGAATATCCAACGGCAGCACACCTCGTTCAGATTGCCTCCTTCCGGCGGCGGAAGTATTGACTTCATCGACGCTGACACCGCCCGCAGAGAGTGGCCCGGACTCCACGCCCGTGTTGCCGCCAACCGCGTCGGCATGGTGCGATACGACGCCGGCTACTGGAGGGCGGCATTGTGGTACGCCGAGTTCCAGCGTCGAGGCATGACCGAGCTCTTCCACGTGGCATACAGGCGGGGAGACAGAATGGCCGGCCTGGTGACGTATCGAATCAAGGATCACACGGTATTCGTGGTGTTTCTGCTTGGGGAGGATGCGGAAGTGGAGGTCGAGTTGTGGAGATACTGCTTCGGGATAGACCTGATGTCCGAGACGCAGGCGTACGTCCAGCCGCCGGATGATCCTCTTCCCTGGCGTCTGGAGGACCCCAGGCGGCTCAATCGGCAGATTCGCGACCACTTCTGGCTGAGGATGATCGACGTGAGCGCGGCGTTGCGGGCGAGATCATACGACGATACCGGACGCCTGGCCATCCGGGTCAATGACCCCACGTGCGCATGGAACCAGGGTGCGTACGCGCTGGAGGCCGACGCTGACGGGGCCGACTGTGCTCCGACCACGCAGATCGCCGACATCGAAATGACTGTCTCCGATCTCGCCTCCGTGTATCTGGGCGGAGTGTCTTTCGCCACTCTCCACAGGGCCGGTCGAATCGAGACGTGCGACACCGCCGCTATTAAACGCGCGGACCGCATGTTCCGGACCGAGCGCGTCCCGTGGTCACTGGAGTTGTAGTCAGCTATCAGCCGTCCGAAACGCTGTGCTAGAATTGGTCGTCTCGCGTCCCCAAGAGTCGCCTGGACCTACTTTCAGACCCAGCCCAACACGGCACGCGGACGAACCGTTAAAATCTGATCTGTTCACAGGAGAACCCACATGGACGTAGCAACCGTGAAGCTCGACCGCCGAACCGTCACCGGCAAGAAGGTCAGGCAGCTCAGGCGCCAGGGCCTGATTCCCGTTCACGTTTACGGAGCCGGAATCAAGCCCGCAAACCTCCAGGTGGACGATCGGACGCTCAACCGGCTGCTTCTCCAGATCGGCTCAAACATCCCCGTCTCCGTGGTCTATGAAGACCAGGATGAAGAGAACATCTGCTTTGTCCGCGAAGTGCAGCGCAATCCCGTCACCGAGTCGGTGATCCACGTCGACTTCTTGAAGGTCGACGTTTCACGGACCGTGAGCACCGAGGTCCCACTGGCTATCATAGGTATTGCGCCCGCGGTAACGCAGATGGCGGGCACGCTGCTTCAGAACGTTCAGTCACTCCTGATCGAGGCCCTTCCGATGGACATGCCGGCGGAAGTCCCGCTGGACGTTTCGGGTCTCGTGGACTTTGATGCATCCGTGGCGGTCCGGGATGTCCAAGTCCCCGGCAACGTGATCGTTCTCAACAACCCGGACGACGTCATCGCCAGAGTCGCCCCGCCGCGGCTCGAAGTCGAAATCGCTGAGGAAGACGCGGAGATCGACGGGCTGGCTGAAGAAGGCGAAGAGGGCGAAGCGGCAGCCGACGACGGGTCAGAGTCCGCAGAGTAGACATCCGCCGAGCCGGGCGACCATCTGGGCGACGGTCCGGCGCGCTCATAAAGGACGCGCGCGACGAGCTCGACCAATGTCGTCGGCTCTCGCGTCTCTTGGTCTAGCTCAGCCGGTAAGGGGCAAGCGCCTCTTCGTTCAGGTTGATTCCGAAGCCGGGCCTGTCAGGCGGGCTGACGTGCCCGTCCTCGACCTCCAGCGTCTCATTGAACATCCTGCCCCACATCGGATCGGTCGAGCCTCGATAGTACTCGACGGTCAGGCCGTTTGGGATCGCCGAGACCAGGTGAACGTGTACGTCCTGGTTCCCGTGTGGGGCGATCTGCAGATCGTGGGCCTGCGCCAAAGCGGCGACCTTCATGAATTCGGTGACCCCGCCCATGATTAGTCCGTCCGGCTGCAGGATGTCGCAGCACCGCCCCTCGATCAGCTCTCTGAACCCATACCGCGTGTACTCATTCTCGCCGGTCGCGACCGGAATGATAGTGGAGTTGGTGACCAGCCGGTGCCCCTCGTAATCGTCCGGGTTGACGGGCTCCTCGAACCAGAAGACGTCGTATGGTTCCATCTTTCTGGCAATCTCCTGTGCCTCGTAGTGCCTGTAGGCGCAGTTGGCATCCACCATCAGCCTCACGTCCGGTCCGACCGCCTCACGGACCACGCGGACGCGCTCCACATCCTCATTGATCGGCGCGCCGCCGATTTTCATCTTGACAGCGCGAGCGCCCATCTCCACGCTCACTACCATCTCCTCAGCAAGCTCTCCGAGTCCTTTGCCCTCTTCGTAGTATCCGCCGGCGATGTACACGGGCACCTTGTCGGTGTAGCCGCCCAGCAGCTTGTACACGGGCAGTCCCGTGACCTTGCCCTTGAGGTCCCACAGGGCGATGTCGATCCCGCTGATGACACGAGTCGTGATGCCCCGGCGGCCGACGAGCTTCGGCTGCCAGAGGTCGTCCCATATACGCTCGGTGTCGAACGGGTCCTGGCCCACGACCACCTGCGCGAAGTGGTCCAGAATCGCCTCGCCGATCTCCTCAGCGCCCTGCACTCCCCCGGCCAGACCGATGCCCGTGACCCCCTCGTCGGTCTCGACCTTGACAACATTCAGCCCGGCCGTCGCGTACACGTACATGCCGTTGCGAATCGGCTTGTCCCGCTTCCATCGGTAGGTCTCCATCGTAAGGTTGGTGATTTTCATAATCTTCCTCTCGGGACTGATCTGTAGCGGCTGTGATGTGGCGAATTCTAACATAGACCGTTTCAACGGCCCGGTCACATGCCAATCTTGTCCGCTTCCGACAAGTCTCGACCTATGATCGCCGTTGACACCTCTTCCCGCCGCACCTATCATTCGTCCATCCTAGGCGCAGACCCGGCCTCCTCCAGGTTCGCGCGCCGACGGTCCCGAGGTCTCCTGATGATAAACTACCGCTACTCCCGCTGGGACGGCTCCCAGCACCCGTTCGACTTCGACGAGGACGATATCCTAGAGGCGCTGTCCGAAGACATCATGAATCACGGCGATGTCAACCGGGCCATGCGGAATCTCATGCGAAACGGTCTGACCGGCGATCAGGGACAGCAGGTCTCCGGATTGCGTGACCTCAAGGAGCGGTTGCGGCAACTTCAGCAACAGCAGCTCGAACGATACAACCTCGAGTCCGCGATGGACGACATCGAGGAGCGGCTCCGGGACGTACTCGACACCGAACGGGCCGGGATCGACAGACGTCTGTCCGAGGCGCGTGATCAGATGGAGGTGGCGGGCGATGATTCCCAACTGCTCCAAAGCGCGATGGACCTGCTCGAACAGAGGGCGCAGCAGAACCTCGAGAAGCTGGACCTGCTGCCGGAGAGCGTGGCGGGCCGGATTCGAGAGTTGTCCGATTACGACTTCATGGATCCCGGCGCGAGAGAGAAGTTCGAGGAGTTGATGGACCTGCTCCGGCAGCAGATGATGCAGAACTTCTTCCAGGGTATGAAGGACGCTATTCAGAACATGTCGCCCGAGGACATGCAGCGCCTTCAGGAGATGGTCCAGGCGCTCAACCAGATGCTCCAGGACCGGGCGATGGGAGAAGACCCTGACTTTGAAGGCTTCATGGAGCAGTACGGCCACTTCTTCGACCCGGATCGACCCGCAAGCCTCGACGAGCTGATTGAGAAGCTGCAACAGCAGATGGCGTCGATGCAGTCGTTGATGGACTCTATGTCGCCGCAGATGCGCCAGGACCTCGAAGATATGCTCCAGTCTTCACTTGACTCGTCGATGATGCGGGACCTCGCCGATCTGGCTTCGGTCATGTACGACATGTTCCCATTCGACGACATGGCCCAGGAATACCCGTTCATGGGCGACGAGTCTGTCACCCTGGACCAGGCCATGCGGCTCATGGAACAGCTTCAGGACATGGACAGGCTGAATGAGCAGATCGACTCCGTAATGCGGCAGGGCAACATCGAGGACATGGACCTCGAGAAGGTCGAAGAACACCTGGGAGAGGACGCTCGCCGCCAGATGGAACAGCTGCAACAGCTGATGCGGCAGCTTGAAGAGGCGGGATACCTTCGCAGGTCGGGCGACCGTCTGGAGATAACCGCGCGCGGGATGCGGAAGCTCGCCCAGAATGCGCTTCGCGAGGTCTTCGCCGAGATGAAAAGAGACCACCTCGGCAAACATGAGGTGTTCACACGCGGCGAAGGTGGCGAGCTTACCGGCGAGACCCGAAAGTTCCAGTTTGGAGACCCCTTCGACATCGATCTGCACAGGACGCTGTTCAATGGCGTACTCCGAGGTGGACCCACTGTCCCCGTCAAGTTGACGCCTGACGACATTGAGATCACTTATACCGAGCACCTGACCCAAACCGCCACGGTGCTGCTGCTGGACCAGAGCAAGTCGATGGGGATGTTCGGGTACTGGGGGCCCGCCAAGAAGGTCGCCATGGCCCTCTACTGGCTCATCCATTCCCAGTTCCCACGTGACTACTTCTATCTCGTGGGCTTCTCCGACTATGCGATGGAGCTAAAGGAAGACGACCTGCCGGAGATCACCTGGAACTACTGGAACTCCGGCACCAACATGCAGCACGGCCTCATGTTGGCGCGCAGGCTGCTATCGCGTCAGAAGGTAGTCAACAAGAACATAATCATGGTCACCGATGGCGAACCGACTACGCACCTCGAAGGGGGTCACGCGTACTTCAGCTACCCGCCAAGCAGCCGGACTATCGAGGAAACGCTGAAAGAGGTCAAGCGTTGTACGCAGGATGGCATCACCATCAACACGTTCATGCTCGAGGCGAATTACTACTTGATGGACTTCATAGACCAGGTCTCGCGAGTCAACAAGGGCAGGGCCTTCTACAGCACGCCCAATCAGCTGGGTCAATACGTCATGGTTGACTACCTGCGGTCGAGGAAACGGCGAATCGCCTGACCACTATTCAGGCTCCCTGAATTCGGCGCGGCATGGCATCGCAGCCAACCTCACCCCGGACCGCAGACCTCCCTGGCGACCTCATAGACGATCCGGCATCCCAGGGTCAGGTTGTCAACGGAGATCCGCTCGTCGATTCCGTGGATGCGCGCGAGATCGTCAGGCCCAAGCAGTGCGGGGATGAGCCCGCAGGCCGTAGCCCCACGCGACCGGAAGTAGCGGGAGTCGGTCGCAACCGGCGTGACCATCGGCGCGACGATGGCGTCCGGCACGATGGACGGTATCACGCGTTCCATAGCCGCGAACAGGCCCCCGCCTGTTGGGGCAGCGTCCACGGCATCGTCCGATTGAGTCACATCTACGCCAATCTCCCACTCCCCAAGTGACTGGCGCAGCCAATCGATGAACTCGTGAAGCCTGGTATCCGGTAGAAGTCTCACGTCCAGAGTGGCTTGGGCGCATGTTGGCGCGACGTTAGGTCTGTCGCCGGCTGACAGGACCGTCGGTTCCAGGGTGTCCCGCAGCATTGCCCTGAGGCTCGGAATCGCGTCGATCCGGTTCCGGACCAGACTGCCTACAATGGGTCTCCAGGCATTCGCGACGAGCGCCGACGCCGGCCACGGCTGGGCCTCGGACAACTTACGGAAGAATCGCCTTGCAGTCGAGCTAAACCGGACAGGACGGGGATTGTCCGCGATCCACCGGAGCGCGCGGGTCAGGCGCTCGATGGCGTTATCCGAAGCCATCGAGCCATGTCCGCCGAGACCGGCCGCCGTCAGCGTCACGACCAGCGACCTCTTCTCGGAGACCGCGACCCCGAAGACCGGCCGATGTCCCATCACCCCGACGGTGCCTGCGCCTCCTTCGTCCCAGACCAGCTCAGGGTCGATGTCGTCCCAGTGCCGGTCCACGAGCCACCCTGCGCCCTCCGATCCGCCGTCCTCCTCATCGGAGACCGCAATAAGGACGACATCTCGTTCGAGGTCTTCGGCTCGCTGGGCAAGCAGCGCAAACGCCATAAGGTGCATTACGCCGAGGCCCTTGTCGTCTATGGCTCCCCTGCCCCACACACACCCTTCGGCCAGTACACCGGCGAACGGCGGATGCGTCCAGCGTCCGTCTGATGCGGGAACCACGTCCATGTGGTGAAGCAGGACGAACGGCCGCCGGCGCCCGGACCCTCTTAGCCTGGCGATCAGGTTTGCGCGACCGCCGGGACTTGTGAAGTGGTGGGCCTCGACACCCTCTGAGGTCAGAGTCTCCTTCAAGAACCGGGCGGCAGGGGCTTCGTTCCCAGGCGGATTGGTAGTGTCGAATCGTATGTATCGGCGCAGCAGGTCTGCGGCTTCAGACCCTGTGCGACGCCAATCAATCCTCTCCACAAGATCACGCCGATCCATGAAAGTGAAGCGCTATCCGCCCGTAGGATTCGACCTGAACTTGGTCTAGCCGAACGGCCACCACCAGCGTCGCCTGCCTCCCGACGGAGCCGCCTCCTGGCTCCGCTCAGGGGTCGGAATCTGGAGGGGTTGACGGCTGAACAGCCCAATCTGTCCGAGGGCGCGATGGAACTGTTCGAGTTGCAGCGGCTTTCTTGCATACCTGCTCGGAGGAATCGAGTAAGACTCCAGAAGACTTGACTCGGCCTCAGTTCCGGTCAGAATCATCACCGGAATGGAGATGAGGTCCTCGTCCTGGTTGATTTCGGCAAGGACCTCCGTCCCGTCCTTCCTTGGAAGGCGCAGATCCAGCAGTATCAGATCGGGCCTTGCTGCGTCTGAGTACTCGCCCTCCTTCTTGAGGACTGCTAACGCGACCTCCCCGTCTTCGGCGTGGGTGATGTTGGCGCGTTGGTGGGACTGCTCGATGGTATCCTCGGCGAGTCTACGATCGGCGGGATTGTCTTCCACCAGAAGGATCTCTATGGGCCTGTCACCAATATCGGAAACCATCGGCGTAACCTCCTTAGCTGGAAACTCCTAGTGCCGTTTCAATTTAATCGTGATAGTCCTAGCCTAACATTCCGATGACTCCTCCTCCCCTTGATGGGAGAGGATTGAGGTGAGGGTGATCCAGCACTCAGTGTGCCAGAACTTTCTGAAACTGGTACTAGGTAGTGTTGACATTTCGCCGGTGTGGGTCATTCCGAGGAGATTGCGATGATGAATCCTGAATTTATCACTGCGATCCAATGTCACAGGGACTTCCCTGTGTGTGGAATTACATGCAATGGGCTTGCATATCGGCTATAAATACAAATGTCAACACCACCTAGCCAACTACCGGCACATTGAAACGGAAAGTCGAACCATGTCCAACCTCCGACTCTACCCAGATCCTACCGCCGTGGCGTTGCGCAATCTTACTACACAACGCCAAGCCTATACCAGTTCCCGAGTACTGCGTCTGCGAATGCAGCCGGGTGAACATCCTGAATATCCGCGCTTGGTATTCGGGAGCGATTCCGATTCCATTGTCTTGAACGGCGAAGACCCACTCATCGCTATGCATCTCAGCCCAGATGCGGATTCGGGGGCTGACTTCACGCCTGAACTTCAGCGCGTTGCCAACGAGGTTCTGAAACAGCCTGGATAGTTGAGACTCATCGCCGTTGACGGTTGGCAGAGGAGAGTATTCCACGTTGGCGCCCGCCTGCTGGATCGCCTCGGTCAGGTTGCCGAGGGCCGACTCGACCACTCCATTGCAGTTAACTGGCTCAAGCGGCTTACCTAGCATATCGACGCGCGAGTACTCCAAAAGGTCATCGATCAGGCTCCGCATCCTCTCAGCGCCGTCTATCGCGTATACCATGAATTCCAGCGCGGTCTCGTCCAAGACACCGCTATACCGGTCACGTAGCAGGCCTATGTACGAAGTTATCGTCCGGAGCGGCTCCTGGAGATCATGTGAAGCGGCGTACGCGAACTGTTCCAGATCGGAATTAGAACGCTCCAAGTCTTCGTGCGTTCTGACGACATCTGTGTACAGCAGTGAGTTCGCGATTGCCGGTGTTATCTGCGAAGCCACGCGGGAGAGAATCTCGGCGTCCTCGTCAGTGTACGCGTCCGCTTCGGAGGAACGGGCGTTCAACACTCCGAACAGCTCTCCTCGGTAAATGAGCGGCGCCAGCACTACCGAAGGGTACCGGATGAGATTGGGGTATCGGATTTCCAACAGCTCGGGATCACCCTGGATGACCATGGCCCGCTTGGACAGCACCGCCTCATTGGTAACCGTACCCTCCAGAGCCGTCACATCTCCCGGCTGCCGGCCCAGCACTCCCTCCCCTACGACGTAAGCGTTGGTGAATGTGTCGTCTTCCAGGTTAACCAGGCTTATTGCCAGCCTGTCGAAATGAAGGAGCCGCCTCAATTGCTCTCCGAATCCCGCGTACACGTCGTTGATGTCCAGGCTGGAGCTGATGATCCGGCCGATCTCGCCAAGTATCTGGTTCTCTCGTGCCAGACTATTGGCCTCGTCGCTCGCGGCGCGCATTGCCTCTTGGGCCGCCTTCAATCTGGTAACGTCACTGGAGTAGATTCTGATGACGAGCGCTTCGGGGATGTACAGGAGCTTCTGCTCGAAGGTCGAGCCCTGAACGATGACCTCGCGGGTCAGCACCCCACTTCCCTCACGTATCAGTCGCCCGAGGAGCGGCCCAAGATCCTGGGCCAGGGGATGAAAGCCCTCTTGCCTGTTCCGGTGTCCAACCAGCTCCTGAGCGGCGGGGTTCAAGTACGTAACATTGCCGTCGAGGTCGGTCTCCACAACCGGGTTGGGATTGTGTTCAGGGAATGAGGACAGGCGACTCGCAATTCGTTCGACTTCTTGCGGATCGTCACGATCGGAAGTCCGGCCGGCTCCGGCCAGTCGTCGGACAATCCCGGCCAAATGGTTCTCTCGACTTTGCATTCAGGCTCCTTTGTCGATCTGCGGTCCCGCCGGACTTGGCAGAGCGGCTTGTTCCGAACTAGGCGCCGAACCTGTCGCCCACGCTGAGACCGACCTGTTCGGTCCACTCCGGGGCCATCACCTTACGGCTGCCCTGGGGCTGAACGCGGCCCACGAATATCGCGCCGCCATCGGCCGCAACTGAAAATCCTTCGGCGCTGATATCCACGACTTCACCGGCGCCCATACCAGTCTGTCCCTCGATCTTGCGAGCTCGGAAGAGCCCAATCGGCGTGCCGTCGAGTGTCGTGTTCGCGCCGGGACTCGGATCGCTTCCTCTCACCATGTTATAGATGTCGTCAATGGAGCTTGACCAGTCGATCACCACATCTTCGGCCATGCACCAACCCTCGTAAGTGGCCTGAGAGTGGTCCTGGTCGATCCGGGCAGCGTTTCCGGTTCGCACCAGCTGGACGGACTCGACCAGGGCGTCCACGCCCATCTGGTACAGCTTTCCGAAGTATAGAGAGCCGAGCGTTTCGTCCGGTGTAATCTCCACCTCTTTTTGCAGGAGAATCGGCCCGGTGTCAAGACCCTTGTCCGGCCAGAATATGGACAGCCCGGTCCTGGTCTCCCCGGAGATGATCGGCCAGTTCATCGAGCTGGGCCCCCGGTGCTTCGGCAGCAGCGAAGGGTGATACTGTATCGTTCCTTGCGTTGGAGCGTCCAGGATCTCGTCAGGAACGATGTCGGTCACGAACGCCATCACACACAGGTCGGCGTTCAATTCTAGGAAGGCGTCGATCGCTGCCCGTCGGCGCATCCGGCGAAACTGGAGGACCGGGATGCCTCTTCCTTCCGCCTCTTCCTTGATCGGGTCGGCTGGCCTGCCCTCCCGGTCGGGTGGGCAGAACACACCGACAACATTCTCTCCGCCGTCGGCCAAAGCGGCCAGCACGTCCTTGCCGAACGCGGCCTGTCCGATTACCGCGATTCTCACGTCGTCCGGCATATGCAGTCCCTCTCGATGCTTTGACCTCTCGTTACCCAAGAATCTATCATCAGACAACGATATCGGCAAACTTTGGGCCGGTTGTGACCCGCAGGCGGACATTCTACACGCCAAATCAGAGGAGCGTATGGGCTAATCCCCACGACGGTCCGCCTGTCGCCGGTCACGGATCGACCATTCCACGACGCCGTAGCGCGCCGGTCCTGCGGCACGGCGTCCGACTTCTCACCCCGCGGCTCTCCCAATTGACTGCCTCTCTCGGACATCGGTACAATCAGATCGGGCATTGACATCCCAAATAAGACAGACGAGGGAGGGACACTGTCATATGGACTCAAGCTTCATAAGGAAGGTCGAGAAAGCCAAGGACTACGCACTACAGAAGGACCGGGTCAGCTTCGCCAGTTGTACCGTCCGGTTCCAGGGTGACAATGGCGACCATACCATTACTTATGAAGCGGGCAGTTGGGATTGCGACTGTGACTACCGGATCGGTCGCGACACATGTACGCACATCATGGCGATTCAGATGATGTTCGACGGGATGGTTGCCCCTGTGCCGGCCGCCACCTGAATCACACAACACTGCAATTACGAAGGGCCACCATGATTCGGGTGGCCTTTTTCGTTTCATCGGCTGGCTCAGATCATCTCCGCGGCAGATCCATCGCCAGGGCGCGCAGGACCGCGACCACCCTGGGACTCACAACCTTTCACCTGCGTCGAGCAGACCCACGGGAGAAAGTCTCTACTCGACCTTCCCAAATACCACGCACGCGTTCTGTCCACCGAACCCGAAGCTGTTGGACAGAACGGTCGAAACCTCCGCGCGCCTGGCCTCGTTCGGCACGTAGTCGAGGTCGCAGTCCGGGTCCGCGTATTCGTAGTTGGCCGTGGGGTGAATTACGCCGTCCTCGATGCTCTTGACGCAGGCCACGGCCTCAATAGCGCCGGCCCCGCCAAGCGTGTGACCGATCATTGACTTGGTCGAGCTCACCGGGACCGAGTAGGCCCGCTCTCCGAATGCCCTCTTGATCGCGAGAGTTTCGACGTGGTCGTTCTTCGGCGTGGATGTGCCGTGCGCATTTATGTAGCTGACGTCGCCCGGATTGAGCTCCGCGTCATCGAGCGCCCACCGGATTGCCCGTGCGGCGCCGTCGCCGTCTTCGTCGGGTTGGACAGCGTGGAAGGCGTCCGACGATACGCCGTAGCCGATTACTTCCGCCAGTATCTTGGCCCCTCTGCCGTTCGCGTGTTCCCAGCTCTCCAGCACCAGCACTCCGGCGCCTTCGGATGGCACAAAGCCGTCGCGTTTTGCGTCAAACGGACGGCTCGCCTTTTCGGGATCCTCATTCTGACGGCTCAGGGCCCTGATCACGTTGAACCCACCAAGTCCAAGCTGGCTGATCCCGGCTTCGCAACCACCGCCGAGGATGACGTCCGCCACACCCCTCTGGATGGCGACCGCCGCCTCTCCGATGCCCTGTGTACCCGCTGCGCACGCCGTGATCACGGTTGACGTGTAGCCCTTCAATCCATATATGCGGCTGATGTTCGCGGCTGCCATGTTGGGCAGTATCATTGGAATGAAGAACGGCGACATCCGCATTCCGCCCCGCCTGACCAGGATGCGCGCGTTGTCCTCAGTGGTTGGAAATCCACCGTTGCCGTTGCCCATGACCACGCCGACCCGGTCAACATCCAGCGCCGACAAGTCCAGCCCCGCATCCTCGATCGCCACCGAGGCGGCTGCGACGGCCAGCTGCGAGAACCGCGCCATGCGTCTATGCTCCCGCCGGTCCATATACGTGCCGGGGTCAAATCCGCTTACCTCACCCGAAATCCGCGAAGGGTACTGGGAAGGGTCGCACAACGTCATGTGGCCGATACCGGACTGGCCGTTTACCAGGTTGTCCCAGTATTCGTCAACAGACTCGCCAAGAGGGGTCATCGCGCCCATACCCGTTATAACGACTCTGGTGGTGGCGTTCTTCATGATTCTGCTCTCCTGCGAGATGTTCCGGATCGTGTACCCGTCTCCGACTGTGATTGGAAAGTCAGATGGGATCGGGAGTTCTGTGGACCGGTCCTTTCAGGTTCTCGTAAATCTCGGGTTCGATTTCGTGAATGATCTCCAGTACCTCGCCGACTACCGACAGTGACCCTGTGCAGAGGACGATCTCTCCGTCTCGGGCCATGTCCAGCGCCTTCCCGAAGCCATCGGCCACCGAATCGACCTCGGCGACCAGCTCCAAGCCGGACCCGCGGACTGCGTCTGCCGTCGGGCCCGCGCGAGACGCTCGCGGATGGCGGGACTGCACCGCGATCACCCTGGGACGCAGACCCGCGAGCTCGTCCAGCATTCCCGCCGCGCTGTGTCCTCCAAGCGCTCCGAACACCAGAACAGCCCCGCTGAATCGGACATGGTCCCGCAGAGTTTGGACCAGCCGCCGGACCGAGTACGGATTGTGCGCCCCATCGACGATGACAGTCTTGCCGTCCCGCTCGAACACCTCGAATCTGCCGGGCCAGCGGACCTGTTCAACTCCTGCGGAGATCGCGGCCATGCCCACGTCGCAATCAAGCCGCGACATCAACTCGATCGTGGCGACGGAGGTCGCTACGTTCTCCATCTGGTAATCGCCCAGTAGCGGCGTTTGCAGCCGATATGCAGACTCCGGACCTGAGAGATCGATCCTCTGTCCCGCTGTGTCCACATCGACTCTGGACCACGAATACACGTCCGCGACCGAGACCAGGCTTGATCCCCGCTCAGCCGCCGTCCTGCGAAATACATCCATCGCGGCCGGTTCGGCCTGCGGCGCTGCCACGACTGGGACACCTGACTTGATAATACCAGCCTTCTCATACGCGATCTGCTCGATGGTATCCCCCAGTGTCGCGACGTGGTCCAGACTGATTGACGTGATGACGGACACCTGTGGCGTCAGTATGTTTGTAGAGTCCAGCCTGCCGCCCAGTCCGACCTCCATCACCTGGTAGTCCGCTCCGATGTCTCTGAAGTGTACCAGCGCCATGGCGGTCATCACTTCGAAGAACGTCACACCCCCGTACCCGCCTTCGCGGCCGACCCACTCCACCGCGGGCCATACACGCTGGACCAGCGAGGCGTACTCATCCTTGGACACCGGTTCCAGACCAACACGAATTCGTTCGCATACACTGTGCAGATGGGGAGAAGTGAACAGGCCAACCCTGTATCCGGCATGAGTTAGGATCGAGGAGATCAGCGCGGATGTGCTGCCCTTGCCCTTGGTACCCGCGACGTGGACGGTCGGGACCGCCTGATCGACGTTTTCCAGCCGGCCGGCAAGCAGCGACATCCGCTCGAGGTGGAACGCCGAGTGCCCAGGGGAGTGCGTCGAGCGCTCGAAGTCAGCGAGGCTCATGACGAGATCTATTGCCTGGTCAAACGTGGGCGATGAAGATTTATCCTTCAGGTCAGAGGTCATGGAGGTTGGGGGCGAAGACATCTATCTAAAGATTACTGTAGCGCACCGCTCGCCGTCGCGCCACTCTTTCTAACCCGCGGCTGAGAGCCGGTCCATCTCTCGGCCCGCGAGCCACAGCAGGTCCGGGACGTAGCGCTCCAGCTCGCAGAGCTCCACGGACGGCCTGAACAGAAACGGCAAGATTCGCTCGTAGTAATGGATCGACCTCTCAATCGGCGCCAGGACCCTCGCGATCTCAAACCCCCTGCGCAGCTGCTTCTCTGGCGCGAAGTCCGACCAACACCGCAAGAATGCGCCGGACACGCCCCGATTGCGGACAACCTGCGGAATCAGCGCCGCGGCGAAGAACGGATGGGAAATCGAAGCGTCTGACCAGTCCATCAGCACAGGCCCGCCGTCCCGGATGAAAACGTTGCCCGCGTCGAGGTCGCCGTGGTCGAGGGTTGCGGGAAGTCCCATCCGGTCGAGTGAGCTGCCCATCTCCCTGATCCTGTCGAGACTGGGCTCCAGTGCCCGCAGCGCCTCTATCGTCCGGGGCCGCGTATAGCGCAGATCGAGTTGATGAGGCTCGGCAATCCACCGGCCGAGCGTACTCACCGTCCTCTCGATGGTACGTCGCTCCAGACCCAGCCCGTCCAGCGCGGCCGTCCGGTCCGCGTACTCGAGATCGATCCGGGCGAGCGCCTTCATGGTCTTATGCCACAGCTCCTCGTCGTGAGCGTGACCGAGAGTCAGCCCTCCCATGTCCTCGGTGAGCATCCAGCCTCGTTCAGGGTCTGCGGCGATAACATGTGGACTGATATCCGGGAAGCGTCCGGACAGTTCGACGGTGACCCCCACCTCGGAGCCAAAGTACCTGGGGGATGCCTTGAAGTAGATGCGACGGTCGGAGGACTGGAGCCGAAAGACCGTTGAGATGGCCCATGTCCGGACCTGGCTTAACCGCCAGTCTTCTTCGTCCGGGGAGCCGGGCAGGTGGGATCCGATCCAGCTCCTGACCTCACTGTGCCAGGGGGTCGGCCACTGCCAGGGCGCCTGGGGAAGGGTCGGCTGCGCTCCTAGCAGCCTGTAGCGCTCCGACGCCACAATGTCAGCCTGGCGCCCGGACGCACCCAGAGTTGAACAGGCCTCCGAGGCCGGGACCCACGCGAAGCCGGGGCGTACCTCCGCAAGCCTGGAGTCGCCGATCGCCGAGTAGAGCCGCGCCCTCCCCTCGTTGGCGTCTCCCTTGGCCAGACACCTCAACACGGTGATTTCAACGCTGCACATCCTCCCGACCGCGTCCACGAGGGAGGTGACTTCCGGATAGAAGCCCGGCTCCAGATCAACGGTAGGCAGGGCGGCGCGACCGGAGTTGCGGACGAGTACGGCGAGGCGTTCCGGGTCCACAATCAGCACGCAGCTCCGGAGCGTATCGGCGGCCCCCTCTGCCTGCGCGGAAGGCACGCTACGGCCTGATTACACCCACGTCACCATCAATCCGGACATCTGCGCCGAGCTTCTTCGACAGTCGCTTGATCCTGTCGAGGGCACGCTTCCTGACTGACCCGTCGGCCAGTACCGGACGGCCGCGCTGCGACCTCGGCTTTCGATGCCCCATGTCAATGGCGTGGAGGGTTATGCGGTCCAACGTCTTCGATCTGAAATCACACTTCGCGACGATTGAATTCCAGTAAACCGGGTCGCCTGGGAACCCCCTCTTGTCGTCCTCGCTCCGCCGGTCGTAGAAGTCCGCCGGCGTCGAATCGGGATCGAGGCCGACCGATTCGTAGTTCGGCGCGGGCTGCCACCGGACCGTGTCGTTCTGGAAGATGAAGTTGCCGAGGCTGTAGAAGACCGGCTTATCCTTGTATATCTCCACTCCCCTCGTGACATGTGGCCCGTGGCCGAGGAAGGCGTCCGCCCCCGCGTCGATACAGGCGCGCGCAAACGTCTTGAGAAACTCCGGCGGCTCATCCCTGGTCCCGCCGCTCTCATGACAGTGGAATGAGACCAGCACCCAGTCGGCCATCCGGCGCGCATCCCTGATCCACTTCAGATTCGGGTCCATGTCGCGGCGGTTCGGCGAGGTTGAGATACCGAACTGCTCCCCCAGAACGAATCTTCGACCCAGAAACCCGACCTGCGAGTCGGTATCTTCCATCACGGTCCCCGGCGGACGAAAGCGGCGCTGGGCCGCGTTGTGGGCTTCAAACCCCAGGTTCCGGCTGATACGCCTCATCGAGTCGAACGCCGGTCGATCAACCGTGTAGGTTGTGGAGTGTCGCACCGCGTTGAGACCGGGCCTGCCTTTGACGTCCGGCCTCTGGTCGATCGCTCGACCGGCCTCATGGAATGTGGACGATGCGGCGATCAGCGCGACGCGCCCGGCGGGCGTGTCCAGAAATCCGGGCGCTCGTGCCTCGCTCAGGTTGGTTCCCGTCCCCGCATATGTGAGTCCCGACGCCTTCAGATGCCTGATATTGGTCAGGACACCGCCTTCCCCGTAGTCGTAAGCGTGGTTGTTCGCGGTGGAAACCAGGTTGATGCCTGCCCATTTCAACTCTTCCACATTCGCGGGGTCGGAACCGGTGTACGTGCCGCCGGCCATGCCGGGCGAGTGCTCGAAGTTGTGCATGAGCATCTCGAGGTTGGTGTACCCGACATCCGCCGACCTGAAGAGATCGACCAGGGACAGGAACTCCGGTTCGCGGAAAACCGACAGTCGCCGGGTAATCATGGCGTCCCCACTGGCAACGAGGGTCAGATTACCGGCCTCGGCCTCATACAACATCCAGGGTCATCCTCCCGCGGCCTAGTCCGGGGAGTATTCGGTGGCAAGTATCCCCATCACCACCGAGTCGAACCGGGCGCCCTCGTGGGGACGGCTCTTACGCAGAGTTCCCTCGTGGACAAAGCCGACACGCTCGAACACCACCCTTGCGCCCCTGTTGTACTCGGGTATATCGACCCAGACGCGGTACAGACCGTAATCCCTGAATGCCAGATCGAGCGCGGCGCGTACGCCTGCGGTCCCATAACCCTGGTTCCAGACGTCCTTGCGACCTATCAGGATCGAAAGCTGACCGTCTCCCAGCGCCTCCTCGAGCCCGATGTGTACTTCTCCGATGTGTTCACCGGCGTCCGTATAGATCGACAGCGTTAGGTGGGCAGAGTCAGCGAGCGCGGCAGCGAACTCGTCGTCGCTGGCATTCTCCAGCTCGTTGGGGCGGTAGCCCAGATGCGCGGGCTCCCCGTAGGAGTACCGGCCAAACCAACTGTCGACGACCTCCTCATCTTCGAGCCACTGCTTAATGCGAGACACGTCTTCACGTGTGACCGATCGCAGCGATACGTTTCTGTGGCGGGACATGAAAGTCCTCCTGTTTCTCACGGTGGAGAGTGGTGTGCAGCTGCAAGGAGGGCTTGCCTGTGCTGATTACTATTAGCAGATTCCGCAACAATAATCCACAGCGGCCCGGAACCGCGTCGGTATCCGCCCGCGCACTTGCCGCTCCGATCTTCCGGCTGGTACATTGGGGCGACCAAGAAGATCGGAGCGGCGAGGATCATGGAACTCGGACTCGAAGGCAAAATCGCTATAGTCGGTGGAGCCAGCCAGGGGTTGGGCCGCGCCTGTGCCCAGGGACTGGCCAGCGAGGGCGTCAGGGTAGTCGTCTGCAGCCGGACGGAGGATACACTCCGGCAGACCTCCGAAGAAATCGCCTCATCTACGGGCGGCGAGGTGTTTCCGGTGGCGGCCGATCTATCGACGCTCGCCGGTGTCACGACCCTCGTCTCGTCCACGATAGAGCGCTTTGGCGGGCTCGACATCTCGATCAATAACTCCGGCGGCCCCCCGGCGGGAACTGCGGAGGGAGCAAACGAGGAGGAGTGGGCACAGGCCGTCCAGATCTCCCTGCTGTTCTTTGCCCGCATGAGCCGCCAGGTCGTCCCGCACATGCGCAGACGAGGTGGTGGACGGATCGTCAACATATTCGCCAGCTCGGTCAAGCAGCCGATCGAGAACCTCGTCCTCAGCGCGGCCACCAGGATGGGTGCGCTGGGGTACGCCAAGACGCTGGCCGACGAGGTTGCAGGGGATGGCATCCTCGTGAACAACGTCTTGCCCGGCTATCTGCTGACCGACCGGATGATGCACGTCATCGAGACCAGGTCCGAGTCCCGCGGCATCACAGAGGAACAGGCGATGACGGACCTGACCGCTTCGATCCCGATGGGGCGTATCGGTCGCCCGGAGGAGCTGGCAAACCTGGTTGTGTTCTTGGCATCTGACGCCGCCAGCTACATAACCGGAACGACTATCCAGGTTGACGGCGGCGTTATCCGGTCCATGATCTGATGGGGCGCCAGCCCCGTCCGGAATTTCCGGCCGCGGTACGGACGATTCTCACACCCCACATGCTTGAGTTGAAACGGCAGTAGTCTCTCGCCAGGAACAACCGTAATGTCAATGCAGTCCGTCATCGAACAGTCACAGGAATACATGCAGTCCCACGACATCGGCGGGTGGCTGCTGTACGACTACCGCGGCATGAATCCGATCTTCTCCGATACGGTGGGACGTATCGGCCACGTGACCCGGCCAGTGTGGCTTTGGATTCCGGTCCAGGGCGCGCCCCGCCTGCTGGCCAGCTTCGTCGATCAGGGCCGGTTCCCGCGTCTTGGCCTGGATACCGCCCTCTTCGTCAACAGGTTGGACATGATCGACAGGCTGCGACGGGAGATCACGGGGTCAGAAAGAGTTGCGATGGAGTACACCCCGGACGGGTCGCTGCCGCGCGTTTCCAAAGTGGATGGCGGCACCCTTGAGATGGTCCGGGGCCTGGGAGTCGAAGTTGTGTCCTCCGCCAACCTGCTCCAGTACGCCACCCAGCGGTGGGACGCCGACCAGCTCGGGTCACACCTGTTCGCGGCGGAGAAGCTGAGCCACATCGTTCAGGAGGCGTTCCGGCACATCGGCGACTCGGTAGCCGCCGGCATCACGGAGTTCGAAGTCGCCGAGTTCATCCGCGCTCGATTCCTGGAAGAGGGCTTGATCGTAACGGACGGGCCAGCCGTGGCAGTCAACGAACACGCTTCGGACCCCCACTTCGACCCGACGCCGGAGTCTTCCGTCAGGATCGATCGGGGCGACTGGGTGCTGATCGACCTGTGGACGCGGCTGCCGGGCGAAGACGCCATGTTCGGCGACATCACCTGGACCGCATACGTTGGAGACGATGTTCCGGCCAAACATCAGGAGGTCTTCGACATCGTAATCGCTTCCAGGGATGCGGCCCTGGCCGAAATGGAGACCGCCTTCGCACAGGGCAGGACCCTGCAGGGATGGGAATTGGACAAGGTATCCCGCGACCACATCGAGCAGTCGGGCTACGGTGAGTTCTTCAACCATCGACTGGGACACAGCCTGGGGCGGGAAGTCCACTCCAACGCCGTCAACCTGGACTCCTGGGAGACCTACGACACCCGGGAGCTGATTCCGGGGATCGCGGTGACCATCGAGCCCGGCATCTACATACCGGAGTTCGGTGTCCGGTCCGAGATAGACGTCTACATATCCGAGGACGGTCCCCAGGTCACAACGCAGATGCAGCGCGACGTGGTCCGGATAGGCTAACCGGCGTCGGCCTGATTGGCAGTCTTCGGGAGCTGGGTGACCGCAAGCAGAAGCGCGCCCAGGACCACCATCACTCCCCCGTACACGAACGCGGTGGACGTGTCCGTTCGGTCCACGATTACGCCCGCGACCCACGGCGAGAAAGCTCCCAGGAAACCGGCGCCGTAGATCAGCGAGACCACCGTGGACTGCGCCTCACCCCTGGCCACGTCGATGGCTCCGGCAATGAAGATCGTGTGGAGCGAGTACAGGAACGCGCCCATCGCCAGGATCGTGAGTATAAGCTGCGGCCCATCGTCCGCGTACTTCAGCGCGATCATCAACAATCCCAGAACGAGCGTGCATGGGACAAGCACGACTTTCCGACCGTACCTGTCCGACAGATACCCCATCAGCGGCTGGGCCACAATTCCCGTGACCTGGGCGCCGGCCATGAACAGGCCGATTACGACCTCATCTTTTTCCAGGTCCTCCAGCAGGTAAACCGGGAGGAACGCCATGATCGCGCTCTGTCCCACACTGCGCAGGGTCGTAACGAACACAAGGGAAAGCATTGCCCTATCCCTCAGCAGCCTCAGCAGCGACGAAAAGTAATCGCGCAGCGAAGCGGTGTCGGTGTCGGCAGTGGGAATGCTCACCATCATCAGGTACACCGCGATCGCGAACACCATCGCGGGAACGATGCTGATATGAAGGACATCCCGCCATTCGAAGACGACCATGTAAACCCCGGTGAGCAACCCGCCGGTCAGCACCGGGCCGATCACCTCGCCGACGCTGCCTCCCGTGCCATGCAGCGAGATCGCAAAGCCGCGCCTGTCAGGGAATTTCCTGGATAGCGACGCGATCGCGGGAGGGTGGTACAGAGACGGACCGATTCCCACCAGCAGCATGATCGCCAGCAGCAGCGGGTAGTTGGGAGCGCTGCCCAGCAGGAAGTAGGAGACTCCCATCACGCCAAGCGACGACATCAACATCAGTCCCGACCTGCTGGCGAAACGGTCCCCAAGATAGCCGGCCACCATCGTCGTGATTCCGCTGGTCATTCGCTGGGATGTGGAGACCAGGCCGAACTGCGCTCCACTCAAGCTCATGTCGTCCTTGACCACGGCCAGCAGCACGCTTTGCAGACCGGAGTTGTATATGTGCTTGACCGTATGTCCCAGTACCACGGTGGCCGCGAGCTGAACTCTGCCACGCCTGATCTCCGGCGATACCTCTACGGTCGCCATATGTTGCGGTATCCCTTCCAGCCTAGTTGGGCAAACAGCGGCATTATATCCCAGCCCGGAGCGTAAAGGGGCCGGACGACCGTGGCCGCATCTACTGTACGCGCCTGTCCGAGGCTGTGCTGTCGGTACGCCGATGGTCCTGAGTACCGGGCCTCACGCAGGAAGAGAGCCTGTAACGGTTCCGGGCGACCCACTGGTATGCTGGTACGCCGAGCAGGGCAGCTCCGGGCAGCCACATCAGCGCCGCGATGGGAACCAGAATTGGGAGGCGAATCATCAACTTTCGGATCGCGTGGAACCCGTTGCCGATGACCGCCGGGCCGGATGTCAACTGGATAGCGTACTCGAGATCCTGCCAGGCCAGTCCGGCCGGCGGGGAGTCAAGCGACTGGTAGGGAGTCCACGAGAACCGGCGGAGCCAGTCGCAGTGCCGCAGAAAACTCACCGTCGCGGTGCAGATGCCGCAGTCCGAGTCGTAGTAGACCACATACGCCGGCCGGCTCACTGGTGCCTCCGTCCTTCATACGGATGCTCCGCGTCCAGAGTGTCGCCCTCGGAGAATCGGCTGGCGCGGAACTCGTGGACAGGGTGATCGCTGCACTCGCCGTGCATAACCAGCTCCGCCACCATCCGCCCGACAACCGGGGACAACTTGAACCCGTGGCCGCTGAACCCGACGGCCCAGTAGAGGCCATCGACGGTCTGCGACCTGTCCAGGATCGGATTTCCATCGGGGGTCATGTCATACAGCGAACCGTACCCGCCGCGGCAGGTTGCGGCGGAAAAGTCCGGAAAGCGGAGCTTCGCGCGGTCCCAGAACCGTGTGATAGTGTCGTGGTCGGCATTGAGACCGAATGAGTCCGGATTCGCGACCTCATTCAAGTCGTCCAACGCCTCGCCTCCAATCAGGGTGTTATAGCCGCTGTCCACCCTGAAGTACGCTCCGGTCGTGTAGTCGATAACGTTTGTATTCAACGACTCCAGACCCGGCGGCCTTCTGAGGTGGACCATCTGCACGCGGACCGGGGTTACCGGTAGAATCTGCCCGACGGGGGCGGCCAGCTGGTTGCACCACGGACCGGTCGCCACAACCACGGCATCGGCCTCGATCAGCCCCTCGGTCGTCCGCGCGCCGGTAACCCTGCCGCCGGTTGTCTCAAGACCCAGGACCGCGGTCCCTGTCAGGATTTCGGCGCCATCATTCCCTGCCCGTTCCGCATACGCGTACGTAGTCGCCACCGGGTCCGCATATCCTGACTCCGGCTCGTACACTCCGATCGCAATGTCGTCGGTATTGACGCCGGGAAGCAGGTCAACCACGCCGGACGCCGTGAGCGTCTTTATGTTGACTCCGAGTTCTCGGTTCATCGCTACGTTGGCCTCGACAGCTGCCCTGTCCTTCTCAGGAAACAGCAGCACCCGCCCCGTCTGTTGAAATCGGGCGTCACCGCCAATGGCGTCGGAAAAACTGTGGAATATCCGGCTGGCCTCGTTCGCCATTCTGACCAGCGTTGGGTGAAGGTAGTGCTCGCGCACCATCGCGCCGGACCGTCCGCTCGCGCCGCCCGCCAGATGGCCCTTCTCCACCAGCGCCACCCTGCCCGCGCCCATTCGCGCCAGGTGCATAGCGATGCTCGTTCCGTTGACGCCTCCACCAACGACCACTACGTCCGCCGATCTGTCGGCCATTTCCACGACCCCCGTTTACGATTGTTTGATTATATGCGGTGGTGCTGAAGGGGCGCAAAGTTGGGAATACTGCCCATTCCACAATGCGACGCAACATCCGTCCGAACCCATGGCGGGGAAAACGTCTTGGATGAGACGAGCACAGGTCAGTCCATCCGGGACCCGCCCGTGACATTGATCGCCTGGCCGGTGATATTCAGGGACAGGTCCGACGCCAGGAACACCGCGAGGTTCCCGATGTCCTCGGGAGTCTGCTCGCGTCCAAGCGGCATCCTCTCTTGAACGGATCGGTCAAAGAATTCTCTCGGCGTGATGTGTGCAAGGCTATCGTCCAGGTTTATGTTGCGAGTGGCAATCCGGTCCCACATCAGCGTCCACAGCGAGCCCGGACAGATCGCGTTCACATTGATGTTGTGAGGCGCGAGCTCCAACGCATAAGCTTGGGTCAGACTGATAACCCCTGCTTTAGAGATGTTGTATGGAGGATTGCCGGGAGCGCCCTGCCGCCCTGCCACTGATGCGATGTTGACAATCTTGCCGTATCTGCGAGGTTTCATGAACTCCGCAACCGCATCCGACACCTTCGCGATTCCCTTCACGTTGACCGCGTAGATCTGGTCCCAGTCAGTCTCGTTGGGGCGGTCACGGTGCTCCCACCCCGGAGCGCCAACGATCCCGGCATTGTTGACGAGAATGTCGATCTGCCCGTGCGACTCGACGACATGCCGCGCAAGATGTTCTACCGACTCGCGCTGGGTTACATCCACCTCTGCGACATCGAACGTGGCTTCCGGATGGTCCGCGCGTAGGTCGGATGCCGTGCGCTGAACATCGTCGATCCGCAGGTCCGTTATCACTACCGTCGCCCCGTATGCCGCCATCTTCTCCGCGATCGCCCGCCCGATCCCACGAGCCGATCCCGTCACAATCGCCACCTTGTCATTGAGGTCCATCTGCACACCCTCCTGGATGAAACGTCCGTAATCCGGCGCCACCGCTATTGTATCACCCGCAAGATTCCGCGATGACGCTCGGGAGGCCCGGCGCACCTGGCCGACTACGACCGGCGCCCATGCTAGAATACACGCGCTCAACCGACGTCTGGAGCGAGTGATACCCATGTCCGAGCTGACTACCGAGCATATTGGAATCCTGGCTGAGGCCGCAGGCTTGGAGTTGGACGAGCCGCGTGCGCGCACAATTTCATCGAGGCTATCGGCCATCATGGAAGAGCTGGACGAGATACCGGACGATCAATTGACCAGTATCGAGCCGGCTCATCGGTTCAACGCGGAGGCGAGCTGACGCTATGCCCGAACATGACCTCCACTTGCTGACGATTGCACAGCTGGCTGACCTGATCGAATCGGGCCGCCTGTCTCCGGTCGATCTGACACGCGCCTATCTCGAACGCATCGATCGACTGAATCCTACGCTCGGCGCGTACATCACGGTGCTGGCTGAGACCGCCTTGGCCGCGGCATCCGACGCGGAGGTCGAGGTGACGGCAGGCGCATACCGGGGCCCGCTCCACGGGATTCCGGTCGCCGTCAAAGACATCATCTACACCAGAGGCGTCGTCACCAGCGGCGGCTCACGTGTGCTCGCGGATTTCATCCCGGACTTTGACTCGACGATCATCCATCGTCTGCGTGATTCCGGGGCGATACTGCTCGGCAAGCTCAACCTGAGCGAGTTCGCGATTGGCGGCACCATCGACCACCCCTATGGGACTCCGCGAAACCCGTGGAACACCGGAAGGTCCGCCGGAGGATCGAGCAGCGGATCGGCGGTCGCGGTCGCCGGAGGGCTGTGCGCCGGCGCGCTGGGCTCGGACACCGGCGGATCGATCCGGGGTCCCAGCGCCTTCTGCGGCATAGTTGGGCTGCGTCCCACATACGGCAGGGTCACGAGGCATGGCGTGATCCCGATGAGCTGGAGCCTGGACACCATCGGCCCGATGACACGGACCGTTGAAGACTGCGCCATCATGCTGCGCGCCATCGCCGGGCGTGACGATCTGGACCCGTCGTCCAGCGCCGAGCCGGTCCCCGATTACACCGATTCGCTGGGGCGAGGCACCCACGAAGTCCGAATCGCCCTGCCACGCGAGGCATACGACTTCGACGGGCTGGATGCTGAGATCGAGACATCGGTCCGCACCGCGGTCGATCAGCTGGCCGAGCTCGGAGCTGAGATCGGAGAGGTAAATCTGCCCACCTCGGCGCACAGTGGCTCGGTCTTTCTGGCAACCGCGGATGTCGATGCCGCGACGTTCCACTCGGACTGGCTGAGGTCGAAAGCGGACTGCTACGACTGGAACACCCGCACCCGCCTCGAATCGGCCTCTCTTACGCCGGCCCCGGCCTATCTGAAGGCTCAACGGGCGAGAACCCTGATCAGGACCGAGCTGATGGACGCGCTGGATACGCACGACTTCATCGTCATGCCGTCCGGCCCTACCCTCGCGCCTCCGATCGCCCAATCAACGGGTTCGCCGGGAGGCTACTACCAGGGACGGCGCGATCTCGCGCGGCGAAGATACACCAGCCCGGCCGCCCTCGCGGGTCTCCCCGCCATATCGGTACCCTGTGGATTCGGCAGCGACGGTCTGCCGATAGGTCTCCAGATAATCGGCAGACCGTTCGGTGAAGCCGAGCTGTTTGGGATCGCTCACGCCTTCGAGCAGGCGTCGGGTTGGCACGATCGAAGACCGCCGGATCCGTGACGGACTTTACCCAGCAATTCCAAACGCTGTAATCTTTACCCTGCGGGGTGTAGCGCAGCGGTAGCGCGCCTGTTTTGGGAACAGGAGGTCGGCGGTTCGATCCCGCCCACCCCGACCACCCCTTACACAACCGCGTCCGGGTTCACTATCCACACATGCTACGGACATGGCTCCACAGCCAGTCACGTAGGTACATTGAGCAGCGTGGAACACTCCAACAGTTCTGATACTCCTGCCGCAGAGCGCCTGCATACGGGTCCGAGCCGAAACGACTGGTGGAAACGGCCGTTCGATCTCGCTGTCCTCATCGCCGTACACGTTGCGCTCGCCCCGGTCTGGCTGCTGTTGTGGACGGCGATTCCGCTCTCGATCTGGCTGTATGACCACGGACCCGTCTTCTACACACAGGCGAGAGTCGGCAAGAATGGCCGGGTATTCCGGGTGTTCAAGTTCAGATCGATGATCCCGAATGCCGAACAACACACCGGGGCGGTGTGGGCATCGGAAAACGACCCTCGTATAACACCCGTCGGTCGATTCCTCAGAGACCGGGCTCTGGATGAGCTCCCGCAGGTCATCAACATGTGGAAAGGTGACATGAGCGTCGTGGGTCCCAGGGCGGAACGTCCCGAGCTGGTTGAGCAGTTCTCGGCCCGGCATCCTCAGTTCCGACGGCGTCTCATCGTCCGACCCGGCATGACCGGCGTGGCGCAAGTGTACGGCCGATACAATACGCGTCCGCTGAACAAGTTGAAGTACGACATCCTATACCTGGACCGAATGTCACCGTGGCTGGACCTCAAACTGCTGGCGTCGTCGGTCTGGCTGACACTGGCCGGCAGATGGCAAAGGGAAGAACGCTAGCGCAGCCAGAGTCTCTCGAATAGCGCCGTCTGGTGTCTGCCCGCTATGAAGCTATACCGGTTTGGTCGGTGGTCAGTGTGAGAGGAAGGCATTGTACCCCTCTCGTCACTCCCGCGCACGGGCCTGCCCCGTACTACGATACGGGGCGGGAATCCACGGGGTAGGGGCGGGTTTCAAACCCGCCCGTCCATATCTCCCTACTGACCGTCCATATCTCCCTACTGAATAGAAACAGGCTCCTAACCGAAATGCCCCCTTGACAACTCCCGTCTCCATACTCTATCGTAGAACATGCGTACTTGCAGACGCACACACCACACCCGAGACCCACCATGTACTACATCACCAACATATACGCACTCAAGACCCTCGCCGATGACATCAGCAACACAACCACCGATGTCCGCGACGTCATCGACAAACTACACGACATCGCGCGGGGCAGGACCCCACGCGCCAACACCCGCGACCGCATCGCCGCCACACGCATCCTCCTAGACAGAGGCTTCGGCAAAGTCCCCAGGCGCGCAGACTACAACCCCGATCGCCACCAGACACCTGTCCCAGACCACGACAGACCCGTGGAACCCTCACACAATCCCACACCGACCACACCCGGAACCGTGGCGCAGCTCGATGAGTCCCTGCACGACTCCCTCGGCCCCGCTCCTTCCTTCGAGCCGGACCCGTCCCCATCCTTCGAGCCGGACCCCCAGTCCACCACGGACAGCCACATCGTAGACGTCATCGACACCCAGGACTACATCCTCATGGTCACCGACAACGGTCACACTCTGGTGACCGTTCTCACCGACATTCTCAGGGCCGACGACGATGACCCGGCCATCAGGCCAAGCCACCAGATCGCGGTCGCCAGGATCCTCCTGGACCGCACCCTCGGCTCGGACTGTGAACCTCCCAAGGACTCCGTCCCTCCCGAGGATGTTCCGTACACCCAGGAGTGGCTGGAAGACGGATACCGCCAGCTCAACGAGATCACCCGTAGGGTTATGGCGAGCCCGTCGAAGTACACCCACCTGACGGCAGAGGAGCGCGAATACAGGCTGGGTGAGATCTACAAAGAGCTAAAGGCCAGGCACGCCGGACCCGGCTACACCGGCTACACCGGCAGGCTCGACGACTACGACCCGTGACCGCCCCCCCTCCCAACCTCCCCAAGTGGAGAGCGGTCAGTGATTAGTGAATGGTGATTAGTACCGTGTCCAGATACTTCTGACATATGCGGGAAATCGCCAGCACCCATCCGTCACTCTCTGAAAATAACCTGACCGACCGGTGCCGCCCATCCGTCATTCCCGCGCACGGCTTGCCCCGTACTACGATACGGGGCGGGAGTCCAGGTCTGGAAGCGGTCACTAACATTGGCAAACCCATATAGATGGTGTAGTAGTTAGTGAATGGCGGTCACCGACTCTCATCCACCATTCCAAATTCTACATTCCCTATTCCTCACTCCCCATTCACTATTCACCTCACCTTCTTGACCAGTATTGGTGGCCTATGATAGCTTTTCGATGATATCAACACCTGAAAATTTGCGGCCTCCCGGTGGCCAGGGAGGCCTTTTTTATGGAGGCTCACAATGAACATCCTGCTCCTGTCCATCGCGGCCGGTGTCGTCGCCCTCGGATTCGCGGCCATACTGACCAGTCGAATCCTGAAATCGGACGAGGGTAGCGACGAGGTGCGCTTCATTGGTAACGCAATTCGAGAAGGGGCGATGGCCTTCCTCGCCCGCGAATATCGGATGCTCGCCGTCTTCGTGTTCGGCGTCTTCATCGTCCTGGCCGTATTCATAGATTATGATGTTCTCGACAAGATGGAGCGCGACGCGGCTGGCGTGCCCGCCACCGCGCTGTCATATCTGGCAGGCGCTATCGGTTCAGGGCTGGCGGGATTCATCGGCATGAGCATAGCCGTGCGCGCCAATACACGCACCACCGTCCAGGCGCAGCGCGGTCTGAACTCCGCACTCAGGGTCGCGTTCAACTCCGGCTCCGTCATGGGCGTCAGCGTTGTCGGCATCGGTCTGATCGGGATAACCGCCGTGTACCTGATCTTCCAGGATATTACGGTCGTCGCCGGATTCGGGTTTGGCGCATCTTCGATAGCGCTCTTCGCAAGAGTCGGCGGGGGGATCTACACCAAGGCCGCCGACGTCGGTGCCGATCTCGTCGGCAAGATCGAGCAGGGCCTCGATGAGGACGACCCCCGGAACCCGGCCACGGTGGCTGACAACGTCGGCGACAATGTCGGCGACGTCGCCGGTATGGGCGCGGACCTCTTCGAAAGCTATACAGGCTCGATCATCGCCACTATCGCGCTTGGGGTCGCCGGTGTGGCCGCGCTTGGAGTGGCTAAGCCCGGAACGTTCGACGCAGAGATTCTCGTCCTCCCGATGTTGATCGCCACAATCGGAATCTTCGCGTCGATAATCGGCACATTCTTGGTGCGGACCAGGGAAGGGGCCTCGATGGGCTCCCTGCTGTGGTCGCTGAGGTTCGGGATATTCGGCGCGGGCATCCTTGTACTCGTGGGAACAGCGGTCGCGCTCATAGTCCTCGAGATGGACTTCAACCTGTTCTGGGTGGTTCTCGCGGGCCTTGTCGCCGGTCAGATAATAGGAACGGCGTCAGAGATCTATACCAGCTACGAATACAAGTTCACGCGAGACATCGCGGACCAGGCGCTGACCGGCCCGGCTACCGTGATCATTAGTGGGCTGGGGCTGGGAATGGTAAGCACCCTGATACCGGCGGTTGTTGTCGTTGTGGCGATGTGGATCGCGAACGACCTGGCCGGCACCTACGGCGTCGCGCTGGCCGCGGTCGGAATGCTGTCCACGCTGGGGATCACGCTGGCCACCGATGCGTACGGCCCGGTCGCCGACAACGCGGGCGGCATCGCCGAGCAGGCTGGTCTCGACCCTTCGGTACGAGAGCGGACGGACGCTCTCGATTCCCTCGGCAACACGACGGCAGCCACTGGCAAGGGATTTGCGATCGGATCGGCTGTGTTGACGGCATTGGCTCTGATGGCGGCGTACTCCGCGGTAACAGGTGCTGACGCGTTCGATCTTCGTGACATCAACGTCTTGATGGGCTTGCTGGTCGGGGCGCTGATGCCGTTCCTCTTCGGGGCGCTCACCATGCAGGCCGTGGCCCGGACGGCTAACGCCATGGTCCAGGAGGTGCGCCGCCAGTTCCGGGAGATCCCCGGACTGCTGGAAGGCACCGCTCCGGCGGACTACACCCGCGCGGTGGACATCAGCACAAGAGGCGCCATGAAGGAGATGGTGCTTCCGGGTGTGCTGGCGATCGTGGCGCCCGTAGCGGTAGGCGCCATTCTCGGCGCGGAAGCATTGGGCGGCCTGCTGATCGGGTCTATCTCGTCGGGCTTCCTCCTTGCGATCATGATGGCGAACGCCGGCGGTGCATGGGACAACGCGAAGAAGTACATCGAAGCCGGGGCCCACGGTGGCAAGGGTTCTGACCCACACGCCGCCGCGGTTGTCGGCGACACGGTCGGCGACCCCTTCAAGGACACGTCCGGGCCATCGCTGAACATTCTGATCAAGCTGATGAGCATCGTAGCCCTGGTATTCGCGCCGCTATTCCTCTAGTCAGCGTCCAGTCCACCCCGCGACATGGTACGATATACCCCAATATGCGCTCATTGCCCAGGTGGCGGAATGGTAGACGCGGCGGACTTAAAATCCGCTACCCGCGAGGGTGTGGGGGTTCGAGTCCCTTCCTGGGCACTCTCCGGCCCTTTCCGCAATTTCTCATTCCCCCGCTAAGATGGCGACGCGATTCCGAACAGCTGTCTCTTCCGCGCATGAAGGAATCGGGTAGCCACGAAGGTGAGCGGCTTCCGGGCGGATGTGAAGTTGTCCTTCAACGCGGAGAACACCGACGCCAGCTCCAACGTTCGGGATGCCGGATGTTCTTGCGCGAGACCGTAGAACCGGCATCCCTCTCTTTCGTAGTCCTCCAATGTTCTCCGGACACGCCACCTGCTGCCAGTGGGTACCGGGCCCCCTCGTGACGGACGCTGATGGCTTGGACCGGCGCTGTCCGGGAAAACCCCGGACAGAAACAGGCAGACGTCCGCGATTCTCTTGTAGTATCCGAACCGCTGCTCGAAGTCGGCGTTCGCGGCGAACCTCACAAGACTGTCAATGTCCATGTCGTTGTAACGTATCCGGCGACGGATGCCCTTTCTGATTCGGACCGGAACGACATAGCTACGGATCCGCGTGAACGAGGCCATCATCGCGGCCAGGTACTCCACAACTCCGGGCCGGTCCATGAACTCCAACACGCTCGGAGTGTCGAAGACCGGGATTGATGCTCGACCCTCTCGCTCCTCGGTGTACAAGGCGGTCTCGAGTTCCCGGTAAGAGCGCCGGAGCAGGACTTCGAAGTAGAGCGCCGGCGATATGTGCAGGAATATCTCCTCATCGTTCAAAATGCGGTCGAGCAGGGAGTCATCTCCGATTGCGGCTGCCCTGAACTGCGGGTCCTCGACGATAAGACGCCTGAGGGCAGTGGTGTCGGAGGTCCCGGACGCGATGTTGTCGATCACGAAGTCTAGGTCGCTCTCGCTGAAGTTGGGCCACCGGGCGTCTGGGTTCAGCATCGACGGTCTCCTCCTGGTGCATATGCCAATACTACTCGCACTCATGAGAGCGTGCGTTAGCGGTCTAATGGTAATACGCCTGTCAAATTGGGACGACACAACATCGACCCCATACGCAAGTCGTGTATGATTCCGTCCGGATATTTGCAAGGGAGGGCCGACGATAATCCGCAGAGCATGGTTCCCAAGACCTCAGACGTTCGACGCGTGGATCGCCCACCGCGACTACCGGTTCCTGTGGGTCGGAAATTTCTTCGCCAACACCGCCCATTGGTTGCAGCTTCTGACCCTGGGTTGGCTGGTGCAGCATTTGACCCAGGGGTCAGGGTCTTCGGTGTTGCTGGTTGTCGGAGTCGGGGGCGTCAGCACACTGCCCGGTCTGATCGTCGGCCCGTTGGGAGGGGTGCTGGGCGACAGGACCGATCGCAGGAAGCTGATAATGTCTATTCAGGCGTTCATGGCGGTTTTTGCATTTGGGTTCGCATGTATGGTGGCGTTGAATGTGATTGCAGTGTGGCATGTCTTCGCCTATGCGGTTGTGAGCGGCGCCTGCCTGTCCATCACCCAGCCGCTGCAACAGGCATTGATCGCCAACACCGTTCCGGCAAATATGCTGGGGAACGCCTACGCCACAAATGTGCTGACCATACCCGGGACCCGGGCTATCGGACCGTTTATCGGCGGAGTCCTGGTCGCCACACTCGGCTTCTTCTGGAACTTCACGATCGAGTCACTGCTGTACGTGGGAATGATCCTGGCGTTCCTGCCCATGCGTACACCGTATGCGAACTCTCGCAGCCTGCCGACCGGCAGACTGTTGGGAGGAGTATTCGAGGACCTTGCGGAAGGGTTCAGATACACATGGTCCGGTAACCGCGTCCTGTTCCTTCTGATCACCCTGATGGTCGTTCCGAACGTGATACTTCAGCCCATAATCTTCATGCTCCCCGTCTTCACGGACGAAGTGCTCCGGCGGGGGGCGGACGTTGGCGGGTTCATGCTGGCGATCAACGGTCTTGGCGGCCTCATCATAGCGCTGGCGATCGCGTCGTTCGGGTTCTTCCTGCGGCGAGGGATGGTGTGCCTCGTCACCGCGATCGGAAGCTCGCTATTGGCGCTGGCCTTGACACAGGCGGTGTGGCTGCCGGTGGCCCTGCTGTTCATAGCGGTGTTCGCCGCGAGCCAAACAGCGTACAGGACAACGGCCGGGACGTTGACGCAGACGTTGTCGCCGGACCACCTCAGAGGTCGAATCACCAGCCTTCAGCGAATCGGCCAGGGGTTCGTCGTGGTGTCCAGCCTGCTCGTCGGATGGTTCGCCGGCGTCACGTCGGTGACGTGGGCGTTGGCGGCGATGGGAGTAGCGGGGCTCGCGGTGTCCCTACCCTACCTGGTGTTTGCATCCAGGTTGAAGGAGCAGGAATAACGTTGGGTTCTCCCGGCTAGATCCAGGAATGCCGGAATGCTGGATATCTCGGGAGCTCGCAGACGTTAGAAGCGCGCCAGCGACCGCTTGGCCTCGTGAGTCATCTCGTACTGACGTGGCCGCCTGTCCCCAAGCTCCTTGACACCGCGCTTCTCCATGAAAGGGAGAACGTCCCTTCTGAAGATGATCCCAAATGTTGGGCCATCGGCCGCTGATAGCGAGTGACCTGGGAAGTTGGTGCGGATCGTCTGCTGACAATCGGTGCTCTTGAACTTGCCTACCGGCATGTCGCGAATCAGCTGCAGCGCAATCCTCTCCGTCACGGTCATGTCGCGGTGCGCCCTGATATTGGGCGGCGGCTCGTCTGTGGACCCTGAGCTTGGCTCCTGATCAGGTTCCGGATCGGAGTCCTGTGGCTCCGCGATCGCATCTTCCTGTTTAGGCGTGTCATCCGGGATCGGGGCGAATCTGTCCACAATGTGGACGTATTTCTGCGGGAAGAATTCCTGAAGCAGATTCGATTTGGTATCGATCCTGTCAGTCAGAACCCAGAGGAATGGGACACGGTGGCCCGTAGGCGACTCATGGGGTTCGGCGCTGACCTCTTCGGCGAGCTTCGCGTACAGAGAGATGAAATCGCTATCGTCGCTGATTACGGCAACGTGGCTGACTCGCTTGTGGTTGAAGTCGCTGATTGCGTCCACGGCGATTGCCATATCGGCCGCATTTTTGGTGGCTGCCAGGCTGTAGTGCTGCACGCCCTTGACGGTCACTTCGACACTTGGGAAGGCGTCTGTCGCCCAGACTCCCCATAGATGGACATGGTCCGCCCTGACGTAGAGGTTCAGCTTACCCGGAGGAGGCATACGATCCGGCCAGCGCCGGATCAGCGAGAGGAGAACGACCCGCGATATTTCCTGAAGATTCTGGATGTCTGCATAGATTCCGGTACATTCTTGGGGTGAATTAGTTGTATCTACCATGCAACGATTCTAACAGCATTGAGAGTAAATTCACAAGCTGTCACTGTTAGAATCACAGCACTCGACCCATGCCATCGGCCCTACATCGGCTTCGTATTTCAGCGTGACAGTGGGCTTGAGGCACTTCTCGCACCGGGGATCAGATGGTCTCAACCAGAGTCGCACCCTCGAACATGGCGCCCACTGACATTCCACTGTGGATGCGGTGGATGGCCTCGCCGAGGATCGCGGCTACCGAGATCTTTCGTGTCTTTGAGCCAAGTTTATCGCCTCCGATGGGCAGCGAATCGGTCACGGCCATCTCGGTGATCGGACTACGCTGGATGAGCTGCGGAGCCTGACCGCAAAGTACGCCGTGGGTGACCGCGCAATAGACGTCGCGCGCTCCGTGCTCCACGAGCGCGTTGGCGGCGGCTACAACCGTACCGCCGGTCGAGACCTCGTCATCTACGATTATCGCCGTTTTACCGGATACCTCACCGATGACTTCGTCCGCCACTACCGTGTCGGTGTTGCCCTTCCTCCGCTTCTGAACGACGGCTATGTCAGCGTCGATGATATCCGCGGTCACCCTGGCGCGTTTGGCGCCGCCTACGTCTGTGGCGGTTACGACTACGTCGTCGCTATTTGGGAAGTGGCGCGCCAACATCGGGATGGCGGTCAGCTCATCCACCGGAATTCTGAAGAACCCCTGGATCTGGCCTGCGTGAAGATCGAGGGTCAACACCCTGTCCGCGCCGGCCACCTCGATCATGGAGGCCACGAGGCGGGCTGTGATCGGCACTCTCGGCTGGTCTTTCTTGTCGCTCCGACCGTAAGCGTAGTAAGGCAGCACCGCGGTGATCCGACCGGCGGACGCGCGCTTGGCGGCATCCAGCATGATCAGAAACTCCATGATGCGATCATTGACCGGAGCGCTGAAGGGCTGGACGATGAACACATCCCTTTCCCGCACGTTCTCCAGGATCTTTACGAACGTGTTGTCGTTGGGGAACTTGAATACATCTATGTTCCCGGGTTGAATGCCCAGGTAGCTGCAAATGTCCCGGGCCAACTGTGGGTGGGCATTGCCGGTGAATACTTTGAGGTCCTCGGCAATCGGCATTGCGTAACCTCCAGGGGGTTAAGTCGTCGGGTCGTGAGGCCCTGAGATTGTAGCACAGAGGGCCTTGCGAATCTCAAACACAGGGTCCACACTTTCGCGGCGCCCGCGCCCATTGTGTTACCATCTTGCACCGACCCTGATCCCGGTACTCTGGCCAAACGCCCGCGGCGCCGGGACTTCCCAGTCCATGCCTGCCGCAAGGAAACGCCGACATGGCCGACAACCTCGATCCTCCAGCCATTCCGAACCAGCCAAAGCTCCGATTGGTCGATCCTGCATGGACCATACACATGGGGCAGCGGTTTCTATATCTGCGGGACCCGCTGGAGATGGCGGGTGGACAGGTGATGGTCCCGGAGTTTGTAGCGCCTCTCCTGATGTTCCTGGACGGATCGAGAACCCTGGATGAGATCCGCTCGGCCCTGGCATTGCGAGTTGGTCTGTCGCTGACCGATATGGACCTGAGATCGCTGATCGGTCAGCTGGACAAGGCCTTGCTCATTGAGAATGGCGAGTATAGGGACGCTCATCGGCGTGCGCTGATCGACTTCAGATCAGCATCACACCGTCCCGCGTCACATGCCGGCGTCGTGTACCCGGAATCTCCGGCAGAGCTCGAGTCGGAAATCGAGTCGTGGTGCGCACAGTACCCCCCGGCAGAGCTCAGCCCGAGGCCGTCCGGCGACCTTGTCGGGATGCTGTGCCCGCACATCGACTACAACAGGGGCCACGCCACTTACTCCCGGCTCTGGCAACATGCCCGCGACGATCTGTCCGAGATCGAGACGATCATCGTGTTCGGCACCGACCACCACGGCGGAATGGGCAATATCACCCTGACCCGCCAGAGCTACGCAACGCCCTACGGGACGCTCCCGACCGACATACAGGTTATCGACAGGCTGGTCGATGTCCTCGGCGACGACGCTTTCCAAGAGGAGTTGCACCACACGTCCGAACACTCGATTGAGCTGGCTTCGGTGTGGCTCCACCACTTCGTGCGTGACGGTAGGCCGACGCTGGTCCCGATCCTCTGCGGGTCGTTCCACAGCTTCACTGTCGGCGACGATAGTCCGGATGCGGACTCGAGGATCGTGAAATGCCTCGAAGTCCTCGGTGAGCTGATACGCGAGCGGCGGACGCTGCTGATCGCGGCGGGTGATCTGGCGCACGTCGGGCCGGCATTCGGAGACTCACGGCCTCTGGACGCCGTGGCGAAGGCTAAATTGAGGTCTGAGGACACCGCCTCTATTGAGGCGATCTGCGACGGAGACCCGCGCCGCTTTCTGACTCTGTCCAAGGATGAGTCGGATCGAAGAAAGATCTGTGGGCTGCCACCGATCTACCTGATGCTGCGGCTGCTCGACGGCGCGGCGGGAATCTCCATGGGATACGATCAGTGTCCCGCGGACGCGTCGAACGGCTCTGTGGTGTCGATTGCCGGAGCGCTCCTCTACCATTGAGGTGAGACAGCTAGGAGAGGACTATTCCCGACATGGAACGTGAAAACCGATCAATTGAGATCTTCGGGGTGGTGGGTCTGCCCGAGATACAGCCCGGAGACCAGATCGGACCGGCGATTGTGGAAGCGACCGCGGCACAGGGCGCGCCATTGGTGTCGGGCGACATCCTGGTGGTGACCCAGAAGATCGTGTCAAAGGCCGAAGGAAGGCTTGTCAAGCTGTCGATGGTGGACCCCTCAGACTTTGCCATCACATTCGCGGCGAAGTCTGGCCGTGACCCAAGATTGGTCGAGCTGGTCCTACAGGAGAGCAGGTCGATCGTTCGCATGGAACCGGACCGCGGAGTGATTATTTCCGAGACCCACCACGGCTTTGTCTGCGCGAATGCCGGCATCGACCAGTCAAACGTGCCCGGTGAGGAGGTCGTGTGCCTGCTTCCGGAGCATCCGGACGCATCGGCCCAGCGAATTCGGGATGATATTCGTCGATCGACCGGCCTGGACATACCGGTCGTGATCTCCGACACATTTGGCCGCGCCTGGCGGGAGGGACACGTCAACTTCGCCATCGGTGTGGCGGGCCTGGACCCGATTCTGGATTACCGTGGCACGCCGGACGCCCAGGGCCGAGTGATGCACGTTACGTCGATCGCCGTTGCGGATGAGCTGACCGCGGCGGCCGAGCTGGTCCAGTTCAAAGCAATCGGAGTTCCGGTTTCAGTGGTTCGAGGCTATCCCTACAGTCCCGGACAAGGGGGCTACCGACCGCTGCTCCGCGAGCGGTCCCGGGACATGTTCCGCTAGGACAAGAACGCCCTGTTGCGTATCGGCGCCGGGCTGCGGACAGCGCTTCGCCGCGGCACATGACGTGCGGAGTCATCAGACCTAGGATGCTCGGGCGCCGATCTCCTCAGGGGCGCAGACCACAGAGTCTAACGCGGCGATTCCCTTTCGCGTATCCGAAGCTATCTTGGCCTTGTCCGACACGCGAAGCCGCCGTTTGAACAGCCAGTACGTGAACTCCTTGAGCTCAGTCACGGTCGTGATCGGCTGATGACTACGACCCCGATCGTCGCGGAATGCAATCATCAGCGCGTCCCGGCTGGAACGATAAATGCGCTGGAAAGCGGTGTCGGTATGGTCCGCCGTGTACTGGCGGCCACCGGCGTAGAACCGTTTCTCGACTTCCGACTCCACCGCATTCTGTAGGGCCATCTCCACCTCGACGCCGTAGAAGTAGTTCAGGTAGGCGCTGTACTTCTCTGAGCCCAGTATCTCCTTGAAGTCGGCCTCGTCCGATGAGGACGGGAATCTGCCGGAGAAGATCAGATTCTCCAGTTCATCCTCGGGTATCAGGTCACGGACCTCGGCGCACAGCCGGTTGGCCAAAGTCAGCCAGTCGAACGCCTCCGAACCTATGAGATATGCGAGCCTCGTGCCCTCATAGTCCTCTTCCGGGGACGTCCACAGCGCCATCGCTTCCAACAGCGCCGTGGGCCACTTCGCACCATCCATTAGCGCATGTCTGAGGTGTGGAACAGCCTGCGAGCTTGGGATTTCACTAGTGGTTTCGCACTCATCCATGTGCAGATAATGCCCCAGTCCTATCTTTCTTGTCCAGTTTCAGCCATGAAATGAAGTCATCCGCGGGGAGGCAGTTGACGATATGCCTCGCCTCACACCACCCGCGGCGCGCCTGCCTTGCTCCGTAGTCGAGGTTGCCCAGCGCCTCAGAAGTGTGGGCATCGGTATTGATGACCAGCGGAGCTCCGATCTCGCGTGCCCGGCTTACATGCGCATCCTTGAGGTCCAGTCGTTCCAGCGAGCCGTTGATCTCCAGCGCCGTCCCCGTCTCAGCGGCAGCCCGGAACAGCGCCTCATAGTCCGCGTCAATTGGCCGGCGCTCTCCGATCAGTCTGGTGGACAGGTGGCCGATCGCTGACACATGCGGGTTGTTCATTGCGCTGACGATCCGCTGCGTCATTGTCGCCGCATCCTGACCCATCGCACTATGCACGGAGGCGACGACCCAGTCGAGTTCCGCAAGAACTTCGTCCGGGTAGTCGAGAGTGCCATCCGCTCGGATGTCCAGTTCCGTGCCGCTGAGTACCCTGATACCGCCCACCTCAGACTCGAGCTGCCTGAGCCTGGCTCGGTGCCTATCGAGACGTTCGATGCTGAGTCCGTTCGCAATCCCCCGGCCGACAGAGTGATCGGTAACAGCTATGTACTCAAGTCCTCGGTCCTGGGCCTCTGCCAACATGACCTCCATCGGATCCCGGCCGTCACTCCAATCGGTGTGCGAATGCAGGTCGCCTCGTATGTCCGACGTGTGTACCAGTTCAGGTATCAGGCCGGCGCGCGCCGCTTCGACCTCTCCCCCACCCAGCCGCAGCTCAGGTGGAATGTACTGCAACCCCAGCCTCTCGTAGAGACCGGCTTCCGTCTCGAAGGTCTCCAGGTCGCTGGACTCCAGATTGCGCAGGCCGTACTCATTCAGCGATAAGCCAAGACCATTAGCGATCTCCCTGAGCCGCACGTTGTGATGCAGGTTCCCCGTGAAGTATTGCAACATCGCGCCTAGATGCTGTGGTTCTGCCACTCTCAGGTCCACCTGGACACCTGAGTCCAGCACAACCGACGCCTTCTTGTCTCCGTGAGCAACCACTTCAGCGACAGTGTCCATGGTAGCCAGAGATGCGAGTACGGCGGATGGGTCCGGTGTGACACAGACCAGGTCCAGGTCGCCTATCGTCTCCTCGAACCGACGAAGACTTCCGCAGACAACCAGCCGGTCTATTTCGGGGCAGCTGGCCTCCAGGTGTCCGCTCACCCGTCGCGCGATGTCCATCGCCCGGGCAATGGGCAGTCTATCGCTCTTGGACTTGGCGAACCTAACGGCCCTTCGGATGTTGTCGGCGCTCTTCTTCCCCATCCGGGGCAGTGAGGCAATACGGCCATCGTCCAGTGCGACCTCCAACGCCTCGATGGACGTCACGTCGAGCTCTTTCCAGATTCTGACCACTGTCTTCGGTCCCAATCCCGGTATCCGGACCAAGTCCAGAACCCCGTCCGGGAACTCGGACTTGAGCCGGTCCAGGTACGACATCTCACCGGTGTTCACCAGCTCAGCGATCTTGGCCGAGATTGCCTTGCCGATGCCTGGGATTTCCGTAAGGTCATCACCTTCCCGGACCATCGAATCGACATCGCGGGGAAGGCGCTCGATAGTCCGCGCCGCCCGCTGGTAGGCCCTGATGGTGAAGGACTTTTCTCCCTTGATCTCCAGCAGGCTGACGATCGTCTCGAAAACGCCCGCAATTTCGGTATTCGTCATTGGGCGCTCATATCCGGTCGCATACTCGACACCGGGCAGCCAGTGGCCTCCTCCGGAACCTTCATGCTCCGCAACATCGCTTGTACTTCTTCCCACTACCGCAGGGGCATCGCTGGTTTCTGCCGACCTTCCGTCCGCCGGTGGGGACGGATTGCGCCTGTCCACCGCGCGCGCCGACTCGGGACAGCGCGGTCTCCCTGCCCCTGGGTTTCGGCGCCAGCCGACCGCGTGTCGATCGGCCGTTCCGACCTGTTCCGTTCGCACCGGACTGGCCGGTATCAGGCTGAACCCTGAACATCGAGCGGGCGACGTCGCTCCGAATCTTCGACTGGAGCGATTGGAACTGATCCATACCCTCTTTCTTGTACATCACAAGTGGATCACGTTGGCCGTAGGCGTACAACCCGATACCCTGTCTGAGGTTTTCCATCGAGGTGAGGTGGTGAACCCAGTTGGTATCTACCACCCTGAGCATGATCTGACGCTCGACCTCGCGCATCGTTTCGGGACCGATTGCCGTTTCGATCTGTTCGTACAGCAAATCGGCGTGATCCATCAGTCGGGATTCTATGCCGTCGGTACCCAGCGCGATCAGAGTATCGTGATCTCCGAAATCCGATGGGGGCGGCAAGATCACCGCAAGCTCAGCCAGGAAACCATGGACGTCCCAATCCGCGGGTCTGCCGTCTCCAAGTGTGGACACGACGATCTCACTGATCTCTTCGCGGAGCATCTCTTGGATGCTGGTCTTCAGGTCAGTGCCGGCCAGAATTTTCTCGCGCTCGCCGTATATCAAGTCTCGATGTGCGTTCGCAACGTCGTCGTACTCGACCAGGTGCTTTCTCATGTCGAAATGGTGTGATTCGACCTTGACCTGCGCGTTCTCGATCGACTTGTTGATCATGGTGTTTTCGATCGGGATGTCGTCCTCGAGACCCGCCCAGTCCATCACGGACCGGATGCGATCGCCACCGAAGCGGCGCATCAACTCATCATCCAGGCCAACGTAGAACTGCGTGGTGCCAGGGTCGCCCTGGCGTCCGGAGCGACCGCGAAGCTGGTTGTCGATCCGTCGCGCGTCGTGGCGTTCCGTTCCTATGATGTGAAGGCCCCCCGCGTCGATCACCTGCCGGTGTGCGACATCCCACTCATCAGGCGACATGTCTCCCATCTCAGCATTGCCGCCGAGGACGATATCCGTTCCTCTACCGGCCATGTTTGTAGCGACGGTTACCGCGCCCGGTTTGCCGGCCTGGGCGACGATCAGTGCCTCCCGCTGGTGCTGCTTCGCATTCAGGACCTCATGACGAACCCCCCTCCGGTCCAGCATATCGCTGAGCATCTCGGACTTATCGATGTCCGTAGTTCCGACCAGAACAGGTTGACCGGCGCCGTGTCGCGCCTCGATCTCCGCGACCACCGCTCGGTACTTGGCTTTCTGGTCCCTGTAGATGAGGTCGGTCGAATCGGCGCGCGCCATCGGCTGGTTGGTCGGGATCGCCACTACGTCGAGCTTGTAGATCTTGTCGAACTCCTCGGCCTCGGTCGCGGCGGTGCCGGTCATCCCGGACAGCTTCTCGTAGAGCCGGAAGTAGTTCTGCAAGGTGATCGTCGCGTAAGTGATGGACTCAGGCAGGATCTTGACGCCTTCTTTGGCCTCGATGGCCTGATGCAGCCCATCCGAGTATCTTCTGCCGGTCATGAGACGCCCCGTGAACTCGTCCACTATCACGACCTGCCGGTCCTGAACGACGTAGTCACGATCACGCTGGAAGATTATCTGGGCCTTCAGGGCATTCTCGATGTGGTGGACGACGGCGAAGTTCTCAGTGCCGTAGAGATTCTTGATGTTGAGCGTTCGTTCCAGCTTGGATATCCCATCCAGTGTCAGCGCGACCGCCCGGTGCTTCTCATCGACTGTATAATCTTCCTCCATAATCAATGCGGGCGCGACTTTGGCGTATCTGACGTAGTCCCGGGCCGACATCTCCGCGGGACCGCTGATTATCAGCGGCGTGCGGGCTTCGTCTATCAGGATGTTGTCCACTTCATCAACGATGGCGTACACACGGTCCCGCTGCACACGGGACGATTGACTGGTCACCATGTTGTCGCGAAGGTAATCAAAGCCGAACTCGTTGTTCGTACCGTAGGTGATGTCGGCGGCGTAGGCTTCCTCTCTTGTCGCCGGCCGCATGTGCTCGAAGCCCTGCTCTCCCTCGTCATAGTAGGGGTCATATACAAGCGACTTCTGATTCTGGAGAGAGCCGACACTGATGCCCAGCCGGTCATAGACTGCGCCCATCCAGTGGGCGTCTCGCTTGGCGAGGTAGTCGTTGACCGTGACTACGTGTACGCCTCTTCCACCGAGCGAGTTGAGATAGGCGGACAGCGTCGCGACGAGCGTCTTCCCCTCGCCGGTCTTCATTTCAGCGATCTTGCCCTGGTGCAGGACTATCCCGCCGATTAGCTGAACGTCGTAGTGACGTTGACCGAGAGTGCGCTTGGCGGCTTCCCGGACGACGGCATACGCCTCTGGCAGTATGTCGTCGAGGTCAACGCCTCCGACAACAGCGCGACGGAGCTCCTGTGTCCTGATGACGAGATCGTCGTCGCTCAGCCGCTCGATTTCGTGTTCGAGATCATTGATCTCGTCGACTTGCGGCTGGAGCTTGGCGATGACCTTCTCGTCTGATCCACCGAATAGCTTGGCGATCGACTTGAGCATGTCTATAAGCACCTCTTATGCGTCCTCGGAGCGACTGCATTCCTTCGCGCGAACGTCAGGAGTAGTGAATATCCGCCGTGGACGTCCCCTATTATACCCTACGTTACATCACCCAATTGGGAGGCATGTGATCTGACACGATATGCCTGAGCGTGTATGCTAATCTATCTCCATCTACAGGAGCTTCCCAATGGTTGACCACACGCTGTTCAGACCGGATTCGATCGACGACGAGACCGCCGCGTTCAACGCGCAGCTTGAGGCGCTGCTGTCGGAAACTCCCGCAGTCAATCAGGTCCCGGTGGAGGTAACAAGGCGCCTTCGCGAAGAGGGTAGCGGGCCTGCCGGACCGATCGTGCTGTCGGACATGGCGGAGGAGCGAGTCATCGACGGACCGGGGGGACCTCTCACTTTAAGGACATTCATCCCGGAACATCCTCGCGGTGTGTATCTTCACATCCATGGCGGCGGCTGGGCGCTGGGTCGCGCGCATCTTCAGGATCCACGGAACGAGCACATAGCCGGGGACTGTTCGGCGGCGGTGGTCAGCGTCGACTATAGGCTCGCGCCCGAACACCCGTACCCGGCAGGACTGGACGACTGCGAAGCGGCGGCCGTCTGGGTCGTCAACAACGCCAAGGCGGAGTTTGGAGTTGACAACATCGTAATCGGAGGCGAGTCCGCTGGGGGGCATCTGTCGGCGACAACACTGATTAGAATGCGTGACCGGCACGGTTTCACCGGTTTTACCGGGGCCAACCTGGTGTATGGGGTGTACGATCTTGGGATGACTCCCTCCCAGAGAAACTGGGGTGAGCGGCAATTCGTCCTCAGCACTCCGATCATGGACTGGTTCTACGACCAGTTCGTATCGCCGGACATCCGTCGAAACCCCGACGTGTCCCCGCTTTATGCCGACCTTCGCAACTTGACCACTGCTCTGTTCACCGTGGGAACACTCGACCCGCTGCTCGACGACACGCTATTCATGTATCAACGCTGGGTGGCCGCCGGAAATCCGGGAGATATCGCGATTTACCCCGGCGGACCTCACGGATTCGACGCGCATCCGACCAAATTGGCCCGTCGGGCCCGACTGCGTATGAACGAGTTCATCACTGCGCGCCTACACTGAGGCAAAATCGACTATTGCTCGGGACATAGACACACGGGCGGCCGAGTGGAAGCGCCGCCAGGGAGGCCAGGCATGACCGCTGTTTCCAAGTACGTGACCGTCAACGGAGTTCGACTTCGCTATCTGGACTGGGGCACACAGGGTCTGCCGCCGCTGGTCTGTCTGCACGGACACACCGGTCAGGCGCATATCTGGGACGAGTTCGCCGAGGCCATGCGTGGTTCCTACCATGTGTTCGCGGTCGATCAGCGCGGGCACGGAGAGTCCGCTCATGCCGGAGACGGGTACGCCCGCGACAGGTTCGTCGAAGACCTCGCCGCGCTGGTGAACGCGCTTGAGCTCGACCGGTTCACCCTGGCAGGTCTGTCCATGGGGGGATGGCACTCGATGCTCTACACGGCTGGTCACCCAGATCGCGTCGAGCGAATCGTGATGGTCGATATCGGACCCGAGCCGTCAGAGGAGTCCATTGCGGCGTCCGGCAGCCGTCCTCAAACGCCGATGTGGTTCGACAGCCTCGAAGACGCGGTTAGCTGGATGCGTTCCGGCAACCCCTGGGCGTCGGACAGTAGGCTCATAAAGGACGCGCGGGACAAGATGAAGCAGACCGGCGACGGTGCATGGACGTGGAAGGCAGACCCCTCGCTGTTCAACGTGCCGCTGCCGGACATGTCCGACCCCGGGCTTATCGCAAGGTACTGGCACGCTCTCGAGACCATCCCCTGCCCTATCCTGGAGGTCCGGGGAGCTGAGAGTCCGCTGGTGTCCGACGCGGTCCTGGACCGGATGAAGGCCGCGGCTAACGACTTGACGTCGGTGGACGTAGCCGATGCAGGTCATGTCGTGACCGTGGACAAACCTGCGGAGTTTATCGCCGTCACACGCGACTTTCTCGGAGTCCCGGACTAAAGACTGCCGACAGAATGGAAAGACGCCGAGTCAGGAACGCCATGCAGATACTTCGCAGCCTCTTATTCGTTCCCGGAAACACACCCAGGATGCTGGACCGCGCGCTGGGGTTGAGACCCGACGCCTTCGTTCCCGATATGGAGGATTCTGTCCCGTGGGATGAGAAGGGTAATGCGCGTGGCGTAACTGCCGCGTACATCCCGGAGCTGGCCAAATCAGGCGTCCCGGTGATACCCAGAGTGAACTCGCTGGACACGGGGATCCTGGAGGAGGATCTTGCCGCCGTGATCGGACCGCACAGTTTCGGCGTGTCCGTCGGCAAGATCGATAACGCGGCGGTCCTGGGACAGGTGGCGCGGATGGTTCAGAAGGCCGAGCTGCGGGCCGGCGTACCGTTGGGGTCAACCCGACTGGTCCCCTGGATCGAGTCCGCGGAAGCGATTGTGAACGCCTACGACATATGCAGAGCGTCGGCCAGAGTAGTGGCAGTCGCGCTCGGCGCGGAGGACTTCACCAACGACATGGAGATCGCGAGGCGCGACGACGATGCGGAGCTGGCATATGCTCGCAGCGCTATCGCGGTCGCGGCACGGGCTGCTGGCGTGCTCGCCCTGGATACGCCATTCTTTGCCTTCCGAGACCCTGATGGACTCCGCAGCAACTCCGAGATGTCCCGAGGGATCGGGTTCAGAGGTCGCTTTGCCATCCACCCCGCCCAGCTGGAGACCGTCAACGAAATCTACAGCCCATCCGAGGGCGAAGTCAGACAGGCTCAGAGAGTCATCGAGGCGTTCGAGGAAGCCGTAGCGATGGGCCGGGGTTCAACCTCTCTGGATGGAAAGGTAGTCGATGTGCCCGTGGTCAAGCGCGCGCAGGCTCTGCTCGATCAGGCGCGGCAGATGGGGATCTGCGTCAGCCAATCTCCGGAAGTCGAGGCCTGACGGCGGACCGACCCAGCTTGCGTGAACCCGCTGCATGACAGCGGTTGACGTACACCCTGCCCGTACTATTTATGGGGGCTGGATCCGTGAGTCCCGCCGCGGCCTGGCCTGGTCATCGGAGTCGAGCATGACAGTTACCGGCCCGTCGTTGTGGATGGCGACATCCATGTGGGTCTGGAACCGACCGGTCTGTATATTCAGTCCCGTGCCTCGAAACGCTTGAAGTGCGGACTCGAATATCCGGGACGCCTCCTGCGGTCCGGCAGCCTGGGTGAAACTCGGCCGCCGTCCACGCCTCGTATCCGCGTAGAGGGTGAACTGGCTGATTACCAGCAGGTCGGCGACGACGTCTAAGGCGGAGAGGTTGAAGCGGCCATCCTTATCAGCGAGCACCCTGAGGTTGACTGTCTTGGATACGATATAGTCGATCTGCGGCTGATCGTCGGTCTGCGAGATACCCACGAAAACAACAAGTCCCGGACCGATGCGGCCCAGGACTTCACCGTCGACGGTGACGGAGGCTTGCGTAACTCGCTGAATCAGCGCACGCAACTGTCAATCTGTCTTGGCAGAGGTGGACGTGGACTTTGATTCCGCCTTGCTGTCACCGGCTTTCGAAGAGTCCGACGACTCCTTCGCAGAAGATTCCTTCTTCTCGTCGTCTTTGCCATCCGACTTCTCGGTCCCGAACCCGTTGTTGCCGCGGCCCTTGCCGTAGTCGGTCACGTACCAGCCGCTGCCCTTGAATATCACGGGCGGAGCGTGGATCTTGCGGTTGGACATCGCTCCACAGTCCGGGCAATCAGCGACCGGACTGGAGTCAAAGCTCTGCCGCAACTCGAACTGGTGACCGCAGACGGTACATCGATAATCGTACCTCGGCAACCTATCATCTCCAGATTCACTCTGTGTGGTTGGCAGTCTCTTTCAGGGACTGCCAATCACCTCGATTAATCTAGCATCGGCCCCAAACCGTGTCAAATGTCCACATGGTCTGCTCCCCACCGGCTCCTGTACAATTTCCTGTCGGAAGCATCCTGAGTTTCGGGCCAACGGAGTTGCTCAATGCCGTCATACCGACACCTGACCAATACGACTGACCTGACCCGTCCGTGGGTCGAAGCGGAGCTGTTCCCACACTGCGAGGAGCTGCGCGCCTCGGACCGTGTAGCGCCCGTTCTGGAGGGCAAGGCGTCGTACTGCCTGTTCTACGAACCCAGCTTCCTTACCCGCACGTCGTTCGAGCGGGCCGTCGGCCTGCTGGGCGGCCAGGCGTACCATACGGAGGACGCATCTCAGTTCTTCCCCGTCCACAGCACCCGATTCGTTGACGACATTACGAGCATCCTGGCCAGCCTGATGATCGACGTGGTGATCATCCGATCCGGGGATCCGAATGTGACCCAGCGGGCAGCAGCGGTAGATGCGCTGCCTGTCATCAACGGCGGCAGCGCGGACGACCACCCGACGCAGGCGCTGGCCGATCTGTACACGATCCACCGGGAACGCGGAGCCGTGGACGGCTCCACCGTCGCGATAGTAGGCCGGCTCGAACATCGCAACGTGAGCGCGCTGCTCCGGGGTCTCGCGCTGTTCGATGACGTTACGGTCCAGCTCGTACCATTCAGCGGCCAGGTACCCCCGGATGTCATCGAATACTGTGGAGGCCGCGGCATCCGATTCGAAACGTATGAGGATGTCGAAGCCGTCGGCTCAGCCGACGCGATCTACCTGAACGGTCCGAGGACAGTGGCGCACATGGAGCTGCTGAGGTCCAGAGGACGTGGCCGCCTGGTGCTCGATCAGGAATTCATGGACATGCTGAAGCCACAGTGTATTGTCATGGACCCAATGCAGCGGAGCGGCGACTTCCTGGTCCGGGTTAACGACCCACGGCTGGCGTTCTACAGGCAGGCTGAAAATGCACTCTTCGCGCGAATGGGCGTACTCTCGCTGATGTTCTCCTGACGACGATCGTCAGTTGAAAATTGTCGACCTGACCAGACGGGCCAGCAGGGGCGCTACCGAAGGGCCGAAGCTCTTCATGATCCCTCCGATCTGACGATCTCGGACTGTTCTCAGGATGATCCGACTGTGACGGTCGAACGAAAAGTCCGGCGAGTCTATCAGGCCCTTTCGGACCCCTGTGGATAGGAACACTTTCATCAGCTGTTCGATCTGGTTTTCGTCCATGGCCTCGAACAGGATGCGCGCGTAGTACCCTATCCGGAGTTCGCTGTCGAGCTCACGTTTCCATCGACACTCGTACGCCTTGAGCCGTTCGGCTGAGACATCCCCGGACCGCAGCGCTTCAACCGCGGTCTTCGCGGACATCAGGCCGGACAACATCCCGAAGTAGATTCCGCCCCCGGTGGTCGGCTTGGCGAGACCCGCGGCGTCGCCCAATACCATGACGCCGGCGCCGTAGGTCCTCGGAATCGGCCTCAGAGGCACGCCCCATGTCCTTGTCGCGCCAGCCTGCCGCATCACCTTTCCACCGCACATCAGCCTATTCTTCAGCCGCTCCAGGCATCCACTTGCCCTGTGCCTGGAAATAATCCCCAGGAGCCCCTGCGATCCTGTCGTCGGCACCAGCCAGCCGAAAGATTCCGAAGTGGCTGCACCGCCAACGTAAACCTCGATCTCATCGACGTCACCGACCTCCACCGCCATCTGATGACCCAGAAGGTATTGCTGCCCTGTTCCGTCGTAGAGGCCTGCCAACCTCGTCAGTGGCGAGCCAAACCCGGTGGCGATCATCAGAATACGAGCCTCAAACCGCTCGATAGCTCCATTCCGCCTCGCGCTCACCTCAAGACCTCTCGAAGTGCGGCTGATACCGGTCGCCCGGTAGTCGAGCCAGTACTCAGCGCCTGCCAATGCGGCTGTGTCCGCTATCTCGCTGACGTAACCTACACGATTGACAATGAGCGCATGAGTACGCGGACGCTCTACTCTGTAGGCTCGACCTGTGGGTGAGTGGATGACCGCGGACTTCGCCTCCCGATAGACGAGGGGCGCCGGGACCGGAAAACGCTCGGCGCACTCAGCGCCGATGACCCCGGTGCATAGCTTGTCGCCGACCTGTCGCCTGTAGTCGAGGACGGCAACCCTGAGATCGGATCTGGCCAGGTTGAGAGCGGCAGTGTTTCCGGCGGGTCCAGCCCCGACGATCAGAACGTCGTACAATCAGCTCACCTGAGAAGGGTCTGGGGACAGTACGGGAATTGATGTGGCGAACATCGCTGGAATGGTAATGGACGTGGCAGCTTTCAGGCAAGACGGAGCGCAATTCAATGCCCGGACAGACAGTGTAAGTGTGGCCATCCGTCGGTCGCTGCCGTCCCTACGCCGAGTAGATTTGATCCGTCTTCGCCGCCATGATGAAGTCGTTCCGATGAAGACCGCGGATCTTGTGGGTCCACCAGTCGACGCCCACCCTGCCCCACTCGAGCGTAATCTTTGGGTGATGTCCTTCGTCTTCGGCGGTATTGCCGACTGCCGTGGCGAAACTCAGAGCATCGGCGAAGTTCGAGAACCGGAATGTGCGTCGCAGCCGAGGAATGCCTCCCTCTTCCGCCAGGTCCCATTCCGGGATATGGGGGGATAGTTCCGCGACCTCCTGGTCGGTCACCCTCGGCGAGTCCCGTCTGCACGCTACGCACCGCTCACTGTTCAGCAGCATCTGCTCCTCCTTGTCCAGCGTCCCCGGTATGTGGGGAACGATGTAGTCCGCTGGCAAGCGTACCTTGGCGACTGGCTGCTGTCCACAATTGCGTGGATTTCAGGCCGCCCGTATAGTAGTGATGACACTTGGGAGAGCGAATGGACCACGAGGCGCTAAAGCTAGTCGAGAACCTGCACGCTACGCGGGGAATGTCGTCGTTGGCAGCTGCCGGAGCCGGGACATCGGCGATCCGGTGGATACTGAGCGTGGCCGGGGCATCGCGTACCGTGTTGGACATACAAGTGCCATACGCATCATCGGCTGTTGTCGAGTACGTGGGGTCGGAGCCGGAACAGTTCGTGTCGATGGAGGCCGCGCGTTCGCTCGCCCGTGCAGCGTACTTCCGCGCCGTCAGGCTGCGATCTGACGACACACCTGTAGCGGGCGTCTCATGCACCGCTACGATCGCGACTGACCGGACCAAGCGCGGCGACCACAGAGGTCACGTCGCACTGCATGAAGCTTTCGGGTCATCTGTGTCGTCGCTGACCTTGGTCAAGGGACATCGGGATCGCGGGCAGGAGGACATGGTCGTCAGCACAATGATCCTGAACTCAATGGCAGAGTGGATGAGAATATCCGATCGGCTAGACCCCCGGCTCACCGACGGCGAAGAGATCGTAACGGACCGGCTACGATTCAGGGATCCGCTGGAGGCGTTGTCCGCCGGTCACGTCGGCCATGTCATTGTGGGACTGGACGGCAGCCAGTCGGCTGACAGCCGGTTCACGGGGTCCGTCATCCCAGGCTCCTTCAACCCGATCCACGCCGGGCATCACGGCCTTGCGCGCGCCGCTGAGCGCATCACCGGCGGTCCGGTCGCGATGGAGGTCTCAGTTACCAACGTCGATAAGCCCCCACTGGAGCGGGACCAGGTCCGCGCCCGGATGGAACAATTCCGCGGCGAGGTTATCGGAGTTGCGACGCGAGCGCCGAAGTTTGTCGAGAAGGCCCGACTGCTCCCCGGATGCGCCTTCGTCATCGGTGTCGATACTATGTCCCGGCTTCTCGACCCGAAGTACTACGATGGCAGCATGGCCCGGATGATGTCCTCGATGCAGGAGATGCGCCACCTGTGTTGCTCCTTCCTTGTGGCGGGCCGGGTGGATGCTGACGGATTCAAGACGCTGCGCGACATTGAAGTCCCGGCGGATCTTGCCGGCATGTTCACCGAGGTCCCCGAGTCCGTCTTCCGCCAGGACATCTCCTCGACCGAGATCAGGGTAGCCGGAGGGTGGTCTGAGTCGGCATGAGCGTCAAGGATCTGCGAGAGTTCATCAGTCTACTTGAAGAACGGGGCGAGTTGGTCCGGATCAAGACTCCGGTCAGCCCGGAGCTCGAGATCACCGAGATCACCGACCGGATGGTGAAGTCAGGCGGGCCCGCGCTGTTGTTCGAGAACGTATCCGGTCACTCAGCCCCCGTACTGATAAATATCTTCGGGACCCACCGGCGTACCGCGCTGGGTCTCGGAGTGGAGGATATCGACGACCTGTCTGATCGGGTTCGCCGGCTTCTGAGCATGGCGCAAGGTCCTCCGACCGGAATCGCGGGCAAGATGCGCGCGATGGGTGAGCTGGCCGGCCTGGCGAGGTCGCAGCCCAAGACGGTGAGACGCGCGCCCTGTCAGGACGTCGTAGTTACCGGTGATGACGTGGATCTCTACCAGCTCCCGATCATCAAGTGCTGGCCGATGGACGCCGGGCCGTACATCACGCTGCCGCTGGTCATCAGCATGGACCCCGAATCGGGCAGGCGAAACGTCGGCACCTACAGGATGCAGGTGTACGACCGGAACACCACGGGGATGCACTGGCAGACGCACAAAGTGGGCGCGCGTCACGATCGACGGGCACAGGCCCGGGGACTGGAACGACTCGAAGTCGCCGTCGCCCTGGGCGCGGACCCCACGACTATGTGGACCGGGTCAATGCCGCTGCCTCCGGACATGGACGAGCTTGCGGTGGCCGGTGTGATTCGAGGTGAATCGGTTGAGGTCGTGAGGTGCAAGACCGTGGACCTCGAGGCGCCCGCCCACGCGGAGTACGTCCTCGAGGGCTACGTGATTCCGGGAGAAATGCGTGACGAAGGACCATTTGGGGACCACACCGGCTACTACTCTCCCCCTGAGCCGTACCCGGTGTTTCACGTCACCGCCATAACACACCGGCTAGAACCCATCTATCCGACTACCATGGTGGGCAGACCCCCAACCGAAGACTACTTTATGGGCAAGGCCGCGGAGCGTATCATGCTCCCCGTGCTTCAGATGGCGCTGCCCGAGGTGTGCGACATCAACATGCCCGCGGAGGGCGTCTTCCATAATCTGGTCATAGTGTCGATCCGCAAGGAGTACCCCGGCCATGCTCAAAAGGTGATGCACGCTTTGTGGGGACTTGGGCTGATGATGCTTGCGAAGACCATCGTAGTAGTCGATCACTACGTCGATGTTCAGAATCCGTCGGAGGTCGCGTGGAGGGTGACGAACAATATCAACCCGGCAACGGACCTGGTATTCACCGACGGCCCTCTGGATGACCTCGATCATGCAACCCCAACACCTAAAGTCGGCAGCAAACTCGGCATCGACGTGACTGCGAAGGGTCCGGGAGAAGGACGCGACCGCGAGTGGCCGCCGGACATCGTGATGGACCCTGATACCAAGAAGCTGGTCGATCGGAAATGGAAGGAGTACGGGTTTTGACGACCCGGATCGAGGTGAAGCCCACATGGCGCAAGGCGCCGCTGATCCTGGACGCGATCAAGCTCCATGAGAGCATCTTCGCGCTTCCATTTGCATATATCGGCATGATCCTCGCGGCTGACGGGTTTCCGGGGTGGAGCGTCTTCGCATGGATCACAGTCGCGATGGTCAGCGCTCGCACCGTCGGCATGTCAGCCAATCGCGTCATAGATCGGCACATCGACGCGAAAAATCCCCGGTCTGCCGACCGGCACCTGCCGCGGGGCCTCCTGAGCGCTCCGGAGATGACCGCCCTAGCCGTCGTGTCATTCGTCATTTTCATATTCGCGGCCGCGCAGCTCAATACACTGGCGCTGACGCTCGCGCCGGTCGCGGCGGCATACCTGGTGCTGTATCCGTACACCAAGCGCTTTACCTGGGCAGCGAACCTGCTGCTCGGCTGGGCGCTGGCGATATCACCCTCAGCGGCGTGGATCGGAGTGACCGGGAGCCTTACGCTGGAGCCGGTCCTGATGTCGCTCGCGGTAGCGATGTGGGCCGGCAGTTTCGACATCATCTATCATACTCAGGACGTAGAGTTTCACCGCGCCAACCGGTTGAACTCGGTCGCGGCGCGCTTCGGCGTGTCGAATGCGTTCCGAATCGCGAGAAGTATGGACGTACTGGCGATTATTTGCCTAGTCTCACTCGGGGTCTGGATGGCCCTTGCGTGGCCGTATTTCATCGGCTGCGCCGCGGCGGCTGGTATCCTGGTGTACAAGTACACGCTGGTCTCCCCGACCGACCTTTCCAGGATGAGGGTTGCGTTCGGACGTGTGAACGCGTATGTGTCGATCTCGATGCTGGCCGCTACTGTATGGGCCGTTAACTTATGATTGATACACCTATCGACACTCAGGGAGTGGACAACCGCGGTCCGGTTGTGGTCGGGATAACCGGAGCGAGCGGCTCGGTTCTTGCGTCTCACACGATAGCCGCGCTGTTGGTTGAGCGGGTCCCTGTAGTCGGGTCAGCGTCTCCGGCCGGCCGGATGGTCTGGCGCGAGGAGATGGATGAGTCGTTCGGCGCCGCGATCGAGCGATGGTCCGACTCAGGGAGATTCAGCTACCGTGGCCCAATGGAAATGGCTTCGTCAATCGCCAGTGGGACTTATCCCACCCGCGGAATGGTGATCGTGCCGTGTAGCATGGCGACCGCCGCCGCTGTCGCCAACGGCCTCTCGGACAACCTCATTCGCCGCGCGGCGGACGTCACCATCAAGGAGCGCCGCCCGCTGGTCGTCGTTCCCAGGGAGTCTCCGCTCAGCCCGATCCACCTCCGGAACCTGACCCGGCTGGCCGAGCTGGGCGCGACCATCATCCCACCGGAACCGGCCTTCTATCTCGGCCAGCAGAGCGTCGATGACGTGGCCGAGTTCGTCGCACAACGGGTGCTCGTGGCGCTTGGCGTCAGGTCTGAGATGCCTGTTCGGTTCCAGTACCGCGGGACGACGGAGCGATGACTGACCCAACCCGGTCGATCGGTGCCGGGCTACTCTCGCCTTCCAGCGCGCTCACAGTGTAAAAGGCCGTTGAATGGTTGGGGCCAACTGAATACAATTCCGCTCAATGACCAGCCTTACAAGGAGAACAGTCGAATGATCTCGTCGCTGGATGCGGTCAAAGCTATCAACGACGTGCGTGGCGACGCGGTTGTGGTCGGCACCATGACGCCGAATCGATACTGGGAGTCTGTCTCTGATAAGCGGGACCTGGACCTGCCGATATTCGGAGCAATGGGCAAGGCGTCGTCCGTCGCGCTGGGGATCGCGCTTGCGCAGCCGGGCAGGAAAGTGGTCTGCCTGGACGGCGACGGAGCACTGCTCATGAACCTGGGCACACTGATAACCATCGCAGGATCGGCTGCCGACAACCTCGTACACTTTGTATTCGAGGACGGAGTGTACTTCACCACCGGAGGCCAGCCGGTCCCCGGTTCCGGTGAATTCGATCTGGCCGCCATGGCCAAAGATGCGGGTTTCCCCGCCGCCTACGAGTTCAGCGATCTTGAGGATCTCGTGAGCGAGCTGCCTGGTCTCATGGCCCAGACCGGTCCGGTGTTCGTCTGTCTCAAGGTCAACCATCCGCCCGAGCCTCCGCCCTTCTACATGGGCAAGACCGGGCCCGTGATGCGGCGACTTGCCGACAAGCTCCGGGGAGAGTAGTGGCGCTATGTACGACTTCCATACGCACACGTTCCTGAGCGACGGGGTGTTGTCCCCGATCGAGTTGATCCGGAGAGCGATGAGTATCGGCTACCGGGTAATGGCGATCACGGATCACGTTGGCCCAGGCAACATGGAGTTTGTGCTTAACACGCTTATCGCCGATTGTCGGATGGCAAGCCGGCGGTGGGACATTCTCGCGCTTCCCGGCGTGGAGATAACGCACACTCCCAGCGAGGACATCGACTGTCTGGCGCGTGAGTGCAGAAGACTTGGCGCGATGGTAGTCAACGTCCACGGAGAGACTATCACCGAGCCTGTAGTGCCGGGCACCAATCTGGCCGCAGTCTCCAGCGATCATGTGGACATACTGGCGCATCCGGGTCTCATAACACTCGAAGAGGCCCGAATCGCCGCGCATAACGGCGTTTTCCTGGAGGTGTCCGCGCGGAAGGGTCACGGCATTGCCAACGGCCACGTCGTTCAGACGGCCAGAGAGTCCGGCGCGCGATTGGTGCTGGACTCCGACGCGCACGAGCCGGGAGACCTCTTGACACGGGAATTCGCAATGAAGGTGGCGCGAGGCTCCGGCCTGGATATCGAAGATGCCTTGTCTCTGCTCGATCACTCCCCGCTGGACCTGCTTGACCGGATCGGAGTGAGCGGGGACAAGGTTCGACCGGAGTCTTGAACGAGCGCGGAGCTCGACACCTGTTCGCCACACGCTATCGCCGGCCGACGACTTCGCACGGCTCTGTCACGCCCGGGGTGTTCCCACCCCGCCGATGGATTGAACGCGCGGATCAGGTCCGCGGCGCGATTCAGTCAGGGAGGACGATCGACTCCGGGTCGTCTCCACGCAACACTCGCTGCGAGTTGTACATCGCAAAGGTGCGGCTCTTCTCACCCGACTCCTGCGTAAACGACGCGAGGTGAGGAGTAACCAGCACGTTGTCCATCTTGAGCAGAGGGTTGTCCACCGGGGTGGGTTCGAGCTCCAGCACGTCCAATCCGGCCTGAGCGACCTTACCGGCTTCGAGCGCGCGTATGAGCGCGGCCTCATCCACCACAGGGCCGCGGCACGCGTTGATAAACACCACGGTGGGTTTCATCATGTCGAACTCACGGTCGCTTATCATCCCCACGGTCTGACTGTTGAGCGGAACATGCAGGGTGATGATATCCGATGACTGGAGGAGTTCATCGAGCGAGACCCTGGTCAGGCTGAGCTCCTCTTCGATACCTTCCGGAGGGTCGACGACGTCGGCGTAGATGATGTCGCACTCCCATCCCTGAAGTCGACGCGCAACTCTCGATCCTATCCTTCCGAGACCGACGATTCCGACGGTCTTACCGGCGATTTCGTTGGCCTGCGAGAACCATGCGGCGCGGATGTCCGCTGCCCACTCCCCGGCCTTGACCGCGTTAAACTGCAACTGGAGCTTTCGGATCGTGCTCACCAGCAGCGCGATCGTGTGCTCGGCCACGGCGACCGCGTTGCCGCCCCCGTTGTTGGCGACCCGTATGCCCATCTCGCCGAGCGTCGTCTTGTCCAGACGGTCGGTTCCGGCGCTTATGGTCTGGATCAGCTTTAGGTTTGGCGCCCTCTGCGCGACTTCGACCTCAAAGCCGGAGCCCGCGACAATGGCGACCTGGGCATCCTGTAAGCCGACCGCCTGATCGTCCAGCGATGCCGTGGAGTCCACCCACTCAATTTCGACGCCCTCCGGCGCGACGCGCTCGAAGTCTCCCAATCCATCCCCGCTCGGACCGTACATTACTACTTGCGCACCCATACTCGCTCCTGTTCTTTCAATCGTGATAAGACGTGGTTCCCGGAAACAGCCCGATTATACGGCGGTCGATATGCGCGGGCAACTGTGTAGCGAGGGTCACAGCCTGTATAATTCCGTCTTGAAAGACAGGGTTGGACAACTCTGGAGGCTGAATTGGCTGGCGCACTGGACGGCATTACGGTCCTCGACCTGACTCATCACGTAGCAGGGCCCTACTGCACCAAGCTGCTGGCGGACTTCGGAGCTTTGGTTACCAAGGTGGAGCGCCCGGGATCGGGAGACCCGGCGCGGCGCATGGGTCCGTTCGCCGGGAACGACTCGCACGCTGACAAGAGCATCCCGTTCCTGTACCTGAACACCAACAAGCGGTCAATCACACTGGACATGAAGAGCCAGTCGGGCCAGGCGCTGCTCAGCCGGCTGGTCGCGAAAGCGGACATCGTGGTAGAAAACTTCCGGCCCAGATCGTTGCACACCCTCGGCCTGACCTACGACCGGATTCGCGGAGACAACCCCAGCGCCGTCCTGGTGTCGATCTCCAATTTCGGACAGACCGGACCGTACAGGGACTACGAGGCCACTGACATCGTTGAGTACGCGCTCAGCGGCATTCAGTACATATTCGGATCGAACGAGAGGGAGCCGCTCAAGCATGCGTTCAGCCAGGCTCAGTACAAGGCCGGGACAGACGCCGCGTCCGCCGCTCTGATCGCCCTGTTCAACCGCCAGATGACCGGCAGCGGCGAGTGGGTCGACGTCTCGATTCAGGAGTGCATCGCAACCGGTCTGCGTGACACTACGTCCTCATTTACATACACAGGGGCAGTGAAGTGGAGGCAGCCCAAAGAGGCGGGAGACTTGCCCAGGTCGCCAGTCCCAACCAGGGACGGCTACATCGTGCCCATCGCGTTCGGCGGGGTGGACTGGAGCGCCACGGCGGAGTTCCTGGAGTCTGCCGAGCTCGCCGAAGAGAGGTTTTCTACGAGTGAGGCCCGTGTTGCGAACGCGGGCGACTTGGACCGCATTCTGTCGGAAGCCTTCGCCCAACACGACAAGTTCGACCTCTTCTATCGCGCGAATCGGCGGCGCGGGCTGATTTACGGAGTGGTGCAGGACCCATCGGAGCTCCACTCTAACCCGCAGTATCGGCACCGGGAGTACTTCAGCTCCGTTGAACACCCTGTCGCCGGAAAAGCCGACTACCCCGGCGCTCCGTTCGGCATGTCGGAGACACCGTGGAGAGTGCGGTCTCCCGCTCCGACACTGGGGCAGCACAACAAAGAAGTCTATTGCAAGGAGCTCGGGATGTCCCCGGACGACTTAGCCACGTTGACTGCGGCGGGGGTTGTGTAATGGTGCGGCCCGCGCTCGAGGGCGTCCGAATCGTCGAGATGGGACAGTTGATCGCGATTCCGTTCGCAACGAAGCTGCTCGCGGACATGGGCGCTGAGGTGATTCGGATCGAGTCCCGCGCTCGGCTCGACGGATACAGGGCCGCCGGGTTCTACAAGAACGACGCGACGGGAGAGTATTGGAATCGGGCTGTCAACTTCTACGAGCAGAATAGAGGCAAGGACAGCCTCACACTCGAATTGACACATGATGAGGGTCGTCAGACGCTGCTCGACCTGATCGCCATCAGCGACGTATTCGCGGAGAATTTCACACCTCGGGTCATCGCGAACTTCGGTCTGGAATACGAAGACCTCAGGCGTGTCAAGCCCGACATAATAATGGTCTCATCCACCGGCTACGGACACACGGGACCGTGGAGCCGATTCGGGGCGATCGGGTACGGGACGGAGGCCGCCTCCGGTCTGGCGTCGGTCACCGGGTATGAGGACGGTCCGCCAACGATTCCCGAGCTCCCCTACGCTGACTATACAGCGGGAGAACACACCGTCTTCGCCATCATGGCGGCGCTCGTACACAGGTCGATCACCGGCAGGGGGCAGTTTATAGACATATCGCAGACGCAGACACTGAGCGCCACAGTTCCGGAGGCGCTGATGGAGTACACGTTCAACGGGACCCTATCCGGAAGGTCGGGGAACCGGGACAGGAGCTGGGCGCCCCAGGGCACGTATCCGTGTTCCGGTGAAGACCGCTGGATATCGCTCAGCGTCCGGTCGGACACTGAGTGGGAGTCCCTGTGCAGTGTGCTGAGTCGTCCTGAATGGGCTGCCGACCCCAGGTTCTCGGATTCCCTGTCCAGAAAGACCCATCATGATGTACTCGACCACCTGATTTCGGTTGTGACCCGGACGATGGACGCGGACGAGCTTCAGAGGATGTTGCAGGCTGAAAGGGTGCCTGCGGGCGCGGTGCTCGACGGCAAGGCGCTGCTGTTCAACGATCACCTCCTTGAACGCGGGTTCTACGAGATGGTCGAACACGCTCCTCACCTGGGAATCCCGCCGCTGCCATATGCGAGCCGACCCTGGAGACTCAGCCGAGGGCCGGGCTCGATCCGCCGCGCCGCGCCCACTCTGGGCGAGCACAACCAGCCCGTGTTGAACGGGCTGCTGGGCATGTCGGAAGAACGAGTCCTGTCGTTGGCGGAGTCCGGTGTAATCGGGACGCAGCCGTCCAATCCGCGGGCGCCTGAATCGCCAACGAACCGGCTGCTCATGGATCAAGGTAAAATCGTAAGGTGGGAGGAGGATTTTGAAGAACAGGTCCGCAGGGAGTTCGGACCTGCCTGACAGGACTGTTGTCCCGCGACCACCTCGAACATATAATCATCATTGAACTAACGGATGGAGGCAGTTACCGGATTGGTGGTAGAAGCAGTGGCGATTGACGGTCCGGCGGGTTCGGGCAAGACCACAGTCGGCAGGACTGCCGCTAAGCGGCTGGACTTCGGATACCTGGACACCGGACTGATGTACAGAGCGGCAACCTGGAGGGCTATCCGGCTTGGCGTCGATCCACAGGACGATCGGGTGCTGACGAGAATGATCCAGACCGTGCGCATCGAGTTGACCAGATCCCATGCGAGAGATCGATTATTGGTTGATGGAACTGACGTGACCGACGAGCTCCGGTCGCCTGAAATCGACAGGAACGTCTCGGCTGTGTCCGCAGTATCTGGGGTTCGCCGCGCGCTGGTGCCGCAACAACGCCGTATTGCGGAACAAGGGCCGATCGTCATGGTCGGAAGAGACATAGGCACGGTCGTCCTGGCCGACGCTAGGATCAAAGTGTTCTTGGACGCATCCGTAGCGACCAGGGCTCGCCGACGCTACTCGGAGATGATTCGCAGCGGTATGAAGGTGGACCTGGAACAGGTGATGGGTGCGACCAGCTTGAGAGACCGGATTGACTCCGAACGGTTGGACTCTCCGCTGAGGGTCGCGGATGACGCTGTAGTGGTCAGGACCGACGATCTGACAGTAGAACAGGTAGTCGCCCGTATCGTGAACCTGGCGGGAGGGGGCTGATGGACTCGGTCTATCACGTTAGCAATTTCCTACAGCGCATCACACTGAGAGTCTTCGCCGACTGGAAGGTGACGGGGACTGAGAACGTTCCCCCGATGGGGCCGCTGGTGATCGTGGCGAACCATCTGAGCAACCTCGATCCCTCGATGCTGGGGGCCGGTATCCCGAGACGTCTGAGGTACCTCGCCAAGGACAACGTGTTTCGCGCGGTTGGTCCGCCAGGTCGATGGTTCCTCCGAAATTACGGGGCGTTCCCGCTGGATCGCGTGGGCGTCGATGTCCGGGCTTTCCGGTGGTCGCTCAGGCAACTTCAGCAGGACTCCGCTTTAGTCATCTTCCCGGAGGGCACACGCAGCCGCACGGCCAGTATGAATGAGGCGAAACCCGGCGCGGTCAGCCTGATACTGAAGTCCGGAGCGCCCGTGCTCCCGGTTGGAATCACCGGCACCGAGAGCATGCAAGCACTCACCCGCTTGTTCAACCCTACCGGCAAAATCCGGATCAACATCGGTCAGCCATTCTCGCTGCCCAGTATCGAGGGTCGCCCCAACAGGGAGTTGCTGAAGTCGCTTACCACCGACATCATGTGGAGGATATGTGACCTTCTGCCGGAGGGTTATCACGGACATTACTCGCGTTCAACAGCACAGCCGACGGCACGGCCCCACCGTTGACCGCTGAATTTAGGGCGCCCGACCCTTATTGACCGGCGGACGAACGTTTCCGCTACGCGCTTCGCCAGAGCGCTGGATCGAAGGAGCTCCGAACAACATGGCGACGAGACAGAACACCAAATTCGTCAGGATTTCCGATGTGCGGAATTATCGGCTACTCCGGTAAGAGCCAGGCTGCGCCGATTCTCCTCGAGGGTCTCTCCACTCTGGAGTACCGGGGGTACGACAGTGCGGGAATAGCCGTCGTCGGGCCGAACGGGTCGCCACAGCTCTTCAAACAGACGGGTAAGCTGGCCAACCTTGCCTCATCACTCGACGGCGCGATGCCTAGCGGCGTAGTGGGTATCGGCCACACCCGCTGGGCCACCCACGGAGGGCCGACCGACCAGAATGCGCACCCACATACGGACTGCTCCGGAGACGTGGTCGTCGTCCACAACGGAATCGTCGAGAACTACATGGACCTAAAGGGGCAGCTCATCGCCAACGGGCACGAGTTCTCATCGCAGACAGATTCCGAGTGCCTGCCACACCTGATCGAGGAGCAGATACGCTTGGGCCAAACACTGGAACAGGCGGTCAGGCTGTTGGCAAATCTGATCAAGGGCGCAAACGCCGTCGTTGCGTTCTCCGCGAGCGAACCCGGTCGGATCGTGGCGCTGAGGTTGGGCAACGCCGGCGGCATCGTCACCGGCCGATGCGCCGATGGAGTCATGCTTTCCTCCGACTTGCCTGCCCTACTGCCTTACACCCATGACGTCGTGTACCTGGCCGGTGGCGAGATGGTCTCAATGGACGAAAGCGAGATGGTTTTCTCCACCGTCGACGGCGCGGTCAAAGAGAAGGAAGTGACCCACATTGCGTACGATGCGATGTCCGCCGCCAAGGGCGGGTACCAGCACTTCATGCACAAGGAGATTCATGAGCAGCCCCAGTCGATCATAAGCGCCCTGGGAGGGCGCGTGTCTCTCGATGACCTCTCGATAGACCTTTCTGAACTCAATCTTGACAGCCAGACCATCGAGTCAACCAGGCGCGTCGTGTTCCTGGGCATGGGGACCAGTCTTCATGCCGCGATGCTGGGCCGGTACTGGATGGAGACGCTCGCAAGGATCCCTTCTGAGTACGATAACTCGTCAGAATTTCGCTATCGTGGGCCGGTACTGGATCCGGACACGCTGGTCGTTTCGGTGTGCCAATCCGGGGAGACCGTGGATACGCTGGCCGCGATGGAACTAGCCATGCGCCTCGGCGCCCATCAGATCACGCTGTGTAACTACCCCGGCACTCAGACCACCAGGATCGCGGACGAGACGCTGCACCTTCGCGCAGGGCTGGAGATCGGCGTTGCGGCATCCAAAACTTTCACATCTTCAATGGCTGCCCTCTATATGCTGGCTATCGAGTTCGGCGTCCGCCGGGGAGCCATCGACGACGCGCGTCGCAGTCAACTTGTAGCGGATCTGGCCCGGCTGCCTGACCTCATCGGATCGATGCTGGCCGATGAGACCATCTACCGAGAGCTGGCCCGCAAGTACGGCCGCCGGGCCGACTTCCTGTACCTGGGCCGAGGGCCAGGGTTCCCCATGGCAATGGAGGGGGCGCTCAAGCTCAAAGAGATCAGCTACGTCCACGCAGAGGGATATCCGGCCGGGGAGATGAAGCACGGCCCAATTTCGCTCATCGACGAAGATATGCCGGTGGTGGCAATAGCCCCCAACGACTCGCTGCGAGACAAGATGCTGTCCAATATCAGCGAGGTGAAGGCGAGAGGTGGCACCGTGATCGCCGTGATCACCGAGGGGGATACGGCAGCCTCCGACCAGGCAGATCACGCTATCTCAATACCCGCAGTGCCCGAGATCATGAATCCATTCCTGGTTTGCATCCCGATGCAGCTGCTCGCCTACCACATTGGCGTCAGGCGGGGATGCGATGTCGACCAGCCCAGAAACCTCGCCAAGACCGTAACGGTCGAGTGACCACGACAATTCGGAGTAGCAGCGCCCATTTCAGTTGTGCTACCGTATCCCGGCGTAGGAGCCAGTCTTGCTAGAACACGTCGAAAAGTTTGGCATCTATCTGAATCCCTCAGAAGGCAGGGTCGTTCGTATAACGTCCCCATATTGGTTCCCCGAGGAGCCCGATTGGGTGTACGTGACCGCCGAAGTCAACGCGACGCTGCTCGCCATCCGGGATATCATTCGCGATAAGGCGCTGTCCCACGATCCCGACTCCGTGATCTGGGGCCGTATCCCACTTCGGGACTGAGAACTCTACTGCCCCGCGTCAATCCACATGGACGGGACTTCGCTCCCGCATGGGTCGCGGGCCGCGCTCGCCATGAACAGTAACTCCATGTCGGAACCCGACGACAGGCGCGCGTCGCTCCTGACCGTGCCGCCGGCGCTCAGGTATCCGAAGTACCGCTCCTACTGGCTGGGAACCCTCGCCTCGGTGAGCGGATTTCAGATGCTGATGTTCGCCCAGGGCTGGCTGACGTACGAGCTGACGGGTTCGGCCCTGTATCTGGGCTATATCGGCCTGGCCAACGCATCCGCGGCGATCGCCCTCAATCTCTTCGGAGGGGTCTTCGCCGATAAGCTGGACAAGCGTTGGCTCATCTTCTATACGCAGCTGACCACCGCCGCGTTGATCTTCCTGTTGGGCGCGTTGACCGTTCTCGGCGTCGTTCAGGTGTGGCACATCATCTGCCTCGCGTTCGCGGCCGGCGCCGTGAACGCGTTCGACCAGCCGGCCCGGCAGGCGCTGTACCCTCATCTCATCGACCGCAAAGTGATGGTCAGCGCGGTGGCTCTCAACTCCGCCGTTTGGCAGGGCACCAGGATTGTGGCCCCGGCGATTGCGGGATTCGTAATCAGGCTGGCAGACACCTCCGCGGCGATCTTCCTCGCGGGGTCCGGATTCGTAGTGATGGCAATTGTAATCCTGCTGCTTCAGGCGCCCCGGATCGAAGCCGGCTCCTCCGGGAACGCGCTTGAGGACATCGTGGATGGGCTGAAATTCATCAGGGGGAACTCAATCTTCGGATTCCTGATCGGGATGACGTTCTTCAACAGCTTCTTCGGCATGGCCTACATCACGATGATGCCGGCGTTCGCAGTCGGCATCCTGAAGGTGGGCGCTGAAGGCCAGGGCGTACTGATGAGCGTCGGGGGCGTCGGAGCGCTGCTGGTAACCATGTGGCTCGGCTCAGTGGGGAACTTCAGGCGAAAGGGAATGCTGATTATCGGCGGCGGCCTGGTTTTTGGCCTCTCAGTCGCGGCATTCGCGCTAACGTCCAAGCTTGTGGGTTCGTATCCACTCGCCCTCGCGCTGATGGTCGTCATGGGCGTGTCCAGCTCGGCGTACATGATCTCCATTATGAGCTCGTTGCAGATGCTCGTCCCTGACCGGATGCGTGGCCGGGTGATGGGATTCTACGGAATGACCTGGAGCATCATGCCCCTGGGCGGCGCTCAAGCCGGAGCGATCGCGGAGTTTGTCGGAGTCCCGGTAGCGATCGCCATCGGTGGAGGGCTGGTAGCGATCTTCGCCATCGGACCAGCGCTGCTCAACGGAAGGGTCCGCAACCTCGGATCGATCCTTCAGGCCGCCGAGAGTACACTGTCAACAGTACGTCCCGCAGGCGGTCGGCGCACCACCTGACCTCTGGCCGGAAGCTGATGCCATGGTGACGCATACCCGAATACGCCGGAGCGTATCTGTGAGTCCGCTCAAGTTGACACCGGCGGGTGTTGGGTGTAGTAAGTATTGCGGTTCGACGACGAGCCAGCGCCATGTCGAATGTGGCGTGTCATCATCACTGAACGAGAATCAGGGACTTTATCATGGCTGGAAGATCCGCAGAGATAACTGTTGACTCAATCCGTGTACGCGCCCGGATGCTGGGCCTCGACGTGGGCGATGCCGACCTCGCCGGTCTGGTTGATCGTCTCCGGGCGGCTGCCGACGATGTCGACACCCTGGATGAGTTGGAACTCCAGGATCGAGAGCCCGCGGTCGGGTTCAGCGTCGGGAAAGACGAGGACCGGTCATGACACGAGACGACCTGTGCTTTCTCACGATCAGCGAAGCCTCCGATCTCATCCGGGGACGCCAACTGTCCCCCGTCGATCTGATCACAGCGCACCTCGAACGCATCGATCGGATAGAACCCTCCCTCAATTCGTTCATTACACTCTTGGCTGATGACGCCCTCGGAGAGGCCAGAAGCGCAGAGGAGCAGATCGCGGCCGGCAAGTACATCGGCCCGCTGCATGGCATACCGGTTGGCCTTAAAGACCTTTACTTCACGAGAGGCATCAGGACCACGGTCGGGACCAGAATACTGCGAGACTTCGTCCCGGAGTATGACGCGGCGGTGACCGAGCGATTCCGGGAGGCCGGAGCCGTACTTCTCGGCAAGCTGCAGATGCACGAGTTCGCACTCGGCGCCACAAGCGTCAATCCTCATGATGGTCCGGCCCACAACCCCTGGGACCTTGGCAGAATCACCGGTGGATCGAGCGGCGGGTCAGGGTCGGCAGTGGCCGCGGGCCAGTGCATGGCGGCGCTCGGCAGCGATACCGGGGGATCGATCCGCATTCCCAGTGGACTCTGCGGAATAGTGGGACTGAAGCCAACCTTTGGACGAGTCTCGCGACATGGGGTCTATCCCCTGTCGTGGAGCCTGGACACGGTGGGGCCGATGACCCGGTCGGTCCGCGATTCGGCTATCGTCCTCAACGCGCTCGCCGGGCATGATCCGCGTGATCCGTCATCCACTGACGTCCGGACGGAGGACTTCACGGCGGATATTGAAACCGGACTCAACGGAGTCAGCGTCGGGATCCCCCAAGAGTTCTTCTACGACGTGATCGACCCGGAGGTGGCCGAAGCGGTCAACGCGGCGGCGGGAATCCTCGCGGAGCTCGGAGCCAGTGTCGAGCGATGCTCCATCCCCGCCCTGCGACACTCGCTTGCCATTTCGAGTACGATCCTGATAACGGAGGCCGCGGAGACGCTGTTCGACAAGCTGCGTGACCGACCCGACGACATTGGGCAGGATGTCCGGGCGCGGCTGTATCTCGGAGCGTTGACCCCGGCGGTTGACTACATCAAGGCGCAGCGCGCCCGGACCGCATACAACGAGCAGATGGACCAGGCAATGAGTGAATTCGACATTCTGCTCGCGCCGACCGCCGCAGTCGGAGCGCCCGGCATCGACCAAGAGGTCGTCGAAGTGGGCGGAAAGACGGAGAACGCTCTGTCGTTGATGTCCCGGCTGACCCGGCCCTTCAACCTCACAGGCCAGCCGACGATCTCCTTACCCTGCGGCTTCACGCTCGACGGCTTGCCCATAGGATTGCAGCTCGCGGGGCAACGCTGGGAAGAATCGACCGTTCTTCGCGCCGCTCACGCCTATGAGCAGGCCACCGAGTGGCACACCCGCAGACCATCGATACAGTAACGGAGGATCAACAGTGACAGCCACCTCTCAATCTCAGGGGCTATCGCTCCATGACGCCGCCCGGTCGCAGGGGGTCACATTCGAGCGTGAGGCAGTGCCGGACGACCGGTTCGTCGAAGCCTACAGGATGCGGTTCCACTATCTGGACTGGGGCAATCCGGATGCGCCGGACATGCTCCTGCTGCACGGCTTCGCGCAGACTTGCCACTCCTGGGACTTTGTAGCGCTGGCTTTCTGCGACCGCTTCCATGTTGTAGCGCTGGACCAGCGGGGACACGGCGACAGCGATTGGTCGCCCAATGGCGACTACTCGCCGGAGACTCAGCAGGCGGATATCGCCGCAGTTGTCGCCGAGCTCGGGCTGAAGGAGTTCGTCCTCATGGGGCTGTCGATGGGCGGACGCAACGCCTTCACTTACGCCGCGCACAATACCGGCGATGTCCGCGCGCTGGTGATCGTCGACGCGGGTCCACAGAACATGCGGGCTGGCTCGGAAAAGATACGCAATTTCGTACAGCAGGACGATGAGCTGGACTCTGTCGACGACTTCGTGCAGCGTGTTCTGAGATACAATCCGCTGCGCGACCCCGTGCAAGTCCGCGGGTCGATCCTGCATAACCTCAGGCAGCTGCCCAACGGCAAGTGGACCTGGAAGTACGACAGGCGTCTCCGCCAACCCAGCGCCCGGAGATTCCAGCAAGACCCTGAGATGAGCGGCCGGCTCTGGGGATACCTGGGAAGTCTGACATGCCCAACACTGGTTGTACGGGGGTCGCGGAGCGACATAGTCGCCTTGGACACCGCCAACGACATGCATGAGCACATCCCGAACGGACGACTGGCGACTGTGGAGAACGCCGGACACCTCGTGATGGGCGACAACCCGGCAGGGTTCGAGAGCGCGGTAACCGAATTCCTCTCGGACATCGTGTGAGGTCGAGCTGAGCCAACACCCGGGAACAGCGGTATTCTTCTCGCGAGCCGATATTATATCCAACCCTCTCTGATCCACACCGTTGACCAGGACTCCACCAGCATCTCCACGCTCTTGCTGTACCCCTTCGTCTTGCGCACCAACCAGTTGAGCTTCACCCTCAACACCGAGTGCAACCCCTCATTCCGATTCAGCTGGGTGCTGGAGTGGTCCCTCCTATAATTATCAGCACTGAGAAGAGTACCGCCTTGGATCAAGTGTGATTGTTGTCATGACGTGAGTATAGTATCGAACGTCAACACAACCCAATACTTTTCTATAGTAATCGAAAGACCCTGGGAGCGCTCATAGCGCCTTTTCGTTTGACCAGACGCGCTCTCGATCTGGCGCTCCCGGTTCGCTTCGGATCGCTTCTTGAGAAACTGCATCCGGCGCATAATGGCCCGACCAGCGTAAGTAGAATTGCCATGGACATAGGATCTCGATCGGATCGCCGGGGCGGTTCTTTCCTGAACGGACGAAAGAAAATGGGGGCCGGCATGCGCCGGCCCCCATTTTCACTTCAGACCCTTCTAGGTTGTCCTCACTCTCGCACTAGTTAACTTTGGCACACACCGCGTACACGGTAAGCTCCCAGAGCCCAGCGTTCGAGTTCATCTCCGCGGCACTTGCCGTCCACCCTCGGGGAATCTCCCCGCTCAGACCCGTCGGGCGCGTTGCCACTATAGCTGTGACGTCCCCAGTCGAACCGGACAACGACGCTCCACCAGAGATCGCAGACAAGTCCTCGCCAGCCACCTCGCACAGCACGGTTTCCGTCTTATCCTCGCTGTTCGACGGAGTCACTATTGTCACGATTTGGAGCTTGGATATTCCTGATTCGCCTTGTATGCCCTGAGGACCATGAGGTCCTTGGGTTCCAACAGCTCCAACAGCTCCGCGCTGTCCTGCCGGCCCTTGCTGTCCTATCGGCCCTATCGGCCCCTGAACTCCTTCCGGCCCTGCCGGTCCGGGCTGCCCAGGGCCGCCCTTCGGCCCCTGTGGCCCAATCGGTCCGAGTGGCCCCGCAGGACCTACTGGCCCTTGCGGTCCTGTAGCTCCAACCGGCCCCTGAGGTCCGGTTGGCCCCAACGGCCCCTGATCTCCTACGTCTCCCTTGATGCCCTCCGGTCCTTGTACGCCTGTATCACCCTTCACGCCGCGAGCTCCAATAGGTCCCTGAGGTCCGGTTGGCCCCTGGGGTCCGAGTGGTCCTGGCGGTCCACCTGGAGTTCCAGCCTCTCCGGGCTCTCCGGGCTCTCCCGGATCGCCTTTGGCTCCCTGTGGTCCCTGCGGGCCGGGGTCGCCCGTTTCACCCTGGTCGCCTGTGGCTCCTGGGGGTCCCTGCGGGCCTCCGGGGTCACCCTGGTCGCCTTTTTCTCCTGGAGGTCCCTGCGGGCCTCGGGCACCGGCGCTGCCATCCGCACCCGGCGCCCCGTCATTCCCTGCCTCGCCTGTAGGTCCTGGAGGACCTTGGTCTCCCTGCGGGCCTCGGGCACCGGCGCTGCCGTCGCTGCCATCGCTGCCATCCGCACCCGGCGCCCCATCAGTCCCTGCCTCGCCTTTAGATCCTGGAGATCCTGGAGCACCTTGGTCTCCTTGCGGACCCTGGTCTCCTTGCGGACCCTGGTTTCCCTGCGGCCCTGCGGCCCCCTGAGGCCCTGGGTTTCCCCGCAGACCCTGATCTCCTGTACAAGCGGAGATCACAAGCGCCACGACCACCGCAAGGGCCGTGGCTCCCAGCCATCTCCGAACGGTTCCGGTTGACTTCCAGCTACTTTTTGTGAATCCAGAAAAGGTCCTCATAGTCGCAACTCCTTCCACACTAAGCTACTATGCTTGAACTTACACCGTCAAGTAAAAAAACGAGACTTTTCAGGGAGATGTTCGGATTGCTAGGAGATTGAAACAAGGTGAGACGCACTCATAATTGGACGTGTATAAAAATTAGTTCAAAATAAGGCCTCGCCTGTGATGTCGGGTTGGTGACTGTGGAAGAGCGCGAGACCAGCGTATAATTGCAGACAACATCCGTCGCCGTCCACTCATCGATTCGCAGCATAATCCCATAGCTCACCCTCACCCCCTCTACCCTGCCATCGAGAGAGGGGTAATAATCGAAACGAGTCGAACATCTACAAGGAGTCCTGACATGAACATCGGCATTTCTACGTTTCCGACCGACTACTCGGTAGATATAGCTGTACTGGCCAGTAGGGCGGAGCAGATGGGGTTCGAGTCGCTATGGGTTCCCGAGCACCCGATTATCCCTGTGGAGACGAGCAGCCCGTGGCCCGGCTCCGCAGATGGCGTGATTCCCAAGGTGTATGCAGATATCGTCGATCCGTTCGTCGCGCTCGGCCGGGCTTCGGCGGTAACCGAGACGATCAAACTGGGGACGGGCATCTGCTTGGTCCCAGAGCGTAATCCACTACTGCTTGCCAAGGAAGTAGCTACGCTGGACATGTACTCCGGCGGACGGTTCCTGTTCGGAATCGGCGCAGGCTGGCTCGAAGAGGAAACCGAGATCATGGGCGGGGACTTCCCCCACCGGTGGACTCAAACCAGGGAGGCAGTGATGGCGATGAAGTCACTGTGGACCGACGTCAAGAGCGAGTATCACGGCAGCTATTACGACTTTCCGGCGGTCTACTCTTTCCCCAGGTCCGTACAACGCCCTCATCCTCCGGTTCTGCTCGGCGGCATGGCGCGGAATGTGTTCCGGCGCGTGGTCGCGTGGGGCGACGGCTGGATGCCGAATCGCGTAACGCCAGAGGACATCAGCGTCGGCAGACGGCGGATCGACGACCTGGCAACCGAGGCCGGACGCGATCCCGGGTCGATCTCGATCTCGGTGTTCGGACAGCCCGCTGACAGAAGCCTGGTCTCCGAGCTGCTGAGCGCCGGCGCCGATCGTGTCATGATACGGGTCGAGACCGCGGACGAGGAAGGGACGTTCGGCCAACTGGATCAGATCGCGGAAGCGGTCCTATCCTGAGAGTTGAACTTGGGGAGCACCTGCTCCCCGATCAGCCTGATCGACCGCTGAACGGCGTGTGTGTCCATCTCCCCGACGTTGAGCTTCATCATGAGGTTGCGCACGCCGTGGTCGCGCAGCTCAGCGATTCCGTCGGCGACCTGGGCGGGTGTGCCGACGATGCACGACGCCTCGAAGACCTCTCCCGCAGGTGGCGGCTTGTTCGGGTCGAGTGGTGGGAAGCCCTCCGGATTATAGATCTCGCGTGCTTCCCTGAAGTGCTTGCGCTCGCGCCGGAATCCAGGCTCGCATAGCTCCCGCGCTTCTTGGTACGTCTCCGCCACGAAGACGTTCTTGGAGAACCAGCACTGGTCGAGGGCGGCTTCGATCGCCGGTTCGTCAAATCCGGCGCTGCTCATTTCGTCCCGGTATCCGGTGAGTCGAGATTGGATCACCTCGGCGTCCTGAACACCGATCAGAACCGGCCGGCCAATCCGGGCCATCGCCATAGTGGACTCCGTGCTGATACATGCCCGGACCAGCGGCGGGTGCGGTTTCTGGTATGGCCGGGGACGAAGTCCGGGAAAGGCGACGTTCCAGAAGCGCCCGTTGTGCCGGACGTCTCCGGCAGTCCACGCCTCTATCATCAGCCCCTCCGCCTCGTCCAGCCGGGCCGCGCCCTCGTCCATCGATACACCAAAGCCGATGTACTCGTAGGTGTTGAAAGCGGACCCACGACCGGTCCCAACGATCAGCCGTCCGTGGCTCAGATTGTCCAGCAGGGCAGTCTGGGCGGCGAGCCTGACGGGATGGTGGAAGGCCATCTCTACGACAGCGAAACCGATCTTGATGTGTCTGGTCCTGGATGCGACCGCGGCGCCAAAAACGACCGGATCGACATAGGCGCACGCCCCGTCGAAGTGGTGCTCCGTCAGCCAAGCCGCATGGAAGCCCATCTCGTCTTGCAGCTCGATTTCGGCGAGCGTGCTGTCTATGATCGCACCATCGTTATCCGGGTGATGGCTGACCGGGAATACGAACGAACCGAATCTCATGGGCAACTCCACGCCGGCGCGTCGGCCGGCTCCGCGGACAAGTATATATCAGGTAGCTCATTTAGTTGCCGTCTTTGACCTCACACATATACACTACGGTCAACACACGCACACTACGGTCAACACACGCCGCCAAGACGTACCGGGAGGGTGGATATGGTCCAGCAGGTCGACGTCGAGGGCCTCAGACAGAAGGCCGTTCGTTATCTTTGGATGCACAATCGGGACTGGATTCAGATGGCCGAAGAGGGCGAGCCGATGATCGCCGTCGAAGGCGAAGGCGTTCGGATCATCGACGCCGAGGGTCGGAGCTGGATCGATGTCAACGGGGGATACAACTCCGTAAACGTCGGCTACGGCAGGCAGGAGATCGTGGACGCCGCATTCGAGCAGATGGTTCGCATATCGTACTTTCCCACCGGGACAACGACTGAGCCTACAGCGCGATTGGCCCGGAAGCTGGCGGAAATCACCCCGGGAACTCTGTCGAGGGTCTTCCCTGTGTCCGGTGGATCAGAGGCCAATGAGACCGCGATCAAGATCGCGCGTGCGTACCATCGACGGAGGGGAGACTCCGGTCGGTACAAGATCATCAGTCGCCAGGGCTCGTACCACGGAACGACGGCAGGCGTGCTGTGGCTCGGTGGCACGCCGACCACTCAGCGCGATGACTTCGAACCGGCCTATCCGGGCATGGTGTACGCGCCACACCCACTGCCGGTGCGGACCGGGTCCGAAGTCGAGACATCTTCGGAGTGCGCCGTGAGGTGCGCGCAGGCGGTCGAAGAGCTAATCAAGTTCGAAGGGCCGGAAACGGTGGCCGCGGTCATCGGCGAGCCGATAGCGATGCCGCTCGGGGCCGTGGTGCCCGGGGACGAGTACTGGCCGATGCTGCGGGAGATATGCGACCGCTACGGTGTTCTGCTGATCGCGGACGAGGTGATAAACGGCTTTGGCCGCACGGGCAGCATGTTCGCGATCGAGCATTGGAGTGTCGTTCCCGACATCATGACGATCGCAAAAGGCATCATCAGCTCGTACCTTCCCATGGCGGCCGCCATCGCATCCGATGATGTCGCGGGAGCGTTCGCGGGCGAGGAAGACTACCTACGGCACGTACTCACTTCGAGCGGACACCCGGTGTCGGCGGCCGCGTCGCTCAAGAATATCGAGATCATCGAGACCGAAGGCATGGTGCAGAACTCAGCCGACGTCGGGGCATACTTCAAGGAGCAGCTGGAAGGAATGATGGGCGATCACCCATCGATCGGTGAAGTGCGCGGCCGGGGCCTTCTGATGGGAATGGAGCTCGTCAAAGACCGCGAGACGTGGGAACCTTTCGCCCCGGAGGACCGGATCGTCGATCGGCTGAACGAGAGTTTCAAGAAGAACGGACTCATCCTTCGCGTAGCCGGACCAGTCGTCCAGATAGGGCCTCCTCTGTGTATCACCACGTCGGAGGTTGACGAGATCATCCACGCATTAGACCTCAGCCTGTGGGAGTTTGAGGGGGACCTGGGGATTGCGCAGTATGCCTGATACAGCAACGAACGAAGCAGATATGGCGGTTCTGCCGCGGCAGGCCGCGCTGGACCACCTGTGGATGCACAACAGGAGCTGGACCACTGCCGCAGAGGCGGGCGGCCCGCCTGTCATGGTCGAGGGGCAGGGGATCCGCGTCACTGACGCTGAAGGCCATGAGTGGATCGACGTAAACGGCGGTTACATGTGCGTAAACATAGGCTACGGCAGGCGAGAGTTGGCCGAGGCCATGCGGGAGCAGATGTCGAAGCTGGTCTATTTTCCGCAGGGCTCCGCGACCGAGCCACTGGTCGAGCTGGCCGCCAAGCTGGCCGAGATAGCTCCGGGCGCGCTGGAGCGCTCATGGCCGGTGACCGGGGGGTCGGAGGCTAACGAGACTGCCATCAAGATAGCGCGCGCCTACCACAAGCGCCGGGGCGAGTCGGGCAGGTACAAGATCATCAGTCGCAAAGGCTCGTACCACGGCGCGCTTGGCCTCACCATGTGGCTGGGCGGTGAGGCACGGCTTGAGGACTACGAACCGGCTTTCCCGGGCATGATCCACGCTCCCCACCCGGACGCGTACAACTCCGGTGTACGAGGGGAGACCGATTCGCAGGCCGCTATTCGGTCCGCGGAGGCCATTGAGGATCTGATCAAGTTCCACGGCGCGTCCAGTGTGGCCGCGGTGATCGCTGAACCGGTGTCGTCGTCCATGGGGGCGGCGGTTCCTGGGGACGAGTACTGGCCGCTTCTGCGGCAGATATGCGACCGCTACGGCGTAATCCTGATCGCGGACGAGGTCATCAACGGGTTCGGCAGGACCGGAACGATGTTCGCGATGGAGCACTGGGGAGTGACGCCGGACATACTGACAATGGCCAAAGGCATAACGTCCAGCTACGTGCCGCTCGCCAACGCGATCGTTACGCCGGAGGTCGCGGACGTGTTCGCGGGGACGGACAATATCTTCAGACAGGCCCTCACATTCGGAGGCCATCCCGTGACCGCGGCCGTCGCGCTCAAGAACATCGAGATCATAGAGTCCGAGGGGTTGGTGGACAACTCACGGGAAGTCGGCGCGCATATGCTGAACGGGCTTATCAGCCTATCAGAAGTCCATGAAATGATCGGCAACGTCCGAGGACTCGGCCTTCTCATGGGCATGGAGCTTGTCGCCGACCGCGACACCGGGGAGAGGTACCCGGAGGATGTTCATCTGAGTAAGCGGCTCAGTGCGGCGTTCGAATCGGAGAGGCTGGTCCTCCGATGCAGTGACCACCGGGTGACCGTCGGACCTCCGCTGTGCATCACGCGCGCCGAGGCCGATGAGATCGTCGCCAAGCTGGACCGCGCGTTCTCGAAGGTGGAGGCTGGTTTGCCGGGCGCGCACATACGGTGAGAGTAAGTTTCTAAAGTTCCCTCTTCCATCAAAGGGATAAGGGAAAACACTCCCTATGTAATGTCTTTGGAAAGGTCCGGGTACGCTGACGAGCGTGCTTCAATTGCGTCCCGCCGTTTGCTATACTCGCCGGGGCGTTCGGGTTGCTTCGTCACTCCGCCAGAGCGTCTCTCCCATCGTTTCATCTGCCGCCGGCGGCTTGACGCGCCCGCGGCCCAACCTGTACGACGGTCAAAAGCTGAGAATTTAGGGGTCTGAAGATGCCCGCATACGCTGTTCTCGGGGCCCAGTGGGGCGACGAGGGCAAAGGAAAAATAGTCGATTTCCTTGCCAGGGACGCTCATGTGGTCGCCCGGTTCGCCGGGGGCAACAACGCCGGTCACACGGTCGTCAACGACCGAGGGAAGTTCAGCTTCCACCTGATTCCTTGCGGAGTGTTCTGGCCGCAAGCCCTGAACGTGATCGGAAACGGCGTCGTAGTTGACCCCGACGTACTTCTCGAGGAGATAGACGATCTCCGGGCGCGGGGAATCGACATCTCTGACCGCATCGTCATCAGTGAGCGCGCGCACCTGGTCATGCCGTATCATGTGATACTCGACGAGCTTGCGGAACGAGCTCGCGGGAAGGCGCGGATCGGTACGACCGGCAAGGGCATAGGCCCGGCTTACGCGGACAAGGCCGCCAGGACGGGCGTCCGGGCGGCCGACCTGCTCGACATCGAGGCTTTGATCCCAAGACTCGAAGGTATCCTCGAATACACCAACGCGGTGATCTCCAAGGTATACGAGGCTGAGCCGCTGCGGTTGGACGACGTGTTCGACAAGTGCCGGCAGTGGGGCGAGCGAATGTCGCGGTACATCGGCCCCGCCGAGAAGATCGTCAACCAGGCCCTCGCCGCCGGACAGAATATCTTGATGGAGGGTGCGCAGGGTGTGCTCCTGGACCTCGATCACGGGACCTACCCGTTCGTGACCTCATCCAACCCCACGATCGGTGGAGCTTCTGTTGGATTGGGTGTGAGCCCCACGCACATCGAGGGAATCACCGGTGTGTTCAAGGCCTATACCACCAGAGTTGGGACCGGCCCGCTGCCCACGGAGCTGCACGATAAGACCGGCGAGACCATCCGCGAGCTTGCACAGGAGTTTGGGACGACTACGGGCAGGCCGCGCAGGGTTGGCTGGTTCGATGGGGTCGCGGCGAAGTACAGCGCGCTCATCAATGGATACAATTCAGCGGTGCTGACCCGCCTCGATGTGCTCGACGGCTTCAAGACCGTGCGGATTTGCACCCACTACATTGACGAAGACGGCGAGAAGTCTGACGACTTCCCCGGCGGAGTGGCGGCGTTGGAACGCGCGATGCCCATCTTTGAAGAGATGCCGGGATGGGACAGGCCGACGGCCAGCGTCCGCCGATATCGGGACCTGCCCGCGGAGGCCAGGAACTACGTCGAGCGGATCCAGGAGCTGATCGGCTGCCCCGTGGATCTGATCTCCACCGGTCCGCACAGGGACGAGACCGTCATGGTCAGATCGATGATGCACGTCTGAGCCGGTCCGGACGATTGAGAAAAGACAAACGGGGCAGGGTTAATGCAACCCAGCCCCGTTTCTGTGTTCGCGTGACTTGTTGAGTCTATGCGCCGTTCACCGGAAGGTCGATGTCGTACTCGTCCATCAGCGGGTCGAACTTGCTGGTGAAGTCCTGGTCGGCCTCCCACAGCGGCAGTCGCGGCTTCCCAATGTCGAGTCCCGCCCGGTTGACGGCGTACTTGATGGGGATGGGGTTCGTCACCCAGAAGATGGCTTTGAACAACGGGAGCAGCCGGCGGTGCTCTGCGGCTGCCGCCTCGATGTCGCCTTCGAGGATTCTGCCCATCATCTCCTTGATCTGCAGACCGACGACGTGGGCCGCCACGCTCACAATTCCGTATCCACCCGTACACATGATCGAAAACGTCTCGTCGTCGTTTCCCGACCAGACTCTGAAGTCGTCCGGAGCGCCGTCGATGATCCGCGTGATCTGCACAGGGTCGCTCGATGCTTCTTTCACCCCGACGATGTTGTCGATCTCCGCCAGTCTCAGCGTTGTCGCCTCATCCATGTTCAACGACGTCCGTGACGGTACGTTGTACAGAATGCCGGGCAGAGAAGTGGCTGCCGCGATCGCTTTGAAGTGCTGGTACAGGCCCTCCATCGTGGGCTTGTTGTAGGCTGGCACGGTCAGCAGCAGCCCGTCGGCGCCAACATTCTGCGCCTCGATCGAAAGCTCGACCGACTTCCGGTGGTTGTTATCGGTGGTACCGGCAATTACAGCGGCCTCGTCACCGACCTCTTCTTTGACCTCGGCGAACAGCCGTATCTTCTCGTCGTCGCTCATCGAGGGCGATTCGCCGGTCGTGCCTCCGATCACCAGGCCGTCCGAGCCTGAATTCAGAAGCGCGCGCGCCAGCTTACGCGCCTTCGCGTAGTCGATCTCGCCCTCTTCATCGAAGGGCGTAACCATCGCAGTCAGGAGCCGTCCTATCTCAGCCATGTCTACCTCCCGGGCGGACGAGTGGACTACTACCTCGGCAGCAGGTCCCTTTTCAGCATCTCCTCCGCAATCTGTATAGAGTTCAGCGCGGCACCCTTTCGCAGGTTGTCGCACGAGAGCCACATCGCGATGCCGTTATCCAAGGCCAAGTCGGACCGGATACGTCCAACAAGGACATCGTCCTGTCCCTCGGCCACGATTGGCATAGGATACACGTTGGACTGTGGATCGTCCACCACAAGCACTCCCTGCGCTCCCTCCAGGATTTCGCGCACCTCTCCGGGACTGATCGCGTCGGTGAATTCGATGTTGACCGCCTCGCTGTGACTGACCACGACGGGCACTCTGACGCAGGTTGACGAGACTCGGATGTCCGGCGCGTGCAGGATTTTGCGTGTCTCGTTCTGCATCTTCATCTCCTCATTGGTGTAGCCGTTGTCCCAGAACGGCTCCACGTGTGGGAGTACGCTGAACGCTATCTGATGGGGATACACGTCCGCAGTCGTACGCTCGCCGTCGAGAACGGCCTGTGCCTGGTCCCTGAGCTCCTGGACGGCCGCGGCTCCGGTCCCGGTCACGGACTGGTACGTCGCGGCGATTACTCGTCTGACCTGGTTCTGTTCGTGGAGCGGTTTCAGAGCCATGACCAGCGGCGTGGTGGTGCAGTTTGGGATCGCGACGATGCCGCGGTGGTCGTCTAGGTCGTCGCCGTTGACTTCGGGCACGACCAGCGGGACATCCGGCCGCATCCGAAACGCGGAGCTGTCGTCGATGGCTACCGCGCCATGCTCGGCGGCAAGTGGGGCCAGCTCCCGGCTCACCGCGGTGGATGCGGCGATGAACGCAAAGTCGACCTCGCTCATGAGATCAGGAGTCGCCAGCTCGACGGGTATCTTCTCGCCCCTGACGCTGAGATTCTTCCCGACGGACCGCTCGGAGGCGCAGAGGCGAATAGAGGAGGCCGGGAAGTCGCGCTCTTCGATGATTCTGAGGAAAACCTGGCCCACCGCTCCGGTGGCACCTACGATTGCGATGCTACAGTCGTTCACGGAGTTTCTCCAATTGAATGGGAAGATGCTTGCCAGCATATTAGCGCGTACGTTGGGGTCGATGCCAGCAGGCACTGGGTCATGCAGGGCTACGACAAGTCTTCCCTCACTCTGAGGCTGACTTGTCCAAAGTCGCCAGACGGCAAGGAGTTGTTACGCAAGCCCCATGATGTTTTCGAGGCCCACCGTGAGGCCTTTGCGCTGGACCACCTCGCGGATCGCCATGGTGACGCCGGGCATGAAGCTTTCGCGGTTGATCGAGTCGTGCCGGATCGTGAGGGTCTGGCCCAGTGCGCCGAGGACCAGCTCGTGGTGGGCCATGCGACCGGGCATCCGGGCGCTGTGGACGCTGATGCCCTGGAAGTCGCCACCTCGTGGGCCAGAGATCAACTCTTTTTCCGCGCGGATGTTGGTGAAGCCACCGGCCTTTCCGTCCACCGCGGCCTGGGCGATCGCCAACGCGGTCCCCGACGGCGCGTCGATCTTGGCCTCGTGGTGCATCTCGGTCAGGTCAGCGTAGTCGAAGAACTGCGCCGCCACTTTGACCAGGTGGATCATCAACACGGCGCCCATGGCAAAGTTGGGCGCGATGATTATCCCGACGTCGTGCTCGCTGGCGTGGTCTTCGGCTTCGCGGATATTGTCTTCCACGAGTCCGGTGGTGCCGATGACCACGTTGACCTTGTGCGCCGATGCGGTCCGCATGACTGACGCCGCGCCGTCGGCGCTGGAGAAGTCAACCACGACATCCGCGCCTTCCAGGACGTCTGCGAGATCGTTGGAGAGCGGCACAATCCCGGCGCCATCCGGTAGTTGCAGCTCACCTGGCTCGGCTCGGCTGTCAGCGGCGCCGACTGCGTGCATATCATCGGCGTTTGTGACGGCGCGAAGCACCTCCTGCCCCATCTTGCCGAGCGCCCCGTGTACGACGACATCAATGGATGACACTTGATACCTCCTGGACTGTGAGTGGATGAGGACGGCTCATATGGAGCCGCCCTCGTCAGTTGATTCGACTAATCGCGACCCCAGCGCCTGAAGCCTTCGCCGCGGCCTTCGCCGCGGTTCCGATCTCGGCTGTCTCCTCTGTCCCGATCCCTGTCACGGTCACGGTTGCGTGGGCCGGACCGATCGGACCGGTATCCCGACCTACCGCCATCCCTACCGCCATCCCTACCGCCATCCCTACCGCCATCCCTACCGCCATCCCTACCGCCGTCCCGACCCCTGTCACGGTCTCGGTTGCGCGGACCGCCGCGGCCAGGACCATCCCTCCTTGGCCCGCCGCCGCCGCCACCGCCGCCATATCCGCCACCACCACCGCCGCCGCCATATCCGCCACCACCACCGCCGCCATATCCGCCACCACCGGGGCCGCCACGCCTGGAACCGCCGCGTCCGGCCCGCTGCCGGCGCAGAGCGGCTTCAACCGGGTCGTCCTCGTCGCTGTCACCGAGAAGCGCGCGTCGAGACAGCCTCACTCGTCCGGTCTGGTCCACGTCGGTCACCAGTACGTTGACCTCATCACCAACATTGACCTCGTCCTCGACCGTGGGAACACGGTAGTTGGCGAGCTCGCTGATGTGTACCATGCCGTCCTTGCCTGGGACCAGCTCGATGAACGCTCCGAAATCCGTGGTCCTCACGACTTTGCCCGTATAGATCTCCCCGATCTCGATCTCTTTCGTGAGATCACGGATCATCTGGATGGCCCGCGCCGAGGCGTTGCCGTCACTCGAACCGATAACGATCGTCCCGTCGTCCTGTACGTCGACAGTTGCGCCGGTATCCTCGACGATCCCGCGGATCGTCTTGCCACCCGGCCCGATGACCGCGCCGATCTTGTCCACCGCGATCTTGATGGATTCCATCCTCGGCGCATATGGGCTCATCTCGGACCTGCTTTCAGGGATGGTCTGTTTGATGTGCTCGAGGATCGTTCCGCGGGCCTCTTTTGCCTGGTGGAGCGCATCATAGATCACGTCGTAGCTGATGCTCTTCACCTTCATGTCGAGCTGTATGGCGGTTATTCCATCTGAGGTGCCGGCGACTTTGAAGTCCATGTCGCCCATGTGGTCCTCTTTGCCCTGAATGTCGGTGAGGGTCACATAGCGGCCGCCCTCGCCGGTTACGAGGCCAATCGAGATACCGGCGACCGGAGCCTTTATCGGCACACCGGCGTCCATCAGGGACAGAGTGCTGGCGCACACCGTCGCCATTGACGTCGATCCGTTGGAGCTTAGACACTCGCCCACAATGCGGAGGGTGTAGGGGAAATCTTCCTCACTGGGAATGACAGCAGCCAACGCCCGCTCAGCAAGCGCGCCGTGCCCGATCTCCCTCCGGCCTGTCGAACGGATCGGCCGCGCCTCTCCCGTCGAAAACGGCGGGAAGTTGTAGTGCAGCATGAACCGTTTCACATCTTCGGGGCTGAGATTGTCGATCTTCTGGGAGTCTCCGACCGAGCCGAGGGTGCAAACGCCAAGGACCTGGGTTTCGCCCCTGGTGAACAGGCCGGTGCCGTGCGTTCGCGGGAAGAGTCCCACTTCGCTGGACAGAGGCCGGATCTCGGTGAGGCCTCGCCCATCCGGACGTTCGCCAGTTTCGAGAACACGCTGCTTGAATGCATCCTCGAGCGCCTCGCCGAACGCGGAAGCGATCAGACTGGCATCGTGGGCTTCGCCATGTTGCTCGAACAGACTCGCCTTGATCTCACTTACCTTGGCGTCGCCGTCGTCACCCGGCAGCGCGAGCGCGTCGCCGAGCGCTTCGGAGATATCGCTTGAGACCTGCGCGACCAGGTCGGCATCGTATCCGCGCGGGACGTATTCCATGTTGGGTTTGCCAAACGCTTCAGCGAGCTGCTCCTGGAGTTCGATCACGCGCAGATTGACTTCCTGCGCGCGCTCGATTGCCTTGAGGACCGTGTCCTCCGACACTTCACCGGCCCCGGCCTCCATCATGATTACTCCGGACCTGGAGCCGGCTACCATCAGGTCAAGCTGGCTCTCTTCGAGCTCGGAGTAGGTTGGATTGACTATCAGCTCACCACCGATGTACCCGATCCGAGTCGCCGAGATCGGGCCCTCGAAGGGGATGTCGGAAATCGTCAGCGCGGTGGATGCGCCTATTATGGTCATCACGTCGTAGGGGTTCGTCGTATCCGACGACAGGGGAGTGACGATGATCTGGACCTCGTTTTTGAAGCCCTTGGGGAACAGTGGTCGAATGGGCCTGTCGGTCAACCTGGCGATGAGGATCGAGTGGGTCGAGGGTCGCCCCTCGCGCTTGAAGAAGCTTCCCGGGATCTTTCCTCGCGCATACAATCGCTCTTCAACGTCGACCGTGAGGGGGAAGAAATCGATCCCTTCCCGGGGTGCGGCGGTGGTTGCAGTTACCAGCAGCACGTTGTCGTGGTACTTGACGACTACCGAGCCGTTGGCCTGCTGTGCCAGCTTGCCGCATTCAAATGAGAGCACTCCGTTGCCAATATCCAGTTCAAAAGGGGTTGTCATCGAGCGTAAAGCCTCCTATGTGGAACCAATAGGAAGAAGAAAAGCGCCCGTTGGCGGGTGCTGTGAGGGGGATTATCCTCTGAGGCCGAGCCTGGAAATCAGCGTTCTGTACTGTGCGACGTTCTCGCCATTGAGATATCGCAGCAGCCTGCGTCGGCGTCCTACCATCTTGAGGAGTCCGCGTCTTGTGGACTCGTCGTGCTTATTCTCTCTCAGGTGCTGGGTCAGACGGTTAATTCGGGCTGTCAGCAGGGCCACCTGAACATCAGTGGATCCCGTATCGTTCTCGTTCGTCTTATACTCAGCGATTATCGCTTGCTTCTCAGCCGCGTCCAATCCCGTCTCCTGGGTTCCTGTCTCTTTTGATTATCTCTTTCTTCTTCGCTGGCAATTCTAGCATGTGCGCGTTTCCGGCGGCAAACCGGTACTGTTTCGGGAGCCTGTATCAGTTTAGTCGGCGGTCAGTTTGAGAGGATGACGTTGCGTCCCTCTCGTCACTCCCGCGAAAGCGGGAGTCCACAGGCCGGGGTGTGGGCATAGCTTCGATCCAACTACCAGACCGACTAAACTGATACAGGTTTCTGTTTCGGGAGTCTTCTCGCGCGCCGATAATTATAGGAGCCTGTGTCAGTTCAGTAGTAGATGAGATATGGAGGGCGGGTTTGAAACCCGCCCTCTACGCGGGTCTGCGGACGGGACGCAACGCCACCCTCTCAAACTGACCGCCGGCTAAACTGATGCAGGCTCAGCGCTCCGATAAAGTTTGACACCATCTTTTGGGATGCCATATGATTTCAGTACAGGGCGTTATCCAAGTGGCAACGTAGCTCAGCGGTAGAGCGGGCGCTTCATAAGCGCTAGGTCACAGGTTCGAACCCTGTCGTTGCCACCACATGGTAATGGTCAGGGTCGCCAGCCCCGATCGCGACGCACGTTAAAGATGAACAGCGAGCCGGTCTCGGCTATCCCGGGAATCTCGACCAAGTATCCAGGGCGATTAGCTCAGTGGTTAGAGCGCTCGCCTCACACGCGAGAGGTCCGAGGTTCAAATCCTCGATCGCCCACCACAAAGCCTATCCGGAATCCGGCGCCCATAGACGCCGCTGACATCAGACTACCAGGGAGTGCGATATACAATTGGCCGAAGTGGCGGAACGGCAGACGCGCTACGTTCAGGACGTAGTATCCTTACGGGTGTGTGGGTTCAAATCCCTCCTTCGGCACCAACCCCCAACGTCATGCGGCGATGATCACATTCAGTGCGCTTGTAGCTCAGTTGGATAGAGCGCAGCCCTGCGGAGGCTGAGGCCGTGGGTTCGAGTCCCGCCAAGCGCGCCACCCCCCTCTTCCCATCATCCATTCGGCAACCCGGATCGATCGCGTGGGCGGTTAGCTCAGTCGGTTAGAGCGTCTGTCTTACACACAGAAGGTCAGAGGTTCGAGTCCTCTATCGCCCACCAACCGTGCACTGAAACAAGTACCATCTTCGAGCTTTGGCTGGGAGGCCTAGGACGGCCCGAGTGATAGGTTAGCTCCCTCTATCCCTGTTCTATCTCAATTCTCCCCGCGGATACGCTCCAACTCTGAACGCCGGTCAGATGCGTTGCCACACTCACTGGCGGTCTCCGGGTTAGGGGTTCTCGGTCCTCGTTGTGCGGTCGTCATCGCGCTCTGCTCCCGCGCTTACCCGCCGAACCCCACCTTCCACTTCACATTTGGGGCTCTTGCCCTCCGGTCCACAGCTGTGCCGCACAAGGAACTGGGCGTGCCCGGCTAAATGTGAATACTTGACGGTAGGCAGCGACCTCTTCAGTACATGGCTGGGAGCTTCCGGAAGTACGCCTGATTCAACCATCGATCTCCCCGTCCAGCAGCCCGTTCCTCACGGCCCACACCACGATCTCCTGCTTGGACTCGACCCCCAGCTTGTCCTGCACCCGGTAGATGGCGTTCCTCACCGTCACCGTGCTGACGCCCAGGGCCTCAGCTATCCCGGCATACGGCTTGCCCCTGGCGAAGTGCGCGAGGATCTCCCGTTCCCTTACGGTCAGCACCTTCGGCCCGGGCGTCATTACAGTCCCGCTGCGTATCAGCCTGAAGACCCGCCTCAAGGCGTCGTCGGGGATCATCAATCGCCCTTCCGCCACCTTCCGGATGGCGTCCATCAGCTCGTCGCTCCCCGAGTACTTCTGGATGAAGCCCGCCGCCCCGGCGGCAATTGCCTCAATGACGGCGTCGTCCTCCGAGGAGGCCGTGAACATCAGTACCTTCGTCTCCGGCAGCAGGTCGAGGATACTCCGGCAGGCCTCCACGCCGTCCTTTTTCGGCATCATCACGTCCATGACGACGACGTCTGGCCGCGTCTCCTCCGCCTGAGTGATCGCCTCCACCCCGTCCCCCGCTTGAGCCACGACCTCGAACGTTCCGGCATCCTCCAGCATTTCCCGCAGCCCCCTCCTCATTATGGGATGGTCGTCCACCAGCATCACTCTTATTCCGTTGTTCGATGGCATCTCAGTCTCCTATTACGGAGGAAGCACGGGGGACCAGACAGGTTATGGTGGTCCCCCCTCCAGGCACCCCCGATTCCACGATAAGCCTGCCGCCCATTCGTTCCGTATCCGTCTGCATGCCGCTGAAGCCCCGGCCGCGCTCGGTGTAGTCGTCCGGCAGCCCGATTCCATCGTCGGAGACGGACAGGCGAACGCCGCCGGAGTCGAAGTCCAGCCTGACCTCGACCCTCCCGGCCTGCGCGTGCAGGAAGGCGTTGGCGAGGGCGTTGTGCGCGATGGAGAAAATACCGGTCCGGACCACCGTGGGCAGCGGCGGCTCCTTGCCGGACTGCATCATCTCGGCGGGGACGGAGGTGATCGTTGCGAACGTCGCGGTGTGTGAACCAAGCACGCGCGCCAGGTCCCGACCCTCGAATATGCGGCCCATGTCGATCGGCTTCCTCAGCTCCCACATGGCCGATCTGGACAGCGCGGCCGTAGCCGCGAGCCTCTCCGTCAGCTTCGGGTTCGAGTCGCCCGCCAGCTTCATGGCGCCCTCTATGCCGAGGCCGATCATGTAGACGGTCTGGGCCGTGGTGTCGTGGATCGTCTTGGAGAGCTCGATGCGTTCCTGCTGTAGCTGGCGCTCCCTCGCCATCGCCGCCTGTCTCCTGGCGCGTTCGAATCCTGTGATCAGGACGATGCCGACAACGATGAGATACATCGCCGCCACTCTAGCAATCAGCGCTCTCTCGTCGCCCATACCCAGGTCCAGACCTGAGCCCGCAACCACGCTAACCACGCTGTGAGCGGCGGCCACCATCGTCGTCCAGGCCATGTTCATCCAAAACGAAATGAAAACCACGGCAAAGAGGGAAAGGGCCGGATAGTAGATGATGAAGATGAAGTTGTCGAATCTGCCGCTGACGACGATGTTGGCTGTGATCAGCGCCATGTCCATGGCACTGAGGGCGAGCATCCACCGCCAGGTCACTGGCCTGTTCGTCAGGAGCCTGAAGTGGAAAACGCCGTTGATCGTTGCCAGCGATACATTCAGAAACAGATACGCGATGTCTTCGGGATACCACAAACTCGGACGGTAGGCCAACATGCCGACGCCAACGAGCCAAATGAACCATCGTCCCCAGACCGAGACCCACGCCGCGTGACGCACGACATCGGCATCGGCCTGCACGAGCCGGTTCAACCCCTTCCCTATTGCGTGTACGTACGTCATCAGCACATCCGGCAGCCAGCCCTCCATCCAACAGGGCCTCAGCACAGGCACCCCCGAAGGCGCCCTCGCACAAGCGGCGTCCCATCGACGCTCGAGAGGGGCGATTCCTGGATTGCCCTGTTCCCAGCGTCAACTGTATCGCCTTCGCTGAAGCAAATGCTAGATCGCAACGTACACATCTCGTATGTACAAACGTACAGCGCTTTGTACCCCCTAAGCGATGTACAAACAGCCCTGTCCCAGGTGTCTGAATAGAGCGCCGAAACTCAAGCTCGATTGTGTACAAACGAATCTAGGCAGGGCTTTGAGTTGCGGCTATGTTCTTGAATGGATCACGCCGCTCTTCCGGGCGGGTGGTGCGCCACGTGCCCACTCCCGGCTGGGCAGGCGCCGCTACGGACCTTGAGGCTTGTCCCCCGGAATCAGTTCAAGGGGAGGTGCGACGAGATGACACACACAGCAGGCATATCCAGGAACGAGCTCGCGAAAGGACGGAGACTGTGGCGGCCGCGCCGGCTCCTGCTGGCGGCGGCGCTCGCCGTCCTCGCCCTGGCCGGGTCGCTGGTGGCGGACCCGGCGCCGGCCGAGGCCCAGACGCCCGACCTCAGCCATTGTGACCCGACGGACCCCAACGAGATCTGGTGCGGCTCCTTGACGGTGGGGACTTACCTAGGACGAATCGGTTTTAGGGGCCCTGGCGCTTCCCCTCCACCTTTCGGCAGCCTGACGCCCGATACGTTCACCCGGAGCACGGCTACGATCCGTGTGGACCAACTGTGGTACTTCACCACCACCACCGTACTCTTCAATACAGCCAGAACTTCGGGTGCACAACCGTCTGACGGCCTGCTCGGCGCGGGCACTTTCACGCTGGAGTTTGGCACGGGCGCGAGCAAGCAGACCACAACCTTCACCGACCCGACGACGACGACCGGAAGTGCATCTCTTAACTTGAATCCGACCAACCCCGGCCTGTCCTGGTCGGAGAACGATGTCGTCCCGGTCAGGCTGGTGCGCGGCCCCGTCGCCGCCACGGGCGCTCCCGCGATCACCGGCTCGCCCAACGTGGGCCAGGAGCTGACGGCGGGCGCGGGCACGATCGCCGATCTGAACAGTCTGCCGGCCGGCGCCTTCCCGACGGGCTACACCTTCCAGTGGGTCCGGGTGGACGGCACCACCGACACCGACATCACCGGCGCCACCTCCAGCACGTACACGCTGGTTGCGGCCGACGTGGGGAAGAAGGTGAAGGTGAAGGTGTCGTTCACTGACGGAGGCGGTTCCGCGGAGGAACGCACCAGCGGGGCGTTTCCATCGGGTACGGGTACCATCGACGCTAGGCGCCTTGCGAGGCTGGCCTCGCTGGAGCTGAGCCACGGCACTCTCACTCCGCCCCTTGCGTCTGAAACGGGGATCTACGACGCGTCAGTGCCCAGTAACGTGTACCAGATCACGGTAACGGCGGTCGCAGACGACCCGGCCGCGACCGTTGAGTTTCGCGGCGCCCCCAGCAGGTCCGTGACCGGCGGGGGCACCAGGGCCGCCAGCCGCCAGGTGAGGCTCAAGCACGGGAAAAACGATGTCTTAATCAGGGTGACGGTCGGCGAAAGGGAGCGGGACTATACGGTTACAGTGCTGAGGGGGAGCCTCCTGGCGCGCAACGGAGAGGTCACCGTGGTCGAAGGCGGCGTGTACCGGTTCGAAAGGAGCGACTTCAATTTCTTAGGGCACCGGGATGACTTCCGCGCGGTGTATATCACCTCCCTGCCGGCCGAAGGCAAGGGCTGGGTGCAGGTGAACAACCGAATCCTCGAACCGAGGCATCTGCCGGGTGGGATGCGAATCCAGGGTGTCGACCTGAGGCTCGTCCTCTACATCGCGCCGGGAGCCGGAGACGGGGACGACTTCGCGACGTTCACGTTCGAGGTGGAAGACAACCGCGGGAACAGAAGCGTGTCGAACTACACCATGACGATCAATGTGACGCCCGCCACGCCACGCCCACCAAGAATCGAACCATACAGGCGGGCAGCGGACTCATTGGTCAGCAACGCGGAGCCCGTATCCCACACCAAGACGGGGCAGCTGGATGATTTCAGCAGGGCGCAGGGGTTCCGCACGGGGGCTCACGCCGGCGGTTACACCCTGAGCAGCGTTGCGATCAAGATGGACACGCACGACGGTACCGCAGTGCCGACGGTACAGATAGCGAGGGGCAACCCCGGCGCGACCACGGATGTCATCACGCTTGCGGAGCCACCGACCCTGGCGCCCGACAGGACGCGATACGGCGTTGTCTACACCGCTCCGCCGAACACGACGCTCGCAGCCATTACGGACTACTTCGTCGTGATCAAGGGGGGTGTCAATAACCGCCGCTATGCCGACATCGAAATCATCGACAGCGGCGGCGTGACTGCGGAGCCGGGCTGGTCCATCCACCGTAACTCCCGGATCCGTCAGTTGAGGGTCCGCCATCCCCTTACGGGGGAGGAAACCCCGTACCCGTGGCCCTGGCGCTCCATGGGAGGGACGTCGGCGCTCCAGATTGAGATCAGGGGGGCCGAGACGGCCAGCGGAAGCGTGGAGGCCGACCCGCCGACGATCACGGGGACGCCCGTCGTGAGCGGTGAGGGCGACGACGGGACCTGGAGCGAGGGCGAAACCGTGCGCGTTGCCCTGACCTTCAGCGAAAGCGTGGTCGTCGAGACGAGAACGGGCACACCGACGCTCGGCATCGACCTCGGGCTCGGGGGCACGAGCGCGCGCAGCGCCGCGTACGAGAGCGGCAGCGGCGCCACGACGCTGACCTTCGCGTACACCCTGACCGCAGACGACGGATCGCACACCCACATTGCGGTGACCCTGGACAGCCTCACGCTCGGCGGAGGGACCATTCGCAGCATCGCGACCGGATTCGATGCGCTGCTCTCGCACGTCGGCACGGTGGTGCTGGGCACAAGCGCCCGAAGCGAGGGCGGCGCATCCGGCAAGGGCAAGGCGTCCAGCAAGAAAGACGCCACGCCCGGCGACGCCACGCCGCCGCTTCTCTCCTCGGCCTACGTGTACTTCGCCAGCATGACCCTGACCTTCGACGAGGCGCTGGACGCGACCTCCATCCCTGCCACGAGCGCTTTCAGCGTGAACGTCGACGGCTCGCCCCTCGACGTCTCAGGCGTGAGCGTGAGCGGAAACACCGTGCGCCTGGGCTTGTCCTGGTGGGTCGAAGCGGGCCAGACAGTCACGCTGGGCTACACCGCTCCCACGGGTCAGTCGGATGGCAAGCTGCGGGACGCGGCGGGCAACGCCGTCGCTTCGTTCAGCGGACAGGCGGTCAGCAACCACACGGAACCGACCGGTGGTGATGAGTCAACCGAGGGCGAGCAGTCCGAGGCCGGCAGCGGAGGAGATACATCCGGCAGCGACGAGAGCACGCCCGGGGACACCACCGCGCCGCTTGTCTCCTCGGCCGCGGTTGACGGCACAGGACTGAGCCTCACGTTCGACGAAGCGTTGGACACGGACGCCCTCCCCGCGGCCTCCGCCTTCACGGTGACCGCGGCAGGCGCGGGCCGCGCGGTGCAAACGGTGACGGCCTCGGACAGCAGCGTGACCCTGACCCTGGCGGCGGCGGTCGTCGCGGGCGAGGCGGTGACGGTGGACTACACGGCCCCGGCGGACGAGTCGGCGGCGCGGCTCCGCGACCTCGCCGGCAACGCCGCCGCGTCCTTCAGCGGGGTGTCGGTCACCAACCACACGCCCGTCCTGCTGACCGCCGCCGCCCACGACGTGCCCGTAACCCACGATGGCAGCGAGAAGTTCAGCTTCGAGCTGCGCTTCAGCGAAACGCCCGAGGACGACTTCAGCTACAAGACCCTGAGGGACCACGCCTTCACCGTGACGGGAGGCGACGTGGTCAAGGCGAGGCGGCTGGCGCCCGGCGACAACGTTCGGTGGGAAATCACCGTGGAACCGGGCGGCAACGGCGCGGTGACCATCGTGCTGCCACCCACCACGGACTGTGAGGCGACAGGAGCCGTCTGCACCCAGGACGGCAGGAAACTGTCCGGCAGGCTGCAAGTGACGATCCCGCTGCAGAACTCCGGGGCCACCGGCGCCCCTACCATCAGCGGCACTGCCCGGGTGGGCGAGACCCTGACGGCGCGTACGTCGGGGATCAGCGACGTCGACGGCGTGAACGGCGACACGGTCGCCTACCGGTGGATCGCGAGCGACGGGGCCACGGACACCGAGATCAGCGGGGCCACGGGCTTCTCTTACACCCTCGTGGAAGCCGACGTGGGCAAGGCGATCAAGGTGCGGGTGTCCTTCACCGACCTCGCGGGCAACGAGGAGTCGCTGACCAGCGCGGCGACGGCCGCGGTGGCGGCTGCAGCGCCGGCGGCCATCCCCGAGGACGAGGAAGAGGAGGAGACGGTCCTGCTGACCGCCGGCGCACACGACGTGCCCGGGTCCCACGACGGGAGCACGACGTTCACCTTCGAGCTGCGCTTCAGCGAGCAGATCCCCGTCAGCTACATAACCCTTCGCGACCATGCCTTCACGGTGACCGGGGGCGACGTGGTGAATGCGCGGCGGCTGGAGCAGGGGAGCAGCGACAGGAAAAACGTGAGGTGGGAGATCAGCGTCACGCCGGACGGGAACGGCGCGGTAACCATCGTCCTGCCGCCCACCACGGACTGTGAGGCAGAGGGGGCCATCTGCGCCAGGGACGGCAGGATGCTGTCCAACCGTCTGGAGATCAGCGTTCCCGGGCCGAGCGGGTAGGGAGCCACGCCGGGGTAGACGCCGCTACGGACCTTGAGGCTGGACCCCGGGATCAGGTAGAGACGAGGTGCGACGGGATGGCGCACACAGCACGTATGTGCAGGAGCCAGCTCGCAGAAGGTAGAGGGCCACGCGTCGGCTACCGGATGCCGCAGGGAGAGGAAGGCGGGGAAGAGAAAGCGTAAGCTCAAAGAATCTGACGCGGTTGAAGCCCAACGATTCTTTGAGCCAATTGGTTGGAAGAGAAGAAACTCCGCTTCCGGCGGTTGTATCCGCGCACCGCGATTCAGGTGACGAACTCCGGCACCGGTGCCGCCCGATTCCTTCACAGCAGATTCCATCCGCCATTGGGAACGCTGGCGTGCGGGCAATTACGGGGGGCGCCTGCCCGAATCCTCAGATACGAACCTCCCACCGAAAAGTTCGCAAATCGGTACGCCTTGGCCCACCACTCCCAGCCTACGTGTACTGTATTTTCAACTGTTCCGCAGCGGTCGCTGTTCTCCTGGGCGGAGTTCATGGCCGAGGAGCCGGTGAAGCGCAAGACGGCAAAGGGAGGTATGGAAGCTTGAAGTGAACAGCAATCAGAACTCTTCCGCCACCAAGTACTTCGACGCCGACGCCCCATTGAGTGTCGTGGGCAAGACCGTCTAGGAAGGCGCTCCTTTGCCGAGGCGATAGCTCGGCAAGTATGTGCTGTCCCTGCTGAGCATGGTTTCACCATCGCTGTTGTGGGCGAGTGGGGATCAGGCAAGACTTCGGTTCTCAATATGGTCGCGGAGACACTTGAAGATGATGTGGACGCCATGGCGCTACTGCACTTCAACCCTTGGCTTTTCGGTGGTGCAGACGATCTGGTGGCGCGGTTCTTCCGCGAACTGAGTGCGCAGCTCGGTCAAGATAGATTTGAAGGATTGAAAGAGGTGGCCAGAGCGCTCGCCGGGCTGGGGCAAACTCTGGCACCACTGAGTCCCGTTTCCGGCACGGCCAGGGCTGCCAATCTAGTCGCCAAACTGACAGACCACTGGACCAAACCACCGAGCCTGCTCGCGAAGCGTGGGCATCTCAGGAACGCTCTGTCGAAGTCCGAGTCGAGAGTCGTTGTCCTCATTGATGACATTGATCGTCTTGAATTCAGCGAGACTCGTGAGCTGATGCGGCTGGTACGCCTCACATCTGATCTACCGAATGTCGTCTTCCTGCTTGCGTTCGATAGGCGGCATGTCGCGAAGAGCTTGGGCGAAGACGAGGTAGAAGGCCGACAGTACTTGGACAAGATCGTGCAGGTTAGTTACGACCTTCCCGCTGTACGCGAGGCGATCCTGCCTGGGATGCTCTTACCATGGCTCGACGAGTTGATACGGGGTCGCGACCTCTCTCAGTTTGATAAGGACGTGTGGGGTCGCGTCTTTTACGATGTGATCAAGCCTCTTCTTGGCAACCTTCGAGATGTGAAGCGCCTACCTGTACTCGATCCCCGTAACCCTCGACACGATCGGGCAAGAGGTAGCACTGGCTGATCTTCTCGGCTTGGAAGCACTCCGTATCCTCAGACCGTCAATGTTCGATGAATTGAGAGCTCACGCCGAGTGCCTCGTGCATGCCGAGTCAGGATCACGATTATGGATGACCGAAGAGGACCGAAGGAAGATTAGGGAAGAACTGTCGGCGTTGCTCGAACATGCAGAGGGCGAACGCGGGGTATTGAATTCCATCCTTGAGATTCTGTTCCCGGCGACGCAAGGATTCCTTGGTCGTAGCTCGTATGGTCCCAATTGGATTGCGAACTGGCGGAAGCAGCGACGTGTGGCCTGTGAGGAAGTCCTTCGTATCTACCTGCAAGCTGGGCTTGACGAGGACAAAATTCCCTCTCGTGAGATCCGAGATCTGGTAGGAGCTCTGACCGACGAAAGAAAACTCATTAGGCTGCTAGATGCTCTAGATGAACAGCGCCTCGAGGCAGCTCTTGAGCGGCTTGAGGACTACGAGCACGATTTCCCGGTAGAGGCGGCACCTATAGCTGTCCCGGTGCTCGTGAATCGAATGGGGAGACTGAGCGCTGACTCCGTCGGCATGCTTGGTTTGTCACCGCGATCCAAGGTAACTCGTGTTGTCTATCGGTTGCTGAAGAGGATCGAGGATCCAGAATCCCTCATGGCCAGCATGTCTGCGATGCTTGGAAAGATCGACACTCTGTCCGGTCGGTTCCAGCTAGTCGAAATGGTTGGACACCGCCAGTCGGTTGGGCACGGGCTCGTTGGCGAAGATCAAGCGAGGAAGCTAGAACGTCAACTGGTGGAGCAGTTGGAATCTGCTACGGCGAAGCGGCTCGCGGACGACTGGGACCTTACTGGTCTTTCGATTCGAACCTCGCTGTGGCTTGAGGGCGAAGATAAGGTTAGACTCGCTGCTGAATTGCGTGAGCACCTCGTTGAGGATGGATTCGCCCTTACCGTATTGTGTACGGCCGTCAACTATGCTCATTACAACGGACACACCGAGAAGCGTCTCTTCTGGGACGAACTAGTCGAGATGTTCGGTGAAGGAATTGCAGACGCTGTAGACAGGCTGGCCCGTTCGCCTTTGTGCCGAAATTTGCCAGAGGATGACCAAGATACGATCCACCTCGCCCAGAGGTACGCTTCAGGGTGGCGCCCGAAAGCGTGGCACGAACGTTAGAATGTCCGGCGTCTCGGGAGGACACCGCAGTATCTTGGGCCGCGAAACAACCGGACGACTCTCCTTCCAGCGGAGGCAGGTCGGCCATGCGCTAGATTATCCCCGCCAGTTCCCTAATCACCTCGTTGGTCGCGTCCATCTCAAGCGCAACCCCCGCTACCCAACAAGCAGGGGAAGGCCGCCCTGACGCTCTCCGAGAAGTAGAAGGAGGTTGTAGGCTCAAGGGGCTACAGGTACGCCGTGCCTACACGGCCAAGACGAAGCTCAACACGCAGGCTCCTGATTTTGTCCAGTTTGGTGGCCTAAACCCTGTTCGAGTCTCATAGTGAGAGCCTCAGGAGCCTGTGTCAGTTTAGTCGGAGCCATCCGGTGAGGGCGCTCCCCGCCCCCTCCCCGTGGATTCCCGCGTGCGCGGGAATGACGGTGTTGCCTGCTGTGGCGCGACACACCTACTAAACTGACACAGGTCAGAGCATTTCGACCACGGTTGACATCTGCGGACGTGTCTTGGCAGACTTTGACGTAGCGGCTGGAGATACGTTCGAGGGGGTTGTCGCATGTTGCGGCCAATGTGGGCAGGTGACAGAGGTAAGCCCCGAAAGCGCGCTTTAAGGACCATTCGCAGTTTTGCCTATTGTGTGCCCCTGTAGCTCAGGAGGATAGAGCATCGGTTTCCTAAACCGAGTGCCCCGGTTCGAGTCCGGGCAGGGGTACCATGACGTGCTGTACTGCGAACTGATTCCCGACCCGCTCCACTCGTCTTGGAGCGGACTCCGGGCTGGCGACGACGGCCCGCTCAATACGGGAGGCTCCACCAGACTTGACAAAATCAAGAACCTTCATTTGACGGACTCAATCGACACGGAAAGCTTAAGTGCTCGTGGGCGGTCGGTTTGGGTCCGTTCAAGCCAGGTCAGATTGTTAGACAGTAGCATGCCCCACAACAGCCCTCCCGAGCAGGGTGCGACCGCTGAGACCAGGCCTGGCGCGCAACCTAGGCACTGAACCCTGCTACCCCGTCCGGATCTGAACTGGCGGAGCCCAGCCCGGATTAACGAGTGGGCCTATGGGGATTCCAGTCCGCGTCCGTAGAGTCCCTTGAAGGGCGCTCGCCTTGGAGACGGGAACAGCAGGCTGAGCCAGTCAGCGCGGGTGGTACTCCCCGGTCCTGGCGGCCTGTCCTTGAGGGCGCGGCAGCAGAGATTGAAGCCGTCCATTTTGACGTTGTTGATCAATCTCTACTCCCCAACAAAGACAGAGACCGCCTGAGGGGGCGGTCTGACCCTACCGCCGAAGAGATAGGGGTGGTAGATCAAGGCTACCACGAAGCCTCCAAGTAGATCAACGTCGAGAGGCCGAACCAGTCGCTACGAGGGAGCCTCAGCCTTCTCGTCACGGGCGGCGAGAGCCGCCACCATATCCCAATCCATCGCTAAGCTCAGCCGGTCCCCGGTAGCGATCAGTGAGGGCAATGCCCCACCGCCCCTCGAAGACCAAGTCGGTCGTCTAGCCGCCGCTAGCCGGAAACATCCCTGGCCGTGGCACCGCCTGCAGTGGCTGATGACGCGATTGGATTGCACTACTCGTAGACTCGCTCCCAACAGAGGATTAGGGTCTTTTCATCCGCCGGACACGACAGACACGGAAACCTGAGGTACTCGTGGGCGGTCGGTTAGGGACTATTCAAACGAGTTCGGATTTTTGGACAGGAGCGCGCCCGTCCCAACGGCCCCAACCTCTCCGGCAGGCCGTTGGGACGGGCGTAGCGGGCAACTAGGCGCCGCACCCTGCTACCCCGTCTGGATCTAAGCTGGCCCAGCCCGTATGCACGAGTGGGACCACCGTGGACGGTAGCTGGCACCATCTTCAAGATGTGGCCCGGCAGCTTGAGACCACGAACATTGTGATGCGTTGGGGAGGACCACCGCTAGAGCCTTCAGGGGCACCACTGCTGTTGCTTGACCGTCTAGATCCAAAACCTCCACCACAAACAAGTTGCACGAGAGCAGGGCCTTCATCGAGACCTTCGGGAAGGAGACCGTGGTCATGCCCGGCAGGGCCGCGATCCGCTACACCGTTCCCATGCCTGACGACAGCCATACGCCCGGAGCGGACTCTGAGGAGGACCTCTTGGGGGGTTCAGCTACGTCCGCTGCTGATCGTGCCCAGTAGCTCGCGGAGGGAAACCAGAGGGCGGGCTTCCTTGCGGGGCCGGTTAGGTTCGATCACTCGACAGCTATTGCTGAAGCTGGAAAATCATCCATCCAGATCGGCTTGAGCTAATCAACCCTCTGGGCGGCGAGGTGTTGATGACGGACGGCAAATGGATTTGGGCTCCAGTGCTCGGGCGGAGCGTCAGGGCAAATGGCTGGTCTCCAGACATCAGCTGATGAGCAAGGTATTCATCACCCGACCATTGGTTGCCCCAATCAAGTCTCACCCGAAGGGTCATCCCCTCCAAGATATACTCAAGCTCTTCGTCTTCGGTCACCACAGACACCCAGCCAGTCGGAGGGAATTCAAAGGCAGAGAACGAAGGCTCAGGGTTTTCTCCCCGGGGAAGCTCTGCTGCATTGACTTGGGCAATGTAGAAGACAGCGAAGGTAGGGCCAGTGTTACGGATTGTCACAGGTGGCATCTGGGGACTGACGTTGGGCGATCCCCTGTCCTTCACCTTCTCCACGATTTCGCCGACTATCTCCTCCATGCTTTGAATCGATGAGTTTAGTGCAACTATGTCTGCCAACGGAGGAGCCTGCTCGATGATCTCGTTCTTGGTAATCCTATGCCAGATTGGTAGGATGACTCGATTCCCGGCTGTCTGACGAGCGACGAAGCCGTTCATTTCAAGCTGGGTCCAGTGTTTCCTAAAGAATGTTGGCGAGATGACCACCACCCCGTAGCGACTTCGAGACAGGCCATAGTTGATTTTCTCGTTAAGACTGTCCCCGATGCCAAGTTCAAACTCATCAAACCAAACCCTCAATCCTGCCGAGCGGAGTTGGTGTGCAAGGGGGCTGGCAAAGTCCTTGTCCTCCGTGGCATGGGATATGAACACGTCGATCTCGTCGGTATTGCTTGGTTCTATATCACCCGGCATGCAATCTCCTTCTAGCCAACGGAGAGTTTATTCAGCCCGTCAGCGATGTCCAAGATTCTCACCGTTGCAACGCGTTCAATCAGGACCTAAACCAAAGCCAAGCTGGGATGTGCATTTGCCGGGCGCTGGCAATCGGGCCGCGATTTTTGCAGGAGTTCTCCGGCGCTCGATTGCAGGACCGCCCGGCGGCGCCGTTTGACCTTGCGGCCAATCGGCCTGGCGATGAACCCTTAGACCCTCTCCTGCACCAGGTCCTCCATTACGGGGCAGGGATTCGCAGGGATTCCCAGTCGCTTCCTCCCTTACCCTACCTCAGATGGCCTCATCGGCATTGAAGTCCGGGCCATTGGATTGAGGCATCAGTGCGCTAATCGCTGAAAAAAGTGTGATGCGTTCCGCAATTTCCGAACGTCCTCCGGGTCCAGCCCATCAGGGTTGAAGTGCATCACGTTGTTCCGTATGTCCCTGATTTCATGCAAAAGTTTCACAAAAACCGTTCGCTCAAATTTGAGGTTCAGCTTTTCCCATCTGGTAGGGTCTTCCAGCAAGCGACAGTAATCACCAAACGTCAAGTCGGCGATGTGGTCTATTGCCTGGTTGTCGGATGTGTTCGATAGGCCGACAAGTTCCTCTCGTGTGAACTGGCCATGAATTACTCTTCTAATATGGCTCTCTATTTCTCCGACGAGAAGAAATGGTTCGGCCAATTGGAGGAATTGGTCGTTAAGGTCACTCGCCGTAACGATTCCAGTGATGGTATTATCTCGACCCCTTACCAATACATATCCGGTCCTAGCAATGACGCTAACTGCATCAAACAAGGGCTGTTGGCCATCAATGATTTCGGCTCGCTCCATGTAGACCGAAACGTCGTCGCTGCTCTGCCCCATTGCGGTCTTTGAACCGATGGACTCCCAAGTGATTACTCCTTTTACCTCCCGCGGGCCTTCCATTACAGGAATCTGAGAGAAGTCGTTACTCATCATGTGGGTGACGGCTGTCTTCAGATCATGGTTTGGTGTCACAGTGGTCGGTGGATTGTGGGCAGCTTCGAGGATGTCCACGCGCAGAGTACTGTCCGCAGGAGGAGTGGAAACTGAAGAGTCCCGGAAGGAGATGGGGCCGTCGACATAGGCGTGTTGAAAATCGGGCTCGGTATGAAGACCATTAGCCTCCAGTTCTTCGCGTACTCTCTCAACAACCCAAAGGCCACGCCGCGCGTACCCAAACCATGACATGAATTCACGGACAGTTGGTGTAGCGGAACTCGGCGCCAGTCCGCTTTCCCGATCTTCCTTTATCCTTTCAGCGATTTCCTTAATCCGTGAGAAACCCTGTTCCATCGTCATGACGAACCCCTCTGCGACATTGCCAACAACCCAGCTACCTATTCACAAGATTCTACAACCCTTGACCTGTGCGGGTACCCAACTTGCAATTAAGTGCCGAGGGACTCCCGCAAAACCTCCGGCCCTATTCCCAATGCCTAAGATATGCACATCCCACCTTGGCTTTAGTTTAGGTGTAGCGCGGGGGCTGCGCTATTCGCCCCAAGCATTCGGATCGTTCATCATGACACTACCCTTGTTCGTCCTGACGGACACACCGCGTGGCGACCTTTTCTGTCCACATCGTAGGTTTTCCAATCGGGCACGTGCGCTGTCATGAGCGCCTTGAAGAGCTTCCCATGGTTCGGTACGCGTAGGTGGAGCAACTCATGCGCGATAACGAAGTTCTGGAACCCGACATCCTGGTTGCCCAGATCGGTCGCGAGGGTAATCGTGCCGGCCGTCGAGCAGGAACCCCACTTGCGGGTCATATCCCTGACTCGCATGCGCGGCGCAGGGACGCGGAGGCGCTCCGCCCAATACTCCACCCGTTGCCGCAGTCCCCATGATCTGTCGTCACGCCTCGACATCGGCGTCCCCGCTCAGCAGTATCGCCAGGGTTTGGTCCACGATCCGGCCTCGCTCACGGCCCGCCACCCTCAGCAATGGGTTGTACAGTGAAGTCCTAAGCCGTCGTTGCTCGTCGGCGTTCACGGCGGCGTTGGGAAAGCGTTCCACAAGCGCTTGGGCTTCTTCTGCAAACCCCATCGCGCTCACACCAGCGGCGTGGAGGGCAGCGTCGTCCTTCAGCGTCCAGTACACCCCGAAAGCTCTTGGAGGGAGTGTGCTGTCCCTCGCGGCGGCGACGGCGGCCTCCTTCTCTTTGGCAAGAGCCTCAAGCATGTCCAATGCCGCCAGTCCGGAAGTCGCGCGCCCTTCAAGGTCTTTAAGCACGGACTCTGCGCGTTCCTTGAGAGGCCGCAGCACGGACTCCAGCCCTGGCTCGCTCTCTACCTCCGCTTGGAGGCCGCGCACCAGGTTGAACACCTTGGCTTCGTCGGAACCGGACTGCTTCCGCAGAGCAGTGAGGGTGCGAAGGTCGAAGGTCACAGATTTGGTCAGGTTGCCCAAGCCATGCATCGCAGCCGATTCTTCGACGAGTCGCCGGGTCTTGTGAGCCAGATCCGCTTCGAAGTTCGGTCGGTCGGCGTAGGCGTTGCGGACTACGGCATAGAGCTGGGTGAGGTGCCTGAAAGTGTCGATGTGGTCGCGCAGCTCAGCCGATGGCGAAAGTATCTCCCACAGCGCCTCTATCTCCTTGTAGGTCGAGAAGAACCCCTTGCGGGTATCGGGATCGAGAAAGCGCGTGTACACAATCTGCTCCAAGCGTTGGTCTGCGCTTCCGCCAGTAGTGGCATAGACTGCCCGCGTCTCGGCCACTCGGCCACCGTCCTCGCTGTCGAGATAGGCCGCCCGTGCCTCAGCAATCTTGTTCTGGAAGTCGTGCATCAGCAGGTCGAGGTCCTCGATCACTCCGCTCACGTCGGCGGAATCGAACTGCAGCGCTTTCCTCAGCTCACGAAGCACACCCACGAAGTCCACGACAAGTCCGATGGGCTTGCGGATGCCCTTCACGTCCACATGAGGTCGGTTCACCCGCGCGATGGCTTGGAGCAGTACGTGATCGCGCATCGGCTTGTCCAGGTACATGCAGTACAACAATGGCGCGTCGAAGCCAGTCAGCAGCTTATCGGTGACGATGAGTAGCTTTGGGTCCTCGCTCGCCTTCTTGAACATCAGGCGAACGTCCTTCTCCCGCTCCTCCGAAAGTTGAAGCTCGGCAACGAGGGGCCTCTCCACGACGTCATTGGAATTCTCCGAGTACACCGGCACGGTCCATTCTGGTGGCAGCAGCTTGTCAAGGGCCCGCTTGTACTTGGCGCAGGCTTCCCGGTTGACCGCCACCAGGAACCCCTTGAATCCGAGGGGCAGCACGTTCTCCTGGAAGTGCTTGGCAACGAACGTCGAGACCTTCTCGATGCGGTCGTCGGCTGTGAGGAAGGTACGCAAGCCTACGGCCCGGTCCAGCACGCGGTTGAGCTCATCGACGTCAGTGACGCCCTCCATTGCGGCAAGGGCAAAGAACTCGCGGTCAAGCTGTTCGGCAGGCACGGTCATTTCGCTGGGCGCCATCATGTGGCGGATGGGCAGCGTTGTCTCGTCCTCGATGGACTCGGCTATCGAGTACTTGTCCAGGTAGCCCTGCTCGTCGTCGGCCCCGAATATCTTGAAAGTGCCCTCGCCGTGCTCCGTTCGCGCGATGGGCGTGCCGGTGAAGCCGACGATGGTCGAGTTCGGCAGTGCGGCCATCAGGTACGTGCCAAGCTCTCTGGCGACGGAGCGGTGGGCTTCGTCGATGAACACGTAGATGTTGTCGCGGGCGTTGGCGTCCTTCTCGATGCCCTCGAACTTGTGGATCATCGAGATGATCAGCCCTCTCCTATCGGTGGCCAGCAGCTCTCGCAGTTGTTCCTTCGAGCTGGCGCGCCAGACGGCGATGTCCTGCTGCTGCATCTCGCCGAGCAGCCGCTCGACCCATCCCGCAAGCTGGCCCTCCAATTCGGTGCGGTCCACCACGACGACCACCGTGGAGTTGCCAAACTCCTCCTTGGCCTCCAGGACCAGGCGGGCGGCGGTGAGCAACGTGAAGGTCTTGCCTGCCCCCTGGGTATGCCAGACGAGGCCCCTGTGTCTCACCGTCTCGGCGCAGCGTTCGACGATGCGGTCCACTGCGCGGCGCTGGTGCTGGCGCAACACGGTCTTCCGTGTCTCGCCATCCTCGACATAGAAGAGAACCCAGTCGCGCAGGGTGCGCAGAAAGTCCATCGGTTCGAAGAAAGACTGTACGGCGAAGCGGTAGCTCTCTTCTTGGGGCTCCTTCCACCGCGCCATGTAGCGGCGCGACAGGTTCCAAGTGACGCCGTACCAGTAGTCGAGGAGATGGGTCACGTTGAAGAGCTGCGCCGCGACCATCAGTTCGGGCGTCTCAATCTCGTAGCGTCGTAGCTGCGTGACGCCCCGCTCGATGGCGTCCGTCGGGTTCTTGTGCTCGACGATGGCGACCGGCAAGCCGTTGACCACGAACATCACGTCGGCGCGGTTGCCCTTGCGGGCAGGAGGCTTGAGCCGCCATTCCCATGTCACGTGCAGGACGTTGGCCGACGGTTCGTCGAAGTCGACAAGCCTGACCTGCCGATGGCGCTGCTCGGCCTCGTCGTACCACTGCCGCTCGCCCCGCAGCCAGGCGAGCATCTGCCGGTTGCCTTCAATCGTCGGCGGGAGCGCCTGGATGTTCTCCACGACCGACCGGACGGCGTCGTCCGTCATCCAGGAATTGAAGCGATGCAGTGCCTCTTCCAGCACGCCGCGAAACAGCAGCCCGGCCTCGCCCCCTCGCATGGCAAGGGCGTCTGACGGCGGCAAAGGCGCCCAGCCGATCTCCGCCGCATGGCGGACCATCGGGAACTGGACGGAGCCTGCTTCTGTGATCTTCGGCTCGGTCATGGTCTGACCCCTATCGCGCCTCTATCTGACCGCAATCACGCCCCCAACGCCGTCAACATCAAGTCCAATAGACCGCTATTGGACTCCCTTGCACCCTTGAGAGGTCTATTCACTGCCTTGACTCCTTTCCCGCAGGGCTCTATCTGACCGCTATCGCGCCCCTATCTGACTCATATCTGCCCCCTATCTCGCCTCCCTACTCCAGCGTGTCAACGGCCCGCGATTCGTGGACGCGACCAACCCTCCGTTCTTCAATTCACTTAGTGCCCTTCGTACCTGCCGTTCGCTGACTTCGGGACCCAGACACGCGTGAAGCTCCTGGCGCGTCAAGCCGTCCTGCACACCTTCCAGCAGCGCGAGTATCATCTCCCGTCGTTCTTCAGGCCCGCTCATGCCGCTGGTAGCAGGCTGTGGGACGAACCGGCCATGCCGGAACCGGACGGTGACGGCCCCGCCGTCATCCTCGATCTCTGGGACCGGAAGCCCTGCGCTGCTCGTGAGCTCGGCCATCTTCAGTGTTCCGCTTCCCCACTCCTCGATGATCCCGCGCCGGTAGAAGGTGCGGGCGACCAGCGGGTTCCACGGCCGCGATTCATGCGGGCCAAACAGCTTCTCCGGCGTAAGGCCGAAGTGTAGCGAGCCGGAGGATGTGACCTCCAGACGGTCGTCATAGATCGCTACACCGACTGAACCGCCCCCAATGGAGTAGTCACGGTGGCATAGGGCATTGGCAAGCGCCTCGCGAGTGGCCAGGGGTGGGTACAGGGGCTCGTCGATCCGCTCGAACCGGTCCTGCTCGAACCGCCCGGCGATGGGCAGGGTGTCGCGCAGAAAGCGCTCCGCGTTCGCCAGAAGTGTGAAGGCGTTGCCGTTGAACTGGCGGTTGTCCAGGAACTCCATCCGGTCGAGTCCTCGGAAACGAGCGACGCGCAGGAGGCATTGCGGCATCTCAAACTCCAGCCGCTCCGTGCTGCCGAACAGCACCGCCGCGGCCCTCAGTAGCACACCATCGCGCAGTAGGCCGAGACCGCGCAGCAGGTCGGACAGCTCGCCACTTACAGGCTCCTCCAGCCGTCCGCGCCGGACCGCCTCAGTGACTGTCCGTCGAATCTCGGCCGCGTCCAGGTCGTCGACCGACCACCCAGCGGCGGGTTGGTTCTCCCAGCGCTGCTCGCTGTGCATCCGCTCGAAGAGCATTCGGTTGTACTCGTCGACGGACATTGCCAGCGTGGTGTTTCCGACGCGGCGATAGGCGGTGCCGCGGTAGGAGTACGGCCTTGACGCTCCCTGGGCCATGCTGACCACGATGACTTCGCGGCCGCCGTCCACGGGGACCCTCTCGACCGTCGGAAACGCTGGAGGGTCGATCTGCCGAAGCTCAGCGCTCAACTCCTCTATGGTGCGCTCGCTGACCTGCTGGCCAACGACGGCCCCGACCGATGTCACGCCGAACAGCAACTGCCCGCCACCCTGGTTCAGGAAGGCGCAGACGGTCATGGTCGCCTCTCGGCGCGTGCCGGTCGTCTCCTTGAACTCCAGCGTCTCGGACTCGCCGGATGCGGCCAGGGCTGCGATTCGCTCAATGTTCATCTACACACAACCCCTATCCGAAGATGTCACGCTTCAATTCGTCGTACACGGCCATCCCCGGCTGGATGAGCGGAGCGAGAGTGTCACGCATAAAGGTTTTGGCGTTGTTTCCGGGATTGGCAAGTTCCAGCACGGACTTGCATGCGTTGTAAATATCACCGCTGGCTGGCTTTAGGTCGTCAGGGGCATCTCCAGTCCTCTGGTTGAGGATGCGTTGCTTTTCCGCCAAGAGGTCATCGGCCTTATCGGTCTTCCCTACTGAATCAGTTAGTGCTCGTAGAACTTCGTCGTAGAATAAGTAGGACTCCAAATTGCGATACGACAACACTCGGACGCCTTCTCTCATAAACTCGGCGACCTCATCAGGAGATGAGGAATTGCGGTCAATGAGCCTGACGATTTGGGTACCTTGCGTCAACACACCAAGCGCATAGGCGATGCCTCGTCGATCACCAGCGACTTCTGAAGCATTACCTCCAGGAATGAACTGGGTTTCTGGAAATTCACCCTGAAAGATCCGTTCATAGCAACGAGCGTCGTGGGAGTAGTTCTGTCCCGCATTCCGATTCATCGGCTCGCCTTCACAGATCACTACGCGCTCCGGCGCGACCAGCGCGGCCAAATCGCCAAGCGCAACCTCATAATTGGTGTTCCAAAATGCACGGTCAGGGATGGTGGGTTCAATTACCACCGTCTCATCAAAGTTCCTTCCGTCAAAGTCAAGGAAGACGACGCTGCCCGGGCTGGTGGCTTCAATGTCCCTCGCTCGGCGCATCATCCCGATAGAGTGTGTCGCCAGCATTAACTGGCAGTTCTCAGGGACGAGCTCATAGAATACCGACAAGAGTTCAGCCTGAAGGCGCGCATGCATGTGCGCCTCAGGTTCGTCGATGCAAAACATCGTGTCGTCGTAAGCACGCTTGGCCACAACGAAGTCTAAGACCAAGTCGAACACTGCCTTTTCCCCTCCAGACAGGTTCTTGAAGGAGAAGCCTTTACTCGCGCCTTTGGTAAATCGGAATGTTCCATCTTCCAATGGGTTTCCAAGGCTATTGAGTTCAATGTCCGGGAAAAGTCTGGAGAAGGCCACTCTGATATCTCCAATGACGGATTCTTTGAATACATCCAGAGTCACTGATCCGTCCTCGGGATCAAACACATCCTCAATTGCCTGACTAACAAGGCGCTGAAAGTTCTTGGCAACAGCCCCGTCGTTATCAATCATGCGAGGCGCTCGTATTTCGTCGAGTGGATCGCCAACTCGCTGGAGATTGTGGACCTGAAACTCAGGATCGTTCCTGTAAGCCGACCTTACGAAGAAGGTCTTCTTAGAATCAGACACCGGGGTATGAAACTCCACTTGGACATCATTCCGCCATTGGTCATGGCCAAGAGGCCAGCTTTGACGTGGTAATCCACTTCCCACGCCCGATGTTTCCGCGAAGTCCATCCGTGCCACGTAAGAAGCGCATCGAAGAAGGATGATTTGCCACTGCCGTTTGGTCCGGCAAGCATGATGAGGCGCGCCGTTTCCGGAATGCCCTGCAGGGTCAAGTCCGTGAAACGCTTGAAATCCTTAATCACAGCACTCTTGAATCTCACACAAGTTCTCCTATCGGTTCAGGCTGAACAGTATCCGTCGTAGCGCCATCGGGCTTCTCCCCACGGCAAAGTTCCCCCGCCCGAATCTCCCCCGTCATCAGCTTGTGTAGCAGCGCCTTGAACAGCTCCTCCAGCACGGCGCGCTTTCTCTGATGCAAGTCAATCTTGCGATCAATGGTGTCGAGGATGGCTACGATTTCCCGCTGTTCCTCGACAGTCGGCTTTGGCATCGAGACATTTCGTACATCCTGAAGGCTCAGATTAGCACGAGCAATGTCTTTCTTGTTGCTGTGTATCTGCACCTGTCCCCAGTCCGTAAGAAGGAATCCGTTTAGGAAGCCGGGAATGACGTCCTTCTGGTCTAGTCTTACGAAACAAACTGCTTGATTACAGTTGGCCCCGTCGATCTCATGTCCGCCTACGGCGGAGCGTCCAATGGATGCACCTACAAGATTTACCAGAAGGTCACCTGCTTGCAATACTGAACGCTTCTCCTTTTCGTTCCATTCCGCTGGCAGGTAAGTTTTATCCTGCCATTCCATAACACCATTGCCGACGTTTTGGCTTCTGATAAAAAGGACTCCATTATCTACGTAGTCGAACCCCTGCCATTTCGGAGACGAACCTTTGGAGATGGCTTTCGCATGTTCTTCAATGCGGACGACTTCCCAACTCTCCGGTACCGGCCCGACCTCCGTCTCCTTCTGCGCCTCGCCCCGCAGCCCGCGCGTGAACAGGGTGTGCATGGCGGCGCGCTTGAGGGCTTGGACCGTGACGAGCACTCGATCTTGCAGGCCGATGGATCGCCTAATCAAATCAAGTACATCGGCGATTGACGATTGCTCCTCCAAAGGTGGAAGCGAGACTCGGATTCGATCAAGTTTGTCCCGATTGAGCGTGTTACCCTTGATTTGCCTATCCTGAAGCGCATCGTAATCGACCTGAGCGAGGAAGTAGCCGAGATACCTCTGTTCAACGCCCTCACAAGGGAAGATGGAAATGATTGCCTCATTGTGGCAGGCGTCAATGCCAAGAGTGGCGACCCGACCTATTGTGAGCTTGAAGCTCATCAGTAGAGTGCCTGCTGGGGTCGACTTCCCTCCAAAGACCTTCTCAAAAGCCACATTCGCAATCTGCTCTTTTGAGTGCGAGACGACACCAAACTCAGACATGTCAGAAATCGATATCCAGGGTACTCCGTCGTCCGATTCCATCCAATACTCGGGAGTAGCCCGAGCGGGGGTACGTCCTGCCCTGTAGTCAGCGACGTCTGCGAAGCGTTTGGTCGTCCATCCTTCAGGAACCACTATGCGCTCCGAATTCCACCGAGTAAGTTTGCAAGTGACTTATCAATCTCACGGGCCTCTTCATCGAGGCGATGCATCTCAGCAATGATCTCCGAGATAGGCCGCTGGTCAGCCGCGTCAGCCTGTCCCACCCAGCGGCTCGGACTGAGGTTGTAGTCGGCTTCCCGCGCTTGCTCCAGCGTGATGACAGAGACTTCTCCATCCACAGCCTCGCCCTTGAGAAAGGCCGCAGCGATGGGGCGGATGTCCTCTTCTGGGATGTAGTTCTTGGGTCGTCCCTTGCCGACGCGACGGCCAGCGTTGACGAGCACAATCTTGTCCTTGCGAGCCTCCGGCTTACGCTTGGACAGCACGACGATGATGCCGGCGGCGCTGGTGTTGTAGAAGAGGTTGTCCGGCAGCAGGATTACGCCGTCTATCAGGTCACGCTCCACGAACCACTTGCGGATGTTCCGCTCCCGGTCTTCGTTCTTGCTGCCGGAGCCGCGCGTCACCGTGCCGGTGTCCAGCACCACAGCCGCACGGCCACGCTCGTTCAGGCAGGACAGGGTGTGCTGGAGCCACGCCCAGTCTCCCTTGCCGGTGGTGACGCCGCCTGCTGTACGGAAGCGGTCGAAGGGGTCGTTCCCAAAGATGTCCGGGTTGAAGTCCTGGTTCCACATCGGATTGGCGACCACGATGTCGTGGCCGGTGATGCGGCCCGCAGCGTCCTTGAACTTGGGGTTGATCATGGTGTCGCCGCGCTCTATCTGGACCTCCATGTCGTGGATGATGGCGTTCATGTGGGCGACGGCATAGCTGTCGGCTTGCAGCTCCTGCCCATACAGCTTGAGGGGAACGCGGCTGGTGGGGTCGGTTTCCCGAGCGACGAGCTGGAGCTTGATGAGCAGTCCCGCCGAGCCGCAGGCGTAGTCATGGCACGTCTCGCCGGGCCGGGGGCGCATGATGTGGGCCATAAGGAAGCCGACCTCGGTGGGGGTGAAGAACTCGCCCGCGCTCTGACCGGAACCTTCGGCGAACTTGCGGAGAAGGTACTCGTAGGCGCGGCCCAGGAAGTCGGGCTGCACGTCGGCGAGGCCCAGGCGGTAGCGGGGATCGGAGAAAGTCTCGACTACAGCGGCGAGCCGGGCCGGATTCAGGTCGCGCTCTCCATTGCGCTCCGCCGCAAAGTCCACGAGGTCTATGACACCGGAGAGCGTGGGGTTGTAGCGCACGACGGTGCGCACGGCCATGGTCAGATGCTCGCCGATGTCGCGGGGACGGGTGCTGCGGCCCCCGGCGTCGAGGGGCCAGTCGTGGGCCTCTCGACCGTTGACCACGCTCCATCGGGCCTCTGGCGGCAGGTAGAAGCGGAGCAGGTCGTGATCACTCTCCGCTATCTCCTGCGCAACTGACCGGTCTCCGAACTCTTGGGCCAGCCGCTCGATCTCGTCGTCGAACACGTCGGAGAGGCGCTTGAGGAAGAGGAGCGGCAGCAGGTAGTCCTTGAACTTGGCCGCGTCCTTCGCCCCTCTGATCGAGCAGGCGGCGTCCCACAGCATCTGCTCCATAGGCTTGGTGGTGGGAACAGGCGTCTGGCGCCTGCGGGAGCGCCGTCGTGTCACGCGGGCTGCGGACTCCACCTCGTCCACCACTGGCTCCGTGGAGTCGATGCCCACCTCGGCAGCAAGCGCGGCAATCGCCGTCCGCGCCGCCTTCTGCGGCATAGTCACGCCACCCTCCCAACGGTTCACCGTCGCGAATGATACGCCAAGCCGCTCGGCAAGCTGCTCCTGTGTCAGGTCCAGCCTCGCGCGGATGGCTTGAAGGGTTGGGGGGATATCCTGTTGGTCTGCTATGTCTGCCATAAACGGTGTTTCCTAGTCAGTTAGAGAGCCACTGGGCGTACGCATGGACATCGATCATTGGCACCGTGCCGCTAAACTGAAGCTGCGAGATTAGCGTGAGCAGGAAGGCGGTCGCAGGCTTGCCACCTGAGTGTGTCTCGTATGCCTCGCTCCCTTCGTCAAACCTGAAGTATCCGTGGGCTGCAACGCAACCGAGGTCCAGATGGTCATCGCCCGTGCCGTCGCCAAGCGCTGTGAGCAAAGACTCGCCAAGGGCTGGCTTCCAATCGCTCTCAAGAGTCAACAGACCACCACATATGGGAATGAGTGGCTTGGGAGGATAGGTTCCTCCTGCGTGGGGAATCGGCAGGCTGGTCCGGTGAAGTCGACGCACGCTAGCTACCTTCTCGCGTGCGTACTCTACGTGCGCTGCATTGAGCGTCTGCTTGGCCTCGAACACTGCGTACACACTTTCAGCAGGTATGATGGTCTGCTCTTCGTACCGGAAGATGAAGGGTGAGTACTGACGGTCGTATACGACCACGTCAATCTGGTCGCTGAATACACCTCTGCTATCCACCACATGAGCCTTGGCAGCTTGGTAGCGCTGAGGCAGGTACGTGCTGAGAAGGTCCAGCCACACGTTCTCGCTGGCATCTCCCTTGGTGCCAGGGTGCGCGAAACTCCGCCTAGCTGTCTCCAGGCGTCGCTGGATGTCGTCATGCAGTCCGGCGAGGAGTTGTTTCAACGACCACTCGCTCATGGAGCACCATCCCGGAAGGGCGCTGTAGGAGTCATTGCTTGGGTGATCTTCAGGGCACGGTCCGCGTCTACTGGGCCGTCGGGATACGCATCGAGCACAATTGCGGGTAGAAGCCTCTGGGTGAGATCTGAGAATGTAAAGCCGTAGTCCCCATGCTGGCGTGGCCCGGTGGTATCGACCACAGCTGCGACCTGCGTCTGCGAAAACCCCAACTGGTGTAAGTGCGGCGCTAGTACGGCCGAGCGTTGCCCGCTGTCTGGTCGAGTGAATGTGAGGATATCTGCTGCACGACGCTGTACTGCCGGGTCCAAAGCCCCGAGCCGGTTCGTGCACATGATCACGGCAGCCGGGAGCTTGCTGTTGGCAAGGCGGTCTACCCCTCGGATAAAGGCGTTCACACCTGCCCGGTCTTCATGATGCATCTGTGCCGCCTCACGCGATTGGGCGATGGCATCGGCTTCGTCTACTAGGAGAATGACCGCTCCACGTGAGGTTCCGCTAGTGTCCTTGCGTTTATGGGCTTCCTCCTGAACGTGATCGAAAGCAGCGGACAACAGTTGGGTCATCTCACCGACACGCCCCTGCCCACGAGTGGAGAGGCTCATGGGGAACAGCATGATGCTGACTTTCTCCCGACGAGCTACCTCGTCGCCAATGGTCTCCGCGAGCTCAGACTTCCCGGACCCGACGTCCCCAGCGAGCACAACGAGAGGAGGCCTTCGCAATACTGTGTCGAGCACTCCGCTGGCTCCAGGATGGTGCTCGCTTACCCAGGTTTCCAGCTCGGACGGGTTGATGAGCAGTCCGAGCATCTTGGCCAAACGCGTCTTGTGATCGTCCAGCCCAACGAGGCGGTGCAGGCGCTCACGTGCTTCAACATCCGGGAGGGCGATACGACGATCAAACAGTTCGTCGATGGCGGGCTGAGTCGTCATCGGTAACTCCTCAAGCTGGCGCGTTCGAGGGCACGGCCACCCGACGAGTAGGTAAGGTCTGTGCTCCGGTAGCCGTTAATGCCGGGTTCTGCTCCCACAGTTCTTTGGAAGGGGAGCCTCCTGGCGAACTCCTCTTGCTGCTGCCACGTCAACTGGTTCCACACAGAGTTGTATGTTAGGTAGCTGTAGAAGGACGCCCCGCTTGTCTGGGCACCGGGTCGAACCCGTCCGGGGTCATCATCGTTAGCAGTCACACCCTTTAGGTCTCTAGCTGTGTAGAACAGCGTCGGCTCGATCCAGGAGCCGTTCCGCCTAAAGCCATAGGCCACAGTATCAAGGAGTCCTTCCTTGAGGAACTCAACGACCTCTACTTCAAAGGCGTCGATCCAATTGTCCGGCGGCTCGTCGTAGAACCTTTGCATCCGCTTGAGGTCGGTGGCGACCTTGGCCGCAATATGCCTAGCGTGCGTCCGAGTGAAGCTTATTGTGTCGGTAACTGTATAGCTGTAACTCATACCCTCCTCACACTTGAAACGAAGAGCCAAACACCCTTCGCCAATAGTAGACAGTCTCTTGCTTGGTCGGTGCAGCGAGGGCCGCGTCTATGGCATCGCCAGCGTCAAGGGCTGCCTCAACTATTGCGTCAGCTTGCGTGGCTGTGTAAAGGCTGGCGACATTGTTCTTCTCATTCACCGGGTCGATGATCTGCACCGGATCGGAGAACTGTCCGACCGCCGATGCCCGGTAATAGTCGGCGAATATGACCTTCTCCCGCATGTCAGTGTGGGCGACGTACGTGAAGAAGTGCTGAAGTGCTTCAGGGTAGTCGGAAAAGCCGAGCCCCTTATCACAAAGATGTGAAAGGATCATCTCTATCATGAAGGACTTGAATCGAAATCCCGGCGACTCGTCCTTCAACCTACCAGCCCAGAACTTCACCAAGCGTACGACCTGCGCGAAATGCTGCTCCTGTGCCTTCTTGCGCTTGCCTATGAACTCGAGGTGAAGCGGGATACTGGTTTCCAGGAAAGAGCCATCGTCTTGACTGACGAGCTTCCCGTACCACTGTGGGTCCCCATCGTAGAGTATCGGCACTACGTCAACGTCGAGTCCCGTTCCTCGGAAGGAGACCGTGACGCTGTAAGTCTGGGGTGCTACCTGGTTCGGACTGAAGTTGGGGAATGCCTTGCGGAGGCGCTCGGCTAAGTAATTGAGGAGATTAGCTACGTCCTGGGGAGTGTCAGCACCGCTGATGTAGCAGGCAAGGTCGATATCGTTCAGGGAGCGCAGCGCCGTACCCTTCGCAAGACTACCTGATAGCAACATCTTCTTGAGCGTAAAGTTGGGGTTCTCACTCAGATATCCGTCGAGCTTCTCTCGAAGGCGGCGAGCCTGGGCCCGATATTCACTCGCCTTGTCCCTTGGAAGGTTTACCCTGTCTTGGGCGAACCTCGCGATGTCGCCATGATCAACATGTTGTCGTGTCATGATCTTTACCTTGCACCGTCACGGAAGTCTTCGGCAGCAAGGGTGGCGATGGACCTGGTGCCACCGCTCACCCAGCGATTCGCCGTCCTGAAGGACACGCCAATCAACTCGACAAGCTGCTCCTGCGTCTGGTCGGCCGTGCCCGAATAGCTTGTAGAGTAGGGGAGAAAAGGCCGCTGGTATGCTATATATGCCATGTATGCAGTATAGCATACCAAGGGTCAATAGAAAATCGCTCTGCGCGGTCAGGATATGGCGGCGTAGATCGGAGCCGGGCGCAAGGCCCTCCACCCTGCCTGTGGCCGCCGCCGCGATAGCCCGCTACCATAAGGATGCGATCTTGACGTGCCTGTCCATCACGGCGTTGCCCGGACCGCGCTGGACGACCGGGCGCAGAATGATGCTCCCGGTCCGAGCCGGGTGCTCCCGCTAGACCGGGACTGCTATTTCGCCATACGGAAGACGGCGCACGAGCCGCGTCCGAGTAGGGGCGGCCAGCGGGAGTGCGCTGCCAGCGCCCGTAACCGGGGAGCGGTGGACATTGCCATGATGGGCCTGATGCGGAACGTCAGGCTGCGGGTGAGCGAGGCTGCCGCCCTGATTTGGGGAGAGGTCCGGCACCTGCGCGGCGGCTCCGGCCTGGTGCGTGTCGGTGGCCCTGCGGAAATTCGAATCCGCGTCCGTAGAGTCCCCTAAGGACGCTCGCCCTGGAGGCGGAAACGGGAGGCTGAGCCAGTCAGCGCGGGTGGTGCTCCCTAGTCTTGGGGGCGTGTCCTTGAGGGTGCGGTATTAGAGATTGAACGCCGTCTGTCTTGATGTTGTTGATCAACCGTTGCTCCCCAACAAAGACAGAGACCGCCTCAGGGGCGGTCTCGACCCTACCAGCGAAGCGATAGGGGTGGTAGACCAACGGTACTCAAAGCATCGGCGTATGTCAACTCAGAGAGATCGAGCCGGTCGCCAACTACCAGAGCGCAACCGACTCATAAGTCGATATCCCGTCAGAGACTTCACTATGGGGGACATAGGAATCTCGATCCTACCTCCACTACGATCTCCCTCCCGTCGGATACCCGAACTGGCTGAAACTGAACAGCACAGACTGATTCGTTGACGGTCCATCAATCTCCGTGAGGCAGGGCACCCATTCACGCGCCTCCCCACAAGGGGGGGCACACATGGACCCCCTTATAGGGGTACAAATGCTGTACAAACTCTAGGACGCTGGTCTCAGAGTACCTCAGCACGAAAGGCTGCTGTGGGATAGGGTTCACCCACTGGACAAAATCAAGAACCTTCACGCTGAGGTTCGTTCTGGACCTGTAGTCAGGCCCTGACTTCACCTCACCACCGGAGCGGTAGCCGGATCGACCTCCAGCGTGGGACGCTCCTTCCCCCCGTCGTTCACCTTGACTCGCCTGTAGCCGAAGGGGGCGTTGGAGCCGAGGAAGAAACCCCGTGATGCCGCCTCCCGCATCCCCCGGACGACTTCCTGCGCCAGATTCTCGCTGTAGAATTCGTCCACGCTCTCGATGATGCCCTCAAGCAGCCTGCCGGTGGCGGTGTCGTCGGCCTGCTCGGTGATGGAGACCACCCGGATGCCCTTGCGCCGGAGCATGGACTTGAAGGCGACGGCGTGCTCCCGCTTACGGGTGAAGCGGCTGAATTTCCACACGAGAATAACCCTGAAGGGAGCTTGGGGCTGGCTGCCCTCCTCGATCATCTCCTTGAACTGGGGCCGGTCGGCGACGCGTCCGCTCTCGGCCTCGTCCACGTACTCGCGGGCGATGGAGTATCCGTTGGCCCTGGCGTAGTCCTTGAGCGCCCTCAGCTGGGCGGACACGGAAAGGTCGACGTCCTGCCTGTCGCTGGAGACTCTGGCGTACAGGGCCGCCGGTGTGAGCGGCTGTAGGTGTTTCTTCATGCTGTCCTCCTTCAATCTTCCTGTTCGGCATGGCGAGCATCTGTTTGATTCGCCCTTACAGAACCTAGCTGTCCGCTAGTTACTGTTCACGGGAGTCTTCGACCTTACTCAATGGGCGGAGTATCCCATCGTCGGCATCAAAGACCTCCAGAAATGTAGAAGCGACACTTGAATCCATCGACAAGTAGCCCAGGGACTTTGGGTGATCGCCACCAAGCAAGTAGAGTTGCATTGCAAGCTGACCGTCGCCCATCGTAACTAACGTCCACCATACAGCAGTTCCCTCTTCCCTTGTTGCAAGCCATTGCTTATGCGGCCTACTCGATTCTTCATAGCATACTTCCGTCCCTATGACGCCGCCCTTCTTCGTGAGTGCGTACCTGAACTCACACGTTTCTTCGTCTGGATGATATACGAACACAACCTTATCGCAGTCCGGCAGCAGATCGCCAAACAGGTCGATTTGCTCAGCAAATTTCTCCACAGAACTTCCGGGTATTTCCGAATCGTGCTTTGAAGGAATCACCAATTCAATTAGCGGTCCGTCGGCGTTGCGTGCATCAAACACCAACATGATCCACTCACTAACTTTGGATATTGACGCCTCCGTCTTGTGGTGTCGGTATGTCTTGAGCACAGGAACGCATTCGTTCTTGACCCATTTGACGGTTTCTTCGGCCCACTTCGATAGCCTTCCCGTGATTGCAGCTCCTAAGATTGCAACCTTAACTGCGATAAGTAACGTCTCGGCTAGCGACATATCCGAGACGAATTTTATCAACGGAATTGGAATTTCTTCTTGTCTGTCATGGAAGCCCAAAGTGACATGCTCATCGTAATCACGAACTTCTTGTACCAGATTTTCGTGGCTTCCCTTTGATACAGCAGACATATCAACCGTGACACTATTACCCACGTCCGGCGATCCCAAGGCAAACTTGCCGGGACTATCGGTGAATGGGATGTGTACGCATGGAGTTCTAGATAGTTCGTGAATGAACCTGTCCGGCTCATCTGTCACTATGTACATGTCCTGATGCAACGATGCTTCAGTCTCCGATGATTTCTCTACCCATGTTCGCTCAGTCTTTCCTAGAGGCAACAGGAGCGGGTTATGCCCATGAATCACAGGGACGCCTTCCATTGCAACGATGCTGTGTTCCAGCGACTCTACAGAAAGTCGAACGTACACGTCTCCTCGTTTGACTGGTCTTGTTGTCGCCACGATCCCGGATATCCGCATAACCAATGCTCCTGCATCTACTGACTAGCGCGTCCGTGTCGGATTCGACGCGTCCATTCATTCAGGCGGTGGTCACCTCGACCTTTAGGCTGCGGCCCACCGCTCGGAGCGCCTTTTGCACCTGGCTCATGTGGGAGCGGTGGTCCGGGTTGGTCAGCTTGCGCACGGCTGACTCGCTGACACCCAGCCTGTCGGCAAGCTCCACCTTGGTGATGCGCTGCGCCATCATAGCCGTGTACAGAGCGAGTTTGGCGGCGACGACGGTCGGCACTGGTATTGACACCTGATCGTCAGCCGCCTCGCTAGGAGCAGGAATGTCCCACTTCTCGTGGACATATCCGGCCAGGGCCGTAGCGAGGGCATCCTCCGCCATCGCCAAAGCCTCAGCACGGTCGATTCCGCCGGTGATGGCTTCCGGTACGTCGGGGAAGGTGGCAACCAGCCCTCCATCTTCATCGAGGGTCAGTTGACATGGGTATGCATATATCATGACTCAGAACTCCCTCCGGTCGATGTTCAACTGACGCAGCATCGCGGCCAATACGCCCTTCTTCAACTCGCCCCGTTGCACCGTGGTGAACCGCGTGCCGACGTAGACTCTGCCGTGACTGCCCTTGCCGTGAGTCGGATCGAAGCGGAAGGGCTGTCTCATCTTACGGGCATAGTCCTTCGCTCGCCTGATGAACTCACGGCTGGTCATGAAGTCATTATCGCACCTTAGAGTACGAATGACAACCGAGGGCTGGATCAAATGGGCGGGGTTCTGGTCGATTGGGACTGACCAAATGGGATGCGATCAGGGTCGGTGTGAGGTGGACGGAGAGCGTTGGCATCCCCAGCTCTCGGGATCGCGCACTGACCTCCCTCACAGGGCGCGAGAATCGAGGGGCCGTTCAGGATGCACCACCCGTGTACAGGAGAACTCGCGGGGCGCCAAGTTGCAGGTCGGACGATTTCGTAGCTGAAATCGGGGTGAACTGGGATGGCTGCTACATCGGACAAGCAATCCGATTCCGGTGCTCCTTCCACCCCTACAGGACAGTCTCAGCTTTGGAAATTGCAGAAGTGTCAATCGGGGTAGTCGGAATGGGACGGACGTGGGCCGAAGCCGCGACGCCAGTTCCCGTGAGCTGCTCAGTCCCCGTCATCGCCCTCCGCAGTCGGCTCCGGCGCAGGCCCGGACCGGGACGCCTGCCGCCGTAGGTGGGCGCGGGCGATGATGCGCAGCCCACGTCTCACCGTCTCCCGCTGCTCGGCGGAGTAGGACGGCGATCCCCGCTTCGCCGTCGCCCGGCGATTGGTCGATGGTCTCCGTGCCAACTCGTTCACCTCTCTGCGGTTTGCCGCGACTCATCGGATTGCGGCTCTCGCAAAAGAGTATGCACAATCGAAACGCGGAATAAGACCTCCCAAAGGGCCGCGCCGGGATGCGACCTCTTACAGGCCCTCCTTTTTCGGCCCCTTTGCGGGTGAAACTCAATCCGGACAGGGTGTGAGAGTTTCTGAACCGGCTCCACTTGTGACCCAGAACGAGTTGGTGCGGCTGGTCAGCATCTCGTCGGCTACCTGTCGCGGGTCATGACCGGGACACACTGTCCTGACCTGCGGCAACAGCTATTCTCACACTCCTTCGCACCCACCATTCCTGGCGTGGAGTCAGGAGGCGCGATCGTCTTGAGAGATCGGTATAACGGCGCCTAAGAACCGGCCAATCTCTGGCATCGTGGGGTGACTGTCGGCCACAGAGCGTATAATGTTCGAGACCTCTGTACTCAGGGGATCCATCATGTCCGTGATATGTCCACCAGCACGGGGCGTCCATAGTCCGACGCTCTTTGAGGAAATTGTCATGACAGCTTCCCAACACAAGGTACTGATCGTATGCAACCAACGCGTGCGCGATGTGAGTCTCTTGCCTTCGGACTTGGACCGACTCTCCGCGATGGCAGACTGGGAGTGGCTACATCTGGAGGGAGGTGTCGCGTTCGGCCCGAATGAGGACCCCGACGCTGTCAGACAACTGATCGAACGTGTCGGCGACGTCGACTGCGTCTTAGTGTCCCACGGCTCCCCAATGATCAGCGCCGACGTCATGGACGGCGCCCCTAAACTCAAGATCGTTGGCGAGTTGGAGGGAGACAGGTTCGCCTACCGCATCGACGTGGAGTCCGCCTGGGAGCGCGGCATCCGCACGGTCGATACGACCCACGGTTCCTCCTATCCAGTTGCCGAATGGGCTCTTGGCCTGATTTTGATATCGCTCCGCAATGCGGGAGCAAGCTTCAGGAGTATCCTGGCGGGAGACGCCTCCCAACCCACTCCCAACGATTTTGGATACCTCTACGGTGAGCTATACGGCAAACGGGTCGGACTTATCGGATGCGGCCACATCGGACGCAGGCTGGTCAAGTTCCTCAGACCGTTCGAGGTGGACATTCGCGTTTACGATCCCTATTTGGCCAGCGAGATGCCGGACGCGATAGGAGTCGTGAAGACCTCGCTCGAGAACGTACTCTCGAAGTCCAATGTCATCGTCTGCCTGGCTCCGCTCACACCCGCCACAGTGGGAATGATCGGCCGGCGCGAGTTGGACATGATCCCTTCCAACTCGGTGTTCGTTAACGTGTCGCGTGGAGCCGTGGTCGACAGCGACGCCCTCATAGCGCGCCTAAAGCGCGGAGACATCGTCGCGGGGTTGGACGTGTTTGATCCGGAGCCGATTCCACCGGACAGTGAGATCATTGGGCTCCCCAACACCTTCCTGAGCCCGCACATAGCGGGCGTGACGCTGACAAGCTACCAGCGCTTCTTCACTCTGATGGTCGATGAGCTCGAGCGGTTCTTTCGAGGAGAGGAGCCGCTCTTCGAGCTGACCCCGAGGTCGTTGGCGAACCGAAGCGGATCGGCGACGCCTCGGGGCTGAGCAGGGGAAGCGCTACGCTTGGCGGCAACTCGAACGTTCGCCAGGGCAGATTCGCCAACTACGAAAAGTCAAGAACCGAGGCTGCGCATTCTGTGTTCATCCAGGTGGCGGTTTCCCGGCCCGCCGCCACATATAGCAGAATGCAGGATGCCAGCAATCTAAGGAGCACGCGTCATGGCAAACAAGATCCGCCTGGGGTTTGTAGGTGCGAACGTAAACTCGACCTGGGCCTCTCAGTCGCACTTCCCGGCGCTACTGGCCAGTCCGGATGTTGAGTTTACCGCAGTTTGCACCACCCGCCCCGAGAGCGCGGAAGAGGCTCGCCAAGCCTTTGGAGCAAAGCTCGCCTTCCATGATTTCCGAGCAATGGCAGTGTCGCCGGAGATCGACGCGGTGGCCGTGGTCGTGCGGGTGCCATCGCACTATGAGCCAACGAAGGCCGCCATCGAAGCTGGCAAGCACGTCTTCACCGAGTGGCCTTTGGGACGGAATACCGCCGAAGCCGAGGAACTTGCAACTCTGGCCCGGGACAAAGGTGTGCAAACCGCAGTGGGTCTGCAATCTCGAGTTAGTCCCGCATTGCTGTTTGTCAAGGAACGAATTGAAGCCGGCTATGTGGGCGAGGTGCTCTCGTGTCATGTGACCACCATGCGCGATGGCGCGTTGGAACGCCCTTCCAGTCGCACCTGGCAGCGCGATGCCAGCCTGGGCGCAAACACCCTGACCATCGCCAACGGACACGTCATTGACGCCCTGCGCTTTGTGGCTGGCAACTTCGCCCGGGTGGCGTGCATGGTCAGCACCCAAGCAAAGCAATGGTACGAGACCGATACCCGGCAGTTTGTGGAAGTCACATCCCCGGACAATGTGCGAGTCAGCGGACAATTGGAGAGCGGCGCAGCAGTGTCGGTCCATGTTGGAGCTGTCCCCTGGGCCGGCAGCGGCTTTCGAATGGAGATCTACGGGCGCGAAGGCACGCTGGTCACCACGGGGAGCGTCTCGTCGCAGCGCGGTGAGATGCTACGGGTGCAGGGGGCGCAGGGAAGCCATGAGTTGCAGGACCTGGACATACCTGAGCGTTTCGTTTATGTGCCGTCCGACTTCCCTCGCGGCGATCCCTTCAACGTCGGGCAGATGTATGCCCTGTTCGCCGAGGCGGTACGAACCGGACAGAACCGCGTGCCGACGTTCGATGTGGCGGTTGACCTGCATCGTTTCATCGATACCGTCAAACAGGCGTCGGACACGGGCCGGGAGTTGCCGGTTGCCTGAGGCGACATTTTCTCAAAGTCCAGAAACACGCTAACAACCAAAAACCATAGGCGACCCGGAAATCGAGTCAGACCCGTAACATGCTGCCGGCCTGGATCACGCCACATTCTTGAGCAGGACCCGTGAACTGGACTGGAAGCTGATCTGGCGGCCGAAATTCGAAGGCCCCGCCACTTCTGTTCATCACCCGGTGATGATAGGAAGCCAGCGGGGTCCCAATAGATTTAGCGGTACGGAGTTGCTAGGCTGTCGCGGCTACCGGTTCATGGGTCTTCAGGAAGTGCCGGGCATGGGCCACCACCTCGTCGATGTGCTGCTGCGAGTCTTTCCAGGGATAAATAGTCACCTCGGAGTTCGGGGCGAGGCTGGCAACCTCCATCGCGCACTCGTATGGATGCGCCGGCACATCGTCGGGCGCTATCAGCAGTGGTGTCTGCAGGACACGCACGAAATCGCGGGAAACGGTGAAAACGAAGTCGGCGCGGTCGGTGTACATACTGGTCAGGAAGTCATGGACCATATCCATTGTGATTTCAGGACGCTTCTCGCAAAGGGGCGGCCCCCACCCCGTTATGTTGTTCTGGTAGAAAATATCCGGCGTCTCCGGCCTGAACCCGCTGGGTTGCATCAACGCCGCCGCCACAACGCGCTCCGGGGCCATCCTGAGCAGGTTGTGGATCATCGGCCCGCCGATGCAGAAGCCCATGACCAAGAACTCCTTGATGCCGAGATGATCCATCAGCCCAAGTTGGTCATCAGAGTAGGCGTCCCAGGGGCGGTCGATCTCCAGTGGGCACTGGATTGGCCCAGATTAGCATTGCGTAAGTCGGCGGCGATACAGCGGAAGTCGTCTTTGTGGGTCTCCATAGGATTGAAGGGCACCGACGTCTGCAAGGATGCCACGGTGGAATTAAGTCCGCCACCCGGAATGATCAGCAGGGGGAATCCCGAACCGACCTCTTCGTAGTAGATACGGTTGGGTCCTCTTCCGTAAAACGGCATGGCGATTTTCCTCCATGAGCGAATTGCAAAGCTAACTTGATATCTAACGAGCAGACAGGCTGGTAGTGTGCAAGTTATCACACATCGATGTGCTCAAGTCCAACACTGAAGGAGCATAACCATGAATCGCCAAGAGCTTATACAGATGCTGGAACAGGAGCTGTCCGGTGAGAGAGCTTTAGAGTCTGCGGCTCACTTAACCCAGTTCTACCGCTCTCCGGGTGCTTCCGGATACCATCGGGCCACGGACTTCGCGGCAGATCTCCTCCGGGCCAACAAACTGGATAAAGTATGGGTGGAGCGGTATCCCCTGGACGGTGAGACGAAGTTTATGAACGTCACCATGCCCCTGGCGTGGGAGCCGATCGGCGCTGAGCTGAGAGTCGGGTCCCCCACGGGTAGGCTCTTGGTGTCCTACGAGGATGCGCTGTCATGCCTTCTCTGGTGGACGCCATCCACTCCTGGTGGGGGCCGAGTTCGACTTTGACCTGGAGCCCCGGCATGTCCTCAAGCTCTTTGAGGGACTGGCCAACCAGAGATTGGTGAGCTTGTCAGGGACCGGCGATTAGCGAGTGAGCGTCGCCGCTTGACGGCCATGAGGACTGCCAATACCGGGGGAACCAGGCGCGGTCGTCGTGCGCCTTGGTCTGCTAACATTGCCGTAACGCAGATGGGAGGAACTTGCCATGGCTGAGAATACGAGGGTCGTCATCGTTGGCGGTGGGCACAACGGCCTGGTCGCCGCAGGCTACCTTGGACGGGCCGGTCTGAACGTCCAGGTACTGGAGCGCAGGGACGTAGTCGGAGGCGCCGCGGTGACCGAGGAGTGGTTCCCGGGCTACAAGATCTCCACCTGTTCCTACGTCTGCCACATTCTCCAACAAAAGGTGATCGACGACCTGGAGCTGCGCAGGTACGGCTTCCACGTTTACTCCATCGACCCGTCTCGAGTCCACCCCTTCCCCAACGGAAAGGCGCTGACCCTCTGGCACGACGACGCAAAGACGGCCGAGGAGTTCCGTAAGCTGTCGCCGGAGGACGCCGACGCCTGGCTCGAATGGGCCGACCTGTGGCACCGCGCCGTCCGCATCCTCAGCGACTACTACCTCGGCACGCCTCCCTCGCTCGCCGAGCTCACCGAGAGGTTCCGCCAAGAGGGGGAGGAGGAGCTCCTCGAGACGCTGCTGACCGTCCCGCTCAGGGACCTGATCGACCGCTACTTCGTCTCGGACGAAGTCAAGGCGGCCGTAAGCACCGGCGCGATGGACATGGGTGACATAAGCGCGCCGGGCAGCGCCTACATCACCGCGCTCTACAGGTACAGCGCCTTCCGCGAGGACACCGAGAACTACGGAATCGTCCGCGGCGGCATGGGCTCCATCACCCAGTCGCTGGCCCGCTCCGCCGAGGCGGCGGGCGTGTCGATCAGGACGGGAGCCGAGGTGAGCCGCATCCTGACGAGCAACGGCAGGGCCGCCGGCGTCGAGCTCGTCGACGGAGAGGTGGTCGACGCAGACGTCGTCCTGTCAAACGCGGATCCGAAACGGACCTTCCTCAAGCTCGTGGACGGGGCCGGCCTGGACGAAGAGTTCATCGACGAGGTCAGGGCGCTCAAGACGCAGTCGGCATCCGCCAAGTTCCTCTGCGCACTGAGGGAGCTGCCCGACTTCTCCGGCCACCTGGGCTCCGAGTACAACCCGGAGCACCTCGCCATGATCAGCCTCTGCCCCACCGTGGAGCAGTGCGAGAGGAGTTGGAACGACGCCAAGAACGGTCGGATCACAGAGACGCCGATCATCCAGCTCCAGATCCCTTCCGTGTACGACAAGACGGTCGCACCGGAGGGCCGCCACGTGCTGTCGATGTGGGTCTACTTCCTGCCGCCCCATGTCCGGGACGGCTCCTGGCCCGAGATGCGGCAGCAGTTCGGCGAGCGGCTCATCGATGAGGTGTCCAAGTACGCTCCCAACTTCAGGGAGGCCATAATCGACTGGACACTGCTGACCCCGGAGGACATCGAGGAGCGCATCGGGCTCACCGACGGCAACATAAGGCATCTCGACATGGTCCCGCAGCAGATGATGTCACGCCGGCCGCTGCCGGGGTGGTCCGACTACCGGACACCGGTCGAGGGCCTGTACCTGTGCGGCGCCGGGACGCATCCCGGCGGCGAGGTGACGGGCGCGCCCGGACACAACGCCGCCCACGTCGTGCTGGGGGATCTGGGCCGTTGAACACACGCAGCGTCTGGCGGCCTGACAAGGACGAGGTCGTCGTCGAGCACGGCGCTGTCGCCACTGCGCACCCGATCGCCGCTCAGGTCGGAGTCGACGTCCTAAAGAGCGGCGGAAACGCCGTGGACGCCGCCGTCGCCACCGGCTTCTGCCTCAACGTGATCGAGCCGTGGAACTCCTCGATCGCCGGCCACGGTCAGATGATCGTCCATATGACCACGGAGCGGCGCAGCATCGCCATCGACTATGGTCACCGTGTGCCCAGGGCCGCGACTGCCGACATGTTCCGTATCATCGGCCAGACGGTGGAGGGCAACGGGATATACGACGTCGAAGACCGCGCCAACGCCGTCGGACACCGCTCGGTAGGCGTGCCGGGGATTACGGCCGGCATGTGCCGCGCCCACGAGCTGTTCGGCTCCCTCCCGCTGGAGCAGCTGCTGGAGCCGGCCGTCCACTACGCCAGGGAGGGATTCGAGGCCGACCCAACCGCCTGCCTGATGATCGCTAGTTATATGCCCAACCTGGTCCGGTACGGCGAGGCCGCGCGCATCTTCCTGACGGACGGATACCCTCCGCCGCCCGGCGCGAAGGTGGTCCAGCGGGACCTGGCCGACACTCTCGAACGGATCGGCAGAGAGGGCAAGGATGCCCTTCACCGGGGAGAGGTCGCGGTCGCCATCGACGAGGAGATGAGGCGAAACGGCGGTGTACTCAGCGCGCAGGACCTCTCCGACTACGAGGCGCAGGTGCTCGAACCGGTAAGCGCCTCCTACAGGGGGTACGAGCTGCTCGGCTCCCCCGTGCCGGCTGGCACGATCACACAGCTGCAGACTCTCAACATCCTGGAGAGCTTCGATCTGCGCCGCCTCGCGCACGCCTCCCCAGAGCACCTACACCTGTTCACGGAGGCGGCCAGGCACGCCTTCGCCGACCGTTACAGCTTCGTCGGAGACCCCGACTTCGAGCCGGCGCCGCTCGAAGGAATCCTCTCCCCCGAGTACGCCCGGGAGATCGCTCTCTCCATCGACCGCGAGGCTGCCAAGCTGGAGGATGAGCGCGAGCTGCAGCCGTGGGTCGCCTATGCCGACAGCCCCCTGCACGACCCCTGGCGCTACGACCCGCAGCCGCGGCCGGATCGCGCCGCCCCCGCGTCGCCCCCCAGCGAGGGCGACTGCACCACCCACCTCAGTGTCATAGACCGCGACAGGAACATGGTCGCCTGCACGCAGACCGCGGTGGGAGGCTTCGGCTCAGGCGTCGTCGTGCCCGGCACCGGCGTGCTCCTCACCAACGGCATGATCGTCTTCAATCCAATGCCCGGCACGGCGAACTCGATCGCCGGGTACAAGCGCGGGATGAACAACATGGCGCCCGTGCTGCTGCTCAGGGACGGCAAGCCCTTCCTCACCGTTGGAGCGCCCGGCGGCCGCAGGATCATCTGCCGCATCGCCCACGTCATCTCCAACGTGATCGACTTCGGGATGAGCATCCAGGAGGCGATCACGGCGCCAAGCGTCGATGCCGCCGAGCGCGAGACCTTCGTCGACCACCGGATCGACCCGCAGACGGTCGAGGCGCTGGCCCGTATGGGCCACAACGTCGAGGTCGTCCCAGAGCCCTTCACCGGCGGAGGCTTCTCCCGGCCGCGGGGCGTCATGATCGACCCCGGCACCGGCCTCCTCTACGCCGGCGTACAGCCCTTCGGCCCTGACGAAGCCCGGGGCTACTAGAGACCGTTAAACTTGATGGAGCCAGTGCCGGGCGGTATCTATACCATCTCGCATGAGGGTAATCCCACAGCTAGAGTCGTTCATATTACCGTCGTGCGCGTTCCCGGCGGTCTTCCCGGATTCGGGCGGCGCGGCCGGATCGGCCGCGGAGATAGTACAGCCTCGCCCTGCGCACGCGGCCGCGTCGAATGAGCTTGACGTACTCCACGTTAGGCGAGTGGAGCATGAACGTGCGCTCCACACCGATCTCGTAGCTGACCCGTCGAACGGTGAATGACGCTCCAGGACCGCTGCCACGCGAACGGATGACAACGCCCTCGAACACCTGTGTCCGAGTGCGGTTGGCCTCAGTGACTCTCACACCAACTTGGACCGTGTCTCCAGGCGTGAAGGCGTCGATATTCTCATTCGGTTCAAGTTTTACCAGCTCGTGGGCTTCCATTGGCTCGCATCCTGTGGGCGTGTTGAGTTCGAATCGCGTCAGGTAATTGTAAAGGCGACGCGCCGGCTGATTCAAGCGCACTCGCCGGCGGGAGCAGGGCAATGTGAATAGTGAATGTGGAATGGTGGTTGGTGGCGAAACGCCCTGGTGAATAGTGAATGTAGAAAGTGGAATGAAGAATAGTGGTCAGTGACCCTCATTGACCTTTCACTAACCACTGACCGCTCACTAATACTACGTCCAGATGGTTTTGACAATGTTAGTGACCGCTCCCAGGCCTGGATTCCCGCCCCGTATCGTAGTACGGGGCAGGCCGTGCGCGGGAATGGCGGTTGGTCGGCGTTGGTCGGTCGGGTTATTTTCAGAGAGTGACGGCTGGGCGCTGGCGATTTCCCGCATATGTCAGAAGTATCTGGACACGGTACTAATCACCATTTACTAGGTAGTGTTGACATTTGTATTTATAGCCGATATGCAAGCCCATTGCATGTAATTCCACACACAGGGAAGTCCCTATGACATTGGATCGCAGTGATAAATTCAGGATTCATCATCGCAATCTCCTCGGAATGACCCACACCGGCGAAATGTCAACACTACCTAACTACTGACTGCTCACTAATCACTGACCACTCTCCACTTGGGGAGGTTAGGAGCGGGGGTCCGTCACGGGTCGTAGTCGTCGAGCCTGCCGGTGTAGCCGGTGTAGCCGGGTCCGGCGTGCCTGGCCTTTAGGAATGCTCTGAATAAGTCCCTGGGATTGTGGCATAGTAGTGTGCGTCGGTAAACCCTGACGGCGTTGGAGTGAGAGTTGGTGGATCAGAGAACATTTGCGGACCTCGAATACGACGACAAGAAGCGGAAGACCCGCCGGGAGAGATTTCTCGAACGCATGGACGGTCTGATTCCGTGGGAGCGGATCGAGGACCGTATCCGACCGTTCTATCCGAAGCCGGGCAGAGGGCGTCGTCCCTATGATCTGTCGGTGATGGTGCGGATTCACTGCGTGCAGCTGTTCTACAATCTCAGTGACCCCGCGATGGAGGACATGCTCTACGAGATCGAGTCGGTCAGACGATTCGTGGGCGTGAGACTGTGCGGACCGCTGCCGGACGAGACGACGATCCTGAACTTCCGACATCTCTTGGACACCCACGACCTCGGTGAGGGTCTGTTCGAGGAGATCAACGATCATCTGGCGTCGCGTGGACTGCGTCTTCGGGAGGGGACAATAGTGGATGCGAGCATAATAGAGGCGCTGTCTTCGACGAAGAATCGGGCCGGTGAGCGAGACCCCGAGATGCACCAGACCAAGAAGGGCAACCAGTGGTACTTTGGGATGAAGGTGCATATTGGCGTGGATTCTCAGACGGGCATGGTACACAGCGTATCGACGACATCGGCGAACGTGCATGACGTGACCGAAGCGCATCGGCTGCTGCACGGTGGAGAAACGCGAGTGTGGGGTGACTCTGGGTATCAGGGTGTTGGCAAGCGCGCCGAGCATCGTGAGCGGCGGGTGGACTGGCAGGTGGCGATGAAGCCAGGCAAGCGTCGGCAGTTGGCGGTGGGAAGCGAGGAGGCGCTGGTGGAGAAGCGCCGAGCATCGGTGAGAGCGAAGGTGGAGCATCCATTCCTGTACGTGAAGCGGCACTTTGGCTACGCGAAGGTACGCTATCGTGGGCTTGGAAAGAACACGCAACGCCTGGCTGTGCTGCTGGGATTGACCAACCTGATCAGAGCCGAGCGCTACATGGCAGGATAGGGTGGGGAGCGGAGCGTCCAGAGCGCTCCGAGAACCGCAAACTGGGCCGGTTCAAGGCCATAATAACCACGATTGACCTTCACTCAGAGCGCCAAACCCTTCCCCATGAGTGCTGGACGATACCTCCAGGCCATCACAGTCCAATCAATCAGACTTACTCCCAATTGTTCAGAGGTTCCTTAGCTCTTTGTAGATCTCGCCCAGCCTGTATTCGCGCTCCTCTGCCGTCAGGTGGGTGTACTTCGGCGGACTCGCCATAACCCTACGGGTGATCTCGTTGAGCTGGCGGTATCCGTCTTCCAGCCACTCCTGGGTGTACGGAACATCCTCGGGAGGGACGGAGTCTTTGGGAGGTTCACAGTCCGAGCCGAGGGTGCGGTCCAGGAGGATCTTGGCGACCGCGATGCGGTGACATGGCCTGATGGCCGGGTCATCGTCGTCGGCCCTGAGAATGTCGGTGAGAACGGTCACGAGAGTGTGACCGTTGTCGGTGACCATGAGGATGTATTCCTGGGTGTCGATGACGTCGACGATGTGGCTGTCCGTGGCGGACTGTGTGTCCGGCTCGAAGGATGGCGCCGGGTCCGGCTCGAAGGAAGGAGCGGGACCGAGGGAGTCGTGCAGGGACTCGTCCAGCTGCGCCACGGTTCCGGGTGTGGTCGGTGTGGGATTGTGTGAGGGTTCCACGGGTCTGTCGTGGTCTGGGACAGGTGTCTGGTGGCGATCGGGGTTGTAGTCTGCGCGCCTGGGGACTTTGCCGAAGCCTCTGTCTAGGAGGATGCGTGTGGCGGCGATGCGGTCGCGGGTGTTGGCGCGTGGGGTCCTGCCCCGCGCGATGTCGTGTAGTTTGTCGATGACGTCGCGGACATCGGTAGTTGTGTTGCTGATGTCATCGGCGAGGGTTTTGAGTGCGTATATGTTGGTGATGTAGTACATGGTGGGTCTCGGGTGTGGTGTGTGCGTCTGCAAGTACGCATGTTCTACGATAGAATATGGAGACGGGGGTTGTCAAGAGGGTATTTCGGTTAGAGCCTGTTTCAGTTTAGTCGGTGTGTCGCGCCACAGCAGGCAACAACGTCATTCCCGCGCATGCGGGAATCCACGGGGTAGGGCGGGGAGCGCCCTCACCGGATGGCTCCGACCAAACTGACACAGGTTCTTCGGTTAGAGCCTGTTTCAATTGGGTAGGGAGCTGTGATATGGACGGGCGGGTTTCAAACCCGCCCCTACGTGGGTATGCGGACGAGACGCGCGTGCTCCAACCGGTTGAAGTAGCTGTGGGCGTGTGCGAGAATCGGCCACGCAGACATCCCACGTGACCGGTCGCAGCAGAGGTGAGAAATGCAGAACTTGGAACCTACGGTACACGACGCGCTCAGCATCGACATGGTCGTCGATATTACGACAAAGGGCAGAAGGTCGGGCGAGCCTCGACGTATCGAGATCTGGTGCCACCTGCTCGACGGGCAGTTGTTCCTCGCGGCGTCGCCCGGTCCTCGGAGCTGGTACGCCAACCTTGCCGCGAACCCCGGTGTCACGCTCCACCTCAAAGGGGAGACCAAGGCGGACATTGCGGTCCGCGCACGCACGATCATGCACGAAGATGAGCGCAGGGACGTCTTCACCCGTCTGCTGTCCCAGTCGGCGTTCCGACAAGGTCAGGGTATGGAAGTAGAGCCCTGGGTGATCGGCAGTAAGCTCGTCGAGCTAATTCCGGTCGCCGGATAGTCCAAAGTGAATGCTCTCGACACCGAAAGTGTCGAATCCAGCCTGTCGGAGTCGGTTGTCGGTCACCGCATCCACTACCACAGACTGGTCGGTTCGACGATGGACATCGCCAGAGACCTCGCGCGTGAAGGGGAACGCGAAGGGGCCGTTGTGATTGCCGAGGAGCAGAATAAGGGGAGGGGCCGGTTCAGCAGGGTCTGGGTGTCGCCGGCGGGACTGAACCTGTACATGACTGTTCTGCTGAGACCCCGGCAGCAGCAGCTCCCTTTCATGAACATGGCGGCGGCGCTGGCGGTACACCAAACGGTCGCCGACGTTACCGGGATCACCCCCACGGTCAAATGGCCCAACGACGTGCGGATCGGCGGCCGAAAGCTGTCGGGCATTCTGGTAGAGACCGAGTTCGACGGCAACCGTCTCGACCACGCGCTCGTCGGGATTGGCGTCAACGTGAATCTGGACGTGTCCCGGCATCCCGAGATCGCGGATACGGCCACGAGCATGAGAACCGCGGCGGGCCGTGAGTTCGACAGGAGCGAGGTGCTACGGTCGGTGCTGTCAAATCTCGATCGTTGGTACTCGCGTGTCAGGTCCGGGCAATCGCTGACGGAGGACTGGGCGCGGACCCTAGAGACGCTCGGCAGGCAGGTGGAGCTCAGATGGCGGGAACAGGTGCTCGAGGGACTGGCTGAGTCTGTCGACGATCAGGGTAACCTGACCCTGCTCAGGTCCGATGGCGCCAGGGTTGTCGTGGTAGCGGGTGAAGTAACGTCCCAAGTATAGTGAGTGGTGAATGAGGGTCACTGACCACAGTACCGTTTCCGGATGGTTTTGACAGTGCCGGATACCGTTGAATCTGTGGATTCCCGCCCCGTATCGTAGTACGGGGCAGGCCGTTCTCGGGAATCACCGTTGGGCGGCACTGGCCGGGTTATTTTCAGAGGAATGAACTTGGAGATTGACGTATGCTGGAACAGAAGCTGAGTCTGGAAGGCAAGAGTGTGGTGATCACCGGCGGGGGCACCGGCCTCGGCAGAGAGATGACGCTCGCAATGGCCCGCGCCGGCGCAGACCTGGTGATCGCGGCGCGCCGGATCGCTCCGATAGAGGAGATCGCAGACGAAGTACGCGGGGTAGGTCGCCGGGCGATGGCGGTCTCTACCGACGTCACCGATACCGTCCAGGTCGATAGACTAATGGAGTCGGCGATCTCCGAATTCGGCAAGGTGGACGTCCTGCTGAACAACGCGGGCATCGTCAGGGGCCAGGGAGCGACACCCATCTGGGAGATTACGGACGAAGACTGGCGGGTCGGCATCGACACCAACATGTCCAGCGCATTCTACTGTGCCCGGTCGATCTCCAAGCACATGGTGGAGCGGGGCCAGGGCAAGATCATCAACGTATCCTCGGGCTTCGGGTATCGCGGCGGCCGGGACAACTACATGTACTGTGTCGGCAAGGGTGGAATCGTCCAGCTTACCCGAACACTCGCGACCAGCCTCGGTCGATACGGGATCACGAGTACGTGCATCGTGCCGGGATTTATTCCGACTGCCGGAACGGATGAGTCCCGGCTGACGCTGCCGCGTGGCGACTTCATCCCGATCGGCAGGGTGGGTCATCCCTACGAAATGGGCGCGGTAGCGGTATTCCTCGCCTCGTCAGCTTCCGACTACATGAACGGAGAGTCCTTCATCATCGATGGCGGGGGACTGGCCGGCGGCGCGGCGCCGACCGGCTATGCTCCGGATATCCCGCTCAAGATCTGACAATCTCCATGCCGCGTCCAACCGGTAGTCGCGGCGTGTATGCCATCGGCGTGAGACGACAAAAGGGCAGTGGTGAACAATGGCAATACCCGGCGAATGGGACCTGACAGGCAAGCGGGCAGTAATAACAGCCGACCGCAGGGGCTGGACGCCGTACCTGGCGGCAGCCCTCGCCGAGGCGGGAGCGGATGTTGCGGTAGCCGGATCGGCGGCCTCGGACATGACCGACGCGGCAGAGGCGGTCAACGCACAGGGCCGTCGGGGGCTGGCCGTAACCACCGATCTGACAGACAAAACGAGTGTCGAGGCGATGGTTGCGACGACGGCTGCCGAGCTGGGCAGCGTTGACATACTCGTCAACAACGCGAGCGTGGAGTTCGGCAAGCGGTTCGAGCTGATTACCGCAGACGAGTGGGCCCGCTTCATGGAATTCAGCGTCACGTCGGTCTTTCTGGCGTGCCAGGCGGCCGGCGCCCGTATGCTGGAGCAAGGCAGCGGACGTATCGTGAACATAGGCTCGGCGCTGTCGCAGCGGGGCCTGTGGAACTCGGTCGCCTTCTGCGCGGCGCAGGGCGCGATTCATCAGATGACCTCGTCCCTGGCGCTGGAGTGGAGCCGCCAGGGAATCCGCGTCAACGGAATCGGAGCCGGTTGGATGTCGACCGAGGAGCCGTCGGAGGAAGACCAGCGAGAGCTCCTGGTCCGCTATCTGCCGTCCAGACGCAGGGGACATCCGAACGATTTGGCGGCGCTGTTGGTTTACCTGTCCTCAGACGCCTGCGACTTCGTGACCGGTCAGACGATATTCATCGACGGCGGCGCGCTGGCGCACGCCTGATCCTTCCACTCGCTGCGAGGAGCGCCAAACGATGCCTTTGGCGGAACGGAACGGCGCAAGTTGTGTGAGTTCACGGATGATCGCCCAAATCAACATACCGCGTGAGCGGATAGCCGAGTTCTGCCGACGGCACCGCATTCGGAGGATGGCGCTGTTCGGCTCCGTCATAAGGGACGACTTCACGCCGGAGAGCGACGTGGACGTACTGGTGGAATTCGCGCCTGGACCAACCCCCGGGCTGGCGTTCTACTCCACCCTACCGGATGAGCTGTCCGAGATTCTGGGGAGAAGAGTGGACCTGAATACAGCCGAAGACCTGAGCCGGTACTTCCGACAGGAGGTCCTTGACGAGGCACAGGACATCTATGTCACGTCGTGATCCGCTGGTGTTCATCCACCACATGCTAGACCACGCACGGGAAGCGCGGGAGATGACCACTAACCGCAGCCGGGGGGACCTGGACTCAGATAGGATGCTGAACCTGGCCCTTGTACGACTTATGGAAGTGGTGGGCGAGGCGTCCAGACGCGTTCAGGACGGCTTCCGCTCCCTGCATCCACATGTGCCTTGGCGAGAAACTACAGATTTTCGCAATAGACTGATACATGGCTACGACCAGATCAACTTCGATGTTCTATGGGACATCATTCAGGAAGATCTGCCCCCGCTGATCGAACAACTGGAAACGATAATCGCAGAGGAAGGTTGATGAGCGATCAGAAGTTGGCCGAACTCTGCCTGTGGTCCCGACCTTATGGACATCAGTATCCGCGTACACCCCCGATCTAATCGGAACACCGTCGAAGTCGCCGATGATGGAACGGTCAGGGTTCGGGTAACTGCTTCGCCGGAGAAGGGCAAGGCGAACGACGCGGTGGTGAAACTGCTGGCAGACCGGCTGGGGACACCCAAGTCCAGCATCGCGATAGTCAGAGGGCATCGGTCGAGGAACAAAGTCGTCCGGTTTGACGGACTCGACAAGCAGGAGATCGAGAGGCGGCTGGGCCCAGCCGGCTAATCGTTCAAAGCACAAGTACACGGCCAAGAATTCTCTGCACTATAATCAGCAGGATAATCGCCACCATCGGCGATAGGTCGAGCATCCCCATGCTCGGCAGGACACGCCGGATCGGGGCCAGGATAGGCTCGGTTATCTGGTAAACGATTCTGATGACCGGTCTCAGGGGGTTGTCCGGTCCGATAGGAAACCAGGACAGCAGGACCCTGGCCAGGATGGCGATGTAAAGCGCCAGCACCAGCAGATTCACGAACTGGATCAGGTAAGCTTGCATCACTTAACCCCCAAGGGTCCTGGATTTTTCGTAGGCGGCGTTTACGGCGGCGAATACGGTTGCTCTGAACCCGCCATCCTCAAATGCGCGCAGCGCCTCGATCGTCGTTCCGCCGGGAGACGTAACCATGTCCTTGAGCGCCGCCGGATGGCTTCCGGTGTCCTTGACCAGCTGTGCGCTGCCGAGGACCGTCTGAAGCGCAAGCTGCCGGGATACGTCTCTCTGCAAGCCCAGATAGACCCCGGCGTCTATGAGCGCCTCGATGAACAGGAAGACATACGCCGGCCCGCTGGCGCTGAGCGCGGTCGCCATGTCGATCATGTTCTCGTCGTAGGCGTATACCTCTTCCCCAAGTGTTCGGAGAATGGTCCTGGTGGTCGCCACCGTTGTCTCAGGGACGGAGTCGGATGCGGTCCACATGGTCATCCCGGCCCCTATCTGGGCTGGCGTGTTGGGCATGACCCGAATCACCGACTCGTGCGCCAGTCCCGAGGCCAGGGTGCGCATGTTCGCGCCCGCGACGATTGACAGAACGGTGTTCTGTGGGGCCAGCGCTCCGCTGAGCTCGGGAAATACATGAGGCAGGCTCTGGGGCTTCACGGCCAGGACGGTGAGTGTCGCCCCGTCGATCGCAGCGAGGTTGTCCGATGTGGCGGAGACCCCGTGGTCTTGCTTCAGCTGGTCCCGCCGGGCCTCGACCGGCTCTCCGACAGAGATGTCAGACGGATCGGAGATGCCGGCATCCAGGATGCCGCCAATGATGGCTTCTGCCATGACCCCGCCGCCAATGAAAGCTATCTTCATCCCCACACTCCTTTGTTTGCCAATTCCCACGATGAGTACCCACCGTTACCCTAGTCCCCGCGGGGCGCCGGCGGGCGCCGGTTAAGTCGGACCGAACCCTGCTCAATCGACTGGTCACGTCAACGGTCCGACGGTGTTCGGTTACGGGAGAACGGAGTCGCTGGCGAGCGAGACGGCGACCCGTATCGACTCCAGCATACTCTCAGAGTCGGCAATGCCCCTGCCCGCGATGTCAAACGCGGTCCCGTGATCGACCGAGGTACGCACGAACGGCAGTCCAAGATTGACGCTGACGCTCTTGGCCCAGTCGTGTACCTTGATCGGGATGTGGCCTTGGTCGTGGTACATGGCGATCACCGCGTCGAACTTCCCGTCGATCGCCTGGTTGAATACGGTGTCCGCGGGGACAGGCCCGGTGGCGTCTATGCCGGATCTCAGCGCCTCCTCGACGGCCGGACGAATCTCCTCGGCTTCCTCTGAACCCAACAGCCCACCGTCCGACGCATGAGGGTTGAGCGCCGCGACTCCGATTCGCGGACTGTCGAATCCCCAGGCCCTGAAACACTCGTCGGTCAGGGCGATCTTGTCCAGGACGTTGGCCCTGGTCACGTAATCGCACGCGACCCGTAGTGATCGGTGCGTTGTCAGGTGGACGACTCGGAGGTTTCCGGCCATCAACATTGTGGCGACATTCGGCGCGTTGGTCTGGCTCTGGAATATCTCCATGTGACCGATGTCTTCGTAGCCGGCCAGATTGCACGCCTCCTTGTTGATTGGCGCGGTCACGATGGCGGCGACCTCACCGGAGGCCGCGAGCTCGCCGGCTCTCAGGATCCACTCCACAGACGCCCTGCCGGCGACTGGAGACACGACCCCGTACTCGATCTGCGCGAAGTCCAGATTTTCAAGGTCCAGGACTTCGATCGAGCCGGGGTCGCCTGTGACGTCAGCAAGGTCGTGGACCGCCCGCGCTCCACCGCCGACACCGATCATCTCGAGCGCCGCGTCAATCGAGGCGACGCTGCCGACCACAAACGGCCGACACTTTTCGTAAACCCACTCGTCCTGAAGGGCCTTGGCCGTGACTTCGGCGCCGATTCCGGCCGCGTCGCCCATCGTAATGGCGACCAGAGGACGTTCGCTCATGAAACAGATGCTCCGTAGCTGGTTGATTTCGACTGCGCCTCGGCGTCAACCGTTCGAGTATCAACTATTATAACGCCTCTATTCGCACTTGCTGTATCCGCAGTTCGGACAGCTCAGGCAGCCTTCCTGCATTATCAGGTTTCCTGAGCACTTCGGGCAACGCGCCGCGATGGCTACCTGAGTGTGGCCGTTCGCCTTGCGGGTGGAGGGGAAGAGCCTGTGCTGAACGACCACGGGCTGCTCCTCCGATGGTCCGGCTGCCGCCGTGTGGGACGCGTGGGTGTGGTGGGACAGCACATGCGAGACCGTGTCGGGAGCCGAACGGATCAGCGTCCCGCCGTCCTAGGCACGGCTGCTGGTATTGACCTACAGATGTATGAGCGATAAGACAAACCGATTCTGTTTCTTGCCGAATCCCTTTGATTCAACTCGATACTCTTGGGAGGTCATGTACGCATTCGGCTGCGAGGACGACCTTGTAAAGATCTTTTCTGTGCTCTCGGACACATCCATAGATGAAAAAGCCTTTTGAGCACCAATGAATGATGAATAATTCCCTACTAGGCCGGGCGTCCATCGACAGTTTATACGTGGCCCTGTATTAGTACCGTCAATCTGCCACCGAAGCTTGAGAGGACCTGCACCGCTCTTGGTACAATCCCATCGTACTAATACCTTAGGTGCCTCGGATAGTTCGACATATCTGATAGCGGCTGCGGTTGCGGACGTATGATAAACCCCTGCCAACCCTAGAGCGTTTCTTAGACTGACTGGTTTCAGACTCATGTCTTCACAAAACAACTCATATGGCATCAAGAATTCAGATGCCAACTCATCGCAACGGCGCTCTAGTTGTTTGTTGTCGTGTCTGAGGGGTCCGATTGGAACATGACCATACTTAGCCGAGTAAATGTGTCCAAGTTCATGTGCCCAAGAGAACCTCTTCCTGCTGGGAGGATGTGAGCGTGAATTCAGTGTGATTCTGAATCCCCTGGGCATTCTCATGGACATGCCCTCTACTGAGATTGGCTTCTCTTGGACACGTATCACACCTAGGTCGCGCCCAAGCGCTTCAAGATCAGATGGGCGACCTTTCCAAGCACCCGGAGTTTTCCGTACCTGTTGAACGGGATGCATTGGTCACCAACTATCAGGATCCATGTCCGCTTCAAGGACTTCCTCGAAAACAGCAATGGTTGTGGTGTCGGAAGAATCATCTGTTCTATAAGATGTGTTGCCAAGTACTTGGGGCCATAGCTTTGGGAACCGATACTCCTCGCGCCCCTTTGAGTCAAGGAAGATTCGGAATTCGGTCGCGAGTTCATAACGCGGCGACGTCCATGCTTCACCAAGATACATGCCGAACGCTTCTGTTGCGATTTCCTCGGCTTCTTCTTGGCGCGGCGGGCCACCTGCTGCGAGGAGATGCTCCCATCGACGGGGCCTGATACCGGCGAGTGACCTCACTTCATCCAAGCTCAATTTTCGCTGGTCCGCATTCCGATTTACCCATTCAATGAAGCTATCATTATTCATTCCAAAACTCCTGAACATCTTATTCGCACTTACTGTACCCGCAGTCCAGACAGTTCAGACAGCCTTCCTGCGGTATCAGGGTTCCTGAGCACTTCGGGCAGCGCGCCGCGATGGCTACCTGAGTGTGGCCGTTCGCCTTGCGGGTGGACGGGAAGAGCCTGTGTTGAACGACCACGGGCTGCTCCTCCGACGGTCCGGCTGCCGCCGTGTGGGACGCGTGGGTGTGGTTGGACAGCACATGCGAGACCGCGTCGGGAGCCGACCGGATCAGCGTCCCGCCATCCCATGCGGGGCAACAGGTGATGCCCTGCAGATGGGCCACGATCTCGTCCGGATCGATGCCGGAACGCAGGGCCAGGGATACAAGTCGCGAGACCGCTTCCAGGTTGGCCGAGTCGCATCCGCCGGCTTTACCCACCATGGTGAAGACTTCAAACGGCTTGCCGAGCTCGTCGAACGTGATGTTGACGTACATGTTGCCATGACCGGTACGGACGCGGTCGGTAACTCCCGCGACCGACGTGGGGCGCTGTCGCGGCACCAGCAGGCGTGGCTGCTCCTCCGGGTGGTCCTCGTCCTGGCCGGCCTCCGAGCTCGTCTCCAGGACCTGCATCGACTTAGAGCCGTCACGGTAAACCGTGACGGCCTTGCAGCCGGTCTCCCATGCGAGCTCGTACGCTTCTCGGACATCGTCTATTGAGGCGCCGTTGGGTAGGTTGATGGTCTTGGAGACGGAGTTGGTGACGTGCTTTTGCCAGACGGCTTGCATCCGGACGTGGGCTTCGGGGCTGATGGCCATCGCGGTGCGGTAAACCGACGGGTTGAGACCGTGCTCCTTGAGGGTACTCTCCGCTCCCTCCGGGTTCTCGGTGATCTCTTCGAGCACCTGCCTGACTCGCGCATCGTCTCCGAGCTCGTGGCGCAGAGACTCCATGATGGAGGCCGGGGCGTCCAGAAGCCGGGAGCTGCTGCCTTCGTGGTCCTTCCACAGGACGTTCGACCACCAGGCCAGCGCGAAGTGCGGTTCGATGCCGCTGGAGCAGCCGGCCAGCCGGCTGATGGTCCCAGTGGGCGCGATGGTGATGACGCTGGAGTTGCGCACCGGGGGCAGTCCACGTTGTCTGAGCGCCGAGCCCTTGTATTCCGGGAACGGACCGCGTTCCCTGGCCAGGTTTGCCGACTCGTCCCATGCGATCCGCTGGACGAACCCGCCAAGCTCATCGGCGAGGTCCAGTCCTTCCTGGGAGTCGTAAGGTATGCCCATCCGCACGAGAGCATCGGCCCACCCCATTACGCCGAGACCGATCCGCCGGGTCGCGAGGTTTACCTCTCGGAGTCTGGGGAGCGGGAATGTGTTGATATTGATGACGTCGTCGAGGAATCGGACCGAGGTACGCACGGTCTCTTCCAGCGAGTCCCAATCGAACGCGCCGTTGTTGACGTGAAGGTCGAGGTTGATCGAGCCGAGGCAGCAGTTGCCGTAGTTTTCGAGGAATTCTTCGCCACAAGGATTGCTGGTCTCGATGCGGCCCATCTGTGGGTTGGGAGCGGTCTCCCAGACGCGGTCGACGAAGACCACGCCCGGGTCGCCTGTTTTCCAAGCGGACGCGGCAATCTCGTTCCACAAGTCGCGAGCTCGAACGGTCTCTACGATCTCATCAGCGGGTCCGCTGCCTTCGTCACGGGGATTGATCAGATTCCAGTCGCCGTCGGCCCTGACGGCTTCCATGAAGGCGTCGGTGATCTGGACCGAGATGTTGAAGTTTTGCAGTGTGTCGTCGTCGTCCTTGCAGTGGATGAAGTCGCGAATGTCGGGGTGAGAATCGCGGAGCTGCCCCATGTGGGCGCCCAGCCTGAAGGCGCCCTGCGTCAGCGTGGCGCCGACGGATGAGTAGAGCTTCATCACGGCGATCGGGCCGCAGGCGTGGCCGTGGGTCGTCTTGATCATGTCGTTTCGCGGGCGCAGCTTAGAGAACCCGAATCCGATTCCGCCGCCCCACTTCTCGATCATGGCCGCATCGTGCGCGACATCCATGATCGATTCCATGTTGTCTTCCGGAGTGACGACAAAGCACGCGGACAGGCATCCGCGTCCGGTGCCCGCGTTCACGAGTGTCGGCGAGTTTGGGAGAAACTTGAGCGAGGTCAGCAGGTCGTAGAACCGGTTTTCCCAGACGGTCCGGAACGGCTCGGACTCACCTTCGGCCACCGCGCGGGCGACCCGTCTGAACAGCCCTCCGGGTGTCTCCAAGGGGTTTCCATCAATGTCCTTGCGCAGGTACCTCTGTTCGAGAATAACCTCCGCATTCGCAGACAGTCCGAGGCTGTCCGCGGAAGCGCCGGGTGTTGTACTTTCGTTGTCCGCGGTCATCAGAGAACGAGCTACCCGACTGCGAAGTTCTCCGGGGGCGTTGGCAAGCAGCTGTTCGATCTGTTGTATGAGGTCTTGACCGTCGCCTCCGGCGCTCAGCCTACCGTTTGTCTGCTCGGCTTGCATTCGTGACTCCTCATTTCGCATCACCGCTGAAATGGATATGTGTGTCTTTGGTAATAGAGACGACCCGGCGCCAGTATATCGAAGGGTAGCATAAGACGAACATATAATCTACATATTTCAGGAGGGGTTCCCGGCGGTCAGGCGTTGGATGGCCCTTACGCCGGGTTGGTCTGTGGACGCTTGGATGCACGTCCCCGGCGCCCGCGTTTCACGGGCGCCACGTCGTCGTCGGCCAACTCCATTGGCAGCTGATCGGGGTGGATGCCGTCGGCCTGCTCCCGTGATTCCAGAAGGTTCTCGATCGCCTCTCTGAAGCTCTCGATGTCCCTGAAGTCAAGGTACACGCTGGCAAACCTGATATACGCCACGCGGTCGAGGATGTTGAGCTTGTCCATGACCAGCCCTCCGATCGCGCGGGAAGTCATCTCCGCACGTCCCGACTCGACGAGATGACCTTCGATCTCGTCAATGACCTTCTCTATACTGCCCACAGGCAGTGGGCGTTTCGCGCATGCCTTGGTCAGGCTGGAGAACAGCTTATCGCGCTGAAACTCCTCCCTCCGACCGTCGCGCTTGACCACCAACATCGACCGCATCTGGACGTGTTCATACGTGGTAAATCGACGGGCGCAGTCCAAGCATTCGCGCCTCCGCCGTATCCCGTCGCCGGAGTCCCGGGAGTCTATGACCCTGGAATCTGTAAGGCCGCAATATGGGCAACGCATTGTGCCGTCAACTAATTGTACTTTTTCTAGCGTTTGTCCAAAAACCGCAATGTATTGCGGTGCCAACGTACCGTAACACTACATATTGGGGGATGTCAATATATGTTCGGTAGTTGCAGACTGTGTCGGATAGCGCGTAATCGGCCATGGAGAATGGGGGGCATGTCGATTGATCCGCCTTTAGCAAGCGGGAATAGCACGCGGATACGAGCAGCGGCGCCAGGGACGAGTCGTGGATGTCTGACACACGGGGCGAAGATCGGCAAAAATGGGCTGACGTCCGTCTACGATTCCGGTCCGAGGGGACTGGTCAATGCGCTGACCATCCGACCCCGGGTGTGGGTTCACGCGTCGTGGCTGAGGGATGGACGAGAGACATGCGAGAGGGCGCGACGGCAATTGCGGCCATCGCGCCCCCGGTTGTTCGATGCGGATCGGTCGAGTCAGCGCGCGTTGTTGCGTGAACGTGAGCTTGAGTATCGTCTGAGGAAGGGAGGCAGGTCCAGATCGCTCTCATCGCCACTCGACAGCGCCTCCGACAGCAGGCGGTCGACCTGAGCTTCGTATTCGGTGAAGGAACCGCCGTTCGGGAATCCGGTGGCGATTATGGTGAGCTTGATCTCGTTCTCCATCTTAAGGTCGGTGACCATGCCGAAGATGATGTTGGCCTCCGGGTCCACCACGCGCTGGATCACTTCAGCCGCCTCGTGAAGCTCAGAGAGCTTCAGGTCGCTGCCGCCCGTGATGTTGAAGAGCACACCACGCGCTCCCTCGATCGAGACGTCGAGAAGCGGGTTGGTGATGGCTTGTTGCGCGGCCTCTTTGGCGCGATGGTTGCCCATGCCCCAGCCGATAGACATCCATGCCGGACCAGAATCACGCATAACCGCGTTTACGTCGGCGAAGTCGACGTTGATGTCTCCGGCGACCGTCACCAGCTCCGCGATCGACTGGACGCCCATCCTAAGGACATCGTCGGCCATGCGGAACGCGTTCTCAGCGGTTATCTCGTCCTCGGCGATGACGTGGAGACGCTCGTTGGGAATCACGAGGAGTGTGTCCACGTGTTCGCTCAGCCGCTTGATCCCGGCGTCGGCGACCCTCGTGCGCCTCAGCCCCTCGAAGTCGAAGGGCTTCGTCACGATGGCCACGGTCAGCGCGCCGGTCTCTTTGGCGATCTGGGCGATGATCGGCGCGGCCCCGGTACCGGTGCCGCCACCCATGCCGCTCGCGACGAAGACCATGTCGGAGTCGCGGATTACCTCGTACAGGTCCTCCCGGGACTCCTCGGCAGACTTGGCGCCAAGCTCGGGAATGCCGCCGACGCCCTTACCCTGCGTGAGCTGGTCACCTATCCTGATCTTCAGAGGCACATCGCTTCTGACCAGCGCCTGAGAGTCGGTGTTGACGACCATGTACTCGACGCCAGGGATGCGCTCCCGGAACATTCTCGATACGGCATTAGATCCGCCGCCGCCTATTCCCACGACCTTGATACGGGCAATGCTTTCGTGATCGCCGCGATATGTCGTCATGCCGTTCCCCCCAGTGTGGTTCAGAGTTGGTTATAGTTAGCCTGGAAACAGCCATCGGATGAGTCTGGGTGGCCCGGACCCCTGTGATTGTGAGGGCTGCCCTGTGGTCTCATTACTGCTTGACGAAAGTGTATCCGAATTCCTAATTGCCCAGAGCAGGATACCTGCGGCCGTGGCGAATTCAGGCTGCCTCAGCTCTTCCGGCACACCCAGCCTGCGTCCTGGCCCGCTCGTTCGAGTATTTGAACAGAGATGCTTTTGGATTATACCTTCGAGACCGGGAAGTCGGGAGCTTCCGCCGGTCAGTACGATTGCGCTGGCCCCCGGGTTCCTGATCCCGGCCTCTGCCATCTTGATCCGTATCATCCTCGCCAGCTCCACCGCTCGCTCCCTCATAAGCTGAGACAGGTCACGGAGCGCGACTTGACGCCGCCGCTCCCGGCCCTGGACCGGCAGGACAATCTCGTCAGAAGTCTTCAGCGTGGCGGGCTCGGTCGTTCCGTGCTCCAACTTTGCGGACTCGGCTGCCTCATACGTTGTCCGGTAGGTGACACATATGTCGTTGGTGAAATGGGACCCGCCAACCGGCAAAACCGACGTGTACGCGACTGTCCCCCGTTCGAATACGATGATATCGGACGTACCACCCCCGATGTCTACCAGTACCACACCGTTTAATTTCTCATCTTCCGACAGCACCGCCTCTGCGCTCGCCACCGGCCCCAGCACGAAGGCCTCTATCCGCAGCCCGGTCTGCTCCATCGCCTGGGTCAGGTTCCGAACGAGAAACGTCTCGGCGGAAACAACGTGGCTGGCCACTTCGAGCCGTCTGGTGTGCATACCCAATGGGTCTCGGATGCCGCTCTGTCTGTCGAGGGTGTAGTATCTGGGCAGGGCGTGTATGACGGTGTGACCACGGCGCTCGCTGGCGTCCGCGACCGTATGAGGAACTCTATTCAGATCATCACGCGTGATGACGCCCCTGGTTGCCGCCCAGTCAATCTGATCGGACCGGTTTTCAAATGAAACATGCGACCCGGTGATTCCTACATATACGGAGTTGACCGTAGCTGACGACTGTTGGGCCGCCTGTTGGATTGAATCGCGAATTGCTCCGCCAGCCTCGGCGACATCCGTCACGTTTCCTCTCTGAAGTCCCTGTGAGGGCGCGACACTGTGTGAGAGTACCCGAAGGTATCGGTCACCCTCACGGCGCGCGATGATGGTACACACTTTGGTAGTGCCCACGTCAACCGCCGCTAAGATATTTGGGTCCTGTGTCATGCCGTGTTCTCCAGACTACGTCTAATGGCTGGTACTGACGTATTTTACAGTCTGGGCTATGTAAACGAAAGTTAACCGCTGTCGGTCTGAGTCCGGCAATTCTACGGTCAGATCCTCTCTGCGACGCGCATCCGCGCGCTGCGTGCTCGGGGGTTGATCCTCACCTCAGAGAAGCTGGGCCTGATAACTCCCTTACTGATCGGCACCAGGGTAGGACTCTGGTTGCACTGGCACACCGGCAGACGCGGAGGGCAGGTACACTTGGCTGCCGCATCGCGCATGAAGTGTTTGACCAATCGGTCTTCGATCGAGTGGTAGCTGATCACCACGAGTCGTCCGCCACGTTCAAGTACCTGGACAGCACCCTCCAGGCCTCGTTTTAGATTATCCATTTCGCCGTTAACGGCCATGCGTATAGCTTGAAACGTTCTGGTCGCAGGGTGGTTCCGGCTTATGGCAGGCCAATTCAGCGCGTTCGACACCACTCTTGCCAGCTCCCCCGTTGTTTCGATCCTTCGATTACGGACGATCGCCCGGGCTACTCGATACGCTCTAGGCTCATCGCCGAATTCATGGATGATCTCCTCCAGCCTCGACAGGGGCCACCGGTTTACGATGTCGTATGCGGTAAGCCCCGCGTCCCGATTGAACCTCATGTCCAGCCGGGCATCGTGTCGGAAGCTGAACCCGCGTTCAGGAGTGTCGAGCTGGAGGGATGATACGCCGAGGTCAAACATAACACCTGAACATGGCTTGCAGTGGTGCTTGTCGGCAATACTCGCCACGTCAGCGAAGTTGCCGTGATGGACAGTGATTTGATGGTTCCAGCGGGAAAGTCGCTGCGACGTGTTGGTGAGCACATCATAGTCGAGATCGATACCGAGTATTCGAGCGCCGAGCGCCGACCTCAGAATCGCCTCCGAATGGCCACCGTCGCCCATATTGCAGTCGATATATGATCCGCCCGGAATCGCGGAGAGCGCTACCACCACCTCCGATGCCATCACCGGAATGTGGGCTGTGGGTGCCTGCGATTGGGCGGCAGAGGTCATCATGGTCTTAACGGTCCGCTCGATGGTTGTTGGTGACAGATCATGCGTCCTCAGGGGTGGTCAGCAGCCCGCGACTGACACGCCATGCGGCATCATGGATCAAGGCGGACGACCACATGCTTCCTGACGAGCGGTAGTCGGCTTTCATGTTGCCACCATGTTAACATAAGGCTTGAGATTCAGGCAGGCTTCCGTGCGCTCGGAATGCGGTTTCCGTGTAGGTGTCCAGTGTCCTATTGCATCCAGCATGAGCGCAAGGGTTATTATGGACTCTTAGAAAGGTTTTTGAGCGCAACATACCAATGACAAATGATGGATTCAGCTACACGGTCCTGACCATAAGCGACGCGGGTTCCAAGGGGGAGCGGGATGATACCAGCGGTGACGCGATAGTCGCGCTGATGTCCGGCGCCGGGTTCACGCAGGTCGATCGGAAGATCGTTCCCGATGAGAAGGATCTTATCATCGCGGAGCTGATCGAATGGTGCGACGCGGCCACGGCCGATGTGGTCGTGACCACCGGGGGCACCGGTCTCGGTCCGAGGGACGTTACGCCGGAGGCGACCAGGGCGGTTATCGACATCGAGGTGCCGGGCATATCCGAAGCCATGCGGACGGAGACGCTGAAAAACACTCCGTTCGCGATGCTGAGCCGGGCTGTGGTTGGCGTGCGGAACGGCTGCTTGATCGTCAATCTGCCCGGAAGTCCGACCGGAGTGCGCGAGACGCTCGAAGTAGCCCTCCGGTCGATTCCACACGCGATCGAGATGATCCGAGGCTGGCGAACCCACGCCGGTCCATAGGCCCGAGTTGCGGTTTCACATCCTTACTCTGTTTCCCCTGATGTTCGAGCACCTTACCGGTGAGAGCATAATCGCTCGCGCCCAAACTGAAGGGCTGATATCGATCGATGTCCACAATATTCGTGACTACACGCGCGACAGGCATCGCAGTGTGGACGACAACGCCTACGGCGCCGGTCCGGGGATGGTGATGAAGCCCGAGCCGCTATTCGAGGCGGTTGAATCCATCCGAGAAGCAGGGATGCTGGACACATCGCACCCGGTTATTCTGCTCACGCCGCAAGGCCGGACGCTCACCCAGCGTGTTGTCGAGGAGCTGTCGGAGCACGACGGCATGGCGCTGATCTGTGGACGGTATGAAGGAGTAGATGAGCGGGTGCGCCAACACCTTGCCACCGACGAGATCAGTATAGGGGACTACGTACTATTCGGCGGCGAGCTCGCCGCGATGGTCGTTGTGGAGGCGGTCTCGAGACTGGTTCCGGGCGTTGTCGGGTGCGCCGAGTCACCATTAGGGGACTCGTTCACGACCGGGCTGTTGCAGCATCCTCTGTACACGCGACCGGCCACGTTTCGGGACTGGGATGTCCCCGAAGTCCTGCTGTCGGGTCATCACGCAATGGTATCCAGGTGGCAGCGGAGAGAGTCGCTTCGCCGCACATTCGAGCGACGGCCCGACATGCTGGACGTCCTGGGGCCGGACGATCTGAGTGAGGATGATCTGCGCTTTCTGGAAGAGCTTCGCGGTTGACCTGATCCGCGTGATGCTTTCATCCGGCTCCAGGACATCCTCGACGATCATCCCCTCCGACCAGCTCTCGGTTCCGGCTACCAGCCGGCCCAGACTGTTGAAGATGTAACCACCCCCCGGAAAGTCTTCATCTGCGGTCCGGACCGCCTGCGCGGTCGACGCCGTCCAGATACCGAGTTCCCGGGCATATGTCCCGATTCCCTCCTGGCAGGCGAGACGCCACCAGTCGTAACCTGTCCGCCAGTTTCGCGATCGCTGGGCTCCGTACAGGCCCGGCGCCGAAGGAAGCAGGACAATTCGCGCTCCGTCCTCTGCGCATCGCGTGAACAGGTCTGCTCTATCCTTGTCTGCGCAGACAAGGACGCCGAAACGGGTCCCGTCGTGGTCATGTACAAGGATGTCGGCGCCTGCTGAAAAAGCGCAGACTCGTCACCCACAATGTGTATCTTTCGGTAACGCGCAACGACTCGGCCACATCGGATAACGGCCTGTGACACGAAAGGCCGACCGTTAGGGTTGTGCTCGACGATGCCGGCGATGATGTAGGCTGGATTGTTCTCTGACCAGAGGTACAGGCGTTCCAATCCGGAGTTGTCCCAGTCAATGATCGCTTCAGGGAATTTACCGGGTGTGATGTACCCCGTGACGTTCGTGCTTGTTGGGCAATAGCAACGAAAAATTGCGGTACTCGTGGGCAGTCGATCTGGATATAGCCGAGTAGGTCAAGCGGATCAATACACTGGGTGTGCCACCACTGCCCTGATGATCGGTTCGAGTCTTCTTAAGGTGGGCCTGCACGTACCGAATTGCGAACTTTTCGCTGGGAGGTCGTCTTGTGATCTTCCAGGCAGCAACCGTGGGTAGTCGCTTGCCTGCCGGGAATTTACTAGACCTCTCCCAATGCCCCAGAGACTGACACAGCGGGGCCACTAGGCCTGTCCCGCTATTCGGTTCAGGCGTTATGTCGGCTCCTGATCGCCCTCGCAGTCTCCTCTAGGCTGGGAAAGAGATTCTCACGGGTGATGTTAGCCATCGACAATTCGTCTCGTATTCCTTCCTTCGCCCTAGCAGGAACGGAAAGTACATAGTGATGGTACATAGGGATATGGCTGTTCCACTTTCTGATGCTCTTCTCCTCATACCTGTCATGGAAGGCCGACAACAGGAACGCTCCAGACTGCGCCCGGAGTCGTTCGAATGACCTCTGCGGTTCGACTACGAACACTCTCAGGAAGTCTCTAGGGTCGATTCGCTCGGCAAACGATGGTTTTTCCTCTTGGATGAGCTGGTACAAATGCTCAAGAGCAGCTCGGTAGCGACCTGGACGAACGCTGGGCGGACCGCTAGGGTCTACATCGTCCTTGGTATCCTCCTTGGTCTTCCCTAACAGAAGATTCTGTTCTCCCCTCGGAAGCCTCGCAAAATTGGCGACTATGCTAACCGTATCACTATTAAATGGCTTTACCATAGACTCGGGCAGTACAAAGATATGGACTCGTCCGTTGTTCGCATGCTCGGCTTTGGAAACCGCATGAAAGAGCGCAATCAGCGGATTGCTTGTTACATCCATCAGTCTAGTTGGCAGTTCATGATGCCGGGCAATTACCATGTGCCCAATCACGGTGGTCTCGTTGGCAAAGTCCTGAGGCCGCCGAGACCGCATTTCTACCAACATCTGTGCCTCAGATTTCCTGAAGCGTGCCGTACGCATGACGCTAGGCGTCAAGGACCAGCGGTCTGACGCTTCACCTCGATAATAAATGTGTACTGGCTCAGGCAGTTGCAGGGAGGCATAGTGCTCCCTCAAATGCTGGACCTTGCGTAGCAACGTGGCGACTCTACCGACGGTTCCCTTTAGGCCAGTGCGCGGTCCCGTGGAGAGTATCGACTGAATCTGTTGGACGATGTCAAACAGATTGGCCGTCCAGAACCTTGAACCCTCCAAGTGAACTCCGATCAAGTGTGAGTTATCGAAGGTCGTGCCGCAAAGAATGGCATTGTCCAATCGGGCACCCTTAAGCTCGACAAAGGAACACTCGGCATCAGTCAGATCTGCGTCTTTGAGCCAAGCGTCCTCGAAGTTAGTCGAGAAGCACTTAGCGGTGCTCAGGTCAACCTCGGCCAGAAATGAATGTGACAAATCAGCGTAGCTGAGGTCATAACCTCGGAGGTCTGGCCGCCCGGATTCAGTTAACCGTCCGGCATTCTGAAGTGACTTCGCGATATTCGTCCTTGTCAAATCTAGGCGACCTGGCTGTTCTCGATTTGCAGTCCAGAAGCCCACCTGTGTGTTCCAAGGCTTCTTTCCATGCACCAACAAAGCCAACAGTTCTTGTTTATCCATTATTCTACCCAGAGTATGTTGTTGAACAATTGTGACGAACGCAAAGTGACGTCATGAACCAAGGGATGCCGTTTGAACAACCGCTGTCCCTATCCAACCTCAATCTCGCTGTCATCCAAACTGAGGCTTGCCTCTACCGCAACCAGGTTAGGGTTTGCAGGGCTATCAAGAGCATCAATTGGAATTCTACGCTACGTGGTGCCAGAGGGTTTTAGGCCCTGGAGGTCGTTCATTCTGTTCCCCCGACCTACGCGTCATTTAGTCCGAGTAGGAGCAACCCTCGAATGCGGTCAGTCCAGAGTTTCATTTACTAGAGAGAGTCCGGCATCCAGCCTGTCGCGCCAATCGTCCTGTGGATGACGGACCACGTTGGTGCATATCCTGAACAGGCAGACCGCTTCTCGCAGGTTGAGTTCTCGCTCATTCCAACCGAACCGCTCAATGGCGGCGGTTCTAAACTCATTTAGGTACGAAGCGCTGGCATCGTCTTCTACGTGACGGCCAAACCGGGACCGCCACCGCAGATGTGCTATGAAGTTCCCTATGTCGAGCATGGGGTCACCGGGGCCGGCCTCTTCCAGGTCCACCAGCGCCACATCGCCGTCGGGCAGTACCAGAATCTGGTCGTCGTAAAAGTCGTTGTGAGCGACCGCGGAGTGACGCCATGCTTCAACGAATGCATCTAACGATTTTGAGATTCCCTCTATGCTGAGGGAAGCCTTCTCACTCTCGCGGGCGAAATGCGTGAGCCGGCGTTTGGCGCTGCGGTATGCGCTAGACAGGTTGAACGGCTGTCCCTTCTGTACCCCATCGGGTTGAGACCACAGCGTTGCTAACCCATCAAGAAGGGGATTGGGATTGGGCTGTCTCCCTCGACGGAGGAGCCTTCGCAGGTTCTTTCCCGGGATTTCCGACATCCACACGACGCCCCCGTCGGCCCAATGTCCCGCGATCCTTGGCGCCACGAAACTCGATCTGGCGATGAGTTCCCAGCTCTTGAGGAAAGGATGCAGGGCAGCGGGTCTCATCACTCTTGCATAGAATCTCATTCTGCCGACGCGGTGTCGCAGCACGGCACGACTACCAGGCCGGTAACGGACTACTTCGACGCGCATTCTCCGCGCCCCGATCGACAGGACATGCTTGTTGACCAACTTGAGGGCAGCATCGGTATCGACCGCTTGCCCTAGTCCGGGCAGGCTCGTATCGTCAGGGAACTGAAATACTTCAACGGGCTTTTTCCGCTCGGCCCTTGCAATGAAGTGCTTCGAAGGCAAGTACGCCTCCGGATCCCATTCGGCGAGATAGCTCACGATAGCCACTCTGCCCGGCGTGTAGCTGACCTGCCGGATGCGAAACTGGTCTGGGTCAGAGTCGTCTTGCCCCAGCAGCGAGTGGTAAGCCGAGTAGACCCACTCTGGACTAAAGAGCTTCCGCAAATCACTCAGGCCGCGGTCTTCGGGGAATTCAATCCTGGGGTACAGTTGCCCTGCCGATACCGGACCTGGCGGTGCCTCAGCTACTGTTGTCAGAGTCGTCATCGCTGTCGGCCCCGTCGGAATCAGTGCTGTCGTTGTCTGTGGGAGTCGGGGTGTCCACGCCATCAGAGTCAGTCCCGTCGTTGTCCGTGGGCGTCGGGGTGTCCACCCCATCGGAGTCAGTGCCATCGTTGTCCGTGGGCGTCGGGGTGTCCACCCCATCGGAGTCAGTGCCATCGTTGTCAGTGGGCGTAGGCGTGTCGATGCCGTCGGAGTCTGTCCCGTCGTAGTCCGTGTATGGGGTGTCGACGCCATCGTTGTCAGTCGGAGTGGGAGTATCGATGCCATCGTCGTCGGTCGCAGGTGTGTCCACGCCGTCATAGTCTGTGGCAGGGGTGTCGAAGCCGTCGGAGTCGGTGCCGTCGGAGTCCGTGTACGGAGTGTCGACGCCATCGTTGTCAGTCGGAGTGGGCGTGTCGACGCCATCGTCGTCGGTCGCAGGTGTGTCTATGCCGTCGTAATCTGTGGCGGGGGTGTCGAAGCCGTCCTCGTCTGTGGGAGTCGGTGTGTCGATGCCGTCGTCATCGGTCGGCGTGTCTGTGCCGTCGTAGTCTGTGTACGGGGTGTCGACGCCATCGTCGTCAGTAGGAGTGGGTGTATCGATGCCGTCATCGTCGGTTGTGGGCGTGTCTACCCTGTCGTAGTCCGTCGCCGGTGTGTCGACGCCGTCGCCATCCGTGTACGGGGTGTCGACACCATCGCCGTCCGTCTCAGGTGTGTCTAGCCCGTCGTCATCGTCACCTTCGTCGTCATCCCCAGCGTCGTTGTCACTCCCGGCGATGGGGGCACGCTGAATCCAAGCTGCGTTCTCCAGGTACCAGTCGTCAAAACTGGCGAAGACGCTGCCCCCTACGAGTGCCAACGTGAGCGTCAGCGACAAAACAAGTGCGCCGAATCTGATCAAGATGTGCATATAATTTCCCAAGTTAGATTATCCTACAATCTCTATTGGGGATCAATGTCCCAGCAAGTCTGTCCGCCCCGATTCTCCAGATTTCGCCGCCCGTTAGAGCCGGGGCTAATGACCAACTCTCGTGGCGAACACACGTCAGCTAGTCTCCTCTGCACGGTCCGGACACGGGCTAAGACCTACTGAAACGCAAGAAAGGCCGCATACATGGCCGTGCAGGGGGAGGGCACCGACTACGGTGCCCTCCCCCTGTGTGTTGCGGTCTAGCGCCCTGCGCCGACCGGCTCGGCCTCCTTTTCCTGCTCCAATGTGAGCGCCCACTCGAACATCGAGAGGGTTGCGGGCTGAGGCTTGCGGCCCCGGGCCTTGGGCTTGACCGGCTCCTCGGCCATGAACTCCGCCTAGGAGAACAGCGTCTGCTGCGGCTCGTGGGCCTCGTCGTGATGACCGTTGCCGTTGGTGTGGCGGTTCACTACATCCCCCATTGCTTCGGTAATCGGCTCCCTGTAATCCGACTCGCTCAGCTGAGCCCTCCACTTTTCCCAATGAGAATCCGACCCGAGGTCTCTTCCACCGTCCCTCGGCATCTTCATCTCGGGGAAGCATATGATTTCGGCTCCCCGATCGGACGCTTGATCCAAGAAATGAATCATGCGGCTTATGTTGGCGTAGATATTGGATTTCTGTGAAGCCATCTGAACCAGTGCGAGTCGCATTCCAGTCAAGCTCCTTCGGCTGTTTGTGTGGCGTTCTTCTCGTTTCCAAGCGTCGTTCCGAATCTGATATATTACCGAGTCGAAGGGAGCGATGATGAAACGTAAGGATTTCCTTTGGCTTGGGGACATGGAGTCCGATGAGATTGGCCAGATGGTGCGCAAGGCGCGCGCCATGAAAGATGGTGTCACTCCAAGGGTGATGGAAGACAAGGTGGCTGCCCTGCTATTCGAGAAGCCTTCGCTTCGGACTCGAGTCAGCTTCGAGGTCGGAGTCAAGCAGATGGGCGGCTCCTGCATCTACCTGAGCCAAGCCGACGTTGGGCTTGGAACGCGAGAGCCCGCCGAGGACGTGGCGCGGGTGCTGGACCGGCTCGTGGACGTGATCGTCGCTCGTGTGTTCTCGCATCGAAATCTGGAAATCCTCGCGGAGTACTCGGCGGTCCCGGTCGTCAACGCGCTGTCAGACCTTGCCCACCCGTGTCAAGCTATCGGGGACCTGTTGAGTATGTCCGAGCATAAGGGTGACCTGGAAGGCCTGAATGTTGCCTATGTCGGAGACGGCAACAACATCGCCTCCAGCCTGGCCATCGCGTGCGCGTCTGTGGGCGCGAACTTCACGATCGCGTCGCCTGCGGACTACAGAGTTCCGGACGTCGCATGGGAAGTGGCGCGGGAGCGGTCATCAGAGAAGGAGACGCATCTCCGTTGGACTGAGTCTCCGGAGGCCGCGGTCGAGGGATCCGACGTTCTCTACACAGACGTTTGGATCAGCATGGGTGACGAAGCTGAAGCGCAGGAGAGGCGCGACGTATTCGCGACCTATCGGGTCGACGGCAACCTGATGGAACGCGCCGCCAAGACCGCAGTGTTCATGCACGATATGCCGGCCCACCGAGGCGAAGAGATCGACGACAGTATGCTGGACCATCCCCAGTCCATTGTGTTTGACCAGGCCGAGAACAGGCTGCACGCGCAGAAGGCGATCTTGGCAGATCTGCTGTCTGCCTAGCGGGTCCTCCTGGCGTCCTTTCCCTGAGCGTCGAGTGCGTCGGCCAGGCCGGCTCGTATGAATCCCGGACCGACGTCGATCAGGATGTTGGGTTTGTGGAGTGCGGCCGCGGTCCCTACATCACTCGGAGCTGGTCCGTCGCCGCCGTCGCCGGGGAGCCGGACCGTCCCCTTCTTCCCAGAAGAAGACCACGTCCCCCTGTCTGGAGACCACCAGGCTCTTGCCCTGCAGCTGGGCCGCGGCGCCGAGCCGTCGTCGAATGGCCGCGGTGGTTTCACCCTCTTCAGCCGTCAGCTTGCCGGCTTGGCCCGGTTCTCGCTGGTTCAAAAAGTCCAGGTATTGGCGCATGATTTCGCCGCGCTTCCCTGTCAGGGAGAGCTCGAGTTGCGCATCCTGGAGCGAAACAAGTTCGAATGTCGGCATGTTAATGACCTCCGGTAATGTAGTCGCCGAAATCATAGGCTGAAGGGCCATAAAATGCAACAATCGAGGTGAAATGTATCAGGGCAATCGAATCTTGTTCAAAATCGGCTTTGGCCAAACTCCTCTTTCCGGGTTCATGTCCCTGGATCTAACACTGTCGATCCACCATCACTCCAGCCCTCTCCCATTGGGAAGAAGGGACCTGCCGAGAAGACTTCTGACATGCTCAATGTGTTGGATATAGAACGTGCTATTGAAGAAATGTATAGATCAAGAGTGTAGACCATCATCGTCTCACCAACAATAGTGTCAAAGGTGAGACATGGCTGCCGAATTGTGTGGGCAGCAAGTCGGATTCGTGCGTCGTCTCGCTGAGTATTGGACCGTGGATGCGAGTAGGAGGGCTGTCGGAAACCAGGGCAGCGGCGCTACGTCGTTACGGCTCCCGTAGAGGCTGACGACACCAGTTTCGCATACTTTCCGAGTACTCCGGTCGTGTGCCTGGCTGCGGGTGGCTGCCACTGCTGCCGGCGTCGCTCCATCTCCTCGTCGGAGATATTGACGTCAAGGGAGCGGCTATCGACATTCATGGAGATAATGTCACCGTCGCGTACCAGTCCAATCGGGCCGCCCACCGCGGCTTCCGGCGCGATGTGACCAATGATCGCGCCCCTAGACGCCCCGGAGAACCGTCCGTCCGTCATAAGGAGGATGTCCTCCCCGATGCCGGTGCCCATCATCGCGCCGGTCACCGAGAGCATCTCCTGCATACCGGGGCCGCCTTTGGGTCCCTCGTACCGGAGCACCAGGACATCGCCGGGCTGTACCTCTCCACCTGTGACCGCCTCGAATGCGGCCCGTTCTCCGTCGTACACCCTCGCCGGACCTTCGTGTTTCAGATTCTGCGTGCCCGACACCTTCATGACGCAGCCTTCCGGAGCGAGATTCCCCTTGAGGATCACGAGGCCCCCCGTAGGGCTCTTGGCATTGGAAATTGAGTAGATGACCCTGTTGTCTGGCTCGGCATCCACCTGCGCCAGATTATCCCCAATGGTCTGCCCGCTGACGGTCATGCAGTCTTCATGCAGCAGACCCGCTTGCTGCAGCTCCTTCATTACAACAGGCACACCTCCTACCCTGTCCATGTCGGACATGACGAAACGCCCGCTGGGGCGCAGATCGGTTATGTAGGGCGTCGTCCGGCTGAGGGTATCGAAGTCGTCCAGAGTAAGTTCGACCTCAGCCTCGTGCGCGATGGCAAGCAGGTGGAGGGCCGCGTTGGTCGATCCGCCCATTGCCAGAACGACGCGGATGGAGTTCTCGAACGCTTCACGGGTCATGATGTCGCGCGGCTTGATGTCGTTCTCTAAGAGGTTGTAGAGGACCTTCCCGGAGTCGAAGGCGATCTGTTCGTTGCGCGGGTCTATTGCCGGAACGGAGGCCGCGCCTGGAACGGACATCCCCATTGCCTCGATCGCGGAAGACATCGTGTTGGCCGTGAACATGCCGGCACAGGCGCCCTCGCCGGGACATGCTACGCGCTCCATTCCGATCAGCTCATCGAGAGTTATCTTGCCTTGTGAATAGGCCCCAATGGCTTCGTACATATCCTGGATATTGATATCCTCACCGCGCCAATTTCCGGGCATGATGGCCCCGCCGTACACGAAGATGGACGGTACGTTGCACCTGGCCATCGCCATCATTGCGCCCGGCATGTTCTTGTCACACGCAGCAACGACTATCAGTCCGTCCATACTTTCGCCAAAAGTGACGGTCTCGATGGAGTCGGCAATCACCTCACGGCTCACCAAAGAAGCCTTCATGCCCTCCGTCCCCATCGAAATACCGTCACTGATCGTGATTGTTCCAAACATGAAAGGAACACTGCCGGATGCGCGGAGGCCTTCCTTGACCTTCAGGGCTTGACGGTTTAGGTGAACATTGCAGGGAGTTACGTCCGAGGCGAGGTTTCCCACGGCCACGAAGGGCTTGTCCATGTCTTCGTCGTTGAGTCCGGTCGCGCGCAGCATGGCGCGCGCGCCGGCGCGGTCCGGGCCATCCGTAACAACACGACTCTTCTTCTTCAGATCTACTTTGACTTCTGTGGTCATGCGGATGCCTCCACATCTGAACTCGTCGGCTACGTATTATCGCTTGCAGTTGGACTACATGGAGTGTGATCGGATGCGGTCGTAACCGTCTCGGAGCTCTCGAAGAAGGTGAAAGTTACCCTCACTCCGCCGATCTCGTCGCTCCAGCATATGCACGGACACCGGAGCATTCTGATTATATCAGTCACATTGCGGCCACGTAAGCAGCAATTATGGCTTTGAGCCTGTGTCAGTTTGGTCGGAGCCATCCGGTGAGGGCGCTCCCCGCCCCTACCCCGTGGATTCCCGCGTGCGCGGGAATGACTCCTGTATCCCTGTCTGGTTCCCAAGGCTTCCGCGTGGATTCCCGCGTGCGCGGGGTAATTGATTAGCGGCAGTGATTGGTGGGATTGCAGTCGGCAGGTCATGTTCTTATACTTCGGCCATGTGTACCGACAAAGACCGCGCTCCCTGTGAACACGACGATCTGATCGCCCAGGTCGAGCGCTTGCAAGACCACAACGCGCGTCTGACCACGACAATCAAGGAGTTGCGCAAGCAGCTCGCCGCAGCGCAGCGAGCGGGCAAGCGCCAAGCGGCTCCATTCTCCAAGGGCAATCGGACCTCAAAGCCCAGGCGTCCGGGTCGAAAGCCGGGCATTGGATCGTTCAGCTACAGAAAGCCGCCGACGGTAGACGAACTGACAGAACCGACTATTGACGTTGCGGTAGCGGCGGAAAGCTGCCCCGGATGTGGAGGCATACTCGAGCATGCGGGAGAGAGTCTTGCGTACGTGACCGACATTCCCCCGATGCCCAGACCGCAGGTGACTGAGTACCGTGTGCAGATATGCCGGTGCGTGTCGTGCGGCAGGCGTGTACGAGGGCGTCATCGGGATGTTGGGCCTGACCAGTACGGTGCGAGCGCCCATCGGGTGGGAAGAAGAGTGATGGCTGCGGCTCACATGCTCCACTATGGAGTGGGCATACCGGTGCGGAGGGTACCCGCCGTGCTCAGAGCGCTGACCGGAGTGGAGTTGAGCCAGAGCGCGATCACCCAGGACGCTTTGAGACGTGCGAGGGGAGCGGTGGGAGACGTATACCGGAGGCTGCGGGGTTCGGTGCGTGAGAGTGCGGTGGTCCACACCGACGACACGGGCTGGCGAGTGGGTGGTGAGAGCGCCTTTCTGATGGCGTTCGAGACTGATGATGTCACCGTGTACCAGGTGCGATCTCGTCACCGCAACGAGGAGGTCAGGGAGGTTGTGCCGTCGGACTATGCGGGAGTGATGGTGACCGACCGAGCGCGGAGCTACGATGCCCAGGCTCTGTCGAGTGTGAGACAGCAGAAGTGTCTGGCTCACGTGCTGCGCTCGATCAGTGAGGTGGTCGAGACCAAGGTGGGCAGAGGTCGCAGCTTCGGGAAGCGGCTGAGCGGACTGCTCAGAGAGGCGATGGAGCTTCGGGAGTCATACCATCGTGGAGAGGTGGTGGACTATGCTGGGGAGACGGAGCGGTTGAGACGAGAGGTGAGCCATCATCTGCGAGACCGTCCGATGCCTGATCGCGACAACTGGAGGTTGCAGAACGAGCTTGGCTGGCAGGATGATCGTGGCAATCTGCTGCGATTTCTGGATGAGCCGACAATAGAGCCGACGAACAATCGGGCGGAGCGGGCGCTGCGTGGAGCTGTGATAGCGAGGAAGGTCTCGCACTGTTCGAAGACCGACGGTGGGTCAGAAGCGTACTTGGCGTTCACCAGTGTAATCAGGACCCTGGCTCGGAACGGTGGTGGTCAGCCGGTGGTGGATGGTCTGTGCGGTGTGTTCAGCGCCGAGCCTGTCCACGCCCGCTCCATCTGAACCTCTTCCCCCCTCCGACTCCGCTAATCAATTACGGCTCGATGATGGCCCATTCCGTGTCGGTCAGGTCTGTCGGATATGGTTCACGCTTCATAATGAACCTAGCTTAACGCTTCTCAGACACCCCCTTAACCGGCGAAGGTCTTGGATATGCATGCCGTAGGGTGCCGGAACTGCGAGATAGGCCTCTCAGATAGGATTCACTGGGCCGTCACCCCGCCGTCCATCACCAGCTCCGAGCCTGTCATGAACGAGGACTCGTCCGAGGCGAGGAACAGGGCACCGTAGGCTATGTCCTCGGCAGTGCCAAGGCGTCCCAACGGCATGGACTCGACCGCCCGGGCTCTGGCCCCGGGTTCCGAGAGCATGTGGGCGATCATTTCGGTGTCAGTTGGACCCGGATGGACTGAGTTGGCTCGGATTTGGTCCTTGGCATGTTGAAGGGCCGTGTACTTGGTCAGCAGCCTGACTGCGCCCTTGGACGGCCCGTAAGCGCTCCCCGACTGGCTGCCTACGATACCGACGGTGGAGGAGATGTTCACGATGGCGCCGCCGCCAGCCTCGCGCATCGCCGGAATGACGTGCTTGGTCCCCAGGAAAACTCCTCTGGCGTTCACGGCCATGATCTGATCCCACTCTTCCACGGGCGCATGCTCGATGGGGACGTTGGAGTATATCCCCGCGTTGTTGACCAAAACGTTGAGCTTGCCAAAACGCTGCACAGTTTCCCTGACGGCCCTCCGCCAGTCCTCCTCGCGGGTCACGTCCAGCCTCACGAACATCGCCTCTCCACCGGTTTCGGCGATCTGAGCGGCCACCTGACGCCCATCCTGGTCCCGCACATCTCCGACGACCACCTTGGCGCCCTCGCAGGCGAACAGCCGAGCTTCGGTGGCCCCCATACCTCTGGCCGAGCCGCTTATCAGGGCGACCTTACCTTTCAGCCTCATCATCTTCTCCTCTGTGCCGATCGTCTAAACCGGCCGAGCCTGGCTTATTCGGCCCTCAGCCTTGGGTCTAGTGCGTCGCGGACCGAGTCACCGAACAGGTTGAAGGCCAGCACGGTTATGGTGATGGCCATCCCCGGGAAGATCACTAACCACCATAGGGGTTTGAGGGCGCTGACTGACGCAAGGGCCAGCATATTGCCCCATGTTGCTGTGGGCGGTGGAACGCCCGCCCCGAGGAATCCGAGGGAGGCCTCGATGATTATCGCCGCCCCTAGAGCGGCAGTAGCCAGCACCATGTACGGAGCAAAGCACTGGGGCGTTACGTGTGCCGTCATTATCCGCAGATCGGAGGCGCCGATGGCCCTGGCCGAAGCTACGTAGTCCATTTCCCGAACCTGAAGAGCTACAGACCGCACCACCCGCGCCCCGAAGGGTATTCGGGTGACCGATATGGCAATAATCACTGTCCACAGACCCGGCGTGAGCATCGCCATGAGCAACAGGGCCAGGATCAGGTCGGGAAACGACTGGAGTAGCTCCAATACCCGCTGACTGATCAGGTCAAACTTCCCGCCAAGGTAAGCACTGGCCACCCCCAACACGGCACCCACAGTCGTACCTGCCAAAACGGATACGAATGCTACTGTTAGCGTAACCCTTGTACCAAAGATTATTCTGCTCAGCACATCTCTACCCACTTGGTCCGTGCCCAGCTTGTACTGAGCGTTAGGCTCCTTGGAAATGCTCGTGAAGTCAGCGAACAGTGGGTCGTGGGGCGCCACAAGGGGCGCCGCCAGCGCTACTACCACTATGGTAAGCAGCACCAAGCCCGCGCCGCTCCCAAGTGGATTTTGCCTGGCGAAGCGCAGCACTGTGGGAAAGAACGTCCGCTGTGGCCGCGAGTGCCCTACGCTTTCGGCGCTTGGCAAATTCAGATCAGTATTCCATAGTGATTTCATATTGCGTCGGCTCGTCTGACCGAGGCCCGTGAAGCAGTGGACGTTCCGCGAACGTCAACCTATCTCATATATGGGAAAACGGAGCCTGGTGGAGGTAGGGGTGGCGGGAATTTCAGGGCTCACGAGTACTTTATCCTGGGGTCCAGCCACGCATAGAGTATGTCCATAAGAAAGTTCACCAGGGTAAAGATTACACCGTACATCAGGAACAGGTTCTGAAGTACGGAAACATCCTGATCCTTGATGGCCGTAATCAGAGAATTGCCCAGTCCCTTGACCGAGAAAACCTGCTCGACAACGGCCGATCCGCCCAGCAGGAATCCGAAGACCACTCCGGATATAGTCAAGACCGGCAGGATAGCGTTGCGGGCGGCGTGCCTGAACAAGATCGTCCGCTGCGCTAACCCCTTGGCCCTCGCCGTGCGTATGTAGTCCTGGGCAATCACTTCGAGGATGGTAGAACGGGTCATACGGGCTATGATGGCCGAGATGCCGAGTCCCAGCACCAGAGAGGGAGCCCACACGATCTGGATGTTCAGCCAGGGGTCTTGCCATATCTGCGTGGTCCGCAGTGGTGGTGACCAGCCGGCCCAGAGGACCATCGCCAGTAGTAGCAGTAGTCCCAGCCAGAAAGCAGGCACCGCCAGAAATAGGATGGTGACGAACCTGCTGAAGTAATCGATCCCGCTGTTGCGCTTTAGGGCGCTGAGGGCCCCGACTGGAAACCCAACTACCCATGAGATAACCGTGGCGAATATGGCGATCTCGGCCGTTATTGGGCCGCGCCGCAATATAATTTCTGCAATGGTCACGCCTCTGAAGAGGGACTCCCCCAAACGCCCTGTGAAAATGTCCTTCATCCACCTGAAATACTGGACATAGAGCGGGTCGCTGAGGCCCAGCTCCGCCATCAAGTACTCACGTCGGTCATCGGGTATCTTCTCGAACGCCTCCGCGCCGTACATTGCAACCAGGACATCGCCGGGAAGCACCCTGATGAGGAGGAACACGATAACCGTAATGGTCACCAGTGTGGGGATCGTATAGAGGGCTCTCCTGAGGAGGTATGTCTGCATGGCAGGGCTGAGCAGCTTCCTGGCGTAACGACCTGACCACCGCCCATGACCCTACGCGCGGAGCCTTACGGTATCGATCAGGACTCCGCGCGCGGATTATGGATGGAGCGCTTGCTACAGGGTCGCGCTTACTTATCCAGCCACACTGTTTCCCGCTTCTCTTGGTTGTAGATGCCCGTGTTGTAAGTCGGGTCATGACCCCTGACGTAGTCTTGACGGGCGTCTGTCATCCCTTCCCAGCCCAGTGGGGCGAAGGGCGCGTCCTCCTCCACGATCGCTTCCAGGCGTCTCAACAGATCCAGGCGCCTGCCTGCATCTAGCTCCGCGTCGATCTGGTCCAACAGGGCATCGACTTCCGAGTTGCTATACTCGGTCTGGTTTTGAGCCTCGCCGGTGCCGTACCAGCCTCTGAGATAGCCTCCGGGGTCCGTCGAGGTCACACCGCGGGCGGAGACGGCCATCTGATAGTTGCGACTGCTCAGGGCTTCGCCATATTGGGCGAACTGTAAGGTGATAACCTCAGAGTCTATACTCAGGGTCTGCTTCAGCAGCTGCTGGATGGCCGGACCCCACAGCATGGCGTGAGGGTGCGCGATGATTTTGATTTCTAGGCCCCCGATGCCGTCAGCGTGTCCCGCATCGGCCAAAAGCCGGCGGGCCTCGGCGATGTCCGCATCTTTATTGCCTGTGGATGCGTAGCCGGGTTTCTGCCGCAGCTCTTCCTCAGGCGTGGCCCACGGACTTGGCCTGAAGAGGAACCCGGCTCCGAAGGTCACCGGTGTCACGTCGGCCACTATCTGTACCAAGGCCTCTCGATCGAGTATCAGGTGTATGGCCCTCCGCACTCTTGCGTCGTCCAGGGGGGCAGCGTCGTTGTTGAAGTAGAGAGCGTGTCCCACTGTTTGGGCATACCAGAAGGTATCGATCCCCGGCTCGTTCTCCAGGTCCCTCATGCTCTTTGGATCGACTGTGCGGATCCAGTCCACGCGGCCTGTTTGCAATGCAGCCGCTAGCTGCGGTATCCAGGGATCACTGTGGAATATCTCTATCCGATCCAGATAAGGAAGCCCGGGAATCCAGTAGTCCGGGTTCTTCTCAAGGGTCCAGGACTCGCCGGGTATATGCTCCCCGAACATGAACGGGCCGGTACCGGGGGCGTCTTTGACCCTCGCGAGGTCGTTATCGTTCTCATCGAGGGTCTCTTTTCGGAAGACAACGTTAAACCCCTGCGCCAGTGCGTCCATGAAGTAGGCGCTGGACCGGGGCTGCCAAAGAACGAACTGTATCGTCTTATCGTCGGGGGTGTTTATATCCTTGACAGCGTTGAAGAGCACCTGCTTATGACTCGTGATTCCAGGCGGTGGGAATATGATCCGGTCGAAGGATGCCTTGACGTCCGCCGAGGTCAGTAATCCCCCGTCGTGGAACTTCACCCCGTCACGGATGTGGAATGTGTACGTAAGACTGTCCGGGGAGAGGTCCCATGAGTACGCCAAGTCGAGAGCCGGCAGTCTTTCGGTATCGCTTGGATTCAGGCTCATCAGCTTGTCGTACCTAGGACACATCGGAGTGCAGAGGTTAGTGGAGCCGTACTGGATCGGGTCGAAATTAGACGGGTCAGCCAGCATCATGTAGATGAGAGTGCCCCCACCCTTTGGGTTGGATTCGGGGGCCATAAGGGATGGCGCCACCAGCGCTGGCCGCGCTATCATGGATGTCGGGGTAGCCACTACGATCTTCTCTACCGTTTCCTTCACCACCACCGTTTCGCCCGGGACCTCTACCGTCTTCACGACCTGTTCTTTCACCACCACGGTCTCGCCCGGCACTTTGACCGTCTTGACGACCTCTTTGGTGACAGTCTGACCCGGAACCTCTACCGTCTTCACGACCTGTTCTTTCACCACCACGGTCTCACCCGGGACTTCCACTTCGACCGTCTTGACGACCTCCTTCTCCACCACCACAGTCTCACCCGGGACTTGTACCGTCTTCACGACCTCTTTGGTGACAGTCTCGCCAGGCACCTTTACTTCGACGGTTTTGACGACCTCCTTCTCCACCACCACCGTCTCACCCGGCACTTCCACCGTTCTTGTACACGCCAACGCGACAATCAACAGCGTGGCAACTCCTGCCAGCATCACGGTTCTACGAAGTCCAATATCCTGGGTCATTTCCCTATCTCCTTATAGCTCAATGCCGAGACAGTATCTGACAATGGGGGGATACCACACTGTTTGACCAGAGCGCCTCTAGTCAAACATAACCAGGAGTGGGTGTCAAGGACTTGGGCCAAGTCCGTCAGTCCACAGATTTGAGAGAAATCGAGGACAGGCACTGGATGGCCTATCGGTCCGTGCGCAGATTCCTGACGTAGTCGGAAGGGACGACTGCGGTCGGCTAAGGGCAGTCGGTTTGACAACACGGCCGGCCGGTGAGGAACATCGATCCAGGCTGAGGCTCCTGAGCTGTTGCCACGTTAAATCGTGTCGCTCCGGCCCTTTGCCGCAGGTCTGCAACCCCTCAACTGAACAGCAGCCCGGCACGACCGTCCGATCGCGGGCCCTGATGCCATGACTGGCCTCGCCGCAACTGTTGTTTACCAACGACGCTTAATATAAGATGCCCAATGGGCAGGCAGAAACCAGCCGAAGGGCGGAGCTGCCCGATAACGGTCGCTGGGCATGTGGACACCTCGGCGTACTACCAAGTCTGCGATATCAGTGGAGGCCAAAGTGGACCAAGAACGAGACCTTTTCATGCTGATGCTCCGGCGGATGATGCTGATTCGGGAGTTTGAGGAGAACGTGAAGCAGCTCGTCCAGCGCGGGGAGCTTGTGGGCATGGCCCACTGCTACATCGGGGAGGAAGCCGTAGCCGTCGGCGCCTGCGCAGCGCTGCGCGACGACGACTACATCACCGGCAACCACCGGTCCCACGGCCATCCCATCTCCAAGGGCGGGGACGTGAGGCGCGCCATGGCGGAGCTACTGGGCAAAGCCACCGGCTACTGCAAGGGCAAGGGCGGCTCGATGCACCTGGCGGACTTCGACATCGGCATCCTCGGCGAGTCCGGCATCGTCGCCTCGGCCCTCCCGGTGGCGGTGGGCGCGGCTCTGGCGAGCAAGATGCAAGGCAACGACCGTGTCGTCGTAGCCTTCTTCGGGGACGGCGCCAGCAACCAGGGCGCCTGTCACGAGGCGATGAACTTGGCCTCGATCTGGAATTTGCCCGTCATCTTCCTGTGCGAGAACAACCAGTACGCGGTTACCACCAGCTTCAAAGATTCGGTCGCCGTGGAGAACATATCCGACCGGGCCGTTGCCTACAACATGCCCGGCGTTCTGGTGGATGGTCAGGACGCAATGGCAATGTACGAGGCGACGGTTCAGGCCGTACAGAGAGGCCGGGCCGGTCTCGGCCCCACGCTGATCGAGGCGCGGACCTACCGATACGAAGACCACTCCGAGGGGCTCAATCGCATCATTCGCGAGTCCTACCGGACCGATGATGAGGTCGAACGCTGGCGTCTGCGCGACCCGATCGCGCTCCACTCGCAGTGGCTCATGGAGCAGGAGATCGCCACGGAGGACGAGATCGAAGGAGTGCGTGAGGAAGTGGCGGAGACGATTGCCGAAGCCCTTCAGTTCGCGCGTGAGAGCCCGTACCCTGAAGTTGACGACCTCCTCACCGATCTGTACGCGGACCCGCTGCCTGTGTAGAGGTTGTCTCAAAATACCGACTTGTTGCCTCCTCTCCCTTAACGGGAGAGGATTGAGGTAAGGGTGACAGGTACAATCATCCCCCTCATCCTAACCTTCTCCCACCAGGGAAGAAGGGACTTTTGAGACACCCTCGTGTAGAGGGGAGCGCAGGAGATACGAATCATGCCAGAGGTAACCTACGCCGACGCGTTGAACGCCGCGATCAAAGAGGAGATGCGGCGGGACGAAAGTGTGTTCATCATGGGCGAGAGCATTCGCGGTGGCATCTATGGTGTGACCGGCGGCCTGTCCCAGGAGTTCGGCGACCGCGTCATAGACACGCCACTGTCCGAGAACGGTTTCATGGGCGCCGCCGTTGGCGCCGCCGCGGTGGGCATGAGGCCCATCGTCCAGTCGCTGGCCAGCTTCATGTGGGTAGCAATGGATCAGATGATTAGCCAGGCCGCGAAGATGCGCTTCATGTTTGGCGGGCAGGTCAGTCTGCCCATCGTTTATAGATGGGGCATGATCTATGGCGCCAACAGCGCGGCCCACCACACGGACAGGCCCTATCCGATGATTATGAACATGCCAGGCCTGAAGATCGCCATCCCCTCAACTCCGGCCGACGCCAAGGGGCTACTGAAAACCGCCGTCCGAGATAACGATCCCGTCATGTTCTTTGAGGATAACTCCCTCTCGGGGACCCGCGGGGAGGTCGAGGATGGCGACCATATCGTGCCGTTCGGCGTGGCTGACGTCAAAAATGAGGGCACCGACGTCACCGTCGTCGCGCTCTCCGGCATGGTGCGGCGAGCCCTGGCCGTCGCCGAGGCGCTGGACGAGGAAGACATATCCGTTGAGGTGATCGACCCGAGGACGATAGTCCCTCTGGACACCAAGACCATACTCGACTCGGTCGAGAAGACTGGACGTCTGGTCATCGTGGACCCCGCCCACAAGAGCTGCAGCGTCGCCTCGGAGATCTCAGCGATCGTCGCTCAGGAGGGTTTCTGGAGCCTCCAGAGTCCGATCCAGAGGGTCGCCAGTCTCGACTGCCACTTCCCGTTCAGCCCGGCGCTGGAGTCTGCGGTATACCCTAACGAGGACAAGATCACCGACGCTATCTACGCCGCCCTCGAGTAGGGGCCGAGGCGACTCACACGGAAGGACCCCCATGGCCACAAACGTGTTGCTCCCCCAGTGGGGCATGAACATGGAAGATGGGACGCTTACCAAGTGGCTCGTCAGCGAGGGCGACGAGATCGCAGAAGGGCAGCCGTTGGTTGAGGTCGAGACGGCCAAGATCAATTCGGAGCTTGAATCGCCCGCCACCGGCGTCGTTGCCCATATCATCGCCTCAGAAGGCTCGCTGGTGAAAGTCGGCGAGATCGTGGCGGTCATTGGGGCGCTGGGCGAAGACCCGCCGCGGCCGGAACCCGTCTCCTCCTCCCGCACCGCCGCCCGCCGGCGTCCGCGCGGGACCCCCGCGAGGTCGCCCGCCGGCGCCGCGCCGCAGGTCACGCCCGTGGCGAGACGGCTGGCCCGAGACAATGGGATCTCGCTCGCGGACGTTACCGGAACGGGCCCCCGCGGGCGCGTTACCGAGCAGGACGTGCGCGATGCCATCGAGGCGCGGCAGAGGTCCCAAGTCCAGGTCGTCCCCCGCGCGAGGATGCTCGCCCGACAGGAGGGCATCGACCTGGCGGACGTACCAGGTTCGGGTCCCGGCGGCCGCATCATGGTCGTGGACGTGGAGCGGGCTATCGGTCAACGGGATGCCACCGCGGCGCTCGCAGACGCCGTGAGCGAGGTGGTCCCGCTGAGGGGCCTTCGCAAGACCATCGCGGACCGCATGTCCATGAGCGTTAGCACCATGGCCCAGGTGACTCTCACCACCGAGGTGGATGTTACCGAGCTGCTGAAACTCCGGGAGTCGCTGGTCTCCGACTGGCGACCCCATCGTCTGCGTCCCGTGGACCTGGACATCATCATTGCCGCGGTGGCCGAGGCTCTAAAGGCTCACCCCAGAATCAACGCTCACCTGGTCGATGGAGACGTACTCCTGCTCAAAGACGTCAACATCGGACTCGCGGTGGCTGTTCCGGACGGACTCGTGGTCCCGGTCCTCAGAGGCGTCGATTCACTGGACCTGCTGGGGGTGGCCCAGGGTATGCGCGACCTCGCGGACAAGACGAGGAAGGGCGGTCTCGGCGTGGATGACGTAACAGGCGCCGGCTTCACCGTGACCTCGCTGTCCAGTTACGATATCGATGCGTTTACGCCCATCATCGACCCGCCGCAGGTTGCGATATTGGGACTTGGCCGCGCAAGGGAGAAGCCGGTCGTTCGACAGGGCGAGATCGCCGTGCGGTCGATGATGCACCTGAGCGTAACCTTCGACCACCGTGCGCTCGACGGAGTGCCAGTCGCCGAGTTTATGCGCACCCTCAGCGCCAGACTGGAGTCACCGGAATCACTAGCGGCTACGCTCGAAGAGGCCTGATCCCGGCGGGGTCGTCGCAAATCCCGGCGCTGACAAGGACATCCGCAAGCTGGTCGCTGCCGTTCTCATATGGCTGCGTTGAAATGTCACCACTACCCAGAGACCTCGGAGCGGCAATCAGAGGGGCGGCCACTGTTGCAGTGACCGCCCCTCTACGTATCTTGGCGGGAGCGAGAGGGAGTCGAACCCACCGCGCCAACCGCTGGGTTGCCGCCGGACGGTTTTGAAGACCGCGAGAGCCACCAGGCCCTATCCGCTCCCAATTGGACCAACGGTCCTGGATAGTTCAGACAACGAGGCCGTTGGCCAGCTCGTTGGGCTTGGACTATTGACTAGGCTAGTACCTCGTCGACCCTCTTCTTGAGCATCGACTTGGGAACTGCCCCCACAACCTGGTCCACCGCCTTGCCGCTGTTGAAGATGAGCAGTGTGGGAATTCCGCGGATGCCGAACTGCATCGGCGTCTGCGGGTTGGAGTCGACGTCCATCTTGGTGAACTTGACCTTACCTTCGTACTCGCCTGCCAGCTCCTCAACGATCGGCGCGATCATCTTGCAGGGACCGCACCACTCGGCCCAGAAGTCGACGACTACAGGCGTGTCGGACTTCACAACTTCCTCTTCGAAGGTCGCATCGGTTATCTCTACGGGGTGAGCCATTCGTAACTCCATTCAGTATGATGAGAATTGGACAATTCAGCGTCCTCATTATATTCGATGTCGGTGTCTTGTGACAGGTTCAGGCCAGGCCCGCCGTTACGACGCGGCGCTTCAGGTGGCCGGTAGGGACGGATCGTCACCGGGGTCTTCTATCGCCTCACGTACTGGATGTAGTCGGCCACGACCTCGTCGACCTCGTTCCACCACAGCGTGCCGAGGGTGAGACCCTTCGGCACATCGAAGATTACCCATCCCGCGACCTGGAAGTTGCGGTCGAGCTGGATATCGCCCCACAAGAGAGGGGCGAACCTGTCTTCCTCCAAGTCGGCCACCTCGACCTCTGAGAACCGCTCGAACGGGTCCAACGCCTCTATGCGCTCGCCGCGGCGGTCTCCCAGCTCAGCGGCGTCGGGGTCCACCAACAGGGGCATCACCGTACTCGTCCGGTTGACCACTGTGACCAGCACGGCGGCAAGCTGCCGGTTGGAAGCTCGGGGCCGGACCACACGGTGCCCGATATCGCCTTCGTCATTGTAGGAGTAACTGAATTTGTCGATAATCACCGGCCGCTCCGCGTGTATCTCGATGCTGCGCCCCCTGACTGCGATGGTGTCCGGTTCGCTCGAACATGCCGAGAACAGGACTGTCATCATGAGTAGGAGCAGAGGGAGGAGCGCCGGAGTCCACAGGTCGCGGGGTCTCGGGACCGAGTTGAAGGGTGCGCGAGTCCCCCATGCCGGTTGCCGCGGGCGCCACCAGCGATGAGAGTTGGATCGCGTTCCAGGCCCCTCCCCGTGGATTCCCGCGTTCGCGGGAATGACGATGGAACGGAGGGAATGACGGTTGGGTGTAGTCGTTCGGGTTATTTTCATAGGACTAGGCAGAATTCCAAATGGTTTCAATGAGGCTGCGATCGCGACTTCATGGCCAAAGTTACACTGTTGACAGCGAGGGCATGGCCCTCAGCCTTGCGACTAGATCCGACAGGGTGTGCAGGAGGAAGTCCACATCCGCGTCGGTGTTGTCCCGCCCTACTGTAATACGCAGACTTCCCTGGGCCAGATCCGCCGGCAGTCCGATTGCGGTCAGGACATGCGACGGCTCAAGCGAGGCCGACGAGCACGCTGAGCCGCTCGACGCGCAGATGCCGGCAAAGTCCAGACCCAGGAGTATCGGCTCTCCCTCGACGTTTTCGAATGAGACGTTCACGTTGTTGGGAAGACGCCGGACCGGGTGGCCGTTCAGCCTGACGCCTTCGATACGGTCTGTAATACCCGCGATGATCCTGTCTCTCAGCCGCGTGAGGTGCGCCTGGGCATCCGGACGCTCCTGGTCGGCAAGTCTGATCGCCTCGGCAAGGCCGACTATCCCGGGTACATTCTCCGTCCCTGACCGCCGCTCCCGTTCCTGTCCACCGCCCATGATCAGCGGCTCGAACGGGGTCCCACGCTTGATGTACAGCGCTCCGACGCCCTTCGGCCCGCCAAGCTTGTGTCCCGACAGGCTGAGGAGATCGACGCCGAGCTTCCTGACATCGACTTCAATTGCGCCAACGGCCTGCACCGCGTCCGTGTGGACGTATATCCTGCGGTCCAGGGCCGCGGCCTCCCGTTGAATCGCGGCAGCTATCTCCCCTACCGGCTGGATGGTCCCGACTTCGTTGTTGGCCGTCATTACGCTGACCAAGATGGTGCGGTCTGTCACCGCGCTCGCGACGTCATCAGGTTCGACCAGTCCGAATTCGTCCACCGGCAGGTATGTCACTTCAAACCCGAACTGCTCAAGCTGGTGGCAGGCGTGCAGGACCGCATGATGCTCGATAGCCGTGGTGACTATGTGATTACCGACGTTTCGGAGGGCGAGGGCCACTCCTTTGAGCGCGGCGTTGTCAGCCTCGGTCCCGCCGGACGTGAAAACCAGCTCGCTTGAGCGGCATCCCAACGAACGGGAGACCATCCGTCGGGCGTTGTCGACCGCGCCCCTGCTCCCCTGGGCCAGCTCGTAAATGCTGGAGGGGTTTCCGAACAGATCGGAAAAATAGGGCATCATTGCCCGCACCACTTCCGGCCTGGCCGGTGTGGTCGCGGCGTTGTCCATATAGATCAGCTTGGCGGTCGACACCTTCTGATTCACTCCGTTTCAGTGGATACGGTAGTCGCGGACAATTGTACCACGACGCTAACAGGTCTCTGACACGATGTATGAGATGATCTTGTAGACAAGCCTGGCGGCCGTGGCGGAAGACGCTACGGGTCCCTCTTCGGGACTGAGCTCAACGACGTCCAATCCGACCACGTCCGCGCGGCGGGTCACCGCCCTCAGCAGACTCGTCACGTCCCACCAGCTCAGACCACCGGGTTCAGGAGTGCCGACTGCGGGCAAAACAGACGGGTCCAAGACGTCGAGATCGATCGAGATATAGACTTTGGAAGAGAGGAGGGCACAGACTTCATCCACCCATTGGTCGCCCGACTCATCCGGCGGCCACCATCGGATCGGCAGATTGCGCGTCCGGGCGAAATCGTGCTCGGTCCGGCTGATGGACCGGACGCCCACCTCCACTATCGGGCAGGTCTCGCTGATCCTCCTGGCAACCGACGCATGGCCCCATCTGGTGCCGAGGTAGCAGTCCCTGAGATCGGCGTGGGCGTCAAGGTACAGCACGGACAGATCCTCGAACTGGCCGGCACAGGCGCGCACGGCTCCGATAGCCACTGTGTGTTCGCCACCCAGCAGCACGGGAACCTTCGCGTCCGCGAGTACGCGGTCGACGACTTGCTCGACCTGGTTGATGATGCGCTCCGGCCCGGACATGTCAGGCGCAATGTCCGGATACGTGAAGACTCCCTGCTCAGAGGCGTCGAGGCCCAACTCCACGTCAAAGTCTTCCAGGTGGCGAGAGGCGTGTATGATCGCGGCCGGGCCGTACCTGGAGCCCGTACGGAACGAAGTCGTGCCGTCGTATGGGACGGGGATAACGACGAATCGCGAGCCGTCGTACACATGCTCTTCAGGAGAAGTGTCCAGGAAGGTCTGCCACTGGAACCTTGGTGACGGCACTGGATGATTCCTAGAGATCGTCCGAACGCTCAACCGGCTGCAGACCGACTCTCTCACGGACCATGCCCTCGTAGGCCTCCCCGTTGGCCAGATACTCCAGGCCGCGGTCGAGGACATAACTCTCAACCCGGTCCAGATCGAACTTCCGTCGGACGATGTCAATTGAGGCCGAAGCGGAGAATTCCTTGCACGAGAAGATGTCAACGTTGACGTACCCACGATCGGGAAAAGTATGGACGGCGATGTGACTCTCGGCGATCAAGACGAATCCGGATACTCCCCAGTCCGTAGGCTTTTTGCCGCGATAGCTGTAAACCTGTGCCGGCGCGATCTTCGTCATCCCGATCTGGCAGGGGTGACCGTCCAGGAAATCCCGTGTGAGGTCTGCGTCTCCGAGCAGACCGGAATCTCCTCCGTAGCCGTCGATGACAAGATGCACTCGTTCTGGTCTCCGAATTCGATCCGTCGGGTTGCCCGGGATCCGAGGCCCGATTTGTCATTCGCCTGGAACCTCGAGCCGCCGGGTTGGGAACAAAGCTTAGCACTTGTCGTGAAGTCCGGACAACACGCCTTGAAAGGGCCGAACCCGATCAATTAGAATCCCATTGGTTTTTGTGGCGATCAGCCGAAATCCCAACTGGATGATCTTACGTAATGTCTGACAGGAGTCATAGGCCAACGCCGAGTCGGTCTCCGACGGGCGGTTTCAGATGCTACCTGGAACTGAACTCTCCATACGCCTCACACCGGGGCAGGTGGACGCTGGCGCAGCGCCTCAGTTCGGGGTCAGGTACAGGGGAGTCATCGATCCCAGTGTGTGCTCGCAAGGTGGTCCAATCGCATGATTGAAGTCAATGAGGTAACCAAGTACTTCGGGAATTTCCCCGCGGTCTCCGACATCAGCTTCCAGGTCCAGCCCGGAGAGATCGTCGGGTTCCTTGGACCGAACGGCGCCGGCAAGTCGACCACGATGAAGATCATCACGGGTTTCCTGCCGCCTTCCGCCGGTTCGGCCAGAGTCGCCGGGTACGACATCGTCTCGGAGTCGCTCGAAGCCCGACGGCACATCGGGTACATGCCTGAGACCGTGCCGCTGTACACGGATATGACCGTCAGAGAGTACCTTGATTACATGGGCAAAATCCGCGGGATGGGGTCCGAACGCATCAGATCGCGGATCTCCGACGTTGTCGAAATCTGTCATCTCGAAGACTACTACGCCTCAATCATCGGCAAGCTGTCCAAAGGGTTCAGGCAGCGGGTCGGAATCGCGCAGGCCATCATCCACGAGCCCGACGTCCTGGTGCTCGATGAGCCGACCATCGGAATCGACCCGATCCAGGTCGTCGAGACGCGCCAGCTCATAAAGGATCTGGGCGGCGATCATACGCTCATCGTGAGCACGCATATTTTGCCCGAAGTGAGCCAGATCTGCGAGCGAGTCATCGTGATTCATGAAGGACGGATTGTCGCGACCGACGAGCCGCAGAACCTCGCCCGCAGACTCCTGGGAAACGAACGCGTCGATCTCCAGGTCAAAGGTCCCCAGCAGGAAGTGCTCTCGGTGCTCGGCAGTGTTGATGGGGTCCGCGACGTATCGCGAATCAACATCGAGCGCGGTGAAGTGCCGCAGTACCGGGTCGAGTCCGAGCTCGGAGAGGAGATCAGGGCGGCGCTCGCTCGGACGGTCATCGAAGCCGGCTGGGAGCTCCACCGGCTCGAATCCGTCACGATGTCGCTCGAGGAGATCTTCCTCCGACTTACCACGGACGAGCCTGCGGGCAGTGACGGTGAGGCCGCTGAATGAATACGTTCAACATAGCCTGGAAGGAGACCAAGGCGTACTTTGGAACACCCGCCGCTTACGTGGTGGGCGCGATGTTTCTCGGTCTTACGGGCGTCTTCTTCGTTGCGGACATCACTGCCCCATTTGCCGAGGCCAGCGTCCGCGGCATTGTCGAATGGGCCAGCTTCTTCATAGTGTTCCTCGCGCCCCTCCTGACGATGAGGCTGCTGGCCGAGGAGCAGAAGCTCGGAACACTGGAGCTTCTTCTAACCTCTCCGGTGAGGGACTGGGAAGTCGTCCTCGGCAAGTACATCGCCAGCCTGTTGATTCTGCTGGCCATTCTCACGGCGACGTTCTACTACCTTATTCTGCTCTTCTCATTTGGCCAGCCGGACGCGGGCCCGGTTTTTAGCGGATACCTTGGACTGGTCCTGTATGGGGCGGCGTCACTGGCGATTGGCCTGCTGGGATCGTCCCTATCCAGCAATCAGATTGTGGCGGCGGTCGTCGGGATTGCCATCCTCCTGATGCTGTCATTCGTAAACAGGGTCGGCATTATCGTCAGTGGCGTCGCGAAAGAAGTCGCCGACGGGTTGTCAATGAACGAGCGCATCGCCGACTTCAGTCGCGGGGTTATAGACACGTCGAGCTTGGTATTCTTCCTGTCCCTGACTGCCGTGTTCATCTTCTTAACTATCAGATCTCTGGAGACACGCAGGTGGCGTTAATTGGCTAGGCAATCGGATCAGCGGCGGGCGGCCACACTCGAGCTATTGGAATCGCTCAAGTCCACTGGGCTGTGGAGCGTAATCGGCGCGGTGGTCGGCGTGATCGCAACGCTCGCCGGCATCATCGTGTTCCTCACCATCGACGAATTGAGGAACTTCGCTATCTCAGTGCTGATCATTGGGCTGGTGCTGTTGTTCATCGCTCTTGTGCTGTCTCCGCGGGCCCTCGCCATGTTCATGGCCGGTCGGCAGGGTCGGTACGGCGCAAACGTGGCGGTAATGACAGTCGCGTTCTTTGCGATCATGATCCTCTTGAACTTCCTGATGTTCAGGACGCCGCAGCGGATAGACGTGACAGCCACACGTGTATTCACCCTGTCGCAGCAGGCGGTGAAGGTGTTGGAAAGCCTCCCTGGCCCTGTCAGAGCGAACGCGTTCTACGTTCCGAACGACTCCAATACGGCGATAGCAAGACAGCAGGCAGAAGACCTGCTGAATGAGTTCGACAGGCGCAGCAACAACTTTACCTACCGGTTCATCGATCCTGAGCTGAACCGTAGCGTAGCGGTCCAATACGACGTTCGCGACTTTCCGGTGATAGTTATCGAGGACATCGATACCGACGTCCATCAGGCCGTCTCCGGCTTGACCGAACAGGACCTGATTACAGGAATTCTCGTGGCGACCGCCACCGACCAGAAGCGTGTTTACTACCTGACGGGCCATCAAGAGGCAGGGATCACCCGCGATTTAGGGTCCGGCGAAACAGATAATGAGGGGTTCGACTTCGCGATACAGGGAATGCAGCGAGATAACTACTACGTTCTACCCCTGAACCTGGCACAGATGGAGACGATACCGGAAGACGCGGCAGTCGTCGTCGTTCCCGGACCGAAGCGTGACCTGACACAGGACGAATTGGACGCGTTCGTGAGCTACCTCGTCTCCGGCGGCAGGGTGGTCATGCTTCTGGATCCGGATACGCCTGACTCATACCGCGAGCTCCTGGCCCGTTGGGGCCTACTGCTTCAGACGAACCGCGTAGCCGACCTGATCAGTAACGTGGGTGAGGCAACGACGCCGCAGATTCAGAAATCCAATGCGCAGCTCGGCACCAGCGGACTCACCGGCGGTATCCCGATCGCGGACCAGATCGACGTTGTGTTTTTCGCGGACGCCACCGCGGTGCTGCCGGTGCTGCCTCCCACAGACATGCTGCCTCTCCTGATCGAGCACAACTCACTCGCCTGGACCACCCCCGCGAGCTGGTTGGAATCACACCCGGAAGAGGTCGAATTCAACCAGGGGGACGATATCAACGGGCCGTTCGACGTGGCCGCAGTCATCGAGGCCGCAGCCTCGCTTGCCGGAGACCTCGTTGACAGTGGGGACGAAGCAGACACCAGTGGAGACCCACGCGCCAAACTCGTGGTCTTTGGGGACTCCGATTTTGCCAGGAACAAGTTCTTTTTCCTTAGCGACAACGGGGACCTGCTGCTCAACTCGGTCAACTGGCTGGCGGAGGACTATGAGCTCATCTCGATCCGGCGGAATCTGCCGACGTACAGACAACTGGTTCTGAACAGCAGAGAGCGCGACTTCATCAAGTGGACGAGCTGGTTCCTCCCACCGACGATAATGCTGCTAATCGGAGTGGTCGTCTGGTGGAGACGGCGGTAGGACTGACTGCCTCATGAACTGGAAGCTCTCATCTGCCCTCGCGATAATCGCCGCGTTGATGCTCCTATTCGTCGCCGCGGCGAGTGGCCGCTTAGGCTCAGGACTGTTTACCATAGTCGCAAAGTACACCCCGTTTGCCGAGCCCGCGGAGCGGCGCGAGTCGTCGCCCTGGTTCTACCAGGTCAACTTCGACGACATCGTCAAGATCGAGGTCAACGCCGGCGAAGATGTCGAGCGTTTCTCCAAGAATGACGAGGGCGCCTGGGTCATCGACAGACTGGGAGACATTCCACCGTCTCACACTCGATGGGGTGGAATCGTGCTGCTGCTCAGTGGGCCCCAGACCAGGCGTGACTTCTCTACGGTCAGACCGACCATAGATGACCCGGCAGAGTACGGGTTGGATAACCCCGGTCTGGTCGTCAAGATTGGGCTGACCGGCGACCGTGACCTGGAGTTTCGCCTGGGAGACGTGACCACAGACGGAAGGCACCATTACGGTCAGGTTATCGGATTCCCGCAGCTGTTCCTGATTGCGGATACCTGGGGTGAAGTGCTGGCCAGGCTCGCCCATGAGCCGCCCACGCCGAAGTGGTGGATATACAGGGACCCCGAAATCATAGACGAGGTCAACATCTACCTCGGCTCACCAGGAAAGACCACCGCGCAGTGGCTCCGGATTCAGAAAGAAGAAGGCGAGTGGCTGGGTCGCTGCTGCGACGAGAATCAAGCCAATCTCCCCCTCGACGAGGAGAAACTGGCCGAGTACCTGCCACTGATGGGCGGGCCTCGGTCGCTTGAAGTCGAAGCCTACAAGGTCCGCAGCAGGGACTACACCGACTGGGGAATCGAGCTCGACAGAGAGGGCAAATCGGAGGGCCACTCGATCGAGATCCGGTTCGCGGGTCGGACCGAACGTGGGACTCGTTTCACCGACGGTGTCCTCTTCCTGATCGGTAACCGGACCGATGACGGGCAGCACTACTACGCGATACCCGCTGCCGACGTCGGATCTTCACCCATTCTCAAGCTAAAGACCGAATGGGCGGACAAGCTCTTCGGACTCGTCGGCAACCTTCCGTACGCCGACACGGATTCGGAAGACGAGTCGGATCAGACCAAGTCTGAGTCCGGATAGACTCCGATCACCGCACGCTCTTCCGGTCTCGCTCCGCACTCAAAGTGCGGCAGGGATTTGCCACATGGACGCTGAGATCATCTCCATCGGGACCGAGCTTCTCATGGGGGAGACCGTCGATACGAACTCGGCATACCTGGCCGACGAGCTGGCTAAAATCGGCATAGACCTGGTCTGGGCAACCAAGGTCGGCGACCATCCCGGACGACTCCAAGAGGCGATCCACCGCGCCTGGCGCCGGTCGGATGTCACGCTGACAACGGGAGGCTTGGGGCCCACGTCTGACGACCTGACGCGTGAATCGATCGCCGCGGTCATGGGCGAGACGATGGAAGTGCGGGACGACCTGCTGGCTCACCTCACCGCGCAGTTCGAGAGCCGCGGAATCCGTATGCCCGCCACGAACGTCAAGCAGGCCACGCTCATACCGTCGGCCGAAGTCATCCCGAATCCGATGGGGACGGCGCCCGGCTGGTGGGTGGAGCGTGATGGGCGCGTCATCGCGGCGATGCCCGGCCCACCGCGCGAGATCGGCAACATGTGGGAGCTCGAGGTTGGACCGCGTCTGCGGGCGCTGAATCCGCACGTCGTCATCGTTACGCGCACTCTCAAGACCTTCGGAATAACGGAGGGCGGGCTGGACGAGATGCTCTCGCCGCTCTTTGCCGTCGAAAACCCCTCTCTCGGCATCTACTCGAAGCAGGATGGGATTCATCTGCGGGCGATCGCGCGCGCAGGCTCGGAGGCCGAAGCGCTCACGCTGATAGAACCCGTGGAAGCCGAGATCCGACGGATCGCCGGACATGCGATCTGGGGAGAGGATGACGACACGGCTGTGTCGGCGGCGCTGCGCGCGCTCGACGACCGCGGCCTGTCCCTAGCCATCGTCGAGGGATTCACCGGCGGCCTGCTGTCCAGCACGCTGCTCGACTCACCTCTTGCGGAGGATGTTCTCGCCGGCAGCATTGTGCTGGCCCGGGGAGGCGCCGGCTCATTTGCCCTCGGCGACGCAGCCGGTTCGCCGGTCAGTCCGACCCCAGCCGACGCCTCCACGCTGGCGTCGGCCGTCCGGTCGGTTTTCGGCGCAGACGTCGGACTTGCCGTGACCAGGCTGGTATCGAAGCCGACTCCTGAGTCCGGCCCGGTTGGTACGACGCACATCGGAGTTGCCACCAACAGCGATAGGCATGTCATGTCGGGGTCCTACCCTACCCGACGGCTGCGCATCAGGACACGGGCAGTCACCCACGCGCTCCTGGAGCTGGCCAGAGTGGTCAACACCGGGTCCGGAGGGCAGGGCGAGCGCTGGGGCTAGGCAGGAATCCGTACCCCATCGAGGAGCGGGGGCCGGGGGAAACGTTCTGAGATGGTCTCCCACTCCCAGTTCGGCTACATGGTCAGGCGTTTGTACAGGAACAGCAGTCGCTCCGGCAGGTCGTATATGTTGTCCAGCACCTCGTAGCCCATGTCAGCGCACATCGTCTTGAGGTAGTCGTGGCCATTCTTGTCCACGGTCAGGCAGAAGGCGTTGATGTCCTTCCTGCGCGCCTCTTCTAGGGCCATCCGGGTATCGTGGACAGCGTACTCTTTCTCGACGCCCTCCCTGCTGTATCCGCGGTCCTGCGGACGGCCGTCGCTTACCAGGAATAGAATCTTGGTGCGAGCGTCGGCCATTTCCAGCTTGGCGGTGGTGTGCCTGATGGCCGGCCCCATCCTGGTGGCGTGCAGCGGGGCGACACGGTCGATCCGTCGCTTGACGCGGTCTGAGAACGGCTCGTCGAGGTCCTTGATGGTATAGTACTCGACGTTCTCGCGTCCGTATCCGGAGAAGCCGTAGATTCCATAGATATCGCCGATCGCCTCCAGGGCGTTGACGATCAGGACGATCGCCTCTTTTTCGACGTCTATGATCCTCTTATACGATCGGCGTGCGGCCTCGCCCCGCCGGGTGCGCAGCCAGACCATATACTCCACCGGATCGTCGGGGGCGTCCCAATCGTCCGCGGTCCGCTTGCCCTCGTCGATTGCCTCGGCTGTGGACGCGCTGGTATCGAGCAGAAAGGCGGCCGCAACCTCCCGCTGGACCTTGTTGCGGCGCCAGTAGAACTTGTCCGACGGGCTCACGCCGGTCTTCATGTCCACAATCGCCTCGATAATATCGTCGATGTCGATCTCCTCGCCATCTTCGAGCTTGCGGACTTTCCGGAACATCTCAGGCACCATCATCTCGAACTGGCGCCGGATGCGGGTGACCAGACCACCGTAGCTGTGAAGCGTGCCGCCGTAGAAATTTGGGTCGCCCTCCGCCATCATCTTCTGACGCACTATGCACCACCGCGGCTTATAGTCGGCGGCCCTGAAGTCCCACTCGTCGTAAACAAATGTCTGTGGTTCGTTCGCCTCCAGCGAGTCTCCATCTTCGTCGACGTGGACGAACGGCCCATTGCTGAACTCAGGATTGTCGGGCAGCTGCATCCCGGCCTCTTTGAGCAGGTTGTCGGCGAACATGCCCTGTGTGTCCTGCAGGTCGCCCTCGACGGCCTGGAGATCGAGCTCAGCGCTGTTTTGCAGCAGCTCTTCCAACTGCTCTTGTGTAATCGGCTCCCCTGTCGCCTCAGCGCCGCCATCCTGCTGCTGCATACGCAGTTGCGTCAGGAGCTGGACCAACTCGGGCTTGAAGTCGCCCCGGTAGTCCACTTCCTCAGACGACTCGTAGTCCTGCTCCCCGTCCGGTCGCAGCTCCATATCCATGCCCATCGCCATCTGTTGCAGAAGCTGTTGCATCTCGTCCGGGTCGGTGTACTCTTCTTCCTGGTCGTTCTCAACGTCCACGTCATCCCACTCGTCCGGGGGGACTTCCTCGTTCGGGATCGAAGAGATGATGGCGTATATTCTGAGGGTTGCCTCGGCGGTGTCTTCCACGGTCGCATCGGCGGTCATGATCTGGCGGGCGACGGCCGCGATCTGACGTGCCTGATCGACGTAGTCGTGCGGCGCCGGAATCTCCCGGTACTGCTGAAGGCTCAGCCGGACCAGAAACTCGACCAGCGCCTCACGGGCAGGCATGGTTGTAATGTCGGGCCTGCCCTCGGATGAGTCCATCTGGACACGCGCGTATGCCGACTTGATGCCGGGATATTCGTGCTTGACCCGGAAGTCCAGCCGACCGTCCTCGACGACGGTGAAGATGTCCAGCGACAGCTTGCGGTCCTCGAACAGGTTGAAGTAGCGCTGCATGTCGGTGATCCAGGCCCGTTCGAGGCCATCGCCGCCAAGATCACGCGCCGCGTCCGCGCTTTGGGCGGAGTCGGCGGTCCGCTGCAGCTCGACCTCACCTCGGAGGTCCTCGTACAGTGCCGACGGGCTGTCGAACTCAAAGAAGAAGCTGCCGAATTCGAGATGCGCGACCTGATGCGTCGATACTACCTTGAACCAGGAGAAGTTCATATCTTTGGTGTTGTACCGGTCAACCATGTCCGGGACGAAGACGGTGGACCCCTCGGTGGTGGGCGACTCGGCTGAGACCCATCCGATGTTGCGGTCAACCAGCTCGGGTGACGAAGCGAGCTTGACTTCCTCACCGGCCAGACCCCGACAGTACATCTCCATGATTGTCTTAATGCGATCGAATTCAACGCCAGACGAGAGCGCCTCGAGCATCGACTCGGAGTGCGCGGACTCGATCTTGAAGTAGGCGAGACCGCCGTCCGGGTTCTGCCGCAGCAGGCTGACCCCCTCCTCGTACCAACGCTCCAACTGCGCCATCGACAGACGGTCCATCACCTGGGCCGATGCCTTGATGAATTCCGGCACCGCATCCACTGACTCAACGGTCAGAGCTTCGGCAAGCGTGAGGATCCGGGCATGGAACTCCGGATCGAGCTGGGCAAACGCCTGAGACGTGTCCAGCATGACGCCCGGTATGTTGGACCCGCCTTTGTGGACGAGGTCCTCCGCGATCTTCAGGAATCTGAATCGCTGCTCCTGATCGATCTTGGGCAGGGCCTTGGCTCCCGCGTCGAAGAAGCTCTTGACTTCGCGCCAGCCTGAATCTACCAGCGCGGAGGCCAGGGTTATGAAGCCGGTCTTGTCTTCGCCGATCAGCGGGAAGATCTGGGTCCCGAGCGCCAGGCACTCAGACGCCAGATCGTATGACCTGTGCGCCAGCGCGTCCAAGAACGCGACGAACCGTTCGAGCTCGGGGAATGTGAGGCTGTCCATCAGCGCGGGGCTGTAGGTGAAGAACTTGCACGCCAGCGTGCTGGACTTCCAGGTTCCCTTGTACAGACTCGCGCCGAGGCCGGCCCAGCTCTCTATATGTCGGGACCTCAGCTTGCTCATCGCGTTCGGCGACGCCTCGAAGTAGGCTGCCGCAAGCGTCGGCGACTCCCTGCACAGGTCGGACCCACACTCAGTCCACTTCATGAAGTAGTTGAACGGCATGTACGCAACCACTTTCGGGCTGACCCTGAAGTACTGGGAAGTCGCCTCCCAGGACCTCACCGTCTGGTCCGCAATCCGCAGCCCGGCCTGTCCCCAGACCAGGATGTTCCCATCCTCCATGGTCCTGGGCATCTTGGCGCGGGCCTTGTCGAACTCCTCGACAACCGGCGCCGGGAATCTTCGGAACTCGGTCCGGAGCTGAGTCAGTGTGGGCAGTTGCTCGTTAGCCACAGGGCCTCCTCACAGTGGTATGTCGCCGGTCAATTCAAGGAATTGGTCAAGAATCCTGGCTGTCGCGCCGAATATGACATGTCCGTGATACACGAATGTGGGAAGAGTCACCGGCTTGTCATCCCTCAAACGGGTCTCGAACCTCAATGACGTGGGGTCTCTGAGGTGTGACAAAGGAACCTCAAGCACTTCGGCGACCTCCGCTCGCGCCGGACTGAACGTGTACTGCGGTGGAATGACCCCGACGAACGTCGAGATCATGAAGTCGGAGATCGTCGGGGTGTCATCGAGACGGCCAATGACCTCGACGTCACACGGCTCAATCCCCATCTCCTCATGCGCCTCCCTGAGAGCCGTGGACAGGCGAGATTCGTCGTCCGGATCGACCGTCCCGCCCGGGAAAGAGATCTCGCCCTTGTGATGCTCCACCTGCTCGGAGCGCTTCTGGAGGACGATGTTCAACCCGCCGTCGGCAGGGTAAAGGGCCAGCAGCACGGCGGCCGGAATCAATGAGTGGTCCTCCACAGTTGCCGTCGTGCGGTGTTTGAGGATGCGCCTGGCGCGAGATATGAATGTGGAGCCCAACACAGGGCCTCGCGACTCCCGGACAGTGTGTGCGGAGAGTGTCCTATTCGAATATGGACGTAGTCAGTTCTTCTATGCTTCGCTGGATGTTGAAGTCGTCGGTGACAGCCCAGTTGACGGCCACCTGGCAGGCGCGGCGCGGCGCTATTCCCTGGGAGATCATCTGACCCGCGTAAATGAGCAGACGGGTGCTGGCGCCCTCCCCCAAACCATGCTCCTTCAGATTGCGTATCTTCTCGCCGAGCTTGGCTAGCTGCATGGCGGTGAATTCGTCCGCGCCGGACTCGTGGGCGATGATCTCAGCCTCGATGTCGCGCGGCGGGTAGTCGAATTCGATGGAGATGAACCGCTGCCGCGTGCTGTGCTTGAGGTCTTTCAGGGCGCTCTGATATCCGGGGTTGTAAGACAGGATCAGTAGGAAGCCGTCAGCGGCCTCCAGGAGCTCTCCCCGCTTTTCGACCGGCAGAATCCGCCGGTGGTCGGTCAGCGGGTGGATCAGGACAGTGGTGTCCTTGCGCGCCTCGACGATCTCGTCAAGGTAGCATATCCCCCCGACCTTGACGGCGCGGGTCAGAGGGCCGTCGATCCAGACGGTCCGGTCACCCTCTAAGAGGTAGCGTCCCACCAGGTCGCTGGCGGTCAGATCCTCATGACAAGCAATGGTCACCAGCGGGAGATGGTCCCTGTCATCGATGGCCCCGCTGCCATTACCTGCCTCTCCAATATCTGTTCGCTGGGACACTCTCGTGAGCGGCTGCCCAAGCCGGTAGGACATGTACTCGACGAACCGCGTCTTACCACAGCCGGTGGGGCCCTTGAATATCACCGGAATCTTCTGAGCGTAGGCGGCCTCGAACAGGGCGATCTCATCGCCGATGGGAAGGTAGTACGGCTCCTGGGTCAGGTGATACTCTTCGATGATATAGCTACGAAACAGGCTCCGAGTAGGTGTTGTCATCTGCCTTCCTGGTCTCCTTATGCTCACGCGTTGCGGCGTGAGATCCACTTTTCGCTGACCGAGGACGCGAGTTCGTCGATCCCCGAATCATTGGAAATAACAACGTCAGCGTGCGAAACACGCTCGTCCTGCGGCATCTGCGAACTTATCCTGGAAAGCGCTTGGTCGGTTGACATGCCGCGTGTCGTCAACCTTTCAAGCACCTGCTCCTTCGGCGCGGTCACCACCCAGACCTCATCGGCAAGCGGCGTCCATCTGGCCTCGATCAGCAGCGCGGCCTCGACGACGACCACTTCCGCGCCGTCCTTCCCGAGCTCACCGATCCGATCGCTGATCATAGCATAGATGCGGGGATGCACGATCGAGTTGAGCTGTTCGAGTTGCTCAGGGTCACTGAAAACGATGCCGCCGAGCTTTCGCCTGTCTATCTGGTCTTCGGAGTCAAGAATATCTGGCCCGAATGCGCTGACGACGGCACGCCAGGTCTCGGTATGCGGGAGATAGGCCTCGTGCCCCACGAGGTCTGCGTTGATAACCGTTGCGCCAAGGGTTTGCAACGTTTGCGACACCTGCGTCTTGCCCGTGCCGATGCCCCCCGTGAGGCCGATAACGAACATATAAGCGACCGTGATTTGGGAAAGTCTTCACATTCTACTAGAGCCGTCGAAAACGGGTCAACACGAACAGAGATCTTGGCTCTGCTCTCAGTGGTGTGGACGTGGGGCGGTCCGAGAGCTTCGCGTTTTACCGGTCGGTTCGGTACAGGTAGCGGATGTCCCAGATCGAATACAGTGTGGGCGTGGTGTTGCCGAAGACGTTTCGGACCGCACCCAGCCGCTCGGGGAGTGTCGTGTAGATGATTGGCACGTTCTCGGCGGCGATTTCCTGGGCGCGGTGATAGTGACCCATGCGCTTGTCACGGTCCATCTCCTGGCTGCCCATAATGTACAATTCGTCGATTTCGGCCTCCCACTCCGTTGCCGGCCGTGTCTGTTTCGGGTGCCACAGGTGCAGGGCCTCGCTGCTGTGCCAGAAATTTATGCCGCCGTATGGGTCAGTTCCCCCCGTGAAGCCGATGACCATAGCCTCCCAATCATAGGAGCTGGTCAACTGTGTGACGAGGTCACCGAACTCAATCACTTCGTAGTTAGCCTGGATGCCGATCTCCTCCATGCCCTGATGTATCAGAGACGTGACCCTCTCACGCACGGTGTTGCCCGAGTTGGTTACCAGAGAAAACTCGATCTTGTTGCCAGAACTGTCTTCGCGTATGCCGTCCCCATCAGTATCAGTCCAACCGATGCCGTCGAGGATTTCGTTGGCCTTGTCGATATCGTACTCGTACTTTCGGGTGTTCGGGTTGTGGAAGCCACCCGCGGCCGGGCTGATAGACGACCACTGCGGATAGCCGAGTCCGCTCTGGATATCGTTGATGATGGCATCCTTGTCGATACTGTGCGCGACGGCCTGTCGGAACTCCGTGTTCCGGAACCATTCCAGCTTCTCCGGCTCAAGATAGGGGTCGCCGGTGTCCGTGTTGCTGCCAGTGTTCATATTGAATCCCAGGAAGGTCGTACCAAAAGCGGGCCCTCGCTTGTAGATAGTAAAATTTCCATCCTCCTGCAGCGGTTCGAGGACCGCGAACTCCTCGCCTAGTACGCCGTGATAATCCGTCTCCCCAGCCTGGAATCGGACGAGTTCGGCCTCCAAGTCAGGGACAATAACGTAAGTGACTTTATCCAAGTACGGCAGGCTGTTGCCCGCGTCATCGTCGAGCCAGTAGTCCGGGTTGCGCCGCAGAGTCAAGCTGTCGCCGAGGACGTAGTGTTCGATGGTGAAGGGACCCGTGCCGATGATCTCAGACGGTTGTGTTTCGATGTCCCACATCGATGCAAACGTGCCGTCGTTCACGCTTTCCTCTAGGATGTGTTTCGGATAGATCGCTGTGCCCATGGAGCGTAGAAAGGGAGCAAACGGCACGGGCAGAGTACACCGGATGGTGTAGTCATCCACCGCCGTGACTGTCATCTTCGCCTCTTTCCAGTCGCCGCCCCCCTCGTCGAGGAACCGGAAGTTGAATGCTGGACGGCTGCTCGCGGGGATTTCGTCGTTGTAGATGATCCGGTTGAAGGTGAAGTCCACGTCGTGCGCTGTGAACGGTTCTCCGTCGTGCCATTTCACGTCCCTGCGGATGTGGAAGGTCCAGGTCAGGCCATCATCCGAGACCTCCCAAGACTCTGCCAGCGCCGGCTCGACTTCGTCCGTCAGCCACGAGGTCTCTGTCAGTCCCTCGAATAAGTAGCTCAAGATACCGGATGACGAAGCGTCTGTCGAAATAGCCAAGTTGAAAGTAAGCGGCTCGCCGATGGTCGAGTATGTCAGCGTCCCACCCGGTTTCCCGATAGCGTACTCGAACTCCCTGGCATTCTCTACGAGTTGGGCGACGACTGTGTCCTGAGCGGCCGTTGCACTCTCGGTGTTGTCCCCGCCGCAGGCGACGGAAATGAGAAACGAAGAGACCCCAAAAAGAGCGAGCGCCCGCCGGCACGGCTTCAGCAGCCTCCGTATGAGGTGAACCCTCTTCCGCACAATCTTGTGTCGCTGCGCTCGGCCTTGCCGAGGTATGGACTGCTGGACTGCTATCATGCTGTCTTGTACCTCCGGGACGCGCTGAGGATGGACTGTCCCTATCTTTTTAAGATACGTAACAAAGTATCGAATAGACCCCGGAGCGCAAGGCAACGCCAAGCGACGCTCAGGGCCTTCGATATACTATAATCTCGGTACTCCACTGACTGGAAGAGAGATGGCCTCAAAGTTCCGAGCGATACCGGCCGTAAACGAAGTCCTGGCGGATCCCGGTGTCGACGGTCTGGTCCGCCGCTACTCCCACAGCGCCGTCGTTGCCATCGTCCGCGAGGAGTTGGCCTCCATTCGATTGGAGGTTGGCCAAGGGGCTGATCCGCCGGAGTTGTCCGATCTGGCGCGATCGGTTTCCCAGCGTGTGTCAGCGCAGTGGAGTGTCCGACCCAGGAGCGTGATAAACGCCACAGGCGTCATTCTGCATACCAATCTCGGACGCGCTCCCCTGAGCGAGGCGAGCGTCGCCGCGACATCGGTCGCGGCGTCCGGCTACAGCGACCTCGAATACGATCTGGACACCGGCGCGCGCGGCTCCCGGCAGGCCCACGTCGCCGACCTGGTCTGCCGGGCGACCGGCGCCGAGGCGGCCTTTGTCGTGAACAACAACGCTTCGGCGGTCATGTTGGGACTCGCGGCGGTCGCCTCAGGTCGGGAGGTGATCGTTTCGAGGGGCGAGGCCGTTGAAATCGGCGGAGGGTTCAGGATACCCGACGTCCTGCGTCAGAGCGGCGCCAGCCTGGTCGAAGTTGGAACGACCAACCGGACGTACGCGAGCGACTTCGAGGCGGCCGTCAACGACAGGACCGGCGCCATACTACAGGTACACGCGTCCAACTTTCGCGTGGTTGGGTTTACCCACGAACCCACGACTGCCGAGTTGGTTGCCGTGGGAGATCGGGCCGGAGTCCCGGTGCTGCACGATCTCGGCAGCGGATGCCTGCTCGATACCCGCCCGTTTGGACTGGCGCCCGAACCGAGACCGCAGGAGAGCGTCAGGGCGGGCGTCGCGCTGGGCTTTTTCTCCGGCGACAAGCTGCTTGGAGGACCGCAGGCCGGCGTGATCGTAGGCCGGCGTGAGTACGTGGACATGGTCTCCGGACACCCGTTAGCCAGGGCTGTCCGGATCGACAAGCTGAGCATGGCGGGGCTGTCGGCGACGCTGCTCCACTACATCCACGAAGAGGCGACGGCCGAGATACCCGTGTGGCGCATGATTTCAGCCACGGTCGATGATCTGCGACATCGGGCCAACGGATGGCTCGACGCGGCGGGCCGGTGGGCAACGGTTACGGAGTCGACGTCGGCGATCGGGGGCGGCAGTCTGCCGGGCGAGACTCTTGATTCCGTTGCACTGAGAATCGATTGCCCGCGGCTAGGCCGATCGCCGCAAGAGACCCTAACCTTCCTGCGAACAGGGACCACGCCTATCATTGGCAGAATCGAACACGACGGAGTGCTGCTCGACCCCAGAACGGTGCTGGAGAACCATGACCGCGCGGTTGTGGACGCGCTGCGACGGCTGGAGGTTGGGCGATCAGGATGAGTACAAGACCGGACCCGACCGGCGACAGGCTGCGGAGATTAGCGGCGCTCCCGACCGAGGTGCATCTCCGACAGATGAAGGTGGCCCCGGCAATAGAAAAGCTCGAACGATACCTCAACGACGCGGCGATGGCCGGACTTCCGAGGGTCAGCGTGGTACACGGCAGGAGCGGCGGCGCCATGAAGGCAGCGGTCCAGGGATTTCTGGAGTCCCATCCCCTGGTCGCAACGTACTACGCCGCGGCCCCGTCACAAGGCGGCCCGGGCGTTACGATCGCGGAGATGAAGTAGTCCAGGGATATGGCGACCGCCGGATGAACGCACTTCGACCCGTTCTCTGAGGACGCCGGACCAATTCACCCCGCCGCCGTGGACTATTCGACGCAGGAGGCTGAAAGCGTGACTCTCTTCGACCACAACAGGCGTGATCTGATGCGAACGACGGCTCCACTGGCGGACCGGATGCGGCCCCACAGTCTGGCTGAGTTCGTCGGCCAAGAGCATGTGATCGGGTCCGGAACCGTGCTCAGGAGCGCGATCGAGCTGGGACACGTGCCGTCGATGATCCTGTGGGGTCCTCCTGGCACGGGGAAGACCACGCTCGCCAACCTGATCGCCGGGCTGGTGGACGCCCACTTCGAACGGATGAGCGCGGTGGCGTCCGGAGTGGCAGACCTCCGGCGCGCCGTCGCGGACGCCGAAGACAGGCTGGGGATGCGAGGACTCAGGACGATCCTGTTCATCGACGAGATCCACAGGTTCAGCAAGTCGCAGCAGGACGTAATCCTTCCGTATGTCGAGAGAGGGACGGTTATCCTGATCGGCGCGACGACCGAGAATCCGTCCTTTGAGGTCATCTCTCCCCTGCTCTCCCGCGCCCGGGTGTACACGCTCAATCAACTGACGCCGGAGCAGGTCTCCGATCTCCTGGAGTCCGCTCTCGCCGATCCTGAGCGGGGACTCGCGGGCCTCCGCCCACTGCTGGATGCGGACGCGAAGTCGGCGTTGATAACGCTCAGCAACGGGGATGCCCGTGTCGCACTCACGACTTTGGAGTTGGCTGTACACGGCACGGCGCCGGATGACGAGGGCACGCGGAGGGTCTGTCTATCTGCGGTGGAGGACGCGATCCAGCGGCGCGCGACGGTGTACGACGCATCCGGGGATCAACACTATGACACCATCTCCGCGTTCATCAAGTCCGTCCGGGCGTCCGACCCCGACGCGGCGGTGTACTGGCTGGCGCGGATGATTCACGCTGGTGAAGACTCCGTTTACATTGCGAGGCGACTCGTGGTGCTGGCCGCGGAAGACGTCGGGATGGCTGACCCGCAAGCGCTGCGCGTCGCGGTCGCCGCACAGCAGGCCGTACACCTGATCGGGATGCCGGAGGGAAGAATCCCGCTGGCGGAGGCCACCGTCTATCTCGCGACGGCGCCCAAGAGCAACAGCGCATACGTGGCGATCGGTCGAGCAATGCGGGACGCGGAACGGACGACCGCGGAGCCGGTCCCGATGCACCTGCGTAACGCGGTCACCGGCCTGATGCGCGACCTCGGATACGGGCACGGGTACGAGTACGCGCACGACCACGAGGGGCACTTCACGCCGACCGAGAACCTGCCGGATAATCTGAAAGGCCGACGCTACTACTCCCCGTCGGACATGGGCTACGAGACGGAGGTCAGCGATCGCCTCAGACGTTGGTGGGGCGATCGAGATCAGTGAGCAGTCTTCCCGAAACTCCGGAGATGCCTCGGTGAGCCGCGTGTCGGGTCCGCACTTCGGCAAGCCTCGGGACGCGTGAAGCCGGTCATTTCACGTCCTGAAACAGTCGCCGAGCAGTCTGATCAGCCGCCGTTTGAAAAGACGTCCCTGACGGTCTCGAGCGTGTAGTCGATGTCGGATTCCGTGATCCCGTAGTGGGTCACGTATCGCCAGCGTCGCGTAGGCCCGCCGCCCTTGACGCCACGCTCGACCATCTCGCCGTGCAGCCGGGCCGGGTCGTCGTGATCCACATCGAAGAAGACGAGGTTCGTCGGCAGCGACTCCGGGTCGATGTCGATACCGGGTATCTCGGCAAGCCCCTCCGCGAGCTTGCGGGCGTTGGCGTGGTCTTCGGCCAGCCGATCCACCATGGTATCCAGCGCTACTACACCGGCGGCGGCGATCGCTCCGACCTGTCGCATACTGCCGCCCACCATCTTTCGCCAGCGCCGGGCCTCCTGGATGTAGTCGGCAGACCCCACGATGACCGATCCCACGGGACAGCTCAACCCCTTGGATAGACAGAATGTCACCGAGTCGGCTTCCCGCGCCAGCTCCGAGACGGGGGCTTCAAGCGCGACCGCGGCATTGAAGATACGAGCGCCATCGACGTGGACGGGCAGTCCGTTCTCTCTCGCGACCGTGGCGACGGAACTCATGTCGTCCTGCGTAAGCGCCGCGCCCCCGCAGAAGTTCTGCGTATTTTCGAGGCACACGAGCGCGGTGCGCGGCATGTGTGGGTCATTTGGTCGAATTGCCGCCCGGACGTCGTCCGGATCGAGCAAACCGCGGCTGTCGTTCGGAATCGTGTGGAACGAGACTCCGCCCAGCACCGAGGACCCGCCGGCCTCTCCTCGAAAGATGTGCGACTGGTTGCCCAGAATAATCTCATCGCCCCGCTGGGCGTGGGCGAGCACGGATACGAGGTTGCCCATCGTGCCACTGGTGACAAAGACGGCGGCCTCCTTGCCCAGGCGTTCGGCGGCTTTCGCCTCCAGCTCGTTTACGGTTGGGTCCTCGCCATATACGTCGTCCCCAAGCTCGGCCTCATACATCGCCCGCCGCATCTCGGGTGAAGGGTGTGTGACAGTGTCGCTTCGCAGATCGACCGTTCGCATCCGCATGAACCTCCCTGTAGCCTTCCGGCTGTGTTGGCTAATTCTACCAATCGCGCTTGTCAAACACCATGTCGTAACCTAAGATTTGGCTACCCACATCTTGAGCGAACGCTGATTTGGACCGCCTTCAGACTCCACTGACCATAGACAACGACGGACTTCTACTTGAGGGAATGTTGCATCTACCGGATGCCTCGTCGGACAGGGCGCCCGGGGTCGTGGTGTGCCATCCCCACCCCAGGTACGGAGGCGACATGAACAGCGGCGTGGTGACCGCGATCGCGGCCCGGCTTTCGGGGGACGGAATTGCCGTGCTCAGATTCAACTTCCGGGGAGTCGGCGCCAGTGAGGGTGAGTTCGCGTGGGGATCGGGGGAAACAGACGATGCAGATGCAGCCCTGGAGATACTGTCGCTCAGGGAAGAGGTCGATTCAAGCAGGATCGGCGTAGCCGGCTACAGCTTTGGAGCCGCAGTCGCGCTCCAGGCGTCGATGAGATCAGGCGTCGCACAGGCGGTCGCCGCAATCGCATGTCCGTCAGCGCAGCTCAGGGATTTCAGCGGTCTTGAGATCCTGCCTCCGAAGCTCTTTGTCATGGGAGACAACGACCATAACTTTCCGGCTGACCAATTCCGGTTTCTCACCAGGCGATTCTCAGACCCAAGGCGGGCTGAGCTAATCGCGGGCGCGGACCACTTCTTCAGAGGCTATGAGGACGTGGTGGGGGAAATGACGTCGGAATTCTTCCGCAGCTGGCTGTGCAACTAGATCGACCGATGATCCGGCAGTCCGCAATTGGGTTCTACAGCAAGAAGCTCGAGATGGAGGGCATAATCGCCGCTCCCTCCGATGGCGGCGCTGAGTCCGGAAGGGCCGTCGTGGTGTGCCACTCCCATCCGATGCTCGGCGGCGACATGAACGACGAGGTTGTTTCGGAAATCTGTCGCGCCGCCGCCGCCGCTGGAATAGTCGCGCTCCGGTTCAACTTCAGGGGCGTGGGCGGCAGCCAGGGCGAGTTCAGCAACGGCGAGCAGGAGCACAACGACGTCAAGGCGGCGTTGAGCGTCATGAGGGACTGGCCGAGCGTGGATCGGAGGCGCGTAGCGGTCGCAGGCTACTCCGCCGGGGCAGCGATCGTGCTCGACGGTCTAAGACACCTGCGTGGCGCGGCCGCGCTGGTGCTGATCGCCCCCACCCTAGCCGCCCTGAGAAGCAGACGGTTCGCCAGGGACAAGCGCCCCAGGCTGGTCGTGACAGGCTCCGACGACCGGGTGGCGCCTTCTCTCAGGGTCCAGAGCATCCTCGACGAGTGTCGCGGGCCGGTCCAGCTCCACGAAATCCAGGGAGCCGACCACTCGATGCGGGGGCGCCAGCCGGAGGTCGGTGAAGTTGCCGCGGACTTCTTGGCGCGACATCTATAACCAGAGATGATCTGACCTGATAGCACGCTCCGGGGCCGTCGCATGAAATCCCGATCTGAACGCAAGACTACGAAAACAAGATTCCAAGTTGAGGAGTTGAGCGTGTCACAGTCACAGCAGTACAGGACCGAACGGGACTCTATGGGCGAGTTCACCGTGCCGGTGGACGCCTATTACGGCGCTAACACGATGCGCGCGGTGCTCAACTTTCCCATAAGCGACCTGCGATTCAGCCGGTCCTTCATCGAGGCGATCGCCTCGATCAAGCTGGCGGCCGCCCTGGTGAATCAAGAGCTTGGCCTGCTCGACGGCGACACCGCGGACGCCATCGTGACCGCGGCCCGTCAGGTCGCTGGCGGCAGCTTCGACGAGCAGTTCGTCGTGGATATATTCCAGACCGGCTCCGGCACCTCGACGAACATGAACGCCAACGAGGTAATCTCGAACCGCGCTATCGAGAATCTCGGAGGCGTAAAAGGCTCACGGACGCCGGTTCATCCCAACGACCACGTCAACATGGGTCAGTCGTCCAACGACGTGATCCCGACGACAATCCACATCGCCGCGCTCAGGGCCATCCACGACGACCTCGTCCCTGCTCTCGATGAGCTCAGGACCGAGATCAACAGAAAGGCCAACGAGTTCATGCCGGTCCTGAAGACCGGGCGCACCCATCTCCAGGACGCGACGCCGGTCAGGCTCGGCCAGGAGTTCGTGGGCTACGCCGGTCAGGTTGAGCGCGGGATTGGGCGGCTTCGGGAGGCAGAGGGCGAGCTTTCGGAGGTCGCGCTGGGCGGGACCGCGGTTGGCACGGGTGTGAACGTTCATCCCGAGTTTGCGAGCCGCGTGTGCGCGCGGCTGTCCGAGATGCTCGGTGTGCCCGTGCGTGAGACCTCGAACCACTTTCAGGCGCAGAGCACCCTCGACAACATCGTCTCGGCCAGCGGCGCGCTCAAAACCGTGGCAGTCAGCCTGATGAAGATCAGCAACGACATACGCTGGCTCGGCTCAGGGCCGCGCGCCGGTATCGGCGAGATCACCTTGCCCGAAGTCCAGCCGGGAAGCTCGATAATGCCGGGCAAAGTGAATCCGGTAATTCCCGAATCGGTCTGCCAGGTGGCTGCGCAGGTGATTGGGAACGACGCCACCGTCGCTATCGCGGGACAGTCCGGCAACTTCGAGATCAACGTCATGATGCCGGTTGCGGCGTACAACCTGCTCCAGTCGATCGACCTGCTCGCGGCTTCCGCGCGGAATCTCGCCCGGCAGTGCGTCAGCGGACTCGAGGCCACGAACGCCGGTCCCAACATGGTTGACCGGGGCCTCGCGATCGTAACCACCCTCGTGCCCCACATCGGCTACGACGCTTCCGCGGACATCGCGAAGCAGGCGCAGGCAACGGGTCAGACCGTCAAAGAGGTAGCGCTGGCCAGTACCGAGCTGTCAGCGGAAGATCTGGACGAGATACTGGATCCGTCGGGCATGACTGAACCAGGGCTGGGATCGGGTGTCGCCGTGGGCTAGGCTTCGTCGATCCCGGAGATCAGGCGCTCGGCCAAGCTCAGCTCATCGTCACGGGTCGCAACCGCTCCTTCCCTCCTGGCGCGCCGGATCGCGGTCAGCAGCCGTCCGACCTCCGGACCGCGTAGAGCTCCGAGCGCGATGAGATCGTTCCCGGTCAGAGTCGGACGCAGATCCCTCAGCTCATCCAAGTAGAGCATGAGACTCGATCGCGCAACCCCCACCGACGCCACCGCGGAGGCGACCACAGCGTGTTCGTGCTTCGGGTCCAGCATCTCGGCGAGCTCGCCCGGCGAAGTCCGCGCGAGACGGCCTTCGGCGATCCACGATGAAATCCCGGAAGCCTCGCGCAGTATCCTGCGGCTCAGTGACGATGGCAGAAGCCGTTGGATCAAGCCGGGGATGTCCGCTTCCGGGGTCGTCGCTCCCATAACACCGTACCCCAGCTCGATCCGATCTCGGACGGACGACTGTCCGAATTCGAGGTGGAGGCGGTCCCAGACTTCAGGGACGTACCTCAACGCGGGATGGACCGCGCCCAAGGCCCCCCACTCGGACAGTAAACGCAACGCTGTCGGGGCGGCGTCACCCTCAGCGAACACTCGCTCCAACTCCTTCCGCACGCGGGCGGCTGAGATACTGGACAGGTAGCCGACTGAATCCAGGATCGCGGCCCGCGTGCCGTCGGTCAGTTCGAGGGACAGCCGCGCGGAGTACCGCGCCGCCCTGATTATCCTCGTCGCGTCGTCGCGGAAGCTGGCGCGGTGGAGAACGCGGAGTCGTCGGTCGCGGACGTCAGCGAAGCCGTTGTGAGGATCGTACAGGTCGCCGAACGTGGACTCCTCCAGCGACACGGCCAGGGCGTTGACCGAGAAGTCGCGCCGGGCCATGTCTTCCGCCAGGGTTCCGGGCCTGACGACCGGCAGGCTGCCGGGCGTGGGGTACTCCTCGGCGCGCGTCATCACCAGATCGAGGTGGACTCCTCCGGCGCGCAGGCTGGTGGCGTTGAACTGCGACCTGGACGTGACGCCGCCGCCGAGGGCGTCGGCGAGGGCATCGGCGAGCCGGTCCAAGATCGGCGGCGTTGCGCGGAGAAGGCTAACATCTAGGTCCATCGACGCGGGGACGTCCAGCAACAGGTCGCGGACCGTTCCGCCAACCACGTAGGGCCGGACACCGGCGTCTCGGGCCGCTTCCCCTACCCGCTTGGCGGTGGCGAGCAGGCTGGGCGGCAGTCGCTCGGTCATCAGCGGCGCGACGTTATCCAACCCACCCCTCCGTAATTGACATAGATCAACAGGATGTACAGGATACGGTATGAGGGTTCACGTACCATCTCCATCCTGTGCATCTATGTAAGACCGGCTCAGGATGTCGCCGCGTTGACCTTCTCCTGGAACGCCTGCGCTCCGGCGGCGGCCCAGACGGGCCAGCCGGTCATCATGAACTTGACGCCCTGCTCGATGCGTGCCTCGACATCGCCGGCGGCGGCGAGTGAGCCGGGGGTTCGGCCCGAAGCCGCTATCTTCTCCAGCGCCCCGTCTATCACCGCGGTGACATCTGGGTGCCCAACCTGGCCGATGTACCCCATCGACTGGGCGAGGTCGCTGGGCGCGACGAAGAAGACGTCAATATCGTCCACGGTTAGGATCTCGTCCAGGTTGTTGACCGCGACGATGTCCTCGATCAGCACCACCAGTAGGCTCTGGTCATTCGCTTCGGCGAAATAGTTGTCGACGCCGTAGCTCTGACGACTGCCGAACATGCCACGCTCGCCGATGGGCGCGAACTTGCCAGCCTTGACGACCTCTTGGGCCTCGTCTCTGGTGTTGACGTGCGGAACGACTATTCCCTGCGCCCCAACATCGAGGGTGCGATAGATGACGCCCGGGACGTTCTGATTGACCCTGACGACCGACGTCATGCCCCAGATGTCAGCGGCCCTGGTCAGGTCGGGGATATCCTTGTAGTCCACGGGGCCGTGTTCTCCCTCAATCCAAACACCGTCGAAGCCGAGCGGCCCCAGCCAATCTACGATGTCCGGCGTCATCTGCCCGGACAGCACGACGGCAACCTCGCCGCGATTGAGCTTGGCCTTGACCTTGTTTTCTCGCATGGAACCCAATGTGACACCCCTTATCTGGTCTGGCGGAGCGCGACTTCGGAACGCGCGCTCAGGCCAGCGTCATTATAGGATCGACCCCACGACCGGTCAATTGATCGAAGCGGCATGTGGGACTGGCCGGATGACGGAGCCCGGGTGCGGTAACATATCATCAGCTGAAAGCGAGGTCTTACTTGGCTTCAGACAACTCATACTGTCACCGGTGCGGCACAAGGCTGAACGAGGAGAGGATCGAGGGGGCCATGCGGCCCAGGTGCTCTTCCTGCGGGCTGGTGGTCTTCACTGACCCGAAGGTGGCGGTTATCGTGGTGGCGACTCTAGATTCCAGGGTGCTCATGGTCAAGCGGGACATCGAGCCGATGATGGGCAGGTGGAGCTTCCCGTCAGGTTACGTTGACCGGGGTGAGGTCGTCGAAGAGGCCGCCGTCAGGGAGGTCAAGGAGGAGACGAACGTGGATGTCGAGCTGGACTGTCTGCTCGGCGTGTACTCCAGCCGCGGCGCGCCGGTCATCCTCGTGGCCTACGCGGCGACGGTGGTCGGAGGCCGCGCCGAGGCCGGAGACGAAACCCAGGACGTCACATTCTTCCCGTCCGACCAGCTTCCCGCGCTTCCCTTTCCCCATGACGACCAGATCGTCAGGGATTGGACACGACAGGCGCGTTAGCGCGACACCAGGGCCTGTACGTCCCTAACATCGTCGAGGATGTGGTCCGGTGAATATGATCCGATCCCCCAGGTCCGTCCGTGGCGCAGCCAGGCGGTGCGCATTCCAACGCCGTACGCGCCGCCGATGTCCGCGTCCGGATTGTCTCCGACGAACAGGGTCTCCGAAGCGCTGGCTCCGATCAACTCCAGCGCGTAGAGGAATATGCGAGGGTCCGGTTTCCACGCTCCGAACTCCTCGGAGACGACTACACCTTTCACCAGACGGTCGATCCCCGCGCTCCTGATCTTGCTCCACTGGGTTTGGGTGAATCCATTGGTCACCACCCCGACCGGAACTTGCCAAGCCCGCAAATCGACCAACATGGATTCGACGCTCAGTTCCAGCGCAATCATTCCGGGCATCATCCTGTTGTGAGCGTCGACTGCCGAGCTGACGTCCGGGAAGCAGCCCGGCCATATCTCCAGCATCCGGCCGTATATCCCCGCCAGTCCGACGCCCGGCAGCGGAGTATCCTCAAACATCGCATCTACGAATCCGTCCTCACTGGCCGGACGCCTGCCCTTGGGAAGAGTGCGATACCAGTACCGCTTCAGCCGCTCCAGCGCTCTGGCCGTATCGATCAGTGTGTCATCCAGGTCGAACAGGACCGCAGTGATCGGCCCCAGGTTCTCCGAACGCCGTGTTTGTGAAATCATCGAGCGCCTTCAGGTACTGTTTGGACTGCCCGTTCGAGCGATTGGGATCAGGAACAGCGCAGCCACGACGGCCAGAGCAGCCACGCCTGTGAACCCAACTCCATACTGGACGGATGCCGGCACGACGTCAAGGATCGCGCCGATGAAGACCGGCCCCAGAACACCGCCCATGAATCCCAAGAACGCCTGCACGGCCATTGTCGACCCCAGCCGGTCTAGCCGCGCCGACTCTGTGATGGCGGTGGAGTAGATGGACGAGTCCGCGGCGACAGCCCAGCCGAGCAGACACGCGATGGCGACGACCAGCGGCCACGGAGCGGCTGAGACCCAGCCGATGGCCAGGCTGCATGTCCCACTGAGGGCGAAGACCGCGATCGCGCTGGAGGCCCTGCCGAACCGGTCGGAGATGACTCCTCCCATCACCGGTCCCACGGAGCCGGCAGCCAGCGCTGCACCGCCCACGGTCGCCGCCGTGATGGCCGCGTCCGTCAGCTCGATTCCCCTGGCAACCAGGGACGCCACCAGAAGCGATGGCAGCCACACTCTGACCGCGTATAGCTCCATAGCGTGCAGCGAGTAGCCGATAATGTACGCTCTCAGAGCGCGTTCCCTCAGAACGCTCAGCTGCAGCCGGCCGCTCCCTGACGGATTTCGGGGCTCGTTCCGGCCGCGGAGCAGGACAACGATCAGCGGGACGCTGAGCGCGGAGAATCCAGACACCATGAGGTACGCGGGTCTCCACTCGAAGACGCTCATCAGCATGCCTGTCGCGGCAAGGGAGACGGCGGCGCTGGTGTAGAACGCGGAGACGTACATACCCATCGCCACGCCACGCGAGGAGTCCGGAAAGGTGGTGGATATGATCCGCAGACCGGGCATGTAGATGCCGACGAGGCCGACGCCGGCGGCGAATCTCAGCACCGACGCGATCAGCGGATTGAACGCGACGAGCGGAAAGAGCGCGTTCCCGACCACCGACACGATCGCCGAAGCAAGGAATACATGGCGCGCCGGCACCCTGTCGGTCAACGGAAGAACCAGTAGAGCCGATACGGCATAACCGGCAAGGTAGGCTGAGAATACGACCCCGGCGGTCGTGTTGCTGATGCTCCACTCATCCCGGATAAACGGGAGCGCCGCGACGTAGCTGGAGAACGGGGTCAGCGCGATCAGCAGCATCGCGCACATCCCGGCCAGCCAGCCGATCCTGCCAAGTTCCATCCGGGCGGGGGTCTTTATCAACAGTCCATCACATGCCCCGGAGATCGAAGCGTGGGCGCAGCGCTCATTAATTCCTCCAACTTCACGCGCTGGTCCGCGCTTCGGAGACCGGCCCCTTGGTCCGCCGCCGAAAAGGTGGACAGCCACCTGGTCCGTGCTCCGGAGACCGGCCTACGGCATGGCGGCGAGGAGTTGCCTGGCCGCGTTGACAGTCCTCTCGTCTTCGGTCAGTGAGAGTACCCGGTGAAGGTCCGCCTGAGCCCTGCCGGTCTCCCCGACGAGAAGGTACACCCGTGCCCGCAGCAGCAGCAGGCCGGGGTCTTCAGGATCCAGCTCCCCGGCTGTCTCCAGGTCGGCCAACGCCGATTCCGAGTCTCCCATGTCCAGATACACCCTGCTCCGGTCGATGTATGCCCGCGCGAGGCCCGGGGCCAGCTCAATGGCCCTCGTGAATGCCAGAATAGCTTTAGAACGGTCTCCGAGAACCGAGAACAGCATCCCCTGATACCTGTGCGCGAGGGCCAGCTCCGGGTCCAGCTCGAATGCGCGGTCGAGGTCGGCGACGGCGGAGCCGAGATCGTCAAGCGCCATGTAGATGAGTCCTCTCCGGGCGTACGCCTCGGCGTTGGTCGGGTCCTTGGATATCGCGCCGGTGAACGCGACCAGCGCCGGATCGTAGTGCCCGTCTTCCAGCAGCTCGATTCCACGCTCCAAATCCGCCATCGCGCCGACCTCCGGTGGGACATCTGCTCCGCACGCCGCCACCATCGAGCTGACGACGAGAGCAAAGACGACCGCTGCCGCCGCTCCACGCCGGGGCAATCGGTCCGTGACGCGCGTCGACCACGCGCCGGCCATCACGGTCCGAGATCGCCCCACGACGCGACCGCCGTCGGAACGATCCTGATCACCGGAGCGTCATCATCCAGCATTTCAAGATACTGGCTGTACTTGGCGCGGAGTCCCGCGACCGCGGCCCGCCGTTCAGTCTCCGAGTCACAGAGGGCCGCGTCAGCGGTAACCAGGACGTATCCCAGCCTGGACCAATCCTCGTCGTAGGTGTCCACCAAAAACGAGACCACCGGGTTCCGTAGTATGTTCCTGACCCGCTTGAGCCTCATCGGATCGACGGACTTCGGCTTGGAGTCCAGCGCCACGTACACCGCGCGGTCAATCAGCTCGAAGCAGACCGGGATGAGATGAGGCTGTCCCCTTTCGGAGGCCGATGCCAAGCGGCCAACTCTGGCGCTCCGGATGAAGCGCTCCTGCCGGCCGTTCAGAACTCGGTCTGTCACAATCCGCTACTCCGGTCGCCATACCCTGCGACCATCCGAGCGAACGAACCTGCCAAAACCGGAGTCTGGAAAGTGTCCAGATGCCACGAGTGTCGCTTCGCGCTCCAGATCGTCCAGAACGCTGTGTCGGGTTCGGCGAGATTCGTCCGGGTCCACATCGAAGCCGGGGCTCCAGTCCGTGTAGTGCGCCTGCGCCGGACTGTGAGCGACGTCACCCAGGATGAAGCCGCGCTGACCCGCGGACGCGATGACCAGCGATATGTGTCCGGGCGTGTGCCCCGGGGTCGGGAGGGTCTTTACTTCGTCGGTCACGTCGTACTCCCCGTCGATCAGGTCGAGTACCCGAAGACCCTCCAACGGCAGCATCTGAGCATCAACGTGCGGCGCCGCAGCGCGGACGTCGGGCTGCGTCCAGTAGTCCCAGTCGGTCCTGGTGACCAGATACCTGGCGTTCGGGAACGTCGGGCTTCCATCGGACAAGTTCCATCCGACGTGGTCGGGGTGGATATGGGTCAGGACGACCAGGTCGACCGCCTCACGTCCGATCCCGCTGTCGGCGAGTTGGGTCAGCAACGTGCCGTCCGGCCCACCCAGGCCCGTGTCAACCAGGATGAGAACCCCTCCCGAACGCAGCGCGAACGAGCCGAACTTCGGATGTATCAAGTCATTATCGTCGAGCAGGTCGGGATACTCCGACCGCCAGATATCGATGCTGCTGGCCGGGAACACGTCAGCCGGGGACATATCTCCCTGACCGTCCGAAACCGAGACCACCTCGACATTCCCGATGTCCACCTTTGCTCCCGCCACTTCGGACCTCCTGGGACCGGATGCGCGGACCACCTTGGGTCCTGAGTGGGCCACATTCTATAGAGCGCCGTACCATGTCGCAAATCTCCGGCCACGACGACTTATCGTGAATAGGCCGCTGACAGCCGGCTCACCAGAGCAATCGCATCTCAATTTCAGGGCATCGCGCATAAGCGGCGTACACTGTGATTGACGGTGATTTATCTGATCTACGGTGATTTATCTGATCTATGGAGACTCGGAATGCGTCGGTTCAGCGGGCGCGGGGGGTTGCGGGCGAGACGCCCGCGCTCCACAGTCTACGCCGTTGCCCTCGCCGGCCCACTCGGCCCACTCCGGGGCATCGGGCGGCCTGTGCTATACTGATCCTCACCCACCACGGACGCAGGAGGACATCATTTGGTCGAGTCCACAGAACACGTGCGTTTGACAAGTCTCGCAAGCTGCGCCGGTTGAGCGTCCAAGTTCAGCCCCGAGGACCTGGGTCAGGTCCTGAGTCAACTGCCGCCCGTGTCGGACCCCAACCTGCTGGTTGGCGTCAACACCGGTGACGACGCCGCCGTTTACCGGATGGACGACGATGTTGCGTTGATCCAGACGGTGGACTTCTTTCCGCCAATCGTGGACGATCCCTACGATTTCGGGCAGATCGCCGTCGCCAACGCGCTGAGCGATGTGTACGCGATGGGCGGAAAGCCGCTGATGGCTCTCAACATCGTCGGATTCCCAGTCGGGCTGCCGAAGGACTTGCTTGGGACGATCCTGATAGGCGGAGCCCACAAGGCGCAGGAGGCGGGGGTCCTGATAGTTGGCGGACATACCGTTGATGATGATGAGCCCAAGTATGGGCTGTCGGTGACCGGAGTCGTTCGGCCCGGCTGCGAAGTCACGAACGCGGGCGCTCGCCCGGGAGACCGTCTCGTGCTGACCAAGCCGCTGGGGACCGGAGTCATCACCACCGCCGGCAAGCAGGGGGTGGTCTCCACCGAAGTGCTCAAGACGGCGGTCGGGGTGATGGGGGCGCTGAACCGCGCCGCGTCGGAGGCCATGACGAGTGTCAATGCCCACGCCTGCGTCGATGTGACGGGGTTCGGGCTGCTGGGACATCTTCGCGGCATGACTCGCGCGAGCGGCGTATCGGCGGAGATCAGATTCTCCGACATCCCATTCATCCCCGGCGCTACCGAGCTGGCAGAGAGCGGCGTCGCGCCCGGCGGCACCCACCGCAACCTCGATTCCGTGGAAAAAGACGTAACATGGGACGACCGGATCACCGATGTCCAGAAGATTCTGCTGGCAGACGCCCAGACCTCCGGCGGCCTCCTCATCGCGGTCCACCAGGACGTCGTGAACGACCTGCTGACCGCGCTGGAGACGCGCGGCGTAGAGACCCGCGCGGTAATTGGGCGGGTGACGTCGTCTGCCGAACCGGGCGAACCGTCGATCCGGGTCAACCCTTAGGCGTCTCTTCATTGTCGGACCAAGGCCCCCCTGATCCGGTGACCATCTCCATCCGCAGGCGGATATGCGACTTCGTGCGCGCGGCGATTGACGAGGCTCAATCCTCCGGCGCGCTGCCGGCGGTCGATATCGACGACCTCTCCATCGAACGACCGCAAAGGCCGGAGAACGGGGACTTCTCGTGCAGTCTCGCAATGAAGCTGGCCCGGCCCATGCGAATGAGCCCCCGCGCCATAGGTCAGACGATCATCGACGCGATTCCGGACACCGACGCGGTAGGCAAGGTCTGGCTGGCCGGACCCGGATTCATCAACTTCAAGCTCAGCGACAGATGGCTGCGGGCCGAGCTGGTCCGGGTGATCGACGCCGGTGCGACATTCGGGGACTCCGACACGGGGAGAGAGTCGAGCGTTCAGGTGGAGTTCGTGAGCGTGAACCCAACAGGCCCCGTCCACGTGGGCCACGCCAGGGGCGCGGTGCTGGGCAGCACGCTGGCCAATGTTCTCTCGGCGGCGGGCTACGAGGTCCAGCGCGAGTATTACGTGAACGACGGCGGAACCCAGATGGAGCTTTTCTACAGGACCGCTCACGCCAGGTACCTGCAGCAGTGCGACATCCCCGCCGAGATTCCGGACGACGGATACCGCGGCGAGTACATGGTCGATCTTGGACGCCACATCAGGGACCAACATGGAAACCGGTACGTTGGCATTGATGCGGAAGACGCGGTGAGCGAGATCGGCGCTGTCGCGCTTGAGATGATGGTGGACTCCATTCAGCAGTCGCTGAGACGCCTGGGGGTCACGTACGACCTGTGGTTCCGGGAGCGCAGCCTGTTCAGCGAAGGCAAGTACGACCGGGTGATGGCGCTAATTGACGATCGTGGCTACCGCAGGGAACGGGAGGGCGCCCAATGGTTCGCCGCGACGGAGCTCGGCGAGGAGAAGGACGCCGTTCTGGTCCGGTCGAACGGGTCTCCGACCTACTTTGCGTCGGACGTCGCCTACCACTACGACAAGTTCGTCGAGCGTGAGTTCGACAGGGTTGTCGATATCTGGGGCGCCGATCACCAGGGACACGTCAGCCGGATGAAGGCCGCGGTGTCTTCCTTCGGCATCGACCCGGACAGGCTGACCCTGATGATCTACCAGATGGTGACCTTCAAGCAGGGCGACGACCTCGTCCGGCTGTCGAAGCGGGCGGGTGACATCATCACGGTGGACGACCTCGTTTCCGCGGTTGGGGCAGACGCGTGCCGTTACTTCTTCCTGTCGCGCGCCGCCGAAACCCAGATGGAGTTCGACCTGGACCTTGCCACCCGGCAGTCAGCGGACAATCCCGTTTACTACGTCCAGTACGCTCATGCGCGCATTGCGAGCATTCTGGCGAACGCGGAAGATCGTGACATCGACTTCACCCATGGTGACGTGTCCCTGCTGGAGCACGAAGCCGAGATGGCGCTGCTCCGGAAGATAGTCATTCTCCCGGAGCTTGTGGAGATGATGGCGTCAAACCTGGAGGTCCACCACCTGCCCCACTATGCCCAGGAGCTGGCGACGGCGTTTCACTGGTTCTACGGGCAGTGCAGGGTCATCTCCTCAATCCCGGAGGAGATTGAGTTGACCAGGGCGCGGCTGCGCCTGTGCCAGGCCTCGAAGATAGCGCTCGCGCGGTGTCTGACCCTGATGGGGATGGGTGCCCCCAACCGGATGTAGTCCGGGTCTCACGATCCCAGTCCGCCGTTTCGCAGGTATCGCTGTGTTTTCAGCACGTACACGCTGTTGAAGTAGTCCCCCAGCTCCAGATGCCGGTCCTGCACCTCGCCACGCACTCGCCCGGGAACGCCCACCACGATGGCCCGGTCCGGCACTTCCATGTCGTCCAGCACGACGGCTCCGGACGCGATGACACACTCGTCCCCGATCCAGACGCCATCGTTGACCACAGCGCCGTTGCCGATGAGGGTACGGGCTCCGACGTTCTTGGCATGGCACACCACCCGGTGGCCTATCACGACCCGGTCGCCGATCGTCGCGTCGGTGTCACAGTGGACCACCGAGTTATCCTGAATGCAGGTGTACCTGCCTATCTTGATCCGGCCCATGTCGCCTCTGATCACGGTGCCCGGCCAGACGCTCGACCCCTCTCCGATCTCGACATCGCCGACTACGTAGGCTGCCTCGCTGACGAAGGCCGTCGGGTGTACTCGGGGTGAGATTCCGTCCAGAGCTCTGATCATGATTCCTCCTTGGGCCGGACCATCGGCGGCCGCGACAATACTGTATGGGATCGGGAGCCGGATGGGAATACCGGTGCGGCGTGGCGATACCGAGCTGACCGGCAATGAGAGTGGGCGTCCCGCCTTCTCATCTCCCGGCAGCCGATGAGCGCGGGCTGCGGGCTGCAACCGAGCCGGGTATGCTATTCTGGATGCGGTTACTGTTGGCTCGAATATGGTGATCGGTGGATAATGCGAATGTTGAAAGCTTTGATCGGAGTATTGGCGACGACGCTCATTGCCGCCGCCTGCTCCACCAGCCCTCCGGAGCCGACTCCGGTCCCCACGTCCACGGCGACTCCCGAGCCGACGGCGACTTCCACCCCGGTCCCAACTCCGACACCCGCGCCGACTTCCACGCCGGTCCCAACTGAGACTCCGGCTCCCGATCCAACCGCAACGCCGCAGATTGCCGCGCTGTTCGAGTACAGCAGGGCGATCAGGCTGCTGGAGGTGCAGGAGTTCGACGACGCCGTGACTGCGTTCGACCTCGTGATACGCAAGCTGCCGGACTTCTCCAGGGCCTACTATGGAAGGGGACGGGCATTCCATGGAGACGAGCGAGTCGATCTGGCACTGGAGGATTTCGCGACCGCGATCGATCTCGAACCGGATTTCCCGGGCACATACGTCGCGCGCGCGCTCATCTACGTCGAGCAGGAAAATCGGGAGGGCGCAAGGGCCGACCTGGAAACTGCGCTGGAAGTCGCCAACGAGATCCGTGACGCCGGCATCATTGCCGCGGCTCGACGCCTGCTCGCAGAGCTGAAGTAGGCGCGCCGGCATGGTCGGTGGGCCAGGACCTGGACCGAGCGAGCTCGTGGAGTCCGGAGTGGTCCGCGGCGGTCCCCACCCGCAGGCTTAGGCCCAGCGCCGCAGCCACGCCGCGAGTAACTGAGTCCGCCGGGGGCGCGGGCATTTCACCGAACGACTCTACGATCCGATCGGCTGAGGTACGCCGAGCAAGGCCGGACCAGGCGTGCAGAACCGGAAGCGCCGCGCTGGCGGCCACGGTCCTGGCGAGGCCCTGCCCTATCGATGGAGCCTGTACGAGTTGTCGCGTCAGGGCGGCGTGGCCGCCGCGGTGGTGCGCCGAGAGCATTCCCCGCAGGATGCCCGTTCCCAGGTGACCGGCGATCACCGGGGCGATGCCTCTGATCCGGGTCTGCGGACTGTTGCCCGGCCGGACCCTGAACCGGCTCCATTCGCCAGGCGATACCGTACGCCGGACCCCAAGTGACCGGGCTACGCGACGCATCTGACGACGTTCTGCATGTTCGACGCGATCGGTGAGCCCGCCCGCCACTATGAAGCTGGCCATGATGGCGAACGTCGCCGTGCGTGGGGGCTCGGTAGAAAGCGTACCGAAGCGCGATACGGGCACCGACCGCGCCAGCGCGAGAAACGGCTTGCGGTTTCTGACGTAGCCCATTGCCTCCACGAGGGCCCTGTACATGACCTCGTCCGGATCGGCGCCGGCTTCCATTTCCATACGGAAGCCCGAGCTCCTGGACAGAAATCTGTTGATGCCGAGCCGCCGGATGTCCATCGTCGATGGCGTTTTCAACGGCCGCGGCTCGTGGTGGCCGGTATCGAAGAAGGCGGCCGCGGTTGGAGGCGCCTGCGCGGCGTTGCGCGAGCCACCGGGTCTGAGCACAACCTGCAGCACAACCCCGCGGTAGGCCGGGTCGAGGTGATGCCGATGGCCGCGCCACCCGGAAGGGTCGAGGTGCAGCTCTACGTCGCCCGCGATCGTGCGGCCCTGACGTCTGATTACGGCGCCTTTGAAGTCCGGCCCGGGCCCCTGGTTCCGGATTCCCGGGAACACGACCTCGTACGCCACGCCCTGAGCGTCTACGATCGTCGGACGGAGCTCCAAGGTCCGCTCCCAGAGGTCTGAGAACGCCTTTTCCGATTTGACTGTGGTTTCCGTGGTCGTCATGGCGAGAAACGGTAACGGTGGTTAACTCCACCCTGCTAGATAACCGGCCACCGGGATGGGAATAACAGTCCGACGCGGTCAAGCATATTCCTGCCGACCTCCTGCACCTGCCGTATCAACTCCCACACATCGATGAAGGTCGGTCTGTAGTCCCGCACAACCACGCGGCCGTCGACAATCACCGTGTGTACGCTGCGCCCGTCCGCCGAGTATACGAGGTTGTTCACAGGATTGAACAGTGTCCGCCACTCCGGTCGGCGCGTATCGAAGACTACCAGGTCGGCGCACTTGCCGACCTCTATCGATCCGATATGGTCTGCAATGCCGATAGCCTCCGCGCCGCGAATCGTCGCCAGCTCGAGGGCAAGCTCAGCCGGAATCATGGACACGTCTTCCCGGCCGTCCTTGTACAGGACCGCGGCCAGGTACATCGACCTCATGGTCTCGATCAGGTTGGAGTTATTGGCGGCGTCGGTCCCCAGCCCGACCGGAACACCCGCGCGTACCAGCTCCGGAAGGAGCGCGCTGCGGGTCATGCCCGCCCCGCCTTTGGCGGCCGCCGTCGGACACATCACGACCGACGCGCCCGAGTCGGCTATGATCCCAACGTCCGATTCGGTGATTCCGAGGGCATGGGCCAGCAGCATGTCCGAGTCCAAAACGCCCATCCGTGACAGATGGGCGGTCGGCGTCAGACCGGCGCGGCGGACCCATTCGTCCCGTGACGCCGCCGAGTAGCTGTGATGCAGCGTGATCCTGGTCCCCGCGCCTTTCGCAATGGCCGCGGCGCCCGAGAGCAGCTCGACGGATGCGTAGTCCGATGAAAACGGCATGGCCCACGCGCGGACCCGGCCGTCCAGCTCTCCGTCGAACTGTTGGACTGTGTCCCGCGTGATTGCCAGTGCGTCAGCGGTTGTGTACGTGGGGACGTTGAGGGGGTTCGGGAGGTCAGTAACCTGTGCGCCGGTAACGATCCGGCATCCAGCCGTCGCGTACGCGTCCAGGCAGGCCTCGATATGCTTGGTGCTGCCGGGGTCCACGAATGTGGTGGTCCCGTACATCAGCAGCTCGGTGATCGCGAGAAGCGATGTCAGACGCTCTTCCTCTGCGGACATCACTCCCTGGAGCTTGAATACGTTGGGAAGGTAGTCGGGTCCGAGATCATCCGGAAAGATGCCCCGTGTGGCGTGAGCGTAGCTTATGTGCATGTGGCCGCCAACGAACCCGGGCGTTATCACGAAGTCCCGCGCGTCGATTACATCTCTGGCCGGGACATCCCGGAAGTCTTCGGACTTACCCACGCCGACGATAGTGTTCCCGTCGATGACGATGGCGGCATCGGTGATTATCCGTCGATCGGCGTCCAGGGTCAGCGCGTACTCCGCGTGCTCGATCTTCAGTGACGCGGGACTCGGAGGTGACGCGTCGCCCAAGGCTACCTCCAGTGCTCCGGCAGGATAGGCGCGTCAAAACCCATCTTGTCGGAGATCCACTGCTCGGTGTGAACGCCGTCGAGGTAGCTGGACTGCTGTGAAGCGTACACGGATACGTCTCCGGCGATCGCGTCAGCCAGCGGCGCAAGCGCCTCCGGACCAAGCAGCGATCCCTCCGGACCGGCCATCACGAGAGTGTCCGACTCGACTGACGGGGCGAATGCCCGGAGGTCGAAGTAGCTCAGCGTGGAAGCGACGCCGGACCGCTCAGAGGGCCGCTGCCGCAGGTAGTCGTTGAGCTCCTCCAGCGGGTAGGCATCGGTAAGCGCCGCCAACCGGAGCGAGTCGAAGAACAGCGCAGGAGTACACACCAGGTGCGACGCCCCGCCCCTCAGACCGACGGCCTGCAGCGCCACGTCGTTGCCTATCGCGACGATCCGGCCGGGGTCCACTTCCGGGCGCGATCTGAGGAATTCGAGGCCTCTGATCGCGTCGGCGACGATTCCGGAGAATACGTACTCATCGGGTGAGGTAATGCCAACCGTCAACAGTCCGGGGAACATCGCGGCGAAGGGCTGGTCCGCGTTGCGCTGTCCCCTGCCGGCGCACGAGAAAGTGACGAATCTGCTTCTGATCGCGTTGGCCGTGCCCTGCGGAATCATCTCCAGCACGCTCGCGTACTTCGGAGGCCAGTACAGCGCGGGGAACGGACCATCCGAGGCCGGAACGCTGAGGTAGCCGAACAGCCGATAGGGACCGGCGCTGGTGATGCGCACTCCGTACAGGGTCGCGAAGTCGGTCTGCCTGATCGGGATCGACTCCAGCTCCGGCCGGGGCTGGGTCCGGTCAAGCTCCTCCAATCGACGCGACCAGAAATCATCGAAGTCGTCCGGCCTGCTGTATTGCCCATCAGTCATCGCCGGCGCTCCTCATAAGGTGTTTACTGAAGAAATCTTCGATGACCCGGCCGTGCTGGTCGCGACCGGCGCTGTGCCCCTGGCGGTCGTACGCGTAGAGCTTCTTGTCCTCGCTCGCGATCTCCCGGAAGAGCGCGTAGCCCGTTTCCGGAGGACAGACGTTGTCCTGCAAGCCCACGTTCACGATTATCGGACAGGTGATGTGGCCCGCGAAGTTGATGCAGTCAAAGTAGCTGAGCGTCTCTTCGACCTGCACGCGGCTATCGGGGTTCATACGGAGGTAGTCGTTGATCTCCTCGTATGGGTACGTGTGGGTCAGCTCGATTGAGTCCATGAACCCCGTCAGGTATGGCGCGCCCGCGGCAGCGGCCTTGATCTCCGGGCGCATGGCTGCCGTACACAGCGTGAGTCCGCCGCCCTGGCTGCTGCCCGTTACGCCTATCCTGGACGAGTCTATCTCCAGTCTCGACAGCAGGAAGTCCACCGCCCGCCATGCGTCAACGTAGAAGCCGCGGTAGGAGTACACGTTCCGGTCGACGATGCCATAGGTCAACAGTCCAGGGTAGCCCGGATTGAACTGGGCGTTGGAGCGCAGCTTTCCGCGTGGGGCGACCGACAGCGCGGCGTAGCCCCTGCGCGCCCACTCCTTGGGGATTCCGGGGTCGCTCTGGTATCCCGGCACGACCAGTACCGCCGGAATCGGGCCTGATCTGGACGCCGGCAGGCAGTACCAGCTCGCGATTCTCACGTGATCGATGCTCGTGAAGAACGCCTGGTAGGTTTCGACGTCGTCGCTCGACCGCATGGGCTCGGCAACAACCTCCGGGTTGAGAGGTATCCCGGCGGTCTGGGCCTTGACACCTTCCCAGAACCGCTCGAAGTCGTCCGGCTTGCGGACTCTGCTCTGGTAGTTGGGATCGACTGTGTAGGCCAAGCTCTCGTTCCTCCCGCTCACTCAGACCGGATCAGGCTCTTTATGACGAGAGCGATTGTAGAAAGGGGCCGCGCCGGTGTCAATCTCCACCGTCCGCGACGTAGCCGTTTCGTCGATCATGGGAACGGGCCTCGCGTGACCGCAGCGCCGGGTCGCCGTATCCTCCGCCCCCTGATGACAGCGCGACGATCCGGTCGTGGGGTTTCACCACGACCCCGGCCTGCTTCGTCCTCAGAACGGTCTCTCGCCCACCTGAGACGATGGAGTACCGGTGCGGCATACCGGGACGACCGCCGAGCAGCCCAAACGGGGCCACGACAGCGCCGTCTCCGGCCGTGTTGAGCAGCGCGTCTTCCTCGCCCTCATAGACGATTTCGCACACCGCGCCCAGTCCACCCCGCCACCGGCCGTCGCCGGCCGAATCGGGTCTGAGCTCGTGATTGACGACGAACAGCGGAAACCGCTCCTCGGTGACCTCCACGCTGTTGGCGCGGATTCCGCCGGCGACGTTGACCGCGCCGACGCAGCTCCAGCCGTCGTGTCCGTAAGATGCGCCTCCCCCTCCCCTGGCCATGAAGAAGTGCCACAGGAAGCTGCTGCCGGTCCGTGGATCGACCCCGGTAATGGCGTATCTGAGACGCCTGGAGAACCCGGCGTTGACCGCGCCGGGAATCGCGTTAGACAGCGCCTTGAAAATCGCCTCGACAATCTCCTCGGCGCAGTGATTGGTGCTCATGCAGACCGGCGCCGGGGACTTGGCGTTGACGATCAGGCCCTTCGGCGCGATGACCTTCAGCGGTCCCATCGAGCCGTCATTCTTCGGGACGTCGTATGGGGCCAGATACATGATCGCGGCATGGGCCAGCGAGCGCGTGTTCGCGTATGCGCTATTGATGAATCCGGTCACCTGCCGGGACGACTCCCCCAAGTCTATGGTCAGTGTATCCCCCTCGACTGTAACATGCGCCCTGATCGGAATAAGCTCGCTGCCGAACCCGTCGTCGTCCACGAGGGACTCGCCGAAGTATTTCCCGTCGGGCCACTCCGAGATGAAACTGCGGACCTGTCTCTCGGTAGCCGCCAGGATGCCATCGACGATCGACGCGAGCCGATCCGCTCCGTACCTGCCGACCAGATCGCGAATCCGTCGCTCGGCCGAGAGGACAGAGCCGATCTGCGCCTGCAGATCTCCCAGGAAGTTCTTCGGGTATCGCACGTTGGCGGAGAGCATCTGCAACAGGTCGTCACGCGGACTGTCATCGGCGTAGATCCTGAGCGGAGGAATGCGCAGACCCTCGTGGAATATCTCGCTGGCCGACGGATTGTAGCCGCCGTGGGTGCCCCCACCGATGTCGGTATGGTGGGCCCGGTTGACCGTGATAAACAGCAGCTTGTCGTCCTCGAACACGGGACGCAGCACCGTCAGGTCAGGCAGATGCGAGCCTCCGAAGTAGGGATCGTTCAACAGGTATATGTCACCGGGCCGGACCTCATCACCGAACGTGTCGAGAACCGCCCTCCCGGCGACAGGCAGCGCGCTCACGTGGACCGGAATCCCCTCGCCCTGAGCGACCAGCCTGCACTCGCCGTCCAGGATTGCGGTTGAGAAGTCCCGGCTGGCATTCAGGATCTGGGACATCGCCGTCCGCAGCATGACGTCCATCATCTCGATGGCGATAGATTCGAGCCGGTTGCCGACCACTGACAGCGTGACCGGGTCGGGGGCAGGCGCGTCCGGTGTTTGGCGCACCGCCTCCGATACTCCAACGTCGAGCGTCAGTATCCCCTCCGAGCTCATGGACGCGCGGTCAGACTCACCCACTACGATCGTGTTGTAGTCGGACGTCAGGACAGCGGGTCCGCGGACTTCAACGGCCGGCCGGAGCGCATCGGTCCGCAGCCAGGCGACCCCCGGCTCACGAGCGGCCTCGTCGTCCGTCTCGACCGCGGGGGCGCTCGGCGCCGCTGTCTTCAGCGACAATCCACCGTCGGCGTCGGCGCCCAGACTTCCGAGCGCTGTCGCGCGCAGGGTCACGAGTCGCACTTCCTGGTCGGCTTGCCTGTAGGTGTACAGCTCTTCGTACCGCGCGTGCATCGCCTCTGCCCAGCGGCCCCTGAGCTCGCAGTCGGGCAGACCTAGATCGGGCATGTCAACCGTGACTTCATATATCTGGTCGAGGTAACGCATGTCCGCCGACAGCTCGACGGAGACGGCGTCCCGGTCGACCCCGACAGCCAGGAGGCGGTGCCTCCCATCGTTCTCCATGTTGGCGAACGCCTCGCGTACATCGTCCAAGTCAACGGTATCCAGGCTCGCCGCAAGTGATTGGGCGAGGTCGAACCTCGGGTCCGACGTCATCATTCCGAAGGCTGACAGAACCGACCCCGCGACGGGAATCAGGACACGACTGACCCCAATCTCGCGAGCGATGCGCCCGGCCACCAAGCCGGCGGCCCCTCCGAAGCCCACCAGAGTGAACTCTCGCGGGTCCAGTCCCCTGCGAACGGTGGCGAGCCGCACACCTTCCGCGATGGAGCTGGAGACAACCCGGAGGATTCCCTCGGCGGCCTGTTTCGGGTCGGAGCCGAGCACATCCGCCACGTTGCTCTTTATCGCCGCGCCCGCCGCCGCCGCATCGAGGGTAAGATCTCCCCCAAGGAAACCCTCCGGGTCCAGGAGGCCCAGTACCAGAGCGGCGTCGGTGACTGTTGGATGTTCTCCGCCCAGACCGTAACAGGCCGGGCCGGGATCCGCGCCGGCGCTCTGCGGTCCAACGCGGAGTACGCCTCCCTCGTCAACCCTCGCGACACTTCCGCCGCCCGCGCCGAGCGTATGGATATCCACGGTCGGGACCGCGATCTTCCAACCCGATTCGAACCGTTCAGTCGCGACGTGCGGACGTCCGTCCTGGATGATGCATATGTCGGTGCTGGTGCCGCCCATGTCGAGGGCGATAACGTTCGGCTCGTCCAGACGCCTCGCCAGGTATGCCGCGCCAGACGCGCCGCCCGCTGGGCCGGACAGGATCGAGCGCACAGCTTGGTCCACCGTATCGGGAACTGACGCGATGCCCCCGTTGGATTGAATCACGAAGAGGCGGGGCGAAGCTCCGGCCACTCCCAACTGCTCGTCGAGACGCTGGAGGTAATCAGCCAGGGACGGTCCGACGTAGGCGTTGAGGGTTGTGGTGGATAGCCGGTCGAACTCCTTGATCTGCGGCAATACCCCGTGCGATGTCGATACGTATGCGCCGGGCATTGTCGCACGCACGAGCTGTTCGGCCTGTCGCTCGTGATCCGGGTTCAAGTATGAGAACAGGAATCCGATCGCGACCGAGTCCACACCCTCAGACTTCAGGTACTCTACCTGGTCCCGGAGATCGTCAAGATCCAGCGGCTCCCTGACCGCGCCGGTCGAGTCCACACGCTCGGAAACGCCAACGCGTAAACGCCTTGGAACGAGCGGCTCCACCTGGTCCATCCGCAGATTGTAGCGGTCCTCCTTGAGGCCCTCCCGGATCTCAAGCAGGTCCCTGAATCCTCCGGTCGTCAGGAGGCCGACATTCGCGCCCTTCCGCTCCACCAGGGTGTTGGTCGCGACCGTGGTCCCGTGGATTATCAGCCGGGCCGACGTCAGCAGGTCCTCCGAGGTGATCGACACCGCCGCGGCCAGTCCGGCCAGCCCGGACATAACGCCCACCGACGGATCGGCCGGAGTGCTCGGGACCTTGAGTATAGTTGGGGGTGACCCGTCACCGGTAACCGCGACCAAGTCGGTGAATGTGCCTCCTACGTCGATGCCTATCCTCAACAGCGTGTCCTTTCTGACCGGGACCGGCCCGGGCGCTGGGCGCCGAGCTTCGCCGGACCGGCGGCGGCAGTCACCTGGCAGGAGCCGTCGGTCCGCGGTCGATCAATGTCAATCCGACCGGGAGTTCCGGATATGCGCATTCTAACCGATGCTCCGGGGAACCGCCCATCCCGCGTACAGACCGGAGCCTGTTTCAATTCAGTAGGCGGCTCCACGGGCAAACATTCGTCCCCGGATCAAGGCCGGGGCAGGCTCTGAGCAAAGCTACACTCCGAGACACGTCGGGGTCGTGCAAATGGAAGTAACCGCGGGCCTGCGTATTCGCGGAGCATGGTCTGGGAGTCTCGGACGGCCTTATTGGTGAAATCCCCAAATCAGCAGTGATTTAAGACCCAAAAACCGCAGTTACTCGATAGCTTGTCGAAGGATGAACGGTGTGGGCGAGACGCCCACGCTCCCACAGCCTGCGCCTACTGAACTGAAACAGGCTTTTTGGCTGCGACAGTGTTGACATCCAAGTTGATGTCTGTTAGAAATCGACCACTTGCCCAAGGTTGCGCCTCGGTGGGTAGGAGAGTGTGTCGATCTGATCATCAGGTCAGCCAACAATTTGGATAGAACAGGCTTAGCCACCGGTTCAGGCGCTTCACGAGGCTGTGAAACGAGAGGAGTCAGTAGTATGCGGACAAAGAAGCTCAGTTTGTGGGTGATAGGCGTTATGGCGAGTGCGGCGGCCTTAGCGCTCACCTTCGGATGCGGGGCCGCAGAGCAACCCCAGACCACAAAGCCCCAGATAGTGGAAGTGATCAAGGAGGTACCCGTAGAAAAGGTGGTCGTGAAGGAGGTGGTGAAAGAGGTCCCCGTGGAGTCGGTCGTGGAGAAGACGGTGGTGAAAGAGGTGATCAAGGAAGTCCCTCAGGCGGGCGGACCAATTACACCTACAGGAACGATCATCGTCGCGGCGACGTCCATCGCGACCCCAAGTGGGTGGCCCACCTTTGCGCCCAACTGGCAGACACTTGCCATGACGCGGGTACAGGAGGCGCTGCAGCACGGTGACATCGACGGTAAGGGCAACCTCACCTACCATCCGTGGTTGGCTGTGTCCTGGGACATGGCCCCGGATCTCGCGTACACGGACTTCAATCTGCGTGAGGGCGTCCAATTCCACCAGGGTTGGGGGGAGTTGACGGCGGAGGACGTGGCCTGGAGCTGGAACGCCGGAAACCCGGTGCTGACTCCGGAAGCTGTGCATGACACGCTGCCCTGGCCGGAAGTCGGCAGGCTCGACGCTATCAGTAAGTACGTCGTTAGAGTCAACTGGACCCCATTCGGGGTGAAGGGCTTCGTGGCGACGAGCGACCATACCGAGCCCATCGGTGTCGCGCCCAAGCGGGCATTCGATGAGAACGGATCGGAGTGGATGCAGGAGAACATGCTGGGCAGCGGGCCATATGAGATGGTCGAATGGATCGCCCAGCGCCACGTGATCGTGACCGCCCGACCGGACCTCGAAAACGTGTGGGAGAAAGTCCCGTTCGTCAAGGACTGGCGGTACCTCGAGGTCCCCGAGTCTTTCACGCGCGTGGCAATGATGGAGACCAACGAGGCGCAGATCGCCGAGCTGGAAACCAAGGACTGGCCCGATCTGATTGAGAAGGGATTCAAGAAGATCCCCAGCGAGAATATCGCCACGTACCACCTGATGTGGCAGGGCAACTACTGGGAGACCCAACAGCCCAGAAGCGGCGACCCGCTCGATCGCGCTCTCGACACTTCTCTGCCGTGGGTCTGTGAGATGGCCGACGAAGGCTGCAATGCTACCGCCAGGAAGTGGCGCCAAGCCTTCTTCATGGCCGTGGACAGGCAGTCGATCGTGGATTCGGTGCTAGAGGGGATCGGCAAGGTCGTTCTGTCACCCCAGGCGTACCAGGAGTCGGCCTTCCTGATCAAATATGGCGACCGGTGGGGAGACCCGTATGACCCTGAGATGGCCAAAGAGATCTTCGAGGAGTGGAAGGGCGAATGGGCCGCCGCCGGCAACGACCCAGACGACGTGAACATTGAACAGTGGACGGGCCCCAGCGGAGTAAGGGTCGAAATGGCCGAAGCCATTGCCGCCAACTGGCTACAGATCTTCGGAGTTCCCTCGACAATCGATAAACAGCCCTACGCAACGTTCCGGCCAAGTAAGATCAACCGGACCGCGAAGGGTATGTACGCTCGAAACTGCTGTGGCAGCGCGCCCATGACCTGGGACACCGAGCAGTGGCATACGGCGCTCACCGCGCCGGGTGGCTACAACGCGGGCGCCGAGTACCCGCTCGGCTCCAGGGTGGCGATGGACAAGAACGCCAACCCGACCGACCAGGACAAGCTCGAAGAGCTGACGATCGAGTGGATGGACTTCCTGTACGAGAACCATCTCGACACTGGTTTGGCGCAGGGCGAGAGCGGCTCCCTCTACAGCACCGAGGCGATAGCGTCCTTCTTGCCTCGCAGGGGCAAGCAGCGCGCACCGGGCGGAGTCCCCGACCCTGCGTACGTGCTGCCCACCTACAGGTAATGCGCGTTCCAAATATCGCCTGAATCTTTATGATATTGTAGTGTGACTCACGAGGGTGGAGGGGTGCAATCACCCCTCCACTCCCGTAGATGAGAGCCGACGCCCAGTGTCCGTGTCCCCGCCTGACAGCGTTACGCGCGTATCCGCGTATCGTTGAGAGCGGCGGGCTACACACCGGCCTGCGTCGTCAGCGAGTGGTCGCCTAGACCCCTCCAATCCGTCTGGGAGATTGCAGCTAACTCCATGATTCGGAACATTGCCAAGCATATTGCGATCACTCTGACTGCTCTGACCCTGTCAGCCTGCCTGTTGGCAATGTGGGGCTGCGGCGGCGGGTGGTCAGAAGAAGAACCCGAAAAGATTGACGAGCCTGCTAAGTCGAGCTCCCCCTCACAGCCGTCGGCGCCTGTGATAGCGCCGACCGGAGTGTCGCAGTCTGCCGAAGCGCCCGCCGCCGGGGTCTCGGCGGAGGTGATGTTCCGCGGAGACCCGGCGCACACCGGCGTATTCGACACCGAGGGCGTCAGCCAGTTCAGCGGCGTCAAGTGGAAGTTTGAGACTGCTGCGCGGATCGTCTCCTCGCCGACGGTCTCTGATGGCGCCGTTTACTTCGGCAGCCACGACTTCCACCTCTACGCCGTCGACGCAGTCTCCGGAGAGCAGAGGTGGAAGTTCAAGACCGACGCCCAGATCTGGTCGTCCCCCGCGGTCGCCGATGGCGTCGTTTACTTCGGAGGAACGGACGCCCACCTGTACGCCGTGAACGCGAGCGACGGCAGCGCGGTATGGAAGTTCGAGACAGGGAACAAGGTAAACTCATCCCCGGCCGTCGTGGACGGCGTCGCCTACATCGGCAGCTACGACACCCACATGTACGCGGTGGACGTTCAGGACGGGACTGAGGTCTGGAAGTTCAAGACGGAGCGCAGGATATACTCGTCCCCTGCGGTCGCCGACGGAGCGATCTACTTCGGCAGCGACGATGGGTACCTCTATGCGCTCGATGCCAAGACGGGTGCGGAGAAGTGGAGATTCGAAGTGGGTGTAGGCATTCCCTCGTCCCCTGCGGTCGCTGACGGAGTCGTCTATTTCGGCGGCGGCATCAATCTGCACGCCCTTGACGCTGCGACGGGGGACGAGAAGTGGAAGTTCCCCACAGGATCCAGAGTCGAGTCGTCCCCGGCGGTGTCCGGCGGAACCGTGTATTTCGGGAGCGCAGACGCCCACCTCTACGCCGTGGACGCGGAGACCGGCGAAGAGAAGTGGAAGTTCAAGGCGGATGCGAGAGTGGACGCTTCGGTGGACTCCTCCGCGGCGCTCTCTGGCGGGATCGTCTACTTCGGAGGCAAGGACCGCCTGGTCTATGCGCTGGACATGGAGACCGGCGAAGAGAAGTGGAACTTCGTTACTGAGGGCTTCGTCGAGTCCTCCCCCGCTGTCGCCGACGGTGTCGTCTATATCGGCAGCAACGACGGGTCTGTGTACGCCCTGGAGTGATCCGCTTGTCGCTGCCTAATCACATGGGGGTAATCCAATTCGGCGCTTCATAATCCGCCGGATCTTTACGTCGGTGCTGGCCCTGCTTGGCGCCACCATCGTCATATTCGCGGGGTCCAGGCTCATGGGGGATCCCCTTATAAACCTGCTGCCCCCGGACCAGGGCGGGTTCACCTATGGTTTCAGCCAGGTTGTGTACGAGAGGGAGAAGCGACGCCTTCACTTGGAGGACCCCGTGCCCGTGCAGTACGCATACTGGGTCGCGGACGTCGTCAGAGGAAACCTGGGTCTCGACCTGACCAACAAGCGCCCAATCGCACCGGTCATGCTGGAGAGGCTCCCACACACGCTACAGCTGGCGTTCGCGGCGTTCATAGTCGCCACGCTGGTCGGACTACCGCTCGGAGTTCTGTCCGCAGTCAAGCGGGGAAGCATATGGGACCTCCTCGCGAGGACCTTCGCCGCGCTCGGGATTGCGACCCCGACATTCTGGGCCGCGATGGTGGCGATACTCGTGTTCTCCGTGATGCTCGGCTGGCTGCCCACCGCGACGAAAGGCGAGGGCGTCGCCATTAGAAATTTCATTCTCCCCACGTTCGTCCTTGCGACCCACGCGATGGCCGGATACCTTCGACTGATGCGGTCGGCCATGTTGGACACGCTGGACTCCGAGTACGTCAAGCTGGCCCGCGCAAAGGGCGCGAAAGGTCGAACGGTCATCTGGAAGCACGCGTTCAAGAACGCGGCGCTGGTTCCCCTCACCTACGCCGGTTTGCTCTTCGCAGGATTCATAACGGGCTCGATCGCTGTGGAGGTAGTGTTCGCGTGGCCGGGGATCGCGAGATTCGGCGCGGAGGCCGCCGTCGCCAACAACCTGCCGGTTGTCGTCGCGGTGACGCTTCTGTTCACGACTTTCTACGTGGTGATCAACTTCGCCGTTGATATACTCTACGGATTCGTGGACCCACGAATCCGATACTCTTAGGCAGGCGACAGACCACACAGGAGATAACTTGGAACAGGCCACCGGACAGATCGGCGTGGACCTGGGAACCAGCAGGGTTTCCGGTATGGGTGGCGCGCTAGCGTTCACGCGCAGATGGCCCCTCTTCTCCGGGGTGGTCCTTTGCGTATTCGTCATGATGGCTATCTTCGCGCCGCTCCTTGTTCCGCATGATCCCGGATTGAGCATCCTGAGGGAGAGGAACATCCCGCCGGCCTGGTACCCGGAAGGGACCTGGACGTATCCCCTGGGCAAAGACCCGATCGGAAGGGATGTGCTCAGCCGGCTGATCATGGGCGCTCGAACGTCTCTGATGGTGGTGGCCGTATCCATCGTAGTCGGCACCATTTTAGGGACAGGTCTCGGTCTGATCGCGGGCTACTTCGGTGGGTTGATTGACGAGGTCATCATGCGCCTCGTGGACATATGGTACGGAATTCCGTTCGTCATGGTCGCGCTGATCGTGGCCATCACGGTAGGCGCCAGCCTGCTCACCATGATGGGGTTGCTGGCCGCGGCGTCTTTCGCGGGCTTCGTGCGCCAGGTCCGAGCCGAAGTGCTCAGCATCAAGGAGCGCGATTACGTGGCTCTGGCGATCGTCGCGGGCGCCTCCTCTTGGCGCATTCTCGTTCTCCATGTCCTTCCGGGAGTCATCAATACGGTGGTTGTAATTGCGACGCTGTCGACCGGTGGGCTCATCCTTGCCGAGGCTTTCCTGAGCTTCCTGGGAGCCGGAATCCCTCCGCCCACGCCCACGTGGGGAGCAATGGTCGCGGGTGGGAGAGAGTACCTTCGTACAGCGTGGTGGATTACGGTCGTTCCCGGCATCGCCATACTGCTGATTGTTCTGGCGCTCAACTTCCTGGGCGACTGGCTGCGGGACAGGCTCGACCCGAGGCTGCGCCAGGTTCTCTAGGTAGTATTGACATTTCGCCGGTGTGGGTCATTCCGAGGAGATTGCGATGATGAATCCTGAATTTATCACTGCGATCCAATGTCACAGGGACTTCCCTGTGTGTGGAATTACATGCAATGGGCTTGCATATCGGCTATAAATACAAATGTCAACACCACCTAGACTTCCTCGCCCATGCTCCGTTGACTCTCCGTTCCACCGGCCAGTGCGATTTACCCGGCGAGTCGTCTGTAAAGCGGCGCGAACCCCGCAGCATCCGACCGGTCCGATACAACAGCCTGAAATCCCTCGATGGGACCAGACGCCTGCCGCGCTCTCCGGAGCCGGGCGCCAGTTCACCGGAGGCTCGCCAAAATTGAAGATTACAAAGGTAAGACTTTCGATCCTCGAGACCCCGGACGCCAAGCGCGTATTCGAGCTTGGCACGATTCCCGGAATGCGACGTCCGCGGTGGATCCACGGATCATCCTCCGCCAGCCCAGGTTTCACACAGGTTATGCACGTGGAGACCGACGATGGGATCACGGGCGTATGCACGGCCGGAGAGGGTGTTGCCGGGAGGATGGACAGGGATGCGCTGGATCAGCTGCGTGTCTTGGTGGTGGGGGAAGACCCCCTGGCAAGAGAGAAGCTGTACCAGAAACTCCACACGGGGACACGGTGGGTTTACATGGATCCGGGCTGGGGAGGCGCCCTCGATAACTGCCTCTGGGACATCGCCGGAAAGGCCGCGAACCTTCCGGTCCACGCGCTTGTCGGCCGCGTCCGCGACAGCGTGCCGATGTACATGAACATCCGCGGCGCGTCGAAGGAGGAGGCCGCCGAAGACGCCGCCAGGGCCGTGGAAGATGGATTCCCCGCCGTAAAGGACCACTTCTACCATCCCGTCGAAGAAAACATCCGGTGGTTTCGGGCGATACGGGAGGCGGTTGGGCCGGACATCGACATCATGCACGATCCCGTTGGCATATACAGCTTCGAGCAGGCGGTCCGGGTTGGCCGGGAGTTGGAAGACCTAGCCTACAGGTGGATCGAGGAGCCACTTCCGGAGAGACAGCATAACAAGCTCAAGCAGCTCTGCGACGCGCTCGACATCCCCGTCCTCGCTCCTGAGATGATGATGAACGACGTTGATCTGTCGGCCCAGTGGCTCATCTCCGGTGCGACGGACATGATCCGCGGCAACGCCAGGCACGGCACGACGCCAGTCCTCAAGCTCGCCCACCTCGCCGAGCTGCACGGGACAACCGTGGAGCTCAATGCCGGTGGCGGCCTGTTCGGGCTGGTCCACGGTCATCTGTTGTCGTGCATCTTCAATACCTCTTACTACGAGTTCTTCGGCGGAGCAAACGAGCAGGCGGGCAAAGAAATCGGTATGCTGAACCCGTTGACGCCCGCGGGAGCTCGAGTCTTCCCGCCCGATGGACCTGGTTGGGGAGCGGAGTGGGACTGGAGCTATTTCAACAAGAAAGTGGTCGAGGAGTGGTGACATCCCGGCCGACAGCGGGCGCAGGGTGTGAGACCATATCATCAGGAGGACCGTTATGGAACCCGAGCTGATCGCAGATTATCGTAACCACGTGGGTGAGGGTCCGCTTTGGCACGTGATCGACAGGCGCCTCTACTGGGTTGACATCCCGCAAGGTCGCATCTTCCGACTCGATCCGGAGTCCGGGAGACATGAGCAGTTCTACCAGGGCGGGGTGATAGGCGGGTTTACCATCCAGGAAGATGGGGCACTCCTGCTCTTCATGGACCATGGGTCCATCGCCATCTTGCGAGACGGCGAGTTGAGTCACGTAATTGAAGAGATCCCCGAAGAGCGAGACACGCGCTTCAACGACGTGATCGCGGACCCCCGTGGAAGCGTCTTCTGCGGGACCATGCCAACCGAGACGCGATCCGCGAAGCTGTATCGCCTCGATCGCGACGGGAGTCTGACCGTCGTGCTCGACGATATTGGGCTGTCAAACGGACTGGGATTTACACCCGACCACCGGCACATGTACTATACGGACTCCTTCGCGCGGAAGATCTACATCTTCGATTACGATGGGAGCACAAGCGAGATATCCAACCAGCGGGTGTTCGTGGAAACTCCGCCCGGCGAGGGAATACCGGACGGAATGACCGTGGACGCGGAGGGCTACGTCTGGTCTGCTCGCGCAGATGGATCAGCACTGTACAGGTACACACCCGAGGGAGCGCAGAACCGTGCCATTCGATTCCCAGCCAAGAAGGTTTCCAGTGTCACTTTTGGCGGAGCCGACCTCGACGAAATCTACGTGACGACCATTGGCGGGGACAACAAGGCGGAGGAGGGTCCCGGCGCCGGCGCCCTATTCAGGCTGAGGCTCGGCATCAGGGGCGTACCGGATTTCCACTCCCGCATCGGCCTCTGATCAGGTCGGCTGAGAGGGTGCTCCGGTTCCTTGGCTGCTGATGACCGAAAACCCGTGACAGGGTCTCCACGGCGGCGCCAATTCCTGACAGCGAAGGTCCCCGTGAGGACCTGGAAGGCTCCCAGGATCCGCGGCAGGTACTACGCAGGCGTTGCCCTGCTCGTGTTGGTGACAGGGGTGGCCGCCCTCGTGTGGACCAACACTCGACCCCCTGTGCGATACGGAACCCTGCTGGCGACGGTGACCCTCCCTGACAACGGCGAATGCTCAGTCGGCGGCACGTTCAACGGCACGGCTTACCTGACTGTCAAGTCGGGCTGTTACAGCGATACGCTGCAGGTGTACCGCCCGCCCGCGGGAGATGGCGAAGCGACGCTTGTATCCACGAAGAAGATGTACGATCCTGCCAGTGGCAAGCCTGTCAATATCAGCGCGGTCGCCTGGGATTCCAACCGACAGATGCTGTGGGGCGCTATGGCAAACGCGGTATACTTGATCGATCCAGGTGAAGGCATGAGAGCGGCAGCCACCTTTCAGTTCAATCCCGACGTTCAAGGCAGTTACCTTGTCGATGGACTCGCGTACGACCCCGCCGATGACAGTCTGTACTACGTGCCGGACTCGAACCCGAACATCTACCACTTCTCTCTCGGGACGGATGGAAGACCGCTGGGCACTCTGATGAACATTGTGAGGCCGAAAGACGACGAAGGCCGGTCAGAGAGCGACATCAGCGGCGTCGTTGTCGGATCTCAGGACACCCTTTACATCGGTCGCAACAAAGGCGACATGGCAAGGATCGTGCGCGTCCATAAGACCTCCGGCAAGTTCATCTCCGACTTCGCCACCACGTTCGAGCGCGTCGAGGACCTCACGTGCGACCCGACCACCCACGCTTCATTTGGGGTCGAAGCGATCCTCGCCAAGGATGCCTTCAACGCGCTCTACGAAGCCTTCGAGGTGGAGCCGGGCACTTGTGGGCCGCGCGATCTCGAGGACGACGGATAGCGAGCCGGGCGATGTTCGACACTTCCCTCAAAAAGAAGCGCGCGGTGGGTCTGGTGGTTCTAACCATACTGCTGACCCTGTTTTTGTTGTTCAATCGCATCCCAAAGCTCGACACGGTCCGCGCCGACCTCGCCATCGCCACCGCGTCGCAGCAGGAGTGCTTTCAGGGGTTCTGCATCGAGACTCCGTCGGAGTCCACCCTGCTCTCTAGGTGGTGGAACTTTTCCATCACGTATCTGAGGCTCGTTGCGCTCGGCATGACCTTCGCGTTTCTGGTTGCGGGCGTGACCGAGGCTCTCCTGTTCCCTCAAGGAAGCAGCCGGGGGTTCTCGACCGGCGGTGTAAGAGGCTCGTTGAAGGGCCTCCTCGTGGGACCGGCAATGAACCTCTGCTCCGCATGCATCGTTCCCGTATCTACCGCATTCCGCAGGAGGGGCGCAAGCATAGAGTCAACCCTGGCCATTGTGCAGGGATCGTCCACGCTGAACCTTCCAGCCATGATAATGGCGGCCATGGTATTCGTTCCGATGATTGGGGGGACGCGGATTGCGCTTAGCCTCGTCGGAGCGCTGCTGATCGGACCTCTTGTGGCGGCCGTGGTCGGTGAACGCGGTCGTGTGCCTCTGGCCGTCCACGTCGCCGTGGAACCGACCGAGCATAGGCTCGCCACCTGGAGCGAGGCGCTGTCCGAAGGGTTCAGGGACTGGATCAGAGCCAGCTTCGGCTACCTCATCAGGCTGGGACCCATAATGGTTCTCGCCGGGTTTGGCAGTGCCCTCGTCATCCAGTGGGTGAGCCCTGAGACCGTCTCCACCTATCTGGGAGACAACCTGCTGGGCGTAGCAGTCGCCGCGACTCTGGGCCTTCTCATCAACGTCCCCCTGCTGTTCGAGATACCATTAGTGGCGGCTCTGCTGCTGGTTGGCATGGGGACGGCCCCGGCCGCCACTCTGTTGTTCGCCGCAGCCTCCGGAGGACCAATCACCTTCTGGGGACTGGCCAAGGTCGTGCCGAAGCGGGGCATAGCCGCGTTCGGGACTGCCACCTGGATGGTCGCCATCGTTGGCGGCCTTGGCGTCATGGCTCTCGGCTCGGTCCTTCCAACAGCGGGAGACGGTCTTAACGCTTCGGTTGTCCCTGTCACGGCGGTGAACTCGCACGCGACAGGTGATCCGACTCGCGCGGGGCGTAAACTCGCGGTTGATAACGACTCGGAGGTCAGCGACTCAATGACCAGCGGTCCCGCCAAAAAAAGAGCGCTATCGACCACAGCCGCCGGATCGACAGACCTTGCCGCCAATGGCGATGAGTTTACGGTAACTCCGTTCACCAACGTCGCCCTCAAGGCCCTGAAGAACGCCAACGAGTGGACCGACGAGGTTATGAACTATCGTCCGGGCGTCGTGGTCTTCGACTACGATGGCGACGGCGACTCCGACTTCTACATCACCGCGGAGGCCGGGACTCCGAACTTCCTGTACCGGAACGAGGGAGACGGCACGTTCGTCGACGTGGCGGAGTCGGCCGGCGTCTCGGCAGTCAAGAGCAACAGCAGCGGCGCGGTGGCGTGCGACCTCAACAACGACGGTCGCCGGGACCTCTACGTCGGATCGAGGGGGATAGCCGCGATGGGTCCAGGCAAGGACAAGGGCGACGGACTGGATTTCAGGTCCGCCCTCGGAGACCACGAGCCTGCCCGTCAGCTCAGGGAGGCGATAACGGATCGTGTTTTCCTGAACAACGGTGACGGGACATTCTCTGACATCACCGGCTCCGCCATCGGTGAAGCGGTAAACCTGCGCTCCGCCGGCAGCGTCGCGTGCGCCGATGTAGATGCAGATGGCTGGCTGGACATCTACGTCGGAAACATGATCGACGAGGACTTCTTCCAGTTCAAGGACCGGACGCACCCCGGACACTACAACCTGCTGTACCGCAACAACGGCGACCTGACATTCGAGGAGATTGGCGAGTCGGCCGGAGTTCGCGGGACCCAGATCAAGCTACTCGACCCGGAAGGCCAACAGGTTGTGTTCAGGGACGTCGACAGTGGCCTCGAGTACGTGGGATATGATCCATCGGTCGAAGACGGAAACGGCAATCGCGTCGGCGACCCGACCGGTCGCACACACGGAGTCCTGTTCTTCGACTACGATGACGACCGGGACCCCGACCTGTGGGTGGCGAACGACGGCGACATACTCCAGGTGTTTCGGAATGACTCAACAGATGCCGGCATACTGTTCACCCCGATGGCGGAGGAGATGCGGATCGACACAGTCGGAAACTGGATGGGCTTTGCCGTAGGCGACTATGACGGGGACTCGTACCTGGACGTTTTCGTTACGAATCAGGGCTACCACCTGCGCCAGTACCCCCACCAGAAGGAGGTGGGGGGAGACTGCCGGTACACGGAGCGCTTCGAGTGGGGAACTTGCCTCCACGTCCTGCTTAGAAACAACGGACCGTCCAATGGCGCCGGTTCAGGCATGAGCGGGCACTTCACGGATGTGGTGGCGTCGACTGTGGTAAGACCGAGCCCAATCATGCCGCCCGCCTCGCTGGAACCGGAAAACATCCATTCCGACTGGGAGGTCCCGACCGGACTTGGCGCCTACGATTTTGGGTACGGGACGACGTTTTTCGACTTTGACAATGACGGCCGGCAAGACCTCTACTGGCTGGGGTCGGAGCCGGCCCGGGGGGAGGGTCCCGGAGGAGAGATACTCCAGAGCGCGGGACGCATGCTCCGTGGGGACGGACGTGGGTCGTTCGAGGACATCACTGTGCGGGCCCATCTGCTCGATATCCTGGACGTCGACTACGCGATACTCGATCCCGATGATCCCGGATTCGATGCCGACGCTCAAAGAATCGACGCGGCGTTCCATGAGAATGGCAAAGGACTGGCTCATGGAGACCTTGACGGCGACGGCTATGTTGACCTCATAGGAACCAACAGCAGTGGCCCAATCTGGGCCGTGGCGGGAGTGCCGGGCGATACCGCGAGACCCGCGGCGGGAACGGTGTTTGTCTGGCTCAATGGCGGGGGGGACAACCACTGGATTACGCTGCGGCTGAGAGGTCGAATGGCCATCGACGGCACTGGGAGCAACGCGGACGGCATCGGAGCGCGGGTGTTCGTCGAGACCGCTCGGACCGACGGAGAGGGACCTCTGGTGCAGGTGCAGGAGGTCCGCGCCGGATCGAGCTACCTGTCGATGGACAGCATCGACCTCGAATTCGGCATCGGGGCCTCGTCCGTTGTGGATGAGATCACGGTCCTATGGCCCAGCGGAAGGGAGCAGACGCTCCAAGACCTTCCGGCGGACCAGGTCCTGGATATCACCGAGCCGGAAAGCTGACACCGCGTCGCCGGATTACTCCGGCAGATCGACCGATCGCCGGGCGGGCCTGTTCACCCAGACGCAGAGACGAGACCGAACGTGGGACCTCGGGGTCAGAACTGGGTGTACAGCGTGGGCGAGCGCTGGACCTCGGATATCTCATGGGGCTCGAGCGCGTAAGCCTCTTTCTGGTAAACCTGCACCCGGTCCGAACCGTAGTCGGCAATGTACATGGAGTGACCATCGACTCGCACGGACACCGGCCATCGGACGCGCTTCTGAGGTTCGAGTGAAGCCATCTCCCGCAGCCGAAGCGCCTTCACGTTGGATTTCATGTAGTGATGGGCCTGCTTTGACAGGGTGGCGTCGCCTCGGAACAACTCGACGAAGACGCCGTCCGCCCTGAACAGCTGGACCCGGTCATTGGCCCAATCTGCGACATATATGTCGCCATCTCCGTCAACCGCAATACCGGAGGGGCGATTGAACTCACCCTCTCCGTCACCTGACTTACCGATCTTGAAGACGAACTCGCCCTCTGCGGTGAACTTCTGAATCCGGTCGTTCCGCCAGTCGGCCACGTAGACGTCGCCCAGCTCATCCACGTGAATGCCCCACGGCATGTTGAACTCGCCATCGCCATCGCCGAAGCTGCCGAACTGCATCAGGAACTCGCCATCCCTGGTGTACTTCTGGACCCGGTGGTTCTGCGTGTCGGCGACGTACACGTTCTCATCAGAGTCGAGCGCGATGCCGGACTGGCGGTTGAACTGCCCATCACCGGCCCCGGCCTCACCCCACTGCGCCTGGATCTCTCCCTGCTTGTTGATGATCGTTATCTGGTTGGTGCCCTCGTCGGACACCCACAGGTTCTCCTCGTTGTCCATCGCCATCGATATAGGCCATACGAACGTGGAGTTCACTGAGTAGGTGCCGCCGATCTGAGCCGCCCCTCCAGCCGCCAGATTGATTGCTCCGAGGTCCTCATCGTCCTGAGACAGGCGTCTGATGAAGGAGATGCCTCCGCGGCACAGGACATTCAGATCCCCCTCCCTGCCGACCGCCAGATCGACGGGAGTGTTGGTCAGACGCCTCATCCCCAGCGTGCGATCGTAGGTGAAACCCACCCTCAGAAGCGCGTACGGCCTACCCATTTTGCTCACCTCATCCTGTGATTACTACCGACGCGGCGCCGGCCGATGCGTCAGGAGACTACTCTATGAAAATCGGGAGCTCTTCGAACTGCCCTCCGACGATTGGCGCGGCCTCGATCCCCATCCACCGCTCCAACAGCGTGGTGTAGAGTCCACGGAAGTCGTAGGTGTGGGCCATGTCCCCATCCGTCTGCTTGTCGATGTCAAGGGACGGATACTCGGCGTACAGCCCGCCCTTCACCCTCTCGCCGATCACAAAAGAGCCGCCCCCGGCCCCGTGGTCACAGCCGCTGCCATTGTCCCTGATACGCCGCCCGAACTCGGTGAACACCAGCATCACCACGTTGTCAGAGGCGTTATGATCTCTAATGTCCTGGAAGAAATCCATGATCGCGCCTGAGAGCTCGGTCAACAGCCTTGGATGATTGGGCACTTCGTTGGCGTGGGTATCGTATCCGCCGTGCTGGGTGTAGATGATTCTGGTGCCGAGATCGGCCAGATGCACTCGCGCGGCATCCCTGAGACCGTTGGCAATGGGGTTGTCCGCGTACTCGACCGTGGAGGAGTAGACCTCTGGAGCTCTCTTGAGAACGTCTGCGCCCCTGAGCACGTCCATACCGGTCTGAGCCACATACTCCCTCACGGGTCCGGTGCCCACGGCCGGACCATACATCTTCTCGAAGATCTCCAGCGCCTGCCTGCGCTGGGCCTCTTCAGTAATGCCGCTCATGACGCCGTAGTTGTCGAGGTCGCCAACCGAGGTCACGGGGACTCCTGGCTTGCTCATCGCGCGCGGCAGTCCGCGGCCGATGTTTACACAGGTCAAAGGGTTCGCTTTTTCCGGGTCCATCTCGCGGACGACCTGGCCCAACCAGCCTTCAGTGCCGATCTTGTCCGGCTCGGCCGTGTGCCATATGTCGGTGCCCCTGAAGTGGGACCGGCTGGAGTTGGGATAGCCGACGCCCTGCACGATCGCCACCCTGCCCTCGTCGTACAGCTCCTTGACGGGCGCGAAGTTCGGGTTGAAACCCAGATAGTCGTCGATGGGCAGGACCTGCTCTTGGGGAATTCTGATCACCGGCCGGGAGTCGTAGTAGATGTCATTCCCGTACGGAATCACCGTATTCATGAAGTCGTTGCCGCCGTTGAGCTGCACGACCACAAAGACCGTGGGCTTACCGTTTGCCTCCATTGTTGGCTACCTCCTGAGTGGTTAACCGAACTGGTATTCGACCGATGCCACGATGAACTGGACCATACGGGCGACGCGAGCAGAGCTTTCTTCTCGCTTCGCGTCGGTATCAAAGCGCAAGTCGCCTCCGGAATTGGCGTAATCGAGCAGCGCCTCGCGAGTATGACTCTCGACGATCATGGGACCCACGAGGTCCAGCGTCCGGTCCACGAATTCGTCGGGCGTGAGCGTTCCTTCTAATGCGATCCTGTCGGAGATGGCGCGGATTCCGGGCAAAGTCCGGTCGGCAAGCTCGTTCACCGCGAAGTTTACCCGCTCGGCGAGCGTACCGCAGTCTATCCACTCTCGCCCGGTGTGCCATCCCTCTACTGTGGGAGGCGTCATGAGGTGCTGGCCCATCATCCCGGCCGCGGTCGGCGCCCCGTGCAGCGAGGGCTCGGGGAACCTGTGCGTCCCGGCGAGTTTTATGGTGCCGGCAACCAGCTCGGCAGGGCTTTTCACCTTCGTGAATCGAGCGTCTTTGAAGAAGTCCGAATTGAAAAGCACACGCAGCATGGCCCGGACGTTGCCGTCAGACTCGAAGTAGGCGTCACAGAGCGCGTCGATGGCCTCCGGGTCCTGTGGCGGCACGTCATGCCACGACGGCACCTGGGGCTCGTCCGCTACGAAGAAGTTGTAGAGGTGTCGGGATATGAATCTCGCGGTTGCGGGCTGTTTCGCCACGATGTCGATGATATCCTCACCATTGAACCGGCCCGCATGTCCCAGGAAGGTCTTCTCGCTATCGTCGTGGTCATCTTCCCTATAGACGAACTCGGAGGGGAAGCGGCCGTAGGGGTCTAGTGGAATAGGCTGGATGAATGTCCAACCTGTGAACGCCCGGGACGCCATCTTGATGTCTTGCTCGGTATAGTTGCCCACTCCCATCGAGAAGAGCTCCAGCAGCTCACGACCCCAGTTCTCATTTGGCTGATCACCGTGATTCTCACAGTTGTCCAGCCAGTGAATCATTGCGGGGTCCTTGGCCAGGTCCACCAAAATCGTACGGATATCCGAGACCGCGTTTCGGCGGAACAGCTCGATCTGGGTCTTCGACGACTGACCATGCTCGCTCTTGCCCACGGAAGTCGCGAATACATGGTGCCAGAACAGCGCCATCTTCTCCTCGAGAGGACGCGCCGTATTGACCATCCGGTACAGCCAGCGGGTGTTCCACGGCTCCACCGAGTCCGGATTGTTGAGCTCGAGCCAGTACCGGACGACGATGTCGTCTGCCACTTCAGGGAAGCGCTCAGGGTGCAGCAGGTCTTCCACGGTGGCCTCGTAACTCTGCGTGGCATAGTCCTCGAGCTCGGCGCGAGTAGCTCCGAATCCCGCCCGACGCATCAGGTGGGCGACCAGGGCCAGGTCGGTAGATGGCATTATCGTCTTCTCCTATTTCGCTGCGGGCGTCCTGCCCGCGGTTGGCGCGGCGGTCCCAATCACTGTGCTTGACTTGCGACCGCCATTCTACTCGAATCCCAGTTCGATCAGCTTCGCAACCATTCGCCGTATGCGAGGACTGTCACTGTGGAGAAACTCCTCCTCGTAAGTACGATTCGACTTGGTGTGCTGCAGCGCGTTCCTGCTCGTCGCGGAGCCCGCGTATTCCCTCTTGAGCAGGTCTACGTGCTCGTCGGTCGAGGGACGCTCGGCGAAGTTCATGGTGAACATCCGCCGCCCCGTCCTTCCGCCGAATGAGCTGTGGTATATGTGCTGGTTGAAGAAGACCACGTCGCCCGGCTCTGATTCCAATGGAAATCCCGGCAGGTCGGGCGGCTGGACACCGAAGATAGGCTCGTCCTCGTCCCCGACGATCGCCCGGAACTGCTCGAGGTCCTTCTCCGATGCTCGCCCTTCGGCAATCGTTTGCTTGACCCGCCAGTACCTCAGCGGTTCTAGGTCCTTGTGAAGCGGCAGCCGGTGTGAGCCGGGGACGACCCGAAGGCAACCCGTATTCGCGGTGACCGGATCGAGGTACATCGCTACCTTGATCCGCTTGTAGTTCAGCTCCATCCCGGCAGCATCGGGATGCCAGGCGGTGTCGCCAACGTAGAGATTGCCGTCCGACCCTCTCCAGATAAAGTCAGGTCCCAGCAGCTGCTCGATCGGACCATGTACGCGGTCGTCTTCAACAAGCTTCCTCAGCAATGGTCTCTTTTCGACGAAGGCGAGGACGGCGTGTCGCATCTCCCCGGCAAAGGCCTGGCCCTGCCGGTCTTGTTCAAGGATATCGGTGAAGTCGCGGGTAATGTCGGCAACCTCGTCCGGCGAAAACGCCTGACGCGTGACGATGAAGCCGAACGTCTCGAAGTGCGATATCTGCGCCGCCGTTAGCATAGCGTGCCTCCCCTGGCGATACGAACTCCCCTCTGGATGGAGAGTTGTGTACATTATATTCGATTTCTGGGAAAAATCGGACGTTGGAAGGCAGATTTTCTGAGTGTATTACCGCGAATTCATCCGCCAACAACGAATCGGGACACGTCCGCGGACGCGATTTCAGGCGTGGAAGGGATACATGACATGGGCGACCGGGAAGATGCAGCGCAACTAAAGCAGCATACAGGCCTGGAGTTGGTTGGCAAGAAGGTCCGCATGAGGTGCGTACGCACCTCTGATGCCCCGGGCGCGTTCGAGCTCTTATCCGACGAGCGCGTGACTCGTACGCTCCTCTGGGACGGTCCGTCGAGTGTCGACGAACTATCAGACAGCTACGCCCGCATGGGACTGCCCGGAACCGGCGTCGGTGACGAACGAGCCTACAATTTCGCCATCGAGCTGGCCGGGGTCCCGGGGATCGTCGGCTCGATTTCCGCCCGTCCCAGGCTCCACCCACACCAGATCGACATAGGGTATTGGCTGGGAGTCCCGTACTGGAACAGGGGACTCATGACCGACGCGGTCCGGCTGACGACTCACTTCTGCTTCGAGCATCTGAACGCGGTGCGTGTGTACGCGTCGGTGTTCGTGGGCAACATCGGCAGTCGAAGGGTACTGGAAAAGTGCGGTTTTACGCTGGACGGAACATTGAGGCATCATGCACTAAAGCGCGAAAAGTGGTTGGATGAGTGGTTCCTGTCACTGCTGCGCACTGAGTGGGAGGCGAATCGCGACTGGTACCGTCCGAGTGAGACTTCCCCGTCCGGTTGAGGATATATCCTACTCACAGTCCGCAATTCCCGGGAGATGCCCATGAACATGGCAGTGTCCGGCAAGGTCTGGATCGTTGACTCGGCGGCAATGATTTGGAATTGACGGCAGGCGCCTGGCAACACGCTGGAGCGGGTGATGGGATTCGAACCCACGACATCCTGCTGGAGAAAGCATACCGCATGACGTAACGGGCGTAGGACGGCGAGTCGTTCCCACCGGCCGGTGTTGGGACTTCCTCCTGGCGCTGGCTTCGGTCCTGTTGATGGGTTCCGTCTGCTTTGGGGTGCCGGGTGCTAGGATATAGTCATGACAAAGTTCATTACCACCCCAAACAAAGGGGACCCCGGTAGCGGTCACTTGACACGGATGCTCCGCAAGGGTGCGTCCTTGCTGTTCCGGTTTCTTGTGGTGACCGGGGCGCTGCTGACTCTGTTCATCGTCCTCATCCCCCAAGGTCGCACCGGATTCCACACCGCGCTGTTCGTCTTGCAGATGCTGGAGGCACCCGTCAAGCCCCAGTCCTGGTTCACCGATGAGCCGCTGCGTCACGAGGTGCATTACCAGTCAGCCGACGGGACCGACGTGGCCGACGTGTACCGTCTGCCCGACGGCGAACCCCGCGCGGCGGCACTGCTGTCCCTGGGGGCCAGTCCCGCAGGACGTGATGACCCGAACGTCATCAACCTGGGCAACGCTTTGGCGCGGGCCGGCTACGTCGCGATGTTTCACTGGTCGCCCACCATGGGACTCCACGCCAACATCGACCCCGTGGAGCCGGAGAAACTGGTGAGGGCATTCCAGTACCTGGCCGGGCGGGACTACGTGGATCCCGAGCGCGTCGGGCTGGGCGGATTCTGCGTTGGGGCGTCCTTCGCGCTGGTGGCCGCCGCCGATCCCAGGATTCGGGAGCGGGTTGACTTCGTGAACGCTTTCGGTCCTTTCTTCGATGCGGAAACGCTGCTAATCCAGGCCGCGTCCCGCACGGTTGAGTACGAAGGTGAGCGCACGCCGTGGGAGCCGGACCCGCTCACGCTGCGTGTGCTGGCCAACGAACTGATCGAGACCCTCACCGAGGATTCCGACATGGAAGTAATGACACGCCACTACCTCGACGGCGAACAGGCAACCCCGGCCGAATTGAACGGACTGTCTCCGCCAGCTCGGACCGTTGCCCGTCTCCTGGGCGGAGTGGGACCACAGGAGGCCGAGACACTTTACACAACGCTGCCCCAGGACTTCCGTGAGGATCTGACCAGCATGTCGCCGTCCACTCACGTCGGCGACCTGCGCGCGCGTCTCTTGGTTATGCACGATCGCTACGACAAGCTGGTGCCTGCCGCCGAGTCACGCCGGCTGCTCGCAGCGACACGCGACCGGGGAGATGTCCGCTACACCGAGTTTCTCTCCTTCGACCACACTCTTCCCGGGGAAGGTGGCGTACTCACACGCCTGGGACAGGCGGTCCGGCTCTACCGCCATATGTACAATGTGCTGCGCATCGCCTCCTGACCGCTGCGTCCGACAGAGTTGCCGTCGAACCTGTACCTTCTAATGAGGTACTCTCTATGAGCCAGTGGAATCCAGAAGGCCGATTCACTTCGTCACCAGTCTGGGATTGCGGACGAGCGTGTCGGGCTGTCAGTTGGAATGAGACCCCTGCACGGTTGCTGCCGGGCTGGAAGATCCCACGGCTCGCGAGCCATCCGCGCCAGCGTCGAATCTCCATCCAAGGGCGTCCACGCAGCGGGGACTGTGGGGAAGCCCCTTCCCTCTCCCTCGCCATGTTCGCGGCGGGATTGGCCGAATCCCCACCGTCCAGCCGGCAGATCGTGGTGATCAGACTGCCCCCGACGACGACCATGTAGGTAATGATCGCCGGCGAGGCCCAGACAAACCCGAGCCGAAATCGCGTCGTCAACTCGTCCGTGGCGTACCCCTTCCGCGGAGCATGCGTTTCGTGAGAGCGTCAACGTGAGCAGAGGTCTCGAGTCAGGGATGGGAGACGCTTGTCATGAAGCGACTCGGCGGATCGTCACCAACAGGTACCCCCCGACCACGGTGACCAGATAGAATATATCCGTCAGAGACATCCACAGAATGCCCAGCCGCAGCAGTTTCACTCCCTCTTCCGGGGTATAGCCAAGTTGCTCCGCACTTATTTCCCGCAAAGGAACGATGCGGAACTCCGTGGAGGTTATCATCGTGCCGGGCTCCAGATATGCAATCAATGACCCCACAACTCCGAACGAACACAGAAGTGTTATAACCACTATCGCCGCCTTGAGGGCAAAGTCAACGTCTGCCAGCGACGTCCCAGGTTCATTGAGCGCCACAATCGTCGCGAACGCGCCGAACAGTATTCCAAAGATGACCATGAGGGAGATCCACGCGCCCAGGTTAGTGAAAACCACCATGCTGACGTACGCGAACAGTATCGGCGGCAGCGTTATCCAGACCGCGCGCGAAAAGGTGCTACCTCTGCGCCGTGAACCGTATTGTCGTCTCCACAACACGCTGAACACAATTGAGGCGACCAGCGACAGCGCGAGGTGCGCCAGAAAGGTAGCTAGAAGCGGCATCGGCGTGTTCGTGAAAGCCTCTATCGTGTAGAACCCGAAGTGGTCCGTTTTGGTGAGCGCTCCTATCAACAGGGATGCGTTCAACGTGAAGAGCAACGATATGAAGAACAGGTCGACAATGTGGTCGTGCTCCGTGCGGTCGCGGCCCGGCCTCAGCCATCTCAGTACCCACTGGCCTATCACAATCGCAAACCCGACCAGCACGTAGGCCAGCAGCGCCAGCGTTCCGTTCAGGCCCATCGCGTTGAGAACGAACCCCAGCACCAGCGCATAGCCGCCGGGCGGAGCCATTCTCCACAGGGCGCTTTTCAAAACGGCGGACGTGTCCATAGGGGGCTGGGTTACGGTGGTCGAATCCATCAGACTGCGGACGTCCCGATGGAGGCTTTCCACCTGGGCCTCGATGGACTGTGCCGCTGCTAGGATTGCGACCTGTCCCTCCTCGTCGCTCAGACTGTCATATCCCGCCAGGTCCAACATGCGGTCCATTTCGGGCTTTGGCATTTCGAGCGCGCGTCCAAAGGCGACCAGAAACTCCCGTGGAGCGAGCCTAGTTCCCCTCTCCCAGTGGCTGATATTGGAGCGGTCCAGATCGGCCGCAAACTCATCGCCTCGCTCGACCATCAGGTCGAGTAGACCGTCCTGGCTCAGCCGCCGACCGTTGCGCCGGACGTCGTCCCGGTAGGACCTGATTAGCCTCCCGACCAGGATGGCCGCACTATCGTCTCTGTCGGAATCAACCATATTCCAGTGCCATAATCACGAATGCAAGCCAAAGTGTGACAGGCCTGTCACAGACTTTCCAGTCCCATTCTGGTACTCAGGTACCACGCCTGTCACTGAGCGTCAATGGGACCCATACACAGGGATGTTTGGTCCTACATCCGATGACATAAGTCTCCGGATAGTGCATAACAGACATTGACCGAAGTGACAAGCCTTGCAAGGAATTGGTGGACTCCAGCAGCGTGGACATTCAGCAAGAGATACGACGCGCGATGGCGAGGATTCGGGCTGCGCACGAGATACTCGCCAAGCTGACCGTAACACAGGACGACTCAATCAGGGAGCTGCTCCGTGGCCGGGCGGAGTCACTTGGCACCCGGCTCACCGAAGCCGAGCTGGAGGTCATGTCCCGATTCGTCGTCGGTCAGTCACCCGACTCGATCGCCGAGGAACGGCAGCTGACTGAGAGAACCATAAGCAACCAGCTGAGGACTGGGTTCCACAAGCTGGGATTCAGCGACAGGCGTGAGCTGAAAGGGTGGGGCACCGCGGTCAGCGGATTCATCCTGGCGGAGCCACCCGAGGACTGATTGGCGGTGAGGAACCAACTCTCTCCCAGACGTCATTCAGCCTGTGACGACAGACTTCGGCTACTCCGTGTTTCACCCACGACCTGAGCATGACTTTGAATAGAGAGGACGGATTAACGCCAATTGAATATCGGGGTGGCTAGTTTTCGTACACAACCATCAGACGGGAGAACTTGATGAACAGATCGGACAGGCTTGTGCCCTTGGCGGTCGCGCTGCTGCTGGCGGCGGCAGTAGCCTACGATGTTCCTGTCAGCACAACATCCTCATCGGCTCCGCCCCCCGGTCCCACGGCTGTCCCGACGCCATCTGCAACGTCAACTCCGACCGACACACCAACGGCTGCCCCGACGCCAGCTGCCTCGCCAACGCCGACCAACACGCCCACGGCCGCGCCCAACTCCGCGCCAACGCTGGAAGTGCTGCAGTTCTCTGGAATACGCGTGTCGCCCAATCCCAAGAGAAGCGTCTTCAGAGTCTTCCTCAGCGGAGCAAGGAGCAGAGAAATCCCGATAAGGCTTCGGGCCCGCGACGTGGACGGAAACCTGCGCTACTTGGCGCTGATTGATGACGACGGTGTAATTCTGGACCAGGCCAGCTGTGAGGCTGACATGGCGTGGGAATGCACCCTGGTGCTGACGATGAACTCGCCGGATGATTACGACCGGATCATAAGGTTCCATGGGGTCGCGGTGGACGGTGAGGGCGCCAGGTCCGAAGAGTCCAAGCTCGTGCTCAGCTCGGCCCCGAGCCCGGAGCCGCCCACGCCCGAGCCAACCCCCACCCCCACCCCGCAGCCGACTCCCACCGTTCCCCCGTTGAAGACTGTCTCCATGACCGTGCCTGCCGGAGAGGAGGCGGTCTTCGAACACGAGAGCGGAGCGCGGATCGAGATTCCCGACGGAGCGACCGTCCCGGTTCCCCCCGACTGGTCCGCCGGCCCTGAGCTGACCGGGACCACCCAGAGGGAATCAGACGAGATGGTCACTGTCTCGATCACGGAGTTCGAGACGCCGGTCCCCAATGTCCTGGAGGTGGAGTCGACCTACGACATATCAATCGTGGATGAGGACGGTGAGGACGTCGTGCTTAGGGAGCCGGTGACCATCACGCTCCCCTTCACGATGCCGGAGGGCAAGAATGCGGCAGACGTGCTGGTGGTGCACTGGAACGAGCATCTGGAGCGGTGGGAGTCGGTCGAGGGTGGTGTGGTTGATGAAGCCGACGAGACGGTAACGGTTGAAATGGAGCACCTCAGCGGTATCGGTGTGACGTTCTTCGTGGGCCCGCTGCAGTTCCTGGCGCTGACCACCGCGTCCGGTGTGGAATCGGGCACACTGTATTCGTCCTATGAGGACGGATTCAAGCGCGCGCTCACGCTCCATGTGGAGGCGAACGCTCCGTTCTTCTTCGGCTTCGGATTCGAGGCCGGAGGGTCCCTGATCCTCGATGTCGACGACATCCTGTCACTGGGCGACACCAAACGGAAGTACACGAAGGAGGGTGAGGGAGGCTTCTTCACCTACGGTCTCAACGGGCACCTGGCGGGTTCCTTCGGCGGCACGGGAGCCTCTGGCTCGCTCGCGATGACCAAGTCCTTCACCGGGAAACGCGGCGCGAGCAGATACAACAACGACCTGAGCTTCGACGCGTCCATCTCCTTGCTGTCCGTCTCGATCCCCGGCGGCTATCTCGAGGCCGACTTCCTGACGTTCAACGAAAACGGCAACTTCGACCCGCTCGACGTCCAGATCAATGCGTGCCCCAAATGCGGGCTGAAGCTCGAGGTGGAGAGCGGCCCGGGGGCCGTGGTGAAGGCCTTGGCCTCCACGGTGAAGATCGCCGAGGGCGAGTTCAACACGAACTTCGAGGACATAGTGCGCGACCTGACCGAGGGCAGGTGCGGGCAGTCCAGGTGCCAGATGACCTGGTCCGAACTCATCGAGCTGTACACTAAGTTCATGGTGCGTGGAGTGGTTGGACTGTACTCGCTGGGCGAGAAGGTCGGGCTGCTGCACGACTACACCGACTTCGAGCACATCAGTCCACAGGATGCGGCCAGCATCGGGTGGGCCTACGTCAACAAAATCGAGGGCTTCAGAGGTGGGCATGACGTGAACGGGGACGGGAGGGGGGACATGGTATTCCCGTCCGATCAAACAGGTGGCGTGCCGCTGCGGGTGCTGACGACCGGGGACAGGTCCGAGCAGAAGAGGCACTTCCTCGAGGTGACCGATATAACGGCGGGCTGGAGCATCGAGTTCGACGCCTCCAGCACACCCTCGGAGCTGAACGCCGAGGAGAAAGACCCTTCCGAGGGCGCGGTGGTCCGGGTGGACTTCGACGCTCCGGCGCTGTCCCTGAACGAGATCCACTGGCTGGTCACCACCTCAGAGGACGCCCCAGACACCGGACAAATCACCTTCCGTCTAGTCCATAACCGTTCCATCCTGACCGACGTGCATCTCGATGAGGTGGACAGATATACGCTCTGGAAGGACAAGCAGCTGAGCGACCTGTCGATCGAGGCGGAGGTCGACCCTGACCCTGTGCGCACGGACGAGCCCGTGAGCTACACGGTGACCGTACAGAACCGTGGGCCGGCCAGGGCCGACGACGTGAAGTTGACCATGAAGAGCATAAGCAGCCTGGGCTTCAGCCTGCAGCAGGCGGATCTCTCCGGGAACTCCCTGTCCTGCGGCGAGCCGGACTCCGTCGGAGACCTCGTCTGCGGGCTGGGCGACATCGATGCCGAAGGGACCGCAACCACAACCCTGGAGTTCACGATGAAGCCCACGTTCCCGACCGGCACCCCCGTCACGACGGCGTTTGCCGTGGTTCAGAGAGCGGGCGGGAGTCCTCTGCCGAGGGAGGAGCTCACGCCCAGGGACAACTCCACCTCGGTCACCGCGCTGACCAAGTCCGACAGGGCGGCGCTGGTCGCTCTGTACAACGCCACCGATGGTCCGAACTGGAGGAACAACACCAACTGGCTCAGCGAGGAGCCGCTTGACTCCTGGGAGGGCGTTACGACCGACGACAGGGGCAGGGTAATACAGCTGTACCTGGTGGAGCAGCGGCTGAACGGGCAGCTTCCGGCTAAGATGGGCGACCTGACCAGGCTGAAATGGCTCAACCTGGCCCGTAATCCGAATCTGACCGGGGACATACCGCCCGAGATGGCGCAGCTGACCGAGCTGGAGGTGCTGTACCTCTGGGAGAACGACCTAACCGGGACCGTGCCCACATGGATGGGCGATCTGAGCGAATTGAGGCTCGTGAGCCTTGGGCACAATCGGCTCACCGGACCGATACCAGGGGATCTGCGCAACCTGACCAGGCTGGAAACCCTCTATCTCGCTGGCAACGGGTTAACAGGGGTGATACCAGACTGGATGGGCGGACTCACGACACTAACTCGTCTGTTCCTGTACGACAACGATCTGAGCGGGACGATTCCGAGTTCGCTGGCCAACCTCGAACACTTGGAGTATCTGCACCTCAGCGGCAACTCACTCATCGGCTGTCTGCCACCTGGCCTGAGCGAGGTGCTCGATAACGACTTCGACCGAGTGGGCCTTGACCTTGAATACTGCATCAGGGCCGAGCGCGAGCGGGCGGCGCTGGTTGCACTCTACCACGCCACTGACGGAGCGAACTGGGAGAACAACGCCAACTGGCTGAGCGAGGCTCCAATCGGAGAATGGTACGGCGTGACCGACGACAGCAGCGGCCACGTCACCCGGCTGCGCCTCCATAATAACCAGTTGAGCGGGGAGATACCGGCGGAGCTGGGCGACCTCACCAACCTGCGATGGCTGGAGCTCTCAGACAACCAGTTGAGCGGGCCCATACCGGCGGAGTTGGGCGACCTCACCAATCTGCGAGAGCTGGAGCTCTCAGACAACCAGTTGAGCGGGCCCATACCGGCGGAGTTGGGCGACCTCACCAACCTGCGATGGCTGGACCTCCGGGGCAACCAGTTGAGCGGGCCCATACCGGCGGAGTTGGGCGACCTCACCAACCTGGAAGTGCTGGACCTCCGGGGCAACCAGTTGAGCGGGCCCATACCGGCGGAGTTGGGCGACCTCGCCAACCTGCGAGGAGGGCTGGACCTCCGGGGCAACCAGTTGAGCGGGCCCATACCGGCGGAGTTGGGCGACCTCGCCAACCTGGAAGAGCTGTGGCTCTCAGACAACCAGTTGAGCGGGCCCATACCGGCGGAGTTGGGCGACCTCACCAACCTGCGATGGCTGGGCCTCTCAGACAACCAGTTGAGCGGGCCCATACCGGCGGAGTTGGGCGACCTCGCCAACCTGGAAGAGCTGTGGCTCTCAGACAACCAGTTGAGCGGGTGCATCCCAGCGGGACTGCAAGACGTACCGAACAATGATTTCTCCGAGTTGGGCCTGCCTTTCTGCTGAGCTTGCGTCCGGCCACTTCGACTAGGGGCGAGGTTGACGACAAGATTTACGCCTACAACATGCCGTAGGCCTCCGGCGCGCCGCCCGAACCTGAAATCGACGAAACCCCACCCGACCTGTCAGCGGCGATTTGACCACAGACAGGGCCGCGCTGGTCGCGTTCTACAACGCCACGGGCGGAGCGAACTGGAGGAACAACAGCAACTGGCTGAGCGAGGCTCTCCCATCGGGGAATGGCAGGGTGTAACCACCGACGCCAGCGGCCGTGCCACCGTGCCGGTCCTCGATGATAGCCAGTCAACCGGGGAGGTCCCGCCGGAGTCGGGCGACCTGACCGGCCTGACACGGCTGTCCCTCGGCAAGTCGCATTGACTTTCGCCCCCGCCAAAGCTACATTGTAGGCCATCGGCCTGAAAAGGAGGGCCTCATGATACCATCCCAATTCAAGTACTTTGCCCCGGAAACTCTGGATGAAGCGATTTCCTTACTTGGCGAACACGGCCCCGAAGCGGTCGTGCTGGCTGGAGGCCAAAGTCTGATCCCGCTGATGAAGCTACAGCTGGCCTTACCTGAATATGTCGTAGATATTAACCGGATACCCGGTCTGGCTGACATCGGCGAAGACAACGGCTTCCTTCGCATTGGAAGCCTCACCCGGGAGGCGGACCTGGACAGCTCGGAAATCGTCCGGGCCAAATATCCGATCCTCCAAGACACAACAGCCGTCATCGCTGACCCGTTGGTGCGCAATATGGCTACCGTGGGCGGCAACCTGGCCCACGGAGACCCTGCCAACGATCATCCCGCCACGATGCTGGCTCTGGGAGCGCAAGTGGCCGCTGTAGGACCCGCCGGGGAGCGGGTAATCCCGGTGTCCGACTTTTTTGAAGGACCTCTCACCACTGCCCTCAATCAAGGGGAAATCCTCACCGAAATCAGAGTTCCCACGCCTCCGCAAGGCAGCGGCGGCGCATACCTCAAGCTCGAGCGAAAGGTGGGCGATTACGCTATTGCCGGGGTAGCTGCCGTGATCACCGTAACCGATGGAGTGTGCCAGCAGGCAGGTATCGGCCTGACCAACGCCGGCCCGATACCCGTTAAGGCCGGGACCGCCGAGTCCTTCCTGGTGGGTAAAAGGCTGGATGATGAGACCATTCGCGAGGCCGCACAATTGGCATCACAGGAAGCTCAGCCGTCCGCAGACCTGCGAGGCTCCGAAGAGTACAAGCGTGACATGGTGAGAGTGATGGCTGGTCGAGCGCTCCGCTTGGCTTTAGAGCGAGTCAGCTAGTGGTGCGGGCAACCTCGCCCGCCCCGGGAGATTGAACATGACCACAGAAGCAAGTCAAGAGACCATAGCTCAGATCAAGGTTACGGTTAACGGAGAGGAACGAACAGAGGAAGTGGAACACAGACTCCTGCTGGTCCACTTCATTCGCGAGACGCTGGGTCTTACCGGGACTCACATCGGTTGCGATACGACGCACTGCGGGGCTTGCACCATCATTATGGATGGAAGGCCCGTCAAGTCATGCACTGTCTTTGCCGTCCAGGCCAATGGCCGAGAGGTGATGACTGTGGAGGGTCTGGAGCAGGGTGGAGAGCTTCACCCCGTCCAGGAAGCCTTTACCGAAGAACACGGTCTGCAATGCGGCTTCTGTACTCCCGGGATGATGATGACCGGCTTCGCGTTTCTGCAAAACAATCCCAGTCCATCCGATGATGAGATTCGGAGGGCCATTTCTGGCAACCTGTGCCGTTGCACCGGGTACGTAAACATTGTCAAGGCCTACCAATCTGCTGCTGAGAAGCTACGTGAGAGGAGTGCGTGATGACTATGCGAACACCGCCGGAAATCGGCGGTATGGGACACTCGGTCCGCCGTAAGGAGGACCCTCGCTTCATCCGGGGCAAGGGCAACTATGTCGATGATCTCAAGCTCCCGGGGATGCTCCACCTGGACATCGTGCGTAGTCCAATGGCCCATGCCCGGATTAAGAGCATCAACGCCGAGAAAGCTCTGGCTCTCCCGGGGGTTCTGGCGGTTATAACCGGAAAGGACTTGGAACAGTACAACCTGGCCTGGATGCCCACCTTGATGGGCGATACCCAGATGGTGCTGCCTGTGGATACCGTCAAGTTTGACGGGCAGGAGGTGGCCGCCGTGCTGGCCACTGACCGGTACACCGCTGCCGATGGCGTTAACGCGGTGGAGGTGGAATACGATCCTTTGCCGGTGGTGGTCGATCCATTCAAAGCCCTGGAGCCGGACGCTACCATTGTTAGGGAAGACAAAGAGAAGAAAAGCAACCACATCTGGCATTGGGAGGCCGGTGACCGGAACAGCACTGACCGGGCCTTCCGCCAGAGCGACGTCACGGTCAAAGAGGAAATCTACATACCCCGTATCCACGTCTCCTCTATTGAGACTTGTGGCTGTGTGGCCCAGTGGGACCCGGTCGAAGAAAAACTGACCGTGTGGATGACTACCCAGGCTCCTCACGCCATCCGGACCGTCCTGGCCCTGGTAGCCGGGCACCTGGGACTGGCCGAGCACAAGATTCGGGTCATATCTCCGGATATTGGTGGCGGCTTCGGTGGTAAGGTGCCGGTGTACCCCGGCTACGTGCTAGCCATCGCCGCTTCCTTCCTCACCGGCCATCCCGTGAAGTGGGTCGAGGACCGCATGGAGAACCTCATGGCCGCCTCCTTCGCCAGGGACTACCACATCTCCGCCGAAGTAGCTGCCCGCCAGGATGGGACGATGGAGGCTCTGCGAATCAAGACCGTGGCCGATCACGGCTATACCGACGCGGCTGCCAATCCATCCAAGTTCCCGGCCGGCCTGTTCCACATCTGCACCGGCTCCTACGACTTTAGTGACGCCTTCGTCGAGGTGGACGGCGTTTACACCAACAAGCCTCCCGGGGGAATCGCCTACCGCTGCTCCTTCCGGGTCACCGAAGCGGTGTACGCGGTGGAGCGGATGGCGGACATCGTGGCCCACGAGTTGGGAATCGACCCGGCCGAGTTTCGCATGAAGAACTTCGTCAAGCCGGAGGCCTTCCCTTACAGGTCAGCTTTGGGCTGGGAATACGACAGCGGTGACTACCAGGGGGCGCTGGAAAAGGCGATGGATATCATCGGCTACGCCGACCTGCGCCGCGAGCAAACTGAGAAGCGGGCCCAGGGAGATCTGATGGGCATCGGCATATCCAGCTTCACCGAGATTGTGGGAGCCGGACCTTCCCGTCACTTCGACATCCTCGGCATCAAGATGTTCGACAGCGCCGACATTCGAATACACCCAACCGGCAAGGCCATCGCCCGATTCGGCACACGCTCCCAGGGACAGGGACACGAGACTACCTACGCCCAGATCATCGCCGAGGAGCTGGGCATCCCCGTCGGTGACATCGCCGTGGAAGAGGGGGATACCGATACGGCCCCTTACGGTCTGGGGACCTATGCAAGCCGCAGCACTCCCACCGCCGGAGCCGCGGGGGCCATGGCGGCCCGGAAGATTCGAGACAAGGCCAGAGCTATCGCCAGCTACCTTCTCGACGTCGGCGAGGAGGACCTGGAGTGGGAGCCGGGTAGATTCTTCGTGCGCGGCGCTCCGTCTCTAGCCAAGACCATTCAGGAGATCGCCTTCGCCGCTTACACCGACCATCCACCGGGCATGGAGGCTGGGTTGGAGGCCCACTCTTCGTACGACCCACCCAACCTTACCTACCCCTTCGGCAGCTACATCTGTGTCGTGGACATCGATAAAGGGACCGGCGAGGTCAAGATACGCCGCTTTGTAGCTGTGGACGACTGCGGCAACATCATTAACCCCATGATTGTAGAAGGACAGGTCCACGGTGGTTTGACGATGGGGCTGGCTCCCGCCCTTTATGAGGAGATCGTGTACAACGAGAACGGCCAGAACCTCACCAGCACCTTCATGGACTATCTGTTGCCAACCGCTGTGGAGACGCCAGAGTGGGAGACCGACAAGACTTGCACTCCGTCTCCCCATCATCCTCTCGGCGCCAAGGGCATAGGTGAGTCGGCTACTGTAGGAGCTCCGGCGGCCATCGCAAACGCTGTTGTGGATGCCCTCTGGCATCTGGGGGTACGCAATATCGATATCCCCATTACCCCGGCCAAGGTATGGGAGATCCTGAGGGAAAACGGAGTGACCGAGTAACAGAGGGTCTAAAGTGGGCATAATGCGTCGCGCATCCAAGGGAAGTCCCCTGATCCGGCAAGTATGCCTTCCATTAAGACCGCCTGCGACCACCAACCGGACCAGGTAGCCTGAGATGTTCGATGACCTGTTGCAACAAGCCGCTGCACTAAAGGAACATGGCAAGCCTTTCGTTCTTGCGACCGTTGTAGCCTGTAAACCGCCTACTTCGGCAAAACCGGGGGCCAAGGCCATCGTCCAGCCAGACGGGAACTTTCACGGCTGGGTTGGTGGCAGTTGCGCCCAGCCACTGGTTACCCAAGAATCGCTGAAGGCGTTACAGGACGGCCAGACTCGGCTGGTGCTTTTGGCGCCTGATCCGGAAGAGGTAGATGTCGGGCTGGAAGGGACCGTACTCATTCCCATGACGTGTCAGAGTGAAGGCACCCTGGCTATCTACCTGGAGCCCTGCTTGCCCAGGCCCGAACTGGTGGTGATCGGTCAGTCACCCATGGCCCGCAGCCTGGCTGTGCTGGGCGACAGCCTGGGGTTTCGGGTTTGCGCCTGCGATCCGTCTGCCACCACAGAGTTGTTCCCCGGCGCCGAGACCCTGGTTCAACAACTGGAAGCCACAAAGGGAATGATAGGACCCCGCAGCTATGTAGTAGTCGCCACCATGGGGCACTATGACGAGGAGGCTCTTGAGGAGGTACTCAGCGGTCAAGCCAGCTATGTTGGACTGGTTGCCAGCCCCAGAAGAGGACGGGCGGTCATTGACTATCTCCAGGACAAGGGTGTTTCTCCTGAGGCGCTGCAAAGAGTCAAATATCCGGCAGGTGTGAATATAGGGGCTGAGACGCCGGAAGAGATCGCGCTAAGTATTTTGACCGAGATCGTCCAGCGAATGCGCGCCGATTGGGGAGGGGTTCCGCTGGAGCCTGCGGCGCAGGCCGTCGAGGTTGAGTCCATAGATCCAATCTGCAACATGACAGTCAATGTGGCCGAGTCCCGGTACCATTCCAACTACAACGGGACTACCTTCTACTTCTGCTGCCTGAGTTGCAAGGAAAAATTCGAGCAGGCGCCCGACAGCTACTCACTTCCGGTCACTTAGATACCTCAGGCCCGGTTGTATTGCACGGCCAACACCTCCGCCAAAATGGCCACGGCCAGTTCGGCAGGAGTCCGAGATCCTATATCCAGACCGATGGGAGACCGGATACGGGCCAGGTCGGCGTCACTGAAGCCTTGCTGTCTTAATTGTTGCTTTCGTCCCTCATGAGTGACCCGACTGCCCTGCGCGCCGATATAGCGGGCCTGGGAATGAAGGGCACATGCCAGGGCGGGGACATCGAACTTCGGGTCATGGGTCAGGACTACCAGAGAGGAGTAGCTGCCCAATGAAACCTGCGCCAGCGCTTCCTCCGGCCAAGCATGGATTAACCGTTTGGCATTTGGGAAACGTTCCGGTGTTGCCAGTGCGCTACGGGCGTCGATGACAGTAACCTGAAAACCCACCTCTGTGGCCAGGCGGCACAGGGAGATGGCAGCGTGGGTAGCCCCGACTATTAAGAGGCTAGGTGAGGGACGAAACACCTCGAGAAACACCTGCGCCTGCTCCCCTTGCCAGGGCATGGTGACTACCTTCGTCCCTCCAATTTCCAGAAGTTGGTCGCTCTCCTCGGCTATATGGCTATCGAGAGAAGGGGTTATTGACCCGACGGACCGGCCTTCAATCAGCCTCGTTAGCTTGCGACCAATCAGGGGCGCCGGGGCCAAGCCGATAGCGTAAACAACTGCCTGCTGGTGCTCGACGGACCGCCGTAAGGTATCCCACTCATTATCAACAACAAAGGGCTCAATCAAAACATCGATCGAGCCCCCGCAGCTCAGCCCCACTTGAAACCCCAGTTCGTCGGCTATACCGTAGTTCACCACCTCCGGACTGCGACTATCCAGGATTTGCATCGCCCGTTCGAAGACATCGGCCTCGACACAGCCGCCACTCACCGAACCGGACATGCGTCCACTGCGTGTTACACACAAGCGCGCGCCGGGAGGTCGTGGGGCTGAACGCCGGACTTGGATCACGGTAGCCAAAGCAATCTCCTCGCCTTGGCTTTGCCACAGGTCCAGATCAGGAAGGATCTCCTTCATTCCACCCCCACCTCCTCGGCTACATTTCCGCGATGGGAACTCACAGGCCAGGCCACGCCTTGGGGAACTGGTGCTGGCAGTATATTGGGAGGTCCATCTCGGGTCAATAGATTTTCAGCACCGTCAGGGTTGTCGGCTGATAGTTGGTAGTCCAAGAAACGCCTTGCCGCGCCGAAAACCATGCCCTCAAAGTCGAAGGCATATCGGCAAGGCGGATATCATACCAGCCAGGTGGAGGCTAATTTTGAGGAGGACTCCAAATTTTAGGGATTCATATACAATGTTCCCATGCGACGCATCGCAGAGAGAATTCTGGAGAAGATGGCGAAGATCCCTGAATGCTATGGATCGACAACCCAAGAAGGAAGTTTCGCTCTCTGATGACGTGTTAATGGTGCGCTCGCGTATAGCGCTATGGTGGCAGCAGTCGCACTTGTGGCGCTTGTGCTCTACCTAGGGAGGAAGATGAAACGGCGGGCCGAGAACAAGGTCAGAACGTCTGACCTCGTCCTCCTGACGGATATCGAGGTACTGGCGAAATCAAACTCGCAGCTGCTTGATGACGCAGTAAACCTGCGTTGCGCCCAGATGGAACAGGGGCGCAGTCCCGGCGACTAGGCCTGTTGTCCAGTAGAAGTCGACCGTATCGCCGCTTGCCCAAAGCGCGTGCATCTGAGTGCGCACAGGCAGGGCCGAAGGTCTAGCTTCCGCCGCCGGGCGACCTCCGTTACCGTAAATTAAGGTCAGCACCGTGAAACTCAAACTGTCCTTTGCCGCTCTTGCCATACTGATGCTCGACTCAGTCTTGCTGGTTGCCTGCTCGTCTTCTCCTGGCGAGGAGATATTCGCCTCAAATTGTGCTGCCTGTCATGGAGCCGATGGCGAGGGTCAACCCGACTGGCATGTCAGGAAGGCGGGTGGCACCCTGCCGCCACCGCCTCTGAATGGCGATGGGCACACCTGGCACCATGCGGACGGCCTCCTGTACCGAATTGTCAGCCAAGGCGGGAAGATGCTGGAAGACCCTAGTTATCCGGGCTTCAAGAGTGCCATGCCGGCATTTGGTGACCGGCTCAGCCATGAGCAGATAATCGAAGTACTCACGTACGTAAAGAGTCTCTGGGGCGACAAGACCAGTCGGGGAATGTCCATAGTGGAGTCACAGGCGTGGGTTAGTGAGCAGGATCCCTTCCCACCGGAAGGGGAGCAGGACTAGCTGCGGAAAAGGGGGCTCGAATCGCGCTGCTGATCCTGACCCTCCAGTACCTTTCACATCTGGGCATTGTCCTCTCCTCTATCCACCTATCCGCCTCTTCGGAGAACCACCGCCCACGAGTATCGTAAGATTTGGTGTCTATTGTGTACTGCGAACGTTGATGAGCGATTCGACCGAAAAGAAACGCACTTTGGCCGGAATCCTCGCGAGTAGAGGGATGTGCCGGTCGGCCCAGTACTGGTTCTCGACCGAGACTCCAGCCCAAACGTGGTTAGAAACTGGGCTAGAGGGGCCTAGGAAGGAGTCCAGAGACTATTGCGGCTGGACGACGGTGGCGCCGTATTCTAGGGCGGCGTCGTGGAGCCAGAGCGCCGTGTACTCGGCGAAGCTGCGGCGACGATCAGCTCGAAGGACGGCGAGTCGTCAACGCAGCGGATGGTCACATTGGCTTTCGCTACGAGAGTCGTGGCGCAGTCGGCGGGCTTGAAAACCGCGGGGTGGAGGTCGAGCGGACAGCCCTTGGCCAAGACGTCGCGGGCCCTAGGGCCGCTAAGGGTTATCACCGTCTGGCCGCCGGTCACGTCGGTGACGGCGACGTGCATGCCGTGGAGCGCGGCTTCGAGCGAGTCCGAAAGCCGGGTCTGAGTAGTCGGAGGCGTGACGACGAGCCACTCGTCCGGCCCGAGCCATAGAGCAAGCAGCGCACCCCTGGCGGCCACCGTGTTGGGCTCCGTCGGCAGGGCGAATCCCAGGACGGCCGCTGCCGCGCTCGTGAAGCCTACGTCTCCGGGGTCGCCCCGCAGATTCAAGTGCCCCAGGAACGGCCGCTCGGAGATGGTGACCGCGGCGCCGTCAGCCCGACTGCCGGCGCCCACCGTGCCAAAGAAGCGGCTCAACGGGGATTGGCGTCCTGTCCCGTCAGTCGACATTCTGCCTGTCCCCTTTCGGATCGTAGAAAGACGGACTCGCGATCCGCGCCGCGATCGAGCGCCCGTCCGTGAGGGGCACGTAGACCAAGTCGCCTTCACGGGCCCGTCCGCCTTTGACGACACCCAACGCGATGGAGCGCCCAAGGTTCACGCTGTAGTAGCTAGAGGTCACGTGGCCCAGCATCGGGACTGGGGCGGGCGCGGACGTGTCATCGACAATCTGACCGCCCTCGGGCAGCACCTCCTGGTCGTCTTCGGTGAGCAGGCCGACGAGCTGCTTCCGGTCCTCCCGGACGAGGTCCTCCATTGCGAGCGACCGCTTGCCCAGGAAGTCCTTGCGCCGCGACACCATACGCCCAACGCCGATATCGACCGGCGTCACCGAGCCGTCCGTGTCCTGACCCACGATCACGTAGCCTTTCTCCGCTCTCAGGACGTGCATCGCCTCCGTACCGTACGGGGTGATGCCGAACTCCTCACCGGCCTCCATCACCGCCTCCCAAGCCCGGCGGCCGTAGTTGGCGTCGACGTTGATCTCGAAGGACAGCTCGCCGGCGAAGCTGATCCGGAAGATACGGGCGGGAATTCCCGCTACGGCGCCGCTGCGGACCGACATGAATGGAAACGCCTCGTTGGAGAGGTCCACGTCACTGCACAGCATCTCCATGACCCGCCGAGCGCGTGGCCCGTTGATCGACACGGTCGCCCAGTGGTCGGTCACCGACGTCAGATACACCTTGAGGTCCGGCCACTCGGTCTGCAACCATCGCTCGAGCCACGCCATCACGGCTGCTGCTCCGGAGGTGGTCGTGTGCATCAGAAAGTGATGCTCGGCGAGCCGTGCAGTGACGCCGTCGTCGAGCACCATGCCCTCTTCGTTGAGCATGAAGCCGTAGCGGCAGCGCCCTATGCGGAGCTGCGTCCACCCATTGATGTAGACGCGGTTCAGAAACGTCGCCGCGTCCGGGCCCCTGACGTCGATCTTGCCGAGGGTCGACGCGTCGAGGACTCCGACCGCGCCCCGCACGGCGAGGCACTCCCGGTTGACCGCGTCGCTCATCGACTCGCCAGGCCGGGGATAGTACCAGGGACGCTTCCATTGGCCGACGTCCTCGAACTTAGCCCCAGCCTGGACGTGCCAATCGTGCATCGCCGTCTTCCGGACAGGGTCGAAGAGCTCGCCGAGCTCGCGGCCCGCCATAGCGCCGAACGTGACCGGCGTGTATGGCTGTCGGAACGTGGTAGTCCCTATTTCCGGGACCGGCCTGTCGAGTATTTCGGCGAGCGCGCCGATCCCGTTGACCGCGCCCGTCCGGCCCTGGTCCGTACCCATCCCCAGCGTGGTGTAGCGCTTGACGTGCTCGATAAGCTCGTACCCCTCACGGGCGGAGACCGCTATGTCGGCCACAGTCGTGTCGGTCTGGAGGTCGACGAAGCGCTTGCGGTCCCTCCCCGCCGGTCTGGTTCCCGGCACTATCCAGCAGGCGCTCGTCGGGGCTTCGGCGTGGTCGTCGGTATCCGGGGCGGATGAGGAGGGCAGGCCGTCGCCGAATCCGGCTGCGCCGGCCGCATCCGCGCCGGCGGCATGGCCCTGAGCGAGGCACTCCCCAAGACTGAAGGCGCCGTTACATGAGCCGGCTGAACGCTCCGCCTGGGCGGACGGTCCGGGGACAAAGCACGACCTATAGTCGTCAAACCTGGGCTGTCCGCCCGACTGTGAGTGCAGGTTCAGCGTCGGGTTCCATCCCCCCGACGTAGCCACCAGGTCACACTCGAGTAGCCGGGGCCCGCCGCCGACCGACCCTCCGTCCACTCGTCTCACCTCGACTGCCTTCACGCCCCTACCGCCGCGAACGTCGACAAGCACGTGGCCTGGGAGGACCTCGACCCCTCTGCCGCCAACCATGCTCGGCAGCTTACCGTGAGTCTCGGGTCGGACGTCGACGATGGCTCGCACGTCGACTCCCGCGTCGACGAGGTCGAGCGCGGTGCGGTACGCGCTGTCGTTGTTCGTGAACACGATGACACGACGGCCCGGGGCTACTCCATAGCGGTTCACGTAGGTCGACGCCGCCGACGCGAGCATGACGCCGGGGCGGTCGTTGTTTCGGAAGACCAGTGGGCGCTCGATGGCGCCCGTCGCCAGGACGACCTGCCTTGCTCTGACTCGCCAGGTACGCTGGCGCGGCGCATAACCTCGGGTCGGCCCCAGGTGGTCCGTGACCCGTTCCAGCACGGCGACGAAGTTGTGGTCGTAGTACCCAAACGCCGTGCTGCGCGCCATGAGGCGGACCTCGTCCATACCGTGCAGGTCGGCGAGCGCCGACTCCAGCCACTCTGCGGCCGGCGCGTCCCCGACGCGCTGCCGGCTGGCCAGCAGGCTGCCTCCGAGCTCCTGCTGCTCGTCCACCACGATCACTCTCGCTCCGGTGCGCCCGGCCTCCAGAGCGGCGGCGATGCCGGCCGGCCCCGCGCCGACCACCAGGACGTCGCAGTGGGCGTGCATCTTGTCGTACCGATCCGTGTCGGGCTCGGTTGGCGCGACCCCTAACCCTCCGGCCCCTCGGAGCCGTCGCTCGTAGAAGGGCCACAGCGACCTGGGCCACATGAATGTCTTGTAGTAGAAGCCGGGTGGGAGGAAGCGTGAGATGACGCCGTTGACGGCGCGCAGATCGAAGCCGACCGACGGCCAGCAGTTGACGCTCGCCGCCTCCAAACCGTCGTATAGCTCGATCTGAGTAGCGACGTAATTGGGCAGCGTTTGGGCGCCCGTCCCGAGCTGGACCAACGCGTTGGGCTCCTCGACGCCGCTGCCGACGATGCCCCGCGGCCGGTGATACTTGAAGCTGCGACCCACAAGGCGAACGTCGTTCGCCAGCAGCGCCGAGGCGAGCGTGTCACCGTGGAACCCCGCGTAGCTCCTGCCGTTGAACGTGAAATCGAGCGTCCGGCCGCGGTCGACGCGCCCTCCTCCCGGGAGCCTGTTGGGCTGAGTCATCGCTCACCTCGTGCCGGCGTCTCCCCGATGCCGTAGACCTGCTTGATCTCGTAGGTCACGGTGTCGCGCCGTACGTTGAACCAGCGCCTGCAGCCCGAGGCGTGGCACCACTGCTCCAGGTGATCTCCCTTCGGGTTCTTGCGGTAGAAGAGGTAGTCGGCCCACTCTTCATCGGTAAAGCTGTCCGGATTTTCAGGGCGAACGATGTGGGCCTCACCGCCGTAGGTAAATTCGGACTCGTCTCTCGCCCCGCACCAGGGACACTCGATAAGCAGCATCTGTCTCCAGCTTTCCGTTGGCGGCTAGTGTGCGACCCCGGCCGCGCCGTGCTCGTCGATGAGGTGGCCGGTCCTGAACCGGTCCAGGGAAAACGGCTCGGCGAGCTCGTGAGTTCGTCCGGTAGCCAGCGTGTGGGCGAACACCCACCCCGAGCCCGGTGTCGCCTTGTACCCGCCGGTGCCCCAGCCGCAGTTGAAGTAGAGGCCATCTACCGGCGTGGCGCCTATTATCGGACACGCGTCCGGACACGTGTCGACAATGCCGCCCCACTGTCGCATCATCCGGAGCCTGCTGAAGACCGGGAACAGCTCGACCAGCGCGGCGATGGCGTGCTCAGGGACGCTGAAGCTGCCGCGCTGCCCGTAGCCGTTGTACGAGTCGATGCCTGCTCCGGAGAGCAGCTCTCCTCGGTCCGTCTGGCTGATGTAGGCGTGGACCGCGTTCGACATGACGACTGCGTGCAACACTGGCTTGATCGGCTCACTTACCCATGCCTGGAGGGGATGACTCTCTATCGGCAGCCGAAAGCCCGCCATGTCGGCCAGTACCCCCGAGTTGCCCGCGGTGACCACGGCTACCTTCTTCGCGCCTATGTACCCCTGTGTGGTGTCTACGCCGACGACCCGGCCGTTTTCCCGGCGGAACCCGGTGACCTCGCACTGCTGGATGACGTCCACCCCGCGCGCGTCCGCCGCCCGCGCAAACCCCCACGCGACGGCATCGTGCCTTGCGGTTCCTCCTCTGCGCTGGTACGCGGCCCCCAGTATCGGGTACCGGGCGTCCTTCGAGATGTCGATGATCGGCACGATCTCCTTGACCTCCTGCGGAGTCAATAGCTCGCTGTCGATCCCATTCAGCCGGTTCGCGTGTACGCGCCGGGCGATGTCGCGCATTTCCTGGAGGCTGTGGCCGAGACTCAGAAGGCCGCGTTTGCTGTACATCAGGTTGAAGTTAAGGTCGCGGCTCAGGTCCTCCCACAGCTTCAGCGAGAACTCGTACAGGTGAGCGGCCTCGTCCCAGAGGTAATTGGAGCGGACGACCTCCGTGTTCCGGCCCGTGTTTCCGCCGCCCACGTAGCCCTTCTCCAGGACGGCCACGTCGGTGACGCCGTGCTCTTTGGCCAGGTAGTAAGCGGTCGCGAGACCGTGTCCGCCTCCGCCGACGACAACGACTTCATACTCGCGCCTAGGCTTGGGGTGGCGCCAGGCCCGCGGCCACTTTTCGTGGTGGCTCAGTCCATTACGAACCAGGCTGAACAGCGAGTACTTCACGGAGCCTCCAGAAACGCTGGGTCTGCGCGGCAGGCTATATCATAGTGCAACGGATTGGCGTCGGCTACCCTGGACGAGCGGCTGAACACCATCAATGCTGCGCCCATCAAGGCTACCGTGGGAGAGGACGATAGTGTTGTGCGCCGGCGGTGCCCCTTTCCGAGGACGGTCACTTCCGACTATGCACCGGTTTCATCGTAGGAGAAATCCGCAATGACGTTGAACTCCGCAGATAGACGCTCCAGCGCCTCGTCAGCCACGGCCTTGATGGTCCGAAGAGGATTGTCCTTCGGGACTCGCTCCTCCAGGTCCACCAATGCCAGCATCGTTACCTGCGGATCGTGTCTCCCTCTCATCGAACGACCACCTCTACTACTGTGTGGTCGTATCCTATCTCCCAAAATCGTTTTTCCGCAGCCTGTTAAGGGTCGTGACCTAAGGAGTAAAGCTACGCAACATGGTCTCAACATCTTGGATCCGTGCGTGAATTTGTGCACCGCAGACAGAGCCTTCCAGCACGACGCCGAAATTCCTGCCTTTGTCGGAAGTAATCAGCACGCGTTCAATTACGTCAATGTTGCAGTATTTTGACGACTCGTGGCCATGGTACCGTATCCAGTACGAGTCCTGCGCATCCGTGGATTCTCGCTCGAACGACTTCACCTCGGTCACGTCCCACCCTTGCGTCCACCGTTCCCACTCTTGACGTTGGGACTCGGCAAGATGCACAAGTTCGCTTTCGGTGTCTGCACCGCTGGCCAAGCGAGTGTACTCGATAAGAATCTCGGATGAAGGCCCTGACAGAAGCGTTCTATAAGTGTCGTGGGATTCGACTTTCCAGTTCGGTAGGAGGTCAATGTTGTAGCCGAAAGTGGCATGTTCGAACGTGCCGCCCGCAGCATTCAACCAGGGTAGGGGAACACCGGAACTCGTAACGTATCGCAAATACATAGGGTCTTCTGTTTCCGCTGGTGCCAGAGCTCCATAGAACTCTTCCAGATACTCCATGACCCTAGATGGGAAGTACTCTAGGTGCCGCCTGGGTATACCCCCCCTCAATTGAGAAGTAAACCTCGGACAGTCCGGCAAAGAACTCATCTGTATTTACCATGAGACCCTCGCCGTACCCCAACTCCATTGAACTGTAGCGTAACTCTTCCATAGATTCGTGGTCTTGACGTGTAAAGCACAGGTTCATCAGATGGTGTGCAAACTCGTGAACCGCCACCTCGTAGCGACGGTAGGGATAGCTGGGGTCTTGAATCAGCGACCATTCGGACACCGCTGTCACGGGGTTTGAGCGTGTGGGGCCCAGACCATCTATCTGCAGTGGGTCATCGTACGACTGCTCCCACATGTCCTTCTTGCCCTTCAGGTATGAGAATTCGGGTAAGTCAGTTACCGGATACGCCTTCGGAAATATCGCAAATGCAGAGTCCCAATCGTCCTCTATACAATCCGCAATGTCTCGTCGGCCATCAATCATGATTGCGACAATCTTCGCACCCTCCTGTATCGCCGCCGGGTCCACTTTGTCGCCGGCCTTGATGGTAACGCCTCGTATGCTGGCGAACTGAGTGTAGTATGCGCTCTCAGACGGGGTACGAGTTACTTCTACGAGGGGAGTGGGCGTAGGTGTCAGAGTAGGTGTGGGACTCGGCGTGTTGGTGCTGGTCGGGACCGGTGTAGGTGTTGGAGTAGGGGTAAGTGTCGACGTGGCGTCGTCGCAGAACGGCAATCCGCCTAGGTGAACCCCGAAGAACCTGAGAGGTCCAGGGATGCAGCCGCTCAGGTTGTTGCCAGCGAGGTACAGCCGTCTGAGCCTGAGGTTGATCAGGTCGCCAAGCTCCGGCGGAATGTTGCCCGTCAGTTGGTTGTCGCTCAGGTCGAGGTACTCCAGAAGGGAGAGGCTCCTCATCTCTGCGGGTATGCTGCCCGTAAGCCCATGGCCAGGCAGATCCAAGACCGCTAACCGACTGGAGCCGTACGCCTCGCCGTCGAATCTGTACCGTAATACCTCAAGCCACGCCGTGCCCTCCCAATCGAAGATGTGTGTGCCCACGTCCCAGTTCAGCCGCTCCCCGTCGCCCACCAGGGTATCTCTCATATGGAGAAGGATCCGACAGTCCCGCACAGTTCCGGGATTAGCCTGTGGGTTGGGTATCACAACCCCGTTCGCACAACCCTCTCTTGAGGTTACGACCTTCTCGAACTCTTCACGCGGAAGGATGTGAAACGGGATCTGACTCTTGGTTACCTTGCCGAGAACGTACTGCTCCTCGGATGTCTCAAAACCGAGGATGACACCACGCGCATTCTGAACCAGCTCGAATGGCTCGAACAGCTCATCCGCTGTGATCCGGTGGGGCGCGTCGTCGAATGCACTGATCACAAACTGCACACTGGACTGAGCGGGGAGGTAGACTTCGTTCTCGAACCAGAGAGCTCCTGGGAGGCCTGGGTAGCTGAATACCCACCACGCCGTTCCGTGATCGTCGGTCCTGATGGCGACGTTCACAACCAGATCCGCAGTCGTTGGCGTGCTGGTGGGTTCGGGTGTTGGCGCTTGTGTTGGAATGGGGGTCGGCTCCGGTGTCGGCGTAAGGGCGGCCGTCGGCTCCGGCGTAGGTGTACTGGTAGGCGTGGGTGTAGGCGTGTTGGCGGGTTCGGGCGTGGGCGTAGCCGTCGGCTCCGGCGTAGGTGTACTGGTAGGCGTGGGTGTAGGCGTGTTGGCGGGTTCGGGCGTGGGCGTAGCCGTCGGCTCCGGCGTAGGTGTACTGGTAGGCGTGGGTGTAGGCGTGTTGGCGGGTTCGGGCGTGGGCGTAGCAGTCGGGGTTGGCATGGGCGTCGGCTCCGGGGTTGATGTGGTCGTCGACGCGCTGGTTGCGATAGCCGGCGTTGGTGTGGCCCTTGCAGTAGATGTGAGTGTGGGAGTCTGTGTGGGTGTCACCGCCGGAACCGGTGTGGTCGTACCCGTAGGTGTCGGCGTTGGTGCCGGGCTGTCCCCGCAGGCATTTAGGGTGCTGATGACAAGCAGGCACCCCAAGATGGCGAGCCTGCGGGTATTGAGAAGGAATACGCCCATTTAGGTAGTCTTCATTCACCTCGTGTGGGCATTGCCACAGGCGACCGTGTACCATTGGTGCTGCTACACCGCCAGCCTGAACCTCAACGCGAAGGTTCTTGATTTTGTCAAGTCTGGTGGACTACCGTTTACGGAAGATACCACCGAGCCGTTCAGCGGTATCTCTTGCACTTTTTTTCCCGGAATCAAGCTGTCGTCGGGCATGGGCACGCTGTAGCGGACGACGGCGTTGTCGGGCAGAAGCTCGATCTCCTTCACGAAGGTCTCGATGAAGGCCCTGCGCTCCGTCAGCTCGCTCTTTTGCAGGAACCTGCTCATGTCCTTGGCGTAGGCCGTGATGGTCTTCACGTCATCGAGGACCGCCCTGCGCTGAGCCAGGATCGCCCTCGCCCCCTCAGCGGCGGACTCAAGGCGCTCCTGCCGCTCCTTGTGGTCTCGGATGCGGTGGGCGAAGTCGGCCATGTTGAACTCGGTCGTCGTCTCCACGAGGTCGTAGAGCCGGTCGAGCCTGCCCCTCACGTCGGCAAGCTCCTTCTCGATGGTCTCCAGCCGCTTGCGCTCGTCGCCGGCCACGTCGTCCATCTGCTCGTCCACGACATTGACCAGGCTCCGAATGTTGCCCTCGGTCAGGATGTTGGTGCGAATCAGGCCGACGACCAGCTCCTCGAACTTCCGGGCGTCCACCCTGGGCGAGTCGCAGGACCCGGGCGCGCGCTTTACGAAGGAGTGGCAGACGTAGTAGGGGAACGTGCCCCTGCTGGAGTAGCGGCCCGACAGCGCCCTCTTGCACCTGTAGCACTTGACCAGGCCGCTCAGCAGGAAGGTGCTTCCGACCCTGCGGGGGTGGGAGACTTTGGGGGCGCGGGAGCGCAGTATCCTGTTCACCCGGTCGAACTGGGACTTGGCGACGGTGGCGGGGAACGCCTTGTCCACCCTCACCGGCTCGGCCCCGTCCTTGGCGTTGTTGCCCCAGACCAGGGTGCCCAGGTACGCCTCGTTTCTGAGGATGTTGTGGACGGTGGGCTTGTTCCAGAGCTTACCCCTGGGGCTGGCGATGCCCTCGTCGTTGAGGATGCGGACGATCTTCATCATCCCCTTTCGAGTCTCGGCCAGGTCGAAGATGCGCTTGACGATGCCGTTCGTTTCGGGGTCCGGCTCCAGGGCGGGCCTCTCCTTGGGTCCGTCCTGCACCTTGACCTTCCTGTAGCCGTAGGGGGCCATGGGAGCGACCCAGAAGCCACGGGATGCGGCCTCCCTCATACCCCGCAGGACTTCCATCGCCAGATTCTCGCTGTAGAACTCGTCCACGGTCTCTATGATGCCTTCGAGGAGCCTGCCCGTGGGGTTGTCCTCGGCCTGCTCCGTGATGGAGACGACGCGGAGGCCCTTGCGCCTGAGCATGGACTTCAGGACGACGGCGTGCTCCCGCTTGCGGGTGAACCGCGAGAACTTCCAGACCAATATCTCCTCGAAGGGCGCCTCGGTCCTCTTGGCCTCCTCCAGCATCTTCTGGAACTCCGGGCGGTTCATCACGCGCCCGCTCTCCGCCTCGTCCACGTACTCCCGAACGACCTCGTAGTCGTTCTTGTCGGCGTAGTCCCTGAGCGCTCTCAGCTGGGCGGACACGGACAGGTCCACGTCCTGGCGGTCGCTGGAGACCCTGGCGTAGAGGGCTGCCGGCGTGCGGTCGTTTCGTTCACTCATCTGTTGCTCCTTGTGCGTCTTGCTGTTCGTTCCGGCGGGCCTCTGCCCGTTGGCGGCGCTGCCGCCGCAGCCACTCCCGTTCGTCCATGTACAGGCGTAGAGCCTCACGGATCAGCTCGCTCATCGTGCGGTCCTCTTCCTGCATCAGCTGCCTGACCTGCTCTTCCATCTGCGGGGGCAGGGAGAAGGTGATGACCTTCGACTTCCTGGGAGTGGTCATTCTCTCTTTTTGCTCCTAGATGTCATACAATGTCATAACCTTATCATGAACGAACTGGCCCACGGTGTCAAGATTGGATTGCCTTTCCCTTATCGCCCTATGAGTGGTCTGTGTCTCTGGGCAGTTGAGGGGAGTTGTCATCCGCCCCTTGTTCTCCGCCCAACTCAACTGTGCTCCAATTTGGTAGCTGACGGCTCTCGATAGCCTTCAACAGAGACTGCTTGAACAACTCCTGTGACCTTTCGATGAACTGGCCGACACGCATGGTTTGCCCGTCGACCCTCACGTTATCTGGCAATGTCCCCTCGTGAACTGCCCTGGAACGGTATCTATAGAATTGCTCAAGCTCTTTCTTCAGTTGGCTTCTCTCCTTCAAACCTTCTCTCAGGTACAGGGAACCACGGAGGCTGAACCGGAAGGTCACTTCTTGACTTATGCCACGTAGGAAGAAGGACTCGAAAGCTATTCCCAGGTCAATGAGCTTATCGACGTATCCTCGTTGGGTTTTCGATTTCATCCAGCGGTCGACGGGTATGTTGAGCTGATTTAGCACATCCGGAGGAAGGCCGACCACCTTGTAGTAGAGGTCTAAAGCTTGTCTGATCTGCGCTTCAGAGAAATCAGAGGGAGCCGCTGACGTTGATAATGAGTATGAGTATCCGGAGCCTGTGCCCAAACTGAGATCGAAGATTTCGTTGTCGGTAAGGTACCTCCATGTCATCGCGGCTTGGACCGATTGCTCACCGATGAATGTCAACGCTTGGAAGAACCTTTCAGGGTAGAACTCTTCAACCTCGGTACTGTGGACCGCTATGTGGAAGCCCTCGTCAAGTCCCGACAGTGGAGCGTCGCCTTCGGGTGGCTCGCGTAAGATTGGGGACACGGACACGTCTACTCTAAGGAGTGTCTTCGATAAGAATTCGAGAGAACTCAGGTTGAACGTGGAAGGCAAGTAGTGTGGAAGGTCTGCTCCACTGTTGGGAAGAGGAATGAGCGATATGCCATCAAGGACTTGCACTTCCTTTGCTACCTTTATGCCGGAAAGCAGGTAGTACTCCTGAAATACGAGGTGCCCGCGGGCGATGCTGGCATAGTACGACCTCGCAGCGTTTTCGGGTCCGTTTACAATGGCCTCCTTCATGAGATTCTTGAGGATGTTCTTTATTGGAGACCCGCCACCCACGCCACCAAGAATGGCGAATGACGCTGAGAGAATCTTGTCATCACGGATGGCTTGCTTGAGTTCGTCCCTAAGTAGTTTGAGGATGGCTTCTGCTATTGAGGCATTCTGTAATTCGATGTCGTAGAGGGACGCCTGCAGCCGTAGATTCGGGTCGTACATAGACCTATACCTACGCACCATCTGCCTATAGGTACTGGGATGGATGGGTCCTAACCTACTATGAGAAATCGTGACGCTCTTCAATGCTTCACGTAGCAGTGTGGCGAGGATCATCGGCCTTTCGGAGTTCATGTGTCTCTCCCCTGTCTTAGCACCTTGCGCGATATGGGATTCGTGGGGTTGGCTACTTGCTCTTGCTTACCATACGGCTTGCGACGCCGGCAGGCCCTCTCCTTCCCGGAATCACATCAACCGGCGTTGGAATCAGCCATTCGGAGCCGGTCTTGATCGCTCCCCGCACCCGACCGTCGCGGGCAAGTTTCCGCACCCTTCGTTCCGATACACCCAAGCGGACGGCCGCCTCCCGCACGGTGACATTTGCGACATCATCTTCGGCCGGCTCGGACGTCAACTCGAACTCGACGGGGCTAGGCTCCGTGATGGTGCTCATCTCGTGGATGAGAAAACCGATCACGTCTCCGTCGTCGTCCAGCCGCTTGAGGACGCGCTCGTCGTCGGTGGGGGTGAAGTAGCCCTCTCTGAAAGCCCACAGCACCTCAAGCATGTCCCCTTCGTGGTCATATGAGACAAACACCTTCTTGCTCGTCATGGTCACTCTCCTTTGATGCTTCGGCTCAGGTAGCCGGTGAGTATGAAGGAGTAGTCAGCCTCCCTCTTCACCACGAGGCAGATGTAGCGGTTCCTGCCCCGTAGGTCCGGGTAGAGCCGGTAGAAGAGCCGGACCGTCGGGCTCGACCTGGAGGGACTTACCGCGTCCGGTCTGGCTATGGTCTCGGCAAACCGGTGCAGCTGGAAGGTCATTTCAGGGTGCCTTCGCAGGATGTGCCGGAGCCTCTCGTCGGTGAGACGAACCTCGTTTCCATGCTCATCGGCGAAACGCCGCACGCCGGTCTCCATCACCAGATACCGTTCCGTAAAGTATACCGCCAGACGGCACTAGATGGCAATGTGTTGTCTCTATACTCCACGATGTCCCTCACATTGGTTCCCGAATCCAGAGCGTGAGCCATCAACTCTGCTCCTCGCCGCCGTCCTCCACGGCCTCGGGCCGGGAAGCTGCTTCCGCCTGCTCCTCCATGTAGGAGCGGATGGCGACGCGGGCCAGGATGCGCAGCCCCTTCAGGACCGCCCTGCGATGTTCAGGCGAGTAGGACGGCATGGAGCGCTCCAGGGCGTCTTCAAGCTCCCGGGCTCCGGGCCTCCGTCGTCTGTTCGGTTGGTCGTGTCCGTTGGCTTCTCTCATGGTGTGTGGTCGCAGCGGCGGTCAGTTGGGCCGCTGGCCTCTCGTTGCAAGTTGTGCGGCCGGGCCGCCGCAGGCGCCGACGGAAGGGGCGAGCGCCGGACGGCCTCCAAGCCGGTTCAGGCCCCGCCGTACCGCCGATGCGCGCCCTGCGCCCGGCGGGGCCGGTTGTCTAGCTCTCCTCCTCGAACAAGGTCATCTGGATGCCCTCGCCCAGGATGACCGGCAGGCCGCCGGGTATCCGGAACGCGAAGCGGCAGATGGAGAGCATCGCTCCGCCGCAGGGCTCGACGCCCTTCATGCGCCACATGCGCAGCTGCTTGGGGTCCACGCCGAGGGCCTTGGCGAAGCCGCGCCACGAGAGGCCGCTGAGCTCCTTGAGCTGGTCGAGGCGCTCACCGAAGTCCTCGGGCAGCACGCCGCCGTCCAGGGGTTCGGTCCCATCGGCTACGGGGTTGTCGCGCCCGTCGAAACGGGCCGGGTCGTTACTGTTGTTCATCGCTATCCTCCAGTCTGAAAAGGTCTCCGAACTCGGTCAGTTCCAGGGCCTTGAGCATCCGGCGGCGGATGCGACCGGAGGGGGAGCGCCCCGTGTTGACCAGCTTCGACACGTAGCCGGGGCTTATCCCGATCTCCCTGGCGAGCCAGTTCTGGGAGCGGTTCAGCAGTGCCAGCCGCTTCCAGAGGGCCGCCACGTCGAGCAGGACAACGGTCCGTCCTCCGCGCCTCCGGGGGCCTTCCCGCTTATGGGCATCTTGTGTAGGCATTGGTATCTCATTCCTCGTCGTTCATTGAGGCGTCAGGGCCTGGGGCGACTGCGGGTCGGCGGGGGAGCGCCATGCGTGTCCCATCGGCCCCAGGGCGTCTATGGCCTGCCTGTGGGACACCAACAGGGGCACCGTCACCCCCTCGGCCCGCATCTCCTCCCGCGCCACGCGCAGGAAGTGGGTCTGTGCGATCTCGTCGTCGAAGACGACCAGGACGGCGGGCCGTGTGCCGTGGTCGTCGGTGGGCCTGTGAGAAGAGTAGTAGCGCAGATAGGGGGCCAGCCGGTCGGACATGGTGGAGGGGCGCACGGCGCGTCGCTCCCACTCCAGGAAGAAGGGCCAGGTCGCATCGTCCTTGCGCAGGACGCCGAAGGCGTCGGGGTTGACGGCGCGCATGCCGCCGTCGTGCCGGAAGTGGCGGGAGGCCCTGCGGGGCGGGTCGAGCTGGACGACCTCCCACCCCAGCAGGGGGGCCTGCTCGGCGAGGGCGGCCAGGAAGCCGTGGACGGCTGAGGTGTGCTCCATGTTCCTGAGCAGCTGGCGGGTGCGCCTGCCGGTGACGTTGCGCCACTCGAAGGGGCCTTCGGCGTCCTCCAGGGTGACGCTCCACCGCTTCCTCGCCACGGCGACGGAAGTCCTGTCCCTGCGAGCCAGGAGCGCCAGCCCCCGGTCGGTAAGGGCGAGGCGTCCGCCCGCCTCCCGGGGCCGGGCCGCGAGGCCGAAGCCTTCGAGGGGGATGACGCCGTGGGAGACCCTCTGGGTCGAGACGTTCATCAGCCCGGCCATCTCCTTGAGGGCGATCCAGGGCCAGTCGGAGATGAGGTCGAGGGCGCGCTTCTCTATGGGCTTGAGAAGGACCGGCAGCATGTGGTCGGGGATGTCCCATCCCGGACCCTCGACGGCGAAGTCGGCGGGCGGGTCGGCGCGCTGCGGTTCCGGCTCTATTGGAAGTTGTCCGCCCGGCCCCACCCGGTCGAGGGCGTAGCGCAGGTCGATCTCGGCGCCGATCTTCGGCGGACTCCATATCCGGTCACCCGCCCCCGTCAGGACCGCAAGGCGTTCCACGGCGAGCAGGGCCGGAACGTCGGTGGTGGAGAGGAGCCTTCGGGCGTGCCTGAGCCGCATCTCGTCGGCCATGAGCGCCAGCACCGTTCCGGGAATCGGCCAGTCGCGCAGCCCCCAGAGACGCCGGGAGAAGCCCGACCTGTCGGCGGTCAGTCCCTGCCGGACGATGCCGACGGTCCTCCCGTCGGGAAGGGTCATGGCGGCGTCCAGGGGGATGGAGCGGTACCAGCGGAACCGGACGGGGAACGCGATGTCGGAGACGTTGGAGGCTACGCCGTAGACGGATGCCACGGCGTCGAGGCGCTCCATCAGGCTGCGCCGCCACTGGGCGGAGACGGGGCGGCTGCGAAGCAGCTCATCGAGGGAGACCTCCTCCTCTGCGGCGAGCCGCCTCAGTCCCTCGGCGGTGAGGTGGAACCTCCGGGAAGGGGGAAGCAGCCCCGTGGCGTGGGGCACGGAGGCGCAGAACCCCCGGACTCCAGCCTCTCTATGGCCTCGTAGACCGCGCCCCTGGACCAGCCGCAGACGGCGACCATCTCCAGCCGGTCGAGGAAGGGCATCCGCGACAGGGCGCGGAGCAGGTCGGCCTCACATCCTTCGGGCTTCATTCCTGCACCTCCTCCGCTTCCGGCTTCTGCTGCCGTTCACCGTCGCTCTTCGGGTCTTCGACGGCCCTGCGGAACTCCTCCACCTTCAGGTCGCCCTCTGCGTCGCCGTAGGCGATCTGGCGTGCGGGGACGGTGTATGCGGCAGCCGCTGCGCGGATGCGTGAGGCGGTGTCGGCGTCTCCCTCCTCCGGCTTTCTGACCATCATGGAGAAGGCGGGCATCCGCTCCTTGCCCACGGTGGCGCGGACGTAGCAGTGGTGGACCGGCAGGGAAACGATGTCGTCCTCGGCCACCCGCTCCTTGCCCAGCTCCCACACCAGAGTCCGGGCGTCGTTGCCCGCCACCTGGAAGACGGCGAGACAGCCCACGTTGGCGAGAAGGGTGTCCCGCATGGTGCGGGAGAGGTCGTCCAGCTTGGCGAGGCTCTGGGTGGCGAGCACGAAGGACGCGCCGAACTTGCCCAGCTCGGACAACATGCTTTCGTAGTCCACGCCGGGCATCGACTGCATCTCGTCCACCACCACGAGAGCGCCGCGTCTTCTGCTCAGGGGCAGGCTTCCCTGCTCCCGTATCACGGCGTCCACGAGGTTGAGCAGGGACGCGCCCACCAGGGCGGCCACGTCCCTGCCGACGGTCCCCTGCGATGTCGATACAAGCAGGACTCCGCCGTCGTGGATGGTGCGGCGCAGGTCGATGGTGGAGCGGCGCTGTCCGAGGATTGCCCGCGCCCTCTTGGAGGATGCGTAGTAGGAGAGGCGGGTCTGCACGGGGGCCAGGGCCTCGGCGCGGTACTGGCGGTGCCAGCTTCCGAAGTCCCTGGCCCACCACTCAAGCAGATAGGGGTCGGAGACCTTCTTCAGCACGGAGTTGCGGAAGGGGTCGTTGGACAGCAGGCGCAGCCCGTCGAGGATGGTGTACTGCCGCTCCGCCTCCACCTGCTCGTTGGCCTCGTGCAGGGTCTTGACGGTCTGTTCGAGGATGGACTGCATCCTCGGCCCCCACTGCTCCCACAGGCCCTTGGCGACGCGCACCACCGAGTCGGCGGTGCGGTCCCGGTCGGCGAAGATGCGGGTGTCAAGCAGGTTGATGCCGGGGGAGCGGGTCTCGTCCGACAGGTCTATGAGGCGGACGCGGTCCATGAGCGACTCCGGCACGTGCTCCATCAGCCCGGCCACAAGGTCGGTGTGGGGGTCTATGACGATGATGGCGTCCGGGTCCCTGCCCTCGGCCTTCTCCCGCATCTTGTGGGTGACGAGGTGGTGCATGAGGGTGGACTTGCCCATGCGGGTGCGGGCCACGTAGAGGTGGTGGCGGCGGAGCAGGTCGTCGGGGAAGCGGATGGGCCGGGGCTTGCCCGCCGTGGTGTCGCCCACCAGCGCGCCTCCCCTGACGCCCTTCGCCGAGGGCAGTAGCGCCCTCGCCCCGGACCGCTCCACCAGGGGCGTCTCGTCGCCCGCTCCGGGCGGGTGCCACAGGCAGGCGATCTCGCGAACGCCCATGACGCTGCGCCTTCCGAACAGGCCCGGTCCTGCGGGGTGCAGCATGTTGGGGTCCGGCGTTATGGGCCGGACCCTGCCGACCTTGAACCGCGCCCCGGCGGGGTTGTCGAAGTGCCGGTAGGCCGCGGCAACCGGTCCGAGCAGCTCGGCGGCTCGCTGGGGCCGGGTCGTCTCCGGCAGGATCGCCGTGACCTGGAGCTCGGCGTCGAAGGCGATGCGGGAGACCTTCTCCTGTATCAGCAGCGGGTCTTCCACCCGCTTGCGGGCCTTCTTCCAGCGGTGCCAGGCCCAACCGCCCGCGAGCAGGCCCAGGGCGGTTCCCGTTCCCAGGAGCGCGGCCTTCCATATCTCGCCGTCCTGCACCCAGAGGTAGCCCTTCAGGGCCGCCAGCGCCCCGAGGCCGAGCACGGCCATCGTCACGCCGTCCATCTGCAACGGCTTGGTCTGGTAGGTGTAGGCGGGTTCCCTCGGCTCCATGCCGGGCCTCTTGTGGGCCTTTTCGAGATGGGGCTGCGACCAGTCGGGTCCCAGGGAGCGCAGCAACAGCCGCGCCACCACGCGCTCGCCGTCCTCCAGGGCCGAGAGCGCTCCCATCAGAGCGATGAGGGGGTCTGAGCCGGGGTCGAGCAGGTCGTCGTCCCGGAAGGTTCTGAGGGGGACGTACTCCGGGCCGTCGGCCCGCAGGGTCATGCTCCACGCCCGCTCACCCTCGTCCAGGCGCAGGGGGTCGTCCTCCGGGTCAACCTTCTGTATTCGGGCCTGGGGGTAGTGGGCGGAGAGCTGGCCTCTCACCACCTCGTCGTCGAGGCAGCGGGCCAAGAGGGTCACGCCGTCCATGTCGGCGGCCAGCTCCAGGGAGAAGGGCTCCGGCACCGCTATGGAGCCGAGCATGTTCTCCACGCCCAGGAGCGTGCGCTCCCCGGCGCGGGGCGGCGTCACCGCCAGCAGGACGGGGCCTTTCTTCTCGCTATCGTCTCCAAACAACAGGTTCTTCGGGTTCAGCTTCAATGCTCTACTCCTTCCTCTATGGGCCTCTCTCTATGTGTCCGTCGTTTCGTTGCCTACCTGTGCTGGCCCGGCCTCCACTCGATGACCGCCGTCTCCTCCGGCGTGGCCTCGATGCGGACGGGGAAGCGGTTGCCCCTGGCGAGAAGCAGGCCGTCACCGCGAGGGCAGGAGAGCAGCCAGCGCTGGAGGTCTTCGGGCAGGTCGAAGGCGTCGCCCACCGTGCTGATAGCCGCTGCATCCTGCTGGAGCAGCAGCTTGAAGGCGGCGTTCTGAAGCAGGGCGCGACCGGAGTGTCCGGTAATGGTCCTCGACGTGTCCTCGGAGAGGAGGTCCTGCACGTCCTGGGTGATGAACTGGAGTCCCAGCCGGTGCTTGCGCGCCCGCTTCGCCATGCTGACCATGAAGGCCGCGCCCTCGGGGTGCTGCATGATCGACCACACCTCGTCGACGACCAGCAGCCTCGGCTTGGGGTCCTGGGCGGCCGCCGCCCACACCGTCTCGGTGCAGACCATCGCGGCGGCGGGTCTGAGCTCCGGTTCGAGCAATCGAAGATCGAAGACCGTGACCAGCGCCTCACTGCCGAGAAGGTCGTCGCCCTCGTCGGAGAGCAGGTGGCGGAGGCTGCCGGTGGCGAAGGGCCTGAGCAGCCTTGCAAGAGCGGGGTCGCCCGCCTCACTCTCTTGCAGATACTTGTAGAAATCGCGGAAGCCGGTGCGCTCGCGGGGCTCGGCGTAGTAGCCCGCCAGGGCGTGGTCGAGGGACGCCCTGCGCTCCGCGCCTAAGCTCTCTCCCACCATGACCTCGATGAGCCGTCTCAGGCTGCCGATGCGCTGGAGCATCTCCTCGGAGTCGCCCCGCTCGATGACAAAGGGGTTCATGCCCTCGCCCGGCACGCCGGGGCTGAGAACGCGCCCTCCGGCTGCGCGGGCCATGTCCGCGTACTCTCCCTCGGGGTCGATGACGTAGGCGGTCACTCCCCGGCAGAGGCCCCTGAGCACCCCCAGCTTGGTCGCGAATGACTTGCCGCTTCCCGACCGTGCCAACACAGCCGTGTTGGCGTTGAGGTGGGTGCCGTCCCAGGGGTCGTAGACCACCGGGGAGCAGGCCCGCATGTCGATGCCGTAGAGGGTCCCGGAGCGGGTGTCCAGGTCGGGGGGCGAGAAGGGGAAGAGCCGGGCGATGCTGGAGGTGTCCAGGCTGCGCCACTCGGCCACGGCGTTCAGCGCCAGAGGCAGGGTCGAAAGCAGACCTTCCCTCTGCCGGAAGGCCAGGGCGTCCAGCTTGCCGAGTGTGGCGCCGAAGTGGGCCTTCGCCCGCTGCGTCATCTCCTTGAGCGCGGCCTCGTCCTTCGCGTGAAGGGTCACGGACAGGGAGGCATGAAACAGCCTCTCCCTGCCCCGCTGCACCTCGTCGCGCAGCCGGGTGATGTCCTCCAGGGCGATCTCCGCCTCGGGGGACATGGTGCGGCCCCGCTTGAAGGACAGGCTCTGCGCCGACTCGAAGCGCACCTTCTGCCACTCCAGCGTTCTGGCCGCCTGCTCAGCCGGAATCGGCCCGACGTGGACGGACAGGTCCATAGGGGCTCCCGCCGCCATGAGTCCTTGCAGGAAGCCGGGGGCCAGCGACCGGGGCCACTTGCCCAGGTGAAGGGAGCGCACGAGGCGGTCTCCGACGCGCACGTCGCGGCGTCCCATCTCCACCTCGACGGGACTCTCCTCGTCGAACTCGGAAGGTGAGCCGCCCAGCGTGGCCGATACAAAAAACATCCGAAGCTGGCGGCCTCTGAGGGTATGGACTGACAGCCCGGCCCTCGACAGCAGCCCGCGAAGATCGTCGATGCGGGCCGCCTCGCACACGGCGTAGAAGCGTCGGTCGAGGATGCCGTCGCGGGCCTCCAGATCGTTCAACAGGCGCCCGAGGGATTCAGCCGCCGCTCTGGTCTGCGGGGGAAGGTCCTCCGGCTGGGCCTCCTTCAGCTTCTCCCTCATCCCTTCCAGGCGTGGCGGGTGCTGCCTTATGAGCAGTTGGGCCGGGAAGTCCAGGGCGTTGAGCGCCCCCGCGAAGGCCCCCAGCTTCGGCTCGTCTATCTCAAGGCCCATCACCTCGCAGACGCCCAGCTTCACCCCGTCCAGGCGGACGGGACCGTCGTCGTCCAGGTGGGACAGCATGAAGAACAGGGGCAGCTCGGGCGGCGGCTTGGGAGCGGATGGCTCGACCGCGCCTTCGGCCGTCTCCTGGGGAGCGCCGGTCTCCTCCGGCGTCGGCCTGGGGGCGTTCTGCCCCGCTTCCCCCAGCTCGCCTTGCAAGGCGTCGGCCTCCTGTGACGGCCCCTGCGCTCCTCGTCTCGTCAGTCGTCGAATAAGCTCTTTCAACAGGGTGTTCTCCTCTGCTCTAGGGTGTTGGGAAGGATGGGATGATGCCGTGCTTCAGCAGGGCGGCGACGCCCTTGGCCGAGAGCACCAGGACGAGGCCCACCACCGCCATGACGACGGCGGTCTTTGCCCTGCCGCCGCCGCGCTCCTCGCCGCCCTCGGCCATCAGGATGAAACCGGCCCAGACGATGGCGAAGACGGCGAGGCCGGAGCCCGCGTAGGCCATCGCCGTGAGTACGCGGTCGAACTGCTCCAGCATCGTGTCGTGCTCCTCCGGCGCAGCCCCCGTGAACACGAGGGCCGCGCCGGTCAGCAGCAGCAGGGTCGCGGCGCGTCTCACCAGGGCCACTCCCATCCGAGCCGGTCGAACCACTGGCGCAGCCCATCGGCGGGCTCCTGCTCTGCGGGCGGGTCCTCGGGCTCAGGTTCGGGCAGGACCAGGACGGCGAAGGGGTCGTCCGATCCCACGGCGGACGCCAGAGACAGCGTTTCGCTCCTCGTCCTCGTGACGGGCGACCGCTCCACCGTCTCGGCCTTGACGTGCTCCTTGTGCAGGACGTCCACCGTCACCTGCCTGGCGATGGTGGCGCTGGGGACGTAGGCGTACGCCGTCGCGGTGGCGTACGCCGTTGCGCCGTCCTCGCAGGTGGCCGTCGCCGTCTGGCTGTCGGAGTCGCTGTCCCCCGGGCGATGGAGGTGCACGGTCCTGGTGACCTGCTCCGTCCGCTCCGGGTGGTGGGTGAGCACGGTCAGCGGGGGGATGGGGATGCGGAGGCTCGCCTCAAGGCTCGCGTCCACGGTCACGTTGTGAATGCCTGCCCCATCTCCCACCGGCAGCGTGAACCGCGTCTCTCCGTCGGGGACGAAGGGGACGCTCTCATGGGACGCGCCGGTCGCGGCGGAGACCGTCCCTGTGATGGCCGTCACCTGGGCGTCCATGAGCGCCGTCTGGGTGACGCTCTCGTATCCGGCCACCGTCTGAAGCTCCACCGGGTGCTCGATGCTCGCCACGCACTCGGACTCGACAACTCCGCTGACCGCGCCGGGCGTCCAGCCCAGGGAGATCACGCGAAGGTCGCACAGTTCTCCCTCCATGACCGGCAGGGGGAAGGGAAGCTGTGCTTCCTCGAAGGTCAGCGCCCCGGCCTGGCCCAGCGTGTCCTCCCACGAGACGGTGAAGGACGGCGCGGGACCGTGGAGAGGGAGCGAGTAGTCGATGCGCTCCCCCTCGGCCAGCGTTGCCGAACCCCAGAAGCGCAGCCACGTTCCCTGCGGCCCGCCGAAGGCCCGGACGCGGATGTCCAGGGCGGTGGCGGCCCGAAGGGTGACGGCGGCGCGTTCGCCGGAGACGGTCAGCCCCTCGACGAATATCCGACGCCCCTCCACCGGCTCGGTCAGCTCGAAGTCGATCTCGTCACGCCAGGGCTCGTGGTCGTCGGCCAGGGCCGACTGGGGGACGGCCGTGACAGCGGCCATCAGGACGGCCAGGGCCACCACCGGAATCCACCCCATGCGGGGCTTCCTGCGTCTGCTCTCCAGGGTCTCGGCCTGGTGGTCGTGACGCTGGCCCCTCCCTCCGTCCTTCCCCCTGCGCTTGCCGAACCAGCGCATCCGCCCGTTGCGGCGTTCTTTGTTCTTGCGGGTCTTCCTGCTCTTGCGCAGCCTTCCCAGCCCGCGTCCGGCGCGTTTCGCCATCAGGCTCAGCGGGCCGGGGCCGCTCTTGACCGGCTGCGCCGGCGCGGGCGGCTCGGCTCTCACCAGCTGGGACACCGGCCCGGCATAGACCCGCGCCCCCAGCCGGTACTTCAGAAGGTCGGCGGCCACCAAGGGCAGCCGCCGACCGCCTATCTTCCCCACGACCATGACGATGCCGACGAGTCCGAAGAGGACGGCAATCGCCATGCGCACCTCGGACGGGCCGACGGGGGCGTAGCGGTAGGCCCCGTAGGACAGGGCGCACACCGCCACCACCGCCACGATCTGGGGGAAGGTGAACCCCAGCAGCACCCGGTCCTCGGCCTGAACGTGAGTCGGTACCTCGTGTTCTCTCATGTGTCTCTCCTCCTCGCGTCCGCCTATCCGCCGCCGCTGTCGCCGCCGCCGTCGCCGGCGTCCGGCGCTTGCGGTTCGGGCAGCGCGTCGTCGATGTCGATTCCCGGGTCCACGACGGCGTTCATCACCAGCTCCACCACGCCGTAGGCGACCAGGGCCAGGACGATGCCCGCCAGGGCGGTCATCATGGCGCTCTTGCCGCGCTCCATCTGGTGGGGCGCGCCGCTGGCCGTGAGGTACAGGTAGGCCCCGTAGATGAAGAATCCGACGCCCACCGCGCCCACGATCCCCAGCAGGATTCCCACCAGGTTCGATATGGTCTGTGTAAGGTCTTCCATTCGTTTGTCTCCTCTCTCGTTTCGAGCGTTCCGCTCGTCTCTATCGGTCGAAGTCCGTAAGCTCCGTTAGCTGCACATCTCTCCGCCTCCGTCGTGGTATTGGTCGGCGCTCTGTCATCCGCGCCTGTTGGTTGTCGTCGTTACTCCCCGCTGCTCCTGGGCTCTCCGCCGCCGTCTCCGCCTGCCGATGGGGTCGCCATCGAAGCCGCCGAGCTCAGGCCGGAGGCTGCCGCCGACACCCCCGCGCTTGCCGCAATCGCTCCGACGGCCATGCCTCCCGGCCCTCCCGCCGCGCCGCTCATCAGCCCGATGGTCTTCGCCGAGCGCACCATCGAAGCGGGCAGGTTCATGCCGAAATAGAGCATCGAGAGCCAGCTATCGAAGGTCCCGGCGTTGCCCATCATTGAAGGCACCCGGGTCGCCATGTAGACGAAGGCGAGACTCATGAGCAGCTTCCAGATGAGGTCCTGCACCGGCTCGAAGGCGGCGACCGACGCGAACTCGTTGAGGAAGCCGATTCCCAGGGCCAGGGCGATGAGTTGGATGGCCTGCTGGAACACCGTCGTCATGAACAGGCGCAGCCAGTGCCTTCCCCAGCCCGCCGTGTGGGGCAATATCCACAGCCCAAGCGCGATGGGGGCAAGGGCCAGCAGGATGTCTATGAGGGCCAGGCGCAGCACCATCTGGACGATGACGTAGAGGACGAAGAATCCGTAGACCAGGTAGAGCAGGGCAAGGAGCTGCGCCATGCCCACGCTCCCGGCCTGGACGGCTCTGAGGAAGGTGTCGAGGGGAGCCCGGAGCAGGTCTCCGGGGGTGACGTTCAGGGAGACGGCTATGAAGCCGGACACGGCGTCGGCCACGTCGAGGACCAGGGCGCACCACCACAGGGACGACGCGGCGGCCACGAGGCCCAGGACCAAACGGGGCACCATCTCCCGCCACCCCGTCTGCTGGCGGCCCAGGTGCTCGCTCACGATGAAGCTCAGGCCCATCCAGCCGAGGATGACCACCAGGGCGCCGGTTGTTATGGCCCATACGACCATCCACGCCTGGCGCACCAGCTCGTGGGCGTAGGTGAGGTCCGCAGGGGTGCCGGTGAGGATGTCGCTCATCGGCTACCCGCCCCCGCAGTTGTCGGCGTCCTCGCCGGACGCCCGCTCAACCACTCCGCAGAGCGTTCCGTGGACTCCCTCGATCACCCAGCCGGCGAAGGCCCTCGCCCACCGAGCGGGGTTGAGGGCGGACAGAATCTTGTCCCAGATGCGTCCGGGTTCGTGGATGGGGACGACGGCGTAGAACTCGCCCCGCTTGCCGTCCTCGGCGACGGCCAGCATCACCAGCAGGTATGCTCGGTCGAGGTCGAGGTCGGGCTGCTCGTCGAGGTCGGGGTACTCCCACGAGTACTCCCAGCCGTCGCTTCGCTCCTTCTCGCCGCCATTGACCCGGTACATGGCGCTTATCCAGTCGCTCGTGTCGGCGTCCCTGACCGCGTAGAAGAGGTCCGCGATCTCCCGGTCGAAGATGGGGCGGGCGACGAACTCGCCGCCCTTCTTGCGCTCCACGAACTCCCGGTCGGCGTTGACCAGGGTCAGCTCGTTACCGGGCGGGGTCTGGGCCTGGACGATCCCGCTGGACGGGACCGCCACCAGCGCCGCAAGAACCAGCGCAATTGCCAGGGGAATAAACCGCCTGAATGACCGAGGGTTCGATTTCAGCGCCAAC